>CAVWAT010000006.1:0-905149 GCA_963753045.1 uncultured Alphaproteobacteria bacterium
TGCCCTTTCGTCTGTGGACGCGGGCTAATCGAGTTTTGAAGTCAGGTGATATAATCTTCAGAAGCCCTTTTTCTGTATTGCGGTCGGATAAGAAGTTTGGAACAGGGACTGTGATTAGGGAAGCAGAGGCAAACGAGTGAGCCCCTGTGCTGCAGCCCAACCGCGAAGTAGAGAAGCTGTGAAACACAGGGGCCGCCGAACGGGGTCCGAGACCATTCGGCGGCTTTCTAGCTAGCACGCGTTTGCTGGGAATCGCACTTACAATTCAGTCATGAAAAAATGTTCACGCCACCCGCGGAAGCCGCCATCAGTGCGACATGTCGGGCTGAAGCGAGATGTGGCGTGGCCAATTGCGGTCGATTCTAAGTTCTTCGCATTGCCATATGACGACCCCTCCAAGTTTTTGGTAGGTGTCTCCAATTAGCAATGGCTGTGGAGCGATCCAGTTTCCCCATATCAGCCTGCCACGCGGTCATATTAAGGGCCGGTCTGCTCGCGCATGATTTCTTCTTCTCGTTTGTCCCTGCCACATGGAACTTAGCCATTACGGTGCTGCCAAACACCGTGATGCTCTTGATCTGCACCGCCATCTTGTTGGCGATTACGCTCCCGTCATATCGCAGGTGATGGGTTCACCTTGTACGACTACCAAGAACTGAAGAGCCAAGACATCGATACCGCCCATCTCGTTCTCAGAGCGATGCGCGGGTAGTCTTCTATGCAAAAGTATTTCTCGGTGGCCAAGTTGTTGGAGCGAGTCCCGTTTCAATCAGGAGGCAGTTGGCCGTATCTCCTAACGCGACAGCTCAAACACTTTCCACACTGCAGTTTGGTCCAACCTCTGAAAGACAATACTCGACTGCCGCAAGGTACATGTTTTCTTTGCGCTTTTTTAAGGCCGGCGGTCACCGCGGAACCCACTCGTTTCGCGCTTGATTGTGCGCCGAAACGTCCCAAAACAACTACTTCTGCGGCGTCGTAGACCTGATTGCAGTCGCCGACAATGAGAAAGTAACCCGAGCCTTCTGAATCAATTCGAAACTCCCCGATGCTGAGTGGTCGCCCATCGATGCGTATCCACCACAATTCTTGATTGAGCGGTTCCCTAATCATCAATGAACTCATTGTTACCAATCGCTTGTAAGGGCGTGATGGCTCTTTATTACAACCCTTGGCGACGAAACATGAAAGTGCCAAGCTGGGCAAGTTTGTAGCAGGCAAGCGGTTAATGATTAAGAATCTTTGAATAGCCGTGGCCTGCCCTGAATTACGGTGCCAGTTCCTGAGCTGTGATCCTGTCGCCATAGGCCAGCATCTTGGATGGCTGGAGTATGAGCCTCCTATTGTGAACCTAAGTTTTTTTATGGGGGGCTGACTTTGATTTTACGGCTGTTTTTGAAAAGACACTTCAGAGATAAGGCTTTATTTTTGTTGTGCCTGATTACCCCTGTTCCTACGCAAGCCTAATGTCGGCATAGGTTCTCGGTTCTGCACCAGCGGCTGCCGCAAGTAGGCGGGTAAAGAGGCCGGGCAGGTCGTGGCGGCCGTTGAAGCGGAACTGGAACTCAGCAAAGTAGCGTCCGACGTAAGGTCGGCGGATCGCCTTGTGAGTTCCGGCGATAGCGGTCTTCAAATTGCCGAGCATGGTGTTGACCCATTGCAGCGCCGGGATTTTTTCGGGTTGCTCGGGCTCAAGCGCCGAGACGATCGGCGTGTGCGAGCAGCCGGCCCGCGTGACGGCGCGGAAGCAACCGAGCCCGTCTGAGACGACATGCGTTCCTGCCGTGAAGTGCTCATGTGCCATTGCCTCGATGCAGGCGCCGTTGTGTCGCTCGACGAGATGCAGGAGAACGCGTCGTGGTCGGCCCTCCTCGCTGGTCTCGACCGCGACGACGAAAGGGACTTTGTTTGCGCCTCCACGCCCACGCTTGCCGCCCTCGGCCTCGCTCTTCTCGCCACCCAACACCGCGTCATCCATTTCAATGCGGCCCTTGAACGTGCGTTTGGTTTCGACTTCAGCCATCACCGCCGCAAGTTTCTGGCGCAGGCGCCAGGCACTGTCCCACTTGACGCCGATCTGGCGCGACAACTCCAGCGTGGAGATCGAGTTCTTCGATTGCGTGATCAGCCACATCGCCTGGAACCACTTGGTCAATGACAAAAGTGAGTTCTCGAACACGGTGCCGGCTGTGACCGAGGTCTGTCGGCGGCAGCCATGGCACAGATAGAGACGCCGCTTACCGACGATCGCATGATCGCAGCAGCCACAGGCCGGGCACACAAAGCCCTTTGGCCAGCGCCAGTCAATCACGGCCTGACGGCATTGCTCCTCCGTGCCGAAGCGCTCTTGAAACTGGGAAAGGCTCAGCCCCTTGCCGAACTGGATCCGATTGCGTGCCACATTAACCTCCTCGCAACTTGCAATTCGGCAAATAATCTCAGAGCCTTGCGTCAGACCCGCGGCCAGACTGTGGAGGAACAGGGGTAATCAGGTTGTTGTGCCACCGGTCTTTTCATGTGGCACCTTCTTTCGCCAGGATAAGCAAGTAAGAAGTCGACCTGCTCTAAAGAAAGACTTATTGAAAAGTTTTGGGGTAATAATTTAGCAATTAGAGTGATTGTCTCGATGTTACGGGAAGTCTTGGCAAGAATCTGGAAATACGTCTTAATGTGGGGTTTTGATAATGGTTAGGGTTGATATGGCTAAAATGACCTGCGCGCGGCTTCACGACCTCTAGGAACGCGTTTATGTGGCCATTTTCGAGCGCAAAACCGTAAAGCCGCAGAAGCAAACGAGGTGAAAGATAAACTTTATGCGCTGGCCCAAAAGTCGGGTTTCAGTCTCGCACAACAATTTGAGGGAAGAAGCGGCGTTAGCGCAAGCCCGGTGTTACCATCAAATGCCGCAATCCCAAGCAATCCTATCAAGCCTGGACTGTCAGAGGAAGGAAGTCCAACTGGCTCGTGGAGGCTCTGAAGAAGGACGTCAAACTGGAAAGTTTTGCTGCGTGAACTCAGGCTGCGTGACGCGGTTCCCGCAACGGTTCTAACGCCAAGACCAAACCCACTGGTTACCTCTCGACCTCCAGCCAAGCCTGGAGGCGATAGCTTGCGCTTGTGCGACCCCAACCTAGCGGCACTACGCGGGTACCCGTTGAAGCTCTTCCGTTGAAAACATACTTCGCGTCGTTCTATGAGTGTCCCGGACGGTCTTGTCTGCGCTGCCTAGACGGAGCTCATTCCTGTCAGTCATCGTCTCCCACCTCGGGGTTACGATGAACCGGAAAGTCTCTCTTACGCAATCACCTCAATCTGTCCCGTGGGTGCTGACGGGGAACAGTTTGAACTGCGGCGGAGCTCCGCGACGAGACTTGGCCGCTGCCGGGTCGCTTGCAAAAGCGAAGGCTTCTTGCACCTACTCTGTCTCCATCAAGACAATGCCGACCTCATTCGCGTAATCATCCCAAGCGGACACCGGCCGCTCCAAGATCCGGAGTCTTTCATCGCGAAGATTGGTCGCTTCCTCAGTCGATGCCATATGTGCTTAGATCTTGCGCAACAGCTTTAGAATTTCTTCTGAGGTTGAAAACAGCTGGATTTGCTCACTCAGAATGGTCCCTTTCACAGGAGTAGGCCAATCAGTGAAGGTTATAGCAAGTCACAAATTCCCGCGGCGTTCTGGTTGCGTCATAACCTGTGAGGCATTGTACAAGATAAGTTTCCGTGGGGTGCTTAAAGAGCACCATCGCATTACGATTGTTGCCTGTACTGGCAAAGCCAGCCACCTGCCACCCCGACTTCAAGAGCTCTTTAATGGTTAGGTTTTGATCCACGGTCCGCGCCGAGGCCGGAATGGATACGGCGGCTGGGCTAGCCAATACAATAACGGTAAAGAGAAGAAAGAATGCAGAAGGCCGCGGCATACAAAGTGGTCCTTAAATTCGATGTTGCCGTTTCGCGAAATAGCGCATGACTTTGGAAGCTCCCATCCCAACGTCAGTCGACTTTAATGGCAAGCAAATCGGGATTTATTTATTGCTGGCCCAGGCTTTGGCTTGCTAATGCAGGAAGGACAAGTCGACAAGCTGCCCTGTCGTGTGTCGCTTCTGTGTGAATTCATCGGCTCGGAAACCGGCTACTGCAAGAGCTTCAACTCGAAGCTGAGAGACGAGCCTCTGAACATGGAAATCTTTAGAACGTTGCGCGAGGCCCAGGTCCGCATTGAATAATGGAGACGTCACTACAATGCGGTCAGGCCGCACTCCTCGCTTGGATATCGATCGCCGGCACGCGAAGCGATTTTGCCGCCAGCATCCGCCCTGGCCTACAGCGGTCGGTTTCTAACATAGGAACTGGAGCCGCTATTAGGGGCAGGCCAAGACCACCATTATCTCTACGGCACATATGAGATAATCGCCTCGAAGGAATGAGACCATTCCCCCGCCAAGGGCAGGGTAAACTTCGCCCGGTTGCCCAATATTAACGATGGCCGGAAAAAGGTTGTGAGCTGCGGTAGTCGTTCGTTGTTATATACGGGTGGGACGACTTATCATTGTGGTGATTGTCTGAGCTGTCGCTTAAAGAGCGCGGTTATTTTGCGTATGGGCTGAGCTGACAAGGTCGCACAAATTTACGACTGGCAAAATTGAGAATGAATTTAGCGAAGACTAACTGCTGAGCTGTTTGCCCAACGAGCATCTGCAAGCAGAGATGGCATAGACTTTGTCCTTTGTATTCGAAACTGCGAGATAGGGAGCACTGTTGGCATGAGAAAAGGCTTCATGGTAGGCGCGATCTTGTCGGTGATGGCGATGTCAACTATGAACGCGCGAGCTCAAGATTTCGGAACCAACGGATGTTTCTCGCAAATTCCTGCCCGGCGTAAATTTAGCGGGTGCCGGCTTCTATAAGGTCTTCCTGAAGGATGGCCGACGTGCGCAACACGGAAGGTTCAAGCATTACCTTTATCCGTCGTCGGCATATGCCCCTGGCTATCGTTCGGATTGGTTCATCAGGCGGGGCATGCCAGCGACGCGCCTGCCCTTTCTTTGGGAACGGCTTCAGCACGTTCCCGGCGGTCCGCTCGACCCAGCGGAGTTGATACGTCTTAGGACCACGGTCGAAGAACTCACGGGAGCAGGTGCTTGGGTAATCATCGACCTACACAATTTTTTTCGCTACGAGGGCAAGCTTATTGGAGAGGGCAAGGCGTCACTTGCTGACTTTGCCGACGTATGGCGTAGGATAGTACACGAGTTCAAATCCAACCCTGACGTCGCTTTCGGACTTATGAACGAGCCGTACGATGTCGCAACGTCAGTTTGGGTGGAGGCCGCCAACAAGGCTATCGCTGCGATCCGAGAAGAAGGATCGCGCCATTTTATACTTGTTAGTGGCAATGGTTTCTCTGCGACACACCGTTGGTACGACGTTGATAACGGCGAGGCAAACGCTACGGCGATGTTGCGGATCAAGGACCCGATTGACCGCATCATTTTTGAAGGCCACGTGTACTTCGATTATAACTCTTCCGGGCAGCATACTAGCTGCGTCAGTGAAGACATTAGCGTGAAACGCATCGCGCCCTTTACGAAATGGCTGAAGGAGAATAACCAACTTGGCTTCCTAGGTGAATTCGGCGCAAGCGATCACCCCGTCTGCCTTGCCGCCCTTGCAAACGCCGCGCAGCATCTTCTCGAAAACAGGGATGTCTATGTCGGTTGGGCGTACTGGGCCGCAGGCCCGAAGTGGCCAACCGATTGGCCGTATCTGATCGAGCCCCGCAAGTACGGTGAGCCGGCTCCACAGATGAAGGCCATGTTACCCTTTATTCCGGGCTGGAAAGAGTGACCGGGAACGCGTAGCGGAAGTCCAGCTTCGAGGGCCGTTCTTAACAAAGTAATCACCGAAACAGAGCGCCAACCCATGCCAAGCCCCGTTGCACGGCGGCCACAAAGCCACGTGCTATACAACCTCCAGGTCTTGCGTGGCGTCGCCGCGCTGATGGTCGTTTTACATCACAGCATGATTCAGATCGATACGTTCGAACAACTTTTTCGAGGTCTCAATTTCGGTGAAAAAGGTGTTGACGTGTTCTTTGTCATCAGTGGCTTCGTCATTTACCTGACGGCACAAAAGCCTAAGGCGAACGCATGCTCCTTTGCGGTCGACAGAATCGTGTGAGTTCGTGCCCCTCTATTGGGTGTTCACGCTCATGCTGGCTAGCATCGTGTTATTCGCGCCCGAATTCATTAAGTCCACGAAACTCACAACCGGCGTGCTTCTGACGTCACTTTTCTTCATTCCCCACTTTAGCGTAGCCACTCCTGATCAGGTTTGGCCCCTGCTCGTGCCCGGTTGGTCGCTGAACTACGAAATGTTTTTCTACTCGCTTTGCGTGGCGGGAATCCTGGTCGCGCGAGAACGTATGCTTACTTTTCTGGTGGCCGCAATCCTGTGTCTGGTCGCTAGTGGACCCGTTATTTCTGTCAATTCTGCTGCCTTCTTAACGTACACCAACCTTCGACTATTGGAATTTCTCGGAGGCGCGGTGCTGGGAGCGCTCTACCTGGCCGGTTGGCTCGATCGAAAGCTTTGGCTGTCCTGGGCTCTACCCGCAGGTGTCACGTTGATCTTACTTGCAGATTTGCTGCCCCCACCGTATGCCCAGCTTCTCGACCCGCCTATAGCTGGCTCGATTGCCGTGGTCTTGGGACTGGTTGCACTCGAAACCAGTGGCTTCCGGTGCAGGAAACGTTTTGCCCTGCTCCTCGGCAATGCCTCGTATTCGATATACCTGAGCCACCTTTTCACACTCGTTATCCTCCGCATTATTTGGCCCAATGTTGGATGGTGGGTGAAATCGATTGACGCAGCACTTGCCTTTCTTGCTATTTCCCTGATTACATCAGCAATTGTCGGAGTTATTGTCTACGTAGTGATTGAGAAACCATTTCTCCGGCTGCTGCGTGGCCGCTTCTACACTGGCGCATCGGGTTCATCATCAGTAGTTAAGCAGAGTTGGCAAATGACTGCTTTAGGCTCCCAGAGGTGGCCCCAAAGAAATGAGACTCATCCAAATTGAATCTCTTGCGACACCATAAGTAAAGAGCGCGGCCACTCGACGGCGGTTTGAGTGAGACGTGACCAGTATCATTACCGGACATGAAAGGTTCCTGGAGCCGCATGAAGGGTTGGAAGTCCGATGAAGCTCGTCCACCTTCCGCGCACAACGCTTCGGCAACGCCGCAAGAACCTCCTAGTTAAAAAAACATCAGCCTACCAGGACTTGTGAAAATAACATGCCAGACGCATGCTCGTGACCTGCTCGCCCCATCGATGCAGTTCTAGGATGTAGGAACGCAAAGTCGCGAGCGCGTTTCCCGCTGTCTTGCCGAGGTTTCTCTGACTAACAGTGCGGGCGTTCAAACGGATGCGATGAGATCGATGGACCGCTTGCCTGAATGCCGTCCTTTGCTTGGCGTGGCGTAAGCCTAATTTTGTCTAATCATTTCATTTCACTTGACGAACACTATATCAACTTGCGTAAGCACGCTATCAAGTGGCCTATTCCAATATAATCTAACATCGTAAGCAACGAAGCCAGATTGTTCCAAACAAAGAACGACCTCATCGAAAATTGGAGATCCCTTCATGAAACTGCGGATTGAGACATTTTGATTAGAAATAGCATGCGAAAACTTAGATGTTTGACAAGATCGTGAATTTTTAACGCGGGAACAGCCTCCAGCCCAATAACTTCCCTGAGCAGAAATGGCCCTCCCACTTCTGGGGAACGGGCCATCGTCGCCGCCTCTGGGTCAGCTGGAACCGCCGCCCGAGGCATAGGTTCTCGGTAACCATTACCTATGAAAGTCGCCGGGATGTTCTGGTGAGATTTAAAAAAACTATATATCAAAGAGTAACGCGAGAGTTGAGCATAAAAACCAACGGCTCAAAAAAACGCACAGGAAGCGTCCGGTAGAACTATATGATGTCATTAACTTTATAAATTGGTGATGCAGTTTGCCACGGAACCAAGCTAACGGATGCAGGACAATAAATCACCTATCCAGATTGGCACGAAGAGCATGGTTGTGATGTAACAGCCAACAAAACAGTCAAGTGTACGCGACGCAGTTGTGTTATTTTATTGAAGTCGACATGGTTTACAGTGTTGGTAGTTCTGAGTTCAAACCGCCGAGCAAATCCGATGTAGTAAAAACACCGTGACGTATCTGATAGGGTCGCTCAATCATGAAGAGCACATTGAACGGCTCGCCGGGTCTGCCTGCCGCTCCTGTAGCGTTGTTCGTATACAAGCGCCCGGAGCATACAAGAAAATATAGCGGCACTAACAACAGACTAGAAAGAACGGAACCCAGTTTTAGCTTTCCTGAAGCAATATTTGTCGATGAGCAACAAATGAAAGAACCTAGATTAGCCCACGCGCAATCACTGCTCCACAGAGCAAGGCGACGAGCCGCCGGAGCCTTGATGCAAGTTCATACGCGAAGCCGCTAATAAGAGGCTCTGGTGAAATGAAGAGAGATATGACGATAATGGCTGGAGCTAGAAAATTGGTAGTGGGCCGCTCAATAGGCAGGCTAAGAACATTGATGCTTCAAAAAAATATTGAAATTTCGATGTAAACAGGCTTCGTTTCTGTACGCGGTGAACCACAAGATAGAGGCCGACCTGAGCTCGGTGTGATGTGGAAAGAAATGCTAGAAAGGACTGAGACTATGAGCATCAGCTGCGAGCCGACTAAACTTGATGGCGTGAAAATTATTACTCCCCCAACCGTTTTTGAAGATTTTAGAGGGGACTATGTTGAGATTTACAATAGAGACGCTTACCAACAAATCGGGATTGGCACCGAGTTTAAACAAGATGATTATGCGACCAACAGAAAGCATGTGCTTCGAGGCATGCACGGAGACGACAAAACAGAAAAGTTAGTTAAATGCATATCAGGCACCATATACCTAGTAGTGCTCCAGGCTCAATCTGGTCATCGACAGCACATGACTTGGCAGGCATTTAATCTTAGTGATAGTAACAGGCTTCAGGTATACGTGCCAGCAGGCTATGCGATAGGGTATCTCGTATTATCTGAGTTTGCGATTTTCCATTATAAGCAGTCAACATATTACGAAGAGACAGAGCAGTTTACGATCACGTGGAATGACCCTAGAGCCAACATTTGGTGGCCAATTAGTTATCCGATTCTATCCTTTCGTGATACCTAGCGACGGCGTGCAAAAAAATAGAGAAGCCCAAAATTGCAATAAATAAGTAAAGTAGTTTTTTGTGGACCAGAAGAAATTACTTCGAATAATTCCCTCAATCCAGAACAGCCGGCTCACCGAGGGCCCCAACACACAAAAGCTGGAACGTTCGCTTAGCATTAATCCAATCAAATCTCTTTTGTTAAAGTCCGAACCAGTCAAAACGGGGTTCGTTGTTAGTGTCGGATGAGAACTCATGAGCCGCAATCAGCCCGCTCCAATTGCTTTGTTCGTTTACAATCGGCCTGAGCACACCCGCAAAGCCCTCCAAGCTTTAGCAGCTTGCGAAGGAGCAAAGAATAGCGCTTTATTTATTTTCTCAGACGCAGCAAAAGACAAAGATGCAGAACGAAAGGTCAGAGCCGTCCAGGACATAATCGCAAACGCCAAAGGGTTTCGTTCAGTCGAAATCATCAAGCGAATTAGCAACATGGGCAGCGCGGGGTCGATAATCCATGGCATCAACTTTATGTTGAGTAACCATGAGCGGGCAATATTTATCGAAGACGATCTAATATGCGCACCACGCGCACTGAATTTTCTTAATCATTGTCTGGACGTTTATTCTGAACAACCTAACATACTTTCGGTATCTGCGTTTAATTACCCTAGTTGGCTTATGCCGATTCCGAAGAGCTATGAATTTGATGTATATTTTTCGCCTGTCTTCTCTTGCTGGGGATGGGCGACTTGGCGGCGAGCCCTTCCCTATATTGACTGGAAAGTTAGAGACTATAAGGATTTTCTCGGGAGCAAAAGTTCGTTCCGAGCATTTCAGCGTATGGGTGAAAACCTGCCAGACTTGCTGGCGCGCCAGCAGAGTGGTGAATTAGACGACTGGGTGCTCCCTCTGACGTATTCGCAATTTAAAAATGGATTTTTAACAGTTTTGCCCACCCAATCCTTGATTGACAATATAGGGCACGATGGATCCGGACTCCATTGTAAAAGCACTGAACTATTTCGAAATGAGACCATCAATAGGATTAAAAATCACAAGTTCCCAAGTGCTATATTTGTTGACGATAGAATAATGCGAGCAAACCAGATTGCCAGCTCGAACGCTTTCGCGTACCGCTTGGCGCGCAGAGTTTTGGATTTTGGTCTAAGGCTGCGCCGAAATGTTTCCCTTCTTTTAAGCGACTTGTCGTCACGGAACTATTAACTATCGTGGTTGTAATATTTATAGTCGATTGCTAATTGCTCTATAGGTACCGGGGAAATTAGGTTTCAAGAAAGCGTCGGTGTTGAGGATTATGCGTAGTCAGCCATTATTTTCCGTTATAACGGTCTGCCTAAATGATAAACCTAAACTATTTAGAACGGCAGACAGTATTGTCACTCAAACCTTTGATGATTGGGAATGGATTGTCGTCGATGGTGGCTCAAGCGACGGCACAATAGAATATCTAGATAGCCTCAAAATACCTACTTTGCGGTGGGTATCTGAGCCTGACGATGGAATCTTTGCTGCCTTCAATAAAGGGAACGACTTAGCATCGGGTCGTTATCGTGTTTTTATTAGCACAGGCGACCGCTTCTGCGAACCGAAAACATTGGAAAAGGTAGCGACCTTTATAACCGATAATCCTGACAAAGACATTTATTATGCAGATGCATATGAGGTGGATGAGCAGTACAATCGATTTCTGCGACCCGCTAGAGATCATGATAAGATTTGGTGGAACATGTTTACTCACCACGAGGCAATTTTCTTCGCAAATTCTTGCTATGATAATTTGAGATATAATGAGAATTGCAAGATTGGCGGAGACTATGAGTTCGTTTCTGAGCTTCTCCATAGCGGAGCGACTGCGGCAAAAATTCCCTTCTCCACCGTAGAGTTCTTGCTAGGCGGCACGTCGCAGCAGAATTATTGGAAAGGCGAAGCAGAGAATTGGGCGACCCGTACAAAGCTCGGTGTCCCCATGATACGGCGTGTAGCCATCTACCTCGCAAAATCCATAATACGGTGGGGTCGCATCGCAACCCCGGCCTTATATCGACTTCTGCGTTACGCCCCCGCGCGAGCTTCGGGCTAATGAAAGCATCAAAAAACGGCTTTATGAGAGCACATTAATGGTAATAAAATAGAAACGACTCGGCAATATAAAGCGGCTCATTGCCCAATAAACTATCGGGAACGAGAGACATGGTGGTGATGGGCAATCTCAGCTGCTGAATGAAAATTATGGACCTGTGGCAACACGCGAGCAAGGATATAATCCGTACCGCAATGCTGCTACATTGGTCCTAGTAATGAGTTTTCGAAATTAACTCTCTCTTGACTGTAGATACTTGCACATCAGAAATGCGACTATTCTAACATGGGGTCAGCTCAATGTTTTAAATAACTCTGTGATAGAAGGTGAGATTGTTGAAATCAAGGTTGCTAACCTCATGATTTTTTGATGATCACTTTGAGGCATGCATGCCTGAATATATAACCAGATGACAGAGCTGCGAGGACGATTATTATGAACTACCAAGGGCGGGCACCGCGATCCATTTCCCAGGTTGACCTTTTCGTGGATGAGGCTGAACTCAAGCGGCTCACTCCCTCGATCATGGAGCGCTGGCTAAGCGAAGGACCTCGCACTGCTGAACTTACCGAGGCAATCAAAGAGTACACTAAAACAAAGCATGTTGTTTTCTCCCCGAATGGGACCCTTGGGCTTTTTCTTGCTTTATTGGCGCTAGATCTACCCAAAGGAAGCGAAATAATAATACCGTCTTTCACTTTTTATGGATCTGTTTCGGGAGCAGTGTTCGCTGGACTAAAACCAGTTTTTGTTGATTGTTACAAGGATACCTACAATATTGATCTTGAAGATTTGAAGCGCAAAATCACCACAGAAACTTCCGCTGTTATGCCGGTGCACATATACGGACAAACTTGCGACATTCAAGGTGTATTAGAGATTGCAAAGCGTCATCGCCTCAGGGTGATCGAGGACGCGGCACAGGCACTTGGTGTCCATTTCGACGGCCAACATGCCGGAACGTTTGGTGATGTGGGTGTTTTCTCCTTTGTAGCCGACAAAGTCATCACTATGGGAGAGGGGGGCGCGATATTTACTCAAGATGACGAGCTTTATCATCGTCTTCGTCTGCTGCGTAATCATGGACGCCCAAATTCAGGGACATTCGTTCATCCGGAACTCGGGATGAATTTCCGCATCACAGATCTGCAAGCTGCGATCGGCCTTATTCAATTTGAAAAATTGCCCCTTATTCGTGAGCGGCGGGCACATCTGTGGGAACTTTATACCAGCGAACTTCAAGGTGTTGGTGATATTCAATTTCCGAACATCCATCCCAAGTCGGAGTTTATACCATTTCGTGTTCCTATCACCACATCCAGTCGCGACGAGTTGGCGAGCTTTTTACGAGAGCACGGGATCGAGCCGCGTGGCTTCTTCCATCCAATGCATTTGCAACCTAAATTAAGAACGGACCCTCCACAATCCCTTCCTGTCAGTGAAAGTCTGAGTAAGACGGGTCTCTGTCTGCCTGTCCATCAACATATAAGCAACGATGATACAAAATATATCTGCGAAGTAATTCGGTCATTCTACTCAAGCGGTGCAAGTGATGGGTCCTGAAGTCAAGAAACTTTTGGAGCATTGACCTGTAGCCGCTTCCTGGTCTGCGCCGGGAAATGGTTTTAGAACGAAACCGTTTATTCGTTGGCAATCTGCCCAGATTGATCAAGAAAAATATGGTTTACCTACAAACGCTCTTCTAGTTGAGTTTTGAAAGGCAGGCAGATTCGTCCATTTGAGAATTCGTCCTCTTATATATTTTGCAAAATATGCAACATCATTAATAGTCAGCAGTTTATCGATTGAGGCTCGGACTATTTAGTAGCGAGACTTTGCCACATTAATAGTTTTTCTGCTAATAGAGCAAAATCGCTTTCAAGATGAAAGAGTGCTCGCTTGCATAATCAATGAGTGACGGATAGTGAAACGTCAGCTAAGAGTGATAACTTCACATGAATAATATCGTCGGAAAAAACTCTGGGTCTCGACCAGCTTTCAGTACACTTTCTGTACTAGATCGTTCCCGAGCAATTGAAAATTTGATTGAGGGGTTATCGAGGGGATCTGCGCCGACGGCTTATTTCCCTTAAGCATATCGGATAATCCTACGTGATGCAGATGCTGCTTTTTCTTGCGTTTCAATTTCGCGTGTAACGTCGCCGATAGCTCTCTCAATTCACAGGCCTTCTTCGGCTCACGGTGGTTTCTAAACTGTTTCTAGAGCGACCAGTTTCTGTTTGGCGCGCGCGATTTCCGCCAAGGTGCTTCGCTCGTCTTCTGAAATATGTATTTCGATAACGCGTGATTTGCTCGTCGGCCCTCTATTTTGCAGGTGTTCGCGCCGTTTCAGGTTCAGCCCATTTGGGCGGATTTGTTCCTAAATTACTTCCAGGGTTTCCTCAAATGCCTTCATCAAATCGCGGGTTAAACTGATACGCATCAGAGAAACTCCGTACGCGAAGGTGTCATAAGATTATGACTTGATAAAATGCGATGTTTTCCCTATCACCTTATGGATAAAAGGCCGCATGTCGTCGAACGCGAACTCTTTTGCTCCGCTGGAGAGATACCAGGCTCCCCACCTAAGCGGCGGAATATTATGTTCTCGAGCCGCGTAAAAGTCTCGCAGCTTGCAGTAATTAATATTCGGGGTAACGGAACCGATATGTCCACGCGGTTGATTGCTCAAGTCGCGAGAAATGATATCGAGTATGTTCAGTCCGGCAACAGCTCCCAGATGCAACCATATGGAGTATCTTGGATTTACCTCAAGAAGCGCCAGTGTGCCGTCAGGGCGCCTCTTGAAGTCTACTTTTGCTGCTCCTTTGCAGTTTAGAAGCCGCAAGACACGCTGCCCCAGGAAATGTACGTCCGGTGCATCAGTCGTCGTAAGTGCCGTGCTATAACCGAACGAAGTGCTATACGTTCTAATCTTTCGACCTGTGAATGCTGCTACGACATTTCCTGTATTATCGATATAGGCGTGATAGCTTTCAATGCGATCTTCTGGGCCAGGGACTAGTTCTTGAAGAATAAAGTTAGTATCTATTTGGCTGATTTTTTTCCAGACTAGCTTCATTTGTTTCAACGAATTTACCTGAATGGCTTTCGCGTTTTCTGCAACGGCCTCTCGTATAGAGGGCGTCCCGGCTGAAACACGCTTCTCTCTTTGTGACGGTTTAATGATGACTGGATAAGGAATTTGGAGCGCTTCAAAACTATTTGTTTTTGCGCTAAGTACCTGTGTTGTCGGTATTGGCAATCCCAGTTTGATTGCAAGCTCCGTGAACAGAGCCTTGTCGACTAAAGATTCTATAACCTCAGGATCAGGCAGAATAAACAAAAAATTGCGCTGCAGTTCTCGGTGATTTCTCGACACAAATAGTAAGTCCGCGTCGGTAGAGAACACCAGTAAGGGCTTAAACTCCTGTTTCTCTCCATAACTTATTAACCGTCGCAAAAGTTCGTCGGGATCCGAGCTAGAGTCACAGCGGTCGTGTACTTCAGTCACATGGCGAGAATAACGGACACTATCGTCTCGTGTAGAGAAAAGCGTACATTGAATGCCCGCTAATCCAAGCGGCCGGACAAGGTCCCAAAACTCATACGAACCGAGAACGCAGGCTTTCCGAAGACCTCGTGTCCCACTTAGATGATCACCGGTATTTGCCATTTGAAAGTTCGCTCCTTCGTAAGGACTGTGCCTTAACATCTATTGTGGTTAACTTTTTAAGGGCGGGGCGGCCGAGATCACAGTTCAACTCAGATAAACCGCCAACTTCGACCTTCCAAAGCCAAACAAGAAATCTTACCGGTGAAGTAGGATCCGGTATCTAGTCCAATTCTGTAAGGTCTTACGCTTGCGAACCGACGATAGGAGTGTCCATGAACGATAACTTTATCGTGTGGGAGAATGGAACGAGTAAACTCTTTTCTGATGCACAAGAGATCCGATAGCGTCTGATGTGAAACCCGGACACCTGGTCTCACTCCCGCATGAACAAACATATAGTCCCCGTAGACGAAATACGCTCTTAGCGAAAAGAAAAACCGAATATGGTTTGCAGGCAGGGCTTCGAGAAACCTTTGTCGCAGATCGTAGCCTAAGCTCGCGGATATTGGTCCTTCAGGAACAGCTATCCCATAGCTCATCAGCGTAGGTCGGCCATAGGAATTTAGCCACCGACAGCCGCCCTCACCTCCTACCAGAAAATTGCAAAGCATTTGATCATGATTGCCCATTAAGGCAAGCGTCTTGATACCCCCCAATCTCCCGGTAGCAAGCTGCTCTACGACACTGAACGATTGCGCTCCGCCATCTACATAGTCGCCTAAATAGATAACCAAGTTTTGCAGCGTGGATCCGCTACGATAGACGTCACTTAAGATCCTTCCATGGATCGTGCTGAGCTGTTCATCGCAGCCATGTATATCACTAACTACGTATATTCGCTTCCCAGCTGGTATTCCTTGTTTAACAAATGGGAACCGAAGAGCTCTTACCGCGACGGACTCTAACGATCCAAGCGTATTCTTGACTTTCTTCGCAATCGACGATCTGGAAAAAACTTGCAAGGGAACATCGTTCATGAAGAATAGGTCAAAGGGCTTTAGCGCTAACTACATGCCTCCTATCATTGATAATATCTCCAAAGAGATAAATAAGTGTTGTGCTGCAGTAAAAAAAGGTAAACAAAGTATTCCAATTAAACCAGTTGCATCTATTGTTTACCATGCTCTCGAACACACGCCACAAGCAAAGCCCTGAGGTGTATTATGCGTCACGGTGAATGGTTGGCGCTTCGGTGTTATGTCTCCTTTATTTTCCGTTATTTCTGACTGTTATAACGATCGAGAAAATCTCGTCCGCGCTTGGCAATCGATCCTGGAACGAGATCCGTCCGTGTTTCCGAGGATGTAACGAGGCAATAATAAGATTTGAAGGCATTGCAGCGCCAAGCATCTACCGCCGTTTTCGTTACTCGTCGGCAGTATCGAAGTGTAAATTTAACGATGTGAAGTATAAATCGTGGATGTTTAAATGAAGCCCTTCGAAGTTGAAGGTGTCGCAATCAATTGCGCATCAGTAGACGAGGCAGTAGACAATATTATTTTTGAAACTAGGCGCGGCGGCAGCTTCTCTGTTTTTACCATTAATCTTGATCACGTTGTCAAGCTGAGAAAAGATTTCCGCTTTAGAGAGGCATATAAACGCGCCCGCTATATTCTGGCCGACGGGTTTCCGATTGTGATGGCGGGCCGATTGCTCGGGAGAAAACTAAGACGTTCCTGTGGGTCAGATCTTGTTTTGCCGCTTTGTAGGCGTGCCAACAAGGAACGAATGAAAGTATTTCTTTTTGGCGCATCAGAAGAGACGCTTGCGGAGTGTGTAGATGTTCTAAAAAAGGAGAATCCCGCTCTCAATATCGTGGGAGTGCACTCGCCACAGCGTGGATTCGATCCATTTAGTGAAGCGGCAACCAAGGCTATCGCAAAGATAAGAGATCTCGGTCCCGATATTTGTTTCGTGGCTTTAGGCGCACCGAAGCAAGAAATGTTTGCAGACCGATGCACACAGGAAACGCGCAACACGGCTTTTGTCTGCATCGGAGCTGGGTTGGATTTTATTTCCGGAAAGCAGCGGCGAGCACCAGCGGTGTTTCAGAGCGCGGGCTTGGAGTGGTTGTGGCGCTTGGCGACGGAGCCAATTCGGCTGGGAGGTCGGTATATGGAGTCTGCAAAAATATTTCCCTCTGTAATCGTTTCAGCGTTGTTGGAGTCCCGAAAGCAATACAGATAAATAATGTTTGTTGAAGATCTGTGATGCGGAAGGAAGCCAAAAAATATAGATCAAAACGTTCAAGCACAAAAGTGGAATTGAGCTGTGCGAGCATCTAAAGGGTTGGGTAATAAATTTTGGATCAAAGTCGCCTGAATAAGGTTAACGTTAGGTTTTTGCGTTTAGTGAGTTTAGTTAAGAGGCAGATGGAATGGCAAAAAAAGTAGCAATGATCACAGGCGTTACAGGTCAAGACGGGGCGTATCTGGCTCGGAACCTACTCAAAAAGGGCTACGAGGTTCACGGCATCAAGAGGCGCTCTTCGTCGTTCAATACAGGACGAGTTGATAGCCTCTACGTCGATCCTCATGAGCCCCAAAATGATTTCCACCTGCATTTTGGCGACATGACAGATGCCACTAATCTGATCCGTTTGATGCAAGAAATAAGGCCACATGAGATTTACAACCTCGCCGCGCAAAGCCACGTTCAAGTTAGTTTTGAGACAGCGGAATATACTGCTAATGCCGATGCTCTTGGGCCATTAAGGCTCCTTGAGGCAATTCGTATTCTAGGAGTTGCCGAAACTACTCGTTTTTATCAGGCTTCGACATCCGAGCTCTACGGAAAAGTACAGGAGGTGCCTCAACGCGAAACAACACCGTTCTATCCACGATCCCCTTATGCGGTCGCCAAATTGTATGCCTACTGGATTACTGTAAACTATAGAGAAGCCTACGGGATGTATGCATGTAACGGAATACTATTTAATCATGAAAGCCCGTATAGAGGGGAAACGTTTGTGACACGTAAGATCACCCGAGCTGTGGCCGCGATAGAGCACGGCATGCAGAAGAAACTGTACTTGGGTAATCTAAACGCCAAGAGAGATTGGGGGCACGCAAAAGACTACGTGGAGGGCATGTGGCGCATTCTTCAGCAGCCTGAGCCAGAGGATTTTGTACTTGCCACGGGCTGTATGTATTCGGTGCGCGACTTTGTTCAGGCCGCCTTTGCTTGCGTAGGTATCCAAATCGAATGGCGTGGCAGTGGTGCACTCGAGAAAGGGGTGAATGCAAAAACCGGCGAAGTAATAGTTGAGACAGATCCCCGATATTTTCGGCCAACAGAGGTCGATGAGCTCTTGGGGGATGCTTCAAAGGCCCTTCAGTTGCTCGACTGGAAGCCGGAAATTGATTTCAACGCGCTTGTAGAAGAAATGGTGTGTGAAGACATAGATGCGTTGCGCTCGGAGTTGAACGGAAAAATTGGTTCGGGCGATTATGGCAAACAATTGCTAAGAGTTTAAAGGGTGCTGGATTGACCCTGCCCCCTTGATGTCCCTGATCATAAACAGAGTCTGTTCTGGTTATGGTCCAGGGTGGACCGGGTTGCAAATTCGTTCGGTGTGAGGCCGCCAAGGCTCGTGTGGGGTCGCTCCTCGTTATAGTCGGTCTGCCATTGGGCAATCAGTCGACGCGCTTGCCAGAGTGATCGGAACAGCGTCTCGTTCAGCAGTTCGCCATTATGGAGCAAGCGCACCACGAGCCGTTCTCGACGATTGATCGTGGCGGCTGTTCAATGGGGCATGGCGGATCCACTCATCATCAAGGCTCTTCAGGGCAAGCGTGCGGAGGTCCATGGCCGGATCAGCGCCTATCAGTCGCAGATTGCGCAGGCGAAGCACGATCTGGCGCATATCAACGCTGCGATCCGCCTCTTCACGGATGAAGAAGGTCAGCGGGTTCGCTATCTCGTCAGCCATGGCTTCTTCAAGAAGGGCGAGATCGCCGACATTGCCGTCCGGCATTTGGAAGTCGACGGCGAACTGACAACCCGGGAACTTGCGGAGCGCGTGATGGGTGAGCGCAAGCTGGACGTCTCGGATTCAACGTTGCGAAACTCCGTAGTCTTCAAGGTTGTCCAAGCCCTGCGCCACGCCGCCCGGCGCAAACTTGTTCGCATGGTCGAGAAGCGCAAGGGGATATGCGTGTGGGCTTCCGGCGAAGCCGTCAGCGTTCGCGTTGCCAGTATCCCTTCCAAGCCCGACTGACGGGCGCGAAAAGCCCCGTACCAATCAATCGATCGACAAGATCGCCGTTGCTGGTCGTTCGGTAGTCTTCAAGCCAGGCGGCATGGGCCGCGTAGCCCTTCAGATAGGTCGGCCCGACGCGGTGGTGCTGTCCTCGGATCATTCGACGCAGGCGTGAGAAGAAACTCTCGGCGCCGTTCGTGTGGATGCCATCGTCAAAGCTGTAAGCCGCTGAATGATCGATGCGATCTGCGTGAAACGGTCCCTCCAGTAGGTCCCAATGAGCGATCATGTCGGCCACAACATGCGATCCAGGAGCAATCCGCGCGTGTGCGAATGCGACGCCTTCGCGTTCCCTGAGAAAGACATCCGTCAGCGTTCGACCTCCGCGCTCGCGCAAGGCTATGACGCTGCGCCGAGCAGCGCGCCTGTTCTCACGCAATCGCCGATCGATACGATCGGAGCTGCGGTTCGTGGGGCGCACTTGGCCGCCGACGAACGCACCATCGACCTCGATTGTGCCACTCAGTATCAACCCAGCGGTCTCGGTGGCAAGCGCCTCACGCAGCTTATGGAGCAAGACAAAAGCGGTTTTGTAGGAGACATCGATCGTGCGCGCGAGCTGAAGCGCGGACAGGCCCTTAGCGGCATTGGCAATGAGTGCGATGGCACCGAGCAGGTCCACAAAGCTAAGTTTGTGGGACGCGAAGATCGTTCCGGACGTCACACTGAACTGATGATGGCATGCGTGACACTTGAACTTGCGTTGCGTTCTAATCCCATAGGACTTGTCAAAACCGCAACGCGGGCAAATCGGCTTCCCGTTCGTCTCAGGCCACCGCAAACGGCAGAAACGCCGATAAGCGGCCTCTTCCCCGTCAGCGTAGATCGCCTTCAGTGAAAGCGTCCGCGCCGCCGCCGACAATAGAAAATGCTGCGCCATCATCTTCGCTCCGCCCTGATCGAACAAGCGCAGACATGCCAAATGTTCGAAGTCATGCTCACGGCGACAGCGCGGCGCTCGTGCGGCTTGGTGCGCTTGCTCCATAATGGCGCAGCAGTTCGTCGCGCAGTCGGCCGTTGAAGCTCTCGATGAACGCATTCTGCGTCGGTTTGCCGGGTGCGATGAAGTGCCAGCTAACAGCGCTGTGTTCTTGCCAAGCCAACATGGCGTTCGACGTGAACTCGGTGCCGTTGTCATTGACAATCGTCTTCGGCTTTCCACGCCGCGCAATGATCGCATCAAGCTCGCGAGCCACACGCACCCCAGACAGCGATGTGTCTGCCACCAGCCCAAGACACTCGCGGGAGAAGTCATCGACCACGGCCAGAATGCGGAAGCGGCGGCCGTCACTCAACGCATCCGAGACAAAGTCGGTTGACCAACGCTCGTTCCTGGCCGCCGGGACTTCAAGTGGTGCGCGGGTCCCGATGGCCCGCTTGCGCCCGCCGCGCTTCCTGACAGTCAGCCGCTCTTCCCGATAGATCCGAAACAGCTTCTTGTCGTCTAATTGCGCAAGCCATTCTCCCGGGGCCTTGATCGATCTTTGTCAGCGGATCGTTGTCGTCTTCGCGGTCAGCGTAAGGTGCAGCCGCATGAGTGGCGCTCGATCATGCGGCGTCTCGATGTGATTCCCGCGATCCGCTCTACCGTTGCGGTTGAGGGTCGCAAAGAAAGTCGCGAGATCGCCGTGGCCATGCCCAGGAGGGCGTGGTGTCCGTTTAAATCATCTCCTTCGTACAGTTACCTCATGCTGGATACGGGCGGTTCTCAAATGCTGTGCCATCACGCATCATCCTGAACAGGATCGTCGCGAGCTTTCTCGCAAGCGCGACCCGCGCCTTCCAGCTGCCCGAACGAGCCACCAGTCTTTCCGCCCAAGTGCGCAGTCCGAGCGCACCACCAGTACGGTAAAGGATAACAGTGGCAGCCTCGAAAAGCAGACGGCGTGTAAGTCGATCGCCACACTTCGAGATTCGACCGCCTATGTTGACCTCGCCAGACTGGTAGCGCGTCGGCGTGAGCCCAAGATAGGCGCCCACGTCGCTGGCGCGCCGGAAGCGGGATGGATCCTCGATCGCCGAAGCGAAGGCAACTGCTGTGAGTGGCCCGACCCCGGGTGCCCCCATCAGTTGCCGGCAGGTTGCATTTTCACGTGCGATCCGATGCAGCTGGCGATCAAATCGACGCTTCCTCTCGCGCAGCAGCGTGAGTGTTTCGAGTAGGCTCTCCAACAAATCGCGAACAGTCGGATCGTGCGGCAATGCATTCCGGACTGCCCGGTCGAATGAGGCTCCTTTGCCGGCGCCGATGATCACGCCGAAAGTCTTGCCAAGCCCGCGAATCTTGTTGATCAGTGCCGTGCACATCCGCACGAGTTGATCCCTTGCAACTCGGATAGCCCGTATCCGGTGGGTTGCGATCGACTTCATAGGCACAGCCTCGTACCAGCCCGATCGAACAAGTTGTGCGAGCCCACGGGCATCGTTGCGATCAGTCTTGTTTGCCTGCAGTTTTAACGCGGCAGCTGCACGTCGAGCATGAATGCAGTCGACAGGCATCCCCGCATCGCGCAGGCCGTGAGAGAGCCAAACCGCGATTGGGCCTGTCTCCATGCCTACCCGTTCAAGTTTGGGGGCATGGCGGGTGAGAGCCGATGCGATCGTCTCGATCGTCGTAACCACCTTGCCTTCCCAGACCACGGAGCCTGCCTTGTCGACCACGCAGATCGCGGTCTCCTTCAAAGAAACATCCAGCCCAGCGTAGTGCGTCATCGTCCTTCCTCCTCTTTAGCGACGACGCAGCGTAACAGGCGGCTAAATCCGCACCAGATTACGCCATGTGGTTCACGTGCCAGCCCTCGCGTTGAAGTAGGATGTGGTTCACCTCAAAACCCTCACGTCGAAGCAGAATGTGCAGGCGCCGATAGCCAAAACGGCGGCGCTCAGCCGCCAATGCTTTCAAACGCGTGCGAAGCACACCATCGTAACTTCGCCTCGGCTTGCGGCGGAACGTCCTGGCGTGCAGTCCGACCAGACTGCAGGCGCGAGCTTGCGAATAGCTCTTCACTTGGATTGCCCAACTCACGGCGCTTCTCCTTGCGTCGGGCGTCAGAAGTTTTTTGTCAGCATCTCTTTAAGCGTCGAGTTGTCGAGCATCTGCTCGGCTAGCAGCTTCTTGAGCTTGCGGTTCTCGTCCTCCAATGCCTTCAGACGCTTGGCTTCCGAAACTTCCATGCCGCCGAACTTCGACTTCCAGGCGTAGAAGGTTGGTTGAGAAATGCCGTGGCGCCGGCAAACCTCGGCGGTCTTCATGCCGGCTGCCTGCTCCTTCAGGATCGAGATAATCTGTTCTTCTGAAAACCTGCTCTTCTTCATCGTCCGTCTCCTCGGGGGATCGACAGACTCTAGCTTAGATCCAGGACCTTTGAAGGGGCAGGGTCAAGTTCTCCGAACTCAGGAGGTCAGGCCGCTTCTCTATGTTCGAAGCAACTCTCCTGGCCTCATCTCCGAGAGCTGCGAGCGCCCCATGCCACCAAACATCTTGCGCCAATTGTAATACGTCGCGTCGCTCAAATCTGCCTTCCGGCAAGTCGTCGAAACGTCACTGCCCGATGCCAGATGCAGCTCGATCTCACGCAGGAGCCTCAAGATATCTTCATCTGAATATCGCTTCCGAGCCATCTCACCATCCTTAGAAACCCACCAAAAAGATGGCACAGTTTTAAGGGGCCAGGACATATAGGTCTGTCGCCTGCGCTACCTATGCTATTTTAAACTGTGCCCTCATTGGTGACATTGTATCGGCCCCTGGACGGTACGCTGTCATGAAGAGAAAGAGGATCGCAAGTGAGCTGCCCGGGAAAGCTATAAGCCCCGCGGTGAAACCGTTTACGAATATCAAAATCAATAACGCGACCCCAATATGCTTCCCAAATGGATCGGCAGCTCGAATAAAGAAAAGATATATAGAATAGAGTAGCCCACCATAAAATATGGGCAAGAGAAAGCCAAATCGATATAATTCGCCAATAGGCCCGACATCACCAAGAAAGAAATGACGATTATACACTGAGTGAAAACCGTCGTTCCACTGAAGCGAAAGCGCGCCCATGCCTAGCCAGTTATTGTTATCTAGTGCGCCGAGTATTATTTTGGCCGTTTGCAACCTCACAGGAATATCGGGTGCGACGGAAAGCTCTAAGGAAGAAGAATTGAAAACGTATATAAGTGTTGCCCCGAGCGCGAAAAGCGCTAGAGGTAGAATTAGAAAAAAAACATATCTCCAGAAAGCTGCAATAAACAGTATGAATGTTGCGGTCATCACTATCAGTGCCGCGCTTCGAGTCTGAGATATTTGAAGCAGTCCAATAGATGAGATAACAATTGGTACGAGAAAAATTACGTAACGAGAGCGAATTAATAGAGTTGCGTTGATGAGAAAGGTGATCATGTAGAAGGCCGTGCCCGACAAAATTCGGTGCTTCCTATCATCGAATTCCGGTATGTCGCGTTCTGAAAGGTCCCCCAAGAGGCCGGCCTGCATTAGTAACCCCAGAACGACGTACGTAAAAACTGTAAAATTCAGCGCGGCAAGGATTCTTGTCGGCGTGCCGTTAATTCTACGGTAAATGTACAGAAGCAAAAAGTAACCGAATACTAAGAACGCGCGTCGTTCCTCGAACAACCCAAAAACGACAGGCTGACCAAAATTGATTTGAGCGAGAACGGCAGACCCAAAGACGAAGCTCACAATCGTGTAGATTAAAAAAAAGTCACCGCTAAAGATCTTGCCACGCCTGAATGAGTTATAAATCACGTACAAGGCCGCGACGCTGCAAAGTGCGATATACGCTTCTCTTAGAAACTGCACTGACAAGAAATGCTGCTCGAATGGAGAGCCAGACCGAAAGAAGAAACCCCCTTGCACTATCAGGGGTGCAATGAGCACCGGCGGCGCTGCGTATAACGCCGTTAAGCCGCCAGTTTCGATTTCTCTGAGTTGAGGGGCCAATGACTGCTCGCTACTACTAAAAAGATAGAATAAGGCCAAGGAGGAGGGTCTGTTAAAGTCAGGAGTGCGTTCGGATTACGTCTCTGTTTCCAGTTATATGCATTAATACACCCTGTCCGGTTGGGCTGTGTTAAATGAAGACTGGTCCGGAACTTGGTCGATGCGGCTTACGCGCTTCACCAAGATGGTATCGCCAGGCAACACTTCCGATGCGATAGATATATTTTCAATTTGCGAGGATGAATTCCCATGGCGTAGCCGTTGGTAGCTGTAAGCGACTTTCTCAACGATTGATTTTTTGAATTCAGTCGATATATCAACTTCTGTCTGCGCCATTAGCTGCCTACTCCGACGCATCGCAAGTAGTGATCGATCCCGTCGCGCTAGAGTAGCATCACGTTCCTCTAGAAGGCGCTGTCTGTTTTCCAACTTTATTTGCGATATCTCTTGTTTTGATCTGTGCAGTTCTCGTTGGGCTCTTATGAGTTGAGTCTCGCAACTCCTGTCGCTCGCTTTGCACTCCGGCAAGGGCTCGCTCGACGCTAAGTACCCGAGTCGCATTTGTTAGCGCCCGGGCTAACATGTTGCGTATTCTCGCGGCTTCCTTTTCGACGAGAAGAAACTGCTTCTCTACCAAGCTCAGTTCTTTTTCAAGTGATTGGAGTTCATTCGTGGCAATTTTTGAAAGGCCTGCTGCGGTCGATAACCGCTGATTTAGCAAAGTCGTGTTGTTTGATAGAATTCGGTTTTCTATAGAGACTGCTTTCTTCACAAGTTTATCGTCGATATAGGTAGAATCGATATCGTCTATTGAAACACTAGAGAGACCTGCTAGTTCTGCATCAATCCGCGCAGACTTGACAAGGGAGCGCAGGTAAGTGTGCTTTTGATCGCGGTAGTCATTCACGTATATAATTAAATCGCGCTCATACCTATCACGTTCCCTCCGCGGATCTCTGTGGTGCCCGCCTGCGATTGCCACGGCCTGTAAAACTGCCATTCCGGGCGTGTATTCATAGGGACCTGGCCGCGAAACATCACCAATGATAAAAAAAGGTCGATACTTAACGATTGATACAACGACATTCGGCTCCTTAATAAGTTTCGCTTTCTTTTTTAGTCTTGAAGCGATTAGGCTTGAGAGAAGGGATGTTGTATACCCCTTAACTTTTGTGTTGCCAATGATAGGCAGGGAAATTTCACCCTCTAAATCAACTGAAACCTCGGTTCGCAAGCCAGGCCACTCGTGTGCACTGATGCTGATTCGATCCCCCTGATCCAGTTTGTAAGGGCTGCCTTCAGCGCGATTAGGGGTGCCAGCAAAGAAGGCAAGCATAAGAAGAATTCCAAAAATGGAATAAAAGGATTTTTGAAATGTATTGAAACAGAGTCTTTCCGTGCTCATACTGATTTGCTCTTCATTAGCTGGTAATCTTTTCGATTGTTGACCGACGATGCAAAGCTTAGCAGAAGAGATGGCATTGAAAAACACTACAAACATCTTATCGGTTCATGTATGCGGGTCGGGAGCATTGCGTCGGTATCACAACTGCATCATTGAATTAAGGCTTGTTTAGTATTACCCCGACTACCATTTTTTGAATGGGGCCACTATTTCTCAGGATCTTCCGTGACTGAGATTGATACAATTTATCTCCCTTAACCACTAAAATGAACCCATCAAAGGTTTCAGCTGAGGCCCGAGCGGCAGAGCTGTTTAGAAGTGGAGGCAGAGCCGCTATGACAATGTCAAAATTTGAGCTAATTCGGGCTATTCGGCGAGAAATTGTCTTCCAATTGAGAATGTCAATTGCTGTATTTCTCGTCCGCAAGGCAAAAACATATCCTTTCTTCAGATGGTCGCAGGCCGCGTCGCGCCTTATGCATTTTAAGCTACGCACGAGAGTTCCCTCGGGCCAGCTTGCCGATATCGGTGCTGTTTCGTCGGCTGTGTCCTGAACGTTGCAGTCTACAAATAAAGTTCGCAATCCATTTTCAGAGGCTGCAATAGCTAGCTCTTTGGCGACGTTAGCGGCTCCCTCGTCCTTTGTGCATGAGACTAGCCCTATGCTCGTTAGATGTGGGCGCTCCATAAAGCATGCAACAACGGCCCGGGTTACCGTAATCGCGGCTTGCTTGCTGAGTCCGGTGCGAGAACCTGCCGACCTCCTCTTCCGTTGGATACCAGTATCGGTACATTGAACAGTACCAAAGAATTCTGCGTCATCGAATTTCGGTAAATCGTCCTCCGTCTCAATGCGTGGTGACCAAGAATCAATCGCGAATGCGATAAGCACGCCCAAGGCTAGTCCGACCGCCGAGAAAAAGATTACGATCTGTTTTAGGTTGGGCCCGTCTGGATGGGTCGGTTGCACCGCTTGAGTTACAATATCGGCACTTGTGCCGAAGTTGCGCAAGCGCTCCTGAAGCCAAGGACTCGCCGTGTTGGCTGTAGCTTCATTAACTTTCTTAATGTACTCTATGTAAACATGGCCTGTGATGTTGGCGATCAGAGCAGATTTGGCCGGTTCTTTAGTGGTGGCAGTTATTTCGATGATATGGCTCTCGCCTATACGCCGGACAGTAAGGACGTTAGAGAGATCCTGAATAGCGGCTGCTTTTTTTTGCTCTTCACTCCATTCAGGTGGTGGTGTTCGCTGTAGTATACGTGTCTTTACGAAATCCTTTATTTCATTGATATAGTTTTCGAAGGGAGTTAGGCTTTGCTTCCTAGTCGGAAGTCCGTCCACCCCTAGTGATTTAACGGCCCGATTCAGAAGAAGTTGCGAGCGGATGAGTTCCACCTGTGTGTCGATCAGGGCGCTGCGCGCTGTAGTGGCGGAGAAGACGGCGTTATCTCGTACAAACTGTGGTTCGCGATGTCCGATAATGAGACGTACGCTTGCGGAGTACTTGTCTCCAATGGATGCGTAGATTGTACCTCCAAGCAAAAGGGCGAGAAGAAAGCACGATACTAAGAGAAGGACATGGCGCCGAAGTGAAGAAAAGCGTAGTTTAACAAAATCCCCAGGCGCCACGGAATAGATCGGCTCTGTCGCGGGGATAATCCTATCGGTTATCAAGGTACGATTTGACGCCATGACAGGTTTTCTAAGGAGAGCTCTGGATGGAAGAGAATTCATAAAACTCGAATTCTCATCATTCGTGTTTGATCGCCCTTAAGACTATGTGTCGGTGGCGCACTTTAGCGTTGAGGCTATTTATGCCCCGTTAAAATATTCGCTGTCGCAAACGTGAAAATCTGAACCATTCGGAAACCCTCGATGTTTGCCAGCTCGGTGCGCACGCGAATATTATTTATCGGGCGCGCAAACTTAAGGCCCATTTTTACTATGCTAGCCTGAATGATCTCGCTAACTTCGTCCCCAGTATTACGCGTGAATGTGCTGGCTGACTGTGTGGAACAGTAAGTTTGGGAGTAGTTTGCATGTGAAACAGGTGCCGGCCGTTGGGGCCTTGAAACCAATGTATCATTACGCAGGAGATGAACTGCGAAACAACTGTCGCAAAAGCTGCCCCTTCACCTTGATAGAGAGGAATAAGTACTATGTTAAGGACAATGTTTGTTCCGCAGCCGACGATGGCTCGCCAAATGAGAAACTTTGTCCGTTTGCGAGCAATCCACCAATACTGACTTATAACGCCCTGGGCAATAAATATAAGTCCGAAAATATGAATTGCTAGGATGGGGGCGGCTCCGGAATAAGTTGGTCCAAATATCAATGCTACAGTTATGTTGGACGTCAAAAAAACAAAAACGGCAAGCAACGCAAAGAATATGTAGGAGATCGTGAGAATTAGATGAAAATAACTTATGAACGACTTGATGGATTTGCGCATTGTTTCGAAAAGAAATGGTGCGGCGGCGGTCATGAGTATAACTGGAGCGAGATTGGCTACCTCTGAAACGCGTACCGCTGCGGCATAAGTGCCGGCAGCTTCGGTTCCCTCAAGGTATGAAAGCATTATTATATCAATTCTCGAATATAAGAAGTACCCTATTGCTGTGATAAGTAAAGGCCAGCCCTCATGATAAAGGTGCCGGAGTTGGGAAATTAATTGTCGCCTTGTCGTGTAAAATTTAGATCCAATTCCATGGAAAAAAAATAGAAACAGCACTGAGCCAACCAACAGCTGGAGCGTGTGGGCCCCACCTATATAAGCTAGTCCGAAACCTCCCGCTATTAGGAGGATCTTGAGTGCGGAGCCAATGCTGACTGATACAATGCGAACAATGGCTGGCACGACTGCATTTTTTCGCGCGCGGAACCAGAACTCGATGCTATCGAAAGGTGTAGATAAGATGCCGATAGCTAGAAGCAGATACGTTAGAGCATTGTCTGGGCTAGTTTTCCAAAAAAGAAGCAAGGCCACGACGCTAAGAGTAATAACGAGCAGGGCATTGATTAGCCTAAGTGTTATTGCCAGGGTCAAGAATTTGTTTGCTTCTTCTTGATCAGCTGAACAACGGTGCATAATAATCGGATCAAGGCCATAACCCGCACCTATTGTGGAAATTCGTAGAGCTGTAAGAAGAAGGGTCCAAACGCCAAAGAGGGCGGGTCCGTATTCCCGGGCAATGTATATTGTGACTGCAAAGCCCAGTAGTACATTTACGAACTGTTCAAAAGTATGCGCAATGGTGTTTTTGCCAAAGGTCTTCGCAATTGTCAGCTTTGGCGAAGGTTTCTTACTAGGTGTGGAGGCCGCCATTGTTTCAGTTACCATGCTCGTCAAAGAGTGCGTATGATTTCCGGGCTGAGTGGAGCGGGTATCTTTTCGCTAGATCGCTATATCTTGTATTTTCGAGCGCTTGGTGCCCCCCCCTCCCCCGTGGGAGCATGAATTCTTAAGCGGGCATGGAACAGGTCAATCTCTCCAAGGTGTTACGGCAATAAGAGCGGGCTTCGAGATGAGAACGACGCATCATGTGTTCCCAACATTTCTACTGCAAGCATCAACTCGTTCGGGAGCGCTCCTCCGCGGCCCCCTATAGGGCGGCTATCGACATAATATGAAGGCCGATCATACCCTACGTGGAGAGATGGCGCGCTACTCTTACGCCTGAACCTTGGGTTATGGTAAATATAAATATACGGGTCCCGCGCTTGGTTTGGTTCAAAAGTCGATTGCTTGTCTAATAATGCGGCTGATGATCTGCCAGTGCTTCCAGAAATGCAAAAACTGGGCGGCTTCAGAATAGAATATATGGCGTCTCTTTGTTTAGTCGCTGATAAGTATGTGGTGCCACAGGTAAATTTGTGGGCCAATAGCTGCAGGTTGTGTCAAAAAATGTTTGCTGCTGTGGTATCTCTCTGACATTTAATGGCTATGCTGTATCAAATGGTGGGAATTTGTTTCTAATGCTTCGGGCACCACTGCGCGGAACAGAAGTATTTCAAGTTTGTGAGTAACGGTCGTAAGTTTGACCGCGGAATAGTTGCTAGCGCCCTGCTTGGTGAAACGGCACATTTGCGCAAGAGCGCGATAGGATTCCGGCGAGCCGCAGCGTTTATAACTGAGTCAACGCATTAACCTTTTTTTAAATTGTGGAACGGCAGCAGGCTTTTCTAATTGAGGAAAGCCGCACTAAGAGATAGTGTTCGGACCGCAGGTAGGTTTGGATTGCGTCATCGGAGTATCGATTTTGTTTGAGCGTGATCTCTCGGGTGAGGATAAAGGGCTGTTGAGCACGGCGCATGTGGGGGCGATACCGTTCGCACCGGCTTCTCGTTGGAGGATCTCTGAGATCAGCTTCTCGATGCTGGCTTGGTTGCTTGAGGCCGTTACGATAATTTGTGTCGCAGCAGCAACCGGTGTCGCATACCACTATTTAACCAAGCAAGCGGGTGGAGATCAAAGCCTGTATTTTTCGGTCGGTGCGCTTGCGATGATATTTTATACGCTGCCGCTTGTTTTAAGAGACGAGTATCAAATTGCGCACTTTCTGCAAGGGCGTCGGGGAATAGTTCGCATCTTCGGCGTTTGGACTTTTGCTTTTTTTTGTATGGCGCTCGTTGGATTTTTGACAAAAACAACGGGGCAGTTTTCGCGAGGTTGGCTTCTTATCTTTTATTGTTTCGGATTTGTGGCGCTGATCGCTATAGACGCTTTGGTCTCGATAGTGGTGGCTCAGCTGATCAAAGGCGACTGGATCGCGACGCGCAGGGTAATGCTCGTTGGAGCGGCGAATAAGCTAGAGAGCGTCTGCAAAGACCTTGTGGAGAAAAGCCCTTATCTTCAATTGGTCGCTGTATTTGTTTTTCCGAAAGGCAACGGGGGAGAGGCTAATTGGGATAGTCTGTGCATGGAGGTGACGTCGCACGCCCGTTCGCAACGCGTGAACGATGTGCTTGTGGTAAACGATTGGTCGCAAGTTCAAGAAGTCGACCGACTTATTCATTCGCTCTCCAGCTTACCCGTTAGCGTTCACATCGAGTGGTTCGGGAAAAGTTAAGTTTAAAGGCTGATCCACTGCTAGAGAAATTTGGCGGGGAAGTTGTGCTTACGGTTTCCTCTGCACCGTTGCGTCCGATCGATAGACTGCTGAAACGCTTGTTCGATATTGCCGCATCTTTAATGGCGCTAGTTTTGCTGACGCCACTGTTTATTGTGGTCTCGCTACTGATAAAAATGGATAGTCAAGGTCCGGTCTTCTTTCGTCAACGCCGTCGTGGCTATAACCAAAAGGAGTTCCGTATCTGGAAGTTTCGAACAATGATGACGCTTGAGGATGGTGCTGATGTCCAACAAGCTAAAAAAAATGATCCGCGCATTACGCGCATTGGGGCCTGGCTCCGTAAGTATAACATTGATGAGTTGCCACAGCTTTTGAATGTTCTAACTGGAGAGATGTCACTTGTGGGGCCACGACCTCACGCGCTCGCGCATGATATCTACTATGAAACCATTATAGATCAATACGGCCGCCGCCTAAACGTTATGCCTGGTATCACGGGTTGGGCCCAAGTTAATGGTTTGCGAGGTCAGACCGAGACCCGAGAGATAATGCAGAAGCGTGTCGAGTACGATATTTACTATGTTGAGAAATGGTCTCTTCCATTTGATTTATATATCTTGCTCCTCACGGTAATCTCTCCAAAAGCTTACCGAAACGCCTATTGAGCAACCGGACCGACTAGGTTTCGTGATGGCGCTTGTCTGCTCCTAGATGGGGTTCCAGTTTTCAAGTTAGAATTTGGCCGCTAGTTTGATTGGGGTCTGGGGAGCAAAGGAAGCCGGTCGCGAAGCCGTTGAGAATCTCCAACTCTTCTCGTCGGCCGGTACAGAAAATGTACATCGGCAGTAGTAAATATCGCTATCCGCAAGGGTCGACTCCACCAAAAGCAGAAATAGATCGGGATCGAGAATGGACGATTGACCACAAATTAGGTAGGGCGCCCCTGTCGCGCTTAGACCTGCCGACTGCTGCGCCGCCCTGCTCGACGATGCGGGGCTGTGCAGGGTGTCTGGGAGCCTTTTGCGGGTCGTCCGACTGGTTTATCGCCTTTTGACAAATCTCGAAACGCAGGGGGCCGGCGGCGGAACCGCTTCTACCAGTCGAACCTCAACAGCGTCGCCAAGGCTAAAGCCAAGGCCGGAGGGCTGCCCGATCATCGTATGCGCCTCTTCGACATAGAGGCAGTAGTCATTTTCCAGGGTCGCGGCGGGGACAAACCCATCCGCACCTGTCTCAGTAAAGCCTACGAAGAGGCCCGCCCTCGTCACTCCAGAAATGCGCCCACTGAACCGTGCGCCGACCCAATCGGCGAGGTTCATTGCGATAAGCCGATCACTGGTTTGACGTTCTGCTGCCATCGCTCGTTTTTCCGCTTCGGAAAAATTGCTCGCATATGGCTTCGAGCTTCGACATTTCCTCTTTATCCGCGCCATCGTCACCGAGCTTCAGGGCCACAACCAATGTCCGATGGACAAGCAAGTCCGCATAGCGGCGTATCGGCGAGGTGAAGTGGGCGTAGCGCCTTAGATTTTAGCCGAAACGCCCTGCGTTATCAGGCTGATAACGTGCCCGAGTTTGCGCCCGGAGAACGACCTCATTGTTAAGATCTGGGACTGGTAGCTTCTTTGCTTCTTTCAGAATTCCGTTGAATACCCCCGGTCGAAGCTGGCGTTGCGGCGGCGGCCACATTGGCCTGGTGCATGAATTCCTCGATCAGCCGATGCGCGGTGAGACGTTCTGGAATCGTCACGCCGGCACCGCGGCCCTCGGCGTCCAGCCCGATCCTCCGCTCCTGCAGGTTAAGTTCGAGTGGCCCTCGGCGGCGGCGTGCCGACGCCAGTCTCCCGTAGGCCATTCAAAGGGGTTTGAGTACGCCCTCAAGAAGCGCTGCGGCCTTGTCAGACGGCTTGCCGTCAATCGCTGCTTGGGCTTCTGGGTAAGCAAGCTTGGCGTGAGATCGCATGACCGCCCGCATGGACGTGTGATTACGCCTTTCTCCGTGCACGTCAAAGACCATGCGCACCGCCAAGCACGCGCGTAGTTGACCCTCGCGCAGCGAACACAGTTCGTTGGAATTTTTCCGAGAGCATCAGCACGACCCGGTCGGGGAAATAAATAGAGTTGCCGCGCCGCTGGGCCTCACGGTCGAGGCGCGAACCCGCCCGCAGGTAGTACGCCACATCGGCAATCGCGACTTAAACGATGACTTCGCCCGGGTTAGCGGCGTACATGTTTCGCTCGGCATAAACCGCGTAATAATGATCACAGGCATTCGGGGGGCGATGGTTATAAGCGGGATATGCGTGAAATCGGCCCGGCTATCGCAACTCGCAACACTCAGGTTGTCAGCTTCATGCAGGACACTTTCGGGAAAGACATCCTGCAGGCCATGGGCGTTCACCGCAATCAAGCTGATCTGGCTTTGATCATCTGGGTTGCCCAGGGTTTCTAAGACTTGCGCTTGAGGCGTCGCAAATCGGCCATTACGCAAAAGGTCGAAGCGCATGAGATCACCATCACGAGCGCCGGCCACGTCGCTCTTCTGGACCGGCCATGATCTGAGTGACTTTCGGTCGATTGGCTTGGTTTGAGACTAATAGAGCGATTAACCAGCCCGCCTGTTTGAATTCGCGGTCAAGGGCGCGCCTGTTGGCTTTAGACTGTGAAAGTGGCAGGGTCATAGATAAGCTCACTATGTATGGAATGAGCGGAAAGTTGTTGCTATGAGATCGGAGCAGATAGCCATCAAACCGCGGCGCCGCTAGGCACGCCCCTAACTGGCAACTCGTCTTGCTTGCCTCCACGGCGCTTGCATTGTCGGTCGCCTCAGGCTGGACGACCTGGGACGGTATGACGAACTTCACCGACAGCCGTTGGTTAAGTCTCCTCATCACCTTCGGCATCCAGGGCGTTATGCTCATTAGCGCGTGGTTGATTGGCGAGAGTTTCGCGCGCCAGCAAGTTGAGACCCACGCCGTCGGCAAAACCTCCCGAGCAGCCCGCGGTGTTCGCCTGGCGTCGACGGCTGGTAACGATTTTCGCCGTTCTCCTGGTGGCTGTCGCCCTTCTCTCCTGGTTTGACCTGCTGCCCTCCAATCCTGGAGATGTGCTCGCTGAATACACATCGGTCGCTGGCCTGATCGGTGTAGCAATCGCCCTGCTGCTGATCGCAACGCTCATTACTCACCGTGACATCGGTGAAGTCTATATGGCCAGCGGACGCTCGATCCTCCGCAATTTGCCGCTTTGGGCCATGTTCCTCATGTGCATGGCGGCCTCGGTGTTCTTTTCCTTCGATTCCCTCTTTACAAGGATATTTCCACCGACCGAGCGGGCTCGTGCGAGCGATATTCGCGCCCAGCGCGACCTCGCCGCCGTTCTCGCCGATACCCGCCAGCGCGTTGCCAAGAGCGAAGCAGACGCGATTGATGCTGTGTTCGCATCTAGCGCCTGGAGCCGTTACAATGCGCGCGCTGAGGAAATTCAAGCCTCAGCACGCAAGGCAGACCGAAGCCTTGCGCGTTCGCCGTGCCGAAGAGGTTTCGGCGGCGAGCGAGGCGGCGACGCGCCAGCGTGCTGAACTCGCCCGCCTTGGAGCTGAACGGTCGACGTTGAAAGCGCGCCAGGACCGACTCGCCAGAGACCTCGCTGACAGCCGCGCGGATCTCGGCGCGATTGATGCCGAAATATCCAAGCTCACAACTGCAATGCGCGCATCAACCAACTCGCTGCAAGATGTTCAAGCGGCCATGGAGGCGGAACTCAGAGGCGTTGGGCGCACCGGTGTAGCCGGTCGAGGCCCTGTCTACCGCGGCCTTAAGCGCCAGGAACTGCAGTTTCAAATTGAGGCCAGCGCCCTTCGCAAGAAGCTGGACGAGCAGGTCGGATCGCGAGCGCGGGCCCAAGAGCGTATCGTCAAGCAGGAGACCGCCGCCGCCATGATGGCTGGCGACCTTGCCAAGCTCGCAAGTCAGATTACGATCAAGGCACGTGAGACAAAAGAGGCGGCACGCGGAGGCAGTGGCGCCGCGATCATCGACGCAATCAAGGCCTCAACCTCGGAACTCTCCGTGGCGCGGCGGGCCTTTCAGCAGTCAACGACAGCAGACGCTTTAATCGCGCTGCAGCAAGCCTGTTCGAAATCCGTCGTCGCACTTTCAAGTGCCGCGCCTGAATACGCTGCCGACAAAGCGGGCGCGCGCTGCCAAACTAATGACTTGAAGCGTCTTGTCGGCGCCATTGCCGCTCGTCGGCAAGTCACAAAGGCGTTCGCGGAAAGCTGTGGCAAGTCCGCGGTACCGGCCGGCGCGTCAGCATCGCAGCTCATCGGTCTAGGTCGGCGCTGTGTTCGCGTCGCCGCACTCGATGGCCCGCAGACCACGGAACTCGGCAGCACGCTGAACCGCATAGCACTGCGCCGCGATGATACCGCGCACCGCTTCGTTGTCTCCACAAACGCGTTTCTTGACGCCAATCAGCTGGCCTACCTTGCCCTTGCGATCGCCATCGCAATTGACGCACTGATCTTCATTTCGGGCCTATTTGGCGCAGCCGCCGCCGTCCCGAGTGCCGGTCGAGGGCTTGGGCAGAATTTGTTGGTCTCGCCCACACAGCCCGCCTCCCCGGTCGAACTGAGCGACCAACAGGCCTTAGTGCGCGTTGCGACGGCCGGAGCCCATCGTGATGTTGCCGAGACCCTACTCTCGCAGGCCAATCCAATAATGCCGGATTTGGGCTATACCCACTCACTGCCCGACAAGAAACATCCCAAAGATATTGTGTCAGCCCTCAATGCGGGTATCGCGGCAGGCGTAGTCCACTGGAAGCAGGACCCCGAACCGCAGTATCTCATCTCCCCGGCCTTCTTTATCGCTCTGGCCCGGATTGGCGACCCCGATTCTGTCGAGGAGCCAGAGGGCAAAGGCCCAGAGATTGGCAAAGACCGCGTCAGGGATAAAGAAGGCCGGGCTAGGGAGAAAGAAGGCCGGGCGAGCAAGGAAAGATTGAGCCACATTGCTAGCTGACGATTCTAAACCGGTCAATTGGGCAGTCCTCTCAGAGCACATTGACAGACTGCCAGCTGGCTTCCGGTAGTCCCATGGTAGTCGCACAAGGTGTTGCTGCCCGCACTAGCAGTTCGCGAGGCCACCCCTCCTCCGGACCGCTCGTGGCACTTCTCAATGCCGGCGGTCTCTGGGATCTTCAGCTCGCCGTCGGCGAGCTCTTCATACCGCTGGTGGTCTTTCTGGTGAACGTCGCTTCCATATATGTCACCCAAGAGGTGAGCATCGCGATAGTATCGGCTGCGCCGGAGAAGTAGCTCAATCAGCCCTGCCGGCCTAAGCCCATGGTGTTTGTTTCGGATTTTCGGGAGCGAAAGTTGCTGTTCGTGAAGATGCCCCTGAATTCCAAGAATCGCGCTATTCCAGTCAAACGCGGCGCCTTATGCCTGGGGCTCGGGTTTGTTATGGGCCTCTTCGGCGGCGTCCTGGCGCATGCACCTGGCCTTAAGGCGCAATTAGTGGACGCCTCTGGAGACTACTGTTGGGCTCCCGTCCAGCAGCGAGCCAAGCACGGAGAGGCGAAAGTCAAGATAACCCCTCGCGCTTATCGTTCCGTCCCCGGCGGTGACTTCACCAGATCCAAACCCCCGTTTGAGCTGACGGCAAAGTCCTGCGTCGCGTCGTTCTGCCCCCCGGCAAGAAGCTTGTCGCCTTCACATTCGACCTTTGCGAACAACCCTTCGAGATTGCGGGATATCAAGGCGACATCGTCGACTACCTTCGTGAGCATAAAATTCCTGCGACCTTTTTCGCCGGCGGCAAGTGGCTGCTTACCCATCCGGAACGCGCCGCCCAATTGCTTGGCGATCCGCTTTTCGAGGTCGCGAACCACGAATGGGAACACCGCTACTTTCCGCTTATGAACCGAACGAGGATGGATGCCGAAATCGGCGCCGGGCAGTTCGCCTATGAGCAGGTTTACAGCGTCCTGCGCGATCGACGCTGCCTAGCTGCGAACAATAAGCCAGCCTTTCAGAATGCCGCCCCGCAACAACGGTTATTCCGTTTCCCCTTCGGCGCTTGCACGCCCGAGGCAATCACGGCGGTTGAAAGCTATGGACTGCGGGCGGTGCAATGGGATGTCAGCTCGTCTGATCCGTGGCGCGGCCAATCCCGTGGTGGTATTGTTACAAGCGTACTGAAGCGGGTGCGCCCAGGCTCGATCGTTCTGTTTCACGCCAACGGTCGCGGTTGGAAGACCGCTGAGGCGCTTCGCATCCTCATCAAAGAGCTGCGCAAGCGTGGCTATGAGTTCGCCCAGGTCTCTGAGCTGCTTGCCGCAGGCCGCCCTGTCTATGCCGAGAAGTGTTACGATTTCCGTGTCGGGGACGTGAAGCGTTATCGACCGGTTGCCGCCGGACTTGAGCGTTCGTACGATCGTTTCTACAAACGGCTTGGAAAGCGACGGCCTCAAATTGCGCCGAAAGCCGGCGAGCGTCCGGGCAATGCCGGCAGTTTTTCCCGTAAGGGTGATGGCGAAGTCCCGAATTGACCCCGTTTGAAAATCATACCGCTTTTCTGCGGGCTGATCAGGTATAACTCTGGGGTAAGAAGAGGAAATCGGCTCAATTAAAAGCATGTCGCTGAGATCAACACTCATTGCCTCGATCGTGATGGTCGCTCTATTTACGCTGCTATTTGGCGCGGCCATCAGCTACTGGCACGCGCTCTCCAAGGTCCGCGAGGAGATGGATGCAGCCATCGCCGTGGGCGCGCGCATTGCCGCGAATGCTGTCGATGATGCCGAAGAGTCCATCGATCCCAGCCGCAGGCTGCACCTTCTGGTTGCTGATTTCAACGGCGACCGCCACCTTCGCGCGACCTGGCAAGACTCTGCCGGCCGGACAATTGCGAAATCAAAGCCCGCTGCCCCCAGAAAGGTGGTGCCAGCCTGGTTTCAAAACCTCATACGTCAACCTGAGCGCACGGTCCGCGTCGATCTGCCTAAAGTCTTTGATGGGTTGGGAAGTTTCGTCCTAGAGACTGATTTCACATAACGAGATCAGCGAGGTCTGGGACCAGACCGGAAATACGCTCACCATTCTCGGGGTGTTGTGCAGTCTTGTCCTCGGCTGCGTGTACTGGCTCTTGGGACGTGCCCTCCGACCGCTCGACCGGTTGGCCGTTTCATTCAATCAGATTTGTAAATCTGCCGACGCGCCGCGGATCCCGGAAAAGGGGCCCGCCGAATTGGTGCAGGTCTACCGGGGATTTCAACGCGATGGCTGAACGCCTCTCTAAGATGGAGGCGAAGAACCGCCGCCTCACGGAACAACTCGCCACTGTGCAAGAAGAAGAGCGGGCTGATCTCGCTCGCGACCTTCACGATGAGATTGGCCCCTTCCTGTTTTCCGTCGATGTCGACGCGGCCTCGATCGCTCGCAGTGTTGACGACGGCAAGCATGCCGACATCTCCGCCAGGGTATTGACGATCCGTGAATTCGGTCGGCCATATGCAACGCCACGTAAAGGACCTGCTCGGACGATTGCGAGCCGCGGCGCTTATCGATGTCGGCTTGGTTGATGCGATAGACAACCTAGCAAGCTTTTGGCGCAATCGATATCCGGCGGTCACTTTCGACATCAACGTGCTGGACCGCTCCTACGGCGAAATTATTGATCAGACGATATTCCGTATCGTCCAAGAATCGCTGAGCAACGCTATGCGGCACGGCAAACCAGATCGGGTCGAGATAGAGGTCGTTCCGAAATCCGAGGGTATATCGATCACCGTCCAAGACGATGGCTGCGGCCTGGACGGCACCGACAATGCCTCGGGCTTTGGTATCGCCGGGATGCGGGAACGCGTCGCCGCGTTCGATGGCAAGCTGGAGGTTCAACAGCGCAGTGATCGAACGGGCGTTGTAGTCACGGCTTGGTTGCCACTGACAAGCTCAGCAGTCAAGGAAACGAAGGAGTTGAACAAGAAACGCGAAAGGCCATTGCTCCATGAGCAAGCTTAAGATCCTGCTTGTCGACGACCACTCCGTTGTTCGTGCCGGCGTTCGGCGCTTGCTGGAGAGCATCCAGGGCACAGAGATTATGGAGGCGCAAACTGGCCATGAAACGCTAGCTTTATTCCGCTCCGAGGAGCCCGATCTGGTGCTCCTGGACCTGAATATGGAAGGTGTGGGTGGGCTCGAATTGCTGCGCCGCTTGCTCTTGGAAGACAAAAAGGCACGCGTCGTGGTCTTCACCATGCATTCCGAACCGATCTACGCGGCTCGTGCGCTGAAGCTTGGCGCCAAGGGTTATGTCACAAAGAGCGCGAGTGCAGATGAGTTGGTCGCCGCAGTCCGGCAGGTTGCCGATGGCGGCCATTACATCGAGGCGGAGCTAGCGTCAAAACTCGCCATCGGCCAGTTCGATGGCGAGGACCCGTTGCATCAGTTGTCCACCCGTGAAGTCGAAATCCTCCGGCTTCTAGGTGATGGCAAGAGCCTCACCGCCATCGCTGAAACGCTCGGCGTCTCCTACAAGACTGTGGCGAACACCTGCAGCCTGATTAAAAACAAGCTCGGCCTCCAGCGCACCGCAGATCTGATCCGCGTGTCGCTGGAGCACCTGCATAATTAGGCAAGCGGCAGGTCGTCTTGCTACTTGACCCAGACTTCTACGCGGCGGTTGAACTGGCGGTTCGCCGTCGTGTCATTGCAGGCGACCGGAGCCAACTCGCTGTAGCCCTTGGTGACCACGTTTATCTTCAAGCCGGTATCCTTAAGGGCGGCCGCGACGGCTTCGGCACGTCGCTGTGAGAGCCGCAGGTTGCTTGCATAAGCGCCAACCGAGTCCGCGAACCCGATCAGCAGGACGTTCTTACCTTGATAATCCGGCGTTTCCAGGAGTTGCGCGAGGCGCTCGATATCCCGTACCGCCTTGTTGTCGAGCTTGAAGGATCCCGTTTCAAAACGCAGTGTTGTCGTTAACCGCATGGCCTGCGAGATGTCAGTGAGGAGACTGCGCATCGCGGTGATGTCGAAGTCTTCCTCGGCGGCATTGAGAGCATACGCAATCCGCGCCCCTTGATCCTTGAACGCCAGCGCCTCTGGTCTCTGATCGATGAGATCAGCGGCTGTTACAACTTCTTGCGCCTCGTTGGAAAGCGAGAAAGTCAGGAGCTGCCGGGCTAGCGACGCCTTCGGCGTGCCAGGCGTATAGAGGTATAGCCGCCGTGTCAGCGGATATTCTTCCGTTTTCATGGCAAACCGGGTAGGCCGCGAGATCAGCCCACAGGCAGCCTGGATGTTGAGTGCCTTGGCGTTGCGTTGATGAGAAAGGCCAACAATGCCGATACCTAGTGGATCGCTTGCCACCAAGTCGGCTAGGTCGGCTTGGTTTTCGGTGTGCTTTACATTTGCAGCAAGCTTCAGATTTCGCGGCTTCAAAACCAGTTTGTCGAAAGTCTCGAAAGTTCCTGAGTCTGCGGCAGGCGCGTGCACGTTGATCGGTCCTGGCGGTAACCCGATCTGCGACCAGTCATTGATTTCGCCGGCAAAAATCTTGGCAACGTTATCGATAGACATCGAAAGCGCAGCGTTGTCGCTCCCAACAACGATCAAAAGTCCGTCGAGACCGAGAATATGCTCATGTGTCGGCTGAAGCATGTTGCCAAGCCCTGCCGCGGCGAGTTTCGCCACTTCCGTGTCCGTGATCCGTCGCGATGACATCCCGATCTCGGTTTGCCGCGTTTCGAGCTCCCGGAACGCCGCCGATGATCCGTAGCGCGACAGCTGTAGCGAAGCGACTTGCCGCCCGCCTTTGTTCAGCAGCTGGATGGTCAGGTCGCGCGGGTCGTTGCCAACGGCGCGGGTGGCTTCCAGTCCGGTGCGCTTAGCGAATGCTTCGATCATTCCTGGCATGAGCGCGCTGCCGATCGTGTTCGAGCCGGCGATGACGATGTCACCTGAGACGGCACCGATTGCAGCGGGGGCAAGGTTCACCGGACGTTTGGGGCAATTGTCACCCAGGCAATCGAAACGCCGGCCGTCAATCGTCATCTTCCCGAACGCAGGGGAATTCACGACGTAACTGGCGCCATCATAGGAATACAGCTCCCCCGTGATCTCAAAACCGCCGCCCTTCAGCTGCAGCCGAATTTCCTCTGCCCCAACGCCTTGTGTGGCGGCGACAATGACCGCCAACGACATGGCGGGCAGCCATTTACTATTACGCTCCATTTGACTCGCGCACTCCTCTGGACGCCCCAATCCGTTTCCCTCGCCGCCCCCGTAATCATCGCTCCAATGAGCAGAGTGGACCCGCAGGTCTCTTATCCCCTAGCGCAATTCGCGTGCGAGGCCCTCGGATCCGCAACGCAAGTAATCGATGCAGGAGCAATGCACTCGCGGCATTTCTCGTTGCCCTTGTGCAAGCCGAAGGATGCCGAACATAACGCGTGTGCTCCCGCCATCACAGCCCTGGCTCCCTCCTACATTCGCTAGCCGAAGTGCCGTACAGGACAAATAGGGGGCCCCCCGCATTTCTAATTTGCAGGTATAAAGGGCGACTTTGTCGCCAGCGCGGTCGCATTGAATGAATGTGCCCAAAAGTCCGGTTCTCCGTCCTTGGCCAAGTATTCCATAGTGATTGGGTCGGGAATTTTTGCGCGCGCCAACGAAATGCTCACTCTGAGCAGCGACAGAAATCGAGTTAGGTAGTGCGGACGGTATCCGCACTACTCGCGTCGCCGAGCACATGCCCACGACTCCAATTAGTCCCCGCGGCGGCCGTATTGTCCCGGCTGGTGCCAAAGCGGTGCGCCCCTTCGCGGCTTAGTCCGGTCTCCATGCGGTTAAACGAAACAATGCCCTTGGCCCCTGCAGCGAACAAACATTTACAGAGTTTATGAAGCCTGTGTGGAGATTGAAGTAGGGAAGATTGCGACTTTGCAGATTTGGTGTGGTCGCTGCAACTCATCTGCCGCCTGTGCACTCAGCGAAGCCGCCGCGTTTCATGGCCCTGCGTACGTCAAGCCTGCCAGTGCTGGTTCCGGCGCAAGGATAAACTTTGTTGAGACTTGCTGCATTCGGTTCGACATTTTCCCCTTGGCCGCGAAGACCTCGCGGAAGCGTTCTGCATTGGCCCGCGCGCTCCACCCTTTGGCGACGCTGCCGCACAAGAACACACCGCCCCAGGCACCGTGTGCCAGCACCAAATCTCCGGTCACTCTCGCTAATAAGTCGGAGAAAATTCGCAAGACGTTGGAGGCAGTTGCATCCACTGACGAGAGCCCGAATACCTCCGCCGCGTCTGTGGGACTTGCGTCCTTTGGCTCGGTTGCAGGGCCGGTTTTAAGCAACTCGTAGAGCCGCACGACGCCGGCCCCAGATAGGATGTCCTCGACCGACACGACACCCGATAGAAGCTCAAGTTCGAGTTCGGTGCGTGCTGCATACGTCATGTGCCCGGCTTCTGTAGCGACCGCAGTCCAGCGACCGTCTGCGAGTTCGATCGCGCTTGCCGCGCCCAATCCTGTGCCGACGTTCACCGCTAGTAGATTACCTTTCAGTGGTGCGGCGATCGCGGGGCCAATCAGCTTCATATCGCTTTCGGCAAGATGTGGCAGCACCAGCGCCACCGCCTCAAGATCATTAAAAAGACGTACCGTCCCGCCGCCAATCACGGCCTGAAGCTCCTCGGCATCAATGCGCCACGGAGAGTTCGTCAAGCTGATCTGCCCCGATTCAACGGGACCTGCCGCCGCGATCAACGCGGCCTGACAGCGGAACCCCGCTCCGCCATTGGCGACATCCGCAAGGTAGCTATGAACGGCGTCTTCGAATGAACGATGCTTAGCCGCCTGATAGCTGCGAACGTCACGTAGCTGCCCTGGACCGTCGCTAAGACCGAACCGGGCATTGCTGCCGCCAACGTCACCGACAAGGACTGGCCCGCTCACTCGGCACTCTCCGCTCCTGCCAAGCGCAGTTCGGTGAGAAACGTTTCGCGCCAGTTCTTCACATCGTGCTCCCGTACCCGCGCGATGAGGGCTTCGTATCGCTCCCGCCGTTCTTCCAGGCGCATCGTCAACGCCTTCTGCAACGCCAGCGCCACTTCTTCGGTATCGTAGGGATTTACCAGGATCGCTTCGACCAGGTCCTCGGCCGCTCCGGCGAACCGCGACAACACGAGAACGCCGGGGTTGTCGGCATCTTGCGCGGCAACGTATTCCTTCGCCACTAGGTTCATACCATCGCGCAGTGGTGTCACCAGCCCCACCTGACTGCCCCGGAACAGGGCTGCGAGGGTCTCACGCTGAAGTGCCCGGTGAATGTAGCGCACCGGTGTCCAGTCGAAGTCACCGAATTCGCCGTTGATCGCTCCCGACAGCCCCTCTAGCTCCTCTCGGATGTCCGAATAAGCCGCCACGTCCTCCCGCGTCGGCGGTGCGATCTGCATCATCGTGACCGCCTTCCGGTTCTCGGGATAGAGTTCCAGTAGGCGGCGGAACGCTTTCAGCCTGTCGGGCAGGCCCTTAGTATAGTCGAGCCTGTCCACCCCAATGATATGCGAGCTGGCCATGCTCCGCCGGTGCAGTCGCATGATCTGTTCTTCAGCGGTTTCGGTGTGCGCCATGTTGTAGAACGCTTCGACGTCGATTCCGATCGGGAACGCCTTGACAGTCGTCGTTCTGCCGAAAGCGCGAACCCGGTCCTCGCTGATCTCTTCGCCGCCAACATGCTCGATGATATAGCGGCGGAAGTTGCTGGTATCGACGCTGGTTTGGAACCCGATGACGTCATAGGAGAACAGCGTCCTTGCAAGCCATTCCTGCTCCGGCACCGCCAGGAAGATATCCGGTGGCGGAAATGGAATGTGCAAAAAGAAGCCGATCCGCTGTTTAACACCGAGGGCCCGCAGTTCCGCTGCCAGTGGGATCAGATGATAGTCGTGCACCCAAATCAGGTCGTCTGGCTCCAACAATGCCGCCAGCGATTGGGCGAAGTGCTGGTTGACACGGCGATAGCCATCGATCGACTTCGGGTCGATCCTTCCAAGATCGAGCCGGTAGTGAAAGCTCGGCCAAAGCACGTTGTTTGAAAAGCCCAAGTAGTACTCGTCGTAGTCACGCTGCGTCAGCGGCAGCGTCGCCAATCGCACAGGGCCGTGTTGCGTCAGGTTCAGCCCCGGCTGCAAACCATCGTTCACCACCTTGCCGTCCCAACCAAACCATACTCCGCGGCGCTCGTGGAGTGCGTCTGCCAACGCCACGGCAAGCCCGCCGGACTGCACCGCTTTATCAAGATCCGCAACTCGGTTGGACGCTACGATCAGCCGGCTCATGTGGCGGCCTCCCAGGTGTCAGAGAGGCGCACGGCCCCGTTGATAATGCCAACCATGGAGTAGGTCTGCGGGAAGTTCCCCCAAAGCGCTCCATCCTCGAACGCCGTGTCTTCAGACATCAGGCCAAGTGGATTGCGCACCGACAAAAGCTCCTGGAAAATCTCGCGTGCCCGTTCGCGCTGACCGGTCTTGGCCAAGGCGTCAACCCGCCAGAAGGCGCAGACATTGAAAGTCGTTTCCGGCACGCCGAAATCGTCGGCTTCTTCGTAGCGCATCATGAATGGGCCGCGCCCCAGCGTTTTTTCCATCTGCGCGACAGTCGAAACGTAGCGCTCATCCATCGGGTCGATGAAGCCGACTTCGCTCATTAACAGGATGCTGGCATCAAGCGTTGAACCGCCGAAACTCTCGACGAACGCCTGCCGTTCCTCCGACCAGGCCTCTTTCAGGATAACGGCCTTGATCCCTGCGGCACGCTGCCGCCAGAAGGCGGCCCTGTCGGAGAAGCCGAGATGCGCCGCGATTTTCGCCAGCCGGTCGCAGCCAGCCCAGCACATTAGGCTGGAAGACGTGTGCACCCGCGCCCGCGATCGCAATTCCCAAAGCCCGGCATCCGGCTGGTCGTGCAACTTGTAAGCCATCTCGCCGACGCCCTCAAGCCGCTGAAACTCCGCCTTCCCCACCTCCAGGAAGAGCCGTTGGTCGAAGAAGGCTTGCGAAGCGCCAAGGATGATATTGCCATAGGTGTCGTGTTGATCATGCTCGTGCGCCTGATTGCCGATGCGCACGGGCCCCATTCCCAGGTAACCGGGAAGTTTTTCAGCGACACCTTCAGTGAGTTGCGCTTCCAGTCCGATGCCATAGACAGGCTGGATACGCCCGCCTTCCGTCATGGCCACGACATTCGTGATCCAGCGCACGTAATGCTCCATCGTCCGCACCGCGGCTAACGAATTCAGCGCCCGCACGACGAAGAAAGCGTCTCGCACCCAACAAAACCGGTAGTCCCAGTTGCGGCCCGAGTTTGCAGCTTCCGGGATGCTGGTTGTCATTGCCGCCACAACCGCTCCGGTTGGCTCATAGCTGCAAAGCTTCAGCGTGATCGCTGCCCGTGTTACCGCTTCCTGCCATTCAAAAGGCAAGGCCAGACGGTGTGACCAGTTGCGCCAGTAGGTGGTTGTCCGTTCTTCGAAATTTTTGGCCGTCTGATAAACGCCTTCACTCAGCGTTTCATCGGGGCCGAAAACCAGATTTATCGCATCGTCGAGAATGAATGGGGTTTCATTGCGCACATAGTCGATGGCGGCGTCCGTCGTTAGCCGCAGCGTCTGTGCGTCACCGCCGTAGCGGATGTGGTTCGAACCGAAGGTTTGCGTTGGCGTTGAAGCGCCGTTATCGAACCGCGGCCGCACCTTGATTGTAATGCGAGGACTGCCCGACAATGGCCGCACTCGCCGCACCAGCATTTGCGGCCTGAAGGAACGTTCGCGCCATTTGAAGCGCGGCGCGAAATCAATGATCTCAACCGAGCCGGATCGGCCCTCAAGTAGCGTTTTGAGCACCGCCGTGTTCGGCAGATAGGTTTGCGAGCTGGTCACGAGATCGTCGAGCTCGATGGCAAAGATACCTTCGTCTTGCTTCTCACTTTCGGTCCCCTCGGCGCTGCAGCTCAGCAATCCATGGAAAACCGGGTCGCCGTCAAAGCGCGGAAAGCAGCACCACACAATGCGCCCGTACTTGTCGACAAGGGCTCCGATACAGCAGTTGCCGATGAGGCCGAGATCAAGTCCGCTCAAATTATTCCCTCCGCACCAAGGCGCTGTGCGCTTTGTTCTAGCCAGCACAGGAACTCCGCCGTGTCGCTGGTCCTGTATTGGGCAAGCGTCGGACCCTTGCCGACCTTGATCGAAATTCCCTGAAGGCTGTTGACCTGTCGGAACGCATCTTCATCCGTTGCATCATCGCCGGCAAACACGGGCGTGCGGTCGAGAAATGGATGTTCCGACATGAAATCGACGAGCGCTGTGCCCTTGTCCGCGCCGGCAGGTTTTGCCTCAAGTACCATCTTACCACGCTTGAGCTCGATCCCGGGCGCGCCGTCGACGGCACTTTCAAACGCCGTCAGGCAAGCGCCTTCGAGTTCGGGGCGTGCGCGATAGTGCAATGCGAGGCTCCCAGTCTTACGCTCCAGCAAGAGGCCAGCTTCCGCGTTGACTAGCAACTGCAGGCGTTCGGCGGCGAGCGCCACGAATTCGCAAGTGTCGGGCGCAGGTAGCAGACGTCCTGTCGCATCCCGCCGCGCCAAACCGTGAACACCAGCCACAGGCAGCCGCAGCGGCGCCAGGAAGCGGTCGATAGCCTCGATTTCCCGTCCAGTGACGATCGCCAGTGCGCCGTCAAGCTTCTCCGACAGAACGCCAAGAGCGCGCCGCGTTGCGTCACCCAGGACGACGGCTTCGGGATGCTCAGCAATTTCGACAAGTGTTCCGTCGAAGTCGAGAAACAAAGCGACTTTTGTTGAAGTGAGGATTTTCGGCAGGGTCATCGTGATCCGTGGGGCATGTAGCAGGTCGCCTAAAGTGTAGTCCGCTTCCTGGCGGTTTGGCTATTCAGGCGAAGACATCATTCAATTTTGCAGGTGGCATGGTAACTGACGGCTCTCCTTCCCTGATCGGTAATCTCGGCATGCTAGGCGATCGCCGCGCAAAGGCGCACGCCGGCCGCCGTTGAGGAACCCGGACCACCTTGATGACCAACGGCGGTCCGATGTCAATCCATACGGTTAGCGTGCCTCAGGCAGGGGGATGTATTCATCGGTATCGCCAGGTGGCAGTTGAAAGCGCCCATGCTGGAAATCGCCCTGCCGCCAGGCTTCTTTCGCATGATCGATCTTGTCCTTGGAAGAAGCCACGAAATTCCACCAGATATACCGCGGTCCTCCGAGCGTCTCACCACCCAGCAGGATCAACCTTGCACCGGCCGGTCCAGCTCTCACGGTAATCGGATCTCCAGGCCGGAACACCATCATCCGTCCGCTTTCAAACTCATCACCGCTGATTTCAACCGAGCCCTGCACGACGTAGATGCCACGGTCTTCGTGATTTTCAGGAAGCGGCAAGAGGGTTCCAGCCTCCAGGACGGCATCGACATAAAACATCTCCGAGAACGTCTTGACGGGTGCCCGCTCTCCGTAAGCATTGCCGATGATCAGACGGACTCGTTTGCCCTCGCTTTCAAGATACGGCAGCGCCTGCTTGCCATGGTGTTCGAATGCCGCTTCGCTGTCCTCTTGCTCGTCTGGAAGCGCAACCCACGTTTGGATTCCAAACAGCTTGTGAGGGTGCGTGCGCGTGGCGGCGCTGGTTCGCTCCGAGTGGGTGACGCCGTTGCCAGCGATCATCCAATTCACTTCGCCCGGATAGATCATCTGGTTTGTGCCAATCGAGTCGCGATGCTGAAATTCGCCTTCATAGAGATACGTGACCGTCGCCAGTCCGATGTGTGGATGCGGCCGCACATCGATGCCCTTCCCGGCAATGAATTCCGCGGGTCCTGCCTGATCGAAGAAAATAAAGGGTCCGACCATCTGACGCTGCGGTGAAGGCAAGGCGCGACGCACCTCGAAGCCGCCAAGATCCCGCGCGCGCGGAATGATGATGGTCTCGATATTGTCCAAGTCTCCGCATTCAGGGCAGGTCGGTTCGATCGCGGGATTCCAGCTCATCGACTACTCCTCTGGGCCTCAAGTCATCCGACAGATCCGGCGAAATTACTTGGGCTCCAAGTCGCTCAATATACAGCTTATGTTGACGCAGCTACACGCACAATCTATCTCATGAAGCTCAGCCTGCATCCAAAACGGATACAATAAGACATGGACAAGCTCGACGCCATGCAGGCCTTCACCAAGGTTGTTGCGCTCGGCAGTTACGCCGAAGCTGGGCGGCATCTCGGCCTCACGCGCTCTGCGGTTAGCAAGGGCGTTATGGAGCTGGAGCAGATACTCGGCGCGCGGCTTCTCGATCGCACCACACGCAAGGTGAGCCCTACCGAAGCCGGTCTTGCCTACTATGAGCGTTGCGTCGAAATCATCGCCCAGGTCGAGGAAACGGAATTGCAGGTGTCACGCCTGCACGATGAACCCCGTGGTGTTTTGAAGATCAATGCGCCGATGTCGTTTGGTGCACGCTACTTGGGCTCGGCCATCGCCGAATTCATGTCGGCCTATCCGGATCTGAAAGTCGAGCTGAGCCTCAACGACCGTTTCATCGATCCGATCGAGGAAGGTGTTGATGTCACCGTCCGTATCGCCTCGCTTGAAGATTCCAGCCTTATTGCCCGCAGACTAGCCGCCATTCGCCGTGTGCTGGCGGCTTCGCCCGACTACATCGCCCACCACGGCGCTCCGTTGGTTCCCGGCGATCTGGTCAACCACCAATGTCTCAACTATGGCCACTCCACTCTGCTGCAGCGATGGCAACTCACCAACGATAGCGAAGTGATTTCAGTGCCCATCAGTTCGCGGTTATGCTCCAACAACGGGGATGTTCTCAGAATAGCTGCGTTGGCCGGTCAAGGCATCACCAAACTGCCGACGTTCTTGGTCGGTCCAGATATCAGAGCGGGGAATTTACAGATAGTCCTTCCAGATCATCCCCCGGCGGAGCTAGGCATTTACGCGATCTATGCACCCAACCGCTTCCTCGCCGCGAAAACGAGACTGTTGATCGATTTTCTAGTTGAGCGGTTTGGCCCGCATCCTGAGTGGGATGGCGAACCTCCTGGATGAAACCGGACCTGCATCCGGTGGTACCAGTCTGGGGCGCTGATTACAGCGCAGGTCGCACCAGATAAGCTTTTCAAAACAGACCACGTTGCTTCACAATTCAAACGACCTGATCTCGGTGGCCATCGAGATCGTCGTAGAAAACAGCATTGCGTATTGCGGCATTAAAAAGCTGTTCTGGTGCTGGTTCTGCGCGTTCATTATCGCACTTGCGTAGACGCTTCGCACGCTGGTTCAGCCCTCACCTTTCCCGCGCATTTGACAAAATCGGCGCGCAGCGTCAGCCGCGCATCCCCTCCACGCAGCCCGAAATCCGCCGGCCTTAACATGCCGGAAGCTTCAAAACTTGTTACGAAAGAGCCTTTGCCTGAGGACGTTGGATCTGCTCTGCGGTCTCGTGCCTTGACGTGTAACGCAACCTTATTACTTATGCCTTTTATCGTCAGCTTGCCGATTACAGTTCCGGACGCATCACCTTTGACAACAGTCTCTAGAGACTCAAAGACCATTGTTGGGTGGTTCTTCACATCGAAGAATGAAACCGACCGCAATTCGTCATCGCGGATCGGGAGGTTAGTGTCGATAGATGCCGTCTGCACGGTAATGTGCACATTACTTGCCGCCGGGTTGGCTTGATCATACCTCATGGTTCCAGAAGCCTTTTGGAACTGGCCATCCACACTGAACAATCCGAAAAGATCGACTTCGAAGCCGATGTAATAACGGTCTTGATGCATGACCATTAGGTCTTGAGCACGGGTCACCGCAAGGGACGCCACCAATAATATAGAGGCAAGTCCGGCGGTGTATATGGTTTGCATGAATTGCCCCAATACACGTTTCGGTCACTTTCATTCGTCCCGCTGCGCCAATCAATCACCCGGATCGGGCGATAATCAGGCGCTGTATTTCAGCCACAAGCCGGTCAATGATTGAGTGAGGTCTCTTAGTGGATCTTCAGCGCTCGTCTCACAATCGGTTCCGATTTCCAGTGAGCCTTACCGATGTCCCCTTGATGCTTGTCGGCGACTTCATACATCCTCAGAACGATGACGAGCTTGACGGATCTCGCCAGCTGGTCCTCTGGCAGCGTAAGCCGTATACGACGTCTTTCGCCGCTACGCAGTTGGCTGTTGTCCGTCAGCCATAACGGCACACCGCCGACGACCGGCAGCATAGAGAAGCGCTTATAGAATTTTTCGGATTGCTGGTGCAGTACCTGACCGGCGGCATCCTCCAAAGCCAGCTCCAACGCCAATATCCTCGTCGGACCGCTGGCCGGAATGGAATGCCCCTCGATCCGGTTCTCGATCGACAGATACAGGGCTGGCGGGTTGAGGGCGATGTTTGCGATCCTGAGGTCGCCGCGGTAAATCTTGACGTCGCGCACCGCCGAATCGAAGCCGTGATAGGCGTGAGTATCGTCACCTCTTTTAGCCATATGGCAGCGTTGGCAGGTCACGCCCTTGGCGGCCGCCTTGCTCTGCTTCCATTCGCTATACAGCGACGTAAAACTGTCGCCGGTAATGGGTGCTTTCGCTTCGTGGCATCTCGCGCAGAAACCGGCCTTCCGCATGGTCTTCAGCCGGGGTGTGAATTTCTTCTCATGGGTTGTTTCAATTGGCACGCCTGCGAGTGGGCGGCCATGGCATGTCTCGCAGTTCACCCCTTGATCGCGTGCCTTGTTACCGTGACACGAATAGCACATGGACTCTTTGACGATCCCAGCCAGAAAGACATTGGATTTGAGTTCATCCAGGGAGTGTCGAAATGACGGGGATTTGGTTGCTTGTGAGTGGCGCGAACGCCGCGACCACTGATTGTAGATATCTTCATGGCAAGTCGCACAGAGCTGCACTCCGCGTTGCCGGCCGGCTTCGTAACGCGGCTTTGTAAAAGCGTCGATATCCATCGAGTCCGCGCATGAACCGGTCATCATGGCCAGCAATAGGACAATCAGTATTTTCCGGCTTTCCTTCACGGATCGCCCCCAGCAGCCGTTGTTAGGCTGGCATCTCTGCCCAAGTATCTCCCGAAGTACTGCACAGCACTCGCGATGGTTGACTTCATCCGCCCCCTTACTATCCGATTTGCTTTACTCGCGCCGGTCATTTGTTAAGGCGCATCGTCGCGCGCAGCTGTGGGCCGGATTCGCGCGCTCAAAAAAGGCAAGTATTCAAGGGGCCAAACTGCTGCTTTGACGGGCCATTAGCGGCCGGCAGACAACGTTAGCCGGTTGATCATGGTGAGTGACACAAGCTGTGGAAATCGACAGCAAGCGCTGTGGCGTGCCATTCTAATTGGATTGGAACTCCTCAGGTTCGGCGAAACCTATCAAGACGATCACACCCGATGAGGCCGTGCAACGCATCGCTTTCGACTACGATCCGACACGGCACAATTACGAGCAGACCCAAGATTGAACCCGGGTCGTATCATCCAGTTGTGCGACAGCACGTGAGCTGTCCCGTATAAAGGATACCGAGCTGCCAATCCTCACCTTCCCTTTCGACAACACCTTTGCTCGCTTACCTGAGCGGTTTTATTCCCGTCTGAATCCGACGCCGGTTTCAGCGCCTCAACTCATCCGCCTGAACACTCAGCTTGCCGATGAACTTGGCCTCGATCCCGAGGCGCTCGCATCGCCCGGCGGCTTGAATGTCTTGGCCGGCAATGAGGTTCCAGATTTTGCCCAGCCCTTGGCGATGGTCTATGCCGGACATCAGTTCGGTAACTGGGTTTCCCGACTTGGTGACGGGCGTGCCATCCTGCTCGGGGAGGTGATCGATAGAAACGGTGTGCGTCGCGACATCCAGCTGAAAGGCGCTGGGCGCACACCTTTTTCACGAATGGGCGACGGGCGGGCCGTTCTGGGTCCGGTCTTGCGTGAGTATATTGTCAGTGAGGCGATGACCGCGCTCGGTATCCCATCCACGCGCGCGCTAGCCGCGGTCACCACCGGCGAGCGTATTTTCCGAGAAACGATACTCCCGGGTGCGATCCTGACAAGGGTCGCGAGTAGCCACGTAAGGGTGGGGACTTTCCAGTTCTATGCCGCGCGTAAAGATACCGACGCCCTACGCGCTCTTTCGGACTATGTGATCGACAGGCACTACCCACTGGCCGCGCAACAAGAACAACCCTACCGAGCCCTTCTCGATGCCGTCATTGCCGCTCAAGCCCGCCTTGTCGCGCGTTGGATGTTGGTCGGTTTCATCCATGGAGTGATGAACACCGACAACATGTCGATCGCGGGTGAAACCATCGACTATGGGCCGTGCGCCTTCATGGACGCTTATCACCCTGGGATGGTCTTCAGCTCGATCGATCAGGCTGGCAGGTACGCCTACGGCAACCAGCCCCGCATTGCGCACTGGAACCTCACACGCTTTGCCCAAGCCCTTCTGCCGATCATTGAAGGTGTAGAAGACAACGCGCTCGCGTCCGCGCAGGATGCTGTCGACGCGTTTCCCGGCCTGTACCAATCCGAATGGTTCGCTGGCATGTGCCGCAAACTGGGCCTACACGAGGCTCACGGCAGCGACCCCGCACTCGTGGACGATCTACTACGCATGATGGCCGACAGCGCCGCCGATTTCACACTGACCTTTCGCCGGCTTTTTGACGCGGCCGAACCGGGCACAGGCTCAACGGTATTTGCCACCCAATTCGCCGACAAAGCCGCAATCGAAGAGTGGCTTACCCGATGGCGCCGACAACTGGCGGAGCAAGCAATTTCAAGCGAGAAACGTAGCGCCACGATGCGGGCAGCAAACCCCGCATACATTCCGCGCAATCACCGCATCGAAGAAGTTATCGAGGCCGCGCTAGCTACCGATTTCCAGCCTTTCGAAAAGCTGATGCAAGTGCTTGCAACTCCATTCGAGGATCAGCCTGAGCACGACCAATACTCCGACCCGCCGCGTCCTGACCAAATCGTACCAGCGACATACTGCGGGACATAGACCATATGCCCATGCTGCTTCAGACAATGGGGAGGGGGAAGTCCGGCGAGGGTGAGGTAACCAGCTCGACGTTATTCGGTGGCCAGCTTTCTGACGAAAGGTACCCCATTGAACGTATGGGTACAGCACGAGCACGAAGGCTCCATGTGTTCGACGCGCAGATCTGGATCGACAAGTGACAGGTGGTCGTTCTCATCGACATACAGCCCGCTAATGTATGAGTTCCCGCCCATTCTGACGAACGGTTGTTTTTCCGCATCGCAGCTCGCAACGAGCCAGAATATCGGGTCGGATCGGTCGAAACGCGCAACGGCTTCGCCATAGATCTCTGCCCAATCGTCGCCAACGCGCGAGAGAAGAAATTTGAACAAGGGCGTGTAATCCAGACAGTGCCGATGATCGGAATGCGTCGAGCCCCGACTAGGTTCGTTTTTCTTTTCTTGTCGCGTATTTCGCGACCATCTGTATTCGCCGCCATCGCCATGGCGCACATGATGCGTCCGTGTGTTGACCTTGCGAAAAAGTGGTTTCTTGCCACGCATGAGCAGGCGCCATTCACTGTTTCAAGTATCCAGTGTCACTTCGTCTGATAGGGAAACTTCTGGTAGCGTTGAGCGTCAAGCGGAAATCGGACAGGCAACACACCATGGTTCAACTAAGGTTGTGGGCTGCCTGCCTCGATTTTTGGGTGTGTGAAGCCAAAGCCGTCCGCGGGCTTTCTAGTATAGATCCACGAATGCGAGTTCCTTCCAGTTCGACGCTGTCGAAAGGCTCCGGATTGTCCGTCTCTTCTTGCGGGTGCGAGAACGTTTCGAGTAGGTCTTCGGCTTTATTTTCTTGCTCAGGACAGGTGTCGAGTTTGCTGTGGCCCTCTGCCGGAGATGTTGGCGTTCGGAAAGAGTAAGGGAAGGCTCTTTTATACCTGCACCCAACGTCGTCGATTTGGCGAAGACAGCGCCGACGATGGGCTTCGAGGCTGATTGGGTTGTGCCCGAATTGACCGCGGTGGACTGCGACGGTGACGCGCCCCAGGACCGGCGTTCGGAGAGAAGCTTCTCAAGTGCGTCATTTGCATCAGATACGAGCGGCAAATCGAGCTTCTTTGGTGGATGCTTTTCAGAGATCTCGACGTTCGCAAGGGCGGCACCCGTACCGACAGCCTTAATGTGCAGGTTTTGTGCGCTTTTCAGCGGAGGCGCTTCCAAGCTATTCGAATTAGCTGAACGCCAGCGTTCCCGGATTGTGAGAACTTCCGCCAGGTTTGTAACCGGCAATGCAATGATTGCATTGTTGAGCGTCTGTTCGGTTGGCGCCGCGGTTTCGCCAATTGATTTCATTTCACTGTTTTGACGACGAGTTTGCTGACCCAGATGCTTTTCGACGAATTGTTTTGCACCCGTTTCGTTATCCGCTGCGGCAAGGATTGGGGAAGCCGGAGTAATGCCATCCGCATCGCTTGTTTGGTCGGCGGAGATGCTTGCCACGGACGCGGGTTTTGACGGGGACGTGCCCCAGGACCGGCGGTTGGAGAGATGTTTCTCTAGCGCAGCAGCCAAGTCAGAACTCGAAGGCAAATAGAGCTGAACTGGTGGACGCTTTCCAATGGCAAGGGTGTCCGTTGTGGCTGCGGTCAAGTAGGCGGTTTTTACAAACACTTTCTGCGCGCTTTTTGCAGGAGGTGCTGGGGTTCTCGTCTCGGCGCTGTCGTGCCAGATTTCTCGAGCTTCGAGGACGTCCGTCTGGTTTGTTGCCGGCAATGCTATGACTGAATTGTTGGCGACCCGTTTGATCGGAGCGGCGAAGCCGTCGGCCGATTTCACACCATGACTTTCACGGCAGCCGGGCTCTCCAAAGGGGCCACTCAATACGGGGCCGGGCGCAAGTTCGCTTTCAGCTTCGTAAAGGCTTAGGGAAGCAGGGTAGATGGCGCCGATGCGATCTTGGATATCCGCATCTTCGTTGCTGCAGCCGGTCGAGCTGTTTGAGTTCTCACCCGGCCACCCAAGACTGCACGGAACGAGAGACGCGATCGCTCTATAGGACTGACCGAGGGCAAGGTTGGCTGGCGGGGAGCTGGCTACGGCAAGGGTTGTCAATACGCAACACAAGCCGATTAGTGGGGTTCCACGAATTCATAACAAAGGGTCTCCTGTTTCGGCACCCTCGTTATGCACTGATTTACCTTAAAAATTTGTTTCTGCCCGCGTCAATATCGACAAAGTTCTACGAAACAAACGCGCGCCTCGCATTTTTTTTCTCTATTTATTCGAGTATTTTTGGTAGGGTAATGGAAAAAGGGTGTCTGTTGCCGAAATATGAATCTCTCTTAATAGCCCACATCAAGGCGAGAACGAGTTAGCATTTGGGAATCCTAAAAGTAGGAATGTTGAAATTTACGACCGAGAGGGCCGCAAGAATTGTTGATCCTTGAGGAGCAGTTAAACCGCTCGCTGTGATTGGACCTTGGCACCTCTTTGCAAGAGTCCCAATTGCGGTATTCCTCTATATGCGAAGCCGTCGGACTTGCTCCGATTGATGCTGGAGCCATTACCTATTCACGTAGCCTCTTCAATCGTTCCAATTGATCGTTTAGGGCCTCGATTTGTGACATGAGTTCGAGAGCAAGCGCGGCTCCGGCAGCGTTCAAGCGCAAATCTCGTTGCAGCCTGTAGGCCTTCTGAACTCTAACCAAGCTGATTTCGGAAAAGCGCCACCGTCCAGCATCATCCCCGTTCACTTCGATAACGCCTTCCGCGACATAGGCTCTGATCGTCACCTCCGACACTCCGCAAGTCTCGCAAAGGTCATCTAGGGTCAATTTGGGATCGTCTGTTAGGACTTCGCCTGTCATCGTTTCATTCCCCGGCTATGCGCTGCTGTGATCTTGCTCTCTCGATTGAATTTCACGCATGAGCTTTTCCCTCGGATCGAAGTCGAGGTCTCGCGCCATAGATTCGTAGAGCTCTTTAGCTCTCGGGCTATCCGCGGGCGGCAACACAATCTGCAATTCAACATACATGTCTCCACTTGGCTTCGCGGGCAAACCGCGCCCCTTCAACCGGAGCTTACTTCCTTGCTTGGAGCCGGCAGGCACCTTGAGGTCCACAACACCACCCGGAGTCGGTACTTTAACCCGTCCCCCGAGAGCGGCCTCCCATGGTTTGATCGGAAGGTCCAGGTACAAATCGACACCGTCGGTTCGGTAGAGCGGATGCGGCTTAAGCGCGATCTCAAGATAAAGATCACCCGCGACTCCATCACCCAAACCTGGCGCTCCCTGCCCTTTTAATCGGATGAGTTGACCTTGCTTCACGCCTTTGGGGATACTGACTTCAAGCTTATGCTCTCGGACGACGAGATGTCCGTCCGGTGTCAGCTCGGGAACTTTCAAAACGATCGTTTGCTTCGCGCCTGTGAAGGAGGCTTCGAAATCGATCACAACCTTGGCGTGGTGGTCCTGTCCCTTGGCATTAAATCGCGCCCTGGCACGATCGGCACGTTGCTGCTGATAGGCTTGCCCAAATAGCCCTTCGAAAAATTCCGAGTAAGCCTCTTCCTCGGAACGTCCGCGGGATGGACTTCCCGAAAACTCGAAACCCGCATCCCAATTGGGCGGAGGTTGAAAGTCCTGACCGGGCTGATGGGCATCACCCAGTTGATCGTAGGCGGCGCGCTTTTCAGGGTCGCTCAGAACTTCGTTGGCTTCGCCGATCTCTTTGAATTTCGCTTCGGCATCAGCATCTTTGTTGATATCAGGATGATACTTCCGGGCGAGCTTCCTGTAGGACCGCTTGATGTCCTCTTGCGTTGCCGACTTATCAACGCCAAGAAGCGAATAATAGTCTTTGTATTCCATGCCTTAAGAAATCCTGCCTCTACCTAAATGGTGGCACTTCATCGCGGGAACTGTGTCGAACGGTGCATGGGAATCGAGACGAGCTGAGCCGTGTCGAGATCCGTGGCCGTCACATCGAATAGCCGCGACGTCCCGCCACGAGAAGACGGGAAGCCCTTCCGGTCACAATCACAGATGTCCACGCAAACCTCAATTGCCGTTCTCCACCGCCGCCGTCACGAGGGCCTGCACAGTATGGCACCTGCCGCCACTACAACCAGACCCGCCGGCACTGATCCATGGGCAATCGGCCACCCGCTCTAGAAATCAGCATCCCGTTGCCGCCGCGACCATCAATGAACTAACATTCAAGCTGGACCAGTCAGTGGGGCCCGATATTGGGATTACGCCCGCGATTAAATGAAACCCGAAGCGACATTACTGTACGCCCCAGGTGCGCGAATTGATCTCACATCTGCACCCTTTTCAAAACCATGCCCGGGAGGCCCAATGTCAATTCTCCAGCGCCCGTCCTTTTTGTCGCCGTTCCTCATTGCAGCTTGTGTCGCGCTAACCTCAACGTCGGCGGCGCAAGCGCTCGATGTCACCAAGGCCAAAATCATCGATCTCACACACGCGATCGACACCAATACAATCTTCTGGCCAACGGAAAAGAAGACATTCCAGCTCACTGAAGAGCATAAAGGTTTGACCGAGCGGGGCTTCTTCTACGCGTCCTACAGATTTTGCTCTCCCGAGCATGGCGGCACGCACATCGATGCGCCGTTCCACTTTGCCAGGCGCGGCCAGACGACCGCTGCAATTCCAATCGATCGCCTAAGTGGCCCGGCCGTCGTTATCGACGTATCGGCTAAGGCCGCAGAAGATACCGACTACACATTGAGTGCGAAGGATGTTGCCGACTGGGAACTAGCGCACGGCAAGATACCCGCCGGTGCCGTCGTTCTATTGCGAACCGGTTGGAGCAGCCGCTGGCCCAACAAGCGCGCCTACCTTGGCGACGACACACCAGGCGATGCCAGCAATCTTCATTTCCCCTCCTATGGAGCCGAGGCCGCAAAAATCTTGGTTGACCGCGGAGTTGCTGTCCTAGGTGTCGATACCGCCAGCATCGACAATGGACCATCGAAGGATTTCCTTGTCCATCGCATCGCCGGGGCGGCCAATATCGTCGGCCTGGAGAACGCAACGAATTTGGATAAGTTGCCCGCAACAGGAGCATGGGCCATCGTATTGCCGATCAAGATCGCGCACGGCTCGGGTGCTCCGGCAAGGGCCATCGCGCTCATGCCATAGGCCACTGCAGGGATTGTGAGTGAGCGGTCCTCGGATCGGCTGCGATGGAGCGGTATTTGGAGCAGATGGTGTGGTCGGGTTTCCGGAATTGACCACTCACGAAATCCGTGCGACCAGTTGCAACAAGTCCCGCTTCGCTGGTGATGGTCGCGCAGCCGTCACCTCATGCATCTCAGCTATGCGGCCTTCTTCGCCACAATGAACACAGCCTTGCCGCTGCCCGGCTGCCACTGATAGTCGATATCAAATCCAACATTCTTCAAACTCTCTTCCAGCTCGCTTCTTTTGAAGACTCTGATTGGCGGCAGTAATCGGAAAAATTCTCCAATCGGCGCAATGAACTTAAAAACATTCAATGTATCCCCAATGCATGCCGTGCTGGAGACGAAGATGCCGCCAGGCTTGAGCATTTTCCAAATTTTTAAAATGACGTCTTCCTTGTTTTCAACCAAGTGCAGGATGCTTAGTCCCAAGACGGCATCGAATGTTTGGTCTGGCACGCCGAGTTCGTCTATGGCCACTCTTGCGAACGTGACATTGTTGACATTGCTTGCAGCAGCTTTGCCTTGCGCGATTTCGATCATTCTGGACGAGATGTCGATTGCTTGAATGTGTTTCACGCAGGGCGCGTGGCTGATTGCTGTCGCCCCAGTTCCACAGCCGAACTCCAACACTTCCATATCCGGCCGTAAGTACTCACGCGTAACTTCAATTTTCTTTTGATAGGATTCTTCATCGGCAACGGGCTTCTTCGAATAGCCGTCAGCCATTTTGTCCCAGAACTTGTGAGCCTGTACCATTATCGTCCCCGCGTAGCTTAATCAGTCCGTGTGGCACACAAGCCGTGTGTTGCCACCGCTCAAAATCGAGCCGACCCACCAAAGCGCCGAGCAACCAGCTTCGTGTCACACGAACGTCGCCGGACGCCAGGCGGGCGAGAGCAGTGCCTAAGTAACCATGCATTGATCAAATGCAAACTGCGTCATGCCCGGACGGCCAAAGTCCGTTATTGGAGTTCACAACGCTAATAACTCTGGGCCAATTTCGAACGGTTGGCTTCGCTTCATTTGCCTGACGTTGGTTTGTGAACGGAGCCTGCCTTCAGATTGTGGAGATACAACGGACTCGCTCCCGCAAGAAGAACGATCAGTAGCCCAGCGCCGGTAACAGCATCAGGAAAATCCCCGAAAACAAAGTATCCCAATACCGTGACGGCAATGAGCTGGAAATAGACCAAAGGGGTCAGGGTTGCCGCCCTTGCAAATCCAAATGCACTGATTGCTAGCAAGTTGCCGAGTGCCGAGCAAAAACCTGAGCCGAAGAGATACGCAGGAGACTGTAACTCGAAACTCATCAGATCACCGCATCCGAACGGTGCCAGTAAGATGGTTCCGACACACAGCTGACCGGCGAGTTGAGCAAGCGGCGGACCAACAGAACTGGCCCATCGTGTTGCTGTAAGATAGGCCCCATAGCTGCCCGGGTGCAATCACGGAACTGGGTTTCAGAACTAAGACAACGCCGACAAAGCCAACAATCAGGGCCCACCATTGAAAACGCCATACGGTCACGCCGAGCACGAATCTTACCAGCAACGTTGCAACCGCCGGACCAACGAAGAACGCCCCATAGGCGTCTGCGAGGGGGACCTTGCCGACCGCTGTGATAATGCAAACGATCGTGCCTGCGAGTAGCGATCCACGCAGGACCTGCGCGATGACATACCGCCACGTCAAATCTTTAAAGCTGCCGAGAAACGCGGCCAGCGGCAACGCAATGAGCATGCCGAGTACGAACCGCGCCCAGGCCACGGCGAAACTTGAATAGGAAGTGCTTTCTACAGCCAGTTTGGCAAACGAATCTCCAAGCGGAACAAACACCATTCCCGCGGTCATCAGACTAACAGCTTTCAACGTCTGGTCACCGTTATGGCTGGCCTGGTTCATTGAGGCGGTATCTCCAACAGCGTGGTGTGCTCACAATGCCGCCACCATACCCGCTGCAAGGAGAGCCCCGGCTTAGCTAGCAGCATGTCTGACAGCATCGGTTCATTGTTGAACGCCAACTCCCGCCGCCGTTAGTAAGCTCACGAAGGTAAAGAGGACAGGATTGCGGCACCGCGTGCAACGTCCGCGGCTCTCCATGACGTAAACCAAAAACCGAATGTGAATCTGAGTTTTCGTGCAGGAACAGCGATGTTGCGGCGAGCGAACCCACCTACGGCCAGAGTGACCACGCGCAAGACCACTGGTTTAGCGATTTCCAAGAAAGTAATGCATCATTCAGGACAAGTTTTCAGTCATTTCCTCGCGGTCTGCGATCCTGATGACGCCCCATGCTCTGTTTTCATGGCTTGACTAACTCCAGGATAGCAGCCGCAGTGAAGGTCGTTGCGTCCGTTGACTGAAGTGGTGGCGGCAATACAACCCACGTGACAACTCGCAAAAAGGACTGAGAATTTATGTCGAATGAACTTAAGATTTACGCTGCGGAACTGGTCGCGAATGCACGTCGGCTCATTGAAGAAATCGACGCCGTCGACGCGATCAAACTGCTCGGCGGCCCAGGAACACTTTTTGTGGACCTTCGAGACGTTCGTGAGCGTCAGAAGCTCGGCTACATACCGGGAAGCTTTCATTGTCCACGGGGCATGGCTGAGTTTTGGGTCGATCCGGAATCTCCATATTACAAAGACGTATTTGGACAGGATTTGAAGTTTGTCTTCTACTGCGGTTCCGGCTGGCGATCATCTCTCACGCTTGAAACTTTGCAGAAAATGGGTTTCAAAAACGCGGCACACGTTACCGACGGTTTCACGTCCTGGGTGAAGGCTGGTGGCGCGGTGGAGAAAGCTGAAAGCACCGCTGCGCAAGGCAGTTAAAAAAACGGTTAGTCTTGCTGCGAAAGGTGCTGGCCTCTCAGTATGTCGCGTTAGCAGTGTCAAATCGTTCCAGCTTCAAGTGGGCTCCGTTGGCTCCAATGATGTTGCGCGGTTTGGATCTTTTGGCGCAAGGATCCATGCTTCATCATCGCGGTCAATCAGCATCAACTTGAGGGTTTGAGAATGACATCAACGATTGCGACCGCCAGGGAATTTTTCGATGCTTGCGAATCCGGAAGGGGGGGGGACTTTGCAAGAATTACTGTCACGACGACGCTACCTTTATTTGTCAGTCGGGCTTGCTCACCGATGTCAAAACTCTCAGCGAATACACGGATTGGATGAAAGGCCTGCTAGCTCCTATTCCATATAGCAGCTATGAGGTGAGGGCCTTCGCATTGGACCCGGCAACCAACAGCGTTTCTGGTTTCGGCGTGTTTTCAGGCACGCATACAGGAGAGGGTGGACCCGTTCCGCCGACAGGCAAATCCGTTAAGTCCGACTATGTCTACGTGATGGAATTCGACGGTCGTAGGATCAAGCGCATGACCAAGATTTGGAATTTCAAATGGGCACTTGAGCAACTTGGTTGGGCATAAGCCATATCCGCTTCCGAAGGCCAAGCGGACGTGAGTGGACGATCACATGAACGTCCGATTTGGGCCAACAGCTGATATCCGCGCGTGAAACGTGAGGTTGCCGGGGTGGGTTCCAGCTGACGAATTGTGGTGACCAGGTAGTCTGCTGCACAGGTGCAACGCTCGGGGCCGGTTCGGTGTCCGGCCCCAATTGTCGCCACTTGCCTAATACAGGCATCAGTTCGTCACCGGCATCTTCTGCACCTGGATGCGGTCGTCATAGCGGCTGATCTCGATCCGTGCCGGCGTTTCTCCGCGTGCTGCTGGAGAAGACAGGACGACGGTCTGGCCGGGGACCAGCAGGGTCTCGAAGCGAATGGCATTGCTGTCGGCATCGGCGAGCGTTGCGACAATGCGGTATCCGTCTTTCTCCACAGTGTAGTAGGCGACACCGTTGACGCTTCCAAGGTCGATGCTCTGGCCGCGGTAGGCGGCGAGATCGCCAGCCTGAGCAGTCGTTGCGAGGCCAGCGGCGATACCGAGCGCGGCGATGATGAGCTTGAAGTTCTTCATGATCATTAGCTCCTTTTTCATTGGAAAGGCGTTGGCGTCTTTCCCTCTGGCCCAGAGAATGATACGTCCATGGCTATTAGTCCAACAGATTGGATTGATGGTGGCTATCGATCATATCAATTTGTCTAGCATCGACTTGAACCTGCTTGTCGGGTTCGATGCGCTCTTGGCTGAGCGCAGCGTGACCAAGGCAGCGGCGCGTGTCGGGCTGGGCCAATCGGCGATGAGTTACAACTTGGCGCGGCTGCGCCAGCTATTCGACGACGAACTGTTTGTGCGGTCTCCCGAAGGCATGCGCCCAACGCCCAGGGCCCTGGCGCTTGCAGACCGTGTGCGTGTCGCGCTGTCGGACATCGAAGCGCTCGTGACACGTGCCGACGAATTCGATCCGGCCAATACGGAACGTACGTTTCGTATCGCTCTCCCTGACAGCGTCGAAATGCTTGTTGGCGCCAAGCTACTGGCAATCGGATGCGAAGAAGCGCCCGGTATTCGCTTCCGGTTTTATTCGACCGACGAACGACAGCTGCTTGACGAGATCGATGCAGACAACATCGATTTAGGGATCGGCATCGGCACGTTTCCGGATGGACAAGTGCACCACAAGCGCCGACTGTTGGTCACCGACACCTACCTGTGCATGTTCAACGCCAAGAAGGTCGGACTGAAACCACCAATTTCACTCGAAGACTATGTGCGGTTACCGCATGTCTTGACGAGTTTGCGTAAGGGCGAGCGCGGCGTGGTAGATGACGCTCTCGAAAAAATCGCTCTGTCCCGCAAAGTCGCGCTGACGACATCTCGCTTCGTCGCCGTGCCATTCCTGGTCGCGGGAGCGCCGGTGGTGACGACAATGCACGCGCGACTTGCCCGGATTTTTGCACGCGAACTCGGTCTGGTGCTCAGCCGCGTACCGGTAGAGCTGCCCGAGGTGACAATCTCAATGCTTTGGCACGCATCGTATGATGGCGATCCGGGGCATGAATGGCTGCGCAAAGCCATCGTTCGGGCGAGCGGCAAGCCACGGTAAACCTCTGCAGCGACAGCTGCCCTCACGCTTCGCACTTCCGGTATTCCCGAGGCCGCCGACATTGCCAAGATCAAGGCTAGCGTTCGCGAAAGGCCGGTTGCTGCCGTGACACCACTGATGCTGCTGAGCTTGTTGCTCGTCCGATCCCTGGATGAATAGCGGAAAATCAGGAAGTGCAGGCGACGTCGGAGGCAAGCCGGCGCCTTGCATTGACTCGCTCCTGCGCTATCGGTCCAAGCGGAATGGATCTCGACAATTCGGCTCCCAAACTGCGGGGTTAGAACGTGGAAGTGTTTTACCGCTTCCCGCTTTTTCCCATAGTCGACATAACCTTAAGTTATCAGTCGGTGATCAATCCTGCTTTGGCGCCAAAGATCGATCATGCTTCGGTCTTCGGCTGGAGGAACTCGGTCTGCCTTTTGAGCGGGTTGACGATGAGCTAGTTGGATGTCCGTTGGCCAAACACTTTCGACGCCGACCCGACGTCCGAGTGCTCGCCGACCGAAGTGGTATTCTGGCCTGCTCCCAATCGCGATACGAGTTTCTAAGTTAGAACCCGGCTGCCATTAGCCAGCATTTGGGCTAGCCGGAGCGTGCCGTAGGCCAGGTCGGCAGTTGGCGACAGGATCGCTGCCGTTGCTGGAGGCTGAACGCCGAGCGAAGAGTGCGGTCGGACCGCGCTACTTTACCACGTTCTTGAGTATTGTTTGGGGTCAGGTCACCCGTCAGCACTCGAGGAATAGATTGAGCTGATTGAATGAGAGAGACTTTCGTTTCATCGTAGCCCCGAGGAGAGGACAATGACTGACAGGTATCTGCGCCATCCCATTAGCGCCGCCGACGCCCCAGTCGAGATCCGTTTGGCGCAGCCCGAAGATGCTGAGGGCCTAGTGCACTGCTTTTGCCGCGCCTATGGGGACAGCTACGACCATGCTTGGGCCTATCAGCCCGATGCGCTTCGGCAGCGGTGGTCTGAGCGCGTTATGGTCTCCGTTGTTGGGCTGTCGGCAGACGGCGAGATCATCGGACATCTGGCAGCGGACTTTATGCAGCGCGAATCCAGGGTTGGGGAGTCTGGACAGGCAGTCGTGGACCCCCGCTACCGTGGTCATCATCTCTTCGAGTCGATGAAGACGTGGTTGGCCGGTTGGGCTGGCCGCGAGGGTCTCTATGGTTTGTTCAGCGAGGCGACCGCTGTTCACCCCTATTCACAGCGCGGAAACCTCGCCCTGGGCGCGCACGAAATGGGATTCCTGGTCGGCTACATACCCAGCGGCGTTGACTACAAACACATCACTGACGGCGCGTCTTCTCAACGGAAGACCGCAGCGCTGATGTACCTGCGTACCAGTCCCGAACCCAAGCGAATTGTGCACCCGCCCGCTGCGTACCGCGACATCGTCATGCGTATCTATAACAATGCGGGATTCGCGTGTATCGCTGGTTCAGGCGAAGGATTCTCGAGTGTCGAGGACTCCCAGGTACACCTGCACCGCGATCTTGATCACAACGCGGTTCTGCTCCACTGCAAGGAGGTCGGGGCAGACATCCATGCTACGATCACCACCCGTCTAGAGGCGCTCAAGACAGAAGGAGTGGACTGCGTCTACCTCGACCTTCCTCTGTCGGATCCCGACGTGTTCGTACACGGTGCCGATCTCAACGGCTTGGGTTTCGAGTTTGGTTGCATTCTACCCGAGATCCGCCGCGACGGCGACGTCCTGCGGCTGCAGTACCTAAACGGAGTAGATCCGCATATCGACGAGATCGCGACAGCGTCCGACTTCGGCCGCTCCTTGCTTGCAGAGATCGCGGCCGGCGTCGAAGACACGAGGTCCAGCCGTCCTGAGTAGTACAGGGCGAAAGCTAATACCGCGTCGTCCGAGAGCCGGCAAAAAGTTGGGCGTTGAGCTTTCTTGTCTTCGGAGTGGTTTACGGCGCTGCGTTGATCAAGGCGCCGATCGTGCCGCAGAATCTCAAGTGAACGGCCGGTGCGCCACACTCAGTTTGTGGGCCAGTTGGACCTTCATGCCGCCACCGTGCCGGAACCAACAACGGTAACGCTACCGCAAAACTTCGAGCGTGAGGCAGAGAAGCTCCGCACCGTCAAGCTACTTTGGTCAGTTTTGCGACTTCTGAATCTTCTTCCAGGTGTCTCTCAGAGGTACGATCTCATTGAAAACCGGCAGATCAGCCGTCGTATCGGGGTCGACGGAAAAGTAACCAAGCCGTTCAAACTGGACCTGTGCGCCCATTGGGTCACTTGCCAGAATCGGTTCGATCTTTGCCGCTTCGATGACCGTTTTTGAGTTTGGGTTGAGGGCAGCAAGCAAATCATCCTCCGTGCCGGGATTTTCGCTCGTGAAGAGGTGCTCGAAGCGTCTCACTTGTGCGTTAATGGCCCGGTTGGCGTCGACCCAGTGCAATGTGCCCCGGACCTTTCGTCCATCAGGCAACTCACCGCCACGCGACGCCGGATCGTAGGTGCATCTCACTTCCACGACTTCGCCGTTCGCGTCTTTGATAACGTCAGTACATGTCACGAAGTACGCATAGCGCAATCGTACTTCACGGCCAGGGCTGAGACGGAAGAACTTCTTCGGTGGATTTTCCATAAAGTCGTCACGCTCAATATAGAATTCTCGAGAGAATTCGATTTGGCGCGTGCCAGCGCTCTCGTCTTCTGGATTATTGATGGCTTCAAGCAACTCGCTCTCCCCCTCCGGATAGTTTTCAATCACAACTTTCAGAGGGTTGAGAACGGCCATGCGACGCAGGGCGGTCTGATTCAGAAGTTCACGAGTGCAAAACTCTAGGAAACCGTAGTCTACCGCGCTGTCTGCGCGGGCGACGCCGATGTCGCGAGCAAAGTTGCGCACTGCGGCTGCTGGTATGCCGCGACGCCGGAGACCTCGCAGCGTCGGCATGCGTGGGTCATCCCAACCTTCCACTACGCCTTCCTGAACAAGCTGCATGAGTTTGCGCTTCGAAAGGACGGTATAGGTCAAATTCAGTCGAGCGAATTCGGTCTGCTTTGGCACACACGGCGTCGGCAGGTGTTCAATCAGCCAGTCATACAGTGGCCGATGATCGGCAAACTCCAGTGTGCATAAGGAATGCGTGACGCCCTCAATCGCATCGGACTGACCGTGGGCAAAGTCATAGGTTGGATAAATGCACCATGCACTTCCAGTCCTAGGATGAGGAGCATGCATCACCCTATAGAGAACTGGGTCACGCATATTGATATTGCCCGATGCCATGTCGATCTTGGCGCGCAGGGTCTTCGCCCCGTTCGGGAATTCACCCGCACGCATTCGCCGAAACAAATCCAGATTCTCGTCGACCGCGCGGTCGCGAAAAGGGCTGTTGCGACCTGGTTCCGTGAGCGTGCCGCGGTACTCACGAATCTGGTCGGCATCAAGGTCGTCCACATAGGCATCGCCAGCCTCAATGAGGTGTTCCGCCCAGGCGTAGAGCTGTTCAAAATAGTCCGAGGCAAAAAGCGCCTCTCCGTCGGGTTTGAATCCGAGCCAGTTCAAATCTTCCTGGATAGCCTCGATGTATTCAGTGTCTTCCTTGACCGGGTTTGTGTCGTCCAGCCGCAGATTGCAGCGGCCGCCAAACTCAGCGGCCATGCTGAAGTTCAGAGAAATTGATTTGGCGTGGCCGATATGAAGATAACCGTTGGGCTCTGGCGGAAATCGTGTCACGACTTCACCTACCCGCCCGGACGTTAGGTCTTCGTTGATTATATCGCGGATGAAATGGTCGGGACCATCACGCTTGATGGCCTCAGAGGAAGGGTTCGGCTTGGTCATTTTGTCTCTGACATTACTGTATTGGAGGATTTTTAATGTAGTGCATTACCAGTGTTGGGATAGACGCTTCAAGCACACTGCAATCTTGGATACGACACACACTCGGCAATGGGTAAGGATTTTTCCGAGGCGGAAAATAGGCGAACGTCTGGAATGACCGAGCGCTCGCCGGGTTCACGCGCCTTTCGCATCAAGATGGCAGGCGCAATGACCCGTAACGCAAGTGCGATCGGAGTGATTTCCCGGTGCCGCATCGCAACTTCGTCCCTCCAAACGAGGGACTACTCTTGCAACTTCTGCACAGGGTTAGGTGCACTGTTAATCGGACCTGCTTGGACGATATTGAACGCAACCGGACAGTGCATGCGCCGATTGGCCTCATCTATCAGGTGGAACTGGAGGAACCAGGCCGGCCGTCTCACCGTCGTGGCGTCAAGCTTTGTATTCTGGGCTACATAGGAGGTAATGATATAGTAAGCATAGCGCACCGTTGCTGGCGAGGGGAGCAAAATGATCATCCAGAGCTTCGCACATGCTCGCCGATTTGCGTAGTTGCCTGCGTCGACAACAGCGCACCCAACGTCCCAGGCATTGGACCCAGACATCAGCCGACCTAGTGCACCCGATGAACATCGACACCGAAAGCTTCGCAACCCTCGTCAAGGGCGACCCCGAGCGCGCCCAGCGCATGTGTCGCCAACTCTGCGGCGATCCGATTGAACCGCAGTTTCGAATTGCCACTCCGGACGGCGATTACTGTATCGCTCTCCCATTGGGTGACGACCCCGTTGAGTAGGGCCATCGCCTGGGGCTCGTCTCGCTCTGGATGAAGCACAAGCAGGCCCTGGCATTTACGCTTGCCACTGAGCTTGCTCAACCTGATGCGCTCGTCACTATCGGCGCAAGCCCCTTGTTGCAGATTGGGTTTCTGAGCCGGATCCGTCGCTCGCCCCATTTTGACTTTCAGCCGACGCAAACATTGCCACCCGGCCAACTCGACCCTGGCATCATCAGCATGCTCCCACGTGGTACGAACGAAGTGGCGCCACCGCTCCCGGAAGAGCTCGAAGAATGGTTCGGGCCTACGGGGCGGTTTCCCGCAATCAAAATCGGAAAGCGACGAGCCAGGTCTGCTGAGGAAATGACCGCTTCCTGCAGTCTAGATCCTAGCGGCTAGTTCGAGGGTCCGACGGGTGATTGACCTCCACCAGTTGCCCGCACCGTGCCGCCTGCCGCTCGAAGCCTGGTCTCCAGAACCCGGAAATGGCCGCGCCAACCTTGGCGAGGCGAAGACGCGCCTCTTCCATCTTTGCCTTCGATCGCTGCACGTCGACAGATCTTACCGCGATGGATAAGGCGGCATCGGTGAGCCCACGCTGTAACTGAGGTGTTTGCCGCAGCGCCAGCCGGGCGATGGCCTTGCCAAAGCCATGGCGGATCCGTGCCACCACGACTTCATTGCGGCCCTCCATCTTTGCAAAGGTGAGCCGAGCCTTAAATGGACGCGCCGTGCTTGACGGGTTTGCTTCCTCTGCGTCGCTGTTATGAACCACTGGAAGGCACGATTGCTGGATAACGCCCCCATTGCGAATAACATCGGCAAAGAACTCTCGATCCTCCTGTCCAAGAAGGTTGAGCCGTTCGTCAAATCTCAGCCCCATACCTTGCGGTTCTGGGGCATAGATCCAACGGCGCAATGATATGTTGCCGGTCCCTGCCGTATAGACACGCCGTCCTTCACGGGGGCGACGCGAAAGCCCCTCAATTCGGCCCAACACAGCGTCGGCCCGGTAACGCCTTACTGCGTCGACATGCTCCACGACAAGCCGAGGATCCGCGCGACTGTCATCATCGAGGAAAACCGCCAAGTCCGCGTGAGTTGCGATTGCCAACTTGAGGGCGCAGTTTCTGGCGCTTGCGTAACCTCGGCGTGGTTCATGGCAGTAGTCAATATTCAGACCAATGCTCTTCGCGGTCTGAAGAATATTGTGCTCGTGTGCAATTTCGTTGTTATCAGCCACGCAGACACGAATATCTATCCCAGGCGGGTGGATCAGTTGTGCGCATGATGAGAGGCACTCGGTAAGGAGTTCAGGGCGATCCCTGGTGCAGAGCAGTACGGAAACAGTGTCTAGTTTGTCATTTTGACGCTCAGCTCGCGCAGCTGCTGCTGGGCTCACGGCGCGGATTGAAAAAGCCACGGCAATCCACTCTTGTAATAAAGAACGTCCAATTCTGGCAGAAATTAGAACGCCCAAATCTAGCAGAAATTTTGGCAAGCCCAGCGGTTTCGCCATTCCGCCCCCGGAATGAACCCGCCGTCTCCGAAGATGCTTGCATTATCGTTTTCAGGATGCCAGTGAAGCTTCGCTTCAGCTGTGCAGATCTGCGACCCCATGATTATTCTCGGCGTTTACAATTCCCATGATGCTTGCGCAACCCTTTTTGATGATTATCGGCTGATCGCCGCTGTCGCGCTAGAACGGCCGTCCCGCGTCAAGAGTGATGGGTATCGGTGGCCTGCTGAGGCTGTCTCGGAATGTCTTGGCCAGGCGGGTTTGCGACCGGCCCAAATCCAGGTCGTGGCTTTGTCGCGAGCAGGGTATCCCAAGAGCTACTATCACGATGCCGCTTTCACCTTTGGTGATGTCGGGCGGGGCGAGCAGCGTGACCTTTTCAGCGTGCTGAACCGACGCCGTCTGCAAGATCCGGAACGAGTTTTCGATGTTCGCAGGTTAATGTCCGACAATGGCGTAAACCCAGAAAGAACATTCTTTTACAACCACCACGCAGCGCATGCGTTCGGGACGCTTTTCCATACGGATTGGGACGACGCACTTTTATACACTTCCGACGGTGGAGGTGACGGTGTCTATTATTCAGCTCGCAGATTTATTGATGGGAAAGTGGAAGAGCTTTTTGGTGGCGAAACGGATGCGCGCGGGATCATAAAGAAACAACGCCGTCAGGATAGCCTCGGCCTGATGTATTACCACGTTACAGAAGCCCTCGGCTTTCGCCCGATGCGCCATGAGGGCAAAGTGTTGGGCCTGGCAGCCTTCGGGGAGCCAGTCTATCAGGAGGAGCTGTCCCGCTTCTGGAGGTTGGACCGCGACGGCCAGATACGCGGGCGAAAATTGACGCGCAAGATCAGAGAGACGATCTATGCGATTGCAAAAAAGGGCCGACGGGAGGATTTGGCCGCTTCGGCGCAGGCTGTTCTTGAAGATATAACGATCAATTCCTTGTCGCTCATCAATGCGCATGCTCCGAGCAAGAATCTTGGCCTTTCCGGCGGCGTGTTCGCGAACGTGAAGCTTACACAACGCATTGCCGAAAGATTCCCGTTCAAGGAAATTTTCGTTTGCCCGGCCATGTCAGATCAGGGTGAGGCCGAAGGGGGCGCGCTTGAGTATTTGTTGGAGCGAGATGGCCTGAAGACCTGGCTCAGCAAACGAGAACGCTGGGGCAATCTCTACCTCGGTCGCGACTACATGAACGAGGCGGACGCGATCTTCGAGGGGGGTGGCGCACATCGGGTTGGATCAAGCGATGACGCCGATACCGTTTCCAAGCTCATCATTGATGGCGGAATCGTCGGCACCTATTTGGGGCGCTGCGAGTATGGACCACGCGCGCTTGGAGCTCGGAGCATTATGGCGAGTCCAACCGACCGAACGATCAACGACACGCTCAACAATCGACTGGACCGTACGGAGTTCATGCCGTTTGCTCCGGTGGTCCGAGAAGAACGAGTCCAAGACGTTTTCGAGTTGCCGGCCTCGCTACACTATACGGCGCGCTTCATGACGGTCACCTGCGATGTCAAACCGGAGTGGCGAGACAAGATTCCAGCCGTAGTGCACGTTGATGGCACAGCGCGTCCGCAAATCGTGAGGCGGGTGGACAACCCCGTCTACTATGAAATTCTCGAGGCTTATGAGCGCGCTACAGGCATTCCGGTTTTGATCAACACATCATTCAATGTGCACGAGGAGCCGATCGTCAATCATCCGCGCGAGGCCCTGAAGGCGCTTGCCTCGGAGCGTGTGGACTTTGTGGTTACTGACCGCTCCGTATGGGCGATGCCGACTGAGAGCCAAAAGAGGTTTTCCTCTATACCAAAAAGGTCACAAAACCCGTCACAGAGCAACCGCGCTCGATATGCGGGCTCTGTAGTTCAAGACGATGGGCAAGATTGAAATAGAGGGTGAGTGTCCGCGAACCGGTTCGGCTCACTCGGCCTGGCAATACCGCCACGGGAGCAACTCGTCGATCCTGTTGATCTTGTGGTCGGCGATACGGGCAAGGACATCGGTCACACCACAGACAAAAACGGAGAGGGGTTCCTCGCTCTCGTCTTGTTGCAACCCATTGTTTTGGAGGTTGTTTTGTGGTGCCCAGGGGCGGAATCGAACCACCGACACCGTGATTTTCAGTCACGTGCTCTACCAACTGAGCTACCTGGGCGGGAAGCGCGGCATCACGGACCGCGCGAGGCCCCGACTTATAGTGAAGCCGCGCGCGACTGGCAAGCGCCTTTCGATGTCGCCAAAAACCAAGCAATTCCATCAGGCTGGAGCCGCCATTACGCCGACCGACGGCTGTCTGAGCGCGGCCGCGTTCACTGCTCCTCGGGTGGAATGCGCCGGGCCGCCTCCGCCGCCCGTGCCTGATCACCATCCTCATCTTCGTCTGCGTCGCCGCCGGCAATCGCATAGCGGCCCGACAACCAGCGCGAAAGGTCGACATCCGCGCATCGTCGTGAGCAGAACGGCCGGTAGGCCTGCACCGAAGGCGATCTGCAGATCGGGCAAGGCCGCCCTTTGTGTGCCGTTTCGGCTTCAAGCGGCTTTTCAGCCGATACCCCACGCCCACGCTTAGACATTGAACCCCTTCGTCTCCGTCCCGTTTCGGCGGCAACGTAGCCAGTCTAATCTTCGTCCGCTTCTCCCATCTTCAGCCAAGCGTAATGGATTGGAAATCCCTCTCCGACGAGCATGTTGGTGACTTCGTTGAGCGGTAGCCCGACGACGTTGGTGTAAGAACCGATCAGTTTTTGCACAAACACACCGGCCAGTCCCTGGATGGCGTACCCACCGGCTTTACCACGCCATTCCCTGGAAGCGATATAGGCCTCGATTTCCGCCCGGTTGAGGTGTTTGAAGCGGACCCTGGTCTCTACGATGCGTGTACGCAACTTGTCGTCGGGTGTAATGAGGCATACTCCCGTCATGACGCGATGCGTCCGCCCTGACAACAACTGGAGCGAGGCGACGGCTTCTTCCATGAACTCGGGCTTCATTAGGATTTTGCGCCCAAGCGATACGATGGTGTCCGCCGCCAATACGAATCCATCGGCGATATCGCGGTCGTTGGCGATCTGATCGCGGGCTGTTTCCGCCTTCTGGCGGGCCAGCCGCAGCACCAGGCCGCGGGGCATTTCGCCCTTGCGCGGCATCTCGTCGATTTCGGCGGGTCTCAGCGCATCAGGATTAATGCCAACCTGCGCCAGAAGCGCCAAGCGCCTTGGACTCGCACTTGCAAGCACCAGTTTAGGCCGGCTCCGGCCGGTCTGAGGTGATACTTTGCGGCGTGCAAGCTCGCGCCGCAGCGTATCGCGTCGCGGCCCGTCTGTACGGCTGAGAGCCGTGAAAAGTGTGCCCTTGGCGGAGGTCATGGGGTCCATTTGGTCGGCTGCAGCGATGGTCGCCCGGAATTGTCGGGTCGCCGGGACAATGCAAATGCGCTCGCAGAAAAGCAATAGGCGACAAAGTCGTTGCGATTTTGTCCACGCCGCCGGATAACTTTTTCATATGGTTCGTGTCACTGGAGGACGCGCATGAGCGCGAAAGTACAACTGACGGAACTGATCAAGGGAACCGCGCTTTTTGCCGGACTTGATGATGATAGCTGTGTGGCGATTGCCAAGGAAATGCGCGAGGTGGGCTTCACCTCCGGCCAGGTGATCTTTGCTCGGGGCGACGAGGGGAAGGATGTTTACCTCGTGGCCGATGGCCGTGTGCGCCTTTCGGTCCTGACGGCTGAGGGGCGGGAGCTGTCGTTCGCCCATGCCGAATGCGGCAACCTGTTTGGCGAAATCGCCATGATCGATGGTGGGCTCAGAACTGCCGATGCGACTGCCGCCAGCAAGGTCACCGCCTACAGCCTGTCGCGAGGCGCCTTTAACCGTGTCATGATCGCCCACCCATCGGTCGCTCAGTCGATGTTGCATTTCCTGTGCAAACGCCTGCGTGAGGCTGATCAGCAGCTCGAAGCCATCGCACTGTGTCCGATCGAAGTCCGTCTGGCGCGCTTCTTCCTGGCCGCGGTACGGGCCAAGGCCGGGGAAGAGCTGGACGAAGATGAGGTCGAAATACCCTTCACCATGTCGCAAAGTGAGCTGGCATTGCTGATTGGCGCCAGTCGGCCAAAGGTCAACACGGCGCTGTCGCTGCTCGAAGAAAACGGCGCCATCAAGCGTTCCGGCAAATCGATCCATTGTAGCGTTTTCGAACTCGAGGATATCGCCGGTATCTAGAAAAACACCTGCGGGTAGTCGCCGGGGGAACAGCTGAGCCGCCTGCATCATGCTCCACAGGGCACCGCTCGGGTGACGATGCACCTGAGAGCGCTTTGCAACACATGGGGCGGACGAAAACAGGTATGGAAGGCCAACGACGGACAGATCTTGTGCGCGTTTGGAGCGGCAGAGTTCGCCAAATGCTGTCGCGGCTGCGCACACTCGCGCCGGTACGCATTCTGCGTCGCGCATTGGGAACGCTAGCTCAGGCCGGCACGCAGGGCTATCCGCCCGATGTTCGGCGTCGGCTGGTGGTCATGAACCTGATCGCTTATCTGATCGCGGTGACCACACTGGGGTATGCGATCCAGCATACGTTCATGGACTACGACAAGTTCGCCCCGGTCATCTATCTCAATTTAGCGCTGTTTATCACGGCGTTATCGGTACCGTTCTCGCACAAGTACTCGGATTTGGCTGGCGGGCTCATAATTCTCACCTCCGAGTATATTGCGCTTATCTGTTTCACAGCCTATCTCGGCAACCAGTCCGGCATTCACCTGCAGTACTTCATTGCCGCCGCAGCCACATTTGTCGTCTTCGGTGTCGAGCGCTGGAAGTTGATCGTGCCAATGGTCGCGATCGCAATCGCCTTGCACCTGGCGGCGTGGTTCTGGTTCCCACCCGAGGCCGCACTCATAAAGGCGCCGGCGCGTGTTCTCGACGACCTCTACATGCAAGCCGCGATCACCACCGGCGTTTTGATCGCAGCAACAGTTTATTACGCGTTTTCGCTGGCCGAAGCCGCCAAGGCCGAGACGGATGCTCTCCTGCGCAACATTCTCCCTGACAGCGTCGTTGAGCGGCTCAAGGATAATCCCGGCGTCGCCATCGCTGATGGCCACGACAACGCCGCCATTCTGTTTACGGATATCTCCGGTTTCGTCGCGCTTGCGCGTCAACTGGGACCGGCGCCGACCGTGACCTTGCTCAACGAGATCGTCACTGAGTTCGACAAGCTCGCCGAAGCTCATGGCGTCGAGAAAATCAAGACCATCGGCGATGCATATATGGCCGCCGCCGGGATCCCAGACCCCGTACCCAACCCAACAGCACGTTTGGCGCGGCTTGCCATCGACATGCAAAAGGTCATCACAAGAATTCGCGATTCCTCAGAACTCGACATAAGCATGCGTGTTGGTCTGGCCTCCGGCCCGGTGATGGCCGGCGTCATCGGCAAACGCAAATTTACCTATGATGTCTGGGGCGATACCGTAAACCTCGCGGCGCGCTTGGAGAACAAGTCGATCCCGGGTCGTATTCTGGTGTGCTCCGCCTGCAGAGACCAACTCGAGCCGGATTTTCACCTTGAAAGCCATGGCGTTATCGATATCAAGGGGGTCGGTGCGCAGGAAACCTGGTTCCTTCTCGGTGAGACTTAATCGCCCCAAGAGCCCGCCGAGCCATCGGCGGCGCCGGACCGGCGGTCAAGCAGGCCACGCCAGACTTAGGCGACGTGATTGTGGCTCTTCGGCAAGAGGTGCGAACGATCAGCGCCAAGCCGCCGATGCGCCTGAAAGCCAGTGACTGCGGAGCCTGAACAGTGTCGGATACGTCCTCAAAGAAACCGGATCGCAATCGCCAGCGGCAAGAGCGCCTCGAAGCCGAGCTGCGCGCAAATCTGCAAAAACGCAAGGCGGTAGTGCGCGCCCGAGCGGATCAGACCAAGAATTCCACAGCCGATGATGCCGAGCCTGCCAACGATTGACGGATTCGCCAGACCACTTGCCCGGCAGGGCCGAACACGACTAAGAGTTGCGTTTCACGGTATGGCTGCGGCGATACAAGTTGATCGCGGTTCGGCGGAATTGATTGAGCAGCCCGCCTCGAACCCGGCAAAGTCAGAAGCAAGGCTTGAGATATGGATCGCATCAAGATCGTAGGCGGCAAAACACTGAGCGGCACGATACCGATTTCCGGTGCCAAGAACGCGGCTCTGCCGCTCATGATCGCAAGTTTGCTGACCGATGATCGTTTGACACTGAAAAACGTGCCGAACCTGGCCGATGTGAACCTGCTGGCGCGTATTCTGCGCAATCACGGTGTCGATCTTGCCGTTGACGGCAAGCGGGCGGGGCCCATTGCCTATCTCGGAGAAACCTTCCACCTGACCGCACGAGATATCGTCGACACCTCGGCCCCCTATGAAATGGTGAGCCGGATGCGGGCCAGTTTCTGGGTGCTCGGACCGCTTCTCGCCCGAATGCACCAGGCCCGGGTGTCTTTGCCCGGAGGTTGCGCGATTGGGACACGCCCTGTCGATATGCACCTCGTCGGTCTCAAAGCGCTGGGTGCGCAACTGGATATCGATGGTGGTTATGTTCTGGCAAAAGCGCCGAAGGGCTTGATTGGGAACCGAATTACATTCCCCAAGGTCTCGGTCGGAGCAACCCACAACGTCCTAATGGCGGCGGCTCTGGCGAAGGGTGAAACGCTGATTGAAAACGCTGCCCGCGAGCCCGAGATTGGCGACGTCGCTGAGTGCCTAACCAAGATGGGCGTCGAAATCGAGGGCATTGGAACCTCGACCCTGCGTATTCAGGGTAAACCACGGTTGGAAGGCGCCGTTCACAGTGTCCTCCCGGACCGCATCGAAGCCGGTACTTTCGCTTTCGCGGTGGCGGCTGCCGGCGGCGATGTTCTGCTCGAAGGCGCGCGCCCGGAGCACCTGCAAGCCGCGCTCGATGCGCTGAGCCGGACCGGCGCAACCGTGGAAACGGTTGCCGGTGGTATTCGTGTTGCCCGCATGGGCGTCGACATTGGCCCGGTAACGGTCGAGACGCAGCCGTTCCCTGGCTTTCCAACGGATCTTCAGGCGCAGATTATGGCGCTTGTAACCCGGGCCTCCGGCACGAGTATTATCCGCGAGACCATCTTTGAGAACCGCTTCATGCACGTCCAAGAGCTGGCCCGCCTCGGCGCCGACATCCAGCTGCACGGCGACACCGCGACGATAACGGGCGTTCCGGAACTGCGTGGCGCGCCTGTTATGGCGACCGACCTCAGGGCTTCCGTCTCGTTGGTCATCGCCGGTCTCATGGCCGAGGGCGAGACGGTCATCAACCGCGTTTACCACCTGGATCGCGGCTTTGAGCGCCTCGAGGAGAAGCTGTCGAGCTGTGGCGCTGATGTCACCCGCGTCACAGAACGTTGAGGCGCACCCTCCGCAGCGTCGGAATAGACGCACTTTCTGACATACTCGGGTACGGCCACCTCGTTTAGATTATGCAAACGATATGGGCCTCCGGAGGGACCTGGCAACACCGGATTACTGTTGCGGGAGAGGTGAAATGCGTTGGTTGCTGGGTGGAATTCTCGTCGTACTTGCGGTGTTGACGGTCGCCGTGGGTGTTCTCATCTATCTCATCCCCGCAACCGCAATCGAGCGCCACATCCTCACCGCCGCATCGCGCGCGACCCAGTCGGAGATCACCACTTCAGGCACGCCCGAGATCACGCTTTTCCCAAGCATGGAGATGATCCTGCGGGACGTTCGAATACGTCCCCTGTCGGCTCCACGGACGGCAGTGACGGCCCGTCGGGTTGAAGCTGAAGTCAGCTGGCTGTCGCTGTTGACGCTGTGGACCATCGACATCACCAAGCTCCGCGTGATCGAGCCGGTGGTTCAACTGTCTGAGCCTGCTGACGCGGATCTTGAGCGCGCACCAACCACCGTGTTGCGCAAACCCTCCTATCCAATGCCTGGCCTGGCCATTCGGGAGGCATCGATTGAACGCGGCCGCATTGGCGGACTTGGCGAAAACTGGCGCATCAAGAATGTCGACGCAGAGGTTAAATCGGTCGGCTTGGACCGGCCGTTGGATGTCGACCTCACCATGTTTCTGAATGGGCACAAGGTCGCCGGCGCCGTTAAGCTCAAGGATCCAGCTAAACTGCTCAGAGGCGCGCCTGTCCCGCTCGCTGCCAAGCTAGGCGCTGAATTGGGTAACGTTCAACTCGACGGAACCTGGGATTTTGCCGAGGCCATCCTGGAAGCGCTAGTTAAGGTCAAAACCAAGGATTTGGACGCCGCCGCGAGATGGCTCGGGTTCGGGTCCGTTTCCGAGTTCGCCGGTAAGCCCGTTGGCCTCGACGGACGTCTGAGACTGCGGCCCGATGCTATTCTCATCAAGGACGCGGTAGTCCAGGTCGATGCCATGACAGCCAGGATTTCTGGCCGCGCCGAAAAGCAAGCCGAAGGCTTCGTCGCCCGCGATATCACCATCGCTGACTTCGATCCAAAACATCTTGGACTTCCCGAGCGCACCGATCTGAAGGCGCTTACGGTCCGTGTCGAGCGGATCGAACCGGGGGCGCCCGTGAATGCCGAACTTATGTTCAGCTACAACGGGCAACCCGTGAGCGGTCGTGCGACTTTACCGGAGCTGGAACGCATCAAGCCCGGGCAACACATGCCCGTAGAGGGGCGTCTTGCCGTGCCGGGCGGTCAGTTGGAGTTTGATGGTGAGATCGCGTGGCCGGCTGCCGCGAGTGACCTTGAACGTGCCACTAAATGGGCTGCGAGCGGAAAACTGGGCTTTAAGACGGATTCGTTACGTAAGACGGCAAGCTGGCTGCGGATACCCCTACCCGAAGCCGGCGCCATCAGCGCAGCCAAACTCGATGGTGTCGTTGAGGCTCAAGGGCAATCAGTCAGGATCGAAAACGTTAGAGCGACCATTGACGAAAGCGTTGCAACCGGTGGCGTCTCGATCGACTTGTCTGGCGAGCGGACCGCGATTGTCGGCGAGCTGAATATCAATGCTATCGATACCAAGCGCTATTTCGGCTCAAGCGAAGTTGCCCCGGCGGTATCGATTGCGCCGAGCGCCCAACTGGAGAGCACCGCCGCAAACGCTCCTTATGAGGTTGCGCTTCTACCCTTGAAGCCGTCGCTTGAAGCCTATCTCGCAGACGCTTCAGGGCCACAGCCTGCTGCCCTGACACCAGCTCTGGGAGCGGTTTGGAGTCGAGCATCACTGGGTATCGAGGCTTTGCGGGAAAACCGCAGCGACATCGATATGGACCTATCGATAGATGATCTCCGCCATGGTGGCATCGCGCTCGGAAAAACCTCTCTCAAAGCAAAACTCGATAACGGCAACCTTGAGCTGGTTGTGAGGGAAGCACAGCCTCTGCAGGGACGGCTCAGCGGTGCGGTGAAGATTGATACCAGTGCAGATAGACCGGTCTTCAATCTGGCCGTAGAGGTAAATGCGGTGCCGCTTGAACAAGTGCTCCGCCAGGTCAACCAACGCGACATCGTTCGCGGAACGCTGACGGGCGAGGCCCAGCTTTCGGCCAGTGGTCAAAGTGAGGCTGATCTAATTGATACGCTCGCAGGTAACGTTCGAGGCCAAGTACGTAACGGTGTGATTGTCGGCTACGACGTGCGGCAAATGGTACGGCCATTCGCAAGCCGCCCATACAACCCAAGACATACGACGCCGTTTGATACGCTCAAGGCGGAATTCGATATCGCCGAGGGCGTTGCCAGAAGCCCAAGCATTGCGCTTGATGGCCCAGCCGTCAGCATACGCGCCGATGGCACCGCGAACCTGCGTACGACGGCGATCGATTACCGTTCCAAGCTGTCCCTGGTGCCCCCACCTAGCAATTTTTCACTGCCGCTCAAGATCTTGGGGACCTGGCACCAGATCAAGGCCGCCCTGGATTGGGCTCGTCTTGCGACACAATGGACCGGTCCGTCACCCTTTGCTGAGCTGGAATTGGCACGCCGCACGAAAATTCGTGACCCAGAGCTGCGGCTCCTGGTCAACGAGCTCATCGCAAAGCAAGGAGGCACGGCACTGCCGCCACGGGGAGCCGCCCTGCTTCGCGAACTGATTGGCAAGAAACCCTAATCGTTGCTCATCAGCCCGCCCAGCCTAGGTAGGTGGGGATGAGTTGCCAATGTCTGGAGGCCCCGGTATCAAGCTGGGGTTTGGTCCAGCACGTCGTGTGCCGGGCTCGGGAGAATTATTCAGGGCACCATCAAGCATATGTCGGAGCTGAAACTGATCGCGCTTGACGCCGAGGACCTGCAGATCATCTCGGCGCATTTGCAGGACGCGGTCGGCCGGATGAGCGATATCGCCTATGAACAGAACGCCAAACGCTTTGCCTTGGTGCTGAATTGCTTTGATTGGTCGGCTGTCGTTTCACCCAATAAAAAGCCGCGGGACGCTTCCTTCGAACGGCGTCAGTCCGCTTTGCGCTTTGAACAGGTCAACGCAGTGCGTAGTCTGAAGCTGGACAGATCTCGTCCCGGCGAAGTGATTTCGCTGCTCGCGATCGGCTTCGAAGAGACGAATGCGCCTTCCGGCACTGTGACGCTCCACTTTTCGGGAGGTCCACAGATTGCCCTCGAAGTCGAATGCATCGAGGCCGAACTCGTTGACCTTGGTGCCGCTTGGTCAACCAAGAGCCGGCCCCAACACCCAGGTGCGGCCGAAGAAGACGCTTGAGGAAACAATTCGCGGGGTGGAACTGCGCAGGACTCTCGCTCCCAACCCGTCCAAAACTTGCTGCGGAGAACGCAAAAACGTAATGGCCAAACGACTAAAAAACACCGATCCGGATTTCGACCAGGCGTTTGCAGCCTTGCTCGCCGAAAAACGCGAAGTCTCCGAGGAAGTCGACGGCGTCGTCTCTGGCATTATCAAGGATGTCCGAACCCGCGGCGATGCCGCCCTCATCGAGATTTCGCGGAAGTTCGATCGTATTGAGCTGGACGAAGCCGGCATTGCGGTTTCCCCCGACGAGGTCGCTGAGGCGGTGCAGCGCACCAAAAAGGAAACCCCGGACGCGCTCGAAGCTCTCAATTTTGCCTACAGTCGCATCTTCGCCCACCACCAGCGCCAGAAACCCGTCTCCTCCCGTTACAAAGACGAGACAGGCACCGAACTCGGCGAACGCTGGACTCCGGTAGAATTCGCCGGCCTCTACGTGCCAGGCGGCCTAGCATCCTATCCCAGCTCGGTCCTAATGAATGGCATCCCGGCCAAAGTAGCCGGCGTCGGACGCATCGCGATCGTGGTTCCGACGCCAGGTGGTGCAGTTAATCCATTGGTGCTCGCCGCAGGCAGCATGATCACCGACGAGATTTATCGCGTTGGTGGCGCGCAGGCGATCGCCGCGCTGGCCTTTGGCACCGAAACAATTAAGTCGGTTGCCACTATCGTTGGTCCAGGCAACGCTTACGTCGCCGCCGCCAAGCGGCAGGTCTACGGGACGGTAGGGATCGAACTCGATAGCCGGTCCTTCCGAGGTGTTGGTGATCGCCGATGCCGGCAACGATCCCGAGTGGATCGCCGCCGATCTTCTGGCGCAGGCCGAACACGACAGCGCCGCACAGTCGATCCTGATGACCGACGACCCAGCCTTTGCAGATGCGGTGGAACAGGCCGTCGAGCGTCAGCTCGCCGAACTGCCGCGCCGCGAAATCGCGGCTCCGAGTTGGCGCGATTTTGGAGCTATCATCGTGTTGGATTCGTTGCACGCGGCGCCACCGCTCGCTGACCGTATCGCTGCCGAGCACCTTGAGATCGCAACCCGCGACGCCGAAGGCCTGACGGACAAGATCAATAACGCCGGCGCCATCTTCATTGGCTCCCACACGCCTGAAGTGATCGGAGACTACGTTGCCGGAACCAATCACGTATTGCCGACCGCGCGCTCGGCACGCTTTTCCTCGGGCCTCGGCGTCCTCGATTTTCTGAAGCGCACCTCGATCCTGAAACTCGACGCCGGTGCACTTGAGGCCCTCGGACCATCCGCGATGACCCTGGCTCGATCGGAGGGGCTGGAAGGCCATCGCCGTTCGGTCGAGGTGCGCATGAGAAAACCCGGCTGAGGGTATTGCCATGTCGGAATTTGCCCCATCACCATTGTCGCGCTCTAGGCTTTTCGAGATCAACCTCGATCAAGCTACGATCGCTCGCAAAAACCCCAACGTTGAACACGAGCGCGAGGTTGCTATTTTCGACATCCTTGAATCCAACGAGTTCAAGCTGGTCGGTCATGACAAAGGACCCTACCGCCTCGACCTTTCGATCGCTGAAGATCGATTGGTGTTGACCGTCGGGAACGAAACCGAGCCGGAGCTTGAGACGCACGCATTGTCGCTGCAGCCCTTCAAGAAAATCATCAAGGATTACTTCCTCGTCTGCGACAGTTATTACGAGGCCATCCGCACCGCACCACCGTCCAAGATCCAGGCGATCGATGTCGGTCGGCGCGGTCTGCACGACGAGGGCAGTCGGCTCTTTGCTGAGCGGCTGGATGGAAAAATCAATGTCGATTTCGATACGGCGCGTAGACTCTTCACGCTGATCTGCGCTTTGCATTGGAAAGGTTGAGCTGGTGCCGCTGGCGGGGGCCCAAAACGCCGACGTACGCCGCGTGCTGTTTGCCTGCAGCCTCAACGCCGTCCGCTCGCCGATGGCCGAGGGTATTCTGCGTTACCTGGTCGGCTCGCGCATGCAAGTACGCTCGGCAGGCGTCCGCGCCGGCGAAATCGATCCCTATTGCGAAACGGTGATGAGCGAGATCGGCATTGACGTTTCCAAACACAAGCCCATCGCCATTTCCGAGTTCGCGGATGAAACCTTCGACCTCATCATCTCCATGTCGCCGGAGGCACATCACCAGGCCCTGGAACTGACACGCACGATGCCTGCGCGCGTCGAGTATTGGCCTACTCTCGATGCGACTGCACTACCTGAAGATGCCAGCCATGAGCAGGTCCTGGCCAGTTACCGCAAAGTCCGCGACCACATTTTCCGTCGCGTTAAAATGCGTTTCGCTGTTTCCGGCGGGCCGTCGCCTTGATGCTCACGATTGCAGCTGTGAGGTGTCTCTCGCATCAGTCGCGGCTGTAGGTTAGCAATAAGATGCTTGACCTCTGTCACGTTGCAAAGCTGACGGCAGCCGGTGCTGATTGTAATGGATGATACCTATGTTCTTGCTTGATGCGATCAGAGAAAATTACAGTGGTCCCACGCTAACGGCCTTCGGTGTCCTGACAGGCGTTATTCTCTTCGGCGCCTCCTTGACACCTTCTTTGATGCCCCGTGATCCGGTCATGCAAGGCTTGCTCGGAGGTGTCGTTGCCGCTTTGGGTTACGGATTTGGACTTGCCGTTCTCTGGCTATATCAATTCATGGAACTTCCAATGCTGCCAAATTCATGGCGGCCGGCACTAAAGATACTCCTCTATGGTTCGGCAGTGGTGATTGGGATCTACTCCCTTTCACATGCAGCGGATTGGCAGAATTCTACCCGTTCGGTCATGGGGCTCGACCCCGTTGCCACGGCCCACCCTTGGACCGTTGCGGCAGTCTCGCTCGGCGTGTTCTTGGTGCTCTGGATCAGCACCCACTTCTTCGGCTTAGTGCTGTATCACGTGAACGAAATTCTGATGTCTTATCTGCCCACGCGCACCGGCATGGTGATCGGGACTGCGCTTGTCCTTTGGCTGTTCTGGGCCGTCATTGATGGTGCCCTCGTACGGACCACGTTTAAAGCCGCCGACAAGTCCTTCGAAACCGCAGATACCTTTTTCGAACCCGATATTCCGCAGCCGACGGATCCAAAGAAGACGGGCAGCACAGCGTCGCTTGTCGATTGGCAGGAGATGGGGCGATGGGGCCGACATTTTGTTAGTAAGGCGCCGACGAAGAAGGAGATCTCCGAGTTTGCCACCGGTGAGATCAAGGAGCCCGTTAGGGTCTATGTTGGGCGCCGGTCGGCGGATAGCCCCCGTGAGCGTGCCGAACTTGCCCTGCGGGAACTTATCCGAACCGGCGGGTTCGAGCGATCTGCACTTGTTGTTGTGGTCCCCGTGGGCACTGGTTGGCTGGATCCCGGCGGTCACGATACGCTGGAATTCATGCTCGGCGGCGACGTTGCAACAGTTGCCGTGCAGTACTCCTACCTCACCAGCGGTCTATCGTTGCTTTCAAATCCCGAGTATGGCGTCCAACAGGCTCGCGAGCTATTCGACGTGATTTATCACTACTGGACCGAGCTGCCTAAAAACTCGCGACCGAAGCTCTATGTCCATGGCCTCAGCCAAGGCGCGTTGAATTCTCAGCTAACCTTGCCGCTATTGGACGTCCTTGGAGATCCGATCAACGGCGCGGTTTGGACCGGATCGCCGTTCTTGAGTCCGTTCTGGCAGGATGTCCGCACCAGTCGCCAGCCCGATAGTCCTGCCTGGCGGCCTCGCTACGGCAACGGTTCGCTTGTTCGCGTTGTCAACCAGACCGGCGGCTGGGATGTCGATGGCGCCACCTGGGGCCCCATCCGAATCGTTTTTCTTCATTACGGAAGCGACCCGATCGTCGCTTTCACGTTCGATACCGCATTTAGACGTCCGGATTGGCTCAACGAGCCGCGCGCGCCAGATGTCTCACCTTATTTGCGCTGGTTCCCTGTCGTCACCATGCTGCAAATCGCGCTCGATATGATGATCTCGTTGGATATCCCGCGTTACGGCCATTATTACATCGCGCCTGATTACATTGACGCCTGGGCGGCTGTCACCGATCCACCCGACTGGAGCGATGAACAGGCCGAGAAACTCAAAAAGATCTTCGCGAGCCGCGGCCCGTCCTTCTGACGCTGGTGGGTAGCGCGGGCAAAGATCCCTCATGACGTTCCCGTCAGCAACCGCTCGACACCGCGCTTCACCTCATCCTTGATCGGCTCCGAGGCCGCCAGGATCTCTTCGATCTTATAGAAATCGAAGCTGTGAAAGGCGGAGATCTCCGGCCGCAGTAGCAGGTCGGGGACTTCATGCTTGAGCTTCTCGGCTACCAGCGAATGCAGCACGATCTGCGAAGCTCCGATCCAAGTGTCCAGCGATCCGGGAACAGATGTATCGGCTTGGATCTGCTTGCCGGTCACGTCGACCGCGATCGTGAACTGGGCAGCGCCGCGGATTACGTCGAATGCGGTCGGGTTCACAAAGCCGCCATCGATCAGCACCCGGCCGTCGATCTGCACAGGCGTCAGCAGAACCGGCAATGCCGACGACGCACTGACAGCTGGCAGCAGGGGGCCACTGTCGATGACAACTTGTGATTGCGCGTGAAAATCGGTGGCGACCACACACAGCGGGATCGTGAGCTCCTCGAACATCTCTGGCAGCGTGTTTGGAAGAACCGCGTTGAACACTGTCTCCGGTGCGATGATCGCCGGGCTTGAGAGTGAGAAGATCGACGACCATGTTTCAGTTTCGGTAAACACCCTGCGGATCAGCTCAAGACGTTCTTCGAATAGTTCGATGGCGAACGCCCGCAGTTCGCGCCCGGACATGCCACTGGCGTAGCAGGCGCCCATGATCGCACCCATCGACGTCCCCGCAATCTTCAGTGGCTTGATGCCGAGATCGTCTAATGCTTCGAGTACCGGAATATGGGCAAGCCCCTTCGCAGCACCGCCGCCCAACGCCAACGCGAATGAGCCGTCGCTCAATGAAGCGCCCGCGGGTGTAGAGATCTCGCTGTCTTCGCTCATGTCGTGCCCTCAATGAACTGTCTGACCGGCGGCCCCGATTTATCGTTTCCGTGGCCTTGCGAAAGCAAACAAGCCGCGGGCAGCCGATTAGGCGCGTTGCAATATTAGTGAGGCCGCCAGGCTCGGCTAATCGAGCCGTCATGGCGACGTAAAAAATACGGCCGAACGCGGCAGACAGCGCTGGGCGGATCGGTAAAAACATACGGTAGGCAAGTTCAAGTATCTAAAGCACGCCCGGGATTTTAGACACACTAGCAGCCCACCGGCAACGCGGCAGCCGTGTGAGATTCAGGTATCGTGCGGTGTCAGCTTTTGGGGTGTGATGAGGATCATCGTTCAAACAGCAGAATCCCGAAATCAGTTGCCGCCCTGCTTCCTATGGTATCGCGTAAAGTTATAATGAAGACTAAGCGACGTTCGTGGTCTCAACTCCTCGGACGTCGCTTCAGTTGTCCCTCGGAATGGCCTTTGCGAAAAGGTTATCCCATTTCATACGCGGCATTCTCCAAACTAAGCGCGAGAGCGCATGCAAGTCCGCGTGCAAGACCGGTTGAGCTGGCCTCTGCAGCGCGAGCCGCACGTGCGGTTCGTTCAATCTGTTGCCGTGTTGGAGTCTTGGAAAAACAATCAAGTTCGTGACGCAGTGTTGAGCCGAGCTCGCCCAACATTTCTGTGCTTTTCATCCACGCTTGATAACGGTCGTAGGGAATATCAACTGAGTCAGAATTATTCATCGCGATCCCCTCTATGTTTCGCGGAGAAGCGCACTATCAAAGCGAACAACCCTAGGTTAGGGCGACTCGGACGATTTGGATCGCGAGTCTCTGGATAAGCTGTGGAAAAGTTGATTGCGTGCGAGCCGCCGGTGTTCATGGGCGACAGGGTAATTTGTTTCCGCGGAGTATCGGACATGGCCGTAGTATCAAGAGAAACCAAGTCCTTATCGCTTCGAATGAAGCTGTCTGACGAATTGAGGAGTCGTTATGCTCAAAAGGCTGTTTGAGGTCCTTGAGGGGCGTTATCCCCCAGAAATCAACAAATCCGAGGATGATACGAAATTGGCTGTTGCAGCGCTATTGGTCGAGGCAGCGCGAATGGATCAGGACTTCGATGATCGCGAGCGTTCCAAGATCGCTGCGCTACTGGCCGGCAGGTTTGAGCTGTCCGCTGAAGAGACCGAATCGTTGATCAGCAAGGCCGACAAGACGATCAGCGACACCGAGCAGAACTTTCCGTTCACGCACGCCATCAATATGAACATGGACGGCGAGCAGCGTGTTTATGTCATTGAAATGCTGTGGAGCGTGGCCTACGCCGACGGTCAGCTCGACCCGTATGAAGATGCACTGATCAGACAGATCGCGGGCTTGATCCACGTGAGCGATCGAGACCGCATGCTGGCGCGTAAGCGGGCCCTCGAAAAGCTGGACATTGCATAGCTGATCGGCACTTCCTTTCGCGCGGTGATTTCGACACGCGGAAAACTCCGGTTCCGTAAGGCGTGCAGCCGCGCGGCGAACAGTGCCCACTGCGGCTGAAGAAAGAACCGTTGACCGCCGCAGGTCACTTTTTGAAGGTGGCGGCGTTTGGGTTCTCAAGTCCGCCGGCACTGCGGACCATGAAAAACTCCGCGAGATTCTCCAATGTTACGTACCCCACCAGCCTTCCGCTCTCGGCAAGAACGGCAACTGCTGGCGCGGCTCGCTGCTCAAGCAGCGCCACGGCGTTTTCAAGCGACGTTCGGGTGGTCACCGTGGCGACGTCACGCACGACGGCGCTATCGATTGGTACCGCACCAGTATTCGTCTGAAGTGTTTCGATAAGCGACGCGCGCGTGACAAATCCCACCAAGTGTTTGGCATCGTCAACAACAGGAAACTCCTGCTGGGTTGTCGCCAGTAGCAGTTTGGCAGCGTCATCGAGCGAGGCCTGTTTCGGCAGAACTTCGAACTGAGTGATCATCGCTTCGGCCACCGATCGGCCGCGGGCGAAATCGTGGATGCTCGCGCTATAGGCTTCCGCGCTTGCCGCGAAGAAAATGAAGATTGCGATGAGGATCAAGATTGGATTACCCATCAGGCCGAGGAACGCGAATACGACGGCAAGCCCCTGTCCGATTCGAGCGGCAATCCGCGTCGCCTTTGCCCGCGACATGGTGAATCCGAGAAGAGCGCGCAGGACGCGGCCACCGTCCATCGGAAAGGCGGGGATCAGGTTGAACACAGCCAGCACGAGATTCACCGTCGCAAGCCGGCCAATGAAGCTGGTCGCGCCCGCGCCAAATCCCTCCAAACCGCTCGTATCTATTTGCGCGCCGACAACGAGAAACAGCAGCGCCGCGATGACGATGTTCACGGCTGGTCCTGCGAGGGCGACCACAACCTCCTGACCAGGATCTTCGGGCATACGATCGAGCGAGGCCAATCCGCCGATCGGCAATAGCGTGATGTCGCGTGTGCCAATACCATACCGGCGGGCCGCGAATGCATGCCCTAACTCGTGCAGCACAACGCAGCCGAACAAGAAGAGCACGAAAACAACGCCGTCGACCGCGGCTGCGGGTCCCTTGGCGAACCACAGGACCGTGCCGATCCAAGCGAGTAGAAGAAAAAACGTCATGTGCACGCGCACGACTATCCCGCTCACGCTTCCAAGTGTAATGGACCACCGTTTCAAAACGTTGCCTCCTTTGACGCTTCGGGTAACGCAGCCACAGCTCGTCCGCCCATCCTCATGCGCCGATAGCCGTTGCTGCATCGTGCCAAGGCATCTCCAACGCCTCGGCGACGGCACGGTGCGTCACTGTTCCTTCGAAGATGTTGAGCCCATCACGCAGATGCGGGTCGGCGCGCAAAGCGGCAACTACGCCGAGATCAGCCAGCGCCAGAACGAAAGGCAACGTCGCATTGTTGAGCGCTTGTGTGGACGTGCGGGCGACGGCGCCAGGCATGTTCGTAACGCAATAGTGGACGACGCCCTCCTCAACGTACGTCGGCTGCGCATGCGTGGTCGGGCGCGAGGTTTCGGAAATGCCGCCTTGGTCGATGGAGATGTCCACGATCACCGATCCGCGTTTCATTTTCCGAACCAAGTCACGACTGATAATCCTGGGCGCCGAGGCACCCGGCTGAAGCGCGGCACCGATCACGAGATCGGCGCCCGTGACGTATTCCTCGACGGCATGCCGTGTCGCATAGACAGTGTCCAGCGCTGCCCCGAATAGCTGGTCGAGTTCGTAGAGGCGTTCAATCCGGATGTCGATACAGGTGACGTTTGCTTCCAAGCCGACGGCTGTACGGACCGCGCTCGATCCCGCGATCCCACCGCCCAGAACTACGACCTTCGCTGGCGGCACCCCTGCCACGCCACCCAGCAGCATCCCTTGTCCACCTTGTTCCATCTCGAGACAATGCGCACCGACTTGCAAGGACATGCGCCCGGCGACCTCGCTCATCGGAGACAATAAAGGCAGACGTCCGCGCCCGTCGGTGACCGTTTCGTAGGCGATCGCCGTGGCTCCCGAATTGAGAAGCCCTTCGGTTTGGGCGCGGTCGGGAGCAAGGTGAAGGTACGTGAACAGCACCTGCCCCGGCCGCAGCATCGCGATCTCGACAGGCTGCGGCTCTTTCACCTTGACGATGAGATCTGCCTGTTCAAAGACCTCTTCGGCGCTTTCGACGATCCGGCCGCCAGCCTTCTCGAAGTCCTCGTCAAGGAAACCCTGCCTCTCGGCAGCACGCTTTTCGACCAACACCTCGTGCCCATGCGCGACCGCCTCACGGACGGAAGCCGGCAACAAGCCGACCCGGTATTCATGAACCTTGATTTCCTTCGGCACTCCGATACGCATAGGTCACCATCTCAACTTTGCCTGCGGGCACTAAGCCAATATGGGTCCATCACGTTATGTCTACTAGTCACTGGCGGGCTGCTTTGTTGGCCCATCTCGTCTTTTTCTCAATTTCGCTATCTTCTTTGGCCGTCACCGGGGTCTCAGGGGCCAGTGAGGACATACAGCGCCTCGAGCGGGGTCTGGCGCTTGCCCAGGTCCATTGCGCGGCCTGCCACGCCATCGCCGAGGCCGACGAGAGCCCAACTCGAACAAACGCCAACACGTCGTTCCGCGATCTCCATCAGCGTTTTCCGATTAAAATGCTCGTCGAGGCAGTCAGCACCGGAACCATCGAAGGCCACGATGAGATGCCAGCGTTCGATTTTTCTCCCGCCGAAATTATCGATCTGCTGTCCTATATCGATAGTCTTTCACTCGACCAGGCTGGTACCTACGTGAAGCCGACGAACGAATAATACTGCACAAGGACGCGGGGCTTTAGGCCCCTGAGCGCTCTGGCGACACGTGGTCAAGCACGATACGGACAGCATGGCGTCTGAGTTCTACCGTCGGCCGTATCGTGCGCCTTTCAAGCAGCGGCGACGATGCTGTCGCAAGCCGACCACACTATGGGCGGCGCTTACACAGCTCCATCAGCAAGTGGCGATTAAGCCCGGACAGACTATAAATGTTTACATGACGGATACAGCCGCCCCCTCTGATCCCGCCGACGTTTTCTTGCAACGGTTACCCGAGCTTTGTGAGACGGTGACGTTAGCACCGGGCGCGATATTGCGTCAGCACGGTCAGCACTACGCCACGATGTATCTCGTCACCTCCGAGCGTGTCGAAGTCGATCTCGGTGCGGCCGGCAACAAACTGGTGGCGGCCTTCGCCCGCTACGGCGTCCCGCACTTATGCGAGAGTGCTATATCGACTGCATCCCTTCGCTGCTCTGGTGCTACATGGCGATCGGCTTCGGCGACGCCGGCGAAACGTTCCTACGCCGCGAGAACGGGCCCTCCTACCCCATGAAGATCAACCTGGAAAAATCCATGAGCCGCATCGACCGGTTTCTATTTACGGTGAGCTGATGTGTTGGGAGAGCCGACCGGATGCCGTGCGCGCCGATGAAGATTGTTTGAAATACAGTGGCGGATTTGTTCCGCGAAGTTCAAGTTATGGACGTACCCGAGTTCACCCGCGAAGGCCGAAGGTCAGCCTTCTGCATTACCGCGATGAGCAAAAGCCAGTCATCATCGGCTACAATCGGTGAGAGTTAAGCGATCACACCCTCAGCTCTTAACTCGGCGATTTCAGATGGGGAATACCCGGCTCTGCCAAGGACCAGGTCGGTATCGCGGCCAAGCGTTGGGGCGGCAGTGAGCGCGCGCGCTGGCCAGCTGTCTGTTTGAACTGGCAAGCCTGGAACATTCACCGTAGTGCCAATCTCCGGAACAACGAGTTCCTGCATCAGGCCGCTCTGCCGGAGTTGGGGATGTTCGAGGATCTCGGCGAGCGTCCGAACGGCTGCGGCTGGTACGTCCGCAAGTGTTAGGCGGTGTTCCCACTCCTCGGCGGACGCCGCTGTAAACGCAACCTTGAGTGCTTCCCTGATAGCAACAAGCTGTTCGGCATTGAATTCACCGCGTGCTGCTGCGGCATCGAGCCCCGCTGCGAGATCGGATCGGTTAATAACATCGCAAAGCCTGTGCGCTTGGTCGGGCGTATTGGCGGTTACAACGATATGGCCACTGGCCGTGTCAAAACGCCCAGAAAATGGACTGTTGGAAAAGGCTTCGTTGCCTTGCAGTCCACGCAAGTTGCCATTGCTCTCAAAGTCTACGGCGTACGCCCCCATCATGCTGACCAGGCTATCAAGCATCGGGACGTTCAAGTGCTGCGGCCCTGCCCCGTGGCGATCACGTTGCGCAAAAGCTGCAAGGATCGCCAACGCAGCAGTCTGCCCGGCAATGTAATCCACGATTGGAAAGCCCACTCGCATGGGTCCGCTTTCGGGGGTTCCCGTCATCGCCATCATGCCCGACAGGCCCTGCACGATGTGATCATACGCAGGCGCGTTTGCCAGCGGTCCCGTAGCTCCATATCCCGAAAGGCTACAATAAATGACGCGCGGGTTTACAGCAGCAATATCGGTGAAGCTGATGCGAAGTCGTTCGACGACGCCGGGGCGGAAGTTCTCCATCACGACATCAGCTTTGCGGGCAAGGCGGTGAAACAGTTCGACGCCGCGAGGATGCTTCAAATTGAGGGATATGGACTGCTTGCACGCGTTCTGACTGAGGTACGACGCACCGAGTCCATTTGCTTTCATCTCGTCGGTTCCGCCGTGCCGACGGACGAAATCGTTCCCGTCAATCCGCTCCACTCGGATTACTTCGGCTCCCAGAAGTGCGAGCTGATAGGTGGTGTACGGGCCAGCAATGACGTGGCTCGTATCCAGTACACTAATCCCAGTCAGAGGTTGCTTGCCTTCTCCAACCATTATCTTCTCTCTTCAGAACACTCCGGGTGGCACTGAGTACCATTCAGGACCGCGAATGTCCGATGCATGGAGTCACCGATCAAGCTGGGAGGCCCGAGAGGTGGATAAAGCCGACTTTAGACATGTGGGTTCAGCATGCGTTAGGCACATCTGGTTCTACCACTCAGCGGACGTCCACTTGGCGCTTCTGTTACGTCCGCCATGGGCCAGCGGCGGACATTGCTATTTGGACTGATTTGAGATCCTTTTTCCCCTCAGTGGCGGGGCATATCAAACAAAGGAGGACGGAATGGCACTAGAGCGTTGCCTCACAGAAATGGGCATGGGACTACACGCTTGCGGCGCGCAGAGCCGTCAGCGATGCCATCCGGCATTCCAGCCTCAGCCTATTCCGCATTCTGGGAAAAACGCGTGACGACATGCGTATCCGGGTGGTGGTCGGTGTGCCCGAACCGGATAAAGTCGACCACAATGCGGTCGCTAGCGAATTGCCCTACGGGTCAGTGACGGTATCCACTCAGGAAGGCGGACTGGAAGTGCCCAACGTGGACGGCAGCGACGCCATTGTCATCGCCAATGCGGCGATCTTGGTGCATTTCGATATGCCGTGACGGAGCTGCCCGCAGTTGCGGACATGAAAAACGCCATTGGGCGGTGTTGGTCTCTACGTAACAGTTTGAAGGTTGCCTCATGACTTTATCATTCCGTTGTGCCGCTCTCCCCTTTATGGCTTCGCTTGTTATGATCGTCAGCAATGTCGCGGCAGCCTCACGCGACACATACATGCTCCAAGACAAGGCGACGATCGAAGCGTGTATTGAAAAAGCGCAGCGCAATTCACAGCACGCCAGAGTCTGCATCGGTGAAGCAACACGCGTGTGCGAAACTCTGCGCGAAATGGCGAACCAAGCAGGTGTCAAGGACTGTATGAAGCGCGAAGCGGCCTACTGGGACGAGATATTGAATGACCGCTATCAGCAATTGGTGGCAAACTTTTCAAAGAGGAACGCCAAGAAGCTGAAGGCGATGCAGCGCAGTTGGATCGCTTGGCGGAAAGAAAAGTGCGAACTCCCTTACATGCTCTACGAAGGTGGGACGATGGCGGGCGTCATGGCAGTCAGTTGCTTTATGGAAACAACGGGCATCAGGGCACTGGAGCTTGATGAGGCCGCTATCGCGCCTTGAGGCTCCGCCGCTCTTCCGACGGCAGTGACGGGCAAATTGGCCTTATCAGCTCCGTCACGGGTCACTTGCGGAAGTCAGCGCCCCACGCGAGCATGTCCGGTTTTTCCCAAGTAGCCGTTACCGCAGCGGCGTTTATCCGGATGAGCTGAACAACGGGACTTCGAATGCTCCGCCGGCGACTTCAGTCCGGAACCAATTTCCGAAGTATAGTCTCGTCGCTTGCGGATAGTAATTCGCACTGCGACATTGAGAGATGTCAAACTGGACAATTCGTAGGGCAGAAAAGAAAGATGCAGCAGCCCTGGCCGATTGCTTTGGTGCTGCTTATTCAATCTACGCGCCCCGCATTGCTGATCTTCCTGCTGTTTCCGACGGGATCGAGGACGACATTGAGAGAAATGTGGTCTGGGTTGCCGCGCGGGACAATCAGGTCATCGGCGGCTTAGTGCTTCTACCCAAGGAAGATCACGTCGTTTTAGCGAACGTAGCCATTGATCCAAGCGCGAATGGCGCTGGTCTGGGGCGTGCATTCATGGATCTCGCTGAGGCTGAAGCTAGGAAGCTGGGCCATGAAAAACTGCGTTTGAGTACCCATGTCGACATGCCAGAGAATGTCCGGCTCTATGAGCATCTTGGCTGGCATGAAATCGGACGGTCGGGCAACAAGGTGCACATGGAAAAGTCACTCAAGCAGTCATCTGGGGTTGGTTCGTCCACGAACCGTCAATGACCTCGACCTCTTGTCTGGCTGTCCGTGCGGCTGCACTGCTCCGGAGGCGGCTCAAAGAAACTTTCCCCGCATATCTGCCGGCCGTCGGGGGGACTGCAACCCGTCGCCGAATCGGTCATTATGAGTGACCAGCTCAGAGGCTTTTGTGAGTTTGGAAATAATCGTCTTCATGCTGCCCCAATCTATTGAAAGCAGTTTTGAAGCTTGGGGGAGTAGAGATTTGCTTTCAAACTTGGGCCGTACTGAGTTTGCAACATTTTTAGCGTGCGCGCTCGCGGCCGCGGTAGCAACGGCGGCGAGTGTGTCCCTCGCTGCAGAAACCAGTGAAGTCGCGCTCCAAGCGGTCAGGACCAGCACCTCGGACGCCAAGCCGGAAGAGCCCGCGACCAATGACGCAAAAACACAACAAACTTCAGAACGTCCGGTAACCGCGATCTACGATAGGGCGGCTCCCACCTCCCCGCCCTTGACTTCCATGAAGACCGAAAAGTCGGAAGATCCCCAATCTACCACCGAAGCTCAAGAGCCCGATACGGCAACCGCTGCCAACGAGGCCGAAGAGCGCGAAACCCATCCAGTCCTCGTCGAGCTTCTGAGGCAGCTAACCGAACGGCAAAAGCCCGGCCTAAGCGCAAGGCAGGAGGACATTGTCGCAATAGCGTCCTTCTATTCAGCGGAGACGACAGAGCCCATATGGACAGGAGAAGGCGGCTTCGCTGACCGCGCGAAGAAAGTCGCGGAGGTCATCCGCAAGGCAGACGATTGGGGGCTGAAGGCCGCCGACTTCGATCTTCCCAACCTTGCCGCAAGCTCGCCGACCAATGAAGTCCTCGCAGCCGCTGAGTTGAAGCTTGCCGTAGCCGTTTTGAAATATGCCCGCCACGCCCGCGGTGGCCGTCTCCGCCCATCATCTGTGAGCCGCCTTTTTGACCAGACGCCTGAAGTTGCTGACCCGCTCGGCATTATGAAGGATCTTGCGTCCACCGCGAATGCGGGCGAATACCTCAAGCGTCAGCACCCCCAGCATCCGCAATTTGAACTCTTGCGTCAGGCGCTCCTCAAAGCGCGCGGCGTGAAGCCGACCGTCTCAAAAAACGGCGAAGAGAAGAAGACCGGCGCCACGACAAAAAAGAATGCCGCCACCATACGCCGCATCCTAGCCAATATGGAGCGCTGGCGCTGGATGCCGCGCAACCTAGGTTCTTTTTACGTCTGGGACGATGTGCCTGCGCAGAAGGTGAGTGTCATCTCGGACAGGAAGGTCCTTTTCCACGAAAAGATGGTCGTCGGCAAACCAAAAACACCGACGCCGATCTTCTCGTCGGACATGAAACACATCATCTTTCACCCCTCTTGGGGCGTTCCGCCGGGAATGAAAAGAAACGAGCTGTGGCCTCAGTTGCGAAATTCCAACGGTGGCTGGTTTTCGAGCAGACCGTCTGCGTCCGCGGTCTTAAGGTCGCACGGCCTGCGCGTCACTCGCGGAGGTGTTCCCATCAATCCGGATTCCATTGACTGGTCGAAGGTCAATATCTCCAGTTACCACTTCACGCAGGCTCCGGGCCCAACGAACGTGCTTGGCATCGTCAAGTTTCGTTTCCCCAACAAGCATAGCGTCTACATGCATGACACGCCCGAACGGCACTTGTTCGGGGACCGCGAGCGCGCCTTCAGCCATGGTTGCATGCGGGTTCAAAGACCAGTGCGTTTGGCGGAGGTCCTCCTCAAGCACGACAAGGGTTGGAATAAAGGCCAGGTACAACAAAAAAAGCGAAGGGGCGCCCGGATCGAGCTCTCGACACCGATCGCGGTACACATTGCCTATTTCACCGTTGTTGCTGACGAGAAGGGAAAGCTGGACTTCCGAAGAGATCTCTATGGCCTCGACCGCCGCGTCCTCTCGAAGCTCGAGGGCCGCAATGTCATGGTCGGTTCGCTGTCATCAAAGCGCATAAAGCGCACCTCCTACCGCAAGAAACCGCGCATTCGCCGTGCAGCGAAGAAAAACAAAAAGCCCTTCACTCCCTTCTCCAGCGTCTTAGACTAATCCCTAGTATGCCGGCGCGGCACTGCCGAAGGTGAGTTTTTTCTGGGGTGCTGCGCCATGGGGCTCGCAGATGGTGGCGCTGAAAGCGCTTGAAAGAAAAAACCAGCGACTGAAGAAGATTGTTGCTTGCTCAGCATTTATTCTTCTGTTGCTTGCCTCGGATTGCGTAGGCTCTCTCGCACCAACGCGGCGATCAGGTCGGTTTGCGTGACAATGCCAAGGATCCGGCCCCGCGAAAGCACGGGAAGCGCAACGCAGCCTCCCGTTGCAAGTAGTGACAGTAGAATGCCGATGGGCGTTGTGGGCGTTGCCCTTGGCATGCCGACTGCGATAATCTCGGACGCGCGTACCGGCGTGCGGCGGCCCTGATCGAGAAGCCGCGATATCGCTGCGCCGAAGGTACGATCTAGTCGCAGAGCGTCCTCTCGCGCGCGGCGGATCAGGTGGATCTGGAAGATCATGCCAAGAAACTTGTCGTCTTCCTGAACGACAGGCAACGAAGTAAATTCGTGTCGGCGGAATAGGTCTGCGACCTCCGTCAGGGGTGTGTCGGGACCGACGGTTACCAAATTGCGCGACATAATATCGTCTGCAGTCAGTGGTCCGGTCCTATGGCTTGCGGCTTGCAGCTCCGCCGCACCGATCAAACGGGCCAGATCCTCGACGCCGACATTCAATGATTGTTGGTAGCGCTGCAGAATGCCTACAAGCTCTGCTTGGCTCAAGCCCAAGCGTTCAGGCGGTGGAGAGTCGGCTGTGCCATGGGAATTCACGTCTTCAAAATGCCGAAACGGGTAGCGTCGACCAGTGACACGTGCATATCCCATAGCAATGAGTACCAGAATGGCAGTGCCGAGTGCCACCGGTGCCACCGCAAAATAGAAACCGAGTTCATGTATCGCCTCCGGACTCATGGCGGCGGTCATGGCGACGGCACCAGCGGGCGGATGGAGGGCGCGGGCTATACTCATCGCGGTGATCGCAAGCCCAACCGACAGTGCAATCCGCGAGGCGGGGTCGGCCACTAAAAGGCATACCGCTACGGCGACGACAGCGGCCAGTGTGTTGCCGACAACCGCCGACCAAGGCTGTGCGAGCGGGCTGTTCGGCACTGCGAAGAGGAGTACCGCTGTGGCTCCGAATGGAGCGATCAAATACAGGCCGAGTTGAAAGTCAACCTCGGGCGATAAGATGAAAAGGCTGGCCACCCCCAGTCCGATCAGTGCACCGAGGCCGGCACGAACAGCCTCCTTTGATGAGACACCTGCAATGGCCGGCCCGAGCGCGCGGAATACGTGGCGAAGTGCAGACCCGGTTCGTCCGGCCATAATTGAATGCTTCTTCAGTTGCTTGCGGTCATCGTCGCAAAACTGGGGTTCACCTGGTTTGGTTGGCGTCTCGCCAATTCAGTGAGAACGCTCTAGACGCAGGCCATACTCCTGCGCCCTTGCAGTCGCAACAAATAGTGCTGTGCCATCGCCCACAGAGAGCTATTTAGAGGTCAGCTCTGGAGCCGGCCGCCCGTGCTTCATCCTCGTGTCCTGGCCCCTTAAAACTGTGCCATCCTTTTTTGGTCGGCAAGAAAGATCCGCCGAGTTGGGGCGAACATGAGAATCGCTTTGACGGTCGACGAAGTGGAATGGCGCGAAGTTTCAGATGCGTGACTTGCGGAATCCGTCGGATCACACCTACTCTCGTCCGACCCGTGTTGATTAGTGTAGACCTCTTCGGATACAACAGTCTTGCAAATCTTGTTATCAGTCATCTATTTCCCTCGGACTTGGTCGAGGCGCACTTTTTTGGCTGCCGCAAAATCTTGATCCAAACATGCGAGCTAGCCCAACCGGCAAGGCTTCTCTGCAACTTTAGGTCTTTAACATGCTAGGTATGGTGTTTACAGAGTTCCTTGATATGGTGGAAGACCGCTTCCCGCCAGAAGTCTCGGACCGACTGATTTTGCTCGCTGAGGAGCAGTTTGTAAGTCGTGGCATTTATACGGCTATTGGTAATTACGATCATGCCGAGATGTTATTGCTCGTCAAGCAACTGAGTGGTGAAGCCGGGATTCCTCAAAGCGACCTGGTCGAGGCCTACGGTGAACATCTTGTTTATGCGCTTTCTTGCTCGATATCCGGGATTCTTTCAAGATATTAAAGATTCATACCAATTCTTAGAGGGAATTGAGGCTCATATCCACAAACAGGTGAAAATGCTTTATCCAGAATCGAATTTGCCCACTTTTGGCTGTCTCAGGGAAGGTGATGATGTTCTTGTTATGGAATATTCATCGGAGCGTCCATTTGCGCACCTAGCGCGCGGGCTCATAAAAGGATGTGTGGATTACTATAGTGAGCCGGTCGAAATAGATATGCAGCTAAAATCACCCGGGGATGGTACGCGAGCAGTGTTTAAGCTGAAGAGAAATGATGCAAGAGCAAGAAATTGAGCGGTTAAGGAAACGCTTAGATCGAGAAAAGCTTCGCCGTGAGGAGGCCGAACGTTTACTGGAAACAAAGGCGCGGCAGCTGTACGAGGCAAACAGTCAACTTGTCTCGGCTCTTGCGGAAGTGGAGCAACGCGTGCAGGAGCGTACGCGAGAGCTAGAGATTGCGAAGGCGCTTGCGGAAAGAGCAGATAAGGCGAAGTCACGGTTTCTGGCGATGATGAGCCATGAAATAAGAACGCCGCTTAATGGCGTCCTCGGGATGCTCACCTTGCTGCAAGACACCGATCTGACATCGCAGCAGAACAATTTATTAGAAACGGCGCAGCGTTCGGGTAGGGGGTTGCTGGATATCATCAGTGATATTCTCGATTTTTCACTGTTAGAGTCAGGGAAAATTTTGCTGACTCCAAAACGTTTTCGATTGAATGAGGTTGTCGAGCACGTTTTAGACCTTTCGCGGTGGGTGGTGAACCGGAAAGGGCTTTCTATATCGGCCGCTATCGATGACTCCGTTGCGGAAGCTTACATTGGGGATTTCAGGGCGCATTCGACAAGTGTTGCTCAATCTCGTGGCGAATGCGATAAAATACACAGAGGTTGGCTATATTGGTGTAATGGTGGAAGCGAGCGAAAGAGGGGATGGGAGGGACAATGTAAGAATTTCTGTTTTCGATACAGGCGATAGGTGTTGATGAGAAAGATAAAGAATCTATTTTTTTAGAGTTTTCACAAATTACGAGCAGAACGACTGAGGTTGTGGAGTCGAGTGGACTTGGACTAGCAATATGTAAAAATCTTGTGAAAGCGATGGAAGGCACCATCGACTTTAAGAGTAAAAAAGGTGTCGGGAGTACCTTTGAGTTTACTATTCCCTTGGAGAAAGCCACTGCAGTGGTTGATGTTCCGCTCAGCGATCAGCTTGCCAGAGCCAAAAAGAAGTTGGCCGGTCAAAAACTTTTAGTAGCCGAAGATAATCCTACAAATCAAATGGTCATTCGCAGCATGCTGGAAAGCGTGGGTTGTGATGTCGACTTGGCAAATAATGGCATGGAGGCCGTGCGGCTGGCTGCCAGTCGCAAGTACTCAGCGATAATTATGGATATTGCCATGCCGGAGATGGATGGGGAGCGTGCAACGCGTCTGATCCGTGAAATGGTGTGTCCCAACAACCAAACACCAATTCTCGGGCTTACGGCCTACGCGTATGTCGAGGACGCGAAGCGATTTATTTCAGCCGGAATGCAAGCGGTATTGTCGAAGCCGGTGTCTCGGCCCGATTTGCTGGATGAGCTTTTAACACTGATCTCATCTGAAAAAGCGGGTGACAAGGCTCGAGTTGTTACGAGCCCGGTCGACGACTTCTCTTTGGATACGTTGCTTCAGGATCGCGATGCAGGAGAGCAAGTCAAACTACTGCGGCAGATTTGTGCAGACCTCAACGGTTGCCGGTCGGATGTTTCGTCAGCCATTTCGGAGAAAAATATTGGCCTCTTAGAGACGGCTAGCCACAAATTGGAAGGGCTGTCGGGTGTTTTTGGGGCGGGGATGCTATTGGAAGCAGCACACAGGACCAATGACGGCGCCAGAAAGTTGGAAATCGAAAGCGTTTGGACAAGCGCCGAACATTTGCTCAGCGAATGCGATAGGGTGAGTACCGCTCTGGATGATCGTCTCGCTCGTTATAACGGGCAGTAAAAAACCTAGAAAATTCGAGAATAACAAAAGTTCTGATTGCCGAAGATGTCGTCTCAATGCAGATGGTTTACGCTAAGTGGCTCCGGAAAGAGGGGTTTTCCGTGGACCTTGCAGCCACGGGTAGAGAAACCGTCTGGCGCAGCTTTGCAATGGTCTCTTCAGACTTTTGTCTCTTGCCCATAGTTCGTACTCCTCGGCCGCATCACCCATACTTTAGTCGGACCACTTTTCGGAGGTAGACCATTTTCTACGGAAGGCGAATAAGAGCCCATCCTCCCGCTCTGATTGCGGCACGAAACCGTTATCCCTCGTCCTCGGTCATGCCGGCCGGAGATCTGCGGCCAGCCCTCAGCACTCACGCCCTCTCACCTCCAACTTCGATCATGACGATCTCAGGCGGCGCACCGAAGCGGATTGGCAAACCGGAACAGCCCAGTCCCGCTGAAACAACAAGATGGCGTCCGTCTTCAACAATGTGACCGTAAGCATAGCGTCGTCCGTAACGTGAGGGCACAATCGGCGCGTAGTTCAGCAGCCGGACCTGACCGCCATGCGTGTGTCCGCACACCGTTAGCGACACCCGATCACCCATATCACTCATCTCGGCGAAAATATCCGGCTCATGAGCCATCAAGATCACAGGCGCATCATCGGTGATCCGCTGCAGTGTTCCGGCAAGATCATCAACTCCAGTACACGGATTCCCATCCTTTATGGTCTTGGCGCCTGTAGCGAAACGTCGCCTGCTGTGTGAGACGTCCATGAGCAAGGCGGCTTGATCACCAAGGCCTGCCACCCAAAATGGAACCCCCTGTTTGTTTAGTCGAACAGCATTATTCTCATAAACTGAAATTCCCGTGCGCTCCATGGCTAGCCCCGCTTGAACCGGGCCGCAGCCGCGCTGCTGCGCCGCCTCGTCCTCCCACCAGTCGTGGTTGCCAAGGACTGCATGCACTCCAAGGGGCGCGCGAAGGCGGCCCAGTTCGCGTGACCAGCGCTCTGGCGGAATGACGCCGCCGCCAACGCGATTAGCCCAGCGCTGCATTCCTCTGTTCGGCACGTAGTCGCCAAGCAGAAGCACGGCGTCGGGCTCAAGCGCATTAGTGCGCGCAACGATTTGCGCCACGTGCGGCAAACTCATCCACGGATCAATCACGTGTAGATCTGCAATCACGGCCAGTTTGAGCCGCAATCCACTAGGCCAACCACGGGGTGAAACGGCGTACCGCGTCACGCGCAACCGGAAGGGCTGCGCCAAAGCATAGCTGCCGAAGGTCGCGCCGGTGGCCGACAAAGCGAGCATGCCTTTTAGAAATGTACGACGGTATATCAATGATTTAATCGCTCCATAAGCATGACTGCTACGCCTTATATCGCGCGAAGACTCCGCCAACGGCGCAGAACTCGGTCAGTACGCCCCCTTGCCTGTCAGGACCACGCCGACAGTGCGAAGAAGTATCAGCGCGTCGAACCAAAGTGAGGACTGGCGAACATATTCCAGATCGAGCGCGATCATCTCTTCAAAACCGATGTCCGCACGACCCGACACCTGCCAAAGTCCGGTAATCCCGGGAGAAACGTCGTGCCTGCGGTGCGCGTGTAGCGGATAGGCTGCCACCTCCTCCTCCAGCGCCGGGCGCGGTCCGACGATCGACATGTCTCCGGCGAGCACATTGAAGAGTTGGGGCAGTTCGTCGAGCGACCAGCGCCGAAGGATGCGACCCACTGGAGTGATCCGGGGATCGCGCTTGAGCTTGATACAGATTCCGGACCTGTCGCTTTGCGCGACGACCTCGCTGCGCCGTTTCTCGGCATCTAGATACATCGAACGGAACTTAACCATTGCGAAGGGGCGCTCGCCACGGCCGACACGTCTTTGCACGAAGAAGACCGGGCCGGGACTGGACAACTTCACCGCCAAAGCGACCGCCAGGAAGAGCGGCCAGATCGCGGCCAGCATCGCTAGCGCAACGAAGGTGTCGAGAAAGCGCTTCCCTTTGGCGCTACGAAGTAAATCGGGTGTCTCACCAACCGCGGATGTGAATGCTTCAATCGTCATGTGGTTCCTCGCTTTACTCAGACATTTCATAGGCCGTCACGGCTAAGTCGTCGCGAGCGCAGCGGGGCAGGTTCTGGGGGGTTCGGATGAGGGGGCTATCCGAAAGGATAGAATACTTTGCTGAGAAAAGCTGAGCCGTGCCCGCTCATCGCGGCAGACGGCGCACGGGGCTGGTGTCTTCTCTCTGAAAAGAAATCAGCTGCTCAGGTTGGCCCACGGATCTCCGGCGAGTGCATTTCGAACCACCGCGACGCTTCCGTGACGCGGCAGCAAGTCGAGCCGTTCGAGGTGCCGGAAAAGGTTCTTTCGTTGGTCGGACGGGAAAAGTGTGGCAATCGCCACATCCGCGGCCGAAAGGATAAAGTGGCTCGCAAGACGGTCTTCGAGGCTTCCGGCCGAGATCACCACGACGTCGAAGCCCTCCGAGACACGATCGATTGCCCTGCGGATCGCGCGGACCGAAATGGTTTCGTCGCGGATCTCAGACGAGTGCCCCGGCGGCAACAGAAAGAGCGGGCCGTTTGTATCAGCCTCGATGCATTCAGCGGGAAGGTCGGCAAGAAGCTCCCGCCAGCCCGGCCGAGCATCCGCGTCGCAGCCAAATTCGAGGCTGGCGTCGATGTAGAGCGTCCTCATGCGGGCCCGCGCGTAGCTTTCAGAGAGGGCCAGCGACATGGGACCGGTGCTGCCGGGGTCGGTTCGCGTGACGACAAGAACCGGCGGACGACCGGCCGTTCTCGGGCCGCGCAGCGGGAGAAGTTGAAGTTCGTTGCGCAGCCTGTCTGCCGAAAATGCGTCTTCCGGACCGGATGACGTAACCTGGAGCACGGGAAGCCGATGCGCATGCGGTGCCAGCGTCTCGGCATAGCGCACCCGACCCTCAGAAAGACCAAGGGCAAGCGCCACGGCGAGGCCCATCATTACGCCTGCAACCCCCCCCCCCGCCGCGAGGAGTTTTCGGTTGTCACTGGATGGATCGACCGGTTGCGAAGGGGGCGACATCAAGACGGTGTATCCGGGCAGTGCGCGGCCGGTTTCCAGACGGATGATTTCGAGCGCCCGACGTGTCTCTACGAGGAGCTTCTGGGCCTCCTCGGTGTCTTCAGTGATGGCGTTCAGCTCGACCCGGCGCCGGTTCAGATCACGCGCTTCTTTGCGCGCCTCTCCGAGCTGCTCGCTGACCTTGTCGTAAAGGCGCGTGATCTCGGCAAGGCTCGAACTCGGACCCGTTTTCGGTCGTATCGGTCAGTGCGCCAGTCTGGGCGAGGATGCGGATCTGTTCGCGGCGCTCAGCGATGGCCGCCTCGAGAACGGCGATCTCTTCGCGCTTGTAGCGCAACGACGGCATTTTTTCGCCAACACTCGAGCGCAGCTTGGCAAGCTCCGCAAGCTTTTTGACGCGGTCGAAGTTCAGATCCGCAAGTCCGCGGTCCAGAATTATGGCGCGCATGATTTTCTGATCCGACACATCGGCGGGACTACCGCTGGTTTTTGCCTCGAGCGTTGCCAGGGTCGCCGAGACCTCAGAGCGGCGCGCTGCAAGCGCGGCGATCTGCGCGACCTTCTCAATATGCGCCTTGACGATGGCGTTACTGCCGAATTCGCCCCCCACTTCAAGCTGTTGCTTGCGCAGGGAAACCACCCGAGCCGACAATTCGTCCTCGCGCTCGCGAAGTTCTTTCAGCCTAACCGCGGAACGGGATTTCTCGGCTTCGCTATTGAGATCGAGATAGGCGGTGACGACGGCATCGAGCTTTGCAGTCGCGAAAGAAGCGTCACGGCTCTTGGTGGTAAGGACGATTAGGCTGTCTTTGCGCTTGACGTCGATTGATCCGGAAAGATCACTGAGCTTTAGATCCGGAACGAGGCCCGACCCGGTCGCGGCAAGAGTGTCGAGCGCCCGGCGCATCACCGGATTTGACGCCACGTAGGCCGTTTCGGCCTTCAGGTAACTGTTGAAGGTCTTCAGGACCGAGCCGTTGCCTGTGGCGTAAAGAATGTTCGATTCTTGCGGATACACCCGCAGGATTGCCTGCGACTGAAAAAGCTGCACACCGGAGATAAACCCCAGCACGGCCAGTGTGAGGCCAAGCAGCGCGGCGGTTACTGCCGCAACACGCCAGCGACCGCGCATGGCGCGCATTGCCGCTGCGATCGGGTCCGGCGCCGCAGCCTCTGGCGCCGCCGACGTTACAGTAGCGATAGGGGGATCTGGAAGCTCGGTTGCAAGGGCGGTGACCACGATACTACCCCTCGACCCGGCTTGTCATGTCGCGTTCCCAGCGGGCCGGTGCCCGACCGGCTTCGAGCGCAAGAAGAAAGCGGGTCCACGCCGTGACGGCGGCGAATACCGCGAAAGGATAAGCTTCGGAGGGCCTGCGCAGTAGTTGGCGCGCCATGGCCAGCCCGCTCCCTTTCTCGGGGCTGGGGCGTCCCATCCGCGCGATCGCCCGGGCGCCCCGCAGGCTGCGCTGACGGACGCTGATAAGGTTCGACAGCCGCGTGGGTGCGCGCGCGGTGAAGAGACACTCGGGCACGAATGCCGTTTCCGCCTGGCTGAACGACCGCCGGATAAATTCGTCGTCGGCGATGACGTTGGGCAGCGGAAAGACGCGTGCAGCGGCCACGTGAGATAGCGCAAATAGCCCGCCGAACTTGCCACGCCCGAAATAGGGATTCAGCCGCCAGCCGCGGTAGAAGTCGCGAACGATGGGCGAAGAGGCTTCGGTCAGCACATCCATGCGACCACAGGCGGCAAGCGCTGTGCCCCGAAGTAGCGGGGCGACCAGCGCCCGGAGGCACTCCGCCGTCACATCGAGATCGGCGTCGAGAAAAACGATCGGAGCCCCGGGCGGAGCCGCCAGTCGGCCAATGTTCAGTGCATGGGTTTTGCCGGGGCGCGGCGTCTCGATCACGATTGCCTCGGGCGCCGCCTGGCGGGCGATGGCCGCGGTATCGTCCTCGCAGGCATTTGCGATCACGACGATCCGAAATTCTCCGGGGAGCATAGCGATGCGCATGTGCTTCAGCGTCCGCTGGATGACGGACGCCTCGTTATACGCAGGTATTAGGATGGTCGGAGCGGTCATCTCGCGGACCTCACGGCCTGTAGCGCTGCGTGTTCCGGCGCGGCGTGTGAGGCCCACACGAATTCGCGAAGCGTCTCAATAAGGGGCGCGCACGCGTCGGTTCCGGTCGCCGCTGCTGGCGGCATCGCGAAGCCGCGGGCCAGCGCAAGGTCGAGCGCGGCGTGCAGGTCCTCGCCGTTGCCAGCAACCACGACATTCGAAAGCCGCGACATCTCGTGGGACGTATCCTTCTGATGGTCGTTGCGATGCTCGCCGAACTTGCTGAGGCGGGGCATGATGATCACGGGCTTGCCAAGCTCAACCGCGGACAAAATGCTGCCCATGCCGGCATGCGCGACAACGAGGCGTGCTGCCTGGAGGTGGCGGCGAAACTCCGCCTGCGGCATTGCGGTGACCGCGTCCAGGTGCCGGAAGGTGCGACGGGTCGAACCCGTCTGCGCAACGATGGGAACGCCGGGATTGTGCGCCGCCCAGGTGTCGAGCCCCGTCAGTAGGCGATCAAACGGCAACTGAGTGCCAATCGTAGCGAAGATCATGGGGTATGCTTTCGGTTGGTGTGGGTTAGATGACGGCGCCGCGGTATTCCGTGCCGGTAATTTCGGCGACCCGAGGCCACTGGCAGAGCACGCGATCGGCGACCCCACGCGACAGGCGGGCGGACAACGACAGCTCGCGGGCGTTCGCGATTGAATTGATGAACATGGTCCTGGCGCCAAAGAGCCGCGCGAAACGGATCGCCAGTAATCCGCCTGCCGCCCCGGTCGAGAAGACTGCGTCAGGACGGACGGTTGCAACTATCCACGCGAGCTTGAGCGCGCAGACGATCAGCCGGAGCGGCGTGTCCTTGTTGGCGTCGAGAAAGGTGTGAAAGCCGGCCGCCTCAACCTGGTCAGCCGCGCTGGGGTCAGTGGTGGCATAATGGACATCTGCGCCGCGAAAAGCGGGCGCGATGCGAAGCATCTGGATCCAGTGTCCCCCGCCGGAGGATACGGCTAGGATGACCGGCCGGTTGCGACGTTTTTTCAGCATCGTTCTGCGTCCCGTAACAGTTGAAGACGCCGGCAGGATACCCTCCATCAATTATACGATGTTACGACGCAAAGAGCTGTCTGGGGTCTCATTGAGGCAGGCTCGACTACCCATCGGTATAGGCCCTCGGGCCATTGGCGAACTTACGTGTCTCTTCGTAGAGGTCGACCATGCGTGCGGCTTTCTTCCGCCAGAGGCCTTCCTGCGAGACCTTGGTACGCGCGCCTTGCCCCAGCCTGTGCCGCAGCGCGTCGTCGCTGGCGAGCCGCCGCACCGCGCTGGCGATGTCGGCGGGAAATCGGACCGGATCGGTGACGGGTATACGGATTCCTGAACGATCGTCGATGATCCAGTTCGGCCCTCCGCGTGCCGCCGTGATGACCGGCAGGCCATGACGCATCGCCTCGTAGAGGACGCCGCCGGCAGGCTCGCGGAAGGAGGGGAAGCAGAAAGCATCGTGCGAGGCGTAAAGCGCCTCGACGTCGTGACGCGCGACCTGGCTTAGAAAAGTGACCCGTTCCGAAACGCCAAGACGCACGGCCTCCGCTCGGCAGGTCGCGATCTCTTCGCCTGTTCCGGCGCTGGTCAGGGTCGCCCCGGGCAGATCGCTCAGGTGGGAAAGCGCACGCACAACATCTCGCAGGCCCTTCGTCCGGACGCCCCGTCCGACATGAAGGAGTCGGATCCGCCCGGTTTCGTATGGGCGAAGCGTTTCGGGGGCCAGCTCGTCAATGCCAAGTTCCAAAACGGGTTCGAAACGGCGCATGGGAATATCCGCGAGAACATCGCGCACATAGGGCGCGACGCCAAGCACGCAGTCGGCTTTCATATAACTCGCTCGAAGCCACGGGTCGTGACGGAAGCGGTAAGTGTCAAGCGTGCGGAGCCGTGTGACGAGCGGCGCGCCCGCCACTTCATCCCGGAACGCCGCGGGTGTTTCCAGCGCTCCGCCGAGGGGGCCAATGAGATAGGGGATGTCGAAGTGCCGGAAAGGCGTGGCGTACCGCGCCGCCTGAGGCATGAGCTGATGCGCGATGTCAAACCGCTCGCCCCGACCGGTTGCTGCGGACAGCCAGTTTCTTACATGGCGCGAAAACACCGGCCAGGCCGGTTTCAGCATGGCGTTGATCCGCTCGTTCCTGCGTGCCCAGCGCGGTTCGGGCCAGGTCACGACGCGGGCGTGAGGGAGCTGCCCCGCGGGATCGGGACGCCCGTCCCGATGGAAGGTCAGCACCGTTAAGTTCACGAGTTGCGAGAGTGCCTCTGCCCATTTGTAGGCAACGAATGCTTCGCCAACGTCCATTGCGTCGACGTTCGGCGCGATCAGCAGGATATTCATGAATTGGTCGCCCTTTCCGGCATGGACGGCCAGGCCTGCGGAAGCTCGGCCACCACGCGCGCGAAATGTCGGGCGCGGGCGATGGCTCCGGGCCGCCCGGCGACCGAGGCGGCGCACCAGAATGCGGCGCGTGTGATGTTGTGCAGTGCTAGGATCGTGAAGCAGGCGACCGCGGCCGCGTGGCTGCCATGCTTGAGATGAAGCCGCGTCGTGCCCTCCGTCAGCATGACGTCCCGACGATGGTTCAGCCGGCGGACCGACCCGCCACCGAAATGCGTGATCTCTGGGATCGGGACGAATTTCAGGCCCCACCCCTTCACACAGAACCGGCGGCACCAGTCGGTCTCTTCTCCGTAGAAATGAAAGCTTTCGTCCAGAAGGCCGACCTCGGCCATGGCATTCCCCCGGACGAACATCGCCGCGCCTGAGATCACGTCGACCGATCGTTCCTCTGACCTATCCCACCCCGTCATGCGGTAGCTGTCCCAGCGGGCGATGCGGGTAATCCCGATCAGTTGCATGGTGAGACTTCTTAGCGACGGAAAGGCCGAGCAAGACGGCTGCAAAGATCCGTCGCCGTTAAGGAGCCGCGGACCCATCACGCCGATGCGCGGGTTCCTGTCGAGCCAGTCGACGCAGTCCGGGATCACGCTGCCGTGGACGATCGTGTCGGTGTTGAGCAGTAGCACGTGGCGCCCCGAAACCCGACGCAGCGCAAGGTTGTTGCCCGCGGCGAACCCTCGGTTATCGGGGCTTTGAATGAGTTCGAACCTCGGGAAACTCGCGCCGGATCATCGCGGGAGAGTCGTCCTCGGAGGCGTTATCCACGACGAATACCTCGGCCTCGAGGCCACCGAGCGCGGCGAAAACGGACTGCAGGCAATCGCGAAGCAGATCCCGAGTGTTCCAGTTCACGATGACGACGGAAAGGTCCATGCTTGGTCTCCTTGGTGGCGCGAATTCAAAAAAGGCGTGCCGGGGCACGGGCACGCGGCACAGGGCTGCGCCGTGGCTCGGCCTTGGAGGCAGCAGCGGCGTCTGGCCTGACATCGGTCAGCCATGCCCCCGCGCCCAGCAGGAAGAGGAACAGCACGAATAGCGCGTTCCAGAGATGCACCGTCGCCGCGGCCACCGAGATCCCGAACAGGGTGAACGCCCAGGCGTGGCGCGCGCGCCGCCAGTCGTCCGGCAGGCTTTTGCGCCGCCCCGCCGCAACGACCAGCCCTATCAGCAGGGCAAGCAGCAGGAAGAGCGCGGGCAAGCCGTTCCGGACCGCAATAACGAGCCAGAAATTGTCCATGCTGTCGGACATCCAAGACGGCCGTTGCCAGTCACCAAGGCCGATGCCGAAGGCAGGGTGTCGCGCGACTTCCGCGGTCCCGTACTCCCAGATCAGGATCCGGTTGTAGGCGGATTCCTTTGAGAACGTAAAATAGTTCACGAAGACATGAAACGGCGTTTTGGTCGAGAGAAGATCGATCGCGAGATACGCCAGCCCGAAGAGCGTAAAGAGCGTCGCCCACCGCCCGGGGACCCGGCTGAGTACGCGCTCCCAGGCTGCGACGAAACCCTGCATGAGCAGCACCACGAAGGGACCGCCCGACAGGGACATGAAGGTGGCCAACGACACCCCGGCGACCTTCGCCATTCCACGGTAGTTGGAAAGGCGCCGCTCGCTAACGACGAAGTAGGCCAGCGAGAACGCGGAGGCGGAAAAGACGCCATATAGGATCGGGTGGTCGAAGGGACCAAACGTGCGTTCGAGGCCCATGCGTCGCTCTATGAAGTGTGCGGCCGGACCGCCCACTACCGACGAGATGCCGTCGTGCAGGATGTGAACCCCGGTCATCGCCTCGGGGACCGTGAAGATGAGCATGCCGACGACCATCGCCACATAGGCCCGCGCCACGGCCGCGAAGTCCTCGCAGGACCGGACATAGAGCCGGCCTATGAGGTAGGCGCCGGCGCATTCGATCACGTATATGCCGCCGGAACTCGATACCTTGTGCGAGCCCGCCCCATTTGATGAGTGCGGCAACGGCCCAAGCGCAGTGGAGCCCGAGCATCGCATCGAAGACATTCATCCGGCCGCTCCGTCCCGAAAAAAGGCGCACGAGCATGGGGAGGAACCAGAGGATCAACACCACTCGGTAGGCGGACAAGCGCAGGCCGCCGAGGTTCAGCGAGACCGCCGTGGGTAGCATGATGGCGACGAAGAAAATCGCCACCACAAGCGGTACGCCGAAAACTCTGCGCATGGGTCGCTGTTCGGCCATTGGTCAGACTACCGCGCGCGCCCAGGAGAGGCTCGGCCGCTCCTGGAGATGCCAGCTGGCGATTGCTGCGAGCGTCATCTTCAGCCCTCCGTTGCGATACGGACAGGCCGCCAAAGGCGCTCGCGAGCAATGCGCCGCCACGTGCCGAGAAACGACGCCAGCTTCTGACGGGCCGACAAACGCCACCACAGGCTAAAAAGGCTCTGGCCGACGTCGTGCGGCGCTGGGAGTCCGCCGATGCGCATCGCAAGCCTCCGCCCCCAGACCGCGCCGTGCGTTGCCGCGAGGTTCGGCTGGGCGCGCGCGATCACGTCGCGCCGGCGCGGATCCGCTATGAGCGCGCCCGCACGGATGGCGTCCTCCACGAACGTCCGGCCGCGTTCGGTGCGCGCGACGATCAGCGATCGGCCCGCGTCGCCGTTCCCCGAAGGAGGCGCATGCCAGGGATCGCCCACCGAGATGTCGGCAAACGCGCCGGTATGGTCCGAGCATATGCGGCAGCGCCAGCGCCTTTCCGATTGGAGGATCCCGCCCCATCCCTCGGCGTAGGAAATCTCAGCGCTTTGGTGTTTTTCCCCGTCTGCGTCGCGCCATCCAGCCCGCATCGTGCCGGGCCATCCGTTTCCGCGATACCTGAGTTCGGAGATCGCTGTGTCCCCCGGCACGCCAAGCCGGCTCAGCAGCCGGTCGGTCGCGACGAGGTTGGGTGCTCCGGCGCAGAAGATAGCGATGGTCAGCGGCAGCTTGTCGTCGAGGTTCGGATCCGCTGCTGCGGCCTTGCTGACCGTGGCGATATCGCAGGGCTTGCCAACGAAGACGACCGGCTCGGTGCCCGCAGCGACCCAACCCAGAGCTTCTGCGGGGCTGGCCTGCGCGTACCGAGACCCCGCGCCGCGAAGCAGTTCGGCCCGACCGCGGCTGATGACCGTCTCGTTTCGTCGCGGATCGTCTTGACGGGCCGCGACATGCGCAACCCCGCAGGCAAGGCCCGCGACAAGCGCATGGAGGGCAAGAGCGGTCACGGCGCCGCCTGAAGAGCCGCGATGCCGGATCTCGGTGTCAGCGGACCACCCTTCCCAAGCGGCAAGGATCGGACCCCAGTTCGCATCGAGGATGTCGGTGCGCGGCAAGTCGCGCCAGTCCGACCCGGCCCCAGCACAAAGACCCGACGCGACTTTGGCCGCCTGTCGCGAAGCCGGGTCGGGGTTCACAACGGGCCGGCGTCCATGGATCGGATCCTCGAGCATTGTGATCGCGTTCGGGAAAAGGCCCGCGCAAGCCCCGCATCCGGTGCAGAGGTTCCGCGCCACCATATGTGTGATCGGATCCTGTGTCATGCCATTACCTCCTTGAACTCTTCTTGTGCCAAAAGCGGCCACGCAAGGATCGCCGCACGTGCCGTTGCCGCTGCCTCTCCAAGAGCCGCGGCCGCCGCCACAGCAGTCAGTGGCAGCCCCGCAATCGCCGCGAGCGCGGCGGGAACCAGCGCCGCCGCCCGAAGCGCATTGGCGCGCGCCGGATCCCCCGTGCTGCCAGAGGCGATTGAGAGTTGTGACAGCGGCGTGCGCAGGATCCGGAATCCAGCGGCCAAAGCGAGTGTCGCCGCAAGCGTCAGATCGGGCCGAAGGGCCGCGCCATAGGCGAACTCGATGGCTGGCCCGGCAAGCATCGAGAAGCCCGCCACGAAGACGCCCGCCAGGGCAAGATGCGCGCCCATCGCGGCGCGGGCGGCAGGTGCGATCGCACCCTCGGCAACGGCGATGCGGAAGTGGGGCAGCAGGAGCGACCCAGCCGCCCGCCCGACGATCTGCGCGGGAAGCAGCGCGAGCTGCAGCGCCGTTCCGTATATCGCGAGCACCGTCCAATCGAAAGCGGAGGCGACGATCATCCTGTCGGCGTAGAACGTCAGGAACAAAAGCGCCCCGTTGGCAATCAGCGGTGCGCCGAACCTGCCGATCCGGTCGAGTGCGCTCAGGCGGATGCGGAGGCGGTACGGGCGCCGTGACTGAATGTGGGAAAGGACTGCAAGCGCCGCCGCATGGACTACAAGGACGACGGCCATAGCGCGGTGATCGCCAAACACCCACACCGCCGGCCCAACCACCGCGATCATGACCATCGTTGCCCCACCCTCGGCGATTGCCATGGGCTTGTAGGTGAACCGACGCTCGGCCCTGCGTATGTCGAGATGCACGGCGCCGCGGAAAAGAGAAACGAGAGCAAGCGCGGCATAGGTCGCGGTTGCCGGACCATCCGGAAAAGCAGCTGCGAAGACGGGAGCAAGGGCAAGCAGGATCAGAGCTAGTGCGCCGCCGCGCAGGGCCACAGCGCCGTGGAGTTCCGCCTGGAAGCGGGCTGAGTTGCCGTCATGCGCCTGCACGATCAGCTTCTCAAAGCCCAGATCGCTCGCCATTTCGACCATGCGCGCAACGAGCGCCAGCATCATCGCGCGCCCGAGCTCCTCGGGGCCGATGGCCCAGGCGAACGCGACTGACCGGCCAAGCGCGCTGGCTTCGGCAAGCAGGGGCACCCCCCAGGCAAGGACGCGACCTGATGCGCTCGGGCGCGCCATCGGGGTCAAACTCCGATCTGGCGGACGATATCGTCCATTTCGCTTGATGCACGGGCGCGGAGACCTGCGACGCGCTTCGCGAGATCGGCCCGCATCGGCGTCCGGCTCAGATACGAGGCGACCGTCCGTTCGGCTAGGTGCCTTGCGTCGAGGCGGCGAAGATCCGCGACTTCCGAACCGATGCCGCATTCCTCGAAAACGCCCCGGAACTTATCAGAATACCCCAAACCCAGTGTCGGAACGCCAGAAGAGAACGCACCAATGGTTGCATGCATCCGCGCGCCCGCGAACCAGTCGAGCCGCGCTAGCACCCATTTCAGTTCCATCGCCGATAGCGTGCCGGAAAGAACGTCGACGCGCCCGACCGCCAAGGAACCAAGTCGGGCGGCAAGCGCATTAGCGGCGGCAACGTCGCTTTCGGGATCGCCAAGCGGCCGATGTACATGGGGAACGAGAAGCAGCCGCAGCGAAGCATCTGCCCCAAGAAGCGCCCGGGCAACGGCTTCGATTTGTGCCGGATGCGCATCGGCAAGGCCGAAGTCGCGGCGGGCCGCCTCAGAATCATTGCAAAGAAGACCGGAGACGTTGAGCCCGACAAGCGGAAAGGTGCGAGGCTCGGACAGCATCTCCGTCAGCATGGGAGGAACGTCCACGGGCCGCCGCGTCGGCAGCGCGATGGCGATGTCGACGCCAAGCCGGTGCCTCTCCGGGTCGAATTTCTCTCCCAGCGCGTTCTGCAGGAAACGAAAACTTTCTGGGTCCCGGACCCAGACGGCAGCCGCGCGTCGCAGTATCTGTACCGCCGTGCGCATGTTTGCTGGGTCCTGAAAAGGTCCAAGCTTCTGCGGCAGCAGGATCAGAGGAACGCCGGAATCGAGCGCTATCCGTTTTGTGAGAACCATCGATTGGAAACGCTGCGGCCCATAGAGATCGGTGAAGCTGTCGCCGCCCGATATGTCGAGAACTGCCCGCGACTGAGCCACGGCGCGCGCCGCGACGCTTGCTCCAACGCCCAGGCGGGCACAGAGGTACGCTCTTTTGAGGCTGTCGTTTCGCCAGAACCGGCGGGTGTTCGTCAGCCCGACAAGATCGACGTCGGCGTGTTCCCAACCCGCCCGGCGCCGTCCACGCCCGTGATCGGCCACCGCCATGCGGCCCGCGCCGCGGCTTGCAAGTCCCGCCACGGCGGCATGGCACAGCGCCGAAACACCCTGGTTGCCTGTATCAGGCGCCGCGTTGAGCAAAGTTAGCATGTGTTTCCTCGCTTTTCTCTGACAATGCATAGGCCATCGTGCCTAAGTCGTCGCGAGCGCAGCGGGGCAGGTTCTGGGGTGATCGGATGAGGGGGGCTATCCGAAAGGATAGAACACTATGCCGAGAAAAGCCGAGCCGTGCCCGGCCATCGCGGCAGACGACGCGCTCGGGGCTTCGGTAGACTTCACGTCAGACGAGGTTGCGGTCACGCGCGATCATCGCGGCGTGCGTCCGGTTCTTAGCGCCGAGTTTGCGGCAAAGCGTCTTCGCATGGAGCTTCACCGTGGCTTCATGAAGATCGTGGTCGCGGGCGATCTCCTTGTTGGCCTGGCCCCGGCAGATGCCCCTCAGTACGTCCAACTCGCGATCCGTCAGAAGGTTGGAAACCTTATCGCTACTCTGTCGCATTAAGTTGTGCGGTGCGAAGATCTCGCCGGCTGCCATGAAGCGTGCGGCGCTAATCATCGATTTCGACGCAAGCGTCTTCGGGATATAGCCTGCGGCACCTGCTTTGATCGCTTCCTCTGCGAGCATCCCGGGGGCCGATCCCGAGAGGATCGCCACCGGGCGGTTCTCGTTCGCCGAAATCATTTTTCGCAACCCGTCGAGTCCGTCCATGCCCGGCATGTTGTAGTCCAGAAAGACCAAATCGAATGATCCGTGTTTCTTGGCAACCTCGAGGGCTTCGTCAAGCGTCCCGACTGTCGACACCTCAGCATCGCCTTCCGAACTAAGGAACGCGGCAATCGTCTCGCGGACTAAAGCGTGATCGTCTGCTACTAAAATACGCATAGCTGGCTTATGTTCCATTGAACGTGGTGTCGCAAAAATCAAATCGCTACTCGGTGTGGATGGTTTATATCTTTCTTGCGTTCGCGATCTACCTCGAACTGAGAGCAAGAACCCATATTTATATATGAATATAAAAGACGTCTATCAATCTCTGAAGGAAGAACTTTTCTCGCCCATTAGCAGCTGCCACCTATTCGAAAGAGTAGGGCAATATACCCATGGCCGGATGACAGCCTTCCTCAATCATGCGACCACCGCTGGACCCGGGATTATCCAGGTGCCGGAGCAGCGAGATGATATACACAATACGTGGGCTTGCCGTCTGTTCCATCGTCGCGGATCGTGCCGGGCGGGTCCTCGAGTTCAACGAAGCCGCGGAAGAGCTATTCGGCTACTCGCGTGCCGAAGCCATCGGCGAACTCTTGGAAGACCTGATCATCCCCAGGCATATGGTGGACGCTCACCGGGCTGGCATCGACCGCTATCGAAGGACGGGCGAGCGGCGCGCGATCGGGAAAGGACGGCTACAGCTCGAGGCCCGCCGGAAATCCGGCGAAGTGTTTCCCGTCGAGTTTTCGATTTCTACGGCGCAATCCGCGGAGGGTGAAATCTTCGCGTTGTTCATCCGCGACTTATCGCGCCGCGTCGCTGCCGAAAAGGAACTCATCAAGGCCCGAGACGAGGCCGTCGAAGGGGAACGCGCCAAGGCGAACCTTCTTGCAGTCATGAGTCACGAGATGCGGACACCGCTGAACGGAATGCTCGGGACGCTGGAACTCCTCGACAGGGAAGACGTCACCGAAAAACAGAGGCAAAGGCTCGACATTATCCGCAGTTCGGGGCTCCTACTGCTGCAGCATGTGAACAAAGCGCTCGACGTCTCCCGGGCGGATGCCGGCGAGATAGAACCCGTAGCGGAAGTCTTCTCTCTCGGTGATCTTGTCTCCGAACTCGTCGAGAGCCAACGCGCCGAGGCCGAACATGGTGGCAACTTGATCTCGCATCACGTGACGACCGACGGTCCGGACGCTTGTCGGGGCGATGTCGCCCTGCTGAGCCAGATCCTCCTGAACCTGATTGGGAACGCCATTCAGTTTACGCGCGACGGGCGTATCACCGTCACCGCCAATCGGCTCCAGCATGACGATCTCGTCGATTTTCGGATCACTGATACGGGCATCGGAATCGCCGATGCTGATCAAAACCGGATCTTCGAGGACTTCATGACCCTCAACAAGTCCGATAGCGGGATGGCTGGTGGAACCGGCCTCGGACTGGGGATCGCCCGGCGCCTTGTCGCCGCAACCGGCGGCGAGATCGGCGTCGAAAGCACCCCGGGCAACGGAAGTGTGTTCTGGTTTCGCGCGCCTCTGCCAGCGGCACCGTCCGTTCCGCAACTTCGGGCAGATCCAAAAGGAGAAACCGCACCGCGCGAAGATCCTCATTCGCTGCCATCGCTGAGGGTTCTGGTCGTAGAGGACAACAGGGTCAATCGGGTGGTCGTCAGCGAGTTACTCGAGCAGGAGGGTATGCAGGTAAACGAAGCGCACGACGGAGCGATGGGAGTGCGGCTTGCCGGCGCAAATTCATACGATCTCGTCCTGATGGATATATCGATGCCGGTGCTCGACGGGGTCTCGGCGACACGGGAAATCCGCGCGGCCGAGAACCCCGAAACGCGAGTTCCGATCGTGGCGCTGACGGCCCACGCCCTTCCCGAAGACATTGAGCGCTTCCGCGCGGCCGGATTGAACGACATCCTCGTCAAACCGATTTCCCGATCCTCCGTTCGTGCAATTCTTGAAGATGTCGCCCGGGACAAGATTGGAAGTGATGGCGAACAGTCGGACACATCACCTGAGTTTGCGCCGGCACTGGTCGACCGGGCCCATCTATCGGAACTTGTGGCCACCCTGGGCGAGGACCGGCTGGCTCCTCTTCTCGAGGAGCTCGGCATCGAAATGGAGCGTGCACTAAACATGCTGGACAGCCTCTCGGAAAGTGATTTCCCGAGGCCCGACCTGCGGATCATGGTGCATCATGTGGCGGGCTCGGCGGCAATGCTGGGCGCACGCGGACTGCGTTCGGAACTCGTCGCGATCGAAGAGATGCTTCTGTTGAGCGACACGGCTGGCGGCGGATACCACATCGCATCGCTTCGGGCGGTTTGGGACAGAACGCAACCGCTTCTTCAGACCTGCTGTCAGAGAAAACCGGCTTGATGAGGTCAGGGGGTCTTCTTTGGGCGCATGATTAAAAGTGACGGCTAATCGGACGATGTGAACCGGCGACACCCCGATGAGTAGCTGGTCAATCACAGAGGAACCGGAATTTGGAGACGTACTATGCTGCAAACAATTGCCAGAACTTTTTTGCTCGTTACGTTGGCATGCACTGTGCCATCAGTGGGCGCATTTAGCTTAGCAACTAAACAAAATGCTTATAAGATTGCACCTGGAGACAGTTTGACCATTACCGTTTTTGGCCAAGAAGAGCTGTCTGGTCCATATACTGTTGACGCTGAGGGTTACTTCCAGCTGCCTATCAGTGGCCCATTGCGTGTTGAAGGCTTGACGCTCAGAGAGACGCAAGGTCGTTTGAAGTCTCGGTTGGCCAATGGCTATTTGATCGATCCCGAAGTGAGCATCCGCATCGCCGAACTTCGGCCCGTCTATATTATTGGTTCCGTGAAACGGACGGGGAGCTTCCCATTCCGATTTGGAATGACAGTGGCCGAGGTCGTCGCTGTCGCGGGCGGTTTTGGTAGTGAGGCTCAGCTCACCACATCATCGCTTCCTCAACTGATTGCTGCAAAGGAGCGCCTGGCACTCTTGAAGCAGAACCGCCGGGATCTCCTCATTCGATTGGCGCGCACTGATGCGGAGCTGTCACGCAATGAAAGACTTGTTCTTCCGCAACAACTCAAATCGGACAGAGATCCTCGCGTGTTGTCAATGCTCGCGCACCAACAAGCTGTGTTGCTGCAGTTTAATGAACAATACCAGCGTAATGTGGAACTGATAAAGAAACAGAGGCCTCGAATTGAAGCCGAGATTGGTGAGCTTAAGAAGGAACGCAAGGCGGCAGTACGCCGACTTGAGCTCGCCAGTGACTATGCGAAAATACAAGACAAGCTAAAAAGTAAGGGATGGGCACGGGCGACCACGGTCTTAAGCGCTCAAACCTCAGTCGCCCTAAATGAGGGGACAATCGCCGCGATCGATGGAAAGTTGTCGAGCTTGTCTCAATCCATAGGAGATCTCGAACTTCAGTTGCAGAGAGAAGAGAATGAGCGGATGCTGCGGATTACAAATGAGAAACAAAGTATGCTAGCCAAGCTCAATGAGATTGAAGTATCCTTGCCGCTTGCTGAGAATATTGTCGAACTGAGGCAAGGCGAAGTGGGTGGCGACGTTTATTCGAACCAAGACGTCGTATATAGAATTTATCTCATTAGCAAAACAAACCCAAAAGGTGAGCGTCCTGAGGTTGAATTTTTGGACAGCGTTTCCCCAGGAGACATCCTCGATGTGCGTGTTACCATGCCAGGGCGGGCTAATAACGTTTCGGCTCTGAAAGGATCGGATATAAAGGGATCCCAGTCTGTAGCATTGAGCCAATGGACACGATAATCCCCCATGATCTTCACGATTACAAAATACAAAAATAGTGTTTTGCCGACTAGATCAAGAAGAATATTCGAGCGCGAATTGTGGCATGCTGAATTGCGTTTTTGAAAAGTAAGAAACGCGTTTCGATCATGCCGCCGTCGCATTTGGAACAACATCGCATGGGCCTGTTGTCTAGCGATGGTCTGCCCCGATCACAGTACCAGTTTCTCAGTTGGAACCCGGCTGCCATTAGCCAGCATTTGGGCTGGCCGTACCGCAGCGTAGACCGCCTCGGATGCTGGCGACAAGATCGCTTCCGGCGCGTCGCTCCACGCATGTCCCGGATGGTCTTGTCTGCGCTGCCCGGACGGCGCTCATTCCTGTTAGTCGTCGTCTCCTCCTGCATCAAGGTAGCGCCTACCCAGTAGCTCATAAGCTTTGACCGCGCCTGCCATTTTGCTGGCGATCTTAAAGCCTGTTTTGCCACTTCAGATGGTCACAAGTAGACGTTTGAGGTTGGGCCCGTGAAGTCCGTCACTTAGCGGGCATACTGCGAGGCGACTTAGATGTCCGCTAAGTGATGCCGATTTAACCGATCGCCGCAACACACTCTTCGAACTTCTCCGCGGGTGAGTCGTAGTTCAACGTCTTTCTCGGGCGCTCGTTGAGCTCGCGCGCCACGGCGTTCAGTTTCGCCTGGCTGTGGACGGACAGATCTGTGCCTTTGGGGAAGACCTGTGTGGTCCCCAATCGCCGACAATCAGTCAAGACGGTCGCGGGTGGAGGCTCATCGAAAGAGCGAGAACGCAAAACCTTTTTTGGCAAATTATTTTTCTTCGGAATTGGCGGAACTTGTGATCGAAGTTGCCGATAACGACCCCGGCATAATGGCCGCTGGAGGAGTGAGCGGTCACGAGCATTTCTTTAACGGTCGTCGAAGTGGAATGGCGCGAAGTTTCAGATGCGTGACTGCGGAATCCGTCGCAGCCATGTGCTGATGGTCCTTTTCTGATGCAATCTATGCTCGCCATTCCCGCCTTGGTTCAGGCGGTTTGTCTCCGATCGGACCGCCAGGGTCCCGGATCGTGACAACAGAGGGCTCCTCGGCGCCCGGTGCGGTACACCGCGATCGTCAAACCTTGGAAATTTGCTGGCGAATTCGCGCAAGCCCAACTTGCCGTCAACTCATAGAGGCAAGTCGAGACAACCGCAATGACATATAAACAAGTCCTTATGTCATCACCGCAATCAGTCTGCCACTCCCAGTTTCTCTGGGGCAAGCCTTCTATTTAAGTAGTGTGTAAGTACAGATGCGTAAAAATTAATTCAAATTTTAAATATTAAGTTGTGTCAATGTTATCGTAAATATTTTTATTAGTCAGGCCTTAGCATAATGTAAGTTTCCTGCGGCATAGTCTTGTTAAAGCAACGAGATGATTAGCAGGTTTGGTGCCATGATTTCTTCAGTTATCAATAAATTTCCAGTATTCGCTGGAGTTAAGAGGTTTCGGCATTCCGGATCCGGTAGCGTCGGTATCCTATTCGGCCTCTTCAGCATGATAATGTTCTTGACCATTGGGGGGGCCGTCGACTTGGGTCGCTGGCTGCATGCCCGCAACGCGACCGTCGGAGCCGTCGACGCCGCCGTTCTCGCCGGTGCCCGCCACTTGCAGGTCCACGGCGATGAAGCGCAGGCCATGGACCAGGCGCAGAAGTATTACGAAGCCAACGTCAAGACCCGGCCGAAGCTGCTCGTCGACACCATTGAGTTCAATGTTGTCGACAAAGGCACAGCCTTGATCGCCGAGGGTAACGCGGTGATTGAGACAACATTCCTAAAGCTTGCCGGTATTGATGCGCTCCAACTCCTGTCACTGTCGGGAGCCGAGTCGTCAAAGGCGGCTCTAGCCGTGGGCGGTAACTCCGAATTCAACCTTGAAGTCTCCATGATGCTTGACGTGACGGGTTCGATGTCTGGCAACAAGCTGGTTGCCATGAAGGAGGCTGCAAAAGACCTGGTCGATATCGTCGTGTGGGAAGATGGCGGCGCCTACACCTCTCGTGTTGCTCTGATCCCGTTCTCTAAGGCCGTCAATATCGGCTCGCTCAGCAGCTCAATTCTCAAAGGTAGCGCCACTTATAAGCAAAAGAAAAACGCCAATGGAGATTACGTCTGGTGGGAGCGCGCACCGACGTGCGCGGCGGAACGCACTGGTGCCAATGCTTTCACTGACGTCACCCCATCCGGCAGCGACAGGCTAACCACTGTCTACAATACCAACGGGAATTGCAGTCCAAACAACCCAGTAGTGCCATTGACGAACAACAAAACGCTGCTGAAGTCGACCATCGACAGTTTCCAAGCGACAGGCACCACAGCAGGCCATCTTGGAACTGCCTGGGCTTGGTACACTCTGTCGCCGAATTGGGGGAGCGTATTCCCGGTTTCAAGTCGACCCGAATCCTACTCTGTATTGAGCGAGGTCAATAGCAAGGGCAAGCCCGTTCTTGAGAAGATAGCGGTCCTCATGACGGACGGGGAATACAACACCCAGTACTGCAATAGCGGAATTCTCGATAAGAACTCCCTCGGCAGTTCGTCCACTAAGGGCAACTGCAACGCCTCGGGTGGCAACTCCGCCACGCAAGCCCGCGCGCTATGTGCTGCAATGAAGAACGAGGGCATTACCGTCTACTCGGTAGGCTTTCAGCTTGCCAGCGGCGGCACCGCGGAAGAAACGCTTTCCCAGTGCGCTACTTCGGAAGATCACGTCTACAATGCGCAGAATGCGGAGGAACTCAAGCAATCCTTCCGCAACATCGCTCTGAAGATCTCCGCACTCTATCTTTCCAAATAATATCAAGGCCCCGCCACGACCGGCGGGGCCTTTTCTCACCCGATCGCCGAGATGGCCGGACTTAGACTTCTTCGCAAAAATCCTCTCCAAATCCGCCTTCAACCAGTTCCACGAGCGCCTCGATGGCTTCGGGGGTGTTGTCACGGTAACGCGCCTGCTCAATTGATGCCGTATGCTATCAACATTCGATGAGCAGTTCTTCCTATCGTCGCCATCGCTTCCCGGCCGCTGTGATCCAGCAAGCGGTCTGGCTGTACTTTCGCTTTCCTCTGAGCCTGCGCGATGTCGAGGATATGTTGTCCCAACGCGGCATCGATGTCTCGTATGAAACGGTCCGCCGCTGGTCGTCTAAGTTCGGCTTGGCCTATGCCAGAAAACTTAGACGCTCGCACCCGCGTGCTGATACGCGTTGGCATCTCGATGAAGTCTTCGTCTCGATCAACGGCAAGAACGTATACCTGTGGCGCGCCGTTGATTGCGAGGGAGAGGTCCTGGACGTGCTGGTGCAATCGCGCCGAAACAAGCGAGCAGCCTTGAAGCTGATGCGGAAACTGCTCAAGTCACAAGGCTTCTCGCCAGACGCTGTCGTGACGGACAAACTGCCATCGTATGGCGCGGCATTGAGCGAACTTGGGATGAGAGCTCGCCACATAACCGGCGGTCGGATCAACAATCGGGCCGAGAATTCTCATCTCCCGATACGGCAAAGAGAACGACGGATGCAGCGATTCAAATCAGCTGGTGCCGCACAACGATTTCTCTCAACCCACGCCGCTATCTACAACACTTTCAACGTCCAGCGTCATCTGATCTCGCGCAGAACAATGCGACAGTTCCGAGCGGCAGCTATGGAGAGGTGGGATGCAATGACTGCTGCGGCGTGAAACATGGCGACGCCGTGCATTTTCGCGCAGCACACGAGTAAACGTGACAATGCCCGATGAAGAGTTTATGAAGTCGCGGCAACAAGAAAGGTCTGCCGACTTTATCAGACTACTAGGCTTCTGGTGCTGCCGGAGAGATTTGAACTCTCGGCCTCTCCCTTACCAAGGGAGTGCTCTACCCCTGAGCTACGGCAGCTGACCATGTTACGTGCCAACGTCGTCGTTCCGCCGGGAGTTGGCAGTATCAGGACCCTTCGATTAATCGTCGGTCCGAGTCTCGGCGGAGCGCTCATCTAGCGCAAATGGGGCTCCTAGCGCAACTGCTAAACAGCCTTATCGCGGGCAATACAACCCACACGCACCTGCTCGCGGCGTCACGGCGTGGGCACCTGTGGGCTAAGCAGCACCGAGCCACGGCAATCCACCCCTCGCAATTTGTTTCGCGGTGAGATAAAAGCCGCACTCCAACTCATCGACAGGCTGTGATTCGCATGCAGGACGGGAACTCCCCCCCGGACGACTTAGGCCCGTCAACCGGCGCAGGTACGGTTGCCGCCAAGCCAACCGGCAAACCCGGTGATCTCGGTTACGAGATCGCCCGCCGGCGCACGTTTGCCATCATCTCCCACCCTGACGCCGGTAAGACGACGCTTACCGAGAAGCTCCTGCTGTTCGGCGGCGCTATTCAGCTTGCCGGTCAGGTCAAAGCCAAGAAGGATCGCCGTTCGACGCGCTCCGACTGGATGGCGATTGAGAAAAACCGCGGCATCTCGGTCGTCACTTCCGTGATGACCTTTGAATACGGCGGCACCGTCTTTAACTTGCTCGACACCCCGGGCCACGAGGACTTTTCTGACCACACTTACCGAACACTGACGGCTGTCGATTCAGCAATCATGGTCATCGACGCCGCCCGGGGTATCGAAGCTCGTACCCTAAAGCTGTTCGAGATCTGCCGGCTGCGCGACATCCCCATCATCACCTTCGTCAACAAGATGGACCGCGAAGCACAGGAGCCACTCGATCTGTTGCACGAGATCGAGCAGACGCTGGCCCTCGACACCGCGCCTATCGTTTGGCCGATCGGTAGCGGCTCAACCTTCCGCGGCACTTACGATCTCGCCCAAAAGCGCGTTCGCCGCTTGGACCAAAGCCCCGACGGCGAACCCGTTTCTGGGTACCAAGATCCCATCTTCGAGACCTTGCTCGATGAAAACGATCTCGACACCTGGCGCGAAGAAATCGAACTCGTCGAGGACGCGGCCAAGGATTTCGATGTTGAAGCTTTCCGTCAGGGCACACTGACGCCGGTGTTCTTCGGTAGTGCCCTGAAGAACTTCGGCGTTCGCGATTTGCTTGACGTGCTCGTTGCTCATGCACCGCCGCCACGCGATCAAAGGGCCGCTACCCGAACGGTCGAGGCGGATGAGAAGAAGATGACCGGCATCGTCTTCAAAATCCAGGCCAACATGGACCCCAACCACCGCGACCGCATCGCCTTCATGCGCGTCTGTTCTGGTAAGCTGACGCGCGGCATGAGAGCCAAGGTGGTGCGCACCGGCAAGACCATGGCGCTGACCGCGCCGCAGTTCTTCTTCGCCCAGGACCGTTCCCTGGCTGAAGAGGCATTTGCCGGCGACGTCGTCGGCATCCCCAACCGCGGCCTGTTGCGTATCGGCGATGCGTTGACCGAGGGTGAGGACATCACGTTCCTCGGTATTCCCAATTTCGCACCTGAAATCTTGCGCCGTGTCCGCCTGGAGGACGCCATCAAAGCCAGGAAGCTGAAAGATGCGCTGCAAGAGATGGCCGAGGAAGGGGTTGTCCAGCTGTTCACCCCAATTGACGGCACCCAGCCCGTGGTCGGCGTCATTGGTGCCCTGCAGCTCGACGTTCTGGTCGACCGGTTGACCCATGAATACGGCCTTGACGCCGCCTACGATCCAGCTCCGTGCGACACCGTGCGCTGGATCACTAGTGACGACAAAACCGCCATCAAGCGCTTCGTGGAGCGTTACCGCGCCAACATCGCAAAGGACCTCGACGGCGACTACGTCTATCTTGCGCCGTCCGTCTACAATCTCTCCACGACCAGTGACCGCCACGATGAAATCAAATTCGTCGATATCAAAACGGTGAATTCGGGCTGAGATATCGACCAGCCCCCACTGATTGGTCGGTTTTCTTTGCTAGTTCATTGATGTCGTCGGTGGCAACGGCATCGTCGCGTCCAATGGGCATTGCTTCAAATCGCAGCGGGCAATCGCCCCGTTCCGCAAAGGCTGCCACCCGCCGTACGGGGAATTGCCGGACAATCTGCGTCGCGTCGTCAAAGAGATTGAGGGCTGGGAAAGACGCCGAGGTTGCTGAACTGCCGAAAGGTATGCCGCTAACGGGCCATGCGGCTTGCCACCGTCGTGAGCGGGCCTGATAAAACTGGGCCCGCGCAATAAGACCGTTTCATCTCATTCGTGACCACATCGAAGTTCACACGACATCAGTTCGGCCGGTTCCTCGGCGCACCAAGTCCTACGCACACAGGTCCTATCGTGTTAACCCGGGTTCGTCGTAGACTGCTGCGCTTCCCAAGGACACAGCCCCAACCGCGAAATGCCCAAACAGTTTCCTACGCCCGATGCCTTCCGCGAGGCCCTTGCTGCCCTGCCCTGTGCAAACGCCGCGCTGCAGCTTAAAGCTCGCGAGCGTCAGCACGTGCTGACAAAACCGCCAGGTTCTCTCGGCCGCCTCGAGGATATCGCCGTCCAGCTCGCAGGGTGGCACGAAGACGGTATTCCCCGTGCCGAGAGGATCAAGGTAGTCGTGTTCGCCGGCAATCACGGAGTGACTGCGCAAGACATTTCCCCCTACCCCGCCGCGGTTACCGCGCAGATGGTCGCCAACTTCAAGTCCGGCGGCGCCGCGATCAATGCCATCACCGGAAGTGTTGGGCTGGAGCTGGAAGTTATGGCGCTGCAACTCGACAATCCCACGGCCGACATCACAGCAGCCCCCGCTATGAGCGATGTCGAAACACTCGAAGCGCTGAACGCTGGTGTCCGCGCCGCCAGTGGTGATCCCGATATTCTGATCGTCGGTGAAATGGGAATCGGCAACACGACCATCGCCGCGGCTTTATGCGCGGGGGCTCTAGGCGGGGCTGGCGCCGACTGGGTGGGCCCTGGAACCGGTCATGATGCCCAAGGCGTCGCACGCAAAGCGGCTGCCGTTGATCAAGCTCTTGCGCGTGCCGGCAACGACAGTCTCACTGATGCGTTTACACTCCTGCGCCATCTCGGCGGTCGCGAGACTGCGGCCATCGCCGGCGCTGTTGTTGCCGCTCGGCATAAGCGGATTCCTGTAGTCCTCGATGGCTATGTCGTCACCGCCAGCCTTGCGCCACTCATGAAGCTGAATGCGGTTATCCTTGAGCATTGCATCGCCGGCCATGTGTCGGCGGAGCCCGCTCACCAAAAGCTCTTGCAAATGATGCAGTTATCACCCTTGCTGGATCTAGGGATGCGCCTTGGCGAGGGCACCGGCGCGGCATTGGCTGCTGCCATCGTCCGTGCGGCCGCGGCCACACATACGCAAATGGCGACCTTTGATGCCGCCGCCGTGGAGAACCGGACAGATGCTGGATAGAACTGGAACGCCGATTGATCCTTACGCCCGGGCCGCACCCCGCACGCCATTGCGCCGCATTGGTGAGGAGCTGCTTCTGGCATGGACGCTGTTGACGCGCATCCCAGCCCCCCGCTTCCGCCTCGAAACACAGGCGAACCTCGGTAGCGCCTTTTGGGCCTATCCGGTAATCGGCGCGGCTGTCGGTGCCATCGGGGCCGCTGTCCACGCCGCATCCATCGCGGTTGGGCTTGGTATGTTATCCTCCTTCGCGTTGGGTCTTGCCGCGATGGCACTCGCCACCGGCGCATTCCACGAAGATGGCCTAGCCGATTTCATGGATGGCATTGGCGGCGGTCAGTCACGAGAGCACAAGTTGGAGATCATGCGCGACAGTCGGCTCGGCACTTATGGTGCCATGGCACTGATCGTGTTCTTCGTACTCTCCACCACACTGCTGTACGAGCTTGCAAACACTGAGTGGCAGCCGCCGCTGGGTGGGTTCGCTGCCGTCTTCATTTGTGTCGGCGCGATGCAGCGCGCAGCCATCGGGTTGCCGCTGGTTGTTCTGCCACCCGCTCGCAGCGACGGCTTGGCGGCCGATACGCCTACCCCCCATTATCGCATTTTCGCCCTGGGAGTTCTTATTGCCACATTCACCAGCCTCATTTTAATGGGCCCCGGCGCCACGCTGGCTGTGCTTGCCGCATCGCTGACGGCTGCACTTGCGGTCACTTGGCTCGCACAGCGCTATCTCGGAGGCCGCACGGGCGATGCACTGGGAGCCGCGGCATCGCTTGCCGGCGTAGCTTCGCTTGCCGCACTTGTCATCTTCGGCAACGTTTAGAGCAGATCGTGGGCAGCATAACACTCATCATCGGTGGAGCGCGCTCAGGAAAGAGCCGCCGTGCCCTGCTTCTGTCCGAGAACTATGAGCAGTGCATTCTTATTGCCACCGCTGAGGCGCGTGACGAAGAAATGGCCAAACGCATCGCAGCCCACCGCGCCGAACGAACGTCTCACTGGCGCACCGTCGAGGAACCGGTGCAACTCGCCACCGCTGTTTGTAGTGCCAGCGATATCATCGGGTTTGCCTACGAGAACAGCGTCGTGGTTGTCGATTGCCTGACACTTTGGCTTAGCAATCTCATGCACATCGGTTTGGACATCGACACTGAGACCGACCGGCTGCTGCAATCGATCGGTAAGTGCGAGAGCGACGTCATTCTAATTTCCAACGAGCTTGGCCTCGGTCTTGTGCCGGAGACGAAACTGGGCCGCGATTTTCGAGACGCGCAGGGCCGCTTGAACCAACGTATCGCTGTTGCCGCCGACTTAGTCGAATTTGTCGCCGCCGGGTTACCGCTGAGGTTGAAACCTTGAACCAACAAATTGCGACTGAAACGCCAACCGGTAATGGTTGGCTCATGATGGTTCGCCACACGGCCGTCGATCAAAAGCTCAAGGGCGTTTGCTACGGCGCCAGCGATGTCGAGCTTTCCCCCGAAGGATTAGCCCACGTTGACCGGTTGGCCGACGAACTAGCTGGCAATTCGCCGTCGATAATCTTCCACTCTGGTCTTTCACGCAGCCGCCGGCTTGCCGAGGCGGTAGCGGGCCGCCTTGGTCTTGAGCCCCGCGTCGATCCGCGCATCGCAGAATTCAACTTTGGCGAATGGGAGTTGCGCCGGTGGGGCGAGATCTTCATTGCAGGTCACGACATCGCCCGGCTAATCAACGAGCCCGACAGCTTTTCAGCTCCCGCCGGAGAGACCGTTTTCGCCATGCGTGATCGCGTCCTCGGCTGGTTTAATAGCCTTCCCACCGAAAGCCGCATCTTGGCCGTCAGCCATGGCGGTCCCATATCCACTCTTCGCGGGGTGCTGGTTGATGTGCCGGCTAAAAACTGGCCAACGCTGGTGCCTACTTATGGCGAGTGCATCCGCTTTGCGCTACAGGAGTAAAAACGCCTTCCATGCCTTGGGTTTACAGTCGCGTGAGTTGGCAGAATATGACGTACGTGCGTAGTAGAAACCTGTAGATCTGCTGCGCCTTGTCTTGCTGCACTGTCTTTGATTGTCGACCGCAATCCCGGAGGACCCGATGGCGAAACTAACCCTAACAGTGAACGGAAAGTCCCATGAGGTCGACGTCGACCCGGAGATGCCACTGCTCTGGCTCTTGCGCGACGAACTCAAGATGACTGGTACAAAGTTTGGATGCGGTATCGCCCAGTGTGGCGCCTGCACCGTTCACATCGATGGGGTTCCAACTCGGTCGTGCCAGACTCTGGTCGAGGACGCCGTTAACACCGAAATAGTCACCATCGAAGGCGTCGCCGGTAGCGAAGCAAAAGCGGTTCAAGATGCCTGGATCAAGTATGACGTTCCCCAGTGCGGCTACTGCCAGTCCGGCCAAGTCATGAGCGCAGTCGCCCTGTTACGTGACACTCCAGCCCCGACCGATGAAGACATCGATGCCGGGATGAGCGGCAATCTCTGCCGATGCGCCACCTACGTCCGCATCCGTCAGGCGATCAAGACCGCCGCCGAGACCCTCAAAGGCTGACCCGGAGGCCGTTAAATGCAGTTCCTTTTTGATAAACATAATACCGCAACCGACACCACTGGGGCCGATGCAACACAGCCGACCCGTCGGACGATCTTGAAGAGCATCGGCGGCGTCGGCGCCGGTCTGGTCCTCGGTACGCAGCTACCCACTGCTGCGAAGGCCGACTCCGGCGCGGCTGCAGTCATCAAAGGCGATGCCGGCACCGCAGCCTTCGCCCCCAATGCCTTCGTTCGCATTGCCCCCGACAGCACCGTCACCGTCCTCATCAAGCACATCGAATTCGGTCAGGGACCTTACACAGGGCTGACGACGCTGGTCGCCGAAGAGCTTGATGCCGACTGGTCGCAGATGCGCGCCCAATCCGCTCCCGCCAACACCGCTCTTTATAAGAATCTATTATTCGGGGTGCAGGGCACCGGCGGCTCAACGGCGATGGCTAATTCCTTCGAGCAGATGCGAAAGGCCGGCGCCGCCGCTCGTGCCATGCTGGTCGAGGCTGCTGCCAAGGCGTGGAGTGTACCTGCCGACGAGATTACCGTGTCGAAGGGTGTGATTGCTCATGAGGGGGCGGGAAAGACGAGCACGTTTGGCGAGTTCGCCGAGGCCGCCGCCAAGCTCACTCCACCAGCAGAGCCGTTCTTGAAAGACCCTTCCGAGTTCGTACTGATCGGCACCGAGCTTCCAAGACTCGACAGTAAGGCCAAGTCAACGGGCCAAGCCAAGTTCACCATCGACGCCGATCGTCCAGATATGTTGACGGTGCTGATACAGCGCCCGCCGGTTTTTGGCGGCAAACTCAAGAGCTTCAACGACAGCGAAACACGCAAGGTGCCCGGCGTTGTCGACGTTAAGTCCCTGCCGCGCGGTGTCGCCGTTTATGCGGAAGGTTTTTGGGCAGCCAAGAAGGGCCGTGACGCTCTCCAGGTCGAGTGGGACGAAAGCGAAGCTGAAATCCGTTCGACAGCCGAAATCGTGGCCGACTACCAAAAATCGGCAGCCAGTACCGGCCAAGTGGTAGCCACGACCGGCGATGCCGAGAAGGTACTTGCGAACAGCGGTAAAACGGTCGACGCAGAGTATGTTTTCCCCTACCTCGCGCACGCGCCGATGGAGACCGAGGATTGCCTGATCGAAGCCACCGACAGCGGTGCTAAGGTTTGGGCGGGTTCTCAGTTTCCGACGCTCGACCAGGGTGCTGTCGCACAAACTCTTGGCCTGCGTCCCGAAGAGGTCGACCTCGAGACCCTGTTTGCCGGCGGCAGCTTCGGCCGTCGGGCCACGCCAGTTGCCGATATTGCCTACGAGTGCGCCACCGCGGTGAAGGCGATAGATCGCAAACGCCCGGTCAAGCTGATATTCACTCGGGAGGATGACATCCAGGGTGGCTTCTACCGCCCTATGGTCGTCCATCGCATGAAAGGCGCCGTGGATGCGGATGGCAACATCTCGGCGTGGGATCACGTCGTCGTCGGCCAGTCGATAATGGAGGGTACGCCCTTTGAAAGCATGATGGTGGACGGCGTCGACCCGACCCTAGTCGAGGGCGCCAGAGAACTCCCATATGCAATTCCAAACCTGCGCGTATCCTTCCATAAGAAGTCGCTGGCCGTGCCGCCTTTGTGGTGGCGCTCAGTCGGTCACACCCATAACGCATACTCCACTGAGACCTTTCTCGATGAACTCTTCGCTCTTGGAGGTAAGGACCCGGTCGAGGAACGCCTCCGCTTGATGGGCGACAAACACCTGCGTCTTACGGGCGTCCTAAAGGCGGTTGCTGAGCTTGCCGACTGGGGCTCGGCGGTGCCGGAGGGTCGTGCCCGTGGTGTCGCCTTGCACAAGTCATTCAATTCCTATGTCGCGGAGATCGCCGAAGTCTCTGAAGGCGAGGAGGAAGGTGTGCCCCGCGTTCACAAGGTCTGGTGCGCGGTCGATTGCGGCATCGCCGTCAATCCCGACGTTATCCGCGCGCAGATGGAAGGCGGCATCGGCTATGGGCTGGGGCACATTCTCTACGCAGGCATCACTCTCGAAAACGGCCGCGTCCAGCAGTCGAATTTCGACACGTACCGCTCGCTCCGCATCAATGAGATGCCTGAGGTGGAGGTTGCGATCGTCAAGTCCGCGGCATCTCCAACTGGGGTCGGCGAACCTGGCGTTCCTCCTGTCGGCCCGGCTGTCGCCAACGCCTGGGCGAAACTGAATGGCAAACGGGTTCGCAACTTGCCGTTTTTGGCGATTGACGGGTAAAAGCGGCTTTCGCCATCAGCGGGTGGGGTCAATTTCGGTCGAGCGACCGTCATTTGCCCCGCTGCACCAACTCCGGCTCCGCCACGAACGCGTCTTCATCCGCATCAAGATCTGGACAGTACGATTTCCAGTCGGGCAAGTCGGCAAGAGTCGGATCGATATACGTGTGATGCCACAACTGGGTTGCCAGCGCCCCCACCAGGCCCATCTCCACGGCATCGCGTTTGTGGAAGATTTGCGGTGTGCTTGCATAGCTCTGCCGCCACTTCTTGATCGCTTCGTAATCGAAATAACCGGTCTTGCGAATGGATTCTTCGCTCAACAACTGGTCGGTATAGGGCAGCTGTCCATCCAGGAAGAAACTGTTAAGAGGTGCGCGGAACATGGCTTTGCGGCGCCAAGCAACGTCCTTTGGAACCCACCGTTCGGCGACCAGACGCAGAAGATATTTGTCCTGGAAACCCTTCAGTTTCCAATCGGGGTGAATTCCCGCGAGGAAGTCGAAAACATCGTTGTCGAGAAACGGGTAGCGCACTTCTACTGATTGGCTCATCGAAACCCTGTCGCCCTTCGCGGCGAGCAGGTGTCCGGCGAGGAAAATCCGCAAACCCCAATAGATCGAACGGTTCAACGGGTGCCAGCGTTGCATACGCTCGAGGTCTGGCTCCATGGCGGCGAAGGGGTCGTGGCTGGCGACTTCTTCGTGCATTTGCGGGCTAAAGAGATTGCACCGGGATACATTCATCAGCGTAAAGAAGTACATAAAGGCGGACAAGCCGCCCGCTGACTGATTGTATTCGAGTAAACGCGTTTGGTTTTCGTCGCTTATTCCAAGGAAGCGACGGACGTTGGCAAGTACGACAGGTGGAGCCATCCCACCCGTGGCTCGTCCAAGGAGCGAGAAACCACGCTCGAACTTGAACCAGGGGTAGCCAGCCAGCAGTTCATCGGCTCCCTGGCCGCAAAGTGAGACTTTGAAGTTTTCGCTATGGACCCGCTTGGCTAATAGCATTGTTGCCGCGCAGGCTGTGTCGACGACCGGTGCCTCGGCGGCGACGATCAGTCGTTGATAGTTGTTGACGATGTCGTCAGTGCCGCACGGATCGTAGTGAAGGTGACTGTCGACGTGGCTTGCCAAGCGTGCGGCCTTTTCAGATTCGTCCAAGGCCGGATTGAGGATCTTGCTTGTGAACGTCTCAGGCGCCTTACCGCGAACGCTCTTTGCCAGGGCAAGGATCGTCCCTAAATCGACGCCACCGCTTAGAAAGGCTGCAACAGGGACGTCCGCTTTAAGGCGGCGGTCGACAGAGTCGAACAGCAGGCTTTCGAATTTGTCGACCAACTCACCGCGGGTCCCGCGATGCTCCTGCCCTTGGTCCGGGAAGTCGATCGACCAGTACGCGCGTTCCTCGATTTTTGCAGTTTCCCGAGCGCTTCCCAGCTTGATCTTGAGGAAGCGTGCTGGCTGCAACAAGTTGACGCCTTCAAAGCAGGTCGAGGGACCGGGAACTGCCATAAAGGAGAACAGACAGTCGATACCGCGAAGGTCTGGTTTGGCTTCGATCAGTCCGGAAGCCAGCAACGCCTTGACTTCCGATGCGAACATAAGCCAATGCCGGTCCTGATCGCGGATTTGAGCCCAATAAAGCGGACAGATGCCAAACCGATCACGGGCTAGCAGGACGGTTCTGTTGACAGAATCGTAAACGGCAAAAGCAAATTGCCCATTCAGTTTGTCGAGAAACCTCTCCTCGTGCTCTTCCCATAAATGCGGCAGCAGTTCTGTATCACACCGAGATCTGATGAGATGGCCGCGGGCTTGGAGGTCGGCACGGATTTGGTCTTGATCGTACAGTTCGCCATTGAAGACGGTGCAGATCTCACGAGTTTCGTTGAACATCGGCTGGTGGCCGTGTTCCACATCCCTGATGCTCAGCCGTCGCGAAATCAGGCCGATGCCGGGCGCTTGAAACTCTCCCATTTCGTCCGGACCGCGGTGGGTTATAGCGTTGCCCATGCGCCGAATAAGGCGTGAGGGGATGTTCTGTGAACCAGAAAGGTCGATAATACCCGCAATGCCACACATTCTTTTGGGATCTCAAATCTTGCTGATGGATCAAAAGCTTCATGCCAATAATCCACATGGGCATTATTGGGAGCATGATCAATTGCTCGGCGGAACGTTCTTCAAACTCCTATGATACGATAGAAGTGATTTAGGCAACCATAAGATTCCCTTCGTACCTAACCTGTCCGAGACGCCACACTCAAATTCGCAGTTTCCTACTGCCGCGCTGTCTCCTTTACGCTGCCGTGAGCCGCGTCACCACCCGGTTCAGCCGGCCGCCGCTGCCTGCTTCGAAGCGCACCATACCACCGTGCCGTTCGGCGATGCTACGAACTAACGCCAGCCCAAGTCCGCTACCACCGGTTTTCCCTCGAGACGGGCCGCGGTGGAACGGTTCGAAAACCTGTTCAGCCAATTCCACAGTCACGCCAGGCCCATCATCGCTGACGATCAATACCGCCTGAGCGCCCTCCCGCCGCACGCTTACCGCTATCGGTGGAGCACCGTGCTTCATGGCATTCTCGATCAAGTTGCGGATGAGCCGGCGCAACAAGCGCGCGTCGCCGTTCAAGATGACGGGCTCACCGGAGACATCGCAGCCGGGATACCTGGCCGCTTCTTCTGCAGCAAGTGCGAGCAGGTCGACCTCGTGACGCTCCTCGAGCCCATCGAGCGCATCGAGCCGGCTCAGCAGTAAGATTTCTTCGATCAGTTGATCGACTTCGCCGGTGTCTCGCTCCAGTGCCAATCGCCGCTCTGGCGTCGGTTGCTGTTGCAGCATCTCAAGCCCCATACGTATCCGCGCCAGCGGCGTGCGCAGCTCATGGCTTGCATTCGCTAACAACAGTTTGTGCGCGCCAACCAGTGCCTCTATACGCGCCGCGGAAGTGTTGAAGCTGTCTGCCAACTTGGCCACCTCATCGCGGCCCTTAATTGCAACGCGCGCGGACAAATCGCCCCCACCAAATCTGTCGACACCGGCCTGCAGCTGTTCCAGCCGTCGAGTTAGCCCGCGCACTACCGGCCACGTACATAGGCCGACCAAAAGCGCCGCCGCGCCAAGCAGCACGATCAACCGTACCGGTCGTGGCACCGGTCTGCGCCTGGGCATCCCAGCGACGATCATCCGCCCATCGGGTAGCGGCACCGCCCACACCGGCCCGCCTCGGCCGCGTAAAAAACCGCCTTGTCGGCTCAGCCTGCCGCGAACCGGCGGCAGTCGGCGTCCGAATTGCGCGATTTTTTCGCCCGTTGGGGAATACAACTCAAGGTCGAGCCGCAGCCGCTTGGCAATATCGATCACGGCTTCGCGCTGAGCGCTGTGCGTCGCCGTCGCCTCCGGCAAACCATTGGCGAGCAGTTCGCCAGCAACGGTGACCGCTTGCTGGACCTGCCGTTCCCCTCCGCTGATGCGCCATAGGCCGCCAGCGACCACCACCACGAGTATGAGGGTAATGATAATGGTGAGATAGATCTGAGTGGAAAGCCGCTTGAACACGCTATTGCCTCACTCCTGCACCTTGGCGAAAACGTAGCCGGCGCCGCGCACGGTGATGATGCGGCGCGGCTCTTTCGGATTGTCCTCGATGGCTTGCCGGATGCGTGAAATGTGCACGTCGATCGAACGGTCGAACGCTTCCAGGCTTTCTCCACGTACGAGGTCCATGATCTGCTCGCGGGTCAACACCCGGCCAGGATGTTCGGCCAGCGCCCGCAGCATCTCGAATTGATGCCCGGTGAGGTGAGCTGCGACGCCGTCAAGGCGGGCTTCGCGTCCGTCGCGGTCGATCTCCAAGCGGCCGAACCGCAATACGTCCTGACCGGCATCGCTTGCTGCCGGTCCGCGTCTCAGGATCGCCTTTAGCCGAGCTAGCAGTTCGCGTGGCTCGAAGGGTTTGGGAAGATAATCATCGGCGCCAAGTTCAAGTCCGACAATACGGTCCATGGCTTCCCCGCGCGCCGTTAACATCAAGATCGGTGTTTTTGCTTCTGCCCGGATGGATCGGCAGACATCGAGCCCGTCCATGTCGGGCAGCATCAAATCCAGGATGATCGCATCGAAGGGATACTGGCTGTGCTGCGACAACCCCTCCGCTCCACTTGCGGCGTGACGCAGCCGAAAGCCCGCACCCTCAAGATAGTCGACGACCAACTGAGCCAGCCGTTCATCGTCTTCGATGAGGAGAAGGTGTTGCACCACAATAGGCTCCAATCCGGACAGTGGGCTGAGGCGGAACGGTAAAGGGGGCCGGGAAGCAATCTCCCCGGCCCGCCTTTCTACAAGCTACGGCCTGCGAACATAAGGCTCAATCATGCCACGGGCGGTGTTTGCCCGGTCCGTGCCCGCGCCAGCTGCGTCCACCACGCCAGCCGCGCCATTCCTTGGCGCGTTCAGCAAGGGCCTTACGCTGTTCGGGATTAAGCACCTCCGCTGCATCCGCCAACGCCGTGGTCAGCCGCTTGCTGATAGTTTCGAATTTGGCGAACTGCTCAGTGCGGATCTCTTCCAGCCGCGCCCGATCGACAGTCTCAGCGGAGAGGATCTCGACCCCTTCCTTGCGGACTTCCTCAATGGATCTACGGATGGGGAAGACATCGCCGGCGGCGCCGCGGGCGAGTTCGACAAGTTTGTCGGTCTGCTCGGAGGTGGCATCGACCTCGATAGAGAAATGTTTAGCCATGCGCTCGGCACGTTTCTGTGCATCTTCAATGGTCTTGGGTCGACGGTTAAAGAAACGGGCTTTGTGTACCATATTGCCGTAATGTCCTGCTTCCACGGCAAAGTGGCGCATGCCCTTGCCCATACCGCCATGTGAGAAGGCGTGTGTCGCTACGCCGGCCGCGAGAACGGCGCCAACTGCACCGGTCAAGATGAGTGCGTTGCGCCTGCCGCGTTTTGGTTTCTTCGGCGCGGAGTTTTCGGTCTTAGTCATCGTTGGCTCCTATACAATTCGTATGTCCAGGGGGCAGGGCGGGTGCCCTGTCTCCAATCAACATCGCGCCGGGCTGTTTCGCTTCGCTGTCCGCATTGTAAAGTTCTGTAAAGCGCTTCCGCCCTGATGAGTGGAGCGCCGAGACAATCTTCGGAGGCCCGCTGTTTTGGCCATCGCCCTAGTCGTCATTGCGCTACTCGCGGCCCTCGCCCTGCTACCGCAGATGTGGGTCAAGAACGTCATCAACCGCCACTCCGCCGAGCGGCCCGATTTCCCAGGCACGGGTGGTGAATTCGCCCGGCATCTGCTGGACGAGATGAAGCTCGATCACGTCGATGTCGAGCAGACCGACCGGGGCGATCACTACGACCCGATGACGAAAACCGTTCGCCTATTGCCTCAGCACTTCAACGGCCGCTCTTTGTCGGCTGTGGTCATCGCCGCCCACGAAGTCGGTCATGCCATGCAGGATGCTTCTGGCTATCGCCCCCTCATCCAGCGCACCCAAATGGCAAAGCAGGCCCAACGCGTCGAAACGCTCGGTTCCGTGGTCATGCTGCTCGCACCTGTCGTGATGATCCTGACGAAGGCGCCATTCCTGATGTTCGTACAGCTGGCCGCTGGCATGTTGATCCTTTCCTTTACGATCTTGATGCATGCGCTGACGCTGCCCGTGGAGTTCGACGCTAGCTTCTCGCGCGCCATGCCGGTCCTAAAAGCCGGCGGTTACCTCGCCGAAGACGATATGAAGTCGGCGCATGAGATTTTGCGCGCCGCCGCCTACACTTATGTCGCCGCCGCCGCGATCAGTATGTTGGACGTCGTGCGCTGGCTACGCGTATTGAGATTCTTAGTAACTCCGGCAGCATTCTTAGGGCGCAGAAACGGAGATTGGCGTGAAAGACTTCGCGAGCGTTTTTTCATTTGTCCGCGCGATTGTTTTGATCATCGTTGCACTGTTGGCCGCGGCCCAGGCGCCCGGCCCGGCAGCGGACTGCCGACAATGACGCAAGCCAACGCCATCCGCTTCTACTACCCCGACGCAACCGACATTCCTCTGCCGCCGGGACATCGATTTCCAGCGGCGAAGTACCGCTTGCTTCATGAAGCAGTCCTCCGTGCACAAGTGCTGCCTGCGCAAACGCTCAAAGCATCTCCCCTGATCGAGCACTCGCAACTGCTGGCTGTCCATTCTGCCGGTTACGTGGACGCTGTTTTATCCGGCACACTCGACGAGAGGGCTGTTCGGCAATTGGGTCTGCCACTCAGCGACGTCCTGCAACGCCGCTCGCTTGCGACCGTTGGCGGGAGCCTGGCGGCGGCACGTGCAGCGCTTCAGACAGGGTTCTCGGCACAACTGGCTGGTGGCACCCATCATGCGCATCGCGATTTTGGTTCAGGCTTTTGCGTATTCAACGATCTGGCGCTCGCATCGCGCCTGCTGCTTGACGAAGCTGCGGTGAACCGGATTGCGATCCTCGACTGCGATGTGCATCAAGGCGACGGTACTGCGGCGTTGATGGCTGATGAGCCGCGGGTCTTGACCGTGGACCTGTTTGGAGAAAAGAACTTTCCGGTTCGCAAAGTCGCCGCCGACGTCGACGTCCCTTTGCCCGACGCCACTGGCGACGCGAGCTATTTGGCGCGTATGAACGCGGCGCTGGAACAGGTCTTTGCGTTCCGCCCCGACCTCGTTTTGTTTAACGCCGGGGTCGATGGTCTAGCCGAGGACCGCCTCGGTCGCTTGTCTTTGACGCTGGACGGACTTTGCCAGCGGGACCGCCGCATCTTCACCACCGCACGCGATCACCGGACGCCGGTGGTAAGCGTTTCCGGCGGTGGATATGCCGAACCGATCTCACTCTCGGTGACCGCATACCTCAACACCCTCAAGGCGCTGCGTGAGGTGTTCGAATTCTAATTCAGTCCGCCTTGTCCATGACCACAGCAACATTGACCGGGATGTCGAGGGACACCCAATCCCCTGGAGCATCCGAACCCTTGCCGATGCCGAAGTCCAACCGCTGCAACATCGCCTTTCCAGCAAGCTTGGCTGTCGTGCCATTCTCTTCGAACGTGAACGCAAGCAACACACCCATCTCGACCCCGCGCAGCGACAGCGTCCCTTGCGCTTCGAACTGGTTGCCGCCTTTTGCTGTAAACCCGGACGTCTTAAAGCTGCCTTCGGCGAACTTTCCCACATTGAACCAATCGGTGGTCGGCAAGGTCTTGTCGTAGGTTTGATCGCCAGTCGCTGCTGAACTCAGGTCAACAAGAACAACGGCTTCGGAACCCGCCAGATCGTTGGGATCAAACCGGATCTGCGCCGTCCACGATCGGAATTCCCCGGTAAATTTGCTGCCCGCGTGCGTGCCCGCAAAGCTGATTTTACTTTCGGCAGGTCGCACGACCCATTTCGCCGGCTCGGCCACGGCGTGTGCCGAAAAACTGTTCGCGGCAATGAGCATCAGGAAGAGCCAGCGCGAGGCCCCTCGCCAGTCGGACGCACGGATCATGTTGTTCGTTCAGCCTTTCTCCGCCCACCGCCAGGCAGCATCCGTTGAATAATACCGTCCCGGTTGACGAAGACGTGCTTCAGGACCGCCGCGACGTGGAGGGTAACCAGGCCGATGAGCAAATACGCGGCCCAACTGTGCGCGGTCTTTAGTGCCTCCTCGACGGGCTTCTTGTTTTCAAGTTCGCTCAGCACCGGCAGGTGCGGCCATTCGACGAGCCCAAACCAAATCGTTGGCAATCCGAAGACACTCGCCGACACCATCGCCCACCCCAGCAGCGGCAGGCTCAGCAGCAGGACATACAATCCCATGTGAACCGTGTGTGCAGCCATCCGCTCCGCTGCCGTCATCGATGGCGGCAACGGAGGCGGCCGGCGAGCCAGCCGCCACAAAATGCGTAAAGCCATCGCAGCAAGCACAGTAAGACCTAGCGACTTATGCCACTGGTAGACGGCGAATGCGTCGGCCCGTGTCTGTTTCACGTCGATGGCATCGACCATCCACAAACCCGTTGCGAACATTGCCAAAACGGCCGCTGCGATCAGCCAGTGCAGCAGCATCGCAACGCCGGTATAGCTCTCTCCAGCGGCCTTCGTCATTGATACCGCCCTTGTTTCTGATTGCCTCACAAAGTGCCCTCACACGCCAGCCTCAGATTGTTCAGGAGGCCAGGAATTCGGCTTCGATGAGGATCTGCACCTGGTCACCGATCACCGGCACGAACTTGGAGAGCCCGAATTCGGAGCGCTTGATTGTGGTGGTGCCTGAGAAACCGAGTGCCGGTTTCTTCGCAAATGGCTGCACTGGAATGGCATTATTCAAGGTCACATCGAGCACAGCCGGCTTGGTGACGCCGAGCAACGTCAGATCGCCAGTCACCTTCGCCGTCTTCGCGCCTGTCATCTCGACGTTCGTCGAAGTGAATGTGATCGTGGGATGCTGACCCGCATTGAACCATTCCTCACCCGTGCTCAGTATCTTGTCGAAATCCTTCTTGTCGGCAAACGGATAGTCCGTGCGGATTGATTTGGGGTCGACACTGACCTTGATCACAGACTTGCCGGGCTGTGATGGATCGAATGCGAGATCGGCGGTCATCTTGGTGAAACGCGCCGTGTAGTAGGACAAGCCGAGATGGCTGACCTTCCAGGTCAGGCTTGCATGCGTGGGATCCAGTTTGTAATTGCCGGCAGGCACGTCGAAAGGTTCTGCACGGGCTGTACCTATGGCGGCCGCGCATGCGGCAAGTGCAAGTAGTGCTGTTTTGATCATCTGCATCCCTCAATTCAGAGCCGTTGCTTGGACGAGCGCACAATTCTCTAGAGCTCGGAGATAGAACTGACACCGCGCTGATACGATGTCAGGAACGCGCTCGGTGCGATCACGGATTGGTGAACGTCGAGGCTCGGTCCGCGGCGCGGCCCAGACTGCCAATGGCAATTACTGCGGCGAGGTGCTAAGGCGATCGTCCCATTCGTCGCACTGAAAGCCCCCATGAAGACCAAGTCTCCGCCCAGCGAACACAAAACAGAGAAAACCCTGCGTCGCTCCGCCCCCCGCGTCGGTTTTGTTTCGCTCGGCTGCCCCAAGGCGCTTGTCAATTTAGAGCGCATTTTGACGCGCCTCCGCGCCGAGGGTTACGATATTTCGCCCAGCTACGACGGTGCGGATGTCGTGGTCGTAAACACGTGCGGGTTCCTCAATTCGGCCAAGCAGGAAAGCCTGGAAGCAATCGGCGAGGCGCTGACCGAAAACGGCCGCGTGATCGTGACGGGTTGCCTTGGTGTTGAAGAAGACCGCATTCGCCGGGAGCATCCGGACGTCCTGGCCGTCACCGGTCCGCATCAGTACGAAGACGTCGTTGCCGCCGTACACGAAGTCGTCCCGCCGCAGCACGATCCTTTCGTCGATCTGGTCCCGCCGGAGGGACTGCGCCTCACACCGCGCCATTACGCATATCTGAAGATTTCCGAGGGCTGCAATAACCGCTGCTCGTTTTGCATTATCCCGAGCCTGCGTGGCGATTTATCAAGCCGCCCGGCCGCGGATGTCCTTCGCGAGGCGGAGCGTCTGGCTGACGCAGGCGTCAAGGAGTTGCTGGTCATCAGCCAAGACACCTCCGCTTACGGTGTCGACCTGAAGTATGCCGAGAGCACCTGGCAGGACAGGCAGGTTCGCGCGCGCTTTATCGACCTTTGTCGTGAACTCGGTGATCTTGATGCTTGGGTGCGGTTACACTACGTTTATCCGTACCCGCATGTCGATGAGGTTATCCCCTTGATGGCAGAGGGTCGGATCCTGCCTTATATCGACATTCCCTTTCAGCACGCCTCTCCTTCCGTACTGAAGGCCATGCGCCGCCCAGCGCACCAGGAAAAGACCTTGGACCGCATTGCCGACTGGAGGCGGACTTGCCCGGAACTGGCCCTTCGCTCGACATTTATCGTCGGCTTCCCAGGGGAAACTGATGCGGACTTTGAACTGCTGCTCGATTGGCTCACCGAGGCCCGCCTGAGCCGCGTCGGCTGCTTTAAGTACGAACCTGTTGATGGGGCGGCTGCGAATGATATATCGGACGTTGTGCCCGACGAGATAAAGGATGAGCGCTGGCATCGGTTCATGGCCCGCCAGCAGGATATCTCCCGAGAGTTATTGCTTGAAAAGGTGGGGCATAGCATCGACGTCATCGTCGATGAGGTCGACAAAGAAGGTGCGCTGTGCCGCTCGAAGTGGGATGCACCCGAGATTGACGGCAGCGTTTTTCTGAATGGCGAGAGGGATGTGGTTGAAGGTGACATCCTCAAGGCACGAGTGGTCCATGCTGATGAGTATGATCTTTGGGCGGAGCGATAGCGGTCGAATTCCAAATTTTGTCGCACCAGCGCCAAATTCGCGTGCACAAGCTTACTCGCGGGTGAAGTAGCTCAGACGATGGGGAATTTCGGTGAGGGAGGCGGAATCCGTTTGGTTACGGTGTCGGTGTCGCGCACACCAACTGCCGCACCTCACATCCACCGGTGGCGCAACCTGAAGGAGCAGACCGGTGACCAAAACCAATGATCCAATTCTGATCGACCTCAAGAAGCTCCTGCGACGCCTGGAAAAAATTGACCCAGAGACGCGCGAGAAGGCGCAAGATAGGTCGTTTCGGCCGACTGCCAGCAACGCGTTAAAGTTGCAGAATGCCGTTCTCGAAGAGGGCAAGGAGCATCACAGCGCCGGCGACGGCCTGCTTCAGCTGCAAACTCGCCGCAAGGGACAAACTGGAGAAACCGGCCAATCAACCGATCTCCCGGTGATCGTGAATCATTCATTTCCCGTTGCCACCGAACCTGAAAAAGAATCTGGTGCCCTTCGCGTTGTCGTCATCGCCTCGGTAACCGCGGCGATCGTCTCGGCCCTGGCGACTGGAGGTACCGTTTATTGGCTCAATGGCGGTGCCGGGGGTCCTGGTTTTCTGGCGCCAACTCACATCGCCGAACAGCCCCCCCGCGTGCCCGCGGGGCAACCGGCCAGAACCACCATCAATCCCTTTGGCATATCAGCACTGGAGACGGCACAAACCGCCAATGCAGCGGCCGCCACCGCCCCGCCAACATCCGGTCAACCGAGCAACAGGGCAATTGAAGGGCTGGTTCCGCAGGTTGCTACCGGCTCAGCGTCCACAACGTTATTCGAACCGATCCCGGTCAGGCCTCGTCTTGCAACCGGGCAGGCAACGGATGACCAGATTCCAGCAAACTCGGGCCAGCCGCGGCGCGCCGAGGCAACTTTTATCGCCGGCGCCGCCAGCAACGGCCTCCTGGGTGAGCCGGTTACAATCCTGTCGGCCGCGACCGAGTTGGCTGCGACATTATCCGCAACCGGCGCTGTGGCTTCAGAAAGCCTCCCGTCGGCCAGCCTTCGTGAAGCCCAGTCCACCAGGGATTTCAGCACTGCGACTGCGATCGACCCGTCCCAGGGTTTTAACGTCGCAAGCGAGGACACCACCACCGCGACCGACGCCGCCGCCACGCATAGCGCTCCTCTTGTTGCCGTTTACGAAGCGCCCGAGAACACCCTGCCCTGGAATCGCGATCAGAGTGCCACTCCTCAGAACGTTCAAGATAAGCCCGGCGCGTTGAGTGTGAAATCTGAGGAAGGTCAGGCGCAGGACCAGCCGCTTCCGGTAAATCCAGACGAGGTCGCCCTCGTTCATCCTGAACAGGCGGCGCTTGCGAACGATGAGGCCGTGAAACTGCCAATGACGGTCTCTGGCCCTGCCGAGGAACTCGTCGGCCACTATCTGATCGTCTCAGGCTTGAAGCGCGGCTCCAGAATGTCGAGTGGCGTTGAGCTGATGTTTGACACATGGCGCATTGACGTTGCCAAATTGAATGATCTGCAACTCGTTGTGCCCGCGGGATTTGGCCGCCGTATGCATCTTGACATCGAGCTGCGCCGAGCCGACGGAACGGCGCGTGAGAAGAGTTCACTCGTGATCGCGATGCCGGGCGCTGCAGCCCAGATCGCACAGGATACCGATGATGACGGCGGCTTGGATCCCAACGTGCGCCGCGATGTCGACCAGGGTGAAGTCCAGATCGACAACGGGAACCTTCAAGGCGCGCGCATTCTCTTCAAGCGCGCAGCAGCAAATGGATCGGCCCGCGCCGCGATGCTCTTGGGCGGCAGCTACGATCCTAGTCTAATCGCTGCTTACAAGACCGCGATACCGCCGAAAGCCGATGTCGCCGAGGCGCGCCGCTGGTATCAACGCGCGATAGAGTTGGGTGGCAGCCGCGCCAACCAGGCACTCAAACAGCTCCCCTGAGCAGGGGAATGCGTCACATGAACGACCGCCCCAATTGTGGCGGATTTTGCGGTTCTTCCTGCTATCGGGAGGGACCCGATCTCGAATTAAAAGGTCTCTGGACATGGGGGAAACGGCACTGTTGGAAGAAGAACGCTCCGTGCCGGCTGAGGATGCGCAGCTTACGGACGGATTTCAACCGCAGCACGAGGGCGGCATTGGCAGCCGCCTCGAAACGGTGCGCCACGAGCTTCTCGAGCTTGGCTCCCGCCTCGACCGGGTCGTTGAGCCATCGGGCAAGTCGCTGGTCGCTGAAGCTGCGCGCCTGCTCGAACGGCAGGTATGCAAGATCGCCGTCATAGGGCAGATCAAATCCGGCAAGAGTTCCTTCGTCAACGCCTGCATTCAAATCCCCGAACTTCTACCCACGGACGTCAGTCCCTGGACGACCGCCATTACGAACCTGCATTTCCAGCAGCGGCGGCCAAGCGAACCAGCCGCTGTGTTTCAGTTTTTCGATGAGCAGGAATGGCAGCAGATCGCCGAGGGTGGCGGTTTACTGCGCGAGTTGACTGAACGGCTCGTTCCCGGCTTTGAACCCGAACTGCTGCGAGAGCAGATCAACAGCCTCCGCCTGCGCGCTGCATCACGTCTCGGAACGCAGTTCACTCAGTTGATGGGTCAAACCCACAGTTATGAAGAGCTGAGCCAAGAGGTTCTCTGCCGCTATGTCTGTGCAGGTGAACCGGCTCCGGGAGCACGTGAGCCGGAAAGCCAGCTTGGGCGCTATTCCGATATCACTCGCTCGGCTGCAGTCCACTGTCCAGGCGGGCCGTTCGCATTCCCGACGACGGTCATCGACACGCCCGGCACGAACGATCCCTTCTTGTTGCGTGATGAGATCACTCGGCGCAGCCTTGAATTCAGCAGACCTCTACATCGTCGTGTTAACGGCCCGCCAGCCATTGTCGGATGCCGATGTCGCACTCCTGCGGGTTTTGCGCGGACTCCACAAAGAACGCTTCCTGGTTTTCATCAACCGCATTGATGATCTAGCCGATATTTCCCAAGACCAGCGCGAGATCCGAGAATTCGTGGAGAACCGTATCGCTCGCGAGTTCCCGGATGCGGATATCCCGATCATCACCGGTTCCGCGCGGTGGGCCAATGCCGCACTGAGTCCGGCATCGCTATCGCAGCCGTTCGACCGCCGCTCATTGGCCTATTTCGTCGAGACCGGTCTGATGCGCCGTGAGGATTTGGTGCGCACCGCCCAGCCATCGAGCCCACGCCGCAGCGATCTCAAGGAAGCGCTGTTGACTTCTTCAGGCGTGCCGGCGGTCTACCAAGCCATCGACAGATTGATGTTTGAAAGCCATAGCGCGCACGTGCTGCGTCAGGTCGCGCAATGTTACGCGGAATTGGCCCGTGCCAGCGAAAGCACGATCAGCGGCGAACTCCAGCAGCTTACCGAATTGCAGAGCACCGCGGCGACGACGGCGAAACACGCCGATTTACACTTGCCGACGCTCGATGCGGAGTTACGTCAGCTCGGCGAGGTCTCCCAGATCATTGAGACATCAGCTAAATCGATCGACGAGCAGATGCGCGAGATTGTGCACGAGGAAATCTCCAATCTGCGCCAATTGCTCACCGGTGAGGTGCGGCGTTACGCCGACGAGGAGCGCCACGTTCTAATTGATACACTGCGCCGTGGCCGCGGTCCCTGTGAATGGCGCTGCGAGGCAGATTTACTGCGCCGCCGCCTTGCCGAGATCTTCATGGCCGGCTTCAACCACTCCTCGCAGCGGCTCGTAAATCTTCAAGCGCGCGTGTCGCCGGAACTCCATCAGCTCATGTCGATGATTGTTCCAGGAACGCAGCCTCCGCACGAGCCGGATGAACGCGGCCTACCGATGCCCTCACCCAACATCTCCGCGCTTTCGACGGCAGTCGTTCTCGACCTTGCGACGACCTGGTGGTCGGCGTTTGCGAAGCGCGCGCCAACGCCTGAGCAGCGTGGTGATGAAGTCGCTTTGTTGATCTGCTCGGAGTTTGCCGTTGTCATCGATGAACTAACCGGTAAGGCCGAAATGGCGCTGATGTCGTACGGCGCGACGATGTCGAAATGGTCCTTCGGTATATGCTCCAGCATCATCGAGGCGCTACGCCGCCGCTGCGAGGAATTGCAAGCCGCCTACGATGGTCTCGCCGCCGAAGCCGGTGGAACCGCTGCGCCCGAGTTCGTCGCTCAACGCGACCAGGACATTGCCAACCTGCGCGCAAAGCTCACCGAAGCCGCGTCAGTGGCCGAAAGACTACAAAGTATACAGCCAGAGTTGCAGTCGCCGAAGCGCGGATCTGGTCCAGACGTGTCGAAAGGCTAGCGTCAAGGAATGTGAGGGGTCATTTGAATGACGGAAGCCATGCAGATCCTTGTCGGCCTTCTTGCCGATGCCCGCCACAAACTGAAGAAGGCCGATTTCGGCGCCTACGCCGAAGTGCGCCGTCTGCTTGATCAGTCCCTCGATAAACTTGAGCGCGCCCTGCACCGGCGGCCGACGGTCATTGTGGCCGGTGAGTTGAACTCCGGTAAGACGTCTGTTGCGAATATGCTGTCGGGCCTCGACGTGCTACCCGCCGCCGTCATCGCCAACACGGCCGTACACGTCTTGCTCCGCCACGGCATCGTACCCTCGATCACTGCAATTACGGCTGACGGCCGCATGCCGCTGACCACGCTTGCGTTGAACGAACCGCTGCCAAAGTTTCTGCTGAGCGGTCTTGAGCGCATCGAGGTGGAACTACCCGGCATGCGCGATGCTGGTTTTGAGATCCTGGATACACCGGCCTGGCCAATTGAGGAGCTAGCCAGCGAAGCCTCCGATGTCCTGATCTGGTGCTCCGTTGCCGCCCGCCCCTGGACCGAATTTGAACGCCGGGCGATGACCGAATTGCCGGCGCGTTTGCGTGAACGCAGCCTGTTGGTCATCACCAACAAAGATGCCCTCGGCCTCGCAGACCGCGAACGCGTTCTGGCACGCTACCAGGACCTTGCCGGTCCGTTCTTTGCCGACATGTTGATGATCGATGCGACTTCCACGCCGTCCGCTGGTGAACAGCCACGCAGCAAGGATGCGGCTGATTCTGTAAGTGTCAGCAATGGCAGGGGAGACCATGACGAGTTGCTGGCCGCGCTTGACCAACTGGTCGAGGAGTATTGGAACCGAAGGGCGATGACGGGCCGTCGTCTTTGCCGTCATATCGCTCGCTCCTTGCGGCCCGGCCTTCCCGCGCTCCAGCCCAACAATAGCGCTGCTCCCGGTCTCGATACCGATCCGATTTCAGCGGTTCTTGCCAACATCGCGGGTCGGTTGGCAACGATCTGACGTGCCCGGGTTTCCCACTATCCCGCCCGGACACTGAATAGAACTGCAAAAAAGCTCCCATGTGCGCCGCGAATCAGATCGAAATCCATGTGCGTTAATAAGCGGGCTGGCGCCCGCTCGTCCGTCTATATTCTGAGGAGCGCGCATGGCCAACTATGCAACACATATTGCCGTCGGGACCGTCGTTTCCGGAGCGCTTGCAACGTTGACGGTGGGCGCCGATGTTATCGGTCCGGAGGACATTATGGCGGTAACGCTGGCGGGTGTTGCAGGGTCTGTATTGCCGGACATTGACTTGCGCGATAGCCGCGCCAGCACCATCCTTTTTTCAGGGATCGCTGTCTTTACGTCGTTTTGTGTTCTGTTCATCAATGCCGAAAACTATTCAATAGCCGAACTATGGGTTCTCTGGCTCGGATCGCTTGTTTTTGTTCGCTATGGTTTGCACGCGCTGTTCTATCGGATTTCCGTCCATCGGGGTGTCTGGCATTCACTTCTCGCCGGCGTCTTTTGGGCCGGCCTGACGGCAGTCGTTTTCCATGACCTGCTTGGCCGTCACCAAGGCGTCGCCTGGCTGGGCGGCGGCTTCATGTTTATTGGATATCTCACCCACCTGGTTTTGGACGAGATTTATGCCGTCGACTTTATGGGCAATCGCCTGAAAGCATCGTTCGGTTCCGCCCTCAAATTCATCGACGGGCGTTATCCAGGGCACAGTCTGTCAATGGCCATGCTGACAATACTGGTTTTGGTGCTCGCACCCTCGCCGAAACCTCTGGTCGAGGCGGTTTCCTCTCCGGCACTGTGGACGGGGCTGAACGAAAGGCTTCTGCCCAGCGGTAAGTGGTTCGGTCTGATCGGAGCTCGAGGTGATGTTGCCACCGCGAAGCAGCAGGGCAGCAGTCCTATTACGACCGGCTCTATCCCGGCCCCATCTGCACCGCCAGCCAGTGGCTCAGATGCGTCGGTGCCAAACTAGTCTGAAGGCTTATCAAGCCCTGCGATTTGCCTCGGATGGCTTGGCCTCAAGCCCGTCGAGATAGGTTGCAACCAAGTTTTCGATCAGAACCTGCGCGGAATTGCCGGTGACATTCGACAGCCGATTGGCCGTCGACAGCGACGTGATCCCGTGGAGACTGGCCCAAAGGACCCGTGCTGCCCGCTCAATGTCGCCCTGCGAGCGGCCCTGCATGAGCGGCGCGATCGCCAGCTCGATTTTTTGCATGAGCGCCTGGATTTTTTCCGTATACCACGCCGGTGCCGCCGGTCCCCTGCCAAGCTGATGCTCGAACAGAAGATTCCAGAGGTTGGCGTTCGCGTGGGTGAATTGCAGATAGGCGTTCGCCAAGGCGATGACTTGTTCGCGGGCAGCATCCGACGGCGGCAAATGACTCAGATACGTTTCGAGGCTATCGAGAAGCCGCGACTCGATCGTCAAAAGGATCTCGTCACGGTCCTTGAAGACATTATAGAGAGTTCCTGGGGAATAGTTGATCCGGCGCGCAACTTCGCGTGCCGAAAGGCCCTCCAAGCCTTTTTCCTCAATCAGTTCCGTTGCTGCCTTCAATATTATTTCGCGAAGCTCTTCGTGCGTATGTTTCGCACGCCGGGGCACCGTATGATCTGAGCACATCACTAAACGCCACTCCTTGTACTGCCCCCTTGGGACAGACAATGTCATTGAGCCGGCGAAGATAGTCGTTGGAAACTCTCTGCTGCAAGCGTCGTTAGCGCTATAACACAATCCAAAATTTGGCACAGCCTAACGATAGATTTGCCCACGTCGTTTATTGCGAACCAGCAAGTGAGGCGGTGAATTTTCCATCTCACTCGAGTTGGGGAGCACGCAGTGGTTCCGTCAACAGCTGATCACGCAATTGTTGCCCTCGAAGTCGACGCAACTATGGCGTGGACTATGCGTTGCCTTGTCGTTCCAATTGACGGACGAACCAAACATCCAGGTTGCGAAGCTCGACGGTTTGTAAGTGTACTTAGATTCTATCACGATGACGCTGCCACCTGGCGCAGTAAGCCCATCAGGAAGCGAATAGTCTGAGCACCGCGCCTTCGACACTGACACGGTTCCACCTGAATACTTGTAGGACGGCGCATAGAGCTTGGTTTCAGTCCCGTCACCAAAAGCCATCACTGGGATGATCTCGACTTCCAGCGTGTCGCGAGGATAAGGCGCCATGACATGCTGAACGACCTCCATGATAGCACTAGCCGTCGCAACGTTTTCGGATTGGCTGTCACCCATATCTTGCTCGCGCGAAACAAGATCGCCAACCATCGAGGTAATGGAGTTGAACCGGCGGTCCATGCTGATGGCGCGGCTCACCTCGTAGGTGCCGACCAGCATCACTACAAGGAGCGGCGCCAGCAGCCCGAACTCGACAGCGGCCACGCCTTGGCAGCACCGGTAACCACGGCGCAAGGTATCGCCAAAACGGCGTCTGGTATTCGCGATGAAGTTTTTTTTCATGACAGCCTCAAAGTCTGATCAACTTTTATCATCACACCCAGTTTCGCCATGCCGGCTGGCCGTGACGAGGACTGGAGGATGTTCTCTCACTCATAAGGTTCCGTGCGGAATGTGGTGGATGCCTGAATTACGCCCGCGCCGTTGGCCGCTTGGCCGAAATCCAGAAAGGGCAAAACCTTGGCCATTTCCCATTCGTAGCAGACCGTGACCATTACAACCTTTCCCGCTCCGCCAGAATGGTCGCCCACAGCGTCAGTCGGGTTGCCAGTACCTGAGGCCTGTTCGCCGGCGGCGTTGAGACAACTCGTCGGCGTGATCTCGGTCCATTGGTCTCCCGCCTGCATGTGCACTTGAAGCTTGTTTATATCGATCGTTTGGCCGGCCTCGTCTCTGACCATCTGCTTGAACTCGGCGACCGTCGTTGCGCCCTTTTGCGCCTGACCGGTACGGATTTTTCGTGCTGCTGATCCAACACCATGCTCAAGAGCATTCTGAGTGAAGAAGTGGAGGCCTATTCCAATCACGCCGAATGTGAACATAAAGAATGGCAGGGCGACGATGGCGAATTCAATGGCCGTCACACCCTTTTTGTCTTTCAAGAACTGTTTCAGTCTGGCCTGTTTGGCGTCGACTTGGACTGCCCCGTCCCTAGACGTCGGATCACGCATAACGAACAACCTGCCTTTGTCCCGTGAGAACTCCATCAGAGCCCAACCTAGTATGACCGCTATGAATCAATTCTTTCGCGAGCGGAAAGATTGAAAAACTGGTGAAAGTTTCTTTAACGGACCTAAATTCGCTTCTTAAGCTTCCTTAAAGGATGAGCCAAACAAAAAAAGGCGCCCAAAGGCGCCTGTTTCTGTCTTGGAGATTCGGGTCGATAAATGCAGGTCGACTTGACCCAATAAACCCACAAGCCGCCCGTGCGGCCTATTGGCCACCGCCATCCGACTGACCGGACGAGAACTTTGTTTTCTTCTGCGCGTGGTCGGAGATCTTGGCGAAGTAATCTGTGTCGTCACCTATCGTCACCGTCGGTGTGCACTCGGGCGCACATGTAAACGACTGCCGTTGGCTGCCTTTATGCAGGTTGACCATGCGCGTGGAGTCGCGTTGAACAATGACCCGCTGGTCCTGAATGACATTGCCCTGCTGGTCGAGTGCGATGATGTTTGTTACTCCGAATGTTTTGCCTGTGACGACAAGCAGGTTCGAAGCCTGGACTGAGGCGTCCGCAATCGAGGGGTTGCCAATGATGATCTGGCTGATGGCACGCGGGAGCCTAAGAAGCTGCGACTGGTCGTAGCGCACGATCAAGTCGTTTGCGTAAGAAGTGCCGGAGACGACAAGTAAGGTGGCCGCCGCGAGGCAGAACTTGAACGCTAGACGCATAGCAATTTTGGAATGGCCTGGGAGCTGGGCGCAACGCGTGGTCAGCTGGCGCATGGATCTCTCCTTTCGTGGAGCTTCGATCGCGATTAGGCCAGCAATTGATGAATGAATTGCAAATTTTTGATCATCCTTGGCACGGCCTTGATTCATTAGGGCCGACAATGTGCCATTCGGTCACTGTTTTTGCTGCCGGTCTACATAAGGAGCAGACTTAGTCCGATGCTCCTGACCAGAGCGCGCCAGGCCGTCAAAGCGCGAGCGTTCTACCGTGTGACGAAGGTTGTCGCCTCGTAAAAGGGCGGGATCCGTTGGGGCTGCGGAACAAACCTACGGTCTTCCAAGAGAATTCACGGAGCTCTTACGATGTCCCCGCGCAGTTTTCCTGAAAAGTATCAGAATTTGTATCTGTTCCTGGTCAGTGGGTCGATGAGATCAATACATATTTAATCATCAAGTACTCTGATAAAGAAAAAAGGACAAATAGAAACATGGATGAAGTCTTGAAGTGTTGAGTGCTACATAGTAGTGGGCGCTATAAATTAATGGGAATTCTGTGGAGGTTAAAGGTGAAGGGCAGGTTAACCCTGAAGACTTCAGAAATTTAACTTGAGAGTAATTTTTCAGAGCTAGATTTGTTGGTGTCAGCGGCGCACTAGCAAATGCGTCAGTCAGTTCAAATGTGACAGTGTCATTTTGTTTGGGAGAGTTACAATGCAGAAGATCTTCGCTTTCGCTAAGGATGAGTCCGGTGCAACTGCCATCGAGTATGGCCTCATCGCGGCCCTCGTTGGTGTCGGAATCATCGTAGGCGCCGGCGTGCTTGGTACGAACCTCAACTCGCTCTTCAACAACATCGGTACGAAACTGAACGTCACCGTTTAATAGGGGCGACTTGCTCGCACAGTGCGATCAAAGCGTGAACCACCCGGCCAATCGCCGGGTGGTTTTTTTTGATGTGTGCTTAGCGAATGTTGATAGGTGCAAGTTGCACGTCAGGCATTAAGACATTCTTGTCCATTCTGAGACTTGCGAGCCGAATACCCGCTGATGGCTACCTTCTATTAGCGATCCAAAGCCTACCATGGAACGAGGTTTCAAGTACCTTTTTACTCGGAAATCCAAACCAAGGGTGCGGTCAAATGAGAGAAGCTGGCAGAGGAACGCCCAAGCAATTTCTCCAGCAAGACGACGGCTCAACCGCGATTGAGTATGCATTAATTGCGTCAGTAACTGCGGTCGTCATTCTCACGGGGTTGCCAACGGTGGCCCCCACATTGAACGGCTTCTTCTCGGCCGTAATCGATGGTCTCAATACCAGATGAAGCGCGCTACGGCGGTCTCGAAGGCATCAACTCGTGGTCGCCTGTTAAGCAAAAATTAGTCGAAAAACAGCAATAATTCGACTGGAGACGCGTGCCACTCTGTTGGTTGGAGGTTCGAGTTGTGATTGCTTATTGCCTGCTTATGATCTTTCCCGCTGTAATGATATTCGCGGCATTGAGTGACCTTCGCACACTGACGATACCCAATAACCTCTCAGTTATCCTCGTCGTGACCTTCCTCCCTGTGGCGGTGCTTGCAGGCCTGCCATTTGAATCGTTCCTCATTCATCTGGCCGCGGGTGCTGGAATCTTGGTCGTTGGGTTCCTTTTGTTTATGACTGGAACCCTCGGAGGCGGCGATGCCAAGCTGATGTCGGCTGCCGGAATTTGGGTCGGCGTTGCGAACATCTCCACGTTTTTCCTCTATGTCGCTCTAATCGGTGGCGCACTTGCCGTCGGCATCCTGATCTATCGCCGACTTCCGACAGCGGCGATCGCAGCTGGACCGGCATGGGCATTTCGTCTTCATGACAAGGAAACGGGCATTCCCTACGGCATCGCCATCGCCGGCGCCGCTTTGCTCACATTCCCCAACACTGAACTTTACGCCTTGGTCGCCGGCTGACGGTCGCTGCGTTGCCAATGAGACACTGCTTTCGGTTTCATTGGCCTGTGCCCCAAAACTCGACGCCAATTAACCAGACATTGACAATTCCCGCGCAAAGTGAATCTCGAGACGGCAGGGAGTCCTGCCCAATTGAGGGGCCATTTGCGCGATGAAACGAGCACAAGTCATCGGAATCGGTGTAGCCAGCGTGGCCGGCATTGCGGCATTCACGATGATGTGGGGTTTGGTCGGCCAGAAGACGGAAACGTTGACCAAGGAAGTCATCGTAAATTCCACTGAGGTTCTGGTTGCCGCGAAGGACATTGGTCTCGGGGAAGTCGTCGCCGAACATCACTTTACCTGGCAGAAGTGGCCAGTAGATGGTGTCCGGCCGGGTATGATCACCGCGGCTCGGCGTTCCCAGATGCATAAAATTGATGGATCGATTGCACGCTCCCCGATTATCGCTGGCGAGCCCGTGACGGTGCATAAATTGATCAAGGCCGGTCAGGGCGGTGTCGTCGCCGCCATTCTACCAAGTGGAATGCGCGCGGTGTCCACGCGTATCGAACCGCGCACTGCGGTTGGCGGCCTGATCCTGCCAAACGACCACGTCGATGTCATTCTCATTCGCACCGTCCGTTCCGGCGGTAGCAAAGAGGAATTCGTGGCCGATACTCTCTTCCGCAACGTGCGTGTCCTCGCAATCGGTCAGCAGATCCAGGCGGCGGTGGGTAAGAAGTCTGCCGAATCGAGTGGTTCAACCACGACTGCGACCCTAGAACTGACACCCCGCCAGGCCGAACTTCTGGCTCTCGCCAACTCGATGGGCGAAATCACTTTGTCGCTGCGGTCGGTCGCAGATCTGAATTCGGAAGGGAAGAACCAGACTGGTGATTCCCTCAATCGTGAAGAGACTAACTCCGTCAGTGTTTTGCGTTATGGAAACAAGTCGCGTGCGTACGGCGTGAATTAAACGCCCGTCTGTAGCTCGTGAAAAGGCTTGAAATCGATGCAAGACAGATCTCCTAAGCTCTTGGGCGCCGCCCTTGTTGCCACTCTCACGCTATGTCTTGCGGCCCTGTCCGGGTCCGCATGGGATAGCGCCACAGCGCAAGACCTGCGCGGAGGCTACGAACCGTCGAAGCCGTCCGGCAGCTCCATGTCGCACCGCTCTCTGATACGGATCCCGAATATAGAGAACTCATATCACCGCAACGTGCGCATCGGTCTCGGCAAGTCAGTTCTTGTCGAATTTCCACGCGATGTCCGCGACGTTATGGTCTCCAACCCGCAGGCGGTCGATGCGGTCGTGTTGTCCTCAAACAGGGTCTTCTTGCTGGCCCGCCGGATCGGTGAGGCCAACGCGTTCTTCTTCGACAGCAACGGTGAACAGTTCGCCACCCTTGAGCTATTCGTCGAGCGCGAGACCGCGGGACTTGAGGAAATGCTCAACAGGCTGATCCCTGGCGGCAGCATCAAAGTCGAAATGATCAACCAGACGGTGATTCTGACGGGCCATGTACGCAGCCCCGCGGATGCCTCGCGCGCCGCCAACATCGCCCAGCAGTTCGTAACGGTCGAATTCGAAACCAAGACGGCGACCACCACCGAGGGCACCGCCGTCAAGAAATTCAATAAGCAGGAAGGCGAGAGCACCATCATCAACTTGCTTGAGGTTGAAGGTGAAGAGCAGGTAATGCTGCGTGTCGTCGTCGCCGAAGTCCAGCGCTCACTTATAAAGCAATTTGGTGTTAACCTGGGCGCGGCCATAAACTCCGGCAACTTCACCACCAGTATCCTGTCGGAAAACAACCTGCCGCTGAGTGCTGCAGAAGGTGTGGGTGGAATACCGCTCGCCGGCATCGCATCGGCCCTTCCAGGTCAGCCCCTGCAACTGTTTAACGCCTTTGCCGGCTCCGGCGGAGGGCCCGCTACCTTTGGCAATTCTGGCATCGCCGGGTCTTGGAGTACGCCAAATCAGAGCGCCGCTTATGTTCTGCGCGCACTTGAGCGCGACGGCCTAATTAAGACACTCGCGGAACCAAACTTGACGGCGGTTTCAGGTGAAACGGCTAGGTTCCTGGCTGGCGGCGAATTCCCCATCCCCGTTGTCGACACTCAGGGCCAAATCAGCGTCGTCTTCAAGGAATTCGGTGTCGGCGTGGCGTTTACTCCAGTTGTGCTCTCGGAAGGCCGTATCTCTCTCAAGATCGAGAGTGAAGTGTCCGAACTATCCAACCAAGGTGCGGTTCAGATCGCCGCACTGCAGATCCCGGCGATCAAGACACGTCGCGCTTCGTCAACGGTTGAGCTGCCTTCCGGCGGATCGCTGGCCATGGCCGGCCTTCTCTCGGAGGACACCCGTCAGAACATAGACGGCTTTCCCGGTCTGAAAGATGTCCCGATGCTCGGCACCCTATTCCGTTCGCGCGACTTTATACGACGAGAGACCGAACTCGTGGTGATCGTCACTCCCTACGTCGTCCGGCCAACCGCCCGCAAGGACCTTGCAAGACCATCCGACGGGCTCGGTGATGCCACCGACATGAAGGGCAACTTCCTTGGTCATGTGAACCGGATCTATGGCCGTGGTACCGCGATCCCCGATGGCGGTCTCAAAGGCGACTACGGTTTTATCGTCGAATAGGCCGACAGCGGACGAGGAGAAAGAAGATGACGAATTTCAAGATTAGGGACCTCCGCAGCGGCCGTTTGCTTTTGGTCGTAGCGGTCTCGGCTCTCGCGGCAGCCGGCTGCAAGCATGCCGAGCCCGGCACACGGATCGCAGGCTGGACGCTGGTTGATGCAGCTCAACGCCACCCTATTTTGGTGTCGGAGGAACCGACGGTGCTGCCGATCAGCGTTGCCAGAGGGTCCGGCGGTCTGTCGCCTCGCCAGCGCGCAATGATCCTGGATTACTACGCGAGCTTCCGAGCTTCCGGTGCGTCTGGCCGGATCGTTATGCAAGCTCCAAGCGGGTCCCCGAACGAGTTGGCTGCCCTACATGCCACTCACGAGATCCAGGCTCTTCTCGTCAGCGAAGGCGCTTCCGAGAGCGATATTGCGGTGGAAGCCTACCACGACGAGCGTGACCCCCAGCCGCCAATTCAGCTGTCCTACACACGCTTTGTCGCGGAGGCTCCAGAATGCGGAAGCTGGCCCACGAACCTCGCGCGTGAGCCTGGTAACTTGCCTTACCCGAACCTCGGGTGCGCGACGCAACGCAACTTCGCCGCTCAGATCGCCAACGCCTCTGACTTGCTCCATCCCCGCGGCATGAGCGCTCGCTCTTCCGAACGTCGGGACGTCGTCTGGAATAAGTACATCAAGGGTGAGCGGACGTCGGCGAAAAAGAACAGCGAAGATAAGATTCGGATTAAGAGTTCGAACTAACGTTGGCAGGAAATATTATGTCGAACCAAGCAGAAGAATTGCATGATGACGTCGCCGCAGTCGGTCAGCAGCTGGCTACTGTGCCCTCTTTCGGCGAAGGTAACGCGGAGCGCGCACGCCCCGTCCCGCGGGTGTCGATCCAGGTATTTTGCGAGACACAGGATGTCGCCGATACAATTCTGATTGCTGCAGATGACCGTCGCTTGGCAAAGACCCATGTTTCGATCCACATGGGCGGCGCTAGGGCGGCAGTCGCCCACTATCAGGAAAGCCCCACACCCAACCTGATCGTTATCGAGAGCTTGGCCCAACGCGATCAGCTGCTCGCGGAATTGGACGCGCTCGCGGAGTGCTGCGATTCTGGAACGAAAGTGATCGTTATTGGTTGCGTTAACGACGTAATTCTCTACCGCGAGCTTTTGAATCGCGGCGTTAACGAGTATCTCGTGACTCCGATTTCACCGCTCCAATTGATGGAGAGTATCTCTAACCTGTATAACGATCCGTCTTCGGACCCGGTCGGCAAAGTCTATGCCTTTATCGGAGCTAAGGGGGGGGTTGGCTCTTCGACCATCTGTCACAATGCCTCCTGGGTTTTGTCAGAGGTTCTGGCTTCCGACCTCGTCATCGCCGACCTCGATTTGGCCTTCGGTACGACCGGGCTCGACTTCAACCGGGACCCCGTCCAGGGCATAGCCGACGCGCTGTCGACCCCGGAACGGCTTGACGAGGTCCTCCTCGACCGCCTGCTCACAAAATGTTCTGAGCATTTGTCGATTTTCGCCGCACCGGTGGTGTTGGAAACTGAGTATGATTTGCAGTCCGACGCCTGCGAAGCGGTGATCGACGTTGTCCGCCAGAATGTCCCCTATGTCTCGCTTGATTTGCCACATGTCTGGACGGCTTGGGCCAAGAACCTCTTGCTGCAGGCTGACGAGGTGATCATCACTGCAGCGCCGGATCTTGCCAATCTTCGCAACGCAAAGAACATCATCGACCTGCTGAAGGTATCGCGCAAGAACGACAACCTGCCCCATTTGATCCTCAACATGACCAACATGCCAAAGAAGCCGGAAATCAGCGCACGTGATTTCGAGCAGGCGCTGGACGTGAAAGTCGTCGCGGAGGTCGAGTTCGACGCGGAGACGTTCGGGCAGGCAGCGAACAACGGCCAGATGATCGAGGAAACTAATCTGAAGTCGAAGGCGGCTATGCAGCTTCGAGATATCGCACTGACCATCGCGCAACGCCAGGAAGTTCGCCCCGAGAAAAAGTCGAGCCTGGCGTTCTTGGAAAGACTGGGGTTTACACGCTGACCGGGAGCCTTCGGTGACCAGATCCTGACGACGGTACGGGGCGTTGCCCGCGTTCGCGTAAGGTGAGCGGCCTGGGGATTCTTATTTAGAAGCGCTTGGAAATAAAGATTTAGCTTCTTCGTCCCATAATTGAGACGAGTTGATTGAGAAGATTTCGAGGAGAGCATTCGATGTTCGGGAAACGCACGAGCGATCCTTCGAGCCAGGCAGGTCCGGCGCCCAAACCTATGGCGCCGAGCCCAACGGCTCCGAAGTCTACGGCATCTGCAACGCCGGCTCCCTCTCCGAAGCCAGCAGCTGCGAAACAAGCTCCTCAGCCCGAAGCGCCAGCCGCCCAGGCCAAACCCACTTCGGAACCCGAATCCACTACGCAACGCGGGCATTCCGAAGAGTATTACGACGTAAAAACAACCGTCTTCAACGCGCTCATCGACACCATCGACCTAACCCAGCTCGCCAAGCTCGATGCCTCCGCGGCCCGCGAAGAAATCCGCGACATTGTCAGCGAGATCATCCAGGTCAAGAATGTCGTCATGTCGATCGCCGAGCAGGAAGAGTTGCTCGAGGACATCTGCAACGACATTTTGGGATACGGTCCGCTGGAGCCGCTCCTGGCCCGCGATGACATCGCCGATATCATGGTCAATGGCGCCGGTATGACCTACATCGAAGTTGATGGGAAGGTTGAAGAGACGGGCGTTCGGTTCGCCGACAACGTTCAGCTGATGAACATTTGCCAGCGTATCGTCAGTCAAGTTGGCCGCCGCGTCGATGAATCAAGTCCGATATGCGATGCGCGTCTCCCCGACGGTTCGCGTGTCAACGTCATAGCCCCGCCGCTGGCCATCGATGGCGCCGCGCTGACCATTCGTAAGTTCAAAAAAGATCGCCTTCGCCTTGAGCAGCTGCTCCAGTTTGGCTCGATCACGCCACAAGCCAAAACGATCCTTGAGATCATCGGCCGTGTCCGCTGCAACGTACTGATTTCAGGCGGCACCGGTTCGGGAAAGACGACGCTTCTCAACTGTTTAACCGGCTCAATTGATCACGACGAACGCATCATCACGTGCGAAGACTCCGCCGAACTTCAATTGCAGCAGCCCCATGTTGTGCGCCTCGAAACCCGCCCACCGAACCTCGAAGGCGAAGGCGAGATCACCATGCGAAACCTGGTCAAGAACTGCTTGCGGATGCGACCTGAACGCATCATCGTCGGCGAGGTTCGCGGCCCGGAAGCCTTTGACCTATTGCAGGCTATGAATACAGGCCACGACGGGTCGATGGGTACGCTCCACTCGAATTCGCCGCGAGAAGCGATAAGTCGTCTGGAATCCATGATCATGATGGGCGGCTTCGCACTACCTGTGAAGACCATTCGCGAGATGATCGTCGGGTCTATTGACATCATCATCCAGGCTTCGCGCCTGCGCGACGGTTCCAGAAAGGTGACCCACATTACTGAGGTGCTCGGTATGGAAGGTGATGTTGTCACGCTGCAAAACCTCATCGTCTACGAGATCGAAGGAGAGGACGCGGACGGAAAGCTCTTAGGCCATCACCGCTCCACCGGCATTTCACGTCCGCGTTTTTGGGAACGCGCCGAATACTATAACGAGCAAAACCGCCTGGCGAAGGCGCTCGCAGAATCAGAAGTGTTTGACGAGCACGGCAACCCGGTTGGAGACAATAATGCTTAGCACCGAGGTTCTGTTTCCGCTGCTAGGCGCTGTCGCGGTCGCAGCTCTGATCTTCGCTATCTTCTATCCGATGTTCTCGGGCGAAAAGCAGTCCGACCAGCGGATGGAGGCGGTCACCAAAAGCCGTTCGGACAAGCTGGCAACGCGTAGCGAGACAGAAGCCGCAGCCAGCCGCCGCCAGAAGGTCTCCGCCACTCTCAAGGACTTGGAAGATCGGCAAAAGCGCAAGGAGGCCGTCACGCTTCGGCTGCGCCTGCAGCGCGCCGGCTTGAAGATAACGCCCCAGACCTTTTGGATCATGAGCGCTGCTTGCGGACTATTTTGTGCAGCCGCTGCGGTACTAACCCTTGAAAACTCGATTTTGACATACGTAGCGGCATTCGTTGGCGGTTTCGTTGGAACGTTCGGCCTGCCCCGCTGGATTCTAAGCAAATTGACCAAGTCGAGGCAGCAAAAGTTTATAAGAGAATTGGCGAACTCGCTTGACGTCGTGGTGCGCGGTGTGAAGTCGGGCTTGCCGTTGAACGAGTGCCTTCAGATCATCTCCCGTGAAAGCCCGGAGCCGATTGCCTCGGAATTCAAAGAGGTCGTCGAACAGCAGCGTGTCGGCGTGCCATTGGGTGAAGCGCTGGATCGAATGGCGCAACGCTTGCCGCTTCCCGAGGTCCGCTTCCTGACCATTGTCATCGGCATCCAGCAGAAGGCAGGCGGCAACCTCTCCGAAGCCTTGGGCAACCTCTCTGAAGTGCTGCGGTCAAGGTTGAGGATGGCGATGAAGGTTAAAGCGCTGTCGGCAGAAGCGACGGCGTCGGCGTCCGTGCTCGCGGCGCTGCCACCAGGCGTGATGATTATGGTTTACTTGGCCTCGCCTGATTACATCATGCCGCTGTTTGTCACCACGATCGGCAACTTTATGCTCTTCGTAGGTCTCTTTTGGATGTCATGCGGCGTTTTCGTAATGAAGAGGATGATCAACTTCAAGTTCTGACCTGTATCCGACGCCTGCGCGATTTTCCGCGTCGGCTCGCAGCAAGACGAAGGACGGCGACTAAGCCATGATGGAATTCATCGAGTTGATAATGCGGCCGCAGTTCGTGGTCACGATGCTTGCGGCGATTTCCGCCTTTGTCACCGTGCTCACCATCGCGCTGCCAATCATGAGCAGGGACCGCACCAATCAACGCATGAAGTTGATGGCCACCGAGCGCGCAAAGATGCGGGCTGAGCGGATGGCCGACATGGTCAGCGAACGCCCGGGTAATAGCCTTCGTAAGACGCCTAAAGGCTATATGCAGGATGTCGTCGATCAGTTGAACCTGCGAAAGCACTTCGATTCGGACGAGGTTCGGGCAAAACTAAAAATGGCCGGCCTCCGTGGTCAGGCGCCACTCGTCACGTACATGTTCTTTCGCATTGCGATGCCGATAATTCTGTTCGTGTCGGCGCTGTCCTACTTGTTCGTAGTGTCCGAGCTTGCCTATCCTCCGATCATCAAGTTCGCGATGGCGCTTGGCGTTGGTTTTGTCGGGTACTACCTGCCCAACTTATTCGTGCATAACATGACCCAGAAGCGTCAGCAGGCCATCAAGGAGGCTTTTCCAGACGCCCTCGACATGCTGCTCATTTGCGTGCAATCGGGGATGTCGGTCGAGGCTGCGTTTGGCAAAGTCTCCAAAGAAGTGACGGCGACCTCCTTGGAGTTGGCTGAAGAGCTCTCACTGACTACGGCCGAACTTTCTTACCTTCAAGAACGCCGCCAGGCCTTTGAGAACCTCGGCAAGCGAATCGGGCTCGCTGGCGTTAAGGCGGTCGCCACGGCCCTTATCCAGGCAGAACGGTATGGGACGCCGGTCTCCCAAGCGTTGCGCGTTATGGCCAAGGAGAACCGAGACATCCGCATGTCTGAAGCTGAGAAGAAGGCCGCGGCGTTGCCACCAAAGCTGACAGTGCCGATGATCTTATTCTTCTTGCCGGTTCTATTCATCGTAATCCTTGGCCCCGCCGCTATCACCATATGGTTTAACGGCTAGGAGATGGCCCATAGTAGCCGCTCACGCAGAGTTCGTTCCGCGTAGAGCCCCGGTCTGGCACGCCAGACCGGGGCTCTTTTTTTGTTTGGGTTGAGCGGACTGGACCCGGGCCCTTGCTGCGTTGCCCGGATCGGGATTGGTGTGCGGTGTTGTGTTACCGCTTTAGAGAGCGCGTACTGGCGATCATTGTCGCCGACAGTCCGCAGAAGTCAGGAGACAACGAGCTTTCCACCGACGCGGAAATAGCGATTGATACCGAAGTCGCCCTAAAGAATGCGCAGCGAACGATTGTGTGGAAAGGCTGCCTTCTGCCTTGGGCGGGCGCGCGCGCGCAGCAGCTGCTGAATAGCAAAAAAGGGCCGCACCGGGCGGCCCTCGAACAACAATGCCGGTGTTGGCGTTCCCCAACTTAGCGGGCTTGTGCGACTTGCGAACCCCAGCCTATAGCCGAGCTGTTCTCAGCTGACGAGCCCTTCAGGTTGCTGTTTTGAGCATACTGGTTGGTGCTCATGACCGGCGCCATAACGGGATCGAGTTTGACCAGCTTGCGCAGCGCTGCTGTGTCGGCTGCCGCCACGGGCGCCGGCTGATCCTGTGCGCCAACCGTGGCAGATTCGTCGTAGCGTCCCTGCAGCCCCAGCACCAGCGCCAGATTCTGCCGCACGCGCTTTGAGTCCGCACCTTGGGCCACCGCTTGCCGGAGCAGCCCTTCAGCATTGGCCGCGTCACCACCCATTGCCTTGGCTAACGCCAAGTTATTGAGAACAGAGGGGTGGTCAGGGGCCAGTGCCAGCGCACGCTCGAAGAAGGGAATTGAATCCAGGTAACGTCCTTGCTTGGCAAGCGCCGTTCCACGCGCGGAGATCACGCGCCAATCTGGTTTGGATGGTATATCGGCTTGAGCCAGAACTTTTTCGGCGACCTTGACCTGTCCGAGAGCCAGTGCCAGTCGACCGTATTCACTGGCGAGCTCGGGCCTATCACCATGATAGACGGCCGCCTGCTGAAGAACGGCGAGCGCACGCCGCTTTTCGCCCATTGCCTTCAGGTTCTTGGCATAGGACAGAGCCGGCTCAAGTTCCCTCGGGTTTTTTGCGAATTTTTTGCCCCAGTATTGGGTCGCGACCGCGAGTTCGTTCTGGGTCGGTTCGCTTGGATTTGCAGATTCCACCTTAGTGGTCGCGGTTGTGAGCTCGGGTAGCCCCCCCAGCTGCGCACAACCGCCTGAGAACGCGCCCAAGGTCGCCACGAAACCAACGGCGCCCAGTCGACGGGCTGCGCGCTGCTTTACTTGCGTCTGCGCCATGGCATCTTGTTCCTTGTAGTGAGCCGGACGTGAGATTTCATCAAACACCAGCTTGTGCGAATCATTCGGGGTTCTGTGTCAGTCTGTGAGACAGCCCTCAATAAAGCCTTAACCCCCTCCGTTAGCGCTCTTAGCGGCGATCCCGTGAGGCAACACACCATCGAGTTGTGCTAAGAGCTGTCCCAACAACAGAATTGGAGATTAATCATGAGCGGTGGTGAGGCCGGTTGGCCGCTTTTTCCCGATGTGTCGGGAGCATTTACCGAAGAGGTGACCGGGGCCCGACCGGTCTGGCAGGTGCGCGAGGATGACGATCCCGCCAAGATCCTTGCTGATCATGGCATCAGTGGCGACTGGCTTAAGGCCGTCGGTTTTCGTGGCAAAGCCCGACGTACCGCCCTCGTCCCAAATGCCGACGGCAGCCTCGCTGGAGCCGTTCTTGGCACCGGCGATGGTCAGGCCGGAGAACCTTGCGGCCCCTCCGAATTGCTAGTTGGCCTGCTGCCCAAGGCGCTTCCAGACGGGGATTATCGGCTGGCAACGGCCGACGGGGAAGCAGCCGAAAATGCCGCCATTGCATGGGGGCTCGGCTCCTATCGGTTTCGCCGATACCGGGGAAATGGTGAGGATTACGGCCCGCGCCTCGTGCTGCCCGAGGGTACGAACAAGGCGCGCATCAAAGCTATCGTCGAAGGCATCTGGTTCGGGCGCAATCTGATCAATACGCCGGCTTCCGATATGGGACCCGACGACCTTGAAGCCGCGGCCCGGATGCTGGCTGAGCGCCACGGCGCCTGGCTGAAAGTAACGACGGGCGACGACTTGCTCGCCCAGAACCTGCCGATGATCCATGCCGTCGGTCGCGCCGCGGCCCAACCCCCGCGCCTGATCGATTTGAACTGGCAGCCGCAGGCCACAACCCAACTCAAGACCGTAACCCTTGTCGGCAAGGGTATTTGCTTCGACACCGGCGGCCTCGACATCAAACCTCCCAACGCCATGCTCTTAATGAAAAAGGACATGGGTGGTGCTGCTAGCGCCCTGGCTCTGGCGCATATGATCATGGCGCTTGAATTGCCGATTGCTCTACGAGTTCTGGTTCCTGCCGCTGAAAATTCCGTTGCCGGCAATGCCTTCCGTCCAGGTGACGTGCTGACAAGCCGCTTAGGCAAAACTGTCGAAGTCGGCAATACCGACGCCGAAGGTCGTCTTGTGCTTGCCGATGCTCTTGCGCTGGGTGATGAAACAGGCCCAGATCTGATGATCTCGCTTGCCACCCTGACTGGGGCGGCACGGGTCGCACTGGGGCCGGATTTGCCGGCATTCTTTACCGACGACGACGATTTCGCCGCAGCCGTTGCGCGGCGTGGCCTGACCGTAGGCGATCCGGTCTGGCGCATGCCACTTTGGCGTGGATATAACGCAAAGCTCGATAGCGAGGTCGCTGACATGAACAACGTGTCCGATGGCCCCTTTGCCGGCGCAATTACCGCGGCTCTATTCTTAAAGCGGTTCGTTACAAAGACACGCCGCTATGCGCATGTTGATCTCTATGGCTGGCGTGCTGCAGCGCGGCCACTTGGCCCTAAGGGCGGCGAACCGCACGCAGCCCGGCTTCTGTTAGCCACTTTGAGTGATGAGGTTTTATCTTGAACGACCACGAGTTAGCTGGCCCAGAGGCTACGCCGGGTCGTCCGGCCAAGCACTTACAGCCCGTCGATCCAACCGTCCCGCTCGATGCCCGCCGCCATGCTTTCAGGCCGGATCTTGCAGCCGACAATCTTCGCGGGCGGGTTAAAGCGGAACGCTTTGTTGCTGGTAACTGGGGCCAAGTCGTCGTCCCGAGTATTCAGATTCGAAACAAGCCCGACCCCAATGCGGCGGTCGATACTGAAGCGTTGTTTGGCGAGGTTGTCGTTGTCTACGATGTTGCCGGTGGCTGGGCCTGGGTGCAGTTGTTACGCGATGGCTACGTTGGTTATGCACAGGCCGACGCCATCTCCAACCACGTCGAATGGCCGACCCATCGTGTGAAGGCGCTCGGCACGTTTGTCTTTCCTGAGCCGGATATCAAAAAGCCGCCTCTCGCCCACTTGAGTTCTGAATAGCCAATTGCGCATTGCATGCCAGGAGGATCAGTTCTACCGCCTCACCTCGGGTGGCTATGTCGCCGTCCGGCACGTGGCCGAAGAGGATTTTTTGCCCGGGATTTCGTCGACGTCGCTGAGCGCTTCATGGACACACCCTACCTCTGGGGTGGACGTACCCGTCTCGGCATCGACTGTTCCGGACTTGTCCAAGTTGCCTTGGAGGCCGCCGGTATCGCGGCCCCGCGTGATAGTGATATGCAACGCGCCGAAATCGGCAACGACCTTTTGATGCCAGAGGATTTCGAAGGGCTGCAGCGCGGCGATCTGATGTTCTGGCCCGGTCACGTCGGCGTCATGGTCGACGGTCTCATGCTGCTACACGCCAACGCCCACCACATGGCGGTGACGGTCGAGACGTTGCCCGAGGCCGTCGAACGGATCGCTCGGAGGGGCTCGCGGCCCACGGCGGTGAAGCGGCTTTCCGCGCTCTGCGCCTGAGTAACCGCCATGTTCAGCTGGGAACGAGGCTGGTAAGCCGCGCCATCTCGGCCAGCGCCTCCCGTGACCCGATCGCAGGCTGCCAGCCGGTCTCCCGCAGCGCCCCAGTCGACACCATCAAGTCACCATCAAGACGTGCCCACGCCTCGCCCTTGCCGGCAAGCTTTGCAGCTGCGGCAAGCGCCGCGCTGGGTAGACCGAAAAGACCTGGCCGACGGCCAAGTCCTCGACGCATCGCCGCAACGATGTCGGCGATTTTCAGCGGGCTCTCATCGGCGACAAGCAGGACCTTGCGCTGGGCGCTGTCCGCCGAAATGCAATGTAGGATAGCGCTTGCCAGGTTCTCGACGCTCAAGATGGAGCGCCGCCCACCAAGCGTGCTGAGCGGTAGCGGCAGACCGAGACTGGCAAGCTTCAACAGCTGCGCCATGTTGCCTTTCACCGCCGGTCCGTAGACCAAAACAGGTCTTAACGTGACCCAGTCCGCCTCACTCCCGGCGAGCGCGTCGCACAGAGCCATTTCCCCGGCAAGCTTGGCGCGCCCATAAGCATCGCTGGGTTGCGGTGGGCTGTCTTCGGTGAGGACGCTATCGGCAACCGGTCCGCTTTGCGCCCGCACGGAGGAGATGTAGACAACCCGTTTCAAGCCAGCCTTGCCGGCAGCGACGCCTAGCGAACCGACCGCACCACAATTCACCGCTTGGTAATGCGTTTCCGGGATGTCTTTGTCGGCATGCGCGACGCCGGCGAGGTGGACGGCGTAATCGCACCCATCGACAAGATCACTCCAGTCCACCAGGCCTTGCGACAGGTTGGGGAGCTTGACGGGAACCACGCCTTTGCCCGCCGTCAAGCAATCCGGATCTCGGGCTGCCGCACGTACCTCGAAGCCGCGTGCGGCCAGGTATGGCACTACGCTTCGACCAATAAAACCACTAGCTCCGGTAACGAGGACGCGCTTATTGGTCATGTCGGAACTCAAGCTTCGGTAATGGCTGCTCGTTGCAATCCGAGCAAATCGAACAGTGCCGCCAGGACTAGCCGCCGATCATAGCGCCGTTCCGCTTTCTGATGACTTGCGCGGGCCATCGCCGGGATTAGGTCAGGCCATTTCACAGACCGCTGCATCGACGCGGCCAGAGACGCCGGATCGCCGGGCGCACAAAGAACACCGTTGACGCGCTCATCGACCAGTTCCCGGCATCCAGGTGCATCGGTGGTGACTATGGCTCGGCCCATGGCCAGGGCTTGCAATGCTGGGCCGGGGCTCGCCTCACCGTGCGAGGGGTAGACGAACACATGACACTGCGCGATCAGAGAAGGTGTGTCGGCGCCGTCTCCCACATAGCTGACCGTCTCGCCATAGGGTTCCACGTCGGCCAACGACAGTGCATCATGGCTTCGGCTCGCTGGGCCAGCCAGCTGGAACTTGGTCTGCGGTGCGTGCTCCTTGACGATCTCCGCCGCTTTGCAGAAGTCGAGAACTCCACGTGACAGCGCCAGTTCCGCGATCATCAAGAAACACAATTCGTCGCCGATCGGTGGCAACGGTGCGACCTGCAGCTGGTCAAGATCGACACCCAAGCCAGGCAGGACGACAGGTGTCAGATCCTCCGGCAACAATCCGCTGATTTCAAGCTGTGCGGCGTGATCATAGTTGTAGCAGAGGACGTCAGTGGCCGCATCGAAGGCCCTGATCAGGCTATCTTCCGGATCGCCCTCAGATCCGTTTTCCTCATCTGCTTCCGGCGGAAGCTGCTCCTGCACAGCGATGATCCGCGCGGCACCGGCCTTTTTTGCCGCCAAGGACACGGCTGGCATGACGCCACTCCCGCGAGCCAGGACAGTGTCGGCCTGCCATTCGGACAGTATTGAAGTGGTGCGTTGAACGACCTGCCTCTCCGGCATCAGCGTCCATCGATCCGCGACAAGATTGAGTTGCCGAACCTCGGCGCCGGCGTGCGTTAGTGAAAGTGTCTCACCTTCTGAAATTTGCGGCGCGAGGCACAGCACGCGGTGCCCGCTCTCCAACAGGCGGGTGATCAGCGGCATATAGGTGCCCACGAGACTGTGGCCGTGGGCGGCCGATAATGCGATCCGCTTCCCGCGGTCTGGACGCGTATCCGTAGCATTCTGTTTCGGCATGTCAGTGCAGGGTCCGGGACAGTGGTGCAAAGACGGGTTTCTCGTTGTCTCCGTCTTGTTGTTCTTCTTCGGCTTCGCCGCTGCTGTAACCCTCGACAGTTCGGCTGAGAATGCTCTTGATGGTCTCAAGATTGCGGCGGCTCATTGCTTCTCTTAGAGTGTCAAGCTCACGCCAGAGCGCGTCGGCGGTCAGGAACGGTTCGCCGGACCGCAAGATCCGGGAATGTTCGGTGCCAGTGGTGTTCGCGCCTAGCAGTAGTTCTTCGTAGAGCTTCTCGCCAGGACGCAATCCCGTATAGACGATCTCAATTTCGCCGTTGGGTGTATCTTCGGTGCGCAAATCCAGCCCGGCGAGCCGGACCATCAAGGTCGCCAAATCGTCGATCTTGATCGGGTCGCCCATATCGAGGACGAACACTTCACCGCCAGTTGCCATCGCACCAGCCTGGATGACGAGCTCGGCTGCTTCGGGAATCGACATGAAATAACGGATAATCTCGGGATGCGTGACGGTCACCGGTCCGCCAGCCTTGATCTGCTTTCGGAACAGGCGAACGACGGAACCGGAACTATCAAGAACGTTGCCGAAGCGGACCATGGTGAACACCGTCTCGGCGCCCTCCTCCTCCGCATGCGCCTGCAAAACGAGTTCAGCGAGCCGCTTACTGGCGCCCATGATATTGGTCGGCCGCACCGCCTTGTCGGTGGAGATTAGCACGAAGCGCTCAACACCCAGGTTGCGCGCGGCTTCTGCGATCACGGCGCAGCCAAACGTGTTGTTCAAAATTCCAATGCTGGCGTTCTGTTCGACGATCGGCACGTGTTTATAGGCGGCGGCATGGTAGATCGTTTCGACGCCGTAGTGTGTGATGGTCTCTCGGACGACCTGGTCGTCCAGCACAGAGCCGAGCACGCCGATCAGTTCCGGCCCTGCACCGTCCGGCATCTCGGCGATGATCTCGCGGACCTCCATTTCGATCTCGTAGAGTGCCACTTCCGAAATATCCAGAAGTACCAGACGGCTTGGATGCTGCTTCAGGATCTGACGGACCAATTCCGAGCCCACAGATCCGCCCGCTCCGGTTACGAGAATCGATTTACCAAGTATCGACCGGGCCAGAAGTTCCTTGTTCGGTGGCACAGGGTCTCGTCCGAGCAGGTCTTCGACTTCCAAAGGGCGAACATCGGTGATCCCCACCTTGCCGGTGGCGATCTCTTCCATCGTCGGCATTACCTTGACGGCGACGGGATAGTGCTCCAGCTCACTCATGATCTGGCGGCGTTCTCGGCGTTGCGTCTCCGGCACCGCCAGCAGGATTTCCCGGACTCCCGCCCTTTCGATGACGTGCTCGATTTTTTGCGGTCGGTAGACCTTCACACCGCCGACGTACTGGCCCCACATATCGGGAGCGTTATCAATGAACCCAACTGGTTCACGGTCGGATACGCGGCGCAGTGCTTCCAACAGCTCCGAACCCAGTTGCCCAGCGCCGTAAATGAGAACAGGCTTGCGCTCAATGTCGAGCGGCAGACGTGGCACGCGGATGCCGACACTCTTCAACACCAGCCCGGCCAATTGCCGGCTTGCGGCTATACCGATCGCGCCGATGAAGCCGTAGGTCAAAATGACCGTGCGCGGGATGCCGTTCTGCCCCGTCATCAACACGACAAGCGCCCAGATCAGCACGCTAAGGCCCACGCAAGCGAATACTCGCAAGGTCCCGCGGTACCCGATGAAGCGCGTCACTAGACGGTACAACCCGAAGTGCGCGAACGTCGCCACCGTTATAATCGGCGCCGCCACGAACAGCAGCATTTCTGGCACTGAGTGCGGCCAGTACCACGTCTGGTATCGTAACGACATGGCCGACCAAACAATAATGGCCAGCAGAAAAAGGTCTGTGGCCACCAAAATCGCGCGCTTGTAGTAACGCGGCAATTCCAGCAGCCACTTTCTTATGATGGCAGTATTGCGCTGTTCTTCGGCCTGTGAAGACAAGGTATCCCCTCGAGCCGCCCAGCGGGACCGGCCCCGTGTTGGCCCCCGAAAGACGCAAAATAAAGCGCCCAGTGTGTATGAATGCGTTCTATCACGCTCGCTGTGACGTCGCGCAACAAAAAGTTGACCTGTCCCCAGCTGCAACCGGTCGCAATAAATGCTACTTGCCGGCGCCAGCCTGGGTCGTTGCTGGGCCAAGCCCCAGAATTCCATCAACAGCGGCATTTACGCGCCCGTTCGCCGGCCGCGCGGTGGTCGAGTCGTCTCCGATTACGTCGACGAGGCGGTGGGCGAGCGCTACCGCGGTGATCCCAAATGCGACGCCCCCGAGCATTTGCCCGGTGATGACCCCGGGTGCCCCTGCGACCGCCTCCCCCGCTAGGACGAACGGCACCGTGCCAAGCGTGGCCCGCGCCCAGTTCAGCGCCGTCGAGATATGCGGTCGACCAAGCGTGTTAAAGACTGCGTTGGAAACGAATAGCGCACCGAGAAAGAAAAACAGCGGCGATAACCAGCGACAGAATAGCATGATCAACTCTTCCGCCTCGCCCGTCGCCTGGAACTGACTGACGATAAGCGGTGCGCCAAGTGCCAGCAGGCCCCATGCAACGACTGTAAAAGCGCCAGTCACATAGAGTGAGAGCCGAAGCGTTTCGTGCATGCGGGCCTTGTCGTTTGCACCGTAGTTTTGCCCGACGATTGGCCCAACGACGCCGGACAGTGCAAAGATGGCACCGAAGGCCACCGGCATGATTCGCCCGATGATGGTCCAGCCCGCCACCGCGCTGTCGCCATGTTGGGAAATCATCGCCGTGATGTAGGCGTTGGCGGCGGGGGTCGCCAGATTGGTTGCGACGGCGGGAACGGCAATCGCGGCGAGTGGCCGGCCGTCGGCCAGGAATGTGCGCCACTTGGGCCGCCCGATCAGCCCGTGTACGACGATGACGCCGTAGAAGCCGACCAACATGACGCTGACACGCGCCATCGCCGAGGCCCAGGCCGCACCCTCAATGCCCATATCGAAACCGAAGATCAAAATCGGATCGAGAATGACGTTGGTGATCGCGCCGAACAAGGTGACGTTCATGGCGCGGCGCGCATCACCGACAGATCTCAGCACCGCCGATGACGTCATGCCAAGCGCCAGCGGCGGAAGTGCTGGCACCGCGATTGTCAAATAGCTCACGGCGAGCTCACGCGTTCGCCCAGTGGCGCCGAGCAGGTCCAAAAACTGCGGTATGAGCACCCACACCAACACCGCCAGCACCGACGAGATGACGAATGTCCACAGATGTGCATTTGCCGAAAGTCGTCGCGCGCGCACAGTGTGTCCGGCGCCGAGAGACGGCGACACCAGCGCGGTTGCTGCGATGGCAAGACCGATACCGATCCCGATTGTCAGCATGAGAACCGAACTGCCGTAGCCGACGGCGGCGACCAGAGCCTGGCGTTCCTCCAGAAGACTAAGAAAGTAGATGTTGGCAAGGTCGCCGATGAAAATGGCCACCAGCCCCAGTGCGCCCGTGCCGGTCATGACCAGCAAGTGACGCAACAGCGATCCTGTCACGAATTTCGGTGCTCGCGTGGGCCGACGTTTGGGCCGGGCCGCCCGCCGCGGGGATGGGGTGTTTTCTTTCATTGAGCTTTCAGGTCACGTGCGCTTCAGCGCCAATTGACGTGCTGGCGCGCGGACATAAATCCTATTTGCCGGACAGCAAATTCCGGGAACAAGACCTTTGATCGTCTCGCCTCCAGTCCAGATCATCAGATCTGCCGACGCGATTTGATAGCCGCCGCCAGCGTTCCCTCGTCGAGATAGTCCAATTCTCCTCCGATAGGCACACCTTTCTGAATTTCAGAGACGGTAACCCCGGAAGGTTTCAGCAGGTCTTGGACGTAGTGCATCGTGGATTGGCCTTCCACCGTCGCGTTCAGCGCCAAAACCACCTCACGGACCTCCGGCGCCGAAGCCCGTTCGACCAATTTGCCAATGTTGAGGTCCTCCGGTCCTATCCCATCAAGCGGGGACAGATGGCCGCCGAGCACGTGATAGAGCCCCTTGATGACGCCAGCGCGTTCCAGCGCCCACAAATCCCCCACCTCCTCAACGACAACAATCATCGTGCGCGGTCGGGAGGGATCATGGCAAATACTACACGGTGACAGCGAATCGATATTGCCGCACTCTGGGCAAACAGAAATCTTGTCTCGCGCTTCAGCCAGGGCATCAGTAAGCGGCTCAAGCAAGTCGCCGCGGCGCTTAATCAAAGTCAGCGCCGCCTTTCGCGCCGACCGCGGTCCGAGTCCTGGCAGCCGAGCCAGCAACTTGATGAGCCGTTCGATTTCCGGCCCTGCCGTCTTATTCGCCATTCGCGAGCGTAGCCTCAAGAAAAACAAACGTTGCGTTGGCACGCTGCACTAATATTGCCTAGCAGCTGTCGAGCGGTTAGCGCGATAGCTCGGCATAACCCTTGCGGCCGAAGTCGTGCCAGTCTTCTTACCGTCCAGACGAATGCTCGGGCGGACTTGCGTCGGCGAAAGCCTGCCGCGCAATTCTCGCTCCCTCGCTCAGGACCTAAGCACATTATCACCGATCTTCTTGATTTAGCGTGCTTGCGCACGTTATTCGCTGGTGAGTGCAGCGTTGGCGGTCACTCTGGCTTTGGCGGTTGGTTTGATTTCATCTGCCTTCACGCAGACGTTGATGCGCTCTGGGAATGTCTGCGTGATCTCGAACGTCGAATTATTGTCACGCACGGTCACGTTGGCTTTGCCCTCGGCAATATGCTCGATCTTTGCGCTGCCGCCGAACTTCGCAAGGTCCTTGCGCTTCAACCGATAGGTGACGGCACCAGCCTTAATGGCTTCACGAACGATAAAATACCTGCTTCCCGGTCTGGGCTTCATGTTCTCTTGGAACCATTGGCTGATCTGGTCCGCACCCGTGTCGTAGATGATGTCCGCTCGAATATCTTTCACGATGATTTCGACAGAAACTTTCTCATCCAGTTCCCCGTCCACTTCAAGGCCGGGCAACGCCGTCTTCACCAGACGCGCCGACATTCCGGCGCTCGCAGCCTGCTCGTCACTGAGAAGGTAGTCTGCAATCACAACATCCGCGCGACGATTTTTGACCACAAACGGTTCAGATTTAAGATCGGCGACGCGCCAGAACGTTCTGCTGGCATCAATGCGATAGATCGAGCCGGCTGGATCAAAGGTATTGGGCACCACTGGGCACGTGTAGCCATTTGGAACGCCTGGAATGACCTCAGCGACCCGTTCTACCTTTGCGGGCAGTAACGGTAACGTACCCGTTTCGATGGAGCCGAGGTCTTGGGCGCAACCTGCCGCGAGGAGCATTGGTGCTGTTGCAAGGAAAGCTTTGGTTGCCTTTTTCATGATTAGCCTCGTGCAGGAGCAGCGCCTTTTTCGACAGAGGCCTAGATTCTGTTGACGATAGCAAGCGAGGAATCGGCAGCAGTTCAGTATGGTCGTTGAGAGAAGGAGATTTTCACGACCCAGTATTTGGACTTAGCACTCTCGACCTTGGCCAGCTGAAAGCATTAACACCAAGCAGAGGCGCAACTTTAAGGAAAAAGACGAGTGCGCCCTTGGTGATCTCTGCTCGCTTTTCTGTGATTTGAGCCCCGCGGCTAATCCTGGAAGAGAGCCTTATTTTGCCAGTCCGTTTTTCGGGCTGAGTTCTTTCTTGATGAGACTCGGCGCCTTCGTTTTCGCGTTTTTGTAACGGCGGGTGTTATGGGTTGGGAGACAAATGTGCCGGCATTTCCGTCGCCCGGGGTCAGTGCGGATCGGTTCCGGTCTTGCATCGGCGGCAAACGTGAGCGTTCGCTCGGCTGTTCCGGCAATACGTCGACCGGTGGTGTTGTGAGGGTCTTTTCCCAACCTGCGACGGAGGGTGCTTTGGATCGCTGCGCATTATTCAGCGTCCGAAAATTGGAGCAGCTTTCTGGTACTTGTTGATAGGCGCTGGAATGCCGGAGGGGACTTGGTTGGCGCTTTTCAAGCAGATCTTGGAGGAAACTTCGCGAGGCCGGCGATAATGTGGTCCCAGAAGCGTCGGCGGCAAGTTTCTTCTCGATGACGCAGCGCACCTTCTCGGGCATTTTCTCGTTTTTGTCACCAATAGCGAAGGGCGTCGCGAACTTGGCGGGCCAAGCGACGGCGGAAAAGATATCCCATTTGATATCAGGGCGGTCGACGGTGCCGCGCACGCGCAGTGGAATAGGAAGATGCGGCGGTGGCGTGCTGAGGCTGAGGTTCAGACGTTGATCGACGCGCTGCGAGACCAGACCCAGCGAACCATGCGAGGTTAGGGCGATGTCGGGGCCGGTGAGACGCAGAGCTTCGGTACTGCGTAACACGCCGTTGCGTAAGGAGAAGGCCGCTCGAATTCGCTCAAAGCGCGTCCTGCGGGTGGGGCTGTAAGTTTGTCCCGAACCGAAGTTTGCAATAGCTCTTCCGAGGTCAAAACCGATGATGGACCCTTCGACTAAATCCATGGCCATGGAACCATTCAGCGAGCCAACCAGTTCGCGCATGCTGCCACCGCGTCCGTCTACCGAGATATCGATGTCGCCGGTGCCAGATATTAGGCGCTGCCTGAGCATCTCTGCAGCGAAACGCTCCAGGTTCAAACCCTTGAATTTGAGGCGAAGCCCGGTTGCCAGTGGCCCATTGCCCAGGTCGAGCTCGACGCGACCGCTCATGCTGCCGTCATTCCCTGATGGGCAAAGGCCGTCCCTCTTCCAACAGAGTTCCGACCGGTTGACCAAAACTTCGAGCCGCTGCGGACTCGAGTTGACCACGAGCTGTCCCTTCTTGAGCGGCAGGTCGCCATAAGCGATTTCATCGGCCTTGATAATAAGTTCAGCGTCTAAGTCAGGCAGCCTGGACAGCTTGAAGGGAGTTGAACTCCACCACCCCATTGGCATCACGTTGGCGCCCAATGCGGCAGTTTCTTCGAAAAGTGTTCCCTGGAGTTCCTCCATGAGGCTTTGCCAGGCTGTTGGCAGTACAGTGCGGTTGTCCAGAGGGGCGATCCCAAAGGCGGCTGGTCGCGCTGCTGCCGGCAGTAGCGCATTGATGTCGAGTTTTCCGGTCGTCAGGCCCGCTTTAAGCGTCGGGCGCTCGCCTTCGATGGAGAACTCCCCTGCCAGGTCGCCCGTGACAGCGTCGAGGGTAAGCTTGCCGCCGCTCAGTGTTATTCGGCGAAGGGAACCGGCGATCTGGCCTTCAAGCGCGGCAGAGCGCCCAGGATTAGACTGCTGCGCATCGATTTGAGCCCACTTGAGAAGCCCCGGGAATGCATCGGATCGGGCCTTCAGCCCGCCCGTGATCTGACCGATAGGCTGGGTTCCGACAACTCCATCAAAGCGTGCGTCCAAGAGTTTGTTGACAAGGGAAAAGGTCAGTGGGGAAATGTCACCGTCGGCTAGGGCCTTCAAATCGCCGACTTCGCCGTCAATTGCAACGATCTCGCCGTTCGCTTCCAACTGGCCTTTGAAATTGACCCCTTTGCCATTCTCGGTTCGCGCGAGTTGTCCGGTGATCTTGTCTATCTGTAGCGGCGACTTGGGAGGTGAGGCTAGCACGACGATTCGTCCGTCGTTGATGTTGACTTGCTGTGGAATACCACCGGCCCTGACTTCGCCCTCGGCCACGCGGATCAACAGCGGATCGCCGGCAGCCATGGTGAGGACGGGCCGCTGGAGACTGATCTCAGTGACTTCGAATTGCCGTCTCCACAAATCAATAACTTTGACCTCAACTTCGAGGCTATCGGCGGTGACTGGGGCTGGACCGTATGCGTCGGTGGGGCCGGAGAGTACGATGTCATCAAGGCGAAGACGAATGCTTGGGAACCAGGATAACTTCGAGGCGCCCTTGACGGTGAGCGTTCGTCCGGTCTGGTTTTTGACAGTGTGGATGATCAGGTCTCTGGCAAGCGAGCCCGACGGCATCGGAATTGCCCGCAGACCGAGGAAGACAATGAGCAAAATCAGGCACGCTATGGTGCCTTGGACAAGTAACCGCACAGTCAGCCAAAGTCGGCTCTGTCCGGCGTTGCTGGCCTCGATTTCAACTATTTTGGACATGCGCCTACCCTCGATCTGCACACTCAGCCATAACGTCGGGCGGCAATGTACTGAATGAGCCAGTGACCGACGGAATCGAGTAATCCCAATCATATCACGCGCTGATGTTGGTCTAGTACTATGCATCGGGTAGGATCCGATTATACAAGTCCTATGGCAGCGAAACACCACCTGGCCGGCTGTCCAACGGATAGCCTGTGTGCTGCGGCTTCAATTTCGGCCCTGGCGTTTGAGGGATGAAACCATGCGTCCGAAGCTGATGAATCGTCGCCAATTTGTCGGACAGGCAGGAACAGTGTTGGCGGTGCCGATGGCCGCGTCGCTGCCGTTCGGCGGTGCTCAAGCGCAGGAAGCGGTCACGGTAGTCGTCGACCCTTTTGCGGCTTGGCGGGAGCTTGGCCACTTGACGGCCCGGGCCGTAGATCTCGGCATTTCCGTGCCCCGCATGTCGGCGCAGATCAACATCGATGATGACCGGGATTATGCGCAGATCATGCCGGCTGCGGTGGAGCTGATCGAAAGTCTGGCGGCGGCAAATTCGGGTCTGACCGTGCCGCCTGGCGAGGTTGAAAAACTGCTCGAGGACGCCGACGAACTTCTGCGCAAAGTGCATCAGGCCGAGCGTAATCTCCCAGACGAGCGCGAAACTGGGATGAGTATCGCGGCGACGCCAGGGAGACCGTCTTTCACCGATATTAAGGACGACTACCGGCGCCTGTTCGATGGCTGCACGGTTCGTGAAAAACATCGTTCAACGGTCAATTGGTACATGTCGAAACTGTCGAACGAGGGCTATCAAGCGCGCTGGTATAAGGTCGCCCAGGAAATCTGCTGCCCGTGGTATTTCGTGGCAATCATTCATGCCATGGAAGCAGCCTTCAACTTCCGCTCGCATTTACACAACGGGGACTCGCTACGCCAGCGTACGAGGCGCATTCCGCGCAACCGGCCCAAAGTTTGGAGCCCGCCCAACGACTGGCAAACGAGTGCGGTCGACGCGTTGCGCTTCGATGGTTTCCAGGATCTGAAGGACTGGAGCTTGGAGCGGATGCTGTATCGGTGGGAATCCTACAACGGTTTTCGTAGTCGACGAAACGGCATTAACACGCCTTATCTGTGGAGCTTCTCGAACAATTACGCCAAGGGTAAGTTCGTTGCCGACAACGTCTGGGATCCCAATGCCGTTTCCAAGCAATGCGGCGCTGCTGTTCTGCTGAGAGTGTTGGTGGACCGAAAGCTCATCAGGCTGGATGCCTAGTGTCTGTCAACGCGAGCATGATCGGTCGTTTGGTTGACCGCGCGATCTCGCCAGGGTCAAGCTTGCGGGGGTGTCGCTGGGCAATGGTTCAGCTGCCCGCGATGGTCAGCCCGACAGCGTCTTGGGCTTTGCGCATTCGATCACAATCCGTGCTCACAAATCCCGCAACGCGGGCACCTGCCAGTTCCGAGCAGGCTGTGAGAAAGGCTTCAGCGGCTTCCCGCAATCCAGTGCTGGGGTTGAGATGGGTGACAAGCGATCGGTAGGCGACGCGTCCCAGTTTCTCGCGACCGATGCCGAGTACTACAGATCCGCGGTGGCGGCCACCTTCAGCGACGAGGAAAGCGAACTTGTTGAATATGCCGCTGTTGAAGTGAACGCACCCGTACCACCAGTCGCGCGTGGTCTCGCAAATTGGATCCTCACGGGTCACGTAGTCGGCGTAGTGGTCGGGCTGTCCGCGATTGTTCGGGCCGTACACCTTGCTCCGATCGAAAAGCGCGTTGCCGTCGCCGTCGCTCAGATTGGGATTGGAAATGCTTCGCAGCGGCTTAGTAAGGCTTTGGTCGCGCAGCTTGTCGCCCAGAACCCAGTTCGCCGTGCCGGGGTTCGTCGCGAACTCGATCAAGGTGCCGAAGATGTCGGCCAGCGATTCGTTTACGGCTCCGGATTCGTTAGCATATGTGAGGTCCGCCTCGACGGTGATCATGCCGTGCGTCATTTCATGACCGACGATATCGAGTGCGGCAGGATAACCTTCGCCGTAGACCATGGCGCCAGCTTGGGGACAATAGTACGTCTGATTGATGCACCAGTAGGCATTCTTTGAGTTGCCGAAGCGGACGTAGGACGACAGGGTTTCATCTGCGCCTCGTTCGAGCAAACCAGCGCGGCCGAAGACGTTGGCAAAATAATCTATAACCAGGCCGGCGTTGGTATGGGCGTCTTCGGCGTCGCGCGGCAGAGGTTTGATGCGCTTGCCTGCAATATCGTCGAGCACCTTGGTGCCGGGGAAGTTGGAACGTTGCTCGAGGTCGAAGACGCGTTGTTGCGACGACTTCCTTTGATCGAGGTAATAGAAAAGAACATCACCCACCTTGGCGTCGACGAAGAAACGGAAGGCGTCAATCGTGATCAGCCAGGCGAGGCGGGCGGGGCCCTGTTTGGAGCCTTTGGCGCGCATCAAAGCCGGTTCATAGATCACAAGTGTGGCTTGGCTCCGGGCCCGATCGGGTGATTTGAGGAGCTGCTCCAATTCGGGGTCGTTTTGGCGATCTGATAGGATTGCACGAAGGTGCATACGGGCGACTTCGATGGCGCGCTCCTGCTTGATGTCAGGCGTTGTCGAACTCGATCTCCACGGTGGAGAACGTTGCGGCGAGTTGCGTGACGGCAAGGGATGGCCCGACGACGACGCGACCGCTTGAGCCAAAGACACGGACACCGTCTACCCGTTGCTCAACGTGCACTACGCTCTGGCCGGGAATGTCGGGGTCTTTGCGGACTCGGAAAGCTTCGATTTTGGTGCGGTCGTTTTCTGCATTGAAGGCCGCGGACAAAGCGCCGGTCTTAAAGAAAGCCTCAGCCGCGGCGCGGATATCGTCTTCGGTTGGCTGGCCCGATGGGCCGCGTGAGGCGCTTAATGAGACGCCGGGATCGACCGCCGGGCGCAGCCCGTTGATGCTGGTTGGCAGGCCTGTGCGCGGATCGATTCGGATTTTGAGTGCAGGGTTGGTTCTGCGCGCGCCCTCAATGATCTTTTCGACGGTTTCGACTTTACTCTGTGCGTCGGCGGGCAATGCCCTCAGTGCATAGGTGATACCCAGGATCGCGATTGCGGCGGTAATGGTTCTAATCATCTATGAGCGCTCCAAATTCCAAACTGGTGCGGGCTCCTGATGCCCCGGGTTCCAATACGGCAGCCCGCAAGACCGGTGAATTAGCGGCAGGGTGCTGCAAGGCTGGACACGGGTGCGGCAGCAACAAGCGATGTCCCACGCCAGACGCTAAGGAGTTCGGAGAGACGGCTCTCACCGTACGCCGAGTCGAAAGGCTGGAGCTTATCCGTCCATGCGGCGGCAATTACGTCTAGATCGGAGCGCTTCTCGCCGGCCAGTGGGAGCTTGTCGCTGGGATCATAGGAAGCGCGACCGCTGCCGTTTAGGTCGATGCGGGGCCAGCAGCGTTCGTCGGCATCGATTACATCGTCACCGTTCAAATCGCTATTAATAGTACCGCCAAAGCGTCCGTTTTCGATCGCGATGAGCCGGTCCTTGAAGATCTTTAGGTCGTCCCCATCGACGCGTCCGTCGCTGTTGAGGTCGGCAAGATCCCGCAAATAATCTCGCGAGAGTTCCGATATTGCCGCTAGGGCGTCGACGCGGGGAGCAGAATCGCTCTGTGTTTCCGCTAATGCTGAGCTGCGGATGATATCAATAACGTCGGCCGGCTTCTGGTTGGGATCGAGCTCGAAGAGCATAGCCGCGAGGGCAGCGACATGAGGAGCGGCCTGCGAGGTGCCATCACACACACCGTAGGCGTAGGGCTGGCTATCGGAAGCGAGTGTACTCATGACTCCGACGCCGGGCGCTGCGACGTGGCCGCCAACGTTAGAAAATGGAGCCCGCTCGTAATCTCGGTTATGCGCTTCAACAACAATGATGTTTTTACTGGGTTCGAAGAACGGCGATTTGTGCAACGCGGCAAAGGCAAACGGTGTTGCGAGCTCTGCACTGAACGGAGCATCGTTGGTGGTCGAATTGTTTCCGGCTGCAGTAACGAAGATCACCTGATCGCTGACCTGGTTGACCAGGAACTGTAAGAAATTGGCGTGCTGCTCGATCTGGTTGCGAATACTCTGATCCGTTGTTGGGTCGACCTTAAGCATCCGGTGCCAGTTCCCCCAATTGTAGCCCAGGCTGACGTTAACGACGCGGCGTTCGTTGGCGGCCAGTTTGGCATGTTCGAAAAGATACTCGCCAAGATTGCGGATGGCGTCCGAGAAATAGGACATCTGCTGCTGCGTCCCGTCGCGGCCATCCGCGGCGCCCAGCTGCATCAAGTTCTGGGAGATCGGAATAATGTCGAGGCGAACGTCCGGCATAATACCGTCGATGCCGGCGCCAGTGTTCGACTTGGCTGCAATGATACCGGCCACATGAGTCCCGTGGCTGGTCCCACAGTTGGCGGGAAACGGCTGCGGTGGCATTTCGCCCTTGATTGTCGTGTAGGTTAGCTGGGGATGCAGTCCAAATCCAGTGTCAAGAACCGCAACGGTCACCGGCTGGATGCGGCCTCGCCGCTTTTCACGGGCGCGTTTGAGTATGGTCCAGGCCGGAGGTAACCGCATCGCCTTCAGCCCCCAGTTGCCGTCGTTCTTTGCATCCGTGCGCCAGTGCCATCTGATGGATTTGTTGCCATGTTGGACGCTGACCTGCGTCGATGCGGGCAGCGTCTTGGGGGCGATTGTGGTCTGAACAAATGCCGCGTTTACGGCCGGTTCTTTGCGCAAATTGAGAACAATTCTCGGCTCGAGCAGGGAGGAGATGCTCCCTCGGCCCCTGGAATTGTCCGAGCGTGTCGTCGGCCCGCCGGCGTCTCCCGGCAATTCGACATAAAGCGTTCCGAGGCTCGGTATGAAGTCGACCACCTTGAGATTGTACTTCGCAACAAGAGCGTCGATCTGCGGTTCGGTTGCACCGGGCTTGAGCTGGATCACAACTGTTCGCCGATTGACCAGCATCTGGCCGGCTTTTTGGGCGAGGCGTTTGAATTTCGACCAGAGGCCGCTCGAGCTGCCCGAGCCGCGCGGGGCCGGCGCTGTAGACGGTTGCCATGTGCCGGCAGTAGCGAATGTTGGCGTGGTGCCAGCTCCCGCCTGCGCAAACGGTTGCGTGCCGAATGTATTCGACGATTGGTTGCCGGTTTTCTTTTTTGGCCTGACGCGGCGGACCTTGCCCTCCTTGTCGATGGCGTAAAGCTCCTGACTTCGTGGTGATGTCGTTGTAGGCCTCGATTGATCGCCATACTTCTTTTCGAGCAATCGGCGCAAGCGATCCTTGCTGTCATCCTGCGCCTGTGCTGGGAACGACCCGGCAACAGCAAACGTAATGAGTGTCAAAGCCAAACAACGATTGATCATTGAACTCTACCCTTTCATTGCTGCGCTACAGCTAACGTTGGCGCCAACAACGCGCTGTTCAGTCAACTTATAAAACTGCGCACACGAGCTTTCTTTCGCGTGCTATTGGCAAAAGCGCTGTCAACGCTTCCACCAGCTCTTGGCCCAATCCCACCACGATGACGCCGTCTCACGTGTCCATTGCCACCACGTCCGCTCTTCAGGTGGTTCCGGCTGCGGTGGTTCCGGCTGCGGTGGTTCCGGCTGCGGTGGTTCCGGCTGCGGTGGTTCCGGCTGCGGTGGTTCCGGCTGCGGTGGTTCCGGCTGCGGTGGTTCCGGCTGCGGTGGTTCCGGCTGCGGTGGTTCCGGCTGCGGTGGTTCCGGCTGCGGTGGTTCCGGCTGCGGTGGTTCCGGCTGCGGTGGTTCCGGCTGCGGTGGTTCCGGCTGCGGTGGTTCCGGCTGCGTTGGTTCCGGCTGCGGTGGTTTCGGTTGGGGCGGCTGAACACCGATTTCGTAACGATGATCAGGTATTAGATTGCCGTTCTCGTCAATGCCGGGGGGTAAGCCCTTGGCCTTGCGATAGGCGGCGATCAGCGAGGTGTAAGTCGGCACATAAAGATCGCGCGCTGGCTGATTGCCGATCTTGACGCGCTGGCGTACGTCGAAATGCAGATGCTTTGTTGTCTGCGTCTTGCCGCCCATGTAGCGCGACACGCGACCAAGGACCTGGCCCTGTTTGACGCGCTGACCAACCCGCACCTTGATTGAGCGGGGATGCATATGGAGGTAGCGATATTGAGTGCCGTCCTTGGCTTTGAGGCGGACGGTCGTGTTGCGGGTGACCATGTTGATGATGCCGTCGACCACGGCGACAACTTCCCATTTATTGTCGCGACAGGACGGTGGTCGGATGTCTTGGCCCTGATGACCGCGGCCTGCTGGGCACAGCGGCATCGAATGGCCGCGTACCTCGCAGTAATTATCACGTTGTAGGTATGGATCGTAGTTGCGCGGATCGCATTCGCCGCCACCGGCAGCACCACGGCCGCCCCAACCGCCGCCGCCGTAGCCCCAGATTTGCGAATTAAGATAAGGGTGCTGATCTTGGGCCAGCTTGAAGGGGAAGATTATATCTGGCAGCCAGACGCGGCGATCTTCACGCCCACGGCCGGCATCCTGGGCCAGCAGTTTACCGGGTGGGAAGTAGCGGAAGCCCTTGTCATCGTCCGGTTCACCAGGCTGCGGAGCGGCTGGCGGCGGTTTGGGCTGGGTTATCGGCCGCGTTGGTGGTTCGGGTTTGTCGGGCTTTTTTGGAATAATAGGCACGAGAGATGGTGGGCCGCCTGGTGGTACAGCGCAGCGAATGGTATGGCGCGAGGTCCGGAACGGTGCGCTATCTATGGTATTGTTTTGGGCACTGCTACAGCGGTGCTCGAGCGTTTGTTTGGTACTGCTCGTAAGGGGAGCAAGATCGGGCGAGGACACTGTGAAAGCCTGAGCCATCGTGGCCGCCATCCACATGACAACGGTCACGAGAAACGCACAGTTGATGAACTGCTTACACAGTCGCTTCATAACTCTAAATACTGATGAGGCAAGGAGCCTTAACAAGGATATCCCTCGCATCGCGGTGTCCACACCTTGTTCCGTTGGTGGGGCAATTGAGCGTCTAGCGTGTTTGTAGTATCCGGGGCGAGGGCAAACCGTTGCAGCGTTGTGCATAAGTCGGGTTGGAGTAGGAGAATGATTAAGTTTTCCGAGATGTTTATCGCCGCAGGCGTTGTGCTCGCGGGCCTGTTCTGGGCGATGGAGCCCGGTTCAGCGCAGCAGGTCGTAGGTGCCGGCCAGAGACAACCAAAGGTTATGAAAGTTGACTGGAACAACCTTGAGATACAGACTTTCTTTCGCGAGCTAACAACCAATCCCCCGCGGTCATTGACACCTGAAGACCAGGTCAAGCTGAGCAAGCTAAAGCTGCCAGTGATTGCCTTCGACCGCCCGCCGGGTGTTATCGACCGTGCCTTCGGGGTAGAGCGGGCGCCGAAGCGTAAACGCCAACTGGTCACCGATCCGGACGATCCAACCTGGTACACGATTGTCGATACCTACGGCGACTTGGCGATCACGGTGGATGGTGATCTGCGCATACAGCAAGAGTTGCCAGCCGATACCAAGATCTACACACCGCCTCCAGGCCTGGCCGCGGAACCCAGCATCAATGTCGTCGATAGTGAGATAGAGGAAGGCATGGAGGGGCTGATCGCCGAGTATACAGTGCGGAAATTTCCAAACATCCCTTACCAGGTCACGATAGAATGCGCGCCGGCGGCACGCCAACACTGCGTCGACAGCTTGGCTTTGCAGCGCGACCGCAAGACGCTGCGCATTATCTCGGCCCGGCCGCAGAAATAGCACGGCAACGTTGCGATCTATTTGCGGCCGGGGAGCCCCTACACGTGACGGACCAGATCGGCGCCGCGTCGCCGGGCGCAATTGGCAAATCGGTGTTTGCGGAAGAATGCCGGGGATTTCGATCGATTACCGAGGCTTGCCCGCCGCGGAAAGTGCACCAGCCAAACCCGAAAGATCATAACCCGCCTTCTGCGTCGCCGCGAGGATGTCCTCAGCGGGGGTTCTCTCTGCCTGTGAAAAAGCCCAAAGGACAGCGCACCGGGTACCGCTCCTACAATAGGCCAGCAGCGGCTTGGCCGATGCATCGAGGAGTGACTTGAAGGCGGCGACGTCGTCGAGGGCGATCTGCCCGCTAACCACCGGTTGATGGGCGAACGTCATCCCGTGTGCTTCCACCGCTGCCTGGATATCCCCGCAAACCGTTTGGCCGAGCTCTTCACCGTCAGGCCGGTTGCAAATAACGGTCTTGAAGCCAGCAGCAGCGATGGCGGGGATGTCCTCCACATTGATTTGAGGAGTGACCGAGACTTCTTCAGTGAGTTTGTTGATCATCATGGAAATGAGCTCTACGCCGCAACTGCCTTGGCTAACTGATTTCGTGTGAACCTGGCGATCGCCATCCCAACGAGCAGGGCCGCCACGAAAATCCAAGGTTCCGTGCGGCCAAGACCGAGCGCTGGAACAACGCCGCCTGGACAATAACCGATGAGACCCCAGCCGACGCCGTAAATCGCCGAACCGGCGATCAGCTGCGGGTCAATTCTTGTTGTCTTAGGTAGATGAAACTTTGCATCGAAAAGCGGAGCCGATCGGCCCAACACCAGCCGGTAGCCTAGAGCAGTGGTCAGCAGCGCCGAGGCCATAACGAACGCCAGGCTTGGGTCCCATGTTCCCGCTACATCGAAAAAATTGAGAACCTTGGTCGGGTTGATCATACCCGAAACGGTGATCCCGAGACCGAACACCAGACCGCTGATGAGCGCCCAAACGATGCGCATGCCTAGCCTCCGATCAGGTGACGGCTCACGAACACGGTCGCGACGGCAAAGAACATGAAGACAGCGGTTGCAACGATCGAGCGTGGCGAGACGCGGGCGAGTCCGCAGACACCGTGACCGCTGGCGCAGCCGGCCCCGAATGTCACTCCTATGCCGACCAGTAGACCGGCGATAATGCTGATCGCTGTGGTGCCGGGCATCATGAATTCCGGTGCCTGACCGGTCACCGAAGTGAAGACTGCTGGGGCTGCGATCATTCCGGCGAGGAACGCCGCCCGCCAACCCCAATCCTCCCAGGACGATGCGAATACTGCACCGCTGAGGATGCCGGAAATCCCCGCAACGCGGCCCAAAAACAGCATGATCATAACGGCGCCAATGCCGATCAGCGTGCCGCCAACGACTGCCGCTAGGGGCGTGAACTCCGTCATCAGTAAGGCCTCACCGTTAATTCATCGCTAGACGCGGACGATCGTTTCAAGAAATGAAAGACACCAATCCTTCAATAGGTACTAGAAAAGTTTCATTCCTGGAGGGAGTGGAAGTCCACCGGTTACCTCGGCGAGTTTTTCCTGCGCCAGGGCTTCCGTCTTCGACTTGGCATCCTGGCTCGCCGCGACGATGAGGTCCTCCAGGATTTCCGTTTCCTCCGGCTTCATCAGGCTCGGATCGATTGCGACCTTGCGCATCTCACCCTTCCCATTCAGCGTCACCTTGACGAGGCCGGCGCCCGATTGCCCTTCGCACTCCAGCTCAGCAAGCTCTTCTTGCACCTGCTGCATGCGCGCCTGCATCTCTTTGACCTTGCTCATCATGCCCATGATGTCTTTCACAGCGCATTCCTTTTTCCTGATCGGGTTTGTTTGACGAAGCCAGTTGGACTGCGGCAGCCCAGCGGACTGGCCGTGGCTTAACCTGTTCCTGTGTCTTCAGAGGGTTCCCCGGGTTCAATATCCCGGACGGCGGTGACTTCGGCTTCGGGAAAGGCCTCCAATGCGGCGGCTACCACCGGGTCTGATTTCAGACGTTCAAGTTCCGCCGCCGCCGCCTCGCGTCGGATCACGCCGATCGGCTTGTCGCCCTCCGATTTGGATAGCATGACGATCCAACGCTTGCCGGTCCACTGGTTGAGTTTTTCGCGCAGTTCATTGGCGATTTCCGGCGGTCCATTGGCCATCAGAAAAATGTCGATCGAACGGTTGTCGCGGTCGAATTTCACCAGACTAACGTTTTCTTCCAAATGCACCTTAAGTTTGGCGTCGCGTTTGGCGCTGACCAAATCAATCACCTCGGTGAAGGAGCCTGGGTCCGGCCGCAATGTCCCGGCGCCAGGAAACTGGGCATCGATGTAAAGAGGATCTTCGGGATCAAAGTCGGCATCCTCCGGCAGCCCCTCCATCGGATAGTTCGCCGCTTCATCGAGCCAGCCGGGCATATCGGTTACGGTCGCGCCTCGCTCTCGCGTGTCGACCATCGTCTTTTCGGCGGCCGCCGGACCGTCGGATGCTGCTTCTGCCCGCGCGGCACCGGCCGAAGCATCACCATTTGGTGCTTCCGTGGTTTTTCGCCGAGCCGGCACGCCGGCGCCGCCAAGGGTTTTGATGATCTCTTCAGGCGAAGGCAGGTCGGCGGTGTAGGCGATGCGAATGAGGACCATTTCGGCGGCCGCGCGAGGATTAGGCGCCCGTCCGACTTCGTCGATGCCCTTCAACAGCATCTGCCATACCCGCGACAGCAGCGCTATCGAGACCTTGTCCGATACAGCCTGTGCACGCCGCACGTCTTCGGCGGAAAGACCCTCTGATCCATCCTCCGCTCCGACCGTCTTGATGCGTGTCGCCAAATGCACGGCTTCGGAAAGGTCCCCCAGCGCCTGTACTGGATCCGCACCGTCGCGATGCAGAGCCTCCAGAGACTTAAGCGCCGCAGCGGGTTTGCCGCCGATCAGCGACTCCAGAAGGTCGAAGATGCGCCCGCGGTCGGCAAGGCCCAGCATGGCGCGCACGTCTTCCGCGCTGACATTGCCGCTGGCAAAAGGCGATCGCCTGATCGAGGATCGACAGGCCGTCGCGCACCGACCCTTCGGCGGCCCGCGCGATCAACATCAGCGCGTCGTCTTCGGCTTCCGCGCCTTCGTTCGCCGACGATGCGCTTGAAATGCTCAGCCAGTAGCGGCACGTCGACGCGCCGCAGATCGAAGCGCTGGCAGCGCGAAAGAACGGTCACTGGGACCTTGCGGATCTCGGTGGTGGCGAATATGAACTTCACGTGCTCGGGCGGCTCCTCAAGCGTCTTCAAAAGCGCGTTGAACGCACCCTTGGAGAGCATGTGCACCTCGTCGATAATGAAGACCTTGTAGCGCGCCATAAGGGGCTTGTAGCGGGCGCTTTCGATGATCTCGCGGACGTTGTCGACGCCGGTGTTGGAGGCCGCGTCCATCTCGATCACGTCGGCGTGCCGGCTTTCCATGATCTCCGCGCAGTGGCGGCCTAGTTTTGTCGGATCACGCGGCAGGTCGATCGTCGGACCAGCCTGGCGCTCGTCACCTTCTGAGGGTTCGAAGTTGAGCGCGCGCGCCAAAATGCGCGCCGTGGTTGTCTTGCCGACCCCGCGCACGCCGGTCAGCATGTAGCCTTGCGCGATGCGTCCTTGGGCGAACGCGTTCTGCAATGTCGCTACCATCGCGTCCTGACCGATCAGGTCATCGAAGGTCTGCGGCCGGTATTTGCGCGCGAGAACAACGTAGGGCTTGGCCCCCATCTCCGCGTCTTCGAACATGCTATCACTCATGGTGGGCGATTATAGCGGGGGCGGTCGGTCGATAGAAGGGTGGTTTCCTTGTGATTTGATATCAAGCCGCAGGCTCACTCGGATTTTCTTTGAAAACGTGCGTCCCCGAACCAAACTAACACCCAACACCGGCTTGCCGAATGTTGGCGCCGAAAAAACCAGAACCCGAGCCTTGAGCCGCAAGGCTCGGGGAACAAGGCGACCCGGCGTTAACGCCGCCGATGCGGAGGGCCCTTGGCCCGTGGACAAAAGGAAAGAGGCTGGCGGACGACCCGCGTCCTGATCGTTAGGGCTGCTTCGTTCCCGACCTGACCCGGTTGGCGAGGGATGCGTCCGCCGCCAGCCCGAGCGATGTATGACGGTTTTGCGGTTGCGATGCAAGACGGGCCTGGGAGGAAAAACCGAAGACAACATCGCTCCTAACCCATCGCACAAGTTGCGCGAACCGCCCCCGCCGTGCTGTTGTCGTTGCGCTCTAAGGAGGCACGCCCATAATGAATCTCACACTCGGTCCGACCATCGAGCTGGACAGGCTCAGTGAAAAGCGTCCGGACAAGGAATACATGGCCTCGCTCGTCGAAGCGGAGACCTCTCGGTTCTTCGTGCTGGCGGGCGCCAAACCGGTGGTTGATTCCAACGAGGACCGCACCGAAACCCGCATCCACTGGTTCACAGGCCCGGAGATCTCCGAATTGGGTCTGGCGATCAGCGAGGCAATGCTACTCGGCCTGGATCCGTCCGATGGTACCGCCCGCTTTGCCGTTGCGACCAGTGAGCATTATGCCCGTGGCGCTCCACAGGCCCGCGATACCTTAAAAAACCGTGCAGAAATAAGCACCCTCGCCGCCCAAGGCTCCATGCCGGCAAGCGAGCTGGCCCTCGTGGGGCAGGCGGCGGCGCTCGGAACCTGGCATGAAAACAACCGTTGTTGTGGCCGCTGCGGCGGTTCGATGACGTTCAAGCAGGGCGGATGGAAGCGAAAATGCTGGGCTTGCGGTTATGAAACCTTCCCCCGCGTCGATCCTATTGTGATCATGGCGGTGACCGATGGCGATCGCATCGTGCTGGCTCACGAGGAGCGCTTTCCCGACAAGATGTACTCAACGCTGGCCGGCTACCTGGAGCCCGGCGACGATGTCCCACATGCGGTGCGACGCGAGACCAAGGAGGAGGTCGGCCTCGAAGTTGGTGAGGTACGCCTGATTGGATCTCAGCCTTGGCCGTTCCCGCATTCCCTGATGCTCGGCTGTATTGCCCGTGCGGAACCGACGGAATTGGTCGTCGCAGCAGCCGAGATCCAGGACGCGCAATGGTTCTGCCGCGAGGACGCTCAAGCGATGTTGGAGCAGCGGCATCCTCAGGAACTGTGGCTGCCTGGCGCGCAATCCATGGCCCATCACCTGGTAAAAGTTTTTCTCAGCGGAGAAATTTGACCCGCAACAAAGAGTGTTACGGCAGCACCTATGTGGGCACTAGCCGTAAGCGTCTGAAAGCCTATGCTTCCCCCCTATGCGGGGCTTACGAAGCATCAGCCTGCTAAGGGGCACGGTCGGTTGGACCGCTATCGTGGCGACGATACTTCACGTCAGCGCAGCCTTCGAGCGCGGTTTTAACGCTGGGCGAGATCAGACCGCGGCGCTTGGCATCCATGCCTTCTGCGATGCCGATTTCCCTCAATCCGAAGCGGCCATTTCGCCTGACGGCGGGAAAGATCCTGGCTCCGGTAAATCCAATGCCAGTTGCCCGCTTTGCAATAACGTCTCACCGGTGGCTTGCATCGCAGCACCCGTCGCCGACATCAGCTTCGTTGTGTTTTGCACGCCGGAAACGTTGGCCTGCTCCCCGGCCACCGAGCCGAGGGTCTGGCCGAAAACTGGCGCCGGCAGTATTCGCGGTCCTCCCGCAATCACCTGATCTTCAATCAGACGGCTTCGCTGTAGCGGCAGCGTATACGCAAGATTCCTGCGGAATGCCGCTCACGAAACACCTGTTTTACCTAGGTCAGACCGATGAAATCATCACTCAAGCTATCAACCTGCGCGGTTTCGAGCATTCTGCTCGCCGCAGCTGCGTATTCGCAGCCTTTCCACGCTGACGACCTCCCCCAGGGCGGCTTTGCCGTCAAGCATGGCGGCAGTAACCACGGTGCGGTTCGCGCCGATGGACATGCGCCCATAGGCGTCATGGGCGACCACCTCCATAAGAAGGGCGAGTGGATGCTCTCCTACCGCTTCATGCGCATGAACATGGAAGGCAACCGCATCGGCACGGACGAAGTTTCCCCTGAGGAAATCTTGACAACCGTGCCGAACCTCAACCCGGTGGTTACACCAACCGGCATGACCGCCGTGCCGCCGTTCTTGCGCGTGGTCCCGACCAAGATGACCATGGACATGCACATGTTCGGTGGCATGTACGCCCCCACCGACAACACTACGCTGATGGCCATGCTGCCTTACATCAGAAAGGAAATGGACCAAGTGACGTTCCAGGCGCCGAATCCAATGATAGGGATTCCGCCCGATAACACGAACCGTATCGGTGGTTTCACGACTAAGTCGGAGGGTATTGGTGACCTCAAGCTCTCCGCGCTGCACCGGCTGTACGATGACCGTGTCAATCATGTCCATTTGAACCTCGGGATCAGCGCCCCGACCGGTTCGATCAAGAAGCGAGATACGGTTCTTGATCCGTTTGGTCGTACGCCCGACGTACGTCTGCCTTACTCCATGCAGATCGGCTCTGGCACCTGGGATCTCCTTGCCGGGTATCACCTACCACGCTCGTGTGAGTGACGTGTCCTGGGGGGCTCAGTACATGGCCGAGGTCCGCCTCGAAAGCGAAAATTCGCAAGGTTATGCATTTGGCGACAAGCATAAAGTCACGGGTTGGGTCGCCTATGAATTTGCATCGTGGATCAGCGCATCGTTCCGCGCCGAGTACATGACCCAAAGCGATATCGACGGCTTCGACGCTCAGATCGGTGGCCCTGTCCAGACAGCGAACCCTGATTTCTACGGTGGAAAGCGGCTCGACCTCTTGGGCGGTGTCAATCTCGTTGTTCCAGAAGGTCCGCTCAAAGGCCATCGCTTGGCATTTGAAGCTGGCGCTCCGGTCTACCAAGACCTCAACGGTCCGCAGATGGAGACCAATTGGATCTTCACAGTGGGGTGGCAAAAGGCGTTCTAGAGCGCTAAAGCACGGAGGCACTGTATTAAAAGCAGTGTCCGCCCGGACCCCTATCAGATTGGAGATCAACTATGACGAAAAAGCTTTTTGCCGTCGTCACCCTTATGCTCGCGGGCTTCACCATGGCCGGGTTGGTGCAGACCCAGGCTGAAGAAAAGGCGACGACTCTCAAGATCGAGAAACCCTGGACCCGCGTGACACCACCAGGTGCCAAGGTTGCCGCCGGCTTTGTGACGATCACCAATACGGGTAGCGAGGCCGACCGCCTCGTTGGTGCCACTGCCTCGCTGTCAAAGCATGTCGAAGTCCACGAGATGTCGATGAAGGACGGCGTCATGCGGATGCAGGAAGTCGCCGATGGCATCGAGATCGCACCCGGTGCGACCGTCGTTTTGAAGCCAGGCGGCTACCATATGATGTTTATGGAACTCTCCGCCTCGCCCAAGGTAGGTGAACCCGTCAAGGGCACACTGAAATTTGCAAAGGCGGGTGAATTGCCCGTCGTGTTCGCCGTTGCCCCACTGGGTGCCAAATCGATCGACGGCGGCGGCAAAATGACGGACAGCCAAAAAAAGGATGAAATGGATCATGGCAGCCATCATATGAAACACTAAGAGTAATCCGTTTCGAAAAAACTCAGGAGCAAAGCAGAATGGCAGCAGGAACGCTCTTGTCACGCATAAGGCTCGCACTTTGGGGGCTTGTTGCTATCGCCGTTTTTGCTGCGGGAGCTCTTCTCCTCGGTCACTTGCAGGAGGCCGCCCGTCAGGGCGCGTCCCTGCCAGGCGCGGCACGGCTGGGCGGCGATTTCGAGCTCGTCGACCACAACGGCAATGCGTTTTCGAGCCAGGCCCTCAAGGGAAAGCCGCACGCGATCTTCTTTGGCTTCACCCACTGTCCGGACATTTGTCCAACAACATTGTTTGAAATGACCAAGCATCTCGACGAGCTTGGACCGAAGGCCGATACACTCAAGGTGTTGTTCGTAACGGTCGATCCTGACCGCGATACACCGGAGCACTTGAAGACCTACTTGTCCGCGTTCGATGACCGCATCGTCGGTCTCACTGGCAACGAGAAGCAGGTCGCCAGTGCGATCAAGGCTTACCGTGTTTTTGCCGAGAAGGTGCCGACGTCGGATGGCGACTACACCATGAACCACACGGCGACCGTCTACCTCTTCGACGGCAAAGGGACACTCGCGTCGACTTTGAGCTGGGAGGAAGACGAAAATACCCGGCTTGCCAAGCTTGCCCGGCTGGCCGAACGAGGTTGACCTTCTGCCGAGCCCATCGTTCGCGATGCTTGCCGCCGCGCTAGCCGCCCTGCTGCTAGGCGGCCGGTTCTTTCGCCGCCACCGTCAGCCCAGGCGATTTGGTCAGCTTCGCATCGAGCAACCTCTGCCAAACATCCCTGATCTTGACGATGTCTTCTATCGGCTCGAATTCTCTGTTGCGTAGCCTTTCATGAATGAGGCAATCCCTAAATACAAGGGAGACGGTGCACTGACCCTGCAATCTGATCTGCAGTTCCAACCGGCGTGGCACGACGCTTAGAGCGTCGCCGCCATGGTCTTCCGTGGCTGCCGGCTTGGATTTTGCTGCGTCTCTTCGCATCTCAGGTTCATCGGGTGGAGAAACGTCGCTGGACCAGGTCAGTGACACGATGTCCTCGTAGCGGAACAGGTGCACGCGAGCATAGACGATCTTCTCGCTCCATAGATCGACTGCGCCTTCGAACACAGTCAGGTTCTCCGGTCCAAAGTTAAATGCGGCCAGGCCCACCGGCGAAATCCGCGGGCGCCGGTCTTCACCGATCTGCGTGAGTACCGACAAGCCCTTCAGCCTTTCAGCCTTGGGGAACGTCTTGAGGATGATCGGGTTTTCTAGCCGCTCCGGCGGAATTGGAATCTCCGATTTTGCCTTGTCGATAAGGCTGTCGAACTGTTTGGCAATCCACTCATCGATCCTTGGTTCCAAGTCGCCAGGCGCGACCGGTGGCCTTGAGCCGCGCACCCAGTCGTATAGATAGGCTGCGACCGCCAGTGCCGCGACCGCTGCTAGCCCCCATACGATACCGTTGTGCGACAACTCATAGAGCCAGAAGTCTCCAGCTGCAGCCGCCGCGACAAGTGCCAAGGGAAGCGCCCAGCTTTGCCAAATCGGCAGCGCGGCGATCACCAGCAACAGCATCCCCGGCATCATGTATTGCTGGGCCTCTGTTTCAACGATCTGCGGCCAGTCGACTTCCGGAGTAATCGTGTACCGAATGGCGGGAATAGCCGCGAGCACGAGGCCGGTCAGCGTCATCGCGGCGCGGATCGTCTTGACGCGCCGGGTAAAGAATACGTGGCCCTTATGTCTGGCATGCAGCTCGCCGGTGAAGTACTCGGCAAGCAGGGATTTAATATCGTCCCTATCGCCGGACGCCGGTTTCGATCCAGGTTTCGAATCCTGCAAAGACACGAACGCGGACGAAGTGGTCTTCTTGTTACTCATGATGCACGCTCAATCGATAAATCGTTCCACCACGATATCCCGCTCAACAGCCAGCGGCGATCCGCAAGAACAGGCTCAATGACCTTTAATGACGCCTGGCTTCGAAATGGCCGGTCAACTTGTTGCGAGCATGGCAACGGGCTCACCGGCCATCACACACAGCGCCCTCCGTCGACTTCGATTGCGACGCCGGTGATGAATTCGGAAGCCGGCTCGGCCAAAAAAATTGCTGCATTGGCAATATCGGATGGCCGTGACATGCGACCGAGCGGGATCGTTGCAATGAACTTTTCACGGCTAGCCGGTGTGTCCGGTTGCCCCATGAACGTTTCAAGCATCCCGGTTTCGCCGATCACCGGATTAATGGCATTGACGCGAATTTTCTTGGTAGCCAGCTCTGCGGCAAGCGATTTCGTTAAGGTGATGACTGCGCCCTTTGAGCCGTTGTACCAGGTCAGCCCGGGTCGCGGCCGGACGCCGGCCGTCGAGGCCGTGTTGATGATGACACCGCCACCACGCTGCTCCATCTGCGGCACTGCAGCCAGCGTCGTCAGATAGATGGACTTCACATTGACCGCGTAGATCCGGTCGAACTCAATCTCGCTGACTTCCAGCGCCGGCTTGTTGGCGTGGGTCGTGCCCGCGTTGTTGACAAGGATGTCGAGCCCACCGAATTGCGTCACGGCCGTAGCGATCATGGCTTCGACATCGGCCTGCAGGGTAACATCGGCACGAACGGAAACCGCGGCGTCTCCGATCGCCTTGGCGACGGCCTCGGCCCTGTCACCATCGACATCGCCGATAACGATCCGGGCCCCCTCGCGCGCATAGGCTTCGGCGATGCCCCTCCCGAAACCGGAGGCTCCCCCGGTAACGATAGCAACCTTGTCGTCAAGTCGGCCCATGTTTGCGCTCACCCTAGTCTAGCGATGCCCCTGCATGGGGATCGGAGGGTTATGCGCTGCCATCTCAGCGCGGTATGGGCTCGCCCGATAGGCGCCGAGCAGCCGGACCTGGGTCGAAAAGAACGATAGCTCTTCGAGAGCCAGCTGCACCATGCGTTCCGTCGGGTGGCCCTCCACGTCGGCATAAAACATTGTGGCGTTGAAGGTGCCCTCCAGCTGGTAGCTCTCCAGCTTGGTCATGTTGACGCCGTTTGTCGCGAAGCCGCCGAGCGCCTTGTAAAGCGCCGCTGGCACATTGCGTACACGGAACAGGAACGACGTGATGATCGGCCCCTCGTTAGGTTCCGCATCGTCCGGTTCCCGCGAAAGAATAACGAACCGGGTGGTGTTGTGGACTTCGTCCTCGATATCGCTCTTGATGATCTCTAGCCCGTAGATCTCCGCCGATAGCGATGTCGCAATCGCCGCGCACGAAGCATCGGCGCTTTCTGCAACGAGCCGAGCCGAGCCTGCCGTGTCGGCCTCCGGGACCGGCCTGAGGCCAAGGCTGCGCAGTGTTTTCCGGCATTGTCCAAGCGCCTGGGTGTGGCTCAGGACCTTGTCCACATCCTCCAACCGCGTCCCCGGCTTGACTAGCAACTGGTGCCGCACGCGCAAAAAGTGCTCTCCAACAATGTAGAGCTCGGCCTCCGGCAAAAGGTGATGAATATCGGCGACCCGTCCGGCAACCGAGTTTTCGATCGGGATCATCGCGTAGGTTGCTTCGCCGGTTCGCACCGCTGCTATTGCGTCTTCGAACGTCGGGCAGGCGACGGCTTCCATCTCCGGGAAAGCTTCAGCACAAGCGACGTGCGAATTCGCACCCAGTTCACCTTGGAAGACGACACGCTCGCCGGGCCTGGTGAGGCGGTGTGCGGTGTCGTCCGACGTATCGGTTCCTTCTCGTTTCTTCTGCACGGTTTTCGTCATTTTCCATCCGGCACCGTCCCGTTTGAGCCTTCAGTCCGAAGGCTCTTTTGGGGAAGGTTAAGTCAAGAGTTCGATTAAGTGGCGCAAGTCGGCGGCAGGTTGAGGATCAGCTTTTTTCTTCAGCGTTCTCAAAGGCCTCACGCGCGCGTTCGAGATCCGCGGGAGTATCGACACCCAATGGAATGGTGTCAACGATCGCCACATCGATGCGCATACCGTCTTCCAGTGCTCTGAGTTGTTCCAATCGCTCGCGTTGCTCGAGCGGCGACGGCTTTAGTGTGACGAACTTTTCGAGCGCCGGCCGGCGATAAGCGTATATGCCGATGTGGTGATAGAGCGGCCCATCGCCGAAGGGGGCCGTGGCCCTTGTAAAGTAAAGCGCCTTGAGCACGTTCGGCGTCTCGCTAGGTGTGCCGACCACCTTGACCACGTTCGGATTGTCCCGCTCGCTAACTTCACGGATCTCGGCAGCGAGAGTGGCGATGTTCGGGCCCGGCCGCTCCAACGGGGCCAGGCAGGCGTTGATGAGGTGAGACTCCAGTGTCGGCAAGTCGCCTTGGACATTGACGATGAATTCGGCATCGCCTTCGGGGTCAACTTTATTGATGGCCTCGAACACACGGTCCGAGCCGCTCGCGTGGTCCTTGCGGGTCATCACCGCTTCACCGCCGGCACTGCGGACGGCGTTCGCGATTTCCTCCGCGTCGGTTGCGACAACAACCCGCCCGCATTCCGCCGCATGTGCTTGCCTCCAGACGTGCACGATCATCGGCTCGCCGCCGATGCGGGCCATCGGTTTGCCGGGCAATCTGGCAGCTTCCATTCGGGCAGGAATGACAATCAGCACTCTTCGCATCTCAGCCCCCTCGTGTCACGTGGGTATGTCCCTTTGAGTTTGGTGGCGGTTGGACAATCCGCCAATAAGAACGCCCGCAACCCCTCAGACAACCGGCATATTTGTGCACCCTAGTCGAAGGTGACGATTGGTCTCGCTCGATAGGGGTGTTAGATGGCCCAGGTACGAGTTGCAAGCAGGCGGCAAAATCATATAGTCGCGACCAGTATTCCCGACCGACCCGATCGCGTTATCGATTGGTGCTAGATGCATCTTCAAGCAATTCAAGGCGTGACACAGAAAATGGACTCGTTTGAGCTGAACAAAATTGTAGGCGGTGTGCTCGCTGCTCTGCTGGTCATGATCGGCACCAGCACCATCGTTGAAATTGCGAGCACGCCTCACGGCGGTCATGGCGATCACGAAATCGTTGGCTACAAGCTTCCAGGTCCAAGCGGGGACGGAGACGCGGCGGGCGGTGATGCAACCCATGCCGCCGGAGCCCCTGCGGAATTTGACGCGGCTGAGGTGGTTACGCTGGTCGCCGAAGCAAGCGCCGAAAAGGGTCAGGGCCATTTTAAGAAGTGCCAGGGCTGCCATACCGCCGACCAGGGCGGAAAGAACAAAATCGGCCCAAATCTTTGGGGCATCGTCGGTCGCACGGTGGCTGGCGTCGATGGCTTCAGCTACTCGACAGCCCTAAAAGAGAAGGGTGGCGACTGGAGTCAGGAAGCACTCGCCGGATTTCTTCACAACCCCAAGAAATATGTTTCTGGGACCAAGATGGTCTTCAAGGGCTTCAAGAAAGACGGCCAGCTCGCCGAAATGCTGGCCTACCTCAATTCACTGAAGTAGTTCGCGCACCTAGTTAATAATCAGGCGTAATGCTGTTGGGACCCGCCGCACCGGCGGGTCTTTTCGTTAAAAAGCCCATATCTGAGCCGATCACGCCAAGCTTAAGAACGTTTAACTACACGATGAGCCCAAGCAAGGTTATGACCTCAGGCCACGTTCATGACGTTGCACCGTGTCTGGAATGATGTCGATTTGAGGAGACGTGACCGATGATTTGCCGCGCAACGGGTATGTTGACTGCGTCGCTTGCATTCTTTGCCCTCGCCAGCGCGGCAACTGCGCATGCTGAGGAGCAGCGCCACCATGCGCTGTCGCTGATCGGAGAACCTCAATACAGCGCTGACTTCAAACATTTTAACTGGGTCAATCCCGATGCGCCGAAGGGCGGAGCCTTGCGCGTCGCCGGGCTCGGTTCCTACAATTCCTTCAATCCCTTCAGCATCAAGGGTGAAAAGGCGCAGGGTCTCGGCCTGCTCTACGACACGCTCATGGACGGCAGCCGCGACGAACCCTCCACCGCCTACGGCCTCGTCGCTGAATGGGTCTCCTACCCAGACGACTTTTCCTCGGCGACGTTCAAGCTGCGCGAGGGCGCCAAGTTTCACGATGGCGAACCGATCAAAGTCGAAGACGTGATCTTCTCCATGGAGCTGCTGAAGAAGATCAATCCGCTCCGCAAATACTATTACAAGAACGTGCTTTCCGGTGAGAAGACTGGCGAACGGCAGGTCACCTTCAAATTCGATATGAAGGGCAATCGGGAGCTCCCTTTGATCCTGGGCGACCTCCCCATCCTGCCCAAGCACTACTATGAAGAAGAGGGGCCCGACGGCAAGCTTAGAGACCCATCGAAGACGACCATGGTTCCGCCATTGGGTTCCGGCCCTTACGTCATCAAGGATTTCAAGCCGGGACGTGAGGTCACGTATGAGCGGGCGAAGGACTACTGGGCCAAGGACCTGCCTGTCCGCCGAGGCCTCTATAACGTCGACAGCATCCGCTACATTTACTTCAAGGACCGGACACCTGCCTTCGAAGCCTTCCTATCGGGACAGATCGACTACTGGCAGGAATTCAGCGCCAATGCCTGGGCGACGCGCTACAACACCGTTTCCGTCAAGTCAGGCAAGATCCGCAAAGAAGAACTCGTGCATGGACGGGTCGCACCCATGCAGGCCTTTGTCCTGAATACCCGCCGCGAGCAATTCAAGGATCCGCGTGTGCGGCGCGCGTTGAACCTTGCCTTTGACTTCGAGGAGCTGAACAAATCGCTCTTCTACAGCATGTACAAGCGCGTCGGCAGTTACTTCGACAACTCAGAATTGAAGGCCTCTGGCCTGCCAGAGGGCCGCGAGTTGGAACTACTGGAGCAATTCAAGGACCGCCTGCCTCCCGAAGTCTTCACCAAGGAGTGGGCAAATCCTGTCGCCAAAAATCCCGGCGACTTCAGAAAAAACCTGCGCACCGCCATGCAGCTTTTGCTCGAGGCCGGTTGGCGGCTTGACGGTGGACGGCTTGTCAACGCCGACGGCAAGCAATTCTCGATCGAGTTCCTCATCCAGCAGGATGACTGGAAGAAAATCGTCAACGCCTACGGCGGAGCTCTTAAAAAACTAGGCGTCGACGTCCGAGCCCGCCTCATCGACTCGGCCCAGTACCAACGCCGCATCGAGACGTTCGATTTCGACGCAACAACTCTGACTTTCAGTCAATCCCACTCTCCCGGCAACGAGCAGCGCGAGTTCTGGGGCTCAGCCGCCGCTGGCAAGAACGGGTCGCGTAATCGCATAGGCATTAAAAATCCAGTGGTCGATGAACTGATTGAGATCCTGGTGCGCGCACGCACACGTGAAGATGTTGTCGCCGCCACCCGTGCTCTCGATCGGGTGCTCTTGTGGAACGAATACGTCGTGCCGCAATGGCATGCTCCCTATGACCGGCTAGCCAGTTGGGACATCTTTGGCCGCCCCGACAAACTACCCTCGCAAGCCCCCGCTTCTGTCATAGAAACCTGGTGGGTCGATGCGGACAAGGCGGAGAAGATGGAAAGACGGCGCGGCATGTGATTGCGTCGCGCTGCGGACGGCACAGCAATTCAAGGAGCTGCGATGAGACTGAGCGGACTTCAACGACCCATCGCGATCGCACTCGCCGCGTTCCTCGTGGTCGCCGCCCATTCGTCCCTGACCGTTCAAGCTTCAAGTCCCTCACACGGGCTCTCCGCTTTCGATGAACTGAAGTATCCGGCGGATTTTCAGCACTTTGAATACGTCAATCCCGACGCACCCAAGGGCGGGCGTTTGTCGATGATCGGAACGGCGGGGCTGACGACTTTTGACAGCTTCAATGGTTTCATCATCAAAGGCGACGCCGCCCAGGGGCTCGACCTGATCTACGACACGCTTATGACCCGCGCTTTCGACGAGCCGGATGCGGTCTACGGCCTGGTCGCCCACACTGCCGAACTGGCCGACGATAAAATGTCGGTCGTTTTCAAGCTGCGGCCCGAGGCGAAATTCGCCGATGGCACGCCCGTCACGGCTGCCGATGTCGTTTTCACTTTCCAGATGCTGAAGGAGAAGGGCTCCCCGCTTATCAGCTTCTCTTTACGCGACGTCGCGAAGGCTGAAGCGCTCGATGACCACACCGTCCACTATACCTTCCAGGGCGAACTTGTCCGCGATCTGCCGTTGACGGTAGCCACTCTTCCGATCCTGCCGAAGGCATTCTACGACCGGCATCCCTTTGACGAGACATGGTTGGTGCCGCCACTTGGTTCGGGTCCCTACGCGGTGGCGGACTTCAAAGCTGGTACTTTCGTAAAATACCGGCGGCGCGACGATTACTGGGCCAAGGACCTGCCCGTCAATCGCGGCCAAAATAACTTTGATGAATTGCGTTACGAGTATTACCGCGACCGCACCGCCGAGCTGCAAAATCTTCTCAATGGCACCTTTGATCTGCGCGAAGAATTCACCTCCGTTGATTGGGCCACTGCCTACAACGTTCCGGCTGTGAACGACGGCCGCATCCTGCGCAAGACTTTGCCCGACGAACAGCCTTCAGGTGCGCAAGGGTTCATGATCAACACGCGCCGGGAAGCCTTCAAGGATCCGCGCGTGCGCAAGGCCCTCGACTATGCGTTCGACTTCGAGTGGACCAACAATAACCTGTTTTACGAGCTCTACCAGCGCACTGGGAGCTATTTCGAAAACTCGACGATGAAGGCGCACGGCAAGCCGAGTGCCGAAGAACTCGCGCTTTTGGAGCCCTTTCGCGATCAGTTGCCACCGGAAGTTTTTGCCGAGGTCTACTCGCCACCGGTAAGCTCCGGTGGCGGTCAGGATCGCCAGCTTTTGCGGCAGGCAGACAAACTCCTTCGCGAGGCAGGCTGGACCTTGCAAAATCGCAAACGTGCCAATGCCGATGGTGAGCCGCTGCGGATCGAATTTCTCCTGTTTTCACAGGCGTTTGTCCGCATCATCAATCCCTATATTGCCAACTTGAAACGGCTCGGCATCGATGCGCGTATTCGTCTCGTGGATACGGCTCAATACCAGCGCCGCGTCAAATCCTTCGATTTCGATATCACTACGCGCCGCTATGTTCTGCGGCTCACGCCCGGCCTCGAAATGATCAACTACTGGAGTTCCGCCACAGCGCACACCGAAGGTAGCTTGAACCTCTCTGGCATCTCCAATCCGGTGATTGATAGCCTTATCGACAAGGCGCTGAGCGCGACTTCAAGGGACGAACTCACAACCGCCACACGTGCCATCGATCGTGTCCTCAGGGCCAGTCACTATTGGGTGCCGCACTGGTATAAATCCGCCCATAATATGGCCTTTTGGGACAAGTTTTCATGGCCGGAGGTCAAGCCGAAGTACAACCGCGGCATCATTCGGACCTGGTGGTATGACGAAGAAAAAGCTGCCAAATTGAAGGCACGATAGTTTATCAAGGGCCGTTCGACCGGGCACACGAACAAACACCAACCAAGAAATAACAACGATGGCCGCTTATCTACTGAAAAGAATTGCACTGATCCTGCCGACGCTTTTCGGCATCATGCTCGTCAGCTTCATCGTCGTCCAATTCGCGCCCGGCGGCCCTGTCGAGCGCATCATCGCTCAGATCCAGGGACACAACTCGTCGATGACGGGACGCATCTCGGGAACCGGTGGCGACGGACTGAGCGCGGGCAGCGGCAGCCAGCTGGGCCAGGGATCGAGTGAAGCCGGCTCAAAGTACCGAGGCGCTCAGGGTCTCGATCCGGAATTTATCAAGAGCCTCGAAAAACAATTCGGCTTCGACAAACCGGCCCACGAACGCTTTGGTATGATGTTTTGGAACTATCTGACCTTCAATTTTGGGGAGAGTTATTTCCGCGATACCCCCGTGCTGGATCTGATCGCCGAGAAGCTGCCGGTCTCCATCTCTTTGGGGATCTGGATGATGCTGCTCACCTATCTCATTTCCATCCCGCTCGGTATCCGCAAGGCGGTTCACGACGGTGAGCCCTTTGACCTATGGACCTCTGGCGCGTTGGTCGTGGGCTACGCGGTCCCGGGATTTCTTGTTGCCGTGTTCTTGCTGGTCATATTTGCCGGCTCCTCTTTCTTCCAGTGGTTCCCCTCACGAGGATTGTTTTCGGATAATTGGGACGAGCTGTCGTTATGGGGAAAGGTCGTCGACTACTTTTGGCATTTGACACTTCCCCTGATCGCATTGGCGCTCGGCGCGTTCACGACAATGACGTTCCTCACGAAGAACTCGTTTCTCGATGAGATCCGCAAACAGTATGTGCTGACCGCGCGCGCCAAGGGGCTGGATCAGACAGAAGTGCTCTACGGTCACGTCTTCCGCAACGCCATGCTGCTGATCATCGCCGGCTTTCCCAGTGCATTTATCCATGCATTCTTCACCGGCTCGCTGTTGATTGAGACGATCTTCTCGCTCGATGGTCTCGGGTTGTTGGCCTTCGAATCCATCGACAAGCGCGACTATCCAGTGGTGTTTGCCACCCTGTACATCTTTTCGCTTCTGGGTCTGGTGGTGAACCTCGTCTCGGACTTCGTCTACACGCTTGTCGATCCGCGCATCGACTTCGAAAGTCGGGAGGTTTAAGTCTTGGACGCTCGCACGCAAGACATAGCGCCCAAGGCACCTGCAGTGTCCGCTGGTGTGAAAGGCCGATGGCATCGGTTGAGTGACCGCTTGACACTGTCGCCGGTGAACCAACGCCGTTGGGATAACTTCAAAGCCAACCGGCGTGGCTATTGGAGCCTGTGGATCTTTCTGGCCTTGTTCGGCGTCTCGCTATTCGCCGAATTCATAGCCAATGATCGCCCCTTGCTGGTTGTCTACAAAGGCGAATTGCTGTTCCCGGTTCTATTCGATTATCCAGAATCGAAGTTCGGCGGGTTTCTAGCGGTCACCGACTATCGCGATCCGGTCAACGAAGAGGAGATCAAGGCGCACGGCTGGATGATCTGGCCGCCGATCCGCTACTCCTATCAGACCATCAACCGCGACTATCCACGTCGCCAGGGCAAGAATGGCTTGTGTCTGGGCTATCCAGCGCCACCGCCGTGGCTTTCGCGTGTGCCCTATTGCGAAGCTCCTCCCGACCAGATGGCGCGCTACAGTAGTATTTGGAACACCAACTGGCTCGGGCTCGACAACCAGGGCCGCGATGTCTTGGCGCGCGTGATCTACGGCTTTCGCGTATCCGTCATTTTCGGGCTCGTGCTGACAATTCTGTCGTCGGCGATCGGCGTCGCAGCAGGAGCCGTGCAAGGCTATTTCGGCGGTATCGTCGATTTGGCATTCCAGCGCGTTCTTGAAATTTGGTCGTCTGTACCTTCGCTATTCGTGTTGATTATTATTTCGTCGGTTCTGGTTCCCGGTTTCTGGACGCTGCTGTTTGTGCTGCTGCTGTTTCAATGGGTTTCGCTCGTCGGTGTTGTCCGTGCCGAGTTCCTGCGCGGCCGTAACTTCGAATACATCAAAGCAGCTCGCGCGCTGGGCTTAAGTGACGTGACGATTATGTGGAAGCACCTGCTGCCGAACGCCATGGTGGCCACGTTGACCTTCCTGCCATTCCAGCTTTCAGGATCGATCTCGGCTCTGACGGCGCTCGACTTCCTCGGCCTTGGACTGCCGCCCGGATCCGCTTCGCTGGGGGAACTTCTGCTTCAAGGCAAGAAACATACTGAGGCGCCCTGGCTCGGTCTGACCGGCTTTTTCACGTTGGCGATCATGCTCTCGCTCTTGATCTTCATTGGTGAAGCCGTCCGCGACGCGCTCGATCCGCGCAAGACGTTCAGGTAGGACAAGCATGGTCAATTCAGAAACTCTCCTGCAAGCGCGTAACCTGTCCGTGGCCTTTTCGCAGGGTGGTCGTGAGACGCTCGCCGTCAACCGGGTCTCCTTCAAAATCGGCCGCGGCGAGACGGTGGCGCTCGTTGGCGAATCTGGCTCTGGCAAGACAGTTTCCGCGCTCTCCATCGTCAAGCTTTTACCCTACCCCTCAGCCTCCCATCCCTCCGGCGAGATCTTCTTCCAGGGCCGCAATTTGATGGCCGCCACCGAGAATGAGCTGCGCGAAATCCGCGGCAGCCGCATTTCGATGATCTTCCAGGAGCCGATGACGTCGCTAAACCCGCTGCACACTATCGAAAGGCAAGTCGGCGAGGTCTTGAAAGTCCACCGTGGACTTGACGATGCGACCGCCCATGCGCGCGTGATCGAGCTTCTACGCAAGGTTGGGATTCACGACCCTGAACGCCGGCTTGGTGCCTTCCCGCACGAACTGTCCGGCGGCCAGCGTCAGCGCGTCATGATCGCAATGGCGCTAGCAAACGAACCCGATCTACTTATTGCCGACGAACCAACAACCGCCCTCGACGTCACCATCCAAGCTCAGATCCTCGAACTCCTAAAAGACCTCAGCCGTGAGATGGGGATGGCCATGTTGCTGATCACCCATGACCTCGGCATCGTGCGCAAAATGGCCCGCCGCGTTTACGTGATGAAGTCGGGTGAGATCGTCGAAGAGGGTCATACCGAAGCTATCTTCAGTGATCCTCAACACGCCTACACCCAACACCTTTTGGCCGCCGAGCCTACGGGTGAGCCTGGCCCATTCGTATCGACCGCTCCGCTTGTCGTCGAAACCGAGGACCTCAAGGTTTGGTTTCCCATCAAGACGGGACTTCTCAAACGCACAACTGACTATGTCAAAGCCGTCGACGGCATCTCACTTGATCTGCGCGAGGGCCAAACCCTAGGCATCGTCGGCGAATCAGGATCGGGCAAGACGACGCTCGGTCTGGCGATCCTGCGCCTTATCTCGTCAAAAGGGCCGATCGTCTATCTAGGCAACCGCATCGACGGCTTCAGTTCTTCGCAAATGCGCCCGCTGCGCAAGGAAATGCAGATCGTCTTCCAGGACCCCTATGGCTCTCTCTCTCCTCGCTTGTCCGTCGGCCAGATCATCGAGGAGGGTCTGCTCATCCAACAGCCTGGATTGGGTTATGACGAACGCCGCGATCGGGTCGGCACCGCGCTCACCGAGGTCGGCCTTGAGCCGGAGGCACAAGACCGCTACCCGCATGAATTCTCCGGTGGCCAGCGCCAGCGTATTGCCATTGCCCGGGCGATGGTTCTGCAACCCAAGTTCGTCATGCTGGATGAACCGACAAGCGCTCTCGACATGAGTGTCCAGGCCCAGATCGTCGATCTCCTAAGGGGCCTTCAGGCCAAGCGCCATTTGGCGTACCTGTTCATCAGCCACGATCTCCGCGTCGTACGAGCGCTGTGCAACTACGTGATCGTGATGCGCAACGGAAAGGTCGTCGAGGAAGGACCGGCCGATCAGATTTTCGACCACCCTCGCGAAACCTACACCCAGGCCCTGTTGGCAGCCGCCTTCAACCTCGAGGTCGCACATGTGACTGAGCTCACGGAAGCCTAGACTGGAATTGTCGTGTGTTTGCAATTGATGTTACGCCCACGTATCATCCAACAAGATCCGCGTGCGGATGTAAGGTTTCAGCGAATCTGACCTCCAAACAGCTTTAAAGGCCGTTCCCTTAGCGATGCGGTCCAGGACAGAAGGGAACAGGGCAAATGAGCATACTGAGTGAATTCCGCGAGTTCGCGGTCAGGGGCAACATGGTCGATATGGCCGTCGGCATCATCATCGGCGGTGCGTTTGGCACCATCGTCAAGTCGCTGGTCTCCGACGTGATTATGCCTCCGATCGGGCTGGCAACCGGCGGTATCGATTTTTCCGAGTACAAGATCACCCTGGCCCAGGCGGCCGGCGACAAGGAAGCCGTGGCGATGAACATTGGCGTGTTTATCAACAATGTGATCAGCTTCTTGATCGTCGCCATGGCCGTATTCTTGATCGTCAAGGCGGTCAATGCCATGCGCAGACAGCAAGACGAAGCCCCTCCTGCAGCGGCGGAACCGACTGCAACCGAGCAGCTGCTGACCGAAATCCGTGACGAATTAAAGAAGAGCTAACAGGGATACTCGACCGGGCCAGCGCGGACGTTTACATCCGATGCCAACAGGTTGTTGGCCCGGTATCTGCTGCACGCGGTGCTGACCGTGAGCAGGAATAGCCTAGCGTGTCATTTTCGCACTTTGGGATCATTGAAGAAAAGCCATATATACGAACTGACAATAGATCAGAACGCCACAATGGCCCAGCTCTGTTGGTAAGAAAAAGCTTGCCGCCAGTTGGACGGCATCAACAGGCAATTGTGCTGTTGTGTGTCGACTAGGTCTCAGCGATTTGGCACTTCTGTGACGCGAACGAGCAATCGTGCTTGTCCCGGCTGGTTCTGTGGGCGTATCGAGGCATGGTTGCTGAACGTGTATTTCTGCGACGACAGATAAAGGTCTCACAAAGGAACGGATGAGTGAAAGGAGGCCGGTACTCCCGGCCCGAACCGGACAACCTGTATGACACTCTACCTCCCGATCGCCGAGATGCCTGTCAATGTCCTGGTGTTCCTGGGCATGGGGGCCGCGGTCGGATTTTTGTCCGGGATGTTCGGCGTTGGCGGCGGCTTCTTGATGACCCCGCTTCTGATCTTTTCCGGGATTCCCCCCGCTGTGGCGATCGGCACGGAAGCCGCTCAGATCGTTGCTTCTTCCGTGTCCGGAGCCATCGCCCAGTATCAGCGCCGCAACGTCGATATCAAGATGGGGCTGGTTTTGCTGCTTGGCGGTATCGTCGGATCGGTATTTGGCGTTCAGATTGTCAAGGAGCTGCGCCAACTGGGTCAGTTTGAGCTCTTTGTCTCACTGGCCTATGTGATCTTCCTCGGCATCATTGGCGCCTTGATGCTGATTGAAAGCCTGAACACGATGCGCAAGGCGCGCGCGGGGCATGCTCCATCGGCGCGCCGTCCAGGCCAGCATAGCTGGATCCATGGCTTGCCATTCAAGATGCGCTTTCACCGCTCGAAGCTCTATATCAGCGCGATCCCGCCACTCTTGCTGGGCGGTTTTGTCGGGTTTCTGGGCGCGATCATGGGCGTCGGCGGTGGCTTTATTATCGTGCCGGCGATGATCTATTTGCTGCGTGTTCCGACCAATGTGGTTGTCGGCACGTCTTTGTTCCAGATTCTCTTCGTGACGGCGGTAACGACGATATTGCATGCCGTCCAAAACTACACTGTGGACATCGTGCTGGCGCTGATCTTGATGATCGGTAGTGTCATCGGTGCTCAGTTCGGTGCTGTCGCCGGGGAGAAGCTGAAGGGCGAGCAGCTGCGCTTCCTTCTTGCCGGTCTAGTGTTGTTGGTTTGCCTGAGGGTTGCCTGGAACCTGGTGGTGATGCCAAGCGAACTCTACTCGATCACGTCGGTTGTGGGGGGGCACTGATGGCGGATCCGAAGGAATTCTCAAACAAGTTTCGCCGTCGGCTCGCCGATGCCAACCGCAACGTGCGCGCGATCAAGCCGCAGCAAGTGCGCGCCGCTCTGACCGGCCGCAACGCAGCCTTTGCGCTAGGCGCGGCCATTGTCGTTATCCTGATCTGGATTTTCAATGCCGGCAGGCACGAAGATCCCGCCACCGCGGTTCTGCGTGAAACGGGCGTAGCCCCACCGTCGGCCATTGTCGAGGATATGAAGAAGCAGCAAAAGCCGGTTGCCGTTCCGATCGAGGATGCAGCACCTGAACAGTTGGAGGCTCGCCAACCGCATCAAGCGGCCCTCGCCAAAAAGCCATTCCGTAATCCTGATTATCAAGAAAGCGTCGAAGTCGACGTATCGGCAAAGTCCGTCGCAATCACTGCCGCCTTCAGCGGCCAAAGGATTGTGGTTTTCGGTGCCGTTCACAAATCGCTGCAAGCTTCCGCTGAGCAGGGCCTCTATGATGTTGTCGTCATCCTCGAAGGCATGAAAACGCCGCTCATCACCAGGCGCAAGTCGAATGTCGCCGGTCTTTGGATCAACACGAAGTCCGTCGAATTCGCCAACGTCCCCAGCTACTACATGATCTCGTCAACGCGGCCGATCGAGGAGATCTCGACACCGCGTGTCTTCGATGCCCACCAGATCGGTTTTCGCCACGTACACATTGAGCCCGAGCCCGGCCAAGCCACCAAGATGTCGGAAGCTCAATTGAATACATTTCGTCAGGCGATTGTTCGGCTGAAGGCGAAGGAGGGGCTCTACCAGAAAAAGCAGACCGGCGTCGTCTTCATCGGCCGGTCATTGTTCCGCACATCAATCGACCTGCCCGCGAACGTACCGATCGGCACCGTCGTCGCGCGCACATATCTCTTCCGCGATGCCGAATTGATTGCCGAGAAGACCGTCAAGGTGCAGCTCGAGCGTCAGGGCGTCGAAGCGCTACTGCATTCCTTTGCCTTTGATTATCCTGCGCTGTACGGGCTCTTCGCCGTCTTCATGGCGGTCTGCGCCGGATTGGCAGCATCCGCCCTCTTCAACCGTGGATCCCACTAAGCACCCTGGACTTGGAACCTCAACGCGCGATGGTCGCGGGTTGAGGTTGGTGTCTTCAGTCCTCCCGCAACAGTCGCGTGGCAATCGGGTAAAGCCCTTCCTGACCCATCATCCAAACCTTGAACGCTTCCCCTCCAAAGAGCGGATCGAAGGCTTCTTTGAGCACGTTGAGTCCCCCCGTGTAGGAACCGAACGCAGGAACCACTAGCCGCCGGCCGTTACCAATGAAGCAAGGACGTCGCAGCGTGTAACCTTCGCGCGAGATCTTCGCGGCCGGATGCAAATGGCCAGCGATTTCATGGGTCGTCCAAGCCCCAAGAGGTTCGTGGCGTAGAGTGATCCCTTCCACAGTGAGGTCGTCAACCACGTACCCGCCGAGCCAGTTGGCGATCTCAGGATCGTGGTTGCCGGTCACCCAGATCCATTCGCAGGCCTCTTGCATGCTGCGCAGCCTATTCGCGTCACTCGGCTCCATTCGTTGAGCCGCCTCGCAGTCGTGGAAACTGTCTCCCAGCGCGATCACTGTCTCCGCACCGAACCGGTCGATTGCTTGGGCCAATCGCGTGAGTGTTTCGCGCGTATCGTAAGGGGGCACAAGCTGCCCGCTCGCCGCGAACGAGGAGCCCTTCTCCAGATGCAGATCGGCGATGATCAACGCCTTCTCAGCTGGCCAGTAGAGTGCACCCGACATGTCCGCCAGGAAGGTCTTTCCGCAGATTGATATGTTCTGCACCTTGAAGTCGTGCACACCCTGGCGCTCAGGCTTCGCGTGAAGCATCGGCAAAACTCTTCGCCTCCGTTCAAGATGATGGCCGAACTCTAACGCAGGCGGCGGCGTCGTGCATGGGTCCAAGCGCCCTGATCCACGCGAAAACATACGGGCTTGAACGCTATTTAGCCCATTACCTCACGGATCAAATCCTCCGCCGACTCACGTAAAATGTCTTCACGACCGAGATGTCCAACCGATTCCCGTCCAATCTCCAAGAGGATTGGTACCGACAGTGGCGACACGCGATCCAATGCCACATGGCGGATGGCACCGTTGATGCGGCGCAGAAAGTCGCCGAGCCGGTAGATGTCCAATAGACCGCTTGCAGCATCCGCCCGCGCAGCCTCGATCAGGATGTGTCCAGGTTCATGCCTCAACAATACATCGTAGATGAGGTCGGTCGACATCGTCACCTGCCGCCCTGATTTCTCCTTCCCTGGATGGCGGCGCTCGATCAAACCTGAGATCACAGCGCAATACCGAAAGGTTCGCTTCATCAGCGATGATTCGGCAAGCCAGGCTTCGAGGTCGTCGCCTAGCATGTCCTCTTCGAACAGCCTCCCCAATATGACTTGCCCTTGGTCGATCATCGCTCCGATGTCGCGGCGCCCCCAGATGGAGATCCCATAGTCATTGGCGACAAACCCCATCGGCATCGCCCCGGCTCGTTCCAACCGGCGTGTCAAAAGCATTCCGAGCGTCTGATGCGCAAGCCGCCCTTCAAACGGATAAGCCACAAGGTGGTACCGTCCGGACCGTGGAAATGTTTCGATCAGAACTTCATTCGTTTGTGGGATTGCCGAGCGCTCATCCTGCAAGGCCAGCCAGTCCGACACCGGCACCGGCAAGTGGCGCCATGATGAGCGGTCGTGCAATAAGGCCCGGACACGTTCCGCAAGATGCGTTGACAGGGGGAACTTGCCGCCGTTGTAGCTTGGCACGATCGGATCATCCGCAGTGGCCCGCGATACGAATGCCTCGGTTTCCTTCAGGCCTTCAAAACGCAAGACCTCGCCGGCGAATACAAACGCCTGCCCCGGTGTCAGCTGTTCGATGAAATACTCTTCGAGTTCGCCAAGAACACGCCCGCCCATCAGCGGTCGTGACGCGCCTGCCGTTCCACCGCGGCGAGCGCCACCCCGGCGTCCCACCAACCGCACTTTGATCATCGGGCTTTCAACGATCGTTCCGGCATTCATCCGGTAGGTCTGCGCGATCCGCCCGTTAGCGACCCTGAGGCGTCCATCCGGTTCGGGTCTCAGTTTCGCGTATCTCTCATAGGCCTTGAGCGCGTACCCGCCGGTTGCCACGAATTCAATCACGCGATCGAATGTCGATCGGCTGACAGAGCAGTAAGGCGCCGCCGACCGGATTTCCTTAAAAATCTCGTCGGGATCAAACGGCGCCTGACATGCCAATCCGAGTATGTGCTGCGCCAGAACATCAAGCGCGCCACTCCGCGACAAGGCGACATCCTGCACACCGGCATGGGCTGCATCGAGCGCGGCGCGGCATTCTAAAACTTCGAATCGGTTCCCCGGGACAAGCAGCGCCTTGCTGGGTTCATCGAGGCGATGGTTGGAACGGCCGATACGCTGCAAAAGGCGGCTTGACCCCTTCGGCGCCCCCACGTGCACGACCAAGTCGATGTCGCCCCAGTCGATCCCGAGGTCCAGCGTCGATGTCGCGACGACGGCATCGAGTTGGCCCTCGGCCATCGCCGCTTCCACCTTGCGCCGTTGGCCTCTATCCAGCGAGCCGTGATGCAACGCGATCCGCAACGCGTCGTCGTTGACATTCCAGAGCTCCTGAAAGACCAGCTCCGCCTGCATCCGTGTGTTGACGAAAATCAGCGTCAAACTGTGCTGCTTGATTGCGTTATAGACGGCCGGTATCGCATAGCGCGCGGAATGCCCAGACCATGGCGCCGGCTCATCATCTTCGAGGATCGTGATCCTCGGCTCGGCTCCGCCTTTGGCGATAACCACATCGGCCAGCGCCAGGCATTCTTCGGGCGTATCCTGGGCCAGTAGATAGGCGCGCAGTTCGCTCGGCCGTGCGACCGTTGCCGATAAGCCTATGGTGAGCATTTCCGGTGCGTGTTTGCGCAGCCGTGCCAAGTCAAGGCATAAAAGATCTCCGCGCTTGGATCCAGAGATCGCGTGCAACTCGTCGAGGATCACGGTGCGGACATCGGCGAACAAGAAAGGCGCATCTGGGTGCGCCAGCAAGAGTGCCACTTGCTCGGGCGTTGTCAGCAGGATTTCTGGTGGCTTTAGACGCTGCCGCGTACGTCGGCTTACAGTGGTATCTCCAGTCCGCGTCTCGGCTTTGATCTTGAGACCCATCTCTTCGATAGGTGCTTGCAGGTTCCGGGCGACATCGACACTCAGTGCTTTCAACGGCGAAATATAAAGAGTGTGCAGCCCGCCACCCTTGAGCGCTGCTTTGTTACGTTCCGATAGTTCTACGAGGCTTGGGAGAAAACCGGCGAGCGTTTTACCGGCCCCCGTCGGTGCGATCAGCAACGTCGAACGGCGCGTTTTGGCGTGTTCCAGCAGTGCAATCTGGTGCGCCCTGGGCAGCCAACCCCTTGATTTGAACCAGTCGGCGAACACAGTGGGCAACAGCGTCTTCGCAGGCGCGGATGCGCGTGAACACTTGGCCCTTCCCGGCTTGGAGATCCTTGCGGGTTGACCGGTAGCGGTCCGAGCCGCCTTATCTTTCGGCATGCGTGACGTCATGACCCAACTTGAGAGCGCAACGCGTTACCTCGGAGGGTCGCCATGCCCCTGCCTTCATGCTAAATCCCGGCGGCGCTGTTAGCCAATAAAGGCGCGGCTGAATAGCAAGTGCGCCCAGCGCATCACTAGAGGTCTGAACGAAGGCTCACACTATGGATCGCAATACGTTGTTTGGTGGCAACCCGTTCGGTGTCCTTATCCGCCTTGTGCTGATTTCCCTTGTCGTAGGTGTCATCCTCTCGGCGCTCGGGATAACCCCACGCAACCTCTTCTATCATGTCGATATCCTGGCGCGGCGACTATACGACCTCGGTTTCGGTGTCTTTGAAAACGTTTTCGGCTATTTGTTGCTTGGCGCCATTGTCGTCGTTCCGATCTGGCTCGTGGCCCGCCTGTTTGGTGTAATGGGCACCAAAAAGAACAGCAGCGACCGCGACGCATGACGGATCGTGCAGGAGTGTCGCGTCGGCAATCTAAGTCACCATAGAGCTCAATCGAGCGGCTGTTGGGCCCAGTGCTCGGCCCGCCGCCCGCTGAGTTGCGCGATTGATGCAACCCCGGCCTCCTGGCAGGCTTCGCCCAGGTGCTGTTTGATGCGCGGGATCAGCCCCCAGCCTTCGTAGATCAACCCGGTGTAAAGCTGTATTAGACGTGCGCCGGCTTCAATTTTCGCCAGTGCCGTCTCGCCGCTGTCGATGCCGCCGATGCCAATCAGAGGCACCTGTCCCTTGGTCTCCTGGAAAATCCGCGCAAGCATCCCGGTCGACCGCTTGAACAAGGGCCTGCCCGAAAGCCCGCCAGCTTGCCGTGCCGTAGAACCGGTCACGCCGGGACGCGTAATCGTCGTGTTCGAAACGGCGATACCGTCAACCTTGTGAGCGACAATGCGGTCGCAGATCGGTGCAATATCTTGCTCGGCGATGTCGGGCGCGATCTTGATGATGATCGGCCGCTGCGGCTGCCCCTGCGCAGCCAATCGTGTTCTCGTCTGCATCAGCTGGCCGAACAGGTCGTCAAGGGCCTTTGGCGCCTGCAGGTCGCGTAGTCCCGGCGTGTTCGGCGACGAGATGTTGACGGTGAAGTAGCTCGCGACACCGTTGAAAGCTTCCAGCCCGGCAATATAGTCCCCGACGCGGTCGTTGGTTTCTCTGTTGGCGCCGATGTTAACGCCTACGATTCCGCCCGCTCGGCCACGTGCTTCAAGCCGGTGCAGGGCAGCCTCATGACCGCCATTGTTGAAGCCGAGCCGGTTGATCACGGCCCGCTCTTTAACGAGACGGAACACGCGCGGCGTTGGATTTCCGGGCTGCGGACGTGGTGTCACCGTGCCGATTTCGGAAAAGCCGCAGCCCAGCGCCAGCAAGGCATCGGGCACCCGGGCGTCCTTGTCGAAGCCAGCAGCCACCCCTACCGGATTGGCGAAGTCGAGACCGAGGACGTTTTGATGCAAGGCGCCCGCCCCGCGCTCATCGGTGGGATGTAAGCCCAATTCGAGCGCCCGCAACGCCATTTCGTGAGCGTCCTCTGGCGGCAGCGCCATGAGCATCGGCTGCGCCATCTTGAAAATACTGTTGTGCATCAGGCGAGTCCTTCGGGGATTACCGGCACCCCGTTATCATCCAGTGTGAGCGGGCGTACGTTAAGTGCTTTCTGTGGTGGGAGTTCAGCATATAGATGTGGAAAAAGCTCACCGCCGCGCGACGGCTCCCAAACCAGCTCCGTGCCAAGGTCGTCAGTGCGGAATTCAACGAGCAGCAGGTCGCGTTGTCCGCAAAAGTACTTTGCCGCCGTACCAGCTAACTGCGGGCCGGTCGACAGATGGATGTAACCATCGCGCAGGTCATCGGCGGACCCTTTGTAGCCACCGGCGGCAACCGCCGTCCTCCATTCGGACGCGTCGATGATCTTGTAGGCGAAGTCAGCTGCTTGAGGTCGGGTTGAAGTCACGGGATGCCTATGCATGTTTATAAAGACCGCCGCAAGCGGCGGCTCCATACTGCACCATTCGATCAGAAAATGCCTCGTTTCTTAATGTTCAAACTGAAAGGGCTTCTGTGGACTGACGGATAAAATGAAAGGAGGGGCCGGACTATGTTAGAAGCTTGATCGTTTTGGATTGAAACGATCACAGGGAAACTGACCGCGATCAACGATTGCGTGGGCGTCAATCCTGATAATCGGATCAGTTGCGCGCATCACCCTCCATGATGGCCTGCCAGATATCCGATCCAGGACAGTGACGTTCTGGCCGCTAAAATCATAAGGCAATAGCAGTGAACGCCACGGGCGCGTTTGAAGCCGGGAGCCTAACCCAGGACGGGTGAGAGTGTTTCAACCACTGCCCACAGCCTCCATGTCCGTCGGTCAGCTATTCGGGGAAACCCATCAGTTGTCAGTGCCGATATACCAGCGACCGTTCTCCTGGAGTGTCGACGAAGCCGCCCGCCTTTTGGAGGACGTTGCGTATGCCGCCGGCATTGATGAGGGCCAACCGGTCGAACCGGATTACTTCCTCGGTGCCATCTTGCTGTTGGACAGCTCCGTCAGCGGAGGGCCAGGGCGGTCGACGCGGGACTTCGAAATCGTCGATGGACACAGCGTTTGGTAACGATGACAATCCTCGTCAGTGCCCTGCGCGATTTCGAGCCGTACGACAACACCCCGACATCGCAGCGACTCTATGAACTCGTGCGGTCTGCTCGGGGCGAGACGTGAAAGACCTCCCGCGTGAACCTGTCCGGCGTCGATCGCGATATCTTCGCCACCTACGTACAAACGCCGGGTACTTGCCGGCGGGTTGGTCCCGGTCAACCTCAGGGCCAAAGCGTCGGTCAGCGTGCCGTCCTCGATGCTCGCAACAAGCTGATTACCGAACTCAGTCACTCTACGCCCGTTCAGCGCGCCCAATTAGCCAACTATATCTGCGATAAATATTATTTCGTCGTGGTGATCACCAATGATATCGACAGCGCGCACCGGATCTTCATGGTCCTCAACGATCGTGGCCTGCCACTGCAGCGCAAGGACATTCTCAAGGCCGAGATTTTGAAAGCGGTCGATCCGGAGTTCCGCGATCAGGCCCTGCACGTTTGGAACGATGCCGAATTGCGATTGGGCGACGAGCTGGAGATTTTTTCAGTCATCTCGGGGCCGCCTCCGGTTACGGCCGCCAGCACGTGATCTCCGGAGTGCGCAGCCTGGTGCAAGCCTCCGGTGGCGCCCATGCATTCGTCGTCAAGGTCTTTCAGCCGCTCGCTTCGGCCTATTCGTTGATCTTGTCAGCCTACGATCCGGATTCGGCGATGCCGGAGGATTTGCGTCGCCCTCTGATCAGCCTGCAGCGGCTCAAAGGCCGCGAGTGGATTCCGGCGGCTTCTACATGTGTTGAGCCGGGTCCCTGACCAGGTCCAGGCGCGCGCCTACCTGGAAATAGATTGGACGTGCCGCCTTTCTCATGCGTCTCGTCTGTCTAGGCTCCGGCAAACGCCAAACGCGCTTTGCCACCAGGATCGGAGCGACCCTGGTGGCGGACGAGCGACCCGCGCCTTCTGAAATCTACGAGCCGAGCCGTGAGGAAATGCGCACAGTCGCCTACAATCTAAGAGATCTGCACTCACGCAACGTGCAAGCGCTGCAAAGCGCTTCTCCTGCGCATCAACGACGAGTTTCAGTCCGAAGCCCTTTACACCGATCCAGTCGATTACACCGTGGAGCACGTCCTCCCCCGACGTCCAAAGGCGACGAGTGTCTGGCGCGAATGGTTTCCCGATAGCGAGCAGCGCATGATGCTGACGGCCAGCCTGGGCAATCTGGTTCTGGTCAGCCGCGGCAGTAACGATCGGGCTCGCAATGACGAGTATGCGCGCAAGAAGGACGTCTATGTCGCCTCGCGATTTGACCGGGAGCTTCTTTCTATCATCATGAATGTTCTGACCAATGAAGAATTGTGCCCCAAAGAAATCCGCCAAAGAGAGGTGAAATTGGTGTCGCTGCTCAACCACATCTGGCGGCTCAATATCGAAACGGCACAGCTCGATGAAAAGGTCAACTAAACCACATCGAGCACCAGAATACGGGCTTCTGGGGCACTGCACTGGGAAACAACTCTGCAAAACGTGATAAGACGACCCGCGCGCGTCTTCTTGACAGCTGAGTGCTGCTGTTCCCTTGTAAACTCCAAACAATCCTCCTGTGTTTCCAGCCGGTCATGACCAACCATCTACGCTCGGACGATATTTGCGTCGGCGATCTGCTGAGCGGCCTCCATGTCTATGAGATTCCGGCGTTTCAGCGCGATTACTCCTGGAGTGAGCAACACGCTCAACGCCTCCTCGATGATATCGTATCCGCCTGTGACATCGCGCGTGAGAGTTCCGAACCGCTGCCGTTTTTTCTCGGCACGATGCTGTTTGTGGATTCCGACGAACCTGACTCAAGCATACGCAGCGCCCTCGTTGTCGACGGTCAACAACGCCTGATAACGCTGACAATACTGGTTTCGGTATTACGCGATCAGGTTGCCGCCGAGCACAAACGTCAATTGCACACCCACGTAGCGATTCTCACCCAGGCCGAGCCCTTCGAGTTCGACGTTTTTCACGTCCAGCCCCGTGCTGCTGATGCCCGGTTTCTTGAACGCACCATCCAGCAGCGCGGAGCGACGCGTTTGCCACGTGGCAAGGCGGACTTGAAGCCCTCCAACGAGGCGCAGCGCCGCATGGAGGCAGTGCGAGCATTCTTGGTCAAGCGCATCAAGGGCTATGACCTTGAACGCCGATGGGATGTTGCGAGATTCCTTCTCGACAGCTGCCGCGTTCTGCGGTTGTGGGCGCCGGATATCGACTACGCCTACCGTCTATTCCTCTCTATCAACAAGCCCGGCCAGCCCCTGAGCGACGAAGACATCGTGCTCGCCGAGGTCGTCGGCCCGCTCGCCGTCGCGCAGCGCCGCCGCTATGACACGATCATCGCGCAGATGTCCCGTTACCGCGAACCCCAGAAGAAAGGGCGACGTCAGGACAAGACGTTCTTCACCCACATGGCGCTGGCACAGAAGTGGGCGAGAAGCGATCGAATGATTAGCTTGCTGCGCCGGGTTGTGGCCCGAGAAGGCGGTCCCATTCGCTTTGCCAGCAACGTGTTTGAACCAATGGCGGAAGCCTACCTTGTCACGCGAGGCGACTGGCCCCGGGAAGCCTACACTCAAGATGTCTGGCATCTATTGGATTGCCTGAGCGTTTTGGAACGCTTCTGCGATAGTGAATGGGTCGCTCCTGCCATGCTGGCGCTGGCCCGCCTCAAGGATGATCAGCCGCGCTTGTGTGCGTTCCTTCGCGCGCTGGATCGTTATGCTCACGTTCTGGTCTTGACTCGCGAGGCAGCCGATGATCGCCGCGCGGCATACCGCCCGGTGATTGATCATATCTTGCGCAGTGAGACCTTCCCCGAGCCCGAATTTCTTTTCCCGCTTGACGAGCGCCGGCAAGCGGCTGCTGTACGCAGGGCCGCTTTGAAACTCAAGGGAACGGCCAACGGCGCCGACAAGGTAATTCTTCTGCGCCTTGATGCGCATCTGTCGGGCCGCGCGATGTCGGACTACTTACATCTCACCGAGGCGAAGTTCGTGGATCAAAATCTGCTGACTCTCGAACACGTTTTGCCCAACGGTGAAACGTTGGCGAAGTCGAGTGGATGGCGCCCGGAGTTCGCACAAATCAGCTATCGTCGTGCCATGGCAAATTGTTTAGGCAACTTGGTGCTGCTGGAGGGCGGCCGCAACAACGCCGCTGGTCAGGCTGATTTTAGCGAGAAGAAAAGCAGATACTTTTCCGACGAAGCTCATCATGAACTCCTCCTCACCGATCAGATCCGCAACGTGGATAGTTGGACGCGTGAAACCCTTGAAAACCGCTACCGCCACCTGATGACGGCCTTCCTCCAGGTCTGGGATTTCGCGGCGCCAATTCCCAATCTGCCTCCGGTGCCGGACACGGGGGAGGAAGCTAATAGTCTAAATCCGGAAGCCGGCAACCACTCTACCTTGCCTTAGGCTACCGGAACCGCAGCAGTTCTGGTCCGAACCGGCACTCACCCAAGGCAAACCACTGCTGCTGCAAGTCCAGCGGTACAACGGCGGGTCAGCATCGGCGTGCCGCAGCTCGATACGCCAAGCCTGAACGCTATGGCCAGTTGACCAAATGCGATGAAAAGGATGCCATCGTGGTTAGCCTAGGGTCCAACAGGCGATTGCAAGTGCCCTTCTGTCACAGTAAGTTGTTGAACGCACGGCTGTCCGGCCCACCACAGAATGTTTGACGGCACTACCATCATACTGATCGCGCTCACCTACGTTAGCGCGCTTTTCGTTCTCGCCTGGCTTGGCGACCGCATGCTTACGGTCGGCACGTCGAGGGGGCGCCCGCTGATCTATGCGCTGTCGCTGGCGACCTATTGCAGCTCATGGACGTTTTTTGGCAGCGTCGGGCTCGCCGCGGGGACCGGGTTCGATTTCGTACCCGTCTATCTAGGCCCGATTTTGATGTTCACCCTCGGCCTGCCGCTGCTGTCCCGAGTTGTGCGCCTGGCCAAGGGACAAAACACCTCCTCCGTCGCCGATTTTCTCGCTGCTCGCTACGGCAAGAGCCAGGCGGTGGCCGCACTCGTGACCCTCGTTGCAATCGTCGGCACGCTGCCCTACCTCGCGCTTCAGCTGAAAGCCATATCGGCTTCGATCGAGGTGATCCTGGCTGGAGGCCAACTCGTCCCAATCGAGCTGCCGCGGATTGGCTTCGCAGATTCCGCCTTCTTAATCACCATTGCCCTTGCGGTTTTCACGATCCTCTTTGGCACGCGCCACGTCGATGCGACCGAGCATCAGGAAGGACTGATGCTCGCGATCGCGGCTGAATCCGTCGTCAAGCTCACGGCCTTCCTCGCAGTGGGTTTGTTCGTTATTCTGACCTGGAATGGAGGCCCCACCGGCCTCTATGCCGACGCAAGGGCAGCCCCAGCCGTCGCCGATGTTTTCTCGCGTCCCTTCCACGGCGGCACATGGATGACGGTGACATTCTTGAGTTTCGTTTGCGCGATCCTCTTACCCCGCCAGTTCCATGTGACAGTCGTCGAGAACAATTCACAAATGGAGCTTCGGCGCGCGGCGTGGCTGTTCCCGCTCTACCTGGTTTTGATCAACCTGCTCGTCGTGCCGATCGCTGCAGCTGGCCTCTTGAGCTTTTCGCAAGGCAAAGTCGACCCGGATATGTTCGTCATCGGCCTGCCCGTGAGTTCCGGCGTCGAGTGGATGTCCATGATCGCCTTCATAGGTGGATTATCCGCTGCGACGGCCATGGTTATTGTCGAAGCGATCGCCCTCTCGATCATGGTTTCAAACGGCGTCGTCGTACCGTTGCTACTGCGCAATAAGGTAGCCGAGCATGTGGCGCAGGAGGACATGGCAGGCCTACTGCTGATAATCCGCCGCGTCGCCATCGTTGTCGTCCTGCTGCTCGCCTATTTCGTGTTCGTTGCTCTTGGCGACGCGCAGATTCTCTCGACTATTGGCCTCATTTCATTCGCCGCCATAGCACAATTAGCTCCGGCTTTTTTCCTCGGACTGTTCTGGAATAAAGGCACCGCGCGGGGAACCTTGGCGGGCTTGGTCGTCGGCTTTGCAGTATGGGGTTACACGCTGTTGCTGCCTTGGATTGTCAAGGCCGGCTGGATCCCCGGCGACATCATTGCCAACGGCCCCTTCGGCATCAACATGCTACGGCCCGAGGCGCTCCTATACCTCTACTTCGAGCCATTGACCCACGGTGTCATTTGGAGCATCGCGCTGAACACCGCCACCTATGTCGTGGTCTCGTTATTACAGGGGCCGTCTCCTATCGAACGCTTGCAGGCGCACGTCTTTGTTGACGATGAACGTCAGGGACCGCTGCCGCAGCCAACACAAAGACTGTGGCGATCCTCCATCACCGTGGGCGATTTGCGGTCTACCGTGGCCCGCTATCTTGGGAGTGAACGCGCCAAACGCTCATTCGACGAATACGCCTCAAGCCGCGGCGTCACACTCAACGTCAACAGCGAAGCCGATCTGCAACTCGTTCGCTTCACTGAACATTTGCTGGCAAGCTCAATTGGCGCCGCCTCGTCGCGGCTTGTGCTGTCCTTGTTGCTGCGCCGGGAGAACATGACCGGCAAGAACGCGATGCAACTCCTCGACGATGCTTCCGAGGCTCTGCAATACAACCGCGATCTTCTGCAGTCCGCACTCGATCAAGTTCGCCATGGTCTCAGTGTGTTCGATACCGACATGCGGCTGATTTGCTGGAACCGTCAGTTCCGGAAGATTCTGGGTGTGCCGCCGGAACTGGCTCGCATCGGTGCGCCTCTCGACCGCATTTTGAAAGCACTGGCCGAACGGGGGGACTTCGGTCCTGGCGATCCCGAGGAACAGGTCGCCGATCGGCTGCTGCGGCTGGCCGTGACCAAGGAGACCTTCCAAGAAAAGCTCGACAACGGCGAACGCATTCTGGAAGTACGCACCAGTCCGATGCCTCAAGGTGGTATTGTCACGACCTTTTCTGACATCACCGATCGCATGGCAGCCGCCTCGGCGTTGGCCCGCGCCAACGAAACACTGGAGCGCAGGGTCCGCGAACGCACCGCCGAGCTGCTCGATCTCAACGCTGCGCTTGAGAAAGCCAAAACCAAGGCCGATGAGGCCAACCTCGATAAGACGCGCTTTCTCGCCGCCGCCAGTCACGATGTTCTACAGCCTCTGAACGCCGCGCGTCTTTATGCGACAAGCCTGATGGAACGGCCGTTGGACGATACCTCATCCGGGCTCATCAGCAACGTCGACGCTTCCCTGAATGCCGTTGAAGAAATCTTTTCAGCACTGATCGACATTTCGCGCATGGATTCCGGCCGGCTGAGCGTCGATATCGAATCCGTTTCACTTGCTGAAATATTCGAGAGTCTGAGCGTCGATTTTGCTCCTGCTGCGCGCGAACGAGGACTGGCCCTTAAAATCGTACCGACGTCATTGTGGGTGCGTTCAGATCGCCGGCTACTCCGCCGCGTACTGCAAAACTTCGTCTCCAATGCTATAAAATATACGCGCCAAGGCAAGGTTATCCTTGGTGCACGCCGCATGGGTGATGAGGTTTACATCCAGGTCCTCGATACCGGGCCAGGCATTCCCGATGACCAGCGTCAGTTGATCTTTCGGGAATTTCAACGTTTGGAAGGAGCAGGCAGCACGGTCGCTGGGCTCGGTCTGGGACTGTCCATTGTGGAACGTATTTGCCGTATTCTACACCACCGCATCGAGCTCAACTCACAAGCCGGGAACGGCTCCTCCTTTGCCATCCTAACCCCACGCAGCGAAGCCCTGCACACCGATCCAGTACCTGTGTCCGCGGTGCGTCCGCCACCTGGAACACTGGCCGGCATTTCGGTCCTCTGCATCGACAACGAGTCAGCGGTGTTGGCTGGGATGGAAATGCTCTTGAGCGGATGGAAATGCGACGTCAGAACAGCTCCGAGCACGGCTGAAGCTCTGCGCGTGGTCCAAGCCGCCGGTGGTGGCCCCGAAATAGTCCTTGCCGACTATCATCTCGACTTGGGAACCGGGCTCGATGCAATTGGCGCACTACGCGAGGAACTGGGTGTCGCGCTGCCTGCCATTATCATTACTGCCGATCACACGCCGGAAGTGGAACGCCTAATCCGCGATGCCGACGTCGGACTCTTGCGCAAACCACTTAAAGCGGCCGCCTTGCGCGCGTTGATGACGCGCCTCCTGCAAAGCCGCAGAAGCGCTGCCGAGTACAGTGGCGTCAGGTGAGGTCCGGTTCGGTCAAGTCCCACCCGGCCGTGCTTGATCTGCGCGGTCAGCCCGAGGGGTTTTGCCAATCCCGGGTGTCGATCTTGTTGACGGCGATCACCGCCTGCGTGCGGCTGTCGACACCGAGCTTCTGTAAAATGGCCGAGACATGCGCCTTGATCGTCGCTTCGGAGACGGACAGCTTGTATGCAATCTGCTTGTTGAGAAGCCCCTCGCCGAGCATCATCAAGACCCGCACCTGCTGCGGCGTCAGCGTCGATAGCCGTCCCAGCATGTCGGAGGTCTCTTCGTCCATGGAGCCGCTCAAATCGACGTCCGGCGGTGTCCAAACCTCACCGCCAAGGACCTTCGCCACGGCCTCCCGAATATGCTCGATCGGCTGCGATTTTGGAATGTATCCTGAGGCGCCAAACTCGATGCAACGCCGGATCGTTCCTGGGTCCTCATTGGCCGAACACACGACTACGGGGACTTCAGGGTGCTGAGCACGCAGGAACATCAAGCCCGACAGGCCCTGCACACCCGGCATGTTCAAATCAAGTAGAACCAGATCGACGTCCTTTTTTACGCCAAGCTGCTCGTTTAGCTCATCAAGCGACCCCGCCTCCTGAAAGTCTGCGTCCATGGAGGCACTGAGAGCCTGGTTCAGCGCACCGCGAAAGAGTGGATGATCGTCCACTATGGTAATGCGGTAACCCGCCATGAAACGTCTCCCTGGAAGCTTTTGTTTCTTGAGTAGACACAGCGCCGCGAAGCAAGATACCGAATCTGCACCGCCAGCGTTTGCCACAAGTGCGGTTCGCGCGTCTTACAACCGACACAGATCACGAATTAAGCAACATGCGACACCATGTGGCAAGTTTGCCATTCTCGAGGACTTCGTTATCCATGAATTCTCAAGCTGCCGCAGGCCCCAGGCTGCTTTATTGCGCGCTGCAGCAACTTTCAGGAGCCGACCATGATCGAACGGAAGGAACGCAAACCTTACTGGCGCCACACCAAGTGGCAGATGATCGCAAGCCTAATCCCGTTTCTGATCGCGCTCATCGTCTTGCCGCTCTATGCGGAAGGTCTTAACCACAACAAGTTTCTCGGTTTTCCATTGGGGTACTTGCTGGCCGCCCAAGGTTTGTTTCTGATTGCGCTCATAACGATTGGCGGCTTCGTCAATCGCCAGGATGCGATCGACCATTGGCATGGTGCGCATGAGGACAATTGAGCGACGGCGCCAAGCTCGAGATTAAATTCCGTCATTCCTCCAAGGTTGAAGCAGCGGTTGGCGTACTGCGCCAGGACCAAAAAAACCGAGCCAATCTCGCATTATGCTGTCATAGGGGCGCCACGAACAGATGACCTTCACGCCGCGAGGACGGTTGATCAACCCCCGCCTCGGCATCTATTTTGGGATTTTCGCCAGCGGATTCGCCTCCTTGGTGCTGATCTTGTTGATGCTGGAGCAAATGGGGGTGTCGCATGGAGTGCTGAGTGGCGCGATGCTGACCGGCGCGCTAGCCGCGTTCTTATTGATCGCTGTCGCCAGCACGACGCGTGAACCGTTGGAGTTTTTCGCTGCCGGCCGCCGTGTCCCTGCTGTCTACTGCGGCTTGAGCCTCGCCTCTTCAACGCTCGGCGCTACCGGCGTTGCCTGTGTCACCGGCGCATTCTTCCTGATCGGCTTCGATGCCATTTGGATCATGGCGGGGGGCTTCGCAGGTTACGTAATCATGGCGGTTTTGCTGGCCCCTTTCTTTCGAAAGTTCGGCGCCTTTACTCTACCTACCTATCTCGGACGACGCTTTGACAGCCGCAACGTTCGCATTGTTTCAGCAGCGTTGTTGGCCGTTCCCACATTATTGATACTCGCAGCCGAACTCAGTATCGGCGCCAAAGCAGTCGAATGGCTGTTGGGGGCGGGCCCCGCTTTCGCCACCGCGGTGATGGTCCTTGCCGTGATCGGCGGCCTTGTTTTTGGCGGCATGCGGGCGTTGACTTGGTCCAATGTCGCCACCGGCGTCACCGCCATTCTTGCACTGGTGGTGCCGGTCAGTATCGTTGCGGTGCTGCTGGGGTATCTGCCACTTCCGCAACTGAGCCACGGTCCGATGATCAGGGCCGTCGGCCGCTCCGAGGTGATCGCCGCCATGCCGATCGTCCTGCAGCCGCCGCTAGGGTTTCACTTGCCTCACGATGGTCTTCAGGCTGTGGTGAAGCGATTCTATGAGCCCTTCGGCGCAATCGGTCCGTTGGCCTATACGCTCGCCACGCTGACCACGATGATGGGTGTTGCGGCGGCCCCCTGGGTGCTTCCGCGCGTGGCCACGACACCCGGCGTCTATGAAGCCCGAAAGGCGCTCGGCTGGGCTTGCTTCTTTTTCGGCTCGATCATGCTGACCGCGCTCACGATCGCCGTCTTCATGCGTCATTACCTGATGCAGGTGGCCGGTGCGTCGATCGCGGCGCCACCGGAATGGTTGCGTAGCCTGGTTACTTTGCGCCTGGCGGAAATGTCGACAAGAAGCAATAAGCTCGCGGTGGGCGACATTGCCTTTGATCGCGACAGCATTGTCCTTGCCTTGCCTCATGCCGCCGGTCTTCCAGATGTCTTTGCCTATCTTGCGGCCGCGGGAATTGTTGCCATTGCGTTTGCCGCAGCTAGCGCCGCTGCGCTGACGCTGGCCGCCATGCTCTCCGAGGATATCGTCAGCGGACTGAGCTGGCAGCCTCCAGCGACGGCGATTCGGCTTGGCACGGTGCGGTTCATGATTGTTCTAGTCACTGGTTTTGGCGGCTTCGTAGCCGTGCTGGCGAAGGGGGATCCGCTGAAACTACTGCTCTGGGCTCTGGCGTTGACGGCTTCCGCTGGTTTTCCAGTGTTGGTGGCGTCGATTTGGTGGAAGCGGGTCAATCAGTTCGGGGCCTTGGCTGGAATTGTCACCGGCTTCGCCGTCGCTGTGCTGATGATATTGGCTTCCGAGGCTGAACTGATCGGGCTGTCGAGCGCACTTGCGGCGATCGTGGCGGTCCCCGCAGGCCTATTGGCGCTCATCTCCGTCAGCCTGCTCACCCTGCCACCGAGCCGGCACTCACTGGAACTGGCACGCGACGTCCGCGTTCCTGGTGGTGAGATCCTCTATGACCGGGAAATGCGCATTCAGCGCCAAAAAGAGCGTCGGCGGCCTTAACACGGTTGTCGCCGCCGGTATCTGTGCCGGGCTGCTTGATTTGGAGGTCCGTTGGATCTCGCAGACGCTCAACCAAGGCTCAAGCCTCGTTGGTCGTCCTCTCATCGCTACGAACCGTGCCATTAAAATGCAGGACCAACTCGCGCCGATGAGGCCGTGCGCGGTGCTCCACGATGTAGAGCCCTTGCCAGGTTCCAAGCACCATCCGGCCACGTTCGACTGGAATCGAGAGCGAGGTTTCGGTCAGCATCGTCTTGATGTGAGCCGGCATGTCATCAGGCCCTTCGCTCCTGTGCCAATAATCGGCATCCTCTGGTGCCAGGATCTTCAACCGCTGCATCAGGTCTCTTTGAACATCCGAATCGGCGTTTTCCTGGATAACGAGCGACGCCGACGTGTGCCGGATAAACACCGTTAGGAGTCCATCCCGCGCACGGTTTTGTCGAAGCCAACCACCGACTTCGTCCGACATGTCGTAAAAACCTGGCCCGGTCGTTTGGATTGTCATCCGGCCGAGCGCTTGCTGCAGCGTTTCCATCACTCAGAGCGGCGTCGGGTCACGCGGTGTGTCGTCAGATTTGGGCGGGCTGTCGGGAGTGCGGTTCGGATCGGTCTTGTCGCCGAAATCTTCAAACCTCTCGCGAAATTTGCGAATCATGCGTTCGAGGTAGTCGACGGCATGGTCGACATCTTCCTCATCAGGAAGTTTAAGCTCCGGCAATCCGCTGGGAGGAAGACCGCCCGGAGCTCCCCCGACCTGCGGACCATCGCCCGGACCGCTGTCGCCGGGCTTTCCTGTGACGAAGGTCTCTTCCAAGCGGCGTACTTCGTCCTTAAGCTCTGTATTCTCGGCCTTGAGCCGGTCGAGCTCGTCACGCAGCGCCTTTTGTCGATCATCCATCGGTAGGCACGACCAGCCGCTCCCGCGTTTGGTGCAAAGCGCCATCGAGCCGGTTTCCTTGTCGAGGCGGACAAAGCCGTCGTCCACCGGGGACATCGTGAAACGGCCGCTGGACTCGGCCTGAGCAGCAACGGTCGTCAGCGCAACAACGGCGGCTGCAAGTGCGGGATAGAAGCTCAAAGCACTCACGGTGTGTCTCCAATTCAGCTGGTTTTGCTTGGCTATGATGCAAGCTCAGTTGTCCTGCAAAAGCTAGCTGTAAACGATGTCAATTCTAGCGGATCTGACTGGAATTTCAGCCCCTTTCGCCAAAAACTCAGTGCAGTCTGGAAATGCATCGAGCTGGAATAAACGGCCATGTCGAGAAGCTTGGCTCAGAGATGCCCGTGTATCCTATGCAAGTCGTTGGCTCAATTTCACTGGAAAGTGAACCAGTCGTCCAAGAATAGAAAGCACTTTAACGGAACATTTACTGGGAACTGAGAGCTTTGCTTCACCAGGTTTCAAATTCGTGCCGCGTCTGAACCCGCATCCTGCTCAAAGACCGGCCGATGACAAACGGACCTACGCCCACCCTCCGTGATCGGAATCGCTGGCCGCTGAGAGCGCAGACCGAGTGACAGGGGACTGGGAAGCAATGCCGCTACAAGACGATCAAACGACCAGCGCACGAGCCATTGTTGCCGAGGATGCACGCGCCAGTGTTCCCGCCGGGGACATGCAAGCAATCCTCAAGCTCATTGCCACGCAAGTCGAGGACGCCGACCGTCGCCACGCGCAGATGCTGAGCGAAATGGTTGAGCGGCTCAACGGCATCTGCAAGGAAGCGCGGCTGGCCCGAGCCAAGGTCCCCCCAGCATTCGCTCCCGCGCTTGAGCGCATCCAGGAAGGCATCGAGCAACTGGCCGGACTTGCGGCGGGCGATGATGCCACCGAAACCGCCGAGGCCATCGCCTCCATTGTAGCCGTAGCAAGCAACGATTCCGGTGAACCGGCGGCATCCACCAATTCCACCGTACCGGTGGAATTCGGCGAACCTGCCGAAATTGCAGGAGCCGATGTTGGAGAATTGATCACGGAGCAGGCTCCGCAGTTCCTCGAAGAAGCTCTGGGCGAAGCTGACGATGAGTTTTTCGGTGCCGCCCGAGAGCCATTAGACGAAGACCGCGATCGGCAGATTTACGCGTTGATTTCGGACATGTTCCCGCCCGCCGATCCCGTTTCAGAGCAAGACGATATTCCGACGGAAGAGAGCGCTGACGACATGCTCATCACCGATAACGTCATTACCGATAACGCCGCCGACCGTGCTGACCTCCCTTCACACGATCAGCGGGACGGCTTTGGCGCATCGATACCGTCGTTGGTCAAGGAAAGTGCGCCTGTGGCGGCTGACGTGAGTGTCAAGCCGGCCAACGATGACCAGCTTGAGCCGCCAGTCCCGGCCAGCGTTGCCGGCGACCAAGAGCAGCCTTGGGACTACGAATCCGCTGAAGCCCTCACTCGCATTTACGAATCTGGCGAAGCCGGTCTCACCAAGTTGCCCGCGATGCTTCCTGGAATGCTCCCAGAGGTGCCTGACGCCGCGCTGGCTGCGACTGATGCTTCGCATTTGGGGCTGGACCAACTTGCGAACGTCGAGCCTGCGTTAGAATCCGAAGAGGAATACGACGAGGTATTCGAAGATGACGCTGAAATGTCAGCCGTAGGAGCCAAAGTGCTGGCCGTACAGGCGGACAGTGCCGATATGGCGCCGGAAACCGGCGCATCCGTGGACACCAGTAGATTGAATGACGTCCAGCCGATCGAACAGGCCTGGCTTGCGGATCGCTTTGCCGAAATCGCCATCAAGATCGAAGAAGCAATGGCCGCCCTGCGGGAGGACGAAATGCTTCAAGACTTGAGTAGCCGCTTCGGTGAATTCGAAGAGCGGGTCGGAACCGCGCTCGAGGATGTCGCTACACGCCAAGACATCGATGCCTTGATGGCCGTCGAAGCTCAGATCGAATTCCATGGTCGGATATTTCGGACGCATTGAGGCTCAGTTTGGGCGTATTGACACGCTGGAAAGCCAACTCGAGTGCATCATCGAGCGCATTTCTGACGACCACCTGTCGCAGCATTTTTCACAGCAACACGAAGCCGCCCAGGCCGACTACGCGAATCTCGCGGAAAACGCCGCCGAGAATGTCGCGCGGCGTTTTCTAGCCGACTTCAGTGCCGGCGGTGACAATGCGGGCATCACAGAAATCCGTGAGTCACTTGAGGCCTTTATGGCCGAGCGCCGCGAACACGATGCCAATTCAGCGGGCATGCTCGATACCGTCCAGCAGGCGTTAATCAGGGTTCTCGACCGGGTTGAGACGATGGAAGATGGTTCGGTGAATTCGCCCATGACGTCCCCCGTCGGCTTCGATCCAGCCGAGCTGACCCCCGAAGATATGGCGCGCATGTTCGAACCAGAATCCTTCGACGAGGAGGACGACGCTCAGCAAAAACAGGCTGAGCCAGCGAACAGTCAGTCCGGACCGCAGGATTATCAACGCCGACTGGATTATCCCGCGGCAGTGATGGGTTTGAGCGATCCAGATGAGGCTGAACCGTTTCAGCAGGTAGCTGAGCAGCAGCCTCAGCCGAGCGGCGAAGCTCAGCAGCAGCCCTTCGATAACAACGGATCGTTGCCATACGCAGATGAATCCGCCGTCCCTCAAGACCTCGATGCTGGCGAGGTTGCAGTCGAGCCATTGGCCCCGGACTTCGAGCCGGCCGACGACACCAGTGACCTGACGCCCATGAGCGCCATTGATCGCTTGCGCCAGGAATTCATCGCCGACGCGAAACGCGCCCGCCAAAATGCCGCCCAGCAATCTGCGAATGAAACGCAACAGCAACCGAAACTGACGTCGCTGACAAGCAAGTTCGGTGTTCCGAAATTGTCGAGTCTCGGTCTCTCCTTGGGCGGCGCCAAGTCCGAGGCTCAGCCCGAGCCTCAACCCGAGCTTCAGTACGAGACCACCGACCAGACCTCCGTGTTTGATGCGGCGCCAGTCGAGGGCGAAGTGGCCACGGAGACGTCCCGCTTCACCGTGACACGCAGTAAAATTCTCATTGGCGCGATGATCGTCCTCTTTGCCACCGCCGGTGCGTTGCTCATGATGCGCGGTAAATCGGAACCTTCTGATATCGCTCCGCCAGCCCAAATCGAGCAAACAATCGATGGTGGGACATCCGGCCCCGAGTTGATGAACCCGCAGCAAGCCGCACCAGCCGAAGAAGGTCGCCAAGGCAGCCTCGAGGGCGGACGCGTCTACGACGGTGAGTTTAATTACGACGTCGCACCCCAGCAAAACGGCAAGCCATTTGCATCGGCACCAGCCGGGATCGCGCTTACAGGACTCGATAAGGAAGCAGACGCGATTGCACTGACGAAGGCGCGCCGTAGCCAAGCAATGGCCAAGATGTCCTCCGACCTTGGCATTGCCGCCGCCTACGCCACGCCGGCCAGCTTGATCCCGGATCAAGTCCAACCTCAGTCGGTTGAACTCAATACGGGGTCAGTGGCAAAATCGAGCAAGGGTCAGCACTTGGACCTACCGCCAGCATCGGTGGGGCCGCTGTCGCTGCGTCTTGCCGCCGCGAAGGGCGACCCATCCGCTCAGTTCGAAGTCGCCGCACGCCTCGCCAGCGCCACCGGAGCCGCGCAGGATCTCAAGGCTGCCGTGCAATGGTACAAACTCTCGGCCGCACAGGGCTTCGCACAGTCTCAGTACCGTATTGGGACGCTCTACGAGCGCGGTGTTGGAGTGAAAAAAGACCTCGCAAGAGCCAGCATTTGGTACGAGCGCGCCGCTGCCAAGGGGAATATCAAGGCGATGCACAATCTCGCAGTTGTCACCGCCGCTCGTCACAAAGGCAAACCTAACTACGCCGCCGCAGCCAAGTGGTTTGAGAAGGCTGCCCAACACGGATTGAGCGACAGCCAGTACAACATGGCCGTTCTGCATGAATCGGGCCTTGGAGTTAACAAGGACCTTGGACGTGCTTTCTACTACTACGCACTTGCTGCGGCTGCCGGGGATGAGCAAGCCGCCGACCGCCGCAATGTGGTGCGTGCCAAGCTGTCTCCTGGCGACATCACGACTATTGAACGTCAGATCGAAGTATTCCGTCCGACGCGCACCGATCGCATCGTCAACGATGCGCGTGTCGCTGGAGATGACTGGAAGAAACGCGCTGATCACAAGTACTGATCGGCGCCAACGACAGAACACAGTGACACAGATTGAGAGCCGCGGCGGATGCAATCCGTCGCGGTTTTTTCGCGACTGCGGGGTTCAGTACTCCGCTTGCCGACGCCGGATTTGAACGAGTTTCTCCGATGCAGCAAGCGCCTCGGCCAATGTGCGAATGCCGTTGGCTTCCAACAAGTCGACCATCTTCAAGAACACCTGCGCCGTTGCCAGGGAATCGCCAAGCGCGGTATGCCGCTTCTCCTCCGGGATCTCAATGCTGAACCGTTCGGCGACAGCATCGAGCGTGTGCTGATCGGTATGGTCGTGCACGATGGCTGACAACAGCACGGTATCGAGAACAGGATTGTCGAGACGGACGCCGGTCTCCTTCTCTTTCAACTCGATGAACCGCAGATCGAATGCCGCATTATGGGCGACCAGAATGCTGTCTCCGATGTAGTCGCGGAACCGGGGCAACACATCCTGGACCGGCGGCTGTCCTGCCACCATATCGTCGGAAATCCCATGCACGAGCGTCGAGGCTTTCGGGATCGCCCGCCTAGGATCGATCAGCTTGTCGAAGCTCTCTCCTGTCAGCACGCGTCCGTTGACGATGCGCACGCCGGCGATCGAAATCATCTCATCGCCGTTGCTGGGTTCAAGTCCGGTCGTCTCCGTATCGAACACAACGTAGGTGAGATCGCGCAGCCGGCGCGTTGCCAGATCTCCGCCATCGTCAATGCGCGGCAACAGATCGAAATCATAAAATTCAAGCCGGATTGGGGGGGCACCGCTTTCCTGCTTGGTGTGCTCGGCGACGGGGTCAGGCATCGGAATGCGCAGGCGCGACCGGCCATCGGCGATCCGCTCACACCAGGCATCCGAGCGATGGTGTTCGAGAATGTCGCATCCCGTCATAGCGCCGGCGCCGTTCTCGATCTGCTCGTTGAGCCAGGATTCAAGTGTGCTGGCTCGGATTGGATCTCCATTCCAGCTGATATCGAGGTAACGCCGCTTCTCACCTAGGGTCGCCTCGACAGCATAAGTCTGAGCAGCGCTCTCCTCGAGGATGCCACGGATCAGTCTGTCCATCAGTTCGATAACTGTGTTGCTGTCGCAGTGCAGCCAGCGAGGCTCGCCGCTGACATCGCACCTCAGGACAGGGTGGTCGCGGTAACGTCGGGCCAAGCAACTCAAGAGGTTGGCCGAGTTGACATCGCTCATCGGCCACAGGCTGGTCGCGATGGATTGATAGTCTTCGTTCAGTGCGTCTAGCCGGTCGGAGAGCTCCTTGCTTTCTTCCGCGACGATGCCTTCGAATTTCTTGCGGGTCTCCGCTGGCATTGAGGTCGATTGACTAAGCAACTCGGCTGTCGTCCGTAGGTTCGCGACGGGCCGTCGGAATTCCTCCAACGCATCGCGCAATAGTCGGTCGCGCGTTGCAAGGGAGGCGATCTGCTTGGTCGCATCAGAGAAGGTCAGCGTGTAGCTTTGCGGTTCTTTTTCGTCCTCGTCGACGATCAGGCTCATCTTGCCCTGCAACACGTGCCGGCCGTCGGGTGTTGCAAAAACCATCGGCGCCATGAGGTGGTCGGCATGCGTTTTGTAGCGCCCGGAGGTGAATCGATTGCGCAGTCGCTCCAACGTATTGAGGAACGGCGGTCGATTGACGACGGTGAATATGGAGCGGCCAAGCCCGAGGTCGCCGCCATAATAGAGCGCCTGCAGCGCTTTGCGGTTATAGAGCAGCACCTGGTGGTCCAGGTTGCACACGATCACGCCTTCGTTGAGATCTCTGAGGATCGTTTCAAGCCTCAGCCGCTGTTGCTCCAGTGATCGCGTCGCCTCGTCGATCTTGGCGCCGATGTCGCTCCGCAACTGCCGCATGGCTTCGCTGGCTTGGCGCACGGTTGGCCCAAGGACACCTAGGTAGCGGGCTTCATCCTCATGGATTTCGTGCTCGGGATTCGCGTGCATTAACGTTTGCAGATCGCGGGCGACGGTGACGATCGGACGGGCTACGTGTGTATCGAACATCTGCGCAACCCAGGCCACAATGCCCACCAGAACAAAACTGGCGGCGCCGCCAAACAGCACCAACGGCGGTACCGGGTTGTCTTCCATACGCTGCACAGCAAGCCACATGGCAATGCCGATTACGACGGGAACGGCGACCCCGATCAGCGCGAAGAACAAGGCAAACCGCGCACGCAAACTCATACGTTCATGCATTGTGTTAATTGCTCCGCCCGGCAAGCGTGCGGACCTTGTCCACGACGTCCGCGGTCGAAAATGGCTTTGTAAGATATCCGTCGGCCCCCATCGCCGTCGCTTTTTCAACGGCAACATGTTGGCACAGCGCGCTCACTACGAGAATACGCACCTGGTCGAGGTTGGGGTCCGAGCGAACGGCCTGACAAACTTCATAACCGCTACGCTTCGGCATCTTCACGTCGAGCAAGACGACATCCGGCGGACACTTCTTGATTTCCTCGACAGCTTCATCGCCGTCGGCGGCGCAACGCACCGCATACCCTTCCTCCTCCATGAGGAACTGCAAGGCCATCCGGATGCTGCTCTCATCGTCGACGACCAATACCGTTTTGGGGCTATCCCTCTCTTCCATAGTGCTCCTCCAAGCCAATTCTTTTTGTTGCATTCTTGCATCGGTCAGCGAATCGAAACACCGCTTTCACTATAAGTCTTTGATCTGACACCGGCCTTGGAGCCTCCCGGGGCGGCGGCAGGCAGCACACAAGATATCCAAGAATTTCCATTAATAACAGCGAGCTGCGTGCTTGCCAAAAAAAACATTCATGGGACCGATCACGACTAATGGCGCGTTGCATCTTTCGTGGAATTCGAAAATGTTGCTCTAGCCCCACTTGTCTCTTCGGGGTGGTTCGCGATGCAACCAAAGGTGAAATCAACAAACCGCATGCCTCATAGAAGGCAGTAGAGGGGAGAACTTCAAGGCAATGGAAAACAATTCCGGCAGGAACTACTGGGCAGCTAATATTCGGCTCGTCACGGTGCTGCTCGTCATTTGGGCGGCCGTGTCTTACGGCATGGGTATTTTGCTGCGACCTGCGCTCGAAGGCATCAAGGTCGGCGGTGTCGACCTAGGCTTTTGGATGGCGCAACAGGGTTCGATCTACGTCTTCATCATCCTGATTTTTGTTTATGCAGTGATGATGAACGGCTTGGATCGTAAATATAACGTCGAAGAATAAGTTCTGGAGGGAACGATCCGATGGATCTTAAGACTATGACATATCTCGTTGTGGGCGCCACGTTCGCGCTATACATCGGGATTGCTTTTGGGCTCGCGCGGGAACGACCGGTGAGTTCTATGCCGCAGGTCGTGGCATTCACCCGGTTGCCAACGGCATGGCGACAGCAGCTGACTGGATGTCGGCAGCATCGTTTATTTCGATGGCCGGCCTTATTGCCTTTCAGGGCTACGAAGGCGCCAAATTCCTCATGGGCTGGACCGGTGGTTACGTGCTTCTCGCGCTGCTGCTCGCACCCTACCTGCGCAAATTCGGCAAGTACACGGTTCCCGAATTCATCGGTGATCGCTTCTACTCGAACGTGGCGCGTTTTGTGGCGATCGTCTGCCTCATCGTGATTTCGATTACCTACGTGATCGGTCAGATGCGTGGTGTTGGCGTCGCCTTTTCGCGCTTCCTTGAAGTCGACGTGGCGACCGGACTGTTCGTCGGTATGGGCATCGTGTTCCTCTACGCGGTTCTCGGCGGTATGAAAGGCATCACCTACACCCAGATCGCTCAGTATTGCGTTCTGATCACCGCCTACACGATCCCAGCGATCTTCATCTCGATGAACCTCACAGGTACCCCAGTCCCGCAGCTGGGCCTCATCGGGAATTACCAGGACTCTGGCATCTCGCTTATGGAAAAGATAAACCAGACCATCACAGAGCTGGGCTTTAAGCAGTATGACGGGCCGGTTAGAAGCCAGCTCGACATGACGCTCTATACGCTGTCGCTGATGATCGGGACCGCCGGTCTGCCGCACGTGATCATCCGCTTCTTCACCGTTCCGAAGGTGTCGGATGCACGCTGGTCAGCCGGTTGGGCTTTGGTCTTCATTGCCCTCCTGTACACCGTCGCTCCTGCGGTCGGCGCCATGGCTCGACTCAACGTGACTACGACGATCTGGCCGAACGGAGTGCAAAGCGAGCCGATCGAGTACGCTTCTGTTCCCCAATGGTTCAAGACCTGGGAAAAAACCGGCCTGCTCAAGTTTGAAGACAAGAACAATGATGGCAAAATCCAGTTCTACAACGATAAATCGGATGCCATGACGACCCTTGCCGGTGAGCGCGGTTGGGCCGGCAACGAACTGGTCAAATTCGACCGCGACATCATGGTTCTCGCCAACCCGGAAATCGCAAATTTGCCGAACTGGGTTATCGCACTCGTTGCTGCCGGCGGTCTCGCTGCCGCGTTGTCGACGGCTGCTGGCCTTCTATTGGCGATATCATCGTCGATCTCACACGATCTGCTAAAGGGTATTTTAACGCCCAACATCTCGGAAGGTAATGAGTTGATGGCCGCTCGAGTAGCCATGGCGGGTGCCATTGGTGTGGCCGGTTACTTCGGGCTCAATCCACCCGGGTTCGCAGCCCAGGTTGTGGCCCTAGCCTTCGGTTTGGCGGCATCTTCGATCTTCCCGGCATTGATGATGGGCATCTTCTCCAAGCGCATCAACAACCACGGGGCGATACTCGGCATGATCGCCGGTATCGGTGTCACGTTGGCTTACATCTTCGCTTACAAGGGGATGTTCTTCATCAAGGGCACCGCGATATTCCCGGCTTCGACACCAGAATACTGGATCATGGGTATCTCACCGGAGGCCTTTGGTGCCATCGGCGCGCTCGTCAACTTCGTCGTAGCCTACTTTGTCTCGATGGCAACATCCGCACCGCCGAAGGAAATCCAGGATCTCGTCGAATCGATCCGGGTTCCGCGCGGCGCAGGAGCTGCGACAGGGCACTAACGCTTGACCTTTGCGTTAGAGACGAAAATGCGGGCCCCGCTGGTTTCAGCGGGGCCCGTTTTTGGTCGCGGAACTAATAGATGTTCGTGTTACCAAAGCCGGGGTTGTTTCGTGAGGGGATGAGTTCGACGGCCTTGTCCTCAATCAAGGGGATTGAACTCCAGGAACGGTACTCACAACTCGCGTTAGATTAGCAGCAGGAGACCCGCACAGTGGAACCAAGCAGGGACGACATTGCCGCAACGTTGCGCAGCGCAACTGGGTTCCGCAAGCTTTCGGACGCCGACCGCGACGGACTAATCGACCACCTCTCAATTGAAAGTCAGCCTGCGGCAGCTACGCTCGTCGAATTGGGCCACGTCCTTGAGCACGTCTACATCGTCCACTCAGGATCGCTGGAAATCCGCTCCGCTACCGGTAAGGTTTTCGCACGCTTGAAGCCGGGCGACGTCCTTGGCGCACGAGCGCTATCGGCGGACGGTCGTGCCAGCTATCGCGCCATTGCGACTGAGCAAGCTGTTGTCTTGAAGCTGCCGCGTCAAGACTTCAAGTCGCTGCTGGAGCTCCATCCCAAATTCGAAACGTACTTTGATCGGGTGGGTTTTGAGCGCGGCCAGTCTGGCGGCACCGACGGCCTGCCGGCGCGAGACGCGGCGATCGATCTGATGACGACCACCGCCCGCGATCTGATGACCTCTGGTCCGATCACCACGCCGCCCTCGGCGCCGCTCTTGGAGTCCGCGCGGCTGATGCGTCAACACAACGTATCCTGCCTCCCCGTCGTCGAAAATGAACGCGTTGTCGGCATCCTCACGGATACCGATCTGCGCAATCGCGTTATCGCCGAAGCCGCTGATGTGAACCGCCCAACTGGCGACTTCATGACCACGCAACCAGCGACGTTGGACTGCGACGCCCTCGCCTTCGACGCGCTTGTGCTGATGATGAAGAATGATATCTCCCACTTGCCGCTGCTCAGCGACGATCGCCTCGTCGGCATTCTCACCAATACAAACCTGGTGCGTGCTCAATCGCGTTCCGCCGTCTACATGATTGGCGAGATCCATCGTTACGAGCACGTCGCCAACATGGCGACGGTCGTTGGCCAGATTCCCGACCTGCTCGTGGCCCTCGTCGAGAGTGGAGCATCGGCGCACAAAATTGGCCGGATCATTACGTCGATTTGTGATGCTCTTACCCATCGCCTCATCGCGTTGGCCGAGCAACGCTTCGGCCGACCGCCAGTCCCCTACGTTTGGGCTGCATGTGGCTCGCAGGGGCGCCAGGAACAGACCGGCATTTCGGATCAGGACAACTGCCTCATAATCGACGATAGCTATGATGAAGCAGCCCACGGCGCCTACTTTACGGATCTGGCCAAGTTTATAAGCGATGGGCTCAATGAGTGCGGCTACTTCTACTGCCCCGGAGACATGATGGCGACCAACCCGGAGTGGCGCCAGCCGGTCAAGCGCTGGCACGGCTATTTCAGTGAATGGATCGATAACCCAGGCCCCAAGGCGCAGATGCTCGCCAGCGTTATGTTCGATCTGAGGCCCATTCATGGGAAGCTTTCGCTTTTCACCGAACTGCAAAAGGCGACGTTGGAACGCGCCGGCAAGAACTCGATCTTTGTCGCGCACCTACTCAGCAACGCTTTGACGCACACTCCACCCCTGGGCTTTTTTGGAATGTTTTCCTTGGAAGGCGGTGAGCATCGGGGAACCATGAATCTAAAACAGAATGGTGTCGTCCCTGTTGTCGACATCGCCCGTGTCTATGCGCTGGAAGCTGCAATCACGGAGGTTAACACGCATCGCCGGCTCGAAGAGGGCCGCTCGGCCAACGTCATGAGCGAAAGCGGCGCCGCCGATTTGCTCGCGGCATTCGAGTTCATCGCCATGACCCGGTTACGCCATCAGGCGCGCCAGATCCGCGCCGGAAAGAAGCCTGACAACTATATGGCTCCTAACGAAATTTCGCATCTTGAGCGGGATCAGTTAAAGAAGGCGTTCCAGGTTGTGAAGACCATCCAGTCGGCTCTCTCGAACGCCCATCAGATTGGTGCGCGCTGACCGGACAGAAAGTTAGCTGACGGAATTGCAAGCCCATGTTTATCCATCTTCTCGCAACCCTCGCCATGGGGGCTGTCGCCGCCGGACTCGTTTATATCATAGCGCGCCCGTTCGGCTGGAAACCGCCGGGCGTCGTCTACCCCATGGCCGCCGCGCTAGGGATACTGGCTTATACGGTTTACGACGAGTACAGCTGGTACTCGCGGGTCTCAAGCACCCTGCCGACCAGGCTCAACGTGGTCCGCACCTACGCCACCAGCATGCCCTACCAGCCCTGGACCTACGCCGTTCCACGCGTGTATCGCTTCGATGCCGTGGACCTTGGTTCATCACGGACCAATCCCAACGCCCCCGAACTCACTATGGTCGAAATGCAGCGTGTAACCCGCAATGTCTCGAGTGAAAAAATCAGTTCGATTATCGACTGTAAGAACCAACGCTATGCGGAAATCGACCGGGAAACAGAGTTCGCCGAGACTGGTCTGCCTACCAACGCCAAATGGCTGAATCTGGCCGATCACACCGTGCTTCGGAAAGCCATTTGCGACGGCGTGGCCAAGGCGAACTGAACGGATCAGTCGGACACTCCTAACGTTAAAGCCCGCGGTGACGCAGCGGCGAGGTATAGTACTTCGGCCTTGGATCAAGACGCACGTGCAGCCAGGGTACACCAGCACCGTGCGTGCTAACCCACAGCACACCTCGGCCTTCCGCCCACCAAGTGAGAATTTCCTCGGCAACTTTCCGCCATAGCCCGTGGCGAAGGTCCGCTGGCGCGTTTCTAAGAAACGATGTGAGATGACCGAATTCGCCCGGCGGGGCAGGAGCGACGAGTTCGCGTGTCACCCGAGAGGTTATCGAATGCAGCGACACCGCTGCCAAGGTGGGCTGAAAACGCTCCAGCGTTAGCTGGCAGATGAGCCAAGTTTTGTGCCGCGGTGACCACTTGTTCGAACACCTCTTGTCCCGTCAAAGAAGGCGACGTCTCCCACAAGACAGCTTCATGGTCGGTTTCCAGAATGCCGGATATCAGTTCATCCCGCGCGGTTGCGCACGTCGCCCAGCCATTGACCGCCTCGCGCCAGAGCACCATAGCCCCCCCCATAATCGCTTGCGGTTTCTCTTTCCAAAGCCAACCAAGGCGCCAAAACAAGTATGGCCGCCCCCAAAAGGACGGCCATTCAAGAGCATCGCTGAATTTTAGACTGCAGGAACCAAGCCGGGTTCAGCAATCGCAACCGATCAGTAGTACGAGAACTTCTTCCACGTCACCGTAACCTTGGTTCCGACGCGGGTCCGGCGGTAGAGGTCGACGACATCCTCGTTATACATCCGGATGCAGCCCTTTGAGACAGCCGAGCCGATTGTCCAAGGCGCGTCCGTACCGTGGATACGGTAGAGGCTCGATCCCAGATAGAGGGCCCGCACGCCGAGTGGGTTGAGCGGGTGGCCGCCCGGAACGTGTGCTGGAAGCTTCGGATTTTCCCGGCGCATCTCTGGTGTTGGTGTCCAACCTGGATTGACGCGCTTTTGCGAGACGCGCGTCACGCCAGACCAACGGCTTTGGGCGCGCGGTACGGCGATCGGGTAGCTGATGGCTTCACCGCGGCGATTAATATAGTAGAGCTTGCGGTCGCCGAAGCTGACGATGATCTGGCGTGGCCTGTAGCGCGACGAGAAATTAACAACGGATCGCGAGCCCCCCGACCACAGGAACGAGAACAAATCCTGAGCGGAGGCTGTGGTCGGCGTGAAACCTGTCGTTGAAATGCTGACTGCTGCAACAAGCAACGCTGAACGAAGATATCTGACAAACGGCATATCGGCAGTTCCCTGTTCTCGTGGTCATCTAGGGGCTCAAATTCGAGACCTTGTCGCGAGAAAGACTAAGGTCGCCACCTTCGTTTTCATTACGGGCTCGACTGTGCCGCCAATGGTCACGTTCGACAAGGCCACAACTGCTGCTGAGGAGCCCTTGATAGCTGTTCCGGGAATTTCTGTTTTTTCATTGTCGCAACTACGCAACACTTGCTCTGAGTACGCCGAGAGAATTCCGCGCCCTACGTGGTTCGCAATCGGGAATTCCTGTGCGTAATCGAACGACCGCGTCCGGTAGCAGGCATCCTTATCCTGTTTGCGCGGGCTTGGAAGGGCTTACGCAGGCCCCCTACGCGCCCACCTCCGCTTACCAGCCCGCCTCGTAAGCTCCGATTACGGCCATGTTGACGATGTCGGAATCCCGTGATCCCAGCGAGCAGATCTGCACCGGCTTTTCGAGACCGACCAGGATAGGGCCGATAATCGTCGCCCCGCCCAACTCTCTCAGCATCTTGGTTGAGATCGACGCGGCGTGGAATGCTGGCATGACAAGCACGTTGGCGGTGTCCGACAGGCGGCAGAACGGATAGAGCTGCATCAGTTCCTGATTGAGTGCTACATCGGCAGCCATATCGCCGTCGTATTCGAAATCGACACCACGCTCGTCCAGGATTTCGACGGCTCTGCGGACGTTGTCCGAGCGGTCTCCACGCGGCTGCCCGAAAGTCGAGTAGGCGAGCAAAGCTGCTCGGGGTTCGATTCCGAAACTGCGCGCAGCCGCCGCCGCTTCGATAGCGATGGTTGCCATTTCCTCGGCGCTCGGGATGTCGTGGATGCTAGTGTCGGCGATCATTACGGCCCGGCCGCGGCATAGCGCCAAGCTGATCCCAATGACCGTGCGATCGGCCGCAGCATCCAGCACCCGATGGACGTCTTTGAAAACGCCAGCCCAATTGCGCGTGGCCCCCGACACCATGGCATCGGCATACCCCAAGGCCACCATCAGCGCCGCGAACACGTTGCGCTCGTTTTGCACCAGCCGGTGACAATCGCGACGAAGATAACCGCGCCGCTGCAGGCGCTCGAAGAGAAAGTCGGTGAACTCTTCCACGTATTGCGAACGGCGTGTGTCGTGCAGTTCGAATTCGGGTCTTAGCGCGATGCCGAGTTGCTCGAAGTTTTCTTTAACGCGCTCCGTTGTCCCGACCAGCATCGGCTGCCCGAAGCCCTGCGATAAGAAGGTATTTGCGGCCCGTATCACCGCCGGCTCCTCACCTTCCGCGAAGACCACCCGTTTCGGATCGTTGCGGACCTTTTCGAAGATCGACTGCAGCCAGTCGGCCATTGGGTCGAGCCGGCCACGCAGCCGTGCAACGTAGTGTTCCATATCTGCGATTGGCGCTTGCGCCACGCCGGTGTCCATCGCCGCCTTCGCCACCGCCGGCGGGATCGAGGTGATGAGGCGCGGATCAAACGGTGCTGGGATGATGTACTCGGCCCCGAACGTTGCTCGCCGGCCCTGGTAGGCGCGCGCCACCTGGTCGGGGACATCCTCACGGGCGAGTTCCGCCAACGCCTCGGCTGCGGCGACCTTCATGGCGGCGTTGATTGTCGAGGCCTGTACGTCGAGCGCGCCGCGGAAGATAAACGGGAAGCACAGGACGTTATTGACTTGGTTGGGATAATCCGAGCGGCCGGTGGCCATCACGGCATCGCTGCGTACCGCCAAGACGTCTTCGGGCGAGATTTCCGGCTCCGGATTGGCCATGGCGAAGATGATCGGGCGGTCGGCCATGCTGGCAACCATCTCGCGGCTAACGACGCCGCCGGCTGACAGGCCAAGGAAGATATCAGCACCTTTGATCGCTTCGGCAAGCGTCCGCATCGACGTCTCCCGTGCAAACGGTGCCTTGTAGCGGTCCATCAGTTCCTTGCGGCCCGTGTAGACGACGCCCTCGATGTCCGAGACGATCAATTGTTCCTTTTTGAGCCCCATGGTGGTCAGGAGGTTGAGGCAGGCGAGTGCTGCGGCACCGGCACCGCTGCACACCATTTTGACGTCCGCAATGTCTTTTTCGACGACCTTCAGAGCATTGAGAATACCCGCGGATACGACAATCGCTGTACCGTGCTGGTCGTCGTGAAAAACCGGTATGTCCAAGAGTTCCTTGAGCCGCTCCTCGATGACGAAGCAGTCAGGCGCCTTGATATCCTCCAGATTGATGCCGCCGAAGCTGGGTCCGAGATACCGCACCGACTCGATGAAGGCTTCGGGATCTTCGGTCGAAACCAGAAGGTCCATGGCGTCGATATCGGCAAAACGCTTGAATAGCGCGCCTTTACCCTCCATCACCGGCTTTGCCGCAAGCGCCCCCAGATTCCCGAGCCCAAGGATAGCCGTCCCATTCGAGACAACGGCGACTAGGTTGCCCTTGTTGGTGTAATCGTAGGCCGCCGTCGGGTCTTCCGCGATGGCTTTCACGGGAACGGCAACGCCAGGCGAATAGGCCAGCGACAGGTCCCGCTGTGTCGTCAGCGGTTTCGTCGGCGTGATTTCCAGCTTGCCGGGCTTGCCTTGCGAGTGGAACTGGAGAGCTTCTTGTGGTGTAAAGCGCGCTTCCGTGAAGCGACCGGGCTGGGACATGAGTGTGGTCCAGGGGCGGGATTGAGAATGGACAGCCCCGCCGCGGCAGAGCCGGCAGCGGGGCGCGTTGCCCCACGATATGGTGCATCGCCGTTGTACACAACAGACCTGTTTGGCCAAGGCTTTAGCCGGTGTTTTCGCGTTTTGGTGGTTGACAGTATTGACAAGAGGGTTTTCCGCCGGCTGGCTCGCGCGTTATGGCTGTGCCGAACAGAGACGATCGCGGCGGAGGACCGGTTTTCCCTCGTAACGGTCACAGATCACGCCCCGGTGGGAGCGCATGTCGCGACAAAACGACAAAGGTAAAGAAAAAGCCTCTCAATCGAGGCCGGCGGGTAAGGCAGCTGCCGCTGCCACGCCCTCCATGGTGCAGTATCTGGAGATCAAGGCGGCCAATCCGGACAGCCTTCTCTGGTACCGCATGGGCGACTTCTATGAGCTTTTCTTCGAGGATGCCGTGACAGCAGCGGCCGCGCTCAGCATTGTCTTGACCAAGCGCGGCAAGCACCTTGGCGAGGATATTCCCATGTGCGGTGTTCCGGTGGTGCGCGCCGATGAATACCTGGAACGCCTTATTCGCAAGGGCTATCGGGTTGCCGTGTGCGAGCAACTCGAAGATCCCGCTGAAGCCAGGAAGAGAGGAGCCAAGGCCGTCGTCCGCCGCGATGTCGTCCGCCTCGTAACGCCAGGCACGTTAACCGAAGACACGCTCCTGGAGCCCAATGCCCGCAACTACCTGACAGCAATATTTCCCGCACCACATGCATCGGACGGTGCCGCCGGCGAGCGAAAGATCACGCTGGCGTCCCTCGATATCTCAACCGGAGAATTCGAAGTTGGCACCACATCGCAGGTCGACCTTCCAGGTGAACTGGCGCGTCTTGCCCCGAAAGAGCTCCTAACCCCCGATAGTTCAGCCGCTGATCAGCTTTTGGAGCGTGCTCTCTCGCTCTCGCCGGCCGCCCGCACACCGCTACCCAGCGCCCATTTCGACAGTCGCTCCGGTGAGCGCGATTTGAAGTCCCGCCTTGGTGTCGCCGACCTGCGGGCATTCGGCGAATTCTCGCGGCCCGAGCTGTCAGCCGTCGCCGGTCTATTGAAGTACGTCGATCTTACTCAGATCGGAAAAAAGCCGGTGATCCGCCCGCCGCGTCGCTCTGCGGGTGAGGCGACCCTGCTCATCGATCCCGCAAGCCGTGCCAGTCTCGAACTGACCCGATCGGCCTCCGGCGACCGCAAAGGCAGTCTCCTGTCAGCCGTCGACCGCACCGTCACCGGGGCAGGTTCACGCGAGTTGGCCGCGCGTTTAGCTAGCCCTCTTTGCGACCTCCGTACGATCAATGCACGCCTCGATTCCGTCTCCTATCTGCTTGGCGAGCCTGCTCTGCGCGAGGATGTGCGTTCCGCACTGATCGGCGCCCCAGACATCGCACGCGCGATCTCCCGGCTTTCTTTCGGGCGCGGTTCACCGCGTGACTTGGGCTTCGTTCGCGACGGGCTCAATGCTGCGGCGACGTGTGCCGGCCTGCTCAGCGACAGCACGCACGGCATGGGTTTGCCAAGCGATCTTGCCTCCATCATAGAGCGATTGCACCACGCTTCGGGTCCGCTGCTCGAGGTGCTGAGCCAGGCCTTGGGCGATGAGCTTCCCGTTAACCGGCGCGATGGCGGTTTCGTGCGCGAGGGCTACCTGCCGGAGCTTGAGCAGGCGCGCCGTTTGAAGGAAGACGCGCGTCAGGTGCTAGCCGAGCTGGAAACGCGTTATCGCAATGAAACTGGCGTCAAGGCACTCAAGGTTCGCCAGAACAACATCCTCGGCTTCTTTATTGAAGTTAGCCAGGCCAACGCCGGCCCCTTGACAACGGCCCCACTCGATAAGGTCTTCCGACATCGTCAGACGATGGCCAATGCCATGCGCTTCGTCACCGACGAACTGATCGAAACGGAGGGTCGCGTTGCAACCGCTGGAGACCGTGCGCTGGGTCTCGAGCAAGACGTCTTCAATGATCTTGCCCGGCGTATCGGAGAGGCCGAGCAGGACCTTTGCGACATTGCCGGGGCGCTTGCAGAGCTGGATGTCTCCGCCTCCCTCGCCGACGTGGCCGAGCGCGAGGATTACATCCGCCCGCAATTGTCCAATGACCAGACCTTTGAAATCCGTGGCGGCCGCCATCCAGTCGTCGAGCAGGCTCTGCAAGCCGCCCGTGACGGCCCGTTCATCGAAAACGATTGCTTGCTCGGTCTTGCCAGTAAGGAAGAATACACCCAGTCGGCCGATCCCGATGCCTCCAGGCCGCCGGGCTTCGATGATAGCCGGGCCGCGCGCATTTGGCTCGTTACGGGCCCCAACATGGCAGGTAAGTCGACGTTCTTGCGCCAGAACGCACTGATTTGCCTACTCGCCCAAATGGGCTCGTTTGTACCCGCGCAGAAAGCCGCAATCGGCATCGTTGACCGTCTGTTTTCGCGCGTTGGCGCGTCCGATGATTTGGCGCGAGGGCGTTCCACGTTCATGGTCGAAATGGTCGAAACGGCAGCGATCCTCAACCAGGCCAGTGACCGCTCCCTCGTAATCCTCGATGAGATCGGGCGCGGCACCGCCACTTTCGACGGTCTCTCCATTGCCTGGGCTTGTGTTGAATACCTGCATGAAGTGCGCCGTTGCCGCACGCTCTTTGCAACGCACTATCACGAACTGACGGCACTGGCCGACCGTCTCAGTGAAGTCGCCAATGTGACCATTGACGTAAAGGAATGGCGCGACGAAATCATCTTCTTGCATAAGGTGAAACCAGGTGCGGCTGATCGTTCGTATGGAATTCAGGTGGCAAAGCTCGCAGGCTTACCCGCCAATGTGATATCGCGCGCCAGGGAGGTTTTGAATTTGCTGCAGGATGCCGATCGCAATCAGGCCGTTGCACCTGATATGCTATTGGATGAATTGCCGCTTTTTGCAGCCGCCCGGCCGGAGAACCCGATGGCCGCTCCGACCGCATCATCCGCGGTGGAGACCGAATTGGCGACGATTAATCCAGATGAATTGACCCCTAAAGCGGCACTCGACGCCCTCTATCGCCTCAAGTCGCTGATGCCGGAATATAGTGATTAGAACCCGAATGAATGGCCGTAATTTGCGAACCTTGGAGCAGGTAAACAATGGATAGCTCGGTCCCTGGCGTTGCACCAAGGATGCCGAACGTTTTGCGGCCAGCCGATCCGCCGCCGCTCACGCGCTATATCGATCCGGAAGTCCTAAAACAGGAACTCACCGAACTGGTTGCTGCCGACGGTGGCCCCGACAACGCCCGTCCGCATTTTGTGGAGCGGGTTAAGGAGGTGATTGCCGATGCCCGCGAGCAGGCTCGCGAGGAACTCGAGGCTGACGGCCTAGGCCGCCGTTGCGCTGAGGGACTATCAGGTTTTCAAGATGACCTGATCCGAACGCTTTTCGATTTGGTCGTCACCTATCGTTGCACGGACGAGGAACGCAAAGAGATCGAGGGTATGGCCATTGTCGCGACCGGCGGTTACGGTCGCGGTTTACTAGCGCCAGGTTCCGATATCGACTTGCTCTTCTTGATGCCTACCTCCACCGGTAGTGGCCAGACACAGGTATCAGAACGGCTGCTCTATCTGTTATGGGATCTGGGCTTCAAGGTCGGTCACGCGACCCGGACGATTTCCCAATGCACGAAGCTGTCCCACACCGATACCACCATCGCCACATCGATGCTCGACGCACGGCTCATTCTCGGCAATGCGGTGTTGTTTGCGCAGCTTGAAGAGCAGTTCAAGAAACAGGTTATCAAGGCCAACACCCGCGCCTTCATCGACGCAAAAATGGCCGAGCGCGATGAACGCCACCGTCGTTCGGGCGACGCCCGCTACCGGGTCGAACCCAACATCAAGGACGGCAAGGGGGGCCTGCGCGACTTACACACGCTGCATTGGCTGTCCAAGGCGCTCTATGGAGAGGATGTCGGCGAGGCAACCATCCGTGATGGCATATTCACCGAGGAGGAGGTGACCACGTTTCACCGCTGTGAGGACTTCCTCTGGTCGGTGCGCTGTTTCTTGCATTTTCTGACCGGGCGTCCCGAGGAGCGCCTGACCTTCGATCTGCAACCGCAAATGGCCGAACTGCTGAGTTACAAGCGGCATGGCAGCCAGCGTCCCGTCGAGCGTTTCATGAAGCACTACTTCTTGGTCGCCAAGGACGTCGGCGACCTCACCGGAATTCTGTGTGGTGCGCTCGAAATCCAGCAGCTGAAGTCAGTCCCAACACTGCGCAAAATGCTCAATCCATTGAGCTGGAAAGTCAGGCGGCAGGTCCGCACGCGCACCGACTTCCGCATCAATTCCGACCGCCTCAATATCGCCGATCCCAAGGTTTTCGAGCGCGATCCGCTCAATATTCTGCGCCTCTTCGATCAGGCCGCTCAGACTGGCACCTTTCTCCACCCCCACGCCGTGCGCCTGTTGCGAACTTCAAGCAACCTCATTGACAACAATGTCCGCCATAATCGGGAAGCCAATCGGATCTTTCTTTCGCTGCTGACCAACGCCGAAACCGCAGCAACATCGATGCGCCGTTTGAACGATTCCGGCGTCCTTGGCCGCTTCATTCCGCCCTTCCGGCGCGTCGTCGGCATGATGCAGTTCAACATGTACCACCACTACACGGTGGACGAGCACTTGATCCGCACGGTTGAAAAACTGAGCGACATCGAACGCGGAGAAGCCATCGACGAACTACCCTTATCGACCAGGATTTTCCGCACGATCAAGAACCGGAAGGTGCTCTACGTCGCCGCCTTTCTTCACGACATCGGTAAGGGCCGGCGCGACGACCATTCCAAGGTTGGCGCCCGCATCGCTCGGGAGATTTGCCCGCGTCTCGGGTTGACGCCCAGCGAAACCGACACGGTCGCCTGGCTGATCGAAGAACACCTGACTATGAGCAACATCTCCCAGCGGCGCGATCTGGCTGATCCACGCACAATCCGCGACTTCGCCAACACCGTGAAAAGCCTCGACCGCCTGAACCTGCTGTTGCTGTTGACCGTTGCCGACATCCGGGCCGTCGGTCCTGGGACATGGAATGGCTGGAAGGGGCAACTCCTGCGGACGCTGTATAACGAGACGGAAATCTTGTTGACCGGTGGCCACACCCAGGAAGATCGAAGGGATCGGGTGGAAAAAGCCCGGAGTGCTCTTGTGGAGACCTTGCGAGAAAAAGGCTGGGATCAGGTCAGCATCGATGCCGTGCTCGGTCGGTTCTATGACGACTATTGGCTGCGCTTCGAAAGCGACGTGCATTTGGAGCACGCTTTGTTCATGCGCCGTGCCGGCGAGAACAATGAGCGTCTAGCTATCGCTCACAAAACCGACGCATTTACCGCAGTGACCGAGCTGACCATTCTAGCCCCCAACCACCCGCGCTTGCTCTCGTTATTCGCAGGGGCCTGCCTCTCGGTCGGGGCCGATATTGTCGGCGCCCATATCACCACCACCCGGGACGGATTGGCGCTCGACACGTTTTTGCTACAACGCGAGTTCGAGGAAGACGCCGATGAGGAGCGCCGGGCAGCCCGCATCAAGGCGTTGATCCAGCGATATCTGATGGGCGAGGCCAGGGTGCAGAAGGTGCTCGCCAGCCGCCGCAGTGAGCACCGGGTTGAGGCTTTCAGCGTAAGTCCACGCGCCGACGTCAACAACGAGCTTTCCGACCAATACACCGTCATCGAGGTCGCCGGGCGCGACCGCCCCGGGCTGCTCTACGAGCTGACAAGCGGGCTGTCCGACATGTCGCTTGATATTTCGTCGGCCCATATCGCGACCTTCGGTGAGAAGGTGATCGACGTCTTCTATGTCACCGACCTGACGGGCCGCAAAGTTTCCGGCGAAAAGCGCCAGGAACACATCGGCGAGCGCCTCGGGGAGATCGTCGATATCGCCGACGAAGAATAGCCTTAGTCCCGATACCGGCTCGCAACGACAAAAAAGGGCCATCAGTCGGGCAAGATCTACCGCCACATCAGCCCTTGCGCTTCTCAGGTCATAAGGCTACTGCGCTCACCATGCTCTACCGCGCCTTCGCAACTGTTGGTGGACTGACTATGGTCAGCCGCTTGCTCGGCTTCATCCGAGACATTCTGATCGCCGCAGCCCTTGGCTCCGGCGTTGTTGCGGATGCATTTTTTGTCGCCTTCCGCTTTCCCAATCTGTTTCGCCGGTTGTTTGGCGAAGGTGCCTTCAATTCGGCGTTCATCCCACTCTTTGCCAAGCGGCTCGAAGGCGAAGGTGAAGGTGAGGCGCGCCGCTTCGCCGAGGAAGCGATGTCGGTCTTGTTTTTCAGTCTGCTGGTTTTGTCCATAATCATGGTGCTGGCGATGCCGTGGTTGATGGTGTTGCTGGCACCTGGGTTCGTCCAAAATCCGGCCAAGTACGACCTCGCCGTTTTGCTGTCGCAGATTGCGTTTCCGTATCTGTTGTGCATGTCGTTGGCCGCCCTGCTTTCCGGCATTCTCAATTCCCTGAACCGCTTTTGGGTGGCCGCGGCGGCGCCGATCCTTCTCAACATTGTTTTGATCACCGCCATTTCTCTGGCGATATGGCTCGGGTTTTCGCAGCGCTTCGGCGCCGGAATCATTCTCGCGGTGGGCGTCGCCATCGCTGGAGTGGCGCAGTTTGTGATGTTGTGGATTGCCGTCCGGGCGGCCGGCCTCAAGTTATCGCTGCGCGGGCCTCGCTACACCGCCGGCGTGAAACGTCTTATCGAGCTTGGCATCCCCGGTGTGATCGCTGGCGGCATCACCCAGATCAACATCGTCATCGGGACCATGATCGCGACCTTGCAGGCGGGCGCGGTGTCCTACCTCTATTATGCCGATCGTCTTTATCAACTGCCGCTTGGCATCGTCGGTGTCGCGATCGGAGTCGTCCTCTTGCCTGAGCTTTCACGCAAACTCCGCGCAGGTGAACACGCGACGGCAATGGATAGCCAGAACCGCTCCCTCGAAGTTGCGTTGCTGCTGACGATCCCGGCGGCTGTCGCGCTTGCGATCGCCGCCGAGCCCATCATCCGCGTGCTTTTCGAGCGGGGCGCATTCACCGCGGCCGACACCGCCGCGACCGCGCCGGCCTTGGCTGCCTTTGCCATCGGTCTGCCGGCATTCGTGTTGATCAAAGTCTTTCAACCAGCCTTCTTTGCCCGCGAAGATACCAAAACCCCAATGCGCTATGCAGCCGTCAACATGGCGGTCAACGTGATCGGCTCACTCGCCTTGTTCTTCACGTTCAAGGAGATGGGTCGCCCGCCACACGTCGGCATCGCTTTGGCCACATCTATTGCCGGCTGGGTCAATGCGCTGTTGCTCTGGGCGACACTCCGCCATCGTGGTGACTTCGTTGGTGACCGCCGATTGCTAAGAAATCTGCCAATCATTACCGCCGCCAGCCTCGCTATGGGGGCTGCCCTGTGGTTCGCTATCCCGCAACTGGCGCCGTACTTCAGCGCCGAAGCCATCTTGCCCGCACAGGCGCTTGCTCTGGCGGCGATCGTGACGCTTGGTCTTTTCGTCTTTTTTGGACTGACCCTGGCGACCGGAGTTCTCGATCTTCGCCGCGTTGCTGGAATGGCGCGCGGACGTACGGTCTAAGCAGTCGACGCACAGCCGAGTTTGATGCTGTTTCGCAAACCGTCCAAGTGCAAGCCGGTCGTTAAACTCGGGGGTCGTAGCTTCTATTCCTGCAACGGCTTCCGCGATATCCGCGGCAACTTGAAAAGCGGCGAACTCGGCATCAGCGACACGCTGGATTTCGGAGCCCCTTACATCGGACTTTGCGGAGGCCTTAGGTATGGCCGTTTTTCATTGCCGCAACCTCTTCGTCCCCTGTCCCATAGACGTCGAGCATTGGTCTCAGGTCTCTCGCCGATGTTGCGCCGGTGTTCTTGAGAGGACTTGCACGAGGGCGGCCGACGCGCCATAACCCGCGCTCGCATGAACGTGATCGGCCACGCTCGCGGGGAGCCCTCCGGAATGAAATTCCAAGAGCGCGTTTTTTCTGGAATGCAGCCCACCGGCAGTCTGCACCTTGGCAACTATCTGGGCGCGATGTTGAAGTGGATCGATCTGCAGAAAACGCACGATTGCATCTACTGCGTCGTTGATTTGCACGCCATCACCGTCTGGCAGGATCCAGCTGAGCTGCGCCAAGCAATCCGCCAAGTAACGGCGGCCTACATCGCCGCAGGCCTCGATCCGGAGAAAAGCATTCTATTCAATCAGAGCCAGGTCTCCGCACACGCAGAGCTTGCATGGGTGTTCAATTGCGTGGCCCGCCTCGGCTGGCTCAACCGCATGACGCAGTTCAAGGAGAAGGCCGGCAAGGATCGTGAGAATGCTTCCGTCGGGCTCTACGCGTACCCCAATCTGATGGCCGCCGACATCCTTGCCTATCGCGCAACGCACGTTCCGGTCGGTGATGACCAAAAGCAGCACCTGGAGTTGTCCCGCGATATCGCTCAGAAGTTCAACAATGACTTTTCCGACCAGATCAAAGCGGCCGGCTACGAGGAAGGCGAGTTCTTCCCGCTGCCCGAGCCCGTCATCACGGGTCCGGCGACCCGTGTGATGTCGTTGCGCGATGGATCCCGGAAAATGTCGAAATCCGAGCCATCGGAAATGTCCCGCATTAATCTGACCGACGACAACGATACGATCGCCAAAAAGGTCCGCAAAGCGAAGACCGATCCGGCACCCCTGCCGAGTGAGGTCGAAGGCCTTTCCGGACGACTGGAAGCCGACAACCTCGTCGGCATATTTGCTGCTCTGTCCGGCAGTGAAAAGGCGGAAGTGCTGGCGGAATTCGGTGACCGCCAGTTTTCCGAATTCAAACCGGCACTGGCGGAACTGTGCGTGGCCCAGCTTGGTCCGATCGCCGAGGAGGCACGCCGCCTCATGCGGGACCCGGCCGAGATCGACCGGATTTTGGTGAACGGTGCCGACCGCGCTCGCCAACTCGCCCAGCCGATCCTCGGTGAAGTCAAGGACATCCTCGGCTTCGTTCGCGCTGGCTCGTAGCGGAAGATGGCAAGTGTGCACCTGCGAGATGCGCGGGAGTATCACTTGTGCGGATCTATGGCGCGAGCCTTTTCGTGGACAGGACGGTTTCCTTCATGGACAATCGGCTCGTGCATTTCGCTGAGCCGTGCCGATGCGCGGGCAGGGTATCGTTCTTCGCTGCTGAGGATCTCGAACTAAGTATGAAACCACGCCGATCGTTCGAAGCCGGACATCAACGCAAATTCCTGCTCATCATCGATGAGGAGCCGGAAGTCGACAGCGCCGTCTTCTTTGCCGCCAGCCGTGTCGCCCACAGCGGCGGATCACTGGTCCTTCTCTATGTGATCGAGCCGCAGGGCTACCAGCATTGGATGGGTGTGCGCCAGATCCACATCGAGGAAGAGACGACCAAAGCCACAGCTTTGTTCCGCCTGCACCGGCGTAAACTCAATCAGATCGGTTTCGAGGAAGTGGCGACTGAAGATGTCATCAAGGAAGGCTCCAAAGTCGACACCATCATGGAGATGATCGACGAGGACGAGGATATCGCTTTGATGGTCCTTGGCGCGTCGACCGATCCGAAGGGCCCTGGCCCGCTGGTTTCGACACTCGTGGGCGGAAAGGCCGCAGGTGCTTTCCCGGTCCCGATCACAGTGGTTCCAGGCCACCTATCCCTTGATTACATCAAGGCTTTGGCTTGACAACGGCCGGGCTAAAAATTTGTCGCTCGGGCAAACTCGACGTCAGGGCTCGACATTTGTATGCTCCTAACCTACTGCATGTCCTAGAATGGTTCTAAAAAGGCGGCTCCGCACCAGGCATTCATTGGCCGTCACCATGGACCGAGGTGTCCGAATTCGAGAGAAGAAGCGATGTTCATCCAGACTGAGGCAACGCCAAACCCGGCCACTTTGAAGTTCATTCCTGGCCGCTCAGTGCTCAGCGGCGGCACAGCCGATTATCGCGCCGAGGACGACGCCAACGAGTCACCGCTTGCAGCGCGGCTTTTCGAGATTGCCGGTGTGACTGGCGTCTTCTTGGGCTCTGATTTCATCTCAGTGACCAAGGGCGAGACCGATTGGCAGCACCTCAAGCCAGCCATTCTCGGCGCCATCATGGAGCACTTTATGTCAGGTGCTCCGGTGGTCACGACCGGCGAGGGTAACGACGTCGCGGAAGGCAACTACGATCCCGCCGACGAGCAGATCGTCTCGACCATTAAGGAGCTACTTGAGACGCGTGTCCGCCCGGCCGTTGCCCAGGACGGCGGTGACATCACGTTTCAGGGTTTCCGCAAAGGCGTTGTCTACCTGCAGATGCGCGGCGCTTGCTCGGGTTGCCCGTCATCGACGGCGACCCTTCGTCATGGCATCGAGAACCTGCTCCGCCATTTCTGCCCCGAGGTGCAGGAAGTTCAGGCGATCTAACGTTGCGCCCCGGCGGAGCACACGAATAATGACGACAGTAACCCCCGCCGGCGATCGGCGGGGTTGCTCTTTATCATGCAGCATGAAGCGAGAATGGCATGTCCAACCCACTCCCCGAGGCCGCGTTAAACCAGCTCTTCTTCGACGCCCGTACCCACAACACTTGGCGCGATCAGGAGGTCAGCGACGAACAACTCCACCGGCTTTTGGATATTCTGAAAATGGCGCCGACCAGTGCCAATTGTTCGCCAGCGCGGTTCTATTTCGTCAAATCAAAGGCTGCGAAGGCGCGCCTCAAGCCCTACTTGTCGGGCAACAATGCCGAGAAGACGATGGAGGCCCCGGTTTGCGCCATCATCGGCTATGACATGGAATTCTACGAGCACCTTCCAAGACTTTTCCCGCACACCGACGCAAAGAGCTGGTTTGCCGGTAACGACGCCAAGATCGCCGAGACGGCCGTCCGCAACGGTACGCTTCAAGGCGCCTATCTCATCATGGCCGCGCGCGCGCTGGGCCTTGATTGCGGTCCGATGTCTGGCTTTGATCAGGCTGGAGTGGACCGCGAGTTCTTTGCCGGCACATCAATTCGATCAAATTTCCTATGCAATATTGGATACGGTGACCACAAGGACGTCTTCCCGCGTTCCCCGCGGTTCGATTTCGAGGACGTCGCAAAAATCCTGTAAGCCTTTGAACTACGCCGTCTGAGCGGTTTGGTGACCCTCCTGATTTGGGAGCAACCGTCCAGCGTGCTGACATTTCCAGGAATATCGTTCCATCACGTGGCAACGAATACGCATAACCTAGAGGATGAAAACCCAGGCGGGACCCTGTAGGCTCCCATGTTATGAACATCCTCGCCTTTGACACGTGCTTTGACGCTTGCTCTGCCGCGCTGCAGCTCGGTAGCACCGATCGCATCGTCTCGCGCTTCGAGCCGATGGCCACCGGCCACGCCGAACGCCTAGTGCCGATGATCGGCGAAGTCGTCACGCAATCGGGCTTGAACTTCAATGACGTTGACCGTATCGCCGTCACGTTTGGGCCGGGCACATTTACAGGCACGCGCATTGGCGTGGCGGCTGCACGTGCTTTAGCTCTCGCACTCGACAAACCTTTGGTCGCAGCGACAAGCCTTTCGGTCATGGCGGAACAACTCGCAGACGAAATAGAAGCGAGTCGCGACCCGGCCGCGCGGCATATCCTGATCGCCACAGACGCACGCCGCGAGGAAGTCTATTGCCAGCTGTTTCGAGGCCGCGACGCCCTCAGTGCTCCCGCCGTCTTGCAACCTCGGGCCGCGGTTGAGTTATGTCCGCCGAAAAGTGCATTCATAACCGCCGGCTCGGGTAGCAACGCTGTCGCATCGGCGGCCCATGATCTAGGCCGTCCGGTGCAGGTGATGCGTGGTGATCTGCTTCCGTCTGCGGTTTATCTTGCCAAGCGTGCGGTACGCCTGCCAGACAGTCCCAGCGCTGTTGCTCCGCTTTACCTGCGCACTGCCGATGCCAAGCCTCAGACCGACAGTTCGATACCACGGACCATGTGATGACATCGACCACAGAATCCTACCCGCCAATCGAAGACCGCTATGTCAGCCTGCTTTGGGCAGAAGCTGAAATGGCAGAAGAATTAGCCCTTCTACACGCCCAGCTTTTTGATCCGGCTTGGGATGCGAATGCCCTTCGCGATCTGCTTGCTGATCCTGGGGCAAGTGCGCTCGTCGCGAAAGTGCGTTTGCGAGAACTGGGCCCACCTGTACCAGTTGGCTTCGCTATCGGCCGCGTCGCGGCAGATGAGGCGGAGGTGCTCACTATTGGCGTCACAACACCCTTCCAACGCCGCGGGATCGGGCTGAAGCTCGCCAATGGTCTGCTGCGCGCCGTTGCCACTTCCGGAGCCAAGCGTCTGTTCCTTGAGGTTGCCAAAGGCAACGCGGCGGCGTTAGGCCTGTATCACAGCCTCGGCTTCAAGGAAGTCGGACGACGCCAAGGTTATTACAAGGGACCCGATGGTTCATCGGCTGATGCTTTGACCCTAGGCCTCGACCTCACAAGTAAACCATGAGAGCACTACGCGCGGTTCGAATACTAACGGGATTCTTCCTCCTGACCGTCCCGCTGATGCCGCTGCAGTTGGCCTTTCTGAGGTTCTCCGAGCGGAACGCTCGCACGTTTCCTCACTGGTACCACAGCCAGCTCTGCCGCCTTCTTGGTATTCGCTTCACGATTGAGGGGGAAGTGGCGGCCGACAAGCCTGTCTTGTTGGTGGCCAACCACACATCCTGGCTTGACATCCCGGTCATATCTGCGCTTGCCCCGGTCTCGTTCATTGCCAAGAAGGAAGTTGGACGCTGGCCATTTGTTTCATCACTGGCGCGGCTGCAACGCACGGTCTTCGTTGATCGCCAGCGGCGCACTGCTGCTGCCACGTCAGCTGGTGAGATCGCGGAGCGTCTCGCCGCAGGTGACAAGCTGGTTCTGTTCGCTGAAGGAACTTCCAGCGACGGTAATCGGGTCCTGCCGTTCAAGACGTCATTGTTCGCCGCTGCAAAGCCAGGCCGATCGAACCGCCCTGAAACCAATACCGAACCCGGCCTTCAATCGAGTCCGGCCGACGGCGCGTCCGTCAGATCCAACACTTTCAACACGTCCAATGCGATGGTCCAAACTCTGACTATTTGCTACACGCACCTGCACGGCGTTCCTCTGGAGCGCGCCGATCGCCCGCTTATTGGTTGGTATGGCGATATGGAAATGGGTTCGCACGCCTGGCAACTTTTGAAAGCCGGCCCTCTTGACGTTAAAATCAGGGTCGGACCACCCGTTCCTTTCGACGAATTTGCCGATCGCAAGGCACTCGCCCGCCACAGCGAGCAGGAGATACGTGCCGAATTGGTTCGCATGCTGCGCGGCCGATCGCCGGGCGCCCCCCTTGTCCTTGCCAATGTTACGGCTGAGAACGAACGCTCGACCGCACATCGGTCCTCGGATTCTAGGAATTGGATCTGAGCTTCAGCGGCAGGGCTGTGGCAACCCGGCATAAGCTTCTTTTGGCTGTTGACATAGATATCGCCTTGCACCAGTGTCCCGCGCCGTTCAGCAGCGATGCATCTTTGTAGGTCTAAGAATTGCAAACATACTTGCAGACACGTTTGCACAGACGTGTTGCCGAAAACGCGCCAGCCAAATCAACCCGACTCAGGGTAGCCTGAAACTAACGTGGGTTGGCGATGGGTCACTCAAAACGGGGTCCGGCTAAAGCCGAGACTGCGCTCCGCAGGAGAAATGTGATGCCGGGGACCAAGAAGGTCTTCGTAAAGACTTTTGGGTGCCAGATGAACGTTTATGACTCGGAACGTATGGCCGAGTCGCTCATTCCTTATGGCTTCTCAGAGACCGACCGCCCAGAAGAGGCGGAAGTCATCATTCTCAACACCTGTCATATCCGCGAAAAGGCTGTTGAAAAGGTCTATTCCGACCTCGGCCGCTTACGCCAGATAAAAGAAGAACGCCGCAAGCTTGGTAAGGACACGATCGTCACGGTCGCCGGCTGCGTTGCTCAGGCCGAAGGCGCCGAAATCCTCGCGCGCGCGCCCGTTGTCGACCTTGTCGTCGGCCCGCAGAGCTACCATCGCCTGCCAGATCTTGTGTTCCGCGCACAGTCTGAAGTCGCGTCGCCTCGTCGACACCAACTTTCCCGAGCAAGACAAATTCACCCAACTGCCGGACCGGACGGCGATCAGTCCACCGGCTGCCGGCGTTGCGCGGGCGGCCTCGGCCTTTCTCACCGTCCAGGAGGGCTGCGACAAGTTTTGTACCTTCTGCGTCGTGCCCTACACGCGCGGCGTCGAGTTCTCTAGGCCCGTCGACAGCCTGCTCGAAGAGGCCCGCGCATTGATCGGTCGCGGTGTCCGCGAAATCACGCTATTGGGCCAGAACGTCAACGCCTATCACGGTGTTGGTCCCGACGGCCGCGACTGGTCGCTTGCCCGCTTGATCCGAGCCATGGCGGAGCTTGAAGGGCTGCAGCGCTTGCGCTACACGACCAGCCACCCCAAAGACATGAGCGACGACCTCATCGACGCCCATCGGGATGAGGCGCGGCTGATGCCGTATCTGCACCTGCCCTTCCAGGCTGGTTCCGATCGCATCCTTGCCGCCATGAACCGAAAGCATACGGCAGCCGATTACCGCCGGCTGATCGACAAGGTTCGTGCAGCCCGGCCCGATATTGCCCTTTCGACGGACGTTATCGTCGGTTTTCCAGGCGAGACAGAGGGCGAGTTTCTGCAGACCTTGAGGCTGGTTGAGGATATTGGCTTCGCCCAAGCATTCTCCTTCAAGTATTCGCCACGCCCGGGCACTCCCGCCGCGAAGCTTGAAGAACAACTGCCCGAAGAGGTGAAATCGGAACGTTTGCAGCGCCTCCAACACCTTCTGGCGAGCCAGACGTCTCGCTTCAATGAGGGCTGCGTCGGTCTCACAATCCCGGTTTTATTCGAGCGTCTAGGGCGGCACGCCGGTCAGATCGTCGGGCGTTCACCGTATCTGCAGCCGGTCCACGCCACCGGAGCTCGTGATCTTTTGGGCCGCATCATTCCAGTGGAAATCTCTGGAGCCGGCCCCAACAGTTTGCTGGGCGTCATACGCGCTGCTTGATTCGCGTTTAAGTTCGTTCGAAGCATCCCGACCAATGTGATGCTGCCGGTTGCGGTTGTCAGGCGTTTGCAGGAGAATGAAGTCCGGTAGTGGCACTCCATTTGAACAGGCTGATGGGAGTCCTCTGATTTGGCAGCTTTTCGCGGTCAACCCGTGACCGGTCCGGGGCGTACAATGAAGCCTCAGGCCACGAACGCGCGTGTCGTCGTTCCCTTCGAAGACAACCGCCATCTGACACTTCTGTTGGGCGAGTTCGACAGTCACCTCGCTCTGATTGAGGATCGGCTCGGCATCGAGGCGCACGCTCATGGGAACGTCATCATACTGACGGGATCAGAATCCCAGTGCACCATCGCCCGCCGGGTTCTGGAGGATCTCTATGGTCGCATCGCCGCCGGGGAGAATGTCGGACCCGGCGAATTCGACGGCCTGATCCGCCACGCCCGCCATGAGGCCCCTGCTGACGGCGCTCAGGCCCAGATCGCTACCCGGCGTCGGGTCATTAAATCCCGGAGCCCGACACAGAGCGTCTACATGCGGGCGCTGCAGGAGATCGATTTGGTCTTCGGCCTCGGCCCAGCAGGTACCGGTAAGACCTATCTCGCCGTCGCAATGGCCGCCCATTGCCTTGAAAAAGGTCTTGTTGAACGGATCATATTGTCTCGTCCCGCCGTCGAAGCTGGCGAACGCCTTGGCTTTCTGCCGGGCGATATGAAGGAAAAAGTAGATCCCTACCTGCGGCCGCTTTACGACGCGCTCTACGACGTCCTGCCGCCCGAAAAGGTCGAACGCGATATTGAAGTCGGCGTTATCGAGATCGCTCCACTGGCCTTCATGCGCGGCCGCACGCTGGCAAATGCTTTCGTCATCCTCGACGAGGCGCAGAATACGACCAGCATGCAGATGAAGATGTTCCTCACCCGACTGGGTGAAAACGCAAAGATGGTTATTACTGGCGATCCCTCGCAGATCGACCTTCCGCCAGGCATGACCTCCGGCCTGGAGGAGGCCGTTGGCCTGCTTTCTGGCGTCAATGGGATCGAGGCGGTGCGCTTCACGGGCTCCGATGTCGTGCGTCGTGATCTTGTCGCCCGTATCGTCGCTGCCTATGATAACGCCGACGAAACAAACGGACAGCGATGAGCGACGATAGTGACAGTTGTCCCGATGGGACAGAAGGCGAACCTCCACAGATCCGGCCGGCTGGCCTGATAAGCGTGGATGTGATCGAAAGCGGTGGCGATTGGACAGCCATCCCAGAAGTCGTGGCAGCCGTCCGCGTGGCCGCTGAAGCTGCGGCGCGGATTACTGAATCCGGTTTGTCAGGCGTTTCTGCCGCCGTCGCTCTCTCCGATGATGCCGAAGTCGCCGCCCTCAATGCCAGCTATCGTGGCAAGGCATCGTCGACGAACGTCCTTTCCTTCCCTGCCCGTCAGGGACTCCATGCCTCCGGACAACAAGGTTTCATCGGTGACATCATACTCGCCGCGGAGACCGTGATGCGTGAGGCTGAGGACCTGGCGGTTCCCCCGCGGCATCACTTCCAGCATCTCGTCGTACACGCCTTGTTGCATCTTTCAGGTTTCGATCACGATGGCGAAGCCGCCGCCGAGCGCATGGAAACCTTAGAGACCCGCATTCTTGCAACCCTGGCGATTCCTGATCCCTACGCGGGAGCCGAGTTAGAAACTCGTGCTTAAATCCGGTGAATAAAAGCCACGATCGCCATGACCCTTGATTTGAAATGAGTATCAACAACCCAAGCGACACCAACGAATCTGCTTCCGCATCCGGCAACAGCCGCGGAACTACAACGGGATGGCTCGCAGCCCTCCGGTCCCGTTTCGGGCTTGGCGAGGCATCGTCGCTACGTGAAGACCTCGAAGTTGCTGTGAAACACGACGTCAGCGGCTCCTTTTCCGCCGAGGAACGCCGCATGCTTCTGCGCCTGCTGCGCTTTGGCGACAGTCGCGTCGAGGACGTCATGGTGCCGCGAGCCGACATTATCGCGATCGAGGAAGACGCGCCCATTGCCGAATTGCTACAAGCTTTTGAAAAGGCAGGGGTTTCCCGCGTGCCGATATTCCGCGACACGCTCGATGACCCACGCGGCATGGTCCATATCAAGGACTTGTTCAGCTGGCTTATGGCTCAGTCGCGCGACAATAGTACGATCGCACGGACCAACGGCGCCGACCAACCGAGCATCAGTGGCCTCGAGGTTAGTTCTCCCGCCGCCGGCCCAGATGGCGACAACACCGCAGACCCTGATTTCGGCGCCTTCGATCTTTCGCGGCCGGTCTCGATGGCCCGCATCAAGCGACAGGTCCTCTACGTGCCGCCTTCGATGCCGGCTATGAATCTGCTGATTAAAATGCAGTCGACACGAATACATATGGCGCTCGTGGTCGACGAGTACGGCGGCACTGATGGGCTCGTTACCATCGAGGACTTGGTCGAGCAGATCGTTGGCGACATCGAAGATGAGCACGACGAGGCGGAAGTCGCCAACATCTCGGAGGACCCGAAACTCGGCCTGATCGCCTCAGCCCGCACGCCCATCGCCGAGCTGGAGGACCGCCTGGGTCGCAAACTCCTGACAGAAGCCGAAGATGAGGAGATCGACACACTTGGCGGTCTCGTCTTCACGATTGTCGGCCGGGTGCCGGCCCGCGGCGAATTGGTCCGCCACCATTCCGGCGTTGAATTCGAAGTGCTGGATGCTGACCCGCGCCGAGTGAAGACGCTAAAGATTCACGGTGTCTCGGCGGCCAAGCCGGAAACCAAGGACAGCGACCAGGATGCAGCGGGAAAGCCCTAACGGCGCCGATGCGCAGAGGCCCTCAGGCGCCAAGCAAGCGTCTCAAGCCCCGCCGGTAGAAAAGCACGCGGACGGCGGTGACGATCGTCAGTCTTGGCTGTCGGGCCAACTGCGCGGTCTGCCCAGCCGCGTCGGCTCAACCCACCGCTGGCATCGTCGTGGCCTCGCCTTCGCTGCTGGTTCACTATCCGTTTTGGCAATGGCGCCATTCCATTTCTGGCCCATCCTATTGTTGACGTTTCCGGTCGTGGTCTGGTTGCTGGATCAGCCGGCCTCGCCCAACCGCCCGCTGCAGTCGGCCGCCTACGATGGTTGGTGGTTTGGCTTCGGCTATTTCTTTTTCGGTCTTTCTTGGATCGGAGAAGCATTTCTGGTCGAAGCACATATCTTCGGCTGGCTGCTCCCATTTGCCGTAACGCTGATGCCGGCGGGACTTGCCATTTTTACAGCCGCGACGCTGGTGCTAGCCAAAACAGTATGGTGCCCGGGACCGGCCCGCATCGTGATACTGGCGATCTGCGTCGGTCTCGGTGAATTCACGCGCGGCCATCTATTTACGGGCTTTCCCTGGAACGTGTTCGGCTATGCGCTGACCGGTGACCCGGTCATCATGCAGTCGGCGGCACTCTTCGGCATTTACGGCTTAACGCTCTGGACGGTGCTGATCTGCGCCACTCCTCTTGTTGTCCTCGCCGCGAATGGGCGCTCTCCGCGCCCTATGCGGGACGTTCTCCTGCCGATCGGTTGTCTCTCAGTCGCCCCACTCGCCGGCCTTTACGCCTACGGGCTGGCGGTTCTTCCCACTGACCCTGCCGCAATGATCGAGGGCGTCAAGCTCCGCATTGTTCAGCCAAGTGTTCCCCAGCGCCACAAATGGGCGCGCGAGAAGCAAGGCGAGATCTTCAACGACCACCTCGTGCTTTCGCGCCAAAACCAAAAGGGGGAGAGGGACGATATGGCCGGCATAACGCATGTCGTCTGGCCCGAGGCCGCCATGCCGTTTCTGCCGCTCGCCACGCCACGCGCTTTGATTGCAATCAGCGATCTACTGCCAGACAAGACCCACCTAATTACTGGCGCGCTGCGCTTGGAACGCTCTGCCCCTGGCGACGAGGTCCGCCCCAGTGTCCAGCCCATCAGTAAGGTCTTCAATTCCATCCTCGTCTTCGGACCCGATGGCGGTCTGACGACACTTTACGACAAGCTTCACCTCGTTCCGTTCGGCGAGTATTTGCCCTTTAAAGAGACCTTGGATTGGCTCGGACTTCAGGCACTGACTCGAATTCGCGGAGGCTTTGCAGTCGGACCAAGTCCCCGCCCCCTGCTGACGATCCCTGGACTTCCTGCCATTGGGCCACTAATTTGCTACGAGGCGATTTTCCCCGCCGCAGTTGTGCAAGGCTCGGCTCGTCCAGGTCTACTGATCAACGCCACTAACGACGGCTGGTTTGGCAATACGACGGGTCCTCACCAGCACTTTCACCAGTCACGATTGCGCGCTGCCGAGGAGGGAATCCCGCTTGTTCGTGCCGCCAACAACGGCATTTCTGCACTGATCGACCCGTACGGCCGTGTGCTCAACTCCATTGGGCTGAACGAGCGCGGTGTTATTGACGTGGAATTACCCATGCCCCGCGCACCAACGATCTATTCGCGATACGGCGAATACTGTTTTCTTTTTTTAGTATTGTTCTTCGCACTTGTCGCTATTGGTCCGACGTCATACTCAATAATGCAAGGAGAATCGGGAAGTTAACCGTGAAAACCTAGTCGTGGGGAGGTGAAAAAGTCGGATGTCGAAACGGCCCAAGCGCGCCGCCGAAGGGGCAGAAGCAAAGAACGCGCGTCGCCCGAACCCGATGGATATTCACGTTGGTAGCCGCGTACGACTGCGTCGGATGCTTCTCGGCATGAGCCAAGAGAAACTTGGCGATCACCTTGGACTGACGTTTCAGCAAGTCCAAAAATACGAAAAGGGTATCAATCGAATTGGCGCCAGCCGTTTGTTTGATCTGTCAAAGACCCTTGGAGTACCAATCAGCTACTTCTATGAAGATGCACCGGTTGCAGAACCTGGTCTGGCAGAAGATCCGAGTGAATATGGCGAAAAAACCGGAGAAAGCAGTGTCTTCGATTTCCTGTCCACACGGGAAGGACTTGAGCTCAACAAAGCCTTTGTCAAGATAACTAATGCACGTGTGAGGCGAACCATTGTTGAGCTAGTGCGAAGTCTGGCAGGCGATCAAGATAAATCTTGATAACCTTTAGGTCGTTGCACTTGACCGCTTAATCAAAGCTTGCGAGAAGGCAGCGACTTCCCCACTGCCGCAAGGGTTTGCGCGATGCTGCAAGTTTCAGCCGCAAATCGACCCATATGCGACGAGGTCATGCCTACGCATGGCGCTCATGGGGATTGGGCATGGGAACCAAGTGAGGATCAGTTTGTCACGCAATTCGTACCTGTTTACCAGCGAGTCTGTTTCTGAAGGCCATCCCGACAAGGTGTCCGACCGGATCTCCGACGAACTTGTGGACCTATTCTATCGCGAGGGTCCAAAGGCAGGTATCGACCCGTGGCAGATCCGTGCTGCCTGCGAAACGCTGACAACGACGAATAGAGTGATCGTCGCTGGTGAGACGCGCGGTCCAGACTGCGTCACAGTTGAGATGATCAGCACCAAGATCCGCGAAGCCATCAAGGATATTGGTTACGAGCAGGAAGGCTTCCACTGGGCCAACTGCAATATTGATGTTCTCCTGCACCCGCAGTCCGCTGACATTGCCCAGGGCGTCGATGCGGCTGCGAACAAAGATGAGGGTGCTGGCGACCAAGGCATCATGTTCGGGTATGCTTGCAACGATACTCCTGAGCTAATGCCGGCGCCGATCTATTTCAGCCACAAGATCCTCGAGAATCTGGCCCGTGCCCGCAAAACCAAGGACGGCGAGGCGGCCAAGCTTGGGCCGGACTCCAAGAGCCAGGTGACTTGCCGCTACGAGAACGGAAAACCCGTAGCCGTGACCCAGATCGTGCTGTCAACCCAGCATCTGGACGAAAGCCTGACCTCCGATGACGTGCGCTCCATCGTTGAGCCCTACATTCGCAAAACCCTACCGAGCGACTGGGTGAACGGTGACACCGTCTGGCACGTCAACCCGACGGGCAAGTTCGTGATTGGCGGTCCCGACGGCGACTGCGGCCTTACAGGTCGTAAGATCATCGTTGACACGTACGGCGGCGCAGCTCCGCATGGTGGCGGCGCCTTCTCCGGTAAGGACCCGACCAAGGTCGACCGCTCGGCCGCCTACGCCGCGCGCTACCTGGCAAAGAACATCGTTGCTGCTGGCCTCGCCGATAGGTGCACCATCCAGCTCAGCTACGCTATTGGCGTCGCTGAACCGCTCTCGATCTACGTTGACACCCACGGCACCGGCCAGGTCGACGAAGCATGCCTCGAAGCGGTTCTCCGTGATGTCATGTCGCTAACCCCGCGCGGGATCCGCGAGCATCTCGATCTCAACCGCCCGATCTACGCCCGGACCGCCGCCTATGGCCACTTTGGACGGCCTGCTGAAGATGGTGGCTTCACCTGGGAGAAGACGGACCTTGCCGACCGCATCAAGTCGGCCGTCGCCTGAACTGAGGCACCCGACTTCGCGTGATTGACAAGGGCGGTTGCTTGCATAGCAGCCGCCTTGTCTTTTTAGGGTTGCGGAACGTTATGCAAGATCGCAACAAAACGAGCGCCAGCATGAGCGGCCAAGAAAGCCGTGAGTTGCGCTCCTTTGGTCGCCGCCGGGGCCGGGCGCTGAGCCCGCGCCAGCAGGGATTGTTGCAGGATGTATTGCCGGGGGTTCAACTTGACTTTGCAACGCCCGCTCCAACTCCCCTCACCAGCCTTTTCAAGGCGCCAACCAGCGAAGTGTGGCTTGAGATTGGCTTTGGCGGCGCCGAGCACCTTCTCTGGCAAGCGCAAAACAATCCGACTGCAGGGTTAATCGGCTGCGAGCCATTCGAGGAAGGCGTCGTTAAGGCGCTTAGCGCCATCGAACAAAACGCGCTCTCGAACATCCGGCTGCATCCAGACGATGCCCGCGACATTCTGCGCTGGCTGCCGGCCACCAGTATCGACCGGGCATTTGTCCTATTCCCGGATCCCTGGCCCAAGCGGCGACACATAAAGCGCCGCCTTGTCAATACAGGGTTGTTGGGCGGTTTGGCCCGGGTCATGCGCCCTGGGGCAGAACTGCGCATCGCCACCGATATCGGAGATTACTTGCGCACAATACTTATCGCCTTCCGTGCGCAGCAGCCTTTTTCGTGGACTTGCAAGGGGCCGGCCCAGTGGCGCCATCGGCCTGCCGATTGGCCGCCAACGCGCTATGAGCAAAAAGCCGGCAGAGAGGGCCGCCGTTGTTACTATTTGAGCTTCGTTCGCGGCGAGTGATCCAATTGATGTCATTGCAGTGGGCGAAACGCTCAAAAAACTTTCATATTGAACTTGAAAGGCACGCCATCCTCACATATTGTTGAGCTGCTCATGATCATCTCAACTCTGTGAGTGGGTCCCACGCGGGTCCACTCTTTTTGTTTTTTGGGACGCCATCGAGGCGGCTCTAAGCGCGAGGACATCTGTGGCAGAGCGTGCGGTCGCACCATGCGAACGCTTCGTCCGGGAAACGGGATTGGCGGCAGCCCTGGCCGAACTTGTTGAGCCGGTGCTGGAGGATTTGGGCTTCAGACTCGTTCGCGCGAAGGTCGATAGCCGGGGTGAAGCGACCGTCCAGATTATGGCCGAGCGTCCGGATGGGACAATTTCTGTAGACGATTGCGAGTTGATCTCCCGTCAGCTATCTCCACTCTTGGATGTGCACGATCTCGTGCCGGGTACCTATCGGCTCGAAATATCATCGCCGGGCATTGATCGTCTGCTCGTGCGTGCCTCGGATTTCGATGACTGGTCGGGTCACGAGGCGAAACTGGAATTAAGCGAGCTGATCGATGGCCGTAAGCGGTTCCGTGGACAGCTGCAAGGATATCAAGATGGTGAGGCCCTGATCGAAGTGGAGCTGCCCGAGGTTGGCGCAACCGTTCTAGGATTGCCGCTCAATCTGATCCGGGAGGCAAAGCTCGTCCTGACTGACGAGCTTATCCGCGAGGCGCTGACTAGAGCTAAGAAGCAAAAGCGCGGCGATAACGCCGCAGGGCCGGTTAGCCCCGGCGATGAATTGGACTTGGAGGACTGAAGTTATGAGCGTGGCCGGCGTTAGCGCCAACCGTCTCGAGCTTTTACAGATCGCCAACGCGGTCGCCCGTGAGAAGTTGATCGACCCGATGATCGTGCTGCATGCGATGCAGGACGCGATTCAGAAGGCGGCCAAATCTCGCTATGGGCCCGAAAACGATATCCGTTGCGAGATTGATCCGAAGACCGGTGACACCAAGCTGATCCGAGTGCTCACTATCGTCGAGGAGGTGGAGAACGAAGCCACTGAACTCTCCCTCGCTCAAGCTCAGCGTATGGACCCCGAGGCCGAACTCGGTGGGGAGATCGTGGAACACCTCCCACCGTTGGAGTATGGCCGTGTTGCGGCCCAGAACGCCAAACAGGTGATCGTCCAGAAGGTACGCGAAGCCGAGCGCGATCAGCAGTTCGATGAGTACAAGGATCGCACCGGCGAGGTCGTCAACGGTACCGTCAAGCGTGTCGAATACGGCAACGTCATCGTCGATCTCGGCCGCGCCGAAGCCATCGTCCGTCGCGATGAAACCATCCCGCGTGAGAATTTCCGCTACGGTGATCGCGTTCGCGCCTATATCTACGATGTTCGCCGCGAACAGCGTGGACCGCAGATCTTCCTGTCCCGCGCCCGGCCCGATTTTATGGCCAAGTTGTTTGCTGCCGAGGTGCCGGAAATCTACGACGGCATCGTCGAGATCAAGTCCGTCGCCCGCGATCCGGGATCCCGCGCCAAGATTGCCGTCATTTCCAAGGACACCTCGATCGACCCCGTTGGCGCTTGCGTAGGCATGCGCGGCAGCCGCGTGCAGGCCGTGGTCAACGAACTGCAGGGCGAGAAGGTCGACATTATCCAATGGCGTGAGGAGCCGGCCGAGTTCATCGTTAACGCGCTTGCACCGGCGGAAGTCAGCAAGGTCGTCCTGGATGAAGACAATGACAAGATCGAGGTCGTTGTTCCCGAAAGCCAGCTGTCCTTAGCCATCGGTCGTCGAGGACAAAACGTCCGCCTCGCCTCCCAGCTCACAGGCTGGGATATTGACATAATGACCGAGGCAGAAGAAAGCGAACGCCGCCAGAAAGAGTTCAACGAGCGCTCCGCAATGTTCATGGAGCAGCTTGATGTCGACGAGGTGATTGCCCAACTGTTGGCGACGGAAGGCTTTGCATCGATTGAAGAAGTGGCATTTGTCGACCTGTCCGAGATCGCCCAGATCGAGGGTTTCGACGACGATACCGCCACGGAAATCCAGGAACGTGCCCGCGAGCATCTAAACCGCCTCGAAGCAGAGCGCGACGCCGAGCGGCGTGAACTGGGCGTTGGCGACGACCTGGCCGGCCTGCCTGGTGTGACGGGTACCGTGCTCGTTGCGTTCGGCCGGGGCGGCATCAAGACGATGGAAGATCTTGCCGATTGCGCCACCGACGATCTCACCGGATGGGTTGAGCGCAAGAAGGACAAGTCCTCAGAACCGGTTCGCCATGCCGGCGTCCTTGACGGCGTCGAGATGTCTCGCGCCGACGCGGAGGATCTTATTATGACCGCACGCGTCGAGGCGGGTTGGATTTCAGCGGAAGATCTGGCGCCCGCCGAAGAAGCGGCGGGTGATGAAGTTGAAGACGCCGAAGCTGCCGATGCGGACGCTGAGGTCGAAGCAACCACTACCGAAACTGCCACTACCGAAGATGCCGCCGGCGAGCAGCCTGCTGGCGAAGGTGATGACGATACAACACAAAACAGCGCGTCCTGACGTGGCGCGCTCATTAGGGAGACAGTGTGCCGCAAGTTACGACGGCGGACGACAACACCGAGAAGGCCGTGGGCACAGAGCCGCGCGACGATCGCCGCGACCGCGCGGCGACGCAACGCCTTTGCGCGCTTACACGCCGCGAACTCCCGACATCTGAACTTCTGCGCTTCGTCGCTGGCCCGGATGAGCGCATTTACCTAGACTTGGCCCGCCGCCTGCCAGGGCGCGGCGTTTGGATCACAGCCGACCGCGAAAGCGTCGCTGCCGCGATCAAGTCTGGAGCATTTCAGCGCAGTCTCAAACGCCAGGTGGAAGTGCCGCCGGACCTTGCCGAGCAGCTCGAAGGGCTACTGATCCGCCGCGCAGCCCAATCCATTGCGATGGTGAAGAAGGCAGGATGCCTTGTCACAGGGTTTGACAAAGTGTCCGCAACTATTGAACGTGGGGACGCTGCGGTTCTTGTGCACGGGATGGACGCTGCTTCAGGCGGCCGGCATAAGCTTGATTTGAAGCTTCGCGCCGTTTGCAAAGCCGGAGGCCGATTGGCGCTCATTTTCGATTGCCTGAACATCGACGAATTGAGTTTAGCCATCGGTCGGCCAAATGTGGTACACGCTGCGCTGAAACCGGGCGGAGTGACCGATCGTTTCATAGAAGACGCGGTACGCTTGGCCCAATATCGCCTTGGTGTTGGCACTGGCGGAGATGATCGCACGAAACGTGCGATGGCGGGTGCTACAGGATCTGCCCACTCCGGCGATGCGGCGGCGGACGGCGATGATCCACAGGCTCAGGACGGGGAGGCGGCCTCATAATCGTGAGGCGATGCTTTTCCGAAGGGCCGCCGGGCGGGTCTAACGGGATTAACGGCATGCCTGCACATGCCATTGAAAATGACGGTTCGCGGCGAGGCCGTGTACGAACCGGATGGATTGAACGGAAAACGAATGTCGGAAACTAAGGACTCAGACGCGAAAAACACTGGCGGCAGCGGCCGAAAACCGTTGTCGCTTCAGCGCACGGTCGAGTCCGGTCACGTTCGCCAGAACTTCAGCCACGGCCGCTCTAAATCTGTGGTTGTGGAAAAACGCAAGTCGCGAAAGTTGGCCCAACCGGGTGCCGGTGACGACCGCGCCGGACAGCGCGATCGAACCGATGGCCGCAAGGACAAGAATGCGGGCCCTGGTGGTCGCAACCTTTCCGAGCAAGAGCGCGACGCACGTATGCGCGCCTTGGAAGAATCCAAGAAGGCTGATGCCGAGCGCGCCGAGGCCAGTGCAAAAGTGAACGCGGAGGCAGAACAAGTCGCCGCCGCGCAAGCAAAGTCTGCAACCGCGACAGAAGCGGGGCAAGATCCTCCTTCTGCGACGCCTGCTCAACAAGCAGCGCCTTCGGCGGAACTGCAAGCTGAAGCTGCATTGAAATCAACCACCGCTTCGGACCAGCAGAGCAACGTCGAGGCAGCCGCTGCCACTGCTGCACCGACGCCGAGTACGGCCAAAAGCCCAGATGCTAAATCTGATGCTGATGCCAAGTCTGTTGCTGCGGTAAGCGAGCCGGCGACTGCAGTGCCTGCCAGGCGCGGTAGAGCTGGTGGCGCGGGAGCCTCAGCCGAATCAGGAAAGCCCACGCGGCAGAAGCGTTCGCTCGATACGGCATTCCGGCCGCGTGAGGGTGGCCGTCCCAAGGAAATCGTTCTTCCGGGCGCCGAACCGCCGCCGCCCCCGCCCGAACGCAACGAGGCGAAAGAAGAGCTCAAACCGACCAAAACGGCGCGCCCGCCGCGCCAGGCTACACCGGCAGCGGCCGACGACGACGACGATCGCGGTAAGGACAAGCGCGGCAAGTCTACGCGAGCGCCAGCACGCTCGGGCGATGATCGCCGTGAGCGCGGCAAACTTACCGTTGATCAGTTGCTCAACCGCGAGCAGCGCGAACGCTCAATGGCGTCGCTCAAGCGTAAGCGCGAACGTGAAAAGATGAAGGCGATGGGAGCCGCCCAGCCGCGTGAAAAGATCATCCGCGAGGTCATCATTCCGGAAGTCATCACTATTCAGGAACTGGCCAACCGCATGACCGAGCGCTCTGTTGACGTCATTAAGTTCATGATGAAGCAAGGCGCGATGCATAAGATCAACGACGTCATCGACGCCGATACCGCCGAGCTTCTCGTCACCGAATTCGGTCATACGCCGAAACGAGTTTCCGAAGCAGACGTTGAAGAGGGCTTTATCGCTGAGGTCGACGAAGACGGCGCCACCGAGCCGCGGGCTCCGGTTGTCACGATTATGGGTCACGTTGATCACGGTAAAACATCGCTTCTCGATGCGCTCCGTCATGCCAACGTCGTTGCCGGTGAGGCCGGTGGTATTACCCAACATATCGGCGCCTATCAGGTTGTAACCGACGCTGGCAACAAGATCACTTTCATCGATACGCCAGGCCACGCCGCCTTTACGGCAATGCGCGCGCGCGGTGCCAAGGTCACCGATGTCGTTGTTCTTGTGGTTGCTGCAGACGATGGGGTGATGCCGCAGACGATCGAGGCGATCAATCACGCCAAGGCCGCTGAAGTGCCGCTCATCGTCGCGATCAACAAGATCGACAAGCCAGACGCCGATCCTAATCGTGTGCGCACAGAGCTGTTGCAACATGAGATCGTCGTCGAAAGCATGTCCGGTGAGACGCTTGAGGTGGAAGTCTCCGCACTCAAGCGCATGAACCTCGACAAACTGCTTGAAGCGATCACACTGCAGTCCGAGCTACTCGAGTTGAAAGTTAATCCGGACCGTCGCGCCGACGGTTTTGTGATCGAGGCAAAGCTTGAGCGCGGACGTGGTCCGGTTGGCACGGTCCTGGTGCAGCGCGGCACGCTGAGTGTCGGCGACATCGTCGTTGCCGGCTCCGCCTGGGGACGCGTTAGGGCTCTGATCAACGACCACGGAAAGAATGTTGTGAAGGCCGGTCCGTCGGTTCCTGTCGAGGTGCTTGGTTTCGACACGGCGCCGGAGGCCGGTGATCAGTTCGCCGTCGTCGAGAACGAGGCCCGCGCACGCGAAATCACCGAGTATCGTGACCGTAAGCGCCGCGAGAAACTCGGCTCGGCCGGAACACCGCGTACGCTTGAGCAGATGATGCAGTCGTTAAAGGACGACGCCGACCGCAAGGAGATGCCGGTTCTCGTCAAGGGTGACGTGCAGGGCTCCGTCGAGGCCATCATCGGGTCGCTCAAGAAGCTTGGTACTGACGAAGTTGAAGCCCGCCTCATCCATACCGGGGTTGGCGGCATCACGGAGTCCGACGTTGTACTCGCCAGCGCTTCAAATGCGGTGATTGTTGGCTTCAACGTGCGTGCCAACGTCCAAGCCAAGCAAGCCGCCGAAGCCCAGGGCGTCGAGATCCGCTACTACAACATCATCTACGACCTGGTCGATGACATCAAAGCCGCGATGTCGGGACTTCTCGAACCGACCATCCGCGAGATCTTCCTTGGCAACGCCGAGGTCCGGCAGGTCTTCAATATCTCCAAGGTCGGCAAGGTCGCGGGCTGCCGTGTCACCGAAGGCAAGGTCGAGCGTGGCGCCAAGGTGCGTCTCATCCGCGACGATGTGGTCATCCACGAAGGCACGTTGTCGATGCTGAAGCGCTTCAAGGACGACGTCAAAGAGGTGCCCGCCGGCCAGGAATGCGGTATGTCGTTTGCCAATTACCACGATTTGCGTGAAGGCGACGTCATCGAGTGCTTCCAGGTCGAGGAGGTGGCCCGAACGCTTGATGACTAGACGGATTGAGCCCCGCAAACCGTCGCCGACGAGTATCGACAGATAGAGGAAACCGCGGCCGGTCCAACCCCGGCGCGACATACGAGACATGCCCAAGAAATCAAATCCAGCAGGGTCCGCAGCCGGCCCCAGCCAGCGCCAGCTCCGCGTCGGGGAAATGCTGCGCCACGCCTTGGCCGAACTGCTGACACGCCGCGAGATCCATGATGATGTCCTGACGAACAGCGTCATCACGGTCGCCGAAGTGCGCATGTCCCCCGACCTGAAACTGGCCACCGCTTATGTCATGCCGCTGGGAGGCGGTGACGTCGCGCAGGTTATCGAGGCGCTCGACCGAAACAAGCGCTACATCCGCACCTCGATTGCCAAGGCCGTGAAGCTGAAATACGCCGCCGATCTTCGCTTCCGCGCGGACGAGCGTTTCGATGAAGCGCTGCACATCGACAGCCTACTCAACAGCCCCAAGGTACGCCGCGATATCGACGGCGACTGACAGAGTTCACGAACTTTTCCAATCAGATAGACCTAGACGCTAAGGAAGTCTGCATGGCACGACGCAAGAAAGGCCGGCCGGTTAATGGCTGGTTGATCCTCGATAAACAGGCTGGTCAGACCTCGACCCAGGCGCTCGCCGCAGTGAAGCGCCTGTTTGGTGCACAAAAGGCGGGCCATGCCGGCACGCTTGATCCATTGGCAACCGGCGTGTTGCCGATCGCCTTCGGTGAGGCGACCAAGACCGTCTCCTACGCTGTTGACGGCGAAAAGGCATACGGCTTCACAGTCCGCTGGGGCGCGGAGACAAACACTGACGACAGCGAAGGCGAGGTCACTGAAACAAGCGACCGGCGGCCGACCGAAGACGAGATTGAGGCCTGCCTCGAGGGCTTCATCGGCGAAATCCGGCAGGTGCCGCCGCAGTTCTCGGCCATCAAAGTCGACGGCCAACGCGCCTACGACCTCGCCCGTGACGGCGAGACACCCGAACTCAAAGCGCGCAACGTGATTATCGATGACCTCCGCCTGGTGGCGTGTCCCGATGCGGATACCGTCGTTTTGGAGGCCGAGTGCGGCAAGGGCACCTATGTTCGCGCTATCGCCCGCGATCTTGGTCGCGAGCTTGGTTGTCGCGGTCACGTGGTGGAGTTGCGTCGCATGCGTGTGGGCCCATTCACCGGCGAAATGGCACTGTCTTGGGAAGAATTGAGCAGGGCTCTTGAAGAGGGCGGCATGGAGGCTCTTGAGCCGTTCGTGCACCCAGTTGAAGCCGCCTTGGGCGAGCTTGCCGAGTTGGAGCTCTCACCCGCCGACGCCGCCAATCTAGCTCGCGGTCAGACGGTGCTGATGCGCGGCCGTGACGCACCGGTGTTCTCCGGTCCGTTTTTCGCCACCAGCCGCGGCAAGCTCGTTGCCCTTGGTGAAGCTGATCGTGGCCAGCTCCGCCCCACCCGTGTGTTCAATCTGGGCTAACTTGGCTTGTGGTGCTCCGGACGAAAAGGCTGGCGCCAGTAGGCGGATCGTGTATAAACGGCCGTATTCGCGGGTCCAATGGCCCGCGTTTTACATTTGGCGACCCCGCTGGACGACATCCTGGCTGAGGCCGCCGGTACCCCCGAGGTGCCACTCCACCAATCCAAAAACAGAAAGGATGCCCGATGTCGATTACGCCTGAGCGCAAAACTGAACTCGTCAAATCGTTCGCCACCAAGGAAGGTGATACCGGATCCCCAGAGGTCCAAATCGCGATTTTGACCGAACGCATCACTAATCTGACCGAGCACTTCAAAGGCCACAAGAAGGACAACCACTCACGCCGTGGTCTCCTAAAGCTCGTCTCTCAGCGCCGCCAGCTTTTGGACTATGTCAAAGGCAAGGATGTGCCACGCTACCAGACGATCATCGAGAAGCTTGGTATCCGCCGCTGATGGCCCTGTTGCCCTTGCATTTCTCGATCGTACGGCATTCATCAAAACGACCTGATCATCGCGCTGCGCCGGCCCGGACTGAACAGGGTACGGCGCCCGACACCGGCTTGCTTGCCAACCAGCGCCCGCGCTGTGTTGGCTGGCCGAGTGTTGAGCAAATCGGCTCAACTCCGGCCAGCTGAGTGTTGACTAACAAAATGCGCGTATGTGCTACAACACGCTCGCAAACCATGAGAGCGAACCGAAATCCGAAATAAGAAAGACGACCGATATGTTCGACATTCATCGCGTGGAAATCGACTGGGGCGGCCGCAAGCTGTCGCTTGAAACAGGCCACGTCGCCCGTCAGGCCGATGCCGCCGTTTTCGCGCAGTACGGCGAGAGCAGTGTTCTCGCAACCGTCGTTGCCGCGAAACAGCCAAGGGCTGGCATCGATTTCTTTCCGCTGACCGTAAACTACCAGGAAAAGACCTACGCCGCCGGTAAAATACCAGGTGGCTACTTCAAGCGCGAAGGGCGTCCGACCGAAAAGGAGACGCTCACCTCCCGCCTCATCGACCGCCCAATCCGTCCCCTCTTTATCGACGGCTTCAAGAACGAAACACAAGTCATCATCACCGTGCTCTCGCACGACATGGAAAATGACCCCGACATTCTCGGCATGGTCGCAGCCTCCGCGGCTCTGACCTTGTCAGGCGTTCCCTTCCTAGGCCCCATCGGCGCTGCACGTGTTGGCTACATCGAAGGCGAATACGTACTGAACCCGATGATCGATGAGATGCAGGAAAGCATTCTCGACCTGATCGTGGCAGGCACGGAAGATGCTGTCATGATGGTGGAATCGGAAGCCGAAGAGCTGTCCGAAGACATAATGTTGGGGGCCGTCATGTTCGGCCAGCGCCATTTCCAACCCGTCGTTCAGGCAATCATCAAGCTTGCCGAAACGGCGGCAAAGGAACCATGGGACGTAACACTTCCCGACAAAGAGAAATACCTGGAGAAGGTTCGCGCCATCGCCGCCGACGGTCTCACGCAAGCCTTCCAGATCGCCGAGAAGCAAAAACGCACCCAGCTGGTCGGCGAGATCAAGGAGAAGGTTCTCTCCGAGGTTGAGTTGTCCGGTGATGATCCAGCCGAGCAGGCCCTCCTGGCCGGCACCTTCAAATCCGTTGAAGCTGAGATCATGCGCTCCTCCGTCGTCAAGACCGGCCAGCGCATCGATGGCCGCGATCTGAAAACGGTTCGTCCGATCATCAGTGAAGTGCAGGTCTTGCCGCGGACTCACGGTTCGGCGCTCTTCACACGCGGTGAAACGCAAGCCCTCGTGGTGGCAACGCTTGGTACCGGCGAGGACGAACAGTTCGTCGACTCGCTGGAGGGAACAAAAAAGGAGCGCTTCATGCTCCACTATAACTTCCCGCCATATTCCGTTGGCGAGACCGGCCGCATGAGCGGTCCGGGCCGTCGCGAGATCGGTCACGGCAAGCTCGCCTGGCGCGCAGTTCACCCGTTGATGCCAACCAGTGAAGAATTCCCCTACACGATCCGCGTCGTGTCCGAGATCACCGAATCCAACGGCTCGTCCTCCATGGCGACCGTTTGCGGCACTTCACTGGCGCTGATGGATGCCGGCGTGCCGCTCAAGGCTCCGGTTGCCGGCATCGCCATGGGGCTCATCAAGGAAGGCAACGACTTTGCGGTCTTGTCCGATATCCTCGGTGACGAGGACCACCTTGGCGATATGGACTTCAAGGTTGCAGGCACCGAGAAAGGCGTCACCTCGCTGCAGATGGACATCAAGATCACGGGCATCACCGAAGAGATCATGCGCGTTGCCCTTGATCAGGCCAAGGACGGGCGCTTGCACATCCTCAATGAGATGTCCAAGTCGCTGACCGGCGCCCGGAATGATCTAGGCGAACACGCACCGCGCATTGAGACGATCAAGATCCCAACCGATAAGATCCGCGAGGTCATCGGTACCGGCGGTTCCGTCATCCGCTCCATCGTTGAGGAGTCGGGCGCTAAGATCGACATTGGCGACGACGGGACAATTAAGATTGCCGCCGCCAAGCGCGACGCGATCGAGGAAGCCAGGCGCCTTATCCTGGAGATCACCTCCGAGCCGGAAGTTGGTACGATCTACCGGGGCAAGGTCGTCAAGATCGTTGACTTCGGTGCCTTTGTGAATTTCTTCGGTGCGAAAGATGGCCTTGTGCACATTTCACAGCTCAACCAGGGCCGTCCGGCCACGGTCGACGAAGTGGTCAAGGAAGGCGAGGAAGTTTACGTCAAGCTCTTGGGCTTCGATGATCGCGGTAAGACGCGGCTCTCAATGAAGGTCGTCAACCAGGAAACCGGCGAGGAGCTTCCTCGTGAAGAAGGCGAAGCCGAGGATCAAGGCGGAGGTGGTGGTCGCCCTGGTGGCGCACGCCGTGAGCGCCGCCCGCGTCGCGACCGCGATTGACGCTGGGCCTCGGTAACCAAAAAAGAAGGGCCGCGCAGTTTTACCCTGCGCGGCCCTTCGCATTTTTAGATTGGTCTTCAGCGTCAGTTCAGCTCTACTTGCAGTCGACGGTGACGAAGAACGACCAGGAGTTGTTGGCTTCGTTCGACTCCTCCACCAGATTGTAAGGATCGACCGATGCGAACACCCTCACCTTCGTCTCGCCGTGCGCTCCGTTAGCTGGACCCGTGGTGAAGCCGGCCTTCTGATATAGTTGTGTTTCCTGCTTCGATGTTAACTTGCCGGTGCTTTGCTCGCCGAGGCTGGCCTGGAATTCCCGAATCGCAGCCAGTGTCCTGCGACCAAGTTGAGCATCGATACCCTGTGGGTCGAAGCCGACTTCCAAAAGCGCCGTCTGGATAGCGCGTATACGTTCCCGTTTGCTGACGGCGTCATTGCCTGCATCCGGAGAATGGGAAACGTCAATCGGATTGAAGTTACGCCCGCGTTTCACCTTTCCTTCGCCAAGGCTAAACGCGATGCCTTGCTGGTCGTATGGCTCCAGCTTCTGGCGCTCTGGTCGCTTATCGATCATGTCGATGTTTTCTGGAACATAGACGACAAGCATCGATCGCGTCAGCCGATCGGCGACATTGACCTGGGCGATATCCTCGCCCTGGTTCTTGATGGCGATCCGGCCCGTGGCGATCGGTTCGTCGATCGCGCAGCCGCCGGGCAGGACGTAAGAATCCTTGGTGTTGATGACCAAGTCCGGCAACGCGTTTGCCGCCGTTGCCGTCATAGCGAGAGTTATAGCGAGGGCTCCCGTCAGGCCCACAATCCGCATATCGATCATCCGCATGTTCACATTCTCCCCACAAATTCGACGCCCCATCCGCGATGGTATTGGGCGGTCCTGTTCCCCACGATGTCAGGCCGCTTCCATCAAACCGATCGTGCGATTGTCCTCGTCCGGGTCAAAAACTAATGTGCAACAAGACCAACGCAACGTCCGGTAAGAAGGAATTAGAAGCGATTAACGATTCCAAATAGGGATTCGCTTCAAAAATCAATTTCGCTGAGGTGCCGCCAACGCATGCGCCGTGTTTACCATTTTTGCATGAGGGGCAAGTCGTTCCATTGGCGAGACCTGATCCTACAGGCATATTATGCAAGCAATTCTCAAGTCATTTGCGTTCGGTAAAGGGGGATCGTCTGCAGGCTGTGGAATTTGCTCATCCACAAGAAAAACGCCTAAACCGTCGCTCAACGTCTTGGGCCGCGGGTCTGCTCTTATTGGCTCTCGCGGCGCCAGATCAGGCTGAGGCCAAGACGCCTGGCCGCAAGCACTGCTATAAGAGCATCTGCCATCGGGTCAAAAGTCTCAGCGAAACGCGGGCGCTGGTTGGCAAAACCTTACAGCTCAAAGCGTCCCACTATGGGCACTGCCGACAGGACCGATACAATCCCTGCCGCCTGACCAGTTCCGGCGAAAAGTTCCGCGCCGACAGCCCTGACAATGCCGCCAGCCCTGACCTTCCAGATGGGACAATTCTGCTGGTCTACTACGCCGCGACCGGTCGCGCCGCGGTGGTCCGGGTCAACAACGCCGGGCCTTACTGGCGTGGTCGCGACCTCGATGTCTCGCAAGCGACGGCCCAAGCACTTGGATTCGTTGACAAGGGACTTGCTGAACTACACGTGAGGGTTTTGCGTGCACCCGTCGAAACTGAAACCCGCTACCGTTCGGGTCGCAAGTATCGTCGAGTCCCAGGTTACATCGGCAAGTACGCCTCGCTGGACCACGCCGACAGAGCGTTGCGGTTCATGGCTTCCTACATTGCACGCGCGAGACTTGCCGAAGTGAGATACGAGGACTTCGACGAATTCGCAATCGAGGCGATCCCGGTTCGAAATCTGAAGCGAGGCCTTCGCGTCGTAAAAGGTGCACGGCTGAGTTCGGCGGCCAGCCTCCTGAAAGCGGCGCGGCCATCGTTTGTCTGGCTGACGGAGACCGCTCCATCCGTGTTTGCCAAGCTGCAGAGCAGCACACGGGGTGTCCGGCCACAACAAACGACACGGCTGGTACAGCTTCCACACCTCGCCTCGGCGGCGGCTCCCGCCAGCCATTCCGCGGGTGCAGTGAAGCAGGCTGCTGCCCGTCAACTGCAAAGGCGCATAAGGGCAGGCGTCTTGGCGCCCCTCGGCCTTGCCTCATTGAACCATGAGATACTGCCGCGCGGAGTTATGGCGGAAAGCCGCGTTGAGCCTTCGCAGCTGACACCGCTTGCAACGGACCGCACGGTGGTTGCTTGGTCCTATGACGATACTCTTTCTGGCCGGGTTGCAAAGTTCGCCGAGGCGGCCGGCGCTGCCGCGCGCAAGATCGTAGCGCGGTCGCGTGTCATCAAACCGCCCCCGCGCAATCAAGACAGCGCTTGGTGGAATGAGGCGTCCTGGCGCTTGAGTTTTGAATCCGTCTCCAAGGTGCTGGCCGATGCGGCGAATACCGCAACCAGAAAGGCCCGTGACAGCGTAACCCGGTTTCGCAGTCCGTTTCCCAAGCCTCTGCCCAACGATGTCGCCGTTGGCGGTAACCCGCAGCTCAATCAAGGAAACCAGGCGCTTCAGGTGTCTCGAAACTGAAGCGCCTTCCGTTCTTAAACCGACATGGTCCGCTTGTGCGGAGCCCGGCGCAGGATTCACAGCTGGACGGTACGCAATCTCAGGGCATTGCTGATCACAGAAACCGAGCTGAGACTCATCGCAGCGGCGGCGATCATCGGAGACAGCAGGACACCGAATACTGGATATAAGATGCCGGCGGCCACTGGAACTCCGAGTGCATTGTAGGCGAAGGCGAAAAACAGGTTCTGTTTGATGTTTGCCATTGTCGCCTGCGATAGCCGGCGGGCTCTGATAATGCCGCGCAGATCACCCTTCACGAGCGTGATACCAGCACTCTCGATCGCGACATCCGCCCCTGTGCCCATCGCGATTCCGACATCGGCCTGGGCCAGCGCGGGGGCGTCATTGACACCGTCGCCGGCCATGGCGACCTTCGCGCCCGCCGCTTGCAGTTCTCGCACGATCGCTGCTTTCTCATCGGGGAGCACATCCGCGCGGACTTCGTCGATACCAAGCCGCCCAGCAACAGCCTGAGCTGTGCGGGTATTATCACCCGTCACCATGACCACCTTGAAGCCTTCGGCGTGGAGCGCTTCGATCGCCTCGGCTGTCGTCTCCTTGATGGGGTCGGCAACTGCAACGAGGCCAGCCGGTTTCCTATCGACTGCAACGAACATGGCGGTTTTGCCTTGATCCCGAAGAGCATCAGCTTTCTCGCCGAGGTCGCTACGATCAACGCCAATGATGTCCATCATCGCCGCGTTGCCGAGGGCAACGTCGCGCCCGTTGATCCGACCGCGCACGCCTTTGCCCGTAGTAGCTTCAAAGTCCGATGCAGCCGACAGCTTGATGCCCATGTCTCGCGCCGCGGTGACAATGGCCTCGGCGAGGGGGTGCTCGCTGCCGCGTTCGAGAGCGGCCGCAAGTCCCAAAAGCTCGGTCCCATCAAATCCGGCTGCGGGCAAAGTATCGGTGAGTACGGGCTTGCCCACCGTGAGAGTCCCGGTCTTGTCAACGATCAGAGTGTCCACATCGGCGAAGCGCTCAAGCATTTCGGCATTCTTGATCAGCACGCCGGCTTGTGCACCACGTCCCGTCGCCACCATGATCGACATCGGGGTCGCGAGACCAAGCGCGCAGGGGCACGCGATGATGAGGACGGAGACCGCGGCGATAAACGCATAGGCAAGCGCCGGTGCCGGCCCCAGGTTTGCCCAGGCGATGAAGGCCACAACCGCTACGGCCAAAACGGCAGGCACGAAATAGCTGGCCACGACATCGACCATCTTTTGAATTGGCGCACGGCTGCGCTGCGCCTCGGCAACCATGCTCACGATGCGCGCCAGCATGGTGTCGCTTCCGACCCTTTCCGCCTCCATGATGAATGAGCCGGATCCGTTGAGCGTTCCGCCGGTCACGGCATCGCCGATCGTCTTTTCGACGGGGACCGGTTCCCCCGTCAGCATAGATTCGTCGATCGACGAATGCCCGCTCCTCACGGCTCCATCGACGGGAACGGAATCGCCCGGTCGAATGCGGAGCCTGTCACCAGCCTGGACCTCATCGAGGGGCACTGTTTCGTCCGTGCCGTCGGCTCTAACACGCAACGCCATTTTTGGGGCGAGGTCGAGCAAGGCGCGGATCGCGCCACCAGTCCGTTCACGGGCGCGTAACTCCAGGACCTGGCCCAACAGCACCAGAACGACGATGACGGCAGCAGCCTCGAAGTATACGGCGACAGAGCCTCCAGGCCCGCGGAAGGCGGCCGGGAAGATGTCCGGCATTACGGTCGCAACAACACTATAGAGATACGCCGCGCCCATACCGATCCCGATGAGCGTCCACATGTTCGGCAAGCGATTGACGATCGAGTCCTTGCAACGCACGAAGAACGGCCAGGCAGCCCACAGAACCACGGGTGTAGCAAGCGCGAACTCGATCCAGTCGGCGGTGCGCTCGCCGATCCATTCCCGGAATGGAACGCCCAGATGGGGCCCCATGGCCAGGATGAGGATGGGCACTGTCAGGATTGCGCCGACGATCATTCGGCGCGTGAAATCAATCAGTTCGGGATTCGGGCCTTCCTCGCCCGTTGGTGCACCCATCGGTTCGAGCGCCATGCCGCAGATTGGACATGTGCCCGGTCCCTCCTGGACGATCTCTGGGTGCATCGGGCAGGTGTACAGCGTCCCGGGCGCCGCGGCATCGCGCGAAGCTTCTGCCGCGGCGCGTTTTTCAGGGTCGAGGTAGCGCTCCGGATCGGTCTGGAATTTCTCTTTGCAGCCCTCACTGCAGAAGTGATAGCTCACGCCGCCGTGCTCGGCTGCCGGATTGCCGGCAGCAGGGTCGACACGCATTCCACATACGGGATCAATTGCTGTTGCCGCGTTTTGATCCTGCGCGCCGCCGCAGCAGGATGGTCCAGCGTGTTTCGTCGCCATGATCCTGTTCCTTTGCGCTTTGATACCCAGAGGGGGTATTTAGATCCAGCTTGACCGGTATACCCAAGGGGGGTATCAAGTCAACATGCAGAACGATCAGAAAACCAAACTGACAAAGCGGTTGGCGCGAGTTGAGGGACAGGTCCGCGGCCTGCAGCGTATGATCGGGGAAGACCGCTACTGCATTGATGTTGTGACGCAGATCTCCGCTGTCCGTGCCGCCCTGCTGAAGGTTGAGCAAGAGGTTTTGAAGGATCACGTTGCCCATTGCGTCGAGCATGCGATCTCGAGCGGTGATGCCGAAGATCAGCGCCGCAAGGTGGCCGAACTGTTGGAAATCCTCAATCGCCCGCAGAGATGAGTAATCGGCGCTCCCTCACGCGCCCGTCCGGGTTCCCGGTCCGACACCGATTTCGACCGACTCGAAGTGCGGGACGTCCGGCCAAAATATGCGCGCGCGCGAACTGGTCTCACCGGCATCGCCCGTCGTCAGCATCGTCAGGTTCCGCGGCTCCGGATGAAAGCCATCGAGAAAATGCGGGCGCCGGGCAAGATAGTCTTCAAGGCTGTCGGCGACGATATTGGGCTGAGACAGCATCCTTGTTGTCGGCGGCAAGTGCGCCCGAAACAAATCCTCGACCAGCGGAAAATGTGTGCATCCCAGGATAGCCCGGTCAGGAAGCACACCCCTGGCTTGTTCGACAAGCGCCGTGACTCCTTCCCTAACGAGCCCATCAAGCTCATCGTGGGAGGCTTCGTCCTCAATGGCACCGGCCAGGTTTGCGCAAATCTGCTGAAGCACTTCTACTCTTGGGCAGCGCTTGCGGATCTCCTCACGGTAGACACCCGAGGTGATCGTCCGGGTTGTCCCGAATACGGCGACGAGCTCGGAATTGAACTTCTGAGGGTATTGGGGGGTTGTGACGGCCCATGGCGTTTGCGTTGCCGCCTCAACTGTCGGTGCAACGATTCCCAGTACATTGTATCCCGCCCAGCCAGAGCCCGGCAGCCAGTTCTGCTGCAATCGCCGCGCGGCGACAGCGGTTGCCGTATTACAGCCAAGCAAAACAAGCCGTGCGCCGCGGGCGAATAGCGCCTCGACGCCACGTCGGCTCAACTCCACGATCATCTCCGACGGACGATTTCCGTAGGGCATATTGGCGTGGTCGCCGAGGTAGCAAAAGGACACGTCGGGAAAGCGGTCCGCCAGCGTCCGCAACACCGTCAGCCCGCCTAATCCTGAATCGAAGACACCGATCATGGCGCGTTGTATGCTCCGGCTTCTGGGCGGGGTTAAGACAGTCGGAATGCTAGAGACTCAAGGATTGCTCTTCTACCGCCGCGGCGGCGCCGGGCAGTCGGCTCTAAGAGCCGCCGCCGGCCTCAATTTCCTTGAGCGCATCGAGCGTCGGCATGGCCACCGTCGAGTAGCCACAATCGACGAAGTGCACCTCACCGGTGACACCGCTACCCATATCCGAAAGTAGATAGAGTGCCGACCCGCCGACTTCGTCGAGCGTCGGCGTTCTGCGCAGGGGCGAATGATCGCGCTGGTAGTTGAAGATCACCCGCGCATCCGAGACGCCGGCTCCAGCCAGTGTCCGCATTGGGCCCGCCGATACCGCGTTGACGCGGATGCCTTGCGGCCCGAAGTCAGACGACAGATACCGCACCGAGGCTTCAAGCGCTGCCTTGGCGACGCCCATGACGTTGTAGGATGGCACCCACCGCGTCGCACCGGCAAAAGTCAGCGTTAGCAGAGAGCCGCCGTTTGGCATCAGCTTCGCGGCACGGTTGGCGACTTCGGTAAACGAGAAGCACGAAATCACCATCGTATTGATGAAGTTCTCCCGCGTTGTCTCGGCATACTGACCCTGCAATTCCCGCCGGTCCGAAAAAGCCAAGGCATGCACGACGAAATCGAGACTGCCCCAGGTTTTCTCGATCTCCGCGAATACGTTATCGACTGTGTCGAGATCGCTGACGTCGCAGGGAACGATGATTTTTGAGCCAACAGACTCCGCCAGCGGGACGGCGCGCCTACCGAACGCTTCGCCCTGGTAGGTGAACGCCAGTTCGGCACCCTGCCCAGCCAGCACGCGCGCAATACCCCAGGCGATCGACCGGTCGTTGGCGACACCCATCACAAGCCCGCGTTTACCCGCTAACATCGGGCCAGGAATTGCAATGTCAGTCTCGGACATATGAGTTTCCTCATTTGGGTAAGTGGAACGCTACGATCAAAAGGCGAAATGGGTTCGCAGCATCAAGCGGCGGCACCCTGTCATGGACCACCGCCGTTCGAGGTTATCCCGGGAACGGCACTGGCAAAGTAGAACACGCTCTAGGCGCTAACCCTCATATCGGCGAAACACGAGGGTCGCATTGGTGCCCCCGAATCCGAAACTGTTCGACATGACACAGTTAAGCTCCACGTCGTCCAGTCGCTGCCGGACGATCGGCAGCCCTTCGAATTCCGGGTCGAGTTCATCAATATTCGCGCTCTCGCAAATGAAACGGTGGTTCATCATCAACAGCGAGAAAATCGTTTCCTGCACGCCGATCGCCCCCAGCGAATGTCCGGTTAGAGACTTCGTCGCCGAGATGTAAGGGATATTGTTGCCAAACAGCTCGCGGACTGCCTCCATCTCACGCTGGTCGCCGATCGGCGTGGCTGTGGCATGGGGGTTGATGTAGTCGATCTTGCCGCCAATGCCGTTGCCGTCGAGTCCCTCCATGGCTATACGCATGCAGCGCAGCGCCCCTTCGCCGGACGGGGCAACCATATCAAAGCCGTCCGACGTGGCCCCATAACCGATAATTTCGCCGTAGATCGTGGCGCCACGCGCCTTAGCGTGTTCCAGCTCTTCGAGCACCACAACGCCCGCGCCGCCGGCGATCACAAAGCCGTCGCGCTCCTTGTCGAATGCGCGGCTGGAACGCTCCGGCGTCTCATTGAATTTGGTCGACATCGCGCCCATCGAGTCGAACAGGACCGATAGCGTCCAGTCGAGTTCTTCGCAGCCACCGGCGAATATGATGTCCTGCTTGCCCCAGCCGATCAGCTCCGCGGCATTACCGATACAGTGTGCCGAAGTCGAGCAGGCCGATGAGATGGAATAGTTGACACCCTTGATTTCAAACGTCGTCGCGAGTGCGGCGGAGGGGCCAGAGCACATTGCCTTCGGAACATCGAACGGACCGATTTTCTTTGGCCCCTTGTCCCGGGCGATATCCGCGGCCCTGACAATCGCGTGGGTCGAGGGGCCGCCAGAACCGACAATGATACCGGTGCGCTCGTTGACAATATCGGAGTGTTCAAGACCCGCATTCTGGATAGCCTGTTCCATAGCGATATGGTTCCAAGCAATACCAGCTTCCATAAAGCGCTTGGGCTTCCGCGGGACCATGCTGGCCCAATCCAGCTGCGGATCGCCGTGGACGTGACAACGAAATCCCATCTCGGCATATGTTTCGCTGAAAACGACGCCGGACTTGCCCTCTTTGAGCGAAGTCAGCACCTCCCCGGTGGAATTCCCGATGGAGGATACAATCCCCATGCCGGTGACGACCACGCGTCTCATCAAAGCTTTCCTTCCTGTCGCGGCCTCGCGGTCTGTCCATCGGGCGGGCGCCGTGGCCAAGTCGTCGGGCCTTCCCGCCAATCGAATGGTGGGGGGTGACCAATTTTTCTTTTCCAGCCCGAACCAAGCCGGCGGTACTGGCGGCCAGTCTAAGCCTTGTCGGCTTCGAACAGACCGACACGGAGGTCCGCTGCAGTGTAGATAACTTCGCCATCGGCTTTCAGCGTACCGTCGGCGATAGCAAGTTTCAGCTTGCGCAAAATGACTCGCTTGAGATCGACAATGTACTCGACCTTTTTGACGCCCGGCACTACCATACCGGTGAATTTGACTTCGCCAACACCAAGCGCGCGTCCGCGGCCAGGAGCGCCAAGCCAGCCCAAGAAGAAGCCGGTCATCTGCCACAGGGCGTCAAGCCCAAGGCAACCCGGCATCACGGGATCGCCCTGGAAGTGGCAATTAAAGAACCACTCGACGTTGGGATTACCTTCGACCGCAAGTTGTGCGACCAGCTGGCCTTTGCCGTATTCGCCGCCATCTTCGCTGATCGAGGAGATTTCGTCGAACATCAGCATCGGTGGCAGCGGCAGCTGCGCATTCCCGGGTCCGAACAGCTCGCCGCGCCCGCAAGCCAGAAGTTCTTCGTATGTATAGCTCGATTGCCGCTCCGCCATGGGCCTTGCCTAGTTCCCTCTCTCCGGATCCTGAAGTGCTCTCAAAAATGCAGACGCGGCCGCTTCTCCAGCGAGCCGCGAGAGCGCACCTTCTAACATACCCGCCAACCGTTCAAAAGGTAAACGCTCCGGGCGTCAAGGGCATCCTGCGGCTGAGGCGCGCTCCCGCGTTGCGCAAGCCGGCCCGAACACTTATACTTACTTAGTATCAGACTTCTGGGCGGCTGCTTTTAGGCGGCTCTTTGTGGCGTGCAGTATTTGCCAATATCCTAGTGGATTGGCGGGTATGCCGCGCAAGATGCATCAACAGGACGGCGACAGTTGTAGCGGATGCAGAAGACAAACCGCGATTTGATAGAGACGACACTGCGTCGCTCGGGGCTCCGCCCGACGCGTCAGCGGTTAGCTTTAGGCCGCTTACTGTTTGCCGGTGACGATCGTCACGTCACGGCCGAGCAGCTGCATGCCGAGGTCAGCTTGGATGGTGAGCACGTCTCTTTGGCGACCGTCTACAACACGCTGCATCAGTTTCGCCAGGCCGGTCTGCTGCGCGAAATCGCCATCGGTTCCAATAAGACCTACTTCGACACTAACACCTCAAACCACAATCATTACCTGCTCGAGCCTGAAGGCGAGCTGATGGACATCGACAGCGATTCCATCACCATCGACGGCCTCCCCGCCCCCCCTGAGGGCATGCGCATTTCGCACATCGACGTGGTCGTGCGGCTTATCCGGGAGGAAGACACCGGCGAATAGGGTTTGCAACTCTCACATTCTGAATTGCTGCTAGGCATTGCTCTGCGTGGCTTTGTTTGGGTAAACGACCCATCTGCTCTATCACCGGCTTGCTGAGTGTTGGACTAGGGTCGGCATCGGCTGCGGGCGCCCGTGCCGTAAGCATTGCTTAACGCCACTAACCTCCTTGGTAGGGTTATAGGCGGGCCGGGGGAGAAGACAGGCAGGCCAGACAGCTTAAGCTGCAACATTAACCATCCAACGGGCGCATAACTCGCTAATCCTTTTCCATTCTGGTTCAAGCGTCAGGTAATGGCCAAAACCCGCGGCCTCATGGAACGTCGCGCGTGAGCCATAGCGCGCAGCGATCAGGCGTGATGTCGAAGGCGGGATTGCTAAGTCCTCGGAGCCGGACACGAATAGAAGCGGGCATGTTACGCGCTCGCAATCGATCTTGGTGGTTTCGTTCTCGTCGAACATCCAGAAGAACAGCTCGAACATGACCCGTCCGGATTCTGGTCCCAAACGATCAAACACCCGGCGCTGCTCTGATGGATCGAGCTTGTTCAGTCTGAACTTTGCAATCGTCTCAAAGTCTGGCAGCGGTGTTGTCACGGTAACGCGCCTGCTCAGTTGATGCCGTATGCTATCAACGTCCGATGAGCAGTTCTTCCTATCGTCGCCATCGCTTCCCGGCCGCTGTGATCCAGCAAGCGGTCTGGCTGTACTTTCGCTTTCCTCTGAGCCTGCGCGATGTCGAGGATATGTTGTCCCAACGCGGCATCGATGTCTCGTATGAAACGGTCCGCCGCTGGTCGTCTAAGTTTGGCTTGGCCTATGCCAGAAAGCTCAGACGCTCGCACCCGCGTGCCGATACGCGTTGGCATCTCGATGAAGTCTTCGCCTTGATCAACGGCAAGAACGTATACCTGTGGCGCGCCGTTGATTGCGAGGGAGAGGTGCTGGACGTGCTGGTGCAATCGCGCCGAAACAAGCGAGCAGCCTTGAAGCTGATGCGGAAACTGCTCAAGTCACAAGGCTTCTCGCCAGACGCCGTCGTGACAGACAAACTGCCATCATATGGCGCGGCATTGAGCGAACTTGGGATGAGAGCTCGCCACATAACCGGCGGTCGGATCAACAACCGGGCCGAGAATTCGCATCTCCCGGTACGGCAGCGAGAACGACGGATGCAGCGCTTCAAGTCCGCCGGTTCGGCGCAACGATTCCTCTCCACACATGCAGCGATCTATAACGCCTTCAACGTTCAACGCCATCTGATCTCGCGCAGAACATTGCGCCAGTTCCGAACTGAAGCGATGAATAGGTGGAATGCCGTGACTGCTGCAGCGTGAAACATGGCGACGCCGTGCATTTTCGCGCAGCACACGAGTAAACGTGACAAGGCCCTGTGTGCAGCTTCAAGCGAATATTGGAGGCGATTTAGAAAATTTAATATTTTCAATAGGGTCAGTGGTCGGAGCGGGGAGATTCGAACTCCCGACCCCTTGCTCCCGAAGCAAGTGCGCTACCAGGCTGCGCTACGCTCCGCCGTATTGGAAATTCGCCGATCGCCATCCACGCTTGCAGGAGCGTCAGGCCGGCCGCCATCGGGAGTGGCAACTTTCGGCAAGGGGCCACTTATAGCCATAGCCATCGGGCCCTGCAAGCGCCTCAGGTGAGGAAATACAGCGCGTAAAGAAAGCCACCTCACAGGATCACCACCGGGCTACTGGCGCCGGCTCGCAGCTTTCTCTCTGGCGCCTTGAGCGAGCCTCAGCACAGCTCCCATGTGTCGCGCCAGTCCGGAGTCACGAAGTTGATGATGAGCGACGTGCGAACTCCCTTGATCTGCCGTTAGCTGAAGCCGTGCCAGGTGTGCTTGCCCGGAAAAAAGATCAGGCTAGCTTTGGCCGCATACGGCGGCGAGACGACGATGTTATGCGCAGGTGTCGCGTCGTAGACGTCGGTACCAGCATCCGCGAGCGCCGTATCCTCGGAAAGGTAGACCAGCATGGTGAACAGCTTCACCGAGATGTCGGTATGCGGTTCGAGCCAGAAGCCGTCCGTGTCGATGCAGTACTCGATGCGCAGCTGCCCGGCCGATAGGTCGGTCTCCGTGGCTTATGCGATCGCCTGTGAGGTTTCCGGCCCGCTCGATCTTCGGGAAGCTGTTTCGGACCTGAGCAAGGTTATATTGTGAGAGAACATCCGAGACTGTGAAAATAGGAAAAGGGCTCCCAATAGACCGGCGTATTGGCAATCTTCGATGTATCGAGCATCTGGCAGCCCCTTGCGGTGAAGCTTCTGGCCAAACCTCAGACCCAGCTCCGTGCACGCAGCTTTGATCGGAATCAGCTCCGCACGGATTATCAACACCTGAGGCAGGCGAGCGACACGCCTTCCCACCGGCAAGAGGGGCGAAGGTGCTGCGCCATATCAGCGAACAGCTTCCCGCCTTGACCACGCGCCACCGCTGCCCTCGAAATTGACATTCATCATTGCCGACAGTTCGATCAACTATATATTCGGCAAATAGAATATGTATGGAAGGAGATCCAGCAATGCCCTTGAATTGGAAAATGGGCGGCCTGCTGCTCGGCGCCGTGTTCTTCGCTGCCGTACTGCTGGTCAAGCCCATCGGCGTCTCAACACAGTTCGTTATTCTCGATGGAATCGTCTGGAACGCCATCGATCCAGGCGTCGTCACTTCGTCGCCGGACTCAAAAAGCGGCTACACCAGCCCCAACGCCTATCTCAACAAGAGCGGCGGCAAATACGCGAAATCGGTCGAAAATCCGCTCAATTACAGCTTCGTCTTCGTCATCGCCATGATGATGGGAGCCGCCGTCTCCGCGGTCCTGCGCGGCGGCGTTCCTGGTTCCGAGCGCAACATGCCGGCCATTTGGCGCGCGAACTTCGGAAATTCGCTCACAAAGCGTTACGTGGCTGCGTTTCTTGCTGGCTTCATCGTGCTGTACGGCGCCCGGCTCGCCGGCGGATGCACCTCCGGCCATATGATGAGCGGCATGATGCAAACCGCCGTATCCGGCTACATCTTCGCTGCTGGAACCTTCCTCGCCGGCATTCCGATCGCTCTATATCTGTTCCGAAAGGAGGCCTAAGCCATGCAACAGCTCCTACTCGCTCTCCTGATTGGCGGCTTGTTTGGTTTCGCCCTCGACCGCATCGGTGCGACCAATCCAGGTTACATCATCAAAATGCTAAACCTCACCGATCTTCATTTGATGAAGACCATCCTGGCAGGTATCGGCGTCGCCTCTGTTCTCTTATTTGGAGGGCTCCTCTCGGGACTGGTTGATGTCGGCCATATGTCCGTGAAGACGGCCTATCTCGGCGTCTTCATAGGTGGCCTGTTGCTCGGCGCCGGGTTTGCAATAGCTGGCTACTGCCCAGGCACCGGACTGACCGCAGCCGCAACAGGCCGTTGGGACGGGCTAGTGTTCGTCCTCGGCGGGCTTCTCGGCGCGGCTGCCTACATGGGCTCCTATGCCTGGGTAAAGTCGACTGGAGTTCTGGAGGAGATAGCTGGCGGCAAAACGACCCTCGGCACGGTCGAAGGCTCTGGATATCCGGCCCTGATGGAGGGCGTTTCCGGCGAGGCGGTTGGACTGGCGGTGGGTTTAGTCCTGATCCTGATTGCCTTTGCCCTGCCGCGAAGCCTAACGGGCGGCCGTGCTATTGAGCCCGCCGAATAACCCTGCAAGGCCGCTGAACATAAAGCTGAACCGTGCCCCCGCTGGCCCGGTTCTCTTCTTCTTGGGGCTATACAAGTCGCACCACTCAGGGGCTTGCAAGGGTTGGCAAACGCAGGTATCACCCCTGTCCTCCGTTGGGGCGTAGCCAAGTGGTAAGGCAGCGGTTTTTGGTACCGCCATTCGGAGGTTCGAACCCTCCCGCCCCAGCCAACCGTCTTCCAAAAATGATGCTTCGAGCCTTGGCCAAGCCCAGGTGCCGAAACCCACGTCGACCTGACCGTGGGTTCTACGCTCCGCCGGGCGAGCTTTAAGCAGCCCCGTGCGACCAGCGACTTATGAGTCCAATCGCGGCGGCTTAAGGCGTCATTCCCAAAAACTTGCTTTCCAAAAAAGATCAAAATCGAAACAGTTTTCTAAATCAAGTTGAGTGCTGATTTATTCAATATTGCATTTATTAACGATTGTTCGCCGTCAGCACTCACAGGACAGATTGAGCTGATTGCGTAAGAGAGACTTTCCGGTTCATCGTAACCCCGAGGAGGGAGACGATGACTGACAGGAATGAGCGCCGTCCGGGCAGCGCAGACAAGACCGTCCGGGATATCCGTAGAGCGACACGCCGGAAGTTCTCAGCGGAAGAGAAGATCCGCATCGGAGAATGACGTCAAAACTACCAACCTCGCGTTCAGCTGGCACATCCTCGATTTCGGGCTCTCCTATATTCGGGCGCGGCAGGCAGCCGACCAGATCCTGATTTCCAACGAACGCCGCCGCAAGGTGATCAACCAGATCATCGAAGACGTGCGAGCAGCGTACTGGAGAACTGTCGCGGAGGAACGCACGATGGGCCAGCTGCATAGGCTCAACGGCCGGATTACCCGCGCCCTGAATAATAGCCAGGAACTCGATCGGCGCGCGCAAGCATCGCCGCTGACCGCCCTCACTTACGAACGTGAGTTGCGCGAGATCCAACGCGAAATACGCAATCTCCAGAGCAACTTGATTACGGCGAAGTCACAGCTGGCAGCGCTCATCAACGTCGATCCGGGCAGCAACTTCTCAGTCCGGGTACTCAATTGGTACAAGACGCCAAGCCTCCTTGGCATGTCGGCCGAAGAAATGACTGGTGAGGCGCTCGTATCGAGATCTGAGCTGCGCGTAGTTGCCTACAAGGAACGCATCAATCATAACGAATCTCACGCCGCTATTCTGGAAATGCTGCCAGGGATCACGGCCGATGCGCTCCCGAACTTTGATAGCAACAAGTTCCTGTTCAACAATTACTGGGTCAGTTGGGGGGCTCGGGTGAGCTGGAACTTGATCAAGGTCTTCAGCTATCCGGCAAGACGTGCGCAGGTCGAAGCGACCGATGATTTGCTTGATGCGCGAGCATTGGCTGTCGCCATGGCGATCGTGACGTAAGTCCACGTTTCCCGCGCGCGCCTCATTCATGCCCGCAGAAGATTCCGCGTTGCCGAGGAGTTCTACGACGTCCAAAACCGCATCCTTCGCCAAATCCGAACGGCGCTCGATGCCGGCAGGGTCAGCGAACAAACGGCTATTCGCGAAGAGATGAACACATTGGTTGCGCGGGTCAAACTGGACCTTGCCTTCGTCGAGCTGCAAAACGCTTTCGCTAATGCCTATGCCTCGATCGGTCAGGATCCCTTCGAAGATGGTCTCTTCACCGGCGCAGAGACCGCGCATGAACTCGAGGGCTCGCTGCGCGAAAAGTGGCGCCGGCTGGGTGACCGCCGCGCAAGCATTGGTGGTCGCCAGCGTCGCGGCAAACACGCGGCCTAAGCATTGCGGGGAATACAGGGAACTGGTTCCCATCGAACCCACAGAACAATCGAACCAGCCACGTTCCGCACTGGAATTCAGCCGGTTCGGCTGCTAAGCCTCACGCGATAAGAACAAGCGGGCAAATGATGGTGTCTCATGAGCCCGATCTGAGGGGCGCATGACGAATCCAACCTTGATAGAGGTGACCCGCGGTCCGCTGCTGGAAAGCTTCCATACTGGCGCGCTTGCGGTTGTCAGCGCCACCTCTGGCGTCCTGCTTTCGCTTGGTGATACGCGGCGCGACGTCTATCCGCGCTCAGCAATCAAGTCGCTGCAGGCCCTGCCGCTCGTCGAATCTGGCGCAGCCGACCGGTACGGCTATGGCGATGCGGAAGTGGCAATGGCATGTGCTTCCCACACAGGCACTCAACAGCATACCAAGGTCGCCGAAGCGATGCTCGCGGCAGTCGGGCTGACCGAAGCCGATCTTGGCTGCGGACGTCACCCGCCGCTTGGCGCCAAGGCCGCCAGAGAGCTGTGGCGCACGGGCGGCGAACCAACACAGCTGCATAATAACTGTTCCGGCAAGCACGCCGGCATGCTCGCAACGGCCCGGCATATGAATCTGCCGATCGAGGACTACTGGCATGCCGACCATCCAATCCAGCAACGCGTCCTTGAAATCTTGTGCCAGCTTTCGGGCCGGGACCTCGGTACCGAAGTAATGGGGTTGGACGGTTGCTCATTGCCGAACTGGGCAATGCCTCTTGAGACAATGGCTGAGATCTTCGCCAAGCTGGTCAGCGGTAAAGGAGTCGACGCTCAACGCGCGGCAGCATTCCGGCGGATCATGCAAGCCTGCTGGGCCGAGCCCGATCTCGTTGCGGGTCCCGCGCGCGCCGACAGCGTCGTCATGGCCAGGCTACCCGGCCGCGTCTTCATCAAGACTGGCGCAGAGGGCGTTTATTGCGGCGGCTTCCCAGAACATGAGGTCGGTTTTGCGCTCAAGATTGACGATGGCACCACCCGCGCGTCGGCCGGCACAGCCATGGCCATTGTCGAGCACGTCCTCCCCGAAGCCGTCGGTCTCATGCACCGCGATGTTTTGAAAAGCTGGCGTGGCATTGAGGTCGGGACTATCCGCACAGCGCCGGCCCTTACACAGGCGCTGGCGCGGTTGAAGCTGTCCTAGACCGGCAGATTACCCAAACAGCCTCCTACGCTGTATTCGGGTCGCCCCGAGCGCCCGTTACGCTCCGAGAGTAGGGTGATGTTTATACGGATAAATGCGATACACAATGGAGATGGCGTGGGGGAAATACGATGGAGCTTTCGTTAATTGGCCAGCAGAGATGCCGTTCAAACTTGCAGCCTAACCAATGGTCACGCAACAGCAACCAATCGCGCCACTTCCGATTACGCAATGGGCGCGCTACGACGTTGCCAAACGTGAGCCTGACTGAGTTTGGAGACGACCAGTGGCGCTACCAGTGTACTTTGAGGCGGAACCTGTGGTTGCGGACGTTAACCGGCGAGTGCTTCAGGTTTTGGGCAATCATGACTTATGGGAGCATGGCGTCAGAACGCTTCAAGACTACTTCGAAGTCATATCTGAGTATTCTACGTTTGCGATCGGTGAGCGGCGGTGGTTCAGGGGAGAAGGAAGGGAGTTTGAATTCCCCTGCTTGCCGAGGTTTGCGCGTGACTACTATTCATTGGAGGGCGCTGAGCCGCTAAGGGATAGAAACGAGCTTGAGCTTCTGACGCCACCGGAAAGCGATAAATTCGGCACGGATGTCGCGCTCTCCTGCATCACTCGCCAAGAAGTGAACATTATCGAAGCATTCAAGCAAGAGGCCCCACAGGACCGTTACTTCGACGGCTCAGTTGGCAAGGGCAAGAACGGTCCAGTTTGGCTATCGTTCGCACAACACCATGGCCTGCGAACACGACTACTAGATGTCACTAGCGACCCCTTGGTGGCGCTATTCTTCGCTTGTAAGGATAGCCCACACGACGATGGCTTCGTGTGGCTTTACCCGCAGGCGCTGCCCATTAGTGCTGATTGCGGAGACAGACACACTGACTATCGAACGGCGTTTGATGCAGGGACCATCGATCTTGAAGGGTTGAGGGCCTTCCGTGAAGGAACTCTCAGTCAATACGCTGCCACTCGACCTCCAAATCCGCGACCTGACAACCACCTGTTGGATCTTGATGAAGAACCCACTCACCGGATGATCTCACAGCGAGGGCAGTTCTTGTGGTGTCCAAGACCGCTTCAGCCGCTCAACATCGGCTGCTCTGCCGTCAGGATCGCGTCATCCGCTAAGGAAGACTTGCTTTGGTTACTGTCTGCGTTCGGCATACACGAAGCTGCTCTTCAACTTGCCTAAGACCAAATGCTCAGCGAAGATTCGGCGATCAATTCTCATATTTGTGCAGCTTGAGCAGGCTACGCACTCCTTAGTCCAACACCACAAATTTTCGCCTGTTCGATGCAAGTGCTGATAATTTCCACTCCGCCGCGGACGGCATCCGCCATTGTTAAGGGCCCCGTGTCGGTCCCGAGCGAACACGGCACGTGGACGAACCCTGCCCGCAGGTCCGCCCGTGCACATCTCAGCGACTGGAACCACACTGCATTGCACAGATAGCCGCCGGCATCATCCGACAGCTCCGCTGGCAGACCGACCTTCCGCAACCGCGCGACGATCGCCGCAAAGGGAATCGTGCTGCTCAGCCCAGTTCCGCTTTCGAGGTCGAGCAGTTCGAGTGGCGGTAGTTCGCCATTGGCATCGGCGAGTGGTTGGTAGGCGTTCTGCGCCCTTGTCTCAATCACGAAACCCGATGCGGCCTCCGATACGCCAAAGTGCAAAACCAAGCCCGGATTCCACTTTTCAATAAGCATCCGGCTCTTGTCCGGTCCGTCGCGCCACGCCACCGGCAGTACGTCGTGGCTAATCTCGAAGTCAGGTAGCTTTTCGCTGGCCCGCGCTGCGATCAGTGGCACCAGCGTGCTGGTCGCGTTCTCAGGGATACCCGGAAACGGCCCGAAGCCTGTCAGGAGGATGCGCTTGTGTCCGCTCACGCCATCCCCATCAGTGCCATAACCTGCCCAACGGCCAGCGTTGGCAATAGCCGTCCCGCACGCACATCCGCTTCAATCCGCGGCAACTCCCGGGCGACATCGGGATTGGTCTTGAGCGCTGCCATCAATCGCTCTTCCAGCATATCCTGCATCCAAGCCACGGATTGCCGCTGCCGCCGCTCATTGAATTCGCCGGAAGCGATGGTTAGGTCCCGATGCTGCATGACTTTTGACCACAACTCGTCAAGGCCCTGGTTGGTTGCGCCGGAAATGGTTATCACCGGTGGCGACCATGTCGCCGATTGTGGCGCGAGAATATGCAGCGCGTTTCGATACTCCGCTGCAGACGCCTTCGCCCGCGTTACGTTTTCTCCGTCGGCCTTGTTAATGGCGATCATGTCGGCGATCTCGATGATGCCTTTCTTGATGCCCTGTAGATCATCGCCCCCACCTGGCAATAGCAGGACAAGGAAGAAGTCAACCATATCGGCGACCGCCACCTCCGACTGTCCGACGCCAACCGTCTCAACAATGATGACATCGAACCCGGCGGCTTCCACTAGCGCCATCGTTTCACGCGTCTTGCGTGCGACGCCGCCGAGTGTTCCCGACGTTGGTGAGGGCCTGATGAATGCATTCGGATGCACCGCCAGCCTGGCCATGCGGGTCTTATCCCCAAGGATCGAACCGCCGGTACGTTTGGATGTCGGATCGACCGCCAGTACTGCTACCCTGTGCCCTGCGGCGACAAGATTGACGCCGAGTTGATCGATTGTGGTCGACTTGCCTACTCCGGGAACCCCAGTAATCCCCAGCCGAATGGCGTGGCCTGTGCGATCCATCAGCTGCTGCAAGATCTGTTGCGCCAATTCATGGTGCTGCGGTCGGGTGCTCTCGATCAGCGTGATCGCGCGCGCAAGCACGGCCCTGTCGCCGCTGACGATACCCTCTTTGAATTCTTCGGGCGAAGCGAGCCGCGCGCGTCGCGCTGAGTGCGCGGGAGGAGTTTCGCTTGATGTGTCCGACATCTCTGCTCTCGTTATTTTGGCGGCGAGCATCCCCATATTCGCAGCCTCTGCAAGGCCTTGATCGCGAACCCAGTGAGCAATGCGGCGCGAATGCCATACGCCGAGTCAATTGCTCGTCATATTCGAACTGTTAGGAGTACTTGCGTGATCAAAGAGGTGTTTCGCTGGCAGGAAATCCGCGTCGTTTGATCCGTTGCTTTATCAACGGCGCTTGCGAGTTGCCGCGTCATGCGTGCCAGTCAAATGCGGTACCCATGGCCGTCTGGGCAAACCCGCCCAATGAGCTGTCGGCGCAAGCATTGACCTAATCGTTCCCGGCCGGTACGCCGTCGAAAAACCAGATTGCCTTGGAGTGGCCTCTTGAACCCAAAGGAGAGTTGAGATGCGGAAACTTCTGATCACTGGTATCGCCTTTTGTTGGCGCTGGCAGTTGTGGCCTGCGGCGATTCTGGTACCGATAAGGCAATGGCGCCACCACCATCGGCGTCCGAGGATGCTGACTGCCGAAAAAATGCAGCAACGGAACAAGCCAAGCCGAAGTCCGAGCATGCTGCGCGGCAGCAGTCGGAGAGCGCGAAAGCTAAGCGCGATGCCGAGCGGGTCCGACAAGCCGCCGAGGCTGAAGCTAGGCGCAGGGCTGAAGCTAGGCGCAAGGCGAGGGGGGGCTGAAGTAGAAGCGCGCGTTGCCGCCGAGGCTGCGGCGGGGCGCGCGGCTGAGAAGACCGCCGAAGAGGCCGCCGCCGCTGCCACGAAAGAGGTCGCTGCCGCCGACCGCGACGAAGCACCAGCCCGTGCGCCTGCTCCAGAAGCCGAGATTGCGGCTGCGCCGGAGCCCTCCGCAGGTGCAGCACCCATGCCCCCGGCGGCGGCGAACGGCAAGTCCGCAGATCACGGTGCATTGTCGAGATCGAAAGGAGCCGGCGGCGGCGCGGCACTCGCTAAACGCCGTTCCTATAAGTACATGAAGCGCTCCAGCCCGCCCAAAAAAGTCAGCCCGGGCGACGGCATCTCGTCCCTTGAAATCGACGGCGGCTCCACGCCCGGCGCACCATCCAGAAGTGTTGGTCGCGGCCTTGCACCAGTCCCCCCGCCGGCAATTTTGGACAGCATGCCGTTTCAACCTCCGGCCGCTCCAGAATCGCTGCCAGATGTTGCTGCGCCGGCCGTCCCACCAGCGGACCTCGAAAGCTTGGCGGTTCAACCTCCGCTTGCCTCAGAGCCGCCGTCAGGGGCTGTTGCGCCGGCACCGGCAGCACCGCCGGTCGCCGCCGCTCCCGAACGCAGATACGCAATGTTAATAGATGAGCCGGACTGGTCCGTTGTGCCAATCTTTTTCGGCACCGACCGCCAGCGGACGAACACCACGACAAGGGTCATCTACGACTGGCAGCGCGGCCGCCGGCTGGAGCTTGGCCAGGCTCTCGTGACGATTCCCAAGAAGCACGAAGTGCCGATGGTCGAACGGCCTTGGGCCTTGAAGATCCCTTACCTTGAGATCACGCTCTACGAAGAGGCCGAAGATCCTAAGGAACACTTCACGCTGAAGGAGATCAAAGCACTGACCAAAGAGCAGTTCCTGGCGCTTGTTCGGGAAAAGCTCGCCGCTTCCACGCAATTCAAGGATCACGCGCTGGTTTTCGTGCACGGTTACCAAACCAAATTCGATAACGCCGTGTTTCGAACCGCTCAGATCGCCTACGACCTGAAGTTCGACGGAGCGTCCTTTCTTTACAGTTGGCCCTCCGGAGGCACTTTGCAGGGCTACACCTACGATCTCGGAAGCGCCGCCCAGGCCGAACCCTATCTGCGCGAGTTCCTCCAGCTTGTGCGCGACGAGTTGGGTGCCAAGAAGCTCAGCGTTATCGCCCACTCCATGGGCAACCAGCCGCTCTTGCGCGTGCTGCAAGATTTGAAGCGCTCACTGCCGGAGGGTGTTTTGATCTCGCAGCTCATCCTGGCCGCTCCCGATGTCGACCGCGACAACTTCGAGAACATCGTCACCTCGATTAGGGGGATTGCCGAGGGCATCACGCTCTACGCAGCATCCAACGACACCGCGCTGCAGGTCTCCCGTCAGGTCAACGGTGGCGTACCGCGCGCTGGTGACGTGCCCGAAGGCGGCCCCATCGTAATCGAGGGCATAGACACCATCGACGCCACCGCGACCAGCATGGATAGCGTCGGCATCAATCACTCCGGCTACGCTGAAAACAATGCTCTGCTGACGGATATCGGTAAGCTGATCGGCGAGGGCACTCGCCCACCGGGGGTCCGCTTGCCGACGATGGAGCGTGTTGAAACCGACAAAGGTGCCTATTGGCGGTATCCTGCCGCCGGTGCGCAGTGAAAACCGGTGCACAGTAAAAAAGAGGCCGGTGCTAGCATTCGCCTGTAACGGCCTTATTCTGCCCCTCAAGTGTGTCAGTGGGTCGTCCAATCGGCGCAGTAGGTGCATCGCAAAAGGGCAGAGTATGACTACAGCGATGAGGCACATAAACGCGGCAATTGCAGCCGTCCTGGCAGGTGGTTTGGTGGGTTTAGCGGCTTTACCCGCGGCCGCGGCGGAGACCTTCGTTTGCGATGATGGCCGCGTTTTGACCCTAACCCAGGAACAGGTCTCGGTGATGGTCAACACCGATCCCTGCATTGCCAAGTATTACGGCCGGGAAATCTCGGTTGCTCCGGCCGCTGAGACGCCCCCGGCGGTGCCAGCGGATTTACCATTGCCGACCCGCAAACCCGAGGAGATCGCAGCGCAACTGCGTGAGCTGCCCGTGAACCCAACGGCTCCAGCCGCCGCCCGCAAGCCCGTCGCCATAGCTGACGTGCCCTCCGATTTCCGCAACGTGCATATTATCAACTCGGGCGAAGGGGCTCCCCAATACTACAAGCACACGCGCTGAGCCGGACCTTGCGGCGGGATCGTCCAAGTGCATTGGACCAGCGCACAGAATTAAACACGTGAGCGTACAAGTAAATTGTTCGTTAACCGCTTTGTGCGAGCCTGCTTCTGATAGCCCGATCTTTGTTCAGAGTCACAGGGTGCCATGTTCCAATCGTACAGTTTCCGGCAAGCCGTCCAAGGCCATTGCCGTCCGGCCACGACAAGTACCGTTTTCTTCACATCCATCGCATTGCTCACGCTGCCGTTCAGCGCTCAGTCGCTTGAGATGGATCATGAGAGCGTCACCATAGCGCCGATCGAGATCCAAGATCCCGTCACGGACGCCCGTGAGGATTTGAGCCAGGAGAGTGCCATCGAGGCCGTTCCTGCCGATCCACTCATGGAGGCGGCCAGTGAAGAGACCTCAGCGGAGACGGAAGCCGTAGAGACCACCAGCGATGATGTGTCGTCTGATGCCTTTGCCGACTCCCCGGAAATCTCAGAGCCGGCCACAAAATCAGTGTCCAAGACGGATCCAGATGAGGTCGAAGTGGCTGCTATCCAGCATCACGGTGAAGCCGACATCTACGACCAGTGGTCAAGGAAGAAGATTTCGCATCGGCCGAAACAGAAACCACATCCACTCGCCGCCGCCCATCCCGATCACTTCGTCGTCGTCTGCCAAGGCGGCTGCGCCAAAGAGCAGGTCCACGTTGTCTACCTCGAACGCCGCGACGCACGCGGTCCGGTCAGCGTAAAGCCGTTGAAAGCCGGCATTGTCGCTGGTACCGAATTGATCGACTGCGTTGGAGGCTGTTACCACGCGAAGAAGTCCTATGCGTCCGTAGTGAACGCGGATGCCGCCAGCGACGAGAACGGTTGGGTGACCAACGTCAAGAAAGCTGAGCCCGACGATCCCAAAGCCAAGAGCGACGGCCGCTGGTACGACCGCATCAATTAAACGGCTTATGACCGCATGAATGAGAAAGCTCCAGGTGGTCTCGCCTGGGGCTTTTTTCGTGTTGTGAAAGGCATGTTCCTGTTGGAACAGCGACCAAGCTTATGGGCGTCCATTGTTGTTCGACGCGGAGGGCATGAAGCCCGACGCATTGGCGATCACGCCAGTTTCGCAAACAATGGAGAGATCGATTAAATGAACGCACTATCGCTGACCCGCGCCGCAGTCCTAGGTGGCGCAATTGCCTTCGCTACCGTGGCAGGTGGTGCCGCTCAGGCACAAGCAGACGGCTTCAAGAGCTTTTCAAATCTCAACAACGGCGTCGAACTCAGTGAAGTCCACAAGGTTGGCCACCGCAACCGCCGTTTCAAACGGTTCCGTTTCCGCCACCGCAATCAGTTCCACGGCTGCGGCTACTACAAATGGAAATGGCACGAGACCGGCTATTTCTTCTGGAAGAAGAAGTTCTTCATCTGCAAGGGCTGGCGGTGATTGGATGCCGCCAGCGAACGGCCCCCGGCGGCAGGTGCTTCGGGGGGCTTTTCGTGCCTATGCACTGCCTCACACCGGCGAGGGCGCCCACAGCGGACAGGACGAATAACCGAGCCGGTCGTCCGGTGAATAAAGATAGCCACGTTCGAAAACGCCGGTGCCGTTGAAATAGGTGCAGAGGATCGCAGGACGGCTGTGGCCCTGAGCCTTGAAGGGAGAGGATTGCCAGATCATGATGCCCCAGGTCGAAGCCACCAGCCCCAGCCAGGCCAGTAGCAGCAAACAAAATGAGGTTGTCAGCGCGCGCTGCATCATTCGCTGAGGATCTTGGCCCGCGAGATCTGGCGAACCTACTCCGCCGCCTCTTTGGAATAACCGAGTTGCCGGTTGAGCTTGTCGATCAGATCGGCGGCCGCTTCCGGGATGTTGGTCCCCGGACCAAACACGGCCTTGGCGCCAGCCGCAAACAGCGCATCATAGTCCGCCGGTGGAATAACGCCGCCGACCACGATCATGATGTCGCCTCGGCCTTGCGCCTCCAAAGCCGCCTTCAACTCCGGTACAAGCGTCAAGTGACCAGCCGCTAGCGACGATACGCCAACGATATGGACGTCGTTTTCAACCGACTGCCGCGCCGCTTCTTCAGGGGTTGCGAACAATGCCCCGATGTCGACATCGAAGCCGAGATCGGCGAACGCCGAGGCGATTACCTTCTGGCCGCGGTCATGTCCGTCCTGGCCCATTTTGGCGATCAGAATGCGCGGACGGCGCCCGTCGTTGGCTTCAAATCCCTCGACCATTTGCACCACACGATCGATGTTCCGGTTCACACATTGCGCCTCCGCTCGATAGACCCCCGAGATGGCGCGAATTTCCGCGCGGTGCCGGGTAAAGACGTTTTCCATCGCATCCGAGATTTCCCCAACGGTGGCTTTCTGCCGGGCCGCGGCCACCGCTAGTTCCAACAGGTTCGCATTCCCCGCCGCGCCGTTCATCAGCGCCGTCAGCGCCGACTGGACGTCCGCCTCGTTGCGCTCCGCCCGCAGCCGTTCCAGCTTTTCAAGCTGCTGCGTCCGTACTGCGTTGTTGTCGACCTTGAGGAGTTCGATTTCGGCATCGTTCTCGACCCGGTATTTATTGACACCGACAATGGTCTGCTGGCCGGAGTCGATCCGCGCCTGTGTGCGCGCCGCCGCCTCCTCGATGCGCAGTTTGGGGATACCCGCGGCGATCGCTTTGGCCATGCCGCCGAGTTTCTCGGCTTCCTCGATATGCACCAGTGCCCGCGCTGCGAGATCATGCGTAAGTCGCTCCACATAGGCGCTGCCCCCCCACGGATCCGCGATCCGGCAGGTGCCGCTTTCCTGCTGCAAGAACAGCTGTGTGTTACGCGCGATGCGGGCGGAGAAGTCCGTCGGCAGGGCGATCGCTTCGTCGAGACCGTTGGTATGCAGCGACTGCGTGTGGCCTTGCGTTGCCGCCATAGCTTCGATCGCCGTGCGGATGACGTTATTGAATACGTCCTGCGCTGTGAGCGACCAGCCCGACGTCTGCGAGTGCGTCCTGAGCGATAGCGAGCGCTGGTTCTCAGGGGCGAACTCTTCCTTGATCAGTTTTGCCCAAAGCAGCCGGGCGGCCCTGAGTTTCGCGACTTCCATGAAGAAGTTCATGCCGATCGCCCAGAAGAACGAAAGCCGCGGAGCAAAGCGGTCGATCGGCAGCCCGGCGGCGACACCCGCACGAGCGTACTGGACGCCGTCGGCCAGCGTGTAGGCGAGTTCAAGATCAGCCGTCGCACCGGCTTCCTGCATGTGATAGCCGGAGATTGAGATGGAGTTGAACTTCGGCATATTTGCGCTGGTGAAGCCGAAGATATCCGAGATGATCCGCATCGACGGTCCGGGCGGATAAATGTAGGTGTTGCGGACCATGAACTCCTTCAGGATGTCGTTCTGTATGGTCCCCGATAGTTTGTCGGCCGTCACGCCCTGCTCTTCGCCAGCCACGATGAACAAGGCGAGTACCGGCAGCACCGCTCCGTTCATGGTCATCGATACCGACATTTGCGACAGGTCGATGCCTGAAAACAGCGTACGCATGTCGTAGATGGAATCGATCGCCACGCCGGCCATCCCGACATCGCCCTTGACCCGCGGATGATCGGAATCGTAGCCGCGGTGGGTTGCAAGATCGAACGCCACCGAAAGCCCTTTTTGTCCGGCAGCGATATTGCGCCGGTAGAACGCATTCGAACTCTTCAGCCGTCGAGAAGCCCGCGTACTGGCGGATCGTCCACGGTTGCGCCGCGTACATTGCCGGATAGGGTCCCCTCAGGTACGGGGCGATGCCCGGGTAGGTCTCGAGAAAGTCGAGCCCTTGAAGGTCCGCTTCGCCGTACACCGGTTTGACGTCGATCCCCTCCGGCGTTGTCCACACGGAAGTGTTCGGCGCCACCTTCGGCGATTTGGTAACCGCATAGTCGATGGTCGTAAAATTGGGAATCTGAGTCATTTTTTCTGCGACCTCGCGGCGATCAGTGTTGTTCCGTGTTAATCAGACTTAGCGCCTTGCCGCCATTCTGCAAATAATCCAACAGTTGCGCTTGCAAGGGACGATTTGGCATTCGCCACCAACTCTTTCAGGTGGTCTTGTCAATGGCCATCCGAACTCCGATTTCCAACACGATTGACCGTGATTATATCAGCCGGAGCCGCGATTGGTACTCCTTCCCCTAATTCACTCCGCGGGCTCGGTTGAGCCGGTTGGAGGCCCGGGGCGGGCGGGATAAGCTCCTGAGTAGAAGAAGAAAATAGTCGCCCATGCAACTCAAGACACTCCTCGCCATCGTATCTGTGGGTCTACTGACTTCCGTCACTGTGCTTCCCGCGGAAGAATCGGTTCCGGAGCCGGACGATTACCGCACTGAAAACTACCGTGCACCGGTCCCCGCGACGCTGAAAGGCGCCCTTGTCATCGATACCGACCAGGCCGAGCTGTTGTTGAAGGGCGGCGAAGCTATCTTCATCGATGTCTACCCGCAAGCACCGAAACCGCCAAGCCTGCCAAAATCGACCGTCTGGCGCACACCCAAGCACACGACCATCAAGGGCGCTTATTGGCTGGCCAACGTCGGTTACGGCGTGATGAATCCGAAATTCGAGAGCTATTTCCGTGAACATTTAGCACGGCTAACCAGCGGCGATAAAAAGAGGCCGCTTGTCTTCTTCTGCCTGCGTGATTGCTGGATGAGCTGGAACGCCGCCAAGCGCGCCGTGGAATGGGGCCACGACCACGTCATCTGGTTCCCCGACGGCACAGACGGCTGGCGCGATTGGAACCTGCCGACTGAATTGAAGACCCCAGAGGAGTGAGGCAACAGGCAAGCTGCGTGCGCTTGTCAACTCTAAATAAACGCTCAACTAGGTTCCGCGCTGACCGGCATCGCCTTTTTCCTTGCGTGATGTTGATGGTCGGGGCGAATTAACCAACCGTCGGCTATTCCGCCGCCTCCCGCCAGGCTTCAACCTTCTCCATCAGCCAGTCCCAGGCCTCTAACTCCCGCTCGCCGGCGGTTTTGGAGATGGCAATGTTGAGGTACTCCAGCTCGCTTTCGACTTTCTCTTTCGGAAGCATTTTCAACCTGGAGACCAGCACAGCGGCCTCAAGTACGGCGGCCTGCGCCCGGTTAAAGCCCGCCCACGGTTTGTGGCCAGCTCGATAAACTGCCCGGCAATGGAACCGCGGACGAACGTCATCGTCCTCGATGCTTTCCACCTTCAATTCCCAATGCGTCATCGCGAGCTTCAAAACCGCACCGTCAACCTTTTCGGCGCAATTCAACGGCCAGTTCTTGCGCCCGGTCAGGCAGCCGGCGAAAACGCGCACGTCGTCGACGTGATTGGCCACAGCGCAGGGGTTCTCGCGCAGATTATCCAGCGTCGTTGACGGCTTGAACGGCGCGATAATCCAGTGCTCGCCGTCGGCGATCAATCCCAGCGGGGCGATATGAACTTCTCCGCTTTTGGCCCGCGTCGTGACGATGGTTTCGACGATCAGCGGCATGGGGACCTCCCTATTCGTCTTGTTGTGTGTTCTCACGTCTTGTCGTTGCTGCGCGCTTTAGCGGCGTCTTTTTTAGCCCTGGCCGCCGCTCTCGCCTTCTCGTTCTTTTCTCGCGCAGCGCGCAGCGTCGCCCCCTCGGGCGCATGGTGGATTTTGTCATCGTCGGGCGCGTCGGCAGCGACACCCCAATCGAGCGGCCTGTCCTGAGTGTAGCGCTTGCCGAGCCGTTGCGCGATCTCCGCCTTGGCCAGCTCATAGCCAAGGTAGAAGGCGTGCGAAGCATCGTCCTCGATCCCGAGCTTTGGAAAAAGCTCAAAAGGATCTGTGCCGGCATGATGCCCGAAGCGGTTGTAAATGTGGACACCGTCGCTGGCCGCCTCGATGCGGAAATTGGAGTCCCTGATCGCCTTGGCGGTTTCGGCGATTTGATCGGGCGTCTGCGCAAACGCACGCAATTCATGCAAGGACAACAGCCCGCCACCGTACCCTTTAGGCAGCGCATTGTCCTCTCGCGCCCGGTACATCAGCCGGCGAGCCGCGTCGTGCTCTTCGACGGTACGCCGCGTGTGAGGCGACACTTGCACAATAAGGACGTGACGGATTTGCAGTTCGGAGCAAATACCGAGGAGCAGTGTGGTCAAACCCTGGCTGTCGGCGTCTGTCAGCTCTGTCAGATTGCCGGTCCCCATCAGGATCTCGACGTTCGGGCAGCGTCGCCGCAGCTCCGCGTAACGTTCCAGCGAGGCCACAAAGCCAAAGTGAATCGGATCAAGGATCGGATCGGCAAGGTGTTTGATGCCAAGCGCATTTGCTTTGTCGATGGCTCTGAAGAGAGAGTCGAGATCACCGTGCGGTTTCGGGACCAGAACCGGTACGCACGTCGTTCCAGCCACCGCATCAAGGCTCGTCTCGTCGAGGCTCAGGACATAATCCGCGCCCGCCAGCGCACCCCGTTGCAGTTCGTCGACGTCGCCGGAATCCACGCTGACCTTCAACCCCTCCGCCTTTAAAGCCTGCACCGTCTCTTCCAGATGGGGAAAGGGCACATCCGGCTGGCAACCGATGTCGATGACGTCCGCGCCGGCCGCCTGGTACGTGCGGGCCCGCGCGATCACCTCTTCGAGCGGAACCTCCGGGGCCTCGACGATTTCCGCGAAGATATTGATGTCATAGCCGCTGAGATCGGGTGGCTTGGCGCCACGGCCGAGGAACTGCGGTAGGTCGATCATCTCCTCCGGCCCCAAGATGAATGGCACGCCATAGTGTGCACTCAAAGACTCGAGGTCCATGCGCACACGGCCAGGTAAGATCACCTGGTCGGCTTCGAGTGGCCCTTCAAGCCGGTTGCGCAGGATCTTCTCCGTCATCAAGGCGGCCACCTTGATGCCGACGTTGTGCACCGCCCACTTGTGCTGGCCCAGGCCCGCTTCAGCCAGCGTACTCTTGAGCCGTGCCTCGGCCAGATGGCCTGTCAGGAAGAGGAGCTTGTCAGACATTCGCGCCGCGCTTGTAGCGCCTCTCTTAGCTCGTCCACGCCCTCAACGACGGTCGTGAATTCGAAGCTCTTCAGCTTCTCCGTATTCTCCAGATCGATGCGGCGTGGGAAGACTTTAACCATGTCTTTGGGGGCTTCGGTGAGATCCTCAGGTTTCGTATCGCAGGCGAACACGATCGACGGCACCCGGCACTTGCCGGCCTGCGCGTAGACGTTGGTGGCGAGGTTATCAGAAATCCCGCACACACACTTGGCGACCGTGTTCGATGTAGCCGGAGCAATGATCAAGGTGTGATAGACGCCATAGTAGAAGCCGCCGACCGGAACCGCACTTGCCGTACGGTCTCTGAAAACGCGCGTCCCAGGCGGCAACTCGTCTAGGCTTTGCTTGTACATGTTGAGCACCTCCTCAGCGGCCGCCGAAACAAAAACGTCAAGCGGCTGCAGCTCGGCCATGAACGCCAAGCTTTCTTTGAAGAAGTGGCCCGAGCCAGTCAGTGCCCAGCCATAGCGAGGTGTTTCAACGTCAGGTTTTGTCATGGCTTCGCATTATCACGCGCTGGGTTGTGCGTCGACGTCCAAGTCCGTGCCGAGCAATTCGGTGAGGACCGACGTCTGTCCTGCTTCGATGATGGTGAAGGGTAGTCTGCTGCGTTCCAGAATCTCGGCGCAAACTGGATCGATCAGTTCTCCTGCGGCGAGGCTCGCCGGGTCGAGGTCCCCATGCGGCGGACGCGATTTGATGAATACCAGCGGCAGTCCGCCAAGGCGCTCGGCGAGCCGCGCGGCGATGGCGTCGGAAGTCGTCTGCCAGGTCGCCGGCAAATCCGCGTCGGCGTCGCATTCGCGCAGCGGCAGCCAAATCGATTTCCGCCCCTTGTGAAGCTCATCCTTGAGTTCGGATATCCATTCCAGAGTTTGCAGACCGGGGGACAGCGCCCGCATCATCAAAGCGTTCTGATGCAGTGCTAGGATCGCCATCCTGTGGGCAGTGTGGTCGCTGAAGCCGACAGCCGACTGCGCATCTCGCACGGCATCGGCAAAGGCCCCACCGCCCGGCACCACGGCGAGTGGGCGTCGTGCGCGTCCAACGACACCGAGCACAGGCGTTAATGCTGCCGCATGACGTGTCAGGCTTCCGCCAATTTTCAAGACGACGGGTGTCGAACTTTCAAGACCGGGATTGAGCGCATCAAAAAACACGTTGCGGTTCGCTGCCGCGCGGGCGGACGATCTCGACCCCGACGGCACTAGGACCGCGCTCCAGCTTATCGATGCGGATACGCACCCAGACGATGCGCTTGTCATCCAGGATGTGCCGGGCAATCTGCTCGGCCATGGTCTCGACCAAGTTGATGTGCCCTTCGGCGAGTGTCGCGTGCACGGCTTCAACGAGATTGTCGTAAGAGGGCACTTCGGCGATCTGGTCGTGCCGGCTGGCCACCTCTGGCGCGACAGCAGCCTCGATCGAAAAACCGACCTTCTGCGTGATGCCCTGCTCCTCGGCGTAGATGCCAATATGGCAATCAAGGATCAGGTCGCGGATGAAAATTCGATCGTAGTAGCCTTCTCCAGCGCGCTGTTGCAGGCGTCCGGCAAGGATGGACATTTCCGTCATGTATGCACTTCCTACGCAAGTCTAGTTGTGTTCATGCCTCGACCGGCAGCGCGCGATTTGATTGCGGAAATCGCGTCGATCCGCGACCGAACGGCCGCGACCGCCCGTTCATCTATCGCGAATGTGCGATCACTGTCGAGACAGAGTGCACCGCGAAATCCGAGGATGTCGGGTTTAAGGTTGGCGAGAGCGTCGATATCGTTAAGACGGAGGCTGCCAGCGAGCCCCGCAAAGAGCCGACTTTCCTTGCTTCGTTGGATAAAAGAACTAAGTTTGCCACTGCTTAAATTGCGACTTAACGATCCAGACCTTTTGTCGGCCGTATCGAGCATCACACCGGCAAACCCGGCCCTGGCCATGGCTCGGATGAGCTCAAAATCTGGATTCTGATCGGCAAACAGCACCCCAACGAGCCGCGCCTTTCCAAGATCGCAATCCGCCAGTCTGGAGATGACGCCTTGAGGGTCTCCGCCGCGTTGGAACCCGACCTTGACGTAGTCGACGCCGGCCGCGGCCATCTGGTTTGCCGCATCGCAGACCGGTTCCGGATCGGCGGGAAGATCACCGACCGTGGCGCTGACAGCTCTAGCGGGTCGCGTTTCGCTCGCCGCGATCTCTGCCGCAATCGCCGTGACACGCGCAACCGATAAGGCACCAAGCGCACCCGCCGATGGATCCTTCGCATCGATGATATCCGCCCCCGCGCCGAGGCACACACGAGCTTCGGCGGGCGAAGTCACGCTCGCCAGCATCAGCGGTGGATCGGGGTTGAAGGGCGCGCGCGCCGTCAGCAAACTCATTCAGGCATTCTCAAACAAGCGGCCGCGCCAGGCCAGAACCTTTTCGCGATCGAGCCGCTCGTCGGGGCTCAGATCAACACCGCTGTCCTGGACAATACTGGCGGGATTGCCACCGAGCCGGATCAGCCGCGTCGCCAGCATCACCGCTTCGATGCGGTCGTGCGTGACGAACAATACCGTTGTCGGGCGCCGGTTCCATAACTCGATCAGCAGCGCCCGCAGGCTGTCGGCGCTTGGGTCATCGAGCGAAACAAACGGCTCGTCCATCAACAACACATCGGGCTCGATTACGAACGCCCGCGCCAATGCCGCTCGCCTCTGCATGCCAACCGACAGCCGTTCCGGGTAGGCATTGGCCGCCTCGCTCAACCCGACCCGTGAAAGGATCGCCGCGACACGGGCTTTGGCATCCGGACCGTCATCGTCGAGAACCAGAAGAACGTTTTCTTCAACGGTCCGCCACGGCAGCAAGCGCGGGGTTTGGAACATGAAGGAGAGTTTGCCAGTGTCCTTACCGAACGAGACGGTGCCGAGGTAATCGGCATCGAGGCCGGCAACGATATTGAGTAGTGTCGACTTGCCGCACCCAGATGGCCCGGTGAGAACCACGAACGAGCCCCGCTCGACCGTTAATTCGACACCGCCCAGCACCACGTGCTCCGGTCGGTCGGCGATGGCGGGGAACACCTTGCGCGCAATGGAAACCTGGATAGCCGGCTCGCTCCGCTTCATCGGCGCCACCGGTTAACACGAGCTTCAAGCGGCTGCAGGACGCCAATCTCGATGATCTGCACAACCAAGATAAAGGCGATTGCGTAAGCCAGGATCATCGGGACATCGAATAATTGGAATGCAATATGCAGCTGGTGGCCGACGCCGTTGGAGCGCCCCAGCAGTTCTACCACCAGTACGATCTTCCAAACTAGCGCCAGTCCGCCTCGCGCCGCCGCAGCGAAGAACGGCGCCAGCTGCGGTATCGTCACATGGCGTAACGTCTTCCAGGTGCCGAAGCGATAGATCGTGGCCATCTCGGCAAGGTCGCGCGACAGACTGCGGGCACCTTCGCGTACGGTCACGGCGACGTTGGGAATCTTGTTGATCGCCACAGCCAGAATTGCCGCGACTTCCGTCAGCCCAAACCACACATAACAAAGAATGATCGTCACCAACGCCGGCAAGTTGAGGAAGAAGATGAGCCAGGTGTCGAAGAACTGATCAGCACCCTTGGCGCAGCCAAGGGCGATGCCGATGGCGCAGCCAATGAACATGGCCAGGAAGAACGACACCGCCACCCGCGCCAGCGTCACGCCGACATGATAGCCAAGTTCGCCGGTCGCCGCTTCGGAGGCAAGCTTTTCTCCAACCTCCATCGGACCCGGAAACAGGCGGCTCTGCAAAACCGCAGCCACGATCGCCCACAGGACCAGCAGCGACAGAAACGAAATAAGCGTCCAGCCGAGGCGGCCAACGAGCACGCTGCCGACGATGCCTCGGCCGACACGTCCCGTCCCAACCGAATGGTTTTCAAGCGCCATGGAAGAGTGCCGGATCAAATCTCGTGTTGCTGCCTACAACTGTCTTTTCGCCAAGCTCGACGAGTAAACCGAAAAGCTTCTCGGCCGAGGCTGTGTGGGCCGAAGTCCACCCTTCTGGAATACCGGATCGATAGTAGGCTTTTAGCGCATCGAATTCCGCGTCGGATTTGACGCGCATGCGTGGCTTCAACCGTGCCCAGGCGTCGTCGGACTTCGCAAGCACTGCGTTGGCTGCGCTGATCGCCGAGAGAAACATGCCGATTTCTTGCTTTTTGCCGACCGTCTTCTTCTCATCCCAAATGAAGCCAACGAGCGACGGTACGGGTGTAATGCCAAGCCCGGAAAGAATGTCGGCCATCGAAATCAGCTCTCGATAACCGGAGCCTTGCAGACGTGCCGAGAATGTCCAGAAATTCAACGCAGCATCGACACGGCCTTGGCGAATTTGTTCCGCGATGAGCGGGGCGGCGCCGAAGACGGGTGAAACCTCATCCGCAAGGTCCCGGCCGGTTTGCTTGCGCGCATAGGCCCTGAGTAGCAGCCAGCTCTTGTCGAGCGCCGTACCGGCAATGCCGAGACGCTTACCTTCCAAGTCGGCGACCGATTTGATTGGGCTGTCCGGGGCGACCATCACCGCGCCCAGCGCCGAGGAATAGGGTGCGAACTGCACCGCCTCACCCTCCGAGCGCTGGCGCATGGCCCACGGCCAGTCACTGACGATGACGTCGGAGTCCCCCGACAGTAACCCGATTTTCGCGGCTCCCGTCGACGCCATATCGACGAGGTCGAGCTTGAACCCGTGCGACTTGTCGAGGCCTTCCGCGATGACAGTCTCCAATAGCCAGCCCAGCGAACCGAACTTCAGCGAACCAACGCGCAGGCTACCGGCTCCCAGTGATGATCGAGGCAGCGCGAGTGTTGCCGCGCCGGCAAGACCGGCGGCCAATAAGTCGCGGCGGTTCGGGTTCAAAACTGTGATGCTCACTTGGGCTCACTCTCAGGTGCGAGACGGTTCTTGACAAGATAGCGAACGGCGCGGAGCCACCCAGCATCGTCATTCTGCATAATGCTGACGAGCATGGACTTCACAAGCTCGCCGGTTTTCACATCACGAACATAGATTGCGAAGTTGAGCAACATTTCCGACGACTTCTGAATAACTCCAAGCACGGTGACGTCAGCGTTCACGCGCTTGCCAAATTCCACCTCGCATCCATCGCAGCGATCGAAAGGAGACTCACGGCGGATATCGGATGCATGTTCGGAAAGGTCAACGATCTCGTAGGCGCCTCGGTCTTCAAGCATCTTGATGAGCTCGGCACGCGCCAGTTTAAGGCGTTCCGTCTCCGATTTTTTCGGCCGTGGTGGTAAGCCGTAGAGGCTCAATCCATCCATCTGCAACTCGACGCGAAGTTCGAACGGCAGCACGGCGGCTCGCTGCGCCGACTGCGCCGCGCCGAACGGTAAAACCATTAGGAGCAACGCAAAAGCAGACCTGTAGAGCATTCTCACCTCATTTCTCACGGCAGTATTTCCTGGAGCCTGATGCCGGTTGTTCCCGATCTTTTTCATGTCGCCACGCTCTTGCTTCTTCATTTATTAGACGTATGAGGCCAAGTCACGAGTAGAAAGGCCTTCAAATGCGCTTTGGCCATCAATTGTACAGAAAGTCGTCATAAGAAATATTTGCCTAAACAAGTGGTGCGCACCCTTCCACTTGATCGGACCATTTCCCATACTCAGACTTGCCTAGCTGAGAAATGTCACTAGTTTCCAGTTCAAAAAAATGGTTTGGGAGGAGACGCGTTTCATCATGAACAGGGCGAAGCAGTCCGGGTGTTCGTTGTCGCTACGGCGGCTGCGAGAATTGATCGTGATGGTGCTCACCTTCGCCTTCACTGCCTCTGCACTTGTTGCGGGCCATACCATCGCTCGCGCAGCGCCGGCGGTGAAGGGCACGGACGTCATCTCGATCCCGATCGTCTATGTCAAGGAACAACGCAAGCGGCTGCCACCGCTCTCCCTTTTGGATTACCCCCCTGACAACGAGGGGATCGCCGGCGCCGAACTGGCGATCGACGATAACAATACAACCGGGCGCTTCCTCAAGCAGGATTTCTCCGTGGAGATGATTTCCAGCCCGAAACGCGATGAGCTGATAGAAGGCGTCGTTGCGAAGGCGAAGGCTGGCGTCGGCTTCTTCGTCGTCGATGTCAGCGCCGAGACCTTGCTGGCCCTTTCTGATGCCGTGAAAGACCTTCCCGCCGTTTTCTTTAACGCCGGAGCTCCCGATCAAAACCTTCGTGAGAGTGAGTGCCGCATCAATGTCAAGCACACCGCGGCCTCATACGCGATGTTGACGGATTCCTTGGCTCAGTATCTGGCCTGGAAACAGTGGCGCAAGATCGTCCTGGTGAGCGGACCGCAGCCCGAAGATAAGCTTTACGTGCAATCCTTGAAGCGCTCGCTCAAGCGTTTCGGTTTGAAGTTGCTGGCCGAAAAGCAGTTTGAGTACCAGCCGGGCAGTCACCGGACCGATGGCGGGTACGAGCAAGTGCAAAAGCAGATTCCGACGTTTACGCAGGGACTGCCGGAGTATGATGTCCTGCTGGTTGCCGACGCGGCAGGGCAATTCGGCGATTATTTTGCCTATCGCACTTGGAATGCGCGGCCCGTTGCCGGAACGCACGGGCTTTATGCAACGACTTGGCATCCAGCTTCTGAACTCTGGGGCGCAAGTCAGTTTCAAAACCGCTTCAATCGTAAAGCGGGCCGCAACATGAAACCGCTCGACTATGCTGCATGGATGGCGGTCCGCTCCATCGGCGAGGCGGCGACGAGGACCGGCAGCGGTGATCCCAAAACGCTGATCGAGTATATGTTGTCAGACAACTTCGAACTTGCCGCCTTCAAGGGGCAGAAGCTGACATACCGACCTTGGAACGCTCAACTTCGTCAGCCGATCTTCGTGGCAACGCCCAAGCTCCATGTCACAGTCTCTCCGCAGCCAGGTTTCTTGCACCGGATCACGGTTCTCGACACCCTCGGGATCGACCAACCGGAAACCGAATGCACTGCCTTTAACTAGCTGCCAACGACACGTTCTGGAATTCGCCCCTGCGAACCAGGTCCCGCTCAAGGAAACGCAACCAAGGACTGCGCACTGTGAAAGTCGTCTGCCAAAAAGCCCTAACCTGCCTGTTTGTGAGCGTTGCTCTTATCACCGCAACGCTTCCCGCTCACGCATTCAAAGCCTTCGTGTCAAACGAAAAGGACAACACGATCAGTGTCATCGACACCAAGTCGATGAAGGTCATTCACACAATTAAGGTTGGGCAGCGGCCGCGCGGCATCATGCTGGCGAAGGACGATACTTGGCTCCTCGTTTGCACCAGCGACGACAACCGCATCGAAGTCTACGACGCGAAAACCTATGAGTTTATCAAGAACCTACCCTCAGGACCTGACCCGGAACTTTTTGCTCTCCACCCTTCCGGCAGCCCCCTCTACATCGCCAACGAGGACGATAACATCGTCACGGTCGTCAACATCGACACCGGCAGGATAATCGCCGAAGTGCCGGTCGGCGTTGAACCGGAGGGTATGGGTGTCAGCCCGGATGGCCGCTATGTCGTCAACACGTCCGAGACGACCAATATGGCCCACTTCATCGACACCAAGACCAACGAGACGGTCGCCAACATCCTCGTCGACAATCGCCCTCGCGTCGCTCAATTCACTTCCGATGGCAAGCAGCTCTGGGTATCCGCCGAGATCGGAGGCACCGTCACCATCATCGATGTGGACAAGAAGGAGCCGATTCACAAGATCAGCTTCGAAATCCCTGGCATCAACGCGGACGCGATTCAGCCAGTTGGGATCCGCATCAACAAGGCAGGCACCAAGGCATTTGTCGCGCTGGGTCCAGCAAACCGCATTGCTGTCATCGACGCCAAAAACTTCAAGGTCGAAAAGTACATTCTGGTTGGGCAGCGGGTCTGGAACCTCGCTTTCACCCCCGACGAGAAACTGATCCTCACAACGAATGGGACGTCGAATGACGTTACCGTTATCGATGTAAAAAAGCAGCGGGCATTTAAGTCGATCACGGTTGGCCGCTACCCCTGGGGTATCGTCATTGCCAACCACTAGCCGGCTGACCTGCCAACAAACAAAGCCTCTCCGACGGAGTGAAAAACGCCCATGAAGCTAACCGCCGCACTAACGATCGCGATAACCGTACTGACAGCAAGCGCTGTGTTTGCTGAAGGTTTCCTTGTTCAACGCACCAAGCGGCTGCCAGATCTGGAGCTTGGCCTCGGCGCCGCCGGCTACGGCGTTTCCGATCACAAGTACGAACTGGAAACAGGCAAGGGATACCGGTTGTGGCTGAAGGCGACAGGTGCCAAGGAATGCTCATTTGTGGCGCCAGAGTTCTTTAAAAACGTCTGGTTCCGTAAAATCGAGGTGAACAAGGTTGAGCTCAAGTTGCAAGCGGTCTACGAGATCGAGTTCGAGCGCGAAGGTTCAGCCGAACTCTTCTTTACGCCGATCAAGCCTGGAGAATACGAGTGGGCCTGCGAAGGTCTAGAGGATAAGGGCATGAAAGGTATCATTTCGGTCAAGTAATGGACGCCAGCGTCAAACAGATGAGCCAGTCCCTAGACGCCTTGAATGTTCGAGGCGTGTCGCACCGCTTTGGCAAATTGCGGGCGCTCGACGACGTCTCACTGTCGGTGCCCACCGGCAGCTTCACAGTACTGTTGGGCCTCAACGGCGCCGGCAAGTCGACGCTATTCTCCCTTATCACCAGGCTCTACGACAATACGTCTGGGACGATTTCTATCCTCGGTCGAGATGTCCGTCGGCAGCCGACGGCGGCACTGCAGCGTCTGGGGGTGGTTTTCCAAGCCCGCACGTTGGATGCCGACTTAAGCCTGCTGCAGAACCTGACCTACCACGCCGCATTGCACGGTCTCGGCGCCAGTGAGTCCAAGCGCCGCTCCATTGCCGCGCTTGAACTCGTTGGGCTCAGCGAGCGTGCCGGCGAGAAAGTACGGCACCTTTCCGGCGGTCAGGCGCGACGTGTTGAGATTGCCCGCTGCATGCTGCATCGCCCCGGCCTGCTTCTCCTCGACGAACCGACTGTCGGCCTTGATATTGGTTCTCGCGAAAGCGTCATTTCGATCGTTCGCGAGCTGGCGGCGACCCACGGCATCGGCGTCCTCTGGGCAACGCACCTCATCGACGAGATCGAGAACACCGATCGCATCGTAGTACTCGACAAGGGCAAGGTTCTCTACGCGGGGACCGTGCCGGGGCTGCGAGAGCATGCCGGCGCCGACAGCGTGTCGGATGCCTTCAGGGCGTTGACCGGGACAACCCAACCGGAGCTGGCATGAGCATGGATGCTGTCGCCGAAGCCGTGAAAACGCCCAGTTCACCGGGCGGGCAGGCGTATAGCCCGCATGGATTTATCGCCTACTTCAACTGCTTCCGAGGTATCGTTTGGCGCGAGGTTCTGCGCTTTCTTCACCAGCGTGAACGCTTCCTTTCGGCGCTGGTGCGGCCACTGGTGTGGCTGTTCATATTTGCCGCCGGTTTCCGTCAGGTGCTAGGGATTTCGATCATCCCGCCCTATGAAACCTACGTGCTCTATGAAACCTACGTGACCCCCGGCCTGCTCGGCATGATCCTGCTGTTCAACGCCATGCAGTCCTCGCTGTCGATGGTTTACGATCGCGAGACCGGGGCCATGCGCACGCTGCTCGTCAGCCCGTTTCCGCGCTGGTTTCTGCTGTCCTCCAAGCTGCTTGGCGGCGTTGCCGTGGCGCTCTTGCAGGTCTACACGTTCTTGCTGCTCGCCTACTTTTGGGAGATCGAGCCGGACTGGCCCGCCTGGCAGATTGGCGTCGGCCAGGGCGACGATTTCTTCGGCATAACGATCCCGCCGCCCTTCAATGGATACATCACGGTGCTGCCGGCGATCGTCATGTCGGGATTGATGTTGGGGGCACTGGCGTTGTTCATGTCTTCAGTGATCCGCCAACTGGAGAATTTTGCCGGTGTGATGAACTTCGTTATCTTCCCGATGTTCTTTGCTTCTTCGGCGCTATACCCCCTATGGAAGATCCGAGAATCAAGCCCGCTGCTCTATGAGATCTGCTGGTTCAACCCCTTCACGCACGCAGTTGAGTTGATACGCTTTGCCTTCTACGGCCAGCTTAACGTGACCGCGTTTTTCGTCGTTCTTGGCTGTCTTATCTTCTTCCTAGGCGCGGCGATTTTCGCCTACAACCCATCGAAGGGGCTGATTGCACGACGTGGCGGACCGAGAGGATGAAGTTCGAATGAGAATGGGCTTTAACCTGCGGGTTTGCGTTGCAATCCTTGGTCTCACGATTGCGGCCCCCGCATTTGCCGTTGACACCGCCAATCCAGACTGGCCATGCGTCCAGCGCAAGGTGCTGAAGCTGACTTCAGCGCAGATCTGGGACGGCCCTCCGGTCGACGGCATCACCAATTGGTGGGAGGACAAAGAGGTTGGCAAGCTAGTCCGTGTTGTCGTCAGCCGCCGCATTCCCATGGAAAAGGTCGAAGAAGTCATTCAGAAATTCGCCGAGACCATGCCCGAGGGCGAACAACGCGATAAACGGTTGACCTTGCTGTTTGCCGGCGTTCTCGACGAGACAAACAAACTCCGCTCCAGCGTCGTCAGCGGCATCGAACGCTTTCAGCGGCGCCAGGTCGGCCGTTCCAAACGCCTGCAAGAGCAAAGTAGCGAGATTGCCGCGCTCAGAGCTCGTGCCTCGAAGGGCGAGGATCTGACCGGCCAAATCGAAGCGTTGCAGGAAAAATTTGATTGGAATGCCCGCGTTTTCACGGAACGCCAGGACAACATTCCACTGGCATGTGAGATCCCTGTCGAAATCGAACAGCGCGCCTTCGCTGTCGGCCGTACGATCAGATTCCACATGAGCTAAAGGGCGCTAAAAGCCGCCTTTCCAACTCCTCAATCTAAGCCCAATTTGTGCCGGGAATTCAGCCTGAAGAGAAATAGTTCGCGGTCAAAGTCGGGGACCAGAAAATGACTATTCGAAAGGCCATCACGCGCCTTCTCGCCTTCGGTCTGCCTGTCGCCGCAGCCGCGACAGTCCTGGTCTTCGGTCTAAACCTACGAGAACCACCGAAACAGACGCCGCCAACCGAGCGCTCGACCGCCGTGCGGGTGCTGACGTTAGAACCGACCGAATTCAGGCCGCGCGCCGTCGGCTACGGTGCCGTCCAGCCGGCGCGGACCTGGAATGCTGTGGCTCAGGTTGCCGGCCGTGTGGAATTCGTTGATCCCCGTCTGCGCAGCGGCGCCATTATGGACGCCGGAACGGAGATCATCAGGATCAGCCCGCAAGACTACACTCTGGCGGTGCAGGAGGCCGAAGCCAATCTGCGTTCAGCGGAGGCAAAGCTCGTTGAGTTGAAGGCCCAGGAAGAAAACGCCAACCGGGCACTTAAGATTGAACAGCGTTCTCTTGGCATCAAGCAAAGGGACTTGGCGCGGAAGAAAGAGCTTGCGCAGCGCGGGACCGTTAGCAGTCTCTCCGTCGAGGACACCGAGCGCGCAGTCCTGCAGCAGCAGGCAGTCGTCTTGAATCTGGAAAACTCGATACGGCTCTTTCCGACGCAGATCGATGCCCAAAGGCGTCAGATTGACGTCAACAAGACCAAGCTGGAAACCGCCCGGCTCAACCTTGCCCGCACCCATATTTCGTTACCCTTCGACGCCCGGATTTCGACCGTCAACATCGAACGCACGCAATTCGTTGGAATTGGCACTGAATTGGCCGAAGCTGACGATATCGACACCGCCGAGGTCGAAGCGGAAATCCCACAGGATCGCTTCCACACCTTCATGAAACTGACGCTACCCAAAGACTACGTGGTCGAAAAAATCCGCAGCGGTGGGATCAGCGATGTCTTCAAACGCATGGGGTGGTCGGCAACCGTTCGCCTGCGCTCCAATTCACGCGATGTCACATGGCCGGCACAGCTCCTTCGCACCTCCGAGACGGTTGACCCCAAGACGCGGACGGTCGGCGTCATTGTATCCGTTGATAAGCCCTATGAGGGGATCAAGCCGATCGTGCGTCCACCTCTGGTCAAGGGAATGTTCGTTGAGGTCGAAATCACCGGGCAGCCAACCACCGGCCGCATTATCATTCCCCGGTCTGCCGTCCACGAGGGCCGCGTCTACACCGTCGATGAAGGCAACCGGTTGCGTATCAGAAAGGTCAAGGTGCTTGCTGAACAGGCCGGCAAGGCCGTAATCGAAAGTGGCCTTGAAGAAGGTGAGCGCATCGTCCTTAGCGACCTTTCACCCGCGATCGACGGTATGTTGTTAAAGCCGTTCGACGCGAGCCCTGAAAATGCCGAGACGGCGCTGACGGACGAACGTAAAGAGACCGGCGAGGTTCAGCAGTGATCGCGTTCTTCACCAAGCACCCGACCATCGCCAACCTGTTGATGATCGCATTCCTTGCGATTGGTGCGGTAGCCGCTCCCACTTTGCAGCGCGAAACCTTACCCCGTGTCGAGGCCAATAAGCTCGAGATCTCGGTTCTCTTTCCGGGCGCTGCGCCGGAAGATGTCGAGGACGGCATTTGTCAACGCATCGAGGATGCTGTCGATTCCGTCGATGGCGTGGTGGAAGTCATTTGTGAATCCCGCGAGGGACAGGGCAAGGCGACGGTCGAGATGGCTGAGGGCGGTAATCTCGACCGCTTCTTTGCAGACGTGAAGACCGAGATCGACGCCATCGACGATTTCCCCGACGAGGCCGAGCAGCCGACTATCAAACAGCTTGGTCGCACCGATTTCGTTGCCGCCGTTGCAGTCACCGGACCAAAAGAGCTCACCGACCTTCGCGTCTATGCCGAACAGCTGAAGGATCGCATGAAGGCCTTCGGTGGCATTCCCAAGGTGGAAGTCTTGGGATTTTCCGATCGGCAGCTTCGCATCGAATTGCGCGACGCGCTGTTGCGCCAATATGGCCTCAGTCTGTCCGGGATCGCCGATGCCATACGTAAGCAAAGCGTCGATCTGCCAGCCGGTAGCGTTGAGACGCAAGACGGTGAGATTCTGCTCCGCTTCGACGATGAGCGCGAGAACATCAACTCGCTCAAGGATCTCATCGTCATCACCGATCCAAGCGGTGGGCAGGTTCGCCTCGGCGAAATAGCCACAATCGATGACCGCTTCGAGAAGGACGAGGTCCAGATCCGCTTCAACGGCGAACCAGCCGCCTTGTTGCAGGTCACGAAAACAGCCAACGAGGACACGCTCAAGGTTATCGACCGCGTCAACGCCTTCTTGGAAGAAGAGCTTCCGCAGGCACCGCCCGGTGTGACGCTGACCGTTGTCAACGACACCGCCAGTATCGTTCGCGACCGCCTCAATCTGCTTGTCAACAATGGCGCCCAGGGACTGGCGCTGGTGTTCCTGGTTACCTGGCTGTTCTTTGGCTGGCGTTACGCGTTTTGGATTAGCATGGGGCTGCCGGTTGCCTTCATGGGCGGCATCGCAGTGATGGCGATCTTAGGGTACACGATCAACATGCTGACAATGGTTGGCTTGCTGATCGTCGTTGGCTTGTTGATGGACGACGCCATCGTGATTTCCGAGAACATCGCAAGCCACAGCGAGGACAGTCTCGCGCCAGCGGATGCGGCCGCCCGCGGCGCTATCGAGGTCATGCCAGGCGTCGTGTCGTCCTTCTTGACCACGTTTTGCATCTTTGGTTCGCTGGCCTTCCTGAAGGGCGACATCGGCCAAATGCTGCGTGTAATACCGGTGGTTATGATTGCCGTTCTCGCTGCATCTCTAGTCGAAGCATTTTTGATTCTGCCCCACCATCTCGCCCACGCTCTCAAGAAGGGCAACCCAAGAGGCGGCTGGATTCAGGGCAAGGTCAGCATTGGCCTTGAGTGGGTGCGCGTAAATATTGTCGGCGTTTTTTGCTCTATGTGCGTCAAAGCCCGTTATCTGACTGCCGGTGTGACGTTCGCGGCGCTGTTGCTGGCTGTCTCTGCAATGGCCACGGGTGTATTGAAATTCAGCGCCTTCCCGGAATTGGACGGAGATACGCTCGAAGCCCGCATTCTCTTGCCCCAGGGCACTCCCCTGGAGCGTACAAAATCGGTTGTAGCGCGCGTCGACGATGCGATCCTGCGCATCAATGAGCGCCTGTCGCCCGAACAACCAGGCCGAGCACCGCTGCTCGTCAACCGAACGGTCAAGTACAACGAGAACGTTGACGCACATGAGGCCGGGGCCCACGTCGCGACCGTCAGCATCGACGTTTTGTCATCTAAATCGCGCACCGTTGACAACGAGGCCTTGCTGGCCGAGTGGCGCAGCGAGACCGGCACCATCCCGGACGTGATCGCGTTGAAGTTCACAGAACCGTCTTTGGGACCAGCCGGCCGTGCGATCGAAATCCGACTGAGCGGCCGTGACTTGAAGTCGCTGAAAACCGCCAGCGAGGATTTGCAAGCTTGGCTGAGCCGCTATCAAGGCGTCGTCGGGCTGATCGACGACTTACGTCTCGGCAAGCCCGAAATAAAGATCCGCATGCGCGAGGAAGGCGTCGCGTTGGGTCTGCGTGCCGATGATGTCGCCAACCAAATTCGTGCCGCGTTCTTCGGCACAACCGTCAACGAGCTCCAGGTGGATACTGGCGGCCTGGAGATCGATGCGCGGCTGGCCGGGGAAGACCGGGAAAGCCGCGCTACGCTCGACAACTTCGTCATCACGACGGCCGATGGCGCTCAGGTGCCGCTAACTGCCGTTGCCACTCTGCGAGACGCCCGCGGATACGCCCGCATCAACCGAATAGATGGGCTGCGCACGGTCACAATCGAAGGTGACGTCGATACCCGTTTGGCCAACGCCAATGAGATCATCACTGACACCTCCACGCGGTTTCTGCCCGGCTTTAAAGAGCGCCACCCGGGTGTGAAAGTGACGATCGCCGGACAAAACAAGGAAGCCGGACAAACCGGAGCGTCGATGATTACCGGCTTTTTGATAGGCCTGATCGGTGTGTACCTTGTCCTGAGCTTCCAATTCCGCAGCTACGTCGAACCGATTGTCGTCATGATCCTGATCCCGTTCGCATTCATCGGCGCGGTGGTAGGACACATTGTGATGGGTCTCGATTTCACCATGCCGAGTTTGCTCGGCTTCGCTGCCTTGGCGGGCGTTGTCGTCAATGACTCGATTCTATTGGTGCAGCAGATCAAAGAGCACCATGCACCGGGCAACACGGTCGCCGACGTTGCCCCACGTGCCGCACAAGCCCGCTTCAGAGCTATACTTCTGACCTCGCTGACGACGATTGCCGGCCTACTACCCCTGCTGGCCGAGACAAGTCTGCAGGCGCAGGTGTTGATCCCTCTGGTGACGAGCTTGGCTTTCGGTCTGATGGCCTCGACCGTCCTCGTCTTGTTCGCCATACCTGCGTTCTACGCAATTCTCGATGACTTTGGCTTCACTACTCTAGCCGAGGAGCGAAGCGCAGCGGCTCGCGGAACGCCTGCTGAAGCGGGCGCCTAGACAAGCCCTCAAACAAAAAAACGGGCCGCATAATGCGACCCGCCTTCAAATGTCACTGTCCTGAAACTCAGCGTCCGACGCGGAGCATGCAGCGGCCCGACAGAATACGGCCGGTGTTCTTCGCGCAGAAACCCTTGCTTCTAATTTTGTTGAAGCAGCACTTCTCGTCGATGTTGCAACGGAAGTCGACAGTTTTACCGCGCAGCGTTTTCCCGTGGCAGAGTTTGTGAGTGTAGTGACCACCAGCATTCGCAGCGGTACCAATAAACGTGAGTGCGACAGCGAGAGCGATTGTACGGATCATGACTAGCCTCGATTGACATATGTTTCGATCGGGACGGGGCAAAATACAGCCTGGCCCATTTGAATGAATTTTGGGCGCTGAAGTCGCGGCGAAGGCGCCCTGCATAGGAGCTTAGCCAAATTGGGGAAGCAAAGGTGTGCGAACAAAAAAAGTGGCTAACAAATTGCCAATTAGCGACGCTTGCTAAGTCATTCGGTGGCGCTGGGCCGTCGCTTTCAACTCGCTCTCGCCGGTGTTTTCTCAGCCTCCTGCAGCAACAGTCCGACCGCGACGGCCGTCGCATGATGCGTTGCAGCAGTCATCAGATGGCCGTCCAGGCCGATGATTTGCCCGAAGCTTTCGCAGGTGCGGCCAAGTCGTCCGGAGACCTCAGTTGCCTCCCGCGCTCCGATGCCTGCAGCGACCACAGGCGCTCCATCTGGCAGCGGCCTAGCCGATAAAACCAGGCACGCGCCATCGACAATCGAGCGGAGTTGCACTTCCCGGATGTAAGCGGCGGAGACGCGCCACGCTGCGGGCGTACCGGAATTGATTTCGCGCCCGAACAAACGCGCCAGCCGTGCCAAGCTCTCCTCAGCCGACTTGCCGCGTCCGTCGGCGGTCGCGTGCACATCAATACCTTCAAGGCCGTGGCCGAGCACACGGCGAACGTCTGCCATTGTCGCAAGATACTCCCGTGCCAGTCCCACCCACCTGCCCTGAAAAGGCACGGACGTAACCACTCCCATAACGGCGGTGCGCGTTAGCCCCGTGTAGACTAGCTCGCCGGTGGTTTGACGCTCCGCATCACTCAAGCCGAGGGTTTCGGGAACGCCGCCGCGAACCACGATGAGGTCGACTGTTGTGGAGCCGAAGTCGATGAGGAGCGCCGTCCCGAGGCGGCGTCCGACGGCCTCCGCCGTCGCCAGGAAGTTCATCGAACCGGTATCATCGGGATGGGCTTTCGCGGTTTCAGCATCGCAAAAGCCGCGACGACCGAGAAAGAACCGCGCCTTTTGCCCAAATCCTGCCGTTAGGCTGTCGGCCAGCACCTCGACGCCCTTCTTGCGGCTGTCGAAAAGGTCCGAGAGCTCCCCTGTCATGGTGATCGCCACTTGTTCGGCTCCCGCGAGCAGTGGCACGGCCCCGTTGAGTGCAAGCCCGAGGTTCTCAAGTCCCTGCCATAGCGGACAGGCGAACTGGCGAACATCGACCAGCGCATCGTTCTCAAACCGCGCAACCTTCAAGTGCGCCCCGCCGACGTCCAGCCCAACTGTGATAGTCATGTGCTACTTCCTCGCTCGCGCGGCGCTTGGTCTCAGAGGGAAGATATCAAAAAGGCCGACGAATTTGCATGTGATCCCCGTCATTGATTTGAAGTCTGGCGTCGTTGTTCGCGCAGTTGCCGGCGATCGCGCCAATTATCGGCCAATCGAGACCCCATTGGCTCCGGCAACTTGCGATCCCATCGACGTCGTCAAAGGCCTCACGGCATTCTGCGATGACTTTGAGTGGCTCTACGTCGCTGACCTCGATGGTATCGAAGGGCGTGGCCGAGACCGTGATACCATTCAACGCCTCTGCGATGCGTTCCCGCAGCTTCGATTTCTAGTTGATGATGGATCGGCAACCCTTCGCGACATCTCAGTCTTCGCCGATCACCCGCGCATCACACCGGTGATCGGTTCGGAATCGTTGCGGAGTTTACAGCAGCTTGCGGCGATTACGGACCGTCTGCGCGGCGAAATAGCCTTGTCGTTGGATTGGCGCGCTGGTCGAAGGCTGGGACCGGAAGAACTGTTCGACGACAGCTCGCATTGGCCGAATACGCTCATCGTCATGAGCCTTGACCGTGTCGGTCTCCGCGAAGGTCCCGATCTTGATCGCTTGAATGAGGTGAAAAGCCGTGCCGGTGATCGGCAGGTACTGGCCGCCGGTGGCGTACGTAATGTCGATGATCTTCGCAGTGTCCATCAACTCGGCTGCGGTGCGCTCATCGCCTCTTGCCTGCACGACGGAACAGTCACGCGCGGGAGCCTCGCTACTCTGCTCGGCCTCTAGGGTGTGATCGTTTGAGACGGAGGCTTTCGTTGAGAATGTAAAACACGCGCTCTTAGGCTCGGATGATGAAAAATGAAAAGGGCCGGCACCGCTTAGCGGATACCGGCCCAATTCTTGTGTCTTAGCCTTTCCAGCGGCCTGAAAGCAGATTACCCAATCGCTGCAGCAGACCCCCCTTCATGGGAGGGGCATCGTTTGTGTTGTTATTGCCCTGCTCAGGACGGTTTCCGCTTCAAGACTTGGCAGCAGCGAACGGATGCTCAGCGGTTTCGCGCTGTGCGGTCACTTCGGCAGCCGTCGGCTTACCAGCAATTGCACGCTCAAGGGCTTCCTTGGTAGCGGTGTAGTTGTATTCCTGGATCTTCGCGTCGTCAGCGGCTTCCCAGTGGATGAACACGCCGACAGCGATGAAGAGGTCGTCAGCCTGATCAGCGGAGATGGTGCCTTCAGCGACACAATCCTGAACGGCCTTGGCGACAGCGTACTGTGCCGGACCGAACATCTGAACGGCCTGACGGGCGTCTTTGATGGTGACTTTGTTGTAGAGAATTGTGTTTGGTTTGCACGGCAGGTTCGGAGCAACCACGGCAAGCAATGTGGTGAATCCGTCTTTGTTATTGGTCAGCGCGTTGCAGAATGCCGTTTCAGCAGCCGAACCGCGGGGACCGATGATGAGGTCGATATGGGCGACTTCGTTACCATCGCCGACGAGCGATTCGCCGACCATAACCTTGTCGATCTTGGCCATGATGTAACTCCTCCCAGAGTTTACCCAACAATTGAAACTCCGCCCGGATGGGCGGTGCCCAGAAGAAAGCTTCGGGCACACTATCCCAGTTGTCAGCGAACGGGAACGAACCCGATCCGGTTGCCAGATAGCAGCGCCGACGCGCACCGCGTTGATAGCCCGAGGCACCGGGCTAAGACAAGAGTCTTAAGCGCTTATCGGAGCACCAACTTTGCGGATAAGTCCTGCAATGAACAATGTTGCAACCACGAAGTCGGCGGTCGTGCCGGGATTGAGGCCTCGGGCTTTAAGCGAAGTGTCGAATTCCACGAGCTCCTGGATCGCGTCAGGAGCCACGACCGGCCGAAACAACGGCGCCATTCTACGGGCTTCATCGCGCAGAGCGTCCGCGGTTCGAGAACCATATTTACGTGCGACATGGGTATCGGCGAAGGTGGCCAGCAGGCTCATATGTAAAGTCGAGACGGCCAAATCGGGCGTTGCGGCCAATTCGCGCGCTTGCTTCAGTAGTGGTAGAGCGAACTCGAAAATATCGGCGTAGTCAGTCACATAGGCCAAGGCAATCCGATCTCGGTCAGCGGCCAACGCCATTGCTTCGCGCAGCGTCATGTCGGCTGCGGTGTGCACGTCGCCCTTTTCAGCGGTGCCGAGCCCTCCAGGTTCAGCGTGCGCGATTGCCGCAAACGTTTCCGTTGCATCGGCGGTATCTAAATCGGCGAGCACGTTAGCCAAGCGGTTTGCAAGGTTAGCTCCGGCAACCACTTCTTCGACCGCGTATGCCACAGGCGCGCAAAGCAGCGCGATGCCGAGGTTGGCATTGCAACCGGCTGCTTGGAAACTGGCTTCGACAGCACCCCTTATACGATGGCCGACGCGCGCTCCCCTTTGAGTGATATGCGGAGCCGCCGCCAGCGCAGCGCGCTCGAAGTGCTGCGTATCCATATTGTGGCCGCCGGCATGGACATGAACATTGCCAGGTTTCAGGGCTTCAAGCTCGGCTCGACAGGCCGCGAGGAAGGCTTCCGAAACCTGTTCTTGCGGGAGCGGAAACTTCATGCGCCTTGTGCCGGTATCGTCGCGCGGACCGCGCTCAAGAAGTCTTCGGCCAGCGTCGCGGCGATATCCCGCTCGCAAATAGATTGCAGACCCTTCCAGGCCGGGTTGGAATTGATCTCCAACACCATCAGACGTCCTTCCCCATCGCGGATCAGGTCAACGCCGGCATAATCGGCGCCGACCGCGGCAGCTGCAGCCAATGCCAGTTGGCGAGCCTCCGTATCAAGTTCAACAGCTTGTGGCTTCCCACCCTGATGTACGTTCGTGACCCAGTTGGGACCCAGCCGGGCCATGGCGCCGACGATGCGGTTGGCGGAAACAAAAACACGCCAATCGGAAAACTCACTGGCATCTGGGGCCCGCAGGTAGCGCTGCAGATAATAGACGCCGCGCACCTCGTCGTCGGTTGGCATGCCACTAGGCTCGTCGAGCCGGCGGATGCCATTGCCTTGCGACCCAAACAGCGGTTTCAGCACGAGTGGGTAGCGCGTTTCCGCATAGCCGAGGGCACGTTCGCGCCCTTCGGCAACCCGTGTCGGTGGCACCGGCAGGCCGGCCTTCTGAAACAAGAACGTCGCTGTCGACTTGTCGACGCAGCGCTCGATCACGCGCGCACGGTTCCAGACCCTCACGCCGCAGGCGTCGAGCGCGTGTAGAATACCCAGCCGCAGGGTAATCTCCTCCAGAGATCCCTTCGAAATGGCGCGCACGAACACTCCGCCGGGCAGCTTACCGTCGAGGCCTGGAATATCGATGCCGTGCGGAAAGCTGGTGTCGAAGGCGCAGCGTTTGAGAGCCGTGGTAACGACTCTCCCTCCGCCTTCCTCGATGGCCTTCCGCAGCCGGCGGGCATGCCAATCGCCACGGTCTTCTTCAACAAAGATGACGATCGAGCAGTCAAACCCTGGCGTGCTTTTCATCTCAGGCAAAGCTGGCGTCGACGATATCAGGGGCGAGTTTTCCAGCATGGAACGAGCGACCGGTATCGAGATTGGAGACAGTCACGACCGCTGGTGAGAACAGCATTGGATCAATCTTGTAGAAGTCGCCTTCGACCTCCGCGAAGATCTCGGCAAACGGCTTGCCATAGGCCGCTGACCCCGATGAGGGAAGTTTCTCCGCCAACTCCTGCGCTTGCTCATCGCCACCAGTGACGAACAGCTGCACGCGCCCACCATAGATGATGCCGTCGTTCGTGCGCCCCATCGACTTGACGAAATCAGGTATTGGCGGTGCCAGCGGTGCGATGCCGTAACCGTCCTTGATGTTGTCCAGAGGGAAGTGCAACTCGTGTGCCTTGTGCAATGCAACTTCCAACACGCGTGCCCCAATCTGCACCGTGCCGGCCAGACTCCAGGTCGGTGCGAATAGGATTGTCAGGTCCTTGGTCGGGATCCCGCACTTTTCCGCCACGAGGCGCGCGACGCTCGACGGCGGCGCCTTGTCACCCTCGATAACGAGAACGGCTTCGTCATGGTGATCGGCGTAGCCCAGCTCCTTGTAGAGATCCTCAACGCGCGATAATGCCCGCGCTGGACCGGAGCCGAGAGCAAAGAACCCGCTCGCCTCTTCGCTGATGGTCCAGCCCGCATACTGGCTTCCCAGGCAGGAAATCACAGGGTCGGTTGCGTGCACAATGACGGATAATGGCCACTTCTCAACCGGTGATGCTCCAGCAATCTGAACGGTGCCAAGGCCGCCCATACAAACCTCGCCGAGCAATCGACCTAGCTCCAAGCACCCCGTGACGGCGGCGCCGCAATCGATCCGGCGTTCCCCGCCATCACCGATTGAAACCTCACAACGCAGCGCGTCGGCTTGCGATACGATCCGTTGAACGATGCGGCCAGCGTTCGCGTTTACGCTGAGGCCGGCTCGTGGCGCAGCTTGCATCTTTGGCGTTCCCCTTGGTTGTTTTTTTAATCCCTATAGCACAGCTTGCAGCTCGGTGATCCGCTGATGGCATTTCTCTGCAGCCTGCAATGGTGTTGCCGCTTCCGCGTGAACCGTCGCGACCGGCGCGCCGGTTTCGATTTCGGCACCCGCGGCGGGCCTGTCGCTAACCCACTCCGGCCACTCGGTGCCGGCAACCGTCAGCGGGCCTCGGTCGGCATAAACATATGCTGCCGCGCGCGGGCTTGGCCGCCAGGATTGGGAGAGCAAATCAATAAAATCTTCCCCCCGGCATGCCGCAACATGTGCGGCAAACAGCGTGCCATGCGCATCGTCCAGCACGTCGAGCGAGGCGCCTGGCCGAGGGTTGACCTCGACCAGAAAGGCTTCATCCGCCGTGACGATAAAGTCGAACGAAACCAGCCCGAGCAAACCCAGGGGTTCGATCAGAGCAAGGCAGGTGTCGACCAGGCGGGCTTCCAGATCCTCCTCCAGGCCGTCAGCGCTGACCGATCCGCCATAGCGGAATGGCTCCCGCCCAAATGGTGCGTTCCATGATTGGGAGAAACCAAACGCTGAACCAGCCTCACCGACGATCGCAAGCGCGGATAAATTGTCTCCGCTGATCTCCTCCTGGAAGTAGCGCCCTGGGCGCGCCGTAGCTGGTTCCGACAGCCTGCGAATATGCCGGCCCCCGCATCCACCGACCCGTTTGGAAATCCAACCATCTGAGTTTTCCGGCGGCTTCTGGGAGGTCTGCGGATGTACGATGCCAAGCTCACCCAAGAGCCCGAAAAACCGCTCCGGATCTTTGCTCTGCGCGATGCTCTCCGCCGGACAACCGAGCAATGTAAATCGTGTCTGCAACTCGGCGACCACGTCGACGCTGTCTTCGAATCCCGGCCCCAGGATGAGACCGATGACGTTGTCTTTGGCACTCTGAGTCATCTCGTCTAGTGCTTCGGCGAGTTCAGGCACCCGGAAGCCACGCCGCAGCGCGCCACGGAGCGTACGCGAATCCGCTGCGAGCGTGCGCGTGTCCTCGTCGCCAAAACAATCGGCAACGAGAGGCGTATAACCGGCACGCCGCGCCGATTGGGCGAGACTCCGCCCAGACAGCGCGGCGATGAGGACAGTTTCGTTGCTCAAGCGACAAACGACCGTGCGAGTGTGAAGGCGTCACGGAAGTCGAGGTGCACCGGTTCGGTGGACGAGATCATCCGTTTGAACAAGCCAGATTCTGTTTTGTACTTGATGTCGCCGATCGCCAACGGTCCGACACCGAGCGTCTGCTGGCAACCAGGCAGCGGCTCACCGTTCATGAACAGCTCCATGCCTTCGACACCAGCCGGTGGCACGGCATTGACGTCAGCGGTGACCAGTAGCTTGTCGGCCGACTGGATCTCTTGCGCGCTGAGCACCTGAACGCCCGCTGCGGCAGCTGCGAACACCACCTCGGCGCTTTTTATGATTTCCGACTTCTGCTCAGGCGTTTCACCAGGTGCCGGCTCGAGATCGACCCCGAAGCGTTCCTTGGCAACTTCGGCAGCCTTGACCACTCGTTCCACGCCGCGGTGGGCAACCATACGAACTCTCGCGCCTTCGAGAGCAGCGATCACGCTCGAAGCAAAGCCGACGACGCCCGTTGCACCGAACACGGCAACGGTGGTGCCATTGAAGTCGCGTTTGTGCTTTTGCTTCAGAAGCTTTTCGACACACGCCACCATTCCTGCAGCGGTTGTGAAGGAGCCGGCCGGATCAGCAAAAACGGAAAGCTCGAAGGGTGGGACGAGCGCCTCTTTGGCCGCTTTCATCATATCGAGCGCGAGCATTGCGTCCTTGCCGCCAATGAATACGCCAGTCCGAATACCATACTCGGGAGGGCGCGAAAAAATAGCGTCCTGGACCAGGCCCGTCACCTCCCCCAGATCGACGTTGCTGTAAGGAATGATCACCTTGAACCCGGCATCGGCGGCCATGTTCACATCGAACGGGCTCATGTGTTTTTGCGGTGCGAACATATGAAGAATAGGCGTGGCCTGGCTCATTGGCGTCTCCTTGCCGGCTTGTTGTGTTTGGCGGGCGTTACGGACCGCCTCCGGGACCTTATAGAGTCACGGCAGTCGGCCTGGCCAGTGCGATCTTACACCAAAGTCGAAATGGTCGTCGTACGGCTATCCGAATGGGTAGGTGCGCGATGCTCTGTGGTCGGATTTTAGCGGCAGAGCTTCCGCGCCAAGCAACAAAAAAGGCCTACCCAGAGGTGGCGCTAAGCTGACCTGCGACAACGCATTCGACACTGGCACCCTGGTTACGCCCTCGGGCGATCACCACGCGCAATCCGGCTTCAACGGCTTCGCCCTCGATGACATCGAGAATCCGCGCTGCCTGGGCCTGCGACGGTACGAAGGCAAAGCCCGTTGGTCCCCAAGAGCTCTGACCAATGCCGACGGCCCCAAGTTCCGCCATCCGCTTGACCAAACTTGCCACACCCTGGCTTGACCAGATGCCACCACCCTGAGCGCTGGCGAAGTACTCACCGTTGAGACGCTGCACGACACCGACTGCGGCGCCGAAGGCTTCGATGTCGAGTTCAGCGAGCGCCGGTAATAGCTGCATCAAGGTGACGCGGCACATCTCCGCGCTCACCGCCTCCTGCATCGCTGCCAATGTTTCGAACGCGGCGATTTCGCCCTCGCCGTGAACTCCAACGCAGTCGGGATCCAAAACCAGCAGAACCCGCCAGGCGGATGGAAAGCTGGCCCTGGCGATAATGGGTGCAGCGGTCTCGCGTCCCCCGCGGCCGCCATCGACAACAAAACCGCCATGCTCGAACGCCGCCATTCCAATCGCCGAGCGCGCACCGCGGTCTTGCATTTCCCCAAGAGCGCGTACTTCGGTTTGAACCCCTTCAAGGGCGGCAAGCCCCGCACCGACGGCCATCGCCAATTGCGTTCCCGACCCAAGCCCGGCATGGGGGGGGATCGAGCTGTTGACATTCAACCGGTAGCAGCCGTCGAGGTTGAGGAGCGCCTTGAACCGCTCGAGCATATGCCGCGCCCTTCGTGGCTCGAACCCCTCGACGAGATCGGCCGGCGCGCGTTGCAGGGTCAGTTCGGTTGCGGGTTGGTCGATAGCCAGACCAATTGATCCGAATTTCCGGCCCAGCCCGCCATGGAGGTCGAGAAAGCCCAGATGCAGCCGGGCCGGAGCGCTGACACGCACGAGTTTGCCCTCAAGCCCCGTTTCATCGGGCTTCGATGCGTCTCGGTATGGGCTCAACGGCATTTGCCTCTCAAGAGTATCGTCGCGTAGGTTGAGGTTATAGTCCGGTCAATGTTGAACAAACATTTGGAGAGAGCAACATGAGCGAACGTGAAAAGGCACTTGCTGAGACCGAGGTGACAGCCTGGCTCAGTGACAATCTGCCCAAGTGGAAATTGGAAGACGGTTGGGTGCGCCGGACTTACAAGACCACCAGCTGGAAGAGCACGCTAATGGTAATCAACACTGTCGGCCACCTGGCCGAAGCGGCCTGGCATCATCCCGATCTAACCGCTTCTTACGCCTGGGTCGAGGTGCGTCTGCAGACGCATTCAGCCAAGGGCATTACCATGAAGGATCTCGAGTTGGCCAGGAAGATCGAGGACGTCGTGGCCTGGCAGCCTGGCGCGGAACAAGGCGCGCTCGAAGGAACCCCACAAGGCGACCTGCGCTTTTCCTACATCAAGTACGATTGAGCGAAGGACCGGATTGGAGATGCGCGTTGAACGATAATGACAGAACGTCGGACGCTTTCATCGCGTTGGGCTCAAACATCGGCGATAAAACCGCCAACATCAATCACGCCATCACTTTACTGACCGGGCACGACGACATCCGCCTCCTGGCGCGCTCGCGTGACTACCGCACACCGCCTTGGGGCAAAACCGATCAGGATTGGTTCGTAAACGCCTGCATCGGTGTTGCGACAAGCCTGAGCCCCCATGAATTGCTGAGGCGTTGCCTTGAGACCGAGGTGGAGATGGGCCGCAAGCGGGCCGAAAAGTGGGGTCCGCGCCTCATCGATCTGGACGTCCTGCTCCACGGCGATGCGGTCTTGTCGGATGCCGAGTTGATATTGCCCCATCCACACATGACAGCCCGTGCATTCGTTTTGGCCCCGCTGGCTGATATTGCACCCGATATCCTTATCGATGGAAAATCCGTGCTGCAGTGGCTTGAGCAAATCGATAAGGCCGGCGTTGAACCGATCGAATGAAAAACGCTGCGCTCGGCAAGCCGTGCGCAGCGTTCTTTAAGAATCAGGTTCGCGCTTCGCGGAACCTTAAGTCATTGATGCGGGCTACTCAGCCTGCTTTCCGTCAGCGCCGAAGGTCTTCAGATAACCGATCAGGTTCGCGCGCTGTTTATCTTTTTTCAAGCCACCGAAGATCATCTTGGTGCCTTTGACCTCGTTCTTTGGCTTGATGAGGAACTTGTCGAGCGTTGCTTCATCCCAGGTCAGACCCGAAGCCTTCATCGCCTTCGAGTACTTGTAACCCTCAGCGGTTCCGGCTTTACGGCCGACCACACCATTAAGCTGCGGGCCGACCTTGTTTTTCGCCTTCTCACCGACAGCGTGGCAAGCTTTGCACTTGCGGAATACCTTTTTGCCTTTTTTCAAGTCGACGTCGGCGACAGCCAGGCTTGGAACGGTGGCAATCATTGCGACAGCTAGAAGTGTCCTCAACATTGAAAGACGTTCTCCCTCACTAGGTTTACATGTTCGTTGCGCAGCTTATGGCGATAGCACAATCAACTACTACTGTGGCAAGCTCTTTGTGAACCATGCGTGAACCCAGCGCACCCCTCAAACGACATCATTCGACTTTTGTTGAACATCCAAAGTCTACTGCCGCCGGTGATTGTCGCGGGGCAAGTAATTAACCAGCTGCCGCTGGGCCGCTCTTGCCCATGCGCCGATAGACGAACTCGGGGGCCGGCTTATGCAATTCCTCTTTCGCCACCCCGGCCCAATCCTGGTGCAACGGCGATAACGAGCAAGCCGGGTCGGTATTGGCCGCATCACCGGTGAGCGCGTAGGCCTGGCAGCGGCATCCGCCAAAGTCGATCTCTTTACGCGGACAGGACCGGCAGGGCTCCTTCATCCACTCCGTCCCGCGGAACATCTCGAAGGCTTGTCCTTTGAGCCAGATGTCCGCCAGCGGCCGGTCGCGCACATTTTCGAATTCGAGGCCTGGCAGCAACTCTGCGGCATGGCACGGCAGGACACGCCCTGACGGCGTGACGTTCATGATGCCGCGCCCCCATCCGCCCATGCAGGGTTTGGGGTATTTGGCATAGTAGTCGGGCACCACGAAGTCGAACACGAGGATGCCCTTTAGACGTTCTTTCGCCTCGTTGACGATCTCAACGGTCTTCATGAAAGCTTCTCGCGTGGGCATTAAAGCGGCGCGGTTTTTCAGTGCCCAGGCGTAATACTGGATGTGCGCGACTTCCAAGCGTCCGGCACCCACCTCGACGCTGTAGTCGATGATCGCCGGCAGATTGTCGATATTCTGCCGATGCAACGGCGCGTTGATCGTCAGCGGCATATCCAGTTCTCGCACCCACTTGGCGACTTCGCGTTTCTTATCCGAGCCGCCTTTGTAAGCAGCAATCCGATCCGCGTTCGCGGCATCGACGTCCTGGATTGACAACTGCACATGATCGAGCCCGAGCTCTTGCAGTTTGGCGAGGCGTTCTTTGGTGAGCAGTACACCCGCCGTGATGAGGTTGGTGTAAAGGCCCACTTCCGCGGCCGTCTTGACGATGTCCTCCAAATCCTTCCGTGCCGTCGGTTCGCCGCCAGACAGGTGGATCTGCAGGATGCCGAGCTCGGCGGCTTGGCGCATGACGTCTTGCCATTCCTGCGTCGTAAGCTCGGTATTGGATCTTTCAAGATCGACCGGATTGGAGCAATAGGGACACTGCAGCGGACAGCGGTGTGTCAGCTCGGCCAGCAATCCAACCGGCGCGCGGGCGCAGGTCTCGGAATTGGAGGTTTCGTCTTCGCGAGGTAGCGTCGCGGAATCGGTCATGATTTTACGACTCCCTTGTCAGCGAGTTCTTGCAACATATCGATAATATCGGCGAGGATTACGTCACCGGGTGCTTGGTATTGCTCAGACAGGATTTGAGCAATGGTGCTAACCGGGCGCTCCCCGTCACAAAGTTTCAAAACCTCGACGGAGGTTTCGTCTGGTTCAAAGACCCGCTCAGGGGCGAGTATGACATAAAGTCCACGCCCCTGATCGTGTTTCAGTTTGATATGACGCGGCAGCTTTAGAATGCTGTCCGCGTCAATAATCAGCCGTGATCGTGTTTGCGGTTCAGACATTCGTTTCCCCGGGTCGAAATGCCCCTGGTGGTATGTGGCCGTTGACATAAGCATGGTGTAGCGCATCAAGCTGCGCCCACAGCACGTTACATTTGAAGCGGACTGCTTCAATGCAAGCTTCCTGCTCGATGCGGTTCCTCGCGTTCTGCTTAATGTATTCCAGAGCGAAGTCGGCATCCCTCGGTGCCTGGCTGAGCCGGCGCTTGAAGTAAGCCATCACGTTATCATCGATGAAATCATAGTTCTCCAGCATACCGGCGATCCGCTCTTTATGGATCTTCGGTGCGAATAGTTCGGTTAAGGAAGAGGCCACGGCGACAACCAGCGGCTCTTCCCGGACAAACCGAACATATGCTTCCACCGCGAATCGAGTTGCCGGCATGGCCCCGCGCATGCTAGCGACGTAATTGCGGTCAAGCCCCAGACCGTCGGTCAGCACGAGCCAGCGTTCAATACCGCCGGCCTCTTTGTCGAGACCATCGTGGTCGACGATCCGGTGCATCCATTCACGCCGCAGGTCGTTGTTGTGGACCCGCGACATCAGGGCAGCATCCTTGCGCGGCACCGCCGACTGATAGCAGTAGCGGTTGAGTGCCCACGCCTGCACCTGCTCTTTCGACAGCTCGCCGCCGTGCAGCATCTTATGGAAGGGATGCTTGTCATGATAGCGCTCCGCCCCCACTGCGCGGATCGCGGCCTCGAATTCATCGCGGCTCAACACTTCTGCTGGGAACGTTGCATTGTCGGGATAGCTGTAGCTCATAGCTGGATTTCCATACCATCATAGGAGACTTCCCAACCGGCATTCTCGACCGCTTTACGCTCCGGCGAATTGTCATCGAGCACCGGGTTGGAGTTATTGATGTGAATGAACACTTTGCGTGCGACGTTGAGGCTGTCGAAGGCCGCCACGGATCCCTCAGTGCCCGACATCGAGATGTGCCCCATGCGGTGACCCGATTTGGGCATTAGTCCCTGCGCGATCATCTCGTCGTCGGTGTAAAGAGTGCCATCGAACATGACGAGTTCCGCCCCCCTGAGGTGTTCCACGAGGGGACCGTCAACCGCTGCGCAGCCGGGAATGTAGAAGAACGACTTGCCGGTGCCCTCGTCTGTAACCTTGAGGCCGATGGTGTCGCCCTTCTCGGTGCCAAATAAGTCCCCCTTCGACGCGTCTTCCAAATAGAGCGCGACTTTACCGGGAACATCGAAGGCCTCGATCGTGATGCCGAGATCCAGTCCGGCGCCGGTCAGCGGCGTCGGTGTGTCCATGGCAAGCTCGATCCGGCCGACCTTTTCGGGATTGAGAACGTTGAACACTGAGTTGGCGTTGACCGTAGCCAACACCCGATCCGATGCGTATAGCGAGAACGGTTGCCCCTCACGCAGGTTTATCAGTCCGATAATATGATCGACGTCGCCGTTTGTCAGAACGGCGGCCTTGATCGGGCTGCTGCGCAACGGGCCGTCCTCTGACGGCCACAGTTCACGCGTCTGATTGATCTGCTGGCGCAGATCGGGCGACGCATTGAGAAGCACCCAGTCGCGGCCATTACTTGAAACCGTCAAGGATGACTGTGTACGTGCCGAAAACCCTGGCTTTCCGTGCCGGGCGTTCGCACTCATGCGTCCATTACAATTCCATTGCGGGAATCCACCACCAGCGGCAGAGCCCAACACTTTGATCAGCATCGGATTATTTCAGGTTGTTTGTGTCGTCGCCGCGGGCCCGTTAAGACGGGGCCAAATCAAAAGCGGTGGCCGAGACTTCGACCACCGCCTCGACATGCAATGCATGTTCGGGTCGATTACATCAATTAGATGATGTCGATCTCGGCCGGCAGATAGCTGGTGACTTCAAGACCAACTTCCTGCTCGCGAACCTGCGGCTTGCTCCAAACTTTCATATTCCTCTCCTTTTCAACTGTTGTTCGTTGTTGCGTCGAGAGTGCCGGTGCGACACATCAACATGACCACTATTAAGCATCGAACACTGCCCATTGCAAGTGTGCGAGGCGGTGGCGGCATAGATTTTCTAAGTAAATCTTCTGATAGATGTCATTAGGTCTTTCGGATGTAATGATATAACAGATAAATACATGCATTAGGCTGGCCGTTATACAGTATCTTTTCTGTTGTTTCATTTCCGAGCGCGACAAAACTATCGACCTGGGTCACCATTCTCCGGTATTGCCCATTGACGCCCATGGTTCGCGCGGCTCCAACGCCTCATCCTTTTGCAGCAGCTCTACGGAGATGTTGTCTGGAGACCGGATGAAGGCCATACGGCCATCACGCGGTGGCCGGTTGAGGGTGACGCCGGAATCCACGATGTATTGGCATGTCGTATAGATATCGTCCACCTCGAATGCCAGGTGTCCGAAGTTTCGCCCGCCTGGGTAGGGTTCCGGATCCCAATTGTAGGTGAGCTCCAATAGCGGCGCCGTCTCCTCAGCGGCTCTGCGCCGGTCTGCGGGGGCCGCCAGAAATATTAAGGTGAACCGCCCCTTCTCGCTATCCATACGGCGCATCTCGCGCATTCCGAGTACGTCACAGTAGAATTTCAAACTTTCATCCACATCGGTGATACGGACCATTGTGTGCAGATAGCGCATGTGCATACTTCCTTGATCGACTGTCCAACTCATCAACACTATCTTACACGAACGCGATCGCACAGGGTCTCGCGCGTGATCCAGCGTCGGCAGCTGACAAGGCCCAGAAGGACGCGAGCGGTTAGCCTTGACCGTGGGGCCGCAAAGCAGTGACAGCAACAAGCGTTTGCTAGCTTCGCCATTCGGCATCGAACGACGAATTCTCCGCACATTAATAGGTCGCCCAATTCAAGCCGGTAGTCGTCCGTCAGTTGATTGGCTTGCGTCGCAATCGCGCCCGCGAAGCCCCCCTCCGGGGAAATGCCACGGCAGTAATTTAATCGCCGTCAAAACACTTACTCGTACATCCCCGAATCGAATTGCAATAGGCGAATCAAAAGCAGCCTAATTCAGCCTCAATTCTCTGCATCCAACTGTGGCATTGGCGCACGATAGACAGAAAAACGCCTCGCCAAATGGCCCGGATGTTGATGAGTTTATCTGTGATATCAACACGTTGAGGGGGGGCTCAACGAATTGTGCATGGCTGCAACTGTTTTCACGGGTTCCTCTTTTCCTTTGTGACAGGTCTGCTATGGTTTCTTGGCTTTCCAAGTGCCGAGTCGGGAGAGGGCATCAAACGAAACGGCATTCAGGGAGTGCGAAAAATAAAGTTCTGTAGCTAACGTAAGCCAGTATCGCGGGGGTACTCATGGCTGATTCCACTATTATTCCTGCCGAACTCGATATTTCAGACTTGTCGAGTGAAGAGACACTAGAAAATCTGCAGAAAGCCGGACTTGAAGTTTTTGAAGTTGCTGGGGCCATTAAATGGTTCGACGCTTCAAAGGGTTACGGCTTTATCGTGCCAGACAATGGCCTGGGCGACATTTTGCTTCACGTCACGTGCCTGCGTGCCGGCGGATACCAAACCGCGTATGAGGGTGCACGGATCCACTGTCAGGTGATGAAACGGCCGAAGGGCTTGCAGTCCTTCCGCATACTTTCGATGGACGAATCAACAGCCATCCATCCAAGCCAGTTGCCACAGAGAACGCACGTCATCGTGCAACCTGAGAGCGATTGGGAACGGGCAGTATGCAAATGGTTTAACCGAGTCCGCGGCTTTGGGTTCTTGACGCGCGGTGAGGGGACACCCGATATTTTTTGCCACATGGAAACCCTTCGCCGCTTTGGCTTCACGGAGCTTAGGCCCGGTCAGCTCGTGCAGGTACGATATGGTTATGGCGAGAAGGGCTGCATGGCCGCCGAGCTTCGCCCGGACGGGGTTCAGCCGACCAGCGGTTTCCCTGCATCCCACTGACGCGCGCGCTGTGCTTTTAGCCTGTCGCGACAACTTTGCGCTCAGGGCCGTTTCGACGGCCCTGTTTGCGTTTGTATTCGCCATCGTTGCGGTGTTTTCGCAACAAGCGCCGGCGCGCGCCGATGGTGAGCACGAGCAGCTGACAATCGAGACCGCATCGGGCAAGCCATCACTCAGCTTCATGATCGAGGTGGCCCGGACTCCACATCAAAAGGCACTTGGCCTGATGTACCGGCGCAGCCTGGCCGAAAAGTACGGCATGTTGTTCTCCTATGAAGGCGAACAGGAGATCAGCATGTGGATGAAGAACACCTACATCCCGCTCGACATGCTGTTCATCAAGGCTAACGGCCAGATTCATCGCATCGAGGCGATGACCGAGCCTTTTTCCGAGCGGGTGATCAAATCGCAGGGGCCGGTGCTGGCCGTTCTTGAGATCGCAGGTGGCGAAGCACAGCGCTTGGGGATCGCGCCAGGAGACAAGGTACGCCACCGCTTCTTCTCCGCCGGGCGCTAGCCTTAATGCTGTTGAACATGATTGCGGCCGGCAGGCTCGGGATCGGGTTCATTTTTGCCGCAGGCTTGCGACCACGATCTGCCCGCGTCCGCCACTGCTGTTGGCCATAGCGGGGGTAGAGCAGCATTTGCGCCTTCCGCGATCGCCACATCATCCTGATAAAAATTGAACCAGGCAGGCATCCTAGGTCTTGACCTCGGGCCCGCGAAGCGGCACGTGTTAGCGCTTGTTCGTTGCAATCGTGGCGGACACCGTCGGGGCGTAGCTCAGCCTGGTAGAGCACCTGCTTTGGGAGCAGGGGGTCAGGAGTTCGAATCCCCTCGCCCCGACCATTTCAAACTTTGAGGCGTAGGCTGTAACGGCCAGGTCGATGAGACCGCAGGACGAGGATCACATGGTCGCCCGCATTTACAGGCCAGCAAAAACCGCGATGCAGTCCGGCCAGGCGCGCACCAAAGAGTGGGTGCTGGAACATGAGCCCGAGGCCGCCCGCGAGGTTGAGCCGCTGATGGGCTGGACCTCATCGCGCGACATGAAAAGCCAGATCCGCCTGGAGTTCGCCAGCAAGGATGAGGCGATTGCTTATGCCGTGCGCAACGGCATCCCGTTTCGTATCGTCGAGCCGAAAACGCGCAAACCAGTCCGCAAATCCTACGCCGACAACTTCAAATTTGGCCGTATCGGCAAGTGGACGCACTGACGGGCGCCTCCGCCGTTTACCCAACCCCCGCTCGCGAAGGTCCGGTGCTTGTGCTAAGACCCCGCCGCTCGCGTCATCCCGGCCCCGTAGCTCAGCTGGATAGAGCAGTTGACTTCTAATCATCAGGTCGCAGGTTCGAATCCTGCCGGGGTCGCCATTTCTCATTAAATATCAATGACTTAGACAATTGATCGCGCCAATGACAAATCCAGACAGTTTAAATCCAGTTCAACTCGCAATCGATTTGCCTATGCAATTTTGACTGGACGTCAGAAAGCAATGCATCGTCGGTGCGAGCCAGTCGTTGGGCGCGATAAAATCGCTCTTCGATCTAGGGAGGCCAATCACGCAACGGAGCGCGACGCAGGAGGCGATTTGGTCGCAAGTCCTCGCTGATGCGTTTGAGTGCGTAGTAAAGGCGGATCTGAATTTCGTGGGTCATTGGTCTGTTCCTCGCTTTTTCATAAAAAACCCGCCGAAGTGGCGGGCGGATGGGTGTGTTGGTTCTGGGTGTAGTTTGGGCATTTACTTCTTGATCTTGAGGTGCTCCCGAATATCAACTCCGAGCTAAAGTTTGTGCCCACGCTCACCGTTGCGGCGGGGCTCAGGCAGGATGCCCGTTTTAACGAGATGATCCACATGATACGGGCGGATGCCGACGCTCTTCAGGTCGCCGACCGTGATGACAGGGAGGACGTCATTGGCTCAAGATCAGGGGCAATGGGAAAACGTTCCAGGGCAAACCTCCGCAACTCTAGATAAGTTCAAGTCGCGTTATGCGTTCGCGAGTGCTCGCGGATGTGAGAACGATATGCTCGCCCTGGCCTACGCCGAAAGTATCGTCGCGGAGCTCATCATCAGAGGAGACCAGCCAGTTAGCTGCGCTTCACCCCGCGCTCCAACATACTGAATAATCTGGGCGGCTTCGATTGCACCTTCGGGCGGGCTCTGCCCCGGAGTAACCTGAACTATTCGGATATAGGCGTCCTCGCCGGGTTTGAACACGTTGTTCACTACGGGAGGGGTGTTGTCACGGTAACGCGTCTGCTCAGTTGATGCCGTATGCTATCAACGTCAGATGAGCAGTTTTTCCTATCGTCGCCATCGCTTCCCGGCCGCTGTGATCCAGCAAGCGGTCTGGCTGTACTTTCGCTTTCCTCTGAGCCTGCGCGATGTCGAGGATATGTTGTCCCAACGCGGCATCGATGTCTCGTATGAAACGGTCCGCCGCTGGTCGTTTAAGTTTGGCTTGGCCTATGCCAGAAAACTCAGACGCTCGCACCCGCGTGCTGATACGCGTTGGCATCTCGATGAAGTCTTCGTCTCGATCAACGGCAAGAACGTATACCTGTGGCGCGCCGTTAATTGCGAGGGAGAGGCCCTGGACGTGCTGGTGCAATAGCGCCGAAACAAGCGAGCAGCCTTGAAGCTGATGCGGAAACTGCTCAAGTCACAAGGCTTCTCGCCAGACGCCATAGTGACCGACAAACTGCAATCATATGGCGCGGCATTGAGCGAACTTGGGATGAGAGCTCACCACATAACCGGCGGTCGGATCAACAATCGGGCCGAGAATTCTCATCTCCCGATACGGCAAAGAGAACGACGGATGCAGCGCTTCAAGTCCGCCGGTTCGGCGCAACAATTCCTCTCCACACATGCAGCGATCTATAACGCCTTCAACGTTCAACGCCATCTGATCTCGCGCAGAACAATGCGACAGTTCCGAGCGGCAGCCATGGACAGAGGTGGGATGCCATGACTGCTGCAGCGTGAAACATGGCGACCCCGTGCATTTTCGCGCAGCATACGAGTAAACGTGACAATGCCTCCGAACCTGCCACCTGGCCAAATTCGGCTGGCACCCGGGAGGCAGGCAGTTTCGAGCGAGGCCTTATGAAAACTCAGTCGTGTGGGGTCAACTCGGCCCCCTTCGGCGTCACATCCGACATGCGATGAGGGAACTCCTCGAATTCGGCGCATATGCTCGCGCAAGGCAATCTGGACAGGGGTCACTGCATAAGTCCGGGATAAAGCTCTCCGTACTTCTCACCCGGATCGCGCATGACGTTGTAAAAATCCATGCCCGGCAGGCCACCATGTCCCTTCGTGATGTGGATCTTGAAGTCCTCGTACCGGATCGCACCAAGGGTCGCACCGCTGTAGTGGAAGGTCATGTTGCGGCGGCCGTGGCCTTCACCCAGCAGCAACAGCGCAGTTTGATCAATGCCGTCGGTGATCCGGTCGTCGGGGATGTTATCGATCGCTCCACCGATCCGAGCTGCCGTTGTGAACAAGTCCGTTAGATGCAAGAGGTCGACCGGGTCCTGGTTCGGCTCGATCATGCCTGGCCACCAAGCCATAGCTGGTACGCGCACGCCGCCCTCTAACACGTCGCCCTTGCCGCCGCGCAGCCAAGAATAACCGGAAGTCGGGTAGAAGGCATACATCGGGCCCGTTGTCGCTAATCCACACCACTAGTGTGTTTTCGGCGATGCCCTCGGCCTCTAGCGTGTCCAGCAGTTGCCGCATATGCGCGTTGTGCATGGACATGAACGATGCCTGGGCATTGACCTTGTCGACATGCTGATCCTTTTGGTGGGCCTTCGATCCGCTCACCTGGACAGCGTGACGTCGCCCAGTAGATGAAGAAGGGGTCTTCGTCCTGTGCTTTGTTCTTCACATAGTTGATTATCTGCGCGATCGACGCCTCCTCGAACGCCTCTTGCCGATCCGGGCCGAGCTTGCCAGCGACGCCCTCGATAGGCTTACGGCCTTCGCCCTTGCGCCCCACATAGCCCGCCACGGAGAGGTCGATCCCCGTTCTATCTAAGTATTCCTTTTCGCCGGGGAAATCGTACCAGGGCGCCTTGGCTATGTTTGGGGTCTCGTGAGTAAGTTCAAAGGAGCCAGGCCAGCCGTCGGCAGCGCCGTTCCAAAGGCCATAGTAGGCATAGTCATAGCCCTGGTTCTCCGGCGCGTGCTTGGGTTCTTCGCCTAAATGCCACTTGCCCCACATGGCCGTGTTGTAACCGGCTTCCGAAAGCACCTCGGCCACCGTCACCTCGTCGGGCGAAAGGCCATCTGTTTGGCCGGGCCAGAGAACACTGCAGCAGGCCCGTGCGCACGGGGTGGCGCCCGGTGTTGATCGCGATCCGGGAAGGTGTGCAAGACGGCTCCGCGTAGCTTGACCAAAAGCGCATACCCTCCAGCGCCATCCGGTCAAGCTCCGGCGTCGGCGTGCCGCGATGCTTGCCGCCGCCCTGCCAGCCCAGCTCGCCCCAACCCACGTCATCGGCAAGGACATAAATGATGTTTGGCTTCTTGCCGAACTTTTTCTCTGAGCTGCGAGTTTCTGCTTAATCTCCTTGTCCTCAGCGGCCCACTTACTTTTGTTTACTTTTTCGGATTGATAGTAGGGCGCGTCGTACTGTTGCGCTTGAGTTTGAAATGGCATGAATACCATTAGTATCGAAATCGCTAGAGCACTGATTTTAAGCTGTTGCATTTTACTCTCCAGCATTGACCTCTGAGGACCATGAGCGCCGCGACCTTGAACAATCCGCGATCTCGCCGATTATCATAAATAGCTAGACGAAGACGTCTAGACATTATTGTCTAGCATGACAGGCTGATAATGTCTGGTTGGTGGTTGCGGCGTCTTGGCGTGTGTGGTTTGCATGAAGGCTAAAAAACCAAGTCGTGGCGTTACCAAAGCCCAGTGGCTCGACGCAGGCCTTCGGCGCTTGAGCGAAGGTGGCGTTGCCGCGCTTACCGTGGAGGGGCTCGCCCAATCTTTGGGTATAGCAAGGGCAGGTTTCTACTGGCATTTCCGAGATCGCGACGAACTTTTGAGTGAGATACTCAACTATTGGATCCACGAGATAACGGAGGTAATCACTCAAAATGAAGAACTGCTAGCACTAGAGCCAAAGCCCCGACTGGCAAGAACCGCGGAGGTCATTCTCGAAAATGATCTGACGCGGTACGAAATTTCGGTCCGTCAGTTGGCATTAGTTGATGCTGAAGCCGCAAAAGCTGTCAGAAAGGCCAATCGCATGCGCCTGGATTTTGTACGGAAGGCATTCTCGGGTCTGGGCTTCGAGGGTGACGACCTTGAGATGCGGACGATGCTGTTCACGTGCTACCAGACATGGGAATTATCAATGTTTCGGGAAATCTCGCGCAACCGGCGGCGTGGTTTGATTGCGAAACGGATTGAGCTTTTGACACGGCGATAAACATCTTTGCCGCTTCCCACCTTGCAATGAACATCGCTGGGTGTTGTCACAGTAACGCGACTGCTGAGTTGATGCCGTATGCTATCAACGTCCGATGAGTAGTTCTTCCTATCGTCGCCATCGCTTTCCAGTTGCGATCATCCAGCACGCGGTCTGGCTGTACTTTCGCTTTCCTCTGAGCCTGCGCGATGTCGAGGATATGTTGTCCCAACGCGGCATCGATGTCTCGTATGAAACGGTCCGCCGCTGGTCGATCAAGTTTGGCTTAGCCTATGCCAGAAAACTCAGACGCTCGCACCCGCGTGCTGATACGCGTTGGCATCTCGATGAAGTCTTCGTCTCGATCAACGGCAAGACGATGTATCTATGGCGTGCCGTCGATTGCGAGGGCGAAGTTCTCGATGTCTTGGTCCAATCTCGACGCAATAAGAAGGCTGCGCTCAAGTTGATGCGCAAGCTCCTCAAGGCACAAGGCTTCGCACCGACCATTGTGGTGACGGACAAGCTACCCTCGTATCGTGCTGCGCTCGAAACTCTAGGGATGAAGCGCATCCACATCACGGGCGGGCGAAGTAACAATCGAGCCGAGAATTCTCACTTGCCGATCCGGCAGCGAGAGCGGCGCATGCAGCGCTTCAAATCAGCCGGGTCAGCTCAGAGATTTCTTTCAACACATGCCGCCATCTACAATACCTTCAACGTTCAGCGCCATCTCATATCACGTCGAACACTTCGGCAGTTTCGTGCTGCGGCGATGGAGAGATGGCAAGAGGTGACAGCGGCGGCTTGAAATTGGGTAGTCGTAGATCTTCTGCGACCGAGCCATGTTTATGTGACAAGGCCCGTTTTCGTTCCCCTCGACGCTCAGGGCCAATCGCGACATTGCTTCTCCTGATGAAGCGCGTTTGAGGGCTGCCGCGATCCTGCGGGATTGCGATCGAATTTCTGAGAAGACGAACGCCCCCATCAGCTCAACGAAATCAAGCATCGCCACGATGCGATTTTTGCTGATCGTGAATTCCGATCAAAAGATCGGCGTAGTTCGATTTGAAGCATCAACCGATCCCTCCAATCTCTCGATCATAGCCTTAGTTGGCGGAGCGACTGAAAAGGAGGAATTCGGCATGAACTTTCAACTTGGAAGCAAGTATTCCCGTGCGATTGCCGCGCTGATGTCGCGAAAAGAACAAATACAGATGCAAATCAACACGGAAATGAAGAGCCGGATTCCCTGCTCGGTCACGCTGGCGCGGTTAAAAAAGGTGAAGCTCTGGACGAAAGACCGGATCGCATCTTTGCAAAATAATAGCCGACGCAACGGTTCCGCCATTGCAGGTTGAGGCCAATCAAGAGATCGACTTGGCCAGACGACAGATGCGCTACCCTGGTGGCAAGGGCCAGCAGGACGCAAACAAGGAGTTCCCATGTTCTTTGGATTTAAAGACACGAGGCAGATGACCCAGCTGTTTCACAGTGCAAATATCGATGAGTTGATGGAAGTGGACAGCGAGGGCTCGCGGCGCAAAGTCAGGAAGCAAGTCGGTGTCGATCAGCCGTCGACCGCCGACCCGATGCGTGCGAACGCCAGATCATCAAGAAAACCGCGCTCGGTCGAAGCTCAGCATTCGGTCGATCATCGTTAGAACGCAGACCTGCAGTAGCCTTTTCGGGCGGATCACGACCGCCCATCGATCAAAAACGATCTCGGTCACACGCCAAGAATCGTCATTGTGATAGAGTGCTGCGGACCGGACCGACCTTGGCGTCGGAGTATTGCCCATCGGCGCGCGCGACGGTGTTGTCACGGTGACGCGCCTGCTCAGTTGATGCCGTATGCTATCAACGTCCGATGAGCAGTTCTTCCTATCGTCGCCATCGCTTCCCGGCCGCTGTGATCCAGCAAGCGGTCTGGCTGTATTTTCGCTTTCCTCTGAGCCTGCGCGATGTCGAGGATATGTTGTCCCAACGCGGCATCGATGTCTCGTATGAAACGGTCCGCCGCTGGTCGTTTAAGTTTGGCTTGGCCGATGCCAGAAAACTAAGACGCTCGCACCCGCGTGCTGATACGCGTTGGCATCTCGATGAAGTCTTCGTCTCGATCAACGGCAAGAACGTATACCTTTGGCGCGCCGTTGATTGCGAGGGAGAGGTCCTGGACGTGCTGGTGCAATCGCGCCGAAACAAGCGAGCAGCCTTGAGGCTGATGCGGAAACTGCTCAAGTCACAAGGCTTCTCGCCAGACGCCGTCGTAACAGACAAACTGCCATCATATGGCGCGGCATTGAGCGAACTTGGGATGAGAGCTCGCCACATAACCGGCGGTCGGATCAACAACCGGGCCGAGAATTCGCATCTCCCGGTACGGCAGCGAGAACGAGGGATGCAGCGCTTCAAGTCCACCGGTTCGGCGCAACAATTCCTCTCCACACATGCAGCGATCTACAACGCCTTCAACGTTCAACGCCATCTGATCTCGCGCAGTACACGAGTAAACGTGACAGTGCCACCTCGACGCAGTGGGCTACAAGCCGCCCAACCAAGATATTGCTTCCCGTGCCGCACTCGGCGGCGGAAAATCGGAGCTGTCTTGGAAAAGCGTGTATGATTTTCATTTGGCTATTCCCTCCCGACGGTCGCGGAGGGTGAGACCGTGCCTCCAGTCTAGGATAATGACATGACCCAAAATCCATTCACGATCCCCAAAGAAATGCGCGAGCTGGTCGAGAAGAATTTCGAGCAGGCACAATCCGCATTTGGTCAATTTAGCGATGCCATGAACCAAACGATGGGCATGTGGACCAAAGCCATGCCAGCGAACAACATAACGTCTGGGTTCGCATTGGTTCAAGAACGCGCCATGCACTATGCCAAGCAGAACGCAGAGGCCGGTATGGCCTTGGCCAACGACATCGCCAAAGCTAAGGATATTCAGGAAATTCTAGGTCTACAAACAAGTTTTGCGCAGAAACAGATGCAGTCCTACGCCCAGCAGACGCAGGAGCTTGGCAGATTAATGACCGAAACCACCGAAGAAGCTGCGGAAGCGATGAAACCCAAAACTTAGGCTATCGAATGCTTGCTAGCGACGACGGTGGGATTGAACGGCCTGGCGCCGACTTCGTCGACCACTACAATCACTGGCGTTATCACGAAAGCCTGGACAACCTGACGCCCGCAGATGTCTACTTCGGGAGAGGCCAGAACATCCTGGAAATGCGAAAGGAGATCAAACGCCGTACCATCGAACAACGCCGCCGCAACCACTTAAAAGCTGCGGCATGAAGAGCAATCCGATGGGCCGGATCCTCTCTTAGTTCAAACGCTCTACTGTCCCGAAAACTCTGACGATGGACACTTCTCTTCCGCTGAAAACTTTCGGCGCGTCGCTCTTCGGATATCCCGGACGGTCTTGTCTGCGCTGCCCGGACGGCGCTCATTCCTGTCAGTCATCGTCTCCCTCTTCGGGGCTACGATGAACCGGAAAGTCTCTCTTACGCAATCAGCTCAATCTGTCCCATGAGGGTGTTGTCACATTAAGTCTGATTGACTGGAAGTTGCCGACAGCCGCTGATTTTGACGCGTGGGATTTCAAAGGCTTAGCCTGCCGGTCGATCGTCCATATTGGGCCAATTTCGCTTAATGTGACAATGCCAGCGCGACGGTTTTGTCCCTGAGAATGCGCTCGCTCGTTTCATCTCACGCGTGGGCGGGGAATTGGGCGTGCCCAAGGTCGGTCTGCTATGGTTTGGACGCCTCACGGTGGCCGATTACGGTGCCTGGGGTGGCTACGTGCTATCAGCACCGAATTTACAGGTTGCTCTCGAACGCGCGGCGGCGATCATCTCACTGCACGCGACCCACGATCGAGCCCTATTCCGCGTTACCAGGGAAGGTGCCGATTTCGTATACCGTTTCGGGCTCAAATGCGGTGAGGATTACGAAAACGTCGTCTATTCGGCGATTGCCGTGCTTGCCAGCATTCCACATTTCTATCTGGGGCCCCGGTGGCGGCCGCAAACGGTGCACATTGATTTTCCCAAGCCAGCCCTCAGCAACCAGGTTGAAGAGGTTTTTGGCTGCCCGGTCTTGTTCGGCGCGCCTGAGCTCGTTGTCGGCTTTCGCAGTACTGATCTGAGCGCTGGACACGGCAGAGGAATCCAGCGCGTCTATAGTCTGCAGGACGTCAAGCGAGAAAGAATTGGCGGACCGCCTCGCAGTTTTGTTGAGCAAGTGGGCACCGTTATTCGTATGCATATGAAGGATGACCGTGCGACGGCCGAAATGACTGCGATGACGCTGGGAATTTCTCTTCGCGGATTGCAATCGCGCCTGAATCAGAAGGGGTTGACGCATCGTCAACTCCTCAAGGAGATCCGCGTCGATCGAGCGAAGGAATTGCTGGCCCTAAGAGAGCCATCGATCACCGAAATCGCATCGCAGTTAGGCTATACGGTTCCAAACAACTTCACCCGCTCCTTCAGCGCAATGACTGGCATGTCACCGCGCGAATATCGCCGTTCGCTGGAGCGGCATAGTAATGGCGTGTCTGCGCAGGCAGTATCTCAAGCCTCGTCACGGTAGCTTAAACTTAGATCGAGATCACGACCTGGAAGGCGGCGTTGCGTAGAGCGGTGTAGACCGGACGGTTACTCTGGCTGTACTTTCGCTTTCCACTCAGCTTTCGAGATGTCGAGGATCTGCTGGCTGAGCGCGGCATTACTGTCGCGTATGAGACTGTCCGGCGTTGGTCGGTAAAGTTTGGCCTCGCCTATGCCAGAAGGCTGAGAAGGTCTTATCCATCTGCGGACACGCGCTGGCATCTCGATGAGATGTCCATCTCAATTAATGGCAAGACCATGTATCTATGGCTTGCCGTGGATTGCGAAGGCGAGCTTCTGGATGTCCTGGTCTAATCACGATGCAACAAGAAAGCTGCGCTGAAACTGATGCGCAAGTTACACAAAGCACAAGGCTTCGCTCCAACTGCGGTCGTGACGGATGAGCTGCAGTCCTATAGCGCCGCGCTCGGTGCTCTCGGGATGAAAGGCAAACATATAACTGGCGGGCGAAGTAAAAACCGAGCCGAGAATTCACACCTGCCGATCCGACAGAGAGAACGACGGGTGCAACGTTTCAAATCAGCCGGTTCAGCCCAGAGATTTCTTTCAACACACGCCGCTATCTACAATACCTTCAACGTCCAGCGTCATCTAATCTCACGCATAACAATGCGACAGCTCCGAGCGGCAGCTATGGACAGGTGGGATGCCATGACTGCTGCGGCGTGAAACATGGCGACGCCGTGCATTTTCGCGCAGCACACGAGTAAACGTGACAATGCCGGCAAACGATCGCCGACGCGATGTTACTGGTCAGATTATGCGTTGAGAAATAAGGTCATAACCGTTTTCAACTTATGCTGGATGCCAGTTCGTTGGGAACAAAGAATAAAAAGGGAGAAAGCGATGACGCGTTTGGTAGCACTGATTGCCGCAGGTCTGACGGCGACGAGTTTCTGGTTCCCAGCCCTGTCGCAGACCGCGGAGGATAGCGGAAGCGTCGGAATTTCCGGCACGCTCGACAAGGCGACCGCCGACAAGGTGTTCGACAAGCCGACGCCCTACTCGCCCTATGCCGATCGCAAGTTCCCGACCCAGCCTTTCTTCGGGGACACTCATCTTCACACGTCATTCTCGATGGATGCCGGTGCGTTCGGCGCCCGGCTGACACCCCGCGACGCGTATCGCTTCGCAAGGGGCGAGCAGGTCATGGCGTCGAGCGGCCAACCGGTGAAGCTGTCGCGTCCGCTCGATTTCCTTGTGGTCGCCGACCATTCGGACAACATGGGCTTCTTTCCGGATCTGTTCGCCGGGAAGGCCAACATCCTGGCCGACCCCACCGGTCGCGAATGGTATGACCTAATCCAGACGGGCGACGGCGGCCAGGCCGCGATGGAGATCATCACGGCATTTTCGCACAACGCGTTTCCGCCGGACCTTCTGTATTCGCCGGGCACGCAGCCCTATCGGAACGTCTGGCAGGAGACCATCGATGCGGCCGAGGCGTATAACGAGCCGGGTCACTTCACTGCGTTCATTGGCTTCGAATGGACCTCGAATACCGGCGGCAACAATCTTCACCGGAACGTCATCTTTCGCGATGGCGGCGAGAAGGCCAGCCTGGTCCAGCCGTTCACGGTTCTCAAGCCGCTCGGCAGCGACAATCCCGCCGACCTGTGGAAATGGATGGCGGCGTATGAGGACAGATTCAACGGAAGCGTGCTGGCGATCGCCCACAACGGTAATCTCAGCAACGGCGAGATGTTCCCCGTGGTCGAGGCGTTCGGCAAGGCTCTCGATGAGGACTATGCGAAGACTCGCGCGAAGTGGGAGCGGCTCTACGAGGTGACGCAAACCAAGGGCACCGGCGAGGCGCATCCGTTCCTGTCGCCGAACGACGAGTTCGCCGATTTTGAACTCTGGGACAAGGGCAATCTCGACGGCAGTGTTGCCAAGACACCCGAGATGCTCGAGTTCGAATACGCTCGCTCCGCCTATAAGAATGGGCTCAAGCTCACCGAAGACCTCGGTACCAATCCCTACAAGTTTGGCCTGATCGGCAGCAGCGATGCCCATACCGGCCTCGCGGCGATGGCGGAGGACAATTTCTTCGGCAAGACGACGCCGCAGGAGCCGAGTCCAGAGCGCATGACGGCGACTTTCTTCGACAACAAGAAAACCGGCGTGAAGATCATGGACTGGGAGGTTGGGGCTTCCGGCTATGCCGCTGTATGGGCGACGGACAACAGCCGGGCCTCGATCTGGGATGCCATGCAGCGCAAGGAATTCTACGCCACCACCGGGCCGCGAATGATCGTCCGTTTCTTCGGTGGATGGGACTTCGCGCCGAGTGATGAGACGGATCGACTGCCCGCGCGCATTGGCTACGCGAAGGGCGTTCCGATGGGCGGTGACCTGACCAGCGCTCCCGAGGGCAAGGCACCGACCTTCCTCGTCGCCGCTTTGAAGGATCCGATCGGCGCCAACCTTGATCGCTATCAGGTCGTGAAGGGCTGGCTCGACGATCAGGGAGAACTCCACGAAAAGGTCTATGACGTGGCCTGGTCCGGCGACCGTCAGCCCGACGCCGGTGGCAAGGTGCCGCCGGTCGGCAACACCGTTGATGTGGCGAATGCCACATGGTCCAACTCCATCGGTTCGCCCGAATTGATAGCGGTCTGGACGGACCCAGATTTCGACCCGGCGCAATCGGCCTTCTACTACGGGCGTGTCCTTGAGATCCCGACGCCGCGCTGGACGGCCTATGATGCCGAACGGTTTGGGGTCGAGCCGCTGCCCGGGACGACCATGATGTTGCAGGAGCGCGCCTACACCTCGCCCATCTGGTACACGCCGGCGACCTAGCACTACTTTGGCAGTTTGATGCTTGGTTGTCACAATCGGATGCGGCAATGAGGACATCGCTCGGGCGGTGGGGTGGCGAGTATGGCGAGGACGGCGCTCCGCACGGCTGGAAGGCTTGGCTGTGGCGGTCCGCGGACAATTCTTTTTCCCCCGACCGGCGCGGCGAGACGGCGGTGGCGTTGTCACATTGAGCGAAATTGGCTGCCGATTTAACCGATCGCCGCAACACACTCTTCGAACTTCTCCGCTGGTGTGTCGTAGTTCAACGTCTTTCTCGGGCGCTCGTTGAGCTCGCGCGCCACGGCGTTTAGTTTCGCCTGGCTGTGGACGGACAGATCTGTGCCTTTGGGGAAGTACTGGCGCAGCAAGCGGTTGGTGTTCTCGTTTGTGCCGCGGCATCGTGCGATGGAACGAGAACGAGTTCCGGCAGTTGCTGCTTCAGCTGATGCACCTTAGCATATGATCGGCGCAGCTGTTTCGCATCGCCTTTGCCTGGAACCTTGTCCTCCATCAGCATATCGGCGTTGTAGGCGAGATCCCCGATCAGAAGTATCGGCGGCAGCTGCGATGTACGTACGAGCAGCGAACTTGAGCCCGGTGTATGGCCCGGCGTCGGCAGCAGAATAAGCGAGCCATCGCCCATTACGTCATATCAGCCTTCGAACACAGCGAACAACGGATCGTCGGTCGGCACAAAGTCGACCGGGTGCCAATTCGCTGTTGGCAATTCGATATGCTCGCGCAAGATCCACTCCCGTTCCGGACGTGGGCCGGAAAGAATGTTCCATTCCTGCCTGCTCACAATCAGTTCTGCTTGTGGAATGTGCGCGATCCCGCCGACATGGTCGAAATGCAGGTGCGAGAACACGGCCTTTTTCACGTTATCCGGTGAGAAGCCTGCTTCGCGCAGCTTTCTGTCCAGCCGATCTTGCTTGCCAATATGAAACCGAAAGAGCCTCTTGAGCAGGAACCGGCCGATCGGATGCGAAATGTAATCTGGGTCGGTGGCGATCGCCGGATCGAGGCCGGCATCAAATAGGATCAGGCCGTCCCGGTGTTCGATGACAAAGAAATTTATGGGGAGGTCCATCCATCTCTGCGAAGTGAGCACCCACCACCACAGTGGCAACCATGTTCCGCGCTGGTGTTCCGGATGCGCCTCGGCTGATCCGGTCGAAAGAACAGTCATCGACTTGACGATTTGATCGTTATCATCGCTCCGAAAAGGATCAATAGGTTTGATATGAGCCTGCGCAACATTGCCTGACGTCGTGCTGTTCGACGACGTGTCGGTCATGACAGTGCGCTCCTAGAGTTCGAAGAGCTCGGTGTGTCCGAAGCCCTTTCGGTAGTCGAGTAGGGAAACGAATTGCGGTTCGATGCGGTAGAGCACCAGCGCATCGGGCGGCACATCCGGCGGCATGTAGTTCTCGATCTGAGGGAACTTCTTAAACAACAGGGCGCCGACCTTGTCCTGCTCCGCCTTGTCGGCAATCAAAACGGCTGCTCCCGAGATGGAGACGCCTTCAATTTCATCCCAGGTCGTGTAGGGCCGATTGATTGTCAGCGACACCTTGCTGTTGGAGGCAATGTTTCGGGCCTTCTGTGAATCAGAAGTCGTTCCGAAATAGATCGTCAAGCCATCATTAACGTAGCTGACGGTGGTTGCCTGAGGATAGCCGTCGTTGCGAACCGTCGCGATCGTCAAATCGTTGATATCGTCAATGATCGACACGACTTGTTTGCGGATTGCCGTATCCATGTTTCTGCCTCCAAACTGTTGGGGCGATCACAACAGAATGCGCGACGAGACTGAAAGTGCATTGATACGCATCAACACAGGTTGCGGGGGTGTCTCGTGATCAGAGACTCAATCCACCAGCCCCGAACTCCGCGTCGCGCCTCATTTCGAGTTCGATTGCACGTAGCACCAAATATGCCGCCCCTGCGAGCGTCGCACCATAGATCGTGAGGTGCGCAACGATGCCTTGGAATTCGTAAAGTGCATGGCCTGAAAGCAAGAAATGCAGCCCGCCATGAATAACAAGCAGAGCAGCAATTACTGCGCGGCCAGCACTCTTCAAGCCAGCGTCGTGATGCGTCATTGCCCAGAAGATAATGGCCAGCAGCGGAATATGAAGAAGGACGAACAGATCTCGCGCAACGTCGTCTTCGAAGGATGCGAAACCGGGTAACAGGCGCCATTCGTGTCGCGCAACGGCGTCGAGTTCGTGCGCGATAAGAAGTGCTACCCCAAGCCAAATGACCGCTCCGGCCATGCGTGAGACATCGCTCAACTTCATCTCCAACCCGTGCGCAGGTTTCTGCGTCGATTGCCACAGCGAATGGCACCTACCCCATTGGCGGCGATGGTCCAGTGTGAACAGATGGAATGTCCCAGACCTCGACAACACGCCCGTCGACGATCCGCCACACGAGCACCACATCCGTTACGATCGATTGCCCCTGTAGGTTTAGCCGGTTCTTATTGTGCATGACGACGAGTTCATCGCCCATAGCGGTGATTGAGATCGGCTCTGCACGGAATGTCCCGGCTGTCACCGCAGCGATCTTCTCGAAGAAGGAGCGGATGCCGTCCATGCCAACGTAGTCACCCTGGATGTCGGGCAAGCGGGGATTGATGTAGTGGAAGACCGCGTCCGGCGCAAATAGCTCTGTGGCGTCGGCCAGATTGCCGGGTTTCATTCCCTTGAACAATAAGAGGTTGGGGTGTTCCTCGGCCATGGATACCCTCCTTTAATCGTCAACGGTCACTTGAACCTCTGAAAGACACGTGGATCGACTGCCGCCGCGCCGAGCATGCCGCCGTAGAGCGCGCCTGCGATGCCGGGCGTCATGACGTCCTGGCCCGTCAGGAATAGGCCGGGGACCGGGGTGCGCGCTTTGAGCGCTTCGGACAGAACCCGGCGCGGCGTCGTTTCGACACCATAGAATCCACCCTTCTCATGGCCTGTGAACAAAGCGGTTGCGAGGGGCGTGCCGAGTTCATGATAGACGATCATCGGCGCCAGAGCGGGAAACTTCTTGGTGAAGAACGCCATCAACTTGGCTTCAACATCCTGTTTGAACGCCGCCCATTCGGCTGGGCGCTCATCGGCGCCGCCATCTGCGAAACCAGCGACGGCTGACCAGTCGGCCAGCACCATCATCTGGCCAGTATGCTTATTCGACGGACCGGGATCGTGCGTCGGATCCTTGAGAGATGGAAAAGACACAAACGCCATCGGCAAGGGTGAGGCGGCTGCCCAAATCGCTTCATCGGTGTCCCAGCTTTCGTGGAACCAGTGATTTGAACTTGTCGCACCGTGTTGCGCGATATCCCCTTCGAAGCCGAAGTACACTTCGAAGTGGCAGACTGACGGTTTAAAGGTCGAAATTTCCCGTGCCCATCCCTGCGCACCAATCTCCTCCGGTAGCAACCTTTTGACTGTTTCACCCGCCCCCGCTGCCGAGACAATGACTGGCGCTTGAAATTCCTCGCCCGAGGTTGTGCGCACGCCAACGGCTTTGCCATCTTTGATCAGGATTGCATTCACCGGCGTACCGGCGCGCGCACTGCCACCGGCTGCCTCAATCACTGGAACAAGTCCCTTCGCGATGGCTGCTGCCCCGCCTACCGGATAGCCTGCCCCATCGAGATAGTGACTCATGATGGTGGCATGTACGCCAAAGCTAGCTTGCGTCGGCTTGCCTCCATAGGTGCCCCACTGCGCGGATAGCACGGCGGCGAGCTTTGCATCGGAAACGATGTCTGCAATCACTTCGCTGGTTGTGCGTGCGCACCAACGCTGAATCTCACTCTCGTTCCACCACCGGTGCGCAGAGGCGAACGGTTCGGGCATCGACCGCTCGGCGGCAACCATGTGCATGGCCGCGACGGCTGACTGCAGCGCTTCAAAATAGGCGTCTATTTCGGCCGCGTTGTCGGGGAAACGGTCCTTGAGCTCCATCTTATAGGCTGCAGCAGGGCGAGCCACGGTTATGTCAAATCTGTCCGGAAAATGCAGCGTGTCATACACGGTGCCGACGGATTGAAACCCGATCGTTCCGCCGCTCAACCAGTCCAGAATCTTCCCGGCGGGCTGATCCTGACCAAACAAGCCACAGTAGTGGAGCCCAACATCCCAGGTGAACCCGTTCCGGGAGAAGGCATGAGTCAGGCCGCCGATTGTTTTAGCCTGTTCGAGGAGCAGAACCTTGTAATCCAACCGCGACAGCGCCGTGGCCGTCGTCATCCCGCCCATACCGGAGCCGACCACAATGACATCAAAGTCACCATTTGGAAGTGTAGCCGTCATTCAACTAAGCGTATGCCTCCGCCATGTGAGTGACGTTGACTTGCGTCAATCATCGGAGGGTCTGTACTCGCCGATCGCGTATACTTGAGCACGGCAGTAGCAGGCCGACGGAGTGATGGTAGGGCACTGTCACGTTTACTCGTGTAGTGCGCAAAAAAGGTATCGTCAGTTACACAAAAAGCGGGGCAAAACGCCCGCGCGTGCGGGTCTACATTTTGCCAAAAGAACCTGCTGCGATTTTAGAATGTAACCAGTCCAATCTGGATTTGTTTGGTTGACTCAACTCCCTTTGGTTTCAAAGGGTGTTGTCACGGTAACGCGCCTGCTCAGTTGATGCCGTATGCTATCAACGTCCGATGAGCAGTTCTTCGTATCGTCGCCATCGCTTCCCGGCCGCTGTGATCCAGCACGCGGTCTGGCTGTACTTTCGCTTTCCTCTAAGCCTGCGCGATGTCGAGGATATGTTGTCCCAACGCGGCATCGATGTCTCGTATGAAACGGTCCGCCGCTGGTCGTTTAAGTTTGGCTTGGCCTATGCCAGAAAGCTCAGACGATCGCACCCGCGTGCTGATACGCGTTGGCATCTCGATGAAGTCTTCGTCTCGATAAATGGCAAGACGATGTATCTATGGCGTGCCGTCGATTGCGAGGGCGAAGTTCTCGATGTCTTGGTCCAATCTCGACGCAATAAGAAGGCTGCGCTCAAGTTGATGCGCAAGCTCCTCAAGGCACAAGGCTTCGCACCGACCATTGTGGTGACGGACAAGCTACCCTCGTATCGTGCTGCGCTCGAAACTCTAGGGATGAAGCGCATCCACATCACGGGCGGGCGAAGTAACAATCGAGCCGAGAATTCTCACTTGCCGATCCGGCAGCGAGAGCGGCGCATGCAGCGCTTCAAATCAGCCGGGTCAGCTCAGAGATTTCTTTCAACACATGCCGCCATCTACAATACCTTCAACGTTCAGCGCCATCTCATATCACGTCGAACACTTCGGCAGTTTCGTGCTGCGGCGATGGAGAGATGGCAAGAGGTGACAGCGGCGGCTTGAAATTGGGTAGTCGTAGATCTTCTGCGACCGATACATCTTAATGTGACAGCGCCCCTAGCACAGCATCTTCAACGTATCGTGGGCAGCGAGTGGCAGCCTCAATATTGGAACGACATAGGGTGAATAGTGTGAGATCGTCATATCTATCCACGATCAGACTTGGATCAAGTCATTGGGGCCGGAATTTACTATTATCTCTCTCCCTGCTTATTGCGATTGGCTTTACTCTCGTATTTGCAGTGCCCTATTTTTACGGACGCGGGAGCGCCGCAGAGGCATTCGTTGCTTCTGGACGATTGTCCTGGCTACTCGCCCATATTGGGACTGCCATGATTGCTTTGCTCATCGGTCCTTTCCAACTTTGGATGGGTTTGACCGGCAAGGCGCTGCCCACCCACAGATTGTTGGGCGCAATTTACATCTCTTCGATAGCTGTCAGCTCTATCACGACATACTACCTTTCGATCACGACGACATTGGGCTGGGTTTTTGGCGCTGGCCTGGCCGGATTGGCGACGGCATGGGTAATCTCGACCGGCCTCGCTTTCGCAGCAATCCGAGCCCGTAATTTCGATCAACATAAAGAGTGGATGATCCGAAGCTACGTCGTAACATTCGGCTTTGTCTTCTTTCGTATGTTTGTCGGTGCAACGGAGGCCGCGTCTATAGGCGAACTCTCCGAGCGTTTAACAGCGGCGAGCTGGTTCTGCTGGTCAGTACCGTTGCTGATCACAGAAGCGGTTTTGCAAGGACGCAAGATCTTTTCCAATCCTCAGCGTTAACAGCGCGGCATAGACCCATGTTTTTTTCGTCGAAAAGCGCATAGTAAGACGAGTGCGTAAATCAGTCGGCATGGAATTGACGTCTAAGAAACCGGCCAACAACGGGCACTCGATTTTACAAAGGCCAGAGATCGCTTCGGGTCATTTGCCGTAAGTCTTGCTTTGATCAGAGCGTGTCCGCTCATCCCCTTTTCGCGACCCCTATCCAAGAACATGAGACTATTGCGCTGAAACAGTGTTCCGCCGTTGGTTGGGTCAACTTTCGAGCGCCTTTGCCGCCCACCCACGCGCCGGTGACTGTGATCTTCAATGTCGCCGCGCGAGATAGTTCTCCTTCCGGCTCACTTCTTTACGAAGCGGGCCTGGATGGTGTGGCCGTCGGCGTCCTTCCCCGTGATCACGATTTTTGCGCCTGCCGGCAGCGCTGTATCGAATACGGTACTAAGCGCACTGCCATCGATCGCCAGCGGCAGCATTTTGGTTCCGGCATCGGTTTGCACGATCGCCCTGAAAGATCCGCCGGTCAGGTTCATCGGCTTGTGATCATCGGTCAGGTGGAACACGAGGCTTGTGTCACCGGCGACCATCTCGATCCCATGATGGCCATCGTGCTCCACGAACTGTCCTCCGTGCTCGGCGCCGTGTGCATGATCGTCATCCTTGGCTGTCGCCGGCAAGGGAGCGGCCATTGCGATAGCCACCGATGCGAGCGCGATAGTCAGAAGTTTGGTTTTCACAGTCGATCTCCTGTCTTGAGATGGAAGTTAAAAGGCTTCCGCCGGGGCGGTCTCGGTCAACGGCTTGGCGTCGCGCTCCTCCATGATCTGCTGCAAAGGCTTTCGGCCGAATTTGAGGAAGAGCAGCGGCGTCAGAATCGCGTCGATCAGTGTCGCCGAGATGAGGCCGCCAAAGATCGTGACAGCGAGCGGATGCAGTATCTCACGGCCCGGTTCGTCCGCGGCGATCATCAGCGGCACCAGCGCCAGCCCCGCTGAAAGGGCGGTCATCAAGACCGGCGTCAGCCGTTCGAGAGACCCGCGCACGACAAGGTCTCTACCGAACGTCTCACCCTCGTAGAGCGCCAGATTGATGTAGTGGCTGATCTTGAGAATACCGTTGCGTGCCGAGATGCCAGCAAGCGTGATGAAACCAATCAAGCTGGCAACCGAGAACGGCAGACCAGCAATCCACAACGCGGTCACGCTGCCGATGATACCGAGTGGAATGTTGGTCAAAACGATCAACGCCAGCGTTGCGGAATGATAGCGGCTGTACAAAACGAGAAAGATCATGGCGAGCGAAATGAGCGACAACAGTCCGATGGTTCTGGTCGCTTCCTCCTGTGCCAGGAATTGCCCCTCGAGCCGGACGACATAGCCTGGTGGCATGTCGGTTTCCTCGATCATGCGGCGAATGTCGGAGACGATGGCGGCCATATCGCGTTTGTCGTCCCCATTCGCGGAGACGACAATGCGGCGCTGCTGGTTCTCCCGCAGAATCTGGTTTGGGCCCTCCGTTTCCTTCACCATTGCCAACCGCCCCAAGGGCACGAAACCGGAGGGCGTCGAAACGAGTGCCGTGCCGAGCCCGGACGTCGACCGGTCGACATCAGAAAGACGCATGACGACATCGAAACGGCGGTTGCCTTCGACGATCTGCGACACGGTTCGGCCGTTCGTTAGGTCCGCAAGCGTTGCCGTTAACGCCGGCGGCGTCACACCATAAAGCGCGGCCCGTTCGTAGTCTGGGACGATCTGCAGCTGTGGGATCAACACCTGCTTTTCGACTTGCAGGTCGACGAGACCAGGGACGGCGGCGAGACGGGCGCGCATCGCGACCGCGAGCGTTCGTAGCCGGTCGAGATCTTCGCCGAATACCTTCAGCGCTATTTGCGCGCGCACGCCCGACAGCATGTGATCGAGCCGGTGGCTGATCGGCTGGCCGATGTTGACGGCTGCAGGCAGGGCTGCAAGGTGGTCGCGAATGTCGGCGAAGAGTTCTTCACGCCCCCGATCCGAGCGTTCGAGGTCGATGTCGAGTTCGCTGACATGGACCCCCTCGGCGTGTTCGTCGAGTTCAGCCCGGCCCGTACGCCGTCCGACCGTTTTAACTTCCGGGACCTGCATCACGAGCCGTTCCGCAATTCGCCCCAGCCTGTCGGATTCAGCCAGCGAGATGCCAGGGTTGTAAACCACGGAGACGAGCAGCGTACCTTCGTTAAAAGCAGGAAGGAAGGCGCGTGGAAGCTGGACGGCCAACAGACCGGCCGCGATCACTCCGCCGATGATTGAGATGATGACAACGCGCGGATGCGCGAACGTGAAATATAGTAGCCGGGTGTTTGCAGCCTTCAGCGCGCGGACAACGATCGTGTCCCGTTCCGGTCCGGTTGGCGCCTTCAGAAGGTAGTAGCACATCACCGGGGTCAGCGTGACGGAGGTCAAGAGGCTGGCCATGATCGACACGATGTAAGCCAGCCCGAGCGGCCGGAATAACTGACCCTCGAGGCCTGTCATCGCGAACAACGGTACGAACACTAGTACGATGATCGCCGTTGCGTACACGATGCTCGAGCGAACCTCGTGTGAGGCGTTGAGAACGACGCTAAGTTTAGGGCTAGGATTGTGGGCTTCGGCATTGAGCCGCAACCGCCGCAGAACGTTCTCCACGCCGACCACGGCATCGTCCACGAGTTCGCCGATTGCAATCGCCAAGCCGCCCAGCGTCATCGTGTTTATCGACAGCCCGAAGGCATGGAACACAAGTACGGTTATCAAGATCGACAGCGGTATCGCCGTCAGAGAGATCAACGTGGCGCGCCAATTCATCAAGAATAGCAACAAGATGAACGCGACCACGACGGCAGCCTCGACGAGCACGGTCTTGACGTTCGCGATCGACGTCTCGATGAAGGTCGCCTGCCGGAACTGAACCCGGTTGGCCGTGACCTCCTCCGGCATCGTTCGTTGGATCTTGGCCAGCTCAGCCTCAATCGCCCTGCTCAGTGAGACGGTGTCGGCTTGTGGCTGCTTTTGAACGCCGATGATTACGGCGGGCTCCCCTTGGTATCCCGCATCGCCCCGCTTCACGCGCGGTGCGAAATCCACCTGAGCCACCTGCCTCAGCAAGACCGGGTGAGTTCCACGCATGACGACGACGAGATTGCGTAAGTCGTCGAGCCGCGTTGTCCGTCCGATGTTTCGAATGAGATACTCGCGGCTGTGCTGATCGATAAAACCCCCGCCGGCATTGGTGCCAAATTGGGCGATCACCTCCTCGATCATCCGCGGCGTGATATTGAGCCGCCGCATGGCGATCAGATCTGGGCTCACCCGGAATTGCCGGACTTGACCGCCGATCGGGATCACCTGCGCCACACCTGATACGGTCAGTATCTGCGGCCGTATGGTAAAGTCCGCGATCTCTCGCAGTTCCATCGGCGAGACCGATTTCCCGGTAATTGCGATCAGCATGATCTCGCCCATGATCGACGAGATCGGCCCCATCTGCGGTTGGACACCTTGTGGCAGCTGCGCTTTCACCATTGCCAGCCGTTCGGCTACAAGCTGCCGGTTTCGGTAGATGTCGGTTCCCCAGTCAAACTCAACGTAAATGATCGACAGCCCGACACTCGACACCGAGCGCAGCCGGATCACGCCCGGCATACCGTTTAGCGCCGTCTCGAGTGGATAGGTGACGAGCTGCTCGACTTCCTGTGGTGCGTAGCCCTCAGCCTCGGTCAACAGCGTCACCGTCGGCCTGTTGAGATCGGGGAATACGTCGACGGGAAGCTGCGGCAGGACATACGCGCCATAAGCCGCCAGCAGGAGTGAAGCGGCGATGACGAACATGCGCTGACTGAGGCTCACAGCAACGAGTGCCTTGAACATAGCGGCCTCCTCAGCGGATCTGGTTTACCAGCGGCGCGTTGCGAACGATGATCTGGTCGCCCGCCCTAAGTCCCGAGATCACGTGGACCCGTTCACCATCGACATCCTCGAAACGAACAGCCTTTGGCAGGTAACGCTCGGGTTCCAGTCTTCGGAAAGTCACCATCTGCCCATTAGGAGCTTGCGCGATAGCGGTGCGCGGTATGAAGAGCCCGGTAACCGGTTCCCCGGTCGCCACAACCACCTTGACGGGGCTCCCAATGCTAAGCGCTTCACTGGGTTTCTTGACCCGGAATTGGAGGATGGTGGCCTGCTGCTGAAGCGCACGGCTGCGACCGACAAAATCGAGATCGAACAGCACGCCGTCCACGGATCGGGCCCGGGCCTTGACACCAGCAAGCCGCACGGAGGGATCGTAGGATATCGCCTCGACCCATAGGCTCGATGGATCGACGACATGAAACAATGTGTCGGCGGCATTGACGACCTGCCCCGCTGCAACGCGTACCTCGGTAATTACTCCGTCGACCGGGGCCAGTAGCGGCTCAGGTCGGTTTCGCGCTTCACGCAACTGCTGGCGGCGAACCTTCAAACCTTCCAGTTCGATTTCGAGGTCTTTAAGGTTGGCACGACTTGCGACTTGCTTATCGACCAACCGTTGCATGCGCGCGCTCCGTGCTTCCAGGAGGGCGATGCGCTGCTCCAGATCTCCGGCTGTCTGTCTGACATCGGAGGCGTCGATCGGCGCGAAGGCCGGTTCGACATAGGCTAGTACCTCGCCGGCCTTCACACTCTTTCCAAGTACCGGCAGGCCACCCGCGATGGCCTTGATACGTCCGCCTATGGTGCTTTGCACGAGGCCACTGCGATTAGGATCCGAAATCACGCGTCCGATCAGCTTTGTCGACACGCGGACGGTCTCGGTCTTCAACACGCGCGTGCGGATGTTGAGCAGACGTTGTGTTGGCTTTGGAAGAAAGAGCTCACCATCTGGCAGGCGCTGCGGAGCATCGCCGCTGGTCGCGCTTGCGCCACCCTCGCCATGGTCGTGCCCAGGCCCGGCGAAGGCTGCGCCTGCTCCGAAAACCAAAAGTAGACCAAGAAGACCCGCAAGGATCCCGGTACGCCGGCGCACCAGTCCTCCGATCAGCAAACCCAACGCCAGGCCGATTCCGCCAATTACGGGCGCGCTGCTCGCCATCCGGTCAAGCCCGTCGGATGACATGCCTACGTGTTCAAGTGACTTCGCGATCGGACCCGGAACGGTCAGCTTTGAGTTGGGACCGGCTTGGTGGTGGTCCGAGTGGCCATGGTCAAAGCCGTCGCTATGTTGATGTTCACTTCCGGCATTCGAGGGTTTCAGTGTCCCCACGAGCAAGTCGCTGCGGCCGGCCTCGCTGATGCTGACGATCACCTCCCGCTCGCCAGGCTTGCCGAGCACCGGCGATGTGAAAGCGTACGTGCCGTCGCCTTTAGGTTCCGCAATTCCCATCTCACCATCGATCGTCAGCTCAATCTTTGCATCGGTGATCGGTGACGTGTCTGAGCGGTTGTCGAGAAACACGACGAGTTTCCCGTCCTTGAGGATGCCGACGAGTTCGTAGGTCTCCGATTCGGTCACGATGCGGGGGCTGGCCGGTCCAGTCGGCGCCGCTTCAGCTGGACCGTGGTCATGGCCGGGTCCAGCAAGCGTGAGCGCATTGGAAAGTGCCAGTATCATGGCAACCATGGCGCCTCGCAGCGAGGCGCGTACAGCAGTAGTCATGGAGGTATCTCTCGAACAAGCGATTTAATGGGGCCGAACGCAATCGGCCGGATTCGCAGTGTCAGAGGATGAATCTTGGGGGGCGCTCGAGGGTCTCAGAGCAACGGGTATGGGCTTGACTCTCGCCCACGAAATAGAGCTGCCGCATGGGTGCAGGAACCGTCAGTTCCGTGCAGGCTTGCCCCACATACAGCAGACAACCGTGCGCATGATCAGCGAAGCTATGCGCTGGGTCCACGGCATCGTCAACGGCTTGATCGCAAAGGCTATCGGTCTCCGCGCCACTTTCATGCGAGTGGTCTCCGGCATCATGAGCGATAAATTCATGCGGGCCGTGGCTATGCAGGGCGTGCGCTGTATGGATGTAGGAATCGGCGAGGAATGCTGAGAAAAGAGCAAAGCAAAGCAAAGTAGCGATGGCGCGATGCACCCGCCGGCCTCTGCCGCACCCTTTCAAGAACTTCACCATCAGCGTTCTATTTCCCCAGCCTCGCCTCCGCCTAGGCGATTCCGCCTCTTTGTTCAATTGAAGAATAGTGGCTTTTCATTGACTGCGGTTCACGACTGGCAGTCTTTTGGTCCGTCATCAGGGCGTTACCTCTTGCAGGCGCCATTCGCGCCAGGCTTGCGTCAGGATTTGAACAGCTGAGGATAAGAACAGCGCAGCCATGATCCCCGCGACGATGAGGTCCGGCCAACCCGTCGACGTCCCCCAAACCCCGAGGGCGGCGATCATGACCGCGACATTGCCGATCGCATCATTGCGCGAACACAGCCAAACAGAGCGCACGTTTGCATCTCCGTCCTTGTAGTTGATCAATAGAAGGACACTCGCGACGTTTGCAAGGAGAGCCAGGAAACCGACGATACCCATCACCTCCGCCTGCGGCGTTCCAAGGATGAATATCGAGTAGACCGTCGAACCGAATACCCACAATCCCATCGCCAGTAGACTGAATCCCTTGGCGAGGGCGGCCGTTGCTCGGATCCGCAAGGATGCCCCGATCACGGCCAGTGAGATACCGTAAGTCAAGGTGTCGCCGAGAAAGTCGAGCGCGTCGGCCTGCAGGGCCCGCGAGCCGGCCAGATGTCCCATGACCATCTCGACGACAAACATCACCGCATTGATTGCGATGACAATCCACAGCCGCCTTTGGTAGTCTGACGACATGCCATCGAAATCGTGTTGTTCGTGGTCGCAGCACGCGCCCATGGTCGCTCCGCTTGAAAATAGCTTTCGTCAATCTAATCTCTCTAGCAGCTAGAGGTTCAAGGGGCTCGATGCAATGATTTCAATTGGTGAGCTTGCCATACGGACGGGCGTAAAAATCCCAACCATCCGGTACTACGAACAGCAGGGGCTAATCGCGGCACCGCATCGTTCTAATGGCAATCAACGACGCTACTCCGCTCAAGATGCCAAGCGGCTTGGATTTATTAGGCATGCCCGTGACCTTGGATTGCCGCTTGATGCCATCCGTGAATTGCTTCGATTGAGCGAGCACCCAGGTGAACCTTGCGTCGATGCGGACCGCATCGCGGCAGGGCATCTCAAGCTCGTCCGGGAGAAGATTGCTCGGCTGCAGGGCCTCGAGCGGGAGCTGCAGCGCATCGCGTCCGGCTGCAACGCGGAGCATGTCCGCGACTGCTATGTGCTCCAGTCCTTGTCCAACCACTCTCTGTGCGCCGACGAGCACTGATGCGCTGGCTAAGGCGTCCTGATTGGCACTGCCCATTACCCGCACCGCAGGTCGGCTTCACAGTCGCAAGTAGAAAACGCAGTGGACACGCACACTGCAACTGCCGCGGTAATGCTAATCGTTTAAGTGCTGCGCATCACGCATCACGCATTGCGCATAGGGCAGCCATCGGGCACAGACGATGCCGAGAATAATTCCGAACCAATAGCTTCCGCCTCCGATCCGCGATTGCCGTAACAGTCCATCAATCCCGTGGCGACCGGTGTCATCTCACAAAGCCGCGTCAAATCAGGGACGAGAAGCTCGGTCTTGCTGAGGTAGACAATTTGCCCGACCTGGCGCAGGGCCGTCAATGTGCGACTGACAACGTTCGGGTTGAGACCAAGATAATCAGCGATGTCGTTGCGCGTCATGGGCATCTTGAGAAGTGTGCCCTCTCGTCCCCCGCGCCAGCTCCAACACGAACGAACTCAGTCGCTCGACGGCGTTCAGCCGCCCCAGAAGGAGATGTTGCACCCAGCAACGCTGCATTTGCATGCCTGTCGTTCGGATAAGAGTGTCGGTCAGTAAGGGTTCGCAACCCGCTCGATTGGCCAACGCATCGCGCGCAACACCTAGCACCTCAAGGTCCGTCACCGCCTGCGCACTCGTTTCTGGCAGATTGTGATTGAAAGACGTGCACAAGAGGTCGCACGCAAAGCGAAAAGCCAAGACTTGGCGCCGGCCGCCGCCAAACAGGCTTTGCACCAGCAACGTGCCAGACTTAACGATGTAGACAACGTCTTCGTCCGGATCTTTTGCCAGCACATCGCCACGCCTCAGCGTTTGGACGCGGCCGAGGCTGGCGACCATTCGCACGGGATGGTCTCGGGAAGCCTCACCTTCACCATTCGTGGCCGGCGATGCGTTATTCACCTTGCCGAACATGCCACCTTCTCCAGTCTGTCTTCGCGAAACGAAGAGGCGGAACTAACGACAGGTTGTGTCCGTGATGTTGTTTTGGATCAATGCTGACGAAAGCATTAGGCGACCTTGAATAACAGGTCGGAACCCCCAGTCGAACGGTGGCGAATGTTGGGGGCGAACTCTATGCGCTGACCGGAATAGTCTTCTTTTGAAGAATGTCTTTTACCTTCAGTGCACAGGCTTATCCGAGGGCATTATGTGCTCCCGATCAATCTTACCGGAGTCACCTCCATTCACCAAGATGGGGCATCGAGCCGCATGAGCGGTCTACCGCAGGTCATCGGCTGTTGACGGGTGAGCACTTGCAGCGCATTTCTTCAAAGATTGCCAAACTGTCAGAGCTGAAAAAAAAGGCGATGGGATCGCCGACCAACATTACGACACAAGGGAGAAACGTCGATGCACGTGACAATGGAAGACGCCGAAAAGGTCATTGCTGCTGCCCAAAAGGCCTCCACCAAGATCGATACGAAAATGTGTATCGCGGTGGTCGAACTCCGGCGGCAGTCTGAAAGCCTTCCTACGCATGGATGATGCTTGGACCGGCTCTATTGATATCGCAATCAAGAAGGCCAAGACCGCTGTTTTCTTCGGCATGCCGACCGACGAGATCGGCAAGCTGTCCCAGCCCGGCGGTCCGCTATACGGGATCGAGCATTCCAACGACGGGCTGATCACATTCCCCGGCGGGCTGCCGATCGTCGACAAAGAGGGTGTCTTGGTTGGCGCTGTCGGTGTCAGCGGCAGCTCGGTGGAGAACGATCGGCACGTGGCCGAGGCAGGCGTCAAGGTTGCTGGTGTTTGCGATTTACCTGCCCATCCCTGGCGAACGTAACAAGACAACACCTCATCCGTGCACGCTGCCGCAAACGACGTGTTTGTTCCAGCTTGAACGGCGGCGGGGCGTCGACTTGGTACAGTATGGATTGATCCCGTGGCGTCCAGAGCGCTACGGGATTTTTTTGAGTCTGCCTGCTAGGCTGTTGCTGGCTGCGAACGTAGAATGCAAACTTCAGTTCACAGACCGTCAGCAAGGAGGCCATTCATGAAGAACTCGATACTTGCTCTGGTCGCGTGCACCACGTTCATCGTCGCTGTTTCCACTAACGTAGGCTACGCCTCGTTCATCCGCGAAGATCTCACCAGTTATTCACACTCCGCCGTGCTCGCCAAAAAAAGCGGCATACGACTCGTGCAGAGGATTAGGATCCGCCCGAAGTTCCGCTCCCCCTATAAGCGTCAAACGACGCCAAAGTATCGCCCATCAGTGAGGCGCCCGGGTACGGCTCAGCCCAAAGAGAAAAAATCAGGTGGCAGCCCTGGCCGTATCGATAACTGCGATACCAAGCGCGGCGGCAAGGTCGAATGCTCCTCACAGGCGACGCGCTTCTGGGACATGTTCATGAGTTGGTTTTGAGCGCCTCCGATCAAGGCTCTTTCTTTTTAAAGTTTCGAACGCGAAGGCATCGCCAGATATGCTTGTCCCGGCATGATTTCCACATGCCGGACTGACGGAAATCAATGTCTTCAAAACCCATACAACTTATAATGTTTTTTTAGTTTGCCGCATGGCAAAGTGTTGCCATCCCCCCGGGACACTAGCGGTAGCGTACCCCCTGCTACGCATAGCGGCAAACTGAGGCCGGAGACGCCCCCGTCCCTCTGAGAATGTCTCCGGCCTCACTCGCTTTCCACGCGCTACCGGCATGCAAACAGTTGTCGGAAAACCCAACCTGTGCGCACGCCGCCACGAGGTTTACGGTCTGTCATAAAACGAGCCGGGCAGCCTGTGCACCGGCGCCCATGGCACCGGTGAAGCCACCGGAACCGCCATATGATGAAGCAAGGAAAAGCCCGGGGATGGGTGTTCGCGGTGAGCGGGGGATGCCACTCAGAATTGATCTTGTCGGTGGCTCTGGTGCGAAGCCGTAGATCGCGCCGCCAGGTGTTGCCAGATAATCGCGCGTAGAGCGGGCAGTCACGAAAACGCGCTCGTCCGCTGCTTCGGCAAATCCCGGATAGCGCTCATCCAACGTCGCCAGAATGGCATCTAGCCAGGCGTCGCGGCGGGCTCTTTCCTCGTCCTTCGACAGTCCGCTCCAATTCTGGATGTGATCGACGCCAGCGACGGTGACGAGGATGTGACCCTCGTCGTCGAGACCGTTTTCGAGCGCACCGTAGTTGACCACTGTTAACGGCGGCAAGCGGCCTGCTGGTGCGGCGGCGAGCAGACCAGCGGCGGCCGCATAATCGTTGAGCGACGTCATCCAATGCGGCAGCAAAATCGTCGAATAGCCCTTCAATCCGAATTTTGCGGGCTGTTGCTTCATGCCGAAATGCGCGCAGAACAATGAGATCGAGGGTGTCAGTCCGCGATAGGGTGCCAGCAAGGTGTCGCGTTTAGCTTCGGGTAGCAGTTCGGCGAGCATTGACGGCGCGCAACCGGCCAGAACCGTCTGTGTTGCAAGCCGGTCCGACGCCTCGCCGTTGGGGCCAGCGTGATGCACGCCGGCCGGCCGACCGGCATTGTCGAGCTCCACTGCCGTTGCGGTGCGTCCGAGCAGTACGTCACCGCCAGATTGCTTGACCACCTTCGCGAGCGCCCGGCTGAGCCTCGTTGAACCGCCGCGAATGAATACACCGCCAGAACCGAAGTACCCCCCTTGGGCGACGGCGAAGAACAACCACCAAGTCTTGCGCGGATCATCGGCATAGTAGGCAAGGTTCGCCGCCAACGCGCATTTCGCCCCCTCACAGTTGCCAAGGTCGCGTTGAAAAGCATCGTCGAGGGAGAGTTGCCAGTCGCGCCCAATAGGCCATGACTCGGTGGCGCTAAACAGCAGTTTTGATAGCGACTGGGTTTCACCGGCTGCGTTCAGCGAGCCGGCCGTCGTATAGGTTTGCTCCATACGCTCGAGTAGCCGGCGCACACCTGAAGCCTGCGCCGGAAAGCGCTCGCTCAGCTGATCGCCGATCGCTTCAAAGCCATGGCCAAGCAAAAGCGGTTCGCCGACCGGCCCGCCAATCACCGTGTGCAGGTTTTCGACTGGCACCCAATCGATCTTATCGAGGAGCCCAAGGCTATCGAGAATGCCGTGCTTGAGATCTCGTGGATCGTGCGGATCGGCGGTTTCGTGCAGCGAGGCTTCGATGGTCAGTTGCCCGGTCCGATAACACGAGGCGGCTCCGCCGAGGCTCCGGTTACGTTCCACGACGGCAACGCGTTTTCCAGCGCGGCTGAGAATTGCTGCCGCGGTCAGAGCACCCAGCCCTGAACCAATGATAACGGCATCGTAGCCCTTGGTTTCCGTCATTGCGTGATCCGTCCGCTTGTTGCCATTTGCCAGGACAAAGTCACCGACAACGCAGCCGCGGTCAATCCGCAGTCGTATAGAGCATTAGGCAGCCGTATAGAGCATTAGACTGACAGCCAGGCCACTCCGACCTTGCGCGAGGCTCACAAACCCCACGAAATTGCCGTCGACAGGTTCAGGCAATGGTGCGTTGTGGTCGCAACAAACCTATGGCAATGGCACGGCGTGACAGAAGTCAATGAGTTGTCCTCCAGGCCAAACACGTAGGGGGCATCTTGAGGCACGTCGCCCGCTTGTCAGCCTTCGCGGCGGTTGACAAGTGTTTGCTTTTGCCTCTTTTACGATGCCCATCAATTTCGCCAAAGCGCGCTCGGGCGTTGCCTTCGGCAATCCTTGTTTTTTCTAGTTATTCGAGGGCGCGCTTGTCGAATGTCGAATATAATTCAAATTCAAGAATTCCCTTCGATCACATGCGCATTCATCGTCTTTTTTGTCGGCATATTCCTCACTCGCCGGATCGCGTTTTTGCGCGACTACAACATACCTGAGCCAGTCGCTGGTGGAATTTTCGCAGCCCTATTTACGTGGGCGTATTATGCCGCGTTTGGACAGCAGATCACCTTTAACCTTGCCGCCCGAGACGAACTCCTCGTCATCTTTTTCGCGACCATTGGGTTGAACGCGCGGATTTCGGATTTGCTTGTCGGCGGACGCCTCTTGGGTGTGCTGCTCGTCCTGACGGTGATCTTCATTTTCGTTCAGAATTCTGTCGGGTTGATCGGCACGTACCTGTTCGGCCTGCCGCCGGCCACAAGTGTGCTCGTCGGTTCCGCATCTTTGATCGGCGGGCACGGCACTGCGATCGCTTGGGGGCCAACCATCAAAGAGACAGCAGGTTTCGCCGCCGCGGAAGAAATCGGCATCGCAACCGCGACACTCGGGCTCGTCTGTGCGGCCCTGATTGGCGGGCCGATCGCCAAGTTCCTCATCGACCGCGACAAGCTGCAGCCGGTCGAGAGCGATGGTCCCATCATCGGCTTGCCCTACGAGGGCGACACACCGGAACACGATGACATCGACCACATCAATTTGATGCGCGCGATGCTCGCGGCTCACGTCGCCGTAATCCTTGGCTACATCGCCAACCAAGGAATCAGCGCGATGGGTTTAAAGCTGCCGTTGTTTGTACCAGTCCTGCTTGTTGGCATCGTCATGTCAAACACGATCCCATATATTTTCCCCAAGCTTCCGTGGCCAGCTCGGACCCGCGCCCTGGCCGTGATATCGGATTTTTGCTTGTCGGTGTTTTTGGCCATGTCGCTGATGAGCATGCAGCTCTGGACACTGGCTGGGCTTGGTGGGCCGATCATCGGCATTTTGATTCTGCAGGTGCTGGTGGCAACCACTTTCATCCTGCTGATCGTCTATCGGTGCATGGGTGCGGACTACACCGCCGCGGTTCTGAGCGCAGGATTCGCCGGATTCTCGCTCGGAGCGACCCCAACAGCGATCGCCAACATGTCATCGGTCACCAAGCGTTATGGACCAGCACCCTTGGCATTGATCATATTGCCGCTGGTCTCGGCATTTTTTGTCGACCTGGCGAATGCAGTCATCATCAAGTTCTTCGCCAGTCTCTAGAACCGATCAGTTGCCAGTTGGCCGTCTGAGGCGAATGCCGGAGTAATTCTGCGTATCGTCTCCAGGCGGTATCAACCCTGATTGACGGTCGTCGAAGTCGAAATAGCCGGTGTCGAACTGCCACTTTTGACGCCGGCCAACCGGTTTGGAATCGAAGTCTTTCGACGTTTCAAGTTCGGACGGCAGCGGCTCAAGATGTAAAAGGAAACCGTCTTCATCGGTCGTCTTGTCGGCTTGGTCGGCGACCGTGACAACGCCATTTTCGCCCGCGATTGCTGCGGGGCCGAAAGGGAATAAGGCCACCAAAAACACCAGTGTTGGGCCGGATACAAATCGCATCATTTTTCTCCAACGGAAAAGCCGCCACTCGGTGGCCTCAAGGGACGCGGTCCGAAGGATCGGCGCGGTGCGCCAGAGCCTTCGGTCGGCGGCAGCATTGCAATGTGGCTCACAACCACGCAGCCGAACCTGCAGTTGGGCGCATGGCTACTGGGCAATGGGCGTCAGGGTCAGCCCGGCGACGCCGAGAGCCAGGTTGACACCCGTTTGACCCTTCACGCTGAGCGGTTGCAAGACGACGGATTTACTGTTGCCGCCAATCAGTATGTTGGCGCCGGCGCCGATGCCGGCTGCGATGTCCGCCGAAGCGCCAGCGAACTTGCCGCCGAGTGCTTCGGCCGGCAACTTTGTTGTGGATCCTAGAACCGCCCACACCATGACGCTTTTCCCGCGAACCCCGATATCAAGTCCGATCCGCGTGATCTTGCCTGCCAAGTAACTCGGCGGCTGGTTGTCGGAAGGTGTGTACTTGCACGACAGTTGTTCTTGGGAGCCCAGGATCAGTCCCACGCCGCCTTTGCCTTGGCAGGTCAACGTTCCGACTTTCATCTTCGCTGTTTCTGCAAGCGCGGCTTGACTGGCGAGCAATCCGAACGCGACCAAAAGCGCGGACGAAAAACTTTTACAAACTCGGTGAGAATGCATTTAAAATGTCCCTCATACTACAACAGCGCCGGTTTCTATCATGAAAATTCTAGCAGTGCATCTTTCGGCGCAATAATGAACTAAGCGGTAATTACAGTGCGTATTTTTTGAATGGGAGCACAAAGAAGAGACGGGCTCGTTGTTTTACGTTTTTCGGCAAAGCAGAAACATCAAGGTGCTCCAAGAAGCTTCTCGAGCAGCATCAAATTGGCGCCGTTCAAGATAGCAAGCCAGACGGCACTCGCCGCGGCCGCTCCAATGAAGAACCATAAAACTCGCGAGCCCATGTTTTCCTGCCTCTCCATGCAATTGAGATAGGGATTAAATTCCTGGTGGCTTCTTCTGCCAGCCGTATCCCTCTTGCCCGAGCTTGAACCCCAATTCGTAGAGCGTGCTCATATAGGCCTTGTCAAACGGTTCGGAACTCTTGGCTGAGAAATCCACCGGGATGCTGGCCATATTGTAATCGATCTCGTTTTCCTTCGCCCTCAGATAGAGCTTGATCAGATCGCCTTCGGTTTGCTGTTTGATGAGCGTTGAGATGGAGCGCCCCGCAATATCGAGCGCTGTGCCATTGACTTCCTCTGGACTGGGATCCGTCTTGTCATTGGCAATGATGTAGATCTTGCGCTTCCAGCTGACCCCGTTTTGTTTATCGAAACGCTTGAGGTCGAGGTCCAGTGGCAACAGGAATGCGTTTTCGGTCGTGCCGCCGTCGACATGCATCTCTTCAAATGACCTGCCATCCGAGGTTACCTTTACGTAGACCGGCGGGAATAGACCTGGCAGGGCAGATGAAGCAAGCAGTACGTCCCGGAAGAGCTGTAAGGCCTCATCGGAATTGCGCTGGGCGATGCCACCCATGTTCCAAACAACCGGCCTCTCCGCATCAAGATTTGTCGTGCCGATAAGGAGGCGGCGTCCCTTGGCGTATTCACGGGCAATAGCAGCCATGAATTCCCGGTCGACGTAACGAGCGATCAACTTCTCCAAGGGCTTCGTGCTGGAAACTGCGTTGGCGCCGAGTAGACCGGCCAGGATCTGCGGCTCAAGAATGTCCTTGGTCGAATAGAGTGTGTAAATTTCGCGCAGCGGTTTGTCGTACTCGGGGCCAAGAAATGCGAACGGCGCGATCAGGGCGCCGGTGCTTACCCCACTGACGATTTCAAACTGTGGACGTTTGCCAGATGCGCTCCACCCGTTGAGTAAGCCGGCTCCAAAAGCGCCGTTGGAACCACCCCCCGAAACCGCTAGATATGACACTGTACGGCGGCGTTTTTTCAGCAAACTAGGTCGTTTCGCGCGGATCTGATCTCTGCGAAGCTTGGCCCGCGCGTTGATGTTTTTAATCCGCGCATCACCCCAGCTGCGGACTTGACCGACCCCGGCGACCTCGACCTTGTCAGCGAGCCCCATTGGCACGGGCACGCGAATGGTCGAGGCGCAACCAATCAGGCCCGCCAGGACGACCAATGCTGTCAGAGCTGGGAGTAATGCCCAGCCTGTGGATCGCTCGCGGGTTCGCAAATAGGGTCTCCTCATCCAAACCTAGTCTCGGAGCATTACGGCGAAAAGATGCAGGCCGTGCACAGATGCTGTTCTACAATCGTGTCGCAAATACGCATCATAAGGCTCTGATTGGGCGGCGAGATTATGATCCGCGTCAGCTGCCTCAAGTAAACGTCTTGGACGGCAACCCGGTTTCAGCCGCTGCGAAAGGTCCTTGGAATGCGCTGAGAACTCGCTCTTTCCTGCGGCTGTCGTCCCGATGTCCATGCAACCGCCAAGTCCACGGCTAATGTTGACCTAACCGCCCGATTGGACCATTGAGTGGAGGCTGCTCATTTTCAGATTGCCCAAGGCCGCGACGATTTCGAAAAATACACAACGCCTGCCGTGGACGGCGCGGAATCGAGGTTTTCTGTCCGAGGGCGCGAGCCAGAATTCCGGGTAGTCCGAGAAGTTTGATAATATCAACGGTATATGGATCGGGTTCGGTATGCTTTCCCCAACTCCGCGGTGCCTTCGAAGTCTTTTTGTCCCAGTCGGCTGTTTCGCCTTGCTCACCGCGTTGACTGGACCGGTTCAGTCTGAAGAAAAGGACGCAGCTAAGCCAGCGCAGCCACTCCCCGCGGTGACCTACGTTGAAGCGACGAAAAAGGACGTCACACCCTCTTCGGAGTTCGTTGGGCGTGTCGAGGCCGTTCAGAAGGTCGACCTGATGGCTCGCATCACGGGTTTCCTGGATAAACAAGATTTTCAAGACGGCCAGGTGGTGAAAGAGGGGGAACTGCTCTTTGTCATCGAGCAAGAGCCGTTCGCGGCGTCGGTAAAGCAGGCTGAGGCCAACCTCGCAGCAGCCAAAGCACAGGCGCTCAACGCGACGACGTCCCTCAAACGTGCTGAGATTCTGGTGGAGCGCAAGACGGTGTCTCAGGCGACCGCAGATGATCGCCTGGCTGAGAAGCGCGTCGCGGATGCCTCGGTGCTGCAGTCCGAGGCGGCACTCGAGCAAGCCAACATCACCTATTCCTATACCGAGATAAAATCACCAATTGATGGGCGTATCGGTCGCACCAACATCAAACCCGGCAATTTGGTCTCTCCCGAAGCCGGGGTTCTGGCGACAGTGGTCAAGCAAGACCCGGTTTACGTCACTTTCAACGTTACTGAGCGCACCGTCCTTGATTTTCGCCGGAGAGTTGCGGAAATGGGGTCGACCGAGGACAATGCTCGCGCAACGCTGCAAATGAAGTTGCGGCTTTCGGACGGAGAAATATACGGTGAAGTGGGCAAACTCGATTTCACCGACGTCCAAGTAAACCCAACCACGGATACGATTGTCATTCGCGGCGAGTTCGCCAATCCAAACGGCTTGCTCGTCGATCAACAGTTTGTTGTCGTAATTGTGGAGACGGCCGATCCGGAACAGCGGCTGGTTATACCTCGAAGTGCGCTTGGGCTCGATCAGCGCGGACAGTTCGTTTTGATGGTCAATGCCGAAAATAAAATCGAGGAACGTGTCGTTCAAACCGGTAAGGCCTTCGGGCGCGATATCGGTGTGACTTCCGGATTGGAGCCCGGCGACCGCGTTGTCATCCAGGGCGGCATGAAAGTGCGGCCCGGCATGCAGGTCAATCCTGTCGCAGCGGAAAAGCAGGGGACCTAGACCGTGCTCTCAGAGATTTTTGTTAGGCGTCCTAGGCTGGCGTTGGTCATCTCGATCGTGATTACGATCGCGGGGCTCATTTCGCAGATGGCATTGCCCGTCGAGCAGTTCCCGAACATTGTTCCGCCACAGGTTCGCGTGTCCGCGACTTACCCCGGTTCAAACGCGGAGGTTGTTGAGCAAGCGGTGGCCCAGCCCATTGAGTCGCAGGTCAATGGCGTCGACAACATGATCTACATGAAGTCGACAAGCGGCAACGACGGCACATACTCACTAAACGTCACCTTCAAAGTCGGCTCCGATCCTGATATCAACACCGTCAACACGCAAAACCGCGTTTCATTGGCGGTGCCGCAGCTGCCCGATGAGGTCCAGCGCCAGGGTCTTAACACGAAGAAGGAGTCAACCGCGCTACTCCAAGTTGTGACGCTTTTTTCTCCCAACGCATCTTTCGACAGCCTGTATTTGAACAACTACGCCAAGATCAACATCATGGATACCCTTGCGCGTATTCCAGGTGTCGGCGACGTACGGCTATTTGGCCTGCAAGACTACTCGATGCGGATCTGGTACTTCACCGATCGCCTGACCGCCCTCAATCTCACACCGGCGGATGTAGTGAATGCGATCCGCTCGCAAAACGTCCAGGCCGCAGTTGGCCGTATTGGGGCGCAACCGATAAGCGATGACGTCGATCAGCAGTACAACCTCACCACCAAAGGACGCCTCACCGAGACCAGTGAATTCGAGCAAATCATCATACGTGCGAATCCGGATGGCTCAACCGTTCGCGTCACGGACGTTGCCCGCGTGGAGCTTGGGGCCAAGAGTTCGGACACTTTCACGCGTCTGAACGGTAAGGAATCTGCTGGGATTGGGATCTACGGTTCGCCCGGATCGAACGCCATCCAGACCGCCGATGCGGTCCTTGAGACGATGCAAAAGCTGAAAGAACGTTTTCCAGAGGACCTTACGTATTCGGTCACCTACGATACCACGGTATTCGTCAAGGCAAGTATCGAGAACGTCTACTCTTCGCTGATTATCGCGTTCATTCTGGTCGTCGCGGTCACTTTCATCTTCCTGGGTTCGGCTCGGGCAACGGTGATACCTGCGGTCGCGATTCCGGTTTCACTGATAGGCACCTTTGCTGCGATGGCCGCGATGGGCGTTTCGCTGAATACGGTTTCGTTGCTTGCCCTCGTGCTGGCGATCGGTGTCGTCGTTGATGACGCCATCGTGGTCGTCGAGGGCGTGGTGCGCATAATGGAAGAAGAGGGCCTGCCGCCTGATCAGGCCACGATCAAGGCGATGGAGCAGCTAACGGCTCCGATTGTTGCAACAACGTTGGTCCTACTATCGGTGTTTGTGCCGGTTGCCTTCATCCCAGGCATCGTCGGCGCGCTCTTCCAGCAGTTCGCCATCTGCATTTCTTTTGCGGTCGTGATTTCCTCTATAAACGCACTCTCCCTCTCCCCTGCGCTATGTTCGCTTGTCTTGAAGCCGGGCCAAAAAGCCAAGGGCCCGATCAAATGGATGCTCAACCGGATCGATAACGTTACCGACGGCTACTCGTTCCTTGTGACGCGCATTCTGAGGTTCTCCGTGATTGCCTTGGTTATTGTCGGGGTGCTCATGGGCGGTGCGGTCCTGCTCTTCAAGGTGACGCCGTCTGGCTTCCTGCCATCCGAAGACCAGGGATTATTCATGGGCGAGATCCAGTTGCCCGATGGCCTCTCTGTCTCACGTACGTCCGAGATCGTCACCAAGGTCGAGGAAGTGGTCGGTGCCGATCCGGCCGTCGATGAGGTGTTCACCGTAATTGGGTACAGCCTTCTCAACGGCCTGTCGCAATCCAACAACGGTGTTGTAATCGGCCGTTTAAAACCTTTCGAAGAACGCCTCACTAGCGATTTGAAGGTTCACAAGACTATTGACCGTTTGCAAAAACAGCTGTTTGCGATTCCCGGTGCAACAATCTCGCTCTTCAATTTGCCTCCGATCTCCGGCTTGGGCAATTCGGGCGGTTTCGAATACGAACTACAAGATCTCGCAGGCCGGCCGACGGACGAACTGGCGCAGACTTTGCGCGGCCTCATTGTCAACGCGCGCAATGCACCCGAAATCGGCGCGATCTTCACTCTTTGGTCGAACAACACACCGCTGGTCTATCTTGATATCGACCGCGCCAAGGCCCGTACTCTTGGTGTCGAGATCAACGATATCTTCGTTGCGTTGCAGGCCACCTTGGGCAGTTTCTACGTCAACGACTTCAACCGTTTCGGGCGCGTCTGGCAGGTCAACATTCAAGGCAAGTCAATCGATCGAGAACTCGCTTAATGACATAGGCCGCATCCACGTCAGGAATGCCAAAGGCGAGATGGTGCCGCTGCAGGGTTTGGTCCGAAACAAGCTGATCGTTGGGCCACAGGCAATCATGCGCTTCAACAACCAAAGAAGCGTCACAGTGAACGGCGGTCCGGCGCCAGGCTATAGCTCTGGCCAGGCCCTGGATGCGATGGAGCGGGTTTCCAAGGAAACCCTTCCGGCGGGCTTCGGCTTCTCGTGGAGCGGCACCGCCTTCCAGGAGAAACTCGCCGGCGGACAAACTGTCGTGGCGATCATTCTGGCAGTCGTATTTGGCTATTTGTTCCTGGTCGGCCTTTATGAGAGCTGGAGCATGCCAGCCGCCGTTCTGCTTTCGGTGGTGGTGGCCGTCGTTGGCGCCTTGTTAACGCTTTGGCTGACCGGACTTCCTAATGATATCTATGCGCAGATCGGCATCGTGCTTCTTATTGGCCTTGCTTCCAAGAATGCGATCCTGATCGTCGAGTTTGCGATGGCTAAACGCGACGAAGGTCTGTCAATTCTTGATGCCGGCAAGACGGCTGCGCGCCTGAGAATACGGGCGGTCTTGATGACGGCCTTTTCGTTCCTGCTTGGGCTCATTCCTCTGCTCATTGCCAACGGTGCAGGTGAAGCAACGCAGAGGTCCGTGGGCTTCGGCGTATTCGGCGGGATGCTGGCAGCATCGACCATCGGCGTCTTCCTGATCCCGATGCTGTACGTGGTGATGCAGTCGACGCGCGAAACCGTAAAGGGCTATTTCGGCGGCGCCGGTCCAGCCACTCCGGACTTGCCAGAGAAAACCGCAACTGCTGAGTGAGCTGAAACCGCACAAGATGAACGCACCGGTACAACCCGTGGACGTTTCCGACGTCATTGACAGGACGTCCTGATGCTACCCGAACTCACCTTGGGGTCGCTCATGATCCTCGCCACCACCGTCATACATGGGATCTTTACAGCGGCCGGCATCGCCTATCTGACCAAGAAATTCAACGACTGGGGCAGGATAACTTCCGATTGGAAAGCCTCCGTAGTCTTATCGTTTTTCGTGCTCTGGCTATTTCTGGCAACCGTACTGCAAGTCTGGACGTGGGCAATTCTCTACGTCGTCATCGGAGCCTTGGAGGACTTTGAAACAGCGCTATACTTCTCGACCGTGACCTTCACCACCCTTGGCTACGGCGATATCGTTCTGGACAAGGAGTGGCGTCTCCTCGCGTCCTTCGAGGCAGCCAATGGGCTGTTCATGTTTGGATGGTCGACAGCGCTGGTATTTGCCGTGGTGCAGTGGGTTTTCGACCTACGCGACCGCGAATCCTCAACACCGAAAAAAGACGGCCAGTAGGTTTAAAAACGGGTGGTCGCGTAAACACCACCGGAGAGCTTCGGCTCACGGGCTAGGCCGCTCTCATGCGCTCGAATCCAGCGGCCAAGTCGGCTTTCAGATCAGCGACATCTTCAAGGCCGATGTGCAATCGTAAAGCCGGTCCAGCCGAACTCCACGTGGTCGCGGTGCGGTAGGAGCTGCAATCAAACGGCACGATCAGGCTTTCATAGCCGCCCCAGGAATAGCCCATGCCAAAATACTTCAAGTGATCGAGCATCGCTGCGAGCGCTTCATTCGACACTGGCTTGAGTATGATCGAAAAAAGTCCGGTCGCGCCGAGGAAGTCGCGCCTCCAGATCTCGTAACCGGGTGCGCCGGGCAATGCCGGATGCAGCACTTCGGCAACCTCAGGCCGTTGCGCAAGCCAGCGAGCGATCTCAAGCCCGGATTGCTGGTGTCGTTGCAGCCGAACCTCGAGTGTGCGCAGACCCCGCAGGCCCAAGAACGTCTCTTCCGATCCAGTCGCGTTGCCAAGCGCGACTGATGTTCGCTTGACCTGTGGTGTCGCGCGGGCATTGCAGGTGATGCTTCCCAAGAGCGCGTCGGCATGGCCGACGATGTACTTGGTCGCGGACTGGATTGAGACATCAACACCGTGCTCGAAGGCACGAAAATAAAGCGGTGTTGCCCACGTGTTATCCAACAACACCCAGACGCCCCGCTTGCGAGCCGCAGTCGCAATCGCGGGAATGTCCTGCATCTCAAAGGATTGCGAACCAGGACACTCGGTAAATACAAGCCGTGTCTTGTCGTTGATCAGTTCGCCAATGCGGCTCCCAACGAGCGGATCATAGTAAACCGTCTTGACGCCGATCCGCGACAGAACCTGGTCACAGAATCTCCGCGTCGGGAAGTAAACGCTGTCCGTCATCAAGATCTCGTCGCCGGCCTCGACGAACGACATGATGGCGGTGGTCACGGCGTGCAGACCGGAGGTGGCAAGAACCGTGTATTCGCCACCCTCCAAAAGCCGGATTGCCTCACATAGGGCATCCGTTGTCGGCGTCGTGTTGCGTCCGTAGGTGTAGCGCTGGTCGTAAGCCAACAGTTTCTCAAGTGACGGGAACAAAACCGTCGAGCCGCGATACACGGGCGTATTGACGAATCCGTGCGCGGCGAACGGGTCTCGGCCACCATGCGTCAGGAGGCTTGCGGAACCTTGCATCTGGATTTGGTCTCTTTTGTCGGTCATCACTTACCTGTTGGCGGCCTAAGAATCGCGCATTTCGCTGATCGGAAGTGTCGGGTCAAGAGGGCAAGAGGCGTAAAGTTGCGCACTCTTTGCGCACAGGTGAGACCCACACGCAACGATCACCTGCCGAAAAGGCTGTTCGGCTTCGATAATGTGTCACAAACGTATTGGCGGGACTATCGTTCGCGGGCTTTGGCACAAGCGAGCACATCGAGCGTATCGTCGGTACGGTGTCGGGTCTGAGGGGACATGAATTCTGTTGTGGAAATTAGCGGGTTCGCCGGTATGGCGATGCTTGCCGCACCGCTCCTCTTGTTGGTTTTTGCGTTGTTCTTGGCCCTACTCTGGCCCGTCGTGGCCGGCCCTGTACCGCCGGAAACCGCGCCGGCGTCCGACCTTGTGCAAGACCGAGGGGAACCGTCCCTGAAGTCGGATCAAATCGGAACGCATGGCCTCGAAGGCCGGGCAGAACAGGAAGCTGACATTTTTTATACCCCTGGCGCTGTTACATCCAAGAACAACGGAATGGCTCGCGATGAAAGCGCCAGCCCGTTGTCAACCAAATCGCCGCATAACGATGTCCAGACCCGACCGTTGCCGGTCCCCGATGCGGCTGACATCGATCTTCGTGCGGTTCAGGTACGCGACTTGCTGACCAAGGCGCTCGATTTGCGCGCCGCAGGCGATGACGTATCGGCTGCCGAGCACCTGCGTGAGTCAATCAAGCTTGCCTCGACCATCCGCAACGACCAATTGCACGCACTTGCACGTTTAGAGCTCGGCGACATTGCGGAGTCAGAGGGAGATCTTATTACCGCCTGCGAGCACTGGCAGTTGGCGCGATCATTGTTCGAAGGCGAACGGCGCACCAATGACGCTGGCGTTTGCGAAACCCGGATGGCACGGAACGGCTGCCCGACCGACTGGGTGCTAACGGATTTCTAAGCGGCCGTTGCTATTGAACCAGCACTTCGACACGGGCCAGTTGATTGTCCTCGACCTTGAATTCCTGTTCGAATTTTCGCCCGCCGTTACTCGCGGTTACTTTGTAAGTCCCCGGAGCCAGAATGTGCGTCGGCAGCGCCCCGACACTTCGCGTTACGACTTCGCCCTCCGGCGTTGCGATGGTCCACTGCGTTTCTGGTAGCGCTTCGCCTCCGGGCCGAGTGACCAGCCCAAGCGTAACCCTCGCTGCCGCATGCGCAATGGCGACTTCGGTGAGCTTGCCAGCTTCAACTGAGACCTCGGCTTCCACATGCGCGTTCGCACCGCCATAGGTTGAGCGCAAAAAGTAGATGCCGGCGTTGAGCCGGATGATCACACCCGGTCGGGCTTTGGTCATGATCTGTCGGCGCTGGCCGGACTGATCGGTCTCCGCCAAATAAATGTCGAAGTTGACCGTCGTGTCGGGGACCTTCTGTTCACCGGCATAGGCCGTAAGGCGCAACCCGCCGGCGTTGAGAATAAACGTCTCCTGCTTTCTTGCCCCGGTACCCACGGTAATTCGCTTGGTCAGATAGGAACGGCCGTAGGCGACATTGACGAGATAGGTTCCAGGATCAAGCTGCATTGTAGGAGACGGGCTTTGGCGCTTGGTCAGCAGCTGCGGCTTGCCGGAGCTCAGTTTGGGATCGGTGTAGATCCGCCATGTGACATCGCGGGTGAGGCGTTGTCCGTCTTCCGTCAAGCGCGCCGACAAGTTGACGCCCGGCCCCCCTTGAGGTGTTGTAAGCGCTTTGCGCGCCCGTCGAACGGCCTCCGACTCGACCGCCTCGTTTTCCGTCGGTTTGCTTTCGGTCGCCCAACCCTCCTGAGGTGCCGGGACGACTTCCGTTTCAGGATTCCAGCCCTGTCCTTGTTGCGCGATCGCCTCAGGTCTGGTTGACGGGTAAAGTCCGTCGCCACAGGCGATAAGGAGCCCGGCAAGTAGAATGGCGATGGTTCGGTTTCGGAGCATGGATGTCCTTCCGGCAGCTGCGTAATTCCAAACCAACTGGCTCATTGGACACGGAGTTCGACGGTCTTGGTATCGCCGGCCGCGACTTCGAACGTCCCCTCCACGATGCCCTTCCGCGTCTCACAGCGCACGTTATAGAAGCCAGGTGCCAGCAGGCTCCTGGGCGAGCCCTGCTGCGTGCGCCAAACGAGTGCACCCGAGGAATCGAGCACCTCCCAGAATTGCCCGGTGAGGGCCCGTCCCTGAGCGTCGCTCACTCGAAGCTTGACGTCTCCAGCCATAACATTGAGCGAAACGCCTCTGTTGTCGCCGGACGACAGATTTAGATCCTGGATCGTGCGGACATTGCGCGCACCAATCTCCGCCAGAATGCGGTAGCGGCCTGGCGGAACGATGAACTGCGCAGGCCTAGCACTGCTGCGCGCGACCAATTGCAATGGGTCGAGTGAGAATAACTTGTAGACGATAGGGCGCGGCCTAGAATCGGCTCCAACCGGAACTTCGGCGTCGACAGTAATCTGCGCGATGTCGAGGCTCAGCGACCTACTGATGCTGCGGCCGGCGCTAAGTGCGACGCGGCCGCTGGCGCTGGCGAGGCCGGATTTGACCTCCGTGTAATACGTCCCCGCGGGCAGTCTGAAGACTGGCCGCGGCGCCGTCGACCTTGCAACGATGCGGCGTCCCCCCGGTTTATCGGGATCGTCGACCGAGACAGAGAATTCATACCCCCCAGGCGGCACTTCGCCCCCGAGTGCGCGTGCCGACAGCCTCAACTCGCTAACGCGTAAAGGAAGGGAGAGCTCTTGCCGGTCGCCCGCCGATACCTTGACCTCGCGCTTGACCGACAGCCCTCCGATTTCGGCGTCGACTTCGTAGCTCCCCGCCGGCAGAACGAGCTCACTTTTGCGGTAGGGGCTGATAACGAGTGGCGCGGCCTCCGTATCGCCGACGCGTTTGACGGTGAACAGCGTTGGGATCGCGGGATCCGGACCATCCACCGACAACTTCAATAGGCCAGCATCGAACACGGCTCTGACGGCCGTCGGCCCCTTCTCGCCGACTTCGGCCTTGGCAGCGAATTTGACCCGACCGAGAGAAGCGTCAACCCAATACGCCCCCGCAGCCATCGGCACGGCAAAACGCGGCTCCAAAACGTCCAGGAGCGGCAGCGTTCCCGCATCGGGCGCGGAAGCACCCTTGAATACCCTCCAGCGCACCGGCTTTTGCACGGCCTCGTCGCTATTGCCAAGCACCGCACTCAACACAAGATACGGACGCCCATCGGGGTCGAAGCGTCGCCTTGTGCGTTTGGCGAGCCCAGGCCGCCGTTTCAGTTTCGGTTTCCCAATGCCACGCATTGCAAGCTTCACGGCTTTTGATATAGCCGCTTCGGCTTGCTGCGCGGTCTCGGCAGGAAAGAACCGCCCCTTTGTCGCTCGTGAAATACAGGCGATGGAGCGGTCGGGTCGGGATAGACCGAGCCCCACCGTATGGATTCTCAGTGTTGGCCGCTCGGTGGCAATGCGCTCGGCGACCGCACAGGGGTCCTGCCGGCAATTGTCCGGACCGTCGACCAATAGAACCATGCTGGCTACTTTTCGGTCTTCATAAAGGTCGAGGCTCTGATCCAGAGCGGCTGAGATGGGACCTTTCCCGCGTGGGCTGATCGCGTTGAGTGGAGCCAGCGTCTTAGCTGCTGACCGTATCGCAGGTGGCGATGCAACATCGACACGGGTGCAGCCTGGTCCGATGGTGATCAAGCCGGTTTTGAGGCGGGGTCCGGATGCGGCGAGCGCTTTCTCAAGCGCCGAATGCGCGACTTCGAACTTGTTACCCCTGCCGCCGGGTAGCTCGCCCCACATCGAACCGGAGGCGTCTAAAACGATAAGCAAGGTTCCCGCCGCATCCTGTGCAGCCGCGGGCGACACGGGCGCGCTGTGGATCAAGGTGGTCAAGGCACCCAGCAACGCAATGCTGATTTTGCTTGCCGAATTCTCTAACAAAGTCATCCTCCCAGTCCTTTGCCCGCGGACCGTTCACATGGCCGCGACAGCCTCTGCGTTTTGAAATATACCGAAGTAGGCGCCAAAGCCATCCTGGCGATCGCAACCTTGATGGAGACACATGACTAGCAACGAGACACTATCGTTACTCTCCAGCCGCCGCTCCTTGAAGCCGACGATGTTCGCCGAGACGGGACCCTCAAACGAACAAATCGAGCAGATGCTGAAGCTTGCTGCCCGCGTTCCCGACCATAAGAAACTCAATCCGTGGCGATTTATCGTCTTCGCCGGGAAAGCGCGCGAACAAGCCGGAGAGCTGTTCGCGAAAGCCTGCCTGGCCGAGGATAAACAAGCCCCCTCCGATGTCCGTCTGCAGACCGAGCGCGGACGCTTCCGGCGGGCTCCGGTCGTTATCGCCGTTGTCAACCGCTTTATCGAAAAGCCAGGCGTGCCGGAGGTCGAGCAAATCCTTTCAACCGGTGCTGCGACCTTCAATCTTTGCCTGGCCGCGAACGCTATGGGCTTTGGCACGTGCTGGATTACGGAATGGATTGCCTATTCCCCGACGGTTGGGACCGGGTTAGGCCTTGCCGGCAACGAACGGATCGCGGGCTTTGTCTATATCGGTCAGGCTGCCGAGCGCCAGGACGATCGCTCCCGTCCGAAATCTTGAGGATCTCGTTACTTATTGGCAGGGCTGAACCCCAAACCGGGGCAGGCATCTTCTCAATACTGGAACTGCTCCAAGAGAATGCGCTCATCGAGGTCGTGCCCAGCATTGAACATCATCAGCAACTCAACGTCGTTGGCTTGCTCGACATCGACCCGCAAGACGTCGCGGATTTCATAGTGATCACCGGCCGCACTCACGGGCCGTTTGAAGGGTTCAAGAATCTCAAATGAGAGCTTTGCCGTATTGGGAAGCAAGGCGCCGCGCCAACGTCTAGGGCGGAACGGACTGATCGGCGTCAGTGCGAGCAGCGGGGCGTTGATCGGTAGAATGGGGCCGTGTGCCGACAGGTTGTAAGCGGTCGATCCAGCCGGCGTCGCCACCAGCGCACCATCGCAAATCATCTCCGGCATCCGCGGCTTCGAGTTCGACGCAGATGGCCAGTTTAGCGGCTTGATAGCGTTCACGGAACAACGACACTTCGTTGACGGCCAGCCGTCGGTGGGATTCACCCTCACGGTCAATCGCCGTCATTGCCAAGGGATGGATCCGTGAGATGTGGGCTCCATTGAGCCGCTCGATCAGGTCTTCCTCAGTGTATTCGTTCATGAGGAAACCCACCGAGCCACGGTTCATACCGTAGATCGGAATGCGGTCGTGCATGTGCGTATGTAGCGTCTGCAGCATCAAACCGTCGCCGCCAAGCGCGACGATGGCGTCGGCCTGATCGGGGGCGGCATTGCCGTAACGATGGGCAAGCCTCCGCAAGGCACTGCGGGCCTCAGGAACAGAGGAGGCGATGAACGCGATGGACTCGAACTCGTGTGGAGGGTGGGCCATGCTACATTTCAAAGTGGCTCAATCAATGGAGGCATTCGCCGGTGGACCCGAACGATACCCCGATCATTGTCTACACGACATGGCCCGATATCTCATCTGCAAAGCGTGTCGCAGGTGAAATTGTCGGCATGCGTCTTGCCGCCTGCGTTAATATTACTCCCGGCATGATCTCGGTCTATCGCTGGCAGGGCCAACAAGAAACCAGCGAAGAAGTGGTGATGATCATCAAGACGCGGGCCGCTCAGCTTGAGGCTGTGGTAAGCGAAGTCGAAGCCCGGCACCCTTATGATACGCCTGCGATAATGAGCTGGCCGGCCACGGGAGGGTCGGCCGCTTACGCGGACTGGATCGCGCAGATGACCTCGTCAACGGGCAACTGAACAGGTGTCACCAGCCGGCACACACATATGTTGCCGGTGTCTCTAAAACAGGGATTGGTTGCTTTTTCACGCCAAGCGCCCAGTCAGGCGCGTTTCAGGGTTAATCGAACGCCTCACCAAAAGCCTGCCGCATCAGCGCCCGCCGACGCGCCCGTTTTCTAGCCGTCTTGGTGTAGCTCCGCGCTTTACGGGAAGCCTTTGATTTCGAACTGGCGCTCGCCCGGTAGCTGTTCGAACGACGTGCGGGTTTACGCAGTCGAGGCTGTCGCAGCGGTTCGACGCGCGCCGCTCGGTCTGTGGCCGGGCCACCGACCGCCATGCGGCCCTCGAGCGGCGCGCGGCGCCGCTGCCATGATCCCGTGACACCCGGCTGTTGTGCACTGGATACCGCCAGCTGACCGTTGCTGCGAACCAGTCTTGCTGTCGGCGCCGTCAGCCCATCCTTGGATTCTGGTGTTTGCGCAGTGATCGCATAAGGCAGGCAGTGACCGTTGGACGATTTGGTGTAGCCGTGTTGGCAAGGTTTGCCACAGACAACACCTTGTTGGGAGCGCAGCAACGACAGCATGAAGTGATCGGGTTGATCGGTGGGAAGCGCTGAGTTGAGATTCTGCAGGAAGGCGCGAATGGCGTACTTGGAACCAGCGCCCCACGATCCGTCGAGCCTGCCACTGTAGCAGCCGACACGCCGCAGTTCGGTTTGTAGATCGCGGACCAACCGCCAACGTTCCGAGCCACTGAGTTCGCGGCCGTCTAGCGAACGGCTTGGCCCACCAGTGATTGTTGCCGGACGGCGAACGACTTTCGCGTCCCAACCATTCGTGCGCACGATTTTTGGTGCGGAGTTGAGGATCGGCGACGATGGCTGACTTACGGTTCTTACGTTTGCCCCGTGCTCAGCTGGTTCTATTTTCGCCATGTCGTGTCCAGGAGAGAATGTCCTGGCAACGGGCTCGATGGCGTTGGTGTCCAGAGTGCGATGTGAGGTTGGAGTCAGTAGTCGCGCCACGCTGGTGAAGTGCACGTGCTTCTCAAGGGTGTCCGGATAATAGGCGTGCACGCCCACGCCGAGACCCAAAAGCATGAGCAATAGACCTGCAATACTCCGCATAACACCAAATCCCTGTGCACTTACTCTTGCTGCCGGGACAGCACATGGTCGCCGGCAACATCACTAAGCTTGGTCCGCACAACTTCAATCAGGCAGTGAAAATAGGATGAACACACTAGCCATTTGCTGCATGCTTGAGCTCGATACGACTATAAGCCTTTGGATACTCAACACCTTAGCCTGCTAGGCGCCTCACAGCAACAGCCGATACAACCATTAATTAAATGTTACCGCCACGTTACTCGCCAAATGCGGCGAATTGATTGTGACCCTGCCGGTGCAGTTGCGCAACGAAGTATTGAATTCAAAACAGCGCGGCGCCTATGAACTTCGCGCCACACATAACGGGGACCCAAAGTCCACATACTCGATCTATGAGTCTCAAGTGGATAAAGCCACCATCTGTTGTGGATATCCGGGATTTTGGGCGGTCAATCTCGGTCCAGACCGGGACCGTCTCCGCTGCCTAACGATTCATCCGATTCCAGCCGATTCTTCTCAAATCATTACTAGAGAGCTGATTCTGCAGATTCTTATCCGCGAATCGCATAACTTGAAGTTTGAGAGGGTTACGTTCCGCGTAACATTTACGACAGCCTGCAAGTCCTAGTCATCTGTCCACAGGAAGAAAGCAAGCGGCACTTGCTCCTGTGGAATATGCCTCGGTGTTTTTGCGGGCAAGCCAACTTGCTGCGTCGTCTCGATCACACTTTGCGCCTCTGCCGGAACCATTTGGGGATGGAGCCGGATGCTCATGGGGGAGCTGAAGTAAGGGATCGCTGGGCGAGGCTTTTTCTGCGTCGGTTGGAGCACCTGTTCGCCTCTCGGCAGGTTTAGTGCACAGGCTGGGCCCGTAGCGTTTTTCGCCAGCCCATTTGAGGGAGAGGGCAATGAGACATGCTCTAGGCGTATTAGGTATTCTGGCTGCCGGCGTATTACTCGTCGTGTCAGCGGCCATGAATTACCGGTTCGGATTGAGTCTCGGGAAAACCGAGTTGGACGGACAGATCTATGGTGTGGCCAGCGCGGCGGCCGACTGTATGAAAGCTCTGGTTCCGTTTTTCTTATTCGCCGCAATCAAAAATAGGGCGTGGAGCCAAGCGGCCGCGTCTATGTTGGTCTGGGGGGTGGTCATGGCATATTCGCTGACCTCCGCCTTTGGCCACGCCGCTCTGAACCGCTTTGATGTAGCGGGGCAGCGTGCCCACGTCTCGAACGTCTATCAAGAGACGCGCTCTGAGTTGGCCAGTGCCAGGGAACAGTTAGGCTGGATCCCGCAGCACCGACCAATGATGGCCGTCAAAGCCGAGATCGAGGGCTTTAAGGGAAGTAAGCGCTGGCGCGCCACCAAGGCGTGCACCGAAGCAACGATAAAGAAAAGCATCGCTTTTTGTGACAATTATCGCGCTTCGGTTGCTGAGCTTGCTTCAGCTGAGAGGGCAGCTGTGCTAGATGCGCGGATTGTCAAGGCACAGGTGAGACTTGCCGGATTCGACGGTGGCAGCGTTAATTCGCAGGCTGACCCGCAAGCAGCGGTTTTAGCCAAGCTGACCGGTGTCGATCTTGAGAGTATTCAGCTCGCGATGACTGTGTTTATCGCTCTGCTGCTCGAGGTTGGATCCGCATTTGGCATGTTTATCGCCTTCTCGCAGTGGCGCATTTATGAACGCCACACGCCGGCCGCGCCCATGATGGCGACGGTCAGCACCGCTGCGGCAGCGGTGGCGGCACCTGAGACACATCAGGTTCCCGTTGCGATAGAAAAGCCGCGTTCTGGCGCCAATGACAATCCGACTGAGTCGGAAAGAGTGTCTGCTGCGCCCACACGCCTCGTTGCTCCCGAAAATGATGTGGAGCGGTTCTACAAGGAAAGAGTTGAGACACAAGATGGATCGAGCCTTACTGCAACAACGCTGTACGAAGATTATTGTGCTTGGTGTGAAGTACAGGAGAAAGAACCTCTAGCACTTCCAACGTTTGGTCGTGAATTTGGAGAATTGGGAGTTCAAAAAGCGAAGATTGCAGGACGGGTACGGTACATTGGTATCGCACTAAAATCCGAAGTGGGACTGAAGGGGGATACGAATAAGCCCGCCTTCATTGTGAAGGCCGCCTGATTTAGTCAGGTGTCGCAAAGGGCCCCGCAAGGGGCCTTTTGTTTTTGGAGAACACATCAACACCGGCTTGCCGAGTGTTGAATAACAAAAAGAGGGCGCCCCTAGGGGCGCCCTCTTTTCTGTTTTTTGCTTCTGATCGGATTATCACAGCGCGTACACAGGGCCAACTTGTACTGGCGAGAAAAAGCGCAGCTTACTCTACCATCAGAGGCCCAGATTTAATTTTAGGCATTATCTGCGGTAGACCGGCAGCTTCACAGTCGGCAACTACATTGAGTTTTCCGTTACCTTCCATGTGGAATCGATCGGCAACCATCGCGAAGCATTTTAAATCTTGGTTCATTTCAGAGTTGCCACTAATTATAATGCGCCACTGAGGTGCATACACGACGCCTTCGATTTTAAGGGACCCGCCGCCACGAATAATAGTTTCATAAATTGGACTGTGAGAACTAGGCTTGCGGTCAACCAACACAAACCCTGCAAAGTCGCCTTCTGCTGGAGCCTTTAGTAAAACGTTGGCGCCACTCTGGACATTGAAAGATGTATTGCTCCCCATGAAGAATATCGTCACCCCTTCTTCGCCGTTCAACGTTGAGCCTGCTTGAACATCTAAATCGCCGTCCTTTATGATGTAAACGCCTTTCTCCAATTTGACATCCGCGTGAGGTTTCAACGACGTGCTGCCATAGTACACCCCTGGCTTGAGTTGGTGACTCCCTTTTTGAAGGGTTTTATTATTGTGATCGCATTTGGTTGTTAGCGGTGAATAATCCCACATCTCTTTATGAAAGGGGTCATCCATTCGATTGCACTTGTACGGACGCGGTCCGAATTGTTCCATGCCGTCAACCCCTCCATGCCTGCAAAAACCCTTAGCAGTAGCAATCGAAGCACCTACCGCGCTCATCGCGGAGCTGCTGCTTGAGTTTACCCATACCCAGCAATTCTTGGAATTGGACTCATTAATACCCTGAAGGTGGAAAGAATCGGGCAGCGATTCGTTTGGCGCCAAAATGCAGGTAACGCCCCCGTTTTCAATTTGTGGCCGCGCGGCAGCCCTGGCCTCCAGTGGTATCTGGTCTAGCCCGATCAGTTTAAGGATAGATGTTGGATAATTATATCTTGCTGTTACGCTTACTACAGAATTCGAAGCATTGATTGTTTTCGTTACACCAGAGAACGAGAGCTGAGATACGTTCGCTTTATAAATTTCAGTGGCGGCAGAAAGGCGAGCTTCATCAGTAGTAGCTGGGAGGCGACCACCTGCGATCGCTGTTTCGTCAGCGAGACTCTGAAGCTGCTTAAAAGCACTCTGCGCCAGTCCAAAATCAACCGCAGCTCCCATAACAGCAAATGTAGGAAGGGCCAACAAACCAAAAACAATTGCAACGTTGCCGTTGCGACTAGACAAGAAGTTTCGTGCTGATTACATTATAATAATTCACATATGGTGTAAAATTTCACTGACCATATGTAGACCAAAAGAACTTCAATACTTAGAAGCGGATCTGTAAAATTTTAAAGATCAAGAAGTCATCCGCTTGATTGATTTTCATGCGAATAAATAAGTGAACTGTAAGGCAACCCCAGTCTTCGCTGCTGCAGACGGTTGCAATGACGCTGTCGTTGGGATGTGCGGAAATATGTTTCCTTGGTTCAAGCCGGGTGGTCAGGTCTTTCAGTAGATGCGTCGGCGGTTGGGTGCGACAATGTCTAATCCGCATACGTCATGCCGGACTGCCCCCGCAGTCGTGTTCCGCCGCCAACCATTTGGCGGGCGGTTGCCGCGGGCATTCGAGCATTTTGATGGTCTTGAGGTTCGACTGGGCAACTCTAACTATTATTGTCGCGCACGTGTAGGTGGCGGAGCTTCTGCTTGGTCCAAGGCAGTCTGTTCATGGGGGTGCCATCGACAGCTGCTCAGTGAATTTGGACAAGTTGAGTATGCCTAGCTTTAAGGGCAACTTTCAGATTCGGTGCTCGTCCCTCGCCATTGAGTGCAAAGGGTAGTGCAGGCTGTTCGCTTCTAGTGGTAATTTTGAGGGACATCGATCGGTATTTTTTGTTCGGTCAGCGCATTGTGACTAGGTCGACCCGCCCTACAAGCATCCTCTGACGTTGAATTTATAAAAGAAGAGCTCTGACTATTGATTTCGCAAGGATGATGGCCTGCTCCAAACGCATACTCTGCGCGCTTTAAGCCTAGTAAACGTCCCAACCTAGGACCAAATGAATTCCCCTGCGGGGGCGCGTCTATCAGGTTTCTCTGTAACCAGTGCTGAGATGAGATTATGAGCCAGACTATTTCCGTTACTCTCAAACTCTATGCGTCACTTGGCAGCTATCTACCGCCAGGTGCCGAACGCAACACGGCCGAGGTCGAAGCAAAGTCAGGCGCGACAATCCAGTCACTGCTTGATAGCCGCGCCATACCAAGAGAAGCATGCCACCTAGTTCTGTTGAACGGGATCTTCCAGCCACGCGAGGGTCGGGCATCCGCAACGCTGAGCGAAGGCGATGCGGTTGCCGTATGGCCACCGGTTGCGGGAGGTTGAACAGATGACCCAGGTTGGATCGGAAAACGTTTCGGCGGCTCCCGCCATCGAAAAGGTGATGACCCTATCCCAGTCTGAATATGCCAAGTCGATCACCGCCTTTGCCGGGCAGCAAGCCGGTCAGGCAGCCGCCACCGGTGAGCCCGTGGTCCTTGCCGTCGGCAATGGGCAAGCCGTTATCACGTTCGCCAAGATCGCCGGATTTTCATTCAGCGGACTGGTTGAGTTGCCGCGAGCCAGGGTCGTCATTGAATTCAACGATGTTTGCAAGGCCGATGCGGACGACCTCCTGCGCCGCTTCGACATCGCTTTCCAGCGTGGCGGCGGCTGATCGCCGGACCCCTACGATGATGAATGAGGAGCCGGCCACACCGCCTTCGGCGCGCTCTCGCCTATCTTTCCGGTGATGAGTAAGGCGAATGCATACTCGAGTGCGGTCTCCTTCAAAAACTCGAAGCGTCCCGACGCACCGCCGTGTCCAGCCTCCATGTTCGTGCGCAACAACACGAGATTGTCTGAAGTGTTGAGCTCTCTTAGCCGGGCAATCCATTTTGCCGGCTCCCAGTATGTGACCCGAGGGTCCGTCAGGCCCGCGACAGCGAGGATATGCGGGTAGGACTGTTTGGACACGTTGTCGTAGGGGCTGTATCCGCGGATGGTCTCGAAATCCGCCGCGCTCTCGATTGGGTTTCCCCATTCGGTCCATTCCGGTGGGGTTAGCGGCAGGTCCGCGTCAAGCATTGTATTGAGCACATCGACGAACGGAACGTTGGCGACAATACCCGTGAAGAGTTCCGGCGCCATGTTGGCCACCGCACCCATCAACATGCCGCCGGCCGAGCCGCCCTGCGCGACGATGCGGCCGCGCTGCGTGAGGCCGGCTTCGGCAAGGTACTCGCCAGCCGAGATGAAGTCCTTGAATGTGTTCGTTTTCGCCTGACGCTTGCCGTCCTTGTACCAACGGTACCCTTTCTCCTTGCCGCCGCGCACATGAGCGATCGCGTATATGAAGCCCCTGTCAACGAGCGACAGACGTGCCGTCGCAAAGGAAGCCGGCATAGAGATTCCGTAGGAACCGTAGCCGTAAAGAAGGACCGGCGCGGTGCCGTCGAGCGGCGTGTTCTTATGGTAGAGCAGCGACACCGGCACGGTCTCATCATCGTGCGCAGGAGCATGAAGACGCCGCGTAATGTAGTTGGCAGGATCATGTCCACTCGGGACTTCCTGCTGTTTACGCAACGTCCGCGAATGCGCTTCGATATCGTAATCATAGACTGCGGCCGGCGTCGTCATTGACGAATAGGTAAAACGAATGATCTGCGTGTCGAATTCATACCCATGCGAGAGGCCCAGGCTGTAGGCTTCCTCATCGAACGCAACCGAATGCTCAGCCTCATCCTTAAAACGCCGGACGACGAGCCGCGGCAGACCATTCTCACGTTCCAGCCGAACCAGATGGCCGGCATATGCCACCATATCGAGAATAAGGCGACCCGGCTTGTGCGCCACGGTTTCCCGCCAGTTATCACGCTGAGGTGTGGCGAGCGGCGCCTCGACGATGCGGAAGTCCTCGGCATCCGCGGAATTGGTTAGGATGATCAGCTCTTCGCCGTGATGCTCGACGCTGTATTCGTGACCGGTCTCGCGGGCGGCGATCAATCGTGGTGGGCTAGCTGGGTCATTCGCGTCGACAAGGTAGACCTCGCTGGTTTCATGATCGTGCGCGATGATAGTGATGAACCGGTTCGACTGAGTCTGGCCGAGGCTCACATAGAAAGCTGGGTCGGCCTCTTCATAGATCAGGACATCGTCTTCGGTATCTGTTCCCAAAACATGTCGGAACACCTGCCGCGGCCGGTGGTTGTCATCAAGGCGCACGTAGAACAAGGTTTTGCAGTCATTGGCCCAAACCATATCCGCGCTGGTGTTGGGAATGACGTCGGCGAGTTCCTGAGCGGTCGCAAGATCGCGGATGCGAACCGTGTAGTATTCCGAGCCTTTGTCATCAACGCCGTAAGCCAGCAAGCGGTGGTCGGGGCTGTGGTCGGACCCACCAAGCGACCAATAGGTGTTACCTTCGGCCTCCATATTCCCATCCAGCAAAACGGAAATTTCGCCACCGTCGCGCGGGCGCCTGCAAATCTGTGCGTATTGGCCGCCGGTGATGTAGCGAGCGAAATAGGCCCAAGGACCGTGCGGTGCAGGAACGGTGCTGTCGTCCTGCTTGATGCGCCCCTTCATTTCTTCAAACAGATGGTGTTGCAGCTCTTCGGTGTCGCCTAAGGCGCCTTTGGTGTAGGCGTTTTCCGCTTCCAGATATGTGCGGATGCGTGGTGAGAGCCTGTCAGGCTCACGCATAACGGCCTGCCAATCGTCATCGCGCAGCCAGGTATAAGGGTCGATGAGCTGCACTCCGTGGAACATCGCACTCATCGGTTCTTTGGTGGCCTGGGGCGCCGCCTGCGGGACGCTGGCTTGAAAGGGCGTGGTCATTTGGAAGGGGCCTCTTCGGCATTAGGACAGGGGGGAGGGTGACCCGAAAATGTGCGATCGCACACGAGGGTAATCAGGTCCAGCGCGGATTGTAAAACGGCCCGCACAATGGTGCATCGCACTAATTCTGATGGTATTGGAGTTAGACATAGTGCCAAAAACTAAGTTGAAGGCAGTTGAGATTTGTTGACACCAATTTAGTTTTCATGTCCAAGAGTATTGGAGGCTCGGTACGAAACAGCATCCAAGCCACAGCTGAGGTTCGATCCAGTGTTTCGGTATCTGGATTGACCTATAGAAGCCCTTTAACCTTTCTGTGAGCGAGTATTGACTTCATTGACCATGTTAGTGGATGAGCAGACCATGACCGCAAACCGGTCTGAGGGGAACGGACAGATGGAAGACGAGGCGAATGCCGTTCTCGTGGAGCTGACGGCCAGGATCGTCTCGGCCTACGTGAGTAATAATAGCGTCCAGGCCAACGAGTTGCCGCAACTCATTAGCGAGACGCATTCCGCCCTGGCTATGGCTTCCGGAGATGCTGCCCCTGTCAAGCGGGAAGAATTGAAGCCGAAGGTCCCCGTCAAGCGGTCGGTCATGCCCGATTACATCATCTGTTTGGAGGACGGCAAGAAGTTCAAATCGCTCAAGCGGCATTTGCGGACGCACTACAATTTGACCCCTGAAGAGTACCGCTCCAAGTGGGGCCTGCCACATGACTATCCGATGGTGGCGCCAAACTATGCTAAGGCGCGCTCGGACTTGGCCAAGAAAATGGGCCTCGGCACTAAACGCGATTAGGCGCTGTTTCCCCGATTGACTACTGAGGAGGGCGTCCTGCCAATGGAGCGTTTTCCTCGGTCATCTTAATCGCAGCAGTTGCGAGTTTTTCGAACGCTACCAGCCGCCGCCGGAACTGAATTCTCCAGTATCTTGGTCGACGTGTGTCGCTAATCTCGAAGGCTTGGAGGATGTCGAACGCGCCACCTCTGTTGGCCTCAGCGTTCCGCCAAGGTCGTTTTACTCCTCGCCCTCGATGCGCTCGCCCGTCATTGAGGTCTCTGGCCTGTCCATCGCCAGGCTCACCGCTGCTGGCGCAAGCTACGAAGCGGCCAGCGCCGCATGCGCATCCGACTGAATACGATCGACCATTGAAGCAAACCCATTCGAACGCTGTGGTGTCAGGTGATCCTTGAGCCCAATGTCCCTGAATACTTCACGAGCGTCCGTCTCAAGGATCTCCTTCGGCGTGCGGTCCTGGTAGATCGCCAGCAAGATAGCGACCAGGCCGCGCACGATCATCGCATCGCTATCTCCGGTGAAGTGCAACGAGCCGTCGCTGCGTGTGGTCTGCAGCCAGACCTGACTAACGCAGCCACGAACCTTGTTGGCCTCGGTCTTGACCGCCTCCGGCATTTCGGGAAGCGATTTGCCCAGTTCGATGACGTATCGGTACTTGTCTTCCCAATCATCGAGAAAGGCAAAATCGTCGCGTATTTCGGCAATGTTCATCGTGGTATCGAATTGGTTCCTGTTGCGGGACTGCCTACTAATACGTAGCGCGTTCGCAATCAGAGCAAAAGTCTTGCCCGGATTGTGGCAATGCTGCTTACGACCAAGCAAGGCCCGCTGTCAGGAGTTGTTTTGGTGGTTCCGCCTGGCGCAGACTGGCATGGACCAGCCGCTGCTATCGCATTACTCTCCACGCCACCGCGGCAGCAGGTCCTCGTCGCTCAACGTCCCGCGGTCAGGCTCGGTAACACTGAAGGAACGTTCGAGGTTGGCAAGCACAAGCAGGGCAGCGCTTTCCACATGGTCGGCGGCTTTACCCGCCACGCGCGCCATCATCAATCCCGCCTTCTTAGCTTCTTCTTGTGCGGCCCGACACGACTCGGGATGCCTCTCGCAGATAGTGGCGACGTGCGTGGCGTGTTGATAGGTCATCTGCGTCAGCTGTTCCAGCGTTGCGCGCGGAAGAGCCAAGGTCAATAACGCTATGAGCACTGCGAGTCGCACGAGATCGCCTTACGGTCAGTTGAGTTTTCCGCCGGTTTCAGTATCGACTTGCCTTAGCCTACGCCCGCGAGGTTACTGTCGGGTTCCTCCAGGACTTGCCGAACTCTTAAGTCTGCAACCGTTATGAGAATGCCGGCCTTTTGCGGCCAAATAATTTTGTCTCGATGGTATCGTACTTAATGCAACCTTAACGCCTGCCACAAATAATCCGGTCTGGATTGGGGCATGGAATTCGCTCCGCTGACAATGAGCATGCGAGAGCCGGTTTCGCCGGTGCGCGTCTGTGACCAGGAGCGTGGTGATGTCACATCGGTTTATTGGCGGCGGCTTAGCAGTCTTCGCATGCCTAACCCTCACACTCATGGTCAATCTTACCAGCCTGCAAGAGGGAACCCGCGAGCTGGCGCCTCCACCGGGACTCCTGCTGCAGTCGGCCGATTACAATGGAGCAGCAGGTCAGCGCAGCGCCGATCAGAGACTCGTCGTATTGAACGCGCGCCGCATCGACAAGACCGCGGCGGCGGTCCACCGTGAGTTGTCCGAGTTGGGCTATAGGCCAGGCTCGAATGATGGCCAGATGGACATAAAGACCCGCGCGGCGATCATGGCTTTCGAATATGACAATGGACTGCCGCTGACGGCACATGCGGACGCTGCGCAGCTCGAGCGGCTCCTGCTCGGCCTGCACAATACGGCATCGGCGGTCAACTATGCTGGCCTCCCAGTCTCACCTGAAGCAAAGCATGTAATGGTGAGCGTGCAACGGTCGCTGCAGCAACTCAACTATGCGCCCGGTTCGGTCAACGGCACATATACCGCCGCTACTGAACACGCCATCCGCAGGTTTGAGGTCGAGAACAAGCTACCAGAGACTGGACGAATCTCTGGACGGTTGATAGCAGGCCTTGCGAGCCGCACTGACAACGCTAAGGTCAAGCTCAGCCGACGCTAGTCTGCGCCGGAATGCAAATTAGAGATTCGGTGGGCCCTGAGTAGCGATGCTACGCCTTAAAGCAGACCTATGGGTAATGGCCTACGTGCGGACCTGTAACGCCACTGGAGCCGCCAGTTACGTCGTCCGCAAGGGCGATGAGCACGCAGGTAGCATCTTCATCCGCATCAGCCACCTCAACGGAACCTCCGAACTCTACGCTCCCGCCGCCGCAGGTCTTGCCGAAGTTGCTGTTGAACGGCGCTGGTCACGGCGCTTGCAGGCGACCGACGCTGAAATCGATGCTCTGATCGCACGGGAGATCAATATCGATCCCGATCTCTGGTTGATCGAGGTTGAGGACCGTCAGGGGCGTCATTTTCTCGACGAATGGCTTATTTCCGACTGAGTGAGTCCCTGCTGCGACAGCCACGACTCAGGCAATCGCGTATTAACTCCCTGTAAAGGAAAACGGTGGCCCAATTCAAAGGCTGAGTTTGCAGCAAGAAATATGTTGGAGCTTGTCGCAGGAAAAGAAAAATAAGAACACGAGACAGGAGACCACGGGTCCACCGAAGGGGGCAAGAATGGCAACGATTATAGACTTTGCGCAGATGCGTGAAGTGCTCGGATCCAGATCCGACAGATCCCGATGTACGGAAGGCGACCCGCCCAAGGGCGAGGTGCTCCTGTTCACCGGAGTCCGTTACGAGCGATGTGAATCGGCTTTCGGTTCCGACGCCAACTCGGAAAAAACAGACGTTCCGCCAAAGCCTCGAAGAAAAACGAAAAGCTGACTGTTTTATAAAATCCAAATGCCGGTCGCTATTAATGCATTTGCAACCGGTCGGGATTAAGTCGATCCGGTTTGAGACTGAATTGATTTCACTAACCGCCACCCGTTTGGCGGGAAAAGAAGGATCTCTCAACAGACGTTCCGACTAGATCTGAAGTTGGCCGCGCCGGTAGCGTCGGCATCCTCTTCTCGAATCCCCTCCCAGCCGTACTGGAAATCGCGCCAGGATCCACCATCGGCGAGCCTGCCGGTAAGTTGTCTGCCGGCCTTGGTATCCTATATGCTAGGCAGGCCCAAGGCTTGCCTCGAGGATCAATTTTCAAATGACGACATTAAATCGCCCACGCCCCAAGGTCATGACATTGACCGATGCTGCCGCCAAACGGCTCGCGGAAATCATGGCAAACCGCGCTGGTGCCGTCGCGCTAAAGCTGGGCGTAACGAAGGGCGGCTGCGCGGGCATGGAATACACAATGGACTGGGCCGAAGAGATCGGGAAATTCGACGAGGTCGTCGAAGAAAAGGGCATCAAGATACTGATCGATCCGATGGCCATCATGTACCTGCTCGGTGCCGAAATGGACTATCACGTCGACACGCTGTCCTCTGGCTTTGTGTTCAACAATCCCAACCAGGAAAGCGCCTGCGGTTGCGGCGAGAGCGTCAACCTAGTGCCGGCTGCCCCGGAACGTCTGGCCGAAGTTAAAGGTTGAGGGTTACACCGAGGCGTGCAGTAGCCTCGCGGCCTCCGGAGCGAAGTAACTGAGAATTCCGGCTGCACCGGCGCGTTTGAAGGCCATCAGGCTTTCCAGCATGATCCCGTTCTTGTCCAGCCACCCGCGTTCAGCCGACGCCATCAGCATCGCATACTCCCCAGATACCTGATAGGCGAATGTCGGAACGCACAGTTCATGCGAGACGCGGCGAACAATATCGAGATATGGCATTCCCGGTTTCACCATCACCATGTCGGCGCCTTCAGCGATGTCGAGTGAAACTTCGCGGATCGCCTCATCGGTATTAGCGGCGTCCATCTGGTAGGTACGCTTGTCGCCCTTCAGCGTCGATGAGGAGCCGACCGCGTCCCGGAATGGTCCATAAAACGCGCTTGCGTATTTTGCTGCATAGCTCATCAGCAGCGTGTCCTGATATCCGGCGCCTTCCAGCGCACGACGGATCATTCCGATCCGTCCGTCCATCATGTCCGATGGCGCGAGTACCGAAGCACCCGCCTCAGCCTGGACCAGCGACTGGCGCACTAAGGCATCAAGTGTCGCGTCATTGTCGATGCGATCGCCGATGACCAATCCATCGTGACCATGACTGGTGTAGGGATCGAGCGCGACGTCGACGATGATCCCAATATCGAGGCCGGTTTCGCGAACGGCCCGCGTTGCTCGGCACACCAGATTGTCTGGATTGAAAGCTTCGGCTGCGTCGGCCCTGCGCAATGCGGGATCGGTATTGGGAAACAGCGCGATTGCTGGAATGCCGAGTTCAACAGCTTCGTGCGCCGCCGCGACGGTAAGGTCGGTTGAGATCCGATTGACACCCGGCATCGAATGCACAGCTTCGCGCTTGTTGTCACCCTCGGTTACAAACAGCGGCCAGATCAAGTCATCTGCCGCAAGTCGGTTTTCGGCGACCAGACGGCGTGTCCAATCGGCTTGTCGGCTGCGCCGCATTCGCACCATCGGAAAAGAGCCTTCCGCGAGTGCTGCAGTGCGATCGCCGGTTTTACCTTTTCGCTCTGAGGACATGAACTCTCGGTTGCAACGAAGCTTATCTACAGTAATGGCCAAGGCGCCGCTGCGCTAAGTCCACATGGAAATGGTTGCGGTGCGTATTGTTCGCCTCTGGCCCCAGTACCGTACCGAATATTTTACAGGCTGTCCTATGTGCACCGCGTAAAAAACGCGCCTTTGGAGTTTCCGCCCGCGCAGCCGAAATCTTGTCGGACACAAGATAGACCGGCCATGACGGAGCCTCCCGCAGGTCTTTGGCGTCAACTGACGACAAAGCAGGTCCACCGAGCCGGCTTGGCGCAAGCCCGAAACCTGGCCTGTTGGCATCCTGAGGTGTCGACGAGCCGCGCATGGTGCGAGCCGATGAGCTTTCCAGCAAAGATGGGCGGATGGTTGCACCAGAGCCTCCAATGGCGCCCGCCGATCCCGCCGCGTTTCCTGCGAGGCTGCCTGTCACGCTTTTTTTTTGGGATTTCGCGGTAGCGGCCGCCGCCTTGCTCGCTTTAGCGGTGAGTTCTTCCTGCTTCTTCTTGGCGCGGGCTGCAGCCAAGCGTGCGGCGCGCCGAAGATCCCGCGCGGTCGGTCCCCAATGCGAAACAAGCCGGGTTCGCGCTTTCTTGCCCGTAACAAACCCTTTGATATCGATCGCATTCGCACGCGCGTGTTGCGACAGTCGGGCGTCAGAGCGTCCATAGGCGTTCCGGCAGGAATAGGAGCTCATGGTTTCGATTTTGACGATCGGTGACTTGAGGTGCTTACGCGCCAACGGCTGCAGATCCTTGACCAGCCAATCGTGCAGCGACTTGACCATGTCGCATTTGAGCAATGCCGGCGGATTCACCGCCACGCGCGGTTTGCTGCCAAGGCTGATAAGCTTTACCGGTGCGGGATTGCCGCAAGGCCCTTTTCTCATTGGGGCCTCATGGACGACCTCGGCTTCGATGTGACTCAAGAGAAATTTGCATCTCGCCTTGGCGATCAGCACCTCGGTGCGAGGCCAAGTCGTCGCGATTACATCCACATTCTTGCCGTCGCGAGTATCTCCCTTTAACGCGGAGTTCGCCGCTCGTTTTATATCGGACTTGGGCGCTCGCTCCGGCACGGGCGGTCTGCCGTCGTCAAGCCGTACCTTCTTTTCATTGTCCCTTCGGGCAACCCTCTTCGCGGCGTTCCTTCGGGAAACACTCTTCCCAACGTCCGTTCGGGCAACGCTCGTAATCGTTTCGTAAAATGACTGCGCGCCGGCTGCCATGCCACCGATTGTGCTGAGTGCTGCGGCCGTTGCCGCCAACACCGTGACTCGCATTGTCACGCCCATCGCTTCCCCCCTTGGCGCGCTGAACCGAGAACCCTGGGCATCTACGCCGCCAAGCTTTCTTTCCCAATGAAAGGCGGCGGTTCGGGTAACTCGGGAGCTTCGAAATCGCAGGCTGGTGATCCCTCATAAAAACTGAGGCCGCCAGTACGCTAGCAACTACGCGCGCGGAGCAATCATGATTCACCACAGACGACAGCGGCAGAATAACGCGAATGAACCAGATCGCGGAACTGAACGAAGACGATACCTACACCAACCATAATGAAGCTGACAAAGACAGCCTGTTGATGGCAACCCACAAGCGGTGATATCGCCAACCGTGAACCGCATCACCCAGTTGACTCGGGGCATTGCTGTTCCGGCGGCGAATCAGCCACTCACAAGGTTAAACATTTGTCAGCCCTGGCAGCAAGTTCGACCGCAACGGATCGAGGAATTCATGCTGAACGACACCAGCCCGTCAACTTCGGGCGTACGAATTGAGAGACGCAACGCGCTCGGCATTATCACTCTTGACAGGCCAAAAGCGCTGAACGCGTTCGATAGCGAAATGAGACGGGCTATCGCCGGCGTACTGCCCGAATTCGCCAAGGACCCAATCATCTATGGATTGGCCTTCAGGTCGAACAGCGACAAGGCGTTTTGCGCCGGCGGCGATGTCCGCAAGATCATTGCCGCCTATCGAGACGATCCATCCAAGGCTCGGGCCATGTTTGCGGACGAATATGCTCTCGACTGGGCGCTTGAATGTTTTTCGAAGCCATCGGTGTCCCTGATCGACGGTGCTGTAATGGGCTCAGGCGTCGGTCTCTCGGCCTTCAATACCCATCGGGTTGCCGGTGAGAACTACCGTTTTGCAATGCCCGAGACCGCAATTGGGTTGTTCCCCGATGTTGGCGCCGCGCATGTTCTGGCGCGACTGCCCCACGAAATGGGCCTCTACCTGGGATTGACCGGGCGAACCATCGGCCGTGCCGACGCTTACGCTTTGGGCCTTGTCACGCATTGCGTCTCTTCGGAACTCCACGATGACATTATCGAGCAGCTGGGCGAGGCCTGGCCGATCGACAAGCTGCTCGATGATCGCCACGTCGACCCCGGCGAGAGCGATCTAATGCGCCATGCGCTGACGATATCGAACTGCTTTGCTGCTGCGACGCCAACAGCCATCCTGGATCGCTTGGCGACGGTAACCGGCAGCGAAACTGAATGGGCCAACGGCGTGCGCGACGATCTGCTGGAGCGCGCACCGATGTCGCTGGAAGTCACGGTGCGCCATATCAGGCAGGCGCGAACCGAAGAGCTTAGTGACACCTTGGTTCGCGATTACCGGCTTGCCTGCCGGTTTCTGGAGGGTCGGGATTTCGCCGAAGGTGTGCGCGCACTACTCATCGATAAGGACAAGTCGCCCAAATGGCACCCAGCAGTCCTTGCTGATGTCGACCCTGTCCGCCTTGACGCCTATTTCAGAACGCTTTCCGATGAGCTGGTGCTGCCGGCCCGTGAACAAATGCAAGCGATATCGTAAGTCCAGGCCAATCAGGTTCGATAGCGATCTTCGTCGGCATCGTCCGCGGGGCGGCAACAGCGAATTCTGTTAATCTCAAATAAAGTTCAAATTAGTTCTACACGCGGTGATCGTTAATACGGGTCAAGAGTGCAGTCTAATGCAAGTCATTATGAGACAATAATAGTTAGAATGTTGACTTAAGACTGCGGCGCAAAAGCGTGACTACTCCTGATTTGGTGTCAGATCGGAACAGATTCGTTAATAAGGCCTTGCGCAATAGGCGCATTACTATTTATTTACTATGTCTATTTAGCTAACCTTCAGCAGTCAGGCCTATTTTTTTGGCTAACCCGAACGAGCGGGGGCCGGAAAAGGTGAGAGGCAGTCTAATGAGTTTGGCTTTTGACATGGGACGTCACGTCGTCCCGGACACGGACGATTCCTTCCAGGGCCAATACATGCAGGCCCTGCGGTTGATCGAACGCTTGCATCGTCTTCTTCTCGACGTCATCAAAGATGAATTTGACCGGGCTGGCGGGTCGGAGTTAAACCCAGTCCAGGCACTGCTGCTGCACAACATTGGCGATAGCGAATTTACCGCTGGCGAGCTCAAGACACGCGGTTATTACCTCGGCTCGAATGTGTCCTACAACCTGAAGAAGATGGTTGATATGGGCTACATTCACTATAAGCGATCCGAGACCGACAAACGCTCCGTCCGCGTAAGTCTGACCGACAAGGGACACGAAGCTTGTGAAGTCCTTCGCGGTCTCTACGAGCGCCAGCTGGTCTCTCTGGATTCGGTCGGCGAGGTCAGAAAGCATGATCTCAATGATCTCAACCGGTCGCTCGTTCGCCTTGAACGTTTTTGGACCGACCAGATTCGCTATCGTCTCTGAGATCGCGACAAATCCGATCCCCGAACTTGATTCGACTAAGCCGTGGTCTCGATCGCGGCTTTTTTTGTTCGCGGTGGTCTCACTTGTTGCGACACGGCACCACCAAGTTGCCTGAATTGTCCGATGCCCGACCTGTGACTTCTATTTAGCTCGCGATTGCCCCAGATTTACACGAATTCGTCGCCGAAGTGCTTGCAGCCAGCGGTTCTGATGGCAAAGTGCTGCCTCGGCTATTGAGGCGTGTTCGATAGTCGCATTTCAGCGTTTTGTGCGATTTAACCCGGGGGGGTGAGGATTTTGATCGGCTCGCATCCAAAACGCTTGGCCGCAATGACGGCGATCGCTGTCGCACTCCTGCTGAGTTTCATCGGAGCCGGACCCGCCGCCGCCTATGCTCCAGGGCAGTGGAATCCGTTTGCCGACCTCACCTCGTATGATCCCGGTTCGGACGCTGGCTTCACGCGGCGTTGGCAGGCCAATCCTCCACCTGGTTACCCAACTTTGTCGCCAGCCAATATTCCGGCGACGAAGAAGGCCATCAAGCGCTATCAGAAAATCGTCAAGCAGGGCGGTTGGAAGAGTTTGCCAAGGAGGCACCTGGCAGCGGGAACCAGCGATCCAGCCGTTGAGCTGCTCCGCAAGCGCTTGCAGATGACGGGCGAACTCGAGGCAGGTAAGTCATGGATGCCCCAGAGTTTCGACTACTATGTCGAACTGGCCGTAAAGCGGTTCCAGGCCACCAATGGTCTTGCACCGACCGGCATTGTAGGCCGACGTACAAGGGCGGCTTTGAACGTCTCTGCGAAATCGCGATTGAGGCAGCTCAAGAATGGTCTGGCTCGCCTGCGCCGCTACATCAACAAGACGAAAAAGGGCCGTTACGTCGTGGTCAACATTCCCGCCGCCCAGATCGAGGCAGTTGAGAATGACCGTGTCGTCAGCCGCCACGCCGGCGTGGTTGGCAAGATCAGCCGTAAAACACCGATCTTGACCTCGCGCATCCACGAGCTGAACTTCAACCCTGTCTGGCGCTTGCCACCTACAGTCGTTTCCAAGGACCTGATCCCGAAGGGCCGGCGGATGGAACGCGCCGGCAAGGACGTCCTCGTTAAATACGGCATCGACGCCTATGACGGCAGCGGACGTAAACTCAATCCAGAGAAAATCAATTGGCGTTCATCCATGCCGCACCGGCTTTCCTACCGCCAAAAGGCTGGAAAGGATAATCCCCTGGGCTTCGTCAAGGTCAACTTCCATAACGGTCACTCCGTTTACCTGCATGACACCCCTTCCAGAATCCCTATTCGGCCGCAATTTCCGCGCCGCCAGTTCGGGCTGTGTCCGCGTTCACAACATCGAGGATCTTTCCGCCTGGCTGCTCTCTGGAAACAGGGGTTGGGACAAGTCTCAGGTTCTGAACATCAAGGAATCCGGGGACACTAAGAATGTCCGCTTGAAGCGGCCGGTCACCCTCTACATGGCTTATATTACCGCCTGGGCGACCTCCGACGGCGTCATCCAGTTTCGCCGCGACATCTACCGCAAGGATGGTATCGGCCGCGCCGCAGCCAGCTACTGATCGCGTGAGCCTGACAAAATGTCGCAGTTGGCCTCTGAGCCGGCAACTTCTTGACTTTTGTTTCAGCGCACCTGCTTCGGTTTCGCAATGATGCCCCTGTCGAATACGTCAGGACGTCGATGCTGATGACAGGAGCACGCAAATGCCTCAACCAAAACACGGCGCCAAAAGCCTGAGACGCGCAACGATACTCGCAGTCGCTTCAAGCATTCTTTGCGGCGCGCACCAGAGAGATCGTCGACCGTGAAGGTTTGCTTGTGGCCGCCGGACTACTTGACCAATCTCAAGGCGGTGCGGTGCAAGACAACCGAAAGTTTATGAATTCGGTGGTCAAGCCACCTGATCAAAGGGCACTAATGTCTAGCGAACTCACCACTTCGGTCGCATTGTGCCACAATTAGGCCTTGGCTAAGCTCAGAAACGATTGAATATATGTAAGGTCTCGCCGTCGGTCTCGTGCACCGATGCAGGTTCAATCAAGAGGCCTCACAAAGTAGGGAACGGGTAGCGCTTCATGGACTACGCCAAGAAATTCGACGACGCGATTGCGGCGCTTGCACCGTGAAGGCCGTTACCGGGTTTTCGCCGATCTGAAGCGCCGTTGCGGCGCGTTTCCGCACGCCGCACATTTCGGCGTGGCGAACGGCACCCGCGACATCACGGTCTGGTGCTCCAACGACTATCTCGGCATGAGCCAGAACCCTACGGTTCTCGCCGCCATGCACGAGGCGATCGACACCGTCGGCGCCGGCTCCGGCGGCACCCGCAATATCTCGGGCACGACCCACTATCACGTTGAGCTCGAAGCCGAGCTTGCCGACCTGCACCAGAAGGAAGCGGCGCTGCTGTTCACGTCGGCGTTTGTCGCCAACGACGCCACGCTTCGACACCATCCAGAAGCTGATCCCCGGCACGGTGATCTTCTCGGACGAGAAGAACCACGCCTCGATGATCGCCGGCATCCGCCACGGCGGCGGCATGAAGCACATCTTCCGCCACAACGACCTCGGCGATCTCGAAAAGCTGCTGAAGCAGTATCCCAAGGACACGCCGAAGCTCATCGTCTTCGAGAGCGTCTACTCGATGGACGGTCACATCGCGCCGATCGCCGCCATCTGCGATCTGGCCGACAAATACGGCGCCATGACCTATCTCGATGAAGTCCACGCCGTCGGCCTTTACGGCCCGCGCGGCGGCGGCATCGCCGAGCGCGAGGGCGTCATGCACCGCGTCGACATCATCAACGGCACGCTTGGCCAAGGGCTTCGGCGTCATGGGCGGCTACATCGCCGCCACCCGGGCCATCTGCGATGCGATCCGCTCGTATGCGTCGGGCTTTATCTTCACCACCTCGCTGGCCCCCGCCATCGCCGCCGGCGCGTTGGCCTCGATCCGGCATCTTAAAACGCTCGGATGCCGAACGCCGTACCCATCAGGAACGCGCGGCCACCTTGAAGGCCCGTCTCGGCGACGCCGGCCTGCCGGTGATGGACAACCCGAGCCACATCGTTCCGGTGATGGTCGGCGATCCGGTGCACTGCAAGGCGGTGACCGATGCACTGCTTGATCACTACGGGATCTACGTGCAGCCGATCAACTACCCGACCGTGCCGCGCGGCACCGAGCGCATGCGCCTGACGCCCGGCCCGCTGCATAATGACGCGCTGATGGACCACCTCGTCAACGTCGCTAACCGAGCTGTGGGAGCGCTGCCCGGTCGCCAAAGGCCAGTACGTTCGCCTCGCCGCCGAGTAGCCTGGTTATCGCGCCAGCCCCTTAAGGCAAACTCCAGACAATCGATTTCCAGCCGCGCTTCGCGGTGGGATGAGCCGTGGTCTGCGCAATGGGCAGCGTGTATTTGCCGGGTGGGTAGTCACGCTCCTACCCAATGGCCGCAAGACCCGATTTTTACTGGTCTAAGCGTTTGCCAGCCGCGTAGTCTTGTCCGATGAGATTAGACGATGGTAGAAGCCTAGCTTCAAGAAAAGCTAAATAAAAACTGCCGCCCATGGTCCGTCTGGTTTTTTGACGCCAGGTCAAGGCCAACGAACGAAACAAAACGCGCGAAAACGAGGAAACTTCCATGTCGACAGCAACGGATGCAACCGGCTCCGCAACCAACACGTTCTTCTCTGCAACGCTGGCTGAGAGCGATCCGGAAGTTGCCGCCGCGATCGCCAAGGAATTCGATCGCCAGCAGCACGAAATTGAATTGATCGCCTCCGAAAACATTGTTTCCCGCGCTGTTCTTGAAGCAGCCGGAAGCGTGCTCACCAATAAGTACGCTGAGGGTTATCCCGGCCGCCGCTACTACGGCGGTTGCCAGTTCGTCGACATCGCCGAAGATCTTGCCCGCGATCGCGCCAAGAAGCTGTTCGGCTGCGAATTCGCCAACGTCCAGCCGAACTCGGGGAGCCAGGCCAACCAAGGTGTCTTTAATGCGCTCCTCAAGCCAGGCGACGCCATTCTGGGCCTCAGCCTCGCCGCTGGCGGTCACCTGACCCACGGCGCCCCGGTCAACCAGTCCGGCAAGTGGTTCCAGGCCTTCCATTATGGGGTCGACCGCGAAACCCACCTGATCGAAATGGAAGAGGTCCGCCGCGTCGCCAAGGAAAACAACGTCAAGCTGATCATTGCCGGTGGCTCCGCATACCCGCGTAAGATCGACTTCGCTGCCTTCCGCCAGATCGCCGATGAAGTCGGTGCTTACTTCCTCGTCGACATGGCCCACTTTGCCGGCCTCGTTGCAGCGGGCCTTTATCCGAACCCGTTCCCGCATGCCCACGTGGCAACCACCACCACCCACAAGACGCTTCGTGGTCCCCGCGGCGGTATGATCCTGACAAACGACGGCGACCTGGCCAAGAAGTTCAACTCGGCCATCTTCCCCGGCATTCAGGGCGGTCCGCTCATGCATGTCATCGCGGCCAAGGCCGTTGCCTTCGGTGAAGCACTGCAGCCGGGCTTTAAGGTCTACAGTCAAAACGTCATGGATAACGCCAAGGCAATGGGCGAAGTGCTCGTTAGTGAAGGCTTCGATCTGGTCTCGGGCGGCACTGATTCCCACCTCATCCTGGTCGACCTGCGTCCCAAGAAGCTGACCGGCAACATTTCCGAGAAATCGCTCGAACGGGCCCATATTACCTGCAACAAGAATGGTGTGCCGTTCGATCCCGAAAAGCCGATGGTCACATCGGGCATCCGCCTCGGTGCCCCGGCCGGAACGACGCGTGGCTTCGGCGTCGCCGAGTTCCAGCAGATTGGGCGCATGATCTCGGAAGTTCTCGACGGCTTGGCCGCCAACGGCGTGGACGGCAACGCCGCCGTCGAAGCAAAGGTGAAGGAAGACGCGATCACCTTGTGCAAGCGCTTCCCGATTTATTCCTGAGCCGAAGTCAACACGAGCCAGCCTGGGGGCGGAAAATAAATCCCCAGGCGTCGCCACCTTGCCTCTGGTCGTGTGCCGATCTGACGTTAATATCGGGGCCCTGTCGCGTAGCCTGATCTAGGCGACAGGGGCTTTTTGATTTTACGGAGACACATCGGATGCGGTGCCCCTTTTGCGGTTGCGAGGATACACAGGTCAAAGACAGCCGCCCGACCGAGGAAAACTCGGCCATCCGACGGCGCCGCGTCTGTCCTGATTGTGCTGGCCGTTTCACCACGTTCGAACGCGTACAGCTGCGCGAATTGACCGTGCTGAAGCGTTCCGGCCGAAAGGTCCCCTTTGATCGCGATAAACTGGTGAATTCCGTCACCGTCGCACTTCGCAAGAGACCGATCGAGGCCGAGCGCGTTGAGCGGATGGTGTCTGGGATCGTCCGCCAGCTCGAAGCTTGCGGCGAAGGCGAGATCGCCTCGTCGATCATCGGCGAATTGGTGATTGATGCCTTGCGCGGTCTCGATCCGGTCGCCTACGTTCGCTTTGCGTCCGTCTATCGGGATTTCCGCGAAGCCGCAGATTTTGAAAGTGTCCTCGGCGAGATTGCCCGCGACGCAATCCCGCACGGCGCCAGCAAATTGAATGGCGATGCGGAAACGCCCGCCAAGCGCCCCGCGCGCAAGACCACCCGGGCCGCTAAACCCAAAACGCCCAACGCCAAGACGTCCGACGAGACGCATTGATCATTGCAAGAGACAGTTCATAGCGATGAGTTCGACCGGCACATGATGGCGCTGGCGCTGCGTGCTGCCAAATTGGGCCTCGGCACCACCGCCCCGAATCCGTCAGTTGGAGCCGTCATCGCCGACGAGCACACTGGTGAGGTGATCGCGACCGGAACAACCGCCCCTGGCGGACGGCCCCATGCCGAGCCGCTAGCTATTCAACAGGCTGGCGATCGCGCTCATGGCAAGACGATGTACGTCACCCTTGAACCCTGTTCGCATTTCGGCCGAACACCTCCTTGCGTCAATGCAATCTTGGAGGCGGGTCTGAGGCGTGTCGTCATCGCCCAGGATGACCCGGACCCCCGGGTTTCTGGGCGCGGTGTGCGTATTTTGCGCGACGCCGGTGTTTCCGTTCGGCGCAGTGTACTCGGCCCACAGGCGCGCTGGCTTACACGTGGCCATATCGTTCGCGTCACAGAGCGTCGGCCGTTCATCCAGCTGAAACTCGCCGTTGGCGAAGACGGCCAGGTTCCGAGGGGGAGCGCCGGCACGCCTCTATTTGTGACAGGTGATATCGCCCGCACCCACGGCCATATGCTTCGAGCCCGGACGGATGCGATCCTTGTCGGCGGCGGCACAGTTCATGATGACGACCCGGATCTCACCTGCCGCTTGCCTGGGCTTGCGGAAAAATCACCGATCCGCGTCGTTCTGGCGGGAGAGCGCCTTCCGCCGATCACCAGTAGACTGGCCACCACAGCCGCCGCCAAACCGGTTTGGATATTCGCAACAGCGCGCACCATGACGCAGGCCGAAGGCGAGGTCGCGCCACTGCGGAAGGCTGGATGTCGCCTGTTCGAGATAAACGAGGTCAGCGCTCGCCCCTGGCTTCCAGCCGTTTGCGAAGCGCTGGTCGCCGAAGGCATGACCCGGCTTCTTGTTGAGGGTGGTCCGACGCTTTGGAGCGCCTTTGCCAAAGCTGGGCTAGCCGATGAGGTGTTGCTTTTCCGCGCGGGCGCGGCAGCCATCGAAAAGTCTGGCGCGCTGGAGCGGCCCGACTTTCTTCGCCATCTCCTGCCGGGGCTGACGCTCAAACCCATTGACCGGCGCGTTCTCGGGCCCGATGAGATGTTAACTCTGCGCCACGACCGAACGACTTGAAAAGGACGAGAAGCAAGCGATGTTCACCGGAATTATTACAGACATCGGCAGCGTAGCCTCCCGCGACGGTGGCCGCTTTCAGATCGCCTCCGCTTATCCAGCTGCATCGGTCGATATTGGCACCTCGATCTGTTGCGATGGAGTTTGTTTGACGGTGACGGGGATCGAGCCAGACGCCGAGGGTTGCCGTTTTTCAGTCGACGTTTCCAACGAAACGTGCTCGAAGACAACACTCGATACATGGCAGCCAGGCCGCCGGATCAATCTCGAACGCTCCTTGACATTGGGTGCGGAAATGGGAGGACATGTTGTCCTTGGACACGTCGATGGTCTGGCCTCCATCGTTGACATTCGGCAAGATGGTGAATGCAGCAGGTTCTCCTTTGAGGCCCCCGAGCACTTGTCGCTTTACATCGCCCCGAAAGGTTCGATTGCGCTCGACGGCACGTCGCTGACGGTCAATGAAGTGAGCGCCAACCGCTTCGGTGTCAATTTGATCCCGCATTCCCTGCAGGTGACGGCATGGGGCGAGAAAAAAGTCGGTGATAAGATAAATCTCGAAGTCGATGTTTTCGCACGCTATGTGGCCCGCCTGATGGAGTTTCGACAGTGACCGACTTGGCCGCCGAAGATGTGCAGTCCGCGCCGCTGGCGACGACCGCCGAGCTTGTCGACGAGATGCGCAATGGGCGCATGGTCGTGTTGGTTGACGCCGAGGATCGCGAGAACGAAGGCGATCTCATTATCCCTGCCCAAATGGCGACACCTGATGCCGTCAACTTTATGGCCCGCTACGGTCGCGGCCTCATCTGCCTGGCCATGACACGGGACCGTGCTTCCGACCTCGGCCTCAGCGAGATGGTTCGTACCAACCAGTCACGCAACCGCACCGCCTTTACTCAATCGATCGAGGCCCGAGACGGTATATCGACGGGCATCTCCGCCCACGACCGCGCCTTAACCATCGCCACCGCGATCGATCCGACAAAGGACTCCGATGCCATCGTCTCACCGGGACACGTCTTTCCGCTGATTGCGCGTGACGGAGGTGTCTTGATCCGGGCCGGTCACACCGAAGCTTCCGTCGATCTCGCTCGCATGGCGGGCCTCAATCCCGCTTCCGTGATCTGCGAGATTATGAACGACGACGGCACCATGGCGCGGTTGCCGGACCTCAAGATCTTTGCGTGCCGTCAAGGACTGAAGATTGGCACCATCGAGGACATGATCGCCTATCGCTTGCGCCACGATCGCATCGTCACACAAGTGGTGGAGACGACCGTGCGCAGTGCTTACGACGATGAGTTCCGCATGCATGTCTACGAAACAAACGTTGATCCAGCAGAGCACATCGCACTCGTCAAAGGCGATCTATCGGCCCCAGGTCCTGTCTTGGTGCGGGTCCACGCGGTCAATGTGTTGACCGACCTCGCCAGCATTGGCAGCGATGCCGAGTGCTGCCTGGTGGAGCAATCATTGCGCGCGATCACTGCCGAAGGCCGAGGCATTGTCATCTTGATCCGCGACGTGCGGCCGCGTGCGGTCTCTGAATGGCTTGCCAATCGCGGTTTGTCCAAGAACAAAGCATCGGATGAACACCGCAAATCGCGTCAGGTCGAAATCGGCGTCGGCTCGCAAATTCTGGCTGATCTGGGTGTCGAGGACATGATCTTGCTGACGAATTCCCCGCAGCACAACTACGTCGGGCTGGAAGCCTTCGGATTGCGCATCATCAACACACGCAAGATCGGTTGAATTGATTCACATGACAGAGAGTTCTGAAGAAGCCGGGCAAGTGGACAGCCCGCACATCTTGATCATTTTAGCGCCCTACTATGAGGACGTTGCAAAACTGCTGATCAACGGCGCTACCGGTGAGCTGGACGCGCGCGGTGCGAGCCATGAACTGGTCACCGTCGAGGGTGCCTTGGAGATCCCGCAGGCGTTCGCCGCGGCTGTCGATGCCGGCGTCGTGCCGAAGCGTTCACCGTTCGAAGGCCGCTTCGATGGTGTGGTTGTTCTCGGTTGCGTCATCCGCGGGGAAACCTCTCATTACGATGTCGTCGTCAATAACGCTAACCACTGGCTGATGCAGATTGCGACAAGTGAGGCCATCCCTCTCGGGAACGCCATCTTGACGGTCGACACGCAGCAGCAGGCAATGAAACGGGCAAATGGACGTGAGGGTAAAGGCGGCGACGCCGCTCGCGCATGCCTGGGGTTGATTGAAATGCAACGCGGCTTCCTCGCCGAACGCGATAGCCATTGGGCCAAACTTTCATGACGTATTCCGCCCGAGATCACAAAGCCAAACCAGCCGCGCAAGCAGCCCGCAGCGCGGCCCGGATTGGCGCCGCGCAGGCGCTCTATCAAATGGATCTTGCCGGCGCCGATGTTAGCGACGTGATCCACGAGTTTACCACGCTGCGCTTCCCCAATTCGGAAGCGGGAGAGACGATCGCCGGCGCCGATCCGACATTTTTTGCCGAGCTTCTGCGCGGTGTCGTACGCCGTCAACGTGACCTTGACCCGATGATCGATGAACAGCTCGCTAGTGGCTGGCGTTTGCAGCGCATCGATTCAATCCTGCGGGCCATCCTTCGCTCAGGCGCCTTCGAGCTGGTCGAGCGCCTGGATGTTCCAGCACGAGTGGTCATCAACGAGTACATCGACGTCGCTCACGCCTTTTTTAACGAAGACGAACCCAAGGTCGTCAATGGCGTTCTCGACCGGCTCGCCCATCGGCTTCGTCCAGCCGAATTTGAAAACGGCGCGGGCAAGGCCGCGCGGAACGGAAAAAACTGAATCCCGCGATGTCTGAGAACGAACAGCAGATGATCCAGCGCCTTTTGGCGCCTTTGGCTTCTGGTTTGGACGGCGCCTTCGGTTTGCGCGACGACGCCGCTTTGCTGTCGCCGCCGGAGGGCAGCGAATTCGTCGTGACAATGGACACGTTGATCGACGCCCGGCATTTCCTGTTCGATGGCTCGCCGCACTCGGCCGCCATGGCCGCTAGAAAGGCGTTGGCCGTCAATGTTTCTGATCTCGCCGCCAAAGCGGCCGACCCATTTGCCTATCTGTTATCGATTGCGCTCCCGGCGGGGCACGAGACGTGGCTGGATGGCTTTGTAAAAGGTCTCGAGGCGGCACAAACGGAATGGGGCCTGCATCTCGCTGGTGGAGATACTGTCGGCACGGAAGGTGCGCTGAGCATAACCATTACGGCTATCGGCCTGGTTGCCAAAGGACGGATGGTCCAAAGGAGCACCGCACGGGCTGGAGACGTCCTCATGGTTTCCGGCACGATTGGTGATGCCTTTGCCGGATTATCGGTGGACCAAGGCAACCAGCAGCTGGCGAACGAATGGCGCCGCCAGGTTGGCGACGAGGGGCTCGCCCATCTGTTGGCACGCAGCCGGACACCAACCCCGCGCCTAAAACTTAATCATGCGTTGAGACGCCACGCCACGGCCGCGCTCGATATCTCCGATGGGCTCGCTCTCGATGCCTCGCGCCTTGCCGCCGCGAGTGGTTGTGCCGCTGAAATCGACGGTCCCGCAGTGCCGGTTTCCGAACCGGTCCGCTTGCTTCTCCAAACCGGCCAGCTGTCCCTGGCCGACATCGTAACCGGCGGGGACGACTACGAGGTCCTCACCGCGGTCGCACCCGAAGACGCGGCGGCGTTCGCCAAAATGGCGCTGGACGACGTCCAGAGTGTCGCGAGGATAGGGCTCCTGACGGCAGGCTCAGGTCTCACTGTGCGCAATGCTGCAGGAGAAACAGTATCCCTGCAAAAATGGGGGTGGGATCACTTTTCCTAACCGACGCAAAGCCAAGTGTTGAGCCTGGCGGGCCCATTCGGTGTACACAGTGAGTCTGCCTCACAGTATAGCCACATAAAGTTGAGCATTCTGGACACCCCCAAGAGCTTGATAAAGCGTCTTTGTTTGGCCACATCGGGTATAGTTAGGTATTGAGACTTATTCGCCCGCCGATAAGGTCGTGTGATGGGGCGGAGCGCAACCAATTCATCAGGTAGGGGGCGATGGGCAGCGAGCGCACCAAGCTGGCGTTCTTCGTAACGCGACGCGGAATTCTTCGAAAGTCCCTGGGGCTTGCAGCAGCGACGGGCATGTTGCCTCTGGCGCGCAATGCGCATGCCCAGAGCGATACCTGGTGGGAGTCGATCATTGGACAAGGCGCCGGGGAAAATGAGCCCGCAGCGACCGGGCGCCGCAAAAAGAAATATGAGCTAGGCGACCTCAGGACGGGCGGTACACCGTGGCTCAGCGATGTCACCTTGCAAGCCACACGTGACGCTATCCAGCGCTACCGTAGGATTGTCAACAAGGGTGGCTGGCCAGAGGTGCCAGGACCGCGTTCGATCCGTCCTGGAGATTACGATGAGCGCGTGACGCTGCTTCGTAAACGGCTTCGGGCCACCGGCGACATGCCGCCGAGTAGCAATTATTACGAGAGTTTCGAGTTCGACGGCGAATGCGAGCGGGCGGTAGAGAGTTTTCAGCGACGCCATGGGCTACGCATTACCCGGCGCGTCGACCGCGCGACGTTCGCTGCTTTGAACGTGACCGCGGGTATGCGCCTGCAGCAGTTGGAATTGAACTATCGCCGCATCCAGCACATGCTGAATGAGCGCGTTGAAGACCGCTACGTTCTGGTCAACGCGCCGGCTTTCCAGCTGGAGGCCGTCGAGCGCTACGAAGTCCAAAAACGCCATCGCGTCATCGCTGGTCGCACCGAGCGACAGACGCCAGAAATTCGTGCCACCATCAAGGGCCTCAATTTCTTCCCGTACTGGCGCGTTCCAGTAAGCGTCGCTCGATACGACCTGGTGCCGCGTATGAAAAAGGACCCTGGCTATCTTGATCGCGAGCACATTCGCGCCTTCCGCGGCAGCTACGACGGCGAAGAGGTGTCCATCTCAGAAATTGATTGGCACAACGTCGATCATAACCAGATCAAGTTCCGCCAGGATCCCGGTGATTGGAATGCCTTGGGGCTCGTGCGCATCAACATGCCCAACCCCGATATCGTCTACATGCATGACACACCGATGAAGAAGCTGTTCGGCCAGGCGAGCCGGGCGTATTCGGCAGGCTGCGTCCGCGTGCAGAACGTGATGGAGCTGGTCGAATGGCTGGCGAAATACGAACTGGGTTGGGAGCAACCTGGCCGTGCTGCAGCCGTACTCGATTCGGGTCAGCCCCTCGATCTTGACTTCACCAGACCGGTTCCCGTGATCTTCACCTACATTACCGCCTGGGGTGAGTCGGATGGTATCGTCCAGTTCCGCCGCGATATATATAACCGCGATGGCGCTCGGGCTTTCGCCGGCGATATGGACGAAGAAGAAGCCAAGCTTCCGCAGGGTCACAAGGCATTGAGCCCGTAGGGACGGCGCGCCAAGAATCGACCGAATTCAAACAGACTGGCAGCCGGATATGACCGCTGTAAACCAGCTGTCGCCGATGGCGAGAGCACTGCATGAGGCCGAAGCGGCAGCTGAGCGCGGCGAGGTGCCCATTGGCGCCGTTATCGTCTGTGATCGCCGTGTCATTGCCAGTGCGGGCAACCGCACCCGGGAGTTGCACGATCCAACCGCCCACGCTGAGATACTGGTGTTGCGGGAAGCCTGTACTAAATCTCAGTCACAGCGCATAGGTGATTGCGATCTGTACGTAACGTTGGAGCCCTGCCCTATGTGCGCCGCCGCGATTTCATTCGCGCGCATCCGCCGGCTTTACTATGCCGCCAGCGATCCTAAAGGCGGTGGCGTCGAACATGGTCCCCGTATCTTCTCACAAGCCACCTGCAACCATGCACCGGAACTCTATACCGGCCTGGAAGAGGTCCGCGCAGCCAACTTACTGCGCAGTTTTTTCGCAGCCCGTCGCGATTGAGAATGCAAAGTTGTCAGCCGTCGTTTCCCAACAGGCGTTGCGCCAGTGGGGCACGTTTGACCTCTCCAGTTTCGTCCAAGGGTATCGGCTGCTCGTCGATCGTTTCCAATGTCTCCGCCGACATAACGCGTTCGAGCTTGTGGCGGAGTTCGGCCTTGGCCGGCGCGGCCGATTCCAAGACTTGCTCCAGCTTATGGAACTCGAGCACGTGGAAATGCCCAACATTGACATCGACCAAAACATCGGGCTGACGGGACAGGAGCTTTTCGCGCACGATCGTGTGTTGGAGAATTTGCAGCGACGCGATGAGAGCTTCGATCGTCGATGGCGCCGCGCGGTCTTCTGGCAGCCGTCCTGCTCCTGAAACGTTTATCGCGACGAGAATATCAGCCGCACCGGAAATGACGTCGAACGGCAGCGGGTTGACGAGCCCACCGTCCATCAACGCGTGTTCCTCGCTCATCACGGGAGAGAACATCGCCGGTAGCGCCATGCTTGCGGCGATCGCCTTTCGCGTGGACCCGGCTTCGATCACCACCTGATCCTGTGTGAAGAAATCCGCCGCGACCACCCGCAGCGGAATCGCGAGATCTTGAAAGTCCTCAGCCAGCCGTTTGGGCATGACGATATCCAGCAACGCCTCTGAATTGAACAGCGCCGAGCGTAGCTGCAAGATATTGAGAACGCGTCCGAGAGGCTCCTGCCGTGCCATGAAGAACTGTCGTACGATCTCGAACCGGCTGCGCAACAGCTCTTCGGTGTGGGCGCGAATCTGAGCAGCTGAAAATCCGGACGCGTAAGCCGCCCCGAAAATCGCGCCAATGGACGTTCCCGCGATAATCTTGGGCCGGATACCCATCTCGTCGAGCACTTCGAGCATCAGGATGTGTGCAAGCCCCCGCGCGCCGCCACCGCCAAGCGCCAGACCAATCGTTGGTTTGCGCGTCAGCTCAAGCGAACCGGTTTGGCGGTTCGCGCGGGTCGTAAGGCGCGGCGTGGTTTTGTCCGTCATACGGGTAACCGCGTCAGTGCTCCGATTGCGGGATCGGCTGAAATCAATCGCGGGTCAGTCGATCCACCAACCCGTCATGCCGAGTTATCGTTCATCCAACTAGCCGATCTTGGCCTTATGTTGACTTGGTTGCCAGGCGTCCCGCGAAATGAGTGCCGTGGCGCATAAATCTGTGACCGCCTACGGTTAGGTCCGTTCCCGGGCAATCGCGCGCCAGCCGATGTCGGAGCGGCAAAAACCACCTTTCCAATCAATCTTCTCGATGGCTGCATAGGCCCGCGCTTTGGCCTCCGCGACACTGCCCCCACGGGCCGTCACATTGAGCACACGCCCACCGTTGGCAACCAGCCGCCCGAGCGCGTCCTGCATCGTCCCTGCGTGGAACACCATCAAGTCGTCGGCCTCTCCAAAGGCTTCCAACCCTTTGATCTCAGTGCCCCTTTTCGGTGTTCCCGGATATCCCTCTGCAGCCATGACCACCGTCAGTGCCACCTCGTCTTTCCAACCAAGCTGGAAATCATGAAGAGCCCCTCGTGCGGCGGCATCAAGGGCCTCAAGCAGCCCAGCCCGGTCGGCCCGCAGCATCAAGACCTGGGTTTCCGGGTCTCCGAAGCGGACGTTGTACTCAATGAGTTTCGGCCCATCGGGCGTGATCATCAAACCAGCGTAGAGTACCCCCTGATAGGGTGTGCCCCTGTTTCTCAATTCATCGACGGTGGGTTGGATAATCTCTTCAAGCGTCCGCGCGATGAGTTCGTCTGTCATCACCGGCGCCGGTGAATAGGCACCCATGCCGCCCGTGTTTGGTCCGGTATCATCGTCGCCGACACGCTTGTGATCCTGCGCCGTGGCGAGAGGCAGAATGTTGGTCCCGTCGCAAAGAACAAAGAAACTGGCTTCCTCTCCGACAAGAAATTCCTCAATCACAACGGAAGCTCCGGCGTTCCCAAACTTACCGCCAAAACAATCGTCGATGAACGCAATGGCATCCTCGCGCGTTTCGGCGATCGCGACGCCTTTACCGGCGGCCAAACCATCGGCCTTGATCACAACCGGCAGTGGATGGTCCGCCACATAGGCTCTTGCGGCTGCCGCATCGGAGAAACTGCGATAGCGAGCCGTGGGAATCGCGGCGGCTGCGCACAGCTCTTTTGTGAAGGCCTTCGAGCCCTCCAGCTGGGCAGCCTCTTTGCCGGGGCCGAAACAGCGAACACCCGCTGCGCGCAGATCATCGGCCAACCCGGCGACGAGCGGCGCCTCAGGGCCGATCACGACCAGCTCGACCGCGTTTACGCGGCAAAAATCCACAACCGCTTGATGGTCCTGCACATCGAGCGCGACGCAAGCGGCGACTTCAGCAATGCCAGGATTGCCTGGCGCGCAGTACAGTTGTCCAAGCTTCGGACTGGCGGCTATCGCCCAGGCTAGCGCATGTTCACGCCCGCCGCCGCCGATGATGAGAACGTTCATGGGGGACTTTTCCAAAACTCTTAATGCGACTTTTACCGCGGCTTCTGATTGCCATGTAACGATGGTGTATCATTGCCGGTGCTAGAAACAAATCAGGACTGATTCGTGCCCGAGCAGCCAGCCACTTCCGCACCGCAGCTAGACGAGACGCCGCAGTCGACCGGCAACGCAACCGAATTTACGGTTACGGAGCTGTCAGGCGCCATCAAGCGGACGCTTGAGAGCGGTTTTGACCACGTCCGTGTACGCGGTGAACTCGGACGCATTTCACGGCCGGCCTCAGGACACCTCTATGTCGATCTCAAGGACGAACGCAGTGTCGTCGCCGGTGTGATGTGGCGCGGAGTGACCAGCCGCCTGCGCTTCAAACCCGAACAGGGCATGGAGGTCGTCGCCACTGGCCGGCTGACGACTTTCCCCGGCCAGAGCAAGTACCAGCTCGTCATCGAGTCGCTGCAGCCGGCGGGCGTTGGCGCGTTGATGGCATTGCTGGATGCTCGCAAGAAACAGCTGACCGCCGAGGGCCTTTTTGAAGAATTCCGTAAAAAGCCATTGCCATTTCTGCCGCGTATCGTCGGCATTGTCACAAGTCCAACCGGGGCTGTGATCCGCGATATGCTGCATGGTTTCGAAGAGCGGTTTCCAACTAAGGTGCTGCTCTGGCCGGTGCGGGTTCAAGGCGAAAGCTGCGCCGCCGAGGTTGCCGCGGCCATCCGCGGTTTCAACGCATTACCGCTCGGCGGGCCGGTGCCGCGCCCCGATGTCATCATTGTCGCCCGTGGTGGCGGCAGCCTCGAGGACCTGTGGGGATTCAACGAGGAGGTCGCCGTTCGTGCCGCCGCAGACAGCGAGCTACCGCTGATCTCCGCCGTAGGGCACGAAACCGACTGGACGCTGATCGATCTAGCCGCCGATGCCCGCGCGCCGACGCCAACCAAGGCGGCCGAATGGGCCGTGCCCAAGTACTCCGAGCTGTTGGAACGTCTGCTTCAGAACGGTGAACGCCAGCGCATCGCGGTCCGCCGCGGATTGGAAAGCGCCCGCGATCGGTTGAAGGCCGCTGCCCGCGGCCTGCCAAGGCGCGACGCCCTTTTCGCCGAGCCGCGCCAGCGCCTGGATCGTTCAGAGCACCGCCTGGCGAGCGCACTCGTGGCCTTTACAAACCGCAGTGGTCTGAGGCTGACCCACGTCCTCGCGCGGCTGTCGCCACGTTTGCTGTCCACACGAATCTCAGGTTGCCGGGAGACGCTAACCGGGTACGACAATCGTGGCCGGCAGGCTTTGATGCGCACCACCAGTCAACGCCGTGTTCGTTTGGTCAGTATTTCAGGCCGCCTGCGGCCGTCGGCTGTCACGGGCCGATTGCAGCAATCAGCCGATCGCGTCGCCGTCTTGGACGCGCGTGCTCGCCAGGCCTTTCTCAACAGCCATGCTGCGCGCCGTCAGCGCCTTGGCTCTCTCACCCATCTCCTGCAAAGCCTCAGCTATCACGGCGTGCTCGCAAGAGGTTTCGCGCTCGTACGAGATTCCAGCGGCGCCATGGTGCGCAAGTCGCAAGGTTTGCAGTCTGGTCATGATGTGGAAATTGAATTTGCAGATGGCCGCGCCGCTGCCCGCGTCCTCAGCACATCTGTCCGCCCCACCGCCGTGCCAGATCAGCTAACGGAGGATGAATCTCAACCAAAACAGGCCGAACCCGCCGACGGGGAGGCCCGTCGTCCAACCCGAAAGGGCCGCGGCCCGGAACAAGGGTCACTATTTTGACCATTAAGTGAGCGAACACCTTACGAAGGTAGACCCCTTCTGAGGGCATTAGCCGCGGCAACCTACCTTGACGCTGGCGCTCGGAAGGGCGATCAAAGAATGCTGCGCAATAGTGCCGAATCTTTTCTGCTTCAGCACGGAGATGGGAGGAGCCGAATGAACCGTTTGGAGACTTTATTTGGTCTCAAAGGCGAAGCGACGGTTCGCTACCTGGATGGTGAGTTCCAGGTGATTTCGCCGGGTGATTTCGTGCGTTGCGCGGTCACTGGCAAGCCCATTTCACTCGACAATCTGCGATACTGGAGTGTCGCGCACCAAGAGGCATATGCGTCGGCGGAAATTTCCTACAAGCGGTTTATCGAATACCGGAACCGTGCGGCGAAGTGAGCGATCCTGACGATTGCTAGCCTAGGCCGGCGCCGTCTCTTTCAGACAAGCCCCTTCGACGAGCGCCACCAGGCGTTCCAGATCTCGTGGTTCCATCGCCAACTCGATCCCCAGTACGTTCGTTGTCTTGGCTAGCTGCGCGCAGCTGCCAGTCTTTCCCGCCAGCCGCGCAAGGTCCTTTTCAGTTGTCACCAGCTGCGCCTCCGACGCGACCGCTAGAGCGAGCAGTTCTTGCGCCTCAGCGTCTGTGAAGTCGTGGTGGTCCTTAAACTCACGGGCAGCAACAACGTGGGCACCGATTTCGTCGAGCGATGCCCGGAACCGCTTCGGATTGCCGATGCCAGAGAACGCGACGACCCGTTTGTGTTTCAGGATTTCTGCCGCATCATTTGGCACCACCCGGGCGGACAGTACGGGTCCGGGAAACGCGCCTTTTAGGTTCCGCAGCGTTGATCCGCTTTCATCACCGTTAACCACCACGGTATCCACAAGTCCGAATTGGAAATCGATCGGTGCGCGCAGGGGCCCAGCTGGAATGACTTCACCATTACCGAGCCCTCGGGATCCGTCGACAACGGCAATGATCAATGATTTCGTCAGCGACGGGTTTTGCAGACCATCGTCCATGATGATGTGGCTCGCCGTTTTCGAGGCCTCGATGGCCTGCGCGCCTTTGGCTCGGTCCCGCGCCACCATCGTCGGTGCGCAGCGTGCCAGCAGCAGTGGCTCGTCACCCACTGCCCGGGCAAGGTCGACCGTCGGATTGACCCACACCGGTCCCCTCTGTCGCCCCGAGTAACCTCGCGTTAAAAAAGCAGGCGTCGCGCCTCGCTCCTTCAACAGTGCCGCGATCATTAGCGACAGTGGAGTTTTGCCCGTCCCACCAGCTGTAAAGTTGCCGACGCAGATGACTGGAAGCCGCGAATGATAGGGTTCTGCGCGTCTAAATCGCCGTTGTGCTGCCCAGCCGAATAGTCCCGAGATCGGGCGCAGGGCCTTGACGCGAAGATCGTCCTTACTGGCAACGTACCACCAAGAGGGTTCCTCAAGAGGCACAATTCAGCTCCTTTTGGCTCTCAACCGGCTCGGGTAAGTATGCGGCAAGTGCGTCGACGGTCGTATCTAACGCCCCCGTCATTTCGTCCAGTGCCCGGCAGGCTTTACCACGTAATCCCTCAAGCTGACTCAAGTCGCCATGTAGAGCGATCACCGCCTCAGCCAACTCCTCCGCTGTTGTCACCTCGAGGATCGCGCCCTTTGACAATAGAGCCTCAGAGATGTCGGTAAAGTTGTGCCGATAAGGGCCCGACAGAACGGCGGCGCCATGCCGGATTGCCTCAATGGGATTTTGGCCGCCTTTGTTAACCAGTGAACCGCCGATCAGCGCGATTGGCGAAAGGGCATAAAGGGTTCCCAGTTCTCCGATAGTGTCTGCGATATAAACACCGGTCGTGGCGTCTGGCAGTTGCTGCAGCGAGCGCCGGGCCACGGACAGCCCTTTTTCCTTCAACATATCCGCAATGGCGGCCCCTCGCTCGGGGTGTCGCGGTGCGATGATCGACAGGAAACCGTCATAGACGGCGGCGATTCTGCGATGCGCCTCCGCAACGATTTCCTCTTCCAGGTTATGCGTGCTGGCGGCGATATAGCTCTTGCGGTCACTGATTGCCGCGGCAAGCTCTTCGTAGGCGCGTATATCGACCGGTAGCGGCGGCGCGTCGACCTTCAAGTTGCCGGCGACTTCAACGCGACGCACGCCCAATTCGGAAAACTGCCTGGCGAACCGAGTATTTTGCGACAGAACAAGATCGAATCGATTGAACAACGGCGCCGATATGCCCGGTTGGCGGCGCCATCTCTGGAAGCTCCGTTTCGACATGCGCGCGTTGATCAACACAAGCGGGATGTCGCGAGCTGCGGTTTCAAGGATCAAGTTGGGCCAGATTTCCGATTCTGTGAAAACGGCCGCATCCGGTCGCCAATGCGCAATGAAGTCGCGTGCAAATTTCGGCACATCAAGCGGAACGAACTGGTGAATCGCCGTATCGCCGAGCCGGTCTTCGGCTAGCCTTGCTGATGTCAGCGTACCGGTCGTCAGCAAGAAGCGCAGATCGGGACACCGCGCGCGTAAGCCTTCGATGACCGGCAAGATGGCATTGGTTTCGCCGACGCTGGCCGCGTGCAGCCAGAGGAGCGCTCCAGTTGGCCGTTCGATTGCCGATTGTCCAAGGCGTTCCGCACGCCGTGATCTGACTTCCTTCCCCTGCCGCTCGCGATAGCCCAGCACCAGCGGCGCAGCGACCTGTAAAGCACGGGTGGCGGCGCGGTAGGTCTTGAGCCCGAAACCCTCCGGCAGTGGGGCAAGCTTTGGATCCCGCGCCCCCGGTGGCGTTGCGCGGGCCGGATCAGCGCTAACCAACGCATAGGCCCGCTCGGTCGTCTCGTTTAGGTCCGCCTCAAGTTTCCTGCGCAAAGCCTCAATATCCTCAGGTGATGCATGACGCGGTACGAAAATGGGGGTGCCCATGGCAAATCCGAGTTTGCCGTAAGGGAGGTTGAAAGTCAGTCGGCTCCAAGTATTGAGCGAGTAATAACGTGACGTTGCCGCCGCCAGAGGCAGGATCGGCCGTCCAGAAAGTCTGGCTAGTGTAATAATACCTTCACCAGCTCGCCGAGCTGGTCCTGGTGGTACATCCGCCGTGACGACAACGCTTGCCCCCTCCTTCAGAGCCGACATCGATGCCTTGAGCGCATAAGCACCACCGCGGTCTTTCCGGCGCCCTCCAGCGCCTGCCCCGCGAATAAGCTCGACTCCGATCCGCCGCATGGCTTCGCCGATGAGTTCCGCGTCACCATGGCGCGCAACCATCGCTGAGAATTTCAAATCCTTCGGCCGGCTCGCGGCCAGCATCATAAATTGCCCATGCCAGCAGGCACAGATGGCAGGGTGCTGGCTGATAAATGTGTCCTGCATGTCCGGTGGATCGAACCGGTGCTCACACGTACGGTCAACCAGTCCTATAAACCGGCCCAGGCTTGCACCACCGAATCGCATCAGCTTGGATTTCGTGCTTTTCGTCAGTGCCATCGACGGGTTCACCTTGGGCGCTGGGCGCAACTTTATCGTGAGCTGATCCGATTCGGAAAGTGCGGCCCTATTGGGCCGCCGCCAGCGCATTGGCGGTCAGGATGGTCGATTTTCTGGGGATTATTCGCCACACTGTGTCGCAAGACTGACATCCCTTGCCGTCTTGTCCAATACCGCATAATACCGGCCGGTTAGCAATGAGCGTTAATTGCATGTAGATTGCAAATTCAGCCTCTCGGGGAAGCTGAGTTCGGCGCTTTGATGTTGGAGAGTGGCCAGGGCACGGCTGATAATTTTACATCAACCGCGTGCGGTGTTTGCTAATTGGGGGTTCAAGATCCTGGTTCATCGGTTTAACAACGACGTTCATGCGTTCTTGAACGCGGGTACCCATAATGGCCCCGCATTAAATGAAACCACCTCGCGCTCGGCGATCGGCAGGTAATGGCGGGACTGGCCAAAAGATATAAACGCGCCGTGAAACGCGTCAGCATGGCCTGGCGCACTGGCCTCATAAATCACAGCCCGCAGTGGATGCGCCGGCTGTTTGGCCCGACGGCTATACATCTCGATATGCTGTTGATGGATCACGGCATTTTTCGGCTTGCCTATCTCAATAAGCATGCGCTTGCGAAGGACGCTTGGCGCAGCGCCCAGCCCGCCCCGCATCATTTCCGGGGCTTCAAGCGCGATGGTGTGAAAACGATCGTCAATCTTCGCGGCGAACGCACGTGTGGCAGCTATTGGCTCGAACAACGCATGTGTGATGAACTGGGCTTGGAGCTGGTCAATTTCCAGGTTCGTTCGCGGGCAGCACCGACGGTCGAGGAGGTCCGCCGGGCTAAGGCGTTGTTCCAGCGGATCGAATACCCCATGCTGATGCACTGTAAATCCGGAGCCGACCGCGCCGGATTGATGAGCGTGCTTTATCGGCATTTCCGTGAAGGCATGCCTATCGAAGCAGCCAAGGACGAGCTGTCCTTGAAATACGGTCATATCCGTCAGGCCGATACGGGGATTCTTGATTGCTTCTTCGAGCGTTATATTGCCGACAATCAAGTCCAGCCTATCGCTTTCATGGACTGGGTCGAAACGCGTTATGACCCAGACGAAGTTACCGAAGCCTTCAAGTCGAATGGCTGGGCAAACCGTTTTGTGGATTCCGTTTTGCAGCGGGAGTAACCGCCGACGGATCGCATCTCCAGCCTGGTGACGGTATCATTCCCGGCTTGCGACCGCGCTATCGTCTTTATCCGACATCCGATCAGGTTCGCTCATTAGCTGCGCTTGAGCCAACTGGGCATACGGCCCTTCGCGACTGATGAGGTCGCTGTGGCGGCCTGTTTCGATGATGCGGCCGTCCTCCATAACGCAGATAAGATCGGCGTTCTGCACCGTTGACAGACGGTGCGCGATAACCAGCGTCGTCCTATTCTCCGTGAAACGTGCCAAGGCGGTTTGCACAAGCTGCTCCGATTGCGTGTCCAACGCGCTCGTCGCTTCGTCGAGCAGCAGAATTGGAGCATCCTTTAAAATTGCTCGTGCCAAGGCGATGCGCTGCCGCTGCCCGCCCGATAGCCGAAGGCCGCTGGCGCCGATCATCGTGTCGTACCCATTCGGCTGGGCCAAGATGAATTCGTGTGCGGCGGCATCACGGGCGGCGGCGATAATCTCATCCTCGCTAGCATCAAGCCTGCCGAGCGCGATGTTGGCGCGTATCGTATCGTCAAACATCGTGATGTCTTGGCTGACAAGTGCGATCGAGCTGCGCAATGATTGCAACGTCACAGACCGGATCTCCTGACCATCGATACTGATCTGTCCCCGTGTCACGTCGAACAACCGCGGCACCAGATTGATGACCGTCGACTTGCCGGCTCCCGACCGGCCCACCAGAGCAACCGTGGTGCCACCGCGTACCTGCAGAGTGAAATCCTCAATCGCCCGTTGCTCGGACGATTGCTCGTAACCGAACGAAACATCCTCAAAGCTGATCGTGCCGGTCGTGATCGCCAAGGATTTCGCATCGGGAGCATCCACGATGCTTGGCTTTTCATCGAGCAGACCATAGAGGCGTTCCGCCGCTGCCAGGCCCTCCTGGATGCGGCCTGTGAGATTGCCTAGAGCCCGGATCGGTTGGGCCGCCATAAGTAGCGCGGTCACGAAACCCATGAAGTCGCCGACCGTCGATATACCGCTGGCAATCCGCCAATAAGCAAACGCAATCACGCCCGCGACTGCCAATCCGCCAAGCGCCTCCAGCACTGGATCAAGCCGTGCTCGGTTGCGAACCGCCTTCATTTTCAGGCTGAAGACTTGTTCAAAGCTCCCATGCACCCTTTCCGAGGCATAGTCTTCGAGACGATAGGTCTTGATCAGCCGCGAAGCGCCCAAGTTCTCGGCGAGCAGTGACGTCATGTCACCCAACTCGGTCTGGGTCCTTTTCGCCACCTTGCGCAAGCGCTCGGAAATCACGGCAATGGGCAGCGCCGCGATCGGATAAACCCCGAGAACAAACAACGACATCAGCGGATCGAGGTAGATCATCGATGCGACCAGCGCGATGACCATCAGCGTATCTCGAACAGCCGTGTTGAGGCTTGCCTGCACGGCCTGTTGGAGAAAATTGATGTCGTTGGTAAGCCGCGACAGCAGCCGCCCAGGCGTTTCCCGGGTCATCCTGGCGAAGTCCGCATTTATAAGGTGCGTGAAAGCATCCTTCTGGATGTCCGTAGACATCCGCGTAACGATACGCTGTGTCGCCACCGTCTGCAGGTAGAGAAAGATGCTCCGCAGCATGGTGATGGTGATGATCGCGCCCAGCACGAACAACAGGTTGGCCCCATCATCGGCCATCAGAGTGTCGAACGACGCCTTGATGATCATCGGGTAGCCGCCGGTCACAGCAGCCAGGCACGCCATCAACAGCAACGCCCACAGCATCTGGCGCCATCTAGGCACGATCCAGTCTTGCACAAAGCGCCAAAACAGTCGGCGTGACTGCTCGTCAAATGCCTCGACCTTGACCTTCGGGTCCGGCTCGGACCGTGGCGCTGAGTTGGCTGATTGCGATTTGGCTTGAGCTTGTTTGTGGGAATCGTTCAATGCTCGCTCATTCTTCCCGTTGTCTTTTCGAAGCGGCGGCGGGGCGGCTCTCTATTTGTCGTCCTCATCCGGTGTTGGTTCTGGCTCCATGAGGCGATGCATGTGGACGACGAAGTAACGCATATGGGCATTGTCGACGGAGCGCTGGGCGGCCGCCTTCCAGGCCGTATTGGCTTCCTCGTAATTTGGATAGATACCGACGATATCGAGTTTGTCGAGATCCTTGAACTCGACCGCGTCGAGATCTTTTAGTTCACCTCCAAATACCAGGTGAAGAAGTTGTTTGCCGCCGGTTTTGGTCTGCTGGCTCATGAAGAGGGCCTCTTAATTTCTTCTGAAAGGAACATTCGACTGCGGAGCATGCTGCAGCGCGGTTGCCTCATTTCCTGCACGACCCGGGGCGATTGGGCAAGCATCGAAATCTTTCTTGCTAACACCTGTAAAACACAAGCTTTGGCTCAAATCGATGCAAGTGTAAGGACCCTTTGGGTGAGTTGATTAACCTTAGCAAAAGCCATCGTCAGTAAAGTTCATGAAACGCCCCAAGGAAGCGGTTCCATGAAGCCGCCGACGGGTCAACAGGCAGGTAAATGCAACGGCACGGGTGGACCCTCCCCCGTGCCGTACGCTGTTTTAATGCCGGCCAAGATCATGCAGGACCAAGGCTTCCGCGCACGCTCAGGTCGGCGCAAAGCCCGGCAAGTAATGCCCAACCGATCCATTTGTTCGATTTGAACCGCGACAGGCAGTTGTCGCCATCGACGATCCTCAACGTCGTCACCTGCCAAGAAAACTGCGCGGCAATGGCTACAAGCGCGAGAAATGTAAAAAAAACCGCCGAAGCCAGAACCGCCGCGCCCGCCCAAAGCGCCACCGCGCCGGCGAACAGTCCGGCTAGCCACGGTTTGGTCTGGTCTCCAAATCGGATGGCGGTCGACTTCAGCCCGAGCGATAGATCGTCTTCCTTATCTTGATGCGCGTAGATCGTGTCGTAGGCGATGGTCCACAGTACGCATCCCGCATACAGCAGAGCCGGTGCGCCCCCCAACCCGGCATGAACGGCAGCCCAACCCACCAGCGCCCCCCAATTGAACGCCAAACCGAGGATAAACTGCGGCCAATAGGTGAAGCGTTTCATGAACGGATAGACCGCCACCAGCCCCAGCGAAGCGATGCCAAGCCAAATCGTGTACGTGTTGAACTGCACCAACACAGCTAGTCCGACGAGCGACAACAAGACGACAAAAGCCAGCGCAGCCCTGGGTGTCACCTGCCCGGAAGGGATTGGCCGCGAGCGTGTTCGGGCAACCTTGGCGTCATAGTCGCGGTCGACGTAGTCGTTGTAAGCGCAGCCCGCGCCCCGCATGACGAAAGCCCCAATCGCAAACAAGATGGAAGACCAGATGCCGGTCCACAGATCGCTCGCCATGAAACCGGCCACGTGCGCCTTCTGCATGAGGCCGAGGGTGAGCGACCACCAGCATGGGAACAGCAAAAGCCAAACGCCAATTGGCCTGTCAGCTCGGGCAAGCCGCAAATAGGGCCGCCAGGAATGCGGCGCGTAAGCGTCAACCCAGTTACCCTGGGCAGCGTCGACAACGACCCCATCGCCCGGTATTGACTCATTCGTTGAATGGGTGCCCATGCCCAAACCTCCGCCGGCTGAAGCTTGCAATTCTGAAGAGGATGGATAACACGGGGATCATGCCGATCCACGATTTCAATGCTGAGCGGCTTTTTGTCGACGTACCGCTGGGCGCGAACACCTCAGTCGACTGCAACAGCGAGCAAGCCCACTACTTGCTCAACGTCCTTCGCCTCAGGACCAATGACGCAATCCTGATCTTCAACGGCCGCGACGGTGAGTGGCGCGCGCGCCTAAGTGATGTGGCAAAGCGGCGCTGCCGGCTGATCGCCGAACAGCAAACGCGCGCTCAAGAAGGCGGACCCGACCTCGTCTATCTTTTCGCGCCGTTGAAGCGTGCGCGCCTCGATTACATGGTCCAGAAGGCCACCGAGTTGGGGGTGGCGTGCTTGCAGCCTATCTTCACACGACACACCGTCGCTGACCGCGTGAACCTGGATAGGATGCGCGCCAACGCTGTTGAAGCCGCTGAGCAATGCGGGATTCTGAGAGTCCCTGAAATCGTCGAGCCAGTTCAACTAATGCGCTTGTTGGAGGGTTGGGACAAGAAACGCCGCATCGTCTTCTGCGACGAGCTGGCCGACGTCGCCGATCCGCTGGCCAGTCTTGGCAAACTGGACCCTGGCCCATTCGCATTGCTGATCGGTCCAGAAGGCGGTTTTGCAGCCGAAGAGCGAGACACATTGAGATCCCGAGATTTCACCACGGCAATCTCACTGGGACCGCGGATCATGCGCGCCGACACCGCCGCCGTCGCGGCTCTGACCCTTCTCAATGCCGTCCATGGCGATTGGAAAAGTCTGGTGCGAAACAATTTTGACGAGGCGTAAGTCGCGGCCCACAGGGGGGGCACCTTACGCCTCGTCAGTTCGTGATCTCAGCCGATTTCTTCGCAACCGCTTTGCGTTTCACGGGACGGCGCAGAAAATCCGGAACCTGATCTTTCCGCCCAAATGCCGTCTTGTCCGCTTCTCCGCCCTGTTTAACGGGCGCGGAAGCCTGCGGCTTGCGGCGTTTAATAGGCGTGAGCGGCGGATTCGGATGCAGGTGGTGTGCCTCAACAACTGGTTGCGGCGCTCCGGGGCGGGCTTCCGGTTTCTGTTGGGTGTCAGCGCGCGGTGCCCGTTGCCTTTGCGGCGATGCCTGTTGCGGAGCATCCTGGCTGTCCCGTCGGGGACGGCGGCTTCGACCGCGAGCAGCTGGCTGTCTGTCATTACCGCCACGACTTGACCCGGAGCGTGGTCTCCGGCGTTTCCGCGACGCCGAATCTTGAATATCCGCCTCGCTTGGCGGATCGCCGATCCAGACCGACCGGTCGCCAGTGATGTCCTCGATCTGCTTCAGCAGCTTCAAGTCGTCGAAGGTGACGAGCGACGTCGCCGAGCCTTCGCGACCTGCGCGACCCGTGCGGCCAATGCGGTGCACATAATCGTCCGATTGCCACGGCAGGTCGAAGTTGAATATGTGGCTCACATCCGGGATATCGAGACCACGTGCGGCGACATCGCTGGCTGCAAGGAACGTGATCTCGCCTGAACGGAACTTGTCCAACGTCTCCGTGCGCGCTTTTTGGTCCATATCGCCATGCAGCGCACCGGCGTTGAAACCGTGCTTTGTGAGCGATTTCAGAAGGATCGCCACATCCCGCTTGCGGTTACAAAATACGATCGCGTTCCGGACGTCTTCGGCCCGCATCAATTCGCGAAGGTCCTCGCGCTTGGCCCAGTCCTCGCCATTTTCGCAATACCGAAACCGCTGCGTGATGGTCTGCGCGGCAGTCGCCGGTTTGGCCACTTCGATCCGCAAAGGATCGCGCATGAACTGGTCGACAAGGCGCGTGATCTCAGGAGGCATGGTCGCCGAGAAGAACAGCGTCTGCCGCTGTGGCGGCAACAACTTGCAGATCTTCTCGATGTCGGGGATGAAGCCCATGTCGAGCATCCGGTCGGCTTCATCGATGACCAGGATATCGACGCCCATCAGCATGACACGGCCACGTTGAAAATGGTCGATGAGGCGTCCCGGAGTTGCGATCAATACGTCGACCCCGCGATCTAGCTTTTTGGTCTGCTCGTCCATCGACACGCCGCCGATCAGCAAGGCCAAGTTCAGCTTGTGGTTGACCCCATAATTTTCGAAGCTCTGCGCCACCTGGGCGGCAAGCTCGCGCGTCGGCGCGAGAATGAGGCTGCGTGGCATCCTGGCCCGGGCGCGGCCGGTTTCCAGCCGTGAGATCATAGGAAGGGTGAACGACGCGGTCTTGCCGGTTCCCGTCTGCGCAATGCCCAACACATCACGCCCAGTCATCGCGATCGGAATGGCTTCGGCCTGGATCGGCGTCGGTATGGAGTATCCGGCCGCGTCTACCGCGGCCATAACTTTCGGGCTGAGCCCAAGCTCAGCGAAGGTCTTCGTCGTCAATATACTTCAACTCCCGTCACAGGATCTTTGCCCGCGCGGGTTTCGTGCGCGGTACGGTCGGTCGGGAGCGTAGGGACAAATGTCGAATAAGATCGATGAAGTTCGTCTTCCCCCGTCAGAAAACAAAAAAATCGTTTTCCCTACGCCCATCTGTATTTTGCATCGCACAAAATCTGTAAAACCGCAAGTATTACCCTAAACCTAGGGCCCAATTGCATCAGATTTTGTAGCAAAACTGACAAGTTTCAATAGTTCGCCGCATCCGCGGAATGTTTTGGCAGATCAATCGTTAATCCAGCGGCCGATCAGACCACCGGCGACCGCACCGATAATCGGCGCTACCCAGAATAGCCACAGCTGCAACAACGCCTGTTGGTCGGCGAAAACCGCGATGGCCGTAGCCCGGGCCGGGTTGAGTGCAGCATTCGAGATCGGCACGAGTACTAGGTGCAGCGCTGCGATCAGAAAACCAAGCCCAATCGGCGCGAAACCTGTGGGTACACCCGAAGATGTTGCTCCCACAAACAACAGCAAGATGAGCAGTGCTGCCAGGCTCTCACTTATCAACACGGCTGCGAACGGGAACGTACCGTCGGTACCGAACCGGTTTGCAAGCGAAGCCATCGGGGCAGCGACCTGCTGCGGCGCGCCGTCAATTAACAGCGCAAAGCACCCCGCCGCCAACAATCCACCGAGCACTTGCGCAATTACATAAGGAACCGCCGTGCGAGTTTCAAACCGGCCGGCTGCAACGAGCCCGAGAGTTAACGCTGGGTTAAAGTGACAGCCGGACACGCCGCCGAGCGCGAAACACATAGCCGTGAATGTGAAACCGGCCGCCAGCGCAAGGTGCAGCCCGCCATCGGCTGCCTGGCCACCTAAAAGTGCCGCGCCGCAGATCGCCGCGACATAAGCAAACGTACCGATAAACTCGGCCATCAAGACTTTCGTTCTCATTCGCCCCCCGTCGTGAGAATTTGGTCCAGAGTGACAGCAGACGAAAATCAGCTGCTTGCTTCACGATTACCGGAGGTAAATATCTGGCAACCATGCGCAAGTGTATAGACGCATTGCGACCAGAAGTCGCGAATTTCGCCCGCTGATGCAATGTGTCTGAACGCCAATGTTCCAAATCCCGGCACACAGCTTTATTGCGAGTAAGCAAACTGCGTCAGTTTGGTTGGAACTTATTGAATTCTAGTCTAATTCCACATCTAATGGATCGCAGAATAATAGAAACGCGGCACAAAGAATTTTTTGGGCGGTTATCATTAGAGCCCAACGTCCATAGTTAAGCGTCCTTCAACGGACGAGTTTGACCCAAGGCCAATCGTTATGAGTATCGCGAGTACAGGTGAAACCACACGCCGACCCCAAGCTCAGTCCGGACCGGGCCTGAAAGCACGTGATAACACCACGAATTTCATCTACATCGCCCAAGTCTACCTGATCATGATTGGCTCCATCGCAGCCACGATTTGGAGTTATTCAGCGGTGGCTGATGCTGGTCTTGCTTGGTGGTGGAATATCCCCGCGACGTTTGTTGCGATTTTAATCATCGGCGCCTCCCAGCATCAGCTCGGCGGCATCATCCACGAAGGCACCCATTACATTCTATTCGCGGATCGAAAGCTCAATGAGCTGGCTTCCGATTGGCTCGGCGCATTTCCAATTTACACGTCGACCCACGCCTTCCGCCTGCACCACCTGTCACATCATCAGTTCGTTAACGATCCGACGCGTGATCCGAACATGGAACAGGGCCACGCATCCGGACATTGGCTGGACTTCCCGATCGCACACATCGATTTTCTCGCTGCGATCCTCAAGCAGCTCAACCCGCTTCGTCTCATCAGTTACATCGTGGCTCGCGCTAAGTATTCAGCGCTCGGCGCCGGTTCCAACCCGTATACCAATCCCGACAGGCCAGGATCGCCGTGGGCGATCCGTTGGGGCGTCCTGTTCATGGTCTTGATGCCGTTCGTCCAGGTTGTTTTGATTGCCCTCGGTGTGCTCGGCTATGCCGATCGGGGTCTCATGACCGGAATCGCGCTCGCCGTACTTGTCGCCGGCTGGGCGGCAGCGACGGTCTATTATTTGGTGATCCCGGACGAAGCCTATGCCGAGAGCCGCATCAACTCGGTTATCTCGCACCGCGTAACGACCATAAGCCGCATCACCTACCTAACGATCCTATTTGGCGCGCTGACGTTGACGGAATACTACACGCAGGCGCCCGTCTGGGGCTATTATGGCCTATTGTGGGTCTTGCCGCTGTTCTTGACGTTCCCACTGTTCATGGTCTTGCGCGAATGGATACAGCACGGGAATGCGGATCGTGGCCGTTATACGAATTCGCGCATCTTCATCGTCAATCCAGTCCTGCGTTACGCTGTGTTCCCCTTCGGTATGGACTACCACCTGCCACATCACATCAACGCATCGGTTCCCCACTATCGGCTCAAGGACTTCCATGCCTACCTGATGGACCGAGACAAAAAGTACGCCGCTCAGGCTTTGGTCGTTGAAGGATGGAAGCAGGACGAAGACGAGTTGGGTCCGCCAGGGATTGTCGATGTGCTCGGCCCAAAGTACACCCCACGGGGGAACAAAGTGCATATCGACAACGACACGCTGATTGAAGCCGACGTCAACGACAAGGCAGCAATCGCCGCGCACGTTGAAGCTTCGCGCGCAGACGGCACGCAGGACTCGAACGAATCTTCCAAATAACATCACGTCAGTGCAGCCCGTTCGCTCGGGCCGCCCTTTCCTCCAAGCGCTTTATCATCGAACGAGAACCGTCCCGGGCGGAAACGTAGCGAATTTGAAATTGGCTGGCAGGTCGTCGTCTTGGACGACGGATTGGAAGCCATCGCCGCCGCCCACAGGTCCGTTGCCCCGCAAAAGACTGGAATGCCGCGACATCAAACGTCGCCGGACACTTGAGTGGCGCGCAAAGAGTTTCCGTGGAGCTTAAAGCCGTCTATCGGATGCCAGAGATTAACATCACGATGCGGATTGACGGGCTTTCAATATCAATCCCGCGGTCTGTATTGCGCGTCGGAACGTGCAACTTAAAGCGGTTTGCTCAGCGTTTTCGCGAGAAACGAGGGACAATGCGGGCTGTATCGGTTTTCTGATAACTTGTTTTGCTCGATATTAGGAATTGCAAGGTGTCCCTGCGTTAGAATGGCTTAGACTGAACCAAGTACTTACGGTCATGCCGCAGCATTCTTTCGATATTCTTGCCCTGGTGGAGCCCTTTTCCCGGCTCGATCCAGCTACGCGCGCAACCATTGCCGAGCGATTTGAACTCATCCACATCCCGCGCGGCGTCATGCTTGTGCGCCAGGGCGAATTCTCCGACCGACTCTACATCGTGGTCACGGGTCGCTTTGCGGTCCTGCGTGGCGTCGCTGCGAAACCGGTTGCCGAGATCGGAGCCGGGCAGCCCGTCGGCGAGATCGCCTTTTTCGCCGGTGGACCGCGCACGGCAAGCGTCCGCGCTGAGCGCGACAGCGTTGTTCTGGCCCTCTCACGTGATGAATTCGATCGCTTGGCCGCCCGGTTGCCGGATCTTTGGCCCAGCGTCACGAGCAGGCTCGCCAAGAGACTGGCGGATACAACCGCAGGGCGTTGCGGCGGCGGCTTCGTGCCGCCCAAGACGCTCGCATTGTGCCGTGCCGGGCAACGCCCGCTTCACAGTGGATTTGTTGAGGAATTTAAACGCTATTGCGCGATGCTGGCGGGAACGCTGTTCCTCGAACTCGTCATCCGCGAAGACGCACGCTGACCTGAGTGAGGCCGACGCGCCCAGACAGGCCGTCCACTTCAACAACTTGGAGAAGCGTTACGACCAGGTTGTTTACCTGTGCGATGACGGGCCAACCAATTGGACGCAAAAAGCGTTGCGCCAAGCCGACCAGGTGCTGCTTATCGCCGATGCTGAAGCCACCGGGACGACCATAGGCGATCTCGCTCCCAACGCGCTTGAGGAGCTCGCCGCCACCCTGCACGAGCAAAAAAACACCCGGCTTGTCCTTCTGCACGCGAGGTATGCGCCGGTGGTTGCCGGAACCGGCCGCTGGCTCGATCAGCGCCCCTATGTCGGCCCGCATCACCATGTTGCACTGGGCTGCAGAAACGATCTCAACCGACTGATACGCTTCATAAGAGGTCAGGCGCTGGGCGTTGTCGCCAGCGGCGGCGGCGCCTTCACAGCGGCGCATATCGGCATGCTGCAGGCGCTGCAGGAAGCCGGTTACGAATTCGACGCCTATGGCGGGACCAGTGGTGGCGCGGCGATGGCAGCCGCGTTTGCATGCGCCGTCGGGGCGGAAGTCATCGATCGCCGCACCCACGAAATGTTCGTCACGCGTAAAGCCATGGGACGGTGGACCTGGCCCCGTTACAGCTTGCTCGACCATGCCGTCTTCGACGCGTCATTGGCGGAATTGTATCCCGCCCAGGACATTGCTGATTTGTGGGTGCCCTTTTTTGCTGCCGCCACCAACCTATCGCGCAACGAGCTGGTGACCCTCCGCCGTGGACCGTTGTGGAAAGCAATCCGCGCCTCCGCCGCGATCCCCGCCCTGTTTCCGCCAGTCTTTCAAAATGGAGATATGCTGGTTGACGGTTGCCTCATCGACAACGTGCCGCTGCGGTCAATGCGTGAGCTCAAAAGCGGCCCCAACGTTATATTGGATCTGCAGGTCCCCGACCTTGGCCGGTACGACATTGACACCGCCAAATTGCCGACCCGGGCCGGCTTGCTACGCCGGGTGTTCTCCCTCAGCAGAGCCACTACTCCAGAAGCGCCGGGCCCTCAAGCAGTGCTTCTGAGAAGTCTGTTGCGCGAAAGGCGGGACGTATCGAGTGAACTGAGAGCAGGAGACCTGCTCTTATCCTTTCCGGTGCCGGAGGCCGCAAACGTGCTCGACTGGTCAAACCACCGCGAGTTGCGCTGGTCGGCATACGACTTTACCCGCGCCCAGCTTGCGAACTCAGATATCTAAATCGGTCGCGAATGCCGCGTTGTCTTGGATGAAACGGAAACGGGCTTCCGGCTTCGAACCCATCAGCGCATTGACTGCATCGGTGATCTCACTGCGTTCAACATCGCCAACCTCAACCCGCAACAGCGTCCGAGTTATAGGGGACATGGTGGTTTCCTTGAGCTGCGCCGCGCTCATCTCACCGAGCCCTTTGAAGCGGCTGACCTCGACCTTTGCATTGGCCTTGAACTCGGAGGCCATCAGTTCCTCCTTGTGGGCATCGTCTCGCGCATAAACAGACTTTGCCCCATGCGTCAGCTTGTACAGCGGCGGCACGGCCAGATAGAGGTGTCCGTTGTCGATCAGTTCCGGCATTTTCTGGTAGAAGAATGTTATCAGCAGGGATGCGATATGCGCGCCGTCGACATCGGCGTCAGTCATGATGATCACACGCTCGTAACGCAAATCAGCATTGTTGTAATGCTTGCCGATTTCCGCCCCGAGGGCCTGAACCAGGTCCGACAGCAGTTGGTTTGCCGATAGCTTCGCTGCCGAAGCGTTGGCAACGTTTAGAATCTTGCCGCGCAACGGCAGCACAGCCTGCGTATCACGCTTGCGCGCGCTTTTCGCCGAACCGCCCGCCGAGTCGCCTTCGACGATAAAAATCTCGGTACCCTGCGCCGAACGAATTGTGCAGTCGGAAAGCTTGCCTGGGAGCCGCAGCTTGCGCGTTGCCGATTGCCGGCTGACTTCCTTTTCACGGCGTCGCCGCAGCCGGTCTTCCGCCTGCTCGATGGCCCATTCCATGAGTTTGGTGGCTTGTTGTGGACGATCGGCCAACCAATGGTCGAAGGCGTCGCGAACCGTATTCTCGACAATCCTTGCCGCTTCAACGGTCGCCAGCCTGTCCTTGGTTTGCCCCTGAAACTCAGGTTCTCTAATGAATACGGACAGCATCCCCGCCGCCGTGCTCATCGTGTCCTCGGCAGTGATCTGCGAAACTTTCTTATTACCGACGAGTTCCCCATAAGCGCGCAACCCCTTGGTCAGCGCCTGCCTCAAGCCATTCTCGTGAGTGCCACCGTCGGCGGTGGGAATGGTGTTGCAGTAGGAGCGGGTAAATCCGTCGGCATTGCTGATCCAGGTGACGGCCCATTCCACCGAACCATGCCCACCTTCTTTTTCGACGCGGCCGGTGAACATATCGGCCGTCACCTGTGTGTGCCCGTTGAGGCTCTCGGTGAGGTAGTCCTTCAAACCGCCGGGGAAATGGAACACCGCTTCGGCCGGAGTGTCGCCCGTGATCAGCGAAGGATCACACGACCATCGGATCTCAACACCACCAAACAGATACGCTTTTGAGCGCGCCATGGTGAAAAGCCGCGCCGGTTTGAACGCCACGTCCTTCCCGAAGATCTTCGAGTCCGGAAAGAAACGCACCTTGGTGCCGCGCCGGTTTTTGATCGCTCCGAGTTTCTGGAGCTTTCCAACGGGAAGGCCACGCGCGAAATTCATGCGATAAAGCTGCTGGCCGCGCGCGACTTCGACCTCAAGGTCTTCCGACAGCGCATTGACCACTGAAACGCCGACGCCATGAAGACCGCCCGAGGTTTGATAGGCCTTGCCATCGAATTTGCCGCCGGCGTGCAGCGTCGTCATGATAACTTCCAGCGCCGACTTCGTTTTGAACTTGGGATGTGGATCGACTGGAATGCCGCGCCCGTTGTCGGCAACCGTTAGGTAGCCGTCGGCATCAAGATGCACCTCGATCCAACTCGCGTGCCCAGCCACCGCCTCATCCATCGAGTTATCGATGACCTCGGCAAACAGATGGTGCATCGCTTTCTCATCGGTGCCACCAATGAACATGCCAGGTCGGCGCCGGACAGGTTCCAGGCCTTCCAGAACCTCGATGTCGGCGGCGGTGTACGCGTCGGCTGCGTCAACCGGCTTGCGCCCGCGTGGGGATGATTTTGTGCTCAAGCTCTTCTCTGGACTCTGCGAAAAGATCGCTGCCTTGCGGTTTTGCCATGTCGTGTTGGTCCCGCTGTAATTCACCCTGTATGCCAGCCGACGCGGGACAACTGTAGCTGGGCCGTGAGCGAATCTCTTAAAGTGTTTCTGGCTGTCTGGGTGCCACGGGGCCAGGCCGTTTGGCAAGGACCTCAACGTCACGGTCGGCCTCAGATAATGTTTACTTGCCGTCTGCCCCAGTCGACCAGCGCACCGCAAACGCCGCAATTCCGGCCACTGCCCCGACCAAAGCGGCGCCAATCAGGTTCAACGCCGTTGCATCCGAATAGTCATTTGTCCACCACGACCTAGCAAAGATGTAGGCAATTCCGAACAGCGCTCCAGTGATTCCGCCGTGGACGATGTTTTCCTGATCAAGCTTCATTCTTCATCAAGCTCCCTGCTTCATGCTGCCCCTTCACAATACCACGCCGACGTTGTCGATCAGGCGGGTTCGCCCAAGCCAGGCGGCCCCCAGCACCCGCCCCGGCCGGCCGGCCTCAAGTTCGAACGGCTGCAGCGATTCCGCGTCGAGCACGTCGATGTAATCGACCTTTTCAAATCCTAGCGTCAGTAGCCGGACCTTCGCGGCGGCTCTCAAATGCGCGATGCTGGCGCCGTGGGCGGCGGCTTCCGCTACTTCTTTCAACACAAGATTAAGATTAGGGGCGACACCCCGCTCCGCGTCGCTGAGGTAGGCATTGCGTGATGATAGAGCCAGTTCGTCCTTCTCACGCACGGTCGCCACAGGTACGATTTCAAGCCCCATGTCGAGATCCCGGGCGAGTTGCTTGACGACAATGAGCTGTTGGTAATCCTTCTCACCGAACACCGCGAAATGGGGCCGCACCTGGTTGAAGAGTTTGGCCACCACGGTTGCCACTCCACTAAAGAAATGCGGGCGGAAATCACTTTCCAGCCCCTTTGAAGCACTCCCGGGCGCCACCCTGGTTGAAAATCCATCAGGATACATCTGGGCAACAGTCGGCGCCCATACCAGGTCGACTCCGAGGTCGGACAGCCGTTTCAGGTCGCTTGCCTCGTCACGCGGATAGCGGTCCAGGTCTTCATTTGGGGCGAACTGGGTCGGATTGACAAATACTGAAACAATCACCCGGTCGGCGGTGGCTTTGGCCTTCTCCACCAGCGCGAAATGACCGGCATGCAAGGCCCCCATCGTCGGTACCAAAGCGAGTTTTGCGCCGTTTAAACGCCAAGGTGCTGTCGCCTCGCGCAGCTCGGATCCCGTCCGGGCGACCACAAGCTGTTTCGCGTCTGCCACAGCAGCCGCTGGTTTCTTCGCCCGTGCTACCGGTTTTCGGGCCGTTGCTGGCTTGGCCGGCTTTGCGGCCCGCTTTTTTGCCCGTGCAGGGCGCTTGGCCTTGCTCGCAGGACGGTTTTTGTCATTACTGAGCGCTGCCGTCTTCGGTTGGGCGCTCTTACCCCTTGGTTTTTCCGGCGTTTCAGCCACTTGTAGGTCTCCTCTCGTGCGAGGTCCGAGAAGCCCGCTCCCGAATTTGTGAGCCTGGCCAGGGCGAACTTCTCAACTGAGAAACGCGTTCGCAACTCGCCAAGCTGCCGATGGTTAATAGTATGATATTTAACAACGAGTTCTTGAGTCGTCTGTTTAATGCCAAAACCCAGGGGACGACATGGCTGCGGTCAGCGGAACTGAGCTGGAAGATTTTGATCCATTCATTCGTGGCCTCGATGCAGGTCCGCCGCGTGATGAATTCGGTTCGTATCATCTTATGGAAGAAGGCCGCCTTGTTGCCGGCCTGATCGAGCGCGCTGTCTATAGTGAGGCCGAACGCCGACGTACGGCCGAAGTCGCCCGCCAATTAATACACGCCGCACGCAACAATCGCCATGAATATGCCGGCGTCGACGCCTTCATGCGCGAATATGACCTTTCCACCGAGGAAGGCGTCATCCTCATGTGCTTGGCCGAGTCGCTGCTTCGTGTTCCCGATACAGAGACCGCCGACCAGCTCATCGCCGAAAAGATCGGTCAGGGGGAATGGAACCGCCACTTGGGCCATTCCGATAGCCTTTTCGTCAACGCCTCGACCTGGGGCCTGCTGCTCACCGGCCGCATCGTCAAGTTGAACATTCCCGGCAAGGTCGGTGCATTCGACGCCTTGAAGCGACTGGTGGTGCGCTCCGGCGAGCCGGTCATCCGCCAGGCCATGCGTCAGGCGATCCGTGTCCTCGGCGACCAGTTTGTCTTCGGACGCACAATTCAGGACGCGTTGAAGCGCGCGGAAGCCTACGAGAAGCGCGGCTATTCGATATCCTACGACATGCTCGGCGAGGCCGCGCGCACCCACGCCGATGCCGACCGTTACGCCACTCGCTACATGAACGCGTTGTTGTCGATTGCGCGCTCGGCTGGTCCGTTGATGACCCAGCACCCAGACGCCTTGATGCGCCGTCCGGGGCTTTCCATCAAGCTATCCGCCTTGCACCCGCGTGTTGAGCCCGGCAAGGAGTTCCGCCTCGCCAGCGAGTTAATGCCGACGCTGACCAAGCTTTTACGCGCCGCTGCCGCGCAGGGCATCCCTGTGACCATCGACGCCGAAGAGCAAGATCGTCTGGATCTGCAGGCCGCCGTTTTTGCGCATGCCTACATGAATCCCGCGCTCAACAATTGGCACGGGCTTGGCATCGCCGTGCAGGCCTACTCGAAGCGCGCGATCCCGATGCTCCGGTGGCTGCGCCGGCTTGCCGAACGGAAGGGCAAGCGTATCCCGGTGCGCCTGGTCAAGGGCGCGTATTGGGACAGCGAGATCAAGTGGGCTCAAGAGCGCGGCTTGGAGGATTATCCAGTCTTCACCCGCAAGCTGCACACCGATGTCTCGTTCTTAGCCTGTGTTCGTCTCCTGCAGGCCGACCGTAGGGCTTTCTTCCCCCAGTACGCATCGCACAACGCCCACACTCTCGCCGCCGTATATGTTGCCGCTGGCAACCACGCTTATGAGTTCCAGCGCCTTCATGGCATGGGTGAAGCGCTTTATGAGGAGATTGTGGGCCCCGACAAACTCGGCACGCCGTGCCGTATCTACGCTCCAGTCGGCGGACATGAAGAACTGCTGCCCTATCTGGTTCGCCGCTTGCTGGAGAATGGCGCCAATACATCCTTCGTCAATCGCCTGGCGCACGACGACAGCCCCGTTGCCGAACTCGTTCACGATCCGATCGAAACCGTTGAGCATCAACGGTTGGTTGGCTCGGCTCCAGCGACCCTACCCCGGCCGCGGGAAATCTATTTACCGGAGCGGCGCGCCAGCGCTGGGCTGGCCCTATCCGAAGCCGACGTGCGCGCGGCCCTTTATCCGGCCATGGACGAGGCGTTGGCTGAGCCTATCACCGCGGGCCCAATCCTGAGTGGCGAGGCGCGTATCGATGCCGACGGTGGTGACATCACGATTTGCCCGCACGACCGCCGCCAGCGCATCGGAAAGGTGACGGCCAGCACGCCTGAGGACGTAAAGACGGCGCTTGCCGCAGCTACCGTTTATGCCCGCGAATGGGAGGCCACACCCGTTGAGGAGCGTGCGGCAGTACTCGAGCGCGCGGCCGAACTCTTCGAGCGCGACAATGCCCGCCTGATGGCGATTATCATTCGCGAAGGTGGCAAAACGCTAACTGCGGCCCATGACGAGGTGCGCGAGGCAGTCGACTTCTTGCGCTATTACGCATCAGAGGCCAGACGGCTGTTTTCTGGCCCCGTCAAGTTGCGCGGACCCACCGGCGAAACGAATACGCTCACACTGCGCGGGCGCGGTGTATTCGCCTCGATCTGTCCTTGGAACTTCCCGCTGGCGATTTTTACCGGCCAGGCCGCCGCTGCCATTGCAGCCGGCAATCCCGTGATTGCCAAACCCGCCGAACAAACGCCGCTGACGGCTTTTGTCGCGGTCGAGCTGATGTTGGAGGCCGGGTTGCCAGGCCCTGTTCTCCAGCTGTTGCCCGGCGCTGGAGTGATTGGCGACACACTGATCCGCGATCACCGCATAGCCGGAGTGGTTTTCACCGGCTCCAATGAAACCGCATGGAGCATACAACGCACTTTAGCCGAGCGCCGTGGTCCCATTGTTCCGTTCATTGCCGAGACCGCGGGCCTCAACGCCATGATTGCCAACTCGACCGCATTGCCCGAGCAGGTCATACGCGACGTGGTGCGCTCGGCATACGACAGTGCCGGTCAGCGCTGCTCGGCCGCCCGCATTCTGTTCCTGCAAGAGGAAATTGCCACCCCCACGATCTCCATGCTGGCCGGTGCGGTGACGGCGCTCGAGATCGGCGATCCTATGGACTTCGCGACCGACATAGGCCCGGTCATCGACGAGGTCTCCCAGGATCAGCTCGACGCCCATAAGTTGGCAATGAACCGCACTAGCCGCGAGATCGTCGACTGCCCACTGCCCGAGTTTTGCCGGAACGGCTCCTACGTGACCCCAGCCGCCTACGAAATCGAGTCGATCAACTCGCTGAAACGAGAAACTTTCGGGCCCGTTCTGCATGTCGTCCGCTATGCGCCGGGCCGCCTCGACAGCGTTATCGATGCCATCAACGCCAAGGGTTACGGGCTGACACTGGGATTGCACAGCCGCATGGTCAGCGTCGCCGATCACATCGCCAAGCGCGCTCGGGTTGGCAACTTCTACGTCAACCGCAACCAGGTCGGCGCCGTTGTTGGAGTACAGCCCTTCGGAGGCGAAGGCTTGTCAGGCACCGGACCCAAGGCCGGTGGCCCGAATTATCTGACCCGCTTTGCCACCGAACGCGTTTGCACCACCGACATCACGGCAACCGGCGGCAACCTCGAGCTTCTGCGCTCCACCGTTGAGGAGACTTCCAAGCCCAATACGGACAAGCCAACAACGGACGTGTAGACTCCGGCGGCGCGGTAGCCTGGCCCGGTTGCACGGCGCCGAGACAAGCGCCATCTCCTCCACAGTTCAAGGATTCACGTCGCCGGAGGTGACGGATGACGACCAAAAAGACTGATAAAACCGAGACCCCGATGACGCCGGGTGTGCGTTCTGGTGAGGCGCGCCAAACCCGTGCGCCGCAATCCCAGCAGACGCTGGACGCACAACGTTCGACGGACAACGAAATCGCGGACTTTTTAAACAAGGTCAAAACCCACTCACCCCAGGTAGGTGCTGGCAACGGCCGTTTGATCTTCGCCATGGACGCCACCATGAGCCGCCAGCCAACCTGGGACATGGCCCTATCGCTGCAGTCGGAAATGTTCGCTGCGGTGCGCGATGTCGGCGGCCTCGACGTGCAGTTGATCTATTTCCGTGGCTTCGGCGAATGCCGCGCCTCGAAATGGGTTTCGGATCCGATGGCGCTACAGCGGTTGATGACCGGTATCACTGTTCTCGGTGGTCACACTCAAATTGGCAAGGTCCTCAAGCATGCGCGAAATCAGGTCGAGAAAGGCCGGGTGGACGCGCTCGTATTCGTCGGCGACGCGATGGAGGAGAATGTCGATGACCTGTGCGCCCGTGCCGGCGAACTCGGTCTCCTTGGCGTGCCGACGTTTCTGTTTCAGGAGGGCCGCAACCCAGCAGTGGAGCGGGCCTTCAAGCAACTCGCAAAGCTGACCAAAGGGGCTTGGTGTCCGTTCGACAGCGGGTCTGCGGCGCAGCTGAAGGAACTGCTGACGGCAGTTGCTGTCTATGCCGCCGGTGGGCGCCAGGCCTTGAAACGGCTCGGCGGCGGACGCGGAACACAGCTGCTTTTGGAGCAACTCGAGAGGCCTTGATCGGGACAATCAGCACCCTGGTGCTAACGGCCCGAATGTGGATAAGTTACCGCTGCCCAACAAGCCGGACCCGCGGCGGTCCCGGCAACGAGTTGACGCACGAAACATGCACTACTTCTTGATTGGCCTGGCGCTGCTTGCTGTCGTGCTCCTCACAGTACACGGCTTTAAGAACGTAAACCCAGCTCGTTTGGCCCGCATATTGAGATTGGCTGGTGGCGGCTTGCTGCTGCTGACGTCGGGTCTGCTCATGATGCGTGGAGCCGCCGCCATTGCAGCGCCGCTAGCCGTGCTGGGCATATGGCTCATGACGGCCGCGTCGTTCCCTCAGTCCAACAAGTCGCAGGGTCAGACTTCCGAAGTGAAGACGGAATACCTGGAGATGCAACTCGACCACGATTCGGGTGAAATCCGTGGGGAGGTCATCAAAGGCATCTTCACAGGCCGTCGTATCGAGCGGTTGAAACCAGCCGAACTGGCCTTGCTTTGGCAAGACGTTCGCATCGACGATGCGGCCTCCGCGCAGCTGATCGAGGCCTATCTCGACCGCACCCATCCCACTTGGCGCGAAGACATGGAACGCGGCGAGAAGGAGATGTCAGGGCCGGATGGCCGCATGAGCAAGCAGGAGGCCTACGAGATCTTGGGGCTCAAGCCGGGCGCTGGAGCCGACGAAATACGCCGCGCCCACAAAGAACTGATATTGAAGTTGCACCCGGATCGAGGTGGCTCAACCTACTTGGCTTCAAAAATCAACGAAGCCAAGGATGTCTTGTTGGGTGCCGGGTAGCTCGTTGCACAGGTGTGAGAACACCACGGCGCGTTCGGCTGAGGCGGAATTCCCAATCGTTTTCTGACGCGCTCGGAGTTTTGATTTGAGAGAGTGTTTCACGTTCTCTGGAGCAGCATTGCTGCTTCCACCTCGAACGATCGAATCCTAGGGACGGGCGACGAAGCAATCGATCGACCGGCGGCGTAATTCGGTGCAGGTCGCCGTGGCACCGTTTGAATCAAAGCCGGCGAAGCGAGCCCGGTAGACCGTCCGTGATCGGCTCGACACCTTCACAGTTACCCTGACGGCCCGCTGGGAATAGCCGTAAAGTAGTTGTTCGGCCCGCCGCGCGACCGCGCGGAGCTGTGCCTGCGCTTCTTCGCGGCTTGCAAAGGCACCGACCTGGATCTGGTAAGATCCGATGTTGCGCCGCACCATGGAGGCCGGTTCCCGGTCTTCAGCCGAGCCTTGCTCCACTCCATCCGGCTCGACGCCACTGCGGGCTAATAAAGCGGCAAGCTCATCCTGCAGTGTTCTAGGTTGTTGCCGTTGCGGGCGCTGCGCGGGACGGGGCGCCGCTGCGCCGGTTACGTCCAGCTGGCGGACCCTGGCGATCCTCACCGTCCGCCGGCGAGGTGCTGGGAACTCGGCACGGCCGACTTCGATACGCTGATCGATGATCGGTTTCTGATCGGGCAAGATCGGCCGCAGGATTGGTCGCGGTCTGGCGATAAGCTGCGGCTTGCGGGTTTTCCGGGTCGATGCCTGCTTGACGGCCCGGGTAATGATAGTGCGCATGTGCGCATTCCGCCGACGCGCCGTCTTACCGCCGAATACCACAGCGATGACGTGCTTGCCGTCGCGCTTCACCGAGCTGACGAGATTAAAGCCGGATGCCCGGATGTAGCCTGTTTTGATGCCGTCAACGCCTTTGACCCGCCCAAGCAGAGTGTTGTGGTTCTTGTAGCGCTTGCCGCGGTACTTGAAGCTGCGCGTCTTGAACAGCTCGTAATGGCGGGGGAAATCGTCCTGAATGCACAGCGCGAGCTTGACCATATCGTGCGCGGTTGTGACCTGTGCGCTGTCAGGCAGCCCCGAGGCGTTTTTGAACACCGTGTTCTTCATACCAATTCTGCGCGCCGTTTTTGTCATAAGCCGCGCGAATCTTGCCTCTGAGCCAGCAACCCGCTCAGCGACCGCCACCGCGACATCGTTGGCGCTCTTCGTCACCAGCGCCTTGATGGCATCAATCACCCGGATCTGTTCGCCAACCTTGAATCCGAGTTTTGAAGGGGGTTGCGAAGCCGCCTGGGCGCTAATCGGGATCAGCGTATTGTAGTTTAGGCGCCCCTTTTTGATGAGATCAAAAACGATGTAGAGCGTCATGATCTTAGTCAATGAGGCCGGGTGGCGCTTCGCACTTCCGAATGTCTCAAACAGCGTGCTCCCCGTATTCGCGTCATAGGCGATCGAGGCATACTTCGAGTTCTTGGATTGAGCAGGTGTCGGCACTGATAAAAAAGCCGCCGCGGCAATCATCACGGCGCAAATCCAGCAGGCGGACGCCAAGCCTAGCAAGCTCGCCCCTGCGAAATGCAACTTGATTCTCGTTGCCATGGATGATGTTTGCCCGCGTCCGAAACCGACGCTTATCCCCGTCGTGCTCATATGAGACGTTGAGACCATCTCTTCGTGACCTATTTGCGGCACCGCCGTCAATTCCCCGTAGCTTCGACGGGCCGGCCCGTTTCCACCTCACCAACGGTTAACTAGCGCTGAACCAAGTCTTGGATTTGCAGCTTCAAAGGCACCCGTCAGCGCCCGAGCATCCCATAAAATCGTGAATCACGTTCTAAAGCGCCGCATACCCATGCGAAATGGCGGTTTGCGGGGACTTGCCTGCAAATTGAGCAAGAATCTTCGGCATCGACTACCGGCCTATTGTGCAACGCAACAAAATCTGCTTGGATAGGTTTTGTCAGCTTCCAAGATGCGTTGCTTCAAGTGATCGAGGAGGTAGCGGCGATGCGTTTTACAAGAGCGCATCCGCCTTCAAGCGCTATCCAGTAGGAGAACTGTAATGGAATTCAACATGATGAAGGGCTTCGAAACCATGAAGGGTTTCGAGTTGATTAAGGGGTTCGAAGAGTTTCAAAAGCTCAACCAGCAAAGCATCGAAGCATCGATGAAGCTCATGGGTGAGTGGAACAAGGGTTGGCAGGCCATTGCCGCCGAGATGACCGATTACACGCGGCGCTCGTACGAGGAATTCGACAGCGACGTTGGAAAAGCTGATGTCCGCCAAGTCGCTAGACCAGGCTTTCGAGATCCAGTCGAGCTTCGCCAAGCGCGCCTATGACGAGTACATGCACCAGATGACGAAGGTCGGCGGCATGTACGCGAACATGGCCAAGGACGCTTCCAAGCCGCTCGAAAAGGCTTTCCAGTTCGCCAACTGATCGACGCTCAGTTGCCCTGAAAGGATCGGCCCGGGCATCGCCTGGTCGTCAAACATGTCCATACTGTAAGAGGCCCGGTCGACACCGGGCCTTTTTTGTGTCCCGATATGTTCCCATCTAAGGATTGGAGAAAGCGATCAGCTCGGCTTGTTGGCGGTTCGACCATAATTGCCCATTGGCCAGAGTTGGGAGAAAATGAAATTTGGGTGCCTGCTGTCCGCTGTGGGTATACCGCGCAAGTTGAAGACCCACTGAAGACATGCTGAGGGAAACACCAGTGCACGTGAACGGCACGCATCAGGAGGCCGATTTCGAACGATTCGACCCAACGGTGCTGCGTATGTCGCCAGTGATGGGACCAGACGACGGTGATGATTCAAACGATGAGAATCAAACCGGCATCGTTACAAAGACCCGCCCAGAGACGAAAAAACCAAGTCTTTACAAGGTGTTGCTGCTGAATGACGACTACACACCGATGGAATTCGTGGTCCATGTTCTCGAACGTTTTTTCAACAAGGGCCGTGAAGAGGCCACCCGCATAATGCTCCATGTCCATCAAAAGGGCGTAGGGATCTGCGGAGTTTACACATATGAGGTTGCCGAGACGAAGGTGACGCAAGTCATGGACTTCTCCCGGCAAAATCAACATCCGCTGCAGTGCACTATGGAGAAAGAGTAGGTTCTCGTGCCATCGTTCTCAAAAAGCCTCGAATCCGCACTTCACCGTGCGCTGGAATATGCCAACGAGCGTAAGCACGAATACGCCACGCTCGAGCATCTTCTGCTTGCATTAGTCGACGACCGCGACGCGGTCGGCGTCATGCGCGCCTGTAATGTCGACCTCGATTCCTTGCGCGAGCGGGTCACTGATTATCTCGACGCTGAGTTGGAAGATCTGATCTCCGAATCGACAGACGAGGCAACGCCGACCAACGGTTTCCAGCGTGTGATTCATCGCGCGGTCGTGCACGTGCAGTCCTCCGGGCGAGAAGAAGTGACCGGCGCCAATGTGCTTGTCGCCATCTTCGCTGAGCGGGAAAGTCACGCGGCCTTCTTCCTGCAAGAGCAGGAGATGACACGGTTTGATGCGGTCCAGTACATCAGCCACGGCATCGCCAAACGCCCGGGAATGTCCGAGAGCCGGCCGCCGCATGGCGCCGAGGAGGAAGTCGAAGGCCAAGAGGACCGCAAGGGCGGCCAAGATGCGCTGAACTCTTATTGCATCAACCTCAACAAGAAGGCGCGCGACGGCAAGATCGATCCACTCATCGGCCGCGAGAAGGAAGTGCTGCGCACCATTCAGGTTCTGTGCAGGCGCCAAAAGAACAACCCGCTCCTAGTTGGTGATCCCGGCGTCGGCAAAACCGCCATCGCCGAGGGGCTCGCCCGCAAGATCATCCGCGCCGAGGTGCCTGAAGTTCTCCGGAGCGCAACGATCTTCTCACTCGATATGGGCGCACTGCTCGCCGGAACCCGCTATCGCGGCGACTTCGAAGAGCGGCTTAAAGCGGTGATGAAGGAAGTCGAGAACTACCCCGGTGCGATCCTCTTCATCGACGAGATCCACACGGTGATCGGCGCCGGTGCCACCTCGGGCGGGGCCATGGATGCATCCAACCTGCTGAAGCCGGCGCTTCAGGCGGGATCGCTGCGCTGTATCGGTTCAACCACCTACAAAGAGTACCGCCAGCACTTCGAAAAGGATCGCGCGCTCGTTCGCCGCTTCCAAAAGATCGATGTCAAGGAACCGACGGTCGAGGACGCTGTTGAGATCCTCAAGGGCCTCAAGCCCTACTTCGAGGAATTCCACCAGCTCAAGTACACCAACGAAGCTGTCCGAGCGGCCGTCGAGCTGTCGGCCAAGTACATCAACGATCGCAAGTTGCCCGATAAAGCCATCGACGTGATTGATGAAACCGGCGCCTCTCAGATGTTGGTGCCGGAAGAAAAACGCAAAAAGCGCATCACGACCAAGGAAGTCGAGGCGACCGTTGCGACCATGGCGCGGATTCCGCCAAAGACGGTCACCAAGTCCGACGCCGAAGTCCTTTCCAACCTGGAGAAGGATTTGAAGCGTCTCGTCTTCGGTCAAAACGAAGCGATCGTTGCGCTGTCGAGTGCCATCAAACTATCGCGTGCTGGCCTTCGTGAGCCCGAAAAGCCGATCGGCTGCTACCTGTTCACCGGTCCGACCGGTGTCGGCAAGACGGAGGTTGCCAAGCAGCTAGCCAATCTGATGGGCGTGGAGTTGTTGCGCTTTGATATGTCCGAGTACATGGAAAAGCACACGGTCTCGCGTTTGATCGGTGCGCCGCCAGGTTACGTCGGCTTTGATCAGGGCGGGCTTCTCACCGACGGTATCGACCAGCATCCGCATTCAGTGCTGCTCCTCGATGAGATTGAGAAGGCGCATCCCGACCTCTTCAACATACTCTTGCAGGTCATGGACCACGGTAAGCTGACCGACCACAACGGCAAGTCCGTCGACTTCCGCAACGTCATTCTCATCATGACGTCGAACGCCGGCGCCAGCATGATGGCCAAGGCCCCGATCGGCTTCAACCGCATCAAGCGTGAGGGCGATGATACCGAAGCTATCAACAAGCTGTTCACACCGGAGTTCCGCAACAGGCTCGACGCCGTCATACCGTTCGCGGGATTGTCGGTCGACGTTATCGAGAAGGTTGTCGAGAAGTTCGTCTTCCAGCTGGAAGCCCAACTTGCCGATCGCGGTGTGACCATCGAACTGAGCCCCGAGGCAAGCAAGTGGATCGGCGCAAAGGGCTATGACGAGAAGTTCGGCGCCCGTCCGCTGGCCCGCGTCATTCAAGAGCACATCAAAAAACCGCTCGCCGAGGAGCTGCTTTTCGGCAGCCTCGAACACGGCGGCACCGTAAAGGTCGTCGTCGAGGGCGAGGAGGACGATCGCCGGCTCGATTTCGAGTATCTACCCGCCGATCCCTCCAGCAAGAAGCCTGAATCAGTCGATGATGGTTCCGATGAGGTCGGTGACGACATCGATGAAGATGAGCCTCAGGCCGCGCTTGTTTCAGCTTCGCCGCGCAAAGCTCTGCCAAGCCCCAAGGGCAAGAAAGATAAACCATCCGGCAAGGGCGGCAGCGGTTCTGGTGCCGTTCCGGGTGTCCCGCGCAAGAAGCGGGACTGACCGGGCACACGAACCGGTATGTTATTAAGAGGTGGGGCCTGCCCCACCTCTTCTTTTTTCAAAAAAAGTTTCGGCATGCGTCTTGGTTGCTTTGCCTCCTGTTGGGCAAAGTGCGACCTTGCCGCGCGTGCGCATTCGGGCTGTGATACGGCTGTCGAATAGATCGCGGAAAAAACGGAGAAAATGCATCCATGGGAACGATCGCCCTGAACTACGGAGAGAACCCACAACAACGCGGTTTCGTGACGGTCGATGCTGGCAGTCAAGATCCACTGGCTATAACGCGGTTCACGACGCCCGAGGGCACTCCGGTTTTAAGTGATGCAGCCTCCATGAGCTGGTCGACCCTGAAGGAGTTCGACACGTCGCTGGAAGTCATCACGCGGGTCGCTGCCGCCTATGAGGCGAACATCGGCGAGGTCCCCAAGATGGCGATGCTGACAACGCATGGCTGTCCGCTTTCGGCCGTCACCGGCACTTCCGATAGCGTCATCAAGCTCGCAATAGAGAACGAATTTCGTTCCACGTTCGGTTCGTTTCTGGTGACCAACGTCGATATCACCGAACAGACAGCCTACAAGATCCGCCAGTGGATGGGACAGGACCGGCCCTTCCTCGGCATCGCCGCGCCGCTGATCGAGCCGGCCGCCGCCGCCTACTTTGTCCGGCGCAGAGGCAAATGCCATCTATTGGCCAATCCGGAGCTACGCAACCTCGGCCGGCATGCGCTGCGCCAGGAATTGATCAGCCACGCCATCCGCGGTGCCACGGTCTCCCAGCAACCCAACCCGTTCGTGCCCACCCTGCCAGCCGAGTGGGACACGGCGCTGAAAGCGGATATGTGCCTGGCCTGGGGCGTGTGTGCCGCAAGTCCGTCGAGCTGCATCAGCGTCGTCAAGGACAACATGCTAATTGCCAACGCCGCCGGTCACGTACAGCGGGTTACCGCGAGCGAGAACGTGGTTCAGCACGCCAAGCTGACACAGCGCACGCAAATGCTCAATGGAGCCGCTGTCTGCAGCGACTCCTATTTCTCCTTTGCCGACGCCCTTGATCACTTGGCCCGCCGCAAGGTCAAGGCGGTTTTTGCCACGAGCGGTTCAGTCCATGACAATGCGATACGCGCTCACGCCGAAAAGTTCGACATACTTTTCCACACCGTGCCCGATCGCGAGGGCCGGATCTTCTACGGTCACTGAAGGGCGTGGACCAGGAGACAGGCAATAAAGCCGAATGCGTCGAGAGTAACACTCAGGGACACGGCTCCCGTACCTTTGTGAATGGCCTGCGCGTCGCGCTTTCGACGCCTGGCGCGATCCTTCTTGCCAGTGCCGCTGGGTTCGGCGCGCTCGCGAACGATGCAGGCATGTCGCTGTTCAACGCCATCTTCATGATGGCGGTCTTCTTCGCGCTGCCGGCGCAAGTGGTGATGATGGACCAGCTCGCGCGTGGAGGGTCCATCATCGGCGGCGCTCTTGCCGTCGCGCTCACTGGTGTGCGCCTCGTTCCCATGATGGTAACGATCATGCCCTGGCTGACCGGGGCTCGAACGGCGTTGTGGCAGCGCTTGACGGCGGCGCACTTCGTCGCCATTACCGCCTGGTTTGAAGGTATGCGCCTCCTGCCGAAGCTGCCGGACTCGCAGCGTATGACGATGTTTCTTGGCATCGGCACCGGTATGGTCACGGCCACACTAATTGGGACCGCTCTCGGTTTTGGGCTGGCCGGCTCGGTGCCTCCTGCGATCTCAGCGTGCTTACTGTTCCTGACACCTATCTATTTCTTCTTGTCCTTGATGGCCGCTGCCCGCCTGACCGTGGACTGGCTGGCCATAGTCATCGGGGCCCTGCTGGGCCCTCCGCTTTACATGCTGACACCGGGTTTGGACCTTCTTTTCACAGGGCTCATTGGCGGGTCGGCGGCCTACGTCGTAGGCAAGCAATATGATGGTTTTTTCGAGGATGATGAATGAGCGACGACTTGCTGACCTCATTTGAAGGCACACTGCTGTTGTTGGTCATCGCGCTGGTGGCGCACGAGCCTTTTCGCTGGCTCGGGCTCTATCTCGGCCACGGACTTGATGCCCAAAGTGAAATCTTCGCGTGGGTTCGAGCCGTCTCGACGGCCTTGGTCGCGGGTCTTGTTACGCGCCTTGTGATGTTTCCTGTTGGTGCTCTTTCAGAAGTACAGTTGATGATCCGCTTTATCGCTTTTGCCGCGGGCATTGCGATTTACTTGGGCACACAACGGCACCTTGGCGCCGGGGTTTTTGGTTCGGCCACCATTCTGCTGATCATGCAACTGATCATGCAATAATGACGGGCGCCTTGCCGCGGCAAGCCCCTCGCTCCGCCTCATCGACAAGGAACAGCGCGACGTCGGCACGGCGCACCGGCCCAACTTTCCAATCCTCCGGCTTTTCAAGCACCTGATAGAGCCCTGTGGCGCGGCCGTCCCTGAGTAGCCCCGGACGCACCAGTGTCCAATCGAGCCCCGAACTGCGGACCATCTGCTCCTGCACATCCTTGTCGTCGTAGATCCGCCTGAGGCTGAACGTGAAGGCAAGCCTGTAGGCCAACCCGAGATGCTCACGGCTATCTCCCGCACCGATGCCCGTAACGCAGATGAGCCGCTTTACTCCCTCCGCAACCATCGCATCGACAAGAACGCGCGTGGCTTCGGAGAAAAGCCGCGTGCCGTGCAGTATGGTGTCCGGATTGATCGCTGCCCCAAGTGTCTGGATGACGATGTCCACCCCGACCAGTGCATTTCTTACATCGCGCACATCGAGCGCATCGCCGCTCAGCTTCTCGAGCTTCGCGTTTTCAATCGTAATGCTGTCTGCCGACCTCGCGAAGGCATGCACCTCGTGCCCAGCCTCAAGCGCGGCTCTCACCGTTTCAAGCCCGATGCCGCGGCTCGCCCCCATAATGAGAATTTTGGACATGACTGAAATCCTTTCCGGCTACCCGCAATTGAATACGAACCTGAAGCCGGACCGGTCAGCCCGCTTCGCTTAGCTAAGAGCTTCCAGCGCAGAGCGCAGTTTCTCCGCGTTGGCGGCCAAGACTTCGGGCTCCTCCATTCCACGACCATGCGAGTGCAGCGGCGTATCCTCGTATCGCGGAATGACGTGAAAGTGCAGATGGAAGACGGTCTGCCCTCCGGCGGCTTCATTGAACTGCATAACCGAAACGCCATCCGCCTCGAATGCCCGCTTGGCGGCAGCTGCGATCCGCTGCAACAAGGGAACGACCGCTGCAAGCACCGCCGGATCGGCATCAAGCAGGTTCCGCGATGGTGCCTTCGGCACGATCAACACATGCCCAGCCGATTGCGGCATCACATCCATGAAGACAAGGGCGTTGTCATCCTCGTACACCTTGTGACAGGGAATTTCGCCGCGCAGAATTTTGGCAAAGATGTTATCGGCGTCATAGCTGGCGGTCACGGTAAGCCTCCCTGTTGTCCTAGTTTGCGGTACTCACCAATGTGGATTGGCCTGGTGATGGAACTGCAAATTGCAAAGTACAAGACCGACCGCAGCTATCTCGGCTTGCAGCGCGAAGGTCAATCCCCTTCCGGCTGCCCCCTTTCTTTTTTAAACGGAGTAAAATCAAGTAGGGCATGCTTGGTGAGTTCCACATGATGGCGTTCGACTTTGAGAAACCGTTCCACTGCATCCCATAGTCCCCGGTCGGCAAACCAGTGCAACGAATAGGTTGTTTCCGGGACATAACCGCGAGCCAGCTTATGCTGGCCTTGGGCGCCGGCCTCGACACGCGGCAGGCCATGCGCGATGGCGTAATCAATGGCCTGATAATAGCAAATCTCAAAGTGCAAGAACGGGTGGTGCTCAATCGCGCCCCAATAGCGCCCATAAAGACAGTCGCCGCCGATAAAATTGAGCGCCCCGGCGATGTAGCAGCCATCGCGCTTGGCGAAAACCAACAGGCAGCAATCGGCCATACGTTGGCCGAGCTCGGAGAAGAACTCACGATTGAGATAGGGGTCGCCCCATTTTCGTGAACCTGTGTCGATGTAGAACCGGTAAAACGCATCCCAATGCGCATCCGTTATGTCTGAGCCGGTGACATGCTCGATCACAATGCCGGCCTCTAATGCCTGGGCACGTTCCTTCCGCAGCGCCTTGCGTTTACGTGAGGCAAGCGTGTCAAGGAAGTCCTGAAACGATCCGTAGCCCGGGTTGGCGAAGTGGAATTGCTGATCGGTGCGTTGAAGGAGTCCGAATTCACCCAGCCTGCGCCACGGGGCCTCTTCCAAAAAAGTGATGTGAAACGAGGACATTCCGTGCCGCTTGGCGACTTCGACGGCCGCAGCCGCTAGGAGTCGCTCGTGTTTTTCAGCATCGCAGTCCTGACGCACCAGGACGCGCGGCCCGGGCACCGGCGTGAACGGCACGGAGACCTGCAGTTTGGGATAATAATTGCCACCCGCCCGCTCATAGGCGTCGGCCCAGCCGTAGTCGAAGACGAATTCGCCTTGACTGTGCGATTTTAGATAGGCCGGCATGATACCCGCGATGCCGCCATCCGCATCCTCGAGAATCAGATGCTGCGGCAGCCATCCGGCATCCGCGTTGACGCACCCGGTCGTCTCAAGTGCTTCGAGGAAGTCGTGCGTAACGAAGGGATTAAAGCGTTTCGGATTGGGATTGGCATACGCATCGAAGGTCGCCGCATCGATCTGCTTGAGACTATCGACGACACGGACCGTGAGGGTCCCATCTTTTTCGCCCGCCCCCGCGGTCTCGTCGTTCGGAGACTTGTCCTGGTCCTGCTCGGTCATGAGACGCCTGGGCTGTCACACAGTATTTATTCGTTTACGCCAGCGGCGCAGAAAGGATCAGACCGAGTGCCGAAGAATTTCACTGGCACTGGTCAAGATAATACTAGCTTCACGATTCGATTTGTGGACACAGCGTCAACTTTACAACAGGAGCGAAACTCACTTCCTTCATTCGGCCTGTTGCATCGACCGCCCGTGGATGGAAGAGTACTCCGCAACCGGACAGGGTATAACAGGGGGGCTGTTCCCGGTTTGAAGAGCCACTTCGTTGATTAGGGCGTGTGTTTGCCGTCGTATTCGACCGATGGCATCGACAATCTTTGCCGGCGGGAGCTTTCGCAATGCGGTTCAGTACCTTCGGAAATCGTCGCCGCCACATTTGCCGTTGGCGTTTATGGCTATTCCTCAGTGTTTTCGGTGGCCGACAATCGCCAAGCGGCGGTTGGTCCAGCCGGCTGGACCACCTTTGTCGACAGTCGCCATATCGTCCAGTCTGCCCCCCATCACCTGGATCGCGAACCCACGCAAGAAATCAGAGCGATAGACGCGGAGCAGGCCGTTGTGTTCGGACACTCCGATCCCGTGCGGGCTCGTCCACTCGAGCGCCGGGTCGCAAGCCTTGGCAACAGCAGTTTGGCACCCACCTTATCGCCCTCTGTACCCCATCCGCCGAAGCAAGCCTTACTCAATACCCTCCCGCCACTTCCCGTGCGCGGTCCTGCCAGGTCAATCGCGGCGCTGAGCTGGTCGGCATTCCGTAAGGTTACACCAGAGCAAAGCGTCGTTGTCGTGTTGCCGGAGCGTAAGGTCTTGTCGGTCGCTGGTTCGGGACGGAAACCGATGCGCGCAGGCCTTCCTCAGAAGGTTGCGTCAGCTTCTAGAGCAAAGCCGTCTTTCGATACCTTCACCAGAAGTTCGCTTGGCGGGCCACCACCCGCTGATCTTCCTGCCCGCATCGTCACAGGATCCATCGCGCGCCCGGCAAGGCTGCTCGTAAAGAAAGCAGCCCCGCAAGCACCAAAGCCGCAATTCGCAAAGCTCGCGGACGATCCTCCGCGAGGTGCAGCTACGAGCGGTGAAACTGAAGCCGCCGGCTACCAGAGGCGGGTCCTTCGGACGCCTCGACGGCTGGCCTCAATCGATGCGGTGGAGACACCACCCCAGCCTTCGCAGCCGTACAGTAACGAGCAGCTGCCACCGGCACGGGGACCGCAGTTAGCGGCAACCGATGACACGTGGGCAAGCGAAAGCCCCACAATCAACGCTCGCCAGCATGCCGCCGCACGCCGCAAGGCGCACGCACGCCGAGTTCAACACACGCGTCGGGCCCGGCGGCTGGAGCGTCGCACAGTGCAACGCCGGCGCGCCGACGCAAGGCGGCTCCACGCCGGCAACCGCAGAAGTGCCAGACGGCCACGGCACGTCCGGCGGCGGGGCGGTCGCAATTACCGACAGTTCCAAGCCAGGCGAAACCGGACGATCGCCAATCAGCTGCGTCTCCGCCGCCGCATCCGCGGTATCTACTGATAGACGCCCGCAGAGCAGTAATGCAGCCCGGTAATCCCATGGCTCTAGGTCGCGGTGATCTGGATAATTGCGTCGATTTCCACAGCGCAGCCGGCGGGCAGTCCAGAGACCCCGAATGCCGCCCGCGTATGCTTGCCGGCGTCACCCAGCACATCCACCATTAGGTCGGATGCGCCGTTAATGACCAGTGGGTGATCCGTGAAGTCCGGCGATGCATTGACATATCCTGTGAGCCGCACGACATGCGCAATGCGGTCGAGCCGGCCTAGCGCGGCATGTGCCTGAGCCAGGATATTCAAGGCGCACAGCTTGGCGGCCTCGCGGCCCTGATCAACGGTAAGATCGGCTCCCAGCCGGCCCGACAGGACCAATCCGTCGCCTGCTTTTGAGATTTGACCAGAGATAAACAGCAGCTGATCGACGAACAAATAGGGGACATACGTGGCTGCCGGCGCTGGCGCAGCTGGCAGCTGCAGATTTAACGCTTCAAGCCGCGCGAGGACTGCATCGGTCATGGTCAAGCCTTTAATCTGGAGTGAACAAGTGGTGTTGGCTAACATGATCGTAAGCAGCCTTGCGAGAGCTCTTTGCCGCAGAAGGCATGCTGTCCTAAGTTGACACCACGTCTAATGACGCCTTGAGCCCAGGCGCCAAGAACTGGAGAAACGGATGAACGAAGCTTTGCGCGCCTGCCGCGCATTTACGGTACCACTGGTTTTGCCCGCCCTACTCGTCCCGGCCGCTCAATCAGCCGTGGCCGGCGGAGTCGCACTGGCGCCCCACCAGGCGGTTTACGAAATCACTCTGGAGCGCTCGACATCTGCTTCAGGTATCACCGATATGACTGGCCGTATGGTCTATGAATTAGCCGGCGGCAAATGCACTGGTTACACACAGAACATGCGTTTCGTTACGCGCGTGGTCGACCGCAACGGAGCATCGATGCTGAACGATTTGCGGACCTCGAGCTGGGAAGCCGCCGCTGGCGACAAAATGCGCTTCTTCCTCAGCCAATATCGCGGCAAGGAACTGACCGAGACGACCGAGGGCGTAGCTGGGCGAAAACCGAAAAACGGAGAGATCTCCGTCGAACTTACAAAGCCGGCGAACCGGGCTCTGAAACTCGGTCGTGAGGTATACTTCCCCATCCAGCATTCCATCGCGCTCCTCGAAGCCGCTCAAGATGGCCGCCGCCAGCTTCCTGCTCGGCTTTATGATGGTTCCGAGCAAGGCGAGACAGTCTTCGATACCAATTCCTTTATTGGCAATGCATTGCCCGAGGCGACTGCCCTCAACGGTGTCCCCGAAAAACTCAGGAAGGTCGCAGAGCTCAATTCTCTGACCGCCTGGCCGGTAGCCATCAGCTACTACGAACCTGAGGCGAAAGGCACAGATGCCGCTCCGAGCTATGAATTGGCCTTCCGCTTCCACCAGAACGGTATTTCAAGCCGGCTCCTGATCGACTACGGCGACTTCGCGATCCGTGGTGAACTCACCGAACTGACCCTCCTGGAGGCGGAGGACTGTGGCGCCGGCAAGTAGCATCGCCAGCAAGTTCACGGACGTTTCAATCCCATAACCACGCGGCGCCGCGCACGCCGCTGGCGTCGCCCCATCGCGGCGGTAAAACCCGCACACTTGGCGCGTCGGTGAAAAGATGCGGCGCGATTGCCGCTGGAAGATCGCGGTAAAGATATGCGAGATTTGATAATCCACCGCCAAGCACAATCACCTCCGGGTCGATGATATTGATGACGTGGGCCAACCCCCGCGCAAGTCGCTGCGTGTGACGAGCCAGAGAAGCAACGGCGGCCGCGTCTCCGTGCTCTGCTTGCGCTGAAATCTCCTCCGCACTGAGGTTCTCGCCTGTCTCGCGGCAATGATCGCGTGCTAGCGCCGGACCGGACACCCAAGAACTCCAGGCAGCCGTGGCGACCGCACCAGCAAGCGGGACCGGGAGTTTCGCAACCGCTGGGCCACGGCAGCGAGTTGTGCCCCCATTCTCCGCAGATCCCGCGTGGTCCGTCGACAAGACGGCCTCCTAGGACGAGACCGCCTCCAACACCTGTGCCAAGGATGACACCGAACGCGGATGTAGCACCGGCGCCGGCACCGTCCACAGCTTCGGATAAAGTGAAACAGTTGGCGTCATTCGCGAACCTGACAGGGAATCCGAGCGCCTCGCGTAAGTCCTTGTCGAAGGTTCGGCCGTTGAGCCAATGCGAGTTTGCGTTTTGCACCAATCCCGAGGCCGGCGAAATCGAACCCGGCATTCCAATGCCGACCGTCGCCGTTACCGAGTTCTGCATAGGGGCCAACGTCCGCGACTAACGCCGTTACGACTCCATTGATAGCCCCCAGCGTTGCCGCATAGTCCTCACGCGGCGCGGCAATGCGCCGGCGTGCTAGCACAACTCCATCCACACCAAGCGCCAATCCTTCGATTTTGGTACCGCCAAGATCAACGCCAATTCGGAGATGGTCTTTTGCGTTTGTGGTCATAGTCAACTCTGAACACCGAGCAAACGGTGGGCCTGGCCGACCTGTTCTGGCGCAATCCCGGCATGACTGGCGAACACCAATAGAAGCAATTCATCCTCCAGTAGATGCTGCGTGACGGCCAGCAGCATTGCCGGTTCGCCGGCGTTTGACTGCAATTCTTCGGTGCGCACGCCCGTTGAATTCAGAAACCTGCTGAGTCTCGGCCCGTCCTCCGCGAGAAATCCCAGGATCTGCAACGCCAAGGTCTCGGCATCCGAAAGCGACATTCGCGTTTTGGAACGCTTGGCCATAGTCGCTTTACCCTCCTGAAAAGGCATTGGGCCGCTTAAATTGTTGGTTACTGCTGCTGGCGCACATTGTGGCAAGCGACGATTCGAGAGAATCGGTGCAAAACGCAGGGAACAGCATAGGCAATTATCCCATGACGTATCAGCAGACAGGTGTTGTCGTCGACAGCTTCCGACCGGAGACGCGTTCAATGGCGAAAAAGGTCCTGATTGTCGAGGACAACGAGCTCAACATGAAGCTCTTCCACGATCTGTTGGATGCCCACGGTTACGTTACCGTTCAGACCCGCAACGGGCTCGATGCACTCGCACTTGCGCGCGAGCATCGCCCGGACCTCATTTTAATGGACATCCAGCTGCCGGAGGTTTCGGGCCTCGAGGTCACAAGGTGGCTGAAGGAAGATGATCAGCTTCGCGAGATCCCAGTCGTTGCGGTAACCGCTTTCGCCATGAAAGGTGACGAGGAGCGGATCCGGTCTGGCGGCTGCGAGGCCTACATCTCTAAACCGATATCAGTGGCCAGTTTCCTCGAGACCGTCCGGCAGTTCGTCGGGGGAGCCTAGTTGCCGCTGCGGCAGCCAAACAAGAGCGAGTTTTTAAAATGAGTGCCCGCGTCCTCGTCGTCGACGACATTCCAGCAAATGTAAAGTTGCTCGAAGCCCGCCTCGTAGCAGAGTACTTCCAGGTACTGACAGCCTATTCGGGCATCGAGGCGCTTGAGATCTGCGCCAACGACCGCGTTGATGTCGTCTTGCTCGATGTCATGATGCCCGGGACCGACGGCTTCGAAGTATGCCGGCGTCTCAAGAAATCCCCCAAGACACAACATATCCCGGTCGTCATGGTCACCGCTCTCGATCAGCCTTCCGATAAGGTGCGGGGTTTGGAAAGCGGCGCCGATGACTTTCTGACAAAGCCGGTTGACGAAATCGCTCTCATAACCCGGGTCAAGAACCTGGCGCGCTTAAAGACGTTGAGCGACGAGATGTTGATGCGTGCCGCCACCGGTCGCCAGCTCGGTGTCTCCGAGAACGCAGATCTGGAGCGCGCGCTTTCGGGTGATTTCGGCCGCGTCATGGTGGTCGATGACCACGCCCGCTCCGCCCAGAGGCTTGAGCGCACCCTAGCAAAATTTCACGACACCGTCATCGAGCCTTCCGTTGAGCGCGCCTTTGAACGGCTCTCCGAAGAATCCTTCGACCTCGTTCTCGTCTCTCTAAGCCTCGATGGTGGTGACGGCCTCAATCTATGCACGCAATTGCGCGAGCGCGATGCTACCCGCCATCTGCCGATCATCGTGCTTGTTGATCAAGGTAGTGATGCTCGTCTGCTACGCGGACTCAACTCCGGGGTGAACGATTATCTGGTGCGTCCCGTGGAACGCCATGAGCTGCTGGTTCGTGTTAAAACACAAGTTAAACGTAAGCGACGCACCGATTACCTTCGCGACCAACTCCAGCAGAGCGCCGAACAGGCCATCACCGATGGTCTGACCGGACTTCACAATCGTCGTTATCTCGACAGCCATCTATCCTCACTCATCGAAGACGCTAACGAGGGAAGCTGTCAGCTCTCCGTGATGATGGTTGACATCGACGCTTTCAATGACGTCAACGAGCATTACGGACATAGGATCGGTGATTACATTCTGATCGAATTCGCCCGGCGTCTGCGACGCAACGTGCGGGGTGTAAACCTGACTTGCCGGGTGTCCAGCGAGAACTTCTTGATCGTTCTGCCTGACGTACCGATTGTGCGCGCCGGCCAGATCGCCGAGAGGTTGCGTGAGCAGATTGCCGCGAAGCCGTTCCTCAGCCCCACATCCGAGCGCATCCGCCTGACATCCAGCGTTGGCATTGCTGAGCTGAGCGGTGTTCAAGATAATGCAGAGGCGCTTTTGAAGCGGGCCCGCTCTGCCCTCTTGAATGCGAACCGCCGCGGATGCAACCGCGTCGCTGTGGCGGCCTAAGCCGTCACACGACGGACCGTTACCTCATGTCTCTGAAATCGCCGATGCCCTTGCGTTTAAAAAGTGCAAGCGGTCGAGCTGTCCAAAGATTGCGCAGCCGATAAGTGCTGCGTCGACCTGGCAGCGCCATATGATGGCCCGAACCTTAGCTCGCGAATCCACAAAGCTAGTTTTGGCCGAAAGTCAAGCATTAACTCGCGCATTAATCTGCTCAATGCTATTCGATCACATTGTGCGGGAGAGATCTTCTTAGGCGGAAAAAATTCGCACTCGGCCTCGGTCTGCGGACAAACATTCGAAGAGACCGCGCATGGACTTGGTTCGAGTGTAACGGGCTCTCGTGATGTCAGGGCCGCCGCATTACCTGCTGTTACGAGGGATTGTGAACGACGCAGTGGCCAGAGTGGCCTCCTCATTAGGCTGCGGTCGTTGTTCACGCCAGACTGACGGTCGATGCCCGCCTTGGCCATCTGTTTGGACGATCAGGCCAGGGTTCGTGGTTCCCGGGAAGCCCCGCTGCTAGGATTACGTACCCTGGCTTACCAGCTACAGGCGGCCACGAAGAGGAGCCAGCCCCAAAAATCCGATCCGTTATTTGATTTTGTGTTCTTTGAATTCGACGTGCTTGCGCACGACTGGATCGTACTTCTTAAAAACCATCTTCTCGGTGGTGTTCCGAGGATTCTTCCTGGTGACATAGAAGAAGCCTGTACCAGCGGTGGACAGGAGCTTGATCTTCTGAACGACGGGCTTAGCCATTGTTGACCTGTTCGATGCGATGACAAGCTGTCATGCCCAGCAAAGACCGCGAAGGTGGCCGGGTAGACGGCAGTTGAATGGGGTCCAAGGGCTGGAACATAGCTTGCCGCGGCGCTCTGTCAAGGCAACATTGAACCGTTAACATCAGGCAAGTAGCACGCGCTCGAACGAACCCGACCGGAAGTAATAATAAGGTACCGGCCAATCGCCGGTCCCATGCGCCTTTGCATCGAGGTATTCATTGAGATCCTCGATCACGGCCCGCGTGATATTCGGAAGATCGAGGCGACGCAGTTCCTCGATGGTAAACCAGTCAAGGTCCTGCAATTCATCATCGGGCGGAGTTACGGTCTTGGCGACATGCTGCGCGTCGACGAGGAAGAACCGTGTGTCGTATCGCCGGGGCCGCTTCGGTGGCGTTATGGCGCGGGCGAGAAACCTCAACGGAGAGAGCTTCGGCACCACCTGTTCGCCAAAAAAACCCCTCCAGGTCGCCATGTCGTCCGAAGCGGGCAACGCCTCATCCAAGGCCTCTGTTTCCGCCGTACGCCCGATTAAAACTCCGGCCTCTTCGTAAGTCTCCCGAAGTGCGGCGAGCGCTAGTCCGCGGGCGCGCGCGGCACTGGCGGTGCCCTTCATGTCCATCAGCAATTTCGACTGTTCGCGCTCGCCGAGTTCATCGGTCGCCGGAATTGCGCGGTCAATCTTGTCGGCACGACCACCGGGAAAAACGAACTTGTTTGGCAAAAATACCTGTTGTGGTCGCCGCCGGCCCATCAGGAATTCGTGGCAGGCCGGTTGCATCGAGAATGATCAACGTGGCCGCGTCCTGGACTTTCAGCGCTCGGGTTTCGCCGCTGCGGCGCTCTTCGGTCATGAGGCTTTGCTGGAATTTATGGTTCGACGGTCTTGGGTTCCCGCGGAATGCGGCACCAGAATTCTACTGAACGTGTCAGAGTCCAGATTATCGCTCCGGCGTTGGCACCGGTTCGAGACCGAACACCTCGTCTTCCGCGCCGCCAAACCCGTGCATCCGGTTGGCCCATTGCAAACCGATGAGCGCACCTTTGGCGCGCGGCAAAAGCCACAGGCTCATACCAAACACCGAAGGCGTCCACAAAAGCGCGTGGATCCAAAGAGCTGGTGCGAAGAGATCCTCGACCAACATTACCATCGCCACCACAATGTGCCCGACGATGAACATCGTGAAGTAGGGTGGCGCATCATCTGCGCGCTGATGATGAAGTTCTTCATCACAGGCGGGACAAGTGTCGTTCACCTTGAGATAGCTCGAGTAAAGTCTTCCCTCACCACAGGCCGGACAACACTGCGCGGCGCCGCGTAGGAGGGACTGCTGCACCGAACGGTCTTTGACGTTCGGATTCGGCTCGATGCTTGTGATTCTCACTGTCATGGTTCGTTTTTTTCCAGGCTCCCAGGCTCGGCGTCAAGAACTTTAGTGGCGTACCCTTTAACACACGAAACATGTTTCAGCCGCGCCGGTAGCCCGAACATCCGCCTTGGCGTCGCCCACGGCCGCGCGGTGACTTGTAACCTTTTAGCGTTTTTCCGGCCGGCTTCTTACCTTCCGACAGTATTTCAAACCTCAGTGCCCCGGCGGCAGGGATCGCCTCGACCAGCCGAACCTCAACGGAGTCTCCAAGGCTGTAGGCAAGTCCAGACCGCTGCCCGATCAAAGCGTGGGCCTCCTCGACGTAATGGTAATAATCATTTTCGAGCGTCGCCGCCGGGACGAAACCGTCCGCACCCGTTTCGCTGAGCCGGACGAAGACTCCGGAACGCGTCGCTCCAGAAATTCGCCCCTTGAATGTTGCCCCGACCTTTTCGGCAAGATGCGCGGCAATTAGCCGATCATTGGTCTCGCGTTCCGCCGACATGGCCCGCCGCTCGGCTTCTGAAATCTGCTCACATATCGCCGAGAGCTGAGGCACCTCCTCCGAAGTGATGCCGTCGTCGCCGAGCTCGTAGGCGGCGATCAGTGCCCGGTGCACGATGAGATCGGCGTAGCGGCGGATCGGTGAGGTGAAATGCGCATAGCGCCTCAGGTTGAGGCCGAAGTGTCCGGCGTTGTTTGGATCGTAGAGCGCCTGGCTCTGCGACCTCAATACGACCTCGTTGACCAAATCTGCTACCGGCAGTTTTTTGGCCTTTTCCAGGATGCCGTTGAACGCATTTGGCCGCAGTTGGTTCTGCGGCGGTAGTGCCAGCTCGAGTGTGCTGAGAAACTCCCTTAGCGCTTTAAGCTTTTCTTTCGAGGGAGGCTCGTGGACGCGATAGATGACCGGTGCGTTTTTTACTTCGAGGGCCTCGGCGGCGGCAACGTTGGCCTGGATCATGAACTCCTCGATCAGCCGGTGCGCTGTAAGCCGTTCGGGTATCACCACGCGGGCGACGTGTCCCTCAGCATTGAGTTGAAATCTTGCGTTCTGGAAGATTGAGTTCCAGCGGACTGCGGCGGTCGCGTGCTGCTGCCAGTTTCGCATAGGCCGCCCACAGTGGCTTCAGCACAGTTTCAACCAGTGGTCCTGCTTTATCGGAGGGGTTTCCATCAATCGCCGCCTGCGCCTCCGCATAGGCGAGTTTGGCCTGGGACCGCATCATCGCCCGCAGGAATGTGTGCTTGCGCTTTTCACCCTGCTGATCGAACACCATGCGGACCGTCAAACACGCGCGCAGCTCCCCCTCGCGCAACGAGCACAGGTCGTTTGAAATTTTTTCAGGCAGCATCGGCACAACCCGGTCTGGAAAATAGACCGAATTGCCGCGCCTGCGGGCCTCGCGGTCGAGGCGCGAAGTAGGCCTCACGTAATGGGCGACATCGGCGATCGCGACATAAACAATGAAGCCGTCTGGGTTGCCTTCGTCCGTATCGAGTTCGGCATATACCGCATCGTCATGGTCGCGCGCGTCCGGAGGGTCGATCGTGATGAGCGGGATGTGCGTCAGGTCGGCACGCCCGCCCGGGAGCGGTGCATCCAGGCCCTCGGCTTCGCTCAGTACGCTTTCGGGAAAGTCGTCGGGCAAGCCATGCGCATGTACCGCAATCAGACTGATCTGGCGCTGGTCATCCGGATTGCCGAGGCTTTCGAGCACTTGCGCTTGCGGCGTTGCAAAGCGCCCTTTGCGCACCAGATCGTAGCGGACAAGGTCGCCGTCTTTGGCTTCCCCAATGTCGCTCTTCTGCACCGACCACGACCGCAACGATTTGCGGTCGATCGGCTCGATCGTACCGCCGCCGCGTGTATTGGTTCGCAGGATGCCGAGCAAGCGCCGCTTCTCGCGCGGCAATTTGCGGATCGGCACGGCTTCGAACTGGTAGCCTTCAACGTCTGGCTCTTCCAGCCGGTTGATATGGCACAAGACCCGGTCGCCGATGCCAAGGCTGGCCACCGCCCTTTGCGCTTCCGGTACATGTGTCAACACCAGCACGCCGGGACGCACGCCATCGCTGTCATTCCACACCGAAGGCCGCGCGATGAGATCGCCGCTATCGTCCTGGCCCGTCACCTCCAGGACGCCAACCGGCGGCAGGCCACCCTTTTCACGGATCTCCTTACGGTTGCCAGAAAGCAGCCCCTCTTCGGTCATCTCCCTCAGCAGCCGCTTCATACCAGAGCGCGCACTACCTTTGATGCCGAAGGCTTTGGAAATCTCGCGTTTGCCGACCTTGCTGCCGGCGCTGGCCACGAATTTGAGGATATCCTCGCGCGGCGGCAAGCCCTCGTCGTCGCGCGCGCCGCTGTCGTATTGGGCGGTCGCCACAGGGGGCTGACCGCGCTTCTTGTGCGCAGCTTTCTTCTTCTTCGGATTACGCGCCACGATAAGTGACTTTCGTTAGGGCGAAGGCTACGAGGCTTCTCCGCCCTCAGCCGTGCCCGCCTTGGACTTGGGTTTAGCCGCGGTCTTCTTCGCTGCCTTTCCCGCGGGCTTTTTCGCAGCCTTCTTGGCGGGCTTTTTTGCCGCCTTCTTCGCCGGTTTCTTTGCTGCCTTTTCGGCCAGCAACGACATCGCCAATTCCACCGTCACCGCTTCGGGTTCTTGCCCCTTCGGCAGCGTCGCGTTGACTTTGTTATGACTGACATAAGGCCCGTAGCGCCCCTCGAGGACTTCGATCTTGCCGCCTTCACTAGGGTGCTCACCGAGCTCTTTCAGCACCTTGGCCTTGGGCCGGTTGAACCTACCCTTACCGCCCTTGGCTTTTTCTGCCAGCAAGTCCACCGCCCGGTTGATGCCGACGGAGAAGACTTCCTCCATGCTTTCCAGGTTGGCGTACGCCCCGTCGTGGAGAATGAAGGGTCCGTAACGCCCAAGTCCCGCCAGTATCGTCTTGCCGGATTCCGGGTGCACGCCGACTTCACGCGGCAGCGAAAGCAGGTTTAAAGCCTGCTCAAGGTCAACTTGAGCAGCCTCGATGCCCTTCGGAATGGACGAGCGTTTCGGCTTCTCACCCTCGTCGTAGTCATCCGCTGAGCCAAGTTGAAGATAGGGGCCAAAGCGCCCCACATGGAGTTTGATCGGCAGCCCGCTAACAGGATCAAAACCAAGTTGTTTGCCGTCCAGGGCGGCAGCATCCGGATCCTGCGATGATTGCGACAGCTGGCGCGTGTAGCGGCAATCAGGATACCTGCTGCAGCCAATGAACGCGCCGAACTTGCCGGAAATCTTGAGGCTCAGCTGGCCCTCCGCGCAGGCCGGGCAGGCGCGTGGATCTGAGCCATCTTCTTTGGCTGGAAAGACATGCGGTCCAAGCAGCTCATTGAGTGCGTCAAGCACCTGCGACACGCGCAGTTCCTTGATCTCCTCGACGGCCTTGGTAAAATCGTTCCAGAAGTCGCGCAAAACGTCTTTCCACTGCATCTTGTCGTCGGAGATCAGGTCGAGCTTTTCTTCCAAGTCGGCAGTGAAGTCATACTCGACATAGCGCTGGAAGAACGCCTCTAGGAACGACGTCACGAGCCGGCCCTTGTCTTGCGGAATTAGCCGTTTTTTGTCGATCTCGACGTAATCGCGTTCTTGCAGCGTTGCCAGCGTCGCCGCATAGGTCGACGGTCGCCCGATACCAAGCTCTTCCATCCGCTTGATCAAACTCGACTCGGTGTAACGCGGTGGCGGCTGCGTGAAATGCTGGTTTGCCTGAACTTCACGGTCCGTCAGCTTCTGCCCCTGCTCCAACGGCGGTAGACGGCGGTCGCTTTGATCGTCTTCCCCCGGATCCGCCGTTCCCTTCTGGACCTTAAGGCGTTCATCACGTCCTTCGTCGTAGAGTTTTTGGAAGCCCTCGAAGAGCATAACCGAGCCGGTGGCGCGCAGGTCGTAGGCCTTTCCGTCGCGCCCCTTCACGTTGATGTGCGCGGTAGTTTGCTCCAGCTCGGCGGATGCCATCTGGCTGGCCACTGCCCGCTTCCAGATCAACTCGTAGAGCCTGGCCTGATCCTTATCGAGGTACTTGGCGACGTCCTGGGGTTTACGTACGACATCGGTCGGCCGGATAGCTTCGTGCGCTTCCTGCGCGTTCTTTGCCTTCGTTTTGTACTCGCGGATGAAGGGCGCCACATAGCGTTTGCCGAAATCGCTTTCGACTTCTTTGCGGATGGCCGCGATCGCTTCCGGCACGATCTGCACACCGTCGGTTCGCATGTAGGTGATGAGCCCAACCGGCGCACCTTCGCCGACGTTGACACCTTCGTAGAGCCGCTGCGCGACCTGCATCGTCTGCTTGGCCGAGAAGCCGAGTTTGCGCGAGGCATCCATTTGCAGGGTCGATGTTGAAAACGGTGCGTAAGGATTGCGCTTGACCGCCTTCTTGTCGACGGCGGTGACCGTGTAGTCGCCCTTCTCAATCGCTTCTTTAATGGCGTTAGCTTCGGCTTGCGTCTTGATGTCGAGCTTTTTGAGGCTTTTGCCGTCGATGCCGGTGAGCCGCGCGCGTACTTCGTCGGCCCCTGCGGTCTCCAAGGCGGCTTCGATTGACCAGTATTCTTCGGTCTTGAACGCTTCGATCTCGGCCTCACGGTCGCAGACGAGGCGCAACGCTACCGACTGCACCCGCCCTGCTGACCGGGCGCCAGGTAGTTTGCGCCACAGCACCGGCGACAGCGTGAAGCCAACGAGATAATCCAGCGCGCGCCGTGCCAGGTAGGCCGACACGAGCGGCTCATCGATCTGGCGCGGATTGGCCAGCGCCGTCATGATCGCCTGCTTGGTGACGGCGTTAAAGGCGACCCGCTCAACCGGCACACCCTTCTTTAGAGCCCGGCGCTTCTCGAGCACCTGTAGAATGTGCCAGGAAATCGCCTCGCCTTCGCGATCAGGGTCAGTCGCGAGGATCAGTTTATCGGCACCTTTGACGGCATCGGTGATCTCTTTCAGGACCTTCTGCGACCTCGGATCGGCCACATCCCAGGCCATTGCGAAGTCTTCATCGGGCTTCACTGAGCCGTCTTTCGATGGCAGATCGCGCACGTGCCCGAACGAGGCGATAACTTTGTAACTGGAACCCAGATACTTGTTGATGGTCTTCGCTTTAGCAGCAGACTCGACGATTACGACGTTCATGAGCGACTTTCACGACTGAGCGAGCCTACGGCTACGCCCAAACCAAATGGGATTTTCGGTGGGAAGCTGAGCGCTCTACCCGTATTCAGACCGCATCCCCTCCCCCCGTTTAGTAATCATGGCCTCAAGGGATGAGCGCTTCAGTCTGGCCGCCGGAAGATGGTGGATCGGGGTTGCGCTGTCAAACATGGTTCGCGGATACACCAAAAAAGAACAGTCCGTCATGCTGCAACCAAAGATTGAAGACGTTATGGTTATGCAGAGTGCAGAATTTTGCCTATCTAGGAAGAACGGCGTGCCCAAACGCAGAAGCAAACGAGACGCCAGCAAGCGCGTGGAACAGGTTCCGTACAATGCCGATACGGCGTGCAACGACGACGAAATCAACGCGTATATAGCCGGCATGATCTTGCAGATGGCGGAATTGGCCGACCGAGCCGGACGCGGCAGCGTGTCAAAACAGCTCATGCTGGCATACGAGGCGGCAAATGAGGATCGGGCTTGAGCACGCCACCAGTCAGTTCGAAGTTTCTTCTGCCAACAGCGAAACTAGCTGTGCTCCGTGCCGTTCTGTGAGCCCAGCCAAGTCGAGTTCGATCAGTACTGTGCGCACGGTTCGGATGGCCAATCCGCTCGCCCGCACGATATCATCGATCGCCACCGGCGCCGGTCCCAGTGTCTCCAACACGTGGGCCCTGTCGCCCTCATCCGGTTCTGCGATCGCCAATGGAACAACAGGCTGTGTTTCGAAAAGCATGTCCACTTCGCGAAATTGACCAGCATGTCCGGTCATTGGTGACAGTGCCTCCAGGATGTCGCCAGGCTCGGTGACTAGAGTTGCGCCGGTCTTCAACATATAATTCGTGCCTTCTGCCCGTGGGTCGAGCGGATTGCCGGGAATCGCGATAAGCGACCGGTTTTGCTCAACCGCCTGCCGCGCCGTCGTCAACGTGCCCGAGCGGCGTGCCGCTTCCACCACCAACATGCCAAGTGAGATGCTAGAGATGAGACGGTTGCGGCGGGAAAAGTCGCGCCCGCGTGGCTGAAATCCGCACGGCATTTCTGAAACGAGGCAGCCAGACTGCGCAATTCGCCCATGTAGCACCGCGTTCTCAGGCGGGTGGAAAATATCGAGTCCACCAGCCATCACCGCCACCGTCCCTGTTGCCATCGAGGCTTCATGTGCCGCGCTGTCGATACCCCAAGCCAGCCCAGAGACGATCGTCAGCCCGCCCCGGCCAAGTCCCAGAGCAAACAAAACGCGCCAGCTTGGTCCCGGCTGCGGACGCCTGCCTCGCCCCGACAATGCCGACGCTTGGCTTACAAAGCAGTTCTGTGTTGCATTTGGCGTAAACCAGCGGCGGTGGGCAATCGATCTGAGCGAGCCGTGGCGGTTAGCCCGGCTCGATAGTGGAAAGTGGAATGGCTCCGTGACGCCGTACCGCTTCGAGTTCGGCTTCCGCCTTGTCGCCGGGGCAGATCCGGACTGTCTTGCCGCGCCCGATTTTGCGGCTGAGATGGGCGAGTACGTCGATCGCGGCTTGATCACCGCCGTAATGGTTGATGAGCTCACGAAACGTTATCGGTCCGACATTTTCCGACCGGATCAGCCGCAGGCAGGCTAGCCTTTGCGCATCGTTGAGCTCGGCCACCGGAAGCGGCGCCGGCGTGAACCAATCCGCCGTCTCAGCCCTTCGCTCTACCACCGATTTTCGACTCCTCGCCGGCCACGAGCCGACGGATGTTGGCCTCGTGTTTGTAGATCAGCAATCCGCTCATCAGCGCCATCACCACGGCAAGCTGCCAGCCACTAAAGACCAGCGCCCCGAGCGGAGCGAGTGTGGCTGCAACTAGGGCCGCCAACGAGGAGTAACGGGTTACGACAGCGACCACCAACCAAATTGCGCAAAAGACCAACGCGAGCTTCCAAGCCAAGCCGAGCAGAACGCCGATATAGGTCGCGACACCCTTGCCACCCTTGAAGCCCAGCCAGACTGGAAAGAGGTGGCCAAGAAAGGCCCCCAGACCTGCGCACTGCACATAGAATTGCGCCCAATTGAATTGTGTGGCGGCGTCGTTTTGAGCAATGGAGCTTGACGGCGTCACACCACTTTGCCCTCCGGCCAACCAGTTCACCAACAGCCAGGTCAGTAAAACGGCAGCGGTACCTTTCAACGTGTCAAACAACAGCGTTGCGGCTGCGAGCCCCTTGTTGCCGGTTCTCAGGACATTGGTCGCACCGATGTTACCAGAGCCGATCGCGCGGATGTCGCCCAGACCGGCGCCCCGCATGAGGAGAAGCCCAAAGGGAACAGAGCCGAGGGTATAGCCGAACGACAGCGCCAACAGCACCATCAAGCTCGGATCAAGCAGCAAAGGTCCCATGCGTCCGGCTCGTCTCGCTGGTGTTGGAGAGGTTCGGTCAATCGACGGCCAGTGCCGGCTCATGACCAGCGTACTGATAGACGGTTTCTCCGGCAACAACCGTGCGCAGCACCCGACCCTGCAACCTGGCTTCGTGGAACGGAGAATTCTTCGAACGCGAACGCAACAGATCTTTGTTCACAACCCAAGGCTCATTCAGGTCGACAAGTATCATGTCGGCGATGGTGCCCTTGCGGAGGCGGCCCGAGTGCAGCCCAAGCAGCTTCGCGGGATTAAGGGTCATCGCCTTGAGCAGGGCCACAAGTTCGACGTCGCCGGAGTGGTACAGTCGCAGCGCCGCCGGCAGCAGAGTTTCAAGTCCGGCGGCCCCGTCGGCGGCTTCCTGGAACGGGCGCCGCTTCACGTCCACATCCTGCGGGTCATGGCTTGAAACGATGATGTCAATGCCGCCGTCGGCGACACCTGCCACCATCGCCTTGCGGTCGTTCTCGTGACGCAATGGCGGGCGGACCTTAAAGAACGTTCGATAGCCCGTTACATCATTCTCATTGAGCGTCAGGTGGTTGATCGAAACACCACAGGTGACGTCGAGACCACGCGCCTTGGCCGACTTGATCACCTCAAGACTTTCCGCGCAGGTAATCGTCATCGAGTGGTAGCGTCCGCCCGTCTTTTCGACCAACCGCACATCCCGTTCAACAACGATGGTCTCGGCCACCGTAGGGACACCGGCCAATCCCAGCCGCGTTGCCACTTCACCAGAGTTCATCGACGCTTTCGAGCAAAGATACGGATCTTCGCAGTGATGCACGACGAGGGCACCAAAGTCCTTGGCGTAATTCAACACATTACGCATGACGCGGGTATTGGCGATGCTTGATTTGCCGTTGGTGAAAGCGATCGCTCCGGCCCGCTTGAGAAGACCGATTTCGGTCATCTCCTCACCTTTCAGGCCACGGGTCATCGCCGCCATGGTGTGGACGTGCACAATGGCGTTGTCGCGCGCTCGGCGCTGAATGAAATCGACCAACGCCACTTGGTCGATAACGGGGCTGGTGTCCGGCATCACCACCACTGTCGTCACACCGCCTGCCGCTGCCGCCCGGCTCGCGGTCTTCAGGGTTTCGCGATGCTCCTGGCCAGGTTCACCGGTGAACACCTGTGCGTCGATCAGCCCGGGGCAAAGGACATGCTCCTGACAATCGATAACCGCGGCCCCCTCGGGCGCATTGCGTCTCAGATGCGGACCAAGGTCGGCAATCAGGCCATCCTGCACCAACAAGCCGCCGAGTTCATCGCGCCCGCTTTCAGGATCGATCAGCCGCGCATTGAGAAAGATCTGTGGCGTACGCGAAGGTTTCGGGTTTTCGCCCTTGGGTTTACTCAAAAAGACGCTCATTGGGCTCCCGCCTTGAAGGGCCGCCAGGATTCACGCTTGCGGCAAGTTTTGCGACAGGGCTTCCAGCACCGCCATGCGGACGGCAACGCCCATTTCAACCTGTTCACGGATGACGCTACGGGAGTGATCGGCCACCGTAGAAGCAATCTCGACTCCGCGGTTCATTGGACCGGGGTGCATGATCAGGGCGTCGGGCTTGGCGCGCGCCAGCTTTTCATGATCAAGCCCGAAGAAATGGAAGTACTCGCGCGAGGAGGGGATGTAGACGCCATCCATGCGTTCATGTTGGAGCCGGAGCATCATGACGACATCGGCATCGGCGAGGCCCTGCCACATGTCGGTGAAAACCTCCGCGCCCAGCCGGTCGGGATTTGAAGGCAGCAGCGTCGAGGGCGCCACGATCCTAACCCGCGCAGACATCGCATTGAGTAGATCGATATTGGAGCGCGCGACCCGCGAATGAAGAATGTCGCCGCAGATGGCTACCGTCAGGCCCGCGATCCGCCCCTTGGCACGGCGAATGGTCAACGCGTCAAGTAGAGCTTGCGTCGGGTGCTGATGTGCGCCGTCACCCGCATTGACGACGGAACAATCAACTTTCTGCGACAATAGCTCGACGGCTCCGGCGGCGTAATGGCGCACGACGATGATGTCCGGACGCATGGCGTTGAGCGTCACCGCTGTATCGATCAGCGTCTCGCCCTTTCGCACGGAGGAGCTGGCCACCACCATGTTCATGACATCGGCGCCAAGGCGTTTGCCGGCGAGCTCGAATGAAGCCTGCGTCCGCGTTGAAGCTTCGAAAAACAGGTTGATGACCGTGCGTCCGTTGAGCACGTTGCGCTTTTTTTCGATTTGCTGGTTCTGATCGGCGGCCTTGTCGGCCAGGTCGAGAAGGAAACCGATATCCGGCGCCGTCATCCTCTCGCAGGAGAGCAGATGGCGGTGAGGAAAGGCCGGAAGATGGACGATCGCAGCATGGGTCATTAAAGCCCTGTTAATAGGCAGACTCTGGTCTCGCTGCAACTGCTAACAGCGCTGTCGTGCAGTTTGCCACAGCTTCGCCGCGCAATTGGTCGACAGTGGGCGCCGCGAGCGCGTTCTGAATCGTGAGTTGAGACGAATCCGACTTTCCACCAGGGTGCTTTTGCCAGACCGCCGTCGGCGGGTCCAACCAAACGTAACGTACCAAGAACAGATGACCACGTTCTCGACCCACGAGATCACCAACCAGCCACCGCCGTTCGAGGATTTGAATCTCTACACCTCCGACGCGGCTCTGCAGGAAGCTGTCATGCGTGAGGGCGGCGGCCACGCGGCGCGCTGCCTTGTCGCCTTCGGCTTGGTCTGCGGAAGTGCCGATTCCCAGGAGCGCGCGCGGCTCGCCAATGATAATCGGCCTCAGCTTGCGACATTCGACCACCAAGGACGACGCATCGACCTCGTCAACTATCATCCCGCCTATCACGAGCTGATGCAGATCTCCTGTGCCGAGGGCCTCAATTGCGCGTCCTGGCTGTACTTGACCAAGCGGGAGCAGGATCCCGTCGTCGATCAGCAGGTCGCGCGCGCGGCCGGTTTGTATCTGGCCACTCAAATGGAACCAGGCCACCTTTGTCCGATATCGATGACCCACGCCTCGGTCCCTGTGCTGCTGATGCAACCTAGTGTGGCTGAGATCTGGTTGCCCAAGGTCGTGTCCCGCAGCTACGACGCCCGACGCGAACCGATCGAGGTCAAGCGGTCCGCGACCATCGGCATGGGTATGACCGAAAAGCAGGGTGGCAGTGATGTTCTTGCCAACACAACCTCGGCCGAGCCGCTTGGCGGTGATGGCGAGTATCTTCTAACCGGCCACAAGTGGTTCCTATCCGCTCCGATGTCCGATGCATTTCTGATGCTGGCACAAACGGCAGAAGGTCCAGGCTGCTTCCTTGTGCCAGCCTACTTGCCCGATGAATCACGTAACGGGCTTGCCCTACAACGTCTGAAGAATAAGCTCGGCAATCGTTCAAACGCCACCGCCGAGGTGGAACTTCAAGGTGCCCACGGGTGGTTGATCGGTGAACCGGGCAACGGCGTCAAGGCGATGAACGAGATGGTCACGCAAACACGCCTTGATTGTGCGGTGTCTTCGACAGCACTCATGCGCCAAGCACTCGCCCTGGCGATCCATCATGCCGAACACCGCAACGCATTCGGGCGCAAACTGGTCGAGCAGTCCTTGATGGTGCAGGTGCTCGCCGACCTGGCACTCGATGTTGAAGCCGCTGTCGCACTGGTCTTTCGCCTCGCCCGTTCCTTCGACCGCCGTCAAGATGAGCACGCTTACGCCTGGTGGCGATTCATGACGCCGGTCACCAAATACTGGACTACGAAGATTGCGCCGCCATTCATTTTCGAGGCGATGGAGTGCATGGGTGGCAACGCCTATGTCGAAGAGCTGCCGATGGCCCGAATCTATCGGGAGGCTCCAGCCAATGCGATCTGGGAAGGCGCAGGCAACGTCCTGGCTCTCGACGTCCTGAGGGTTTTGCAACGCGAACCCGATATCGCAAGCGTTGTCATGGATGATCTCGCCGATGCCGTCGGCGACGACCCTCATCTCAAGGCGGCCTACACGCGCGTCCAAAGTATTTTGCACGAACCACGTCTTCTCGACGGCCGTGCCCGGGCCTTTGTCGAAGGCCTTGCGGTCCTGGCGGCCGGCACCATCCTGAGGAGCCATGCACCTGCCCCGGTGGCCGACGCTTTCATCGCAACGCGAATGGGAAGTCTGAACCGCCAGACCTACGGACAAGGTGTCGATTGGGCCGACACGCAAGCGATTTTGCAGCGTGCCTCACCCAATCGCTGATCGGGATGCGGCGACCAGGAACGGGCGTTGACCGAGATAGCGGACCGGCCGCTTAACGACGCACTGCCGCGATGATCCGCTGCAAGGAGTTGAACAGAGCTTCGCGGTCGCCGCCGGATACACCGACAAGCAAGTGTTTGCTGGTCTTCTCAATGGCCAATCCAGCGGATGTAAGCACCGCTCTTCCTTCCACGGTGAGCCGGACGGCATACATGCGGGCGTCGTGCCGCGTCCGTCTTCGTTACAGCAATCCGCGCTGACTTAAACGCCGAACGATTTCGGCGAGTGTGGAGCGGTCGATCCCTATTTGTTCGACCAAGGAGGACTGACTTGGTGACTCGTTGCCTGAGACCGCCTTGAGCACCTCTTACTGACGTGGGGTCAGGTCGGCACCAATATTGATGGCAAAAAGCTCGTCAGCGCATTGACCGGCTCGGCGCAAAAGGTGAAGGATTGAAAATGGGACGTCTTTTGATGTGATCATAATATTAATGGACTACTTTGCTGATTAGTTTTTAGCTCCCCCAAAGCCAATGAAACGTATGCTGCCGGGAACAAAAGCAATTGCGAGAACTATCGCTCTGAAAACGGCTTATTGCGTTAACAGCGCGTGGACCCAACCCACTTTTTGAATACAAACGGACCGGCTCACGTGAATAGCCAGGAGGTAACGCCGGCACGTCGCGCTAGGTCGCACATGTCCATGTCGAGCCTTGCGAATGTGGATTGCGACAGCCGTACCGGTAACCACGGCGCTCCGTTCTTACACTTACGATAAGGCGCCATCATCGCCCGCCAGGTCTTTTCGTTGAATGGACGGTCTGGCGCCACTATCGGGGGCAGACGTTTGAGCCCACTCTGCTGCGCCATCCACGCGTGGGCAGCCTGCCAGATCTCAAGCGAAGCCGGCATATTGTGGCGCGCCTTGAGTTGCGTGATTGTCAGAACACCAGTCTCGCGCGCATGCGGACCGATCTCCAGCGTGGCGATATGCGCGCCATTCTTTTGAATCGAGAACAACCGGCATTTCTCACGTGTCAATCGTTCGGCGTATTGATCCGCGCAGTTCTGCATCGCCTGCGCTTCGACCAGCAGCGAGTCACGGTCGATGAGGGGCGTGAACTTGTATCCCTGCACCTCTCCGGCATCGAGCCAAGTGTCGGCCAGTGAACCGGCCTCCAGCTGCATGACGAGCCGCAGCCGGTTCAGCCAGCTCTTGGCCGCGCATAGGGCTGTGTCGAATGCGATCTCAGGCCGCCATGGAACAACGATGAACTCATTTGCTTTGGTCTGGGCACTGGAAAACCAAGCATAAGCGGCAAGCACCGCTAAGATCCGATGCGGTTCGCCGCGATCGCTATAGATCGGTTGTTCCGCGATCCATATCGCGAAATCCTCATGCGCGGCCTCGGTAGCGAACATCACGCTCTCCAGCCAAAACGGCGCATGTCGAATGTTGCTCGGCAACCTGCTGGCGATCCGGCGCGTAAAGATCTCGCCTCCCGGCACATGATCCAGTGTCCGCTCAAAGGCTTCAGGCGGCAGCCTCCTGAGCCATGTCGGCAGCTCCAAGTGGCGAGCCACTGACTTCAACGGTGCGCCCTCGCCAACAAGCGCCAGCGCCTTCTCCCGCGCCAAGCTCGTGCCATGCCGGCTGGCGATGGCGAATGCGGCACCTGGAAAGACTTCGACAAGATCGCCGAACCGCGGCGAGGTCCTGATCAAGCGTCGCAATTCCCGCCGGACCGGCGCATTGAAACGGGCAACCTGTGCTTCGAGCGGAGCCGGCAGCCTGGCCGCTTTTGGCCGAGGCCGTCTGGGTGCCAGGCTCTGCCGGTCTTCCGGCGGGCACTTCATCGTCTCGGGTATGGACTTCCCGCGTTCCATCCTGGACCGCTCTCACACACAATTTGAAAACAAAACAAATATCGCTGCTTAGTTTGGCACGGATGCGACGCCATCCGGGCAACTTGCGGATTGTCGTAATTAAACTCGATTGTATGTCGGCGTTAAAGAAGATCGCCTGCGATCTGATCGCGCCAAGTCTGAGTGCGCGGATGCTGACGCCAAAAGTCTAACACTTCAAGCGGTCGAGTGCGCCCTGCAGAATGAGGGTCGCGGCAAGTTTATCAATGACCTCGCCGCGGCGCTTGCGGCTGGTGTCCGCTTCGATCAGCATCCTCTCAGCTTGGCTTGTCGTCAGGCGTTCGTCCCACAGCAGGATCGGTAGCCCCAACGCCCGCCCGAAGTTGCGTGCCAGCGCCCGGGTCGATTGCACGCGTGGTCCCTCGCTGCCATCGAGGTTCCGCGGTAGACCTAGGACAAGTCCGCAAATGGCATTTTCTTGGATCAGTTTTTCAAAGCGTAGAAGGTCTTTTGAAAACTTGCTCCGCTGAATCGTCTCTAGAGGTGAGGCGATAGTTCGGCTGAGATCGGATAATGCCAATCCGAAGGTTTTGGTTCCTGCGTCGATTCCGACAAGCGCGCGGCCATCTGGCAGCAGGGCGCGGAATTCCTCGGCGTCTTCGAATATCTGTCCTGCGCAGTGCGTCTCTTCGCTCCCGTTTGCCATTGTCTGACTTTCACCCGTTGTTGTGTGCGCCGAGGGCCTTATACTCCGCTGCACGCGCGATTTGCGCGTGTTGACCTGGACGCGACGCTGCCAAGAGAGAGACCGCTATGAAGATTGCATGGTATGGGCATTCCTGCTTCCGCTTCGAGCTGGATTCAAGTGTGATCCTTGTTGATCCTTTTTTGTCGGGCAACTCCACCTTTGAGGCTTCCGCAGTGGCCAAGGAGACCGTGACTTCAGGGGTGACTTACATCCTCGTCACCCACGGGCACGGCGATCACATTGGCGATACCGTCGAAATTGCCACCTCGACCGGCGCGAAAGTCGTGACCAACTTTGACCTCTGCATGTGGCTTGCAAAACAGGGTTTGACGGCATTCGAGCCGATGAATACCGGTGGCACGGTTGATCTTGGTGACTTCAAGGCCTCGCTGGTCCGCGCCGACCATTCGGCTGGACTTGTCGAGCAAGACGTCGGTTTTCCGCTCGGGTCAGCCAATGGTTTCATCATAACCCCAGAAGACGGCCCTGTGGTTCTTCATATGGGCGACACTGACATTTTTACCGATATGGAACTGATCGACGAGATTTACGAACCCGACATCGGCCTTGTCCCAATCGGCGACCGGTTCACCATGGGCGCCATGACCGCGGCAATGGCCTGCAAACGGTTCTTCGACTTTGAACTGGTCATCCCCTGCCATTACGGCACTTTCCCGATCATTGATCAAACGCCTGATGCTTTCATCGAAGAGATGAGCGGCGAGGATGTTGTCGTCCCTAAGGTCGGCGAAGTCCTTGATGTTTAGGCACTGTTAATGGACAACACAGCTCATCCCGTGTGCGCCCCTAGACCGACGACTGTTCGGACATTTTCACCGCCCTTTTGCGCGGTTGGTTCGGCGCCGGTCACTGACTTGTAAGCGAACGGCGGACGCCGTGGTTGCGCGCGACGCCCTTCACGGCTATTGAGCCAATCCTTGAAGTCAGCGAACAGTCACCGCGAGGGGAACAATGCACGTCGACGAGGCAACCGTCCGGCGCATCGCGCATCTAGCGCGCATTAAGATCACCGACGAGGAGGCCGCCGGGCTCGAGAGCGAGCTGTCCGCCATCCTCGATTGGGTCGAACAGCTGGATGAGGTCGACACCGCGACAGTCGAACCCATGACCCGCGTCGTGCCGATCTCCCTGAAACAACGTGAAGACGTTGTTAAGGACGGCGAAAAAGCCGATGAGATCGTTGCTAACGCCCCGATGAGCGAGGACGACTTCTTCGTCGTACCCAAGGTCGTCGAGTAACCGCACCCCGCACCGCAGCCGGCGCAACGGTTTTACGCTCCAAAAACCGCAGAAAGATATTCCGTGACTGATCTGACGACGTTGACACTGTCTGAAGCCCGCGATGGCCTTGCCAAAAAGGACTTCTCGGCAACCGAGTTGGCGCAAGCGCACCTTGATGCAATCGAAGCAGGCAACAGTAACCTCAACATCTATGTTCTGCCGACCCCGGACCAGGCCTTGACTCAGGCCAAAGCCTCTGACCAGCGGATCGGCAAGGGCGAAGCGGGGCTTCTGGAAGGCCTTCCGCTCGGCATCAAGGATCTGTTCTGCACTAAGGGTGTGCGGACCACCGCCTGTTCCAAGATCCTCGATGATTTCAAGCCGACCTATGAATCGAGCGTCACGCAAAACCTATGGAATGCAGGTGCCGTGATGCTGGGCAAACTCAACAACGATGAGTTCGCGATGGGCTCCTCAAACGAATCGAGCGCTTTCGGTCCAGCGGTCAATCCCTGGCGCCGCACCGGCTCGGACGACAAGCTGGTTCCAGGCGGTTCCTCCGGCGGCTCCGCGGCAGCCGTTGCCGCCGATTTGTGTCTGGCCGCCACCGCGACCGACACCGGGGGCTCGATCCGCCAGCCTGCCGCTCTGACCGGAACAGTTGGCGTTAAGCCGACCTACGGGCGCTGCTCACGTTTTGGCATCGTAGCCTTCGCGTCCTCGCTGGACCAGGCCGGTCCAATCACCAAGACGGTGCGCGACGGCGCGTTGATGTTGAAGGTCATGGCCGGCCACGATCCCAAAGACTCCACCTGCGTCGACGCCGGCGTGCCCGATTATGAAGCCGGTCTCGGCGCGGGCGTGAAAGGTCTGCGCGTCGGTGTCCCGAAGGAATACCGCATCGAAGGAATGTCGGAGGAAGCCGCCAAGCTGTGGGAACAGGGGATCGCGTGGCTCAAGGATGCCGGTGCTTCGATCCACGACATCTCGCTGCCGCACACCAAGTACGCATTGCCAGCTTACTACATCATCGCTCCTGCCGAGGCTTCCTCAAACCTCGCGCGTTACGATGGTGTTCGCTATGGCCTGCGCGTTCCCGGGAAAAACCTTATCGATACCTATGAGGAAACCCGCTCAGCCGGGTTCGGCGACGAAGTCAAACGCCGCGTCCTAATCGGCACCTACGTGCTCTCGGCTGGCTATTATGATGCCTACTACCTGAAGGCACAAAAGGTACGGACGCTGATCAAGGGCGATTTTGACGCCGCCTGGGAAACCGTCGATGTCGTATTGACGCCAACGACTCCGTCCCCCGCCTTTGCAATAGGTGAAAAGTCCGGCGACCCGCTTCAAATGTACCTGGAGGACATCTTCACGGTCACCGTCAACATGGCGGGACTTCCGGGTATCTCCGTACCTGCCGGGCTTTCTTCTGAGGGCACGCCGCTCGGTCTGCAGCTGATCGGCAAGCCCTTTGACGAGGCCACCCTTCTGCGCGCCGGCCAGGCGATCGAAGATGCAGCCGGCCGGTTTCCCGTCCCGAAGCGTTGGTGGGTTTAGGGGGCAATTGATCCGTTGCCTGCATTGTCGCGAGCCGCCGGGGTTGATGATCTTCTTGAGAGACGGCGACAACCGTTTGACTGAGATGCTGGCCCCACGGCTTCGGATCGAGAAGCAATGCGATCCGCAGGCTCTGATCAGCCCGGTCTAATCGACAAGGTTGAGCCTGGTGGCCGGCCAGGCGGAAGTACAGTTTCAACTACGGTCCAGGACGGCTACAGTTGCCGACCGATGGTCTTGGAAATCCGGCGAAATTGCATTCTCTTGAGCCTCGCGTTAATCCCTTGAGGATTAATTAGGAGCAGACGCCAATCATGAGCCCACGCCAGCCTGAACACTGTACGGAAATGGCCCACGTCCGCGAGGCGATCGATGAGATCGACAAGCAACTCGTAGATCTCGTGGCACAACGCTTCGGATACGTCGATAGGGCATGGCAGATTAAGCGGCACGGGCCAGAGGGTGCCGTTGTGCCATGGCGCATCCAGCAGGTGATCGACAGGGTCAGGGATCGCGCCGATGAGCGCGGCCTGCCGCCGGATCTCGCAGAAGCACTGTGGCGCCAGATGATCGGTTGGTTCATACAGTACGAAGAAGCACAACTAACTCGGTCGTCGTCTACTGACGGCAACAAGAAGACCTCCGATAAATAAGACCCAGAGGCGTGCCTGCATGATCGTGCTACAGCCGTTTGACCCGTACGCAATCCTCATCGTCGCTCTGCTAAATCCACTGGTGATAGCAGTCGCGTTCTCGATGGGACGCGAGGCCGACCAGTGGCAGAAGATCATCGTCGCCGCCTTCGCGGCCTCCTGCGCCGGCTTCCTGCTGCTCTATGCTTTGGCCTATGTGCAGATCATTGCTGTCAAAGGCTTCGGCGCACCGACTGGGGTCTTTGTCGCTCAGTTCCTGATTGGCTTGCTATGGGCGTGGCTTGGCTATCGCTTTTGGCCCAAGAACAGCCCATCTGTGAACTAGGCGCGTTGGACAACAAGGAGTTTGTCGACATGCGCACCTGGTATCCCGGAATTTCTGGCCCTCCGGTCTCAAGGAGCTGGTTGTGGCCGGTTGCGATGCTGTGCGGAATGTTATTGGCGGCAGGTCCGCTTGGCGCGCAGCAAGTCACCAAAATGGAAGCGGCGACAGCTCACGAAAAGGCGCTGAAGGGTGAAATTCTTCTGGTGGACATCCGGACGCCAGAGGAATGGAAGCAAACTGGCGTTCCTGCAACGGCACATGCCATAACCATGCACCAGAATGGGCAGCTCTTCTTATCGGCGCTCCTGAACGCGGCGGGAGGTAACAGCAAGATGCCAGTGGCCGTCATCTGCCGCACGGGGTCGCGTTCGACCGCCCTTGCCGGTCCACTGTTGAAAGCTGGCTTTCCCAACGTCATCAACGTCGAGGAGGGAGTCGTCGGCGGACCGCGTGGCACTGGCTGGATCAAACGGGGCCTGCCGCTGCGTACTTGGACACCGCAGCAATCCGCCCCGCAAACGGCCAAACAGGACTAACGCCGCGACAGGTTGGCGAAGCCTATTTTTACGGCGCTAAAGGCGGCGCGGGACGCAGTGTGCCGTGCGCCATTGCCGCCGCCCGCGACCTGCGATAACCACTCAGTCCACCACGGGCAAGGAATTCACTGATGCAGGATAAAACAGAGACAGCTGATAGGAATGAGAACCTCATCCCCGGTGCGACCGGCGATTGGGAGGTGATCATCGGCCTAGAGGTTCACGCCCAGGTCAATTCCAATGCCAAGCTGTTCTCCGGAGCCTCGACCGAGTTTGGTGGTGCGCCCAACTCCCACGTCTCTCTCGTTGATGCAGCCATGCCCGGCATGCTGCCCGTAATCAACGCGGAGTGCGTTGCCCAGGCCGTGAGGACCGGTCTCGGCCTGCAAGCCGAAATCAATCTCCGCTCGGTCTTCGACCGCAAGAATTACTTCTACCCCGACCTGCCGCAGGGCTATCAGATCTCCCAATACAAGCACCCGATCGTCGGCGAGGGCGAGGTTGAGATTGAGGTCGACGGTGACACCAAGACTATCGGCATCGAGCGCTTGCACCTGGAGCAAGACGCCGGCAAGTCCATCCACGACCGGCATCCGGATTATTCCTATGTGGACTTGAACCGTTCCGGCGTCGCTCTGATGGAGATTGTCTCCAGGCCCGACCTGCGTTCCGCCAAGGAGGCGCAGTCCTACGTCGGCAAGCTACGCACGATCCTGCGGTATCTGGGGACCTGCGACGGCGACATGGACAAGGGCAGCATGCGCGCCGACGTCAATGTCTCGGTGCGCAAACCAGGCACCGAGCTGGGCACCCGCTGTGAGATCAAGAACGTGAACTCGATCCGTTTCATCGGCCAGGCCGTGGACTCTGAAGCCAGGCGCCAGATCGATATCATCGAGGACGGTGGCTCAATCAACCAAGAGACCCGCCTGTTCGATCCAAAGACCGGCAAGACGCGATCGATGCGCTCAAAGGAGGAAGCTCACGACTACCGCTATTTCCCCGACCCGGATCTGCTGCCGCTCGAATTCGACCAAGCCTACGTCGACGAATTGGCCAAGGGGCTGCCCGAGCTTCCCGACGAAAAGAAGCACCGCTTCATGGACGAATATGGCCTATCCGCTTACGACGCCGGTGTGCTCGTCGCCGAAAGAGCTTCTGCCGACTATTTCGAGGAGGTCATCCACGGCGTCAAAAACGCCAAGCGTGACGGCAAGTCGGCGGCCAACTGGGTCATCAACGAGCTGTTCGGCCGCCTCAACAAGGAAGGTCAGGATATTGGGCAGTCGCCGGTTTTAGCCAGGCAGATTGCCGGTATCGTCAACCTGATCGGCGCCGGCGAGATCTCAGGTAAGATCGCCAAGGACCTGTTCGAGATTGTCTGGACGGAGGGCGGTGACCCGGCCGAGATCGTCGATAGTCGTGGTATGAAGCAGGTCACCGATACCGGTGCTATTGAAAAGGCCGTCGACGAGGTGATTGCCGCCAATCCCGAGAAGGTTGAGGCGGTCAAGGCCAAGCCCGCGATGATTGGTTGGTTCGTTGGTCAGGTGATGAAGGCGTCCGGCGGCAAAGCGAACCCACAGGCCGTCAACGAGATACTGAAAAAGAAGCTCGGCGTGGAGTAGGAAAAATAGATGCTGCGGCGTTGACGACGGCCCGCTGAGTTTTTTTAGGGCCGGCGTCAGTTCCCAGTGTCACTCCACTGCTGGATTGACGCCCGAATACTGCGGTCAACCTCAATGTTGCGTAGAAAGCCGCGATGCTTACCAATAACCCAGGTCCGAACGACGGCCCCGCGGCAGCCTCAACGCAAGCCGGAACGCCGCTCTATCCGCCGGCAATAACGCCGCCGGAAGCGCCTCTTCCGTTGCTCAAGTTCCTGCGCCAGTTCCCAAAGAATCCTTTGCGGTCCGTGCCGCGTGGCGCCTATGAGCAGGACATCTTCGTTCTGCGCGCGAAAACACTGAATGTCGCCTATGCCTGGATCACCGGGCCGGAACTCATTGAAGAGATCCTGATCCGCCGCGCCGGCGCGCTCAATAAATCCCGGGTCGAAAAGCAGGTCTTCGATAGAAGCGTCGGCGATAGCGTCCTCACAGCGGACGGCGCTAGATGGCGTTGGCAACGACGCGTCCTCGCCCCACTCTTTCGGCACCAGGAAATCATTGCCTACGTACCGAGAATGTCTCAGGCCGCCGAGCAGCATATCGCCGTTTGGCAAGCCTCCGGACCAGGCCTGCGCAACGTTGAAGAGGATATGACGCAAGCAACGCTGGCGGTCATCATGCGCAGCATGCTTGGCAACAGCGACGCCGGCGTTGCCACCCGTATCATGGCCGCCACGGAGGCCTACCTTTCCAAGGCCTCTTGGGAAGCCGCATACGCCATTATACGCATGCCAAACTGGGTGCCGCACCCCGGCACCTGGCGCATGATCCGATCCGCGCGCACCCTTCGGAGCATCATGGCCGACCTGATCGCCGAGCGCCGTGCCATCGGCGGAGCCGACGATGATCTCCTCGGCCGTCTACTCGCCGCGCGTGATCCGGAGACCGATGAGCCCATGCACGAGAAAGGGCTTATCAACAACGTCTCGACACTGCTCCTGGCCGGCCACGAGACGACCGCAAAAGCGCTCACCTGGACGCTCTATCTGTTGGCCCGCGCGCCCGAATGGCAGCGGGCCGTTCGTGAGGAAGTCGCGCGTGTCGCGGGCGGTAATCGGATCGGCGCCGAGCACATAGACCAGCTGCAGATCACAACGCGGATTTTGAAGGAATCCATGCGGCTCTATCCGCCAGCGCCGGTGGTGGCCCGCGTCAACACCGAGTTTATCCGCGCCGGTGACGAAAACCTGCCCGTTGGCTCCAACCTGGTTTTTCCGGTGTATGCCATCCACCGTCACCGCAAATACTGGCAAGATCCCGACCGCTTCGATCCGGACCGCTTTCTGCCCGAAAACGAGAAGAGGATTCCACGAACCCAGTACATGCCCTTTGGCGCCGGTCCCCGCATTTGCATCGGCCAGGCTTTCGCGATGATCGAAGCAGTCACGCTGCTGGCAAGTTTTATCCGCGCCGCCGAATTTGACTGGGACGGCAAGCACAAACCGGAGCCGATTTCGCGTATCACACTACGTCCTGCCGGCGGTATGCCGCTTCTGGTGAGGCCGCTCTAGAAAAACATCATCGTGGGGCGGGGCCGTCGCCACGACGCACCGCCGGAGCCGCCCCGTCCGAAACATTCGCAAAAAAACCCGATCAGGTGTCCGGCACGAATTCCCTGTCTGCGCGACGAAGCTGATTCCGATTGGCGAAATTTTGATGTCGCCTAACCGGCAATGTTCGTACCCTTTCAGTAATTTTTATCACTTGAGAAGGTGCCGAAAAACCTGGACATCGGGAGATAGTGATACATCGGGAAATCTGCGCCAAGATGCGAACTGCTAACTATCGATCGTGGGTGGAAAGCGAACCTTGTGGTCATTGAACTAGCGTGCCATGACACGCGTAAGCGAGCCAGCGCTCGAAATAATTCTGAAATTTGCCACGTTGGCATCGATCGGGCCAATTACGGCGAGCCATCGCCACTTCGCGCTGGCAATGAAGCCGGCCCCTCAAAGCTTTTTTGTACTTTGTACTATGAGCCAATTCAGGAGAATGTATATGATGAGGGTTCTGACCACGTTGATCGTCGCAGCTCTGGCCGCTTCGCCCAGCTATGCGGCCGATCTCGTTCACGATGCCGAATACTATGTCCTGGAACGCCAGAACAAGGACAAGTGGGCAGCGGACGACAAAGCAGTTGATGAAAAGCTCGCCGAGATCCGTAAGGCGAACGGTGGCGAGCCACCTAACATACTTTACATTCTCATCGACGATATTGGTTTTGGCGAGATCGGCGAGCCTTATCTGAACTACGTGCGCGGCTATAAAACTCCGAACATCAACAAGTTCGCCGATGAGGGCCTGCGCTTCATGCGCATGTACACCGAGCCCTCCTGCACACCGACCCGCGTCGCCTTCATGACCGGCCGACAACCCTGGCGGTTGGGCATGGCGCACACATCCGTCGCCATGGATGGATTTGGCATGGCCGCCGATGAGGTGACACTTGCTGAGGTGCTCAAGGCCGAAGGTTACAACACCTCCCATGTCGGCAAATGGCATATCGGCGATATTGAACAGAGCTTCCCGCATAATCAGGGTTTCGATTACGCCGCCTTTCCTGTGCACCAGCAAGGACAGCTCGGTCTCTTCTCACGCCAGGCGCACGAAACCGGCCAGACAATCGGCGCCAACTACAGCCAGTTTCGCGACACCTACACGCTGGACCGCAGCTTCCGTCCCATCCCAGGCCATATGGTCACCGGGCTCGAGGCCAAAGCCGGTGGTAAGGCCCGTGAGGTCGACCTCGAACCCGGTGAGGAATGGACGCAGCAAAAGTACATAGAAATGAACAAGCGCTATCAGCGCCAAGCCATGGAGCAACTTGATAGCCTTGCCGCAAAAGACGAACCGTTCTTTCTGCAGTACTGGCCGCTTTTGCCGCTGACCTTCACTCGTTCCGAAGTCAAACAGTTCACATCGCCTAACGGCGGCTTCCAGACAGAGAGCATGCAACAGCTCGATGGCTGGGTTGGAGACATCCTGAAGAAGCTGGAAGAGACCGGCAAGGCTAAAAACACGGTTGTCATTATAATGGGTGACAACGGCAACTTTACAAAATACGCACCCTATTCGGGTTACTCACCAATGGTCTATCGCGGCGGCAAGGCTGATGCCACCGAAGGTGGTGTTCGCGTCGATGCCTTCATTCGCTGGCCGGCCGCTATTAATGCTGACGGCTACGTCGGGGACATGATTCACGTTGCCGACCTCTACACTTCGCTGGCGCGCATTGCAGGCGGCACCAAGCACATTCCGAACGACCGCGTCATCGATGGTGTCGACCAGACGTCCATGATGCTGCTCGGTGAGACCAAAGGCCGGCGGGATCATGTATTTATCTATCAGTCAAACAAGATGGCGGCCTTGGTGAAGGAACAATACAAGCTGCACATACCAGGCCCAGGAGAGAACTTTGTCGTTGCCAATTTCTACGACCTGTTCCGCGATCCGCGCGAGGAATACCCGGTTTCAACTCCCGTCGGAGCATGGGCAGCCTCACCCTATGAGCGCATAATCCAACGCCACATGACATGGAAGAAGAAGTATCCTGATAGGCCGGCAGCCGTCGATATGCCCTACACCGGAATCGAAAATCTCCGCCCTGAAACCCTCGCCATGCGTGACGACTGGCTCGCATGGAAGAAGCAGGTCGGCCTTATCGAAGAATAGTGTCGAAGTGAGCGGGTAAGTGAAGCCACCTCAAGCCTCAAGCGTACATACCAATAGCAAAAGGCAGGCCCGATAGTATCGGAGCCTGCCTTCTTTTTCGTATCTGCGGTCGCCGTTCGATACGACGCCGGTCAGGAGTTTCCGCGGCTAGTTCAACTTCACCTTCTGATCCATCTCCAGGTTCTCGTCGGCGGACCATTCGAGCATCGAGCCGTCGTACACCTTGACGTCCTTGTTGCCCATCAATTCATGCGAGACGAACCAGCCGAGCGAGGCCCAGTGACCGGTGTTGCAGAAATTGATCTGTTTGCCGCTCGTGCCAATCTTGGCGGCGCTGTAGAGCTTCTCCAAAGCTGGCGTTGAGCGGAACGTTCCGCCGCCGTTTTTCGTTAGCCAGTTTTCTGGCAAGTTGACCGATCCGGGGATGGTTCCGTGCCGCTTCGCTAGTTTGTGTTTGTTGATGCCGATGAACTGATTGTTGGGTCGGTTGTCGACGAGAGCTGTACCGCTCTTTTGGGCCGCCACGACATCGGCCTTGGTGACCAGCATATCCTTGCGCAGTTGCGCCTTGAATGTTTTTGCAGCCGGCTTCACCTCACCTTTCTCAATCGGATTGAGCGGCTTTTTCGTCTTTTCATCGACGGCTGTGGTGTAGGCGGACATGCCACCATCGAGCAGCGAGACGTTATCGTGACCGAGCACCTTGAAAGTCCAGTAGATGCGTGTGCCAGTCCCGACATCAAGCGCCTTCCCGCCATTTGGTACGATCACGACATGTGTATTGTTGTCGATGCCAAGCCCACCGATCAGTTTCTCCAAATTTTCGACCGGTGCCAACTGCCCGGCCGTTCCGCCGGCGTCCTTTGCGCGCCAACCGTCTTTCAGATAATCCGTGTAAACGGCGCCGGGGATGTGGGCATTGAGATAGTCAGACTTGGATTTTCCGGCAAGCTTGCCTCGTACATCCAAAAACACGATGCCCGGTTTATCGATGTTCGATCTGACCCAGTCGGCATCTACGAGCGGGTCGGCAGCAAAGGCCGACGTGCAAACGGCTAGGGCTACGGCTCCGGCCAGCACAAACTTGATGAGACTAATCAATTCACACAACTCCCTGTCCATTCTGTGATTGCGTAATTGCTCACAGCTCGTTGTTTCCAATTGCTACGTGCTCAAGGACTATTTCGGCGAATACTAGCCCGCTGACGGAATGCCAGTCCAGACTGATCGACACATTGTCATTTAGGTTTCCCGATACACGAAGGCCGTAACCGAGACTGCTCGCCCGTTGCAGGCGTCGGTGACAATCCGCACGGCGCCGTGCATGTTGCCTCAATCACTTGTCTTGTCTGGCGCCATGCCCTTATCTGCAAGTTCTTGGATTGCCTTGCTGGTCTTGCTTAGACCATCAAGCCCCATGCCGTGCAGCACGTTGTCCGCCTTGGTGAATTGGATGCCTTCGTATCCGACAATCTCGATCCGGTTGCCCCAGGGATCATAGAAATCCAGAAACCTGTCGGATACGATCCCAACGCCCATCTCCTCGAGTATGTGGCGTACGGCAGCCTTGTCGTCGACCACCAAGCCAAAATGCCGTTCGTCGTCGCGAGGTTGTTGAGAGACTTGCGACAGGGCGATGAATTGGTCACCAAGATCGATAAATGCCATGGTGTCGTGCTTGCCGCGAAGTTCAAAGTCAAGAAAGCTGCCGTAGAATTCCAACGCTGTATCGATATCCCCGACTTCCAGCGCGATGTGGTTGATGCCAACGGCGCGAGCCTTCTTTTTCAGTGTCATTGCTGTCCCCATTCTTGCAGTGCTGGACCGACGAATTCCTGCTCGTACTGCAGTGCAACTCATCCGCTCTGCCTCACTATCTTTCCTCGCCGTCGTCGACGTATCTCATCACCATATCGCGCTGGCTGACAAAGCCGACGACATCTCCCCCTCGGGTGACCAGCGCTCTCCGCACGCCGAGCCGCGCCAACAACCGGATCGCATACTTGATGTTCATTTCCGCACTCAGGGTCAGTGCCGGCTTGGTCATGATTTCATAGACACTCGTGCGCTCGACGGAGCGGTTTGCGCCAATCACGCGTTCGGCCACATCGTAGACCGTGACGAAACCATATTCATCGCCCTCATGGCGCCGCTCGATGACAAGGGAGTTGGTTCCGCTGGCCTGCATCCGGTCCAGCGCCTCGCGCACGCTGGCAAGCCCGTTGATCTTGCGCAGCTCCGTCGTCATAACATCGGCCACCTTGATGACAGTGCCGCTCATCACAAGTCCTCCTCGTCGATTTCTTGTTCAATCTTCTTGATCTGACTGCGCAGCCCGATGGCATCCTCAATATCGATCTGAAAGGCGACACCGGTTCCAGGCTGCTCCTCGAACTGGCAAGCCTTGCTAATCGCCTCCAGGATTTGGCGGCTCATATGCTCTTCCACCAACATCAGAACAACGTCACGTTGTCCAGACACGCTCAGCCCAAGGAATGTCTTTTGTGGCTTTAGGCCCTCGCCCCGAGCGTTGGTGATGACGGTGCACCCCGTCGCGCCTTTTTCGCGCGCGGTCTCGATGGCGAGATCGGTCTTGTCGTCCTCGACCATGGCGACGATGAGTTTGAACCTCATGACGATTGACCTTCTGCAGTTGTTCCAGTTGCACTATCGCTATCTGTGTCAAGCGTGGTTTGCTTGGCCGCCGCCGATTTGCGGCGTGTCCGCCATTCGCCGATCTGCGCGTAGCCCATCACCGTGATCATCGGGAACAGGCTGGCAAGCGCGATCAGCCCGAAGCCATCCAGCAGCGCACTGCGTCCCGGCACCGTCGAGGCAAGCCCGAGTCCCAGTGCGGCGACAAGCGGCACGGTAACCGTCGATGTTGTGACGCCGCCCAAATCGTAGGCCAGTGGCACGATCACCCGCGGCGTATACAGCGTCTGGATGACGACAACGATGTATCCGGCGATCATATAAAGGTAGAGCGGTGTACCGGTGACGATACGGAACGTGCCCACCGCCAGACTGAGCGCCACACCGAATGCGACTGCAAGCCGTAAACCCCAGGCGCCGACCGCCCCGCCGGAAACTTCCTGCGCCTTCAACGCCACCGCAATCAGCGATGGTTCGGCAATTGTCGTCGCGAAGCCTATGGCGAAGGCGAACAGATAGGTCCAGTAGTAGTCGGTCCAGTCCAGCGTATCGGCCGCACGTCCGCCACCGACAAAAGCCGGATCGGTCAACTGCTTGGCGATAGTCTCACCGATTGGAAACAGCGCCTTTTCCAGCCCGACCAAAAACAGCGTCAATCCCAACACGACGTAGAACGAGCCGATCAGGACTTGCTTCAGGTGCGGGATGTTCTGGCGCAACACGCCGACTTGGAAGCCGATCATGATGAACGCGATCGGTGCCACATCGATGAGCGTCTGCAAGAACATGTCAGCAAGTTGCGCAACGGTGTTCATCATGCCCCCACCACAATGCCGAACATCAAGACGAACAGGATCGGAAGTAGGCTGGCAAAGGCGATCAGTCCGAAACCGTCGATCATCGGATTGCGGCCTTTGATGACGCTGGCCAAACCGACCCCCAACGCGGTCACCAATGGTACCGTGATGGTTGACGTCGTCACGCCGCCGGAGTCGTAGGCGATGCCAATGATATTGGCTGGTGCGAATGCCGTCAGTACCACCACACCGAGATAGCCTGCGATGATGAGATATTGGATTGGCCAACCGAGCAGGATACGCGTGACCCCGATCATCAACGACACCCCAACCGAGACGGCGACCGTGTAGCGCAACGCCGTCGAGTAACCGTCGCGGGTTACCTCGTCGTTGTCGATCGCTCCGCCCTTGGCCATCACTTCGGCAGCTTCATCCGCGACCGCGATCAACGCCGGTTCAGCCACCGTGGTGCCGAAACCAAGTCCGAAAGAAAACAGCATCAGCCAGATCAGTGAGCCCTTCTTGGCAAAAGCCGCAGCCAGCGTTTCGCCGAGCGGGAACAGCGCCATCTCCAAGCCACGGATGAAGATCGCCAGGCCGAGCATGACGAACATAAGCCCGATCGCGATGGTGCCGAGATTGTCGACCTGCTGTTGCAGCACGACGACTTCGAAAAATGCGACGACCAGCACGATCGGCGCCAGATCGCGCAGCGTCCCGATAACGAGCCGCCCCATGGCGATGAGTTCCGTCGGCATCCCTCTTCCTTCGGCGGTGGGCAGATGGGCAGTCGGTCAGGTATTAGGGAACAATTGTTGCGCTGCGTCAAAGGGGTGTGTTGAAACCGATGCGTGCCGCTTTCTATCATCCCTGCATTCATTGCTGGGATATGAGGCCGTCGATGTCAGCGAAGATGGCGCGCATGGTTTATTCCGACGTCGGACTTTCGGCCACAATAACAGGCTCCAGCTTGTTTGACGAGGCCCGCACCAGTCCCGACGTGCCCGAAGCGCCGGGCTTGCGCTACCGGTTGTTAGGCGCGTTAAGGATGTCCGTCCTCGCAACCCGTTTCTACAGAGAAGAAACACCGCCCTTTGTACTCGGCACTGTATTGAGGGCCGCTTTGCTGCCTGCCCCCAGGAGCACTGCAACGTCAGGGGCGCACGCTTGAGGGGATGTCCACTCACGTTTGCTTCGGACTCCGAAGTGTGAGCGGACCAGCCACCAACTCCCGACCGTACGCCCCCCTTAAATCTTCTGATTGTAGGCCCCCACCTCCGGTTGCTCGGATATGAGGCGGTCGATGTCGGCGAAGATGGCGCGCATATTCTCTTCCGAGGTCGGACTTTCGACCACGATAACAAGCTCAGGCTTGTTTGATGAGGCCCGCACCAGACCCCACGTGCCATCCTCAAGAACCACGCGAATGCCGTTGACCGTGATGAGCTCGCGAACGGCCTGCCCGGCGATCCGCTCTCCCTCTCCAACCCGTTTCTTGTAGTTCTCAATGATTCGATCGACGACGCCGTACTTCACCTCGTCCCCACACTTCGGCGACATCGTTGGCGATTGCCAAGTCTTGGGCAACGCCTCCTTGAGATCGGCCATCGACTTATCGGGATTGCGATCGAGCATGTCGCAGATGGCCAGCGCCGCAACGAGACCGTCGTCATAGCCGCGCCCGAGCGGCGGGTTGAAGAAGAAGTGACCCGACTTCTCAAAGCCGACCAACGCGCCCGTCTCATGTGAAAACCGCTTGATGTAGGAGTGGCCAGTCTTCCAATAGGTGGTTGATGCGCCGTTCTCGATAAGCACCGGGTCGGTCGCAAATAGTCCCGTCGATTTCACATCGACAACGAACTTCGCGTTCCTGTGCAGGGCTGAGATATCACGGGCCAACATGACGCCGACCTTGTCGGCGAAGATCTCATCGCCAGTGTTGTCGACGACACCGCAGCGGTCGCCGTCGCCATCGAAACCGAGGCCGACATCGGCGCCATTCGCCTTCACCGCATCGGCGATGGCATGCAGCATCTTCAGGTCTTCTGGGTTTGGATTGTAGCGCGGGAAGGAATAATCGAGCTCGGCGTCGAGTGGGATCACTTCACAGCCAACCGCTTCCAGCACCTGCGGCGCAAAGGCGCCAGCGGTGCCGTTGCCACAGGCGGCGATGACCTTGAGCCGGCGCTTGAGTTTCGGCCGGTCGATGAGCATGGCCATGTAGCGCTCGGCCATGTCTGGCACGAAGATGTAGCGGCCGCCGCCGGACGCTTCGTATTGTCCCTCGAGCACGATCTGTTTCAGCTCGCTCATTTCATCAGGGCCGAAAGTCAATGGCCGCGACAGGCCCATCTTGATGCCGGTCCAGCCATTGTCGTTGTGGCTGGCGGTGACCATCGCAACCCCTTCGACGTCCAGCGCGAACTGCGCGTAATAGGCCATCGGCGACAGCGCCAATCCAATATCGTGAACTTCACAACCGCCGGCCAGCAAACCCATCATCAGTGCTTGCTTCACCTCAGCCGAATAAGAACGGTAATCGTGGCCGACCACGATGCGCTTCTTTACGCCCCGGTTCTCAAACAGCTTCGCCAAACCCATGCCGACCGCGTTAAGACCCATCAGATTGATTTCGTCGGGGAATAGCCAGCGCGCGTCGTATTCGCGAAAGCCTGTTGGCTTAACGAGCGCCAAACGCTCAAAGTCGGCCGTGTTCGGCTTCAGATCGGCGCGCGGTTTGGGCATCATGAGGTTGGCTCCCGAAATGTTCAGACAGACGGTCGTTCTCGATTCCGACCAGTTCGCATGGCAACCCTATTGCAGGGGGCGCGGACGCGATCAAGTACCCCCTCTGTGGTTTGCCTTCACAACCAATACCTTTCCAGAGGGATCAAACATCTTCGTGTCAGAAAGCAAGAGCAGTGATAAGGGGTTGGCCGTATCGAACACCGGCGCCGTTAACCCCAGCGCCAAATTGCTGCAGCAGGTCCATTTCCGTTGAGCGCGAACCTACACCGCCCGCTACAACTCGCAAAAACCTACTTTCGTGCCCTGAGGATGCTGGCGAGCGAATGGCACCTATCCTTCGCGCTCGCCTTGGCCAGTGTCGCGATTGCCGGTGTTCAGCTCGCCGAGCCGGTACTTTTTGGCCGGGTTGTTGATTCGGTCGCCCGCGGTGAGCCGTCGGCGCCGTTGATACTGGCCTGGGCCTTGCTCGGACTATTCGGCATTTTGGCCAGTGTCGTGGTGGCGGTGTTCGCCGACCGGCTGGCGCACCGACGCAGGCTGGCGGCTCTGTCTGATGCTTTCGAGCAGGCCATCACGCTACCGCTTAGCTATCATGCTAGCCGCGGCTCTGGCGCTGTCGTGGCAGCCGTCCTCCGTGGCACCGACGAACTGTTCTGGCTTTGGTTGAGCGCGCTGCGCGAGCAAGTGACGGCAATCGTCACAATTATCTTGCTGGTGCCCGTCGCGATCTGGCTTGACTGGCGCATGGCGTCGATCTTGGCGCTGCTCGCCGTCTGCTACACAGCTCTCAACCTGTTTGTCGTTTCAAAGACGCACTCCGGTCAGATGAAGGTTGAGGAGTATCGTTACGGTGTCAGTGGCCGGGTTGGAGACGTCATCGGCAACGTCACTGTGGTGCAGAGCTATACGCGCCTCGCCGCGGAAGCCGAAGCTCTGCGCGGCATGACCGGTGAACTGCTATCCGCTCAGTATCCCGTGTTGACCTGGTGGGGCGTCCTTACAGTGTTGCAAAGGGCGGCGGCAACCGTTGCCATGGTCGCGATCTTTGCTGTCGGATCATTGCTGGCCGCTCAAGGTGAAGTTTCGATCGGTGAGATTGTCTCGTTCGTAGCGCTGGCTAATCTCCTCATCGGCAAGCTTGATCAGCTTTCCGCGTTCGTCGTCCGCGTGCAACAGGCCGCACCTGCACTCGATAATTACTTTGCACTCGTCGACGAGCGGGCCGCGATTACTGATGCACCGCATGCCAAGCCGCTGGCACGCGCCAACGCAGAGGTGACCTACGACGACGTTTCGTTCCGCTTTGCGGGCAGCGATCAGGGTGTCTTCGGTCTGTCCTTTACGGCTCAAGCCGGCCAGACCGTCGCGATCGTCGGGCCGACCGGTTCGGGTAAAACGACAACACTTGCGCTTCTGCAACGCTTACGGACTCCCGATCACGGCACGATCACGGTCGACCGGCAGAATATTGCGGAAGTAACCCTCACCTCGCTGCGCCAAGCCATCGCAGTCGTCTTTCAGGACGCGGGACTGTTCAACCGGACCATTGCCGAAAACATCCGCGTTGGACGCCCACAGGCCTCGCGCGAAGAGGTTGCACGGGCCGCCAAGCTTGCCGAGGCGCATGAATTCATCATGGAAAAGCCTGGCGGCTACGACTTCGTGATCGGCGAACGCGGAGCTTCCCTTTCAGGCGGAGAACGCCAACGCTTGGCCATCGCCCGGGCGATCCTGAAAGACGCACCGATTCTAATTCTCGATGAAGCGACAAGCGCGCTCGATGCCGAAACCGAGGCACGAATCAAACGGGCGCTCGACGAGCTACGCGCCGGCCGAACAACCTTTGTCATTGCCCACCGGTTATCGACGGTAACCGATGCCGATGAGATCCTCGTTCTGGAAAAAGGACGCATCGTCGAACGCGGTACCTTTTTTGAATTGACCGAAAACGGCGGACTATTTTCCCGGATGGTCCGCGAAGGCGGTTTCTCCGTCCCCGAGCCCGACGAGGGGCCAAACGAAAAAGAGGCCGCTGATCGTTGATCAAGCGGCCCCTTTGAATTCGCGTCACCCGAATCTTTTTAAAGCTTGTGAGCCATTCGCGAGCGTTTCGTTTCCAGATAACGCTTGTTATGAGCGCACGGCTTTGTGACCACAGGCACCTGTTCAACTACGGAAATCCCGTGAGTTCGTAGTGCTTCGATCTTGGCCGGATTGTTCGTGATGAGCTTGATTTCTGGGAACCCGAGGTCGAACAAGATGTCCGCCGCGAGAGTATAATCGCGTGCATCGATCGGGGCACCGATTTCGACGTTCGCGTCGACCGTATCAAACCCTTTGTCCTGCAGCGCGTAAGCCCGGATTTTGTTTACGAGGCCAATTCCACGGCCTTCGTGCGAAGGTAAATAGATCAACATCCCGTTGGGTGTGTCTACGATTACCTCAAGGGCGGCTTGAAGCTGCTTATAGCAATCGCACCGCAGCGAATGGAAAATGTCCCCAGTGACGCAGCCAGAGTGGACACGGACAACGGGCGTCATTGAGCTATGCCCATTTGTTGCCCTGTTGATCAGAGCCATCGCCTGATCGTGGGGCTTTTTTCCTTGATATGCGCGTGCTTCGAGTTGTAGCTCGCGACCGCGAAACTCGATCGGTAGGACCGTCTGTGCCGACCAATCAATATCAATAATAGCGGACTTAACCGCGCTTGACTTCATTCTGATCTCCAACGGATGTGCAGAAGCTTACACGCTATTTCAGTCACTTACGCAGTTTGACCAAAGGCGAGACTACTTCCTCTACGTTGCTTTCAACGCCACAACCGCCCTGTTGGTTTCATGCCCCACGATTGGGTCAGGACCGTGACAGACGCGTGCGACCGTTGCGGTCGGATAAGTCCGGATAGCCTTGCTATCAAGCTGCTGCATCCAACACTTAATCACGATGTGGCGACCACCACATTCGTCCATCTAAGATGAACGGCAGCTGAGCAAGAGTGGACCATAGGCAAGGGATTGAGGTTGGGACGGCCAGAAAAATGCTGCACTGCAATAAATATACGTTCAAGAACGCCAATTCAACAAGAGTTGTGTCGTCGCAGGAAGTTAGGGCACTTATGAGCACCCCAGGCAACTGATCACACTGAGGACAGATATTCAACATGCGCGCGGTAGCGTTGGACGAGAAAGGCCTACCGCTGCTGCTGATCGCGGCGCTGTTCTTGGCTCTATTGACCGCGCAGGGCGTGGTCGCGGTCAATCAAGCCCAGATCAGCAACTATGTCGTCGTTGCTCTCGTGCAAGGAGCAATCTATCTGGCGGCCGCTATCTTGGTGCTTCGGAATCCCGGCGGATTTGCGTCGCTCGTTATCATCCTCGTTGTGGCCCTGCTTCTGCGGGCCATTGCGATGACGGCGCTGCCGTACCTGACAACCGACGCCTTCCGCTACGTTTGGGATGGCCGACTAGGCTGGGAGGGAATCAGCCCTTATCTCTACCTGCCAGCTGATGGGCAACTGGCGCATCTGCACGACCCTGAAATCTACCCCCACATCAACCAGAAGGAACGAGCGGTCACGATCTACCCGCCCGTCGCCCAATTGCTGTTTATGGCAGCCGTGGCGATCCACGACGGCATTGCCGGCATGAAAGCTGTCATGCTTCTGTGCGAGGCGGTCACGGTCATCGCGCTGATTGGCTGGCTGCGCGCGGAGGGACTGCCGGCCTCGCGCGTCCTCATTTATGCATGGCACCCGCTGCCGATCTGGGAATTCTCAGGCCAGGCACACCTTGATGCCGCGGCGACAGCTTTCTTGGCATTGGGTATCTGGGCAGCCGTGCACCAGCGGCAGGGATGGACTGGCGCGTTGTTCGCCATGGCCGCGCTTGTAAAATACTTTCCTGTCGTGCTGTTGCCGGCCCTATGGCGGCGCTGGGACTGGCGGTTGCCGGTGATCTTGTTCTTCACCGCCGCATTGCTCTGTCTCCCCTATGTGAGCGCGGCTGGGACGGGGCTGCTCGGGTTCCTGGGACAGCACCTCGATAACGAAGGTTACCGTGACGGCTGGGGTTTCCACGTTGTCTGGTATCTAAGAGACTTCCACATTGCCGATCCATCGGGCGCGTTTTACGTCGCGTGCGCTTTGACGGTTCTATTCGGCATCGCGGCCTGGGCTGTATTTTTCCGTGGCGCGGACGAGTTTCGCCCGGAACGGGTGGCGCTTCTGGGTGCCGCGTTTGTGTTCCTGACGTCGCCTCATTATCCCTGGTACTTCGGATTTCTATGTGCATTGGCCGTTCGCATTCCGCATCCGGCTCTACTCGTCATGACCATCACGTGTGTGACGCTGCAATTTCCAAGGCTCGACGGTGGCTTCTCGTGGACGCACCTATATGCGATGACCTTTGTGCTGCCACTACTCGTATGGGGGCTCTGGGAGATTGGGATTCGCTTTAGCCCCCGTATTGAACGCCTCAATAGCGACTTGCTCAGGCTTGATACGAATAATATGAGGCTTTGATCCCGCCGTTCTGGCGGGTAGGTTCCCCGAAACTATGGAATTGCCCGGTCAGCCCTGGACCGGCGGAAACCAAGGAGGCGCGCCGTGGTCGCGATGCTCACCGTTCTATTGGCGTTCACGGCCAGCGTCCTACTGACACACTTATTCATCCGCTTGGTGGATGGACGCGGCCTTGTCGCCGAATCCAACGAACGCTCCATGCACAAGGGGGCCACCGCGACCGGAGGCGGTCTACCGCTGCTGCTTTCGGCTTTGTTGATCTTTTTCGCTTTCTGGCCGCTCGGCAAGGTGCACGCACTCCTGCTTGTGGCGGCAGCGCTGCTTGCGGTCGTTTCGTTTCTGGACGACCTAAAGCCTGTGTCGCGGTGGCTGCGTTTTGGCGCACACATCACAGCGGCGGCGGTGTGCATCTCCAGCATTCCCCTATCCCAGCTCATCTTCCACGGCTGGCTGCCGCTGTGGCTCGATCGCGCCCTGGCCTTGTTTGCGCTGGTCTGGTTCATCAATCTGTTCAACTTCATGGACGGTATCGATGGGATCGCCGCGGTTGAGGTCATGACGATTACCGGCGGCTATGCTGTCGTGATTGCCGCAGCTCAGGCGACGTCGCCACTGCTCGGTTTCGCCCTCGCAGTTCTCGGAGCAACGGCCGGTTTCCTTTTCTGGAATTGGCATCCCGCGCGGGTTTTTCTAGGTGATGTCGGCTCGGTACCGCTCGGCTTTATTTGCGGTGCGTTGATGATTTGGTTGGCGGTTCAGCATTCGCTTGCCGCCGCGCTCATCCTGCCGTTCTACTTTGTCGCCGACGCCACCATCACCATTTTGCTGCGTCTCAGGCGCGGCGAAAAGATCTGGGAGCCGCATCGCAGCCACTTCTACCAGCGCTCGGCCCAGGCTCTGGGTTCGCATGCCATCGTCGTGCGCCGTGTGGCGGTCTGCAATGCAGTGCTTATCGGGCTTGCGGTGCTGGCGTTGTCGATGCCGGTGACGGCATTCGCGCTCGCGGTTGTCACCGTCGCGACACTGTTGGCATGGATGGAAATAGCCTCTGGAACGCTGGTTCCTAGCAACGCCGGGTCCAGTTGAACATGGAGGAGCTGCCAAGCTATGCCGAGCCGGTTGTGCGGTTCATCGAGCAGCACCGGCACTGGGCTCCCCCTCTAATTTTCGTTCTGGCTTTCGGTGAAAGCTTGGCTTTTCTATCGTTGCTATTGCCGTTCTGGGTAATGCTGGTCGGTATTGGGGCGCTGATTGGCAGCAGCGGTACGTTCAACGAACTCCTCATCGTCTGGGTCGCGGCAAGTCTCGGTGCCGCCTGTGGAGATTGGCTGTCCTACTGGCTCGGCCAACACTTCCACGAGGAAATCGCGGGGATGTGGCCGCTTTCTCGCCGGCCAGACCTAATCCCGCGCGGTCATGTGTTTTTCGAGAGTTACGGCGCCTGGGCCATCGTGATCGGACGGTTTTTCGGTCCCCTTCGGGCAGCAGTGCCATTGGTTGCCGGCATCGTTGAAATGCCGTGGCGGATCTTTCAGATCGCCAATTTTGCATCGGCTTTCTTATGGGCAGGCGTGCTGCTGATGCCTGGCGCTTTAGGACTGAAATGGCTGATGGAGTGGTTGCACTAGAGGCCGCTTCGTTAGGTCGATGCGGTCGGTTTGCTCACCACGGCGTGCTGAGCGTAGTCCCTCAACAATCGTTCGAATTTAAGTTCGCAGCCGGTTCGTGCCGCCAGCGCCTTCAACTCGTCTTCGAGGTCTGCGCGCGGTTCCACCGAGAACTTCGCCAACCACGCTTGCAAGCCGCTTTTGAACAGGCCCGGTAGGCGGGCCTGCTGACCAAAATCGACAATGTGCAGGGAGCCGCCCGGTTTTACGGCCGCCAGCCCCTGCCCGATGGCTTCGCGCCAGGGTGGGATCATCGATAGCGAGTAGGAAATAAAAACACGGTCGAAGCCCGGTAGCCCGAACAGATCCTGACTGGAGAAATCCGTCGCGTCGCCTTCGGCAACTGTGATGCGGTCCGAAAGGCCGGCTCTCTCGATATTGGTGGCCGCTGTCTCCAACATCATCGTCGATATGTCGAAGCCGTAAAACTTCGCGTGCTGATAGCGTCGGGCCGCCTGGATCAGATTACGCCCGGTCCCACAGCCGACTTCCAGCACAGTGCCCCCCTCAGGCGGACTGAGCTCGTCAAGCAAACTATCCCGGCCGAGCAGGAAGTACTTGCGCGTCAAATCGTAGATGTAACGCTGATACCGATAGATGCCGTCCATATGCTGGCCGGCATGCTCAGCGTCCTGCTGCGCGGCGCCCACGGGCTCTAGCCCCTCATCGTGTAGCGGTGAAAACCGCCGTAAATTGACGAACGGTCGCGGCGCGTGAACTCGCGGCAGATCTCCTCGTCATAGTCGAATTGGCTCAGGATCTCTTCCGGTACGCGCCCAGGCAAAATGCTCGGCTCGCCCGCCGTGCGGAAGATCACCCGACCGCCCGGACGGCAGGTGCGTGCGATCTGCGTCCAGTTGTCCATCAGCTGCTCGTCGGTCATCCAGTCCTGCGCATCAAGCAGTACATAAGCATCAAAGGCGTCATCCGGGCTATTTCTGAGATGTTCGGTGAAGCTCTCATGGAAAACGGAAACGTTTGCAGCGCGCTGCTTGACCGTCTCGTAATGCTGACGCTGCAGGTAGGGCGGCAGCGGCCCGGTGCCGCCCGTGGCGTACCGGCGGCCAAAGGCCTGCCAGGCAAAATAGTTGTCCCGAAGGTCGAACTCGCAAGCGAGCCGTTCGAGGCGCTGGCGAAGGACCTCAGCCATGTGGTCCTCATCACCCTTCAACGCCTCGAACTGCGAGGGCGGAATGCCGAGGCCGAACAACGCGGAGGGTTTACTCATGAGCCAGCGGATATGTCGCTTTTCAAACAGCGGCGCGAGTTCCCGGTCAAAGATCGCGCGCTGCTCTTCCATTGACTTGGCCCGCAGTAGTTTGCGCGGATTGCGCCCGTGCATGCGGGCCAGCAGATGACTGGCGCCGATAAAGGTGCCAAGCAAGCCGTGCCGGTAAAGGTTTTTACCGAAGTATCCGACCCGGCGGCGTCCAAGCCGGTCGCGTGATTCCCAGTACTTGCGGGTATCTTCGTCGAGATGCTCCTTCAGATAGGTGAAGTAAGCACGGATGTTCTCCGAAGCGTCGGCTTCCGCGAAAAAGCGGTGAAAGGCCGTATAACTCGGCAGGTGTTTTAGGGCGGCCAGCTTGAGATTGTTGAGTGCGATGTGTGCCGGATTGAGGTCGATCGCTGCAACGGAGACATCGGCCGCCGTCAGGTAGCTCATGATGTTGCAGCCACCGGAGGCGATGGCGATGACGTGCTCGCCGTCCTTAAGGTGCAACGCGTCGATGTCGACGACCGGGTCTTCCCAGATTTGCGGGTAAACGAGCCCTGAAAAGGCGAGCGTGAATAAGCGTTCCTGAACACCTTGGCGCGATATCGCTTTGTGACGGTGGACCGCTTGGCTCAGCTTTTTATTCTTCACCCCAAATCGCCGCGGGCGATCTGTGGGATGGGGATTACTCTCCCGTAGCGATACCATGTTGTCTCCCAGGCCTGTCTGACAGCTGTCTAAGACGGCGAAAACGTTTGGCCGCACCCGGCTCCTCGGCCGGCTGGTAGCTCGTTCTGCACTTGCAATTCGGATGATGGCCCTCTCATTGCCACCGTTCGGCGCCAAGGCCAACGGGCAATGTGTAGCATGCGCAGCCCAGCGCAGGCGGATGTAACCGTTCAGGGCTGCATACTCAAGGGAAACAGCACATCCAGCACGTAGTCTTCACGTGCGCCAGGTACGTTGAAGACCAGTATTCGGCCATCGAGAGTGCGGTCCCTGTGTCCGCAAGTCTCCATATCAAAACGGAATTTTGCAGCGCAGTTCGCCGTGGGACAGATGGCTGAAAGCTATATCGATCAGGCACTTAATCTGGTTCAAGAGCACATCGCGCTTGCCGAACCGATTGTATTTGCGCTCGGATTTGCCGAGAGCACGGTATTCCTGTCGTTACTGGTGCCCTCCTCAGCGTTGTTCCTTGGTATTGGAGGTATCCACGGCGCCGCGGGCGGGCAGTTTCTCAGTGTTTGGCTGGCTGCGGCCACTGGGGCGGCTATCGGCGACGTGATCACTTTTGCCCTTGGCCGCTATTTTAAGCAGGACATTGGGGGGCTGTGGCCCCTGCGGACGCGCCCGCATTGGTACGTTCTGGCACGCTATTATGTGAAGCGTTACGGCGTGCTGGGGGTCTTCGCCAGTAAGTTCGGCGGCCTGATCCGGCCCTTCGTACCGCTCGTCGCTGGCGCCATGGGAATGCGCTGGGGCCAATTCCTTCTGGCCAGCCCGTTGTCCTGCCTCGTGTGGTCTGGAACCTTTCTCGCGCCCGGATATGCCTTGACGGCGGTGTTCTCTTGAGGCCACAAAGCGGGTTCGCGATGCGCCGCGCAGATCTGTTAAAGCGTGCCGCTGCATCGAATCCCATTTCATACAGCCCGGAGACCGCCCCATGGCCGCCCGTACCGCCCGCGCCGTCGAAACGCGCAAAAAGAAGAACCGTCGCCGCATCGATCGCCCCAATCAGAGCCGTATTCAAGGCAATACCGGTGGCGTCCGCGGCAAGCTACGCAAGCAGGCGCTGCTTAAGGCCGGTCGACAACAATCAGAGGCTTCGGCTGAGGCTTAAGGCCGCGGTCGTTAACGCCCACACGTCCTAATAGGGAGACCCTCATGAGCGACCGCATTATTCTTCGCGTCGGCGAAAGCCTTGTCGGCGGCGGCCCGCCAGGTACTGCAGCTGAGCCAGAGGTAGCGATCGGCGAGATGGATGGGCCTTTTGGCACCGCATTCGCCAACTTGCTCGGCGACCAGGTCGCTGGTCACTCTCGGGTTCTGGCCCTTCTCAACACGGATGTCATGGTCCGTCCACCTACGATCTGCGTCTCCAAGGTGACCGTCGACAACGAGCGATACACCAGCATTCTGATGGGGACGGTGCAGTACGCGACCGCCATGGGCGTTCTCGAACTCGGTGCGCTCCGGCGATATACCCAAGGCGAAGGCCAATGATCTGGGGATCATCGTCTCCGTTTGGCTAAATCCAATGGTTGCGACGCTCGACGACCTGGACCACAAGATTCTGTTCGATATACATCGCAAGGCAACCGCGCAGGCGATCGCTAAAGCTATGAACCACGAACCCTCGATCGACTGGCTCCTCGAAAACCAGGACAAGATCGTCCATAAGTATTTCGAGAAGGGTCTGAAGGGCGAGATCTAGGTTCGGCCGCACCAAAACCGACAGGGGCCGCCCATGCTGAAGTTCATTCTCGGCGTTGTGTTTGGGGCCGGCCTCGCTGTCGGGTATGTGCGCTACAATGTCGAGCTGCCGGAATATTTGCAGCTCACCGACAAGCTTCGCGGTAATCTCGTTTCGACGGCGACCGAGTTTGAGCTCTACGATCTCGACCAGGATATCGCGACACGTCGGCGTGCACTCGAAATCCTGTTTGCCAATCGGGCGGACTTCGCCGTCGATGTGGACGCGGAGTTCGGCCACCCGTTCATGAAATCCCTCTATCGCCGTCAGGCCATCCGGGACGCCAGAATTCTGCGCGGGCAATGGACGGCCTTCGACACAGCGCTTGCCCAACCCGCACTAAGAGAACGCTTCGAACAGCGTTACGGTACCAAAGACACGGAAGTTCTGAAGCGGCGTATGCTCGCGGCAGCGCTTCAAAAAGACTATCCTTTCTTGAAAGCCTGGCTGGAAAAGAAAGGCGAGCCTTCTGGCGAAGCCCAACTGTTCGATACGCTGAAGCGCGTCGGCGTCTTACCCGATCCCGGGCAACCTTTTTAAGTATGTGCGTTCGATCAGTGGCGGTCTACTTCTTCAGCCCGCACACTGCCCAGTGCAACTTCAACACGTCGTTCTTGCGGCTGAGCCGCCATGTCACCGCCTCGTCAAATTCGAGAGCCTGGCAGAAGCGGTCGGCCAGTTCGTAGACATTATCCGCATCGCAAGTTGACTTCGTAGTGTTGCAGGTTGCGAGGTCCGACTCGAAGTACCTTGCGCTGCTATCTCTCACTTGCGCGACATTTTCCAGGTTTTTAAATGGAACGTCCGGTTTTCCGAACGACTGGAAATAGACGTAATCTCCCGCCCGGCGGTCGCTTGCCGCGTCGACAGGAACCTGTGCCACAGCCGGCATCGCAATAGCCGCGGTAAGGAGAGCGGCGGTCGCCCGAGCCACGCATTTCGTATTCATCATTGTCTCATTCCTCATTGCCGGCGGCCGCTCGAGGCTCATTGAGCCCCGCCAACCTTTGCCTCTGTCAGCTTCTTACGCTCATCATAGCGCTGCAGATGAAACCGCTGGAAGTTGCGGTCCTTCTCATAGATCTTGTGGCGCACCCAGACAAACAGGTCGAAGAAGGTCCCAGGGCCAACGCCGAGGCTCATGCGCGTCACCTCTAACGGCTGACCCCATTTCGCATCCAGACCGTCGATCTCATCTTTGAAAAACACAACGGTTGGCGTGAACATCACACCCCAACGTTCGGCGAGTTTCTTCTCCGGCATCTGCTTTCCGTCGAAGTCGGTCACCTCCCTTGAGCCCCACATGTTGAGCTGCAGGAGTGCGAAATTCCCACGCACATAATTGTTGATGTAGGCCCGGGCGAGAACCTCGTTATGCATCTTGGTGCAGTAGATGCAGCCCCGCTGCTCGAAGACGACGGCAAAGCGCTTGCCAGCGGCTTTGGCCTCCTTGAAGTCTTCTCTCAGGTCGAGGAACAACTCGTTGAACCATGGCTGATGAAATAGCCCATCATCCCCTTTCACGGGTTTAGCCATTGGTTCCGAAACGCCGATTGCCGGAGGCAAAGTCTCGGCTGCCGTGGCTCCTATTGGCAGAGCGGTAAGCAAGATGAGCAGGAGCGTTTCGCAAAAGCGCGGGACTGGCATGTCTATTCTGTCTCCCGAGGCACGGTTATCATTGACGCGATAATAGTCGATCCGCCGGGCAGCGGCGACGCGAAAGGCGTGAAGACTGTGTTGCCATTTGCGTTTTAATCATAGATCAGGCTGATGGCGAAACGCATCGCGACTGCTGCCATGAATGCGGCGAACAGCAGCTCAAGTTTCCGTTTCGGCAGACCGTGCGCCATGCTCACACCAATCGGCGCGGCCAGAACGCTTGCCGGTATGATCACCGCGGCGCCCAGCACGTTGACGTACCCGAGCGACATCGGCGGCAGTAGCGGATGCCCCCAACCTGCGATGGCTAGTCCGAGCGCGCCTGGGATCGCCACCATCGGCCCAAGCCCTGCACTGGTTGCGACCGCCTGTAGAAGGGGCCGGTTGTAAAGCGTCATGAACGCTACGATGAAGCTTCCGCCGGCAATGCTCATCAACACGGCGACGAAACCTACAAGCAATCCGTAGATTTCGACGACCGGCGGCTTTGGCAAATCGTTACCCAGCCGCCAGTCGTCTCGGCCAAGCGCAAGTTTTAGGGCGAGAAGATTGCCGAAGATAACCCAGATCCACTTGAGGCCGTCGCCGGTACTCGAGCTTGCGTAGAGAGTTCCGAAAACGACGCCGAGCACCATCCACGGGCCAAGTCGCCACAATAGAGCGGTGTCCACACCGCCCTTTGCACGATGCGAATAGAAGGAGCGTAGCGATGTCGGGATTATCACGGCAAGCGAAGTTCCAAGCGCCAAATGCATTCGGATCGATGGATCGACGCCGATGATCCCGAAGGTCTCATACAGCACCGGCACCAGGACTCCGCCGCCGCCAATCCCAAGCAGCCCCGAAAGAAAGCCGGTGACAAGCCCGGCAGCAACCAGAGCTCCCGCCAGCATCAAGAGCCCGCCGACCGTGACGTCCACTTCCATGTTCGGCAATCCTAGCTGGCGGCGCGCTTTTCAAACCCCGGTGGTCTAAAGCCGTCACGTTGCCATGCTTCCGCCTGCTCTGCCATCTGAATGGCTTCCAGCAGAACGTCAAGCCCGGCTCCATCACCGGTGGCATTCTCGCTAAAGTGCCGCCGGAACTTGCGTGCTCCCTTAAGGCCATGCATCAGCCCGAGTGTATGCCGAAGCACGTTGTTCAGCCGGCCTCCGCGCAACAGGTGCTCTTGCACATAACCGGTGAGGCCTTTCAAGACGTCCGTTCGCGAAGGTGAGGTCGTGTTGGCGCCAAAGATACGCTGATCAACCTGCGCCAGCATGTAGGGCGTCTGATAGGCCGCGCGCCCAAGCATGACGCCGTCGACATGCGCGAGATGGTGTTCGGCCTCCTCAAGCGACGCAATCCCACCATTGATGACGACGGTGAGTTCAGGGCGCGCCAGCTTAAGCCGGTGCACGCGCGCGTAGTCGAGCGGAGGAACCTCACGGTTTTGCTTTGGCGAAAGCCCCGCGAGCCAGGCCTTCCTTGCATGAACGATGAAGTGCCTGCAGCCAGTCTCGGCGACCGTATCGATGAACCTCTGGAAGTCGGCTTCGCTGTCCTGTTCGTCGATGCCGATGCGGCACTTAACAGTCACAGGAATTTCGACCGCACCGCGCATGGCCGCGACGCAACGTGCAACCAAGTCCGGTTCCGCCATCAGGCAGGCGCCGAAACGCCCGACCTGTACCCGGTCGGAAGGGCAGCCGACATTGAGGTTGATTTCATCAAAACCCCAACCGGCACCCACCGTCGCGGCCCTGGCCAGCTTTTCGGGATCGGACCCACCAAGCTGCAGTGCGATGGGGTGCTCGCTCTTATCGAAACCCAATAGCCGTGCGCGCTCTCCGTGCAATACCGCGTCCGCCGTCACCATTTCGGTGTACAGCAGGGCACGGCGCGTCAAGAGGCGATGGAAGTACCGGCAATGCCGGTCTGTCCAATCCATCATCGGTGCAATGCAGAATCTATGTGCTTGATATTGCATGGAAAAACGTGTTGACTCAAAGAGGTGCGTTCAGAGTGTGCACACGTTTGTTCGCTTCTGTTCGCATGCTTTCCCACCCTTTCGCAAGTTCACTGCACACAATGTGCACACGCTGATGGCCAGTATAGCGAAACTGACAAGTGGATCATGGCGGGTCCAGGTCCGCCGCAAGGGGCAGTATGCCTCGCGGACGTTCCGTCTGCGCTCGGATGCGCAAGCGTGGGCACGCGAGATGGAACATCGGGTCGATCTGGGCCAGTCGTTGAATTTCAGATGCGGACCCCGCGCTAGGACTGTTGGCGATCTCATCTCGTTGCACGGCGCCGACATGTGTGAGGTAGGTCGGGCGCCGCTTCGCAGCAAGGCCTATAGTCTTGAGAAGCTGAACCGGGTGCTGGGTCCAATCAGAGTTCGCAATCTAGATCGGATGACGGTCGTGGACTTCGGAAGGCGCCGCGCTCAAGAGGGCGCAGGGCCAGTAACCATTGGAATGGAAGTGGGCTATCTGCGGCTGGTTTTCTTACACGCGGCTTCTGTCCATGGCGTGCCAGTTTCAACCGAACCGATAGAGCATGCGCGTATTGCCCTCAAACGACTGGGGCTCATCGGCAAAGGGCAGGAGAGGGATCGCCGCCCGACACAAGCAGAGCTCGACCGCATATTGGTCCATCTCGATAGCAATCCCAGGCAAAAGATTCCCGCTGGCCGCATTATCCGATTTGCGGTGGCGACTGGCATGCGACAAGACGAGATCAGTCGTCTCAAGTGGGAGGACGTCGACCTGTCAAGACGGGTTGCCATCATTCGCGATCGAAAGCACCCAAGGGACAAAACTGGCAACGACCAGACGGTCGCACTCGTTGCCGATGCCGGCTGGGCCCCCTTGCTCTTTATGTTGGAGCAAGCTGAGCTGACGGGACACCATGGCCGCTCTGTGGGAGCTGCTTTTCGTCGCGCATGTCGTGAGCTTGGGATCGTCAACTTGCGCTTTCACGACTTGCGCCACGAGACCGCCAGCCGCCTCTTCGAGGCGGGTTATCAAATCCCCGAAGTGGCCCTAGTGACTGGCCATCGAGATTGGAAGATGCTGCGAAGATACACGAACTTGCAGCCGCATGTTCTCGCCCAACGCCGCCATTTGGCGGGCAGCAACCCCGCACCAGGTCTGCCGGCACGATCCCCACCTTCAACCCAAGCTACGCTCACTGACGCCGCTGTTGGTCGCTCAGGTGTGGGAGCACCACGACCACCCTTGGAAACCATGCGATTTTGTACTCCCGAGCCACATCCGCAGAAAAGCTGGCACGCTGCCAATGACGGATGAAGCTGTTGGCGAGATGTTCGCCGTCAGCACTCATCGGTGCAATGCAGAATCTATGTGCTGGATATTGCATAGAAATTCGTTTTGACTTAAAGAGATGGGTTCAGAGCGTGCACACGTCTGTTCGCATTTGTTCGCACGCTTCCGCATCCTTTAGCAAGTCCACTGCACACACAGTGCACACGCCGATGGGCAGTATAGGGAAACTGAAAAGTGGATCCTGGCGGGTCCAGGTCTGACGCAAGGACCAGTATGCCGTGCGGGCATTGTCACATTAAGCGAAATTGGCCCAATATGGACGATCGACCGGCAGGCTAAGCCTTTGAAATCCCACGCGTCAAAATCAGTGGCTGTCGGCAAATTCCAGTCAATCAGACTTAATGTGACAACACCTTCGTGAGACATTTTGAGGCGAATTGATAAGGGAGGATTTTGAGGTCATCGTAGCCCTCTAAGAGCGAAGATGAGCTCGAAATCCGGGCCGCAGTCATCGCCCTAAGAACACGTCCGTGAGATCCGCAACCAGACCCACAAGCGGTGCAGTTCGGAAGAGAAGATCCGCATAGCCCTGGAAAAATTGTGTGGTGAATGCTCAATTGCTGAGCCGTGCCGTCGCGAAGGCATTGCCCAGGGGCTTTACTTCAAGTTGTCGAAGGAGTTCCTGGAGGCCGGCAAGAATCGGATGTCGGGTGACAAGATCAGTTCGATCGAAGTCGGCAAAAACGCAGACCTTGTCGTTCTCGATCAGGACATCAGCAAAGTTGCTCCACGCAAGATCTCGAAGATCAAGCTCCTGGCGACGATCAAGGATGGCGTCTTTCGCCATCGCGTAGGGCTGTAGGGCTTTTCTCCATTGCATTCGAGCCGAGCCCCCCGCCTCTCGGCCGCCAAAATGCGTGCCCTCTAGAATTGTCTTTGGCAACGGGGCGCGCGTGTTCAGGGCTTGATCTGGTCGTGGGTAATTGTGCGGCGCGAGCCGCTCAGCGAGTTTAGCAATAGCATTGCCACCAAACCAATCCAGGTGGTCCATGATAACTCTCGTCCACGCGCGTCCAGTTTTTCTAACTCAGCGCGGAGCCGGTTCCGATCAACGCGCCTGGAGATCGTGACTACTCGTTAGTTCCCCGAAAACTTTGGATTGAAATTCCTACAATATGGTCGGGCTAGCTATTTGAGGAATTCACCCTTTTCGGTATCGATCAGGATGTTGCACCACATGCCGATCTCAAACCCGCTGTGTGCGAGGCTATCATAGCTGCCACCAACTTCGACCTCGACAATGTGTGCGGGCCGCTTGGGTGGTGCGGGGGGCTGTTGCAGGGTATAGCCGATCATACGAACGAATACCCTGGTATCCGTACCCCTTTGGCAAAGAATTAATCCAGCTTTATCAATATACTGCCATGTGGTCTCTGGGGCGCCGGGTATAGCGACAAGACGGGCTGAAATCAGCACCCTATCCTCTGGTATCTCAATTGTATTATCGGGTAGCGTTTGTCCCAGAATTCGCTTCGCCGATGGCACCAGCGGACTATTGTGTGCGCACTCAATGTAGTTTGAAAATACTTGCTGCCATGCAAGCGCCATAACGCCTAGCTCACTACCAAAACTACGAGATGATAGACCATAAGCGCATGCTAGCAGATCCTTCGTCGTGAACAAGAAATGTGGTGGGCATCGGCTATGTCGCTTCGGCAGCCCATTTTTAATCTCAAGTCACTGCCGTGATGGCAGGGTCCTCATAGGGGCTAACATGAGCCGCATAGCCTCTCACGAAATCAGCTCTATCTGACCCGTGAATGCTCACGCGGATCCTGCTAGGAGGCTGGCCTAAAACTTAGAGCCCCAATAAAGTCAGCAGACTGACTTCAGGCGGCGCCTTGAATTCCGACATGGCGCTTGAAACCTCGGTGTAAAGATCCGGCAACCAGCCAGGTTGGCCCGGTTTAACGGCCGGTATCTCCTTCTTACGGAAATCGGTCGGCGCAATGATAAGCTTGATGTTCCGCTTGCCAACATCTGCTGCTAGGACGAATAACTCTTCGGCAACTTCATCGCCCATCGCCAGGCAGCCGGCGGATGAGTTCTTGCCGTGGATCATAATGTCGCCGCCAAGGTCCTTGCGGCGATCTTTTGCAGCCATTTTACGATCGAAGGCGTTTGGATAACTAACACGTAGTGAGACGTGATAGCGACTGTTGGGGTTGAGGAACGTGATGGCATAGACACCCTCGGGTACCTGTTTGTCACCCCGGCGCAGTTTCGGGCCGCCGCCGCCGCTTGCGGCGAGCACCGGATAGCGATGAATAAACGTCCACTCACCACCTTCCGGCCGCGCATAAAGCTCAAGGAGATTCTCGTCCTTGATCGCCACGAGACCGACAGCAGCGGGCGGCCATACCACGTTCGCGGCTTCAAATTTATTGGCGATGCGCTTTCGTGCTTCTGGTGAAATCTGTGTTAGGCGCTGCTTCAGTGTGTAGCGTCGCGATGCAGCCTTCTTACGTGGGCGTCGCGGTACGGCAAGGGCCAGCTTCGTGGCTACTGCTGACGCGGTCGCTTCGTGTCGCGTTTCCGTGGACCACGTCTCTGGTATTTCCGCACCGCGCAGCGGCTCGTCTGCAGGCGGCTGCAATAGCAGAGGCGCCTCGCTAAATGGCATGTAAGTGAAACGGGAGGTGCGTGTCGTATCTAACGGCGTAAAGCCGAGAGCCGAAGGGTTCGGGGGAGTATGCGCAAGGCGTGGACCCGTCAAAGGCTCATCTTTTGTAGTTCCGTAGTGACCGAGCCCAAGTGTCACTGCGGCTCCCGTAAAGACGCCAGCCGATCCGACCGCAAGAAGAACAAATCGTCTGTTCAATCTCATTCCTGTCCGCGTGAGACCATGCCGCAGTGTCACTGCAGCGCTCGTAAAGACGCCGGCCGATCCGATCGCAAGAAGAACAAATCGTCTGCTCAATCTCATTCCTATCCCCATGAGACCATGCCGCAGATATAGCGGTTACCGTACCATGACCGATTTGCTCCATTCATTGGAACCATATAGAGCCGACCCAAGCCGAAATCAGTTGCCTTTCGTGTGGGAGTTCATTCCTTCGGGTGTGCCGCCAGTAGGCACGAGCCGTTTTCGAAGCCGTCGGAATTTCCCCTTGGGTTGCTGCGACGAATTGCAGGCTGGATGCCTGGGCCGAGCGTCATGCTTGGCGCGGCATGTAGGCCATTCGCCGGCGATTCTGCCCGAAGAAGCGTGGGCGCCGACGGAAGCCGGACAAGTTGCCACAAACAGTCCGCGCAGTGCTTTTTTGCGCGTGGTGGATCACTGGTACCCACATGGTTTCAAGACTGCTCGAGGGGGCGACGGATCTCTTCATATGTTCGTGAGGAGAAGCCAAAGCGGTTCCATCAACCGATAAAACCACTGGCTATTTCAAAAAACCGAGCTCCTCGAAGAGGCGATACTTGTCCCAGTCAACCCAACTCTCAATAATCTTGCCATTCTCGAAACGGTCGATCTGCACGCCCGTCCAATTCACGTGCCTTCCTGTCGCGGGATGCCCTAGGTACATACCAGTGTGTGTTGCCGGAAACTGCCATCGCGTAGCGACGAGTTCGTCTTCGGCGATCTGCTTCAAAATACGTACCTGGAAATTCGAGAACGCACGATGATTGTCGCGAACAATTTCTTTCCAGCCATCCAGGCCAACGGACTTCACACCGCCTTCAGCGTTCGGTTCTTGATGGTTGATGTAGCTGGCTGCGAAGATCTCTTCGGGCTTGTCCGTGTTCGTGCTCGACCACATTTTAAGTGAGCGCCTTGGCAAGCTCTTTTCTTCGTCAATTGACATCTTAGTATTCCTTGCTGTTGAGCTCGATGGCATCTCGGCAGCGGCCGGCTGGAGCGCTGGCATCAAACTTGCCAAGAACCCAAGGGCTACAATTATACATTGCTTCATATCAGCCTGACCTACGCTGCATTACCTTCGCAATTTTTTGTATAATCGAAATCCGCGAACCGTAGAACGGGCGGGGTTAATCGAGCGGGATGTTGATAAGCAGCGCAGGCCGGCGCGTCTGAAAGCTGAGCCGATGGCGGCGGCGGTAAGTTGGCTCGAAGAGTTCAAACAGTTTTGGTCGTCGAGTTTCGATCAACTCGATGGCCTGTTGGACGAATTGAAAAAAGCTGAGACCACGAGGAGCGATAATGAGTGATTTGCCGACTTATGTGCTGGAGCGAGTATTTGATGCACCGCGTGAGCTAGTGTGGAAGACTTGGACAGATCCGGAGTTGTTGCCGCGCTGGTACGGTCCGAAGGTGGAGACGATTATCCATCGCCTGGACGTGAAGCCCGGCGGGCTGTGGCTTGGTGAAATGAAATGGGGCGACAAGTCCAACTATCAACGGGTTGAGTACACCGAAGTCAGTCCGCCCGAGCGGCTGGTCTGGCTGCACTCTGTTTCAGATGCGGACTGGAACATCATTCCCAATCCCATGATGGCGGACTGGCCGCGCGTGCTGCTGACGACGGTGACGTTTGAACAGGATGGCGGTCAGACCAAGATGCGCCTGACCTGGGTGCCGCATGAGGCGAGCGATGTTGAGATTGCCTGTTTTGCAACCGCGCTTGAGGGCATGGACAAGGGCTGGGGCGCTGGCATGGAACTGCTCGCGGAGCTGCTGGCTGAACTGCAGGCTTGAGCTGATTGCCGCGCCGATGGTTCACAACGCCTTTCGTCCCCACACCTGAGCGACCGTGAACATCGTGAAGGAGGTGTCCGGTCGCTGTAAATGGTTGCGGCAATCGGCAAGGAGGCCTGGCAATTCAGTCGGGGAAAGCAAACCAAGCTTGAATACCGTGCTACGAAGAGATTCAACCGTCGAGGGTAGATAGTCGACTAGCGGATCCCCTGCGCGAACACCGACGATGAATGTCCGAAGTTGGACTTCCGACAGCTCCGTCTGACGCACAGCATGATACAGGCGCTTCGCGAGTTCTGGATCGGCACCAACACCCTTGAAGGCGCCGAGAAGAGCCGCCTTGAGTTTGTCCCACGCCAGATTTGGTGGATAGCAATTCAAGCTTGTTCCGTCAGGCTCCTGCAGGGCGACGATACCCCCGGGACGCGTTAGCCGGATAGCTTCCGCAAGCAATCGCTCCACGTCGCCAGTCGGGCTTGCAACGAACCTCATGTGAACCAGGTCGAAGGTTCCTGTTGGGAGATCCGAACCGCAGGCGTCGCCAGCAACGAACGCGACATTTGGCGGAGCTGTTGCCCGGGCATGCTCCAGAAAGCCGGCGTTCATATCCAGTCCCGTTACGCTGCCGCTTGCTCCGACTTTGTCGCTGAGTAAATCGGTGATGCCACCGGGGCCGCATCCAATATCAAGGCAGGTCCATCCTGGCTCAATCCCAACAAGTTCAAGCATTCGGATTGTCTCTGGAGCCATGGCAGCGCTCTGGATGGCTAAACGCTCAATTTCACCCTCGCGGCTTTCAAGGAGGTACTTGCTCAACTCAGACCTCAACACTGTTACGTCTCGTGCCAGAGCATCCATAATCGACAGTTGGACGGCCACTCCAGATGACAGGCAAGGTGCCGTGCTCTCACTTTTGTTCGGGCTGAACGCGAACCCTTATCCCTAGTGTGTACAGCTCCGCATGGAAATGCGCTCCTTCGACGATCAACGGAATGGTGGTTCCTCGAAGGACCGAAGCTTGCGGGAATGCAGCGTATCGAGCCGCATCTTAAGCAACGCGATGGCCTCCAGACCGATTTCAAGATGTTGCGCTACGGCCGTCTCATAGAAAGCATTGGCTGCGCCGGGTAGTTTGATCTCGCCATGCAGAGGCTTATCCGAGACGCACAGCAGTGTTCCGTACGGCACGCGCAAGCGAAATCCCTGCGCTGCGATTGTGCCGCATTCCATGTCGACCGCGATCGCACGCGAGATGTTGATTTGGCGTCTTTGCTGGGCAAATTGTAATTCCCAGTTACGGTCGGCATTGGTGACAACGGTGCCGGTACGAAGACGCTGCTTCAATGCGTCGCCGCGTTGACCGGTCACGGTCGCTGCTGCATCCTGCAACGCGACCTGAATCTCCGCTAGTGCAGGAACTGGCACCTCAGGCGGGACCAAGGCGTCAAGTATCCGGTCTTGGCGCAGATAAGCGTGAGCGAGAACGTAGTCTCCAATCGACTGACTTTCGCGTAGTCCACCGCAGTGGCCCACCATCAACCAGCAGTGTGGGCGCAAGACCGCCAAGTGATCCGTAATGTTCTTAGCGTTCGACGGGCCGACCCCAATATTGACCAGCGTCACGCCTTCGCCACCCGCCCCAATAAGGTGGTAGGCGGGCATTTGGTACTTCTGCCACTGCGAGGCGGCAATGCTTCTCTCAGCCTCTTCGGTCGGCGTGCCGCGATCGACCGTTATGTTGTCAGGTAATACGAGCCGCTCGAATGGCCCATCAGATTGAAGCTGCTCGATGGCTAGTCGCACGAATTGATCGACGTATCGGTGATAGTTGGTGAGCAGCAACCAGCGCTGTGTATTGCGCCAATCGCTACCCGTGTAGTGAACCAGCCGCCGTAAGGAAAAGTCGACGCGTACCGCATCAAACAGCGCCAGCGGAGATGAGGTGCCAGGCTCTAGGCTCACAAGACCGTCGGCAATTTGATCACCGACAAGAGCAAGATTTGGCGTTGGGAAGTAACGGGCGAGTTCGCCGGCATTGACGCCAGCCTCATCAACTTCCTGGGTGCGTTCTAATATATAGGGGTAGGGAATTTCCTGATCGCTTGTCGTGACCTCGATCGCGGCACCGTATTCCGCAACCAAAGGCCGGAGCTGCTCTAAGAGGTAATCTCGAAAGTAACCGGGATGCGTTATGGTCGTCTCATAGACTCCCGGTCGCTGCAACTTGGCGAAAGCACGCCTGCTTAATGGCGGCGGCTCGGGAACGTCGTTGTACAGCACGCGCAGCAGAGGGTAACGGAATGCCAATCGCTCTTTGGCTGAAGGCGGCAGGGACCGATGCAGGTATTCATCGAAGGCTGTTTCAAGAGCCGCTACCGCATGCTGATAGCGCTCTTGGAGCTGATCTACAGCTGCCTCTGGAGTTAACTTGGTCTGTTTTTTTTGCGTTCCGGTTTTGGCTGCGCACATACCTGTAATAGGAGCCGAACAGCACCTTTTGGTCAATGTCCGTTCTAGGCTGACACGTAGTGGCGCAACGCACGTGAACGAACGCGCTCTATCTACCGTCCGATTGGAACAGGCTGTACACCTCTGGCGCAAGCCAACAAAACAACTGCAGTGTGGTCTCGGCCTCGTTCGGCTGCTGCGACATTGTAAAACGAAAGGGACCCCGAGATTAGCCCCGGGGCCTCTTCTTTACTCAGTCCGTCGGACAGTTCTCTTATAAGCCTCGATTACCACTCTTCGCCCTCAGCGCCTTGTAGGATGCCCCAGCGATGAGGATAAAACCAAGCGCCGCGGCGTAGGATGAGAACACCATCTTCGCTGTCGCGGGTGGCAGAGCTTCGAGCGCTAGCGCGTTTACGAATACCCCAATAACCGCACCGAACCAAACCGTTGACAGGAGCGGCCAACCCTTAAAGTACCCCAGCGCCGTGGATGCGCCGACAGCTGGTAAAATCAAACCCCAGCCAACAATCAAAGCTACAAAAGTAGTCCCCTCGTCCATGGGAAGTTCCCCCTTCACATTCAGTTCTTGCGACACGGCAAGCGTGTCGTCGCTGCAATTTCTCCTTTCCCCTCGTCCACATAATTGTGATTCTTGTGTCTTGAATTTGGCGCGGCGCTCGATAATCGCATCACCTAATGCAATTTTACCTTCGGTTCGGTCTGGCGGGTTATAGACCTTGCGAGTGTATCCATACCGACCTTCGATACTCCATGCAGCGCCTTCAAATGCATCTTGTAGAGAGAGCGGTACATGATCTTTGCAAACAGGCCTTCGACCCACATCGAACGCCCCTGAACAAATCCCATTAGATTGCCAACCGTCGAATAGTCACCGAGCGAAACGAGCGAGCCGAAATCTCGATAAACAAACGGCTTGAGCGGCTGGCCGGAAAGTCGCCGTTTTATCTGCTTGAAGAGAAGTGACGCTTGCTGATGGGCGGCTTGGGCACGTGGTGGGATCGGCTCCGTTTGACCTTCCGGCACCAAATAGCAGCAATCCCCAAAGGCGAATACGTCGTCGTTGCGAGTTGTTTGCAGCGTGTCCTTAACAACCAAGGTGTTCGCGGAGCTCGTTTCGAGACCGTCGAGACGGGTCAACACGTTCGGCCCCTTTACGCCTGCAGCCCAAACTACAAGGGCCGACGGAATGAACTGGCCGGCTTCCAGCGTGACACCTTTCTCGGTGACCATCGTGACGCGCGCGTTGGTGAGGATCTCAACGCCAAGATCTTCGAGTATCTTTGCGGTCGCTTCGGATAGACGTTCCGGGAGCCCAGGTAGAATACGGGGTGCTGCATCAATCAGAGTAATCTTGATATCGCGTTCCGGATCAACCTTGTCCAATCCGAAAGCGACAACCCCGCGTGCCGTTCGATGCAGTTCTGCTGATAGCTCTGTGCCGGTCGCACCAGCACCGATGATCGTCACATGCAGCTGCCCGGGCTCGATTGGATCGGGATGTGTATTCGCGCGGAGGCATGCATTGACGAGCCGCCGGTTGAAGCGTTCTGCTTGCTCCGGTGTGTCCAACATGATCGCATGCTCTTGGACGCCTGGCGTCGAGAAGTCGTTCGAAACCGATCCGATCGCGATCACCAGTGTGTCATAAGGAAATGACCGAGGCGGCGTGATCTCCCGGCCCTCCTCGTCGAAAGTTGCGGCGCAGTGAACCAGCCGCTTCTCGCGATCGAGGCCGATCATTTCTCCATAGCGGTATTGAAAACCGTGCCAATGAGCCTGGGCCAGATAACTTAGTTCGTGGCGTGCAACATCCATGCTTCCCGCAGCGATCTCGTGCAGCAAAGGCTTCCAGATGTGGGTGCGAGAACGCTCAATAAGCGTGACGTGTGCCTTGCCTTTGCGGCCAAGCTTGTCGCCGAGTTTTGTGACAAGCTCCAGACCACCGGCACCACCACCGACCACCACAATTTTGTGCAGATCAGTATCTGGCGCCACAACAAATGGTCGCTCGCGTGTGCGTTGGAGATCGGGTCTTGTGTCCGGTCGATTGTTGGCTGTTTGGTGATCATCTGTTTTGTCGGTGTTATAGTCCGGCATCAACCCTGCTCGTGCTTTGCTTGTTCGGTGGGGCGTTCCGCGTTGCTTATTGCTCAGAACGTGAAGAAGACTGTACTACGCGCCCGGAAAGATTGCATTGTAAAGGTGGAAGCCCCTCGGTCGAACTGGGTCCGTCGATGAATTGGATTATCCGTCGATCGACCGTGACGCGGCACAGCATGCAAGCATCAACCGCGTTGAGCCCGCGCAATTTTAATAGCAACGCGACATGGCGGTTCCACAAGCTTCACCGTCGCCTTGCGCTGCCCCCGTATCGCGACAAACCAACTCTCCCAAGACCGAACCGGCGACGACGTTGGCTGCGGTCGTGCCGACGACTTGACTTGAGTCATTGTTGAGATGGTCAGTTGACCCTTGAATAGGCCGAAGTGGTCGCTGGATAGTGTCTTTGCAGATCGGCAAACATGCTGTCTGAATAGAGGCATGCATAGCGGTTGCACCATTCCCGCGGGATGGCGAATGAATACACGAATGGGTCATACGACCGGGCCGCCCGTGCTATTATCCGAAGAGCTTGCCACTGCGGCGGCGACTGTGTGGAGGATTGATTATGAGGACCGAAGTAGAAATCCGCAGACGCATCATCGAAGCCCTAGGGGCGACCGAAGGAAGCCCGTGGAGCACACGAAAGGGCATTCTCGAGCTTTGCGTTAGTGAAGGTGCCGAAGAAACAACTGCTGACGAAGTGATCTCCAGCCTTATCACCAGCGGTGAATTAGGTTGGACAACAGATCTTCAGCTTGGCCATGAGTTGATTGGCTTACGCACAGGAACGGAAACAATCGAAGCGGCTTAGGTCAAAACGATAAACTGCTGAGCCGTCTGAAAAACCCGAAGCCGATCAATGAATAATTGCCCAAGTCTAGGGACAAACGAAACCGATTGGAATTAACGGTTGCCCGCCGCTGCCCGACGGGCAACTTCCTCTGCGGAGATCTCTCCATCTGCCACCAAGGCATTAACGCACTTGTGGGATAGCCGGTGCCCGTTCTCGTTCATACACTGTCTCAGCTCTTTGCTGCCCACCATGTAGGAGCTGCAGTAGGAGCGGTAATCACTGCGGCAAGCCAACTTGGTGCGGAAGCTGATTGCACCGGCCTCGGTTGTCGAGATGGCCGACGCGCTGCAAAAAATGGCGGCGGTCAATAGGCTGCAAGCGAATATGCCTTTGAATGTTGCGGTATCAACAAACATTGCGTGTCTCCTCCCGAGCAACGTTACCAAAACAATAGCAAGACAACTAGCCCGCCGTCCACTTCTTCACTGTGGCTAGAGAGGCTTGGAAAGCCGGGATGATAGGGTATTCGCGCTTGAGCAGTGTTAAGATCGCCATGGCGCCTGCACGAACTGCAACATACTGAGTGGCCCCACCGCTCTTAACGTCGACCTCAACTGAATTCAGGGTGCGCATAGTTCAATGGACCGGTTCCACAGCCGCGACCGGCAATTGACCTGAGCCGGAAGCTGCTTGACCATTGTATGCCGCAATGCTCGCGGTCTTAATGACCTCAAACCCTGCAATGGAGGCCCGATCTTTGGCGGAAGTCGCCGTGTCCATGCCGAGACAGGCTTCACCTGAACTCACGATCCGTGCGGTCGTGACAGGTATGCTGATCGGTGCCGTTCTCACTCCATGCAACGTCTACAGCGGGCTCAAGATCGGCTGGACTTTCAACATGTCGGTAGCAGCCGGGCTGATCGGCTTTGCTTTATGGACCGCGGCGCAGAAGACATTCGCGACGCCTGCATACGGGTTGCGCGAGAATAACATTAACCAAACCACGGCATCATCGGCGGCGTCGATAATTTCGGCCGGGCTGGCGGCCCCCATACCGGCGTTAGCGCTTCTGACCGGGCAGACATTAACTTTCCCAGTCTTGGCGCTGTGGATGTTTGTCGTCAGCGTGCTTGGCGTTGTTGTTGCCGCGGGCATGCGCAATCAGCTGCTATTTCGCGAAAATTTGCCCTTCCCCTCCGGCGTCGTCACGGCCGAGACAATGCGTGAAATCCACGGCGGCGGCGAGGAAGCGCACGCGCGGCTGAGGCTCTTGTCCATCACAGCGAGCATCAGCGCCATGCTCAAATTTGTAGCATCGGGATTTGGCGTTGGACAGATCGGCCTGCCATTCAAGATCGCCATCAGCCCGCCCGTTGGCGCCGCAGCACCCACCAGCGTCACGGCAATGAACCTTGGTTTCGCGCTCGATCCGTCTTTGCTCATGTTTGGGTTTGGAGCGATCTCGGGAATTCGGATTGGCGTCTCGGCGCTGATTGGCGCCGTGCTCGGGTGGGGAGTGCTGGCGCCCCTCGCGCTGCAAAACGGCTGGGTTGCTCCCGGGGATAGCAATCCTGATGTGGTTTGGTTCGGATCGATCGTCGAATGGTTGCTATGGCCTGGCGTAGCACTAATGGTTACCGCGTCGCTAACCTCATTCGCAATCTCCATGCTGCGAATGGCCATACAACTTCGTGAAAAACATCCACCGGATCCACGCATCGTGAGGGCGGGCACTATTGATCGCCGCAAACTTATTCCCGCCTTCCTAATCGCGCTCGTGATGTGCGTCGCCGCGCAGATCAGTATCTTCGGAATCGGGCCACTCCAAGCCGTCATAGCTGTCTTGTTGAGCTATGTGCTTGCAATCGTCTCTGCTCGCGTTTCCGGTGAGACCGGAATTACGCCCATCGGCGCGCTGGGCAAGATCACACAGCTAACCTTTGGTGCGATCTCACCCAGTAACGTCACCGCCAACCTGATGACGGCAAACGTCACCGGCGGCGCGGCCGGCCAATGCGCCGACCTTATGCACGATCTGCGCACCGGCCAGATGATCGGAGCGACTCCAGGTTTCCAGGTCATCGCTCAGCTGTTCGGTGTTCTGACCGGCTCGCTCGTTGCGGCGATCACCTATCTCGCTTTGATCCCCAATCCGCAGGCTCAGCTGATTACAGCGGAGTGGCCGGCACCCGCGGTCGCAATCTGGAAAGCCGTTGCCGAGGTCATGAGCGGCGGCGTCGATGCCATGCCGCCCGCCGCTTGGTCTGCTATTGCGATAGCCTCGGCGACCGGAGTTGGTCTTGCTATCGCCGAGGGTGTAACTCCGCAATCCCTCCGACGCTTCATCCCCAGCGGTTCAGCGATTGGGCTCGCGTTTGTTATTCCGGCCTGGAATTCGATCTCGCTATTTGCTGGCGCTCTCGTGACGATGCTGATCGCTCGCCTCTATCCGCGTTGGGCCGAACGTCGCCTTATCGTTGTCGCCGCGGGCCTCATCGTCGGCGAGAGCCTGGCCGGAGTGGCCGGTGCGATGGTCAGCATTCTTTGGTAGTGAATTGCTGATCTTTGTTTTGAGGGATGTCGAAAACAAAAGATGGAACATTTCGGACGCCGAGCCGGACGTTTGGCCATACTCGCTGGCGGCGGGGAAGGCGGACATGAGCGGACCTAACCCAGCGATCCCGTCGACGTTCCCGAACACACACGAACACTTAACTGGACCACTCCACCGCATCCCGTTACCGTCAACCATACTCGCATTGCGAAACGACAAATAATAAGCCTGCCGCTTCTCTTTCAGGACGAATGCGATGAAATCGGGCCACGGCAAAGCCATCCCATATCACGCCATGTTTGATAGCGCTTTTCGCAAGGATCCCTTTCCCTTTTACGCCTATCTACGCGGGACGGCTCCAGTGATTTGGGACGACGTCCTGCAAGCCTGGGTCGTCACCCGCGCCGACGATGTGCAAAGCATTCTGCGGGACGCAAAGACGTTTTCTTCAAATCGTGTCTCACTCGGTCGTGCGCGGTTTTCCGATCCCGAACTCGAATCCCTTTTCGATACGATCGAACGGCTCATGCTTCAACGCGACGAGCCCGACCACACCCGCCTCCGCAGGCTCGTAACGCACGCCTTTCAGAAAGCCGCAATTGAAAGTTACGCGCCCCGTGTCCGCGATCTCGCGCGAGAACTGATCGATCCTAGGCTCACGACCGGGCAGATCGAGTTCGTTGCGGATTACGCCGTCCCGCTGCCGATCCTCGTGATTTCAGAGATACTCGGCATTCCACCTGAGGACCGCGCTCGCGTGAAGCAATGGTGTGACGACTTCTCGATCGTCGCCCTCAATTTTTACGCCAAGATCACCGATGACCAGCTCCACGCGGGTCGCGAGGCTGTCGCTGCTTTCAGCACTTACCTTGCTGACCAGATCGCAGCACGTCGGGGTCAAGACGGGATCGACCTTCTCTCCTTCTTGGTCGAGGCCGAGGAGGCTGGGGAGCGCCTTACCTTCGACGAGCTCCTCGCCAACACCGTCCTGTTGTTGAACGCAGGAAACGAAACCACCTCAATTCTTCTTGTGAACGCCCTCCACATATTAGCCACGCAACCGGACGTGACGGCCGCGCTTCGCGGGGACCCAACACTGATCCCTCAGGCGGTTGAGGAATGCCTGCGCTTCACACCGCCGGTCCATTTCCTCGGCCGCATCCTCACCCGCGACACGACAATGGGCGGCGAAACGCTCCGCAAGGGCGATCTGGTAATGGTCTTTCTCGGCTCGGCTGGTCGAGACGAGGCGCGCTTCGACCATGCCGATCGATTCGAACTCGCGCGTACAAAGGTTGCCCAGCTCTCCTTCGGCAGCGGTCCGCATGTCTGCGCCGGGTTGCAGCTTGCGCGCCTCGAAGGCTGCGTCACGATCGAGACGATGCTGCGGGCCTTCTCCGACATACGCCTTGCAACAACCGATCTGAGCTACGCTCCCAACCTCAACCTCCGCTGCTTCGAACGTCTGCCGCTCAAGCTCACCCCAGCCTGAGTCACTGAGCCGAACGGTTTCCTCGCACCGCACGACGGTGGCCCCCTTGCTATTCAGTCATCCTATTCCCCTTACGGGCAATCACGCGTTAAAATCATTTCACATGCACTCAGTCCAATCCGTGCAAGTTCGACCTGGCGTGAAACAATCTGTAGAGGACGTCGCGAAAGTTCAACGCGATGCGCTTGGATTGGCGTTTCGGTTGATGACATTGAAACGCAACTGAGTATATTGCCGGGCAGAAGTCGTAATGGACGGTCGGCATTGTCCCTCGCCAAGAAGGCCGCCGATCCCGGTAACAAATAGAGACGTTGAAGCGCTTATTCTCGCCGATGAAGCCGATTGCAACTGAGCATCATCTCACGCGCTGGCTTACGGGAGCCTTCACGCACCTTCGGAAGTGATCCTGGAAATGCGGGAAGCAGCGAGTTGAAAAGCCGGGATCGAAACGTCACGGGCGCAGCACGAATTCGGCTTCGTAAAGCGTCTCTCGATAAAGACTTGAATAAGCTCAGTCACGTCGAGGAATCGGCGCGCTCGTCTGGTTTAAGTCTCCTCAGCCCGGGAATTGCGCTGGTCTTTCTTGCCCTCAGTGCTGTCCTCGCGACGACACAGATTGGTGGTCAGTCCAGCGTCGTAATCCTGGTCGTCGCGGCGGTTTTGGCCGGCTACATGGCCTTGAACATTGGCGCCAACGACGTTGCAAACAACGTTGGACCTGCGGTCGGCTCGCGTGCCCTTACTCTCTTCGGCGCATTAATTATTGCAGCGGTATTCGAAAGCGCCGGCGCACTTCTGGCGGGTGGCGACGTCGTCAAAACCATCTCAAAGGGCATCATCGATCCAAACGCCGTCAGCAGCAGTCAGAGTTTCATCGCGATAATGATGTCCGCCCTATGCGCTTCGGCCGTTTGGGTGAACATCGCGACTTATGTAGGGGCGCCAGTATCTACAACGCATGCGGTTGTTGGAGGTGTCGTTGGCGGAGGCATTTCTGCGGTCGGAGTTTCGGTCGTCAACTGGAAGATCATGTCCGCGATTGTCGCAAGCTGGGTCCTGTCTCCAGTCATGGGCGGCGTGATCGCTGCGATCTTCCTCGCGTTCATTAAAGCGAACATCATCTACAAAGACGACAAGATCGCCGCGGCCAAACTGTGGGTGCCGGCACTTGTTGCCATCATGTGCTCGGCCTTCACGGCCTACCTGATGATTAAAGGACTGGGGCGGATCTGGAAACCTTCTTTCGAAGTCGTAATGGTGGCCACGGTTCTCGTCTTTGGGATTTCCTTTGCTGTCTTGCGACCGCTCATAAGGCGCCAGTCGGAGAACCTCGAAAACCGCAACCAGTCGCTACGCAAACTGTTCCAGCTTCCGTTGATCTGCTCGGCTGCGCTTCTGTCTTTCGCGCATGGCGCCAACGACGTTGCGAATGCCGTCGGGCCCCTTGCCGGCATTGTTCACAGCGCCGAAACGGGCATTGTCGCTGGTGCGGTCCGTATTCCGATTTGGATCATGATCATCGGGGCCATTGGGATCAGCATGGGCCTCTTTCTCTTCGGTGCTCGCGTGATCAACACGGTCGGCGAGCAGATTACCAAGATGAATCCCATTCGGGCCTTTTGTGTCGCACTTTCCGCTGCGATAACGGTCATTATCGCATCGTCGTTCGGCTTGCCTGTTAGCTCGACGCACATTGCCGTCGGTGCGGTTTTTGGGGTTGGGTTCTTCCGGGAATACTTCATTACGCACAGCCGCATCCGCCATGGCTATCTCAGGCGCAAGGGGATTCGGCGGACGGCCGAGTACAAGCCCATCGCCGATCGACAGGAGCTGGTCCGCCGCAAGCTGGTTCGGCGATCGCACTTCAATGTCATTGTTGCGGCTTGGCTGGTGACGGTCCCTGCAGCGGCCATCCTGTCCGCATGCCTATACCAGTTGCTGCAATCCATTATGTAGTCCGCAGAATCTTGCTCTAAGCTATTTTATGTTTTCATTCTTCAGTCCGCACTCCACAGGGGGGCTGCTCGATCGAACTGCACGCTGTCGCCCTCGTTTTATTATCTGCGGCGATGCACCCGTTGAGGGATCTCGGTCTCAAGGGGATTGCAAACCCAGCATCGGCATACCTGGGCGTAAGCATCGGGTGGGTGTTTATCGCGGCAGTGCAGACGTTTCTTCAAGGGCGGTCCTTAATCCTGCCGCCGGAGGCCTGGTGGCCGGCGGCAGCCTCAGCTCTCGGGCTGACCTGCTATTACTACGGGACACTCGCAGCTCTGCAGCGCGGCCATCTATCGGCTTACTATCCGATTATTCGTTCCGCGCCACTGGCCATCATTCTCTTCAACTGGATGTTTTTGGGCGAGGCGTACTCCGCTCTCGCCCTCCTCGGCGTTCTGATGGTCGTCTTCTCCGGACTTCTCATACAGAAACCGTCCGACCGCCTTTTCGATGATCCCATAGCACTTGGGTTCGCCCTGCTGGCGATGGTTGCTTCAGCCGTCTACTCCATCGCCGATTCTGTTGCGATGAGGCATGTCGAGCCATCTTCATTTCTGTTCTGGGTCTACCTATTCGTATCGCTTCTGCTTGGGCTGATCTGTCTGGCGGACCCGAGGCGGAGTACGCAATTGAGAACGCGGTTGTTTGAAAGTTGGCAGGGCTCCTGGCCGCGAATTCTAACGGCAAGCCTCACGTCATACGCATCCTACTATCTGATCCTTGTAGCCTTTCAACTCCGAGCGGATCCAGCCTATGTCAGCGCGATTCGTCAGGCCTCTATCCCCCTTTCTATTATTCTTGCGGCCTTCGTTCTGCGGGAGCAAGGATCGCTCCAACGGCTCGGCTGGGCAATTCTTCTGGCGATCGGGATCGTCATTATCGTATTCCAGTGAACAGTCGCCAGTGGGCTTCTTCATGAAACGCTCAGCTGTTGCTAACGGCTTTTTGATCGCGCGCCGCGTACATACATATCCACCGATGATGAGGCCAAGATACGTGGGATGGGGGAGCCTCAACTCCGTTTTCTTGCTGGCGATGATAAGAGGCTATCTGATTGATCTGACGGGAGTTCCCCGGAGAGCCCCATCGCGTAAAGACGTTCATCTGCGCGCCCTATCACGCTTGCGTGAGCACATTGCAAATCTAGCACTGACGGTCCCCATAACGATCCCGGTTTGACTTCGGGACTTGACCGTTCGTTCAGCACTGACCGATAAACGACGGAACGTTCGGCCGGACAGGTCGTGTCATCAAGAAGCCCAATGAACGCTTTGAGAAAATCTGTCGCCTGCCTGTGCGCCGCCGCCCTGATATGGACGGTGGTCATATCGAGTATTGTGCCGCCAGCGGCCGCGACACCTCAAGGCTCAGCCGGTCCGGTAAGCGCGTCACACACCCAGTCCGGCACCGCAGCAATGGACCACGGGCAATCCGCGCACCACGACGATGGCAACGCGCACAACGTCGCGCATGGTGATCCATCGGGAAGCCCGCATCGCATCGTCGTTTGCATTACCACCTGCCTTGATTTGATCGCTGCGAAGTTGCTGCCCAAAGCTGCTGATGGCACACCACCCATCGAGCCTTTGTTCCTGCCGATCCATTGGCCACGCATTGCTCTCGTGCCGTCGCGCCATCATCAAATTCAACTTGCCTATTGGCCTGCTGGTCCTCCCGGTGGGACTCTCGCCGGTGGCAGCGGGGCCGAGCGTGTGCTCGCCCTGAACGCCAGGCTGCGTAACTAGAAATCCTCGAAAAAGCATTTCCGCGCCGTTCTTCGCAACGGTGCGTTTCCGCGTGGGCCAATCCGCAAGAGACGGCCCGATTTCCGGAAGTTTCGAGGACTGAAGCATGACATCCCGATTGCTGCTCGCCGCCGCCGTGGCCTGGGTTGCCGCCTCCGTGCCGGTCAGTTTGCTGGCCCCGCCGTATGAGTTTTCATCGGCGAAAGCCGCGCAGGGGGGCGCGGAAAAAAGCACCTCCAAATGGACCTGCCCGATGCACCCCCACTACATCGCCAGCAAGTTGAGGCACCTGTCCGATTTGCGGCATGGACCTCGTCAAGTTGGAGACGGGAGGGGAAGCGGCGTCACCATCGGCCGGACAGCGGCGCACGGCCATCGTCGTTGCGCCCGAGACGTTGCAGACAATGGGCGTGCGCATCGCCAAAGCGGAACGAACAAGTTTCGGACGGATCATCCGCAGCTTTGGCATCGTCGCTGAGAACGAGCGCCTGCAAACAGATCTTAGCGCGCGGTTGGAAGGATGGGTGGAAGATCTCCGCATCCGCGCCGTCGGTGATCAGGTCAAGCAAGGCGACCTGCTATTCACGCTCTATGCGCCCGAGTTCGTTGTTTCCCAGCGTGATTACCTGGAAGCCCTCAAGGGGCGCAGCCGCAAGCGGATCAACTCAATCAAGACCCGGCTTCGCGCGTTTGGAATGCAACAGCAGGCGATCGACCAACTCGAGCGCCAACGCGAGGTGATGGAATTCGTTCCGTTTTTCGCGGACCGTGACGGCACAGTTGCGACGATCGAATTGCGCCCCGGCAGCTACGTTAAACGCGGCACCTTGATGACCCGCATCCAGGACTATTCTCACGTCTGGCTGTTGGTCAGCGTTTCCGAAAAGGACCTCATATTCATCAGGCCGGGAACTCCGGCGAGGGTAACCTTTCCCAACATTCCAGGACGCGAAGTGTTCGCCAAGGTCGAGTACGTGTATCCAACGATTGACCCGAAAACGCGGACCGGACAGGTCCGCCTTGTCCTGGAAAACAAGGAAGGCCAACTACGGCCCGGTGGATATGCCGATATTGCCTTCGAGGTCGGTAGCCAGCAGCGCCTTGCGGTCCCCTCCGAAGCCATTCTAAGGAGCGGCGGCGGACGTCACGTCGTTGCATCTCTCGGGGGTGGCCGCTTCGAGCCACGCGCCGTAACAACGGGCCTCATCTCCGGGCGTTGGACGGAGATCACCGGCGAGATCGAGGCTGGCGACGATATTGTCGTCTCCGGTCAATTCATGCTCGATTCAGAAAGTGCGTTGCGCGAGAGTTTCCGTAAACTGGAACGCCTGCAATTGCCGCTGGCACTCATCAAGCTCGACGACACTCAGTTAGCCATGTTCGACCACTTTGTCGACGCGGCGCTCTACATCCATGAGGCGCTGAGCGATGGCTACGATATTAAATCGAAGTTTCTCGATCCCGCCATCGACGTGAAGACGATGCTGTGGCCCACGTTCCAGCATACCCAGCTCGCCTTTGTCATGGAGGAGGCGGTCAAAGCCATCCGCAAAGCCCAATCCGCGCGAACCGACAGCGAGACGAAGTTGGCCCTGGTTGAATTGGTGGCCGCGCTTGAACCTTGGATGAGCGGTGGCGCACCCGGACATTACCGCGAAAAGAAAGTGGCGATGTATCGCGACACCGGGTCGGGACGCAACTGGCTGCAGCTCGAGGGCAAGCCGCTCAACCCCTATGGAGACGGCAAGTCCTCCCACCAGCCCTGGCCGGAAAAGAAAATGACCGGTGACGCCGACGTCGAAGAGGTCGCCAAGGAACCTGATCCGGCTCCTCAGGCCATGCCGGGTCATCAGCATCATTAACCGCGCCTTCGCGCTAAGGAGGCGTAGCGATGTCTCAATTGAACCAAGACTTCACCGGTCACGACCCGACGCAATCGTTCGTTGCCAAGGTCATCGATTGGTCCGTCAACAATCAGCTGCTGGTCCTGATCGGCGCGTTGGCCCTCATCGTCATGGGCTGGCTGGCGATCAACAAGACGCCGCTCGACGCCATTCCGGATCTGACCGATACACAGGTCATAATACGCACGGAATTTGCCGGCCAGTCGCCGCAGATCGTCGAGGACCTTGTCACCTACCCCCTGTCGACAACTCTGTTGGGACTGCCGAAAACCAAGGCCGTGCGAGGCTTCTCTTTGTTTGGGACAAGCTTCGTCTATGTCATCTTCGAGGATGACGTCGACCAGTACTGGGCCCGTTCGCGGGTTATCGAAGCGCTATCCTCGGCCACCGCTTCCCTGCCTCCCAATGCGACACCCCAACTTGGACCTGACGCCACCGGGGTCGGCTGGATCTATCAATACGCACTCATAGACAAGACCGGCACGCGCGATCTGGCACAGCTGAGATCGCTGCAGGATTGGTTCTTGAAGTTCGAGTTGGCGACAGTCCCCGGGGTATCCGAGGTCGCCTCCGTCGGCGGCTTCGTCAAGGAATACCAGGTCCTGGTCGATCCCAACCGGCTGCGTGCCTACAACGTACCGCTGTCGCGCATCAATGAGGCCGTGCGAGCTGCCTCCAGCGAAGTTGGCGGCCGGGTCATCGAGCAGGCTGAAACGGAACTGATCATTCGCTCGACGGGCTATATTAAAAACCTCGCTCAACTCAAGGACGTGGTGGTCTACTCTGACAGCGGTACGCCCGTTGTCCTCTCCGACATCGCCAATGTGGTGGAAGGACCCGAGTTGCGGCGCGGCGTCGTTGAACTAGGTGGCACCGGCGAAGTCGTCAGCGGCATTATCGTCATGCGCTCCGGCGAGAACGCACTGACCGTCATCGATGCGCTCAAAAAGAAGATCGCTTCGCTACACAATGGATTGCCCGAGGGCGTCGAGATTGTCACTGTCTATGACCGGGCCCCACTCATTAGAGGTGCCGTTGATTATCTGACCAAGAAGCTGATCGAAGAGGGCATCGTCGTTGCACTCGTCTGCTTCGTCTTCCTGCTTCACGTGCGCTCCGCTTTCGTTGCCATCATCACCCTTCCGCTTGGCGTCCTCGCAGCGTTCATCGTCATGGCCGAACAGGGGATCACCGCCAACATCATGTCGCTTGGCGGCATCGCCATCGCCATTGGTGCGATGGTCGATGCCTCCATCGTCATGGTCGAAAACGCCCACCGCAAGCTATCGATGATGCCCCCTGAAGCGACCATGCAGGAGCGCCGCGACTCTGTGCTGCTGGCCGCCAAGGAAGTCGGCCCTGGTCTGTTCTTCTCACTACTCATCATCACGGTTTCATTTCTTCCCGTGTTCGCGCTGACCGGGCAGAGCTACCGGCTGTTCGCACCGCTCGCATTCACCAAGACCTACGCCATGGCGTTTGCCGCGTTACTGTCGGTCACACTCGTCCCCGTGTTGATGGTCTGGCTTGTCCGCGGGCGTGTTCTGAAGGAGATGCAAAATCCGCTGAACTGGCTCTTCGTCGCGCTCTACAAGCCGCTGTTGTGGCTGGCGCTCAAGGCGCGATGGCTGGTCCTCATATTGACGCTGGGTGCCATCGCCTCGGTGGCTCACCCAATCTCGAAAATCGGCAGCGAATTCATGCCGGCGCTTTATGAGGGCGAACTCCTCTATATGCCAACGACATTGCCTGGCGTCTCGATTACCAAGGCCAAGGAAATCCTCGCGCAGACCAACCGGCTGATCGGAACGGTCCCCGAAGTCGAGCGCGTTTTTGGCAAGCTCGGCCGGGCCGACACGGCCACTGATCCCGCCCCCATTTCAATGATCGAAACCTGGATCAAGCTCAAACCGCAGTCGGAATGGCGTGCCGGTATGACGAGCAAGCAGCTCGTCGCCGAATTGGACCAGCGCACAAAGATTCCGGGCTTGGTGAATTCCTGGGGTTATCCGATAAAGATTCGCATGGACATGATCTCGACCGGCATCCGCACGCCGATCGGCATCAAGATCTCCGGCGATGATTTGGCCACCATCGAGCGCGTGGCGCTGGTGATCGAGGGGGCTGTCAAGGACGTGCCGGGGACACGCTCGGCCTTCGCCGATCGCGTGCGGGGCGGCAAGTACATTGAAATCCGCCCCGATCGGCGCGAGCTGGCTCGCCGCAACATCGATCTGGCGGTCTTCCAATCCGTAATCCAGACCGCTCTCGGCGGCATGAAGCTGGCTGAGAGTATCCAGGGCCGCGAGCGCTACAACATCATCCTGCGCTACGATCGCCCGTTCCGAGAAACGACGAACCAGCTTGGCGAAATCCTCATCCCCACACCGCAAGGCCAGCATATCCCGCTGGGTGAGCTTGCCGAGATCGTCTACGTTGATGGGCCGCCGCTCATCCGCTCCGAAAACGCGCGCCTGACAGGTTGGGTGTTCGTCGATATCGCCAACCGGGATATCGGCAGCTACGTCGCCGAAGCGCAGACCACCATCGCACGATCGGTCGACCTGCCACCGGGCTATGTCGTTACCTGGTCGGGGCAGTTCGAACAGATGCAGGAGGCCCGCGAGCGGTTGAGCATTGCCATCCCTGCGGTCGTCCTGATCATTTTCGTTCTTCTGATGCTGCACTTCGGCAAGCTGGACCGGACCTTGATGATCATGTTGTCGCTCCCGTTCGGTCTAATCGGTGGGCTGTGGGCGGTCTATCTGGCCGGTTACAATCTGTCGGTCGCCGTTGCTGTTGGGTTCATCGCGCTCGGAGGCATCGCCGTCGAAACGGCCGTGGTGATGCTGCTCTACATTGATGCCCAAATGCGCGAGCATCCACCGCGCACGTTCAGGGAACTGCAGGACGGCGTGATCGCCGGCGCAGCCCTGCGCGTTCGTCCCAAGCTTATGACGGTTCTGGTGATCGTCGCTGGCCTGGCGCCGATCTTTGTCACCGACGGGCTTGGCTCCGATGTCATGCGGCGCATTGCCTTGCCGATGCTTGGCGGCATGGCCTCAACCACGCTTCTCACTTTGATCGTCATACCTGTCGTCTATCTGATTTGGGAGGGCCGGCGATATCGCAAGCGCGACAGCGCTCCGACGCAGACCGGGGCGGATCCAGTCCCTGCGGAATGAAGTTTGTACGCGCAGAATGAAACCAGAGAGGTAATGATCGAATGAACAAGAACCATTCCACCGGATTGCCCCGGTTGCTTGTGGCGCTGATCGTTGCGCTCGGAGTGATGGCCGGCGCATTGGAAGGCACTGCCCATGTGAAAATGAACGCCACTGTTCCAGCGGACGGAGCAACAGTTGCCTCAGGATTGTCGGAGATCGGCTTTGTCTTCACTGATGCTATTCGCATTACGCTCGTGAAGGTCGCACACCAAGAAAGCGCAACCCCGGTCCAACAAACTTCAAAGCTACCGAAAGCGTTCGTGACAAAGGCGAAAATCGCGGTGCAACCACTCGCGCCTGGTGCCTACGCTGTCGAATGGACGGGCGTTGGCAAGGACGGACACGTGATGAAGGGTGCGTTCTCCTTCTCCGTCGCTACGCCGGAAATCGAGCTGCCCGAAAAAAATGCTCGCTGAGTTCGTCAACGAAACTGCGGCTCTGCGCGCCATCGTCTATACCGGCACGATCACGGCCGTCGGAGCCTGTCTTTTTGCTGCGACATTCCCAAGTACGGCCCGGTCGGTCCGTACCGTACTGCGTTTGCAGATTGTCGCTGGCATGCTGCTGATCCTGCTTGTCGAACCGCTTCGCTTGTTTCTGTTCCAGTTGTCGATCTCAGGGGGTGACGTTGCTCTCGCACTGAGCCCCGACATGCGATGGATGGCTTTTGAGATGCCCAATGGACAAGCCGCCGTCGCTAGGGTGACGGGTGTCGCGCTGATCGCCGTCTTGGGCCTGCGCTTCCTTCCCGCAGGCCTGTTTGGAAGCGCAATGGTCATTGGCTCCTACGCCTTGGAAGGACATACGGCAAGCTCGTCGCAGCCCGTCTGGGCGAGCATGGCTCTGCTCCTTCATGTCGCTGTCGCGCATTGGTGGATCGGTTCCCTTTGGCCTCTTGCGGCATCGGTGAGAGCTTTGCCACACAGCGCAGTCGCAGCAACGGTTGAACGCTTCGGGCATTGGGCCACGATGCTGGCACCCGTTCTGCTCATTGCTGGCGGCATCCTATTTTTGGTTCTGGTCTCTTGGACACTTGAGATCACCTCTCCCTATCAGCAAATCATCGCCGCGAAGGTCGCAACTGTTGTTGCCCTGTTGGCGATTGCCACGTTCAACAAGTTCGTTATCACGCCACGACTGCGCACTGATCCGACCGGTGGTGCAAAGGCCCTGCGCGGATCAATTGCCGTCGAGCTGGCTCTAGCATTTTCCATTCTAGTGCTGACCGGCTTTGTCACCACGACATCGCCAGGAAGCGGCGACTAACGCCCTCTAGATGGCGCAATCCACTCTCAGCCCTGCAACACGAGGAGATCCAAATGAGAAACCTGACAATGACCACGGCAATCACGGCCATGTACCTGAGTGTAAGCGTCGCCAGCATTCCCTTGGCTGCCGAAGAAAAGAATATGGACCACAGCACCATGAGCCACGGCGAAATCAAGCCAGGCACTGAAGCCAGCGGAGTCGGTGTCGTCAACACCATCGATGCCGACCAGAAAAAGATCAACATCACCCACGAACCAATGCCGTCTCTCAATTGGCCGAAGATGACCATGGAACTGCCGGTGACAAAGCGGGTCGATCTCGGAGGTGTTAAAGTCGGGGACAAGGTCGACTTCACGCTGAAGCTCGGCCGTGACAAGCAGTACCGAGTAATCGATATGGCACCGCAAAGGTAGCATCTCACGCACGACCAAGAAGGCGAGTCAGGCCGCGCAGCGCCCCAACTCGCCGCACCCCCGCCCGTTTGTTTCGTCGAGAGCCTGTTCAATCCGCTGTCAGCTCGTGGCAAGTTCTAGCAGCCAAGTTCACGCCCGATCACGCTTGTTAAATCGGAGCCAGTCAAGGCGCACACCGATTGTCATCGAGAATCCGCTGCCAGTTCGATTAGTAATTATCGGACGTCAGACCGCCAACGCGAATGACGCCTTGAGCCCGCCAAGTTCCGAACGACTTAGCTTGAGGTGCTGGCCGTAGTGCTCGAGAATGTCGGTCACGATGGCGAGGCCCAGACCGGCGCCAAGCGGTGCGCTATCCAGCCGCTTGCCGCGCTGTGAAATGCTGTCCAGAAGCTCGACCGCGATTCCCGGACCATCGTCGTCGATTTGGAAACTCACAAGGGCGCCTTCGTTTGCAGCAGCAATGTGAACGGTCTTTCTGGCGTGGCGCATTGCATTCTCTAGCAGGTTGCCGAAGATTTCATTGAGATCATTGCGGTCGACCCGGACGGCAACGCCGGAATCGATCTTGGTTTCGAACGTTATGGACTCGCCCTGCGGGGTTCGTTTCAGCGTTCCGATGAGCGCATCGATGACCGGCCCTGCTTCGATCGGTACGGATGCTCCGACATTGCGCACCCGAGCGCGAGACAACTCTCGGTCGATATGCCCACGCATAACCTTTGCCGTGGCTTCAATTTCATCTGCAATGCCGTGCTCACCCTTTCTGCGCAGCCGTTCGGCATCGGCCATCAGGGCCGTCAAAGGCGTTTTGAAACCGTGAGCAAGATCTGCTGCCCTGTCACGGGCGCGTTGCATCGTCCTTTCCTGCGCATCGAGAAGACTGTTTACCTCTGCCACTAGTGGCGCGATCTCTGTCGGCACCTCGACATGCAGTCTTTCGGATTTACCATCGCGGATGCAGCCAAGGCCCTCTTTTATCGCATCAAGAGGCTTGAGGCCGACATTGACCTGCACCCACCCAGCAAGGATCAAGATGGCGGCGATCAACAACAGCGATAACGCGACCTCCCAAGTGTATTCTGCGGTGAGCGCATCCACATCTGCGCGGTCGATCGCTACGGCGAGGCGGAGAATTGTTTCCCCTGAAGGGGCCTCAAACACCAGCCGCCGTTCGTGCGTCAGAAGTTGAGAGTTTTCCGGTCCGGGAATATTGTGAACATGAATTGTTCCGACAATCGGCATATCTTCCGGCAGGTCCAGCTTCGTGTCCCAAAGCGATCGGGAGCGGGTAAAGCTCTTTGTGCCCACGTTTTCAATTTGCCAGTAGAGACCGCTGAAGACCTTGTCGAACCGGGGGTCCGCAAGCTTCCCCTGCAGAGCAACTGTGCTGTCCTCACCGAATACAGTCCGTGCCGCCATTTGATTGAGGTAGGTGTCCAGTTCTGCGCTGAGGCGACGCTCCACATGGCGTTCGAAAAGAACAACGAGACCGATCCCGGCAATCGCCAGCGCGACCGCAACCGCACAGGTTGCCGCCAACAGGAGGCGCAGGCGCAGCGAGCCGGTATTCATTGGTTGACGGCCTTGATGACATAACCGAAGCCACGCCTGGTTTCGATCAGATCGATCCCCAACTTGCGTCGGACTCGGCCCACCAGCACTTCGACCGCGTTGGATTCCCGCTCCGCATGGGAGCCGTGCAGCTGTTCAGCCAGTTCCTGCTGAGGAACAACGCGATCCACGTGCAGCATCAGATAAGCCAACAAGCGGTATTCCTGGGGCGATAGTGATTTGGGAATCCCTTTGACGGTTACCCGCATCTGCTTCGGGTCGATGGTTACGCTGCCGATCGACAGACATGGAGCGGCATGACCGCCCGAGCGCCGTATGACGGCGCGAAGGCGCGCAAGAAGCTCATCCATCTCAAACGGTTTCGGCAGATAATCGTCAGCCCCTGCGTCAATGCCCTCAACGCGCTCGCTCCAAGTTCCTCTTGCCGACAGAATGAGTATGGGGAATTTCCTGCCGCTCTCGCGCCACTTCTTGAGGATCGCAAGACCGTCCATTCCCGGAAGGCCGAGATCGAGAACAACCACGCCATAGTCTTCGGTATCGCCTTTGAACCACGCCTCTTGACCATGGCTCTCATGTTCGACGACGTAGCCGGCGCTGGTGAGTGTGTCGATCACATCACGGGCGATCCGCGGGTCATCCTCAACAACGAGAACGCGCATCAGTCTTGCTTGTCCTCTAGAATAGCGCCGGTGCGTGCGTCGGCATAGATTTCGCGCACCTGCCCCCGCCCGTTCACATACTTGAACTCGTAAACCGGGATGTCATCCTCATACTCGAACTCCATTTCGATGATTTCCCCGTCGATCTTCGCACGAACGACGGCAAGAACGCTCGCGAGTGGCAGAACAGTGCCACCTTCACGTGCCGTCAACGCTTTGTCGTGATCCCGCCATTCCCTTCGAACTTTTTTCTTCGGATCAGCATCTGCGAATTCCGCCGCGGTTGCAGAAATGAGAAACACGCAGGAAAGAAGGCCGGGAATGATGTTTCTGAGGGTTATCGGTTTCATTGCGGAAACATGCCCAAAAGCAGATGACAAAGCGCTGAACACACTCATAAGCGGTCTGTCACGCTGCCTCAACTAGCTTGCGCATATCGCCAACGGGGCGATCTGGTTTAAAGGAGATCAAAAATGCGCAAGAGCATAGCAATCATCAGCGCCGTTTTTCTGGCAGCAACTACCTCTCCCACCCTGGCTAGCAGTGACGATCCGGTGTGCCGCGTGGTAAGCGGTCAGCAAATGTCGATTCAGGAGATTACGGCCAAGGCTTCCAGTTTGGGCTACGAGGTGCGCGAGGTGGAGCGCGATGACGGCTGTTACGAGGTCGAGGCGACCGACGTGAATGGCTTGAACGTCGAATTCCATATGCACCCTGTCACAGGTGAGATTATCAACTCCAAGAACAAGTCGTAGCTCATGTCAGTCTCAATTGAATTGACAGAGGCTGGCCGTTCGGGGCGGCCAGCCTTCGCAATGGTGTGGGATCCGTTCGTCCGCCTTTTTCACTGGTCGCTGGTGTCGTTCTTTGCCCTCACCTGGATCTCCGCGGATGAATGGGACCGTCTCCACGAAGTTACCGGTTACATTGTTGCGGGTCTCGTCGGCTTGCGGGTCATCTGGGGCCTGATCGGGACGCGGCATGCGCGGTTTTCTGATTTCGTCTATGGACCCCAAAAAGTCCTCGCCTATTTAAGGGACAACCTACGTGGTAAAGCGAAAAGATATCGCGGCCATAATCCGGCTGGGGGCGCCATGGTGGTGGCTCTGCTACTTTGCCTCGTTGTGGTTTCCGTAACCGGCATCATACTCGCCACCGATGTCGCTTTTGCGGGGGACTGGGTCGAGGATCTGCACGAAGTGACGGCCAACTTAACGCTGGGGCTCGTTCTCCTTCATATCGTTGGTGTGGTCTAAAGTAGCCGCGCGCATAAAGAAAACCTCGTCGCTTCTATGATAACGGGCTTGAAGCGCGACGACTATTAGGGCCGTCGATAAGGTAGTCCGCTATCGCTTGCTTGCCCTCCAACGCTGCTGAAATTGGACAAGCTCTTTCAACCACCGGAGGCGGCTCACTCGGCATGCTGTTACCAGGCGGCAAGAGCGAAGCTTGGCGCCCGACATCGTCAACGCATCGGTGCCTCACGAGCTTGGATAATATTCTAGCCGTTTGCTGCGTGCAGGTGGAAGACCTTGTTCATGATCTGCCACTGACCGTCGACTTTGAGCAGCGTGAATAAATCCGTGAAGCGGTGGCCGGTCCAGTCGTCGAGTTCAAGCCGCACGGTGGCGACCGTATCAATGATATCGATGCTCGCGATCCGGGCCTGCAGTCCACTCGCCGGACCGTTCTCGTCATTCCAGTCAAAGAGCAGCTGGATGGGGCCAGCGAACAGATCGGGACCGACATATCCAAATATCGTCGCATCCTTGTGGAAAGCTGGCTTCATATCGCTGCCTTTGCCGGACCTGGCGCCATCGATATAGTGCTGCACGACCTTGGTGATTGCGTCGTAGTCGTGCACGTTCGTAGCTGCGTTACTCATGGCTCTCACTCCTGAATTGGAAGGGCTGAAATGACTTCAGCGTTCGGTCTATAAGCGCGCCCTATGCGCCTTGTTGTGATCAACGACGTGGAAACTTCGCACCCCGATACGCTCCCGTGACGGCACGTTTGTTCCTGCCCATAGTAATCCGCATAGCGACATATGGTGCAAAACAGGAGTGACCATCTGTCCGCCGTCAGAAGTTTTTTTGGTAGTTATAGCGCGGATGAATGTCGTGGTCGACGAAGTTGGCGATGGTTTGTTCCAACGCACTACTCCGACAGCATCTATGCTCCGCCGATGACGCCGCCCAGGTAACTGATGAGTTTCTCGCTCCACTCAGCCAAGAACATCGGTCCGGCCACGAGAGAGGTCATCATCGCGATGGCGATGAGGGGGTAGACGACGGTCTGAATGAATGAAACCGTCACGCGGACAAAGGTATGCTTGCCGACGTCGCCCCAGTCCTTCAGCACCGAGAGGCCGATCATCAAGCTGACCATCGCATAGGTGATCATGAAGACTTTGTCGGACAGCGTTGCCTGATCGGAATCGACCTTCGGAAGGGCCAAGTAAAGTGCGATTGCCGACAACAGCGCGGTCACCTGTATGGCGACCGTGGAATCGAAGCGGGCATGGCCGAGAAAGATCGAGAAATATGTGACCAGCAGGATGAAGCCCAGTGGCACAATGACCCGCAGGTAGTAATCCGTCGCATTCCTCGAAACGACCCAAGTGTAATTGAACTTGTAGAACGGAACGAGACGCTTCTCACCGAGATGCCGGTCGATGGTTGGTATGATGTCCTGATCTGAACCTACATAACGGTCCAATGCTGCCCAGCCATCAATCGAGAATGGGGTGGTGACGCTCTGTGCGCTCGGCGGCTGTATCAAGAACGGCCGAGAGGCGCTTGCCGGCTGGAAGGAGATCGACAGCCGTTGCGTGTCGAACGGGTAGCGGCCGAGTTCGGGTTCAAAATTGAACTTACCTGACACCCTGTAAAGTTTCACGTTTCTGGGAAAGCGTGAGCTCTCCTGCCCGCCGTGGATTTGCCGCCAGCTCAACAGCTTGTCTTTACCCGTCTGAGCGCGATAGGCGTTCGTAAAATCGATGCTGGAAATATCGATGTCGGGATCTTGGCTCTTAAACGAGAGGTAAAACTCCGCATCGAAGCTCCGGTCATTGGTGTCGATCCGAGAGATCGAGATCAAATCGAGACTGATGTAGACGACCGGTCGTGGTTTGAGCTGCCCGGCAACCCGGACATATTGCAACGGTGCCAGGATAATGTCCGATGAGCCCGCTGCTCGTTCGACGATCAAGGTGTCAGCGGCTGACGCGCGCGTTGGCGTGAATGACCAGTCCTGCCACCAGCCATGGTGCATTCGCCGGCCCTGTTTGTGCGCGGCGATCTCGTTGACGATATGCTGCCGTCGTTCGGCAAGCGTTGCCTCATCGGGCGCACGCTGTGCAGCTTCCACAATCAGGCTCAGCATATCGCGGTATTGCGCACCTCGGCCGATGGCCCGGCGGTTCTTATCGTCCATCACGGTACGCACGGGCATTTCGCGAGACTGACAACCCCGGCGCGTCCACTCGGCAGGTTCCAGCTGCGCGGGATGATCGTTAAAGATCCATCTGCGTTCGCTCGTTTCCCAGATCCTGCGGCGTAACCGTTCGTTGTATGCGTTTGGGACGCCATCCCATCCAAACTGGTAAAATGCGCGCTGTCGGCGCAGATCCTGCACGCGGCTGAGAATTCGCGTGATCCGGCCTAATACGATAAAGGTCGGAGCCTCTACCCCTGCTTCGTCAAGTGCTTGAATGAACGATGCACCTGGACCGCTGCCGAGACCGACGAACAGGAGGTCCGGCGCTTTAGCCTTGAGATCGGCGATCGCCGCTTCGGCAGAGCCGGGGGACAGCTCATAATTCTCAATATTTAGCCGGTGATCTGCAACGAGCGTTGCCGCATCCGGCAATTGAGTTAGCCCATCGCCAATGGCGCCAGTATAGAGATCGTTTTTGCGTCCAATAAACGCCGGCCGCTTGTAACCACCCGCTGCCACGAAAGCGCGTAGGACTTCCAACTCGTTGTCGACGGCGCTTGCCATGGTGAAGACGTTTGGCTGTTCAGTAAACATCTTGTTAAGCGATACTTCGGTGATGAACGGAACTCCCGAGGATCGGATCGCATCGCCAAGCTCATCGAAAACGGCTTTGCCGCGCGTCGAACTCGGGATTCCGATCATCGCGAGCAGCTGCGGGTCCGCCAGCGCAGTCCTCATCCCCTCAACCGTCTTTTTCGCATCATCCTCGTCGTCGTGAAACTGCAAGCGGATCGGTGAGCCTGCGATACCCCCGCGGCTGTTGATTTCATCCGCGGCATTCTGCGTGAACTGCTGGATGGCCTGAATGACACCCGGCACGTAACAGCCATCGAAATCGGAGCTGATGAAGATCGCTATTGTCTTTACTTCGCCGGAACTCTGGTTTGCGGCGGCGGCAGCGGCGGCGGAGACATTCGCCAACAGCATTGCGAAGCAAGCGCAACCCACGACGGTGCCGAGCCAGTGGCGCATTCCTCTAAAGCCACCCACAAGCCACGAGAGTATCAATTGAGTTTTCGGTTTCAAAAACAACTCCGCGCCATCAAATCTCTGAAAAACAAGCCACCCACTATTGCCGCGCGGCCAGCCTTCCAGAGAAACCACTTGAGCACCGGCAGGTTAGTTGATTCGGATCTTCGGAAACTCGGGTTCGATGAAGTTAGCACCGGACGGGTGGGGATATCGCACGCCCACCGGCGCGATTACATCTCGAAGCGGCCACGGATACTGAACACCGTCACTTCGTCCTCCGTCAGATTGAGTGGCGGATCCTTGATGTACGTTATTCCCGTTGTGACCGACAGCTCTTTGCTGAGATGTAACCGATAGAAGGCTTCGACAGACTTCTGATTGGTGATGAACAAGTCCTTGTTGGCTGGTTGACCCCATCCCACACCGATGCCGATGAGATCATTGGCCCGACCGAAGACTTCCTTGAAGCCCAGGCCGCCGGAGACGAAATGCTCAAGCGCCGCGACCTAACCATCCTGGTAGGCGTAGCGAAGAAACGGCAGTATGAAACCGATCTGCTGCTCCCCGGCGATCGTCACGCCCCGCCCCTTTGGAGTACCCGCCTTCTCGCGCGCGTCGGTGTGCCAGAACATGGCGTGGATGTTGCCATTTCCGAAGCTGAAGCGACTGTTGTAACCGGCGTCCACAACGGTGAAGTACTCGCGTTCCTTAAAAAACGTCTCGATGCCGCGCTGGGGTCCGGCATTGGTGTCGTGGATGCCGAAATTTATGTAGGTCTGCTTGGTCGGCTTAACGTAGGCCGTGATCCCCCTGCCCCAGGTCGTCCAGGCGATCGCCGGCGTCAAGGAAAACGAAAAGTCGTTGAACGACGCCTTCGGGTTTTTAAGGCTGAAGTAGTCGTAGACGGAGAACGGCAGGAACTTACCGACGCGGACACCAAACTTTCCGTCGGGCATGTGCTGCTCATAGTAAAGGTTGAGCAGCGCCGTATCGAATTCACCGAAAGCTGAGTCGGTTGGCCACTGCGATCCGTTATCGAGGAACAGCGTCTGAGGGTTGACCGCTGTGCCTAGCCGATGCCTGTTTTCAAATCCGAATGCGATATGTCCGGCGTTCGGTGTCCCGCGCGAATGAACGTCCACTTCCCGTAGAGTTCAGCGATCCCACCCGCGGCTTCGTTTTGCAGTCCCGGCGATGGCGCCGTCAGGTCCAAGAAGTCGTAGAGCTCGCGCAGTTCGCGTGTGCCGGCGAGGCCTCCAAAAGCCGTATCGCTTGCGCGCTGATAGAGTGCCGAATAGGCAAAAGAGAAAGTGATGCCATGCTGCTCAGCCAGGCGCGCCTTCATCGCGTGCCAATCCGGTAGGAGAGCACGCGGAGCAATGGCTGGCCGTCCAGGATTGAGATGCGCGTACTCATGACGACCGAGTTGCATTTCAGGGATCAGCGAGCGAGCGGCTGCGGTCTGATTATCCGTTTTCTCCTGTTCCGCATGCCCGGCAGAAATAGTCAAAAGAAATGAGATTATGATTGCAAGCGGTAGTCGCATTAGAAACTCCGGCCGAATATTCAGCGGAGTTAGCATGTTTCGATTGGAGAGGCTGTGACCGTGCTGCACGCAGGCTGAGTTTCTATCTTCTCGTCAATGCAAGAGGGTCGCGGACTGGCTGGCATCGGAAAAGGCCCTTGTCGGATAGGAGCCATTGGCGAACACCATCTCAAGGCTTGCCGAAGCTCTCTGAGATCGCGAGTTTGTCCGCGTCCGCGAGTTGGGGATAAGTGTGGATAAATTGAGCGGATACGCCGGTCAAGGAACCGAATTCCTGGGCCTATCGAGAGGCCGATTGCCAAAGAGTAATAGCGCACGCACAATCCGCCACAGCGACGGCGTTTCAGCTTGGATGAGCCGACGATTTCCTCTAGCAGATTTAGATCATAGTTTCGGCCTGGGATGCGTGGCGAGCGGCCTGCGGTCTTCTTTGCCACCCACTGAGACCGAAACCAGCCACAGGTTGGGTTCGTTTTTGATGACGTCGTCTGTCGTAAAATCATTTGGTTTGTTAGCTTCAGTCGCGGCATTAGCGGTGATCTGGACGTCCGACGGGCGCGCGGCCGATCTGGCCGATCCGCTGCCGATACTAGATACGCCAATCCCTGCCGAGCAACGGGCCCAATGGGAGGCCACCATAGTGCCGATTTATGGTTGGGTGCCCGGGATGAGCGGGGACCTTGGCGTTCTGGGTGTTGAGGCTTCAATCAACGTGACACCGATTTAGATCTTTAGAAACCTGGACCAGGTTTTCGAGGTTCTTGACGGCTATTACATGGGTTCAGGCCTCATCCGTTATGACCGGATCGGCTTCTTTTATGACGCCGTTCACTACAGGGTTGGCAGTGTCCAAGAATTTGCCGGCGAACGGACAGGCACACTCGAAATCATGGGCCCGGGCTTTGGACCGGTCCAGGGTGCGGATCTCACTTTGACGGGGGAAGCAAGGGTCGATGGCATTGTCGATGTTGCCTTTTCTCACACAATCGCGACATTCGCGGCGACCTATCGCGCTTACCAGACACCAAGATCACACTTGGATGTTTTCGCCGGCGTCAGGGTTACGGATGTTGAGCTGAAAATCGGCGTCGTCACCGACTTATCTGTCGCTGTCGAAGCAAATCTTTCTTTTGGTCCAATCTCCAAAACATTTGGCGCAGCAGGCGGGACCAAAGTGAACGCTGTCGCCAAAGATGAAGATACCTGGGTCGATCCGCTGATCGGCGCAAGAGGGCGATCGAAGCTCGATGAAAACTGGTTTGTGACGGGTTGGGCAATGGTCGGTGGGTTCGGCATACAATCAAGGTTTCTCTACGACGTAATGGGCGGCGTTGGATACGAATGGGAAAATGGTGTGTCGGCGTTTGGCGGGTACCGTGTTTCCCATACGGACTATGAGGACGGCGTCTTTAAATGGGATCTCACGATGCACGGGCCATTGCTGGGCGTCAGCGCCAAGTTCTGAGGTGTCCGGGTAGAGTGGCCATCATTCTCATTGGGCTTGGCAATCGACCCCCACTAATCACTTCAGCAACAGCCGGACGCAGGTCAAACCGGTTCAGTCATCCAGTAAGGCCCCATCTCGCCGCCGCTATTCCGACGCGACGGCAGTCGTAACTGCGGTCACGGTCTCCGCGCCCGGCCCGTCTTCTGGGCAACAGATGAAGGCGGAATCCTGTGATGAATTACGCTCCGACATGATCCATTCGCTAGGCAACACTCGCATTCGAGGCTAAAGCCGCTACGAGATGCTCTGGTTTAAGTGTCTCCAGTCAAAAGTGGCGTGCACAATGAATGACGACGACCTCCATGCAGAACACACACCGTCAGCGATCCGCGAGCGCCTCTCGCGCAAGCCAAGTGCATTCTATCTGCGCGACTGGGTTTATGGCGGCATTGATGGTGCGGTTACCACGTTCGCCATCGTTGCTGGGGTTGTCGGGGCCAATCTGGAAGCCCGGATCATAATTATTCTCGGCCTCGCAAATCTCCTGGCCGACGGCTTTTCAATGGCGGCTGCTAACTATAGCGCCACCAAGACGGAGATCGACGACTACACGCGGTTGCGGGAGATAGAGCACGATCACATTGCGCGGGTCCCTGATGGAGAACGCGAAGAAGTACGCCAGCTTCTCGAACAGAAGGGGCTGAGCGGTGAAGCCTTGGAAAGCGCGACGGTCGCGATCACATCCGATCGAGAGCTCTGGGTGGAGACGATGCTGAAAGACGAGTATGGCCTGTCCAATATCCCAAGGTCTCCAGTCAATGCGGCCATCAGCACATTTACCGCGTTTGTTCTTTGTGGTGCCGTACCACTGCTACCCTTCGCACTGGGTCTGCCGGGTGCATTCACGGTTTCGATCGTCGCGACCGGATTGGTCTTTGCCTTCATTGGCGCTCTGAAAAGCCGATGGTCGCTGGCGCCGGCGTGGTGGTCGGCTTTGGAGACGGTCTTAATCGGCACGGCCGCCGCGGCAGTGGCATATTTTGTCGGTGATATGCTGAAATCGATCGGCTGAGGCATGCGTGAATAATTTTTGCCGCTGATAAGGCCCGAATAACTCACATTTCCTGTGGATTCCATGACTGTGGTCAAGGCGCCCGGTGACATCCGTCAGCATCTTACCCGCGTCATTTGCGGGCGCACGTTCTCGGCGCCGGTCGGAGAAGGCGGACGCGTTCCCTGGTCAAAAGACGCAGGTCAGGGGAGGCCGCCAATCCGTCAGGTGCCAAGGATGCCGCGCGCCGTTTATCTAACGAGATGCATTTTGGGCGAAAACACGCTGGATTTGGAGGCAGGCTATGAAGGTCCTGATTATCTACGGGACAACCGAGGGACAGACAAAGAAGATCGCCGAGACAGCTTCCAAGCACATTACAGCCAGCCAGAATCAGGTCGATGTGATCGATAGCGCTAGTCTCACGACACTTCCCGACCTGTCGTCCTACGACGCATTGATGCTGGCTGCATCGGTTCATCAGGAGCGACACCAGGACAGCATCATCAATCTTGTGCTGGCCCAACGCGAAAGGTTTGCCACTCTTCCAACGGCGTTTATTTCAGTCAGCTTGTCTGCGGCGACCGCCGAGGGTCTTTCCGCCGCTGAGAAATACGTCGATAGGTTTACCTGGGTGACGAAGTTTCAACCGACCAAGGTATTGCTGCTTGGTGGGGCGCTTCAGTACTCCGAATACGATTATTTCAAGATTGAAATCGTCAAGCATGTCGTCATGAAGAATAGCGGCACATTCGAGCCGACCGGCAATCACGAATTCACCGATTGGGATGCGCTCAGCAAGTTCTTGGACGAGTTTCTCGCTCAAGTTCAAGATCAATCCAAGTAGGACGATCTCACCGGGCCGGCCGCGTTCTTCGCTTGGTTTTCAGCCTTGAGCACCGGGGGCGGTTTCTTCGCCGGAATCCGGCCTGGCCTACGCGACGCACCGGCCAGCAAAGGTCCTGGTCGATACCGGTCGGGCTCTAACTGAAAAGCCTATGCTGCAGGAGAAGCCTGTCGCACGCGGGTTGGCGCTTTGCTGTTGCGCCTTGCGCTGCGCCCGTTCCTCGACGCAGATTGCACTGAAGACGAGTAGTCCGCCACCTGGTCACATTACGTAGAAGCGCATGAACGCAATACCGACGCGCGAGGATCGAAGAGGAGCTGGCGCTATGACAAGCACGGATGCGATCGCAAGCAACCGCCGCCAGGCCTCCATCGGCTTGCTATTGGCCGGCGCGATTATCTGCGCTTGGATCTTCGTCCACATCGCCGGCGTATTCTTCATCCCGGTGCGGTTCGATCTGGCCTGGCTGATCATCCCGGCGGTGATCCTGCAGTGCTGGCTCTACGTTGGTCTCTTCATCATCGCGCACGACTGCATGCATGGTTCGTTGGTGCCCTTCCGGCCAGGCATCAATCGGCTCATCGGTCAGATCTGTTTGACGCTTTACGCCGGCTTTTCCTTCGATGCGTTGACGCGCAAGCATCACCAGCATCACCGTCATTCTGGCACTGCCGAGGACCCGGATTTCGACGAGGTGCCTCCGCATGGTTTCTGGCGCTGGTTCGCGAAGTTCTTCACCGAGTACTTCGGCGGGCGCCAATTCCTTTTCATCTCGGCACTCACGGCCGTCTACGTCTTGGTGTTCGGAGCGCAGTTGGTGAACGTGCTGCTGTTTTGGGCACTGCCGGCGCTTCTGTCTTCGTTACAGTTGTTCACGTTCGGCACCTACTTACCGCATTGCCCCGAAGCCAATCCCTTTATCGACAGGCACCGCGCGCGAACCAACCACTTTCCTCGGTGGCTGTCGCTTTTGACCTGTTTTCATTTCGGTTATCACCATGAGCACCACCTGCAGCCAGATGTTCCCTGGTGGCGGCTTCCCGATGCTCATGCGGACTACCTGGCGTCGGCCGCAGCCAGAGGCGGGGCTTGAAGTTACGCGGCGGCCGTTACCTTCGCTGCGGTCGAACCAGGTTCGTTTCCGCGAAGCGCAGGTGGCGTCCACAAGGGCCCGCGGGGTGGCATGTCACGGATGCGCCCAATAGAGCCGGCCCAGGCTGCGTCGCCAATGGCCAAGGCGACGTGGGCCAACTTCTGACTTTTACTGGTCGTGACACGGCTGTCCCAGGCGGACGGGCCGCGTCTGAGGATCGTCGTACCAATGGCTCGGTAAATCCGTAGCGCTGACGCAATGGACCAGGCGCAACGATAGGGCAAGCGAGCGATGCCGTAACCCGCCGAGTTCGTAATAGCGATCCGCCAGACCGAGGAGGCGACGAACAACCTGAAGTGCCGCCTCACGGTGCGCCGGATCGTCAATTGAACGAGGTGGCAGGCGGTATTCCTCCAACCACTGCTGCGGGAGGTAAACCCGCCCCATCTGTGCATCCGTCGTGACGTCCCGCGAGATGTTGGTGAGCTGAAAGGCAATGCCGAGATCGCAAGCTCTCAGCAGTGTCGGTCGGTCCCGTACACCCATGACCATGGCCATCATCACGCCAACCGCGCCGGCTACGTGATAACAATAGGTGAGCGTATCTTCTTCGGTCGAATACCGATGATCCGCTGCATCCATTGCGAAACCCTCGATGAGGTCCAACGGTAAACGCTCCGGGATAGCGTGCTTCTCGACGACCCGTGCGAGAGCCTCGAATTCGACACCGTCCGGCACACCCTGGCAAGCCTCAAGCGTCTTTTGTCTCAGCATCGTCACCCGCTCGTCCAAGGCTGAGTTAGAGTGGGCATCGGGCTGCGCAAATCCAAGATGCTGATCGTCGATACAGTCATCGCAATAACGGCACCAGGCATACAGCATGTAAACGCTGTCCCGAATGTCGGCAGGCATCAGGGAAGCCGCCCGCGCGAAGCTCTTGGAGCCCCGCTCGATCATTGTCCGGCTGTGAGCGATAACTTCATCGAGCTGCTCAGCCATGGGACCTGCCTTGCGCCCGCTGGAGAACGGTGGCCATGGCTTGGCTTTCGGAGATGTGGCTGATCGCTCGTGGGATTGGCAGCGGCGGCCGTCCCAGTAGTATCCGGGCCTTGTCCGCGGAAGTGATCCGGGCGGCATAGAAACGTTCGATCAGTGGCGTGGGGAGCGAGTAGAAGCGTTCGAGTATGTCGCGGCGTTCTTCTCCTCGCGCAGCGAGGAGGAGCATGCGGTTCAAAAGTCGGAAAAACGATCTTTGCTGCCAGCTCCGGATCGAATGGCGGCGGACCAGATGATCAATCTTGCTTGTATCGAACGCATTGGCCGCAGCGATCCGTTGAGCCAGCAAAACAGCATCGGGAAGCGAATACCCCGTCGTCGGGTGAAACAAGCAGGCTCGCATGCCGGAGCGCGCGGCCCCAGTCTCGCCCTCAGCCCAAAAAGCTTTGATGTCCCCGGCGAGAGTTATCGGGAGTACCCCTTGTTCCTGTCGTAGCACGGTACCGACGCGCCACCCCTTTGCATTGGCGTATTCAAGGGCCCGCTCCGAGAGCAGATCGGAATGAAGTTCTGGACCATCACTGTAATAGGTGTCTTCAACCAGGATGCGGGTCGGCGAGAACGGCAAAGTGTAGACGAACCGGTACCCGTCATACTGTGGGACCGTCGCATCCATGATGATTGGCCGGCTCATGCCGTGAGGTTCATCGAGTTCGAGTTCGAGCCCGACAAATTTCTGATAGCCAAGTGCAAGGGCATTTGTTGGCACGGCGCCTCGGCCGTCAATGACGCATCGGCCGGCGATGTGTCTGCCGCTTTCCAGTTCAATGCCGTCGTGCTCCACGCGGGCGACCGGTGCCGACAACATCACATCGATCCCAGGTGTTTGAATGATAGCGGCATGCAAACGGTCCGAAGTCATGGAATTGTAGCCGGTGTCGAGTACCCGTTTTAGTCGGGGAAACCGAATTTCTTGACTTGTCCATTGCGCCTCAAGCATGGGACGCAGCAGTTCCAGGCCGGCCTCGTTTACATCAGACGAATGGAATGACCAGGTGTGATTGCCGCCGATTTGCGCATCGCGGTCGACGAGTGCGATCGATAGCTCCGGACGGGCTTTTCTTAAAGCGAGTGCAATCATGGAATTCGCGAGACCTGCGCCCACGAGCAACACGTCATAGTTTGCCGTGTCCGGCCGCATTGAAGCTGTTTCGGTTCGTCTGTGTTTTTCAGACTGATGATCGCGCGTCATATTCAGCTCTCCGCCGGGTGGGGCGGCCCGTTGCTCGAAGAAAGGCGTTTCTGGATAGTTATGCAAGTTACGATGCGACACCGAGAAAAGATCTGTTTCGTTCGCACCAGGTGCTATGGACCAAATTGCCCCCCCTTTACCCAACGCTGAGCCGATAGCGGATAGCTGCACACTCGGCTCACCTGAAACCGCTATCACCAAGTTAGGATGCCGACGACCGCGCCGGTCATGAGTGTGGCTAGGGTGCCCGAGACGATGGTGCGTAAACCCAGCTCCACCAGTTCGCCACGCCGCTCGGGCACCATGGTCGTTAAGCCTCCCAGCATGATCGCTAGGGATCCGAAGTTGGCAAAACCACAAAGCGCATAAGTCATAATCAACCGGGAGCGCTCGTCGAGCGCGTCTGGCGCCAGCTTCGACATCTCGAGAAAGGCGAGGAACTCGTTGAGCACGGTTTTGATCCCCATCAGCGAGCCGGCCGTGGCGGCTTGATTCCAAGGAATACCGATGAGCCAAGTTACCGGTGAGAAAACCCAGCCGAGGATTTGTTCCAATGTGAGCGGGGCATCCGCAAAGGCCGGCAAGACGCCGAGCATCTGATTGACGAGGCTGACGAGCGCAACGAACACGACAAGCAGCGCCATGATGTTGAGGAACAGCGCCAAGCCATTGGCGGTGCCTTTGGTCAACGCGTCCATGGTCGACTGCGCGCGCTCGAATTTGACCGTCGTGTCCTGGCCGCCAACGTTGGCCGCCTCGACATCTCCAGGTGGCACCATGATCAGCGCGATCATGATGGCGGCAGGCGCCGAGATGACGGACGCCGTCACCAGATGTCCGACGGCGCCGTCCACCTTCCCACCAATAAGACCGGCATAAAGCACCAGCACCGTCCCGGCGATCGTCGCCATGCCGGTTGTCATCACCATGAAGAGTTCACAACGAGACAACTGTTTGAGGTAGGGCCGGATGAGCAGGGGCGCTTCAACCATGCCGATAAAAATGTTGGCCGCCGTGGCGACACCCACGGCTCCGCTCAGACCGAACGACCTCCGCAATACCTGCGAAAAAGCCTCCACCACCACTTGCAGAATACGCCAGTGGAACAGCAGGGCGGAAAGTGCACTCATCAGAAGGATGATCGGGAGCGCCTGGAAGGCCAGCACGAAACTCGCACCCGGGAAGGACTCCTGAAAGGGCAGCGGTCCGCCGCCAACATAACCGAACACGACGCTGGTCCCTGCCTTCGTCGCCCGTTCGAGAGCCAGAAAGACGTCGTTGAGCCAGATGAACGCCTGCTCAGATCCAGGCACTTTAAGAAGCACCAGCGCGATTGCGATCTGCAGACCCAATCCGGCCGCCAGCACGCGCCAGGAAATAGCCCGGCGGTTTTCACTCATCATCCAAGCGATGAAAGGCAGCGCAATCAGGCCGATCGCGCTTTGCATAGTCTCTTGCGTCAAGGTCTTTCCCCCGCAACGCGAGTAGCTTCACCGCGCCTCATTGGCCTCCATTGCGCAGCCAAGCCTTGCCCTCTTTGTCAAGGATGTCCACCGTCTCGCGGTAATAGGCTTCCGCCCGGTCGTAGGATGCACCGATACAAACGATGCCCAGCTTGCCGAATTCCGACAGAGCGCCCATCAGATGGAAGGCGACGCCCTCTTGATTGGTGCCGTGAAAGTGCAGGCGGTTCATGGCGGCGATGTCGATCAGGTCGAATGGCAGCAGACCGCGGTAGAGTTCGGATTCCAGATTGTCGGAAGCGTAGTAGTAGCGGGGCTCACCTCCGGGAGTGAGAAACAGACCCGTGTCGCGGCAGTAATGGCCGTCGGTCAGCGATTGCAGCATCAAGAATGGATGCGTTGTTCCACCCTTGCGCAAGTTGATCTCGATGGCGACATGGCGCCATCCGCCTTGCGGGTTGCGCACCGAAAGAAAGTCGACACTGAAGCGGCCAAGCGCGCCGTGTCCAGCGAGCGCTTTCGCGACTTTTAGGCCACGGTCTTGGATCTCCATACGGTAGCTGTCGTCGGCAGGAAACCGGCATCCAAGAAAGATTTGGGCATTACCGCCGCCAAGCAGCTGGTCATGTGTGGAAACGGCTTCGATCATGCCGGTCGGGTCGATCCGCAATTGCGCCGACGGAGAGCGTTTGCCTACGCCTTCGACGAATTCCTCAACGACGCCGCCCATGGCAAGCAGTTTTTCCGAGTAAATCTCCCAGGTCATGCCGCTCGCTTCGAATAGTAGCTTAGGCAGACGCTGCTTTACCCATGGGCCGAAACCACTGTCGTCGGGCGCACCACGATAATCGAAGATGGCGTTACCTTCGCCGGAAAACCCATCGTTGAGTTTTACAACGGCGCGCTCGAGCTCCGGGCGCTGCTTTTTCAATTCGACCAACGACGCACCGACATCCTCGGCGTTGGCGAGGTCTTCGTAACCCGCCGGAATTTCAAGACCGGCTTCGCGAAAGATCTTGCGTGAGCCGCTCTTGGTGCCGAGGTGATAAAGCGACGGATCGCAACCATAGACGGGTAGGTCGAGCGCCATGCCAAGCGCCCGTTCCAGGTCGGTCACCGTGAAACAGGTCATGTGCGCGGTGTCAGGATCTGGGATTGCTTCGCGGATCCGTTGCAGGACGCGCGGGCGGGCGAGCAGCTTCTCGGTCAGCGGATGCGGTGAAGCATCGTCGCACGAAATCAGCGTCAGACGACGCCGCGCGTGCTGGGCGGGAATGCCAGGCAGTAGATGCAAGTAATAGTCGATGATCGACTCAGCGATCGGCATGCTGGTCAGATAGATCACTCGGGTGCGAGGAAAGCGCAGCAACAGCAGCATGCACAGCTGGCGTTCCTCGTAATGGTGTACGCCCGAGATGCGCGCCAGTACCTCGTGGTCGAGTGTGAGGCTCGGAACGATCACGACAGTGCGAGATGCGTTTCGGTCGTCGTTTGAGGCAACAAATGAGCTGGCAAAGCGCTCCTGCAGTTGCTTGGCACGCTGCAAATCTAATGGCGTCGGTGGTGGCAGATGAAGCATGTGATCACTCTTCCCGAATGCCCTAATTCAAACGCCTCAAAACTGGACTACGAGCCCGCGATACGTCGCCCGCTGCGATCGATGCGATGCATCAGATAGCCGAGGCAGTCGAGCCTCACCGCTCTAGGGTCCAACGTCAGCATCGCTGGAATCGCACTTCGGGCAAGACGTATTTCGCCGTCCACATAATCAATGTAACTGTCCGCGTCCGCGTCGAACTCAGCTCCGGGGATTACCGCTAGACGTCGGTCACCGTTGCCGCCCAGCGAGCCGAGCCTCGTGCCTACTTCCAGCTCAGAGAAATTCAAGCGGTCGATATTGGAGGCGAACCGGAAATCGGCATCGCTGCCATCATAGGTGAAACTCGCATCGGGCGGAACACGCAGGATAACCGCGGTCTGCAACAGGTCTAGGTCGGATTCTGGCACGGGATGGTGCGGGAAATGATCGAGCGAAAGCGCCGCATCGAGGAACTGCGCGGCATGCGCTGTTGCCGATCGGCTGCCCGGCACCCCGCATTCCAGCGTTACCGCAGGGCAAATCGCTCCCATTGCAGCCGACTGCACACCGACCGGCCTGGTGAAGAAGACGACCGTCCGCGAGAACAGCCGCGCAAGATGTAAGTAATTTTCACCCAGGTGATTGACGCAGCCGTAGTGCGGATTGTTGCCTGTATTGTTGTGGATATCGACGCTGGCGAACGGTCGTTCAGCGGCGACAAGATCAACAACCCGACGCATCAGTGCGGCTTCGGGGGCTTCGGGGTAACGCGTGCCGGGCCATGTGCGATTGTAGTCGGTTTGGTTGTCGAGCGTTCTGACATCCGCTTTCGCCGCGTCGATGTTGCCGACAAACACCAACAGCCGCCGTGGCAAATCCCGCCCCTGGTGTTGGCGGAGTAGCTCCTGAATAGCGCTCCAGCCGGTGTTCTCATTGCCGTGCAGCAGCACTGTCACGAACAGCGGGCGCTTGTCGCGGCCGGGCAGCGAAAAAAGAGAAGGCTCAGGCAAATGCCGCCACAGATCGCAGGCGGCGACGTCCAGGAGTTCGTGAGGGAAGTCTTCAAAGCAGCTGAGCTGCGTTCCGGCGCTGGAGGTGCGCCTTATGGTTTCGCCCATGCGTTTCGTGTCACCTTGATCGATTCTGCGGACTAGGTATTCTTCCATACACTATGGCGGTTTCGTTTGAGCGCGGTCAATTGTCGAGGCCCGCCGGGCGGTTAGCGTCTTTGCGCTGGTTCGGCTGAGGTATTAGTTCGGTGAACACTGCCGCGTTCCCCTCTCAAACTCTTAATCCACCGCCTCGCCACCAAACCCGCTGCCCGTCTTCAAGATCATGCCACTCCCCAAACGGCGGTCGCGTCCATGTGGTTGAATATTGAAAGGGCTTGATGTGAGAAGCGGTTCATCCGATTGGCCTGGACGAAGCTGAGCGAGTTCTCACTATCCCGCCACTCGTGCACAGCATCTGCGAGTTAAGACGGGCGTGTGTCGGGCCTATTTTTTAGATTTGTCGAGCAGTGCGTCGACACTCCATGGCCCAGGTCCAGCGAACACGATGTAGAGAAAGACGAAGCAGTACAGGATGGCTGCATCACCGCCATTGTTTGTCGGAAAAAGATCCCGCGGAGCATGTGCGATCCAATAGGCGAAAGCCATCAGCCCAGATGCAAGGAATGCGGCTGAACGGCTTTTAAAGCCTAACAACAATGCCGCCCCACAGATAATCTCGATAACACCAGCGGTCCAAGACAAAGTAAATGCCTCAACCACGCGTTCGGTAGCCGGCACACCGATGAGCTTCTGGGTCCCGTGAAGCATAAAAATGAGAGCTGAGACTATGCGCAGCATACTCAATACGCGCGGTTCCCATTCAGAAAGAAAACTGTTCATCCTGGATTCCTAATAGCTAACGGTTGCAACATCATAAGCCCCAGTCCTGACGCGCTATCATGTTTTGGCGCTCTCGCCGGCGAATGGACTATCAAAATCAGCAAGCGCGTCGCAAAAAAACGTCGCGCGGGTGCAAGTCTCTTCCCCTTCGCGCACTTTGCGGATGTGTAGCCCCTGTGAACGTCAGGGTCTCGACAGAGCACGGCCGACGCCGTGCCGCCGCTCAGGACGAGCCACAGGGCTAACGATGTTCAAGCAGTTGACACGAGGTGCCTGCTGAGGCCATTGACGATGTCAGGTGGTGAATTGGGTATGTCCCGACGAACCGCGACGGTATTCTCTCAGTGAAGAATTTGTTCAAATGGTGGATGATCTCTCGCCTTCACTTAATGATTTAATCGACAAGCTCATTGTGTTCCGCGATGCGAGGGAGTGGCGCCAGTTCCACTCGCTGAAAAATTTGATCGTGTCACTGAACCTCGAGGCGTCAGAAGTTCTGGAACTGACACAGTGGAAGTCGGAAGCTGAATTCGAGGCCGAGGGGCTGACGCCTAAAACCAGGGCCCGGCTCGCCGAGGAATGCGCCGACGTTCTACTCTACCTTCTATTGATCTGCGAACGTATCGATGTCGATCTCAGCGCAGCAGCCGCTGCCAAGATTGGCACGAACGAAACAAAGTACCCAGTGAACAAAGCCCGCGGAAACGCAAAGAAGTACACCGAGCTCTGAACGGCCCGGATCGACGCGGCCCGAAACCTGTTTCGTTGGTGCCGCGCTGCAGAAATGCCGTCGGTCCTTGAAGACGTGGCTGGCAATGCAGCACCGCTCCCACGCCAATCGCGTCAGGCTTCCCTCGTTATCTTTTGTTCGATCGGGTCAATGACATACGCAGTCGTATGCAGGGTCTTGTCGCGGCAAACGAAGCGAAATTCGACCCGCCGAGGAGCTTGTTCGCGCGCTGCGATCTGTCCCTGCTCGTTCATTTTGAAGAGAACTTGAACTTTTTTCGCTTCCATCAGACGTTCATGGAATCGGTCGTCGCCATCCTCGATGTAGAGCCATTCGTCTGGCATCTTAAACACCGCTTCCATTCTTCTCGCCTGCGATCGGTTCAGGCAGAAAATTGTCCGCACCTCCTTTTTATCCTTATAGGTCTCTTGGTTCGAGTTCAGCCAAGCAAATAAAACGCGTCCCCGAAATGACTTTGTCCATTGACAAATGCCAATGGCCGAAAACCCAGGTGTCCGGCTTGTATCGTTCCCACATGCCTTGAAATGCCTGTCTGGTTCGCGAGATGGCAACGGCTCTATCGATTTCATGCTGCAGCAAAACCGCCTGGGCGACCTCATGGGGACAGTCGTGGGTCACCATTATCGCCGGTTTCTCGTCAAGGTACTTTTCACGGATCCTCGCAAAATCCGGATCTGACAATTCCTCGTCGGGCCACCAATTCAGGCCCTCGGTTCGCCCCTTCAGGTTTACCGACAGCGCGCCGCCGCAAAAAAACATATCGCCTTCACTGTGTCCGTCCGCGATGCAAAGGCATTGGCTTCGGCAGGCTGCCGGATCATCATGATTTCCGCGTATGAAGCGATGGTTCCCCTCGCGCTTCATCACGTCGTACGGCGGGTCCGGAAATGCTCTGATGCCGTTGGGCGTCGGCGCCGAAAATCCTAGGCCCATATCACCGACCTGAATGGATTCATCCACGCCTTTGATCAGGCTTTCGTATTGTTCGAATTTGCCGTGAACATCGCCGATGAACCTCACGTGATTAACCTCGGTATGCCGGATTGGCCGGGATTTTCCCTGCATCCGTTACGCGGCTGCATGGATTTTGGAAACTGCCGAGTACGGGGTATATCGCGTTGAGCTGCGAAAACTCAACCCGCGCGTCTTCGGTTTGCACGCGCTGTCCGGATGCAAGGGTGTGCGCCTGCTGCGCCGTATCTTTGTCGCGGCATTGTCGGCGAGGCCGCTAAAGAAGCACTTTGGGCGGTCTCGCAAGTTTGGATATTGACAAGTTCTGACCTGACCACGGAGCAGTCATGATGACCGGCGATCACGCAACCTTGGAATCCTTGACAAAACGTCTGATCGCGTTCCGCGATGCACGTGATTGGCAACAATTCCATTCGATCAAGAATTTAATCATCTCGCTCAACCTGGAAGCCGCCGAACTTATGGAGCTGATCCAATGGAAAAGCGAGGAGGCCGTCGAGCTATTGAGCGAGACCGAATCCGGCAAGGCCCGGATTGCCGAGGAATTTGCGGATGTGTTCCTTTATCTACTGCTGATCGCCGAACGGGCTGGCCTCGACCTCGCCGGAATCGCTCTTGCCAAAATCGCGACGAACGATCTGAAATACCCCGTGGAAAAGGCACGCGGCAACGCTCTCAAGTACACCGAGCTCCAAGGCCTATCGAAGTAAGTAGGATCTAGTTGGTCGGTTTTTCGGGTTTGCCGGTGATGCGCGCCGCGCGCAACGTCTCGGATGGGGAATGAGTTTTCTCCGTCAAGTTCAAGCCTAATGGCTGCGGCAGGCTCTGCGCGTGTTGGTGAATCAACTTGTGCGTCGAAAGCGCCGATCGTATGCGGGATTTATGGGAGGGCTAGGAAACCATGTCTTGGTCGGCATAGAAATCCTGCAAAATGCCCACCACTTCCGGTCGGCTAAATTCCAGTGGGATCGGTTCGCGGCGGGCCAGCATGGCGCGCTGGTCGGTTCCGGATATCGAGATGCGGTGCTCTTCCCCATGCGGGCAGGTCTTGGCAGTGGCCATGCCGTAGCACTTCTTGCAATAGAACGTTATGTCGATCTTCAGGGGTTTGGTCTGCAGGGCGCCGTCCCACAACTGATCAAATATGTTTTGTGCGTCATAGGGACCGTAATAGTCGCCTACGCCGGCGTGATCTCGACCGACGATCAAATGGGAACAGCCGAAATTTTGTCGGATCAGGGCGTGAAGCAAGGCCTCCCGGGGGCCGCCGTAGCGCATTTCGATCGGATATCCGGCCTGAACCACGGTTTCCGGGACGAAGTAGTTGTCGATCATCGCCTGGATTGCGCGCGTTCGAACGTCGGCAGGAATGTCGCCCGGTTTGAGTTTACCCAAGACCTGATGAATGAACACGCCGTCGGTCACCTCAACTGCAATCTTTACCAGATGCTCGTGACTGCGATGCATAGGATTCCTGGTCTGGAATGCCGCCACCTGCGACCACCCCTTTCTCTGAAAGAGGGCTCGCGCTTCGCTTGGATGGAGATAGAGCCCCTGGTAGCGCGCAGGATAATCGCTTTCTGAAATAACAGTCACGCGCCCCGCGAGATTGATTTCGGCCTGTCCCATCACCTTCTGGACACCGGGGTGAGCCGGATCGGTGGTGCGATAGACGTGCTCGCACTCGAAGGCGGGATCGATGCGGTATTTTTCGGTAACGTTTAGGATGCCCAGGATTTCACCCGTTTGCGTGTCGGAAAGCGACACGTCCTCCCCGACAAGAATGCTGTCGGCCAAGTCCTGACTGCACGACAGGGTTATCGGGATCGGCCAGAATACGCCGGTCGACAATCGCATGTCCTTGCAGCTGCTTCGCCAGTCGTCATGGCCCATGAATCCCTCGAGCGGAGTGTAGGCGCCCATGCCGAACATCAGAAGGTCGGACACCTCGCGACTTTGCATCGGAACCGACTTCAAATCCCGCGCATGGGCCAGGTCCGAAGCACGTTGCTGCGTCGGCACCAGCAGCACATTCAGATCGTCAGCGCCATGAGGCTTGACCAGATGCGACATTCGAAATTTCCACCTCTTCACCATACCATTGGAACGTCGGCGTTTATGCGCGATAGCACCGCTTCGAGATTCAGTACATTTCACAGCTGACAGATACTTCAACAGATCGTAATGTTTGCATACAAGAGGGTCCACCGAGAAATCGGTTCGTTCAATAATGTTCACGCACATCTCGCTGTGATTTGTAAGAGACCGACATCATAGAGCGCATCTTATTTGTCATAGCCGTGCCGTGTGTTGACGGCGGCTGCGTGGGCCTCAATAGTCGGCACAAAGGGAGATGGAGAAAAGTTTATGTTCGCAAGCAACCCATTCGCGGAACTTTCAGCCACCATTTCGCCCGCCTTGATGCAGGGTTTCGTGTGGGTGATGATCCTCTGTGTCGTCCTCGGCACGCTTTTCGACGTCATCCACAAGCGGAGCGCGGCGTATTTCTTCGAGAACATGCGCAACGCCAAGGCCAAGGCGGATAAGCAGATCGACGGCGGGGAGAAACTCTCGATTGCCGTGCAGACCGCCGTGAACGAAGTCGCGCTGTCGAGCGAATTCTGCAACCAGCGGCGCAGGATTGCCCATCTCCTGGGAATGTACGGCTTCGTCATCTATGTCGTCGCCACAGCTGTCTTGGTTTTCGCCTATCCGACGCCGGCCACGCCCGCTCCCAGCGCTCTCGTGGCATTGTGGTACATCGGTGCGCTGATGATATGCGTCGGCGGCTACTGGTTCTGGTTCTTCATCCGCGTCGATGTCGCGGCGGAAGGCTCATCGCCGTTCCGTCTCATGCGCGCCGATCTGTTCATCGTTTCGCTCGTCCTCAGTGCGACCTTCGGGCTCCTGTGGGCTTGGTTGCAGACGGCCGGCGTAGCGGGATGGGACATGGTATTTCTGGGGCTATACCTGGTCGCGACGACCGTCCTGTTCGCGGGAGTCCCCTGGTCGAAATTCTCCCACATGTTCTTCAAGCCGGCCGCGGCGTTCGAGAAAAGGATTTCGAAAGCCAACGGTTCTGCCGAGAACTTGCCGACGCTGACCCGTGACGATCCCGAACAACAAAAAAGACACTCGATGGAACTGATGCGAGACGCTCCGATGCATATGGGACTTGGCATCAAGCGCGAAGCACCCCGCCATTATTAGAAACAGCCCTCAAGTTCTAGCTGAATAAATAAGGAGCCGGCTCATGCCTACCTTCGTCTATATGACAAGGTGCGACGGATGCGGACATTGCGTCGACATCTGCCCCTCGGACATCATGCACATCGATAAGACCTATCGCCGTGCCTACAATATCGAGCCTAACATGTGCTGGGAGTGCTACTCATGCGTCAAGGCTTGTCCTCAGAATGCGATCGATGTACGCGGTTATGCCGATTTCGCCCCGCTCGGTCACAGCGTTCGTGTTAATCGCGACGAAGAAAAAGGCACGATCGCCTGGAAGATCAAATTCCGTAACGGTACAGAAAAGAATTTCCTGTCTCCCATCACCACTAAGCCCTGGGGGCAGGCGATCCCTCAGCTCGCGGATGTTCCCGGTCCCAGCCAAGAAATGCGCGACAGCCAGTTGCTGTACAACGAGCCAAAGTATATCCGCATGGATGAAGGCGGTTTGCATACGCTTGAGGCCAACGGCCTCAAGTTGAAGAAAGGCGTGTACTACTGATGGCTTACAAAACGATTGTCGAAGACGGCATCGATATTCTGGTCGTCGGTGCGGGCCTTGGCGGCAGCGGTGCCGCCTGGGAGGCCAGATTCTGGGGTCAAGACAAAAAGATCGTCATTGCCGAGAAGGCCAATATCGATCGCTCTGGTGCGGTCGCCCAGGGTCTGTACGCTATCAACTGCTATATGGGCACCCGCTGGGGCGAAAATAACCCGGAGGACCATGTCCGCTATGCACGCATCGATCTGATGGGACTGGTGCGGGAAGACCTGCTCTTCGATATGGCCCGTCACGTTGATTCCACGGTGCACCAGTTTGAAGAGTGGGGCCTGCCCATCATGAAGAACCCGAAAACGGGAACCTATCTTCGTGAGGGCCGATGGCAGATCATGATTCACGGCGAGTCCTACAAGCCCATCGTGGCCGAGGCCGCCAAGAAATCGGCGGACAAGGTTTTCAACCGTATCTGCGTCACCCACCTGCTAATGGACGACAGCAAGGAGAATCGGGTTGCCGGTGCGGTCGGCGTCAACGTCCGCACAGGCAACTACCACGTCTTCAAATCCAAGACCGTGATCTGCGGCGCGGGCGGTGCCTCCAACATCTTCAAACCGCGTTCAGTGGGCGAAGGGTCCGGCCGTACCTGGTATGCGCCCTGGTCGTCCGGGTCTGCCTATGGCCTCATGATCGGAGCCGGCGCCAAAATGACACAGATGGAAAACCGCATCGTGCTGGCGCGTTTCAAAGACGGCTATGGCCCGGTTGGTGCCTACTTCCTGCATCTGAAGACCTATACGCAAAATGGTCTGGGTGAAGAGTATGAATCCAACTGGTTCCCCGAACTGCAAAAAATGGTCGGCAAGGAGTACCTGGATCCAGAAGTTTCACACTTAACACATAGACCAATTCCGACCTGCTTACGTAACCATGCATTGATCAGTGAAGTGAATGCCGGCCGCGGCCCCATTCACATGGTGACCATGAAAGCCTTCCAGGATCCTCATCTGGAAGAAGTCGGTTGGGAAAACTTCCTCGGAATGACCGTCGGCCAGGCGGTCCTTTGGGCCGCCACCGATGTGGATCCCAAGACCGAGAATCCCGAGTTGACCACATCCGAGCCCTACGTGATGGGCTCGCATGCAACCGGCTGTGGTGCCTGGTGCTCCGGTCCCGAGGACGTTTCCCCTCCCGAGTATTTCTGGGGATACAACCGCATGACGACCGTCGAGGGTTTATTCGGCGCCGGCGACGCAGTCGGCGGCACGCCTCACGCCTTCTCATCCGGCTCGTTCACCGAAGGCCGTCTCGCCGCAAAGGCCGCCTGCAATTATATCGACGACGGAAAAGCCGAAGGCATTGTAGTTTCTGAAGAGCAGATCAGCCGCCGCAATAAAGAAATTTACAAGCCACTTGAGCATTACAAGGTCTACCGCAACGCGATCGTGGCGGGCGATGTCAACCCCCACTACATCAATCCCCAGCAGGGCCTGGACCGTCTGCAGAAGCTGATGGACGAGTATTGCGGCGGGGTGACCGTCAACTACATGACCAACGAGAAGCTCCTAAGTATCGGTCTCAAGAAGCTCAAGATCATGGAGGAAGACCTTGAGAAATTGGCCGCAAAGGATATTCACGAGTTGCTGCGTGCGTGGGAGTTGAAGCACCGTCATCGCACCGCAGAGTGTGTTACGCAGCACACCCTGTTCCGCAAGGAGACTCGGTGGCCCGGCTACTACTATCGAGGCGATGCCATGAAGGTGGACGATGAAAACTGGCACGTGCTGACTGTTTCGCGCCGCGATCCGAAAACCGCTGAGTACACCATGGAAAAGGCGCCTTGCTATCACCTGGTTGATGCGGACGATTAGCATTATCCCCAAGCAGAAGTTCAACGCGAAGTACTGCTTAGGCCTAAATGAACCGAAGTGTCGAATGTTCGTCTTTTAAGATGCGCTCTATGATGTCGGTCTCTTACAAATCACAGCGAGACGTGCGTGAACATTATTGAAAGAACCGATGAGGAAATTCAGGCCATAGCAAATCCCCTGTGGCGCGACCTCGTGAAAAATTCCAACGAAGGCCGATATGGCGAATTCGTCAAAAATTTTGCCAATTCCCTGGCGCTTGCCATGAATCAAGTCGAGGCTGGCCGCCAGTTCGCAAGCAGCGAACTGGCCAGAAATCTGGCTGACGACGCCGACTATCTCGGAATTATCCGTCGGGGCGAACATGTGACGGTTCTTTACCGGCAACGGTGCACCAAAAAGCAGGGCGAATGGCTTGGCAGACTTGTCCTCGGCTATGAGAATGAAGAGGTCAGGATTTTCGGTGCATCCATCTTCTAAGCAATATGGTCGGATTCGACATGAGTAAAACCATCCAGGACGGCAAGTTTGTCGAACTAACCTACAAGGTGACCGACAAAAAATCGGGGCGTGTTCTCACCATGGTCGAATTCCCGTTGGGCTATGTTCACGGACACAATGAAATTCTGTCCCCTTTCGTCCACAAGGAGTTGGAGGGCAAGTCCGCCGGCGACGTAATCGAGGTGCCGATCGATGGCAATCAGATCTTCGGCCCCAGAGACGAGTCTCTGGTTTTTACCGATCACATCGAGAACGTTCCCGAGGAATATCGGCAGGTCGGAACCTCCATCCTCATGGAAAGCGACAAGGGCCAGACCCGCAGTTTTTTTGTGACTCGGATTGACGACAAGACATTGACTGTCGATGGCAATAACCCGCTTTGCGGCAGAGAGGTCGTTTTCGTACTCGACATACGGACCGTACGCGAGGCAACCAATGAGGAGGCAAAGACGGGCGGAGCAATCAGCGCGGAGGCGGATATCGACCCCTCACTCATGAAACCTGTTTGAGTAGCAGTGTGGACCCTTTCTTCAGGAACCAAATGCCGCTTTCCTCTGACAAATCCGACCGCCGCATCCATTTCGGAGGATGCTTTGAATGGCATCGGTCAAGTCGCGGCTTCAGTTTCCTGCAATTGCAATCTCGATTTAACGGCAAGAGGTGACTTATGAGCGAGAAAAAACCCACCCCAAAAGTTCCTGATGGCCAAACGCGATTTTTGACAACGCGTCAGAAGAAGCCAAATGAAAAGGGGTTTATTGGTTATGAGACCATCTGGGATTCATTCCAGACGGAAGCTGAATACGAGACCCCCAAACGGCCATAGGCGTCAGACAGTAGCGCTGCTGAGCCGGATCGCGCGACAAGGGCCTGTGTCGCAACGGCTGCTCTGCGTTGCGGCGTGATGCTGTGCCGTAGAGCCGGGCGCCATTCACCACTCAGTATGATTGGAATATAACGAAGATACCGCGAGACACCCAGACTGTATTTGCCGTCCAACGAATTCGGCACCAACGACTACGGAGACCGGCACCAGCCGGACGGAACATTCTCTCAAAAGCTCCAATAAGGTGCATCCGACACTTCGCCGGGCTTGAACTTGTTCCGTTTCCTCCCAGCCCGTTTGTGATAGGGCAGATTGTTGTCACGCATGAATGTTCGACCGTCTTCCTCGGACCAGGAAATAATCGGGTCGACTCGGATCAGCCGTCCTTCGGCGTCGAACCGGTGCTTGATGTCCGGTTGCCGTTCCACCATTGTTCTTGCACTATGAAGGCGAGGCCTCCAGGTCGCGCGCCTTATCGATATCTGGTGTTGTCACGGCGGCATTGAATACAAAGAGTGATGTTTTCGCTTGCTGCGCAATTTAGACGATCGATCCGAAAGTCCTCGGCGCGTACTACAGCCTCGGAGCGGATCTACCTTTTGAACAACCGAGATCAGTGCTGACAATTCTACCGGCCGTCGAAGTCGCAGTCGCGCAGACCGCGTGAACGGCCTTGGTGACATTACGCTAGTGCCAGCAATGTTGGCCTGGAAGTCGGGCTCTTGGCAGTACAGCGCACTGGCACAAGTTTATGCGCCGACGGGAAGCTAAGAGGGCGGTGTACTTGCCAACCCTGGGGCTCAATTTGTCCCCCGTCATCATTCGCGAGACATCTTCAGGCGAATCGGGATGAGAGGAGTTTGAGATCACCGTAGCCATTATGGAGCGAAGATGAGATCAAGATCCGGGCCGCAATCCTCGGCCGAAGAGCATGCCCGCGAGATCCGCCGTGCAACGCGCAAGCGGCATAACGCAGAAGAGAAGATCCGCATCGTGCTGGAAGGCCTGCGGGGCAAGTAGTCGATCGCCGAACTCTGCCGGCGCGAGGGCATCGCGCAAAGCCTTTACTACAAATGGCCGAAGGAGTTCCTCGAGGCCGGCAAAAAGCGGCTGTCCGGCGACACCGAGCGCCAGGCGACATCCGGCGAGGTCAAGGACCTGCGCCGCGAGATGAGCGATCTCAAGGAAGCACTCGCGGACGTCCTGCCGGAAAACCGCTTACTCAAAAAAAGCATGATTGCGGATGGGGACGATAACGAATGAGGTATTCTGCATCCGAGAAGCTCGAGATCATCCACCTCATCGAGCCGTCGCACCTGCCGGTCAAGCATACGCTGGCGAAGATTGGTGTGTCCCGCCCCACGTTCCACTGTTGGTACGATCTCTATCGCCGGTTCAGCGAAGTCGGTCTCGAAGACCGCAGAGCCAGTCCGAAGCGGGCGGCATGGAAACGAGTTCCGGATGACGTGCGCGCTAAGAGATAGCAACTATTTACTAATTCGCCACACGATATTTCATGCCGCCGCCAGCCGTCTTTATCATCAACGTCAGTTCATTCACTTCGTCAAGCCAATCGTAGAGCGTGACACTTGCAGAGCGTTGCAGGAATGAGATGGCGGCGCCTTGCTCCGCAGGTTAATTATTGTCGGCAAGTTTTGACATTGCAGCTTCGATAAATCGCGGCTACGGCTTCCCGAATGCGCATCGCTCAGATTTCCGACACACATATCTCAATCGATTTTCCTGCACGGCAAAGCGATCTGGAACGCTGCGTTGCACAAATCAATGCCTTCAGTCCGCGTCCAGACGTCGTCATTCATACCGGAGATATTTCCCACGACGGCCAGTCGGAGCAATATGAAATCGCACGGAATTTGCTCCAGAAATTAGAGGTTCCCTGGTTCGTGCTGGCTGGCAATCGCGACAAGCGCCAGCCGTTGATTGAAGCTTTTTCGCAATGCGGCATTCCGCGTACCAGTTTTCCATTCGTGCAATATGCCGTCGACGAATTCGCGGTGCGACTTGTTTGCGTCGATACGCTTAGCGATGCGTGTAATAAGGGAGATCTTTGCCCGGACCGTCTCGATGATCTGGAACGTCTTCTCAATGCCGAGCCAGATCGGCCGACGGCGATTTTTATGCACCATCCCCCCTTCGACGTTCCAGTCGCTCCCGACCCGTTCCAGTTTGTCAGCCGGGAAAATGCTGATGTATTCTGGAAGATGGTCGCGTGTCACGGTTCGGTGCGCGCTGTGTTTTGCGGTCATGTGCATCGCAGGGCCGCCGCTCGGATCGGCTCGGTGCCGGTGCGCGTCATGACGGCTGTTGCACTTGATTTGCGGATGGGCAAACAAGAACCGAATGCGATCGATGCGCCGCTTTTTGAACTGCACGAGATTGACGCGACGACGACCGATAATGCACGCCGCGCGAATTTGTAACCTCCCCTCGGTCTGGGCCACTCGCATGGCCGACGGCCGCCTGTTGCTGGAGTCCTTTTGCCAGCGTCGGTTGAATGAAACGTGATCGCGTCGTCTCTACCGGCGTAATGCGCGGCGACTAAGTCCGCTCTCGGATCCTTCACTAGAAGTCAGGGAATACATCTCGACGAGGGGTGAAGAGCGCGACCTCAATTGGGAAATCGGCCTGCTTGCGATCCGAGTCACCAGCGCCAGCCTGTTCTTGGTTTGGTCAGTGGATAAGATCGTCGATCCCGAGCACGCCCCGCGCGTATTCAAGGCGAAGTCGCACCCTATAAAATGATACGCTTCTCGTAATATATTCGCAGGACCGATGGTAAGGTCATAGAGCAAGGTCAGGACTTGCGAGTCCGTAGGCGGGCAAATTGCAGGACGGTGCATCGATGCGGCTGGCCGAGGAACTGAAAAGGCAGCAGGACAGCGAGCCGAGCTATTTTCGGCGGCATCTTCTCATGGAGGATACGAAGCGACTTGAACGGCTCGTGGAGCTGGCTGCTTCGTGTGACGATGTTACGGCGTTTGTTGCGGCAGGCATAAATTTGGGGTGGACAGCCGAGGATCGTCGCACGCATGAGCTTTTAGCGACGCTTGAGCCGCTGCTGCTGGCGATTTATTCCCGTTTGAGATTGGACACAGCGTCGCCAGATCGGTCTGGGCTCGACCAGCAAATTGAGAAGTTGTGGCATACATTCGAGACCAACCGTATGGATCAGCTCATCGGTTGCCTGTCTCGCATACCGCGTCCGCCGAACACTTCAGATTGATGGTGCCCGGTAAAACGCGTAGTTCTCCCGGAGCATGGCCCGCTGCAGAGTGTCGTCGGCTACGCGCACGCGAACGACCGGCGTGATCACCATTAACAACGACCGCAACTCGGCATGACCCGCTGAAGTTACGTCTCGCGCAATTGCCGGCACAATACCTTGCAGGTTGCATAATGCGTCCCGGCCCGGCCTCGACAAGGACCACCTTTCAGGTTCTGCGATCCCGTTGCGGGATCTGGTGATGAAGTCGAGATTGTTCACACCCTGAACGCGAAGCGGCTACCGACTTTGAAGTTGTGGCTCGGGATCACAGCTCGCGGGCTCTTGCCTCCTCCACCAGCGCCCGGCTCAGCGCGGCGAGGTCGTCGAAGCGCGATGCTCTGGCATAGCGGGCCAATGGCATCTCGAGCCTTAGCTGCTGCTCTATACGCAATCGCAGCTCGAAGGCTGAAAGCGAGTCGATGCCGGCATCAGCCAGGGTCTCGGCTGAGGTAAGATCGTCGGCGCTCACTCTGAGCACCTTTGCGGCTTCATTCCGCACCAACCGCAAAGCGGCGACCTCGAGTTCGTCCCCGTGGAGTGCCATCAATCCGCGCGACAACAGGTCGGCGCCGCTCTGCCCGGCAGATGCCAGATCGGCAGTGCGTGGTGAGCGCGTGAGAGTCGGATGCGTTGCGGTCAAGCGCTTCCAGTCGACCGACGCAATGGCCAGCGTCGACTGATCGGAATCGAGCGATCTGGCAAGGGAGGTGAGTGCAGTCTCGTTGTCGATGCCGATCCAGCCCGCACTCGCCAGATAGCGCTGCATCTTCTCGCTGCGGGCAACATGGCCGCTCTCGTCGAGTGCACCCCAGTTGATGCATCTGCCCGGAATGCCACGCGTTCTTTGCCACTGCGCCAGGGCTTCCAGGAAGCTATTGGCGGCGGCATAGTTGGACTGCCCGGCCCATCCCACAACCTGAGCCAGGGAGGAGAACGAGACGAAGAAATCGAGCTGCGCACTGCAGTTCTCGACAGCACGGGCGAGATTGAGCGCACCGTCGATTTTTGGCGCCAGCACGCGGCAAATCCGATCCGCAGTCATGTTCGCGAGCAGCGCATCGTCGTAGACGACGGCGGCGTGGACGATACCGCGCAACGGCTTGTCGGATCCGGTCATCGATTGGAGGGCGTCTGTCACGCTTTCTGCGTCGGTAACGTCGAGACGAAGGGTCTCGATTCTTCCGCTGCCCGTATTACCCTTGCTCGTACCGGTGCTGCGTGAAGCAAGCACGACCCGGCCGGCGCCGTGCGCGGCCAGCCATTCACCGACTGCACGACCGAAGCCACCGACACCGCCCATCACGAGATAAGTGCCGTCGGGATCGAGCGGCGCGCCGTCCCCCAATGCACTTTCAATCTCGAGGTCCGGGTCGTCGAGCTGCACGATGACTTTGCCGATGTGTTTCGCTTCTGCCATCAGCCTGAACGCATCGCCGATCTGCGACGAGCCATAGAGCGACACCGGCAGAGCCTCGATCTCATCGGCGGCAAGCATGGACAAAACGTCGTCGAGCATCCCGGCGGCAAGCCGCGGTTTATCCGTGATCAGCGCCGCGAGATCGATAACGTGGAACGAGGCGTTCGAGCGTAAGCTGCGAAGCTCAAGCGCACTGTCACCGTAAACATCGCGTTTGCCGAGCTCAAGGAACCGGCCATAGGGCGCAAGGCAGGCAAGGCCCTTGTCAATGAAGGCGCCTCCCAGCGAGTTGAGCACCACATCGACGCCACGCCCGCCGGTCGCACGCATGACTTCGTCAGCGAAGCCAAGACTGCGTGAATTAAACACATGCTCAATCCCAAGACATGTCAGATGCTCTCGCTTTTCGTGGCTACCGGCTGTGGCAAGAATGCGCGCACCAGCGCGCCGGGCCAGCGCAATTGCCGCGAGCCCGACGCCACCCGTTGCGCTATGGATGAGAACGCTTTCGCCCGGCTGCAGGCATGCAACTTTGTTCAGGGCTTGGTGCGCGGTCAGAAAGGCAGACGGAATCGTGGCCGCTTGAACATGTGAAAGACCCGGTGGAGCACGCTGCAATGCGAAGCACGGCCACGTAACCCGTCTTTGGAATGCACCGCGTCCCATGCCGAGCACGTGGTCGCCGATGTCGAGCGTGTGCACGTTGGCCCCACGCGCGACGACGACGCCGGAAAGCTCAAGGCCGAGCGCCTCGATGGCCGCTGTCGGTTCGGCGTGCTCGGGCAACAATCCTGATACCACCATGACGTCGCGGAAGTTCAATCCAACTGCGCGCACCTCTATCCTGACGTCGTCGGGGCCGAGGGGGGCGTGCCTTGCCTGTTGCCATCGCAGGCCGTCGGCGCCGGGTGCTCCACGGTGTCGAAGTCCGAAATTGCGGGACCGGCTCAGCTTCGACACGGGTACGGTTGAGGGTGTCAAATCGTGCTCGGCCAGCTCTCCGAGCCGGGCAGAGAAAGCTCGGCCTGAGCGAATAACGAACTCGGTCTCCCGGCTCCCGGAGGTCAAAATGTCGAGCAGGAGGCTAGGGTCGCGCAGCCCGTGATCATCAATATCGACGAGTTGCAGCGAAACCTCTTGTGCTTCCATCGCGACGGTTCGGAGAAGTCCAAGCAGGGGGGATCGCGCAAGGCCGGCTTCCGTAATGCTATCTTGCGCGTCGAGTGCCCGGGTCCGGTGCGTAACGACGGTGATCTTCGGCAGCGGCTCGTCGGCTGCCAGTTCGGCAAGCGCCTGACTGAATGCCGTGGCGCGGATCACCTCAACCCTCGCCACCGCAGCAATGTCCAGGAGGGAGTTGGCGGCAAACGATAGCGGCAGCGAATAGACGACGCCGGCCATTGGCGAGTGGGCAAAGCAGTCGCGGAAGGCTTCCAGATAGACGCGCCGATCGTTGGCGGATTCGGAGCCCACAGAGCGGATCTCGACACGCCCACCACGAACGCCAAGCGCATCAGCAATGCGTCTTGACTTTGTGCAATTCTCGCCTGCCAGGAACAACCAGGTCCCGTCCTGAACCCGCGCGGGAGGGGCCACATCGACGGCCTCGAAAGATTCGCTATAGAACCGCGGCATCGCACCGCCATTCTTCGCAAGCTTCGGCTTGCGGCGTTTGCTTCGGGCCCTGAGTCCGTCAAATTGCACGATCGGTGTGCCCTGACTGGACGCAATTGTTACGGTGGCGATGATGTCCTTGCCGGCAGCGCGCGTCCTCGCCATGGCACTGCATTCCTTTCCGAATGCGCCATGGACGGCAACCCGCTCGACGCTGACTGGGACGAGGCCAGTAGCGCCATGGTGCTCGTCGCAAGCAAGCATGAGCTGCAACGCAGAATCGACGGCTCTCGGGTCCAATGCGAATGATGATTGCGCGTCGACGGACCCGTCTGCAACGACGATCCTTCCACTCGCCGCTCCATTTTTTGCCGAGATAGATTGGAGCCCCTGGAACTGGCGGCCCCAGCCGAAGCCATCGGCTTCTGCGGCGCGGTAGAACTCGGCGGCGGCGACCGTAGTGCCCGGAGAGCCCGCCTCGATGGCGGCGGCTCCTGAAGCTGCCTGCAACGGATAGATCGTTGCCTGGGTGCGCAGTTGCCAGTCGCCCGCACCGTCCCGCAACCGGGAATTGACCGTGAGGCGCCGCCGTGTGGGATCGTAGAGCGTCCAGAACTGCACTACGTCGTCGGCACCGATATAGAGCGCTGCCGGGAACGTGACATCAACCAGCTCAATCGCCTCACAGCCCAGCACCTCGCGCGCGGCGGCGGTGAGCATGTCGACATAGGCAGCGGCGGCGAACACGCACTCGCCGTCCAGGCGATGCTCGCCGAGATAGGAATGCGTGGCCAGACTCACCTCGTTCGACCAATTCGGCGTGGGGGCGGGCTCACGCCGCCCAAGCAACGCATGCGCCGTTGGTGGATGCATGATCCGCGACGCTTCTTCCGGCTCGCTCCACAGCTCTGTGAGGACCCACGGTTGGCGTGGAAGCGAGATGTCGCGACAACCCGTTCCGTAAATGACAGACCAGTCGATTTCGACGCCGGAGACATAGAGCTGTCCGGTGGCGACAGCGACGGACACGAGATCGCCCCAGCGCTTGTCGAGCGTGCTCACGGTCGCGACCATGCGTCCCTTGGCGGCTGCGCAGGCCGCCGTCATGCTCGAAAGCGTGCGATGTGGACCGAGCTCGATGAAGGTGTCGGCGCCGAGTTCTAGCGCCCGCTCGACCGCCTGCTGGTAGCGCACGGGATAGCGCAGGTTCTGCCACCAGTAGTCGGCGTCGAACCGGACATTCAAATCACCGGTCACAGTGGAAATGACGCGCAAGTTCGGTGGCGAGGTTTCCAACTCGCCGACATCGGCCTTGAAGATGTGCTCGACCGGCTCAAACCAGCTCGAGTGATAAGCGAAGTCGAGCGCCAGCTTGCGCGTCAGAATTGTCGGGTCGTCGTCATTCAGTTGCTGGATCAGCGCGTCGATCGCTTTTTCCTCGCCTGTCAGCGTCACCATGTGGGGTGAATTGTAGCCGCCAATCTCGATGCTGCCGCCAGTGGGCAACAAGGGCGCGATTGTCTTGGCGCCTAGTCCGATGGCCGCCATCGTACCGACACGGTCGACATGGCCGCGGATGAGACCGCGATGCGTGACGAGCCCGGCGACGGTTGCCTTCCCAATGCCGCCGGCGAGATAAGCCGCAGTTACCTCTCCGAAGCTGTGACCAAGCACAATATCCGGCCGCACGCCGCGCACACGCCAAAGCTCTGCGAGCCCTGACTGGAACGCGAACATGACGGCGGGCGTGACGGCGGCGTCGTGGATATTGCTGGCCTCCTCATCCGCCAGCAGAACGTCCATCACTGACCACCCGCCGATCTCCTTGAAGACGCTGTCGAACGCCTCGATCGATTGACGGAACACCGCTTCCTTCGCGATCAACTCCCGGCCCATCGACCACCATTGGCCGCCCTGGCCCGTCATCGTAAAAACGAGCGTGCGCGCCGTCTTGGCTCGGCCTGTGATGATCTCCGGCGGTGCGTGACGATCGGCGGCTGGCCAATCGCGGCCTTCGGCGAGGGACAGGAGCCGCTCGCGAAGCTCATCGGGCGTGGACGCAATTATGACGGCGCGATGTTCGGCATTCTCGCGTTGAGCCGCGATTGCGCCTGCAATTTGGCTCACGCTGCGTCCGGTGAAAAGTCCGCTTTCGATCGCCGCCGCAAGGCTTGCGGCAAGTTGCTGCAGATGCCGCGGAGTTGGAGCCGATAGTGGCACGGCGCACGGGATGGGGTCGGCCCCCACCGTGGTAGCGCTCTCAATTGAAATGCAAGCGTATCGAGGCGGGATCTGCCCGTGGCTGCTGCTCAGCAGCGCGCAAGCGTTGGTGCCGCCGAAGCCAAACGAATTGACCAGCGCACGCCATGGCGGGTCGTCGGTGCGCAGATCGAGCGGCCGGTTGGCCACCGCGATGCCCAGCGCGTCGAAATTGATGGCCGGGTTCGGATGATCGTAACCGAGGCTCGCCGGAATGTGCCGATGATGAAGGACGAGTGCCGTCTTGATCAGCCCGGCGATGCCGGCCGCTGGCTCAAGATGCCCGATATTGGTTTTTACCGAGCCGATGGGGAGCGGGAATGCGGGCTGGCGCCTGCCGAAAACGGCACCGATCGCGTTGGCCTCGATCGGATCGCCGACCAGCGTGCCCGTGCCGTGCGCCTCGATATAGTCGACAGCGTCTGGCGTGATGCCGGCGCGTTCCGCAACGCAACGCATCATCGCAATCTGGGCATCGAGACTAGGCTCCGTGATCGAGCCGGTGCGGCCATCCTGATTGACCGCGGTTGCATCGATCACGGCATAGATTCGGTCCCCCGCAGCGAGTGCAGAATCGAGCCGTCGCAACACGACGACACCGACGCCTTCGCCGCGCACGAAGCCGTCGGCACCTGCATCGAACGCGCGGATCCGGCCAGTCGGCGACAGCATGTGCGCGCGGCTGAATGTTACGAACATGCGCGGGTCGAGGAGGATATTGACGCCGCCCGCAAGCGCCATATCGCAGGAGCCGTCCGCCAGGTGCCGGCACGCAGTATCGACGGCGACGAGCGACGACGAGCATGCGGTATCGACGCCCATGCTCGGACCAGGCAGATCGAGCCGATTGGAAATGCGGTTGGCGACGATCGATAGCGCCGTTCCAGTGCCGGCGTGCCTATCGCCGTGGCCAGTTCGATAGCGCTGCAACAGGCCGTAGTCGACGTTAGACACGCCGATGAACACACCGGCTCGGCCGCGCCGCAGCTCATCGAGGGGCAATCGCGCATCCGATACCGCCTCACACGCTACCATTAGCAACAACCGCTGCTGCGGGTCCATCGCATCGGCCTCACGCGGCGAGAGGCCGAAGTAGGCGGCGTCAAACGCGCGAATATCGCCTAGGAATCCGCCCCACTTGGAGTAGGCCCGGTTGGTCAGGTCCGGTCTAGGATCAAAGAAGCCGTTGAGGCTCCATCGGTCGCGGGGGATTTCGGTGATACTGCTGCGCCCGTCGCCGAGCAATGACCAGAAACTCTCCGCGTCATGGGCGCCACCAGGAAAGCGACAGCCGATGCCAATGATGGCGATGCGCTCCACTTTCGGGTCCTTCTATTGCCTCTTGGCAGCGACGACAGTTACGTTAATATATGAAAATGTTTGAATGCAAGGCGTGTTCACGGCGCCTCGACACCACTCAACGACGGAGCCTCGTTAGATGAGCTGGATGCAGAGACTCCGTGCGATCGAAGCGCTGGAGGACGGCGATTTTGATCCGATTCTCGTTGCAGAAATGGAGGATCTTGCAGCCGGTGTTCAACCGCACTCCAGGGAACCGGCCGTTCCGAGAGCGATCAGATTCTCGACGCCCACCTTCAAGGAGTATTCGACCTCCGAGATGAAGGGCTGTGGCAAGAACTCATTTCCGGCATTCTCAGTAACGGCGGGGGCTTGCGCGCTGGACTGCGACCACTGCCAGGCCAAGATCCTGGAGCCGATGATCCCGGCGACGTCGCCGGAAATTCTCGATCGGAAGGTGCGCGATCTCATCCTGCTCCAGGATCTGCAGGGGTTCCTGCTGTCAGGCGGTTCCAACCGCCGCAACGAGATCAAGTACGAAAAATACCTGCCGGTCGTCGAAGGCATCAAATGCGACTACCCTCACCTCAAGATCGCGATTCACACCGCACTGCTCGACGAACCTCGCGCCAAGGCGATGGAAAGCGCCGGCGTCGATACCGCGATGATGGATGTGATTGGTTCGCCCGAGACAATCCGCGACGTCTATCATCTCGAGCGTACTGTCGACGAGTTCGAGGCCACGCTGGCTGCCCTGTGCTCGACGGGCATGGAAGTGGTGCCACACATCGTCATAGGTCTGCACTACGGTCGCATTCTCGGCGAAGCGAACGCGCTCGACATCTGCGCGCGCCACGGTGTTCATTCGCTGGTTTTGGTCGTGGTCATGCCTTTTTATGCGCGGGCTGGCACCTTTGTGACGCCCGAGACCGGCGACGTTGGCCGTATCTTCATTGAGGCGCGTCGCCGGCTTCCAGACAAGCAAGTGCTGCTCGGCTGCGCGCGTCCCGCGGGTATGCACAAGCGGGTCACCGACGCTTATGCCGTGATGGCAGGCCTCGACGGAATTGCATTTCCAGCTGACGGTGCGGTGGCGCTCTGCGAAGCAATCGGCCGCCCATTCGAGCAGCAGCACGCCTGCTGTTCGATCAAGATCGGCGGCAATATGCAGGCGCGTCCGATAGCAACCGCGGGTGCGGGATAGGGGATAGGACATGAGCTGTCTGAAACGTGAAGTCGCACTTCCCTCAGCCCAGGGAACCAATGGCCTCGATTTCAATGCCCTCGAGGCAATGATCCCACGCGCACCAGAGCCAACCCCGCGCGGAGCGAAGAACGGCGGCCGCGTCAAGCTCGCCAACGTCCCGCCGGAAGGCGTGTATCTGCCTAACAATAACCGGCTTGTACCACATATGCGCTCCCCCGAGTATGTACAGATGTCGACGGCCGCTGCGATCACGCTTGGGATAATGGCGGGCAAAATGCACGGCTGCTCATGCACCCGCTGTCTGAACCTGCTGCTCAGCTATCCGGAAGGCTGCCGCGCCAACTGCGCCTATTGCGGGCTTGCGCGCCACCGAGAAGCCGACCGCGACTATGCCGATCGCAATTTTATTCGCGTCGACTGGCCGGCGGTGCCGATGGCGCAGATCGTGGATAAGGTCTCCAGCGATGGCGACAAGACGCCATTCCACCGCATGTGCATCTCGATGATCACGCATCCCAACTCGGACGCCGACACAGTAACCGTCCTCAAGCAATGGACCGACCGGATTGACCCCGCGACGGTGCCGGTCTCGATCCTGTCCAACCCGACGACGATGTCGCGCTCCGACTTGGTGACGCTGCATGGGCTTGGCGCCGACATCTTCACCGTCGCGCTCGATGCGGCGACGCCGGAAATCTTCGATCGCACGCGCGGCAAGGGCGTGCAGTCCCCCCACTCCTGGGCGAAATACTGGGAAATTCTCGAGGACGCGCGCGATATATTTGGCAATCAGAAGTTCGGCGCGCACATCATCGTCGGCATGGGCGAGACGGAGCACGACGTTCTGGCGCTCGTCCAGCGCCTTGTCGACATGGGCGGCCATAGCCACATGTTTTGCTTTTTCCCGGAGAAGGGCTCGCTGATGGACCACTTGCCGGCAACGCCGCGCGACCAGTGGCGGCGGGTGCAGCTCGCACGCTATCTGATCGACTACCGCGCCGTGCGCGTCGAGCAAATGCGGTTCGACGAGGCGGGCCGCGTGAGCGACTTCGGTATCCCCGAGGCCGAACTGGAGGAGATCATCGATCAGGGGCTGGCATTCCGCACGAGCGGTTGCCCCGGCAAAGTTCGCGAGGATCTCTCCGCCTGCGACCGGCCATATGGCGATAGCCCGCCGTCGAATATCGCGAGCTACCCGTTCCAACCCGCGTCTGCCGACCTCCGAAAAATTCGCTATCAACTCGGGATGGAGAAACCCGGGGAGGTGTACGTCGAGGGCGAGGAGATCGAGGTCGAGCGTCCTTAGGCCATGAGCATAAAGTTCCGAGTCATCGATACCGGAGTCCGCGACGGCCGCTTGCAGATCGCGTTCGACGAGGCACTGATCAATCTGCACAAGTGCGGCAAGTCGCCAGACACAGTGCGTTTTATGCGCTTTCCGCCAACCGTACTGGTCGGGCGCCATCAAGCCGTAAGCCACGAGCTGAAACTTGATCACGTGCGTAGCAATGGCATGGGTATCGTGCGCCGGATCACCGGCGGCGGCGCCATCTATCTCGACGAGGGACAAGTCGGCTGGGAAATCGTGCTGTCGCGCCGCCGCCTGCCGCTGCCGACGCTAGGCGACTATACCACCAGGATCTGCGAAGCGGTGGCAGATGGATTGTCCCGGACTTTCAGAATCGATGCTCGCTTCCGGCCGCGCAACGACATCGAGGTCGACGGGCGGAAGCTCGGCGGCACCGGCGGATATTTTGACGGAGATACGCTGATCTATCAGGGCACTGTTCTCATCGACGTCGATCCATCTGCGATGATGGCATGCCTCAACGTCCCCGCACCGAAGCTCGCGAAGCGCGACCTGGATAAGTCCGAGGCTCGCGTAACGACTCTTAAATACCTTCTTGGCCGCGCCCCCGAAATCGATGAGGTTCATGGCGCCGTGCTTTTTGCTTTGGAGACCAAGCTCGGGTTGAGTTTCAACCATGAGGCACCCACGGACGAAGAGGAGACGTTGGCGCTAGCCAGGTTCAACGAAGAGATCGGCACCGACGAATTCGTGTTCTCAATCGATAATCCGCGACGTGAGGACGTGTTCGAAGCCACGACGACCTCGCCGGGAGGCACCGTGTCCGCATTCGTTCGGCTGGAGGGCGAAGGACAAGCCCGCAGAATTCGTGAGGTACTATTAACGGGCGACTTCTTCGTGACGCCGCCCCGCATGGTGCACGATCTGGAAGCCCACTTGCGCGGCGTTCCCGCACGCGAAGTCGGGACCTCCGTAGATTGGTTCTTCAACGCCACCAAACCCGATTTGCTGACCATTGCGCCGGCTGATTTCAAGAACGCAGTCGAACGCGCCGTGGCGGATGGGTCATGAAGTATCTTTCGATCATTCAGCACACCCAGTCCGAATTTCTCGGCCACATCGAGGACCACCTCGAGGGCCGAGGCATCCGCTTCGGCTACAGCCGTCCTTTCACCAGTGGTGGCATGCTGCCGGACGTTTCGACAATCGGTGATGGTCTTGTCCTGGTAGGAGGCGGGTCTTGGGGAACTGCTACAAAGGATCGGCTGCTGCCGACGTTGGACGCAGAGGTTCGCCTGACGAGAGCATGCCTGATGTTGGGCAAGCCGGTGCTGGCGCTTGGGTTGGGGAGCCAGATTCTTGCGATTGCGGCCGAAGGTGGTTCTGTCGAAAAACCCCTGACGCTTTCCGTGAGCACCGCCCGGCGAGTCAAGGATGGCGCACTGGCCGGTCGCCTTCCCGCCGAGTTCCCAATCATCATGTATGGACGCGACCGGGCCACCCCGCCAAGCTATGCGGAGATTTTGGCGGAGGACAACGCCGGCTTTCCCGCTCTTTTCCAGATTGGTCCGAACGCGTTTGGCTTTGCAGGCCATCCCGGTCTCAGGCCGGCCATGATTGAGGACTTGATCATGGAGTTGGACGAGGCGCCTCCAGATGCGGATAAGATCTTACCAGGCCTCGCATCGATCGCCGTCGAGATCGAGGATGCGCTTGTGCCCATCATGACCGGCGTGATCGAGTTGACGGGCTGGATGCGTTCATAGCAGACGCAGGCCCGCCCCATGGTGCCGCCCAAGCGAATTGGCAAACAATAGAATTCATAAATGCGAATATTTGCTTGTAAGGAGATATACAGCAGGCTAGCATAGGCGATGCGCGCGGATGGTTTGAGCGCTCAACGAACGATGCCCATTCTGCCGGCGACAAAAAATGGCCGTGGCAGAGGAGGAGCGAAATTGGCCACGAAACTTCTAATCGTGATGGCGAATACCGATCCGCGCAATGGCGAGGAGCTAGGCGCCCCGTTTTTCCAAGCTTCAGTCGCAGCCGCAATGGACTACGACGTCGAGGTGATCTGCACAGCGACATCGGGCAGCCTGATGAAGAAGGGCGTGGCCGAGAAGCTCTTCGTCAAGCAGGGCAGCCCGAAGAGCGTCTATGACTTCATCAAGGACGCACACGAAGCTGGCGTGAAGTTCTACTGTTGCTCCCCCAACCTCGATCTTTTCGACATGAGCAAGGATGACCTGATCCCCGAGTGCTCCGGCATCGTCGGCGGCGCCTACATGATCGAAGAGGTCATGGAGGGCGACTGCAAGGTGCTGACATATTGATAGAGATCAGTTCTAGCTGAGGCAGCGCATATGGCTGACGGCTCCGCCACCAGAGTCCAGGACTTCATCGGCGACCCTGTGAGCGAGAAGCCGATGGTGCCGCGCGCAAAGCTGGAAGAGATCTTCCAGGATCTTCAGGCCGATCTTCGCTTCGATCACGAACTCAACGGCTGCCTGAACTGCGGCATCTGCACCGCTACGTGCCCGGCTGCACACTATTACGACTTCTCCCCGCGCGAGATCGTGCAGCTGCTGTGGACCGAGAACCTGGACGGCATCTACGATGCCATGCAGGAGAAGATCTGGTCGTGCGCGCAGTGCTACACCTGTGCCGCGCGCTGCCCGTTCAAGAACTCGCCCGGCGGCCTCGTCATGTTGATGCGCGAAGTGGCGATCAAGCATAAGATGCAGTCGGCCAAGGACGTGCTGCGCCCGTTCAGCCGCGTCATGCTTAAGCTGGTTTCGACCGGCAACCAGCTTGCACCCGACATGATCAACCCGCAGCACTTCGCTGATTGGGGGCCCAACATCTCCAAGGTCGACGCGCCCCTGAAGCTGCTGCGCAAAGCGATCCCGATGGCGACGCTCAACACGACGGAGACGGCTTGGGAAGTGAACCTCAAGACCTCCGTCGAACTCTATACAATCTGGGAGATGACGGGCGTTTTGGACCAGCTCGAGGGCATCGACGAGAACCTGTTCGATGTCATCACCGACATTATGGAAGAGAAGCGAGAGGACTGGGCGGATTTCCTGGAAGAGCAGGAAGATGAGGATTGATGCGGGTCTTTTTTGGATGCCGACTGTGGCTGAAGCGGTTGCCGACGCCTGAAATGAAATGAGGAACTGACGATGAGCACCGACAACAAGGATCGCCCCGGCCAGCCGGTCGAAAAGTTCACCGGTCATGGCAGTGAATGGCGGCCATCGAACCTCACCCCGACGGAAGCCCAGCGCGCCACCGCCTGGGTCGAGCAGCGCATCGACAGGCGCTCGATGCTGACAAATAAGGATCGCGTCGCGGACGTGCGCGATGAAATGTGGCAGCTTGAGAAGGACGGCCAGATCGTGGTGCATCGCATCACCGACCAGCACAAGCCGGTCGAGGCGAAGACGCTCTATGGCTGGACGAAGCGCATCCCGACGACGCAGCTGTGGCATCACAAGAGCTGCGGCCAGTGTGGCAACATTCCCGGATACCCGGTGTCGCTGCTGTGGCTAATGAACAAGATGGACATCAAGTACATCGACGAGACCGACCAGACGAGCTGTACGGCGTGGAACTACCACGGCTCCGGCATCGGCAATCTGGAAAGCCTCGCCGCGGTCTTCCTGCGCAACTTCCATCAGGCCTACGTTGCGGCCAAGGCGCAGGGCCTGCCCGAGGGCTACTACTATCCGCTCGTGCACTGTGGCACCTCGTTCGGAAATTACAAAGAGGTTCGCGGGTATCTCATTCACTCCGCCACGCTGCGGGAAAACGTGACCAAGATCCTCGGCAAGATCGGTCGTCTCGTCGATGGCAAGCTGCTGATCCCGGAGGAGGTCGTACATTACTCGGAGTGGCTGCATGTAATGCGCCGCGAGATCAAGAAGCATCAGGTGATCGACGCCTCAAACGTGCGCGCGACGATCCATCCGGCGTGCCACGTCTACAAGATGGTTCCGGAGGATGCGATCTACGACGAGACGGTGCTGGATGGAAACCGCGTCGCGGTCTCAACCGGTCTCGTCCAGGCGCTCGGCGCACAGGTGATCGACTACAAGACCTGGTACGATTGCTGCGGCTTCGGCTTCCGCCACATCATTTCGGAGCGCGAATTCACCCGCTCGTTTGCTATCGACCGCAAAATCCGCGTCGCGGTGGAGGAGGCTAAGTCCGACGTGATGATCGGCCACGACACGGGCTGCATTACCACGCTCGACAAGAACCAGTGGATTTCCAAAGCCGGCGCCGAAGGCACGGCGGTGGAGCTTCCAGTCCTGGCCGACTGCCAGCTCGCGGCACTGCTATGCGGAGCCGACCCTTACAAGATCGTACAAACGCATTGGCACGCGAGTCCGGTAGAGACGCTGCTCGAGAAGCTCGGCATCGACTGGCGGTCCAAGAAGGCCGAATTTGAGACTTATCTTGAGCAAATCCAGACCGGCGCTGCAGACCAGCTCTACGATCCACGTCTTCGCATCACGAGCGGCCCAGGGTTCAAGCCGTTCAAGCGGGAAGTAAGCTTGCCGCCGCCGGAAGAGTAGAAATTCGCGTTAAGCGGCACCTTCCCGAGGACGAGGGCGTCAGACAATGGTGAGGGGCGGCTCTTCTGCCTTCTCCTCGAATATCCGCTCCTCTCAAAGAAACTATCAGCGCCCGCAGCAAGCTGCTTTCCGCGTGCGCATTTGGAAAGCAGAAAGGATAGCGAATGAGCAAGCCCATACTGATTGTTGGCGGCGGACCTGCTGGCCTTGCAGCGGCACACGCTGTTGCGAGCATTGGCCACCGCAGCGTACTGGTCGAGAAGGCAGAGATCTTCGGTGGGGCGCCAATCCAGTCGGGCTACGCGAAGCTTGTGCCATCGGGACTGTGGGCGAAGGACGCGATCGGCGGCATGGTGCGCCGCATCGAGAACAATTCGCAGATCGATAAGAAACTCAACACGGTCGTCAAAACGTTCGACGGCACGCCGGGAAATTTTGTCGCCGAGCTGTCGGACGGGACGCGCGTCGAGGCGGGCTCTGCGATCCTGACCACCGGGTTCACCCATTTCGACAGCGTCAACAAGCCTGAGTGGGGCTTCGGCCTGTTTCCCGATGTTGTGACGACCACGCAGGTCGAGCAGATGATCTCGAGCGGCAAAGGCGTTCGCTGCCCATCGGACAATCGCAAGCCGAAGCGCGTTGCGATCCTGCTGTGCGTTGGATCGCGCGACCGACAGATCGGCCGCGAGTGGTGCTCAAAGATCTGCTGCACCGTATCGGCGAACCTGGCGATGGAGATCCGCGAGGAGCTGCCCGAGACCCACGTCTATATCTATTACATGGATATCCGCACGTTCGGTCACTACGAGACGGATTACTATTGGAAGAGCCAGGAAGAGTTCAAGGTCAAGTACATCAAGGCCCGCATCGCCGAGGTGACCAGCGACGGCAAGCAACTCATCGTAAAGGGCGAGGATACGCTGGTGAAGCGGCCCATCACGATTCCGTTCGACCTGGTGGTCCACGCTATCGGCATGGACCCCAACGTCGACAACATGACCCTGTCGGCGGTATTCCGCGTCGATCTACACAAGCAGGGCTTCATCGCGCGCAAGGACACCTATGGCGTGATGGGCGCGACATCGCGCGCCGGCGTCTTCGTGGCAGGTGCTGCCATCGGCCCGGAAACGATCGACGACAGCATCGCACAGGCAAATGCGGCGGCACTGAATGCAATTGCGGCCGCAACCGGCAATAACCTACAGGCGGCGGAGTAGGCGGCGTGATGGCGAGCTTGGCTGCCAACTCATCCATATCGCCGCAGCGACCGGTGCTTGAGCTTTCCGGCCCGAAGTTGCGCATTGCGTTCGAGACGTTGGTCAATGCCTCGGAGGCAGTCGGCGGGATCGAGCAGTTCGTCGAAGCCGTAAAGCTCAAGTCAAAGGTGTGCCAGGAGCTGCTTGGTGAGGGCAAGGCCGCCACCGTCGTCCGTGCCGAATTTGAGCAGCTGGTCCAATTGATGGCCACCGTGCGCCGACGTCTCAGGCGATTGATCGACGACCAAGGCTGGCCCAAGGTGCAGGCAGCGATTGCAGCACTGCTTGACCAGGCGACGGATACAACGATTGCGGACAAAAGCGTCGCGGCCTTCGTGAAAACCTTTCCCGACAGCAGGGGGAATCGCTTCACCCGTGATCTCGCAGCGGAGATCCTCCACAATGTGCTGCCGGAGCACTACCCCCTGATGCAGCGCTGGGTGTGGGACACGAAGACCAACTCCGGCGTCATCCGCGAGATCTGGCACGGTGATGACGTCGACCACATGGTGATCGACATTGCCGACGGCTACGAGACATTCCTCGTGCTGCGCGAGGAGTTGTCACAGTTCCTATCCGACAACGGTGTGTTCCGCGACATGCTCTGGCACGTCGACTTGCTGTGCGCGCAAGTCTACGGCGACTACATCAACGCGCAAGGCGGCGCCTGGCTCAAGACGGAATTTGGGTCCGATAGTGATCCGCTGGAGCACACCCGTCGCATCATGGGTCTCGACCGCGTTGCGGGCAAACGAGCAAGCAAGGGCAACGCGCTCGATGGCACCGCAGAGACCGTTTCACCAACCAAACTTCTTTCCTGAGGACGACGCGATATGCCTATTCACGAAAAATCGCTGATCCGTCCAGAGAACATCACGACCCATGATGAGCTTGTGATCGAAGGCGTGGATGTTTCCGGCCACTGGTCGACGTTCATCGAGAGCCGCGTCATATCCGACTATAACGAGGCGATGGAGGAGGAGATCGCCGCGCTGCCGGGGGAGAGAATATCCACCGCTGCTGGCAGTGCGGCTCGTGCACGAACTCGTGCACCGTTCATGCGATCGAGCCGCGATTCAATCCGCGCTACTGGATCTACCTGATCCGCACCGGTATGGAATCCGAGCTCCTGCGCGACAAGGATCTCATCTGGCAGTGCGTCTCCTGCAACAAGTGCACCTACGCCTGCCCGCGCGATGTCGTGCCAGAAGGCGTGATGAAGGCAACAGCACACTGGCTGGAAATGAAGGGCCACGTGCCTGAATCGCCGTCGATGACATTCGACAAGATCTTCACAGAACAGATCGTCGAGCACGGCAAGATCGAGGACACCAAGGTCCTGATGCAGTTCCTGAAGCGGACTAACCAGCCACTACTGCAGGATTGGCTGAAGCAGATCGTCTGGAACATCGGCATGCGCATACCGGTGAAGTGGGGCCTGAAGAGCGCCTGGAACTTCGTCTTCCACCCGCGGACCCGCGGCTGGAAGAAGGCAGGTGCGGCCATCCAAGACTATATCATCGAGGTCGAGCAGCATCACAAGTCGGCGCTTGGCGTCAACAAATCTACGGCTGCCAACAGCAACGCACAGCAGCACAATCTGCACGCAGCGGAATAAGGGGAACGGCAGTCATGGTCGACGTCACCGAACGAGCCAAGCAACTGTGCGAAGTTGCATACTATCCAGGTTGTGCGCTGGAGGGCTCCGGCAACGGCTACGACGTGTCGACGCGCGCGATCGCCTATGAGCTCGGCCTCAGACTGCGCGACGTGAAGGACTGGAACTGCTGCGGAGCAATGGAAGTCAAGAACATCGACCCCAAGATCCAGACCTATCTGTCGAGCCGCGTGCTATCCCAGGCGGTCAACAAGACCCACAATAACGTCGTGATGGCGCCCTGCAACGGCTGCTATCACAACCTCAAGAAGGCCGAGTACGATCTTGCCCATGACGAAAACTCGCGCGACGTCGTTGAAATGCTTTCGACGAAGGCCGGACACGAGACCTACGAGGCCGGGCAGGCTGAGACTATCCACGCGCTCGATTGGATCAAGGAGACGATCGGAGTGGACGGATTGCGCGTGCGTACGAAAGGCAAGCTCGCCGGGCTCAGAATCGCCAATTACTATGGCTGCATGTACGTGCGCCCGCGCCACATCTTCCCGGAGAAGGACAAGGGGCCGGGCAGCGAGTCGACGTCGAAACCGCACTTCATGGACGATCTGCTAGCGGCTGCAGGCGCCGTGAACGTCGAGTTCCCGCTGAAGACCGCATGCTGCGGCGGCGCACATACGCTCTCAGACAGCGATATGTCGACAAAGCTTGTGCTCAACATCCTGCAGGCAGCCGAGGCGAGCGACGCAGAGGTGATTGCCACCGAATGCCCGACCTGCCACTCCGGCCTGGAGATGCATCAGATCCGAGCCGAGAAGCGCTTCGGCAAGAAAACAAATGTGCGGATCCTCTACTTCACGCAGCTACTCGGCTTGGCGCTCGGCATTAGTCCGCGCAAACTTGGCATCCACACCAACATCTCGCACTCGCTCGACTTCATCCGGGAAAAGGGGCTGACGTGAGATCTATCGCGGCGATCGAAACGCGGATCGAGGAAATTCAGGCCAAGCCGACGGCCAATGCGGCCGGGGAGCTGGTTAGCCTGGGCGAAGAGGTTCTCGAGCATTGGATCTGCGCACGCGGCGAGACGCCGACGCATGCGAAGAAGGAAGGTTTCCGGCTGCTAGCGCTGCATCGCCAGGGCGCCAAAGGCGATCCCTCGTTCAACGCCTGCCGCGAGACCTGCCGCGAACTCGTCTACCACTACAATCTCGTGACGTTGGAGCCGGCTCATTCCGACACCATGAAGCGTATTCAGCTTGCCGCACTTGTCGCCAAGCATCTTGTCTTGTTCGTCGGGGGCAAGATGGAGGTCTCCGGTCTGGGAGAATTCTGCTGTGCCGCGAAACCGGTCCGAAAGAATGAGACCGTGGCGTCATGAATCGCCGGAGCTGTTTTGTATTCACGGCTTAACGATCTGACAACGCCACGTTATACTGCTCGAAACATTTGACATACGGAGTTCGCACCATGCCCACCGTCAAAGGCTGCAACATTCCCGAGGATCTGCTCTATGACGTCGACAACCACATCTGGTTCGTTGAACAGGGCGACGGTACTGTGAAGCTTGGCATGACGAGCGTGGCAACCGCAATGGCCGGCCAGCTCGTTGCGTTCACACCGAAGAAAGTCGGCCGATCGGTCAAGACTGGCAAGAGCTGCGCGACGGTCGAAAGCGGCAAATGGGTCGGGCCGGCCAAGTCTGCTGCGGCCGGCGATGTGGTTGCGGTCAACGACGATCTGGTTAGCAATCCTGCACTTGCTAATACCGACCCTTACGACAAGGGGTGGTTCATCATCCTGAAGCCGGAGAGCTGGGATCAGGTGAAGCCGACCTTGACGCCAGGTACTGAGGTAACTGAGAAGTACGAGGCCAAGATGGCGTCCGAAGGGTTTGCCGGCTGCCCCTAGAAGGCAAGCTCGCGGTCGAACGCCGGCGTCGATAGCCCTTCAGCATGGGCCCCACATTTAGCCGCTCACTGAGCGGCCCGTGACGCGTCGCTCAAGCCGCGCGCTTGATGAGAAAGCGATAGACCCCGTCAGTCTCGGAATGCTCGACCAGCGTGTGGCCGGTCTGGCGCGCAAATGCCTGGAAGTCGGCAACGGCTCCGGGATCGGTTGCCAGAATCTCAAGCGTGCCGCCCACGGGCACCTCAACGATCGCTTTCTTGGCCTTTAGGATTGGGATCGGGCAGTTCTGCCCCTTGGCATCGAGCGTCTTGTCCGCCATCGTTCAATCCTCTCCATATTCGATAAATGTGAGTATGCAGTTCTTTTCTTCTTTGGGCTAGATGCTACTGCAATCGAAGCCGGTTTCGGGTGCCGTTGCAGCTTTGCCCGTTTCACGTTGTCGCTGAGAGACGCTCGGTTCGAGATCACCTCTAGCATTATAATATTCGAATATAGGGCTGGCCGAATAGAGTTTGCAACGGGGTCGACCGACTGAATTGGACGCATGCGGCGCCCGCATCCTGAGCTTCGAAACCAGCTTTTAGACCGGAGCCTCGAACGTGCGCTCTTAGACCTCGGCCATCAGCGCACGTTCAAACGCCTTCATGCCGAGCATGCCGCCGACAACGATGGCGGCGAAGGCTAGGAAGGAGCCGATGGCCAGTGTCGAAATACCGGTGACGGCCTGCCCGATGGTGCAGCCAAGGGCCATGACGCCACCAATACCCATCAGCGAGGCGCCCATCATGTTGCGAAGGGTGTCGTTGGTATCGGAATAGGTGGCAAACTTGAAGCTGCCCATTGAAATTGCTGCGACGAAGGCGCCGGCCAGTGCGCCGAATAAGGAAGACACGCCGAAATTCGGCAGCCCGAGCGCGGTGAATCGCTGCAGCCACTCAAGCGTGTCGCCGGAGGGCCGGACGTACGTCAGCGAAATCGGCTGCATTGGGGTATCGGCGAATTCGTCGAAAGCGAGGCCCGTCACCGCCCAGCCGGCGACCACACACAGGCCAATGCCGATGCCGGAGATGATATGGATTGGGCTGGAGCGGAAGGAGGCATCGCCAAAGCAGTAGATCGCCATCAAGCCCGCAATCACCAGGCCGACGATGAGGCCTGCGGTCGAGGCGGCGATGCCGGCCGCCTGGGCGGTGATATCGGCAAGGCCTTGCGAGGCGCCGATGCTGGCCATCGGCACGCTGGTCGCCTGATCCATGGCATCGCGGAGCGGGCCGAGTACTCCCCCTATTGTCATGTAGGCGAAAATACCCAAGACGACGAGATTGAGGAGAGAGCGCAAATCGCCGCCGCCGACGCGGGCCAGGTTCTTGCTGGCGCAACCGCCAGCGAATACCATGCCGAAGCCGAACAAGAGGCCGCCGAGGATATTGCCAAGCCAGTTCAGCGAGCCGCTAATATACATTGTCTCGGAGATCGGCAGGACGCCGGTGTACACCAGCAACTGGGTGCCGACGATGGCAGTAGCACCAGCCAGGATCCAGGCGCGAAAGCGGCGGAAGTCGCCAAAGCTCATGAAATCGGAGATAGCGCCCATTGTGCAGAAGTTGGTTCGGAAGACGATGTAGCCAAAGGCGAAGCCAATGATCAGGCCGCCGAGCATCACATACTGTGGTCCGTTGGCGGCAAAGACTTCGCGCAACTCCAACATGTTTCTCTCCCAATCTCGTTTTTTGCACCGATCCCCGATCAACGCATTTTTACATTCAACTCATTGAATATGATGGCGCGGCCAGTTGCAAGCCCGATGTGTGGCCACGGCTGAGTAGGACGATATCAAATGCAATCCGTTCAAACTGTCCGGTTGGTCCTGACGGGGAACAATGTCGCCCATCCCATGAGCAAAAAATCGCTTCCGGCTCGCTTCGATCGATGTTGGACCGCTCAGGGTCAAAAACTCACCGTCGTCTCACACGTCGACCGCTGCGCCAAGGAAGCGGACATCTCGGCTAATGGCATCGCGCGTTCTGCCGGTGCATCGTCTTACCCAGCAGGGGCAACCGCATCAGTGGCTTATCCCTGACGAGGAATTCGTTGGGTTGCGACGGGGTTGCGGAGAGGCTCCAGTGGTGACGTCAGCGGCGGACCGCGATCATGTCGAAGCTCTCGGCGAACGCGATATGGTGAAGCCGGCGATCTCCGAACAGACGTGACGTCAGGCCCATTCAGATCTACCCGGGTTCTCCGCGCGAGAATGGATATAACGAGCGGTTTAATGAAAAGATGCGGCGCGAGGTGCTGAATGCCGAATGATTCACCAGCCTTGACCAAGCCCGGGCGCTCATCAATCAGTGGCTCCAGCAGTACAATCGTATCCGCCCACATCAGGCACTCAGCATGAGGCCACCGGTGCCGGAATCAGAAGTGGCCCGTAACAGGGGGGCTGGACACCCCCCGATTTGGCTATTCATGGGATGGCTGCTAGGCACTTTCTTTTGCGTGGGAATTTTGTTCGGCAATCTGAATGCACTCGCCATGGCCCCCTTGGTCACATCGCAGGATTGGGCACGACATTCATTTCATTGCCGCTGGGTTGGTCGATCGGCCGGCATTATGATGGCGGAGTGCTGCTGCTGGTGGCCGGCTTTGCAATCTTGGGGGCCGCGGGTTTGATTGTTGGGACTTTGACCTAGCGAAATTCCAGTTAGGGGTGGATGGAGAGTAAATAAATCCACGGCCGCGGCGCTAACGACATATCTCGCTGGCGGCCACACCTATTACTTAACTCATCTCCATCGGCCGAATATCCTCTCCCGCCGCTTGTGCAACCTCTACCGCAGCGCCTCGTAGCCATACCCGCTGCCCTTTTTCACGACCATGCCCATGCCAGGCGGCGGTAGGTGGTAGCCAATGATCTTGGCCTTCGACGCGTGCAAGCGGTCAAGTAGCCGTTTTCGCGTCTTGACCGCAAGGTCGGGGACGTGGTCGCTGGCCGGTTGCCAGTCAGGATGCTCAAACGAGATTACCGGGTTGGTCAGCGCGTCGCCGAGAATGACGAGCGTGTCTGAGCCGGCCTTCAGCTCGACGGAGATGTGGCCTTGTGTGTGGCCGTTGGTCTCCATGACAGCGATACCGGAAACGATCTCATCGTCCTCTTTGACGAACTTTATCTTCTCCTCGATCGTCTTGAAACGCGATTTCGCACCCACGGCGAAAAACTGACGGTCCTCTCGCAGCGATTTCATCGCATCAGGCTTCATCCAGAACGCGAACTCCTTTTCAGCGACATAGTAGGTCGCTTCCGGAAAGGTCAATTCGTCGAAGTCGTTGACGGCCCCCCAGAGGTGATCGGGATGACCGTGGGTGAGAATGACCTTGGTAACATCGGTCGGATCGATCTCTGCGTCGGTTAGCGCTTCTTCCAGTTTGCCGGTGGTCGGCACGAAGCGCGGTCCGGAGCCCATGTCGACGAGAATGAGGTCGTCCGGTGTTTTAATAAGTGTAACGTTGATTGGTGATTTGTAGGTGTCGCCCGTCTGGCCAGCAGCAGCCCATGCGGCCTTGCGCAATTCGGGATCAACCTTGGGGGCCGCGAATGTTGACGGTAACGGAATGTGACCATCAGAGATGGTCGTCACTTCAAAAGGGCCAAGCGAGATATTTTTTTTTACAGCCAAGGCCGGTAAAGGAAGAGCGGCGGCGGCACAAGCGGCGCTGGCGCCGCCCAGGAACGCGCGGCGAGAGTGAGTGAAGAACTTTGCGGGCATGGGCAAGGGACCTTTTGTTGGCTGCGATCTGAGCGTCCTTCGCTAGGCAGGCTCACTCGAATTCCATCTGTTCGTATACGCGACCGGCGTTTCGCGTCGCCAGCTCTTCGTAAGTATCAAGGTGCTTATAGTCCGACTGATCGACATAATAGGCGTTCTTCAGATCACCGCCGTTGTCGATGTGCTCGCGGATTTTATCCCGCAGGTCAACGAGGTAGTCCTTCGTGTAGCGGCGCACTTGATCCATGTTGGTAGGATGGCCGTGACCAGGGATGACGTAGACGGCTCCAAGCGCCTCGAAGGCTTCCCAGGTCTCCAGCCATGCGGCCGTGTCGGTGTCATCGAAGATCGGCAACATCCGTTCATGGAATGCCATGTCGCCGGAGATAACGAGCTTTTGGTCAGGGATCCAGACCATAGCGTCGCCGGGTGAATGCGCTGGCCCAAGATTGAGGACTTCGATTGTGAAGTCGCCCATCTTGATTTCGCGCTTATCGGAGAATGTTTCGGTGGGACCAACGAGTTCGGTACCCGCAGCTTTCTCCTTGAGGATGCGTTCGTGCCGGTCAAGGCTGTCCCCGCCCGAATCCTCAAACGCGGTCGCCGCATCTTCGTGCGCCAGAATCGGCACACCCTGTTGTTTCCAATAGCCGTTACCGAGCATGGCGTGACCTTGACCATTCTCGTTGATCACGAGCTTGACCGGCTGGTCGGTGATCTTCTTGATTTCCTCGTGCAAGGCCTTGGCAAGTTGCGTTGAGGCCCCAGCGTTGACGACGATGACACCATCGCCGGTGACGATGAAGGACAGGTTGTTGTTATGCCCGGCATTCTCATAGGTCGGCGGAGCCGTGGCGCCGATTGCCGACCAGATATGGGGGAGAACTTCCACCGGCTTTTGGTAGAGGACAGAGCCGGGATATTGATCGGCAACATCCTGGCTCGAAAACGCAACAGGCATCGTGCCGACTAATACGAGTGCGACGATCATGGCCCGTATGCTCATTTCGTTGTTCCTCTTGGCCGGCAGGACGCCTTAGTCGATGGCGCCCCGTCCCGCGGTTTCATCATCGTTCTTGGGTGTCACGTCGAGCACCTGCGCCCGCCGTGTCACCTTCACCTCCGGCTTGCAGCCCTTCATGCACGGCTCAGCCTGCTTCAAGGTCGGAGTATCAGGACGCGGGTCGTCGATGAAGTTCTTTTCGTTTGGCAAGCGCACCGTAGTGAAGTTCTCAATCGACAGCTCAAACTGATCGTCATCGACGACATCGTTCATCAGCAGGATGTAAGCAATTATGCTGTAAACTTCATCTGGTTTCAGCGTTTGCGCATTGCCATAAGGCATTGCCCGGTAGATGTAGTCGTAGGCCGTCGACAGGTAGGGCCAATACGAACCCACCGTCTTTACTGGATCCTCCGACTTCAGTGTGTCACCACCACCTGCGAGGACCGGCCAGCGATCGACCCCTTCGCCGAAGTCACCATGGCATATGGCGCACTTGGCGGCGAAAATCGCTTCGCCCTTGGCGGCGTTTCCCTTGCCTTTCGGAAGCCCCTGTCCGTCGGGTCGCACATCGATGTTCCATGCCTGGATTTCTTCTACCGTCGCCGGGCGGCCAAGCCCGAAACTCTTTGAAGGCTCAGCCTGAACTTTTGCTACGGCCAGGCCAACGAGCAGGGAGGTGGCACCGGCGAGCGCGAACCGCATCGGTGCGCCCTTAGGAGACTTCAACATTTTCCACCTCTCCGCTCTTCTTCAAATGCCAGGTTTGGATACCGTTGTTGTGGTAGATCGAGTTTTCGCCGCGGGCCTTGCGCAACTCATCCTTTGTCGGCTGGACATAACCCGTTAAGTCGACGGCGCGTGATTGCAAAAGCAGCGGCGCCCCGTTCCAATCGAACTCGTAGTAGAAGCGGTGCAGTGACTTATCGAGGCTCGGACCGTCAACCCGTGCCGCATGCCAATTGCGGCCACCATCTAGGGTGACGTCAACACGAGGGATGGTGCCGCGGCCCGACCAGGCGAGTCCGGTGATCACCGTCGCGCCCTTGTCATGCTTCAGCGGAGCCTCGGGAGACGGATTGGTAATCACCGATTTGCAGTCCATCTCCCAAGTGAAACGGCGCGCTTTACCATTCGCCATGAGGTCGGTGTACTTGGAGGTTTCCTCGCGGGCATGCCAGGGCTCGTCCCCAACCTCGATGCGCCGGATCCACTTCACCCACATGTTGCCTTCCCAGCCGGGAACCACCAGACGCACCGGGTAGCCCTGCTCAGGCCGCAGCGCTTCTCCGTTCATCTTGAAGGCAATAAGGCAATCGTCGAGGGCCTTGAACAACGGCACCGAGCGGTTCATCCCCGAGGCATCTCCGCCTTCCGGCATGATCCATTTGGCATTGGTTTTCAGACCGGCCTCCTCGAGCAGATAACGCAACGGCACGCCCGTATACATGACATTGTGAACCATGCCGTGCGTGAACTGGCAGCCATTGAGCTGCGCACCGCGCCACTCCATACCAGAGTTGGCCGCGCATTCGAGGAAGTTGATCTGGTTCTTTCGCGGAAAGCGTTTGAGATCGTCGAGCGTGAACACAAGCGGCTTCTCGACAAGACCGTTGATCATCAGCCGGTACTTGTCTGGCTCGATCTCGGCCACGCCGCCGTGGTGACGTTCAAAGCACAGACCGTTGGGGGTGATAATGCCGTCCAGCTCGTGTAGCGGCGTGAAGTTTACTGAGGATTTCGACGGAGGCCGTGAGCCAGCCAACGTACCGGCGCACAACGTGCTTCTCATGCTCCGACGGGACGCCGTAGGGCGCACGATCGACGCCATCTCCGAGGTAACGCGACCACTCTTGTAGGTCTGTTATCGCGGGATCGGAGTCAGCATGCGCGGCGGCACTACCAGCAACGATTGCTCCACCAGCGGCGATCGACGATCTTAGGAACTCCCGGCGCGACGCGGTCACATCCGTCTCGATCGACTTTTTCTTTTTGCGGCTCACGACAAGCCTCCCAGGTTTCATTTTTCAGCCTTTTTGATGTAAACATTCGAATGTGTGAATATTTACTCAAAAGCGTTAGCACATTCTGTTCGTCATTCAAAGGCTATGATTGGCCATCGCTAGACGCCTTCGACCTTCACCGAGGTGTTCGGCTCGACACTGACCGTCTTCTTCCTTTTGACGTAATTGGCGACGACATCCCAGATCGGCGGTCCTTCGGCACCTTCATTGACCGAGGCCCAGCCGGCGACGACATAGGTCTTGGCCGGATCAATCTTCTCGCCAGACTTCAACAGCGTCATATCGGTGATGCGCGAACCGATCGGCTTCTTGACGTCGATTTTGTATCCGAGCCCGCCGACGCGGACCATGTCGCCACCCTGCTGATAATAGGGATCTGGGTTGAACAGGTTGTCGGCGACGTCCTCCAGGATGTCGTGAATCATCTTGCCAGACATCTCACTCCGGTAAGCCGCCGGATAGGTCATGCTGGTGGCGTTGTGCACGAGCTCGACCGTGATGTCTTGACCGGGCAGCACCGTCGTCCCCCAACGGAAGCCGGGCGACATGGCAATGTCGGCTTCGCGCTCTTCAATAAGCGCGTCGCAGATTAGATCATCGAACGTGCCGTTGAAATTGCCGCGTCGATACAGCAGCGAGTCGGTCTTTCCCAGCACCGTATTGAGTTCTTTTTCAAATGGCGCCCGCACCTTGTCGACCAGTTCGGCTGTCGGCTTATCCGGGCTGATCACGTCCGAGAAGATCGGGATGAGCTTATACTGGTAGCCCTTGACGGCTCCATCGCGGACATCGAGATCGACGCGCGACAGGAACTTGCCGTGCGAGCCCGACGCGATCACAAGCGTCTTACCGACGATAACTGGTTCCGGCAGCGCATCATGTGTGTGCCCGGTCAAGATGACGTCGATGCCCTTGACACGACCGGCCATCTTCCGGTCGACGTCGAAGCCATTATGCGACAGCAGAACGACGAGTTCAGCACCTTCCCCGCGCGCCGCGTCGACGTTCTTTTGGACCTGATCTTCACGGATACCGAACGACAGGTTGGGGAACAGCCAGCGCGGGTTGGCGACCGGCAAATACGGGAATGCCTGGCCGATAACTGCGACCTTGACGCCGCCGCGCTCAAACATTTTTGTTGCTTCGAACGCTGGTTCTTCCCACTCCGCATCAAAGATATTGCCGCCCAGAAACGCGAAGGGCAGTTCGTCGACGATTTCTTTGACGCGATCAATGCCATACGTGAATTCCCAGTGCGACGTCATCGCATCCGGCTTCAAAGAATTCATCACCTCGACCATGTCGGCGGCCTTCGTCTTGAAGGACGTGTAGCTGCCCTGCCAGGTGTCTCCGCCATCCAGGAACAAAGTGTTATCGGCGCGGTCGGCGCGAATGGAATTGAGCACCGTAGCAATCCGGTCGATGCCCCCCATGTGTCCATACACTTGGGCCAACGCCACGTAGTCATCCGAAGTCAGTGCATAGGCGTCAGGTGTTCCCGGAGCGATCTTGTACAATTCCAAGAAGTCTCGGCCGGTGACGTGAGGTGGCTTTCCCTTGACCTCACCGACACCCAAGTTAACCGACGGTTCGCGAAAGTAGATTGGTTTCAGCTGGGCGTGAATGTCTGTGACGTGGACCAAGGAGACGTTGCCCATCGTCGGGAACTTGAGCAGGTCGTCTTGGCTCATTAGCGCCTGCTGGGCGGCGAGCGCTCGCCAGGACCCGCCGCCGGCCGTCCCAAGGATGGCGCCGGTGGCGACCGCCGCCTGTAGGAATTCTCTCCGTGAGAACATGCAAACGTCTCCTGTTGCGAGAACCAGCCAGTCTCGCCGTCGAGGATTCAGTTGGTGGAAGAGTGCGCCAGTCCGACCGGGACGAAGCCAGGCGCGCTCAGATTTCGCCGGTCAGTTTCTGACCGCCGGTGTTTCGACCGAGAGGCCTTGGCCGCGTGAAGCGACGTAGAGTTCAAGAGCGGTGAATTCATCCCCACCAACCTTGAACGGGGTCGCACGGATATTTTTCATGCAGCCCTTAAATCGGCGATGAATGGAACCGAGCTTCTGCCACTTCGATCGGTACGTCGGGAAGCCATTGATCTGCCCCTGGCTCAGGTGGTCAGCGCGGATCATCTTACCGTAGTTTTCTTCATGGCAACCCGAGCACGACATGTCGAGTTGACCGACGCGCGCGTAATAGATCTCCTTGCCCTTGTCATGCCAGGCCTTCATGGGGCCGTCGGTTTTGACATTAACCGGCATGCCGCGAGACTGCAGGCCGATGAATGCCGTCATCGACAGCATCTCATTGGATTCCCATTTCCATGGCGCCGCCTTCATATTCTGCGTGCGGCAGTTGTTGATGGTATGCTCCAACGTCAACGGCTTGCCAGCCGCTTCATTCCACTTTGGCATTTGGGCGCGCACGCCCTTCATGCTCTCTGCGGCGTCGCCGTGGCAGGACTCGCATGACTTGCCCGCCTCGCCGTCAACGGTCGACCAAAGCTGCTCGCCGGTCTCGACGTTGGTGAAACCAGGATTGTCGAAGTCATCAAGCTGCATCGCCTGTGTCGCTTCATTGCGGAAGCGCCAGCCCGAATAAACTTTCTCAAGCGGGCCATCTTTCGCACCGGGAACCTCTGTCATGTATTTTTGGCCATCGACCGCAAGCTCGTTGTCGTTGGGACCGGCCAAGGCGACCGTCGCGTATGCCGCGACGGCAGCAAGTCCGGCAGCGGCAGCCAATTTAGCGGCTGTTGAGCTGATAACACGCGTCCCCATGGAACGACCTCCCTAAATTGTTTTTGCGCCTTGTCCGGCGAGTTTAACCGCCGACCTTAATCTTCTTCTCGGTCGAGTAGGTGGAGCCGTCGTCGTCGACCCAGGTAAATTTAAATGTCCCGCTTTCGGGAACCTTGACCTTAAATTGGAAATAGGGGTTTGCCGAGACGGCTGGACGCACGTCGGCGGAAAAAACAGGCTTGCCGTTGAATTCGGCGCTAAACTTATTGATGATCTTTTGAGGGATTAATTCGCCCGTTTTCTTATCTTTCCTGAAGCCCAATTCCATCTTGTGATTGATCAGCGTCTTGATCGTGATCACCTCACCGGCCTCAGCCTTCTTAGGCACCTTCACGCGCGGTTTTACTTTTGCCATCAATGTCTTCCTTTTGAAATTTGTCCGAGACTTAGCAAGCGCGGGCCTAACCGCCGCAGCCGCCGATCGTCACCTTGACTAACCGCTTGTCCATGAAGAACGACCCATCGCTCATCCTCGCGACCGCGATAACGTTTTGCGTCTTTGCGAGACGGATGCGCGTTGAAGCTGAAGCCTTACCGCTCATCTCCGAGAAGTGGAAAGTGGCAACCCCGGGACGTGGATTTCCATCGGCGACAACAAGCACGGACTGAACGTGGTCGTCCGCGGTCATCGGGCTTTCTATGTCGAAGGAAACCGGAACCGTATTCCCATTCTCAGCAATCTCCGGAGTGCTCAGGCTGACTTTGCCGGTCTTGGTTTCAGCACCGCCTGTAAAGGCTTTAATAGCGTCTTCGGCCGTCTGCCCTTTGGCGACGGCGGGCCCAACAGTCGGGCCTGCGATGACCACGGCCGTCGCACCGGCACCAAGGCCGAGAGCCTGCCGTCGTGTAACGCGCATGGTGGCTGCTTTCATCATCATTCTCTGATTTCCGTTTGGTTGATGCTATTCCTTCAGGGTGCGGAGATAGGCAACGATATCTTCGATCTGCTCCGCCGAAAGGATCGTCTTGCCCTTGAACTTTTTGAGCGGACGCGTGAAGCCGTTGTCTCGGTAAAACGCCGGCATCATTGTTTCTTCTCCGAAGATTATCTTCGAGTTGACAACGATGGCTCGCAACTGCGCTTCGTTCCAGCGCTCGGCGACGCCATCTAGGGCCGGGCCAACTTCGCCGTGAAACTGCTCTTCTTTGAGTTCGGAGTTCACGTGGCAAGCTAGGCAGTTACCTAACTTGCGGTTCTTGAACCACTCGCGTCCCTTGACGGCGCTACCAGCACTGCCGGTCAGTGACGTTTTTAACTCACCGTCCGAGATCTTGACTTCGGCAGGTGTGACCGGACCCGCCATAACACCTTGGCTAACGAGCCCCATGGTCAAGAGGCATGCAGCCGCTGCGCTGAGCACTCGCTCCATTTGCGCCCTCCCTTGTTGTTTATGTCGTTCTGGGCTGCGACACTAACTCACGCAAAACGTCAACTCAATACCTATTCGTATTTTTGAATGCGTTGCGCTGTGGCTTCGGCGTTGCAGCAATAGGACGTGTCCGACAACAAGAGCCTACATGGGGCGGAACCGGCGGCGCGGTGATTGAAAAACGATGGGGCCGATCCGCCGCCAACGCGCGCTATCGAAAAACGCAAATCCACCAAAAGAATTATGTGAAATGTTGCAATGCAATGCAATGCAATGCAATGCAATGCAAACGCAAACCGGACGGCGATTTAACGGGCTGATGGCAAGACCGTCGGCCGGTCGGGCTGCCGTGGTGCGATCATTAACACATGCAAACACACGAATATCTTGTTATACTGATCCTTATGGCAAACTTGAAGACAGTCTTGGACCGACGCCTGTGGCTCGGCTTAATGGCGGCGGTACTCGTCGGCTGCGGGCTAGTAACAGCGACTGCCGACTGTGGGTTGGCCGGGCATTCAGACACATCACTAGTGATGATGGAAGAAGATGGTTGCAGCTGGTGCCAACGCTGGCATGAAGAAATCGGCGTCGTCTACGCCAGGACGCCGGAGGGTCAGTTGGCTCCCCTGCGTATCGTGGATGTTCACGCACCGGTTCCCACGGAACTCGATTTTCTCAAGCCAGCCTACTTCACGCCGACCTTCATCCTTGTCAGCGATGGAACGGAGATCGGACGCATCCAGGGCTACCCTGGAGAGGATTTCTTTTGGGCGTTGCTCGGCCAGTTGCTTGCAAAGCTTCCATCCGAAGCCCTAAAGGCTGAGACAATACAATGAGCGAAAAAACAACAGCCATGCTCGACCGGGCCAAATTCGAGGACAATTCACAACTCGATGAAATGGCCGAGAACGCCAAGCGTGCGACCGATTTCTTGAAGGCGCTTGCCCACGAGGCGCGCTTGATGATCTTGTGTTACCTGGCCAGCGGTGAGAAGTCGGTGAAGGAGCTCGAAGACCTGCTGTCGCTGCGTCAACCGACGGTGTCACAACAACTCGCCCGCTTGCGCATCGAGGGCTTCATCGATGCACGCCGTGATGGGAAAATGATTTACTACAGCTTGGCCGACCAGCGTGCTAAGATAATGGTTGAACAGATTTATGAGATGTTCTGCAACCCCCATCCAGACCGCCGCTAGTATGCGAGGCTGGGAGCGCTTGTGGCAACGAACTGATCGCTTTCGTTGAAGTCCAGAACGCCCTAGCTTTAGGAAAACATTGACAGTGTGTCAGCCGATCAGGCGTTCGCATTCCCAACACGTGTAGCGTGCATGGAGGAGACGACCGCCACATTATCCGCTTTTGCGGTGGGACTGGCCGGAGGCCTCATCCTCGGTCTGGCAGCCCGGCTTGGCCGCTTCTGCACGCTCGCCGCTATCGAGGATTCATTGTTTGCTCACGACAACACGCGCTTGCGCATGTGGGTTATGGCAATGGCGGTCGCGATGCTCGGAGTTTCTGTCGCTGAAGTAGGCGGCCTGATCAATCCGCGCGCAGCGCATATCATCGCGAGCAGTTTCAATCCGCTTTCAACAATTCTCGGCGGCCTCATGTTTGGTGTCGGAATGGCAATGGTGGGGACCTGCGGCTTTGGCACGATCGTCCGCCTGGGTGGTGGTGACCTTGGCTCATTCCTGGTTTTTCTGGTGCTCGGCATTTCCGCCTTTATGGCCGCCTCCGGTCCAACAGCGCTTCTGCATTTCTGGTACTTGGAGCCTTTTGCGGTGCGCACCGAGTTATTCGCGGACCCGCGGCTGCATATCGTCCTAGCCAAGCTCACCGGGATCGGCGCGGCGCTGGTTCCACCCTTGATCGCAGTGGGTCTGATTGCCTGGGTGCTTGCCAACGGCAAGTTTCGCGGCCGTCCCGGCCGGTTGGCCTGGGGCGTGATTGTCGGCCTCGTCGTCGCTTCCGGTTGGATTGGCAGCGGCTGGCTCGTCTACGACGAATTCGATCCGCAGCCGATTGTCTCCTACACCTTCATTCATCCCGTGGGCGCCAGCCTGATGTATGCCATGACGTCCACGAGCTCGCAGTTGAGTTTCGGGATCGGCAGCGTGCTGGGCGTTTTGTTCGGCGCATTTGCTGGCGCTCTCATAAAGAAAGAGTGGCGCTGGCAGACCCATGATGCGGCCTTCGAGGCAAAGCGGCAGATCATTGGTGCATTTTTAATGGGTACCGGCGGAATGTACGCGCTCGGATGCACCTTCGGACAGGGGCTCAGTGCGGTATCGCTTTTCGCGGTTTCCGCGCCGCTGGCACTGGGTTCGATCTGGCTTGGCGCCTGGCTGGGCCTGCTATTCTTGATGGAGGGCAGTTTGAGTGGAATCTGGCGTAGTGTGATCCCATCGCGCACCCGGCCGAAGGCTTCGGCTGAGTGATCCGTGTGCGGCATGAGGTGTGTCGGATTAAGCACTCTGGAGTTCACGGACGTCTGTCTGAGTACCGCTCAAGGGTTAATTGTACAGCGTGCTGTGCGGGTCTATTTACCGGGTCTAGCAAACGGGATAGCTTTTAAAAAAAAGCGCAATAATTATGTGGCCCGATTGCAGATTTCCGCTGGCCCACGTGGTCAAACGACTTACTGGAGATAAAGATTGCGAACGCTAGCGTTAATACTTCCACTGGCCCTGGCCGTTTCGGTCGGGAACACTGTGGCTGTCGGAGCCGCCCCGATCGACGGAACGTGGAGCGGTGGCGGTTATGTCAAACCCACCGACGGTAAACGCGAGCGGGTCAGCTGCCGCGTGACCTACCGCCGGCAGACCCCAAAGGTCTTCAGCGTATCGGCCGTTTGTGCCTCTACCTCGACCCAGATCCGGCAGAGCGGTGAGGTTCTCAAGGTTACCGCAAACACCTACGTCGGCGATTTGTACAACAGCGAATACAACATCTCTGGGCGCGTGAGAATCAGAGTTAAAGGACGTAGGCAGTCAGTTTCGTTCAGAAGTTCGTCAGGCTCCGGCAGCATGACGCTGCGTAAGCGCTGACCGGCAACGGGTCTCGAAATCACTTCAATTCAAGGGCGGCCACGCCCGGCAGGGTCTTGCCCTCGAGCCACTCCAGGAATGCGCCCCCCGCGGTTGAGACGTAACTGAAGTCTTGCGTCGCGCCGCAGCCGTTGAGCGCGGCGACCGTATCGCCGCCACCGGCCACCGCCAGAACCTTACCCGCAGCGGCCAGCTCGGCGGCTTTTCGCGCCGCGGCATCGGTAGCGGCGTTGAAAGGTTCAATCTCAAAAGCGCCGAGCGGGCCATTCCAAACGATCGTCCTGGCGCTCTCAAAGCGGCGGGCGAAGTCGGCTACCGACAGCGGCCCGGCATCAAGGATCATCGCGTCATCAGGGCAGGCATCGGCGGCGACCGTCTCGTTAGCCGCGCCCGCAGCGAACTCGCGGGACACGACAACATCGCTTGGCAGCACGATTTCGCAGTTCGTTTGGGCCGCCTTCGCGGAGATTTCTCGAGCGGTCTCGGCGAGGTCATGCTCGCACAGTGACTTGCCGACCGGATTGCCCTGTGCTGCCAGGAAGGTGTTGGCCATGCCGCCACCGATGATGATCTGGTCGACTTTCTCAATCAAGTTAGACAGCAATTCGAGCTTGCTTGACACCTTGGCACCGCCGACCACTGCGATCACTGGCCGTTCCGGTGCCGAAAGCGCTTTTTCCAACGCTGTCAATTCCGCTTCCATCTGGCGCCCGGCGCCGGCGGGCAAAAGCCTGGCGACGCCAACCGTCGACGCATGTGCCCGATGCGAGACCGAAAAGGCATCGTTGATATAGACATCACCGAGGTCCGCCAGCGCTTGCGAAAACGCCGGGTCGTTGGCTTCTTCGCCTGGGTAAAAACGGATGTTCTCCAGAAGCACCACTTCCCCTGGCCCGAAATCTCCGAGCCGCCAATCGGTACCCGGCCAGCCTTCCGCCGGGATCGCGAACCTTACTGGTGCCGAGAGTGCGTCGGAAAGGGGCTGCCGCAATACGTCCAGCGATAACTCCGGATTGGCTTTACCCTTGGGGCGGCCGCGGTGCGCCAGCAGGATTGGGTGACCGCCCTTTTCAAGGACCTCACGCACAGTCGGCACAATGGCGCGGATGCGCGTGTCGTCGGTAACTCGCCCGTCCTGGATAGGGGCATTGATGTCAACACGGATGAGAACCCGTTTGCCCGCGACATCGAGCTGATCGAGACTTCGGAAACCCGCCATTGTCTAGCCCCCGGCTATTGCACATGCGACGTTCAAGAGTGTCGCTGGCGAAGCAGCGACTGCACAAAACTCAATCACATGAGCGAGCCTAGATTTCCAGTGCCGTTGGCAGATTTCACCAAGCGAGTTCCGCGGCAGAATTAACAGCCAGTCAGCCCAGCAGTGCCGGGAGCTGCGCCTACAACTTGTTGACGGGCACCTTGAGGTAGGTCTTGCCATCCTCTTCGGCAGGTGGAAGCTGACCGGCGCGCATGTTCACCTGCAGCGAGGGAATAATCAGTTTGGGCATATCCAGCTGGGTATCCCGCGCCTTGCGCATTGCAATGAATTCCTCGCGGGTTTTGTCGCCGCCGACATGGATGTTGTTGGCCTTCTCCTCGGCAACCGTCGTTTCCCAACGGATCTCGCGTCCGCCGGCCCCGTAGTCGTGACACATGAACAGCCGCATTTGGTCCGGCAATGCCAGAACCTTTTGGATCGAGTCATAAAGTATACCAGCGTCGCCGCCAGGGAAGTCGGCCCGAGCGCTACCGCTGTCCGGCATGAATAAAGTATCGCCAACGAACGCCGCATCTCCCACAACGTGCGTCATGCAGGCCGGCGTATGGCCAGGCGTGTGCATGACGGAAGTCGTCATGGTGCCGATCTTGTAGGTATCGCCGTCATCAAACAAGCGGTCGAACTGGCTTCCGTCACGCTGGAACTCGGTGCCTTCGTTGAAGATCTTACCGAAGGTGTCCTGGATCACCGTGATGTTCCGGCCGATGCCGATTTTACCGCCGAGTTTTTCTTGGATGTAGGGCGCCGCTGATAGGTGATCGGCGTGGACATGCGTTTCGATTAGCCACTGCAGTTCGAGGCCGCGCGTCGTGATGTCGGCAATGACGTGATCGGCATGAGAAAATGTAATGCGCCCAGCCGCATAATCGATGTCCATGACCGAATCAACCACAGCGCAAGCGTTCGAGCCGGGGTCCTTCACGACATAGGTAATGGTGTGGGTGGCCTCGTCGAAAAAGCCTTTGACGTCGGGCTTCACCGACAAGTCGACGGCAGGGTGCGTCATGGCTGCTTCCTCATGGCTGTTGGGCCTTCGGGCGGGCCTTCAATACGTTTTGATGTTTTAGCTTAGCTCAGTTGCGTGGAGAACAGCAGACAGGAACACACAACAAATTCGTGTTTGTGAATATGTGTGGCCACGCAAGGGAATTCAAGCCCCCACTTGGGCAAGCCGGAAGCGTGCTGAGCAGCAATTCTGAGGAACACTGGGGACATGAGGGACGCGCGGCCCCTCATGCTCTTTCATAGACCAGTGCACTAACCCAACGCCTCATTGCTCTTCTTCACCGCGGCCTGGTCTCCCGATCTCACCCGCTCCGGCGTGACAGCGATTTTGGCCATATCCGCGTCGACGTAAACCTCGCCACCCATCTCGCGGAACTTCCTCGACATCTCGGCCATGCCGGCCTCCGGATCAATCTGCGTTGACTCTTCCGCGATTTCGACGGCCTGCTCGGTCTCGCGCGCCTTCTGCAGGGCCGCGTAATCGCGCACGTCTTGGGTGATCTTCATCGAGCAGAACTTGGGCCCGCACATGGAACAGAAGTGCGCCACCTTGTGCGCGTCCTTGGGCAGCGTTTCGTCGTGGTAGGCCACCGCCGTGTCGGGATCGAGCCCGAGGTTGAACTGATCCTCCCAGCGGAATTCGAACCGCGCTTTGGACAGGGCATCATCCCGGAGCTGCGCCGCCGGATGCCCCTTCGCCAGGTCCGCCGCGTGCGCCGCGATCTTGTAGGTTATGACGCCGGTCTTGACGTCATCGCGGTTAGGCAGACCAAGGTGCTCCTTCGGCGTCACGTAGCAAAGCATGGCGCAACCAAACCAGCCGATCATTGCCGCACCGATCCCAGACGTGATGTGGTCGTAGCCCGGTGCGATGTCGGTGGTCAGCGGGCCAAGCGTATAAAACGGCGCTTCACCGCATTCGGCCAGCTGCTTGTCCATGTTGATCTTGATCTTGTGCATCGGCACATGGCCAGGGCCTTCAATCATCACCTGACAACCTTTGTCCCAGGCGATCTTAGTGAGTTCGCCCAGCGTCTCCAGCTCGGCGAACTGCGCACGGTCGTTGGCGTCCGCGATGGAGCCCGGACGCAACCCGTCGCCCAGCGAGAATGAAACATCATAGGCGCGCATGATCTCGCAGATTTCCTCGAAGCGCTCGTAAAGGAAGCTCTCCTTGTGATGGGCCAGGCACCACTTGGCCATGATCGAACCGCCGCGCGAGACGATGCCCGTTACCCGTTCGGCCGTCATCGGCACATACGCCAGCCGTACGCCAGCATGGATCGTGAAGTAGTCGACACCTTGCTCGCACTGCTCGATCAGCGTGTCGCGATAGATCTCCCAAGTCAGTTCGACGGGGTCGCCATCGCACTTTTCGAGCGCCTGATAGATCGGTACCGTACCGATCGGCACCGGCGAATTGCGCAGGATCCACTCGCGTGTGTTGTGAATGTTGCGTCCGGTCGAAAGGTCCATCACGGTGTCGCCGCCCCAGCGCGTCGCCCACACCATCTTTTCGACTTCCTCCTCCACCGAAGAGGTGACCGCCGAGTTGCCGATGTTGGCGTTGATCTTGACCAGGAAGTTGCGGCCGATGGCCATCGGCTCCAACTCGGGGTGATTGATGTTGGCTGGGATAATCGCTCGTCCGCGCGCCACTTCATCGCGCACGAATTCCGGCGTGATGAAAGCTGGGACCGCGGCACCGAAACTCTCTCCGTCGCTAATGGCGGCCTCCGCCCGCTCCAGCATCTGCTGGCGCCCCAGGTTTTCCCGGTGCGCGACGTAGATCATCTCCTTGGTGATGACGCCGGCCCGGGCGAATTCGAACTGCGTGACAGGCTGCCCGTTAAGGCCACGCAACGGTGGCCGCTTATTGGGAAAATCGCGGGCCAGCGCTTTGCCCGACACGTTGCCGTTATCCTCGGGCTTGATCTCCCGGCCCTCGTAGGCCTCGACACCACCGCGCTCCTTGATCCAGGCTTCGCGCAGCGCCGGCAGCCCCTTTTCGACATCGATGGAAGCGTCCGTTTCGGAATAGGGCCCAGACGTATCGTAGATCTGAAACGTCGGTTGCTCTGGATCGGTCAAAGAGATTTCGCGCAGCGGCACACGAATATCGGGATGGCCTTCCGGCGAGGAATAAACCTTGCGCGAAGCCGCGAGCGGGCCGGTGGTCACTTCCGGTGTGCGAAGGTCTTTGTCGTGGTGGTTCATTCTTGCTTTACTCCCAAGAGGGTTATTGGGCAGCGCCGGTAAGCCGGGACAGCCGAGGATTAGGTTCAAACGATGCTGTGGGCTTTGGCCGTGAGAAATGCGCCAAGGGCGAAGTAAGCGGCGGCGGTGATGATGACCGCCGGATGATCCGGTTTGATTTCATCGACAATCGACTGGGCGAACTCCGGCAAGAAAATCCGCACGATGCCGCCGAGCACACCAAGCCAGCCGATCAGGGTGATGATAACCCGCCAGTCCGCGACCCATAGGTTGTGTACCTGCACGATCGCCAAGCCGCTAACCAGCAAGATCGCTCCAGCGAAGAAGATCAGCGGCCTATCCCTCGCCGCGGCTTTTGCGAATTCCAGAAACGTGTCACGGCGGACCACCATGAACGCGGCAATTGCCATGAACAGTGGTCCAATCAGCCCGGCGATGAATTGCGACGTCGTCATGTTTCAGCCCCCTCCGCTCGTGCCTGTGAGGCCGAGAAGTAAAAGCAGCGCGCCGAGTACAATGGCGAACGACATGAAGGCATTGATGAATTGCGGATTCATCAGCCTGTCGGAAAGATCCAAAAGTAGCTTTGGGTAAGCCAACAAGATCAAGCCCTCCAGCGCAGCAACCCAGCCGACGAGGCTGATAAAACCGGCAAGCGGATCCGACCAGTGATTGTGGACGAGGATCACCACCACGCCGAGCGTGAAGGTGACGACACCGGCGACAAACGCCAGGCCTTGGCTCGCTCGCAATTCTTGGAGAACCGCACCCCAGCGCGAACGGTCGATGATGCCACCGGCCCCCGCCGCCAGCATGTACGCGCCAAGCGCGATGGCGATGCAGAGTGTCAGTCCGTGTTCGGTGGCAATCATGACGCTCCGTCCCTCCGCCGGCATGATCCGGATCAGGTCTGAAGGGTGCTCTGCCCGCTCTTAGGCAAATCTCAGCTGCGTGCGCGCAGCGCCCCTCGGAATGACTTTAGGTTGGTATGCCAGCGCCGAAATTGCAAGGCCTTTAGTGGCCGCTAAGGGAAATACAGAAGGTTCAAGCCCTTGCAGTTCCGTTGATAATTTGCAACGGAGGTATTCTTCAAAATGAGCAGCATTTACTTAAACCGCGCTAGATTTGGGTCTCGGAGGATAGGATTTATGATGCAATTCAGCGCGACGGCTGCGGCATTCACAGTGCTTATGGTTTATGCTGTTCCGGCAACAGCGTGCGATTATTATAACACGTGCACCACCGCAGACCCGCGCTTCGAGATCCACGAAGATATGCTTTACGCCAAGTCGGATCAGCGGCAGAAACCGATCGACTTCGAAATCGTGGAGAAGACCACGACCTCAGAGCGCCGCGGGTACTGTGTGTCGCGCGGTAAGCGCTTCGGATTCGAGAGCAGAAATACAACATTGCGCATCCGTTTCGATTATCGCGGCAGCTCTATTGACACGATGGCCAGCTGTGAATTCGCCTCAAGCGGATTGCCAGCGGCCTACAATTGCGAGCGGGAAGTCGTGACATTCAGCAACAGCAGTAAGCGCGGTGGCGGCCCGGGTCGCTCCCGCGGCGCGACGCTATGGAACCACAACGGTTCGGTCATGAGGCTGGAAGCTGAAGGCAACATGCGCCGCTTTGTCTACGACGAGCCGCGCCCCGGGATGGTACGGCAGGGTGCCAGGCCGGGCGACGTTGTCTTCGAGGGCAACCGCAAGCGGATGACCTTTTCCGGAACAGCTTACATTTTCTCCAAGCGTTGCGGCCGCGTAGCCTATCCGGTTTCTGGCAATGTGGCCGCCGACCAGAAGGCTGTAGTTATGAGAGGGCAGGCGCCGCGTCTCGACCGGTATTGCAATATGAAATCCTATCGCCGTGATCGGCTGTCGTTCGAACTAATCGGTCGCTGATGCATCACCAGCAACAGGCATCAGGTGCTGGCCGATGTTTCCTACGCAGTTTGCGAGACAAACCGATCCTATTCGTTTTTCTTCGTTGGCACTACTAACTGTCTTGGACTTTGCTAATTCGTCGTTCTCCGGGGCGATCGTTTCAACCATGGCTTAGAACTCAACGCTCAAGAACCAAGCCCAGTTCTTTTTAAGTCTTCTTTGGCAATCCAAGTGCAACTAGCTTGTAGCTCGCCTTGACGTAGTCCTGCAGTGTGGCATCGTCCATTATCTCGGGCCCAGTGCGCTGGATCCACTTCATGCCTCGCGAGGCAAGGTACGGCGCGGGCCGCAAGCCTGGCTGGTTCTTTAAGAGCTCATAACTCATTGGCGAACATTTGAAGGTGACGAAAAGATTCTCGCTTTCGTCATTCCAACCACCGATAGCAAAGACCTTGCCCGCAATTTTCCAAACCTGCGCCCCTCCCCACTGCATAACGTGGTGGGTATGGGGCAATGAGGCGCAGAACTTGTTGAACTCGCTTTCAGTCATAAAGCGGCTCCTTTTAATAGCTACCGTGCAGTATCTCATTCCATATTCTTGCCCAAGGCTCTCGGTAACTCGCTGTCAACGAAGCTCCCGACACGTTTCATCATGCAAAGAGCCCTGACATGCTGCTCCGCCTGCGCCAGCCACTTCTCGTTTTCGTTGCCGGATTCATCGCACTCTTCTTGCTCCGCCTGGGTTACGGGGTCTGGAGCGAAACAAATAAACCGGTGGTCTTGCATCGGGGCAATGCCTTCGACGGAGCGAGCTGGAAGTTCGGCAGGGCATCAAAAACTACGCATCTTACAAGCGCAAACGAGCGGTTTCTGTTCAGGCCCCGGCCATCGGAGCCGGCGCCGATCAAAAGTACGAAAAGGTCGCGAATATCGGGCTGCGATCCACCGAGTTTGAAAAGGAGGACGCCCGCATCCGCCGCCTGATCGGCGAAAGCGATGCGCTGATACAACACGAACAGCGTCAGGGTCTCAATGGATATCGAACCCTGCAACTTGCGATCGCCGGGCGCTTGAAAAGACCCGCACCGCGCTGATCGATCTCAAGCAGAGAGATGGCGAGATCCGTGCGATGATCGGGCTTGAGTAGCAAATTCTCTCTCTCGAACAGAAAATCCAGGGGCTCGGTGTCAGCCTTGGCGACTTTGACGCCGAGAACGAGTTTTTGACGGTCAAGCTGTTGCTTGCCGAAGTCGAGGCTCACGAAGCGAGCCTTCAAGAGTTTCATTTCCCACGCCTTCGACGCTCTGGCCTGGACCATCCTTTATTACACGACGCTTTGGATCGGGTTTGCCGCGTTTGTGCTCGTCGCGTTCTTTGGTCTCTATCTTTTGCGGGAGGCGGCGAGGCTCTACAAGGCCGCGGATACGAAATTCGCCAAGGAGCAATAACTCCCATCGACCCACGAACGAGGAGACGTGCTTGAGCTGTGCTAGAAGGTCTACTTAGCTTACGGGACCCTCGCAATGATCTCACCGAACTTCGTTCGCCAGATGGCCGCTTATGACGCTTGGCAAAACGACAACCAATATGCTGCTGCAAGTGGACTCAGCGAGACCGAGAGCCGCCACACCCGAGGGGCGTTTTTCGATCGAATCCAGGCGACCCTCAACCGTCTGATCTGGGCCGACATGATGTGGATGAGCCGCATCGCGGGAACGGCTATTCCAGTGCAAGTAGGCGTTCCAGAATCCGTTGCCCGGTTCGAGGACTGGCCGACGCTTACAAGCGAGCGATTGTGGTTCGACAAGGTCATTGTCTATTGGGCAGCCGGTGTATCCGACTCCGATCTCGCCGGTGAGCTCACATTCTTTTCCAGCGCCATCGGCCGCGAGTCGAAAAAGCCGCGCTGGACCTGCATCACTCATATGTTCAACCACCAAACTCATCACGGTGGACAGGTGCACGCCATGTTGACAGCGGCGGGTGCAAAACTTGGCGATACCGACCTTGCTCTGATGACCGTCGTCTGAGGCCGCCCGTTTGGACCTATTTATCGACATCGCCGTCAACGTCACTTTACCAATCGTCGCTATCGCGGCTCTTGGTTACGTGATGCAGGCGCGTATCAAACTCGACGTAGCTAGCATCAACCGGTTGCTGGTGTTCGTCATCATGCCGTGCTTCCTGTTGCACTTTCTCGCCAGCGCCAAGCAGCCGATCAGCGAGATCTGGCCGGTGGCCTATTTCACGCTTGTGCAGTTTCTGGTCCTGATCCCGATCGGCTGGTTCGCCTCCAATCTGATGGGGTTGCCGCGGAGTTTCGGTCCGTTGATGGCCATGGCGACCGTCTACGCTAACGTCGGCAACTACGGCATTCCGCTGGTGCAACTAGCGTTTCCGCCGGAGTTCATCCTGCACCAGTCGGTAGTAACGGCGCTGATGACCATACTCATGGTAACTGTCGGCGCTTGGCTGCTGGCGCCGCGTAACACCGGCCAAGGCCTGCTTTCGCGCATCGGTCTGGCCTTTGAGACGCCGATAATTTCAGCCGTGATAATCGGCTTGACGCTGCGTGCATTGGAAATCCGTCTGCCGCACGCCGTGGCGAGTCCGATCGAATTACTGGGAGCCACGTTTCCACCGCTGGCACTGTTTGCCATGGGTGCACAACTGGCGACCCGAACGGCTGGCGTTGTCATGCCAGGTCGGCTCAGTCTGGTTCTGGTCTTGAAGCTGATCATAGCGCCGGCGGTGACCTGGGGGCTGGCGATCCTTATGCAAATGCCCGAAGACTTGACCGATCTCCTGGTGGTTGCCGCCGCCACCCCGATCGGCATTCTGTTGGCGCTGTTTTGTACTGAGTACAATCGCGAGCCGAAATTCATGAACGCCGCCATCTTGATCTCTACGGTCTTGTCCCCTTTTACGGTGACGGCTTGGGTTCTGCTGACCCGTATCTACTGAGGGCGCGAAACTGGCAGCGGCATACGCAACAAAAAAAGAGGCTGATGATGATTGAGCTCTACACGTGGGGAACACCGAACGGCCGCAAGGCATCGATCATGCTGGAAGAGGTCGGTCTGCCTTATGAAGTTTTCCCTATCAACATCATGAAGGGCGACCAGTTCGCGCCTGAGTTCCTGAAAATAAGCCCCAACAACCGCATCCCAGCGATCATCGACAAGGAAACAGGTCTATCCATCTTCGAGTCGGGCGCGATTTTAATGTATTTGGCACAGAAGACTGGCCAGCTCTGGCCGGCCGAGGGCGAAGCGCACTGGCGCACCATTGAGTGGTTGATGTGGCAGAAGGGCGGTTTCGGACCAATGCTTGGCCAGGCGCACCACTTCCTCAAGTACAACCGTGGCAAGGCCCCCTACGCCGAGGAGCGCTACGGTTCTGAAACCGCGCGGCTCTACGGCGTCCTCGAACGCCGCCTGCAAGAGGTTGAATACCTAGCCGCTGACTATTCGATCGCGGATATTGCAACCTGGCCCTGGGCTAGCCGGTTCGAATGGCAGGAGATTGATCTAGAGGAATATCCGAGTGTGAAGCGCTGGTATCTCGCTATCGCCAAGCGGCCTGCCGTTCGCAGAGGCTACAGCGTCCCCAATGCCGAGGACGAAATCCCCATGCCCTAGTCAATGGGCTCGATAGAAAAGAAAAAGGCCCCTTCGGGAGAAGAAGGGGCCCAGTTCATGGGTAGGAGTGTCAGCAGCAGAAAACAGTGTGTCAGAGCGCCCGGATGCCACGATCGATGGTGAGGGCGACGCCCTTGCCGTGGAGACCGGTCTTGTGGTCAGTTTGGAGCGAAAGAGCCAACAACATTCCGGCGAGGGCGAAACAGACTAGCGTTGCCGCTCTAGCCACCTTGAGGAGGCGTCGATTGGCAATTTTTGCAGTCTGTAAATCCATCTGAATTACCTGGCCCGTCCTTGTTGGCTCGCTATACAGAATTTGTAAGGGATAATTTTTCGTTAGTAAAGTTTGCCGCAAAAATATAGGTAACGCCAAAGTGTTAATTTTTACGTTTTGTTAGGGAATACTAATAGAAATTTATCTTTACTCCAAAACAGTGCGACTTGAACCAACTGCAGACGCAGATAAGCTGTTATAGTGGGGGTTGGTGGAACAATACGGTACGGCGGCAGGATTAGCGCCCACATGCGGATATCGTTATTCCAGCTCCCAGTGGAACCAGAGATTCAGAATTTCGCGCGCCGGAGACTTGAGATGCTGACAGTCAAACGCACACGTCGGCTGTGTCATCGAATGATCGGCCTCCTCTGTGGTGGCGCACTCGTGTTCGCATTGAACGCCCCAGCGTTTGCGCAAGTTGTGCCGCCAGTACCGGAACGCGTGCAGAGGGCTCTGCAAGTCCAATCGGTTGTTGATCCACGCTCGTTGGCTGAACAGAGAACGGCCAAAGCCTCCGCCGTGCTCAAACGCCACTGCGCACGATGCCACGACAACCAACAGCTCCGACATCCGCTTGCTGCTGCAGGCCTCGCGAACATTCTCGACCTTTCGGCGCTGGCACGCCGCCGTGACTTAATCCGGCCAGGTTATCCAGATGCATCGCCGCTATACCTGTCGATGCTAACCCGCCATATGCCCTACGATGTCTACCGCCAGCTGAGCTCCGACGCGGAACCAGATGCATCTGAATTGGAGGCCATACGCGATTGGATACAGGCGCTACCCAATCCGGAGGTTTGCCTAAAGCCCCATCCCGGACCTCAAGATATCGCACGGCTGATCGAGCGGGATCTGGAGCGCTTCGGTCCCTCTCTCGCTGAAACACGCCGCTACCTGTCGTTAGGCCACCTCGTTAGCCCATGCTCGGATACCGGCCCGTCCGGGCTGGCCGAAGGTTACCGGCAGGCGGTCGCCAAATTACTCAATCTACTGTCGCTTCACACCGGTACGGTTCGTCCCGAAACGATTGATGAAAACGGGCTCGTTCTCGGATTTGATTTTAGCCAACTGGGTTGGACGGCCCAACAATGGGCTTGGCTCGCGCAGCGTTATGAGGCGCCCGTCCCGGTTTCGATCAACAAACTCATCAAGGCCACGGCCGGCACACCACTACCCGTCCTTCCAGCTGACTGGTTTGCGCACGAGGTGATGAAACCGGATGTTTATGACAGGCTCCTGCGCTTGCCCGGCCATCTCGAAACACTATTGGCCGCTATGGGCTTTAGCCAAGCCGAAAAGGCACCCAGCCACACCATCGAGGCAAGTGAGGTAACGGGAACGCTACGTTCCATTTCGCGGTACGTTACCCGAGAGGGGACCGCCGCCTGGCTGGCCAAGGATTTCGATGCCGAGACCGCCCCGATTGTTACCAATCCAAAACGCGCCAATCCCGATCCTGTTCAAACTCGGCTTATCTTCCAGCTGGCCAACGGGTTTCCAGGCTTTGCGCTTTACGGCAGGCATGGTTCGCGCCGAGCCGCGGTGCATAAGAGCGTCTTGCCGGAAACCGTCGCAGCGGCGAATGCGGGGCAAGCCGGCCTGCAATGCCTGAGCTGCCACTTCATGGGGCCTTCCCAAATCAATATGGATCTTCGAGGGCCGGGGTCTGGTGACCTGATCAGCACTGATGACAAGCGTGCCGCAGAGGTCGCATTACAAATCGCTGGCATCGATCCCAATCGGCGGATCGATGGCCATGATCCCGTCATCGGCTTGGCCCTTCGACACGCGCGCGATCTGAGCCTAACGGAGGCTGCAGCCGAACTCGCGCTGCCCACCAATGTTCTAATCTCCCGCTTGCGCGGCCTCGAAGGTAAACTACGCCCTATCGCCGGGCGCCTGTTGCAGGGATTGGTGAGCCGTGATGAATTCACCCAGCTTGCCGCCGCGATCAGTTCTCACTCCAACGGGTATGCCCCAAGGCCCAGGCGCCTCCCTCTTCGCCTTTCGCTTTGGACCGAGCAGCAAAGCTACGCCAAGAATGATGTTGTGAAGATCAACGCCGCTGCAACAGGACCATGCCGTTTGACTTCTGATCTCTGTTGACTCTTACGGTCAGGCGGCTGTCCTCTTCCCTAATGAGTTTCAGCGGGACAACCGGTTGCGGGCGGGCCGCACAATCCAGGTGCCCGGCAATAAGGATGGCTTCATTCTGCGTGCCGCTGTGCCGGGCAAGGATGCCATCGTCGGGATTTGCATGGCCGGCGAGCGGGATAATCCACCGGGTGTCGAGCACAATTTCAAACTGCATCGCTTCACCCTGCTGGGCAATTGGCGCAGCCACCTCAACAAAGCGCTACTCGCCGACGAGGCGGAGCGCAAGCAGGTCGGCAAGCCCAGAAGAAAAACAAAGCGCCGTCGAAAAAGGCGCGGCAGCGCCAAGCCTCTACCCGATCGGTCGAGTAAACTACCGTTGCCTCAAGCCTGGGCGACGATCGTACTTGAGGCACGGCCGAAGACGGACGGTGACCCGACAGGTGAAACCAAAGCGGCATTCGACCGAGCGAGTAAGCAAGCACGTTACACTGCGCAGGAGTAGACGCCGCGGCAATGAGTTCTCCGAAAATGGGTCTTTACGCGATGTCGGATAGGTCTTATTGACCTGCTCCCTCTGCGAAGGGCTGTTCTATATTAAGAGCCAGTCCGTCTCGGATCGCGCCGAGTGAGATCCGAGACGAACTTGCTCGGTCTGGACGAAGTAGGCAGCGGAACGGCACGCCGGCGTGCCACGCGCGAGTTGGATAAGACCCGGTCGGCGGAGGCCCCATGCGATGCAACGATACAGAAGTGCCGCTGCGCTGATTAAGGCGCGTCGTCCCGAGAAACCGGTGCTGGCGTTGAGGCCGCACGCGGCCGGACGTGCGGTTCGCTGGTTCCGCCAGAACTTCGACGGCGACATCGCCTATGCTTATAAAGCCAATAGCTCCGTCTTCCTCATCGGCGCGCTGTACGGCGCCGGCATCCGTCACTTCGACGTCGCCTCTCTCCCCGAGATCGAGGATGCGGCAACAATCCCCGACGCCGAACTTCACTTTATGCACCCGGTTAAAGCACGCGGCGCTATCCGTCGTGCCTATGAACTTGGCGTCCGCAGTTTCTCGCTCGATGGTGAGGATGAACTGGAAAAAATCCTTCAGGAAACCGACGGTGCACGCGATCTCAAACTGTTCGTGCGAAGTCGCCGTGCCTGCGATTAACTCTCTAATTCCTCTGGAGCACAAGTTCGGTATTACCGGGGAACCGGCCACCAAGCTGCTCATCAAAACGCGTCAGGCCGCGGCGAAATTTGGTCTCACCTTCCACGTCGGTTCTCAGACGACGACACCGGACGCCTTTGTCATGGCGCTAAAGGCGGTGCGCGATCTTATTGTCCAAGCAGGTGTAATGATCGATGTCCTTGATGTGGGTGGCGGCTTTCCCTCGCGGTACGCCAACAGCGAACCGGCGCCGATGGAAGACTTCATGGTCGCGATCAACACAGGTATCGAGGCCCTGCCAGCTCGCGAAAACATTCGCTTGATGTGTGAACCGGGCCGATCGCTGGTGTCCGAGGCCGAAAGCCTCATCGTGCACGTTGATGCGCGCCGCGGCCAAAACCTCTTCATCAACGACGGCGCTTACGGCACGCTGTTCGACGCTGCGCACCTCGGTTTCGTATTTCCTGCGCGGCTCGTGTCCCCGCATGTCGAAGCGGATGCCCCCCTCGGAGCCTTCGAGCTCTGGGGACCGACCTGTGATTCAATCGACCACATGCCAGGCCCCTTTCTGCTGCCGGATTGCATTAGCGAGGGTGACTATATCGAAATCGGCAGCGTCGGCGCATATGGCCGCGCCTTGGCAGGACACTTCAACGGTTATGGGACCTATGAAGAAGCCATTTTGATGGATGAGCCGCAACTTTCAATGTACGCCGCCGACGGGAGCGAATCCGCTGATGCCGTCAGGCACTTGCGTAAGTAGCTGCCGCGGGGCTTGCATAACGCCGGCCCAGTGTACCAGCCAACCCAGGCGCGGCGCTCTTTCTCCTGCACAATATCGGAATGGAGCCGTGCTGTTGTCTGGTCACTCATGTCGAGCGGGTGGCATCGGTTCATACACTATGGCTGCAGTGAGGAGATGCCCTGCGTCGGTAAAAATCTTCGAGTCATTGCGCTTCGTTGCATCGAGCGCCCGGTACCTCCAGCCCGGAACGTCGCGCTGGGCTGAAAGGAAAACCGATCAAGTTGTGACGGTCTTTGCATTGGCTGCCCGGCGGCCCCATCACCACTTCTCTGATGGGTCGACGATATGACGCTCACCTCGGACCCACGCAAAATAGAGCGAGATGAGGAAGCCCCCGATCCTGCGTTGCGCAGCAATGTGACGATGCCGTCGGGTGAGCCGATGCAAACGCGAATGATAGAGGAGAGGCCAATGTTCGCTTCGACAGCCATCACGGAAGGCGCCGACGAAACAGGAAGCGTCGGCGAAACAGCTCACCTCAAGCTGGGACGTGTCGAGGCCCGCAAGAAGACACTCCGTTCGCGGCATGCGAGGCTCAATACCGAGATTATGGTCGAGCATCAGCGACCGCTGCCGGACAGTCTGCTTCTGTTGTCGCTAAAACGTGCAAGGCTTCAAATCAAGGACGAGTTGCGCCAGCTCGAAACCCTGCAACGTCGACCGGCGCGAACCGAACGAAACCGCAAGCCGCGCAAGGTGAACGCCGAACTCTATCCAGCAGCATGCGTCCGCCCGTTCCGGAAACTCTACATCGAAGTGGCCCATAAAGAGGGGGCTGGACACGCAAGCTCAAAACAGTCTCTAAGTAATTGTTTAGTATGCTTTTTAATTGGTGGGCGGTACTGGGATTGAACCAGTGACCCCACGCGTGTGAAGCGTGTGCTCTACCGCTGAGCTAACCGCCCGTATTTATTGATCAACAAGCGCTAAGACCGCACTGCTAAATCGAGGTACTAAAAAACGAAGTTGCCGTGTATGAGGTGTTGGTATCGGGCTGTCAAGCAGTCCACAACCAATCTACTTTTCAACCGTCGTTCTTGATCAAAAAGCGGAATACGCCGCCCGCTTCCTCCTGCTCAAGTAGCGTGGCGCCCGTTGCCTTACAGAAGACCTTGAAATCCTCAACCGAGCCCGGGTCCGTGGCCAGCACTACCAGTGTCCCACCACGCGGCACGTCTTTCATCGCCTTTTTCGCCTTCAGCACAGGGAGAGGGCAGGTCAGGCTTTTCACATCAAGTGTCTTGGAGGCCACGGCCATGCTTGAAAACTCCGAATTCCGGCGTAAAGCGTGATTTTACGCTATCAACGGGGCCTTCTCAAGCCACCCAAAAAGGTTTGAAGCCCACTTGAACAAGTTACCTTCCGGTTGCCTCTGAGCATTCAAAGTCTGGACAACTCGGTCGCGAGATTGCCAAAAGTTCTTTAAGAGGCGAAACAGTTTCCATTGAGTATGAAAAGAATCGCGTGCTGATGGGCAGAGTGCGGCCCTTGAGAAACGCAGTTTGGGATCATGGGCTGGGGGGAGAGCGACCAGGATGACGACGGCGAGACCAGTTGAGCAGCGCCGCTCATTCCGGTTTTCATTCGGTCTCGACAAGCTCGGTCTTGTCGCGCTGGCAGCCCCGTATCTATCGGCACTGGTGATCCTCGTTTTATCGGTTCTGGCCGTTTACGGGGTGTCCCTTCTCAAGGTCGATGATTCCCTTTCCGAGCTGTTCCGCACCGACACGGAGGAGTTTCGCCAGTACGAGGCAATCGACCGGCTTTTCCCGTCAAGCGAGTACGATGTCCTGATTGTCGTTGAAGGTAAGGACCTGCTCACCCGCGAATCTTTGAAAAGGTTCGCGGACACAACCATAGAGCTGCAGCTTGCCGATGGTGTCGGTGGTCTAGTGTCCATGTTGTCGGCACGTGGCAAGCCGGATGAAAACGGTTACGCCGCCCCCATTGTGCCTGACGAACTCCCCGGCGACGGTGCCGCATTCAGCGCCATCCTTGATTCTTTGCGCAACAACGACATCGTCAAGGGCAAGTTCCTCTCCGATGACGGCCAGTTGGCGCTGATCGTGATTTCGCTCGACCGGCAGGTGGTTGCCGAGCAGGGCTTGCGCCAGGTCGTTTACGGGTTGCGTGATGCCGCTAACGCAACGCTTGCCGGCTCGGGCTTGAACGTGCAGTTCACGGGTGCTCCGGTTATGCAGTTGGAGATCCGTAACGCTGTCGAGCGTGATCGCCTCGTCTACAACGGGCTTGGCTTTTTGGTCGGTTTCATCGTCGCCTATCTGTTCTTCCGGCGGCTCTCCCTGACGCTCATAGCTGTCGCTGGACCAGCGGTAGCGATCCTTTGGACGCTGGGCATCATCGGCGCCCTTGATTTCCGCCTCAACCTGTTCATCAACGTCATCACCCCGCTGATCCTGGTGCAGGGGTTCTCTGATTCCATGCACCTCGTGCTTGCCGTCCGTCGCGGGGTCATGGCCGGTGAGAGCCGCTTTGCTGCGGCCCGCGCCGCGGTCCTCGACGTTGCGCCGGCGTGTCTCCTGACAGCGATGAATGCGGCGATCGCGATACTCTCGCTGTCCCTCGCCCAGTCAGCGCTGATCCAGACGTTCGGACGGGCGGCACTGCTTGCGGTCGGCATCTCCTATATCGCCGTCGCCGTGGTTGTGCCGACACTCGCCGTGCTGCTGGTTCGCAAGGAGACGAAGACACTCGCCCACCCAGAAGACGAGCGCGGTGGCGTCGGCCTTCTACAGCGCGTGACGGATCAGATCGTTGGCCTTAGCGCTAGCCGCCCATTTATTCTCACAGTGCTGGGTGTTGCTGCGGTCGCATGGACTGGTTGGGCCTATGCACAACTTGAGCCGCGATACCGGCTGGCCGACCAAGTGCCGGATCAGGAGCAAGCTCTTGCCGGTTCGGCACGGCTCGATAAGAAACTGACTGGCGCCAATCCGGTTCACGTGATGATCGAGCTGCCGCAACGTCATTCAGACAGCACTCAGCCAGCGGCGCTCTATGATGCAGAAACGCTGCAGGCGATCGCCGATGCTCATCGCATCCTTGAAGAGCGTGCCGGACTTGGCAACGTTTGGTCAATCGACAGTCTTCGCCGTTGGCTTGCAGAAGCCGGAGACGACAGCGTCGAGACGGTCAAGCGTTACGTTTCGATCTTGCCAGAACATCTCGTGCGTCGCTTCATATCAGAAGACGAACGCGCTGTTCTCGTCACTGCCCGCTTGCCTGATGTCGACGCCAGCGAAATCCTGCCCGTGGTTGAAAAAATCGATAGAGAGCTCAATTCCGTTCGCACCGCGCACCCCGAGTACCGCATTTCCGTCACGGGTTTGCCTGCGATCGCCGCCCGCAACTCCGCAACCTTGATCCGCGAGTTGAACTGGGGCCTCGTCGGCGACATGTTCGTGATCTTCATCTTTTTGGGATTGGCGCTGCGGTCAGTGCTTGCCGGTGTCACAAGCGTTCTACCGTCGCTGTTTCCGATTTTCGCCACCGGCGCACTGCTTTGGGCTGCCGGCGAAGGGCTGCAATTTGCCTCGATTGTCGCCATAACCGTTGCCTTCTCATTGGCGATCGAACTCGACGATCCACTTCCTCAACCGGTATCACCTTGAGGAAGACCGCCTCGGCGTTGGGCGCGGTAACCATATAGAAGCGTTGCGCCAGACGGCTCACCACATCGGACCCGCCGTTGTTTTGACAACCATCGTTCTGGCTCTCGGCCTCGGCGTCACCATGCTGTCGGATCTGCCCTCACTGCGGCTTTTCGGTCAGCTCACTGCGGTGTGTTTGTTCGCCTCGCTGATCGCCCAGCTCGTCATCCTACCGGCAACGATTGCGCTCTATCGCCGGTTTTTCCCAAAACGAGCTTGAACGGGATTCAGGTCAAGTCTCTTGACCTACCGGTCTACTGTGCGCTTTTCAACGTTCTTGGAACCACACAACCAATGTAAAGGCAGACCGCCAACAGAGGAGTACGTCCGTGATCAGCAGTACTAAAATCGCCGTATTCGCGGCAGTTATCGCATTTTCCATCGGGCTGTCAGCCAACGCAGTATTGCGGGCCGCTGACAATGCCGAGAAGCCAGCCGCATCCAAAGGCTACACCGAACAAGGCCTTCTCGATGCCGCCTACAACTTCTGCGCGACGGTGCAAAACCGCCATGCCAATTCTTGCGAGTGCGAACAAAAACTATTGAAGGATCCCAAACGTTTCGGGGCTGAAGAACGGGAAATGGCCTTCTACTACTTCACCGACAAGGAGCATTTCAAAAAGGAGTTCGAGGCACGGATTAAGGCCGATCCAAAATGGCAGGAGGGTTTTTCTCTACGCATGGCCAACATGCAGGCGTTGATTATCGCTGCTTGCGGCGCATAGACCGTCATCCTTCTTGATATTACAGATGTTCTCGCGCCCGAGCAATTAACGTGGCTCGGGCGCGAGAACCGCTGCATTCTTGATCGGCAACACCGGCCCTGATGACCATTCGGCCACAAAACCATCGGTAACGGCTCCCAATGCGCGTCGATGAACTTGTTGTTTTACCGGATCGCGGCGTATTCTGTGCGTGGCAAGAGTTCTGATGAGTTGACGAGGCGCCATGAAGCCCTTCTGGCCGCTACAAAGAAGTTGGAATTGGCCGCGTTTGTTTCGGCGCTATCGACAGGATGCTGTGAGCATGCTGTCGTCCGCAGCCTTTTTTTGTATTCTTCTGATTGTTGCGGTAGTTGCCGGTATCGGTCGTGCGACTTTACGGCTACGCGGGCGAATATTCGGGTGGCCGCCCAAGGGGGCGCGGATCACTGCCCCGGTCCCAACCACGCGCGCTTCAGGAATTTCCCGTCGGCACGTTTTAGTTCTCGACAACTCCCCTGCAAGCAGCGCCCTCACAGAGAGCGGTGCCGCTGCTTCGCAACACCACTGCCGGTCAACAGCGGACGAACAAAGCGCGAAAGTGGCAGCGAATGCGACTGTGTTGGCGAACCTCAATTTGTGCCTGAGCCCGCCCGCGATCCTCGCCGTGGCAGAGGACGCTGTCGCACGTAGCGCGCTCTACTGGCACGGGCTGGAATCCGTGTTCGCGCGCCTCATTCAGGTTGAAGGCAAGCTGGATGACGTCTGCGATCTTATGACCATCTGCCACTTCGATTGGCTCTATACCAAGCCGGCAAAACGGCGTGTCATCCGATTGATCGAGGGTTCAAGCGTCGGCGGCATGCGCTGGCAACACATGTCGAAACAGCTGATCTGTTTCGAATTCGATGGAGCCAGAAAACACCCCGAACTGCACCCGGCGCATAAGCTCTTCTTTTCGAGTACTCAGCTGCGGATATTTTTTGATGCCCAAGGCCGGTTTGTGCACTGGGACCGGCCGTACGTCGGCAAGCGCTCCATGCTCTAATCGCGGCGTCCAAGATCAGACACGGACCGCGCCGGCGGTGTGTTCAGCCCTTCATGTCAATCATCTCGACCGCGGCCTCGGCGTTGAGCTGGTCCGCCCCGCACTGCAGATCCCAGTCGAGGTAGTTACGCATTTCACCGCCCGAGCGTAACGCCCGCAGGGCCGCGAAATCAATGCGCGCGCACACCCACCCCGGTTGGTTGAGTTGCCCCTCAACCAGGACCCCGTCATCGGACACACCGTGCTCGGGCGGGACAAAGACGCCTGCCGCTCCAACGTTGTGGTCGACAGCCGGAGACCAGGTCGCATTGCCGATCGTCGGGCTGATCACGCAGGCGATTTGATTTTCAAGCGCTCTTGCTCGCGCGCCCGTGCGTACGCGGTGATAACCAGATACGAGTTCCGTGCAGGACGGAACCAGTAGGACTTCGACGCCTGCCGCCGCCAGGCTGCGTACCTGAACTGGGAATTCACTATCGTAACAAATGGCGATGCCGATACGGCCGAGCTCCGTGTCGAAAACTTTGAGCTGACCACGACGATCGCCCTTAACGCCCCAGTCATGCTCGAACGGCGTCATGATCACCTTGGTCTGTTCGCCGACACGGCCGTTCGGCGCGACAAGTTGCGCCGCATTACAATAGCGACCGTCATTGCGCAGCACCGGTCCGCTGCCGACCAAGATATGGACCTCATGTTCGCGCGCGAGGTCAGCGTGAAATGCGACCCGCTCGCCAGCCAGTTCCGCGACACCCTTCAGCGTCGCCGACAGATCCTGGGCAACCTCACGACCAAGAGCCATCGCTTGCTCAAGCGAGGCATATTCGGGAAACATCAGGATTTTGGCGCCGGTATCGGCGCCCTCGGCCACCCATGAGGCAACCTTGTCGCGCCACTCCTGCAGCGATGCTACCGGATCAAGCGGATACTGTGCGGCGGCGACTTTTACGGTGTTTGGCGCTGTCATTGAGGGCCTACAGTGGCTTTGTCCAAAACTGCAGTTGCTTGGTTGTTTCTTCACTCTGGCCGATATCCTTCCAGGCGTATTCGGCCAAAAGTCCTTCGACAGGGCGATATCCGCGTTTGCGCCAAAAACCATCCAGGGGGCGATAAATCACCGGCTTCAAAGGATGATCGTCAGGCCGCACAACCCTGCAAAAAGTGGAAGTTTCGAAGCCGCCAACTTGTCGTGCGTGGGCCTCGCGCCCCTCGAAGAATTTGTGACCGACGCCCTGACCGCGATAATCCCCAATCAGAACGGATTCACCGCAGTAGAAAACCTTGGCGATATCGCAACCAGCCATCTTGAACGGTTCGATGAATTCCACATCCGTCTCCGCCATTGGCGAAGCTGTTGATGCCCCTACGATAGTTTCGCCATCACGGGCCACTATACATACGGCCCCATCCGCCGCGATGAACTTCGCCAGATACTCCCGCTCATATTCTTCCGAACCATCGTAAAGATAAGGCCAGTCCCGGAACACGGAGATACGCAGGCGCGCCAAATCGGGCAGAACGTCCTGCAACGCGGATCCAGTCACGGCCTCGACACTCAGGCTCATGTGCGCGGCTTCTCCATTTTGTTATCGTCTCCGACCACCACCACCGTTGGTTGCCAGGCCCGGGCTTCCAATTCCTCCATCTGCGCATAGGCGCAGATGATCAGCTTGTCGCCGGCACAGGCGAGTCGAGCCGCTGCACCGTTAAGGCCGATGACACCAGACCCGGCCCCACCCTCGATGACGTACGTCGTAAAGCGGTTGCCGTTGTTGATGTTGTAGATCTCGACCCGTTCATTCACCAACAGCCCGGTTGCCTTGATCAAATCTCGGTCGATCGAGATTGAGCCTTCATAGTGAAGATCGCATTCCGTGACGGCTGCCCGGTGGAGCTTGCATTTGAGAACGGTAACCAGCATTGCGGATGCAAACTCCTGCATAATTTCGCATGGAAAACCCGGGCTGAGTGAGCGCCCTCAACCGGCCACCTGGGCAATCCAGTCAGTGAGGTTGTAGTATGTCGTCACACGGGCAATCTTTCCATCTCGGATGGCAAAGAACGCTCCGGCTGGAAGATTGTAAGTCTGACCTGCAGCATCGGGCAGGCCGAGTTCGGTTTGAAGATACTTGCCCGAAACGTTGAACTCGGCCGCGGCCCGTGTCCCGTCCTTGGAGACCAGCACGGCGATATCGCCCAGCTTCTCCTCGTAGTGGTGTCCCATCCGCGCCAGGAATGCGCTGAACTTGTCTTTGCCTTGCCGCCGTTCGCCCTGGTTAACGTCATGAATGATATCGTCGCTGAGGCACTCGAGCATGACCTCGGAGTTGCCGGTGTTGAAGGCGTCGTAATACCGGCGGATCAGGGCGGCTGCGGCCTGCCGGGTGGTGGACTCTTGCGTCATTTCGCTCACCGGCGGTCTCCTCGTATTTGGGGCGGTAGTGAGATGTCTCAGTGGACCGCCTTGATAGCAAGCACTATGCGTCTGGCCAAGCCGCCACTTGCTCAAAACGCGCGCGCTCGCTAATCCAAATGGCCCATGACAGATAATTCTCAACAAAAGGCGCGCGGCGTCGTCGTTGCAGCGTTCTACAAGTTCACCAGGCTCGAACTCATTCGAAGCCCTGCGCGCTCCACTTCAGCAAGTCTGCGACGGGGTTGGGGTCAATGGCACGCTTTTGCTCGCCCGGGAGGGCATCAATGGCACAATCGCCGGCACGCGCTCGGGCATTGACGCAGTCCTGGCCCACATACGCGGTATTCCTGGCTGCGCCGATCTGGAATGGAAAGAAGCGGCCGCCGCAGCCATGCCATTCAAGCGCATGAAGGTACGTTTGAAGCGCGAGATCGTCACCATGGGTATCGAGGGCATCGATCCCAATCACACGGTCGGCACCTATGTCGCACCCGAGGACTGGAACGATCTGATCTCGATGCCTGACGTTGTCGTCGTCGACACGCGCAACGATTACGAGTTCGCCATCGGCAGCTTCGAAGGCGCCTTAAATCCACAAACACAGTCGTTCCGGGAATTTCCCGGCTGGGTGAGAAAAATGCTCAAAACGGATAACCGGCCAAAAGTGGCGATGTTCTGCACCGGCGGCATCCGCTGTGAAAAGGCGACCGCACTTCTCAAGGAGATGGGCTACGAGGACGTCTTTCACCTCAAAGGCGGTATCTTGAAGTATCTCGAACGGGTTCCTGCAGAAGTGAGCAAGTGGCAGGGAGAATGCTTCGTCTTCGACGAGCGCGTCTCCGTCGGCCACGGCCTAGAACCAGGGCCCTTTCAGCTCTGCTCCATCTGCCGCACACCATTTCACTCAGGCGATACATCCGGCGGTTACGCCGACCACCCCTGTCCGCACTGCGAGGTGAAAGCCGACACCAGTAAGAAACAGGCCGCCGCCGAGCGCCAGCGCCAAATCGAACTCGCCAAAAAACGCGGCCAGGCGCACATCGGCCCGAAGCGCGTTTAATGCCCCACTGGATGTCGCCTTTTCACGATGTGTTGAGATGCGTTGGAATGCGGAAGGCGGCGTACCATCTGCAGCTCTCTTCGCAGCGCGCAATCAACGAACGGACTGAGCAGAGATGATCGAGCTTTACTACTGGCCAACTCCGAACGGCCACAAGGTTACAATTTTCCTGGAAGAAACCGGGCTGCCATACACAATCAAGCCGGTCGATATTTCGGCAGGACACCAATTCGAACCCGAATTCTTGAAGTTCTCTCCCAACAATCGCATGCCAGCCATAATCGATCATGCACCCACTGATGGCGGCGCACCGATCACCGTTTTCGAATCGGGCGCCATACTCGTCTATCTCGCGGAAAAAACCGGGCAATTCCTACCTTCGGAAACACGAGCGAAGAAGTCGGTCCTGGAATGGCTTTTTTGGCAGATCGGTGGGCTTGGTCCGATGGCGGGACAAAACCACCACTTCGTGCAATACGCGCCAGACAGAATCCCCTACGCCATGGACCGCTACGTCAACGAAACCAATCGCCTTTATGGCGTGCTCCAGCGCCAGCTTCAGGGACGCGATTGGCTGGCTGGTGAATATTCAATCGCTGACATGGCTACCTATCCCTGGGTGGTCCCATGGAAGGCCCAGAAGCAGCGCCTTGACGCGTTCCCGAACCTGCGGCGTTGGTTTGATACCGTGCGCGCGCGCCCAGCGGTTTTTGCTGCTTATGAAAAGGGCAAACCGTGGAGCAGCCGTCCAGCTGTTACCGAGGAAGGCAAGAAGCTCCTGTTTGGTCAGACCGCAAAAACCTGTAGCTAACCCTGGTTTGCGCGGGCCAACATGGGTGTACCCTGGTTGCCCGCGCTGGCCTCCTGTGCTTCGGTCCCGCCACAACAGGGACACCGAACATGACAGATACCTCCGACAAACATCTTGCGGCCGCGAAAGCGCTGGTTGAGGATCTCAGCCGCCATCTCGACTTGGACGCCTCTGTCCGCCTCTGGGATGGAACGCTTGTACCGCTCGGCTCGGATGTCAAAAGTGATCTAGCCATTACGATTGCCTCCCCAGGCGTCATAGCTTCGCTCTTGAGGCACCCGACGCTTGACCAGCTGATACGCCACTATGCGCACGGCCACGTTGGCTTTGAAGGCGGCACGCTGATCGATCTGGGTACGCAGCTGGCCGATGGGGGTAGCCGCAAGCAGCTAAAAAAACTAAGCAAGCGGCGTCTGTTGAGCCAACTCTGGCCATTCTTGCTGGCGCCTGGCGAAAAGCCGCAGCGAAGTCGCGACTACTCTGGTGACGAAGGCGGGGAAGGACGACAGAAGGCGGAGAACAAGGATTTTATCAAGTTCCACTACGACGTCGGCAACGATTTCTACAATCTCTTCCTTGATCCCAACATGCAGTACACCTGCGCCTATTTCACCGACTGGAACAACACCGTCGATCAGGCGCAGCACGATAAAATGGAGATGATCTGCCGCAAACTGCGTCTGAAGCCGGGTGATCGTCTGCTGGATATTGGCTGCGGCTGGGGTGGGCTGTTGTGTTATGCGGCCGAAAACTACGGCGTGCAGGCTCACGGTATTACGTTGTCGGAAGCCCAGATCGAATATGCGCAAAACTGGGCCAAGCAGCGCGGCCTCTCCGACAAGGTCACTTTCGAGATCCGCGATTACGCCGATCTCGAAGGCACCTACGACAAGATCTGCTCGATCGGCATGTATGAAGCGATCGGCATTTCCAACATTGATCTCTACTTCAAATCCGTCCGCCGCGTTTTGGCCGAAGACGGGCTGTTCCTCAATCACGCGATTTCGCGCCGTGCCAAGCGCAAGAACCGTCGCTTCTCTGCCCGCGCCGAACAACGCGCGCTTCAAAAGTACATCTTCCCGGGTGGTGAACTTGATGACATCGGCCACACCGTCATGGCGATGGAGCAGGCGGGCTTCGAAATCCACGACGTCGAGGGTTGGCGGGAGCATTACCAGTTGACCACCAAGATCTGGTGCGAGCGGTTGACCGCCCGGCGCGAGGAGGCAATCGCCCTGGTTGGCGAGGAGACTTACCGCATCTGGGTTGCCTATCTCGCTGGTTGTTCACTGGCTTTCCAGCGCGGTGCGGCGCGTCTATTTCAGACGCTCGCCTCGCACAACGCGAAGGGCGCTTCGCCGCTGCCTCCAACCCGAGCAGATCTCTACCGGTGACGCCGGTTTCGTTGCTAGCAACCAGCAATTACGATCAGACAGCAAACTATAGATTTGTTAAGACTGTTTTCATGGACAAGGATGCACACTGTTCATTCATGTGATCACCAATGATTTTTGAGACGAGCCGATGTTCGACGAACGCCGCCACATCCGCTTTGCCAGCATCGCCGGGATCGACTGTAAGGAACTGCCTATTGCTGCCGAAGTCTGGCTGGAAAGCATCGGTCAGAGCAGCTGGGCCGACCGCGATATTCTGAAGCTCGCTAATGCCTGTGTGAAGTACATGCGCGCCCCCCTGCCGTTCACCGTAGCCTTTCGCGCAATCGAGCAAGTCACAGGTCTCGACCGGGGCAATGTGGAAAACAACTTCCGCCTTATGGCCGTATACGGCGTGGTCGAAACCTATGATTGCAGCGGCGAGGCTTTGCGAGCATCGCTTCACCTCACGTATCTGCAGCGTCTCCGCGTGTTGGAAATCCGCCGCCGGTTTTGCGAATTGCATCCAGAAGGCCGTCCGCGCGCCCTACCCTGGCATCAGGCCGAGGAGAACTGGCTGCCGCAAGCGGTCCCAGTCAAGGCGGAGGATGACGAGTTGCACGAGGTTGGTCCGATAAAGGCCGCTGCTGTGGGCTAGCGGCGCAAAGCCCCTATCCCGTGCAGCCAAGACACCACCGAAGCGTTGCGCTGGGTCTCGTCTATCAATGCAACCAACGGCTCCATCGTGCGCTGATCCCGTAGGTTGGGTCGAGCTTGGTTAGATCCACAACACAAGGCCTCGCTAAGTCGCAAAGGACGTTGACAGAGCCGCGCCGCACACGTCCGTTGCAATCAAGGGCGCAAGCTGTGCTATCGATCCGCGCTCATGCCCGTTGAAACGGTCCGTGGACGGAACTGCCAAATGTCGACTGTCCTTATCACCAGCCTCTCGATCGGTGCCCTTGTTTATGCCGTGGCGCTTGTTTTCATTCTGCGCCGCACGGCCGGACACGCCACTGAAGGCAATCTCGCCGAGTACTTCGTCTCCGGCCGCAATGTTGGGCTCGGCACGGCGGTTGCCACGCTTGGCGCCACCGAGATCGGGCTCATCACCATCGCCTACAATGCCCAAAAGGGCTTCAACGACGGTTTTGCCGCCTTCCACATCAGTGCCGCTGCGCTGGTTGGCTGCCTCGTCGTCGGCCTGACGGGATTTGTCGTTGCTCCTCTGCGCCGCACTGGCGTGCTCACGGTGCCCGAGTATTACGGCCAGCGCTATGGCCAGGATGTCCGCGTTTTCGGAGGTGCTGTCATGGCCTTGGGCGGTATTCTCAACATGGGGCTGTTCCTCAAGGTAGCTGCCCTTTTTATCGTCGCGATGCTCGGCCTGGAAGGCGGCTCGGCCAGCGTCAGCGCGCTTATGGTGGTGCTGCTTATCACTGCTGTCGCGTACACGGCTTACGGGGGCATGCGTTCTGTGATCGCCACGGATGTCCTGCAGTTCGTTCTGATCGTTACAGGGCTGGCCATCGCCCTGGTTGTCCTGCTTCAGGTGGTTCCCTTGAGCGACGCGGTGACCGCTGTCAGCACGTCAAAAGGTCATGCCGGGTTTGATCCCTTTGCCGCTGAAAGCTTCGGGTTGACGTACGTCCTGTGGATGGTCCTGGTCGCGGGCGTTGTGTCTTCGGCTATTTGGCCGACGGCATTGTCGCGTGCCTTGTGCATAAAGGACGAGCGGACAGTGCGACGCGCCTATCTGGTGTCGTCACTGGTCTTCATGGGCCGCATGGCACTACCGGCCTTCATCGGCGTTTTGGCCTTTGCCTACTTCGCCGGGCAAGTTGAGCCTCAAGCCGCCATGCACCCGAAACTCGCAGGCTTCGGCCAGGAAGGCGATCTGGTCGCCACTGCCGTGATGCTCGGTGAAGCCTTGCCGCAATGGCTCGTTGGCCTCTTGGCGATCGTTATGTTCGCCTCCTTCATGTCGACCCAGGACGGCTATCTGTTCTGCTGGTCGTCCGTCATCGCCCGCGACATTTGTGGTCCTCTGACCGGCCGCACCGAAGATGCGAGTTTCCAGATCCGTGCAACACGCATCGGCATCGTTGTGATCGCGGTCTATGAGCTCTACTGGGGACTCATCTACCAGGGTCATGAAGATATTTGGGATTACCTCGCGGTCTCCGGCGCGATCTATTTCTGCTCGGGCATCGTCATACTGGCGGGCGGGCTCTATTGGCCGAGAGCCACTCGCCGTGGCGCCATCGCCGCCCTCATCGCAGGCTTTACGGCGATTGCCGGGCTGGGCCCGGTGAAGGAAGCACTGGGGCTTGGGGACGTCTCCGGACCGGTGATCGGTTTCGCAACGATTGGTCTGTCGCTTGCGGCCTTCGTGATCGTGTCGCTGCTCGACACCGCGCCATTAGAACAACCAGCAGAATAGGCCATCGCTCGCAAAAAAGCGGACCGTTGCCAGTCCGCTTAATCGAGGGGGTCACGCCCTGAAACAAGAGTTTTAAGCGCGCTAGAAAACTAACGGTGACTCCGCCCGAACCCAACGCGCGCCAGGATAAAATCAGTTGTCCAGGAAGCTCCGAAGCTTGCGGCTGCGGCTCGGGTGCTTCAGCTTTCTGAGCGCCTTCGCCTCGATCTGGCGGATGCGTTCGCGCGTCACCGAGAACTGCTGGCCGACTTCTTCCAGTGTGTGGTCGGTATTCATGCCGATGCCGAAGCGCATGCGCAGCACACGCTCTTCGCGTGGCGTCAGTGATGCAAGCACCCGGGTTGTCGTTTCACGCAGGTTCGACTGGATCGCCGCATCGATCGGCAGCAGCGCATTCTTGTCCTCAATGAAGTCGCCGAGGTGGCTGTCTTCCTCATCACCGATCGGCGTTTCAAGGCTGATCGGCTCCTTTGCGATCTTTAGAACCTTGCGCACTTTTTCAAGTGGCATGGCGAGCTTTTCGGCGAGTTCTTCCGGCGTCGGCTCGCGGCCGATTTCGTGCAGCATCTGCCGGCTGGTCCGCACGATCTTGTTGATCGTCTCGATCATGTGCACCGGGATACGGATGGTGCGTGCCTGGTCGGCGATGGAGCGGGTGATTGCTTGCCGGATCCACCACGTCGCATAGGTCGAGAACTTGTAGCCGCGGCGGTACTCGAACTTGTCGACCGCCTTCATCAGACCGATGTTGCCTTCCTGGATCAGATCGAGGAACTGCAAGCCGCGGTTGGTGTACTTCTTGGCGATCGAGATCACCAAACGCAGGTTGGCTTCGACCATTTCCTTTTTAGCCTGCCGGGCTTCCCGTTCACCCTTCTGCACGGCCCGCACGATACGGCGGAATTCAGGAATTTCCAGACCGGTTTCACTGGCGAGTTCGTGGATTTCGCCACGAATGCGGTCGATCTGTTCGCGCTCACCATCAATGAACTTCGCCCACTTCTTACCCTTGTTGGACATGCGTTCGAGCCAGGTCTGATCAAGCTCGTTGCCGAAATACTCATCCAGGTAGGATTGGCGCGGAATACCGTGCGCGTCGGCCAGCCGCATTAAGCGGCCCTCATAGCTAACAAGACGCTTGTTAATCGCGTAGAGCTGTTCGACGAGGCTTTCGATCCGGTTGTTGTTAAGCGACAGGCTCTTAACGTCATTGATGATCTCTTCGCGCAGCTTGTCGTAGGCGCGCTGTTGCGGGCCCGAGGCCTGATCACCGGCCACTTGCTGCTCGATCATTCGATCCTGCTGCTTGCGCAGCTTCTTGTAGTTGCCGGCAATCTTGTCGAAGGTCTCGAGCACTTTGGGCTTCAGCTCGGCTTCCATCGCGGCCAGCGACAGGGCGTTTTCGTAATCGTCGTCGTCGTCCTCTTCACTCTCGCCTTCACCCTCGGTGGCTTGCACGCCCTCACCACCCTCAGCGACGGCATCGGTGCTGGTCGCTGCCGCGCTGTTAGCGGCCACCGGACCCGGTCCGCCTTCTGCGGGTTGTCCACCTTCTGTGGTTTGCGCAGCGTCTGCGGTTTGCACACCTTCGGCAGCCTGGGCGGCCTTTTCTTCTGGACCTTCATAGGTTGCTTCGAGGTCAATGATGTCGCGCAGCAAGATGCGCCCATCGTTGAGTTCGTCGCGCCAAATGATGATCGCCTGGAAGGTTAGAGGGCTTTCGCACAGACCGGCGATCATGGCCTCCCGGCCAGCCTCGATCCGCTTAGCGATCGCGATTTCGCCTTCGCGCGACAGCAGTTCGACCGATCCCATTTCACGCAAATACATGCGCACCGGATCGTCGGTCCGTTCTGTCGGTTCGGCGCGTGTCTCGCTCTTGGTCGGAACGCTCTGCGTCGTCAGCGCCCGACTTTCCTCTTCCCCCGACTCGGGAGTGGCCGCTTCTTCGGTCTCCTCTTCTTCCAATTCCACGACGTTGATGCCCATCTCGGACAGCATCGCGTAAAGATCCTCGATCTGGTCGGAAGTAACCTCTTCGGACGGAAGAACCTTGTTTAGGTCCCCGTAGGTGACATAACCACGTGCCTTGGCCGCCTTGATAAACTTTTTGACGACCGAGTTCGGACATGTCGAGGAGCGGACTATCACGATCGCCATCGGTCTGCGATGCATTGACCTGTTCCTCGTCTTTCACGTTTACATTCACCATGGTTGAGATACCCTGTTCGGTATGGGGTTCCTTGGCAGCGACACACGTGTGGTTCGCTGAGGCAATTGTCGCTGACGATTTACTCGCCGCGTCGGAGTTTGCGGGATGATGCGGTGGCACCTTCTACAAGTGTTCTTCGCCAAACGTTGTCGTTCAACTCGTGCTACCCCTCGGGTGGTCGCGTTCGTGTTGGCTGAACCATTCATGTGGTTGCGGCACTTAGCTGGTAATCCCGCACCACCGGCGCAGCACTTCTTCACCGCAATACGGTGTTCGATTGGGTCCAGAGTAGCCGCTCGGTCACCGGCCAGCGAAGCCGGTGCCGAATGGTCTTGATAGTCCAGTCCGTCCCTGCTGCAGCGCGATAATATGTTCGAAGCCCTCTCGCACCGCGTCGGCTTCGGCGTCTGGTTCAGCAAATCGATCAGACCAATGTACCATGAGCTGCTCGATTCGGAGCAGTAGGTCCCCTGATCCCAACCGATCCAAATGTGATCGCAATGTGCCGCTGTCAAGTGACTTTTCCATCGCGTGCGCGCAAAGTATGGCATCTCTGAGGTTGCGTAGCGTCTGAGATGTGAGTTTCAGCCCGGCGATATCCTCCGCGTATTCGTCTACGAGAAATGGATGATTGAGCAGACATTGCAAGATCAACACCTCTCGGGTGGGCATCGCAGCCCCGTGTCCGGCCGCGCGGGCGCTTCTTTTTAGGCTCTCGCTGGCGAAGGCTGGACCATGACCGGCCGCACCACGGCCATTTGATGCCCTGGCATGGCCGGAGCCGCCTTCCCGGGGCCGCTTAAGCCCCGGTTGAGAGGTGCTGACGGGTGTTTGACGGCGATTTCCACCCTTGTTAAATCCAGATCCGCGCCAGGCCGCGAACAGCCGGTCGCGTACGTCGCGTTCATAGTGCGCACGGACGGCTTGATCAGGTATTCCAGCGACGATTTTCCCCAGCCGAACTTCAAGTCCAGCCCGTCGTTCGGGCGTCGACCAGTCTCCCTCACCCCATTCCCGATCAAACAGCACTTCTGCGAGCGGGCGAGCCTTGTCGAGAACGGCCTGCAGCCCCTTGGCGCCGCTCTCGCGGATGACGTCATCAGGGTCAAGCCCATCCGCGAGAAAGGCAAAACGCAGGCTGCTGCCCGGTTTCAGGTGCGGTAGCGCGGTATCTACGGCACGGAATGCGGCTTTGCGCCCGGCGCTATCGCCGTCGAAACAGAGGATCGGCTCTGGCGCCATTCGCCATAAAAGTGCCAGTTGCTCTTCGGTGAGCGCGGTGCCGAGAGGGGCCACGGCCTCGTGAAACCCAGCCTGGCTCAACGCGATAACGTCCATATAGCCTTCGACGGCGATCACATTGGACTTCTCGAAGGCCGCTTGCCGGGAACGGTGCGCGTTGAACAGCACTCGGCCCTTATGAAACAGCGGTGTATCATTGGAGTTCAGATACTTCGCCGGTTGCTGCCGATCGAGTGCCCGCCCGCCAAAAGCGATGACGCGGCCCTTCAAGTCGGTGATCGGAAACATCAACCTGTGACGGAAGCGGTCATAAGGCTCGCGGATATCCTCACCGCCGATGGCCATGCCCGAGGCAATCATCTCACGGTCGCAGAAGCCGGCTTTCCGCAAGTGGTGCAGCAGCGCGGTACGATCGTCTGAAGCGTAACCAAGCCGGAATTCAGCGATCGTCTCATCAGACAGGCCGCGCCGGCTCATATAGTCCCGCGCCAACTGTCCGGCCCGCGAAAACAAGTTGCGATTGAAGTATTCAGCTGCGGAATCAACAAGTTGAAGAAGCCGCTGATGCGTATCAATTTGCGCTTGTGCTTCCGCTGTCGGAGGCACGGATTTGGGCAGTTCGACGCCGGCTTCTTCAGCCAGTCTCTCGACAGCCTCCGGGAACGCCAGCCCCTCGGTCTTCATCAGGAACGTGAATATGTCGCCGTGTTCGCTACTGGCGAAGCAGTGATAGAATCCCTTTTGGTCGTTCACCGTGAAAGATGGGGATTTTTCAGTCTTGAAAGGTGACAACCCAACGAACTCGCGCCCCTGCCGCTTCAGGTTAACCTTACGCCCGACGACCTGGCTGACCGGCAGCCGGGCGCGAATTTCATCGAGCAGGTGAGGGGAGAATCGCATCGTTTCCAAGGCCCTTTTCCAACGAAAAGCTTAAACGATTCGCTATCCAACTATGGTCCTCATGACACTGACCGACCGGTTCGCACCCACTTTCCACAGGCACCGCTGCCGTAGTCTCATGATCCACGCCGGTTCGAAGTCGGGCCAGGCCCTGGTTAACTGGCCGTGATTCAGCTGTCCTTCAGGGCATCTTTGACCATGGCGCTGACCTTACCGAAGTCCATACGGCCCGTGTGGCGCTCCTTCAGGTGGCCCATGATCCTGCCCATGTCCTTCAGGCCGCAGCAGCCCGTCTCGTCGACCACGGATTTAACCGCAGCGAGCATTTCCTCCTCGGTCATCTGTTGCGGCAGGAATTCCTTGATGATGACGATTTCGGCTTCTTCGCCTTCGGCAAGCTCCTCACGGCCGCCCTGACGATAGGTTTCAGCCGAATCCCGGCGCTGCTTGATCATCTTTTGCAAGAGCGCCAAGATTTCCTGCTCACCGATCTTATCGGCCCCCGTCGCCTGGCCTTTTGCATCGGCCCGGGCCGCAATATCGCGGTCCTTGATGGCCGCGTTGACTAGGCGCAGTGTCGACAGGCGTTTCTTGTCGCCCGACTTCATGGCCTCTTTCATGGATTGGTTGATGCGTTCGCGCATGGGGCCTCCGATAAGCACTTATTTTATTGCAGGCTGCCGAACGACCGTGCAGGAAGCTCGACACGATCTGATCGCTTATATAGGTCCAAGCGGCGTCCGCATCCAATCTCTCCGAAGCGGACCAAAAGATTGACCTGGCACAGGCTTCTTCTTAGTTTCGCCAGGATGGGCCCCCTGAACCGGATTGCCGCAGGCTAGCCGGGTTCCTTGCACCGCCCGCCTCGATTATACCAGCAGCGATCGGCTCACCAGTAGGCGCCTACCACCGCACACAACTTTGGGATAGCCCTTGACCACAACGACGTCACAGACCTGGACGGAGGCCCCTTCGACTGCGCGCCTCGTTCTTTCCGATGGAACGGTGATTGCTGGCCAAGGCCTTGGCGCCGAAGGCAGCGCCGTTGGTGAGGTTTGCTTCAATACGGCGATGACCGGTTATCAGGAGATCCTCACCGATCCCTCCTATGCGGGCCAGATCATCACTTTTACTTTTCCACACATTGGCAACGTCGGCGTCAATGACGAGGATATCGAAATCTTCGAACTTGGCTGCATTGTCCGGCGTTAGGGGCTGCGTCCTGCGGGCCGCCATGACCGCCCCGTCGAACTACCGCGCCGCCCGTGGCCTCGATTCCTGGCTCAAAGAGCGCGGTATTATCGCCATCACCGGGGTCGACACCCGCGCCTTGACGGCACGCATTCGCGCCGAGGGCATGCCCAATGGTGTTATTGCCCATGATCGCGACGGCAAATTCGATATCGACCGTCTGAAAGCCGAAGCAGCGCAATGGTCTGGCCTGGAGGGAATGGACCTTGTTCCAGAAGTGACCTGCGGCCAGTCTTACAACTGGCACGAGACGCGCTGGGCCTGGCCAGAGGGGTACGGTCGCCAGGAGGCTCCCGAGTTCCATGTCGTCGCCATCGACTATGGGTTGAAGCGAAACATTCTGCGTTGCTTGGCTTCAGCCGGTTGTCGGGTCACCGTGCTGCCGGCCACAGCGACGGCCGAGGGTGTGATGGCCCACAAGCCGGATGGTGTGTTCTTGTCGAATGGTCCTGGCGACCCAGCGGCAACTGGTGTTTATGCCGTTCCGCAGATCCAGCGGCTTATCAAGACCGGACTGCCGATATTCGGCATTTGCCTCGGACATCAGATGCTAGCTCGGGCACTTGGGGCAACAACGCGTAAAATGCATCAAGGCCACCACGGCGCCAATCATCCGGTGAAGGATCAGGCGACTGGTAGGGTCGAAATCACGTCAATGAACCACGGTTTCACAGTCGATCGCGAAACGTTGCCAGCCGGCATTGTTGAGACTCACGTTTCGCTCTTCGACGGATCCAACTGCGGGATCGCTTCGCTAGATCGCCCCATATTCTCGGTTCAATACCACCCGGAGGCATCGCCAGGTCCACAGGATAGCCATTACCTCTTTGATCGCTTCGTCGAGGCAATCCGCCAGAAGAACTCGCAAAAGGCCAAACAATGAGGTCGATGTGGGCGGCCAGTCTCAACGACAACCAAAATTGCGAGCGTGTGTGTTTGAGGACATGAAGAAAACGATTGCAACGGCCTGGTTGACTGTTTGGCTATGCATGTTGGCTGTGGGTGCCGCCGCCGACAATCGCGATCCACCTATTCCGCCGATCAACTGGCAGTCCGAAGAACTGCGCGATCATCCTCTTGTCGGCAAGATTTGGTCGACGAAAAAAGGTGACTTCGTCTCAATCCGCGAGTTCGGCCACCAATTGGCACTGGCCCGTTTTGTCCTCCTCGGCGAGGTCCACGACAATCCCGATCATCACCTTTGGCAAGCTTGGGCCATCCGCACGATTTCGAAATTGCGCGGATCCCGCATTGTCGAGGGGGCCCCACAAGTCGATGTCATCGCGATGGAAATGGTGCGGGAGGATCAAAACGCGGCGCTCGACAAGTTCTACGGCCGCGATGTGCTCGTGCCACGCCCGCGCAAGCCGCGCGACTTCGCTCGTATGTTGAAATGGTCAAAGAGTGGCTGGCCGGATTTCAAGATTTACGAGCCGATCATCAAGCAAGCGATGCATGAGCAAATTGTTATCGTCCCGGCCAGTGTCTCCCGGCAATTCACGCGTCGCCTCTCAAAGCAGGGCGAAGCTGTATTGGCGGAAGCGGAGCTGACCCGCCTGGCATTGTCGAAACCGCTCTCAGAAAAGATGTCTGAAGCGCTTTCAACCGAGATCCTTGGTTCCCATTGCGGCTTGATACCCGAGAGCGCGATCCCGCGGATGAGTTTCATTCAGCGTTTTCGAGACGCAACGATGACCGACACACTTTTGTCCGTGGCCAGCGGCAAAGGCGGAATCCTCATCGCCGGCAATGGTCACATCCGGCGTGACCGCGGTGTGCCCTGGTATCTTGAAAAGCGTGGGGTACCTGCCGATGCGATCGTCGCAGTAAAAATTGCCGAAGTCGCCAGTGGGCAGACTGACCCGAAAGCCTATGTAGACAGTGCAGTCGAAGGCCGTCCAGTAGCTGATTTCGTCGTCTTTACGCCGCGCAAGGAGCGCCCCGACCCCTGTGAGGAAATGCGGGCCCAGATGAGCAAACACCGCAAGACTAAAACCAAGCAGTAGTCGCGTCAGAAGCGCGCCTACCTACATCATTTGACCGGCCAGAAATGGACGGGCGGCCCACCAACGCACGAACGGCAGCCCTCCATCTCGCCATAGCAAAAGCGCTGCAAGAGAAACCGCCCGCCATGCCGAAACGCACAGACATCAAGTCCATCCTTATCATAGGTGCGGGCCCCATCATTATCGGTCAGGCCTGTGAATTCGACTACTCGGGAACTCAGGCCTGCAAGGCGCTGAAGGCCGAAGGCTATCGGATCATTCTGGTTAACTCGAATCCAGCAACGATCATGACCGACCCCGATCTAGCCGACGCCACCTACATTGAGCCTATCACGCCGGAGGTCCTGGCAAAGATCATCGCGGCGGAAAAACCGGACGCTCTGTTGCCGACCATGGGTGGCCAAACAGCTCTCAACGCCGCGCTCACTCTTCACAAGCAGGGGATCCTTTCAGCACTTGGCACCGAGCTGATCGGCGCCAAAGCGAAGGCCATCGACATGGCCGAGGACCGCCAGCTGTTTCGAGAGGCGATGAAGCGGATCGGCTTGGAGACGCCGCGTTCCAAAATGGCGCACAACCGTGAAGACGCTGCCGCCGCGCTGGAACTCGTTGGCTTGCCGGCCATCATTCGTCCTTCGTTCACGCTTGGCGGAACCGGCGGCGGCATCGCCTACAATCGCGAGGAATACTTCGAAATCATCGAGGGTGGCCTGGATGCCTCGCCGACCAATCAAGTGCTGATCGAAGAAAGCGTCCTTGGTTGGAAGGAATTCGAGATGGAAGTCGTCCGCGACAAGGCGGACAACTGCATCATCGTCTGTTCTATCGAAAACGTCGATCCGATGGGCGTCCACACCGGCAACTCGATTACGGTCGCGCCAGCACTGACGCTTACCGACAAAGAATACCAGATCATGCGCAATGCATCGATCGCAGTACTACGCGAGATCGGGGTCGAGACTGGCGGTTCCAACGTCCAGTTTGCCGTCAACCCGGAAGATGGCCGCCTTGTTGTCATCGAGATGAACCCGCGTGTATCGCGGTCCTCGGCCTTGGCCTCCAAGGCAACCGGCTTCCCAATCGCCAAGGTCGCAGCCAAACTCGCGGTCGGCTACACGCTGGACGAGCTTGAAAACGACATCACTGGCGGCGCGACGCCAGCTTCTTTCGAACCGACCATCGATTATGTGGTCACCAAGATTCCACGCTTCGCCTTTGAAAAATTTTCCGGTGCCGACGTAACCCTAACCACTTCGATGAAATCGGTGGGCGAGGCCATGGCCATCGGCCGCACGTTCGCGGAAAGCCTGCAGAAGGCGTTGCGCTCCCTAGAGATCGGCCTCAACGGTCTGGATGACATTGCCCTGGAAGGACTTGGATCTGGCGACGACAAGAATGTCATCCGCGCGGCCGTTTCCCGGCCGACACCCGACCGCATCCTGAAGGTCGCCCAGGCGCTTCGCCATGGCGTCGATATCGAACAGGTTCACGCGTATTCCAAGATTGATCCCTGGTTCCTCGAACGCATCCAGGAAATCATCGACATGGAGACGCGGGTGCGCACGCACGGGCTGCCCAAGTCCGAACAAAACATGCGCCAGTTGAAAGCCATGGGTTTCGCCGATGCGCGCCTTGCCGATCTCGCCGGGATCAGCCCTGCCGAAGTGGTACTGCAACGCGAAGCGCTCGACGTCCGGCCGGTCTTTAAGCGCATCGATACCTGCGCCGCCGAGTTTGCCTCCCCCACGGCCTATATGTACTCGACCTACGAAGGTCCGCTTGAGGGCAAGCCGGTTTGTGAAGCCGAGCCATCCGACAACAACAAAATCATCATTCTTGGCGGTGGTCCAAACCGCATCGGCCAGGGCATCGAGTTCGACTATTGCTGTTGTCACGCCTGCTTCGCGCTGACGGCGGCGGGCTATGAGACGGTGATGATCAATTGCAATCCGGAGACGGTCTCGACCGACTACGACACCTCCGACCGCCTCTATTTCGAGCCCCTTACGGCCGAAGACGTTCTCGCCGTCATCAATTCCGAGAAGGCGAAAGGCAAGCTCTTGGGCGTGATCGTCCAGTTCGGTGGACAAACCCCGCTGAAACTTGCCTCCGCGTTGCAAGCCGCGGGAGTAGCAATCCTGGGCACCTCACCCGAAGCCATTGAACTTGCCGAGCAGCGCGATCAGTTCCAGGCGTTGATCAATGAACTGGGACTGCTGCAACCCCCCGCCGGTATCGCTCGCTCTCCGGAAGAGGCCCGCGCGGTTGCCGACGAAACAGGCTATCCGGTAGTCATCCGGCCATCGCACGTCCTAGGTGGGCGTGCCATGGAGATCGTTCATGATGGCAACGAAATAGACAGGTACATCAAGCGGCTGTCCGACAGCCTTGATCGCCCCAACGAATTAATCGTTTCGGATGAGCGCCCACTTCTCATCGACAGTTACCTGACCGACGCCGTCGAGGTTGACGTTGATTGTCTCTCCGATGGCAAGGACACGTTTATCGCCGGCGTCATGGAGCATATCGAGGAGGCCGGCATTCACTCTGGCGATTCCGCTTGCTCGCTGCCCCCGCATTCACTTGGCCAACAGATCATCGGCGAAATGGAACGCCAGTCCCGAGAACTCGCCAGGGCCCTCAACGTGATTGGGCTGATGAATGTACAATTCGCGATCAAAGACGGTCTGGTTTACATCCTGGAGGTCAATCCGCGCGCATCACGCACCGTGCCTTTCGTCGCCAAGGTGATCGGCATCCCAATCGCTTCGATAGCCTCCGAGGTCATGGCTGGCCGCCCCTTGGCAGAATTCGACCTACGGTCCCACGCACTCGGTCATGTCGCCGTAAAAGAGGCCGTGTTCCCGTTCGCCCGCTTTTCCGGCGTCGATCCGGTCCTTGGCCCGGAAATGCGATCGACGGGTGAAGTCATGGGCATCGACCGCGATTTCGCGATGGCCTTCGGCAAGAGCCAGCTTGGTGCCGGCCAGACGCTTCCCATGTCCGGCACGGTCTTCGTTTCAGTGAAAGATAACGATAAAGCGCGGATTGTTGAGCCGCTGCTCGAGCTTTCCGAAGTCGGTTTTAGAGTGATGGCCACGCGTGGAACCAAACGTTTCCTCGAGCAACACGGCGTCGATTGTGAAGTTGTGAACAAAGTTCTAGAGGGCCGGCCTCACATTGTGGATGCGATGAAAAATGGCCAGGTACAGCTTGTATTCAATACTACCGAGGGTGCAAAAGCACTTGCGGATTCAAAGGATATCCGCCGAACGGCCTTGCTTCACCACATTCCATATTATACAACCCTCGCCGGCGCGAGAGCTGTCATCCGTGCAATCCGTGCGCTGAAAAGCGACAGCCTAGAAGTTGCGCCATTGCAGAGCTACACAAGCCGCATAACATAATTCTATGACGGCCTGAGCGATACGCTGGGCGTCAAATCCCCAGTTGTACGACGGAAGATGAATATGACCCTGCCGCAGAAGGCCGGGCCTCGTGGGAGGCTTTAACGATGTCCACGGAACGGGTGCCGATGACGACGGAGGGCTTTGCTCGCCTCGAGACGGAATTGCAGCGGCGCAAATCCGTCGAGCGGCCGCGCATCATCCAGGCCATTGCAGAAGCTCGGGCGCATGGCGACCTGTCCGAAAACGCTGAGTATCACTCCGCCAAGGAGGCTCAAGGTTTCAATGAGGCAACGATTTCTGAACTTGAGGATAAGCTTTCGCGCGCTGACGTGATCGACATCACTTCGATGTCCGGCGAGACCGTGAAATTCGGCGCCACCGTTAAAGTCGTAGACGAAGACACCGACGAAGAGACCGCTTACAAGATCGTCGGAGATCTTGAATCCGATTTGCGTGACGGCAAAATCTCGATCTCCTCGCCGATCGCCCGCGCTCTGATTGGCAAGTCGGTTGGCGACAGCGTCGAGGTGTCCACGCCAAAGGGTCCCCGCTCCTTCGAAATCCTCCAGGTCGACTGGAAGTAGTCCTCGCCCAACGCTCGGATGCAACCAATCCTGGGGCGTGAAGCTCCCGGGCCAAACGTCTTGCGACGACGCGCCGACCCTGGCACATCCGTGATGGTACAACTATCACAGGGACAACGGCGGTGAAGAGCACCCGCTGCAGTCAGCCGGCAATGATACTGGAGGATGACTACAAGGCGGCACTGTGCCCGCCTTGCAGGAGTTCTGAAGAAGCGCCTCTCCGGCGATGCCGCGCGCCAGGCAACGTCCAGCGAGGTGAAGGAGCTGCGCCAGGAAGCCAAGCGATCAAGAGCGACCCTTGCGCGACGAATGGCACAGCACTGGACGGTAAGGCTATCGGCTTCCTTCTAAGCAAAGACGATAAACAAAACGACGTCCCGGGCCGCGTGCGCAACAGGCTAAACCAACCTCTTGACGCGCCTTGCGGGGATGCGATGTGAGGCGGAAGGGCTGGCTGCTATTGGAGCAACGCGGTGGGTAGATGCATTCGGTAAGGGTCGCTTTCGGCGACGCCCCGGCGAGTGGGTTCCTGCCTTGCATTTCGATTGGCTTAATGGGGTTAGGCAACTCGGCTTCTCAATGTCATCGACATCCAAACTGGGCTGGTTTTCACGGCGATCGGCGGCTTCCTGGCATGCCACTCGACGCCCGGTTCAATATGGCCGGTTTGGTGTCGTCCGCACAAGTAAAGTCAGTACAGACCTTATGGTACTCCCAGGATTTAGAACTCGACAGCCGCTACCGGCAGCTCATCGCGCGCTGGTTGAAGCCAACGACAACAGAGACCTGATTCACAGAAAAATGCGATGAGGCCAGCCAAAAAAAATAAAATATTACAACAACTTAAGCGGCGAAGAGCTTGAGTTGAGCGAGCTGTGGACAATCGGACACTATTGCACCGTCAAGTTGAAATATCGAAGCGTCGATCCAACAAGAGTCCGTTTTTAAATCTGGGTCGTTTTGTTCTGCGGGGTAAGCAAATGAACAAGTCAGCATTAGTGTTTGTGGTTACACTTGTCTCGTCGGTGGCGCTTTATGGAGTTCCTGCAAAGGCAGCCGATCTCTACGGTGGCATGAAGGATGACCCTTACATTGCACCTGCGCCACCGGTCTTCAGCTGGACGGGCTACTATGTTGGCCTGCAAACGGGTTACGAATGGAACAGGGCGAAGCATCAGCTGTCATTCGCTGACGATGCCCTGGACATCATCGGCTCTGGAACCACGAGGCCGTCAGGCTGGATTGGCGGCGGCTACACTGGATACAACTGGCAGTCGCAAAATTGGGTGTTCGGCGTCGAGGGTGATTTCGAGGGTGGCAACCTTAGCGATTCCCGCACGTGGACCTACCCGGAGGGTAATACCCAAATCAAATCGAAACTGCGCTGGCAGGGATCCTTGCGCGGCCGGGTCGGATGGGCGGCCAACAAAACCCTATTATACATGACGGCGGGTTGGGCCTTCGCACGTGCTGAAACGAGCGCGCGTGTCGACTTCGACAACGGCCCCATCGACGTTCTTGGCCAGGGCACCTCCAACAAAACGCTTAACGGTTGGACGGTGGGTGGTGGCGTCGAGCATGCTTTCAGCAACAACATGACGCTTCGCCTCGAATACCGCTACGCGGATTATGGATCGACCAGTTCCAGCATCACCGATGGTGTGAGCATCGGAAGCCAGAGCGTCGATCTTGATACGCACGCAATCCGCGTCGGCGCAGGCTGGAAGTTCTGATCGTCGCACGAGGCACAGCGGCTTAGCGCTAACAAATGTGTTGAGCCGTTAGTACTCCAGGGCCGGTTCTACTCCAGGGCAAGACCTCGCTAGGTCGCGAGCGTACTCTGGTCCCGGCACACCGGGTTCGCGCTTGGCGCGCCGGATCGTCACGTAGGTTTTCATGCTGAGGACATTGGGGGCGGCGGTAAGGGTGCTCAGCACGAAGTCCTGGAACCTCGCCATGCCGGGCGAGGCCACCGTGGTCTGTCCCACGACGGACATCATCCTCAATCAATTCGTCGAATTCATGAAGCTGTCCGGCGGTGTCCAGGTCCCCGGTTTGAACTTGTTCGCCCATTTGCACATTTCCTGAAGAACGGGCAGCAGTGCTTCGCCCTTCTCTGTCAGATGGTACTCATAGCGAAGCGGGCGGTTCTGATAGGCCTTTTTCTTGGCCAGACCCGACTGCTCCAGCAATGCGAGCCGATCAGTCAGGACGTTCGTCGTTATCCTCTCCGGCGATGACAGGAAATCACCGAACTTGGACTTGCCGGTGAGCATGTCCCGAAGGATTACGAGCGTCCACCGGTCCCCGACAATGTCGAGCGTGGAGGCGATCGGGCAGCCTGATCGAGACGTTCGTTTCATACTTGTGGGCATCCAGTTACTTGTCACTTGCAACTAACAAGTTGCAGAAATAGGGTGGTTCGCGTTCGTCGTCAATTGCCGGGGGAAGAATGATGTCGATTGTGTTTGCAGGAAGTTGTCTTTGCGGTGCCGTAAAATATGAAAGTAGTTCTGAGCCACTAACTGTTGGTCATTGCCATTGCGTGGATTGCCGTAAGAGCAGCGGCACCACTCATTGCACACACTTGGTCGCACCCGAGGATGGGTTCACGGTCAGTGGCGAGGTGAAGTTCTTCGATGCCCCGGCGGATAGCGGCAATATCGTATCGCGCGGCTTCTGTCTGACTTGCGGCTCGCCGATTTATTCGAAGAATTCTGGGATGCCTGGAATGGTGTTTCCTCGCGCGTCGATCCTCGATGATCTCGAAATCGCCAAACCGCAATTGGTCGTCTACACAAGCCGCGCGCCTTCCTGGGACTTATCGACCCAAACCTTCCAGCTTTTTCAGAAAATCCTGAAGGTGGACCGCAAAAGGTCATTGATGAGTTATCCAACGAGTAAGACATGGCCTATGATAACGAACTCGCGGACCGCTTCCGTAAGATGCTTAAAGTACGCGACGGGATCACCGAGAAACGAATGATGGGCGGCGACTGCTTTTTTCATAATGGCAATATGATCGGCGGTGCCGACCGCACCAAGAATGGTGACGGACGGTTTATGTTTCGTGTCGGCAAGGACAATGAAGCAGAAGCGCTGTCGCATCCTGGCTCAACGATCGTGGAGCAAAGCGGACGACGCATGGGTGGTCTCGTCTTTGTCGATGATAACGCGAGCGATGATCAGGCATTGAGCGAGTGGGGTTCCCTCGCCCCCGCATATGTCACCGAGCTGCCGCCGAAATAACTTTCTGGAATTCAGATTTCCGAAATGTAGCCTCGGAGGCTGAACGGACCTCTTGGGCGCCACTGCCCCACTCCCCTAAGCGCCCCCCTCCAGTCCAACCGGAACACCAGGTTCGCGCTTGGCGCGCCGGATCGTTAGGTAGGTCTTTACGCTGGCGACATTGGGGGCGGCGGTAAGGGTGCTCAAAACGAAGTCCTGGAAGCTCGCCATATCGGGAGCCACGCACTTCAAGATGTAGTCGCTCTCGCCCGACAGCATGTAGGCTTCTCGCACCAGCGGCCAGCCAAGCACCAAATCCTCAAAAGCGCGCAGGTCCGTCTCGGCCTGGTTATGCAACCGGACCATGGCGTAGGCGGTCAGCGAAAATCCTAAGGCGGCTTCATCGAGCAGAGCCGTGTAGCCCTCGATCAGCCCCGCCTCTTCCAGGCTCCGCACGCGCCTCAGGCAGGCCGGAGGCGATAGCCCCACGCGGTGGGCGAGCAGCACGTTGGTCAGCCCGCAGTCCGCCTGCAGTTCTTTCAAAATGCGCCAGTCTAAGGCATCGAGGTTGAGGCCCATCGGGGATTGTGATCCGTCTGTTCAAGCGCCACAGTTGCGCAACATATGAAAAGCAAGATAGTGCTTCCGCGCAACATTTATAAGTCACCCGCAGGATGCCGCAGCACGTCCTAATTCATCCCGAGGCAAGATGGCGCCTCCCCTCGACAATCCCGAAGCGACACGCCAGAAAGAAACCCATGAACGCGCCAGATCCGAAGACCCCGCGTCCGCTCAGCGGTGCTAAAGCCTGGATCATCACCGACGGTAAAGCCGGGATGGTCGTGCAGGCGCGTGGCGTCGCCGATGCCCTCGGCCTCGACTACGAAATGAAGGATGTCCATCCAACCGGCATTTGGCGCGTGCTTGCGCCGTGGGGCCCGGTCAATCCAGCAGAATGCCTCGGTGAACAAGGCAGCGAATTCGCGCCACCCTGGCCGCAGATCGTAATCGCCACTGGGCGTGCGAGCATCCCCTATATCCGCGCCATCCGCCGCAAGGCCGGCCCGGCCACCTACACGGTCGTTTTGCAGGACCCGAAGTCCGGCGCCAATACCGCCGACCTTATTTGGGTGCCCGCCCACGATCGCCGCCGCGGCCCCAATGTCACCACCACGATTACCTCCCCACACAGTTTCTCCCAAAGCCGGTTGGCAGCTCTGCGAGCCGAGCTTCCAGCTGAGATCACAGCCTTGCCGCCGCCGCGCGTCGCGGTTGTGTTGGGCGGAAAGAACGGCGTCTACAAATACAACGAGGCCGATGACGCACGCTTTGCAAAAAGCCTGGAGTCGCTGTCGGCGCTTGGAGCAAGCTTCATGATCACGTCGTCCAGGCGCACCCATCAGCGTCTCGTGACAGCCGTCGACAAAGCCACGCGGAACGCCCCACGAATCCTTTGGACTGGCGAAGGTAAAAATCCCTATGCCAACTTCCTGGCCGCCGCCGACGCGCTGATTGTTACCGCCGACAGCGTCAACATGTGCGGTGAAGCCTGTGCTACCGGCCGCCCGGTCTACATTTTCACACCGACCGGCGGTTCAGCGAAGTTTACGCGCTTCCACGAGGCGCTCGCCACACGTAGTGCCACGCGCGAACTACCTGAACGGTTCACACAACTCGAAACCTGGGATTATTCGCCAATTGATGCGGCGCAGGCCATTGCCGCCGAGATCGAGCGGCGCTACGGCCGTCGCAAGCACATGCTGGCGGGTATCGCCAGCTAGCGAGGAGGAGCTGTAATAGAGCTCGTCTAAGAACAATCGATTGGCCGCGCAAAAGCAAACTGGCCACGGCCCGCCGTAAGTCACACAGATACTTAACTTCGAGGATAGACAACCATGGCGCATCTCAATTTGGATAAGCTCCAGGCGGCCGACGTTGCAACTGAACCTTACATGTTCACCGTCGTGTCCGGCTTCCTGTCTCCTGAGAGCCTGCGCGCCATCAACGAGACTTATCCGAATATCGAGAAGGGCGGTTCCTATCCGCTCGATAGCCTCAACGAGAACATGATCATCAAGGAGGTCATCGACGAGCTCGATGGTCCCGAATTTCAAAAGGCGATCGAAAATAAGTTCGGTGTTGAATTGGAAGACCGCCCGAAGATGTATTCGCTGCGTGGCTACACGCGCTCCAAGGACGGCCGCATTCACACCGATTCCAAGGACAAGATCATCACGGTCCTTCTCTATCTCAATGAGAACTGGAACCAGGATGGCGGCCGCCTGCGCATCTTGAACAATGGCAACGATGTCGACGATTACGTTGCCGAGGTCGCCCCCGACAATGGCACGCTTCTAGTCTTCAAGCGCTCCGACAATTCATGGCACGGCCATCACCCCTTCGAAGGACAGCGCCGGTCGCTGCAGATGAACTGGATGACCAGCGAAGGGAGTAAGGGCTGGCACCGGGTTCGCCATAAGATTTCAGCGGTCGTCAAAAAGCTGACCAAGGCAAGCTGATGGAGCCTAAGCGGCATCCCAAGCTGTCGTCCCGGTGCTTGCCTACTCCATTAGCCGTGCCGGTCCCGTCGGGATCCAGTTGTCGGGTAGCACCAATGTCCCAGGGTCGCTGCAAGTTCTTGCTGCAGTAACGGTCTGTTGGGCTTGCGGTGCGACGTATTCGGGCAATAAATGCCTCTAATGATACCGGGAAGGCGAGGTTGGACCTGAGGGGTACGCCATGGGGAAGGTAGACCTAAGGCCACCACGCGGGCTTTTGGCTGGCGGGTCACTAGAGCGTGACGGTCCGGGCCTGCTCATGCGGCTCTGGCTGGTCGTGGAACTGACCTTGCTGTTTGTCGGCCTGCCGCTGGCTCTGAAGCACGCCGTCCATATCGAGAAGATGCCGCTCTTCATGGTGTTGCAGCCGGTGCTGCTCGCCTTCATCGTGTTTCTGCTTTGGGACCGCTGGTTCCTGCTCCGCCGCGAACTGGTCAAAGGGTTTCGCCTGTCCGACCTCGGCTCGATCCTGGCGGTCTTCCTGATCGCCGGTGGTATGGTCGCCGCCTATATGCAGCAGCAAATGCCGGAGCGGTTTCTAGCCTTCCCGACGCAGCGTTATCAGACCTACGAGAGGGTCATGATCCTCTATCCGCTGGTCTCCGTTCTCACCCAGGAACTCGTCTACCGCACCTTTTTCTTTCACCGCTATGGCCCGCTATTTGGCGAGATGCGTTGGGCGCTAGTTCTCATCAATGGGGCCTTGTTCGGCTTCGCGCACATCGTCTTCGATAACCAAGTGGCGATCATCGGAACCACCGCCATCGGCATCCTGCTAGCGTATCGCTACGCGACGACGCGGTCGTTCTGGGCAGTCTTCATCGAACACACGCTGTGGGGCTGGCTCGTCTTCACCGTCGGCCTCAACAAGTACTTCTTTACCGGCATCTCCAATATGCCCGCCTGGCACCGGCTCAACGATGGGCTGGAAACGCTCCAGCGTCAGTTGGGGATCTAGCCCCCTCGCTCTTCATGAGCCAATTTTCCAGCGCCGGGATCAACTCATCCAGTTTACGGTAACCTGCGGTGACGAGCTGCGGCGGGCCGTCGGGGTCTTCGGCGAGAAGCGTCGGATAGCCGGTGATCCCGAGCCGCGGCCCGGCGAGAAAATCGTTCACTGTCGATGTGTGGATTTCCGGGCTGTCGAACTTAGCAAGGAATGCATCCTTGTCGACACCGGCTTCGCTGGCGAGTTGGGCAAGAGTATCCGCCTTCGTGACGTCCTTCCCATCGGCGTAAAACGCCTTCTGGATTGACCGGAAAAGCCTCAAAGTGCGGTCTGCGGCAATGGCACGCACGGTGACCACCGCCCGGCACGCCGGCTCGGTATCGTAAATAAACCCGTCGCGGTCGAAGAACGAAAAATCGAATGGCTGGCCGGACTGTTCGGCTACATGCTCCCAGTGGTTTCGGATCGACGACTTGAGCTTTTGGTCCATTGGTACAGTCGTTCCAGGCCTGAGACCGCCCATTACCAGCAGCACCGGCAGCCGCTTCTTGAAGTGCTCGGCGACAAGATCGATCTGCGGCGCGAACCCCCAGCACCAAGAGCACATCGGATCAGCATAGTAGGTCAGAAACTTCATGGCCTTGTCCTTATTGCCGTCCCGCATCAAATATTTGCGCAACGCACTGATCGGCAAATTGCAAAAGGCGCGAACCGATCAAAACCCAACCATTGTTCGCACCGCGCCGATCGGCTACAACCGCTTCCTTAACCGGTTTCCCGACACACACATAAAGCGACAGGAGCGCCCAGAATGGCGAACCCGCAATACGTCTATCACATGCACAAGCTGTCCAAAGCCTACCCGGGCGGAAAACAGGTCTTGAAGGACATCTCCTTGTCGTTCCTGCCCGGCGCCAAGATTGGCGTCGTCGGCCTCAACGGCGCTGGTAAATCGACGCTTCTGAGGATAATGGCCGGTGAGATGGGCGACTTCGTCGGCGAAGCTTGGGCCGCCGACGGCATCAAGGTCGGCTATCTGCCGCAGGAGCCCGAGCTCGACCTTGACAAGAACGTGCTCGAAAACGCCATGGAAGGTGTCGCCGAAAAGAAGGCGCTGCTCGACCGCTATAATGAACTGGCCATGAACTATTCTGACGAGACGGCCGAGGAAATGGCCACGCTGCAGGACCAGATTGATGCGCAGAACCTTTGGGATCTCGACACTCAAGTCGAGCAGGCCCTCGACGCGCTACGCTGTCCGCCCGGTGACGCCGAGGTTAGCAAGCTCTCGGGCGGTGAAAAGCGCCGGGTCGCGCTAACCCGATTGCTGCTCTCGAAGCCTGACATACTGCTGCTCGACGAGCCAACCAACCACCTGGACGCCGAGTCCGTCGCCTGGCTCGAACGCTTCCTCAAGGAGTATGCCGGATGCGTCATCCTCGTTACCCACGACCGCTACTTCCTCGATAACATCACCGAATGGACACTCGAACTGGATCGCGGTCAGGGCGTTCCCTATCACGGCAACTATTCGAGCTGGCTGGAGCAGAAGGCCAAACGTCTGGAAGTCGAGAAGGGCCAGGAGGATGCCAAGCAACGCGCATTGAGCCGCGAGTTGGAGTGGATTCGCTCCTCGCCGAAGGCCCGTCAGGCAAAATCTAAAGCCCGCATCACGGCTTATGAAAAGATGGCCGAAGAAGCCGGCCGCGACGACGTCGCACGCACCTCGATCAATATCGCGACGGGCCCGCGCCTCGGAGACGTCGTCGTCGAGACCGATAAACTGCAAAAGGGTTTCGAAGACCGTCTGCTGATCGACGGTTTGAGTTTCAAACTTCCCCCGGGCGGGATCGTCGGTGTCATCGGTCCCAACGGTGCGGGTAAGACGACGCTGTTCAAGATGCTCGTTGGTGAAGAAGAGCCCGATGGCGGCGCGATCCGCGTCGGTGATACCGTCAAGATCTCATACGTTGACCAGTCCCGCGATGACCTTGATCCCAAGAGGACGGTCTGGGAAGTCATCTCGGACGGCCTCGACATCGTCTCGCTTGGTGGTAAGCGCGAAATCCCCTCACGCGCCTACTGCAGCTGGTTCAACTTCAAGGGGACTGATCAGCAAAAAAAGGTCAACATGCTCTCCGGCGGCGAGCGCAACCGGGTGCATCTGGCCAAGCTTCTCAAAGACGGCGGCAACCTGTTGCTACTCGACGAGCCGACCAACGACCTCGATACCGAGACCCTGTCGGCTCTCGAAGCCGCTTTGGAGGATTTTCCAGGCTGTGCCGTGGTCATCAGCCACGACCGCTTCTTCCTCGACCGCCTCGCCACCCACATCCTGGCCTTCGAGGGCGATAGCCACGTCGAATGGTTCGAGGGCAACTTCGAGGCTTACGAGGAAGATAAAAAACGCCGCCTCGGCGACCAGGCCGTCGAACCCCACCGCATCAAGTACAAACGGTTCGAGCGGTAGGGCGTCTTGGTACCAACCAGGATCAACCGCAGCCGTTACAAGCGGCCGGATTCCGGGCAGCATCAAGCAGGCCGCCTCGAGACCGGCCACTCCTGCGGCTGTATTTTGCTGGTTCGGGATCCACGGCATAGGCAACGGCAATATTGCTTGAAAGTTCGGGAAGAATTCCCAGTTTAATGTGTGCAAGAATTCCGCATATGCCCCACCGAGGCCCCTTTTCCAGGAGCTTCTAAGGCTTAATCAGTAATCTGGAGATGACGTAATGAAGCGATTGATCGCGCTTTCCGCCTGCGCCCTGCTTGCCAGCACCGCTGCATTTGCCGATGACAAGCCCTCGGCAGCAGAGGCCGCCAAAATCAAGGAAGCGCTTGCAGCCTGGGGCTGCTCGGGCGGTGAATATGAAAAAGAGTCGGAAGCAAGCAGCGTCTACGAAGTCGACGACGCCAAGTGCGTCGGAGGCGCCCAGTACGACGTCAAGCTGAATAGCAATTTCGTCGTGCGCAGCATCTCGGCGGACTGAGCCGTTAGAACGCATGAGTTGCTAGGCGGCCCGGGGACCTCGTTGTCCCAGGGCCGTTCGCTTTTTTGAGCTGCGGCTGCACAACGTATTGGAGGTTCTGAGACTTGCCGATCTCGCCGGATAGATAGAAGGTTTGTTTGCAAGGGTCTTGAATATCGCGGATCTCAAACGATGATCCCTACAACTCGAACGAGCAAGTCAGCGAAACGGTGTTTGCGTATGAATAGAGGCCTGACGGGCGCTGTACTGACTGGCCTTCTCATCGCCTCCGTGAATTTGGTGGGCACTGCCATCGCCCACGCCGAGACAGCACTGATTGCCGTTGCCGCGAATTTCGCCGATCCGGCCAAGCGACTGGCCGAGGACTTTGGCGTCCAAACTGGCCATTCTCTAAAAATCAGCACCGGCTCGACAGGCCAGCTTTACGCCCAGATTACGAACGGTGCGCCTTTTGATGTCTTTCTATCCGCCGACGCCGCGCGACCGGAGAAACTCGAACAGGTGGGGTTCGCTGTGGCGGGAAGCCGTCTTACCTACGCGCTCGGTAGACTCTGTGTTGTGGAGGCCAGGGACAACGCCAATCAACGAACGAGCCGAGGCGATATTGAGCGACCCGCAATTTCGGTTCTTAGCCATCGCTAATCCAGACCTCGCACCTTACGGCGCCGCCGCCCGTGAAACCCTGCAAGCCCGGGGGCTCTGGGACTCCCTGAAGGGCCGCCTCGTCTTTGGCCAGAACATTGGACAAACGCATGCCCTAGTCGCCACCGGTAACGCTGAAATAGGTTTTGTTGCGCTTGCGCAAATAAAGGACTCGAACGCCACGGAGTCCTATTGGCTTGTGCCAGAAAAAGATCACCAGCCGATCAGCCAGGACGCGGTTTTGCTCACCCGCGCACGCGATAACGCCGCCGCTCGTGCCTTCATGGACTATCTAAAAAGCCCCCGTGCGAGGCAGATCATTGCGGGCTTTGGTTACGAAGACGGGAGCGGCTAACCGATGCCCGACCTTGGACCCATATTGGTGACGTTGGCGCTTGCAACAATAACAACGCTGCTGCTTCTCATCATCGGAACGCCGCTTGCCTGGTGGCTGGCCTATACGCGCTCGCGTTTCAAGCCGGTTATCGAGGCCATCACCGCGCTGCCGCTGGTCTTGCCGCCGACCGTCCTTGGCTTTTACCTGCTGGTCTTGTTCAGTCCCAACACATCACTGGGCAGCTTCTGGGTCACCGTCACGGGCACCACGCTGGCGTTCTCCTTTACGGGACTGGTTGTCGCCTCGATGCTCTATTCGCTGCCATTCATGGTACAGCCGCTGCAGACAGCATTCGAAGCAGTCGGTAGCGAACCCTTGGAGGCAGCAGCAACTTTGGGGGCCGCTCCACAGGATGCCTTTTTCTCGGTTGCTGCCCCAATGGCCTTCCGCGGGTTTCTAACCGCGAGCGTTTTAACATTCGCGCACACTATCGGCGAATTTGGCGTCGTGCTTATGGTCGGTGGAAACATCCCAGGCCGCACCAAGGTGATTTCAATTGCCATCTATGAGCACGTCGAAACTCTGAACTACGCTGAAGCGCATGTGTTGTCCGCAGGCCTCCTCATCTTTTCCTTCGCCGTACTTGTCGCGGTCTATGCCTTGAACCGGAGATCGCCGCTTCATGTCGGATGATCCAGTCCTCTCCTTGGATATTCGCATCGGCATCGCAGCCTTCGAGCTGGCCGTCGAGCACGAGCTGCCGCTTACCGGCATAACGGCTCTTTTCGGCCATAGCGGCAGTGGTAAGACGACGTTGCTGCGTATCTTCGCCGGATTGGAGCGTGGAGCCGAGGGCAGCATCGCGTTCAATGGCGAGGTCTGGCAAGCGACCGCCCCGCAGAAGGTTTTCGTTCCCACCGAGCTGCGCGACGTCGGTTACGTATTCCAGGATGCCCGGCTTTTCCCGCATATGACAGTGGCTGGAAACCTAACTTACGCGGAGCAGCGTGCTAGGCGGCGAGGCAATGCAATCGATAGTGCTGCCGTTTATGCGCGCTTCGGTCTCGAGCCGCTTCTGGATCGGCATCCTGCGACGCTGTCGGGCGGCGAGCGTCAGCGCGTTGCGATTGCGCGGGCGCTGTTGACCAAGCCACGCCTGCTATTGATGGACGAGCCGTTGTCGGCCCTTGACGCCCGCCGCAAGGCTGAGATTCTGCCATACATTTCTCGTTTGCCGACGGACTTTGGCGTTCCTGTCGTCTATGTCACCCATTCGGTAGATGAGGTGGCGTATCTGGCCGACACAATGGTCGTCTTGTCGGAGGGCCGCAAGCTTGCCGCCGGTCCGGTTGCCGAGACCCTGGCGCGGCTGGACCTTGGTCCGGCAACTGGCCGCTTTGAAGCCGGTGTCCTCCTCGAAGCGACCGTGGTCCAGCATGACAAGCTCTATCATTTAACGGAATTGGCGCTCGGCGGGGCGGCCTTGTTCGTCCCGCTGATGGACGCCGCCCCGGGTACGGGGATTTGCCTGCGCGTGCGCGCCCGCGATGTTGTGCTCGCGATCCGGCGCCCCGTTGAGATCAGCTCTCGCAACATTCTTTCGGGGAAGATCTTGGAGATCGTCGAGGAGCCGCAGACCGCGTTTGCCGAGACGCTTGTCCAGGTCGAAGGCGGACGTATCCGCGCCCGCCTCACCCGCCAGGCCGTCGCCGAGCTGAACCTGCAAGGAGGTGCTGAAGTGTATGCCGTGATTAAGAGCATTTCGCTTGCAGGCGGCGTTTCGACGGTCGTGCAGGCCGTCGACGTCGACTGCTAACGTGGTCTAACCGGCGTGTTCGCCGATACCGCCGGAATGTGCGGCTTCCTGTGCCAAGACCCGCACCCTTTTGGGTGCCGTTGTATTGGCCCATCCATAGGCGAGCATCGTCATCAGCGCCGAGGCCGCAAAGAAATAGACGCCGGGTTGGACAACCGCTTCAGTGTATCCGGACGAGTTGACGTAGAAAATCATCAAGGCAAGCACCATGACGTCGGTCATCGAATAGCGCCCCAGCCATTCCATCGTGGAAATCGACTTCTTACGGAACTCCGGACTGAGGTCGGGCGAGGTCACGAGCGTCAATAAGTAGAACAACTTGAGGAACGGAAACAGGATCGAGAAGACAAACAGCACGGCGCAAAGGAATAGTTCTCCGTTCTGATAAAGCGCATAGATGATCGTCGAGATGGAATGCTCAGCGCTCCACACATAGACGGTCGTGAAGCGGATCACCGGCAGGATGATGCCGAGCGCAAAGAACACCGTTGCCACGATGATGAGGAAGCTCAAGACGAAGTTGCGGAACGGTCGCTTCTTGGTGACGAGGATGGTGTCGTGACTGCGGTCGTCCTCGGCTCCCAGATCGGCTCCGTTGACCGCGCTTCCATTGCCTGCCGTAAGCCCAGTCTTGCGGGAAGCCATGGCCTTCGCTTGCGCGTTCCGCACGGCTTCGGAAGCGACACTCGGTAGCCAAGCATAAGCGAGGATCATCAGGACGATGGCGGCCGTGAAAAAGTAAACGCCGTTCAAGCTGGAGGCATCGTAAACCCCCTGGCTCTTGATAAAAAAGATCATCAAGGCCAGCACCAACACATCGTGCATCGACCATTTCCCTAGCCATTCAAGGGCCCGCAAACGCCAGTGCTGGCGCATGATTTCTTCGTTAGGCAGGGTTGAAATAAGAAGCAGATAGAGCAGCTTGAGGATCGGAAACACGATTGAGAATACGAGGACCGTCAGCCCCAGGAAGTACTGCTTGTCGTTCAACAGCACCTCGACGGTGGACAGCAACGAATGCTGCGTTGTCCAGAAAACGTATTTCGTCAGCTTGATGATCGGCAGCGAAATGCCAAGCGCCAGACACACGCTGGCCCCCAAGATCGCAAGGCTCAATAAGAAGCGTCGCCCGCCAATCCGCATCTCCCGTCGTTCACTCCCTTGAAGCTCTATCCAATCCGCCATTCAAAGCCATTAAACAACACAAGCGATGAAAAAAGGACCAGCACGCGGTTGGCGTGCCAGTCCTATTATCATTCCTACCGATGCGGTTAACAGTCCCTGCGGATCGCTTGGATCAGGCCGTCATCACCTTCGACTTGTCGTAAGGAACACCCTTTTCCTCGAAGACCTGCATCAGCGAGCCGTCTTGGAACATCTCCTTGACGATGTCGCACCCGCCTTGGAATTCGCCTTTGACGTAGAGTTGCGGAATTGTAGGCCAGTTGGAAAACTCCTTAATTCCATCGCGCACCGACATGTCATCGAGGACATTGACGTCCTGATAGTCAACGCCGAGATAGCCGAGTATCTGCGCCACTTGGCCGGAGAATCCGCACTGCGGAAACTGTTTCGTGCCTTTCATAAACACGACAACATCGTTGTTGGCGATCTGTTTGCGGATCCAGTCGTTGATCTCTTGCTTGCTCATTGGGCGCTTTCCTTATGCTTCCAGTTGCCGCTGTCGCTGCTGACGTTCGGCGCGAACCTACTAGATCAGCATGTGGTGACGGGCGCCGCGCTGTCAATCTTGCGGCACGGCTGTTGTCAACGCCAGGGCATGTAGGACGTCCCCCATTTGCCCCTGCAGCGCCTGATAGACCATCTGGTGTTGCTGCACGCGGTTCTTTCCTTGAAACGTCCTTGAAACAACGTGTGCGGCGTAATGATCGCCGTCTCCCGCAAGATCGCGGATTTCAATATTTGCATCCGGAAAGGCCTCCTTGATCAGCCGTTCCAGTTCGCTCTGCTCCATGGGCATGAGGCGGATTCTCCGTGCTCTTTACAGCGTTCTATTCGGCAGCGGCAGCCTTGCCAAGATCAAGCCGACCTTCGATGACGTAGCGTAGGATCGCGACGATTTCGTCGACGGTTTCGGCGACCGCGAGTGCCGCTGCGTCGACTTCTTTTAACGCGTGGGCGTGCTCGGGCGGATGCATGATGATCAGCGGTGTGTTGAGCGCGGCGGCATAGCCAGCATCGAAGGCCGCGTTCCACTGCTTGTACTTCTCGCCAAAGCGGACGATGACAATATCTGCCGATTTCAATCAGATTGCGGGTGCGGATGGCGTTGAGTTTGGCACCCTTGTGGTCGTGCCAGAACTTGTTTGGTTCCGGCCCAAGGATCGCGACGCCGCAGTCGTCGGAGTATTCATGGTTGGTGACCGGCGCCGTGAACGAGACCGGTAGCCCGGCTGCCGCTGCCTTTTCCTCAATCTGTTGACGCCAGTCGGTGTGGATTTCACCGGAAAGATACACATCCCAATGATCCATGGCTGGATTCTCCCTTATTGCTTGCATTGCGGCCCGGCCCCGTAATCGGCCTAGCGGCTTCGTGGGGAACATAGGCGATCAGGCAGCCTGATGCGAGCCCCACATCGGTAGCCATTAAAAGATGACGCCCGCCGTCCCATAGGGAAGCGGGCGTCTTGCTGACGGCAGCGATTGGCTCAGGCTGCTTTCACCGTATTAAGCCCCAGCCTCTCCTTCGCAAGTTTGAGCGCCGCGACGTAGTCGGGTTTGCCCGACCCCAGCAGCGGTACGCCTGGAACCACCATGACCTCGGCGGGAACCGTCAGTTCCGCTGCGCCGTGCTGTCTTGCATGGGTGAGGAACTCGGCACGTTTGATCTTGTCGTCAGCGGTCACCAAAACGAGGCGTTCACCCTTACGCTGATCAGGCAGCGAGACAACCACCGATAGCGACGCCGGCCAGATGTCGGCCGCCATTGCCTCCACCGCGGCAAGGGAAACCATCTCACCGCCGATTTTGGCAAACCGCTTCGCGCGCCCCTTGATAGTGATGAAGCCTTCCGCATCGATGTCGACGATGTCGCCAGTGTCGTGCCACCCATCAACCGGTGGCTGTAGAACGCCAGGATGTTCCGCGCGTAGATAGCCGAGCATCACATTGGGTCCGCGCACGAAGAGCCGGCCGCCATCATCGATGCCAGGCACCGGTTCGAGGCGTGCTTCCATCAGCGGCGATAGTCGACCCACCGTGCCCGCCTTGTTGGCAAGCGGAGTGTTGATGGCTAGAACGGGTGCCGTCTCGGTGACGCCGTAACCCTCCAGGATGCGCACGCCAAACTTCTCCATGTAGAACGATCGGGTGCTGTCCTTCACTGCTTCGGCGCCGGCAAGAATGAGCCGCAGCCGGGCAAAGTCGTATGGGTGTGCCGCCCGCGCGTAGCCACGCAGGAAGGTATCCGTGCCAAATAGGATTGTTGCGTTCGTCTGATAGACGAGTTCCGGCACGATCCGGTAGTGCAGCGGTGAGGGATAAAGGTGCACGGGCACGCCGCCAACGACTGGCATGACGAGCCCCGCCGTTAGGCCGAACGAGTGGAACACCGGAAGCACATTGAACACTTTGTCCTGGCCATTGACTGCCACCCGAGTGAGGCATTGGAAAGCATTGGCGAGGATGTTGCGGTGTGAGAGCACGACACCCTTGGGGGTGCCCTCGCTGCCGGAAGTGAAGAGAATAGCTGCGGGGTCATCGGGCCGGCGTTCGACCTGCGGCCGCGGTGCCGCCATGAAGCCGGCGACTTTATCCGCAAAGCCGATAGAGGCTTTGACGTCCTCCAAATAGACCACCTTGGCTTGTTGCCCAATTGCTTCGACGATCTTTTCAAGGTGGGCCTTTTCGACGAACGCCCGTGACGTCAGAACTATCCTAAGTTGCGCCGCCGTGCAGGCCGCACAAACGTTCTTTGCACCAGCGGTGAAATTCAGCATCGCTGGAACACGACCAATCGATTGCAGGGCAAAGAACGTGACCGCCACGCCTGCCGAATTCGGCAACAGCACGCCGACGTTTTCGCCAGCTTCACTTTGCTTTAAAAGCTTCCGCCCCAGCACCTGCGAAGCCGTAATCAGCTTGTCGTATGACAGTGAGGTGCCAAGTGGATCTTCGATCGCTGGCTTGCCGGTGTCACGCGTGTCGCGGGCATCCACCAGAGCTTCAAAAAGCGTCTGGTCGAAGTTGGCGGTTTTGACGGCGGCGTCGACCATGATGTCCTGCAGCTTTGCACCGGCAGCCTGACGGCGCTTGCGGCCCTTGAGATCCTCCGACACATCAAGCGTCACCGGTGGCAACACCGTGACGGTTGTTTTCGGGAACCAGACCTTTTTCGTCTGCAGATTGTTCATAAAGCCAAACGGCGAGCGTTCCGGCCCGTCGATCCGTACCGGCACAACGACGGCATCCGCCTTGTCGGCGATCATGGCGGTGCCGTCGTAGACTTTCATCAGCCCGCCCGTGACCGTCAGCCGACCCTCCGGGAAGATCACTAGCGTCTCGCCCTTTTTGACGTGATTGATCAATCCGCGCATGCCTAAAGGCCGGGTTGGGTCGATCGGCCAAGCTGTCGTGAACCTCAGGAATGGCCGCACCCACCACTTCTCAGACATTTGCGTGTCGATGGCATAACCAGCGTGGCTTGGCAGCACTGAGTAAAGGATCGGGGCGTCGAGTAGAGACAGGTGATTGGGGGCAATGATAGTCCGCTCGCCTTCGGCGGTAAGGTTTTCAAGGCCGCGCACTTCGAGGCCAAGGAATAGCTTGAAGATGAAGCGGCTGAGGTCCTGCATGCCATCCCGGCCCCACGCGCGCAGCACGAAGTAGACGACTGCGATATTGCCAAGGCCAAGGGCTAAGAACAGCTCCGGGATGCCAACACCGTACGCCTGCAGCGCTGATAGCGCTAGCGTCGCTCCCGACATAAACGCCGCATGCAGGATATTGACGGCGGCGATGACACGGGCGCGGTGATCGGGTTTCGCCCACGACTGGATCGCCGCGAACGACGGCACGATGAACAGACCACCGGCCGCTGAAAGCAGGATCAAGTCAGCCATCAGCCAGGCGCCGCTTGCCGACTGAAGAAACGCGATAGCGCCGACGGAACCGGCTTCGGCCGCCGGCGTGTTCCAAAGCAGGCGGGCGATGTCGAGGCCGGCGATACCCATCAAAAGCGCGCCGATCGGAACCAGAGCCAGGTTCGGCCGGTGATGGCTTGCCTTCGCGGCAAGATAGGAGCCAAGCCCGATGCCAACGGTGAACGCCACCAGGCCCAGGGTGGCGACATCTTCGGTGCCACCGAGTGTTTCCTTGATCAGCGTCGGCAGCAGCGACAGCGAGACAATTCCTGCAAGCCAGAACCAACCGGTGATGAGACCGCCGATCCACAACCGCCGATCTTCGCGCAATTCGCCAAGTAGGCGGAATGTCGAGACGAGCGGGTTCTTCGTGATCATGAGGTCCGGCACTGCTTCGCCGGTCGGTTTGATCAGGCTCGCCGACCACAAGCCGAGTGCGGCGAACAAGACCATGGTTACCGCGACAGCCCATGGCGGGATCAACGCCGCCGAGCCATCACCGGTCATGGCGATGCCGCCGGCGATCGTGCCGACAAGAATGGCTAGGAACGTTGCGCCCTCAACCAGAGCATTCGCGGCCGACAGCTCGCGCACTTCGAGATGGTCGGGAAGAATACCGTACTTGGTTGGGCCAAACAGCGCCGCCATTGAGCCGAAGCCAAACAACGCGGAAAATAGGACGGGAACCGCCCACTCATTCAATTGAGGATCACTTGACGCGCTAAGAATGAAGCCGGTCGCCGCCAAAGCCGCGATCGGGATCTCGGCAAGCTTGATCCATACAACAACTTTCGCTTTGTCGTATTTGTCGGCCAGTTCGCCGCCAAGCGCGGACAAGAAGAAGAAAGGTATGACCAGCGTCGCTGCCGCCAGCGTTACCAGCGAAGCACCGTGCTCCGCGCCGATTCGGAACAGCACGAGGAAGACAAGCGCGGTCTTGATGAAGTTGTCGTTGAGCGCCGACAGGAACTGACACCAAAACAGCGGTGCGAAGCGGCGGGATGTCATCAGGTCTTTGAACATCAGCGGTGTCCTCGGGAGGGCGCGCGGTCATATGCGGCGCTGAGTATGCGGCAGGTTTGAGGATGACGAATGGCGGGTCTTCCTTAAGACAGTTCACATCCAAGGCTGACACCTTCAACGCGTTCCCGCGCTCTGGCGTTTGGTTCGCCGGGGACGATGCTCTCGTCGGACGCACATGGGCAAGCGGGTTTTTCATCCGTCCACTTCTTCGATTTCGTTGCCGAGGCCATGGCTGGCGTGCCTCTCCGAGTTTCTCCGGATTCCCGGATCAGTGGCGGTGCTACAAAATCGAAAGCGAACAAGATTCACGGCCCTGCAGCACAATCGAGCTATTCACGAACGTTGTTCACAGTGTGGCTATTCCTGTTTCAAGCGACGAAGGCGAGTTCGGCGGCGATTGCAAAGCACGCAAGCCGATCGATTTTTCGCTCAGCTGAGCTAAACCCGCTATTAGGTCTTCACCTTTTCAGATCGCTATGAACTAAGCTCACATCATCGATGCGGGGAGTTGTGAACGCAGTTCAAGTGCTGCTGGTTCCGAGATATGATAAAAATGGGCAACTTTCCCTCCGACGCGCGATTCTGCCCTTTAATGCCACCCGGTACGCGGCCTATATTCTCTGGCATACCAACCTAAGACAGCAATCTTCTGACTAAAGGAGGCCTGATTGCCAAGCACCGGGATCAGCAACTCGGCGCCGGAGCGGATTCAAATCAATGTCAATGGCGAGCAGTGCTGGACGCACGCGCCGACGTTGGAGGAGCTATTGGCATTGTTAGACTTCTCAAAGATCCGCGTCGCGACGGCCGTCAACGGAGACTTCATCCCAGCCGCCGCACGCGCGCGCTGTAAACTTGCCGCCGGAGATCGCATCGAGATCGTGTCCGCCCGTCAGGGTGGTTAAATCAGCATTGACAGCAACAGCAATAAAACGACCATGAACCTCATCGCCAAAGTTCCCCCCGATACCCAGGACGACCTCGAGTTTTACGGTGAGACCGTATCCTCACGCATGCTGCTCGGCACCGCGCTTTACCCTTCGCCACAGGTTATGGCGGATGCAGTGAAGGCGAGCGGTTGCCAGATCGTCACCGTATCGCTGCGGCGCGAATCCGCACGCGGCAAAGTTGGCGAACGTTTCCTGGAGTTGATCAACAGCCTCGGTGTGCACGTGCTGCCCAACACGGCGGGTTGCCGCTCGGCCAAGGAGGCCGTGACGACGGCGCAAATGGCGCGCGAGCTTTTTGGCTCACCGTGGATCAAGCTTGAGGTCATCGCCAACGACGACACGTTGCAGCCAGACTTGTTCGGGCTGGTCGAGGCCGCCGAGATTCTCAACAAGGACGGCTTCAAAGTCTTCCCCTACACCACCGAAGATCTTGGCGCCGCCGAGCGCCTCGTTGCCGCCGGATGCCGCGTGCTGATGCCTTGGGGCGCCCCAATCGGAACCGGACGAGGCTTGGCGAATCCCTATGCGCTCAAAACCATGCGCAACTATTTTCCCGACATACCGCTGGTTGTCGATGCCGGGATCGGCGCGCCGTCACATGCTTCCCAGGCGATGGAAATGGGCTACGACGCCGTGCTTCTGAACACGGCGGTCGCCAAGGCCGCCGATCCGGTTCAGATGGCGACTGCCTTTGCCATGGCCATCGACGCAGGTCACATGTCCCGTCGCAGCGGACTGATGGAAACACGCGACATGGCGGCCCCTTCAACGCCTGTCGCCGGCACACCATTCTTTAATCTGGGGGCATCATCAAAGACATGAGGGAAGGCACCGGCCTCGACGTCTTCTACCCAATCGTGCCGAACCTCGAATGGCTCGCACGTATCGTTCCACTTGGTGTGCAAACCATTCAGCTCCGCCTAAAAGACGCATCCGAGACGGAGGTGCGCAAACAGATTTCCGCCAGCATCGAAATCGCGCACGAATACGATTGTCAGCTCATCATCAATGATTACTGGGTTCAGGCGATCGATATCGGTGCCGACTATATCCACCTAGGCCAAGAGGACCTGACCGACGCCGATCTGTCAGCGATCAAGGGAGCCGGTCTCAAGCTGGGCATATCAAGCCACGACCCGGACGAGCTTGAAATCGCGCTTGCAGCCGAACCCGATTACGTGGCCCTGGGGCCGGTCTTTGAAACCAAGCTCAAGAAAATGAAATGGGCGCCGCAGGGTTTGGACCGCGTGGCGCAATGGAAGCACCGAGTGGGTTGCCTGCAGCTTGTTGCCATTGGCGGCATAACTCCCGCACGCGCACCTGACGTCCTCGCTGCCGGGGCCGATGCCGTTTCAGTGATCACGGATTTCCTCACCCATCCCGAGCCGGAAATGCGGGTCCGCGAATGGCTGGCGCTCTTACGCCAGTGATGTCGTGGCCCGCCGACCGCGATTTAGGATGGCCAACTCTTTAATTAACTCCAATAGTACAGTTTAATGACGCCTTCGAATACCCATGTATCCTTGTATGGTGAGCCTTCTCAGGCATCCCCGGCATAGACAACTCAGATTCGAGGCTCGACTGGTGGCTCAGTACGGACCACAGGGAACGGGATTCCGCTTCAAGAAGAAAGAAGACTTCAGGACCGGTTTCCGTCGCATCGTTGCCGAACAGGTCGCCCGCGCGCTGATCGAGTGGGAGCAGGCTGATAACGCGGTGGCCGTTCATGAGACACGCAAGTGCCTCAAGAGATTGCGGTCGCTCTTGCGGCTCGTTCGTCCGGCTCTGGCCTCCCGGGACTTCAAGAAAGAGAATGCCCGTCTTCGCGATATCGCCCGCGCTTTGTCCGCCTCTCGCGACACCCAAGTGATGCTTGAGACGATCGCCTTGCTTCGGACCGAGGCCAGCTCGGCGGAGCGTAGCGCCCTCGACTTGCTGCGTACGCAAGTCACCCAAGCGCGGGCAGGAAAGAATTCTGGAGACCAAGCCCCAACGTCCGCTCGCATAGCGACTGCGCTCAAAGATGTCAGTGAGCATCTGAAGCGGTTACGTCTTGAGGCAACGAACTTCGATGTTGTCGCGCCGGGATTTGAACGGAGCTACCGAAAGGGCCGTAAAGCGTTGGCGGCAATGCAGGCTGCCTACGATGAGGACGCGTCCCACGAATGGCGCAAGTGCGTGCAGGCACACTGGCGGCAGCTTTCACTTCTGAGCGCGGCATGGCCGGAGTTCTTTGAAACCAGAATTGCATTGGCCCGTCGCCTTTCTGATGTTCTGGGCCAGGATCACGACCTAGCCGTGTTGTACGCTTATGTCCTGGGTTCTGCGAGGCAGGTTCTCGGTAGCAAGGGTATGGCCGCTGTGACCGGACTGATCGAAATGCGCCAGGCCGATTTGCGACGCCAAGCCCTCCACGACGGCACCGTGCTCTATGCCGATAGCCCCTCAGGTCTCAGAAAACGCGTGCGCCGGTATTGGGACATTGCCGCCAAGCGGCCAAAGTCCGAACTCGTTCCGCTTCGCAAATCCAGGACCGAGAAGCAAAGTCAGCAATGTAAAGAATTCAATCCCGGCGGTGCTCCAGCCGAAACGCACTCGAAATCGAGACTTGGCGCAAGAACTCAGATGCGGCTTCCCAGAAAGCTTGTTCACCGTCAGACGCTAGCAACGAAACCGACAGCAAAAGCCGCGCTGGCGAGAAAACCTAAAAGCGTCACAGCACCGCAGGTGAAAACCAAAACCTAGCGCTGACGGCGCCGTCCACTCCGCCGCCGCGAACGGTACACACCGTCCTCCAGCATCAACGTGGCCAAGATGCCTTCGCGCAGGCCACGGTCTGCCACCCGCATCCGCTCGCAAGGCCACATGCGGATAAGCGCCTCGAGAATGGCGCAGCCGGCGAGGACCAGGTCCGCACGATCGCGCCCTATACAGGGCTGAGCAATACGCTCTTCGTAGCTCTGACCGACCAATTCGTAGGTCACCGCTTGAGCATCGGCCACCGAAAGCCAACAGCCATCTACTCGGTTTCGGTCATAACGCGGTAACCCAAGCTGGATTCCAGCAACCGTCGTAACCGTGCCCGATGTACCAAGAAAATGTGTCGAGCGAGAAGCCATGCGTTCCCGCATCCTATTTTCTTTCTCAAACGGCACCAACAGCTCCAGGACGTGATCGACCATCGCTTCAAACAAGCCTTCGGTGACGAACTTGCCGCCGAAGTGTTCTGCTAGGGTCACCACACCGACCGGGAGAGACGTCCAAGAAGTCATACAGCTTTGCGCTTCCAGTCGGTCGAGCGTGCGGCCCCTCCCCTTGGTGAGCTTGTTGAGATCGAGCCAGATCAGTTCTGACGATCCACCGCCGATATCGAAGACCAGGACATAATCGCAATGGCTATCGATGAGCGAGGCACAACCCGAGACGGCCAGCTTGGCTTCCAGCTCTGTGCTGAGGATCTCGATGTCGAGCCCCAAGCGGTTTTGCACCCGGTCGAGGAACTCTTCTCCGTTTTCGGCGATGCGACAGGCTTCCGTGGCCACCAGCCGCGCACGGTGCACGTCATTGCGCTCAAGCTTACCCGCGCAAACGCGCAAAGCATCCGTGGTCCGTCTCATGGCCGCATCGGAAAGCCGCCCCGACTGCGCGACACCTTCGCCGAGCCGGATGATCCGTGAAAAAGCATCAATAACCCGAAACCCGCGTCGCGTAGGCCGGGCCAACAGCAACCGGCAGTTGTTCGTGCCAAGATCGAGCGCGCCGTAAATGGGGTTCTCCGGCACGTCGCCGTTTCCGGTATTGTTTGTCTTGGCTTGGTCAGTTGGCATCGCCGATCGTTTGGCATCGCCACTGCGCGGACCGCGCACCTCTCTCGACGCCTTCCCGTTTCGATCGCGGTTCTCAGCTCCGCCTGCTTCGTCGTCAGACGAAGGCGGTTCGCCAAGGCTATGGTTGTCTGAAAGATCCCGGAATTCGCCCACCGCCCACCTCTCCAGCGCCTGGCGCAAACCCCTCTACGACTGGACTTAGTCGCCGTTAGAGCGGCCGGTTCATCAGGCATGCGTCTGGAATTATCTTGCTGACACTGTAACAGTTCGATCAGTGGCGTAAAGCGAATTGCCCGTCTGTCTCGCAGTTGCGAATAGGCGAGGTTATTGCAATGCCGCCAAAGTCGGCTAAATCAATAGGGCGTCGGCGGCTTTCAGATGTCTTTTGCTGAGCTGCCGGGGGATAACGTGTCCGCTTGCTTCAGCGTACGCTTCTTGATAGACACCTTTTCATACAGCGCTGCCCGCACGGGGAGGCGCGCAGGGACGTTGCGTGCGGATGAATGCCGTCGCATTGGGGAATAGGTTAACGGTAGACCCACGGACTCTGACTCCGTTAGTCCTGGTTCGAATCCAGGTTCCCCAGCCATTGTTTTTCAATGACTTGGAGATTTTCGTCTGGAACATGCCGCTGGTTTTGCGGGAATTTCGCGTGACTCTGCGGGAATTCCACCCCTCAAAACCACCGGTTCTGGGCGTTGTCACATTAAGTGCAATCAGCCTAATTTTAGCAATCGACCAGCAGGCGAAGTCGTTGAAAATCCATGCCTCAGTATTTGCGGTTATCGGCAAATTCCGCTCAATCTGAAGTCAATGTGACAACGAGCGCGGAAGGGCTTCAACGGACTTTGCATCCTGTCGCAGGACGCTCTGGGGCAAGATCCATTCTCAGGCCATCCGTTCGTGTTTCGACGGCGTGGCCAATGTCGGTGGTGTCCACGACACCGACACTTGGACTAGGCTGATTTCTATCTGCAAAACAAGCTTACGTGCTCCGGCGCGGTTTGCTTCGATTGACCCGGGGTGTCAATGGTTTCGAACAGAGGACCGCAGCCTATTGTCACCGGGCTTTTGTTCTCAGTGTATCCGAGGGTAGTTCGCCAAAGTGTCGACGGTAATGCGATGCAAAGCGACCAAACTCCCATACGCCATTTTGAACCAGAACATCGCTGACCCGAACCTCTTCGGCTTCGGCTAGGCGCAGCTGACTACGGATCCGCTGAAGCTGCCTTAGCTGCATGTAGCGATATGGACCAACACCATAGTATTCACGAAATGCGTTGCGCAGCATACGTTCTGACACGCCAAGTTTTGTAGCCAAGTCGCCTGTCTGATGGTGGCCGCCTGAACTGCTGTCGATAATTTGTTTTGCCCGACGGATAAGTTCATCTCGCGAGATGCGCGGCCTTCCTCCTACATTGCGCTTTTCAACGGGCATAGGCGCAGAGAGGATCGCACCGGAAAGTTCCAAAATTTCCACTGCTAGGGTTGCCGCAGCTGGTGAGGTTGCTAGCTCGGGATGTATTGCAGCAGCAGCAAGCGCGCTATGTACGAGTCCATTAAATCGCCCTGCGTATTCCGGCATCGCGGGTGTGACCCGGCATCTCTTTTGATCGATATACGATGAGGATAGGAAAGAGGCGACGCGATGAGTTGGCACGAAAGCAGTACACCAATCGTGCTCATCCTCAGTGCAAATGGAGAACTCGCAACCGGGCTCTAAGATAGCGAAAGAATCTATGCCCAAGGTGCAAGCGTTCGCCGTGTAAAGCGTGCGATCTGTCAGCGGCAGATAGATCATATAGCCGCTATTGAAGGATTGTCCCTCAGCGATGTTACCACTACCCAGCTTGCCGACCTGGAGGTGGAGCCCATTAAGATCAAGGTACGCGTTGCTCCAGATTCTCCGCTGCACATTGCGCAAAAGCATTCTACTATCGACATCTCGAACGGAGTCGACAAATTCATCAAAATCCTTTGACCGAAGTATATCCATCGCCAACCAACAACATAAGTTTATGCCGACTTTGCATAGACAAAGCACACCCAACAATAGCACGCTATACTCTTGATTGTTCAGGTGCCTGCTCAACACCGATTAGCAACAAAAAGTAATGTTTGGGGCTGAATCCAACACAGCTCTAGGAATTGCACACTAGGGAGATTTTATGAAACGCAGAGATTTCATCAAAGCGATACCCGCGGCCGCGCTTGCACCAATAGCGGTCTCAACAGTGACGATGAGTGCTAATGCTGCGCCGCCCAAAACAGCGGCACCGCAGTCCGGGAACACCCATGTTGTCGAGGCAGCCGGGAAAGCGTCATCGGCAACATCGGGCAGTGGCGAGGTCCCAGATTTTGCTGAACACATGCTGACGTCAGATATGGATGGCCTCGGTCCTGACGGTAAGCCAAACGGCCAGACGGCGACGTTCACTGGAGCTTCCAGGGCCAACGCAACGGCCGACAGCGCATCTTCGAAGATGGAACTGACGGATGAGGAGCAGGCCATTCTCGACGGCAAGGAGGGTCCCGAAAAGGCCAAGTTGATGAAGATCCTCGTCAGGTTCGGCGAGACCTTCGGGGCGACAAAGCTGGTCGATCTGGGCGGCGCGCCGCACTCCAACCTCTACATCGGCGCGCCCTATCTCGAGTCCCTGATCGTCATGCTTGAGCAGTGCGCCGCGGCGGGTCTCAAGGCCTACGCGCCCTACACGGTCAACCCGCGCCCCTACGACGTCTACAACGTCCAGAACAACCCGACCGAGATGCAGCTGATCGCCGAGGGCTATCCCCTGCAGATGCGACTGGACGCGGTCCACTCGCAGCTCGGCGCGCCGGACCTGAACTTCCGCTCCTGCGCCTGCTACATCGACGACGTCGGCAATGCGCCGAAGCCGGGCACGCCGGTGGCCTGGTGCGAGTCCTCGGCGGTGAACTACGGCAATTCGGTCCTCGGCATCCGAACCAACCGCTACGGCGCGGGGATGGAGATGCTCTGCGCCATGCTCGGCAAGGCGCCGGTTTTCGGCCTGATGACCGACGAGGGCCGCAAGGCGAAGTGGCTGATCGATGTGAAGACGAGCGAGGAGCCCGACTGGGGCGTGCTCGGCACGGCGATCGGCCGGAAGTGCGTCGAGGACGTCCCTTACATAGCGGGCGTCGACAAGTACTTCGGCGGCGAGGTCACCAACGACAACTGGCACAAGCTGAAGTACATGGGCAGCGCCACCGCCGCCGCCGGCGCCGTCGGCTGCTACCACGTCGAGGGCGTGACGCCCGAGCCCAAGGAAAAGGGCCGGGACATGCTGGCGGAGAACTTCCAGACGTACGTCTTCGACGATAAGGAGCAGCAGGCGATCCTCGACACGTTCGAGAACCTCTGGGACGACCCGGACGGCGACCCGACCGCCGTCTTCATCGGCTGCCCGCACTGCAACTACGAGGAGACCACGCGCTGGGCGAAAATGTTCGTCGACGCCCTCGATGCGGCCGGGCAGGAGAAGTTGGCGATCCCCGCCTACATCTTCGCGCCGACCGTGACGCGAACGCGCGCGCTGCTGGAGGAGCCCGAGCTGGCGAGCCGGGCGCTCGGCGCCGGGATCCACGTCACCAACATGTGCGGCGTCTCCTACTCCGGTATGAAGGGCTTCTCTCAGCGGGTGCGGGCGGTCACAAACTCCGCCAAGAACCGGAACTACTCGCCCATCCGGTATTTCCCCGACAAGAAGCTCGTGGATATCGCGGTGACCGGAAAGGTCTAAGCTTGAAGGAACATCAAGCGGCATCGGGCTCCGTAATCCGATCGCCCAGACACAGCGATCTGATTGGAGACTGAGAAATGGCCAAGACGTTTAAGGGACGCCCGATTGTCCCGGGGAACCTAGAAGGTGAGGCGCTCGTATCGAAGCAGCCGTTCAATACGACCGCATCGTATTTCACCAACATGTTTGCAGGGAACACCAAGGACGCGCCCTGCACGGACGCCAACAATGCGGAGCTCTATAAGAAGGATCTGAGCGGGGCGATCATGTGTACGCCTCAGACGGTCGGATCGACCATGGGCGCTGGCGCGATCATGGGCATAAATCTGCTCGGTGTCGGGTTTAAGGCGATGCTGTTCTCGGACCACATCGATAGCATTGCCGCTGGCGGCCTGATCATGGACGACGTCTGGAACGACCGTAAGGTCATTACCATCGACTTGCTGGGCGACGAGTTCATGGAGGCCGTCAAGACTGGAGATCCGATCAAGATCAGCGAAGATGGAACCGTCGAAGTCGGCTAAGGAGCGGCCGGCCTGTCCTTAATCACTATGGCAGCTTCTAAGTTAGAGGCAGCATCGGGGCTGACCGGAGCGGATCGTAGGTCAGTTCGGATGCTAGCGGCAAAATCGGTCGCGGTACTGGTGGCTGATAGTCGGGCGAAGGGTGTGACCTGACCATATGGCTCGCTGAGAAGCCTTATGGTCGGAGCGATGATGCAGCAACAATGGCGGAAGAGTATTTCAGATGATTACCAATCAGCCCGTCGAGAATCACGACGATCTGCGCAAAGTCACGGACAACATTTTGCGAGATGCTGGGCTCACAATCGGAGACAGCGGCGGCAAGGTCACCTTTGCAGGAAAGGAGCCGGTTAGGAAGACTGTGATAAAGGCTGGCGCGGCGCCGGCCTGTGTGCTCGCCGCGAATGCGGTTGCAGATGCCGCGATCTGGAAAGAGCGGACAGGTGAAAGCCAGGACATTCACGTCGACCTTCGCAAGGCCTGGATCGAACAGAGCCCCTGGCAGAAGGATGCGCTTTCTTACACAACGATAAGCGGCGTCTCGAAGGCTTGGAACGCGAACGTTTTTGTTTTGGGTCCGAGTATTGCGCGCGCCCGCGACGGCCGGTGGATGGTGTTGTCCCCCTATCCGAGCCAGCAACGCAAGGCCATGAACCTCTTGCGCTGCGGTCCTGATATCGAACAGGTGCGCGCTGCGATGGCCCGCCGCAAATCCTGGAACTGGAAGAAGCCGCCGAGGCTGTGCAGATCCCGCTGCACATCATCCGCACCAAAGAGGAATGGGCTGCAACCGAACAGGGTCGGATTCACGCCGAAACTCCGCTCATTCACATTGAGAAAATCGCCGACAGCGATCCGATTCCCTTGCCGCAGGGCGAACGTCCGTTGTCGGGGCTGAAGGTTCTGTCCTTCGTGCATGCGGTTGCCGGGCCCAGCGTCAGCCGGACTCTGGCGATGCAGGGGGCCGAGTGCATGAATCTCGACATGCCCGACTGGGTCGAATTCGGGAACTTCTTCTTTACCGCTCACGCCGGCCAGCGGCAGGCCTATCTGGATGCCCGTGAACCGGAGAACCGCAAGCACGTCTACAAGCTGATCGAGGAAGGCGACATCTTTGTCGAGAACCTGCGCCCCGGTCTGGCAGACAGCGAGGGCTATTCGGCGCAGGCGCTGGCCGAACGCAACCCCGGCGTGATCTATGTTAGCGTCAAGCTGAACACCCACGAGGGGCCGTGGACCAACTGGCCGGGTTACGACTTAAACGCCGGCGGCATCTGCGGCCTCTACACCGCGGAAGGGACCCCGGATCAGCCGTTGCTGCCGCAGCAGGTCAACGTGGTCTGCGATATCATGACTGGCTATCTCGGCGCGATCGGGGCCAAGGCCGCGCTTCTGCGCCGCGCCAAGGAAGGCGGCAGCTACTCCGTCCGGGTTAGCCTTTCGCAATGCGTGCAGTACATGATCAGCCTCGGCTTCAACGACAAGCGCGAGATCGAAGTCCTTGAGACGCTGGGCGAGGAGCATCAGATCATGAAGCCCAATCTCGTCTCCGGCATGACTGCCTTTGGTGAATACACTCGGCCCGCCTCGCAGGTCGAGATGTCTGCGACGCCGCAGTTCTTGGGACCAACCGATGCTGTACATGCAGGGCGCCAGTCAGCCTGTCTGGATGACAAACGCAAAAGGGGAACCAATGTCGTGAGGCCGGAGTGATGTCTGGTGTGAGACTCGGAACAACATTCTGCGAACCATGCAGTTGGCCCGTCAGGTAATTGCTTTGCAAACAACTATTAGAAGACAGTGACTATGACGAAAATAGACCGCTTTAGTAACAAGATTTGCAGATGACCCCTCAAAATACCTACCGGCAGAACTTCAAGAGTTAGAGTAGCGCACCATGAAGAAGATCGACGCCAAATTCGTTGATAGTCACACTAGCCCAGATGCCGAATGGAACGATCCGATAGTTCCAGCTATGCCACCTGTTCCAGACACGAACGATCCGCCGCCGCCGGACGATAATTTTTTACGGGCACATTTTTGGGACGGGCTGCATCCGCCAAAGGAGCTTTTGGCGCCGCCGCGTCCGACCATTGATCCGACACCGGTCACGGAGGAAAATCCGCTTAAGGCAGATGTGTGTTGGTCCATGCGCAGCCCATATAGCTATCTCGTTCTCCAGAGGCTGGTCTGGCTCAACTCAAACTACAACGTAGACATCACGATCCGTCCGGTGTTGCCGATCGCGGTGCGCTCGACAAAGGGCGGAAGTGGAAAGGCCGGAGGCGCGTTTGGCATTTGGTACAAGGTTCCCGACACCCGTGGGATGCGGTTCGCATGGGCCAGTATCAGGGTGTGCCGTTCAAATGGGCATCGCCTGATCCAATCTGGCAGACGCTCCACCCGCCGTTCACTGAAGGGTATCAATATGTGCATCCGCCGGAAAAACAGCCCTATATCGTTTGGATCACTCGACTGGCCTGCTACTGCCAGAAGCACGGCAAGGGGCTCGACTATATCAACCAGGTTTCCTCGCTAATTTGGGGTAACCACGCCGAGCATTGGCCCAACCATGTCGAGGAGCGGTTCAATCGGATCGATGGTCTCGATTACGATAAGGCGATCAAGTACATCCAGGAGAAGCCGGAAGAGATCGACGTATACTGGCAGGAAAACGCGAAGTTCCAGGCACAAGCCGGCCACGGCGGCGTACCGCTGATGGTGTTCAACGGAGAGCCCTTTTTCGGTGGCGATCGCTTCGACCCCTTCTACTGGCGATTGCGTCAAAACGGGTTGACACGGCGGCACGAGCCGCGCCCACCTTTCACGGTCAAGCCTTTGCGATGGCCGGATGGTGAGTAACTTCAACTCTTTGACCATCGGGCGGTAAAAAAAACGGCCCGTAGAAGGCCGGACCCGTCACGGCGCGAGCTGAATGAGCGGACTGCCAATGATCGAACAGACCCTGGAATATCTCGATCACGCCGGTTCGGTGATCAGCCTGGCGGGCGTGGTGGTGATCCTTGGCGGTTTCCTACTGGCGGCAGGCCGCTATGCGTCCCAGTTCTTCCAACTTGGGCCAGCGCGGGACTTCGCACAATTCAAGATCCAGTTGGGGCAAGCCACGATGCTGGGGCTCGAGATTTCTGGTTGTCGCCGACGTCATCGAGACGATAACAGCCAAACCGACATTCGCATCGCTGGTGCTCCTGGCGTGCCTCGTGGTTATCCGGACAATCGTTAGCTGGACGCTCTGCCTTGAGGTCGAGGGCCGCTGGCCCTGGCAAGCGGCTGGAGACGGCTGAGGCATGCTTGAGGCGGTGACAGACGAACTGCGTTTCCTGACGCAGACCCTGGAGGCCACCGGCGCATTTGCACTGATCCTTGGGTTTGTGATCGCAACAGCGCGTTGCATTCTGGAAATCGGTCGCAAGGGCGCAAAGGAAGCGATTGAGGGTTATCGCCAGGCAATCGGAAGAACCGTCCTGATCGGGTTGGAAATTCTTGTTGCCGCTACGATCATTAAAACCATTACCTTCGATCGGACTCTCGAAAACACGGGCCTGCTCGCCTTGATGATTGCTATTCGTACGGCGCTTGGTTGGTCGATGGCGCTGGAAATGTATGGCCACTGGCCGTGGCAGAAAAAGAAGCGCCCGAATTGAGAGCGGGCGACCACGGGCGGCCATTCGCATGCCTGCAATTTCAAGCACTATCTTCCCGATTTGCCAAACGCGCTTATGGTGCCCGCTGGACGCTTTTCAGTTTCCGGATGAGCGGGTTTGGGGAATACACCGGCCCAGAAGCAGGAGGGGCTCTTGAGGGTAGGTGATATATTGGTTACGCCAGCGAGTTAATCGTCTAGGGGAGGCGATAAAACGTTCTTCCGTTGCGCAGTTTTATATAATTTTAGCAGGACTCGAATCAACGAAAGCCGCAGAGAGCGAGAATGACAAAAGCGATAAAATTTTTATTCGTCTGTTTGCTCGCTTTTCAATTCTGTGGTGAGGCTGTGTCTCAGGAGGCCTCGGGTGAGACCGTAGCCGTCACCCCGCAGGAAATTGAGTGGTTTCGGTGCTTCTCGTCAAGATCCGAAAAATATACTTAAAGATATTCAGATTCGTGCGACGCAAAAAGACGGATTAATTCCGTTTTCGCCGCTGCAGCCGTTTCGTGATCGATTTAAGGATTTCAACGACTCCTTGTACCGCAGGGCCGGTATGAAGCTCGGGCTGGCTTTCCATCATCTTTTCCAAGGTGCATCGGACGTGTTGCCCGGGACTGCTGACTCCGGAACTGCCACGGATTTCGATTTTACGGGTAGCTGGGAACTGTTTCGCCGGGGTCAGCCGACGAAGGGCGAGCTGATGTTCGGCGTCGAAGGTCGTTGGGATTACAATACGGTCGGCCCGCAGGATCTTGGTTTCAGCAACGTCGCGACTGCAGGCGGAACCGCAAACACGTTCTCAGCCTATGACCCGTCATTTATTTTGCGCAATCTCTTCTACCATCAAGGCGGCGAAGAAGCCGGTTGGGTGTTTAGACTCGGCAAAATTACAACCGATGCTCTGTTTCTGTCCAATCGTCATATCAGTCCCAACGCGACATTCCTGCCAAATGCTGGGACGGGCATGTTCGTTTCTGGATTTGCAGATTCTGGCCTCGGAGCCGCTGGTGCCTGGTACATCAACGATCGCGTTTACATCGGCGGGGGAGTGGCGGACTCGAACGGCGATCGCTTTAACTGGGGTGATGTGGGCGCGGGCCAATTCTATAAGGGCGTGGAGCTCGGCGTGAAGATTGCTCCGCTAACGAAAAAGGCTAGCTTTTCCAAGCTCTTGCTCTGGCATACAGATGGGACAAAGGATCGCCAGCCGATCAACGCGAACACGGGCGAATCCGGATGGGGTTTCGGAATCGTGGCCGAGCAAGAATTGACGTACGATGGCCGCTTGGTTCTCATTGGGCGATACGGGAGAAGTTTCGAAAAAGCAGCAATTTATGATCAACAAGCCGCGGTGCACCTCTTGTATTACGATCCATTCGGACGGTTCAAGAACGATGCAATTGGCACGGCCTTCAATTGGGTTGATTCGGCTTTCGAGAACACGAGAGATGAGTATAACTGGGAAACCTTTTATCGCTTTCCACTGCTCCCGGACGTCGACACGACCTTAAGTTACCAGGCCATCCTGGACCCAGCATTCACGACCGACTTCGATTTTTCGTCAGTATATTCTTTGAGGATGACAACGTCGTTCTAAGCGTGGTCGCGTGACGCTGGAGCTCCATGCGTCTGCATGGTGTTGTCACGGTAACGCGACTGCTCAGTTGATACCATATGCTATTAACGTCCGATGAGCAGTTCTTCCTATCGTCGCCATCGCTTCCCGGCCGCTGTGATCCAGCAAGCGGTCTGGCTGTACTTTCGCTTTCCTCTGAGCCTGCGCGATGTCGAGGATATGTTGTCCTAACGCGGCATCGATGTCTCGTATGAAACGGTCCGCCGCTGGTCGTTTAAGTTTGGCTTGGCTTATGCCAGAAAACTCAAACGCTCGCACCCGCGTGCTGGCGGCACCATTTTGTCGCGGCCCCTATCTGGCCGCCGCTTGTTGATATCAAATTACGATTGATCGGCATCAATCCAACCCGCTTCACGTGACATTAAAATTGGCATCCGTGCACACGAGATTGCCCCCCGTTACTCGATGCCAGCGCGGGTCAGCCGGTTAGCACCCCCCGTAACCGGCATATATTGGCCGCAAGTTTGTCCCCGCAAGCTGGCGGCACACCTGTTTGCGCATTGCCGCTCCCTCATTACGTTCCAACCCATGAGCAAGCCCAGAAAGATGCCAGCGCCATGGAAGGTGGAAGAGATCCCAGGCGGCTATCGTGTCGATGATGCTGAGGGGAAAGCTGTTGCGTACTGCTATGGCCTAGACCCCAGGGAATTACCCGCTGCAGGCCAGCTCAGGCTAACGAGAGATGAGGCCAGGAGGATTGCTTCTAGTATCGCGAAGCTGCCTGACCTCCTGAGTTCAGGGAATAGCAAAGAGGATGACCAGGGTTAGGTAAGAGGGGCAGGCCATAGACACACTCGTGTGCCGTTGCAGCAGTGTTATCGACGCGTCAGTCGCCGGTGTCGGCGCATCGCGCTGGCTACCAAATACTAACGGCTCTCAATTATCTCTCGGTCTTCCAGCCGCTCAACTTTCGCGGCCATCTTCGGTACGAGCCGCACGCGATACCTTTCCGTTTTACACTGCAACAGCCAGGCCGTTTCATGGGGCTTTGACTGCTCGGGATCACGCTTTGCGCTGACAGGGTTTTCACACGTGAAACCCTGCTCGCGGACCTGCGCAGCGACGATCGCGTTCGGCGCTGCTTCTTCTGCAGCTGCGACCTAATTTGGCGTCGGGAACGTGCAAAGCAAAGTCACAGATGCGGTCGCAACGTAATCGTACGGCCCAGGCCGCCTTACGAAGCTATCCGAACAAGTCGATAATGTCCGCAGGATTTGAGCGGGCAGGAACCTCATGGCAGCAAGACCCAGAACTTCGCGCCGTCGTTGGAGTGAGACGTTCAAGAAGCGTGTCGTGGCCGAGGCGAGCGAGCCGGGCATGACGGTCACCCAGATTGCACGGCGTTACGATCTCGATGCGCGACGGGTCTCGAATTGGATGAAGAAGTTCGGTCCCGGCGTTGCGCTGGTGCCGGTTGAGGTCACAACAAACTCTAGCGATTCACCGACATCGCCCACCATTGAGATCGACCTGCCCTGCGGCACGAGAGTGCGGTGTGGTCCGGAGATAGACAACGAGCTGATCAGGAGCGTTGTTGCCGCTCTGCGATCGAAGCGATGATCCCGGTTCCGGCGAGCACCAAGGTTTGGCTGGCGTCTGGCGTCACGGACATGAGGAAAGGGTTCAACGGCCTCAGCATGCTGGCCCAGGACGCCTTGGAACAAGATCCATTCTCTGGCCATCTGTTTGTCTTTCGACGCCGTCGCGGTGATCTGGTGAAGATCATTTGGTGGGATGCGCAGGGTGCCTGCTTGTTTTCCAAAAGGTTAGAGCGCGGGCGATTTGTCTGGCCGTCGCCGATCAAAGGCAAGGTTGCGATCACCTCGGCGCAACTGGCGATGTTGTTGGAGGGGATTGATTGGCGAGCACCAGTTCGAACATGGCGCCCCTTGAAGGCAGGATAGCAACAGTCCTGTTTGCTCTTTGACAATGTGGATTCATCAAGTCCGCCGAATAACGTATGTGTCAGCCATGACGACCAACGCTGGCCATACGCACCGGAACGAAGCTGAACTTCAACAGCTTTTGAGCATGCGTGATGCCGAAATCGCCAGACAATCCGCAGAGCTTCTGGCGCGTGATCTTTTGATTGAAAAACTCAAACTGCAACTCGCCAATCTGCGTCGGCAACGGTTCGGTGCAAAGTCCGAGGCGTTGGACAAGATCATCGACCAGCTTGAGTTGGCGCTTGTCGAAGCGGAAGCAGCGGCGGAACAGCATGACTGTGAGCCACTATCCGTTGAGGCCGACGCCAAAGGCCAGCCGACACGCAAGCCGTTGCCCGAACATCTTCCGCGCGAAGATGTCGTGCTGCATCCTGGCGAGACGTGCGAGCAGTGTGGTGGCGCGTTACGTCATCTCGGCGAAGACGTGTCAGAGACGCTGGAGTATGTCCCCGGACGCATCAAGGTGACCCGAACGGTACGACCCAAACTGTCATGCCGCTGCTGTGAGACCATTCATCAGGTTGCAGCCCCGGCGATGCCGATTGAACGGGGGCGGCCAGGTCCGGGCCTGTTGGCACATGTGCTGGTCAGCAAATACGCGGATCACCTGCCGCTGTATCGCCAGTCTCAAATTTATGGGCGTGAAGGCATGCAGCTCGAACGCTTAACTCTTGCTGATTGGATCAGACAATCGGCGGCACTTTTGGAACCTTTAGCAGATGCCATTGGTCGTCACGCCATGGCAGGTGCTGCCATCCATGCTGACGATACGCCGGTTAAGGTATTGGCTCCGGGAACCGGCAAGACCAAGACCGGACGATTGTGGGTCTATCTCAGGGACGAGCGGGATTGGGCTGGCGATCATCATCCAGCAGCGTTTTACAAGTTCACGCCGGACCGACGAGGCCAGTGGCCACGAGATCATCTCAAAGACTTCACGGGTTGGCTACATGCTGACGGCTATGCTGGGTTCGAGGATCTTTATCGGCGCGGCGGTATCAAGGAAGTTGCCTGTCTCGCCCATATCCGCCGCAAGTTCTTTGACATCCATGTTGCCCAGGGCTCGGGTATTGCTAAAGAAGCTTTGGAACGCATCGCGGCGCTATACCAAATCGAAGCTTCCATTCGTGGCGATCCACCTGACAGGCGCAGATCGGTCAGGCAGGAAAATGCAGCACCACTCATCGATGATCTCGAAGCTTGGCTCCATTCGCAGCTCACACTGATTTCGGACAAGTCGGCTCTGGCTGGCGCCATCCGCTATGGCTTGACGCGGCTCAAACGACTGCGATCCTATCTCGACGATGGACGTCTCAGCATTGATAACAATGCTGCTGAGCGTGGCATGAGAAGCATAGCCCTCGGGCGGAAAAATTATTTGTTCATGGGATCGGACAACGGCGGCAGATCGGCAGCTAGTGCCTACACGCTAATTGAGACAGCCAAGCTCAACGGCGTTGATCCGCAGGCTTGGCTCACCGATGTGCTTAGCCGCATTGCCGACCACAAGATCAATCGGATCGACGAGCTGCTGCCTTGGCGTTACGCTGCCAGGGCAGCGTAACCGCCGTTTCCTGTCCCGGAAAGGTGGGGCTCGCCGGACGCTTTCTGAGAGGATGTGCTAATACCCCAAAATCAAAACGCCTTGTATGGACTTCTAAGGTTCAAATAGAGGTGTTTCTAAGGATTGCACCCTCACGCCCGCAATAGGGACGAGGCTCGATAAATCTGCGCCCGCACCAACCCTATTGCAGTTGCTACCCCACCGTTCGCCACTCATGAGGGGTTGAGAAAATGCAGATCATAGATGTAACCAAACTTCTCGTCCCGAAAGGCCCTGCAAAAACATTCCAGCAACACCTCGCAAAGACGCAGGTGAGTGCTGCGGTGTTGGGCAAACTCGAAACGATGCCCGATCCGGGCCCGATCATTCTGTTGAATTTTGTTCGCTGGCGACCTGACCGCGATCCGACCTCCTACATGAAGTACGGCAAAGTGGCTGAGGCTGAGCAAGGGAAGGAGGGCACTTGGCAGCTGTTTGCAGGCGGTGCCATCCACGACCTTGACGAGGCTTACGGATTCGATGATTCCTGGGACGAAATTGCCGCTCCCCTCTACCGGCGCCGTGCGGCCTACGGGGTCGCGAATGCAAGTCCGGCTTATCAGGCTGCCATACCGGATCGTGTGGCCGGTACATACCAGCGTCATCTTTACTCTCTGGTGGACGGCGAACAGCTTTTGCCGGCATCACTCACCATTCAAGAAATCCACGACAAAGAGATTTCCCTTCAAGTCGCCAAGGGTCAGGTCATCATCGGCGAATTCCTGCGATTCAAGAAGTGGGGTGGCAAGGAAAACTACCAGAAGTATGGCAAGGCGATCGCCCCGCTGATTAAACAGGCGGGAGGCGAGATCGTCCTGTCCGTTGATTGCGAGCTGCCGGTCGTTTCCGAAGAGCTATGGGACCACTTCGTCATGACGCGTTATCCCTCGATCAAAGTGTATGAGGATCTGTTCAAGACGGACGGATGGATCGAAGCCAGCCGGCTGCGTCGCGATGCGCTCGATGCGTCAATGGCAGGGGCTTTTCAAGGTCAGTAACGACACGCCGCAGAAAGGGGTAAAGATGAAATATTCAGATCGGAAATTTTTGCAATGAACAAATGGCAGACGATACTGGCAACAGGTCTTCTTGTATTCGCGGCATCTTACGCTGCCGACGCATATGCGGAGGACAAGATGAGTGAGAACGTGCAGGTCCTAATCGAAGGCAGCCCGTTGCGAGGTGCCAATGGAGCCGTTTGGGGACCGGACGGCAAAATTTACCAGGGCAGTGTCTGGTCGAATGCTTCGTTTGTTGTCGATCCGGAAACCGGTGACATGAAAAAGATCGAAGGAACCAAAGGTACCGACGACCTCGCGTTCCACCCTGATGGGCGCTTGTTTTTCAACTGGATTGTGCTGGGCGAAGTGGGCGTGCTTGGTACCGACGGGAAGATAAGTGTCGCGGCAAAGGTCAAGCCGGGGAATGACGGCATTGCCATTTCAAAAGAGGGCAGGATATTCACCAGCGGTCTGTTTCTCGACGCAAACCTGTATGAGGTATATCCAGACGACGACCGCAAGCCACGGGTGGTTGCCAATCAGGGGCAGCGAATGTCCAACGCCATGATGTTCGGTCCCGACGGTAAGTTGTACGGATCCTCCTGGGTGACAGGCGAGGCGCTACAGATTGATACGGAAACCGGGGCGACCCTGATGGTTGGCCAGGGGAAAGGCGCCATCCTGTCTGCGGCGAAGTTCAACAGCAAGGGCGAACTGCACGTCATGGACACCAAGCTCGGTGCCATCCACAAGGTGAACAGAAAAGATGGCTCCTTCGAGCTGGTGGCGCAAACGCCGCATCCAGCCACAGACAACTTCTTTTTTTCGCCGGACGACCGACTTTTCAACACCAGTTCCGGCGACGGTTATTTGCATGAGATCACTGGCAAGGATACCTATCGCGTCGTGATTCCTGGCGGGCTTGGCCTGTCGGGCGGTGTCGCACTGATCGAGGACAAGGGGAAAACCAACCTGGTGGTTGTCGACATCTTTGCGATCCGCAAATTGGATCCGAAAACCGGAAAGGAGATCAGCGCCGTCAGGGATGTCACCATGGCAACGGATGTGGGTTGGATGCTGACGGTGAATCCGTACAGCCAGCAGCTGGTTACCAGTAGTTGGACCGGGAACTTCGTCAAGATCTGGGATCCGAATACGGATTCAGAGGTCGCCAGTTTCGAGAAGTTCGAAAAGCCAACGAATGCAATTGCTTTGGGCAAAGACATCGTGTTTTCTGAGCTGGGCGGCGCAATCAAGCGATTTTCTCCGGCTGCGCCGAACAAGGCCACGACGCTTGCTGACGGCCTCAAACAGCCATTCGGTCTGGCCTATGACAATGGCGATCTCTACGTGAGCGAAGACCTGGGGGGCAGGATTGTCCAGGTCATGGCCAACGACAAAGTCATCACTCCCAAGGTTGTCAAAGACGGGCTGGACTCACCGCAGGGTCTGGCGCTTGCCAATGGTCATCTTTATGTGGTCGAGGCGGGCAAAGGTCAGTTGCTGGCCATCGAGCTGGCCAGTGGCGATACCAAAACGGTGGCCCAGGGGATGAAGTTCTCAACCGGAAAGTTGGACTTTACGGATACCGAGAACTGGGCCCGCTCTTCCATCACAATTTCGGGCAAGACGGCATACATCGGCGGGGCCGGTACCGGTAGCGTTTACAAGGTCGGTCTTTAGTTACGCAAGCTGTTGAAACAGCTCCCGATAAATTATCAGTCTTCAGGCGAGCGGCAGACTTAAACACTACCCACACTACCCACACTACCCACACGACGCTAACGTCGCAACTGCTACGGCGCTGAACACACTCAGCGGCTTTCCAGAAAAAACTATCATAAGACCATTCTTCAGTTCAGCTTCAGCAGATCTGTTCTGAGGGCGTTACGACAACGCCCTCGTTTCACTCGGCGTCAAGCGATGAACCCTATCATTCACCAGCAGAGAAGTTTGCAGAGTGTGTTGCGACGATCGGTTGAACCGGCAGAACTTTGCGGACGTTGGTGATGTACGGGCAGCGTCTTCGCTGGGATGTCCGCTGTCGGGTGCATAGCGGAACATACATGAGTTGAGTTCGTCAGATGCTCCCCTTAGCAGCTTTGATCATAAGCGGACGTGCGCTAGCGGTGAAAGTTAGGGCGGATTAGCAGCCGACATGCGGCATTAGGCGAATGGTCCCTGGTGATTGGTCTCGGCTCGCGCTGCGCGATCTCTGGATCGCATTCGATGAGTACTTGATACTTGGATAGGAAGACACCACCGCTTAGCTCTTCGACGATTGCGGAGCGCTTTTGAAACGGTGGGCTCCGCTCTAGCTTCAGCCAGAAACTCACGACTGAGCTGTTCAGCACTCGCCAATGGCGCATTTTGGTGGCTCGGCCAGCTCGTGCAGTATTCATTTCGCTATGGTAAGCACATGCCAACATGCGCAACACACAAGGTCTCAGACGCGTGACACACGACAAAAGTTCGCTAATTGTGATGACCGGGGCGACCTCCGGACTTGGAATTGAGGCCGCCCGGTCACTTGTTGAACGACAGAACGTGCACCTCATCATCGGTTCGCGCGCGCCCGACCGTGCGGACGCGTTGCGCGCTGTGGTGCCGACCGAGCGGCTCACTGTCTTCCGCCTCGATACCAGCTCCCTAGCCTCGGTACACACCTTCGCTAACGCGGTCCACGAAAAGCGCGGCGCGCGTCTGATCTCTGCGCTCGGGCTGAATGCCGGCATGTTGGGTGGAGAGAGACTGCAGCTAACCGAAGCCGGGGTGGAGCAAACCTTCGCCACTAATTGTCTCGGGCATGTTGCGCTCGTCGACCAACTCAGGAGGGCATTGGCCCCCGGCGCAATTGTGCTAATGACCGCTAGCCAATCGCACAATCCCGCCGATCGCCTCACCAAGCTACTAGGCTATCGCGGCGCTATCTTTCCAAACGCCGAGTCTGTGGTACGCGGCAAGCTCGATGAATCGGCCGGCCCTGCTCAAGCATCTCGGGATCGCTACGCTACCTCCAAGCTGTGCTGCTTACTTTGGACCTTCGCAATGGCGCGTCTCACACAGGACGAAGATATCCGCTTCCTCGCCTATGATCCTGGTGCTGTTCCAGCTACACAGCTGGCTCGCAACCTGGACTTTTTCTCTCGCATTGGCTGGGAGCGACTTTTGCCTCTCGCCGTTCCGGTGCTACCGAGCTTCACAACGCCACAAGCCTCCGGCCGCAGCCTCGCCCGCCTCTTGGCGAACCCGAAGGTCGCCCCGCAGACGGGCCAGTATCTTGATCACCGCGCACAACCAGCAACCTTATGGCCGAAGGCAAGGTGCACGGCCTGGCAAAATGACCTCTTGAACGTTTGCGCAGGTCTGACGGCAAGTTAAGTGCCTAGACTAGCACATCACTCCGCGGCCGCTATGAGACGGCATTGACATCCAGCGGTCGCTTGAGCCGCTCTGACGCAAGTATCATCGTTCGTTCCGCCAGCGCCGTGATCGTCAACAGCGGGCTAACGCCGACAGCCGATGGCACTGCCGCCCCGTCGCACACATAAAGTCCCTCATAGACACCCCGCGGCCCCTTCACCGGATCGAAGACGCGTCCGTCCGGAGCTACCACCCCCTGGTCGACATGCTCCGCCATCCCGCATCCTCCCAGCGGATGAGCAATGATGCGGTTGCCGCCGAACGACCGCATCACAAAAGGATTGGACTGGAACACTCCACCCATGGCTTCGATCATCGCCTGTGCTTTCTTTTGCGTTGCAACTAGCCCAGCACTCTTGCTGTAGTTCGGCCAGTCGACAATGGCACTCCCCTTATGCAGTTTTAGCCTTCCGCTGGCATCATCATGAGCGACAATATAGAGGATTAAATCTCGGCTCTGCTCATAGCCATAGATCCCGCCTTTTAGGAGCCGCCAGGCGCGGGCAAAGCATAAATTCAAAGCTTCTTTGTAGGGGGCTAGCCGGGCCATCATCGTCAGCATCGACCCGTCATGGATCCAAGCTGGGCCTAGCTCATCGCCGAGGTCAATCATCGATATTGAGTGCGGGCCCACCGGCGGCATCCCGAGTGGCGCTTGCGAGGGATGGCCGGTCGCCACCGCATTGGCGGGCTGGGCCAGCTTATTGGCGAAGACTAGATCGTCTCCGTTCGCAGAAAAGTTCTCTCCAAGACGCTTCGATAGCGCCAAGCCGTCACGTCGGGCCCGCAGCAGCAATTCGTTCGTCCCAAGCGTCCCTGCCGCTAGCACCAGCGTTTTCGCTGTGACCTGCTGGAGCTCACCGCTGCCTGAGAGATCCTCAACCTCTACCGCCCAGCCATCCCCGGCCTTAGCGATCGATGTAACACGGGTCTCACAAAAAACCTGCGCGCCGTGATTGACTGCATCGGCAATATAGGTAATGGCGACGGTCGTCTTAGCGCTTGTATTGCAACCCGACCAACAGTCGCCGCAATGCAGGCAGGCTTGCTGCATCACACCTGCCGTGTTCCGACCTGACTTGTGCGAAATTGTCATTGACGGCAGTCGCAATTTAGTGCCCGCTGAAGCGGCAGCACGTTCCATCGCGGCATATTTCGCAAAGCGCTCGGGGTTTGGTGCCGGCATCGGTCCAAGCATTCTTTCGGCCCGCCTTAAGCCCTCGTCAAGACGCCCATCGCAGAGCACCGCCTCGGGCCAACCGGCCCTTCGCAACCGCTTCAGGTCGGGACGCAGCGCTATGCCAGCATTAATCAGCGATCCGCCGCCGAGGCCGGTCGCAGCAAACACCGATAGGCCCTCACCCACCGTCAAGCGCCAGAGCCCTGTCGGATCGCCGATATTCGGCATCATACCAGTGACATACATAGCCTTAAGCCGCGCCTTGATGGTGGTAGGAAAGTCGCCTGGCCGCCAGGCTCGCCCTTGCTCTATGACCGCGACGCCGAAGCCCATGCGCGCGAGGCGGGAAGCAGCAACCCCGCCGCCATATCCGGAGCCGACAACGATAGCATCGTAGGTCGGCGCAAGCTGACAGGCGGACTTAGCTAGCAATTTCATAGGTGCAGGGTCCGTGTTCTGGTCTCTCATTCGTCCAAGGCTTCAGGGATTTAACTACAAGTTGCTGGGGTGGCCGGGAAGGCAATTTGCGATCTAACCGACTGTCCGAAGTCATCAATCGCGAGACATATTGAGGCGAATCGGGAAGAGCGGGATTGGGCCGGATGCAAGGGAGAGGTTCTGACCCATGTCAGTGCCGGTTGTGTGCGGCCTGCGTTGGTTTGAGCATTATAAGGCAAACGTGCGGCTCATTCTCGCTGCTAGTTTACTTGCGGTACCGTTGTTGGTCTGGTTGTGCTTCCGGCGCGTAATTCTGCCGATTAGGTTAAATAGTTAAGGGTTATTGCATGAGTGAAATCGAAGAGCTTCGGCAGGCAGTGCAAGCTTTGCATCGTGCTGTCTTCCCGCTGGACAATAAGGTGCGGAACCTGGAAGCCAATACTAAGAAGGCAGAACCATCACCATTACCCAAAGCCCATCGATTGAGTGTCTGACGGCAGCAGCGACAAAGCCTCTGAAGCGAAAAGTGCGAGGGACGACCTCCACACTGGCGTCACATTTGCACAGAAGAGGCCCGGCTTAGCCGCTACATAACGACGCCGCCGGGCTTCAGTCCTTCGGCAAATCTCGCCAACCGTCGTGCCAGCTTCCGCCTGCCTCAAGGCAAACGCTATCTGCTCATCTGAAAACCGCTTCTTCGGCATCGGTACACTCCTCTCACGTCGGAAATGTACCCAAAAATTCGCACTCACCTTGGACCAGTTTTAAGGGTCAAGACCACGGCCTTTCCTGCAGGGAGGAGCGAGGCGGGCGCGGATTGAACCGGCGTGGCCCGTCCAACAGGTCAACGAGGATGCTAATCGCCTGCTCCGATCTCAACGCCACCGCAGGCTCAAGCTTCACTTTTTTGACGCTCCTCGATGTTTCGCTGCAGAGCGGCTTAGATGACAGTTTTGAGGGTATCTCGTCGCGGTTCCCGCTGGTCCCCTCCCCCACTTCAGTGGGCGCAGATCACCGCTTCGTATCGCTGACGGCCGTTCCTAAAGGAAAAGCGGGCGTTCGGGCGAGGGTACAGAAACCTGCACACTTCCGGACAACGAACGGGCAACTCTGGGCAAGAGTCGTCGGGCAGCAGCCCAAAAACACCGGCTCCTTGCGCCACTAGAGAGCTCAAAACTCTTGCTCCGATGGCTGCCCGCGCCTTACGCTGGCACCGTGAGGAGGGTCGTCAGATCCTTAATCATTGAGTGGTGGAACGGGATGGCATGGAGTTCTGAGGGTTGTTGCGTTGCTGGCATTCATCGCGGTCATGGCCACGCCTATATTGGTCTCTGCACAAAGCCTGGGTACGGATGACAAGGCTGCCGCCGACACTGCCTCAGGCCGTACGCTCGAAGCGCCGGTCAACCGGCGTCCAGTGGCGCAAAAGTTCTGGTGGTCTAACGCCTGGTACGACAACGGGTGGCTCGACGTGCCGGCGAACTTCGAGGTCCGCGAACGCACCGTCAGCTACGCCAGTCCGGCGGACGGGACTGAGGTGCCGGCCATCGTCTACAGGCCGGCTGACGATGGGCGCCATCCGGCGGTCCTTTTCCAGCACGGGCGACGTGGGCTTGACGATCTCGTGAAGCGGCTTGCAAAGCGGATCGCGGCGCGCGGTTTCGTCGTGCTGGCGCCCGACGTCTACACCGCTCGCTTCATTGATACGCTGCCGATTGAGCATCTTCCGGAAACCGAGACTGACGTGGCGGCGGGACTCGACTACTTGCTCGGCCTTGAGGATGTCTCTTCGACAAAGGCTTGCGTCGTGAGCCATACCCGCGGCGGCTACTACACGCTGAAGGCGGCGGTAACCCACGGAGGGCAAGAGAAGCAGATCGCGTGTTACGTCTCCTCTTACCCGCACTGGCAGAACCCTAACGCCGCCGAGCCCGATCAGGTTTACCGGTTCGCATCGGAGGCCGAAGCGCTGACCGTTCCGGCGATGATCTTCATCGGCGAGTTCGAGCAGTACCAGCGGCGGCGCTCGATCGAGACGGCGGTCAGCGCGATGAAGGCGAAGGGGCTCGATGTAACGCTAATCATCTATCCTGGTGTTGGGCGCGGTTTCGACTTCCGCCCGCCAAGCGTGCGAACCTTCGCCGACGACCTGGCTGCCAAGGATGCCAACATGAGGACGTCAGGGTTTTTAAAGAAGCACCTCGCGGCGTGGGCGCGCTAAAGGGGAACTCGCGCTGGCGTCGCAGTTGGGCACCGGTAGAATCTGCTGTGGGTCAAAGGGCGACTTGGTGGTCGGTCATTCGAGCATCCGCTGCCACTCCAAGAGTAGACATCAAGCGTGAGCCTCTCCGTGGCGTTGGCCCACCGCATTCTCGACTCTGCCACCAACTAATTGAGCCCTGGGTGCAGCGCTTTCGCCAGTAGAGTCAGAATGGTTTTGTCACGGTAACGCGCCTGCTCAGTTGATGCCGTATGCTATCAACGTCCGATGAGCAGTTCTTCCTATCGTCGCCAACGCTTCCCGGCCGCTGTGATCCAGCAGGCGGTCTGGCTGTACTTTCGCTTTCCTCTGAGCCTGCGCGATGTCGAGGATATGTTGTCCCAACGCGGCATCGATGTCTCGTATGAAACGGTCCGCCGCTGGTCGTTTAAGTTTGGCTTGGCCTATGCCAGAAAGCTCAGACGCTCGCACCCGCGTGCTGATACGCGTTGGCATCTCGATGAAGTCTTCGTCTCGATCGACGGCAAGAACGTATACCTGCGGCGCGCCGTTGATTGCGAGGGAGAGGTCCTGGACGTGCTGGTGCAATCGCGCCGAAACAAGCGAGCAGTCTTGAAGCTGATGCGGAAACTGCTCAAGTCACAAGGCTTCTCGCCAGACGCCGTCGTAACAGACAAACTACCATCATATGGCGCGGCATTGAGCGAACTTAGGATGAGAGCTCGCCACATAACCGGCGGTCGGATCAACAATCGACGTGACTTACCATTTGGTGCCACCTCGGGGCACATTCACGGAGAACGACCTCCTGAACTGTTCCCCGTCAGCACTCAAGGGACAGATTGAGCTGATTGCGTAAGAGAGACTTTCCGGTTCATCGTAACCCCGAGGAGGGAGACGATGACTGACAGGAATGAGCGCCGTCCGGGCAGCGCAGACAAGACCGTCCGGGATATCCGTAGAGCGACGCGCCGGAAGTTTTCAGCGGAAGAGAAGATCCGCATCGTCCTTGAAGGCTTGCGTGGCGAGGAGACGATCACCGCGCTGTGCCGCAAGGACGGTATCAACCAGAACCTTTACTATCGCTGGTTCAAAGTCTTCCTCGAAGCCGGCAAGAAAAGGCTTGCTGGCGATGCTGTGCGGGAAGCGACCTCGGACGATGGACACCGCATCCTGCTTGAAAACTATGACCTGCCCGGTGATCTGGAGCGCGCGGTCGCCGCCTTCGTCGACCACTATAAGCACCGCCGCTATCACGAAAGCCTGGACAACCTGACGCCCGCAGATGTCTACTTCGGAAGAGGCCAAAACATCCTGGAAATGCGAAAGGAGATCAAACGCCGTACCATCGAACAACGCCGCCGCAACCACTTCAAAGCTGCGGCATGAAGAGCAATCCAATGGGCCGGATCCTCCCTTAGTTCAAACGCTCAACTGTCCCGAAAACTCTGACGATGGACACCTCCCGGTCGAAAAGTAATTCTGCTCCGCCGTGTCTGCGAGAATTGGCCCGTCGCGTACTGCTGCCTCTACAGACCAGCAGCGCCTACCGGTTCTCTGCGGCTGCCAGAGCACCCTCCGAGCGCGACCCTGAGACACTTCGACTTGACGGGGATCACATCTACATCATACTATTCAAATTTATGAATATGAAAAGTCCTCTGCGAAAATGGATAGTTGCTGGACGGCGAGGGCTGGTTTGTTGTGTCCAGAAACGCCCGCGCTGGTCAACAAGGGAGGTAAGCTATTGGAAATAAGAGAAGTTTTGGAGAAAAGCGGGCGAACGCCCGTAACTTGCCATCGTAGCGACACTGCGCAAGATGCGGCGACCAAGCTGAAAGAAAACGGCATCGGTGCAATGCCGGTGTTGAGTTCGGATGGCACGCTTGTCGGAATGCTCTCCGAGCGAGATCTGGTGAGAGAATTTTCAAAGCACGGGGCGGATCTTACAGATTTGACGGTCGGAGACATTCTTACGAAGTCGGTAATTTTCATGGCTCCCAGTGCTGATCTTTCCGATGCGATGAGGACGATGCACCAACACGGATTTCGCCACATACCGATACTCAACGCGGGAGAGCTTATCGGTGTCATTTCGATTCGCGATCTGCTTGCCCTGGGTATGCTTTTTGAAGGTGCGATTTCAGAGCATCCGGCGGTGACGAAGACATCTGGATAAAACGACAAAAAGGGAGAGCATGCCACGGGAGGCTCTCTCAACTCCATCGGGATGGTTGAATTCGACGAGGCTCGCAGCGCCGGTTGGCGGCGTTTAAATTTAGCGCAGCGCGGGCCCAGGCGAGGTAGTGCCAGCGAGACGTTCGTCCGCTGTGTCCTCCGTCATCATTCGCGAGACATCTTGAGGCGGATAGGGAAGGGAGGATTTGGAGATCATCTTAGCCATTATGGAGCGAAGATGAGTTCAAAATCTGGGCCGCAATCGTCGGCCGAAGAACATGTCCCTATCGCTCAAGACTTGCCTTACCCGGCCACACCTAGCCTACTCGGATATGGAGCCCTGTTTGCAGGTCTTGTATCTCATGTGCATTACTACCGAGGGCTCATCGGCATCGCCTCATTCCCCGAGGCTTCTGCCTGGCCCGATCAGGCAATGCGACAAAAGTGAGGCGTGATGCGCGACCCCAAGAATCAAATGTTTGCGGAGGCCTGCGCCCTGTTAAAGGAGGCCGAGCAGCTGCACCGCCAATTCTTCGAGCCGTCGCGCGAGAGCGCCCGCGCCGCGCGCTGGGAGCCGCCGGTCGACGTCTTCGAGACCGAAGCCGAGCTCGTGATCATCACGGCACTCCCGGGTGTAGCGCCTGAGGCTGTCCGCGCAGAAGTCGAGGACGGCACGTTGATAATCTCCGGTACGCGATCGCTGCCCAAGGGCCGCATCGTTCGCTTGGAGATTCCTTACGGCCGCTTCGAGAGGCACATCGCCTTGCCGAACCGGCTGCAGCTCGCAGCCCACGAGCTAAAGAACGGTTGCCTGGTGTTGACTTTCACTAAGGCCGGCTAACCCAAAGAGCGAATTCCAGCCCATGAACGACCGTCAAGAAAGCCTCAAGACCAAAGACGCGGCGCCTGAGCCGGCGTCCGAGTCCAAGTCAGACGAGCCCGAGATCGAGGTAGCAACGCAACTGGCGTTGCCCGAGGGCGCGATGATCCTGCTGCCCACCCGTAACGCCGTGCTGTTTCCGGGCATCGTTGCGCCGCTCACGCTCGGCCGTCCGCAATCTATTGCCGGTGCGCAAGCAGCGGCGCAGGCCGACAAGCCCATAGGGGTATTGTTGCAGAGCGACGCCTCCGTCGACAGCCCTGGCCCCGACGATCTCAACCGTGTCGGCACCGTCGCCGAGATTCTGCGCTACGTGACGGCGCCGGACGGCGGCCATCATGTGGTAGTGCGCGGGACGCGCCGCTTCAAGGTGCTGGATTTCTTGGACGGCTATCCGTTCCTTTGCGCCAAGGTCGAGGAGATCGGCGACTCCGACGTCTATTCGACCGAGCTGGCCGCACGCGTGCACCAGCTGCGCGACCGCGCCCGCGAGGCGATCTCGCTGCTCTCCGACGTGCCGCCGGAGATCGCCGGCGCCATCGAGCAGCTGCAATCACCCTCGCAGCTCGCCGATTTCATCGCCAACGTCGTCGACATCAGCCCACCGGAGAAGCAGGCCCTGCTCGAGACCTTCGACGTCTCGGAGCGCATCGACAAGCTGTTGCGCGAGATCGCTCGGCAGATTGAGGTGTTACGCATCTCCAAGAAGATCGGAGAGCAGACCCAAGAGGAGCTTTCAGGCCGCCAGCGCGAGCACATACTGCGCGAGCAACTGCGCCAAATCCAGAAGGAGCTTGGCGAAGGTGAGGATGGCCGGGCCGAGATCGCCGAGCTGCGCGAGGCGATCGACAAGGCGGCGATGCCCGAAGAGGCCGAGAAGCAGGCGAACAAAGAGCTGAAGCGGCTGGAGCGCATGCCCGAGGCTTCGGCCGAGTACGGCATGATCCGCACCTATCTCGACTGGTTGGTTGAGCTACCCTGGTCCAAGCTCTCCGACGATCGTCTGGATATCACCGAGGCTCGCCGCATCCTCGACGAGGACCATCATGGCCTACCCAAGGTGAAGCAGCGCATTCTCGAATATCTCGCCGTCCGCAAGCTGAACCCGCACGGCAAGAGCCCGATCCTGTGCTTCGTCGGGCCACCCGGCGTCGGCAAGACCTCGCTCGGCCAGTCCATCGCCCGCGCCATGGGCCGGAAATTTGGCCGCATCAGCCTCGGTGGCGTTCACGACGAGGCGGAAATCCGGGGCCACAGGAGGACTTATATCGGGGCATTGCCAGGCAACATCATCCAAGCGCTGCGGAAAACCGAGACCCGCAATCCCGTGTTCATGCTGGACGAGATGGACAAGCTCAGTGCGAGCTTCCACGGCGACCCCTCTGCGGCGCTGCTGGAAGTGCTCGACCCGGCTCAGAACTCTACGTTCCGCGACAACTATCTGGGCATTCCATTCGACCTGTCGAAGGTGATGTTCATCGGCACCGCCAACGTGCTCGACCAGATCCCCGGGCCGTTGCGCGACCGCATGGAGGTCATCGAGATCCCCGGCTACACGGAAGAGGAGAAGGTCGAGATCGCCAAGCGCTACCTCGTGAAGCGCCAGCTCGAGGATGCGGGGCTGAGCTCAGAGCAGTGCGACATTAACGAGGAAGCCCTTCGCGCGATCATTACCGACTACACGCGCGAGGCTGGCGTGCGCAACCTTGAGCGCGAGATCGGCGCCATCTGCCACTACGTCGCCATGCGCGTCGCCGAGGGCGAGGAGACGCACATGCGCATCGGGGCAAAGGACCTCCCTGAGATCCTAGGCGCGCGGAAATTCGAGAGCGAAGTCGCCATGCGCACGAGCTTGCCGGGCGTGGCGACTGGACTCGCCTGGACGCCGACCGGCGGCGACATCCTGTTCATCGAATGCGCCCGCGTCCCCGGCGCCGGCAAGCTTATCCTCACCGGCCAACTTGGGGACGTCATGAAGGAAAGCGCGCAGGCTGCGCTATCGCTCGTCAAGGCGCGCGCCGACAAGTTCGGGATCGATCAGAGCCTGTTCGAGAAGTCCGACATTCATCTGCACGTGCCGGCGGGTGCCATCCCCAAGGACGGTCCGAGCGCGGGCGTCGCCATGTTCATTGCTTTGACCTCGCTGCTAACCGGCCGCACCGTGAAGAACGATGTCGCCATGACTGGCGAGATCTCGCTGCGCGGCCTGGTGCTACCCATTGGCGGTGTCAAGAGCAAGGTGCTGGCGGCGGTTCGCGCCGGCATCACCATGGTGATGCTGCCCGAGCGCAACAAGAAGGACTACGAGGACGTGCCCGAAGCCGCGCGCGAGGCCGCACGCTTTGTTTGGATGTCCACGGTGGACGACGCTATCGATGCAGCGCTGGAGCCGGCCGGCGAAGTCGTCGAGAGGTGCTGACCATGGCGCGGCACAGATCCTTGTCATCATCGATCGAAGCGACATATGCGGATTGAGATCGATCCGCAAGAGTTCCTAGCAATTTGTTCGGTAGCTCAACGAGGAGTTAACCCGCTGTGCTGTGCTGCGGGCATCTCCGCTATTGGTTGGCGCGCAAGCGCGCATTACAGACGTTGGATTAGCGATCGTAGTTGGCAAGGAAAGAGATGATGATGTGGCGTTTGACGATTGTGTTGACGGTAACGGCGGTTTTGATATGAGCGCCGGCGGGATTAGCGGGCGATACTGCAAAGCCTGAGGAAGTGAACGCCAAAGTCAGGGAGGCAGCGGACTATCTGGCAAAGAAGGGAAGGGGCGGACTCGAGATCTTTAACAAGGCCGACTCACCGTTTGTCTGGAAAGACACCTACGTGTTCGTCTTCGACTGCGCAGCTGGGATCACGGACTTAGCCCATCCCGTTGCCTCCACCCGCAACCGGTGGGTCGCTACCGACAAGGATGCGGCGGGTAACGTGGTTGGTCCGAAAATGTGCATGGCGGCCGAGCGACCTGCCGGAGGCTGGGTCGAATAAAAGTGGTGGAAGCCGGTGAAGTCGGCGGACGGCAAGGACGTGACTTACGAAAAAGATGTATCGCGCAAGGTGAGCTATATGCTGGGCGTTGAGGGCCAGCCGTATCAAGTCGGCACAGGCATCTATAACGACACGCTGACGGTTGCAGAGCTTGACGCCCTGTTGAAGAAGTAAGGCAAGTTAATGCCAAATGTCCGCAGTTAGTCCAAAAGCAGACATTCCTTGCCCAACGGACTTCGCGCCGGTTCCCGGCACTGCATAATATCAGGGTGGTTCGGCGGTCGCTTACGAGCGCACTTGGAAATGGGCGACGATTAGCAGGACGTCTTGCTCCAAATGCATTGGTCTTCTAAATGCATTTGGAGCAACTTCTCGCATTATGAGGTCATCATATGAATGCCGACGAACGCAGCCAAATTACCAGCTTGTTTGATCGAATGAGGAAGTTCGGTGGGATCGAAAAGGATGGTGCTGCCGCCGAACTGATCAATGATGAGGTGCGCCGCAACCCAGATGCGCCATATCTCTTGGCGCAGTCAGTGCTAGTGCAAGAACAGGCTCTCCAGCGGGTGGAAGCGCGCATCCGCGAGTTGCAGAATGACTTGCACGAAGCCCAGGCCCTAGCACCTAAGACAATAGCGCGTTCGTCTCAAATCTCTTCGAGCACCGCGCACAATTCGCGTTCGGCGAGCGTACCTTCGGCTGGTGCCCCTCGAAACTATTCGAGTGATCGCCCCTCCGCCGGCGGTGGTTTTATGGCTCAGGCCCTATCAACTGCGGCCGGCGTCGCAGGCGGCATGCTGCTGGCGAGTGGCATCTCGAGCCTGATTAGCGGCGATAGCGCCAGCGCCTCACAGGACGCACGCGCGACGACGGACAGCGCTGCTTCAAGTCACGCTCCGACAGAAAACACCTCAGCCGGAAACGAAAGCCAGGATGCCTCCGCAGCAAACACGGCCAACGAAGGCGGCACCGACGATGGTAGTTGGGCCGACTGGGGTGATTACGGTGGCGACTTAGACATCTGAGGATGATGCGCCATTCACCGTCCCAAGTTTGCCGGGAACGCGACCCATGGATAGAAGTCGCACCGTTCACCTTCGCATCGAGGGTCGCGTCCAAGGCGTTGGCTATCGCGCTTGGCTCAAAGCAACAGCCTTGGCGTTAGGTCTAACCGGATGGGTGCGCAACCGTCGCGACAGGTCGGTGGAGACGGTGTTGCAGGGGCCGCCCGAGAAGATTTCCGACATGCTATGCCGATGCAAGGCGGGGCCACCGGCTGCCTGCGTTTCTCGTGTGGAAGTTCTAAGCGAGGAAGGCGACGTCTATGACGGCTTTGAGGTGCGAACCTCCGCGTAGCCTCGCTTCGAACCACCCGCGATGGTCGAAAGTTAGGACTTACGAGCAGCCCACGGAGTGATTGTACTCCTGCGACAAATATGACCGGTCCGAGGATACTTTGAGAATCGTCAATTCATCTTATCTGCAACCTTAGTATTTTAACACCAGCTCAAAGAGCAGCGCTGGAAGATCAGCTGCCCCCCGTGCTGATCACCCCCCTCAGCGCCAAGCTCAAGAGCCGGGTCAATAGTTATGCGTAGATCCGCCCCTTGCGCCACCGGATCTTTCCCTCGGTCCGGTGGCCTTTGTTTATTGATCAATCTATCGACACGACCATTGAGTGCCGGATTGAATATCGAAAACAGACGGTGATCGGTGGTGATTGCCATACTGTCGGCGCCGTGAAACAAGCGCGGAGCCATGTTAGAAATCAACGTAGACAGGGACGAGAACCTAGTTACCGTCAAGCCAACTGGTCCTCTTGCGAAGGAAGACTTTGAAAGGCTGTCTGAGGCTGTAGATGGCTACATCAATGTCAATGATCTTGAGCCGAACCTTATGATCGTGGCTGAGAGCTTTCCATATTGGGAGAGCTTTACGGCGTTTCTCGCCCATGCACGGTTCATTAGAACGCATCACGAGATCGTAAAAAAGATAGCCATCGTCGGAGACAGCTTCGCACTGTCCAATCTGCCGGCCATTGCGGATCACTTCGTGACGGCAGAGGTTCGACATTTCGCGCAGAACGAGCTTGATCAGGCACGGAAGTGGGCGGGAGGGGCATTGTCACATTAAGCGAAATTGGCCCAATATGGACGATCGACCGGCAGGCTAAGCCTTTGAAATCCCACGCGTCAAAATCAGCGGCTGTCGGCAAATTCCAGTCAATCAGACTTAATGTGACAACGCCCTTCCAAAGGCTCGCTCGAGGTTGGTAAACTTGCCGACCTTGTCATCCTCGATAAGAATCCGCTGAAGATGGAGCAGATGTCCATAAGGGACATCAAGGTCGTCGAGACGATCAAGGATGGCATGACGATCTATCGAGCAAACTAAAGGCGCGTCTGTACACCATGAGAGAGCTGGGTGATGAAGAGCGGGATCAGAAAGTGAGAGAGGCCTTCACTTCTGGTGAGGCTGAGGATGAGCTGGACGAGGAGCCTCAATCTTGAAGCGAGGCCAAACGAAAATCGGAACTTCGCGTCCTGTCCTGATCCATCCGCCGCTAGAAATGCTTCAGCAACGTGAGCGTCCGGCGTTTGCTTTAGCTCTTCTTTCCTGAGCACACCGCCGAGCTCAACGGCATCGATCCGCACACTTGGCTCACCGATGTGCTGGCCAGGATCGCCGACTACAAGATCAACGGGATCGATGAACTCCTGCCCTGGCGGTACAATTGGCCAAAATGATCTCCATCAGTCGTCGAACGCTCACGGAATGGCAACCTCGCGGGTTGCCCAATATTCGTTGGAGCCCACTGCGTAGGGACCTTGTGCGTGTTGGACAACCGGCCACGGCAAATTGATGCCGAGGCAGTGAGCCTTCTATGCGATCTCGCTGCCTTGGCCGAATTCGAACTAGCCCAACCGCAACCCATTACCAACTGACAGTTGGCACTTAGAACTGTGATGTTTTCCCCGTGAGTGCTGACGGGGAACAATCGTGAACCGTAGTATCGGCTGAGGCTTTCTCAGGGGGCAATTTCCATCATGCTGAAACGTGCTGGTCGCGGCGGCACGGTCCCATCTGCTAGATTATGCGATCTTAGTGCCGACGCCTCAGGAAAGGTTTGCTTCGGATATGACCAATCAGCAAAAAATCGTTTGCGAGTTGATCAACAAGCACGCGCAAAAGGCCCGTGAAAGCGAATATGATCGCACTGTAGCTATATCGGCGATAAGCGCTTCTCGCGAAGTCATTCGGGCAGTGCCGAGCGATCTAACTCGTGAGGAATACGCAGCCTCCTTACTGTCCGAAATTCAGAAATTATTGGCGGGTTATCATGATCCCGACGGGGAATACACGTCCGGTAAAGGCGTCATCGGAGCCCTACTCGAAGACCTTCAATTTGCTTTGAGGCGCTCTTCCAAATGAGGTGGTTCCGAAGCTTCAGTCATTCGCACAGTTCAGTGGCTTGGTCGCCGATCACGGCTAAGCAAAATGTAGATCAACGTCGTCAGCCGGCCAAAGGCAGCCCAGTCGCCTTCGGAGATCCCCGGGAAAGCAGCTTTGATAGCTTTGGGTAACGGCTCTCCCTCGATCGCATGGGCAATCTCGCTAAGCAGCAATTCTCGGCCGAGAAGCTTCAGCCCAGTTTCCGACCCGACGGTGCCGACCTCAATCTGTTCGGCGCAACTGAGGTTGTCAGGGGTTTCAGAGCCAAATTCGAGGAGAGCTACCCGTAGGTTCTTCGTCAGTTCCTCGGCGTTGGTTCGACCTTCAGCTATACCAGTTAGCGCCTCCAGGAACCGCGTGCGGGCAGAGGGTGCGTCGCTCATGACAGCTCCCAGGATACCGGTTCGTGGCTATTTGCAAGATACCAGGTATCCCACATGCGAGCTCCCAATCCGCGTCTCGCCGCCTCGATCCAGATCCGTCTGTCGCGATCGAACATCTTGAATGCCCACTTGGTCCGACCGCAACACGCGTTCGATGTTTCGAAGATGATTTCGCTGCCGATCTTTGCGATCAAGTCCGTCGGGGTGGGTATTGCCGCTCTACACCCGCGATCGCGGCGTCTAATCTGCAGGCGGCAGTATCTCTTGAACACATAACTCGTCTATCGCCACGCGCGTTCCTAGTCTGTGAAGGTTACCTGACGTTCGCGGGGTGGTACAAGACCGATGAGTTCTTGTGACAAGCCTTAGCGACAGCAATATCCAACAAAAAAAGGTGCTAACTGGCGTTGAAAAATTCCGTCGGCAAGCCAAAATTACGTCGTTCTTTCGGCGTTTTCAGCGCCACCATGCTGGGCCTAGGAGCAATCATTGGTGCAGGCATCTTCGTTCTTACCGGTATTGCGGCAGGAGAAGCTGGACCAGCTTTACTGCTAGCCTTTGCTCTTAACGGCGCTGCAGCTCTTATCATCGGCGCTTGTTATGCCGAGCTTGCTAGCGCCATGCCGCGAGCAGGGGGGTCCTACTATTGGATCCAGAAAGGGATCGGTCCGGTCACGGGTTTCTATGCGGGGTGGATTTGCTTTTATGCCGACACCGTAGCGGCGGCGCTATATGCCAAGGCGTTTGGATCATTTGCAATCGCTCTTGTGGGGCCCTTGGTGCCGTCTTTTTTGATGTCTGAATCGGTATTGATTGTGCTGGTCAGTCTTACCGCCATCGTATTCACAACTAGCATTGAATATCGTGGCGCAAAGGAAACGGTGCTGACCGAGAACATTATTGTAAGTGTGAAGATCACGCTCCTGCTGGTCTTCGTGATCGTTGGCACTGCCGTAATAATGGGTCGGCCCGACCCTGCTGCCGGCCTGACACCTTTTCTGCCAAATGGCCTTGGAGGCGTGGTCATCGCTATGGCGCTGACATTTGTTGCCTTTGAGGGGTTCGAGGTCATAACCCGCTCAGGCGAGGAGGTTCGTTATCCTCGCAGGAACATCCCGAGAGCGATCTTCGCGAGCATCATAATCTCAATTGGTCTTTACCTATTGGTTGCTGCAGTAACGCTGCTTGCCGTCGAACCTCCGACAGGCCAGCAGGGGTATCAATACCTTAAAAGTCTCGGCGAACTTGGTATGGCGGAAGTTGCGGGACAGATTATGCCCTATGGCGAGTCCATCTTTTATATAGCGGGCATGGCAAGCACAGTAAGCGCGATGATCGCAGCGACCTACAGTGCCACAAGGGTGGGCTTCGCCATGGGGCGGGCCGGCGATCTGCCCGCTTGTTTTTCTCAAGTTGACCAAACTTTTGCTTCGCCCTACGTAGCTGTTTTCACCTGTGCCGTATTAATGGCTACGATGGTCATCGCGCTACCGGTCAAAGAGATCGCGGTGGCGGCCAGCATGATGTTTGCGCTCTTATTTGCCCTTGTTTGCATTGCGACCATCCGCCTGCGGCAGAAATGCCCAGACATGGAACGGCCGTTCCGCATCCCCTTTTCTCCGTTTCTACCCTGTCTGGGGATCGCCTCCTGCGGACTGGTTTTGCTGACGCTGCACAACGTCAGTCCCCTTGCCTGGCTCGTTAGTATCGGTTGGCTTGCGCTCGCCATTCCCGTGCTCCTCGGAAATGTACGATGGCGGAAAAGGCAGGAACGTGGCGTCAAGTGGTGACTTGAGATGCCGTGCGCGCGTCCGCGTAAATGAACTTTGCAGGCACACCTAGTGCCTGGTGATTTCGAGCGAACAATCGGCGACTCCGTTGCTTCCCACAGTGCGCCGATTTCCTTGGCGGCTTCTCGGCACTGCCGGGTTGGCGCTCATTCCTGTCAGTCATCGTCTCCCTCCTCGGGATTACGATGAACCGGAAAGTCTCCCTTACGCAATCAGCTCAATCTGTCCTGTGAGTGCTGACGGCGAACACGCACAATCGGAGCCCGGCATTGGGTTCAATTAATTGAACAAGGATAAGCCTAGAGTTGGAGTGCACGGATCAGGACTACCGACGATCCACGCCACTCTTACACCACAAGGTGCCCCGGGATTACTCGTGACGTTTCATCGTGCATTCTCATGGACCTCGCAGCATTTGGAACCGGCATCCCGTGGGCATATCTGTACGCCACAAAGGCAAGCACTAACGGATTCTCGAATTCCGCAATCGACCCGATCGCTTCTGTTTTTCAAATAGGTGGTGCAGGATGCCGAGGTTCGTTCAATACAATGCTTGTGTCCTCTGGTCGGCACCGCTGATAATTTTACTATCTCTGCTCTTCGGTACCGGAGCGACTGCTGAAGAGGCGCAGAATTCCGACGGAACCTCTGACGATGGACAATAATAGAAATCGCACGTTAGCAGCCCAGGTGCAGGAAGCTGGACAGGGAGAGGAAACACGAGCCCTTGAAGAATTAAATGAATACTGATGTTCCGCGCATAAATGAGGTTGTTAAGGCACCGCTTTAAAGGAGGGCGACGCTAGATCCCGTTAGAGGCGTGGACGAGGGTGCTCATGCCCCTTAGTCCGTCACATTCCTCAGCAACCATGTAGGTTGTGATTCTGAGGAAAGCATGTAGCTTTCCTAAACCGCTGAGGGGACGCCAATGACAGAGATTGCGCTCATCCTGGTTATCATTGTTGCGTCGCTCGGATTTCTTGTGTTCGCAGAATGCGTCTTGGCTACCCTGGCCGCAACACACTCAGAAGAGGACGAAAAGAGTCCTAGATTCGGGTGAAATGACTACATCTCCCACTTGTTTGAGCAAGGGTGTCAGTCAGGCAGGCATGCGCATCTTCTCTTCCGCAAAAAACTTCCGGCGCGTCGCTCTGCGGGTATCCCGGACGGTCTTGTCTGCGCTGCCCGGACGACGCTCATTCCTGTCAGTCATCGTCTCCCTCCTCGGGGTTACGATGAACCGGAAAGTCTCCCTTACGCAATCAGCTCAATCTGTCCCGTGAGTGCTGACGATGGACACCTACCCATCAGACGTCCGCGGTACCAATATGGAGGCACTGGGGGGCTATGTCTGCCGTACTTTTAGTCCGGCGCAACCAAACAAATCGGCCGCTTCAATGAGGGATTATTGCTCCGGCTTTCACAGCCAGACTTAAAGACCGCGCCAGGTGGTTCCGGCGTAAGTCCGTCCCGCAAAGTAACCGAGCAAAAACCCGCAAGAGCGGATTGAAGCTCTATCAACTAGGAGCCGCGTTTCAGACTGCGCTGGGCCGACGACGAAGCGGCGCTCGTCGCACCGCCCCGGCGTTTACTAAAACTTGTAGCTAAGGCCCGCTCGGACCGAGTGAACATCAGATTCGCTCCAATCAAAGTTCGCTTTGAGTGGAGGCCCTGCTGAGTGCCGCGCCGACGCGGATTTACCGTCGAAGCTATAGTATAGATACTCGCCCCTGATCACCCAGTTCTTGGCCATCGCCCATTCGAGTCCCCCGCCGAGGACATAACCCGTCGTTGTCTCGGAGAATGAAGTCGCTGCCGTCGACAATCCCGTCAGGGTTTGTGTCGCTGTATAATCGGCATCCTGCCACGCAACGCCGCCGGTAAAGTATAACAAAGTCATCGGGGAGACATTGAAGCCAAGGCGGCCGCGCACACTAGCGAGCCAGCGCACATCTCTCGACCAGGTATGACCACCGGGTGCGACAACCAAACCGGCAGCGGTGACATCTGGAGCTGCCGCAGAGCCATCAAGACTGGTCCAGCTAAAATCGCCCTCAACGCCGAGAACCCATTTCGGTGCGACATTCCAGTTATATCCGGCGTGCACGCCACCTATAAAAGAACTTGCGTCAACATTGCCAAATGCGGACTGCTGATCGCAGAGGCCAGTTGGCGAACACCGACTTGAGACGTCCGCGCCGCGTGCCCATGCGCCACCAATGTCCGCGCCCATATAAAACCCCGTCCAGCGGAATGGCGACACATACGGAGCAGGCGCAGGCTCGTCCTTATAACTTCCACCATAGAGGTCTGCAGCTTGTGTCGTGATCGGCCACGACATGAAAAGCAGGAGCCCGGCAGCTGCTATAGAGAAATGACGCATCTTCGAAACCCTTCACTTAAACTACTGTGAACCTTAGCTCGAGCTACGCCCAATACGACGCCGTCGCAGGGTCACATCATCGAGCAGCGGGAGACTACAGCATCCTGAAATCCTTGCTCCATAGAAGTGAGTGCTTCGAGGTGGAATTGATTGCGCAAGGTGCGAATCAGCAACAGCCCCACCCCGCCCCGGCCTCCTAGCATTGGCTTCCTGTTTCGCTCCCTATCGCCAGTCGCACGGCCTTCCAGGGGCGTAGGCTTGCCTATTCCTAGCCAATCTGTTGCCGGCCCTGGATGTGTTCGCAGGGCCGACGCAAGCATCAATGGGATCCGCAGCGCTGTCTGATTTTTTTACAACGCCCCCAGAGTCCAACAGATCGCACTGTTCAGGAGCCATCTGTGTCGCCCGACTTTTGTCTGGCGCGGCGATATCAAGGAAGTTGCCTGTCGCGTTCATATTCGCCGCAAGTTCTTCGATATCCACACCGCCCAGGGCTCGGGTGTTGCCAAAAAAGCGTTGGAACGCTTCGCAGCATTGTACAGGATTGAAGCCAGCATTCGTGGCGATCCACCTAACCGGCGCAGATCAATCCGACAAGATCATGCGGCACTGCTCATCGACGATTTTGGAGCATGGCTCCATTCGCAGCTCACACAGATCTCGGGCAAATCAACGTTGGCCGGTGCGATCCGCTATGGCCTGACCCGCCTCAAAGCAGCTGCGTCAATATCTCGGCGATGGCCGCCTCAGTAACGACAACAACGCCGCTGAGCGCGGCATGAGAAGCATAGCCCTTGGGTGGAAAAACTGGCTCTTCGTCGGGTCGGAGCGCGGAGGAGAATTCTGCACCCATTGCCTACACGCTCATTGAGACAGCAAAGCTCAATGGCGTCGATCCGCACGCCTGGCTGACCAATGTCCTTGGCCGCATCGCCGAGCACAAAATCAATCGGATCGACGAGTTGCTGCCTTGGCGGTTTGCTTGGAGTGAGTGAGCAGACACGGGGCCCGCACACTCGCGATAAGTGGGCCGCGGCCTGTGCAATCCAGGCGGTTGCCAATGACCACACGGCTATTTATCACCAATCAAACTCGAAAGGATTATGTAAGCCAAGCTGACAACCGCTAGTCCGTGGCCACCCGAGCCTGCGTTCCCTCCTGCACGTCAAACCATTGGCGTGTTCTATTGGCGAATGCCACCAGCGAGAGCATGACCGGCACCTCGACGAGTACGCCAACGACCGTTGTCAGTGCAGCGCCAGAATTGAGGCCGAAGAGGCTAATTGCAACAGCGACGGCCAGTTCGAAAAAATTCGAAGTGCCTATCATGGCGCACGGCGCAGCCACACGAAATGGCACGCGCATGCTCCAAGCCGCCGCGTATGCCACCGCAAATATTCCGTAGGATTGGATGATTAGAGGGACAGCAATAATTGCAATGAGCAACGGTTGCGCGAGAATGATTTGGCCCTGAAAACCGAAAAGCAATACGACGGTCGCCAAGAGGCCGATGATCGAAATTGGTTTAAGCCGATCGGTGAAATCAGTAACGGCCTGTTCCCTGCCGCGACCTGCCAGCAGTTGGCGCCTTGTCAGAATGCCAGCTACCAAAGGGACAACGACGTATAGCACCACTGATAGCACGAGCGTATCCCAAGGCACCGGGATACTTGTCACACCCAGTAGAAGCGCGACGATCGGGGCGTATGCAAAGACAAGAATGACGTCATTAACGCTGACTTGAACAAGCGTGTAGTTTGGATCGCCATGTGTCAGTTGAGACCAGACAAAAACCATCGCTGTGCAAGGTGCCGCACCGAGCAGGATCAGGCCGGCAATATACTCATCGGCATCGGTTTCCGAGATGATATCCGCGAAGATATACTTAAAAAACAAGACGCCGAGAGCCGCCATCGTGAAAGGCTTTATCAGCCAATTGACGACGAGCGTGATAAGCAATCCCTTCGGCTCTTCTGCAACTCTGCTGAGGCTTGCGAAGTCCACCGAAATCATCATCGGGTAGACCATGGCCCAGATCAATACGGCAACCACAAGGTTGACTTTGGCATACTCTAGAGAGGCTAGAACCTCAAATAGACCGGGTGTGACCTGACCCAGCGCGATACCTGCTGAAAGCGCCAGAGCGACCCAGATGCTGAGATATTTCTCGAACGTGGACATTATTGGCCCTGCTCCGGGAAGCGAGGCGGGGTGGTTGCCTCGATCTTTCTTAAAAATTCGATCAAGGGACGAATGGCCGTCGGGTCTATCGAGTAACACACACGCGGTCGTTCTATCTCGCCAATGATCAAACCGGCTTCCTTCAGGATGCGAAGGTGCTCAGATGTCGTCGAAGCGGCTAGGCCGATTTCATCGGCAATGTCACAGCCGATGCATGAATGCCGACTAAGCAGTGTCTCGATGACTTGTATTCGAGCAGGATGTCCAAGCGCCTTCGCAAGCACCGCGAGCTGCTGGGGGAGTGGAGAAGCTCGTTGGCGAGTTTGCTTCGATGAGGACTGCCGGACAGTTGCCAGTTTGACTGACATGGATACGCCTTTTGTTCGTATTTCGTCGATTGACGAATAACCGGTCAGATGCTGTGGCGCAAGACACAATTCACGTATTGATTGGTGACGCAATAGGCGGCGCCCTCGTCTTCTGCTGTGCCATCCTTGCTGCCGTGGGAAGCGATCAAATTGGTGACGGAAATCGACTGTTAGGGGCGCTTGTCGGGACGATCGCTCTCGCATCGCTTGGGCAACTTGTTCTCCAGCCGCTGCCGCAATTGTCCGGGCGATCTCAATTGCAGGATTTGCGGCGCCTGCTGTTGGACGTTGTGGCTACCTGCCTCCCACTGTCAATATTGGCATTTGCGGTACCGACCGGTGTGAATTTTGTCTGCGAGCCCATGGTGCCGTGGAGTATCTGGGCAGGGATATTCGGCGCGTTCGCTACTAGCTTCTTGGGAACCGCAACTGCAAGGCCGGGGCCGACTGCGTCCACAACCACCATTTCAATTTTCAGAGTTGAGCATCTGAAGCGTGCGCCGCAACCCTTGCGGGAGTTTACGCGAAGCGCACCTCGCGGCGCCGCCAGTTCCGGCCTTCTTCCCTCCAATTCGGCGATCTTTTTCGCAGCTTTGATGAGGTGTTTGAGCACCGCCGCCGTGTTGCGTGTGCTGATATGCACGCGGCGATGCCCCGGCAGATCCTGGAGGTCCGCGAAGCTGACACAATCAGCAGAAATCTGTGGACGGAATGTGTGTGTCGGTTCATGAAGCCGAACCAGGATTGGACCGGCGCTGAACCCCTCTCCTATTCGGCCGCACCCTTCGTTCTAAGAGCGTATGTTCACCTTGACATAAGGCAAGGAGCGTCCGCCGTCGGCAACCTAACCTTCAAAATGGTTGCTAAGGACTGCCTAATGCAAAAACGTCTCGTGAACCGCCGATTGCACGCGTGTTCAAAGGCGATGTCCGGCCTTCTAATCGGGCTGATACTGATGTTGCTCTCCGCCCACGCATCAGCAAAATCATCGCTACTTGCCCGCTATATCGGCGAGGTTCCGGCGGGTACCCTTGTGCAAGGTGCGGAAGCATATGGACAAATACGGGAGGACCTGCCTGTCGCGCCAATCCTCAAGGCGGGACAAACGATCGGCTGGGCCTTCATCACCTCTGATTTCGTTGGCACCACCGGGTATTCGGGCAAGCCGATACACGTGTTGGTCGCGATTGGTACCGATGCAGTGCTCAAGGGCGTCAGGCTCGTCAAGCACTCCGAGCCGATCGTTCTTATCGGCATCCCGCAGGCCCGCGTTGAGAAGCTGACGGCCGGCTACAAGGGTCTCGATCTCGCCGCTGAAGCAAAGGCAGGCGGGTCGGGGCATGATCTAAACATTATATCAGGCGCTACCGTGACGATCATGGTGATCGACGATTCCATCGTCCGTTCTGGCTTGCGCGTGGCGCGCGCCCTCGGTCTTGGAGGACTTGCCCCAAAGGTCGCTGCGGCTGGGCCGCATTTCGAGGTCAATCCCGATGCGCCGGGTGCTCAGGATTGGCTCACCCTCAGCAGCGACGGCAGTGTGCGCCGTCTCTCGCTTGATGTCGGACAGATCAACCAAGCCTTCGCCCAACTCAAAGATCCGCGCGCAAACGAGCGGCCCGCGCAAGGAGAGCCGGATCGCGTGTTCATCGACATGCATGTGGCGCTTGTTAGCATTCCAGCCATCGGCAAGGCACTGCTCGGACCGCGGGAGTTTGCCAACCTTGTCTCGTGGCTCAAGGACGGCGAGCAGGCGATCGTCGTGATGGGCAGGGGGAGCTATTCCTTTAAGGGCTCGGGCTACGTGCGCGGCGGGCTCTTCGATCGTATCCAGCTCATTCAGGGCGATACTTCGGTGCGGTTTCGCGACAGGGACCACCGGCGCCTTGGCGATATTCTAGTCCCTGGCGCGCCGCAGAGCTTTAAAGAAATCGGTCTATTTAAAATCCCAGCGAGTTCGGGTTTCGATCCGACAAAACCCTGGCGTATGCAGCTTCTCGTTCAACGCGATGTGGGCGCCATTGAGCGCGTCTACACCACGTTCGACGTGCACTACCAGACACCAGCGGGTTATTTGCGCCAGATCGCAGCTGCATCGCCAGCGACTGAGGCGGCAGAGGTGGCGCAAGACAATGAAGCGGAGCGAGCCGCCAAGACCGCGTTATGGCAACGCATTTGGCGTGATCGAGCTTTTGAAATCACGGTCCTTGCCGTCATGCTGCTCGTTCTAACAGCGGCCTTCTTCTTCCAAACAACGCTGACGCGGTCCGCAGAGCTGACGTTCTGGTTCCGAACCTCGTTCTTGACGCTAACACTGGTCTTCATTGGCTGGTACGCTAATGCGCAGCTCTCCATCGTGAATTTGATGGCGCTGTTCAGTTCCATGCAGACGGGCTTCACTTGGGAGACATTTCTCCTTGATCCCTTGGTATTCATCCTCTGGTTTTCCGTGGCCGCGTCGCTCGTTCTTTGGGGCCGGGGGGCCTACTGCGGATGGCTTTGTCCGTTCGGTGCTCTTCAGGAGCTTACGAACCACATTGCGCGCTACTTCAAGGTGCCTCAATGGGAATTGCCGTGGGGACTTAACGAGCGTCTGTGGGTAGTGAAATACATGCTGTTCCTTGGCCTCCTTGGCGTATCGCTTGCCTCCATAGACCAAGCCGAACGGCTGGCCGAAGTGGAACCATTCAAGACCGCGATCGTGCTCAAATTCGATCGCAGTTGGCCCTTCGTGCTCTACGCGGTCGTACTGCTCGCCATTGGCCTGTTCGTCGAGCGGTTCTACTGCCGCTACCTGTGCCCTCTCGGAGCGGCGCTGGCAATTCCCGCGCGCATGCGGACTTTCGATTGGTTGAAACGGTACCGGGCCTGCGGCGATCCCTGCAAGGTTTGCGCGAGCGACTGCATGGTGCAGGCGATCAATCCCATTGGCGAGATAAGCCCCAACGAGTGTCTGAACTGCATGAACTGTCAGGTGCTCTATCAGTCGAAGACGCGATGTCCTGTGGTGATCAAGAAACTAAAGCGGCGCGGCCTGTTGGCTGCCGTTGCTGAAGAGCCGACAGAAAGATGGCTCAATCGAGCCTTGCGCAAACTCAAAACCAAGGAGAGCAGCAATGTCTGATTCTGACGAGAAATGGGAAGTCAGCCGTCGAGCGCTTTTCGGTGCGACGGCCGCCGGTGGCGCGGCGTTGGCAACGCTCGGTGTCCAGCGGGCTGCCTTAATGAGCGGCGTAGCGGGCACCACCATCGCCGCAACCACAGGGGCAGCAAACGCGGCCGGCTCCAGTGGGCATTTGGCGCCCGGTGAACTCGACGAATACTATGGGTTCTGGTCGTCGGGTCAGACTGGTGAGGTGCGTATCCTCGGCGTCCCCTCTATGCGCGAACTAATGCGGATACCTGTCTTCAACCGCTGCTCGGCGACGGGCTGGGGACACACCAATGAAAGCCGCAGAATTCTAACCGAGGGCATGAGCGAACAGACCAAGGCTTACCTCGCGGCAAACGGCAAGACCATTCATGACAATGGCGACCTGCACCACCTGCACATGTCCTTCACTGAAGGTAAGTACGACGGTCGCTATCTGTACATGAACGATAAGGCCAACACACGTGTGGCGCGCGTCCGTTGCGACGTGATGAAAGCCGACAAGATCGTTGAAATTCCCAATGCGAAGGCGATCCACGGCATGCGTCCGCAGAAATGGCCCCGGACCAACTACATCTTCTGCAATGGCGAGGATGAAAGTCCGATGGTTAACGATGGAAAGATACTCGACCAGCCGAAGGACTACGTGAATTTCTACACTGCTGTGGACGCCGATACGATGACTGTTGCCTGGCAGGTTATGGTCACGGGCAACCTCGACAACACCGACGCGGACTATGAAGGTAAGTACGCGTTCTCAACGAGCTACAACTCTGAAATGGGCATGAACCTCGCCGAGATGACCGCCTCGGAGATGGATCATGTCGTCGTCTTCAACCTTGCCGAGATCGAAAAGGGGATTGCCGCGGGCGACTTCATAGAGCTCAACGGCGTCAAGGTGATCGAGGGCCGCAAGGGCAAAAACAAAAACTACACGCGCTATATTCCAATCGCCAACAATCCGCACGGCTGCAACATGGCACCCGATAAGAAGCATCTGTGCATCGGAGGAAAGCTGTCGCCGACGGTCTCGGTGATCGACGTCACCAAGCTCGATGACGTATTCTATAAAGATGCCGATCCCCGCTCAACGGTGGTTGCCGAACCGCAGCTGGGTCTCGGCCCGCTTCACACGGCGTTCGATGGCGACGGCAATGCTTTCACAACCCTGTTCCTCGACAGCCAGATTGTGAAGTGGAACATCGAAAAATCGATCCGCGCGCACAATGGCGAGAAGGTCGATCCGATCATCACAAAGGTCGACGTTCACTATCAGCCGGGACACAACTCGACCAGCATGGGCGAGACGCTCGAGGCCGACGGAAAATGGTTCATCACGATGAACAAGTTTTCGAAGGACAGGTTCCTCAACGTCGGTCCGCTTAAGCCCGAGAACGAGCAGCTCTTCAAGCTCGAAGGCGATAAGATGACCTTGCTGCACGACGGTCCAACCTTTGCTGAACCTCACGACTCGATCATCGTTCACCGTTCGCGGGTAAACCCCAAGGTCGTCTGGGACCGCAACGATCCGATGTGGGAGGACGCGCGCAAGCAGGCTGCCGCCGACGGCGTGGACCTGGAGGAAGGTGCGGACGAACCGATCCGCGATGGCAACAAGGTCCGCGTCTACATGACATCGACGGCGCCTGAGTTCAGCATGGAGAAATTCAAGGTGAAGCAGGGTGACGAGGTGACTGTCTTCGTCACGAACCTTGATGACATCGACGACCTGACACACGGCTTCTGCATGGGTGACCACGGCGTAGCCATGGAAATCGGTCCGCAGGCGACAGCCTCGATAACATTCGTTGCCGCCAAGGCCGGGGTTTACTGGTACTATTGCCAATGGTTCTGCCATGCCCTCCACATGGAGATGCGTGGCCGCATGTTGGTCGAGCCGCGGGAGGCGTAATAGATGCCGCGCTCGGGTGTCTTCGTATCGGCCATTGCCGTTCTTTCGCTCTCCGCCTTTTGTTCGGCCCTCGCGGCCGGCTCGGTGGATGCGGTCGAGCGGCGTGTGCCACCCGAGCCCGGCGCCCTTGCCAACGCCATCGCCGAGGCCCGCCCTGGGGATGTGCTGATACTTTTGCCGGGCCGTCACAGCGGCCCGGTGGTTCTGGACCGTCCGGTCACTCTCGACGGCAAGGGCAAGGCTCTGCTCGAAGGAAATGGCAAGGGCAGTGTCATATCCGTAACCGGCAAGGACATCACCGTCCGAGGGCTTGATATTCGTGGCTCGGGCAGTCTGCATCAAAAAGTTGATGCCGGCGTGAAACTCGGACGGTCGGCTGAACGGACTGTCGTCGAAAGCAATCGCATCGTCGGCAATCTCTACGGTATCGATGTACGTGGCGCACACGACAGTACCGCCCGCGACAACATTATTGTCGGCCGCACTGATCGACGCATGAATGATCGTGGAAACGGCATCTATGTTTGGAACGCGCCGGGGACGCTCATCGAGGGTAACGACATCCGCTATGGGCGCGACGGAATTTTCGTCAACTCTTCTCACCGTGGTACATTCCGCTCAAACTTGTTTCGCGACCTACGCTTTGCGGTTCACTACATGTACGCCAATGACAGTGAGGTGAGCGGTAACGTCTCGATCGGGAACCACCTCGGCTATGCGCTGATGTTCTCGAACAAGATAAAGGTGACGGACAACATGTCTCTGCGCGACAGGGAACATGGAATGATGCTGAACTACGCCAATAATTCCGAGGTGCGCGGTAATCTGGTGCGCGGCGGCACTCACGAAAAATGCACATTCATCTACAATGCACACAAGAACACGATCGCCGATAATCGCTTTGAGGGCTGCGCGATCGGCATTCACTTCACAGCAGGTTCCGAACGCAATCGGATCTCCGGAAATGCGTTCATCGGCAACCGCCATCAAGTGAAGTACGTGGGTTCAAAACACGTCGAATGGAGCCACGAAGGTCGCGGCAATTTCTGGTCCGACCATCCGGCATTCGACCTTGATGGCGACGGTCGCGCCGACGGTTCCTTCCGTCCAAACGACATGATGGATCACATCCTATGGTCGCAGCCCGCAGCAAAGTTACTGCTTGGTTCGCCAGCCGTGCAGCTGATCCGCTGGGGGCAGGCCGCTCTGCCAGCGGTTCTGCCGGGTGGAGTGGTTGATAGTCATCCATTGATGCACGCGACGGATATCCCGGTGCCTGAACATATCCTCCAAATGGAGAAGGCGGCACGGCCCGAGTGGCTAGAAAGGGGGACGCAAAATGCAGACGTTGACCCTCTCACAAGTCACTAAGGCCTTCGGCGGCATTATTGCGTTGGCGGACGCGTCGCTAAACGTGGCGCCCGGCGAGCGTGTCGCGCTCCTCGGTCATAACGGCGCCGGCAAATCGACGATGATGAAGATCATTCTCGGATTAATCCCAGCCGACCATGGCGATGTGGAGATTGTCGGTGCGATACCGGGAAGCCATGCCGCCCGAGCCGTCACAGCCTACTTGCCTGAGAATGTCGCGTTCCATCCGTCTCTCACCGGGCTTGAGCAAATCCGCTTCTATCTCCGGCTTCGCGGAGAAGATCCAAGACTTGCCAAAAGCCTTCTCGATCGGCTCGGTCTGGGCCCGGCAGCCAGCCGCCGCATCGGCACCTATTCGAAGGGAATGCGCCAAAGGGTCGGGATTGCACAGGCTCTGATCGGAAAGCCCCGTCTCCTGGTGCTCGACGAACCTACCAGCGGTCTCGATCCGGTGTCGCGGCGGGAGGTCTATGAGATTCTGGACCAATTGGCAGGAGAGGGCGCAGGCATTCTTCTGTCGAGCCATGCACTAACAGAGGTCGAGGCACGCACCGATCGGATCGCCATTCTCAGTAAGGGTGTGATGGTTGCAAATGACAGTCTTTCAAGTTTGCGCCGCCGCGCCGCACTGCCGATCCAGCTTCAGGTCACGGCTCGCCCCGATGCAGTCGACGAGGTGGCACGGCGACTGGCCGGCACCCGAATGAATGGCGCACGCGTCGATCTCACGTGTCGCGATGACGAGAAGCTCAACCGGCTAGGTCAAATCGCCGAGCTTGGCCAAATGATCGAGGATCTCGAGGTCGTCCCCCCAAGCCTGGAGGATCTCTACACGCACTTCAGCAGGAGGCCCGGGCAATGACTCGCACCATGGCTGCGGCGAACTCCGAGTTCTGCATTTCCCTGCGCAACCGCTGGGTCGCGATTGCTGTTGTGTTGATGGCCTTGTTCTCTTTTGTCCTGTCGGCCGCGGGAAGCGCTCCGACCGGTCAACTCGGCGCAGACAAGTTGTCGATTACGGTTGCGAGCCTGACGAGCTTGGCGGTCTATCTGGTGCCTCTCGTCGCGCTTTTGATGGCGTTCGATGCTGTCGCTGGTGAAATTGAACGGGGCACGCTGTCACTGATGCTGACCTATCCGGTCTCGCGTGCGGAGATCCTTGTCGGCAAGTTCGTGGCTCATCTCGGGATACTGGCACTGGCGCTTGCGGTCGGTTATTCCATCGCTGCCGCGGTCGCCCTTTGGTACGACCCTCAGGCGAGCGATGGCATCCCGGCGTTGATCAGACTGTTTTGGAGTTCGCTGTTGCTCGGCGCCACCTTTCTTGCGCTTGGGTATGCAATTTCGGCCATTGCACGCCGTCCTGGTGCTGCTGCGGGTTTAGCTATCGCGCTCTGGCTCGTGGCAATCGTCCTTTACGATTTGGCGCTGCTGTCCGCATTGGTGGCCGATACCAACGGCGCATTCACCAAGCAGGTCTTCCCCTGGCTAATCGTTGCCAATCCCGCTGATGCATTTCGCCTCTACAACCTCTCAGCCTCTGAAGCGACTATGGCCGCGACCGGAATTGGCGGAGCGGCAAACACGATCCCGTCTTCCCAGGCTCTTGCATCCATGGTCATTTGGCCGGTCGTGGCCTTCTGTCTCGCAATCGCCGCTTTCAGGAGGGTGGTCCCATGAGACATCTTGTTCTCGTTCTTGCATCCATGCTGGCGCTGGCTGCGTGCGGCAATGAATCCGACCAACTCCCCGGGTCAGTGGCAATGACCAGCGAGGCATTGGGCCACTACTGTCAGATGAACCTCTTGGAGCACCCCGGACCGAAGGCGCAGGTTCATCTTGATGGCATACCGGCTCCATTGTTTTTCAGCCAGGTACGCGATGCGATCGCTTATCTGCGCATGCCGGAGCAGTCGTACGGAATCCGCGCGATCTATGTCTCTGACATGTCGAAAGCTCCGAATTGGCAATCTCCGGGAATCGACAACTGGGTCCTCGCCGACAAGGCGGTCTACGTGGTTGGCTCGAAGTTGGTTGGGGGCATGGGTGCGCAGGAGTTAGTGCCATTCAGCAAGCGTTCCGCCGCCGAAGCCTTCGCCAACGCTAACGGCGGCGAACTTCGCTCGCTGACAGAAATCACCGATGAGCTGGTGCTTACACCTGTCGAGTTCGCTACGGACGAAAACGAAAACTTCGTTTCGCCTGATACGGCGTCGGCCAACTGAAGGACGACCGGAATGCCTGCTTTAAGCCGACGACGTTTCCTGACGATATCCGCTGCGGCATGCAGTGGCCTTGCCGTCGGCAACACGGCACGTGCCGAGCCACTCACGCAATGGCGCGGTGTTGCGCTCGGGGCGGAGGCCACAATTCTGCTTCGTCATCAAGATGCCGCCCGCATCATCGCAACAGCGCGCGCGGAGATCGAGCGGCTTGAAAAAATTTTCAGCCTCCATCGCGGCGATTCCGCACTGGTCTGCCTGAATAACTCGGGTCATTTGAGTGGACCACCGTTCGAACTCTTGGAGCTGCTCGGTTTATGCGGGACGATCCATACAGCGACTTCGGGCCTCTTCGAACCGACCATTCAACCGCTATGGGCAACGTATGCCGAGCACTACGCGACGGCGCACACGCCAAGCGAAGTCGCGATCCGGCGTGCACTGGATCGAGTTGGATGGCCAGGCGTCTCACTAAGCACGGATTTGATTTCCTTTGCGCGCCCTGGCATGGCGCTGACACTCAACGGGATCGCGCAAGGATACATCGCAGACCGCGTCGTGGCATTGCTGCGCGCTGAAGGCCTGTCGGACGTTCTCGTGAATACGGGCGAGTTGCGCGCGCTGGGCGGACATCCGGACGGCGGCGGCTGGCCTGTGTCGTTGAATGACGGCAAACGCCGGCAAAAAGCAGTGACCGATCTACGCGACATGGCGCTTGCGAGTTCGGCGCCACTCGGCACCGCGTTCGATGCCGCCGGTCGGGTGGGCCATATCCTCCATCCGATAACGGGGCAGCCCGCCGAAATCAACTGGCGGTTAATCAGTCTAACTGGCCCAAGCGCTGCTCTGGTGGACGCGCTGAGTACCGCGATGTGTTTGATGACACGCGCCGAGATCAACTCCGTTTTGGAGGCGTTCCCAGACGTTCGGGTTGCTTATCTTGGTTAGCAAACAGACCTGCCCGCTCTGGACGGCCCGGGTCACAGGTCGACGCGGATTGGATCTTGCGGTTAGCGGCTCCTAATCACGACCAGAGAGTGCGCTGCGCTGCCTTATGCGGGCGTATTTCATTCGGCGACATATCTAGGATCGGTGACCTGCAGCGCGCGGAAGAATTGTTGCGCTTACTTGGCGCGGCTCGCCATCCATCGCCGGGCGCAGCGCATCATGCAGACCTCAAGAGGTTCGCCGGATTTGCTCTTTTCCGTGTAAACGATCTCGAGATCGTCCCTGCCGCCCTTCTGTAGTGGAATGACGCCAATCGTGCGAGTTTGTGCCTCGGACTCCATGGCCAGGACCTGGAAGTGTCGGCCTCGACTTACAACTTCGACGGAAGCTGTTTGCATGACTTTCCCTACTTAGTTAATCGCCTATCTAGCAGAATATTATTTCATACTTGCTCGCGGCAAGTTCAAGACGGTCTCAGGTTTTGCACTCAAAAACTGTTTCGGTGGATTGCTATTGCGGTCGGCCAAGGCGCCGGGCGTCCGCCCGCAGATATGCAGGGGGCAACTCGGCCGACACGCGCAAAAGCCTCATTTTGGTCAAGCCGTTGGTGCTAGAGCGAAAGGGTCGGGTTGGGGGACAATCGATGTGTCGCGTATGCCCCCACACGTATTTCTGTAAAGCATTGTATTTTCGTAATTATAACAAATACGGAGACCAGCGTTGCTCTTCCGTACTGTGCGCGTAATCATCGTAATTACACTCTTGGTGGGCATCGGTTCTTGGCTCCTTGCCCCACCGCAAAAATTCAAAGTATCGATCGCCGCTGGTCCCAGTACAGGCGAGGCCTACCGCTTGCTCAAAGCTTTGCAGACGGTCGCGCATCGTCACCATGATGACATCTCGATCGAGGTGTTCGAGACGCGCGGATCATTGCAGAGCATGAAGCTCCTGGCAGATAACCGCGTTAATGTCGCTGCTGCGCAAGCTGATCTGATCGCTGATAGTACAGCCCGTATGATCTGCGAGCTGTATTCGGACATGTTCCAGTTGGTGGTTCGCTCCAACAGCGGAATAAAAACCTTCTCCGACCTGAAAGGAAAACGGGTCGCGCTGCCATTCAAGGAAACCGGCGAATACGAAGGTTTTCTGTTTCTTGCAAAGCACTATGGCCTTGCACGTGAGGACATTACGCTTTTGACCGGGACTGAAAGCTCCGCCGATTGGCTTTTCATCAACGGCGACGCCGACGCAGTCTTTCGGGTTCGAGGGAGTGGCAATACCTCGATCCTCAGATTGATCGAACAAGAAGATGTAATGATCGTTCCCATCAAGCAAGCCGAGGCTCTGAAGTTGCGCAAGCCGGCGCTTCTTGCCGAGACGATCGCTGTCGGGTCTTACCGCGGATACCCACCGGTGCCTGTAACCGATACGGTCACCGTTGCTTCGAAGCGACTACTGCTGGCCCGGGCGGACGTGCCCGATGCCATCATTTACAAACTCACAGCAACCCTCTTCGAAAATCGACGTGAGCTAATGGAGCTCGATCCACTCACCGGCTTCGTCTCGCTGCCGCGCCGGTCAGTTGGAACACTCTTCCCAATTCATCCTGGCGCGCAACAGTTCATGGATCGCGACCAACCTTCGCTCATTCAACGCTACGCGCCGGCCAGCGCGTTGGTGGTGTCCCTCACACTTCTGTACCTATCGTCGTCACTTCAATTCTCAGCCTGGCGGCGCCGCAAGACGATGGCACAATACAACCGCGGTCTTCTTCAACTGGCAGAAGCAGCACGCGGCGCAAGCAATCATTCAGAGCTTCAGCAATACCAATTGGAGCTGCTTGGATTCGTTGAGCAAGTCGTCGGTGCCGGCGAAGCTGGTCAAGTCAGCACAGCCGATATGGCGCTCTTCGACAAAGCCTACAAAGCCGCGGAAGAAGCAATTCAGATGCGCCGTACACAGTTGGACAGCGCTCTTTTCCGTTTCGAACGCGCTTGAAGAAGGTTCGGGATCCCAAAAATGTTGAAACGATTTTCAAGAAGTATGGTGGGGAATGCGTAATCGCTGGACCGTCTCGTTAGTGTGTCTTGCAGCGCTCTTGCTGCTCGGTGGTTCCATTGCAGTTGATAATTACAAGTCTCACAGCAGCATCGCTACTGCCTTCACAAGGCTGAGGCTCGTGCATGAGTTGCGTACGACAGCCCTACGTGACGTGCTGACGTCGCTGCAGACAGAGCTCGAAGCACTTCGAATAAACACGGAGGTGAAGACAGCGCTCGCGGAATTTCGGTCTGGTTGGCAAGAAGCAGGTGCAAACGCTCCGCAAGTTTTGAAGCGTATCTACCTGAAGCAGGCTACGGGAGCAGCGGGCAACGCTTCCGGAATGGCCACTGCAACGACCCAAAACTACCAACGCGCCCACCAATCGTTTGACCCCTGGGCCAGTCAATTCCTTCGGCATTTTGGGTACTATGATGTTTTCCTCTTAGATCCCGCAGGAAACATCATCTACACACAGGCCAAAGAAAGTGACTTTGCCGACAATGTCCTAGAAGGTGAACTCGCCCGAAGCAACTTCGCTGCGCTTATTCGGAAGTTGGTGGCAAAGCCCCATCAAATCGCATTCACAGACTTCGCAAGATATTCTCCCAGCAATGACGCCCCGGCCGCTTTCGCCGGAGTCGCAGTGCTCGATTCAACTGGAGGTGTTTCAGGCTACGTCGTCGTGCAATTGCCGCGCGAACCGCTTGAGCAGGTCATGCTGCAGTCCGATGGTCTCGGTAAAACCGGAGAGACCTATGCTGTTGGGCCGGACAAGCTGATGCGCAATCAATCCCGTTTCAGTAAGAGCTCGAGCCTGCTTGTGACGAAAGTCAAAACAAAGGCCACGCGACAAGGACTGTCTGGGAAAAGTGGAAGCGGAATCATCCGGGATTATCGTGATGTGCCGGTGCTTTCAGTTTGGGCGCCATTCTCGTTCGGCAGTGTGTCCTGGGTTCTGATTGCTGAGATTGACGAGGCGGAAGTGCGGCCAACGCCATGGTGGCAAAACTTGATGCAATTCGCAAACCTCGGCGGTCATGCAAGCGCAAAGGCCGATGAAAAGGCGGCCACGAGCCCCGCCCACCGGTGACGAGCCACGTAAACACGCATCGGCTTGGATGTTGCTTCAATTGACTTCAACGCAACCAGTCTGAGCCGGGTCCGACGTACACTACCGTCAGCTTTGAACGGGCATCGAATAACTCGCGCCACGCGATCCATCACGTGGCCAGCGGGAGGTCACCGTTTTCAGCCTTGTGTAGAAGCGCACGCCTTCGGGGCCATGCATGTGGTGGTCGCCGAACAGTGAGGCTTTCCATCCACCAAAGCTATGGTAGGCGACCGGAACCGGAATAGGCACATTGATACCGACCATCCCGGCTTGAACACGGCTGACGAATTGGCGGCCGGCCTCGCCGTCACGGGTGAATATCGCCGCGCCGTTGCCAAACTCATGGTTGTTGACGAGGTCCAAGGCGTGCTCCGGATCATCGGTGCGCACGACCGATAACACCGGGCCGAAGATCTCTTCTTTGTAGATCCGCATTTCAGGCGTGACATTGTCGAAGAGGCAAGGGCCGAGGAAATAGCCGCCCTTGTAGCTTTCATGCTGCACACCGCGTCCATCGACCACTAGTTCGGCACCTTCGTTCAAGCCAGTCTCGATGTAGGATGTCACTTTCTTATAGTGTTCGGAGGTCACCAGTGGGCCCATTTCCGCCTCGGGGTCGGTCCCAGGGCGAACCTTAAGCCGGCGCGCCTGCTCGGCTATCCTCTCGACCAGAGGGTTGGCGATATCGCCAACGGCCACGGCGACAGATATGGCCATGCAGCGTTCTCCGGCAGAGCCGTAAGCCGCGCCCATCAGGCCATCAACTGCGGTGTTGAGATCCGCGTCCGGCATCACGATCGCATGGTTCTTGGCTCCACCCAGGGCTTGAACCCTTTTGTTATGGGCGATCCCTCCGGTTTGGATGGCTTTGGCAACCGGGGTCGAACCAACAAAACTGACCGCGGTTACATCCGGGTGTTCCAATAGGCGTTCGACAGTTGGTCGGTCACCGTTAATGACATTGAACACCCCCTTGGGTAGTCCGGCTTCATACAGGAGGTCGGCCAGCATCAGCGCTGCCGACGGGTCCTTTTCGGAAGGCTTGAGAACGAACGTGTTTCCGCAGGCGAGAGCGACCGGAAACATCCACATCGGCACCATGGCGGGAAAATTGAATGGCGTTATGCCAACGCATACGCCGAGTGGTTGGCGAACCGCCCAGCTGTCCACCTCAGTCCCGACGTTCTCGGTGTAATGCCCGGCCATGATATGCGGAATGCCGGTTGCATACTCGACGACTTCAATGCCCCGCATGACTTCACCAGTTGCATCCGAGAGAACCTTGCCGTGCTCCTCGGTAATAACAGCGGCGATGTCGCTCTTATGTTTCTCCAGTAACTCAAGATAGCGGAACATGACCCGTGCTCGACGAATTGGCGTCGTTCTCGCCCATTCGGGAAACGCTTCGCGTGCCGCTGCAACCGCCCGGTCGGTCTCATCTCGCGCGGCGAAACTGACCTGCTTTGTGATTTCGCCGGTCGCGGGATTGCGCACCGGTCCGAGCCGGTCGCTCGTGCTTGCCACCCGCTCGCCGCCAATGTGATGTCCGAGAATTGTCACGGCAGTTTCCTCTAGCTTTGGATCTTTTCTTTCAGGGCTTGTTATAAGTTTTTTGTCAGTGCGTTCGCCGGTTTCGTAAGGTTCGAGCAGTGTTTGGACCTAGCCTCCTACATTGTTCTTTGCGGTCTTGCTTTCCAAATCCCGTCCACTTGCGAAGTAATAAAGCTCAACCTGCAACCTTCAGATGTCTCTACTTCGTTGACACGGTTGGCGCGGGCAGACCCTTGATCCGCACATTAACGCAGGCTGGGAGACCGGAGTGAAGGGCCCGAGAGAGCGCGTCGTCGAGCTCATTCGGATCGGTAACGTATTCCCCATGACCGCCAAGGCCGACCACAGCCAGATCGTAACGTGCGTCGCTGAGCTGACAGCCAATCAACCGTTCTGGACCATAATCCCGCAGCTGGATCTGATGCTCTGCATTCCAGCACCGATCATTTCCGATGACGACAACGAAGGGCAGTTTCTCCCGCACGGCTGTTTCGAATTCGGCGAACTGAAAGCCGACGGTTCCATCACCCATCAGCGCGAAGATAACCGCATCCGGCCGCGCGCAGCGTGCCGCCAGAGCATAGCAAAGCACACCGCCAATGGCACCCGCCGTTCCATTGATGACCCGCTCATCGGCTTCCAGAGCCGCTTGCGCCCACTGCCCGAACTCCCCACCGTCGCAGATCAGTACCGACTGTGGTGTGCTTTCAATTTGGCGCTGCACGGCCGCACACAGTGTCAGCGAAGTGATCTCTTTGTCGGCGCTCGTCGGAGGAGCCGTATAGCTTCGAACCCGGATTAGGTTCTTCGCCGCATCAATCCACGAACTCCGATCGGGAGGCGTGCCCGGCGCGGTGCTCAGCGCCTTGGCGACCGCACCGGGCTCGGCTTGAACAGCGCGGATCAGTTTGTCAGCGAGATTGCGGGAAGCCATCTCGCATGCGGACTGCTCTGCGTCCACGACAATCCATTTGCGTTGAGGCCCGAACTTCTCGTCGGAGCCAAAGCTGAGCGTGAAGTCGACGCGTTTGCCGAGACAGAGGATCAAGTCGGATTTCGCCAGAACCTGCGCGATAGCCCCGAGTGAGGGATCGTTCAGACCTCTTGGGCTTTCCATGGCGATGACTGGAACGTTCAGCGCCTTTTCGAGGTCCTCGAGTTGGTCAGTGGCTCGCGTCCCGTTGAGGGCCGGACCGGTAAGAATGACCGGTGCTGCTGCAGCGGCAAAAGCATCTGTGATTGCAGTCAGCTCAGCCTGTCCGGGCAGAGAAGGGTCGCTTTGTGCCGAAAAGTCAAACTCAACATCCGGGGCGTTGACGGTTGCCTTCAAGACATCGAAGGGCAGCGCCAAATGAACCGGACCTGGCCGGTCGGAGCGTGCCACGCGGATCGCATTGGCCGTCTCCACCGCGACGTTTTCGACAGACGTTAGCCGGCTCGCCAGCTTGGTCAATGGCGCCGACACCGCGACTTGATCGAGCTCCTGAAATGCGCCACGGCCATCTTGAGCAACGGGAGCGTCACCGGACAAAAGCAGCACCGGACTTTCGGAACCAGTCGCTGTATAAAGCGGCCCTAGCGCATTCCCGAAGCCGGGGGCGGCAGTGACCAGCGCGACCCCGATCTCGCCGGTCAACTGAGCCCAACAATCGGCCATGAAAACAGCCGACGCTTCATGCCGGGTATGAACGATCGAGATGCCCGTGTCGATGAGGGCATCGTAGACCGGCATGATCTGGTTGCCTGACAAAGTAAAAATTCGCGAGACCCCGGCCTTCACCAAAGTCTGCACCAACAAATCCGCGCCTCTCATCGAGCCGTTGTCCTTATAGTTGTTTTGATCTGATGGGTTCGATCCGTCCAGGATTGCCAGAGTTGCTCAGAACCCGCCAAGGTGGGGCAGGGTTGGCAACCGTCCGCTCGCCCAAGTGGTGATGTAAGCCCTCGGCAACGGCATCCAATGCGCTGCCCTCGAGCCCGATCCTTATACAGCATGCCATTCATTTTACAGCTTTCCATCAGCAAAGGTTCGCACGGTCCGACAGGCGCAAGCGGCATCGTCGAAAGCCTCACTCGGTCAGCGGTAAAGATAAACCGGACTCGACCAAGCTTTGTGCCCATCGACCTGGGTGACACGCACGAAGACCGGCGTGTCTCCGCTTTCGGCAACCGGGACGCTCATGCGATGCGTGAGATGAACCTCATGCGGTGCATCGGGTAACCGGTAGAGCTTGAGCGCACGGTCTAGACCTCCAGCCTCGAAGACAGTGTCCATGATGCCGATATCGCGGATCTTAAGACTGGCCGAAACGTGCGCCGTCTCGATGGAGATTTCCCCGGCCGCCGCTTCTTCCAGCCAAAGGTCGATACCGCAGGTGTTGCCAGTCGTTACAGCTTTCCAACTCACCGCCTCTTCGGACTGCGAACGTATACCCCTATCGAGGTTCCAGTTGTTGAACATCTCTGCCCGTCGAATGGCATTGCCGTTGACCTTCAGCGAACCGTCCCAAACGGTGGTCCGCGCCCGCCCACGGTACTCCGCGCCCTCCATGGTAACCCGCATGCGTTGCCCCAGATCTTTGGCCACAAACGGTCGCACCGTCTCGATCAGGTCGCCGCCGCGGAAGATATCGAGCCTCTGGATTGGCGCCGATCCGACAACCTGGACGCTGAGGTCGACGCGCTCGTCGGTAATGCGCGCGATATCCCCCATAATGAGCTTGCGCACCATCGAGGTCTCTGCCGCAGCCTGGCCTCCGTTCGTCAAGAGCAAAGCCACGTCGTTCTCGGTCGCAATCGAAACGTCGAGCAGCATACGGTTGCCCGTGGTGGCGTAGTGATGCCGGCGTCGCATCGCTTCAAAAATCGCGTCGCGGTCGAGACGTGGCGCGAGGAAGCAAGTCAATCCGCCCTGGCTGCCAAAGAAGCTGGCGCCGGGATATGAGGCGCCAGGTCGCCCCTTGTGTCCGTCCGAGTTTCCAACGATGCCGACACGGTATCCCTTCTCAAGCGCATCCCTCACGATCCACTCGAATGTGCCCCAGTCCGAATGCACCTCGACGGCGGTTTCGAGGGTCTCGTCATGGGCGTAGGTGATATCCGCATAGCGCCCGCCGACGTGCGCCATCGCCACGCAGTCCTTGCCCTTGAGCTTCTCAAAGAGCAGGCCTGCCGTGTGGGCGTCCTCCTCCTCGTCGACCATGTCCGTTGGATCGGCGATTTGCGCGTGGCTGGAGCGGTGGATGGTCTCCCCCTCGTGCCGGTAGTGTACGTTGCGGTCGCCGCCGACAGCAGTATTCGCCGACCACTCGTACCCCGGGATACAGACGAATTCACCGGGCTTGTCGAGTTCCGCGGTGAGCCGGTTCAAGTCCTTCCAGAAGCTTCCGGTAATCTGGAAATCGTTACCTTGGTGGCCCATGACGTCGAGGAACGCACGGTCGCGGCCGAAGCAGAAGTATTCACGCGCCGTATTGGTGCCGAGCGTTTCGTTCGACTGGCCGTGAGTATCGCCCCAGAAGTGGAGCAGTGCGTTCGCACTCGCGTCGGCGATGGCGCTGATCGGGTTCGAGCGGCACAACACCTCGCCGGCATCGTTGCGCATAACGACCACCGCTTCGCCGGGTTCGGAAAGACGCAGCCCGTCGACGACGGTTGCAAAATCGCCCGGCTGGCAGGTGACCGTCTCCGGTAGCCCGGAGAGACCTGCCTGTTCGCATGCGAGATGCAACCTGTCGCTCATCTTGTCCGAAGGGTTGCCCCATGCATCGTTAGCTTTGATACGGAGTTTGAACGGCGACCCGGTGCGGACCAGTGTCGGCATTACCGCATGCCAGTCGAGACCCGGTCCCGGCACGATGCTGATCGTCGGGCTTTCGGGAAGCGCAACGTAATCGTAGGTGGCAATGACGTCGGTGAAGACACGAAACTCGAACACTTCCTCACAGAATGTCTGCATCCTGATCCCAGGCGATCCCTGGCGGCGGTCTCCAAAGCGGATGGTGATGGTGTCGCCGGGCGCCAGGAAGTGCTTCATGACGCCGATGTAGAGCGATCGACTCCACGGCCGGATATTGCGCTTGAATTCCCAACGGGCTTCGAGCGTAGCGCCGTTGGACGCCTCGATCGTCGTGTATCCGGGAGCCGTGGGATCGTCGAATTGAACCGGGCCGAAATCGGTTGCAAAGCGGAAGCCGATTTTGATTGAACCGGTGTCGTCTAGGCCGAACTCGCCGGCGGTATAGACCAACGTAAAGCTCGTATAAGAACCCGCTTCTGCAGGGCCGGCGGGCAGGAGCGTTGCGTGACCCATGAGGTCGGGCCGATATTCTGAATAAGGCACTGGTTCGCACTCCCTTCTGAAACGCTCGTGGCCTGCGTGCAGGCCCGCGCCGTCGTTTCGTATGTGTTGTTTTTGTGTCCGCGTCCGCCCCACCACGGCGCCACGGATCAATCCTTTGACGCAACCTTCAAGCCTGATGCCGCGGCGCGCTGATGCAGACCGGTTCGAATAAGCGCGCCGATGGTGATCAACGTCACCGCCCAGAAGAACCACGTAATCCAGCTGCGGAACAGGATTTGCGGATCCCCATTCGACATCAGCATCGCCTGCCGGAAGTTATCTTCGAGCAGAGGTCCAAGAATGAAGGCGATGAGGAACGGCGCCGCCGGGATATTGTTGCGCATCATGAAGTATCCAAGCCAGCCCATCCCGAACATGACGATGATGTCGAACACGTTGTTGTTCACGGCGTAGACGCCAAAAACGCAGAGTATGAGGACCGACGGCATCAGCACCGAGCGCGGCACGTCGACGATGTAGCGGAATAGCCGTATGGCCACGCTACCGACGATCAGCAGCAGTACCGAGCTGATGATCAAGCCGAGGAACAGCGCGTAGACGATGTTGGCGTTGGCGACGAACATCATCGGGCCGGGCTGCAGTCCATGCACCATGAACGCGCCGATAACGATTGCGGTGATGACGTCTCCAGGCACGCCGAGTGCCAACAGCGGGATCAGTGTCGCGCCACAGACGCCGTTGTTACCAGCTTCCGAAGCCGCAACGCCTTCGATCTCGCCTTTGCCGAAATTCTCTTTGTTGGGCGAACGACGCCGCGCCTCACTGTAGGACAAGAAGGCTGCAGGGGCCGCGCCGATACCAGGAATACTGCCGAGGATCACACCGATAAAACTGCCGCGGATAATGGAACGGAAGCATTTGCGGTACTCCGCGAACGTTACGTGTTGCTCGCCAAGCGCCCGCACGGTGCCTTTGCCGCCGCCTGGGTGCCAGACGTAGGAGAGGATCTCCGGAATCGCGAACAATCCGATCAGGACCGCGATGAAGTTCAACCCGCCCATCAGGTTGGGATCGTTGAAAGTAAAGCGATTGGTGCCGTACACCAAATCTAATCCGACTGTCGCCAGAAGCAGCCCGCATACAGCCGATAAAAGCCCCTTGATGAGACTATCCCCGGAGACGCCGGCGATGATCGTCAGCGAGAACAGGATCAACGTGAAGAACTCAGGCGGACCGAAGCTCAAAGCGAACGAGGCGAGCCAGCCCGCGAATAAGATGAGCGACATATTCGAGATCACGTCCGCCGTGCATGAGGCATACAGCGCCATGCCGAGCGCTTTGCCCGCCTGCCCGTTTTCGGCCATCGGATAGCCATCGAGGATAGTTGCGCTTGAGGCCGGTGTGCCCGGTGTCTTGATCAGGATTGCGGGAATCGAACCACCGAATATTCCACCCTTGTAGACACCCAGCAAAAGCAGAATGCCCGTTATCGGTTGCAGCGCGAATGTAAACGGCAGTGTCAGGGCGACCGCCATCGTCGCCGACATTCCCGGGATCGCGCCAGCGACCACGCCGATCACTATTCCTGAAGCTAGGGCGAAAAAGCTCTCAAAGTTGGCGACCAGTGGCCATGCCGCGGCGAGATTGTCGAACAGGTTCATGGCAGCGTAAGGAACCTTCCTTGTGGCACGGCAACTCCGGCGACGTGGCTAAAGAAGGCGTAAAGCACGAGTGGCAAGACCACCGCGACGATGAGGGACGTTACTGGGCGCGGTGAAAACACGATTATGGAGAAAGCGGCAAACGTGATCATGCTTGCCAGAACCATTCCCAGGATCGGAGTGGCAACAACCAAGCCCACCATGAGAACCGCCATAGCCAAAAGGCGCGCCCAACCATGGATCAGTTCATCTCCTATCCCATCGCCATTCCATGTCTCATCCGAAGCGGAAACCGGCCGGTCGATCAACCGACTTGCCACCAGAACTCCCCCTAACATAACGATCATGTAGGCGACGATCGTAGGCCAGAAGGTTGGCGCCAACACCAACGCTCGTACATTGCTTGGAGAGGACACGTGATCGGGGATCGCGACCGTGAGCAGCATCACGCCAAATGCGATGACGCCGATACCAAGCCAGATGTCCTTGTTATTGAGATTCATATGCGACGCGACACGCTGGTAGGGGGGCTTGAGGGGAGATCTTTCGGTTTGCATCTTGCCGGCCGCGAATGCGAGGCCACAATGCAGTAAGAATGGCGGTCGTTAGCTTGCGGCCGCCATTCTTTTTTCAGCAAATGGTCAACCTTCGACCCGCATGCCGAGATCGTCGACGAGTTTGCGGAACACTTCGTACTGGTTCTGAATGAACTCCTTCAATTCAGCCGGGTCCATCAACCGGATCACCGAACCACGTGCCGTCATTTTATCGAGGAAGCCCTGATCGGCCGTCGCACCCTTCAACCAGGCGCCCCACTTCTCTTTAACTTCATCAGGCAGTCCCTTCGGACCGGCAATACCGGACCAGCCGACGAGCTGATGGAGACTCGGCTTACCAAGATCTGCGGCCGTCGGCGCATCGAAGCCTGGCACCGGCTCCTTGGTCGTTACCATTAGTGGACGCAGCTGCTTGTTGGCAACGAAGCTCGCCAGCGCCGATGAGTTGGTGCAGATGAACGTTGCCGTTCCCGCAAGCACCGCAGTCGCAGCCGCGCCGCCACCCTTGAGCGGAATGTGGATCAATTCCTCAACCGGATTTTCGATGCCGAACTCCCGCAACACCATGGCGCCCGCGATATGCAACAGCGAACCGACACCCGACGAGCTGTAACTCACCGTCTTCGGATTTGCCTTAATCTTCGCCACCAGGTCTTCCATCGACTTTATGTCGGAATTGGCGGCGACCGCGCAAGCGACCGGATTGATTTCGTAAACACCGACGAAGTCGAACTCATCGAGTTTGTATGGCAGCGTTGCCTTCATCGCCGGGTTCACAGTGTGCGAGCCAACGCGTGCGATCATCATTGTGTAGCCGTCAGCGTCCGCGTTCCTTACCGAGACGGTGCCCGTCGCACCGCCAGCACCGGTTCTGTTCACCGCAAGCACCGGGTGCGGGATCAGCTTGCCCAGTGGGCCTGCAAGTGTTCGGCCGGAGATGTCGGTGGCGCCGCCGGGACCGTAGGGTATGACCACAGTGATTGGACGTTTTGGATACTCAGCCATTGCCGCAGTGGAGAGCACGCTGCCGAGGCTGACCACGGCGGCTGTGAGGCCAACTGCGGTGGAGAGTTTCCATCCGCGCATTTTCCTGCCCATCATTTTATTTCCTCCTGTTTTAGTTTCCTTGAGTTTGAAACGGCACAACACCGCCGCTCACTGTCTCTTTTTGGTTGGAGACAAATCCATATCCAAACGGATTATGTCGCTGAGGTAGAGGGCGTCGGCAATGTAGATGACGTGCCCTTTGGTGTCGGCAATCGATCTTCTGACTCTGGCAATCGGGTTGGCAAGCGGAATATCGAGATGCTTTGCTGTCTCGGCATCGGCAACGTCGATAGCAATCGACTGCCGAACCTTGCAGATATCGATGTTCTTCATACCTGCGAGGACCGGTATGACGGTTTTTTTCCGGAATTGTTTTGGAGCGCGCATGTAGATTTCCGCGGACAGATAAAACTCAATCACACAGAACGGTTCGCCATCGCAGTAGTGCACGCGCTTCACGTATTTGTAGGCACCCGCGGGCTCGCCGTCGTCCTCGCGTAGCTTCGGCATGCGGTCGGAGGCTTCCACCAGCATTGCGCGCACATCGAGTTTGTCGAGCATTCCAACGAGCGACGGCCAATCGGTGGGGAGTTTGAGCCAGTGTAGGTCACGTGGATCGTTTTGAACGACCGTACCGACACCTTGACGGCGCAGGACGAGACCTTCCGATTCAAGCAGCCCGAGCGCCTGCCGCATTGTCTGCGTGGCGACGCCGAAGCGGTCTGCGAGCTGGTTCATTGCTGGAAGCTTTGTTCCGACCGGCCATGTGCCGATCCCGATCTCATGGCGCAGCGACGAGGCGATCTGAGTGTAGAGCGGTATTGCGCTTCGCTTGAGGTTCGCCACGTCAAACGTCCTTGCCGCGATCGGATGCGCATATTAAGGTCATACATAAAACTGGATGTCTAGTCTTATGCGTTGACATCCCTCTGAGGGGATCGAACACCCGCACGGCCTTAAGGGGTAAGTAAACATGCACGACAGCGTTGTCATCAGGCGCATCGACACGTACGTCTACCGCTGTCCTGTCGACCGTCCCGTCGCGACATCGTTTGGCATTATGCGCGATCGGCCTGCCGTTTTTGTGCGGATCGAGGACCAGCAAGGTGCATTCGGCTGGGGTGAGATCTTCGCCAACTGGCCCGCCGCCGGAGCCGAACATCGTGCCAATTTGTTGATGAAGGACGTCGCCGATCTCGTCCTTGGCGTCGAACTGCAAACACCGCGAGATCTGTTCCAAAAGCTCGAAAGCGAAACCCGAATACGGGCAATTCAATGTGGCGAGTTGGGCCCGTTCCGGCAAGTCACTGCGGGGCTCGACATCGCCCTATGGGATCTTTTTTCGCGCCGCGCCGGCCAGCCGCTAGGCAAATTCATCAACCCCAGCGCTTCGGCAAGTTTGCCGGCATATGCCAGCGGTATCCAAGTTCGCGACGCTGAAGAGCTCATCGGCGGCTCGCGTAATGCCGGCTTCCGGGCTTTTAAGGTGAAGGTCGGTTTCGACCTTCCCACCGACGCCGCTGCAACTCGGGCCGCTGCATCGGCACTGCAGCCTGGTGAACGCCTCTTCACCGATGCCAATCAAGCCTGGGACCTCGCATCCGCTGAAACGTTTGTCACCAAATTGTCTGGTTGCGATATCGGCTGGCTCGAGGAGCCGCTGCCGGTTGATGCTCACGAGAGCGACTGGCGCCGACTTGCTGCGATGAGTGACATACCGCTCGCCGGCGGTGAGAACATTGCGGGCTACGGAGAATTCAAAACCGCGATCGGTACGGGCGCTCTGGCGTTCTATCAACCCGATGTCGCCAAGTGGGGTGGCATTACCGGTTGCTACGATGTCGCCGGGCAGGCGATTGCGGCGGGTCACACCTATTGCCCACATTTTCTTGGAGGGGGTGTCGGTCTTGAGGCTTCCGCGCACCTTCTCGCGGCGGTGGGCGGGGCGGGCCTGCTCGAAATCGATGTGAATCCAAATCCGCTACGCGATCGTCTTGCCGACAGCGGTCAGTCTCTTCGCGCTGGATGTTGGCACGTCGGCGATGCCCCGGGCCTCGGTATCGAGGAACTGCCCGGCGATTTAGCCGCCTTCGAAACGCTGACAATTTCACGGAGCCTTTGAAAGTCGAGAGAGGGCAGGATGAAAGGCAAGAAAGGAGCTGGGCCATGAAGCTGTCACCGCTGGAGCAGGCGATGCTCGACGGCGAGATGGGGGCAGCGAGACAATGGGCGGTCCGTCATCAACTGCAGGTCGGCCGCATGTTCGATGCCGAAGACATGGTTGAAGTTTCGCAGGCACATATGATGGCCGACCCGGAGTCTATCGGCGTAGCTGGTGTTGCGCTGTTCGAAGCCTTCGCTGCGTTGCCTGAAACAGAGCGCCACGTTCATATTCCGATGATCACCGACCCGCGCGGCGTCGATCTCAGCTATTACCAGCCCCTGGGCCAAACCGAAGAGATGGCCGACCTTGAACGCCGCTTCGTTGCGGCTTGCCTGAAGCTGGGCATCCTGCTGACCGATACCTGCATCAACTACCAGACGATCATGCCGCCGGTGCAAGGTGAAAACGTGGCTTACGGCGACACCGGCGTCGTCATCTATTCCAACAGCGTATGCGGCGCACGTTCCAATTTCGAGGGAGGTCCCTCGGCGCTCGCCGCGGGGTTGACCGGCCGCACCCCGCGCTATGGCCTCCATCTCGAACAGCACCGCCAGGCGACCTGCCGTTTCGTTATCCGCCAACAGCCGGAAGGGCTCACCGACTGGGGTGTTCTCGGTGCCGTCATTGGACGTAAAGCTGGATCCTACTGGGAAGTACCCGTTATTGAGGGTATCGAGCGTGTTCCGAACTCCGACGAGATCAAGCACATGGGCGCGGCGATGGCGAGCTACGGTTCGACGCCACTATTCCATATCGTCGGTGTCACGCCGGAGTGCCAAACACTGTCCGATGTCAGTGGCGATAAGCTTCGCAGCGAAGAAGTAACAAAATCCGATATCGACGAGCTGCGCCGGCCATTCGGGGCCAAAGGCGAGAAAGTTGACGTCGTGGTCTTCGCCGCACCGCAGCTCTCGCTCTTCGAGATGCAGCAGGTTGCCAATCTTTGCCGTGGCAAGACAATCCACAGTGGCACCGATCTACTCGTCTGCACTGCACCCAGTGTCTACGTCGATGCCGAACGTATGGGTCTTGTCGATATGATCGAAACCTTCGGCGCCAAAGTGCTCCAGGGCACCTGTTTCTACCAGCAGTACGCCCGCGAAATTGGCGAGGCTAATGGGTGGAAACGGCTCCTTTCCAATTCCACGAAGATCGTCAACATTCTCGGCGGCTACGGCTATCAGCCGGCACTTGCTTCGATGGAGGATTGCATCGCATCGGCCGTCGCCGGGGAGATCATCTGATGGAAGAAGAACTAAAATGCCATGTCGGCATCGGAGGTATTGTCGAAGGTGAAGCGCTTGTCGCCAATGACAATTTTTCCGCTCGTTATGATCTCGACCGCATCAAGGGAGTGTTTTCAAGGCCGACCCACGCATTGGCCGGTCAGTCCTATAAGGACAAGATCCTGGTCTTCAACACAGCCAAGGGCGGCGTTGCATCGGCCTGGATGCTGCACGAGATGACCGCGCGTGGCATCGCGCCGAAGGCAATCTTGTTCAATGCCGCGAATACGATTCTTGCCCAGGGCGCTGCACTCGCCGGCATGACCATGTGCGACCGCTTCGCCGACGGGGATGTGACAACGCTCATCTCGACCGGCGACTTCGTCACGGTCTATCCAGAGCAAGGCCGCGTCGTCGTGAAAAGAAGGGGAATTTAAATTGCGAGAAGCTGCCGAGGCGCTCGACGTAAAGGTTTGGCGGGGCAACGCCCATGGCGGCGGTTACCGCTCGTATTCGGTTCCGGCCCAAGAAAGCCAGACCGTGCTTGACGTCGTCACCTGGATCCAACAGCACGCCGAGCCGACGCTGACTTACCGCTTTGCGTGCCGTGTCGGCATGTGTGGTTCCTGTGCGATGATGGTGAACGGCGAGCCTAGATGGACGTGCCGAACCCATGTCCGCAAGGTTCTCGACGGCCAGCGGCTGGAGATCGCGCCGCTGCGCAATCTACCGGTCATCAAGGATCTCGCCACCGACATGGCGGAGTTCTTCGACAAATGGACTGGCGCTGAAGGAGTTTTCCACCCAACCGCAACGCGCAAGGACGCCATCGCGCCGATTTCGCCGGCCGATCCGATGCGCCAGCTCGCCAACGAAGCCGTCGAGTGCATCAATTGCGCGGTCTGTTATTCAGCTTGCGATACCGTCACCGCCAATCCCAGCTACCTCGGCCCAGCCGCGCTCAATCGCGCTTGGACACTGCAGAATGATGAACGCGACGGCGCCTATGCGCAGCGCCTTCGCGCCGTTTCCGCGGATGGTGGTTGTTTCAACTGCCATTCCCATCAAAGTTGCCTGACCTATTGCCCCAATGACCTCAATCCAACCGCTTCGATTGCTGGTTTGAAGCGGCTTTCGTCAACGTCATTCCTAAGACGAGGGAGAACGCGATGATCGGGTTGCGTCTCTATCTAGCCCAGCGACTGAGCGCCTTTCTCATGGCGCCACTCGTGATCGGTCACATTGCGACGATGATCTACGCCGTACAAAACGGACTTACCGCTTCGGAAATCCTTGATAGAACACAAGGCAGCCTCTGGTGGGGCGCGTTTTATGGTTTGTTCGTCGGCGCCGTCTCCGTCCATGCCGCCATCGGGTTACGGGCTATTGCATTCGAGACATTGAACCTGCCGGTTCGCTGGCTCAATCCCTTGACGTGGATGGTTGGGATTGTGCTTGCGCTACTGGGGGGGCGTGCAGTCGCGGCCGTGGTATTCTGATGAAAGCAAAGCACAACCGCGATCCCCTCCGCATCGCTTCCCTCATCCACCGCATATCAGGTTTAGCTCTGGCGCTATTCTTGCCGCTTCATTTCTATGTGCTGGGTTTGGCTCTCAACGATGCGGCCCGCCTCGACACGTTTCTGCGATGGACGGACTATCCTCTGGTGAAACTCGCCGAAGCGGTGCTGGTGCTGCTTTTGTCGCTGCACCTATTCGGCGGTTTGCGGCTTTTGGCGCTGGAGTTCCTTCCCTGGTCGCCACGGCAGAAGGCCTATGCAGCCATCGCGGCGGCGCTGTCGTTCTTCGTTTCAATCGGTTTTTTCCTCAGCGCGGTGTGAACCAATGTTTGAACGTCACGATACCGACGTCCTGATTATCGGAGCCGGAGGCGCTGGGCTCTTCGCCACTCTGCATGCCCAGAAGGCAGCACCCGATATCAAGGTGACGATCGCCGTGAAAGGCCTCCTCGGCAAGTGCGGTTGCACGCGCATGGTGCAGGGTGGATATAACGTGGCGCTCGGCAAAGGCGACTCGGTGGAACGCCATTTCATGGACACCATCATCGGCGGCAAGTGGTTGCCCGACCAGGCGATGGCCTGGAAGCTGTGCGAGACGGCCGTCGTGCGCGTGCGCGAGCTCGAAAACGAAATCGGCTGCTTCTTCGATCGCATGCCGGATGGAAGCCTGCATCAAAAGGCCTTTGCCGGCCAAACTTTCGACCGGACCGTTCACAAGGGCGATCTCACCGGCATTGAGATCATCAACCGCTTGATGGAGCAGGTCTTGGCAAGACCTGTTGAACGCCTCGAAGAGCATCGCGCGCTAGCGCTCATCAAGTCGAACTCCGGCGACGAACTTGCGGGTGTTCTGTTTGTCGACATGCGCCGCGGTGTCTTTCGCTTTGTGCGTGCCAAGGTCGTCTTGATGGCAACGGGTGGCGGTCCAACCATGTACCGCTATCATACGCCGTCAGGCGACAAGTCGATGGACGGGCTCGCCATGGCTCTCCGTCTTGGCCTGCCGCTGCGGGACATGGAAATGGTTCAGTTCCATCCGACCGGTTTGCTCGGCGGCGAGAACACTCGGATGACCGGTACGGTCCTTGAGGAAGGGTTGCGGGGAGCAGGCGGCTATCTCCTCGACGGCAACGGCCGTCGGTTCATGTTCGACTACGACGAGAGCGGTGAACGCGCTACGCGCGATATCGTCAGCCGCGCCATTTACGAAGAGATGCGCAAGGGCAATACAACACCAAACGGTGGCGTTTACATCGCCATGAGTCCACCTGGGGCCCGATGATGTGCGTCAGCGCTTCAAGGGAATGGTCAAACGCTGTGCCGACTGCGGCTTTGATTTGGCGGCTGGGCGTGTCGAGGTCGTGCCAACCGCGCACTATCTCATGGGGGGCCTGGTCGTCGATCCTGACACCCGTACCGAGCTTCGCGGTTTGTACGTAGCTGGCGAGGATGCCGGCGGCGCCCACGGCTCAAACCGCCTCGGCGGCAACGGAGTTGCGAACTCGACCGTGTATGGTGGTGTTGCTGGCGACATAATGGCCGGGGATGTCACCGGCGCAGTGGGAGATCACTCGCTCAAGCTCCTGCGTGAGCCCGATGAAGCCCAGATCGAAGCCGAAATCGCCCGCGCGCGCCTGCCCTTCTCCCGTAAAAACGGCAACGTTCACGAGCTTCGACTACGGCTCATGCATATGATGTGGGATGAAGTTGGCGTGATGCGCACCGGTGACGGACTGCGGCGTGGTATGAAGCAACTGCAAGAGTTGAAGGCGGAGCTTCTGGAAACCGGGCTTCCCGACGACGATATGGTATTCAACATTACCTGGCACGACTGGCTTAATCTGCATAGCCTCATCGAAGTGTCCGAGGTCATTGCCAGCGCGGCATTGTCGCGTGAGAATTCGCGTGGTGCTCATTACCGCGAAGACTTCCCCGACTCTGGCGAACTGGAAACCTCATACTTCACCGTGGCGAGGCGTACGGCGGGCGATCAACTCGAAGTGTCGCGGGAGCCCGTTGACTTCTCGATCGTCCGGCCCGGCGAAACGCTTTTAAAGGACGAGCCCGAATCCCTTGTGTCGGCTCGGGGCTGAGGAGAGTACAATGATCCTCTCGAAACCATTCAAGAAACGGCCATGACCCTGATGGACAAGGCCGCAATCGACATCCCGGACGATTATCTCTCGGGGCTCAAACGTATAGCGGAAGTCGAGGACGGTGACCTCTCCTCGTTCGTCCTGCAAGCAATGCTGGAAAACTACAAAGCAGCAAAAGAGGACCGGCGCGCCATGTGCGGCGATACCGGCTGTCCACGCTGGTACGTGAAGATGGCTAACGATGCCAACCTCGAAGGCGGCCCGGTTGGCGCTCGAGGCCGCGTTGCGCCGCGCAACGGCGAAGGCCACGCACGCCATACCTCTTGCGCCCCAACCGCGTCCATCCGCTCTGGCGGACCGACCACGACAACAATGTCGGCATCAACGCGCCGGAGATCGAGTTCGCCTTCGAGCCCGAAGGCGACTGGATCGATCTGACGACAGTTCACAAGGGCGGCCTGTTCGGCACCGACTACCGCATGCTGTTTCCCGCCGACGGCATCGAAGGCATCAAGCGGTTCTTCCTCGACAGCCTGGTCGCATTCGGCAAGCGCGGGCTGGCCTGCCAACCCGCGATCATCGGCATCGGACTTGGCGGTTCGAAGGACACCTGCATGGTGCTCGGCAAGCGCGCCGCCTGCCTGCGTACCGTTGGTGACCGCAATCCCGATCCCCGCATCGCCGAGCTGGAAGTCGAGTTCAAGGAACTCGGCAATTCAGCATCGGCATGGGCGCGATGGGGTTCGTCGGCAAATCGATGGTGATCGATTGCCATATCGAAGTCGGCTACTGCCATACCGGCGGCATGCAGATGAGCGTTCACGCCTTCTGCCTGTCGTCGCGCCGCGCCTGCGCCCGCATTCACGCCGAGGGTCGCGTCGAATACCGGACCGATCCCCAGTGGTTCACACCTTATCAGCGCCGGGAGACAGTTGAATGGCCAGCAACAGCGCCTTCAAGAAAGTCCGCCTGAAGACCGAACCCGACGAAGCCGACCTCCGTCAGCTCGCGCTCGGCGATGTCGTCTACCTTGACGGTACAGTCTACACCGCCCGCGAAGGCGTCTACCATCGCGTCGTCGAACAGAACGTGCCGTTGCCGCTCGACCTTCCAGCAGAGAGCGGCGCCAACTTCCACTGTTCGCCCGCCGCTGCCATCACCGACGAGGGCGAGTTCAGAATGGGCGCGGTAACGGCGACCGCCTCGTTTCGGTTCTCCAAATGGATCGGTCAGTGGCTTGAAAAATCAGGTGCCAAGCTGATCCTCGGCAAGGGCGGCATGAGTTCAAAGGACTACCGCGAGCACTTCGTTCCACATGGTGCAATCTACCTGACCACCGTCGGTTACGGGACCGGGGCTTTGCTGGGTCGCGGGGTAAAACGCGTCAAGAATGTCCATTGGCGCGAGGAACTCGGCCTGGCGCAAGCTATGTGGGTCATCGAGGTCGAGAACTTCGGACCGTTCATCGTTGAGAGCGACCTTGATGGTAACAGCCTCTTCGATCGTGAGAACGCCAAGATCTCCGAGGGCCTTTCAAAGGTCTACGAGGGAACCAAACCGGCCATCCTCAAACGCTTCGGCGAAACTGACGACCGTAGTGACGAGCTCATTTGAGCCTGTGTGCGTTTGGAAAGTGAAAGCGGCATGAGCACAGCCATATGGGCGATCATCTATGATTTAAAAACGGACGGTAAAGACGACTATCTGAGATGGTTCCATGAGGTCCACATCCCTGAGAAATTGGCGCGGCCCGGATATGAATGGGCGGGGCATTATCAGGTCCTGTCGCAAGTTGGCCAGCCGGCTTCGTCACAAGGCAGTGATGGTGCAGACGGCTGCACTGGTTATGTGGCTTTGTTCGGCGGCAGCGACACAAGTGTGTTTTTGAATCCGTCCCCCGCACAGCTCAAGCCCCGTCAAACACAAGAAACAAAAGAAATGATGGGACGACGCATAGCCTCACGAAGCTTCATCGCGACCACCGAGTGGCGCTACGAGGTGGAGAAGAATGAGCCCCAACACGCGCACACCGCAATCCTCCTGATGGGCTGCGACGTCGGCCCGAATGACGAGGACTTCGGTGCTTGGTGCGTCCAGGAATTGAAGCCACGCTTGAGCGTTGCCGGGTTCCAGTCCGGGTGCAAGTTGCTATCGGCCTGCGGGACGGTTCGACACGCAATTCTGGCCGGTTTCTCGTCGATTGATGTCTGTCTTGCATTCAGCCATGAGCGGACGCAAAGCGAATGGTCGGAGCGTGTTCATGGCTACACCTCACACATGCCAGGTTCCCCCATCAGTGCGCAGCGAATTTGGCCCGCTGTGGAGACAACGGGCTTGCCTCATCCCGAGATCTAGTGTCGACATTGACGTGTAAACGGAACTTGATGATCAAAGGTAACCACGGCCACAGTAAGCCCTTACCCAAAAGGGTAACGGTCAATGAGTACCAACATCAGCCGCAAAGAACGGCGGCGCATACGTTTTCCTTCTGTGCGGAAAACTTCAAGAGGCAACGAGTTTGTTTGCAGCATTGACGTACTTCGACCTCTTCGCCATAGCGTGGTTCGCACTTTGCTATTTCGGTTACGACTGGGCGGTCCGGTATGGGCCGCTCAAGGACCGCAAGGGTCTGGTTGCGGCTATTCAAGAACGCCGGCAGCAGTGGATGCGGTCCGCTGCCCGGCGCGATGTCCGCATTATGGATTCACAACTTCTGATGAATTTATCTTCCGGCAACGCCTTTTTTGCATCGACAACGGTGATTGTGCTCGGCGGGCTAACCGCCATGCTTGGAGCTGCCGATAACGTCAAGAATCGGCTGGAACAATTTCCATACGTCGTCGACGTTCCACTTGTCGTCTGGGAGTTCAAAATAATCTTCCTGATGGCGCTCGTCATTCGGGCGTTTTTTAAGTTCGCTTGGGCATTCAGACTGACCCATTACCTCGGCACGATGCTTGGAGCGATGCCGCCGTGGGAAGCCAGCACCGCAGTCCAGTGTGAGAAGCATGCCGCGAAGACTGCGCAGCTAGCAGGAATCACAGCAATGCACTCCAACGATGGGCTCAGAACCGTCTACTTCGCCATCGCCGGGCTCGGCTGGTTCCTGCACTCGCTTGTTTTCATAATAGGATGCGCTTGGGTTCTAGCGATCGTCTATCGTCGCGAGTACGCATCACGGGCGCTCATGGCCATCGAAGACAATGACGAGGAGTGATTGAGCTATGGGGATGATCGGACACTGTCCGGGTCGTCTCTGAGAAAATTGAAAGGAGTTCCAAATGTTGAAAGTCTGGGGGCGCGCGAACAGCTCTAACGTCGCCAAGGTGACGTGGTGCATTGGCGAACTGGGATTGGAATCCGAAAGGATCGATTGGGGAGGTCGTTTCGGCGGTAATGATGATCCGGATTACCGCGACCGCAATCCGACCGGCCGTGTCCCGACAATCGAAGAAGACGGAGAATTCAGCCTTTGGGAATCCGGTGCGATTGTCAGATACCTATGCGCCAAGCACAGTCCGGGCGGGTTGTGTCCAAGTGATCTTCGAGTGCGCGCGGAGGCGGAAAAATGGATGGATTGGAGTGCTATCTCCCTGCACCCGTTCAATCCGGCATTCGTCGCCAACATGTTTGTTCTTCCACCCGAGAAGCGCGACGCCGAAGCCATCGCAACCGCAGTGAAGAACGCGGCCCCCCTGTTTGGCATCTTGGATCACCATCTATCTGGCCGAGCCTTTATATGCGGCGATCACTTCACTATGGCCGACATTCCCGCCGGCACACTAACGCATCGCTGGATCGCTTACGCACCCGAGCGACCACAGCATCCCAATCTCGAAGCCTGGTATGAGAGGTTGAAACAGCGTCCCGCGTATGTGGAGCACGTCTGCTCCATTACGCCCGGCCGCTAGGTCAACCGGCCGCCGAACCATTGAGCCTTCGCGCAGTGTTCCTTTTCGGATCCGAGCGGATGCCCCGCCAGCAGCTTTCTTCAGGGCTTGCTGCTCCAAAGACAGAATCGCCGCGCGCATCCAAAGTGCAAGCAGAGAGCCTATTTAAGATTGAAGCCTTTGCTTCTTACAAAGTCGCCGAAGTCGAGACGTTCAGGCTCGCTATATTGGCGCGCCTTGTCTTCGGACCAACCGTACTGATCGGTTGTTCCAAGCTTCTCTGACAAACGCTGCTGCGCATACGGTTGTACGGAATTCCTCATCGCGTCATAGGAGTTGATCGCCTCGGAGGTTTCCGTATCGGAGTATCGATCCTCGTGAACCGTCAGGCGGAGCGGAAGCCTCATGCTGATACTGGGCTTTTCTTCCGGGAACCCCACGGCCAACCCGGCAACGGGAAAGACATGGTCCGGCAACTCAAGCAGTGCACTAACTTCCTTGGCTTGATTGCGTACCGCACTAATCGGGCAGCAGCCCAGACCGATGGCTTCCGCGGCGGTAACGAACGCGGAAAGTGCAATACCCGCATCAACGGCAGCATTAAAGAACGCATCCAGATGATCATTTGCAAAAGCGTGTCCGCGCCATTCGTGGAGTTGCCTTTGGCGTCGGTTGTTTCCGCAGAAAACGAGCAAAACCGGCGCGGCTTTCACCCACGCCTGGCCAGAAACACGATCAACAAGCCGCATCTTTCGTTCTGGGTCGTTGACGACGATGATGTCCCGTTGCTGCAGGTCACTCTTGGAGGGCGAAGCAAGCGCTATGGCGCAAAGCATTTTGACTAATTCGGCCCCAACGGGCTGTGCTTTGAAGCGGCGGCAAGATCCACGTCCGGCCATGGAAGCCAACAGATCAAGGGCATCTGTCGCAGCAATTTCCGGCACAACTTCCCCAAAACGTCGTTCCAGGTCATCTCTGATCTGTTTCGCAGAAGCAGGCATGGATGTCTCCCTCCGGATCCGGACACGCCGTCATGCGGCGTGATCGGAGCGAGCACGCAGTTACCAATACGCCAACGATCGACACTTGGGCCGTAAGCGTTGACGTTGCATGACAGGAACGCTCGCCGAAAGAGGCATTTAATCACACAATCGGCGCACCGTAACCGTAGCTGTAGGGGACCGGTCCAGAGAACGCGACGACATCGCCATCTTCCAGAGTGGCTTCCTCGTTCACTACGCCACCCTGATACACGCCCGGCGTGATATCGCGGCCGTTTCGCAGGACTAGGTAAATCTCTCTCAGTGGTAGGTCGAACATCTTGATGAGATCACCAACACTGGCACCAGCTGGCACCTCAACTTGTCGGGTCAGTCCGGAGTGGCCGCTGTACTTCGCTAGACTGTTGAAGAAACGTGCTTCGATACTCAGGATGATACCGCGACTATTGTGTCCAATTCCCGCACTGCTCATTAGTCTGCTCCTGTTCCTTTTTTCCCGGAGACTACACGCGCAGCCCCCTCTTTCCTTGACTTTGGTGAAGCAGCTGTGACTTCGGCGGCGTTAGATTGCGCCGTTAACGCGCGTCGGCATCGCCGGCCTTCAAAAACCTGCCAGCATTCCCGAGTTGCACGCAGACGCCCGGGAATGAACAAGAGAGACGTGTTCGCCTTTCACGGCCCGATCGGCTGTGATAGTCTCTCCGCGGGTTTTACCCGACGATACTGGCCGGTGCATGCCATTCAGGCATCGAAGCGGCATCGACATGACAAAGTTGGGCTGGGAGATTTGTCGTGCTGGAGGAAAGCGATCTTGCCATAGCGAGAGAGGCTGTACTTTTTGCGAGCCTTCCTGATGAGCTTGCGGATACGATTTTGCAGCGCGCGACGACAAGATCTTACCGGCGCGGCGAAACGGTCTTCTTGCAGGGCGATCCGTCGGAGAGCATTTTCGTCGTGATCGACGGTTGGATAAAGCTCTTCAGGATCACCTCCACCGGTGCGGAGGCGGTCGTCGGTGTGTTCACAAAGGGCCGCAGTTTTGGAGAGGCTGTCGCGTTTGCCGGAGGCGCATATCCGGTTTCCGCGGAGGTCGTGACCGACAGCCGGTTGCTACACGTTCGCGCCAGCATCCTGTCAACGATGATGCGTGACCGCCCCGAAATCGCAAATGCCATTCTTGCCTCGGCGTTCCGGCACCTGCACGGGCTTGTGGCGCAGCTTGAACAGCTCAAGGCCCATACCGGGGCGCAGCGTGTTGCGGAGTTTCTCCTTGAGTTGTGTCTGTGCGAAAAAGGCTCGTGCACAATCACGTTGCCATACGATAAGACGCTGATCGCCGGACGCCTTGGCATGCAGCCGCAGAGCCTCTCCCGCGCCTTCAATCGACTCGAAACGCAAGGCGTCAAGATTGCCCACAACCAAGCGACGATAGCAGACGTGGAACGATTGCACGAATACATGCTCCAAGATCGAAGCGCCCCGTGGAGGAAGGCTGAATGAGCGCGCCTACGCGGCTGCAAGCGGTATTGGCCCGTATAGATGAAGCCAATTCACAGGACCCGAAAATAGAGCCCACGCCAGATGGCGCTGAACCCGCTGCGCAGCTCTACGGGAGGCGGATGTCGGCGGTACTGGAAGAATTCTCACCGGGAGCATCGGAGCACGCACAAATCGCCGTCCGAGGTCAGCATATTGAAAGGTGGAAACGGCCGCGCAATGATTTTGCGGAAGGCCGGACCGGATACCTTGAATGGCGTCTCGAGGCGGCCCGGTATCATGCAAGTCGCGTCAGTGAGCTGATGAGGCTCGAAGGTTACGAACAGCCGGCCTGCGAACGCGTCACAGCGCTAATCCGCAAGCAACGGATCAAGCATAACGAAGAAGCGCAGACACTGGAAGATGTCGCTTGTCTCGTTTTTATGCGCTGGTACTTCAAACCATTCGCAACGAGCCGTACACCCGAGGAACTGTACCGGATCGTTGAAAAGACAGCACGCAAGATGTCTGCTGCAGGCCGAACTGCAGCATTGAAACTACCCTTGCCAGCTGAACTCGTGCCAGCGGTCAAAGCTGCCGGGTGACCGGCCGATCAGAGATCTTCACGAATGCCATCATGGATTTGCCGGGCAAGCCAGATCGCCGGGAGAACTCCAACCACCGCACCGACGATACCCGCGGCGATCAAGCCGGAAACCCCAAACGGCGCCATGGCGTGTATAGCCAAAGCTATGAACGCCGCGTTGATCCCGACCGCGGGGCCCATCAGCGCATAGCAGAAGAGTAAAAGCCACAACGGCGTGCGGCGCCTGTCTGGTGCGTCACCGGTCATGTCCATCTTTCAATACTCAATTGCGACCGCGAAGAGACCGAAGCTCAAAAGCAGGAAGGACCCGATCGCAAAGTCGAAGGAACGGGTCCAGAAACGCGAATTCCGAAGCTGAAGATAGCGGCTGAGGATAACCCGCGCCTTGATGCCGGCCAGTAACAAGACAAAACCGGCGATAATGACCCCGCCTCGCCCTGATACCTCGAAGATGCTCAGTATAGTTGTTGCAGCGCTCAAGCCGACAAGCACGGCCCATGCCTCGATCAATGCTCTGGCGCGCATGTTATCACCTCAAAAGATAGATGATCGGGAAGAGCAGAACCCAAACGAGATCGACCATGTGCCAGAAGGCCACCCCCGTTTCCATGTTTCGTAAGCTGTCGGCCCAGGCCACCATCGAGAGGATGACGATTTCGGCCACCACATGCGCGGCATGAAAGCCGGTGATGAGGTAGTAGAACGTGAAAAACGGGCTCGTCTCGATGTCGATTCCGGCTGACGCCTTGCTCCAGTATTCGAGCCCCTTCACGAATAGGAAGACGGCCCCCAAAACACCTGCTGCGGCGAGCCATCTTCGTGCCGTCGCTCGCTTATTGATTTCCCGTGCGTGGACGGCGAGCGCCGCGCACAGACCACTTGTTACAAGTACGATGGTGTTGACCGCACCTTCAGTGCGGTTGAGCAACGCCTGATCGGCAGCAAACCCCGCCGGATCGGTTGTCCGGACCGCAAGAAACGCGATCAAGGCGGCTCCGAAAACCAAGAGCTCGCTCATAATCAACACCCACATCATTAGATCGCCTGGCAGTTCGCCGAGCACGCCCCAGCCGTCTCCGGTTTCTTGAGTGGTGTGGGCTTTATGATGGTCGCTGTCATCCTTATCGGCCGGTAATCGATCCAAAGCGTTGCTCATCCACTAACCAGGTGACGATAGAGCTGCGGCAGCGCAGCCGTCAGCTTTTCGGGATGAGGTATGACGACAAAGCCGCCGCGCCCGAAGATCCGGCCGAACGCAGCCTGGGCTTTACTATCGATCGTCACGCCAAAAACTGATTGCCCGCGGCGGCGGGCCTCACGAACCGCCATATGGGTATCTTCGATCCCATGGCGACCTTCGTAATGATCAAGGTCATTCGGCTTACCGTCAGTCAGGACGAGCAGAAGTCTGCGCTGCCTGGGACGTTCGGCGAGTTCGGTTGAGACATGCCGCACTGCCGCACCGAGCCGCGTATAATGACCTGGACGCAGCCCTGAGATACGGGCTTCGACGCGTGTCCCCATTGGCTCATCGAACGTCTTGCACGACTGCATGAAAACGCGGTTCCGCCGCAACGATGAAAAAGCTTGTATGGAGGTCTCGTCGCCGCACGAGTCGAGCCCCCAGGCAAGAGCGATCAATGCCTCCCTGGCGATGTCGATCACTTGACGTCCCGCAACCGAGCTCTCTGTCGAGCGTGAGGCGTCGAGTAAAATCGATATCGCGAGATCACGCTCCTGGCTACAACTCACCGATAAACCCGGTCGGAGTGCTCGCCCGTCGCGACGAGTTCGACGCGAGCTTCAACCGCTGCCTCGATATCGATGTCCTCACCATCGATCTGCCTGGTGAGCTGCACTCTCTTCGGCCTCAGAGCTTCGAACTGCCGGCGGACATTTCGAATGCGCCGGCGCGTTCTTGAGCATTCCAGGAACTCTGGAACCTGCTCGGCAGCTTCAGCGGGCCCAGCCAGCACGCGGCAATAGTCGGGCAGGTAGTCCTTCTTACGATGATCCCATTCCGGATAGACATGCCGGCCGGCAAGCCGCTCGAATTCCGCCTCTTCAGGTGACAGGTCGAGGTGCAAACGCAATCGGGCCTTCGCCTTTTGCGGCACCTGCGTCAGGCTGATTTCTTCTTGATCGTCGGCAGCCTTCTTCGCGTTATCTTCGTCGTTGTCCTCGATACGGCGATTGAGGTTCAGGAACTCGGCCCATGAGAAGATCGCCTCGAACTTATGCAATACCAGGCTATCCTTGCGCTCGGCCTGGTCCGCACTCTTGCGCGTGGCCTTGAATATGCGCTCCTCGTTGGCTTCGGATGATTGACCGTCTTCGGGGTGTTCGTCCTCTCGGGTCACCCTTTGCCGCTCCGCCAGCTCGCGCAGGTCGGGCCAAACGGGAACCGGCATGAATGGCCGATAGCCCCGGGGCGCCCGCAACGCTGTTAAGTCGCTGGCTTGGCCGTGCACCGCCGACGCAATGGCCAGGGCAAGACCATCCTTCGGCGGCGCATCCCCCAGCAGGTGCAAGATCGCCCCCTCGACAGCGGCCTCGGTTTTGGGAAGCGAGCGAGGCCTCCGCAATTGCCTGGTGGCGGAAGTCAGGCTGGCGTAAACGCGCCGCAATCCAGGACACTCGGTGAGTGCAAGGCGCGTCATGCGCTGTGCGGCCTGCAAGATACGGATGTCCGCGTGCAGCGGGTCGTCTTCCAAGCTCGGCGGATCGGTGAATACCGTAGCAGAAGCAAGCCAGAGATAGAGGGCCGTGTTGGCGTCGCGATGCGGAAAGCAGTCGATTTCTATCGGGTAGCCGTAGCGCTTCACCATCGAAACTGGGCCTGGCGATCCGTTCGGCCGTCTGGCCAAGCGCGCGCCGCCTGGATAGCCGGTGAGGAGATTCTTGTAGGCTTGCTGCCTTAATCTCGACTTCGGGCCTGCCGCCAAGGCCGCGAAACATGACAGCGAGCCGGCCGTGCATCTCGTCGAGTGTTACAGCTGCATCTTCGAATGTGGGTGGGGCGTCGAGATGACTGACATAAGCGTGCCAGATCTTCCCGACGCTTTCTTCAGGCTCCCACAGTTCGAATTCGATCTGGCCCATTGCGATGTCATCCGTAAACGGCGGCGACGAGATCGAACAGGCCCTGTTTGATGTCTGCGTCGTCGCTTAGTGGTTCGATCAACGCGGTTTGTACGGCGCGTTCAATGGGCATGCCGGAATTGATGAGGGTCGCGCAGTAAACGAGCAACCGGGTCGAAACTCCCTCTTCCAAATCTTGCCCCTTCAAGGCCCGCAACTTGCCAGCCAGCCGCACAAGCGGAGCGACTTTCTGCTTCGCCAGTCCACTCTCCGACGCAACGATCTCGATCTCACGATCGGCAGGTGGGAAATCGAATTCGATTGCAAGAAAACGTTGCCGTGTCGAAGGCTTCAATGTTTTGAGAATATTCTGATAGCCCGGATTATACGACGCAACGAGCATGAAGTCCGCGCCGGCTTCGAGGACTTCACCGGTGCGTTCAATTGGCAGAATGCGCCGGTCGTCCGTAAGTGGATGCAGAACGACTGTGACGTCTTTACGTGCCTCGACGACCTCGTCGAGGTAACAGATCGCCCCCTCACGGACGGCCCGCGTCAACGGACCATCAACCCATTCCGTCTCGCCGCCCTTTAGCAGGTAGCGGCCGATCAGATCGGCGGCCGACAAATCGTCGTGGCAAGCCACCGTATAGATCGGTCGTCCCAGTTGAGCGGCCATGTGCGCGACGAAACGTGTCTTGCCGCAGCCGGTCGGTCCTTTGAGCAGCAGCGGCATTTTGTTCTTGTGTGCTGCGGTAAAAACTTCGCACTCATCCGAGTGGGGAAGGTAGAAGGGGGCATCAGCCCCCTTCTTTAAAATCGCTGCCTGCATGGCCTTACTCCGCCGGGCTCAATTTGGCTTCCTTGCCGGTTTCAATGATTTCGCGGCGCGGAACCAGTATAGCGTAAACGAAGATGATAGCACCGAGCACTACGGCAACTCCGGCCCCAAACCGCATGTAATAGAACAATGCAAGCTGATCCTGGACGTCCATGAAGTACTCACCCATGACGCGCTGCAAGTGCGTCTGGATCGTGCCCGCGAAGGTGAGTACGAAGGTCATGAACGCCATGCCGCCAGACATCAACCAGAAGCTGGCCATGTTGAGGACCTGATTGTAGGGGTCCCGGTTTTTCAGGATTGGGAACGCATAAGTGAAGATGGCGAGGTTCAACGACACGTACGCGCCGAAGAAGGCGAGGTGACCGTGGGCCGCCGTGATCTGCGTACCATGGCTGTAGTAGTTGACCCCGTGCAACGTGTGCATGAAGCCCCAGACGCCGGCGCCGAAGAATGCAAGTGTCGTCGTACCTAGCGACCACAAAAGCGCGGCCTTGTTGGGATGATCCCGGCGCCCTTTCCAGACCATGACGAAGCTGAACACCATCATCAAGAAGAATGGGATTATTTCCAGGCTTGAAAAGACCGAACCGATCCACTGCCAGTAGCCTGGAGTTCCAATCCAGTAGTAGTGGTGCCCGGTCCCAAGGATGCCGGTGAACAGCGCGGTGGCGACGATCACATAAAGCCACTTCTCGACAATCTCACGATCCACCCCCGTCAGCTTCAGCATCAGGTAGGCGAGAATCGACGCCATCACTAGTTCCCAGACCCCCTCGACCCACAGGTGGACGACGTACCACCAGTACATTTTATCGAGGCTGAGGTTGTCCGGATTATAGAGCGCGAACAAGAACAAAAGCGCGATACCCCACATCCCGATAAGAAGCACATTGGTGATCGCGGTCTTGCGTCCTTGGAGGACGGTCATTGAGATGTTGTAGAGGAAGATCAGCGCTGCCACGATGATACCGAGCTTCACCCAAAGCGGCTGTTCGAGAAATTCCCGACCTTGCTTGCCCAACAGGAAATTGCCGTTGAACAAGTCGAAAACGTAGGTGACGACGACCCCAGCCGTACCAAGAATGAGAATTGCAAGCTGAAGATAAGCCAGTTGCGGCGAATGGATTTCGCGTTCGGCTTCCTCCGGTATGATGAAGTATGCAGCACCGAAAAAGCCCACCAGAAGCCACACGATCAAAGAGTTCGTGTGCAGCATCCGGACGACGTTGAATGGCAGAATGTCCGACAGTGTGTTCGGAGCGATGTAAATCCACCCAGCGAGCAGGCCGCCCGACACCTGCACGACAAATAGAATCATCGCCGTCAGGAAATAGGCGTAAGCGATTTGTTGGCTTTCGTATTTCATGGCATTGGTCTCCGCGCGGTCGAGTTAGCCAGCATCGTTTGGCGGCCAGTTCTGCGTGTCCGTCTTGTCAGCCCAGATCAGGAAGTTCGCGAGGTCGCGGATCTGCTCTTCACTGAGGTTGAAGTTGGGCATCTGGCGCCGGCCCTCGACCCCTGATGGCTGGGCTTCCATCCAACCTTTCAGCGTTGTGAAGGCATCCTCGGGTTGGTCGATAACCCCCCAGCAAGTCATGACGTTGCCGACTTCGGGCGCAAAGTAGGCCCCCTCACCGTGTATGGTGTGGCAGTTGATGCACGCATACCTCTCCCACACGTGTTTGCCACGGGCGACCGACTCGGTCAGCGGCATTGAGGCGGTCGACGTGGTCGTGATGTAGACGTGACTGTGTATGGTCAGCCCAACAAAGATCAGAATGAAGAACAATGAGCCGCCGTAAAATATATTGCGGGCCATTGTTTTCGTCATTACTTCGCGCATGGCCGTTAGCCTCCTTGAGCCGGGCGATTGGTCCGCCGCATTCTCGCCTGCGGTTTCGGACTGCTGCTTAACGAAAGGCAAGTGCGCCGCCGTTTTCGCGATCAACGCCTTTGCAAAGGTCGCCCGAGCCGGTTACCGCTCATGCGCTGCCGTCGCCTCCACCAGGAAGTGCGAGCCGCGAGAACGCTGAAAAGTCAGTTGGCCGCGCGGCGGGCTACTCAGCGGCAACGAGATGAGCCGGATGCAGGCGGAAAGCCTCCCACGTGTCGTTGAGCGCCGACACGCACCGTTCCATGAGCTCATCGTCATGGAACGGGCCAGGGGTAATGCGCAGCCGCTCTGTACCGCGAGGAACTGTCGGATAGTTAATCGGCTGAATGTAGATTGCGTGCATTTCGAAGAGCTTGTCCGTCGCCAGCTTCGTAAGGACCGGATCACCCACGAATAGCGGCAGGATATGCGTTTCGTTCTGCATCAGCGGCAATTCCGATTTCCGCAACAGCCGCTTCATTCTGCAAACACGCTCCCGATGTCGCTGCCGCAACTCCGGGTGGGACTTGACATAACAGACGCTTTCCAAGGCTGCGGCTGCAGCCGACGGCGGCAATGATGTAGTGAAGATGAAACCCGCGGCATGACTTCTAATGGCATCTACCGCCGCACCCGATGCCGCGACGTAGCCCCCGATGCAGCCGAAGGCCTTGGCAAGTGTGCCCTCGATGAACGTCAGCCGGTGCGCCGCCTTCTCCCGTTCTGAGATGCCGCCCCCGCGTTCGCCGTAAAGGCCAACGGCATGGACTTCGTCAAGGTAGGTCATTGCACCGTATTGGTCCGCAAGATCGCAGATCGCGTGGATTGGCGAGATGTCGCCGTCCATCGAATACACTGACTCGAAGGCAATGAGTTTCGGTCGTCCCTTAAGCTCGTCGAGGGACAGCAGTGACCCAAGATGCGTAAGATCGTTGTGGCGAAAGATTCTCTTTTCACACCCCGAGTGGCGAATACCCTCAATCATCGAGGCATGGTTGAGTGCATCGGAAAAGATGACAAGGCCGGGAATAAGCTGCCCTAGCGTTTGCAGCGTGGCTGAATTTGAAACGTAACCCGACGTGAACAGTAAAGCCGCTTCCTTTCCGTGCAGGTCGGCTAGCTCACGCTCCAATCGTACATGCAAGTTATTGGTGCCGGAGATGTTACGGGTTCCGCCAGAACCAGCCCCCATGTCCCGCATGGCCTGGCAACCGGCTTCTATCACTGCTGGGTTGCGTCCCTGTCCAAGATAATCATTCGAACACCACACGACGACTTCGTCCGGGCCTGGACCGTGATTGCGTGCGATTGGATACCGGGCGGCGATACGTTCCAGATCGGCGAATACGCGATAGCGGCCTTCCCGACGAACGCGATCCAATGAAGCAGCGAAGTAGTTCTCATAGGTCATCGCGAAGGCCCTCGGTGACAGTTTCGGCATTGTTCGAGCAAGTGTCTCAGTGAGTGCCGCGCCTTGCCTGGGCAAAAGCTAAGAATCCTCTTTTAGGCGTGGCGAAGTCAGGATCGGCGCATAAACGAAGCTGAAAATCGTGAAGACGGCGATCCACAATCCTCCCGCCACGAACATCACCAAGTAGTATCGATCAGGAAACGCGGTGATCCCCAGCGAACGCACAACCGCCGCCAATGCCAGCAGCGCATAGGCGATCGCGATCGGCCTTGGGACAATAAGAGCACGGCCGGTATGGCCCAAGGCGGCTCGGCTCATCACGGCCAGTGTCATCCCGCCGATCGCCCCCACCCCGAGAACGTGTGACGCCGCGGCCTTGGTGAAATCGAGGCCGGTCCAATGTAGTGCAAGGGCTGCATAGCCGGCGACGAGCATTGCAAAGCCGAGATGCAGGCTCCACAGGATCGGCTGGTCGAGAACCGCCGATGTTCGCCAACCCGCAAGCCGAAGCCCGTTCGTCACGGCGGCCACGGCAGCGACCGCAGCCAGCAATCGCGGATCGGGTCCGAAACAGGATAGCAAGGCGAGAAGAATGCTGCTCCCAATGCCCAGACCATCGAGCCAAGCGTGAGTTTCCGGCAAGCGTGTTTCGCGCCCCACGCGCACTAAGGCGTTGCGCGTAAAGGATGGAGTGAGGCGCCCGCCGAGTACCGTGATAAAGGCGGCCAGGGTTAATAGACCGGTCAGTAAGCCACTCGAGGCCGTATACGTAGTCACACCGATCCATTCCAGATGAGTCGTAACGTTCCCCAGGATCAAAAGAGCCAGCAGGCCCAAAAAAAGTAGGTTCTGCGGCTTCGGGCGCTTGAAGAGATTGAGCAAGATCTTTGCGGAAACAACCGGAATGAACGCAACGTCGATCAACATGACAAGGACGGCCGGTAGCTCTGTTGAGAAGAAGACGGCGAGCCGCCCCAGGAGCCACAACGCAGCAATCGATGAAACGAACATCATTCGGCTTGGCGCCGCACCCGTCCAACTCGGCACGGCGGTCAACAAGAAACCAGCAACCACGGCTGCCCCGTAGCCATAGATCATCTCATGCCCGTGCCACTGATGAGGTGCAGGTGCGAACGGGACATAGGTCAAGCCGGCGCCCACAGCGTGGATGCCAAGCCAGCCCAGCCACACGAACATCGAGAATACAGCAAAGAGTGCCGCTGAGAGAAAGAAGATGCGGAGACCTTGGCTCAGAACAATGGGCCCGCGTGCCATGCTCCAGCTGGGCTTCACGACACATCCCTCCGGCCTGTGATTGTCAGATCTCCCAAGCGGCGAATGCGGCCTTTGCGGTCCCGTCCGATGACGGCGACATCACCAATCGAGCCAGAAAGGTCGGCGACGGCTTCGAACGGTAGCACTGCGAATGCCGTGGACAGCGCATCGGCAGTTTGCGCGTCAGGCGCGAATACGGAGATGCTCTGCCAGTAGCGTGGGCTTTCGCCCGTTCGCGGATCGATCAAATGATGACGCCGTCCAGCAGCGTCGAACAATAGTGATTTCGGTTCGCTGGTCGCAATTGCTACCTCGGCGACCGAGACGGCGGCTTTGGCGGCTGGAATGCCGACTGCGCGCGGCTGACGTCCAGGCAACCGCAATTCACCGGTATCGATGACCACGTCATGGAACCCATGGTCCACCAGGATTTCCGTTACACGGTCAGCGATGCGGCCCTGCGCGATGCCGTTGAGGGTTAGGGCGGACCCGGCTTCGATGCTGATGGAGCTATCGGAAAACTTGATCTTGGACCCTGCCGTTTCGATGAGCTCACGGGTCGGTTCTTTGCCAGCGGCCGCCGCCTCCCATAACGGCTGCACGGTTGGATCGAATGCCCCTCCGGTTTTTGACCGCCAGTCGACGGCGGCGTGCAGCAGGTCCCGCAGATCGCGGGAAGGCCCGCTCAAAACCTGGTCCTGGTTCAAGCGGCTGAGTTCCGATGTCTTTCGATGCAATGAAAAAAGCAACTCCAGCCGCTCGATCTCTTGCGCGATCGCCTCAAGTGCTTTGCGGGCCGTTTCCGGCTCGGTGCCGTATAGCGAGACGCGAGCTTCGCCTCCAAGCGCAGAGCCGCGCCAGACGTACCCGGGTTTCTTATCGCCGGTCGCGACCAAGGCGCCAACGCCTCCAATCGCACCTGCTGCAAGTGCACAGACGATTAAGCGCCGACGTGTCAATTCCATGGTTGGCTTTTTCTGTTCGGCTTGGGCCGACTACCGCGTTAATGATCTCGCGGCTTGCCCGGACTGGCGGGTTTGCGAATAGTCCTGAGCTTCATAGCGATTACTTACGGCATGAAAGCTGATGATTCACCGCAGCAAAGCGCCGTGTGCCAAGGCTGCAACGTTACTTCTAAGAAGTCGCATCTTTTTTCGGAGTGCTGTCTAACAAAAGTCAAGTCGTGCACGCGTCGGCAATGCCTAGATGACGACTGTTATGCCAAACGCTTAGCAAGAGGAACGACGATGATTGGTAAAACGCATCGCAGCTTCGTAGTGAGCTTGGCTACAGGTGCCGCCTTGTTGGGCGCGGTAGCTGCGGCAGAGGCTCAAGACGCAAAACTGGCGCCCGTGCCGGAAATGTCGAAGGAGGCATTTGAACAATCCAAGACACTCTATTTTCAACGCTGCGCGGGTTGCCACGGCGTGTTGCGGAAAGGTGCGACGGGCAAGAGCCTGCTTCCCGAGGAAACACGCAAACTAGGTCAAAAGCGCCTTGAAAAGATCATCACGCTCGGCACCGAAGGCGGGATGAATAACTTCGATGACATCCTAAGCAAGGACCAGATCAAGAACCTCGCAAGCTACATTCAGAACGAGCCGCCGGTTCCGCCGGAAATGTCGCTTGCGATGATGAAGGAACGCCGCAAGGTCTACGTGGACCCGAAGGATTACCCGGACAAACCCTTGCACGGGCGTAACTGGGAGAACTTCTTCCTCGTGATCGAGCGTGACGTCGGCAAGGTTGCCATCGTCGACGGCGACAAGCATGAAGTCGTCGCGCACGTTGACACAGGTTATGCGGTGCACGTACTGAAAGGCACCGAGCATCACAAGAAAGAGAAGGTCGAGAACCCAGGCCGCTTCTGGTACACGATGGGTCGCGACGGCAAGCTGACCAAGATCGATCTGTGGCAGACGCCCGACAAAATGCGCGTGGCGGAAGTCCAGGTTGCGTACGATGCCCGCGACGTCGCTGTCTCCGGTGATGGTAAGTACATTGCTGGTGGTGGTTACTGGCCGCCGCACTTCGTTATCGTCAGGTCGGAAGACATGATGCCGATGAAGGTGATCTCCACACGCGGCGTCAACGTCGATGGCGAGTACATCAACGAAAGCCGCGTGGCTGCCGTCTACACGACGCCGAATGAATCCAGCTTCCTGGTTTCAGCAAAAGAACTCGGGCAGATGTGGCAGGTCGACTATACGGACCTCGACAACCTGCGCATCACGCAGATGGACACCGCAAAGTTCTTGCATGATGGGTTCTTCGATCCGACTGGCCGCTACTTCCAGATCGCTGCCAACGCCTCCAACAAGATGGTGATCGTGGACAGCCAGGATTGGAAGGCTGAAGCCCTGATCGACGTCGGCAAGCTGCCGCATCCTGGACCAGGTGCCAACTGGATCGACGACAAGTGCGGACCCGTTGGCGGGACCACCCACCTGGGTGAAGGCAAGGTCGCTGTGTGGGGCAATGATCCCGACAAGCATGCCGATCAGGCCTGGAAGGTTTGCTACAATGTAGAATCCGACGGCCCCGGCCTGTTCATCAGAACGCACCCGAATTCGCCCTACGTCGTGTTTGATCAGACCAAGCATCCTGAGCCGGAAGTCCAGCAAGCCATTAAGGTTCTGGACAAAAAGACCCGGAAGATCGTCAAGACGCTTGTGCCGACCGAGGACGAAGGCAAGGTTGCAGTCCACACTGAATTCAACAAGGACGGCACCGAGTTTTGGGTTTCCGTTTGGAACCGCAAAGACAGCTTGAAACCAAACGGCGAAATCGTCGTCTACGAATTCCAAGACGCTGAAAGAGAAGGCGCGCATTAAGGGCCTCTTCGCTCCAACTGGGAAATTCAACGTCTACAACCGCACGCATCACGTCACATAACGTGGCGGACGTCGAGCGGGCGGGCGGCACCTAATGCCGCCCGCCCAGTCCTTACCTCTCTCTATACATGATGTCCCGCGAAGGTCCGTTGATCGGGACCGATGGCGCCAGGAGCAAGCACATGGCATCGGACGATAAGGGCAACGGCCCAAGCACTGGCGGCTCGTCGGATAAGCCGACTTGGCGCGAATGGCAATATTGGAAGCGGATGACCCTGTGGGGTGTTCCACTGACGGCTGTTGCAATATTTTTCGTTGCCGGCATCATCTTCTGGGGTGGCTTCAACACCGCCATGGAAGCGACCAACACGATGCCATTCTGCATCTCCTGTCACGAGATGAAGGAGAACGTCTACAAGGAATACCGGACAACGATCCACTACCAGAACAGGACCGGCGTTCAGGCAAAATGCTCGGACTGCCATGTTCCCGATCCGTGGATCCATAAAATGGTCCGCAAGATCCAGGCGTCCAACGAGGTCTTTCACCACCTGCTCGGCAGCATCGACACGCCTGAAAAATTCGATAAAAAACGGCTCACCCTAGCCAAGAATGTCTGGCACTCGATGAAGGCGACAGACAGCCGTGAATGCCGCAACTGTCACACCCTCGAATTCGATGAACCCCGAGTTCCAGAGACCTCGCGCACGCAAGCAGCATTTGGCTGCCATGAAGGCTGGCAACACGTGCATCGATTGCCACAAGGGCATTGCCCATAAGAGTGTTCGCGACCAGCTAAGCGACGAGGAACTCGAGGAACTCGAAGCTCCGTTGAAGGCCTATGTTAAAGCCATACCGGACACGTTTATCGAAGGCCTAAAGCGCGTTGAGGCGCGCGAAGCAGAGGAAGAGGCGAAAGCGCAAGAAGCCAAGGCTGCAGCCGAGGCTTCCGCCGCCGAACGCATCAAGAGCGCCGTCGCAGCGGCGACAGCGAAACTGGAAGCGCAGGTTGCTGAAGCCAATTCCAAAGCGAGCGCACCTCCCGAGACCAAGGTTGCCGAGGCTGCGCCTGCAGCCGGGGGCGGCACTCCAGCTAGTGCCGGCAGCAGCGCCGGTGGCGCAATCGACTGGGCCAGCATTCCAGCCAAAACTGTTTCGCTCTTTTATCCGGGGCAAGCCTCTTTCGAATGGGTCCTGAATGGTCGTGACCACGGTGGTTCGCGTGCGTTCCGAAAAGCGGGCGACAGATGCGCGGAGTGCCACGCCAAGGAAGTCAAGGACATGGGTGCTAAGATCGTCTCCGGTGAGAAAGCCGAAGCAACGCCTATTCCCAACAAACGCGCATTCGTCGACGTCAGCGTGCAGTCGGCCTATGATTCAGAGAATGCGTACTTCCGGTTCCAGTGGCAGAATGCTGCTCACACGCCTGTGCCGTTCGTCGACGGCGGAAAGATGGATCCAAAGAACGAAGCGAAGCTCGCTGTGATGTTTGCAGGCGATGGTGTGGAATACGGCGATCAGGCCGGGTGCTGGGTCTCGTGCCACAATGACAGCCGCTACATGCCGGATGCGCCGAAGCCCGAGGCACTGGCGGCAAGTCCCGCCAAGGACGTGATCGACATGAAGGACGGCCTCACGAAGTATCTGGGCGAAAGCCGTACGAAAATAGAGATCAAAGGTCGCGACGGTGCCCCGCGCGGCGGCGGCGATAAGCTTAAGCCAAGTGACGAACTTGCTGAAATGCCCGGCAAGGGCATCTTCATGGACCTCATGCGGTATCGCTCGGGCGAAGGCAAAGACGCCGAAAACGGCGCGATCATCGCAGAGCGGACGATGTCGGGTGGCGTTGAGACAACAGCGCAGGGCACCCGAGAGGGCGATACTTGGACAGTCGTCATGAGCCGGCCATTGAAGTCCGATAAGCCAGGCGACATCAGCTTCGAGCCAGGCAAGCTCTACACCATGAACATCGCTCTTCACGACGATTATACGGACGCCCGGTTCCACCATGTTTCGTTGGAAATGCGGTTTGGCATCGAAGCGGCTGACGCCGAAATCGCCGCGGTGAAGCAATGAGTTTTGATCATGAGGACAACGACAGCGTCGTGTAATTGAGGAGGAGAATGCGAATGCCGACATTCAACTCGATATACTTCGCTGCGTTTGCCTGCGTCGTCATTCCCTTTGCCTCCATCCCGAATTCAGCTGCGCTTTCCGCGACGGATGAGGAAAAAATCGAGATCTGCAAAAAGGCAGACGAGCGCTACCAGAAGCTCTACGGCAAGTCGATGGCCGAAGAGCCGGTGCAGGTCATCGCTATGTACAAATACACATTCTGTCCGCCAAAACTCGACGTAAAACGCGGCGGCAAAGTGCGGTTTATTAATCTGGATAAGCGCACCAGCCACAGCTTCTGGTTCCGCGATGCTGGTAAGCCTAAATCCGAGCGTTACTTCGGCGGCGAGGGTGCTGAGATCGAGATCGATCTTGAGCCCGGCAAACATAGGGTCTTGTGCGGACCACATTACGAAAGAGAGGGGATGATCGGCGAGATCACGGTCACGCCGTAGTATGGGGGCCGGCAGGTGTTTGTTGCGGTCCAAGAGAAGTCGTTCGATGCCGGCGAGCTTGCCTCGCCCCAAATCTCTAAGCAGCCTAATCTCATAGACAAAGAGCATATTTATGTACAGACCGCCGAACCTACGGGAATACGCATCGGGAATGCCGACCGGTTTCGTCTACCTCGTTGGTGCCGGCCCCGGTGACCCCGATCTTTTGACCGTCAAGGCTATGCGCCTTCTTTCGGCAGCCGAGGTCATCGTTTACGACCGGCTGGTGTCGGACGCGGTTCTTTCGTTGGCGAATCCGCAAGCTCGCATGATCCCCGTCGGCAAAAAGCCCAAATGCCATCCCGTCCCTCAGGAGGACATCAACAAGATCCTCATAGAACAGGCCTGGACGGGGCGCACGACCGTCCGCCTAAAGGGCGGCGACCCTTTCATATTCGGACGCGGATCTGAAGAAGCGCTGGCACTCAGATCTGCTGGTATTCGATGCGAAGTGGTCCCAGGGATTACCGCCGCGCAGGGTTGTGCTGCAAGTATCGGCATCCCGTTGACCCATCGCGGTCTGGCAACCGGTGTTCGGTTCATCACTGGCCATTGCCGCCAGGATCAGCCGCTCGAATTTGACTGGGACGGCCTTGCCGATAAGCAGACTACGCTCGTCGTCTACATGGGCGCAGCCAACATTGCGGAGATCTCCAAACGGCTCGTTGAGGCGGGATTGCCCGTGTCGACCCCCATCTTAGCAGTTAACAACGGTACCACACCACGCGAACGGCGCGTCGTCTCCGACCTCGGTACGGTGCCATCGGCAACCGCAAGGGCCAACTTCGAAGGCCCGGTTTTGTTCATCATCGGCGATGTCGTCTCACTCTATTCGAACCGGGACGTCTGCCCCATCGTGAACCAGGTCATTGCATTGGCGTCAGCCGATCCCATGGCAACTGTCCATGCCTAACGCGTGTTTTAAACGGATCCTATTTTTGGTGCTTATTTCGATGGCGCAGGCCTGGCCGGCCACCGCCGAATCCCCTTCACCAGCGCGCGCTAATGAACTGGAACGTCTTGTTCGCCAGGATTGCGGATCTTGCCACGGTATGACGCTTAAAGGCGGCCTTGGACCCGATATTCGCGCAACTGCTCTTGATGGTGCCGACCCCGAGGCGATCGCGCAGATCATTCTCAATGGTGTTCCAGGTACACCCATGCCGCCCTGGCGCCCGCTGATGAGCGAGGACGACGCACGTTGGATCGCAAACTATCTTTTGGCGGTGCCCGATCGATGAAACATTTCTTGAGCGGACTTTTCATGCTCGCGCTGGCAACCGTCATTGCCGCGACATTGCACGCAGACGACACAGATCTGCGCGGCACGGGCGACTTGGGCATTGTTATCGAGCGCGCGACGGGCTCCCTACTCATCATCAACTCGACGACACGAACAACCGTCAATCGTGTCGTGGGGCTGGGCGATCTCTCGCACGCCTCGGTGGTCTTTTCGCGCGATGCCCGCTTCGCGTTTGTATTTGGCCGCGACGGCGGTCTCACTAAGGTCGACCTGCTCACCGGGACCATCGTCGGTCGCGTCGTACAGGCAGGCAACGCGATCGGAGGCGCGATCTCCGATGACGGCACGCTCGTTGCCGTGTCGAACTATAAGCCAGGCGGCGTCCGCGTTTTCGATAGCGAGACGCTGGCACCCGTGGCTGATATCCCCGCGCAATGGTCTGGCGGACAATCGAAAACAGTCGGCCTTGTCGATGCCCCGGGGCGCAAGTTCGTGTTCACGCTGTGGGAGGCCGGCGAAACATGGATCGCTGATTTTTCCAAAGGTGGGCAACCTCAGATCACAAAGTTCGCTGGCATCGGGGACCGTCCCTATGACGCCCTCATAACCGCTGATGGCCGGCACTACATTGCTGGTCTGTACGGCGAAGATGGCTTGGCACTCATCGACCTTTGGGCTGAGCCCTTGCAGCCGCGGCGCATTCTCAACGGGTACGGTCGCGGTGAGGAGAAGCTGCCGGTCTACAAGATGCCCCACCTCGAAGGGTGGGCTCTTGCCGGAGATCGTTTCGTGCTACCTGCCGTCGGCCGTCATGAGGTTCTTTGGGTCGATAGGAACAGCTTCGCGGAAGCCGGACGAACGGTGGTTCATGGTCAACCCGTGTTCGCCGTCGCGCGTCCCGATGGCAGACACGTCTGGGTTAACTTCGCTCATCCCAACAACGACACCATTCAGGTCATCGACAGCCTCACCGGCAAAATCATTAAGGAATGGAAGCCTGGCCCGGCGGTCTTGCACATGGAGTTCACGGCACGCGGTCACGAAGTCTGGGTGTCGGTCCGCGACGCTGACGTGGTGCAAGTCTATGATGCTCGGACTTTCCAAAAGAAGGCTGAGATCCCCGCGAAGAGTCCAAGTGGAATTCTTTCTGACATCCCGGGCGCACAGAACAGGATTGTGAGACATGGAAAGGGACGTTCGAGACTCTGTGGACGAGCAGCTGCTGGAGAACTGGCAACGCGGCATGCCTATCGTTCGTCAGCCGTTTGCAGAGATGTCAAAGGCTCTCGGCATTGACGAATCCGCACTCCTTGAGCGACTTGAGAGGCTACAGGCGCTCGGCATTGTTGCCCGGGTCGGCGGTGTCGTGCGGCCCAACACCTTGGGCGCTAGCACACTTGCGGCGGTTGCTGCGCCGGATCTAGAAGTCGATGATGTTGCAGGCATCATTGCTGCCGAACCTGGTATCAACCACGTCTATCTGCGCGAGAACGACTGGAACCTTTGGTTCGTCGTAACAGGACCAGATCGCGAAAACGTTGATGCAACTCTGCAGCGGATCTCTGAGAAGACGGGTCGCCACGTGCTCGATCTGCGGCTCGAAAAACCCTACCACATCGATCTTGGCTTTGCCCTGACAGGGGCCGAGAGCCGGCAACATGAGCTTCAATCAACAGCGGGCCTACAAAAATACGAGCCCCAACCCGGCGACCGAGAGCTGGCACAATGTCTGACGAACGGATTGCCGCTGGTTACCCGGCCATTCCAGGCAATCGCAGCTCAGGTTGACCGGCCGGAGGATGAGGTCATCGCACGCATCAATGAGCTTTGCGATGTGAGTGTTTTCCCAAGGATCGGCGTGATTGTCCGGCATCGAGCGCTTGGCTGGCGTTCCAATGCGATGGTGATTTGGGATATTCCGGCTAACGATGTCGACCGAGCAGGAGCCGCTTTAGCCGCCGCCCCCGGAGTCAATCTCTGTTATAGGCGCACCCGTCATCCACGCGAATGGCCCTTCAATCTGTACTGTATGATCCACGCAAAAACGCGGGATGAGGCATTGCAGCTGCTGCTGCACGCATCCGAATCTGCCGGGCTTGAAGACACCCCTCGCTTGATACTTTTCTCGTTGCGGTGCTTCAAACAGACAGGCGCCTTGGTCGCACCAGACAAGGAGGCTGCATGATGTTGCAAAGTAAACCAAATCCTCCGATTGCTCTTGATGAGCTCGACCGGAAAATCATCAACCGCCTACAGGACGCCTTTCCTCTCGTTCCAAATCCATTTGCCCGGGTCGCCCTCCAAATAGGTTGCACCGAACAGGATCTGATCGATCGGGTGACGTGGCTGCGTGATCAAGGCGTCTTCACGCGTTTCGGTCCCTTCCTTGATGCAGCTGCGATTGGTGGTGACTTTTGCTTATGCGCGATGTCGGTGCCAACCGAACGCTTCGACGAGGTCGCTGAAATCGTCAACGGCCACCCAGAAGTCGCTCACAATTACGAACGCGCTCATGCGTTCAATATGTGGTTCGTCCTGGCGACCGAGACCGAGCAGGAAATCGGCGCAACGGCGAACGCGATCGAGCAGGAAACGGGACTTTCAGTCGCTCGTTTTCCGAAGCTCGAGGAATACTTCATTGGATTCAGGGTGGCCGCTTAAGCATGTCTGAAAATGCAACAACACTCGACCCGATCGACCGCAAGCTGATCGAAGCGACCCAAGCGGGATTGCCGATCGCCCATCGTCCTTACGCCGAGATTGCACGCCAAGTAGAGCTATCGGAAGCCGACGTTATCGCTCGTTTGGAGAAATTAATCCGTTGCGGCGTTGTTCGGCGCATCGCAGCCGCCCCCAATCATTACGCACTCGGTATGACGGCAAACGGAATGACGGTTTGGGACATCGCTGACGAGTTCGTATCCGAGATCGGTCGTGACGTGGGCGCGCTTCCTTTCGTCACGCACTGCTACCGTAGACCGCGCGCACTTCCGGCGTGGCCCTACAACCTGTTCGCGATGGTGCACGGGACGTCTCGGGCTGAAGTTGAAGTCAAACGCGGAGAGATCTCTCGGTTAGTCAATTCGGTGTGCCGCGGGTCGGATATCCTCTATTCCAAACGCATTTTGAAAAAAACGGGACTGCGATTGTCCCAAAACGGAGGCTGAGACCATGTTCCGCCTATCCCATTATATGCATCAGCTCCTCCGCCCAACGCCACCGCGCCGCCGCTCGGAGCCGATCCGCCCGGTCGTGATCTGGAACCTCACGCGCCGCTGTAATCTGAAGTGCAGGCATTGCTACGCGGTGGCGGCCGATCACCATTTTCCCGGCGAGCTAACAACCACCGAGGCAATCACGGTGCTGGACGATCTGGCCGCTTTCAAGATCCCAGCGTTGATCCTCTCCGGCGGCGAACCACTGTCCCGTGCCGATACTCTAAATCTCGCGCGGCGTGCCAAATCGCACGGGCTCTACACTGCGTTGTCGACAAACGGAACTCCGATCAACGGCCGGTACGCCGACCAAATAGCAGAAATCGGTTTCGATTACGTCGGCATCAGTCTCGACGGTATCGGTGCCACCAATGACTGGTTCCGCGGGCAGGCGGGAGCATTTGAGGCGGCGCTCGCAGGAGTCCGAGCCTGCAAGGCCAGGGGGGTAAAGGTCGGCTTGCGCTTCACGGCGACCAACGACAACGTCGCGCAGCTTCCTGAATTGCTGGCTCTGGCGAAGGACGAAGGCGTCGAAAAATTCTATCTCTCGCACCTCGTCTACGCCGGCCGTGGCAACAAGCACCGCACCGACGACACTGACGGATCGGTGACGCGAACGGCCCTCGACTTACTCATCGCTCGCGCCTGGGATGCGGTTCAGAACGGTGAGAATTTCGAGATCGTAACCGGCAACAACGACGCCGATGCCGTCTATTTTCTGCGCTGGGCCGAGGCCCGGTTCTCCGCGGATACAGTTGCGCATCTGCGTGATCATCTCGAAGCCTGGGGGGGCAATTCATCGGGCTCTGGCGTTGCAAACATCGATACCCAAGGCGTCGTTCATCCAGACACCTATTGGTCCGATTACTCGATCGACAGCGTCCGCAAGCGTCCATTCAGTGAGATCTGGCAAGACCTGTCGGACCCCATGCTTGCAGCACTGCGCACCCGGCCGCGTCCGTTAAAAGGACGCTGTGGTGCCTGCACCTATAAATCGGTTTGCGGCGGCAACACGCGCATCCGCGCTCTGCAATTGACTGGCGATCCCTGGGAAGCCGACCCGGCCTGCTACTTGAGCGATAACGAGATTGGCGTGGAAACTTCTGAGGCCATGACGGCCCCGGCCCCGCTCACCCCCTTTAGAGGCCAGAGCCATGATCCCACGCATCGCTTCGTTTAGCCTTTTCGTTCTCGCCGCCACATTGGCGCACGCGCAGACCCCTGCCGAGCAGCTCTACAGTGAGCACTGCGCGGGCTGTCATGGTGACGACCGTCTTGGCGGCACGGGACCAGCCCTCATTCCCGAAACCCTGAGACGGATGCGCGGCCCAGCCGTCACCAAGGTCATTACCAACGGTCGCCCAGCGACGCAGATGCCGGCCTTTTCCAGTGTGATGACAGGTGATGAAATCGCCGACCTGGAAAAATACGTCAAGGCTCCACTGGCCAGCGTGCCGAGATGGACGGCAGCTGACATTGAACAAAGCCGATCGATTGCCGCTGATTACAAGCCAGCCACGCAGCCGGTCTTCAAGGCTGATCCACTCAACATTTTCCTCGTTGTCGAGACCGGCGATCACCATGTCTCGGTCCTCGATGGGGAGACGTTCGAGAGGCTGGTGCGTTTCCCAACCCCGTTTGCGGTACACGGCGGCCCCAAGTTTTCTCCCGACGGCCGGTTTGTCTTCATCATGTCGCGCGACGGTTGGGTACAAAAGTACGATCTTTGGTCACTGAAAGAAGTCGGCCGTATTCGCGCCGGTCTCAACTCGCGTAACATCGCCATCTCCAAGGACGGCCGCTGGCTCGCGGTCGCCAACTATCTTCCACGAACGTTGACAATCTTGGCGACGATTGACCTGTCGGTCGCGCGCATCTTCGATATCGCTGACGGTGATGGCCAGCCCTCGCGTGTGTCTGCCGTCTATCAGGCTCCGACGCGGGACAGTTTCATACTCGCTCTCAAGGATGTCGCCGAGATCTGGGAAATCGCGACCAACCCAAACGCCGAACCTGTCTACGAGGGCTTTGTACACAGCGACGAAAAGGGCAAGGTCGAAGCGCTGCTGCCGTCATCGGAAGGCCTGTTTGCGCGCCGCCGCATCAAGGTCTCCGAACCTATCGACGACTTCTTCTTCGATCCGTCATACCGTCACCTCATCGGTGCCGCCCGTGATGGCAGCAAGGGTGTCGTCGTCGACTTGACGGTCGGCCGTGAAATCGCGGAGCTGCCGCTTCCGGGCATGCCGCATTTGGGTTCGGGAATAAGCTGGATGCGCGATGGCCGCCGTGTGATGGCGACACCACATTTAAGAGAGGGAAAGCTCAGCGTCATTAGTGTCGATGATTGGGCCCCCCTTGCAACCATTAAGACCGAGGGGCCGGGCTTTTTCCTTCGGTCCCATGAAAACTCGCGATATGTCTGGGCCGACGTCTTCTTCGGCCCGAACAAGGACGCGATGCACATAATCGACAAGCAGACGTTGAAGATTGAGAAGACCTTGCGTCCGGTTCCCGGTGCAACCGTGGCTCATGTCGAGTTCGACCGGTATGGCCGTTACGCACTTGTTTCGGTCTGGGAGGACGATGGCGCCGTCATCGTCTACGACGCCGAGACCCTCGAAGAACTGAAGCGGCTGCCGATGCGTAAGCCTTCTGGCAAGTATAATGTTTGGAACAAGATCACGTTCTCGGAAGGAACGAGCCACTGATAGTGATCCGCTGGAGACCCTCGTGAGCGAAGAAACTCTTGCCGTTATTGTCGCGCACGGCGCACCAAGTGATCCCGGCCCTCTCGATCAAGTTGTAAAAGAGCTCGCAAAGCGGGTTGAAGCGTTTACACACGGCTATCATGTCGTCGGGGCCACGCTCGCGATGCCAGGATCGCTGGAAGCGGAGCTCGGACACGCTAGACCATCGCAGACAACGGTGGTCTATCCATTCTTCATGAGCACTGGATGGTTCGTCAGCAAGGAACTGCGCCGGCGCGTATTATCGGCATCAGACAAACCCGTCGACTTTCTACATCCGTTTGGATTGGATCGTAGTCTCTCCGCTCTTTGCATTCAGCGTGTCAGTGAAGCCGCCAAAGCACGCGATCAGGAACCGGATGCGACGGTTCTCGTTCTTGCCGCGCATGGTTCGCAAAAGGGGCCGGCCTCGGCCCAGGCGGCGCGTGCCATCCAGGAGAGCATCGCAGACACCGGCACTTTTGCCGAAGTGCGCTTGGGCTTCGTTGAGGAAACTCCGACGATTTCGCAGGCCGCAGCCGGCCTGACGAACATGCCTGCCGTGTGTTTGCCTCTCTTCGCCACGACAGCCGGTCACGTGCAAGCAGACATTCCCGAGCAGCTTGCTGCCGCGAATTTTCAGGGAAACTTGATGCGGCCGATTGGGGAGGACGACGAAGTTCCCCGCCTCATTGCTGCAGCCTTGGCCAAAGCAAACCAGCCCGCGGGATAACTGGACCAGTGAAGCGAACCTGCGTGGCGCGTTGAGCTGTCACTCTATGCTTTGGAATGCTCCGCGTTGTTGCAGCTGATGCGCCCAAAGCTGGCTGCGATTGCCGCCCCGAATAATGCCGCGTAGGCGGAAACATAAAGCCAGAGAAGAAAAGCGATCGAGCCCGTCAAGGCTCCGTAAATCGAACGCCACGACGCTTTCTCGGCGTACAAATCAAACAGTGCAATTGCCAGAATCCATGTCAGCGCCCCTCCTATTGCGCCTTTCAGGCAATCCATTGTCGAAGCGGTCGACCGAGCCAGAGTGACCCGGTATATCGTCAGGAGGCCTCCGCATATGCCCACGCCGGCAGTGCACCAGATGAACATCTCGGTCTGGATGTAATCGATCGGGCTCCGCGCAAAACTACTACTCTCCGCAGAAACGATGCGAACCAAGACAATGTAGCCCAGCATCGCGCTCACAATGATCCCGATAAACAGGAAGCTGAGCAGCAACGACTGAAATTGATAGCCAACAATGCCCGGTTGGTTCTTCTGTCCAGAGACAAGGTAGATGCCGGAAATAAGCGCCTTCCAGCCGGACATTGAGCTCCAAACCGTTAGAGCTGTTGCCAGCATAATCGCCGGCGTCAAATGATGGGGAGCTGATCTCGCCAGCGCGGAGAGCTCCAAAACGATCAGGTCGTAGACACGGCTTGGGACCACATGTTTGATGGTGTCGGCGAGAGCGATGGTCTCCTCAGGAACCGATACGAATCCGTAGATCAAAACCGCCAGAGCCAGCGTTGGAAAGATTGACAAGACACCGAAGAATGCCAGCCCACCGGCCAGCACCGGCACATCCCGTTGCCATAGACGGTCGGCAGCGTGCCTCAAAACCTCAAGCAGCAAATCGAAACACTCGCTTCAAACACTTGAACTAGAAACCCCAATCAGTCGTGCCGCGTACTGCAGCAGCCAATCACTCCGTTGGGTTTCCGAATCCGGATAAAAATTACTGCCGGGTCTGATCCAGCCTGTTTCGCGTCCTCTATACCGACGAGGGCCAACGCAATTCAACCCACAATGAAAATCATTACAGATCTTAAGTCCATGCTTCACGGGGAGCGCTGCCGTCCAATCGACAGATCGGCCTTGCCGATGCCGATGCGCGTTGCGGCCGAGACACTAATCGATTACCACCGGCTTGGTTCAACGTCAAAACAGCCCCCTGCAGCGGTAGGCGCCCTGAGAGAGGAAAGCTGACACGATGACTTCTCAAAAGAACGACGTGCCGTCGCGAAGCCCTAGCAGCCACCAATTCTCCAACATGGTCAGCGACTTCCTCGAGATGGAGACGGCCGGCGGGATCGTTCTCGTCATCGCGTCGGTTCTCGCGTTGATATGTGCGAACAGCGTTCTAGGGCCGGCGTACAATTCGTTCTTGGACACGCGGGTAGCCATTGAAATCGGCGCTCTGGAAATCGCCAAGCCACTGCTTCTCTGGATCAACGACGGTCTTATGGCCGTGTTCTTCTTCCTGGTCGGACTTGAAATCAAGCGCGAGTTCAAGGTCGGGGAATTGTCGAGCTTCAAACAAATCAGCCTTCCCGGGATAGCCGCCATTGGCGGCATGGTTGTCCCCGCGCTGATCTACGTCGCATTAAACTGGGACTCTCCGCAAAACCTTAATGGTTGGGCCATTCCCGCAGCAACAGACATCGCCTTTGCCCTGGCCGTGTTAGCGCTGCTGGGCGATCGCGTGCCGTCATCCCTGAAGGTGCTGCTGCTCGCGATCGCGATCTTCGATGATCTGGGTGCCATCATTATTATCGCAATTTTTTACACCTACCAGCTCTCGCTGCAGTCGCTTGCACTCGCGCTTCTCCCACTCGCTGGCCTCCTCATCTTAAATTTACGTGGGGTGACGAAAACCGCGCCCTACGTTGTGCTGGGCATTGTTTTGTGGGTCTGTGTTCTGAAGTCGGGTGTTCACGCAACGCTGGCGGGTGTCATTACCGCGATGGCGATCCCGCTGATCAAGCCGCAAGGCTCCTCCCACACGCTATTAGAAGATTTGGAGCATGGACTGCACCGCTGGGTCGCGTTCGGTATTCTACCGCTATTCGCTTTCGCCAACGCCGGTGTGTCGTTCGCCGGCATCAGCCTGGAAAGCTTTGTCGAACCGGTCAAACTCGGGATATCGCTCGGTCTGTTTATCGGCAAACAGATCGGTGTGTTCGGCCTCTTATGGCTCGCCATCACACTCGGCCTGGCAGCCATGCCGAAAGGCGTCAACTGGATGCAGCTCTATGGGGTGTCGCTGCTTACCGGCATCGGGTTCACGATGAGCTTGTTTATCGGCTCACTGGCTTTCGAGCATAGCGACTTTGATGCGCCGATCCGGCTTGGTGTCATCGTTGGGTCGCTTCTCAGCGCCCTTGTCGGCTTTGCCTTGTTGAGTTACGAGGGCTCGATCAGGCAGGCTGCGAAAGCGCCACCAGAACAGTGAGGGCAGGTCTTAGTATGATGCACGAGAGGGGGATTTGCCCTAACCGTTTACCGCCACAGCCGAAGCCCGTTCTGCACAGACGGCAACGCCGTTTGTGCTGACGCGCTTCGCCGCCTTTTCGGATGCGGGGAGTTACCAGCATTCGAGACGGAAGCTGGTAGGCTCCCATCTAGAATGAGCACACGCTAAGGGGTGACCACAGCCTGGTACATGGATGACGTCTTTGGTGCGGCCGTCGCGCGAAGCTCCCCGTCACGATCGTAAAGATCATTGCGAAACTGCACGCGGCCGTTCTCAACCCATGCGGTCAGATAGATGAAATGCACCGGCACCGACTTGGGTAACTTGATTGTTTCCCGCTTGCCGGCGGCAATCGATTGCCCGATTTTGTCGCGCGTCCAGCCCTTATGGCCATCGATAAGCCACGCCGCGATATCAAGCACCGACTGAACCCGAACACAGCCCGCGCTGTAGGCGCGTTCGTATGCGTTATAGAGCTGCTTCATAGGCGTATCGTGCATGTAAACGATGTGCTTGTTAGGCATGTCGAGCCTGACGACACCAAGGGCATTAAACGCTCCGGGGTCTTGCCGAAAGACGTAGCGTTTCGTTTGAGGTCCCCACCAGTTCACCGTCGAGGGATCGATCTCTTCTCCGCCGAACGATGAGAATACGCGGATGCGTTGTTTGAACAGGTAGGCAGGATCCTTGCGGATGGCAGGAACGAGCGCTCGCTGTGCGATGCTTCCCGGAACATGCCAGTAGGGCAGCAGATTGACAGCGCGGATCGAAGCACTGACCGTAGGTGTTGGCGTCTGCCGTTTGCCGACAATCGTCCTGCTGGTAATCTCCACACGTCCATTGGAAATGCCCTGCACTTCAAAGCTTGAAGCGTTCATCAGCAGATAGCGCTTGGTTGTCAGTTTCGGCAACAGCTCTTGCATCCGAGCTAGGTTGGAGCGCAACTGCTTCAAACGGTAGTTCACCGTCGCGTTGAGCGACCGCAATGTAACGCCGAAAACTTTTCCCGTGGGTTGCAGGCCGTTGCGTACCTGGTATCTGATCACTGCTGCCTTGACGTCTTGGTCAAACTCATAGGCGTCAGGAATATTGGCCGCCAAATCACCGGTGGACTTCAATCGCCGACGCAGTGTCAGCACGTTCTGGTCGCTGTCGCCTGGCCGAAGTGAAATCCGCCCTGGCAACATCGGCCAGCCACCAGCCTGTGCGATCCGTTCATAGTACTGAATCGCAGCGCTGAGTTGCTGCACCGCTTGCGGGCTGACGAATAGGTTGTTTGTTGGCGGTGGTGGTATACGACTGCGGGAGGCCACCGCAACGCTGTGAAAAGAACCAGCGAAAACCACAACACCAAAGACCCAGTAAATCGAACGAATTCGTTTCAACATTGCATAAACCTAACGCTACTTTTCAACCCAAGCGGTGACACTCACCACATCGGCGGTGCGAACAATAACCCGCCTCTTTTCCAGAGTGCATTCATGCCCCGATCCATGCCGATCGGGCTGGAATTTCCAATGTTTGCTTCGAAGACTTCGCCGTAGTTGCCGACACCGGAAACAACGAGACGCAACCAGTTATCGGCGAGCCCAAGACGTTTGCCACTTTGGCCCGCACCGTCCACGAGCCGCTTCATGTCGCCGTCGAGGTCACCTTCCGCACTGGCCTTCTCACGCGTCAGCCGGACTTCCTCGGCATTTATCAAACCCGCGAGTGTCCAACGGACAATCTCAATCCACTCGCGGTCGTCCTGGCGGACGACGGGGCCCAACGGTTCCTTCGAGATCGTTTCAGGAAGTACTTCGTGCGTGTCGGGAGCAGCAAGCCCGGCTCGGTCGGAAAGAAGCGCCGAGCGGTCCGCCGTGTAGGCATCGCACGCGCCGGCCTCGTAGGCAGCAAGGAGTTCGGCTTTGTTCACGAACACGATCTTCTCAGCGTTGATCTCCAAGTTCTTCAGGTAGTAGTCGAGGTTAGCTTCGCTAGTCGTTCCGGACTGCACGCAAACCTTCAGTCCATCGAGCTGCTGGGCCGATACAAGTCCACGGTCGTGCCGGGTGAGAAAGCCCTGCCCGTCAAAATAGGAAACACCGGCGAACTCGACACCGAGTTCAATCACCCGGCTCATCGTCCAGGTCGTATTGCGGGACAGCAGATCAATCCGACCCTGCTGCAAAGCCGTGAATCGTTCGTCCGCGCCAAGCGGCAGGAACGCAACCTTGTCGGAACTTCCGAGTACGGCGATGGCAACCGCCCGGCAGAAATCGACATCAATTCCCTGCCACTCTCCAACTCCGCTGAGCGCCGAGAAGCCGAGTAGCTCCGTGTTGACACCGCAGTTTAGAACGCCGCGATCTCTAACTTTTTTCAGCGTACTTTGCTTGGCTTCCGTCGCGACGGCAGTCTCTTTTCCGGATGCAGCTGGTTTTTCGGCGGCGACCGGCTTTTCAGGCATTGCCGCTTCATCCGCGGCGGCGTCCTTTTTTGAGGCAGCCGCCGATTCCGCAGCAAGCGTTTGCTCAGCGGTGTCCAGCTGTTCCGAGGTCACCGAAGGTTCAACGGCTGCACCCGAATTCTGAGGCGTCGCCGACGAAGTGCTGCTGTCATCGGCAGAGGTCTTGACGATATCCGCAGCAGCCGTGCTGTCGTCGGCTGTGGTCTTTACGTCGTCCGAAGAAGCGCTGCTGTCGCCCGGCGTAGCCTCACTGCCGGCAAATTGTGGTCTAGGGGCTCTCGCCGGACTGGGGATGGGCCCCTTCGGCGCGTAACTTGGAGCGATGTACTCTTCATCTTCGTAATCTTCGTCCAGAGGCCGGCGACCACAGTTGTTTTCATTAACATTCGTGAATTGCCCGGCCGAATCTCCTTTGACCTGGCAGGAGCATGGACCATCGGGCCCTTTCCGAAAGGCGCATAATTTATACTCGACGGCCTGCGCCTCAACGGCCAATTGGACGAACAATATCAGCCCCAATCCGGCGATCAGTTTACCAAGCCACGAACGCGGTGCTTGAACGCGCATTCGGCCAACTGCAGATAGTCCAACAATCAAACTACGCACTGTCCCCTCTCCCGGGCGCCGGGCCCTCAAACGACCTAATCTCAATGACCTGAAGCTAGAATATGATCAATCTGATTGCCGATATTCGCGGCGGCCCAACTATCGCGCATCGATCCACGTAGATAGCCTCATTAGCGGCTCTTGCAGGCGCGAGCAATAATTGCTCCCGACTTATACCGAGGTCTAGCTCCAGGCTATGGATTACTATGGTTTGAGGGCTGTTGCTGACTGAGCCGCTGCTGCCGCCACGTCCCTGCTCACCCGGGCGAATAAGAGGTCGTCTTGGCATTTTGCCGCTGGATTCAGTGCTTTTCGGACCCAAAATTGGGGCATATCGGACATGTTTAGGCTTTGTTCGAAGGCTATTTCTGAAGCGATCACGTCTTACATATCACCGGGTCGGCGACCGCGGTCAGCCACCGCACGGTATCGCTCGACGGCGGGGCTACGGCGAGACGCCGATATCAACGGTAGACATCAGGAATAAGCAGGAATGTTGAAACGAAGTCTGAGTATTGGAGCCGGTCTCCTCGCCGCCCTGAGCGTTTTCGCACTTACGGCGTCGCTCGGCCATAGCAGGGGCGGTGGTGAAGATGGCTATGGAAGCTGCAGCCACGGATGCGGTCACAGCGACAGCTATGGATCTGCTGGCCTGTACGGCAAGAAGGGTTTGCGGCGACTGCGCCGGGCTGATGCCAATGGCGACGGAATGGTCACGCTCGAACAATTCACCACCCGCCGCGAACGGCGTTTCGTCAAGCTCGATGCCGACAGCGACGGTGAGTTATCGCTCGAAGAGTTGTTCAAGCCGATGCAGGCCGGCGCCGACCATAAAGTCCGCCGCATCATGACGCGCCATGATGCGGACGGCGACGGTAAGATCACCAAGGATGAGTTTGCCAAGCCCGCCCGTAGACGCTTCGCCACCCGAGACTTTAACGGAGACGGCAAGATCAGCGACGACGAGCTTCCTGCCGGTCGTGGCAAACGCGGTGACGCTGCAACCCAGCCAGGCGAGGCCGGCGAACAAGCTAATTCCGCGGGACAGGGCAACGGCTAGAAGCACGGCCGCAGGCACCGTGGACGTCATGGCAAATACGACCACGGTGCACGCAGCATTGAGGACGTGCTGGAATACCGTAGCCAAAAGTTCACGCGTTACGACAGCAACGACGATGGCCTCATCGACGCTGCGGAAGCCCGAGAGAAGGGCAGTAAGCGCCGCGATTACTACAAGCGTCGCCGTATGCATGTCCTCGATACCAACAAGGATGTTTCAGTCTCGAAGGACGAATTCCTGGCAAAGCCGAAAGAGCACTTTTCCATGATGGATCTGGATGGCGATGGTGGGATCACGGCTAATGACCTCCCGCCGCGGATGGCACGCTGCTGGAAGGACAAAACCGACAAGCAGGACTGAATAGCAAACCTAGCGCTAAGCAGAACACGGCAAGGACCGCCGCGGACAATCCCGGCGTTCCTTGCATCAACAATCGTGGTAACCATTGGCACTCGCAGGCCTGCTGATGGCCCTGAACAGTCCAAAGCTTTCCGCACCGCGAGTTAGAGCTGGGCGATTTCGAGCAGACAGAGGAACAGCAGCGCCAGTGCGAGCAGGGCCAGAATGAATCGCCCTCTTCGCGAAGTCCCCGCTGCGCCGAGCGCAAGCATTGCCAGGATTGCGGTGGCCGCCACCGCATTGATTATGCCGCTGCCGGCCATGCCAAGACCATGCGCTTCTGTTGCACCCTCGATGTAGGTCGCACCGGCCAGGCCAACAAGAACCGCGCCAAGTAGCCTCGGCCAAAGCCCGGATTGCGGCTTAGGAAGTCCGAATACGCTGCACGCTGTCAGCGGCAACAGCAAAAGAACCAAGCCGCCAGCGAGCTTCAGAACTGTTTCGATAAAAAGGAGTTGTTGCACGATTGAGGTTCCAACACCGTGAACAGGTGCAACACGCCCATCCCAGAGATCCTACCCTACTTCGAGGTCTCTTCTCTTTGCTTGTCCCAGAATTCTTCCGAGCCAAAAGCAGGCCCCTTCTCAACGACGTCCTGATCGAAGAAACCCCCAAACACACCACCGGTGTCTTTCGCAACCTCGACTGCAGGGGGAGAGTAGTCTCCCGCCAGCGCCTTGTTGAGAGCTGTCTTAATCACGGTGGTGCGTCTCGAGTTGCAGTAGTTGGGATCCTTTGCAGCGCCTGCCAGAACGCCCCGGTAGCCGGTGTCGTAAATTCTCTCGACGTTGCCGAGATCAGTGACGGGAATTCCGCTCGCCGCCTCAGCTGCCAAATAATTAGTCCGCAACGTCGCGGCATCGAAGTTAAAGCCGCATTTGGTCGCTCGTGCCGAGACAGTTCCAACATGCAGCGCTCGGCCGGTCGCGGTATTGTTGCTGGGCGGGGCCTTAGCGGCACTTGCCGAGTTGCCACCGATAAGTGTGCCCGTTGAAAGCCCGCCGTCAGAAGAACAGCCAGCTGCGGATGCTGCAACCATACCGATTAAAGCCATGCGGAGGATCGCGCTTAAAGCCATTGTCCCAAGGTCCCAGAATCAATTTCAAAGGCGTTATCGAGCATTGCCCCAGGATCCCCCCTTGGTCAATCTGTGCCCCACGCCAAGTACCCAGGCAAATCGGCCGAAACAAAGGCTTTTCCACGGCATAAACTTTCGTGCTTAGCGCTTCAATTCGCTAATGGCCCGCTCCAGCCCTTCAATCGTCAAGGGGTACATGCGTTCTTGCATCAATTCCCGGATGATTCCGATCGATTGAGTCCAGTTCCATTCCGCCTCTGGTACTGGATTGAGCCATACGCAACGGGAGTACATTTCGCTAAGTCTTTGCAGCCAAACCGATCCCGGCTCAGGGTTCATGTGTTCGACCGAGCCGCCCGGTACAACGATTTCATACGGGCTCATCGACGCGTCCCCGACGAAAATGACTTTGTAATCGGCCGGATACGTATTGAGCACGTCGAGTGTCGGCACCTTCTCGTTGCGTCGCCGGGCATTGTCTCTCCAGACATTTTCATAAGGGCAGTTGTGAAAGTAATAGTATTCCAGGTGCTTGAATTCGCCCCGCGCTGCCGAGAACAGTTCTTGGGCGGCCTTCACATGCCAGTCCATTGACCCGCCGACGTCGAAGAACATTAGTACCTTGACGGCATTGCGTCGCTCAGGCCGCATTTGAATATCGAAGTAACCGCGGTTTGCGGTGGCGCGTATTGTCTGGTCAAGATCGAATTCGTCCGCAGCCCCTTCGCGCGCCAACTTGCGAAGCTTGCGCAACGCCACCCGCAGGTTACGCGTACCAACTTCGACGCTATCGTCGAGATCCTTAAACTCGCGCTTGTCCCAAACCTTGATGGCGCGTCGATGCCGGCTCTCGTGCTGCCCAATGCGGATCCCGGCGGGATTGTAGCCATAGGCGCCGAAAGGCGAAGTGCCGCCGGTCCCAATCATCTTGTTACCGCCCGCGTGGCGGCCTTGTTGTTCCCGGAGTCGTTGGCGCAACGTCTCCATGATCTCGTCCCAGCCGCCCAGCTCCTCGATGCGCGCCATGTCTTCCTCGCTGAGGTTCAATTCGGACGCAGCTCTGAGCCATTCGAGAGGGATTTCAGTCTGTGCATCGGCAATATCGGTAACGCCGGAAAGACCCTTAAAGACCTGGCCGAAGACCTGATCGAAACGGTCGAGGTGACGCTCATCTTTAACGAGCGCCGCCCGCGCCAAATAATAGAAATCCTCGACACGGCCACCAGAAACGCCTTTCTGTAGAGCTTCCAAGAGCGTCAGGTACTCGCGAAGGCTGACTGGAAGTTTAGCCGCCTTCAATTCATTGAAGAAGGTAACGAACACGAGGTTTCCAACTCATCGCGGGTTTCATTGAGCATTTTCTTACCATCACAGCGGCTCCAAAAACAAAGAAGCCGGCCCGAAGGCCGGCTTCCCTGGAAATGAAGAAGGCTTAATCTTAGAAGTTGATCAGAGCACCGAACTTCACGAGATCAAAGTCTTCAAGATCGTTGTTACCATCGTTGATGTTCAACCCAGCGCAACCCGTTGCACCAGCGAGATTGCTGTTGCAGTCGACGTCGCCCTGGTAGTGACGCCAGGACAACCACACCTGCATCGCTGCAGCGTCGATGTTCTGAACGATACCAACCCCGTAGTGATCCAAGTTGCTTGAGGATACACCAGCGTCAAACATCTGAGCGGTATAGGCGTCTTGCTTCCTGCCATACTCACCATAGAACGTGGTGGAACCAAGAGCGAAATGCTTCCGCTTGAGACCAGCCTTGAAGTACCAGAAGTCAGCTTCAGGGTTAAGCTTACCAGCGCCACGGGCAGAATCTGTGGTGCTGTGATCGTCGTAACCGTAAGCACCGTAGACCCAAAGACCCGTTGCTACGTGCTCACCATACACACCCGTCTGGAAGAAACCAGCATCAAGTCCGCCATTGGCACGACCCTGGGTACCACCAGCGGCAAGGCCAAGTGCGCCGGCTGTATTAGTCTCGTCTGTCGAGCGATGATACGCAGCGGCACCAGCAAATTTGAAGCCGCGGAAATCACCAGCGTAACGACCGGACAGTGCCCAGACGTCATCTTCGCCCCACGAAGCCGACCCGCTAAAGCCAGCGAAAGTTGGCGTGTCGTAACGAACAACGTTGCTAGGCACACCGTCGCAGTCAGGACCGGCGCCGCCAAGGCCGTTGATCGTCGCACAGTTGCCAACGTTGCCCCAAGTGAAGCCGTTGTACGTGCCGTTAGAGCGCGTAACGAAGCCGTTTACGTCATAGAGAACGTAGTTAGCCTGAACCAGCGAGCCAGATGCGTCAGGCAAAATCGCCTGGTTGTCCGCAGCCGACGACTGCAAGCCAACACTGACGCGACCAAGTCTGTTGCTCTTCAAGTACCAGTAAGCACTTTCGAGAGCCAACGGACCACCATTACCACCTTCCAGGATGTTCATGGCGTTGACGGTGTCATCGTTGTCCTGCGTAACGAGCAACGAGTCGTTGTTCATGGCCTCGATTTTCATCAAGAAACCAGCGGACCATTCGCTGTTGATCTGGGCCTTACCAGAGAATGCGAAGTGGCTGCCGATGGAGACCGAACCCGTATCAGTAATGTAGACGTTGCTCTCGTGACCGTCGTCCCAGATCATCACCTGCTGGGCGATGAAACCAGAAACGGTAAGGGAAACCTTGCGGTTGCCTTTCCGAGCCGTGGTCGCTTCCAATTCAGCGACGCGCTCTTCAAGATCCGCGCAGCAGTCCCCACCAAGGTCAGCAGCTTGCGCCCCAGTTGCAAAGCTACCCGCCAAAAGGCCGGCCGCCAGCAAGGCGCTCAGGCTGTATTTGTTCATTGACTATCTCCTAGTCTGCGTTGGTTACTCGTGTTGGCGGACGCTTTAACTCAACGCAAAACAGTTGCCGCACTTGCTCAGCACGGCAGATACTCTGAACATCACATGCCGCTTGAGGACCGAAACTGCTCAATTCGCTGAATCCCCACAATCGGACTATTCCGCACTTCGCCAGGTCGAGGAGTTGTGTGACCATGCGGCAACTTATTGTGCAACATGGTCACTAACCGAGCGGGGGATACATTAGGCATTGATCCCGAGTTTCAGCGGGAAAAGGAAATAAAATATTAACAGATGGCTCGATGTGAAATGGTGTGCCCAATTGGGCGCGGTTCTCTAGCGTGTGGTCGTTTTGGCTGGTCTCGTCTCTAAAATGTGGAATTCCCCTTTGACGGGCCAAGGCGCTCCCCGTCCGGGGTGCGAAACTGCGGCAGTTTCAACCGCGAATCCCATTTTGAGTGCGCTCAAGACGGTCGAAGCCCCGTCGTAGTGAATGAGGCATCCCGTTTCAGTGCTGTCTGCTCGTTTGGAAAATCTGCCGGAACAACACGGGCGCCAGGTTGGCTGCGCTCAGCGATTTGGATCGAGCCACGGCCGGACTATTCCCTCACCCACGTACCGATCAAAGAAAAAGGCCACCCCGGTTGCCCGGGATGGCCTGATGTTGCAGTTGTTGGTGCCTTTGGATCAGAAAGCGATCAGAGCGCCAAACTTAATAAGGTCGAAGGCTTCGAGGCCGTTGTTACCCTCTTGCAGGCCAGCACCTGCGCAACCCGTTGCTCCATTCAGATTGCTGTTGCAGTTCACATCGCCTTCATAGTGGCGCCAAGCGAGCCACATCTGCATGGCAGCAGCATCGATGTTCTGCACAACGCCAACGCCATACTGCTCTAGCTCGGAGCTCGACACACCCGCGTCAAACAGGCCAGCAGTCATCTTGTCGTCGTTGTTGCCGTATTCGCCGTAAATCGCTGTATCACCATGTGAGAGCCACCGTCGCTTAATGCCAGCCTTAACATACCAGTTTTCGCCGTCTGGGTTTAGGCGACCAAATCCGCGCGTCGAGGCGGTGACGCTATTATATTCACGTCCGTAGGCACCGTAGAGGAACAGTCCGCTTGGAACGTGCTCACCATAAGCACCGGCCTGCAAGTGGCTGGCGTCGAGACCGCCGTTGGCAGTGGCCGGACCGTTGCCAAAAGTAGCGCCGGGGCTGGTTTCATCGGTATTCTGCAGGTAGGCAACTGCCGAAGCGAACTTGAAGCCGTAGAATTCTCCGGCATAACGACCGGACACGGCCCAAACGTCATCTTCGCCCCACGAAGCTGAAGCCCCGAAACCGAAGAACGTTGGAGTGTCATAGCGAACGTTGTTGCTTGGGTAACCGTCGCAGTCCGCGGCAACAGCGCCACCGACAGGATGACAGTTGGCAAGAGCGCCCCAGTTGAAGTTGGTGTAAGCGCCGCCCGTGCGCGTTATGAAGCCCTGCATGTCATAAAGCACGTAGTTGGCCTGGACGAGCGTCCCCGATCCATCAGGAAGGATGGCCTGGTTATCGGCGGCAGACGATTGCTGACCAACGCTGAGGCGGCCTAGCGAATTGCTCTTTAGGTACCAATAAGCACTCTCAAGCGCGAGCGGACCATCGGAGCCTTGGACCAAGGCAAGGACGTTGCCGCCTTCGTCTGTATCTTGGCTGACACCTAGCGAGTCGTTGTTCATGGCTTCGATCTTGAGCAAGAAGCCGGCGCCGACGTCGTTTGTGATCTGGGCTTTGCCGGAGAAAGCAAAATGGGTGCCGATCGAAACCGAACCGGTGTCAGTGATGTAGACGTTGCTCTCGTTGCCGTCGTCCCACCACATGACCTGCTGGGCAATGAAGCCCGAGACCGTGAGACTGACCTTGCGGTTACCTTTCCGCGCCGTTGTGGCTTCGAGTTCTGCAACACGCTCTTCAAGATCCGCGCAGCAATCGCCCCCGAGGTCCGCGGCCGATGCACCCGTAATTCCGAAGCAGCCGGCCAACAGGCCCGCTGAAGCAAGGGCGCATACATTATACTTTTTCATTTCCCTACTCCCGTCTAACGGTTCTAGGCCGGGAGTACACGATTTCAACGCCGCACAAACCCAACCAAACTCCGACCGGCTAGCTAGCGCCCGCTCATACTTGCCACCGTTCGACGGAGCCACCTATGCAGAATTATTCAGGCATGAAAACGTATTGGGCAGCCCAATTGGAGTAATTGATTTCCGCAGTTGCTAACGCGCCACTTGTTCTCAATTCGGAGCTATTGCCCGTCGTCCGACTGCTTTTTCCAGACCCGTTTCAGGATATCTGGCCTGAGGTCTGGGAATGCTCTGTAGAAGATATGCCGGGAGCGCGGGGGCTTGGCCTCGATAAACGGCAATGGACGGCAGATTGACAGCGCTGCGACGCCGAGCCGGGCAGTCAGGGCGCCGTTGAAGGCTCCTTCGCCGAGCTTCGACGAAACCCGCCGCAACATATCCTGGCCGAGAAACTGCCCCCACAGATCGTCGGTGAGTGCAATGGCTCCGGTCGCAGCGATGTGACCGATAATCCAAGAAAACAGGCGAAGCCCACCGAAAAAGCCGGGTTGTCCACCGTACACCCCCGCAAGGCGGCGGATCATTCTGAGGTTCTCAAACAGTACAAACAACACCACGACGAAAGCGATCGGAACGACGGCTGTGACAACTCCGACGCGCCGCGCCAATTCATAAATCACCTGTTGTGCGCGTTTGTCCGGATCCTCCAACAGGACCTTGTCAGCAAGCCCGAGCAGGGATGCCGCACTACGCATGTGCCGCTCCTGTTCGCGGAAACGATCAAGTGCCCAGCGCATGTCCCGCTTCCCACCGAGCGAGGATTTTAGCCGTTGCACCGTGCGTTGGGCGAGCTTGAAGTCCTCTGACGTCGTCGCCTTATTCGCATCGCTGCGTATGTCCCCCAACCGCGCAAGCCGCCGAAAACCGAGGAGTTCCCGGATCAGCATAACAGCAAGCGCCAGGATAATGATCGCCGCCAAGCCGCGGGCCACCCATCCGAGCCAATCATCGCGCAAAAGTGCAACCGAGACAAAGCGCGTGTACCACAAGGAAAAGGCCAGACCGGCCAAGCCGATCGCAGCAGATAAGAATAGGCTCAGCCAACCAAATTGGCTTCGACCGCCGGGCGGTTTTGCTGCTGCATTCCGCGATGCGTCTCCAAGGCCGGCTTCCGTCGCTTCCGTCTGATCCTCACCAACGGAGGTTTCATCCTCTTCCGGCTCCGGGGACTTTGGCTGTGAAACCTTGATAGCCGGATCATCGGCATCGAAGGCGCGGGGCTTGCGACCCTCGCTATTGGAAGTCATGGCAGGTAGTCCTCGAAAAGGAATGCAAAGGCTTTGCCCAGCCCGATATGCGGCCAATCGCCAACGCTCAGCGCGTCGCCAGTTTTCATCGTGGGCGGCCGGAATCTAACGAACCGGTAGTCCTCTGGACCTGCCTTTCCCGTGTCGAAGGCATCCAGCGGATCAATCGGCAAGTCTCCGGGAAAAACGACGGCCGCCTGTTTGCCGTCGAAGCGTCGTCCATTGACGGTCTCACCGGCTTCGGGGACGCCCCGAATGCAGTGGTAGGTTTCACTGCCGGCCACACGGTCGACATCCTCGGTAGCTCTCAGCGCCGCGAGCGCGATACAGCGAAATCCTGCTCCCGCGGTACTCGCCCGCTTGGCTGCCCGTGATACGGCCTTCCCCAGCACGGCCTCGAGCCGGTCGTGCGATGTATGGTGGATATGGTCAGCCTTGGTCGCGGCGAAAACAATCCGATCGATCCGTCGCGGCAGCAGGAATGACAGCCAGCTGTTGGTGCCCGGGCGGAACGCTTTCATGACACCGTCGAGCCCTTGCTCCAGGTTTGCCAGCGCCTCGGCGCCTCCGTTTAAGGCGGAGAGAGCGTCGATCAGGACGATTTGGCGATCCAACTTGCTGAAATGCTTTTCAAAGAAGGGCCGCACAATATTCTGTTTGTACTTGTCGTATCGCCTTGTCAGCAAGCCGTTGAGCGATGGTGCGGCGCCTGAACCCGGCCCCGCAACTGCTGAGTTCAAGGGAAAGAACGTCAATTGCGGTGATCCCTCAAGATCGCCAGGCAGAAGGAACCGGCCAGGCCCCAGCGCCGCCCGGGACGGATCAGCCTTGCGCGCCTTTGCAATATAGCTTGTGTAGAGCTTTGCCCCTTCGATGGCGACTTGCTCATCGAGCGGTCCGGCACCGTCAACACCCTCCAGAAACGTCAAGAAATCACGGGCGTAGGGACGTAGGCCATCGCTTTTCGCACTGAACAACGCCTCCGCCGACCAGTCCGCGAAACTCTGGTCCAGCAGTCCGAGGTCGATCAGCCATTCGCCGGGATAGTCGACGATGTCGATATGCAACCTTTGGCGCAAGCCAAACGCCTCTCGGATCGGGTCTTGAGCCGACCATTCAAGCGTCAGCCGCAATTGGCTGATTTTTCGCGTGCTCTCCGGCCAAACCGGGGGGGCCGAAAAGAGCGCCTCAAGATGCTCCTCGTAGGCAAACCGGGGAATGTCGTCGTCCGGCTGTGGCTCCAAATAGGCACGGAATCCCTCGATGCTGGAAGTCCGCCGGAACGGCGGTTGCGCAGCCCCTTCAGTCAAGCACCTGACCAAGCCCGTGATAAAGACGGTCTTGCCCGACCGCGACAGACCGGTGACGCCGAGCCGGATCGTGGGCGTGAAATAGTCGCTCACCGCGATCCCAACGTTGGACAGCACGGCAGCGGGGTCGGAAGACAATGATGGCAGCTTCAAGAGAGACCTCGCATCAGGTGCTTCGTCTTGGCCGATGATCGTTTCAGCGGCAAGCCCCCGGAGTTCGTTTCAACGTTTGTGATCTGAGCCCTTTCGATATAGCAAACCGAGCCTCCCGTGCTGCTGCGGGCAAAGTGAGTTAGGGACTTTCAAGAGATAGCGCCGACACTCGGAACGCTAACGCTGCTCGGATCTGCGTCGCGATAGGAACGCAAGCCGTTCGAACAGCTGCACGTCCTGTTCATTCTTCAGGAGTGCACCGTGCAGCGGCGGGATGAGCTTGCGTGGATCGGTTTCGCTCAGCATTTCAGGGGCGATATCCCCGCTCAGCAGAAGCTTAATCCAGTCGAGCAGCTCCGACGTCGATGGCCTCTTTTTCAGTCCTGGGACGTCGCGCAGTTCGAAAAAGACGCGCAACGATTCCGCCACAAGATGTTGTTTCAGGCCGGGGAAATGCACGTCGACAATGTCCCGCATCGTCTCGGCGTCGGGGAACTTGATGAAGTGAAAAAAGCAGCGTCTCAGAAAGGCATCCGGCAGTTCTTTTTCACTGTTCGATGTGATGATCACAATGGGTCGGTGCCGGGCACGGATGGTCTCCCCCGTCTCGTAGACAAAGAATTCCATGCGGTCGAGTTCCTGCAAGAGATCGTTGGGAAATTCGATATCCGCCTTATCGATCTCGTCGATCAGGAGAACCGGGCGCTGATCCATCTCGAAAGCATCCCAAAGCCGGCCCTTCTTGATGTAGTTGCTGATGTCCTCGACGCGATTGTCGCCGAGCTGGCTGTCGCGCAGGCGGGAGACGGCATCGTAGTCATAGAGCCCTTGTTGGGCCTTTGTTGTCGACTTGACGTGCCATTCGATGAGCGGCGCTCCGACCGCCTTGGCGACCTCGATCGCAAGCACGGTTTTGCCCGTTCCAGGCTCACCTTTTACGAGCAGCGGTCGCTCCAACGTGATCGCGGCGTTGACGGCAATGCGGAGGTCGTCGGTGGCAACGTAGCGCGAGCTACCTTCAAATCTCATGGGAATCCTAACCAGATTGAGTCGCTTGCTCCGGTGGTAGCATCTGAGCGACGACAATCAAGGCGTGAACGCGCCTCGCCAGGGGCTTATGAGACCAGACATAAAGACGCCACTCCGGCGTAGGAGATGAATGGCGGTTGAAAAGAGCCGTCACGGTTCAAGACATCTAAATTGTGGCGCCATCAGAAAATCTCCAGTGCAGCGCCGCTCGATCAAGAAATCAGGCAGGAGTATCCGCCTTGTTAATAGTTTCAACGTTAAGAACATGTTCGCTGAACTCTGTGCAGCCCGGCAACTTTGAGGGGCTAGTCTCGGGTGTAATGTGCTGTCTCACGTTGAGTTCTTGGGAGAATCAGCGTTTTGGTTAAGAAAGGCCTGAATTTTCATCGCATTGGCTCTCCGGTCCCCTTTTTATCGGGTCTTGCCCCGGATTGCTCACTCACTCGTGTCCACCTGCTAGTTACCCGTAACTGTTAGAGTTTCTTGACAGTGGCACGCCGCCGCATACATACGGTGCAGCACAAGTTGGGACCACGATCGTAGTCTAGCGCCGATCATAGGGTGGACCCCTCGAAATTGAATTTGATCGCACTGCTTGGGCGCGAGTTACCGAAGCATTATTGAGTTGTCCGCCCGTTGGAGGCATCGATGAGCAAACGAAATTTTGTTCAAGACGTCGGTCCCAAAGCACTGCGCTCGGGGAACGACACCGATCCGACCAAATCGTCGATCGTCATTGACAAAAACTACCGTCCTAGTGAGGACGAACCGTTCATGAACAATCGCCAGCGGGCCTATTTCCGCAGCAAGCTCTTGAAGTGGAAAGAGGACATCATCGTGGAGACACGCGTCACGCTGGTCGAGCTCACCGCGCAGTCTCAACAGCATGCTGATCTCGCTGATCGTGCGACCTCCGAGACCGACCGTGCGCTTGAGCTGCGTGCCCGAGACCGTCAGCGCAAGCTGGTGTCAAAAATCGATGCTGCTCTGGCACGCCTCGATGACGGCACCTATGGCTATTGCGAAGAAACGGGAGAGCCGATCGGACTGAAGAGGCTTGATGCTAGGCCGATCGCTACACTCTCGCTGGAAGCTCAAGAGCGCCACGAGCGGCGCGAGCGGGTCTACAGAGAAGATTAGCATATAGACCCCAAAAGACGCCGGTTGGCCAAATAGTCCGGCCCATTCCGGGGCAGAAATTAACCCCATTTTAACCGAATGCACGCCATCGTCATTGCCCTGATCAGCGCATCAATCGCGGGCAGTTTGGGGATGGCGAATGGAACCCGACGTCGCAGAAAGACTGGCAAACCCCAACCGGCACGCCCGGCTCTTGCAGATTGGCGCGGCCACTAGCGCCCTCTCCTTGGCGATATTGTTGACGGTTCTGGCGGGCCGAGAACACCGAGCTCCAGCGCCGGTTTTTGCCCAGCAGATACTGCTTCAATCGGTGGCGGCAGCGCTCAAACCCACTGAAAATCTTTCCAAAATGAGCGCCGCCACCAAGGCAAAACAGCTGGCAAGCGCTCGCAACATAACCCCGTATGGAGAATTAGCGCTTCGTGTAGTCCGCGAACGATAAGAGCACCCGGCGCACCAGCTCCCGAACACCTTCCGCGATGCTTCGGTCGGTCGCCGCCGATGCGATGAGCCATCCGATCACCACGAACGTTAAAACCGGCACGACATAGATCTGGCCCGCCCGAAGGGTCGTCAGTTTTGATCCCCGTTCGAGTTGGCTTTCATCTTTGCTTTCACGTACTTCGAAGATCGACAAGGCGATCATTAACGAGACGATAGCGTAAGAGCAGACGAAGATCTTGTCGGACAACGTGATCTCGTCGGAATTGGGTTGAGCCAGAGTGAAGTAAAGCGCGATTGCCGACAACAGGGCCGTCACCTGGATGGCAATCGTGGCGTTGAATTCGCGTCGGGGGATATAGGCCGCCAGATAGGCGACGATTAAAATGAAGACGAGTGGTACAACAACCCGGACCAGATAGTCGATTACTGAACGCCGCATCACCCAGGTGTAGTTGAAGTTGTAATAGGGCACGACATGCTCTTCCAGATGTCGACCACGCACCGAGGTGATGATGCGGTCGGTCGTGCCCACGTAATGACTGACGAGCTTCCAGTCTTCTACCCGGAACGATTTGTGGCGTAAGCCCTCACCTGGCGGCTGCAGGATAAAGACGGAACTCGAGTCTGCAGGCTGGAAGGAGATCGTGACGAGCTGTTCGTCGAAAGGGTATTTCGCGAGGTCCGGCTCGAATGCGAAGCGTCCCGTAACATGATAAATCCGCCGTGGTCCAAGCCCCATCGCCACGTCATCATGGTATTTCGCGACTTGCCGCCATTTGATCGGTTCCCTGGCGGTATTGCTGCGAAACGCGTTGGTGAAGTCGATCGCTTCGATCGACATATCCTTGTGAGAACGCAGCGTCAGGTAGAACTCCGCATCGAACCGCCGTTCGTTGGTGTCCACCTCGAACAATCGGATCATGTCGAGATGCAGGTAGAGCACGGGCACATCGTACATTTTGCCATCGACGCGAATGAACTGCGTGGGGTGTAGCACCGGTTCGGACTGTCCTGGCGTGCGCCACAGCAACATGGCCCGCTCCGAGGTGGCGCGGTCCTCATCGAACGTCCAGTACTGAGCGCGACCCTTCCAATAGCGTCGGCCTTCACGGAGTTTTGCCAGCTCTTCGGCGACACGTTCGCGGACCGAGGCAATGTTGTCGTCGAGCTGACCGCCGCGCTCCCTCGCTGGTCCGCGGCGCCGAAGTTTCCCGGCGGCCGCGTCCACGATCAGCTGAACGACATCAGCATAGCGCGCCCCGTAACCCAGATCTCGCGCCGAATACGTGGCATCGGCGTTACTGTTTTCACCGATGCGGATGCCAAGCTCCCGCGCTAATCGCTCGATGCGTTCATTGTTCAGATTGGCCACTCCGCCGGTGGACAACTCGTACATGACACCGCCGTATTCAGAGGCTCCGCCATCGTGCTTCAAGACTTTAGCGATGCTTCCATACGAAATGAAAACCGGCAGACTGATCCGGCGTTCTTTCATGCGCGCAAGAAAACGCGCACCGCTCTTCGACCCAAGTGCAAGCACGATCAGCTCCGGCCGCGTGGCCAAGAAGGAATCGATTGCGCGGTCATAGTCGGTAACGGTCGTCTCTTCGGTTTCCCAGAAGCTGGAGACGATGCCCGGTCCCTCTTTCGCATCGATCAGATGACCCAGATAAGCTTCGGCAAAGTTGTCTTGGGCCATTCCGGCATAGGCTATCCGCTTGATCGCGTTCTGCTTGGCATAGGCCAAAAACACGGAGACTTCGCCGCGCACCGATCGCGCCAGCGTATAAACGTTCGGATGCTGCGCGAACAGCTGGTCTACGGACATTTCGGAAATAAAGGGGATCTGGGCACTACCGATGCTGTCGACAACATAGGAGCCGCGCAACGAACTCCAGATTCCCACAATGGCCAGCAGCCGCGGATCGGCTAGCGTTTCGAGTGTATTGACGACCGTCAGATCCTTGTCCTCGTCGTCGTCGAAAAAGCGTACCTTTAGCCGACGTCCAAGAAGCCCGCCCTTGGCGTTGATTTCATTGACACGATGTTTGACGAATTCGACGATCGCCTTCGGCTCTCTTTGGCTTTTCACACCGCTGGTGTGCACCGCGATCGTGTAATGCGCACCATCATTGCTGACGGGCTCCGCCGCTAGCGGCGGTGCTACTGGGCGCAGCAAGAACACCATGGCAAGCGTCAAAGCAAGCCTTTGGCCACCCGTGACAAGTGCCGCCGCCACGTGGCCGGCACGAATACGAAGGGCGGCGGTCGCCAGGCCGAACATGAACACCCCTACCGGATCGCTTCGAACAAGACCGCCGGACAAGAAGCGCAAGCCAGACGGAACACAGGCGGACAGTGCCAGCTCGCGTGGATGCTGACGAGCATTCGTTCGGAGGCTCCCCGGGTATGCGAGCTACAGCGTAACGCTGTTGCCTCTTACGCCGCCGCTCATATGCGGGCTGCCTTACGTGGTTTCGTCACGAACTGGCTTGTTTCCGGAATCTGAGACGTTCGGCGCCCCGGCCCGCCGCCGTTCTTCCAGAACCCGCCCCAAAGCGGACTTCAGCCCGTCCAGATCGCGTAGATGCAAATCCTGCTGCGGGAACGGAATCTCGACGCCCTGCTGGCGGAACTTCTGCACGATCGCCTTGCGTACTTCGGTTTGTGTCGACAGTGACGAATTGACGTCCGGTACATAGATGCGCACTGAGAAATCGAGTGCGCTGTCTCCAAATCCTTCAAACACAACGAACGGTGCCGGATGGCGGGCAACCAAGGTGCATTCGTTGGCGGCCTCAAGCAGCAGTTTCTGCACCAGATCCGGGTCACTGTCATAACTTACCCCGATCGGAATGGTGATACGGCCCAGCGCGTTGCGCAACGTCAAGTTGGTCACTGTTCCGGTGATCAAGGCGGAGTTTGGAATGAGCACGCTGGCCCGCTCGAAAGTTTCGATTTCGGTCGAGCGCACTGAAATTCTGCGCACATACCCCTGGGTATCGGCAACCTTGATCCAGTCTCCAACCTTGATTGGCCGTTCCACCAGCAGGATCAAACCTGAAACGAAATTATTGACAATCGACTGCAGACCAAAACCGATACCGACCGATAGAGCGCCGGCGACAATAGCAATGTTCGTTATATCGAGCCCGGCATGTGAAAGCGCCGCAAGCGCCGCCATAGCGAAGCCGAGATACCCAATTCCGGTTTGTATCGAATTGCCAAGGCCCTGCTCGGTACGGCTCGGATGCAGGACGGTCCCGCCAAGCCACCGCTGCAGCATTCGCGTCAGCACTAGGATGATGGCAAACAACCCCAGTGCGAAACCGATGTTCACCAGTGAGATTTCAATTCCGCCGACCTCGAAGCCGTACAAGGCTCGGTTCGTGAGTGTCCAAATCTCATTGGACGCCACTCCGAATGAAAATAACAAAACCGGGAACGCGATTACGAACAAGACGACATCAAGCAGGATCGAGAGGCCGCGCGCCACCCGGCTCCGGATCTCGATTGGCAAGGTTTGCTCACTGCCCGAAGTCTCATGCTTGATCAGTTCCGGCTCCGCCGCGATGGCACGGTTCGCCAGATAGAAGATGACCAATAGGAAGACCGCCGTACCAACGGTAACAAGCCGCGTCGCGACATAGTGGGCGAAGGCGGTATACCCGGTGAAAACCGCTAGTATGATCGCGATCGCGGCAATAACGAGCAGGCCCTTGTGCAGTTGGCCAACGATGAAGGCAACGGGTCTCTCGGAAATCACCGGTATCGTCGGCTGGCAGCGAGCGCCTAGTATGAACAAGTACGCAAATGCCAAGCCGACGAACGAGACCCAAAGGATGTTGACCGACAACGGGAGCGCCAGTTCACTGATGGCGGTCCTCACGAACACGTCCAACGCGAACAGGTACACGCCGTATCGAATAAGCCTCCGTACCCTCCAAGCCGCTGGTTCGCCAAGGTCGATAACGCGCCAGTTGGGGCGAGCGGGCTGCAGATAGCTCGTTATGTAGGCGGTGCCCGCGGAGGCAATAACGATAGCCTTTAAGGCCGCTCCAGCGAGACCACCCACCTGTAAGTAGAGCAAGTCCAACCAATGCAGCCCGATGTATGCGATCGCCGCCGCGGCGATTTTAGGCAGCATTCTGAGCGGAGCATCCAGTCCAGCGATCAGTGTGCGTTTGGGGAAGGATGGGTGTTCCGCAATCGCCAGTTGGCGCATTCCACGGCGAACACGCCGTGCCCCGATATGCAGCCCGACACCGACGACCAAGGCGGCACCAAGGACGAAAAGAAACAGATTAAACCGGCCGCCGATCCTTGACACCCAGTCGTTGAAGATGGCTCCGATCTCGGCCTTGGCGAGCGTGAGTGCGGCCATGGCCTCCGTCCAAAGAGACGGCGATAGTAGCGTTGGCGAACGGGTCAGCAGGCCGCGGCGAAAGATTTCCAGCCGCAGTTCCTGAATGCGGGCAAGCAGTTGACGTCCCCGAACAAGGGTGAGCTCAGCCGACTTAATGGCGCCGTCGACTTCTGCATGGATCGCGTTGAGGCGCTTGCGTTCCTCAGCAATCGCCTCGGCCTCACTCTCCCCCTCCTTGGGAGCGGCACCAAGTCTGTCGATCTGAGATTTGTAGTTGCGACGATCCGGTTTCAGTTGATCGGCGGCAACGACCGCATCCGAGAGGATTTTATCGAGCGTCGGCAGCCGTTGATTCAGCTCCTCGTCGCGGTCGCGGACCCGGGTCACGGACTTTTCTACAAACTCCAGCCTGTTGGTGAGCCATCGTGCCCTTTCAACTTCCTTGGCCAGAAGCTCCGGCAGCTGAACCGTAACGGCGGGTGCCGGCGCTGTTGCTTCGGATTTACCATTGGGGGCGGGCTCAGCGGGTGCCTTTGCGGTGCCTTCAGTCTCGACCTTAGTCGCCTCGGCGGCGATGGCAGCCGGCTCCTGCGCCACAGCTGCTCCACCAGTTAGTGACAGCAGCATAATCAGTAGTGGGGCTGCAGATCTGGTGTCAGCGACGCGGCGAAAGAACGACGGCATCGGATCTCCTTCTAAACAAAACTTGAGAGGTGATCAGTCAAACGTGGATTTCAAGGCCGTCTAAAAATCTTGCCAGTGCGCGGTGACCGAAGGCGACATGGACGTCTACCAGGAGAAGCATAAATCCCGACGGGCGCGGTATACCCGAACGCGCGGTCGTTGGTCCACTGGGTGAAACCGCACAGTTGAAGCTGTCCGGAGGACGAATCTTATTTATCGCCGGCGGCTTTGCCCACCGTGCGGGGCTGGCGCGGGAATATTGGCGTGGTGACGACTTCGCCACCGCCACTCGTTTTCCTTTTACTATCAATTCCCGTCTCGATTAGTACGTCAACCGGACCGCCGGTCATGATGAGATGCTCCTTGTCATCGCGCCGGATCAGGACCAGCCGCCGCCGGCCGTCCAGGGTTGCCTGTTCGACCACATCAAGCCGCTTTTCGTTCTTTGCGCGGAACATGCTGGAGCCAGGCGCACCGCTATCGACGTAGCTGCGCCAAACAAGAGCGCCGGCAACGATCGCCGCCGCAACGAACACGATGAGTAACAGTAAGGATAGAATTTCCCACATCACCAGACTCCGCCGCCAAAGACTATGATCGTATCAGATGCGTTGTCGCCCATGGATCGCGCTCTGCCTACTGCGACCAATACAACCAACATCATCACCACCAACCCGCCCACTTCGGGACGATAATTAATCGAAACGCGTTTATTTTGCGTGACTTAACCTTGGTAATTCGTTGCTCGGCAATTCATTCTGATCGAATCGAAACGCCTAAGTTCATGGCATATTAACTCTGATGGCCGAGTAGTTGAGGTGGCTTGTACGTCCCGGTGGAAAACCCGGGTCGTGAGACCAGCCCAACACCGGCCCGCCGTGTGTTGGTATACGAACAAGCGCTGCCCTCGTAAGCAGCGTGCAACGGCGTAAGAGTATGAGTAAAAACTTTTTTTGCATCCTAGCCCACAATCCTTTTCGCTCAGAGAATCAGATAGCTTCTCACCTTATGAGCTGGATAAGGGTCAACCAGTTGCAGTCCTTGGCGGGTGAAACGATGTTCTCGCACTATGAAATGCGAGGGCTGACAGCGCTTGCCTGTGCTGTGCTGGCCGCCAGCACCGCGGTACTTTTCCTGACCGCTGCCGGAGCTGCCGAGCCCCTTCTCATTACCATCATGGCTGTGCTGGCGATGCTTGGCGCCTTCTTCCTTTTCGGGCTGGCGGCGGGACATATCCGCATTGGCTCGAGGTTCCCCGAGCAGGATATCGCCCGTCTGGTAACCGAAGGCTCGCAAGAGGCAATGCAATTGATGCGTCCCGACGGCAGTCTCAGCTGGTGCAATAAGGCCGGCTCCCACCTGCTTGGTGGTACTCCGTTATTGGAAGTATCCGACATTGAGACGGCGCTGGGCAGCACGCCGGTTGTCTCCGAGGCGATGTTTCGCTTGATGCGTGCGGCGGAAGCCGGTCAACCCCATCAAGAAGTCGTTCCCGCGCGACTGGCAAGCGATGCGCTCGGTCCCCGCGATGAGGTCAAATGGACTCAGCTCTCCGTTGTCCCGTTCACGTTTCCCGATGAAATCGGTGTTGAAAACGAACCTTTGGTCTTGTGGCGCATTCGTGATGTGACGGCGGACCACGCCTTACAGGAACAGGCACTGTCGGATCTGCATGCGACGCTTGCCGGGTACAACAGCGTTCCGGTTGGCCTCGCCTCGGTCCGTGCCGACGGCACGCTGAGCCATTTGAACCATACGCTGTCGACCTGGCTCGGATTTAGCGAACCCGCCAACCTGCTGTCGCGCGGTTTGAAGCTTTCCGATCTAGTTACCTCGGATGGCGCCGAGCTTCTGATCAGAATGGCCCACCAGGAGGGCGAGGAAGTATCAAGCTGCGAGTTCGACCTGGTCCGTGAAGACGGCTGTCTCCTGCCTGTCCGCATTATCGCACAACCGACACCCGACGGCTCCAGTGGTGTAATCCTGGCCGCCGTGGAGCGAGATACTGACGAGCTCGAGGAGGCCAATTCTGAGATCGCGGGAGCCCGCTTTCAACGCTTCTTCCGCTCCGCGCCGCTCGGCATTGCCACCATCGGTCGTGACGGCCGTATCGTCAGCGCCAACACATCCTTCTCGCGTATGATTGTTGACGGCTCCGCCAACGCAAAACCCGCTCTCGACATTCTAACCCGTTCCGTTGGTGCCGATACCAGAGCGGCGATTGCCACGGGCCTGGAGAAGGTCGCCGAGGGCAAAGGCAACGTCCAACCCGTCGAAATAACCGCCGGTCCCAAGGACGAATACACCCGCCGCCTTTACATGAGCCCGCTGACGCACGCCCGTAATGCACCCGAAGCGGCCATCATCTATCTAATCGACGTTACCGAACAAAAGGCACTCGAAGCCCGCTACGCACAAAGCCAGAAGATGGAAGCCGTCGGCAAGCTGGCCGGATTTGTGGCACACGACTTCAACAACATGCTGACGGCGATTATCGGCTTTTCGGATTTTCTATTGCAGTCGCATCGTCCCGGTGATCCTGCCCACTCCGACATCATAAACATCAAGTCTTCCGCCAATCGTGCTGCAGGACTGGTCGGCAAGCTGTTGGCTCTGGCCCGCCAGCAGACGCTGCTCGTCGAGCCGCTCCAGCTTGGCGAAGTCATGACCGACCTGGCGCCATTGCTAAAGCGCTCCATCGGCGAACGTATCGAACTGAAGATCCGTTCGGGCCGCGACCTCTGGTTCGTCAAGACCGACAAGCTGCAGCTCGAGCAGGCCATCATCAACTTGGCGGTTAATGCTCGCGATGCCATGCCCGAGGGTGGCCGCTTGTCAATCCGCACCCGCAATGTCACCGAGCGCGAGAACTCAAAAGCTCGCACCGTCAGGAATGCAGCCCGGTGAGTACGTGCAGATCGAGATCGAGGATTCAGGCTCCGGCATGTCTCCAGAGGTTCTGGAAAAGATCTTCGAGCCGTTCTTCACGACCAAGGCACCTGGCAAGGGAACGGGACTGGGCCTCGCCACCGTTGACGGCATCGTCAAGCAGACCGGCGGTTTCATCTATCCCGAGTCCACGCTTGGTAAGGGGACCGCGTTCCGCATTTACCTGCCGCGTCATCACCTCGATGAAAAAGATGAGGCGGCGATCGCCGAGCGCGTCGCAGCCACGGAGAAGGTCAAGAAGGTTGATCTCACCGGCCATGGCCGCGTGCTGCTGGTCGAAGATGAAGACGTGGTGCGCTCGTTCGCCGTGCGTGCTCTGAAACGCCAGGGCTACGAAGTGCTCGAAGCCTCCGATGGTCTCGATGCGCTTGAGGTCATGAAGGAGTGTAACGGTGAAGTCGACATCGTCGTCTCCGACGTCGTTATGCCCGGCATGGACGGCCCGACGATGCTGAAGGAATTGCGGAAGGAAAACCCGGACCTGAAGATCATCTTCGTATCGGGCTATCCCAACGAAGCCTTCCAGCAGGCCCTCGGAGAAGAAACCTTCGCCTTCCTGCCGAAGCCCTTCTCGCTGTCCCAACTCGCCGCCAAGGTGAAGGAACAGCTGGGGCATTAGAGGTAGTCCGGAGGCACATGCCGCCACCTGACCGCTCGTTTGCTCCCGTGCAGGCAAGCGCGCGCAGCAAGGCGAGGGGGCAGGAGCTGCCGTACGTTGCGAGCGCCAGCTTGCTCCAAGCCAGTACCGCCCTGCAGAGGAAGCGGACATAGTTCTAGTATCGACCGACGGTTGCATTTCGGGCCTGCGGGTCGACGTGCTTTCCGAACCCGGATGTCGGCTTCGCCTGAAAGCGAAAAGTCAGCTTTTACGCTCAACGGAGAGATTTGCCCCAAAGCGGACAGTCAGAAAATTGTGTGGTCTTCGGTGAGGCGTGCCAAAACTCGCCACTGGCGATGGAGCGCTACTAGCGGCATAGGTGGCACCTGTTCCGGCGAACCGGAGCAGGCGATGAAAGCTCAGCAGGAAACACGAGGCTTGATCTCGTCCCATAAGTCTGGACAATCCGATTGCCGCCAATGATGATTATCATACTCTGCCACCGTTCGGAAGCAAACACCCCGCAGCTGGAGGACCAGTGAACATGCCTGATTACAATTACGTCACACCACAGGAAGTCCAGCGAGTCTGCCGAGAGATCGGAATAAGGGACTGGACTGATCTGAAAGAAATCGAAGTCGAGGGCCGTGAGGCTGAAATCATTCGAAAGATTGTTGGTGGAGAAGCTCTCAAGATACCGCTAGACAATTTCAAGCTCGGCCTTGAAATCGAGCTAGAACACGGTCTCCAGTATGCAGACGCCAACATCACCAACAACCACCCGATCCTAACGGGGCGAATTGTGCTCGCCCACCTCAAGGAGGGGATCGACTATTACCTCCGCCTTGAATGCATGGAGCTAGAAATGGAGCTCGCTGCTGCACTGGCGACCAGAAATTTAGAGAAGGCGGTCAAGAAAAGACGCGAGCTCGCCACGGCGAGAGAGAAGCTCGAGGCGCATGTTCTCAAGCAGATGCGCTAGCCACTGCAATCGGCAATTTCTGCCCTTTTGATTTTGCCGATGTTCGCTAAGTGGACATAGCCAGCATCGGCCACGATTAATCGGTTCACTACTCACATGTCCGCTATTGGCACTGCGTGTTTAGAACGCCGCTGGCATGCCCGCTTCTGAATGCAGAGCAGACAACAGCAGCATATTCACCCTTGCAAGTTCATCCGGCGCACTCAAACCTAAAGCCCCCCCTCAGCCGCCTCCACCCTGAGCACGGCACCATCGCTACCGACGATCCGCACCGGCGTGCTCTCGGGCAGGTCCGGGCCTTCCACGGTCCATACCGTATCTCCAAGCCGAACGCGGCCACGGCCTGTTTCAATCGCCGAGTCTAACGCTACGACGCGGCCGACGTACTGCGAGCCTCGCCGGTTGAGATCAGGTTCGTCCGATGCCGATGTGCGCGGGTTGGCGATCCACAGATCGATGACGATGTCGAGCGCGAACAACCCGATGGCGGCGGGCAGTATCAGCCAGCCACTGTTGTCACCGCTGAGAATGCGCCATAGCGAAACCCCGCCCAGAAAAATCGCCACCCACGGGAGGACTAACGACAGCGTCGCAATTGCCCACAGCAGATCGCTGGGGTGGGCGGAAGGGTGTTTTTGAGCTGCCTTGTTCTCACGCATCATGACCCAGTTAAAATCTATCCATCGGAAAACGAAAAACTGGGGAGGCAAAGGAGCTGAGCCCCTCAGAGGGGCTGGGCTGGCCTCGCTCGCGAAGCGGGATTGCTTACTCCGGCTCGACCACCAGCACCGTCCCGTTGACGCCGGTGACTTTCACGCGTGTCCCCTTCGCCGCATCGGCGCCCTCGGCCTGCCACAGGCTGTCGCCGATTTTCACTTTGCCACGGCCACCCTGGATCGGCACCGCCACCGTCGTAGAGCGGCCAACGTATTGCTCTGCACGCACGTTGAGCGAGGGGGCATCGCTGGCCTCTTCATCGTCGGCCGCTGCGAACCGGCGCACAACGAACACCGTCACCATCGCCACGAGCGCGAAGGCGATAACTTGAAACTGCCAGACGAAGACGTCGGAATACTCGGGACCAAGTGCGCCAAAGGTGATGGCCACCACTCCAATGACGAAAGCAGCAAGTCCGAACCAAAGGAAGTGCACACCGGGAACAACCGTTTCCAACGTCAACAGCAAGAGCGCGAAGATTACCCAATTCCAGCCGCCAAGATTACTCAGCAGTTCAAACAGGCTTTGCATGTGTCCCCATCATCGTTTGCGCCACGGGCCACCTCCTCACGCCGGAGGAGATGGCGAACTTCTCGGACCTTACATCTAAACCTTTGGCACCGAACCCTGCTTGGGGCTTTTGCCCGACCCGTCAGTGCTTGTGCCGAAGGCCTCGCGAGCGATTTCGGAGATACCGGCGATCGAGCCGATCACCGAGGAAGCTTCTAGCGGCATCATCAGCACTTTCTGGTTCGGCGAGGTGGCAAGCTTTTCCAGCGCTTTCATGTAGTTGTTGGCGACAAAGTAGTTGATCGCCTGGACGTCCCCTTCCGAAATCGCCTTGGAGACCATCTGCGTTGCCTTGGCCTCGGCTTCAGCCTGACGCTCACGCGCCTCGGCGTCCTTGAATGCGGCTTCACGACGGCCTTCGGCTTCCAGAACCACGGCCTGCTTTTCGCCTTCGGCTTCCAAGATCGCCGCCTGCCGCGAACCTTCCGCATCGAGGATCTGCGCGCGCTTGATGCGTTCAGCCTTCATCTGGCGGGCCATGGCGTCGACGAGATCGCGTGGCGGGTCGATGTCTTTGATTTCGATACGGGTCACCTTGATGCCCCAGGACTTGGTGGCCGCATCGAGAACGGTGAGGAGCTGCGCGTTGATATGGTCGCGGTTGGAGAGCAGTTCGTCCAAATCCATCGAACCCATCACGGTTCGGATGTTGGTCATTGTCAGGTTGACGATCGAGGGCTCCAGAAGGTCGACTTCGTAAGCCGCCTTGGCGGCATTCAGAACCTGATAAAACGTAACGCCGTTGACGCGAACCATGGCGTTGTCGCGGGTAATGACGTCCTGCGAGGGAATATCAAGCACCTGCTCCTTCATATTCATACGCGCGCCGATCCGCTCGACGACCGGAATTAGGATATGCAACCCAGGTGTCAACGACCGCGTATAGCGGCCAAAATTCTCGACTGTGTAACTAAAGCCTTGCGGTACCACTTTAACTGTCGACCACAGCGCGGCGGCTGCCAACAGCACCATAACGAGGCCGAGAAGGCCCAATTGATCCAGCATCACTCACTCCCGTAAATGCCCATACGCAATAGACATATGGGGCCCATGGGGTTGCTTTATGATGCCCGCCGAAAAGTTTTGGTGAAAGAAGAGATAAGTTAAGGGTTAAGCGGAGAGGGAAACTGACGCGACTAGCGCGTTTCCGCCGGGCGGTCGGGAACAGCAACCGCCTCGAACAAATCAAGCGCCATATCTGTCCAGCCCGCCGATGTGACGTGACCACGCGGATGCAACATCAGCCGAAGTTCCGAACCCTTGGCGCATGAACTCCAGGTCCGTATCCACCGGTTGTTCTTGTTCAGGCGCTCACTAGCCCAACGCTTCACGCAGCCGCTACAACTTCCAACGGGTGGCATGAACCAAAATCAGATGACCCAGGGTCTCTCTTAGTTCACAACCTCAACTGTCCGGCAAACTTTAACGACGGACAGTAGCGCAAACGGGTACCGCGGCTTAGGCGTGGTCACTGCGACCGCTTCGATGTTCCATTCGAAATGAGACCAAGCGGCGTATCTGAGCCAAGATCGACATTGCCATGATCATTCGCGACCCTGAAAAGAATTTCGAAGTCCTGTGGGAGACCTTCCACAACAGGTATCCATTTTTCGAACTGAGGAATGTCGACTGGAAAAAGCAGTACGACACCTACAGGCCCAAAGTCACAAGTGAGACGAGTGATGATGAGCTCTTCGATATCTTCTGTCAGATGCTTGATCCGTTGGATGACGGGCATGTCGAGCTGAAGGCCAAAGCAAGTGGTGACCGGAAGAAGCGATTCTTCACCGCGGAGAAATCGACCAGGTTCTCTCAGGAATTCACAAACCGGCAGATCAAGAAGCTCTTCAAAACGACCAAGAAGACTCTTATCGCCAATGGTTTCGGACGGCCTAAAGAGACCAAGGCCTGGATGCTACACTACTGCAGGTCTCGGGCATTTGGTTACATTCGGATCCTTGAGCTGGAAGACGTCAAGAAGCGGAGACTGACTGCCGCTCTGGACAAGATTGCCCGTGACTTTCAGGACTTAGACGGCTTCATCATCGATATTCGTGACTGCCCCGGCGGAGAAGATGATGTTGCGATCACGATCATCAATCGCTTTTGCGATCGCAAGAGAATCGCCTTCCATCGGAAGACGAAGGTTGGCCCTGGAGAAGATGATTTCAAATCCTTGAAGACCTGGCACCTCAAGCCGTCAGGTGACGTGCAATTCACCGGCCCAATCGTGCTTCTGACTTGCGATTTTGTTTTTAGCGGCGGGGAGGCATTTGCGCTGGCGATAAGGCAGCTGCCTCATACAACGATCATTGGCGATCATACCAACGGCATATTCTCGTACACACTCGATAAGAAACTCCCCAATGGCTGGAAGTACTGTTTGTCGCACCAAAAGTACTTCTCGGCTGACATGGTGTGCTACGAGGGCAAGGGGGTCCCTGTCGACATCGAGCTATTCAACAAGAAGGCCGATATTGAAGAGGGAATTGATCCGTTGATTGCCCGCGCAATTGAAGTGTTGAAGTCGAAGAACGCGGCGCCAGCGGCTTCCTCCAACAGGCAGTGAAGCCGTCCATCAGCGCAAATCCCGACGAGTGCGGCATCGCCACTTAAAAGTTCCAAGGGCGACCCTTTGACGATGTCTGCACGAACGCACTAGGTTAGTATGCGTCACAATATTGATTTTGTCTTGTTTTTGCCTTGATTAGCGACCTGCCTAACCGATCCAACGGGCTGCAGGCTTCTACGGGCTGCTCACATTTGTGGGAAGATGATAGCCTATGCTATCGGTAGGTTTTTTGCGCGTGGAGGGCGATGATGAAAACAGCCTTGGCCTTAGCTATCGCCGGCATGTTCCTCGTCACCGCAACGGCGATGACCGCGTTTGCCGCGTCGAAGGCCAGCCAGATTAGCATCCGATATGTGCCTCCGAAGAATCCCGCACATCAACCAATATATAAGGACCTTAAGGAGCGTCGTGCGCTTGAAAAATTGCAGGAATTCCTCAGTCCGTTCCGACTTCCTAGGACAGTGCAATTCTCGTTGGCGGGGTGCGACGGAGAGGACGATGCCTCTTATGGGGATGAAGCAATAACGATCTGCTACGAATACGTCGACAAGCTGTGGAAGAACATGCCTGCGAAGACGACGCCGGCAGGTATTGCGCCGATGGACACGGTTATCGGCCCCTTCGTCGACACCTCCCTGCACGAATTCGCTCATGCCTTGTTTGACATGCTCAACTTACCGGTGTTAGGGCGCGAAGAAGACGCGGCCGATCAAGTGGCGGCCTATATCTATCTTCAACTTGGCAAGGCCGAGGCGCGCCGGCTGATTATGGGCACCGCATACGCCTACTTAACTGACGCCAAGAGCGACGACGCGCCACTGACGCCGAAAGAATTCGCCGAAGACTTCGCCGAAGCGCATGGCATGCCCCAACAGCGTGCCTACAATGTGTTATGCATTGCGTATGGTGCCGATACAAAGCTGTTTGGCGACTTCGTGACCAAGGGGTACTTGCCGGAGGAGCGAGCCGACGTTTGTGAAGAAGAATATGAACAGGTTCAGGACGCATATGAAGAATTAGTCACCCCACACATCGACAGTGCTCTTGCAAAAAGAATATTCAATAGAACCTGGCTCCGCAAAACACCTACGTTGAAACAACGCGGGCGCGGCTTACCGCGCCCAAAAGAGGCCCCATAATTGCGTCTGGATGGGGAGGTGCCGTCAAATCATCGTCGATCTGAAGGCCCGGCGCGTGGCGTTTCATTGCGGTCGGAGCTGTCACGGCAAGAACGCGCCTGCAGCCGACGAGCGCGTTTCCGATGCTGGTTTCACCTTGTTGGGATACCTAGTCGAAGTGACTGAAGAGCAACTGCAGGAGCGCCTGGATCAAGGTGCCGTATGTTGGGCAAATGAACACGTTCACTGCAGCACCCCTGCATTGGCTGATGTTATGGTCAGTACCGGCGTCAACCAACTCGCCAGTTTCATGACACGAAGAAGAACGGTGGGCGATACAGATGCAACTCTGTTGCCCAAAGAAAAGCCTTCAAAGAGATGTTCATCGACACCGAGAACGGATTGGGTTGGTTCAATACCGGTCACTACTCGAGCCACGACGGTGGTGATCCGGGACGCTCATCGGAAAAGATGTTCACTCCCAAGACAAAGGTCGGGTTCATTATCTCCGAAGTGCAGATAAGAAAAATTAGGAGAAGACGCCCTCGCACAATGCAGGTAAGACCTCTGCATAGTTCTCCATGCGGATGTATGGCTTATAGCCTGATGGAGGGCTGCGATATTCCGAGGAAGAGACGAGGGTGGGGCACTCAAGAGAAAAGTAGTTCAAAGAAACAAGGGCAGGTCATCCTGCTAAGGATGTTGCATTATGATCATCGAGTTGCCATTAGAGTTAATTTTTCGTGATTTGTTTTATCGCCTTCGGGGTTTTGCTGGAAGTCACGACGTATTCCTCAAGTTGGAAGGGCTCAATATATCGGGCTCGATCAAGGTGAAGACTGCGATAGGACTCGTGGAGGACCTGGAGCAGCGAGGCCTTGCCAAGCCGAATGAAACCATAATAGTTGAATCTTCATCAGGGAATTTTGGAATAGCACTCAGCATGGTGTGCGCCATTAAGGGCTATAGATTTATTTGTGTCACAGATTTTAACGCTACTCACGCCAATATCAGAGGCATGAAACTCTACGGTGCAGAAGTCATTGTGGTCGATGATTGCGACCCAAATGGAGGCTTCCTGCGAAATAGATTTGAGACGATAGATCGTATTTTGCAATCCGAGCCAAAGGCAGTCTGGTTAAATCAGTACGATAACATTGCCAACAAAAATGTTCATGCCGAGCAAACGGCGAATGAGATCGCGCAGGAGTTTAAAACAGTTGACTGGATTTTTGTTGGGGCCGGAACTACCGGCACCCTTGCCGGAGTATCGGAGCGACTTCGTCAGGTGTTTCCACAAATAAAAGTTGTGGCCGTCGAGCCAGTGGGGTCAGTCACATTCGGAGGCGTGCCTGGAAAACGAAATATCCCAGGTATTGGGGCAAGCCTCAGGCCAAAGCTCGCAGACCACACAACTCCAGACCGTATTGTGGCAATAGAGGAGGAAAAGACAGTTGAAGCGTGTCTATCCTTTGTCCGGGATCACCACTTGCTTGTTGGTGGGAGCACCGGAACCGTTCTCGCTGCCATACAAAAGCTTAGCTCAGAGTTCGCGCCCGGAGACACCATAGTCGCCATATCTGCCGATCTTGGCGAAAAATACCTAGACACAGTCTACGATCCAGACTGGGTGAAAAACGTCGTTGGAAAAAAAAGCAGGACGCTAGCAAACACATAGGGGAACAAATCGTGGTAACCGCTCCGACATTCTACGTTGTTCCCGGCTCGACGGTTAAGAACGCAATTGAAGGCAACAGGAAACAAGTTTTTGATGCTGTGGAGACGGCATACCGTCTTCACGCCTCCCGGGACGCCGTTAATCCAGACAGCTACTTCCTTCGATATCCAGATAATCCCAGTGCCCGTATCATCGCGTTGCCAGCGCATCTTGGTGGTGCAGTTCAAAAAAGTGGCATTAAATGGATATCGAGTTTTCCGGAAAACACAGCGTCCAATCTCGCTCGGGCGTCGGCAGTCCAGATCCTAAACGATGCCAAGACAGGTTACCCCTTAGCCTGCATCGAGGCATCGCTGCTAAGCGCAACGCGCACTGCCGCCTCTGCTGCTTTGGCCGCAGAGCATCTTTCCCCCAATCCCTTAGAAGGAACGCTCTGCGTAACTGGAACAGGGATAATCGCTCGCACAACCATCGAGTGGCTCTTATTTCGAAATTGGAAGTTTTCAAAAATAGATTTGTACGATTTGGATCACACGGAGGCGGAGCGCTTCAGTAAGTGGCTTCGCGATCAGCATGAGCTGCATGCAGTAATTCACGACAGTATGGAGAGCGCTATATGCGACGCTTCTCTGATGCTTTTCACCACCACCACACTGGAGCCCTATCTTTCCGATGTGAAAATATTCGAGCATTCCCCAACTGTCTTACATTTATCCCTCCGCGATATATGCACTAATGTGATCCTCGCGTCGCAAAACATTGTAGATGACTTGGATCACTGCCTGAAGGCAAACACGTCTCTCCATCTAACAGAAATGGCGGCGGGAAATAGGGACTTTGTCGCTGGTAGCCTGGTCGACGTTCTGGAGAAGAAAGTCGTGTTGGATCATGGTAAGCCCCGTATATTTTCGCCATTTGGGCTTGGCGTTCTGGATATTGCGGTAGGCAATTTTGTCCTTGAGGCAGCAATCGCGTCCAATACAGCAATTGCGTTGCCAGACTTCTTTAGCAATTCCAATCGATGGTGAAGGCAAGTTGATTTTCAGGCTTTCACGCCGAATTACATTAGGTTTTATTGGCTGGCCGAAGAAGAAGACGAGGGAGGATCACTCAAGTCAAGAGTGGTCTGAATTGGTTGGGGAACTCAATCCCACTCACAACAGCAAGAGGCGTGTTGCGTATGTCAGGTGTATGGAGTTGCAATGAGTGGGATCAGCTGGAGGAAGTTATTGTAGGGAACCCGCTGGGTGCGAGATTTCCTACGCCAGACCGAAGTACCCAATTAGCAGAATTTCCCGATCGTTCATTGGCGGAAATTCCGCAGGGCCCTTTTCCACAACGGATTATTGAGGAGACGGAAGAGGATTTGAATGAGTTTATTCAAGTCTTAGAAGGTTTGGGAGTTACCGTTAAACGTCCAGACACTTGGCCGCACGCCGCCAAATATTCCACCATCTATTGGGAAGCTGAGGGGTACTACAACTATTGTCCTCGCGACGTCATGTTGGTCATCGGCGATCAAATAATTGAGACGCCCAATGTCATACGGAGTCGCGCTCAGGAGACATTTAGCTATCGCACGTTGCTGCTTGATTATATGAAGTCAGGCGCAAAGTGGTACAGCGCGCCCAAACCCATGCTGTTAGACTCACTCTACGAGTATGACCCGGACAAGCCGACGCCACGTAACGATGAACCAGCTTTTGATGCTGCAAACATCCTGCGTTTTGGTGAGGACTTAATCTATTTGGTCAGCGCCACGGGTAACGAATTGGGTGGGCAATGGTTGCAGACAATTTTGGGCGAAAAGTTTCGGGTGCATTTCCTCAAGGATGTCTATTATGGCAGTCATATTGACTCAACCTTCGTTGCCTTACGACCCGGCTTAATCCTATGCAACCCTGCTCGTGTCAATGACGAAACCCTGCCCCCAATCCTGAAGCAGTGGGACGTCATTTACAGTCCGCCGATGGAGAATACGGGCAGATATGATGCCGACTACCTATCCAAATGTATTGGTAGTGACTGGATCGATATGAATGCATTCAGCATTAACCCGAACACGGTCGTGGTCGATCGAGATCAGACCGCACTCATAAAGCTTCTTGAGAAGCAGGGACTTGAAGTGATCCCCATAAAATTGCGGCACTCGAAAATGATGGGCGGTGGGTTCCATTGCGTTACGCTGGACATCCGTCGCACTGGGACGCTCGAGCGATACTTCGATTAACCACCTGCTTTCACCATGCTCAACCAGCGCACTGAATTGTCGTTTGAAGTACAGACCCTCAGGGTCTTTGAGACCTCAGGCGTGTCGTCGTCGCGAGCATGTGGGGAAATGCTTTGGGGGTAATTTTCGCAACAGTACTCTTGACGGTTTTCGTTGCGCTGACGTTTGTGGCGTGGAGGCGGTACCTGTGGGCGTCGGAAGAGGCGTCGCGCGGACAGGTGGACACATGCCAATACAGCCTGACGGATGTCTTTGACGACAGCCTGCACGTGAACGTACCGCATCAGGACGGAGTCCAGTGGCTCTCTGAGGTCTTCAGCCGCTCCGCCAAGAAGTTTCCGGATCTCACAGCATTGCAGATTCCACACACTGGAGAGTCGCTGACTTTCGCGGAACTCGACGCGCGAGCCGAAAACGTGGCCGCCGCCCTTTCTCCGTTCCTTACGGGCCCGGACCAGGTCGTGGCCGTGGCCATGTCACAGGACAACTGGCAGATCGTGGCCGCTCACCTAGGTATTCTCAAGGCTGGCGGCACGTTGATGTTCCTCGACACCACCTTGCCCGACGCCCTGATCACCCACATGCTCAACGATGCACAACCGGTGGTCATTCTTACACGGGGGCAGGACAAGTTCCGCGATCTACCGACGCTCGACCTCCTTACGTTGCCGGAGAGAATGACCCTAAGCGACCCGCCGACTTGGTTGGACGATCCCACGCAGCGCCTTGCGACCATCTTTTACACGAGCGGAACCACCGGGATGCCCAAAGGAGTGGAGTGCCCGCACGCAGGTTACGTGAACCTGGCCCTGAGCTACGCCGACTACTTCGATCTCCTTCCGGGCATGGACGCGACCTCGCTCACTTCGTCGCTCGGCTACGACGGCAGCATCTCCGAGATGTACAGCGCTTGGGTGTCGGGCTGCGCTGTGGTCATGCTGACCAAGGAGCAGATCCGGTCTGGCCCGGACCTCGTCCCAGTCCTCCGCGAAGCGGAGGTTACGGTACTCTTTTGTCCTCCGGTGCTGTTAACCACCCTCACACCAACTCCTGAAGTGGATCTCCCGTATCCGTTGTGCCGCTATATCGTGCCGGCGGGCGAAGCCTTCCCCAGCGCGCTCGTGCAGCCCTGGACGCGGGGTAGACGACAGATCATCAACACTTATGGTCCCACAGAGGCGAGCACCGACACGAGCCGCCAGAGTTTGCGGCCGGGCGAACCAATCACTATCGGTTCGCCGTTCGCCAACGTTACCTACGTCATCCTTGAGGTCGACCAACTCCACCCATTACCCCACGGAGAGATTGGAGAACTCTGTATCGGTGGCGTGCACGTTGCCCGTGGTTATCGCAACTTGCCGGAACAAACCGCCCAGAAGTTCATCGAGCACCCACGTTTCGGCCGCCTCTACCGCACCGGCGACAAATGCAGAATCGACATCCGCACACAGCGGGTACACTTCCTCGGCCGCATTGACGCGCAGCTTAAAGTGCGCGGGCACCGCGTCGAGGCACAAGCCGTTGAGGATATCCTCCAGACGCAGTTCAGTGAAATCGAAGCCGCTGTGCTGGATTACCAGAACGAAGCGCTTGTCGCATTCGTCGCCGCGCCTTCGGTTATCAAAGGAGAAGTCTCCTTGGTCGCTCCGGCGCCGGCTGAATGGGCCGCCCGGGTGACGGCAATGCTGGCCAAGAAACTCCCAGAGCCGTCGGTCCCGACGCGGTTATTCCTTGTCGAAAAATTCGTCATGAATCCGGTGTCGGGAAAGATCGACCGGAAGAGCCTGCCGAACCTATCTCAACTACACAGAAACGCCGAGCTGGAAACAGAGGACACGCCTAGGGAGACACGTGTCAGCACGTTGGACAGCGATGACCGGGACGTCAAGACACCTGACGTTGATGCCGAGCATGGAGCCTGGCGGCGAGCAAGTGCTGGCGATTTGCAGGGCTGTGTTCGGGACCCCGTTGGATTGGGACGATGGATTTGCTGAAGCTGGTGGGCACTCGATCGTCATCGCGCGCTTGGCGCAGCGCCTGCAGGCCGCGGGATGGGCGGTGCCGGTCCGGGCATTGCTCAGTGACTGTAACACTGCACGAAAGGTGGCCCGCCGCCCGCGAGAGCTCCTGCTGGCCTCGAAGGCCTCCGCAGAATCCGACAAGATCAGCGTCGAGCCCGATGAGGCTGCGGCGGAGGTGCTCTCCATCGGATACTTCACCACCCTGCAGGTCCTCTTTGCGTTGTTCTTGTATTCCCCAGGCGTAATGGCCTTCCTCGGCGTCGTTAGTTTCCTCGAGATCGGCACTTTCTTCACGACCGCCAGCCTCTGCGGGATTCATCGTCGTCGGTTTATTCCTATACCTGCTGAGCCTTGTCACGCCCTTCGCCACCCTTCTCTGGGTCATGTCGATAAAATTCATCATGGGTGGCGACTTCTACAAGAATAATGTGACGCCGGGCGTGTATCCGAAGTGGAGCAAAATGCATCTGCGAATCTGGTGCATCGGACGGCTCGAAAGCATGGTGCTTGTTCTCTTGGGAGCCATGTATCGTAGCGCGCCGTTGATGTCTTTCGCGTTGCGGCAGCTCGGAGCGAGCGTAGGCAAGAACCTGCAGTGCGCGCACGACGCTTACCTGTCCGGACCCTTCGACTTGCTCTCCATCGACGACGATGTTGCCATCCAGAGCGGGGCCTACATTCAAACGACAAGGTGGTCGGGGCAGTTCCTACACATCGGCCCTATTCACCTTGAGAGCGGTTGCAAGATCGGAATGCGGGCCGCCATCGTCAACAACGTGACCGTGGGGCGCGGCAGTTGGATCACTCCGTTTACCCCCATCCTCGGCGATGTGGGTCCGCAGGAGATGTGGGAAGGAGCTCCCGCGCGCCTCAGCGGACGCTGCACAGAGCTGAAGCGGACGGCGAACACTTGCCAGTACGCGCATCCGATCTGGTTGCTGGAGACCTTCAACGTCCTCATGCAGGTCTTCCTATCCTTCTGTCTCAGTGTTGTCCCCACGGCCGCGATCATCTGGTTCGCTCGCGGTTTTATACCCACCGGAGCATCTGAGATTTCCCACGATTACTTCATGGTGACGCCGCTATCCGAGATCGTCTGGCATCTCGCGCTCTATGCGTTCATCACCACCTGGGTCGTCATCGTCGTGACCTCTTTGCTGGGCTGCCTCTTCATCCGCTGTACGGCCGCTTCACCAGGGCTTTACCCATCGCGAGGGCTCAGGGGCGCTCTTCTCCTATACAGGAGGAACGAAATGAACCGCATCCAGGCACTGTGGACCTGGACCATTACGGGGCAATACCTGCGAGCGCTCGCTGGCATGCGTTTCCCGCGACTAGGTGCCTCGGAATGCGACGTCATGTTCAACCTCGTTCCGGAGCTTGCCAGTGTCGACTCCCAGGTATTTTGGTCCAATGGCTGTTTCACAAACATGCTCGACTATGGCGCCGAGCACATCAAGCTGCGCCAACTCGACATGCCCCGGAATTTCTTCAGCGGTAACAACTCCGTGGCGGAGTGCGGAAATTTTCCGGCCAACTTCCTCCTGGGCGTCTCTACGCCAGGCAGTGATATTCTGTTCCGACGACAGATGCGGACGCGGCTTGGCGAGCCAATCACGGTTGCGGGAAACCCGCCCCTGAAATTTGCAAGTGCGTCATTCGAGGCGGAGAATGAAACCCACAGACTGCCGGGCTTCCCCCTCTTCCTGACTAGGGTCTTCCTCAACGACCTTTTCAGCATCGGCGTATTGCGCATCACCGAGGGGCTCATCTTCGTGCTTTTGTACAGTTGTCAACTGCGGCTCGGCGGACACCCCGTCGCCAGCGCGGTCATTGCTCTGGTGCTTACAGAGGTCAATCTGGTCCTTCTTTGCGTCGCGATCAAAAAGTCCCTCGTCGGCAGCGAATGGGGAGCCGACCACGCGACGCCATTCTGGTCCTGGCGACACTTCTCCTATTTCTTCGCGCAGGACTGTTTCTTCATCTGGTGCAGGGGGCCTCTAGGATTTTGCGCGGGGACTATCCTTTCAAATTCTATCCTTCGGTGGATGGGATGTCAGATCGGGCACCGAACCATCGTGACTGAACCAATGCAGTGCTCCGACTGGAACGCGGTAAGCTTCGGCAACGATTGTGTTCTCGACGGATTCCTGCAGTTTCATACCTTTGAGAACATGACACTGAAGGTGAAGCGAACCCACATTCACGACGGCTGCACCGTCGCCTGCGGCGCGACGACGATGGGCGGCGCGGTGATGGAACGGGATACAACGCTGTTGCCGTTATCTCTGGTACTCAAGGAGATGAACATGCTCACAGGCACGTATGAGGGGAGCCCCGCGGAGCCTGCAAGCGGTTCACCACTCTTGTCGCCCATCTCTCCGCGTCGTCTAGGCGCAGGACAGCCGGAGTTGCCTGCAGAGGCACCTGCCGGAGAAGAGAACCGTTTCAGGGGCCTCACGGTTTCAGATGATGCGAAACGATAGCGACTGGGTCAGCGATCTGTTCAACGCCGGTGCGCGCGATTGGACACCGGCGTCCGCGCGTCACGCAGCTTACGTGCTGTATGCGCCGATTTCACGCGATCCAGAGGCGTCGAGGCATTGCGCGTCAGTCTTGTCAGATGCCGAGCTGCAGAGGGCGGATCGCTTTGTAACAGAAGACGGCAAAGCACAATTCAAACAGCGACGAGCGTTTCGTCGCTACTGCGGCGCCTTCGTATTGGGATCGCCGCGGCCATTGTCTCGGATCGTTTTCGAGCAGACAGATAAAGGGCGTCCCTACCTCCCTGATTTGCCTGATTTCTGGTTTAGTTTTTCCTCCTGCCGGTTCGGTTTTCTCGGGGCTTGGTCTTCGACACACGGGATCGGCATCGACCTCGAAGATTGTACGAGGAACTTGGAGGCGATAGAGCTCGCTCGAAGGTACTTTTCGGAGGCCGAGGCAAAGGTTGTTGAAGGGGTAGGCGGCTTGCCACGCCAGAGGACTTTCTTCCAACACTGGTGCCTTAAGGAAGCGGCTTTGAAATCCATAGGAGAGGGATTGCCCTTCGGCCTCGACACATTCGAATTCGAGTTTTCCCCAAATCCACGTGTCGTTCATGCACCCCGAGACCACGGCGGACCGGAGCGGTTTAATGCCCACCTGATCGAGGGGACGGAAAGTTGCGCTGCTCTTGTTACACGAAGCGTGGCCTGATCGACCGCTTCCAGGACAATTAGCTTGGACGTTGTAGTAGCGCATCCCTCGTATCAATTTTTTATATCACCGGCGGAAGCCTTATGTCCCAGCTTTAGGGGGCTAAGACACGGTCGATATCGACGAGGCCGCATTGTGAAAAGCTCCAGCAGAAGGCGGAGGAGTTGAGCATCACCACTTGTCAACAGCCTGGCGCTTCCCCGAATCAGGAGGAGGTTGCTACGATTTCAGGTTCGATGTCGAGGACGTTGGACATCGATCTGGACTAGTGGAAATACCTCGGAAGCAGGAAAAGTTTCAGTTTGTTTGTCGCGTCGTTCTGAAAGCCCCGAAACAGGGGGCCCGAAACCATTAGCTAATACATAATAGCTTCAGTTTGGCGGGATGAGCATGTCAACAATCGACTTTCCCAAGAGGGACGCACAACTTCAGCAAGCGCGTCGCGACTTTATCCATGAGCTGCTCGATGAGATGCCGGATATTTGGATGGAGACGGGTCTAACCATCCGGCTGTCGGTCGTCACAGAGATGACGACGACATTCTCCATCCGCATCCCCTCTCCGAAAAAAGCACGCGATGAGCATCTCCAGGTCTCGAACTGCAATCTCTTGGATGACCTGGCGCGGGAAGCAGAGGTCCGAGGTGTGGTCTCGATCATAGAGGCAAGCCTGCTCCCTCCCTGCAGGCCAGCCACGATGTGTGGCGATCCAGTTATCGATGCACACAACCAAACTGCCGCGCATGAGAGCAATGTGATCCAGTTCCGAGGACGCTGCGGCGAGACGGCTTGAGCAGAGGTGGTTACGCGACTAACGCGTTTCCGCCCGGCGCTCGGGAACGGCGAACGCCTCGAACCAATCAAGCACCATACCTGTCCAGCCCGCAGGTGTGACGTGACCACGCGGATGCAGCATCAGCCGAAGTTCCAAATCCTTGGCACATGAGCTCCAGGTCCGTATCCACCGGTTGTCCTTGTTCAGGCGCTCACTAGCCCGGCGCTGGCAGCCGTTGGTCCGCTTGAGGATACTGAGACCGTCAAAGATGTCGCCTTGTATCATGCCACTGTTGCCTAACCGCCGTCCCTCCAGCGGCACCGTCGCGTCAACCCACCCGTGCGTGTGAAATAGTCGAACCGGCCCCTTACACGATTGCGGTAGCGGATTCCAAAAGCCACCACCGACCGGGGCATAGGCTGTGAACGCATCGGGCGCCTGACAGGCAACATCCCAGACCATAGAGCCGCCGCGCGAAAATCCCGTCAGCAGAACACGAGACCGGTCGATTTTCATCCGCGTTACTGCGTCGTCGAGAACGTCATTGAGAAACGCAACGTCATCGCGGCGCGGATGGGTCTGACCGTCGGCTACAGACCAGTCGCGCCGTCCGGACGGTTGAACCCCTCCATATGGTGCGATCAGGGCGTAGCCCCGCGACGTGACCTTTTCGACGAACCTCTCTTTACCCATCACCGCGCGTGCGGAGCTTGACCAGCCATGCAAATGGACAACGAGCGGATAGCCACGCGGTCCCGGTGGAGTTGCCGGCAGAACCGCATAATACTGGCCGTCGGCGATTTTGCAGGGAGCATCAACTCCGCCACAGACTTCTTTTGCCGTGGGAGCTGCCGCAGGTATCAGAAGAAAGGTGGCAAGCAGTAAAAAAAATGGACTGCGGAATGTATTGCGTAAAGCATCCTGCACGGCACAACTCCTTGGTCGGCATCCAAGTGGACAGACCACAAAAAGCAATCAATGTCAGATCACGAACCGTTGAGGAGCCCGCTAATCACGGTGTTGCGGGCGTGTACCAGATGGGTGACGTGTAGGCGCGTTCCTGGATGCTCGCAGGCGCCAGTTCCGGCCGTTTCACGCCGAAGAACTTGGCATCAAAGGTCGTCCAGCGCGGCGTCGGGATTTCCAAAACACGCACGTAGTAGAACGCTAGTTGTCCCGGATTGAAGTCAGGATCCTTCCAGTACACTTGCATCGCCGGCGCGCCGCTTGCGTTTGAGTACGTCGCCTTTTCGATGTTGACACTGTCCATGACATTTTTTTCACAGCGGTTCGCCGGAGTGATCGCTCTGCCGTTTGAGCACGCAACATCATAGACCTGCTCGTGTGTCTCACCGTCCTTGTCGAGCCAGCCTTTGATTATTTGAATACGATCCAGATTGGCGCCGTCAAGGTCACGCAGCGCGCGGACCATGAAACTAGGAATTTTGCCCTCGGTTGGACCATTGAGATCGCCTCCCATCGGCACGCCGTTCTCGTAACCGTGCTTGGCAAAGTCTGATCGGACGAGATCATCTTCCAGAAAATCCCAACCCGCGAAAACCCGGACCCGCAACCGCGTGCCGGTTGTTGCAAAGACCTCCCTGCGCGCGAGAGCATCCCAGATCCCTTCCCGTGTATTGTCTCGTGACCAGACCTCGGCAAGACCCGAGGCGCTGGTTTGCCAGGCGTACTGGGCGACATTTTGCGGACCGCCAATACCGCCGATGACCTCATCGAACCGAATGTGATCAGCGGTCGGCTCGACGGCGGCAACCTTGCCAAAGAAGTTGTCTTCACTGGTGGTAGAGAGTGATGTGTGTGAGTCGGTTGATCCGACCATGCCGAACTTGAAGGGATTCGTGCCAAGCTTGGCTTCGAATGCAAGGCCTTGCTTCAAGGCTTCTCGGGCATATTCGCGTGGCAGCATATCCGGCGTCTTGGGTTCTGGGCCGAGCTGCCCTCTGTCCCAGGTTTCGAAGTCGGCGAATTCATCGCGCGGTGACAGTAAGGGATGCGCTTCGCCATCGCCTTTCATTTGCGTCACTTCGTAAAGCGGTTCCCACTTCTGGCGCGACTTCGCGTATTCGCGATCAAGCGGCTTTCTGCTGGTTAGCGTGATGTCATCGAACATCAGTCCGTTTGAAAGTTTCCCATTATGCGGGATCGCGAGCAGCCGACCACCTGTGTCCTTCTCATAGGCAGCCATCCACGCCCACAAATCTTCCGGATCAAACGAGTCGAAGTTGGAAAACGGGATGATGGTGTCGGCTTTATCCTTTCCGCCCCGAAAAACGACATTCCGGTGCAGGTTGTTGCGGCCTGGATTCGACGTTCACTCAAAGCCGATAAGCGCGCTAAACCGTCCCGGCTCATTGTAATCCTCGGCGGCCTTCGTCAGCCGTGACCAGGCGGTTTTGTAGATTTCCTTCTGATTAGCCAGAGGGTCCTTGCCACCGGCCTTTGCCTGCGACCAGATCTTCCAGGCTCCTGCGGGATCGCCGGCCTCGACAGCTTTATTGAGCTTCTGACCGAAATCGGTCGCAAGAAGTGTCTTGTCCTTTGACACCAACAGCGGAGCAAGCCCCAGGTTCTCAGCGTGATCGGCGATGACGAGGAAGTTCAACGGACGCTTCAGTCGCGCCTCGATCCCGGTGCTGGACGTCACGACTTCGCCCCGCGCAAAGCGGAAAGCTTCCTGTGGTCCCAGCGTATTACCGATCATGCCGGCATCGGCGGAGTAGCTCGTATGCAGGTGTGTATCGCCGAACAGAACCTGGTTGGGAAAAGCTTGTTCCGGGTATGGCGAATAATCCCGCTTCTCCGGTAACGTGCCGGGCACATCATCCTGTGCCAAAGCCGCGTTGCTCGACAATGCGCAGCACACAAACAGGCCGAACCAGATCTTTGAAATCATATCGATATACTCTAGCAGAATATGCTTGTGGGCGGAGGCCGCCAATACGATCGCAACACAGGCGAGTTTCAGTATTTTAAACAACCTGAGTGCGATCGAGCGGACGTGCTTAGAGCCCTCAAATCCAGCCCATCAGCTCCCGCCGGACGACGGCTTCGATCACGGTGTTGCCGGCTTCGCTGTCGTTCAGTGCCGGCACGTAGGAAAACCTCTCGCCTCCGTGCTCTTCGAAAATTTCGCGGTTTTCAACCTCGAGCTCCTCCAGTGTCTCAAGGCAATCCGCCGAAAAGCCGGGCGCCACCAGGGTTAGCTTCTTCGCCCCCTCTTTCGCCAATCGCTCCACTGTCTCATCGGTGTAGGGCTGCAGCCATGGGTCATTGCCGAACCGAGATTGAAATGTAGTCAGCCAATTTTCCTTAGGGTAGTTGAGCCGCTCACGCACCAGCCGTGACGTCTTCTGACACTGGCAATGGTAGGGATCGCCTTTCTGCAGATACTTCTCGGGCATGCCGTGGAACGTCGCGATGAGTTTCTCCGGCTTGAAGTCGAGGCCCGCCAGATGCGTTTCAATCGATTTCGCGATGGCATCGATATACACCGGATCATCATGATAGCGCGGTGCCACGCGAACGGCCGGTTGCCAGCGCATCTTCATTAGCGCCCGGAAGGCCTGATCACACGCGGTCCCCGAAGTGGCGGCGGCATACTGCGGATAAAGCGGTAGCAGCAAGATTTTCTCGCAGCCCTGCTCCTGAAGATACTTAACTCGGCTCTCCGTCGACGGATTAGCATAGCGCATGGCCCAGTCGACGATGATCTCCGGGTGTCCAGCCAACCGCTCCGCCAGTGCATTCGCTTGGTTGCGTGTGATCGTCTTCAGAGGACCTTCATCGAGCTCTTTATTCCAAATCGTATCGTAGTCCTTGCCCTTGCTTGATGGCCGCTTCGACAAGATAATTAAGTTGAGTATCGGCCACCACTTCCAGCGCGGCTCCTCAATGACGCGCCGGTCGGACAAGAACTCGTGCAGATAGCGCCGCATGGGCCAATAGCTGGTGCCATCTGGCGTGCCCAGGTTGAGCAGCAAAACGCCGATGCGGCTGTAATTGACGCGAGGGTGGTCGGCGGGCCACGTCGATGTGTCCGCGACAAACTCACCTGTCCTCGCCATTTCATTCATCATCGGCCCCTGCTTTCTTTGCTTTTCATGCGATGAACCCTAACGTCACTGGCAACTTAACGGATCATCTTCGAAGGCGCGACCCTGACGCGGTGTTAGCGTGTCGCGACGGTCGAACAGAGATGGATGTATATGGCCAAGAAGAGCGGCAACGGTGGAAGTGTAAAGGGTCCTGGCGGCGGTCAGCGCCAGCTCCACACGCGTGTGAAAACAGCGCGCAAGCGTTCCAACTCTTCGGCCCGTTGGCTGGACCGGCAACTGAACGATCCCTATGTCGCCGCCGCAAAACGAGAGGGCATGCGCTCTCGCGCCGCCTATAAGCTGCTGGAAATCGACGATAAGCACCGCATTTTAAAGCCCGGTAAGCGCGTCATCGATCTCGGTGCGGCTCCCGGTGGTTGGAGCCAGATCGCCGCCGAGCGGGTTAAGGCCAAGGACGGGGCGGGGCCCGGCCGGGGCCAAGTGGTGGCGATCGACTATCTGGGTATGGAGGGACTTCCAGGTGTCGAGATCCTCGAGTTGGATTTCACCGATGACGATGCAGAAGACCGCCTCAAGGCGTTGCTGCGTGATGGCGAAGCTGATGTCGTCCTCTCTGACATGGCCGCCCCCACGGTAGGGCATACGCGGACCGACCACTTGCGCATCATGGGTTTGGCCGAAATGGCCGCGCACTTCGCCATCGATGTGCTGAGCAAGGGCGGCGTTTTTCTTTGCAAGGTCCTCCAGGGTGGCACCGAAAAGGAGCTGCTTGGCCTCTTGAAGCAGAATTTCAAAACCGTGCGCCACGTAAAGCCGCCGGCCAGCCGTGCCAATTCAGCTGAACTCTACGTCCTCGCGACAGGCTTTCGTGGACGTCAGGAGGCGGACGAAAACGCGTAGGCCGTGATGATGATGCCGAGCCGGCCCGCTTGAGGCTGCTCGACTAAAATCACTCCTGACCACGTCTCAAGACGCCACGGATCGTGCCTGCTCCGCGACCGCTCCCGTGGACACCGCGCGTGACGTTAGCCGTGCGTTTGCAACCTTCTCCCGCGCCAATGCATTTTCCTCATGGTCCTGAGGTGCGCCCCAGAATTGAGCGACCGTCGGCCCGGTGCGTCGGGTCCGGTCCTTGAACAGGAAGTTCCAGATTTCATAGGGCCAGACGAGGCGGCCGTGCCGGTAATACCAGCAAATGCCAGCGCGCACCTCAGGGTCCGGCGCTAACAACAACCGCCATATCGCCCGCGGCCGGCCCTGCGCAATAGCTTCGATGAACTTCACCCAGGCCATCACCCGCCACGGTGACATGTGGCGGGTGGCGAGCACTTGATGCTTGTAATCCCATTTTGCGATATCTGGCTGCACCACGGTCCGGTCTGTCGCATCGCGAAAAAAGGGCGTCCAGCGGTGCGGCGTGACATAGACCGCCTGGATGTGGTCGGGGTCATAGGAGATGATCTGTTTGAGCGCCCGCCAGTAGTCGGCGTCGGTCTCCTCCTCGAAACCAAACACGCAGCCCACCATCGAAATGATGCGGTTCTCACGCAGCAGCCGGATCGCCTCCCGGTCAATCGGAATCGTGCTGCCTTTCTTGATCTGACCGAGCGTCTTTGCATCCATCGTTTCCATGCCGAGTAGGAACCGGCGTATGCCCGCCCGGTGATAGAGCGGCAGAATGTCGGCATCGCGAACGATGTCGCCGGCCCGTGTCGAGCCGATGATCGTCACCGGTACGTTCTCGGCGATCATCGCTTCAAGGAATGCGATCCACCCCTTGCGCGAGGAGGTCGGGTTCTCATCGGCAAGGTTGATCACGTCGACACCGTGAGTGCGATACAGCCAGGCGATTTCAGCCGCGAACGCCTTCGGGGCCCGGTGTCGCCATTTGCTCCAGAAGCCGCGCTGGCCGCAGTAGGTGCATAGATGAGGACAGCCGCGTGAGAACTGCATGACGACGGCGCAGTGCTGACCCCAGTAGCTGTAGCGTGTGAGATCCGCAAGTTCCCAGCCGACGCGGTAGTCATCGAGATTGTTAATCATGGGTGCCGGCGGGGTGGCGACCGGGTCTCCCTCACCCCGATACGCCAGCCCTGGGATGTCACCGAGCCGACCGCCCCTTTCCAGAGCCGCCATCACTCGGCGCACGGTCTCCTCTCCTTCGCCGCGCACGATGACATCGATCTGCGGCACCTGCTGAAGGATGTCGCGGTGGTGGTAGGTCGGAAACACGCCGCCATAGACGATCTGCATGTCGGGGCAGAGTGCTCGTACCCGACGCGTCAGATCGCAGATCAACGGATGCGCGGAAGTTGATCCGGAATGGCCGATCATCATTGTGTCGGTTTCCGCATCCGCGATGCGTCGGGCCATTTCCTGGGACGTTGGATTGTCGAGTTCGAAATCGAGAAGCCTGACGTCATGCCCGTCATCGATCAGCGGTCCGCCGATGGAGAGAAGCCCCAGTGGCGGTAGATGCTCGCCAAGCGTGCGTGGAGGAATGCGGCTGCCGATGGAGGGATGAGGCGGGTTTACGAGGAGGATGCGTGCCATCGGCGGCTCCGGGGCTGTTGCGGTTCGCCGCATCCTGCCCGTGCTGCCGTCTTCTCGCCTCCGGATTGTCCGTCAAAGTCCCTGAGCCCACCGCACAGCCGCGCACAAGCCCGCAGTCAACCAGCATCCAACGCCATAGCCACCACCCATCCCAACTTTCCATATGGCTTTCGTGTCGTAGGGGGGGCGAGTTAGCGACCGAGGGACCCTGCATCCGTCAAAAGCGGACAGCCTAAAATTTTCCGAAACGCTGCCACCAGTTCATCAAGCGTTTCGACAGGCACATAGATGCCGCCGGTTTCGTCGGCGATGCAGCGCGCGCCAAAAGGCTTGCGGATGCCGTAGGGATCACGGATGGCGTAGTTGATGACATGGACGCGAAGCCCGCGTGCTAGGCTGAATAGGCTTCGTACAGTCTGGCACGGAGCACCGCCGCACGTTTCCTGCCCGTCGGTGAACAAAACAACGGTCGCCGGCTCATCGCGGAACCGAAGTTGTTCGGCTGCCAACGCGATCGCGTCCGTTAGCGGCGTCACCCCAGACGGGACGAGCTCATTCACATCTTTGATAATGCGTTGGGCAGCGTTGGGCTGCGGTGCAAACCGCACCTCGATGTTTGAGCATTGCGGATTTGCCTGCGTCGGTGCGCCAACCTCAGGCCCGTAGACAATCAGTCCCAGTTTGCGGTGCCGCTCGACCTGCGGCAGCACCATCTCAAGCGCGTTGCGTACCCGGTCGATGCGCGATTCCCGCACACCGGTCCGCAACATACCTGACATCGACCCGGACGCGTCGAACACGATCATCGCATCGTCGGTGCATTTCGGAGCTGTGTCGGCCAGGGCGGACACCGGCCCAAACAAACCGGCCAGCAGCGCAAGAAGCAGGAGTGGCGAACCGCGCAAGGCATTTACTCTGGTGGCTTCTTTACTAACGGTTCCTTGCTGCTCCGCTTGAGTTCGGCGCAGCCGGCAGTCGCTTCTGCTCCCAATTCTACATAACAGGCGGTGATGCTGTCGTTGCCCAAAATCCGCCCGTGGTTGTAGCCCTTTAAATCGGAGGCGACCCACGAAAAGGAGACGTTGTCGGGATAGACAACTCCAAAGAACTTCTTCGTGCCGGCTGAATAAGTGAAATGTCCGCGAAAGCGACGGTCAACCTGCTCGGTGATGTGGATCGTCTTCTTCCACACCCGTGGACCTTTCTTATCGGAGATCGTGCGGTTCTCCCCGACCCAGGTGCCGACCATGCTCGGCACGTCGTCGGCCGAAGCCGTTACCGTGAACACGGGGCAGGAAACAACAAACCCGATGAGAGCGATAACTGTCGTTTTCATAAGCAAGGCCTTTTCTTCATAAGAGCGGTCTCACTCATCATACAGGGAATTGCGCGTTCGACGCCGGCGTTTTTCGTTGCGGCTCTTTCGCTACGCTCGTCCCACCCCGCAACAGCGCCCGGGCCCCCTCTCCGAGGGCAGCAAATTCAGCAGCGGCAGCCGGGCTCATGGACCGAGCACGCAGGTATCCATGAGCGAGCCTCGCGGCACATCGGTACTCAACCGAAACCCCATCCTGGCGCAACCGCTCTGCGAAATGGGCACCGTCATCGCGGCATGGATCATAATGGGCAGTCGCAATGCGGGCCGGTGGAAGCCAGCTTAAATCGTCGACCATCAACGGTGCGGCCAAAGGGTTGTCAGCGTATTTGCCGGATTCCGTATAGAGGTTCCAGAAGTAAGCTAGCGAGTCAGCACTAAGCATCGGCGCCTTGGCTTGCTCCACGTAGGATGGCAAGTCAGCTTTTGCTGTGAGTGCGGGATAGATCAACAGCTGCCCGCTCGGCATTTTCCGGCAAAGGTCCCGAGCTTTTAAACAAACGCCAACTGCGAGCGCAGCGCCGGCGCTGTCGCCCGCGACGATCGTCCGTGCCGGATCGATGCCAAACATCGCCGCCTTTGCCATGGAATATTGCCAGACTTCGAAGGCGTCCTCGAACGCCGCCGGGAAGGGGTGCTCGGGGGCCAGCCGGTAGTCAACGCTGATCGCAACGGCAGAGGCGGCGAGCGCCAACTCTGCTACGACGCAATCATGGCTTTCGATGGAGCCCAGCGTAAAACCACCACCGTGGAAAAAGAGGATTGCCGGCGACAGCGCGAACTGAGTTTCAATGGGCCGGTAGATGCGGATATGCAGTGTGTTCCCGTACTTGGTATCCAGCATCATGTCCTGGACACGGATGCCAGCCGGACGCCGTCGTGTGTAATGGCGCGCCACTTTCTCGTAAGTTTGCCGCTGGTCGGCGATCGGCTGGTCGTCAGGGACGCGGGCATAGATCGTTTCGACCTCGGCCACGAACCGGCGCATACCCATGCATAGGTCAAGCCCCGCCCAGGGGTCCGAAATCGTCGGTTTCTTTGGTTCGCTAGGCATCACGCAGCAACATCCTGCACCAGTTCCAACACCGCACGCAAATCATGCATCGCCCGTGTGATTTCACCCAGGAACCGGCTGGAGTCGGTCTGCGTGTGGGAACGAAAACTCGTCACATTTATGTTCACGTGATCATTCTTGATGATGTACCCGATGCCGTATCCGCCTGGGCAGACCGGCCCGAAGTGATTGACGAATCCAACCCGCATGGGCAACTGCGCCGTCGACAGCTCCCAACCCCGTGTGAAGATCTCTTGGCTGAAGAAACGCGGCAACTCGCGCACCCCGGCCTCAGCGGCAATCAGCTTCAAACCGAGCAGGTGCCGATCGCACGCGAACCCCGCCGAAGCATCCCGACCGCGCGTCGAGTGCTCGGCGAAGGCAGCGCGCAGCATTTCGACCTTACGACCGGCTGCAATCGAGATGTTGTCCATGGCCGTCACGAAGGCCAGAGCTTCGTTGGATGCGGTGCGGATTGTTTCGGTACGCCCGCCTTTGTACATGCGCGTCGATGCGGCTTCGTAGGTCTTGGGCAGTCGGCCATAGAGCCGCTTATAGGCGAGCATGAAGGACATCTGCACAAACGGATCGGGACCGGTTTTTAACGTCTTGATGAGATCCTTGCCGAAGGCATCGAAGTGAGCGATGCGCAAGTCCAAGTCTCGGGTCAGGTTGTCGAAAATAACGCTGGCATCAGCGATGTCCGTCGTTGCTTCAAGTGGCAGTTCCCAGTTGAGTTCCTTGGCGGGGGGAGCCGCGGTCTCTTCCTGCGCCGGTAGCGGATCGGCCGGGCCGCCGATAGCTTCGATTAGCGGCACCCAGGCCCCAGCATCGACTGGAGTGTGTTCACCGTGCAGCGTGAAGCGTCCTTGTGGGTCGATCACGAGATGGAAGCTTTTGTCGTGCCAGCGGTTGCCTTTTTGGCCGTGCAGTCCTGCCCGCGCCAGGTCCTCGAAATTGGGCGTCGGTTCGTCGTCAAGGCAAACTATGAACAACGCTCGGTCGATGCGGTCGAGAATATGACGGTTTGCGGAGGAGGCGGCCAGCCGGTCGCGGGCCCGGGCCCAATCAGGCCGGCGGGCTGCGGTCAACACACCGACGGCTGGCGCCGGCGCGGCTGTATCATTGGCGACGATGCGGCGGAACTGGACCATGAGATCACCGTCCGGCAGGCGCTCTCCGGAGGCGTTGATGACTTTCAGTTCGAAGAACCGATGCTTGCAGATAACGACAATGTGACGGCTCTGCCCGCCTCCAAAGGTGGCGATCCGATCGCGCTCGGTTCCGGGATAGCGGTTGGTGGCGAAGAACCGCTTCAACAACGACATATCGAAACCGGAGCCGTCGCGCTGGACTTCCGGCGGCATCGTTTCATTGAGGATGGAAAGGTAGAAATCAAGGGTACCGCCGGTAAGCTGGGCCGCACGCATTGCTTGGTCGCCAGGCACATAGCGGGCGTCTGTCGAAATACCGATCGATGAGTTGACCACAAGCAATTCTGGATAGCTCAGATAGGCGACATCCTCCCACCACCCAGCTAACCAGTTTTCCGTGTGCGCGGCGCGGGCTTCAAGAGCAGCCTGTAGCGTTCGCCCGGCGCCACGGGGCTCCAGCAGCTCTTCGGCCGCGGCTTTGACGTCTGCGAACGTGGTCGCATCGATGAGCGGTTCGACACTCTCCAAATACCGCTGGACGGAATCCTCCAGACGCGGGACGGGAAGATGAGGCAACGTCTTATCAAGGTCGAAGGTACGCGGTGTTGCGGTCATCTGTGGCCTCCAGGCAAATTGCAGTTCTAGAACGATAAAAAGGGTGGGGGCTGCCGCATGATGCAGCCGGACGCGTTTCAATCGCTATCAAGGCGTTGGGTAAGCCGCCGCGGTGTTGGATAGTCAAAGATGTCGCCGATACTCACTTCGATCCCCCTCGGCAGTGCCCCACGTAGCTCGATGGCAAGTTGAGCGGCCAGCAAGCTGTCTCCACCTAGTTCAAAGAAATTGGCATCGAGTTCAAGATCACGGGACCCAATCACTTTGGCGTACGCCTTGAGAATGAGAGCCGATGTCATATTGTGCTGTGTCGCGCATTCCTGGACCGAGCGGCCGGGTTTCTCACATTTGACCGGGGCGGTGGCTGCGCCTTGGTGGACGGCTTCGAGGGCGTCATTGTGAAGCCAAGTCCACTTCGCGATACGTTGGTCTAGGGGTGTGGCGCTCACGACAACCTGCGACAGATCGGGTTCACCGAGAATGGCTTCGATTGCCGCAACCCCGTCCTCGGGTGGAAGGGCAAGACCGCGGCGTGTGTGGGCGAAAGCGCCAACTTGTTCCTTCGTGTATTCGAAATCCCAGTCATCGAAGTTAACCGACACCCAAGGTACATCTCCAGTATCCGTGCAACCGGCGACGGTGGCATCAAGGTAACGGTTGGCGGCGGCATATCCGGCCATACCAAGGCCACCTAGGATCGCGGCCAGCGACGAGAACAGCATTATAAAATCAGGTCTCTGCCCAGTCGCCGAGGCAAGCTGGCGGACCGCCATGCGTAACTGGTCCGTGCCCGTTATTTTGGCGGCGGATTCAGCTGCGATTGTCTTCGTGCATGTGTCCTCAATGTAGCGCAGATCAGCGAGGCCGGCACAGTGAAAAATGCCGCCAACCGCTCCATCCCGGTTGACAATATTATGCAGCAAACGTGTCAAGCGCGGTCCGTCGGCAACGTCGCAGGTTTCCACTCGGACCAATGCAACGGAGTCGCCGAATTCTTCTTGCAGCCAATCGCGTTCGGGAACCTTCTGCCGTGAAAGCAGGACAACATGGCAACCAAGCCCTGTCAGCCGCCTGGCAAGCGTCAGGCCAATGCGGCCCAGACCACCTGTGATCACATGCGGCCCTTTGGCCCGGGTAAGGCGAGCGATGCCGCGTTCCCGCGCGGGTGTGCCGATCGGCAGCGGCTCGAAGCGTTCCACCCAGCGATGGCGTCCGCGCATAGCGACCAACGGCTCGCAGCGCGGGCTGAAGGAGACGATCTCCTCAGCGATGCGGCGGACTTGGTGGTAATCGAAAAGACTGTCGCCAGTCCGCGCGAACGGGATGTCGATCAACCGGACGGCAAGGCGTGGGTTTTCCTGCGACGCAACCAGAACAGGTCCGCACAGCGGCGCCAGCCACGGTCTGGAGGCCTCCTCCGCGACATTCAGTGCGCCGTCGGCAACGAGCCAGTAATCAATCCGGCGCCGGCTCGTTAGCGATCTGAGCGAAGCGAGGCCTTCGCATAAGGATGCGGTTTGCGAAACCGTATCCGCAGCGGATTCAAACTTTGCGCTCAAGCAGGATAAGTCGACGACGCGCGCCGGCCCGTCGTCGTCGTTCAGGCGTTCATGTAACCGCGCCATCGCTTGCCGGTAGCTCCCAGGCGCCGGTTCGGCTCGGAGTTTGATGACCTTCGTTGCCGATTGCGCTAACTGGCTTTCCAGTCTTTCCGCAAGTACAGCGGCACACCCATAGGTGGGCGATAGAATGAACAGCCGACCCTCCCAGCCGGGCTCTAAAGGCGGCCCAGAAGTTCGCGCCCAGGAAGGCAGATGGAACATCCGAGTCCACGGGACACGTGCTTCATTGGGAGCGGAGGTGCTATCAGATTGGAGGCCCGTCGTTTTGTTTTCTTGCGGCCAGCATCGGCGCCGTTCGAAGGGGTAACCCGGCAGTGCAACGCGCTGAAACGCGCCTTCGCCGCGCCATGCGGCCCAGTCGATATCAAATCCGGTTTCCCAGAGAACAGCGATCGTGTCGGCAAGTGCGTTTGGTTCTTGATCTAAGTCGCCACGGGCTGCTCCCAGTGACGATAAAAGGCGTGGCGGCTGCGCAAACGAAGTGGCGCAACGTTGCAATGGGCGTTGCAAGGAACTCCCAGGTCCAACTTCCACGACGGCGGCAGGACCGGATTCCAAAAAGGCTATCGCGTTCTCCTGAAAAAGTACCGGCGACAGCAACTGCTCAGTCCAGTACTGGCTGTTCGCCGTCTCCTTCTCGGTCCACCAATCGCCCGTCAGATTTGAAACCAGAGGTATGATGGGCGGCTTCATGTCAACGGTGGCGCAAACTTCGCGTAGAGCATCGGCGGCAGGACGCATCATTGGAGAATGGAACGCCCGCGTGACCTGCAGCCGGCGTGTCGCAATGCCTGTGTTCACGGCCAGTCGCTCGGCCTCGTCGATTGCCGCCAGCGGACCTGATACGACCGCATCGCGAGGTGAATTGATGGCGGCGAGTGCCAGCCCCGGCACCTCTGCGACAAGCTCACGTGCAGTGTCTTCTCCGGCGGCCAAGCTCAACATTCCGCCTGGTTCACAATGTGCCGCTCCTTCGGCGCGCGAACACACGAGCCGAACGGCGTCCGAAAAAGACAACACCCCCGCTATTGTCGCGGCAGCATATTCGCCGAGACTGTGACCGGAAACGGCTGCGGGCTTGATGCCCCAGTCGATTAGCGCGCGGCCCAGAGCATAGTCGAACGAGTAGATGGCAGCCTGTAAGCCGACAGGGCGGCACAACAATTCATTGCTGCGTGTTGGCGAGAATAGATCAGTCAGCGGGCTCACCAGAGAGTCGGAGAACTGCACCGCGCAACGATCGAAGTGGTGGCGGAAAGCTTCGTTCGTTTGATAGAGACCGGCTCCCATCCGTGGGTATTGCGCACCGTGTCCTGGAAACACTAAGACAACACCCTGGACGGGTTCGAATGGCCTTTGCGTGCATGTCGTTTGTTCTGACTTTTGGGCCAACGCCGCAATCAACGCTTCGCGCGTTGCGGCCGATACAGCGACGCGATGCTGGAATGACTTACGACCCGACTGTAGCGTTGCAGCGGTATCTACCAATGACACTTCTGTGTGTTGACCGAGGTAGTGAGCAAGGTCGTTGACCAAGGACCGTGTAGCTGCGCCGGACTTTGCCGAAATGGGAAGCACAACCGGACGCGCTGACAACTTCTCCTTCAACTCCTCAACGGTTGGCGCTTGCTCGATAACGACGTGGCAGTTGGTTCCTCCGATTCCGAAACTCGAAACCCCAGCCCGGCGAGGCACGTTACCGTCATCGCGCCACGGTTCGGTCTGCGTTGGAATTCGGAAGGCGGTCGCAGCCAGCTTCAGCTCAGGGTTCTCGCGCGAGAAATTGGCCACTGGAGGAATAAGACCGTGGCGTACGCTCAGCACTGCCTTGATGAAATCCTGACAACTCCAGCAGCGATGTTAGAATGTCCGATGTTGGGTTTGATCGACCCCAGCGCACAAAATCCCGTTGCATCCGTGTGCCGGCGAAATGCCTGATCAAGGCCGCGCACCTCGATTGGGTCACCAAGATGCGTGCCCGATCCATGCGCTTCGATGTAACCGATGGTTTCGGCGGGTACGTCGGCCATGTCGAGGGCGCGTGCAATGACCGCCGACTGGCCCGCCGCGCTGGGCGCCGAATAGCCAGCCTTGTCCGCTCCATCGTTGTTGATTGCGTAACCCTTGATCACGGCCAGCACGGTGTCGCCATCGGCTAACGCCTCATCCAGCCGGCGCAAAACAACGACGCCAATGCCGTCGCCCAGAATGGTGCCATCGGCCGCCGCGTCAAAAGCGCGGCAAATCCCGCTTCTGGTGCCGATGTGCCCATCGACGTAGACAAACCCGCCCTGCGGAAAAGTGATCGAAGCGGCACCGGCCAGAGCCAAGTCGCACTGTCCATCGCGCAATGCAGCGGCGGCTTGCGCGATCGCCACCAGCCCCGTCGAGCAGGATGTTTGCACGCCGATTGCCGGTCCGGTTAGGTTCATCAAATAGGCGGTGCGGCTTGCCAGGTAGTCCTTGTCGTTACCCAGTTCGGCAAGGTGGAAGCGGGTTGGATCGGCGGGGCTGAAGTGAGCCTCTGCGCCAAGGTGATGGACGAGGTAACCGGGCAGGTAGCAACCTGCGAAGATACCGATGTTGCCATCGGCATCCTCGGGCTGATGGCCTGCGGATTCGAGAGCATGCCAGCTGCATTCCAGGAACAGCCGCTGTTGCGGATCCATGACCGTCGCCTCAGCTTCGCTCAAGCCCCAAAAGCGCGGATCAAACGACGACACGTCATCAAGGATAGCCCCCACCTTGACGTAGTTGGGATCGTTGATCAGCCGATCCGGGATGCCGCGCTGGCGCAGTTCCGCATCATCAAATTGGCGCACCGCCGAGTGACCCTCGCGGACCAGCCGCCAGAGTTCTTCGATGCTGCCAGCTCCAGGAAAGCGCCCTGCCATGCCGATAACTGCGATTTCCGAGCCGTTGCTCTTTTCAACTTTTCGGCGCCGGCTGCCAATCTTCGCACCGATTTCCTCGTCTATGCGCGCAATGTGCTCGGCATAGGCCGTCACCTTTGGGTGGTCGAAGACATCGATGACGTCGATCGCAACGCGCAGTTCATCCACGACGGCCCGGGTCATCTCGGCGGCAAGCAGCGAATGTCCTCCGAGATCAAAAAAGTTATCGTCAGGCCTGACGTTCGGCACCGCCAGAACACGTTGCCAGATACCTATGATTGCCGGCAGTGTTGCTTGCGACGCGGTAGCGATGAGGTCCACGGAAGTGGCTGACCCACCACCCGCGATCACAGCTTTAGGAAGCCGCTTTCGGTCGACCTTTCCCGTTTTTGCGTCAATGGGCAGAGCCTCAAGCGGTACGAAAACGCGGGGGATGGCGTATTGCGGCAGGCGCTTCTTGAGATGCTCCCTAAGAGCGCGCAGGTCGTTCGTGTCCGGTGCGCCGTTTGCTCCGGTGACATACGCGGCCAAATAATCGGGCTGACGCGTCTCGGCGTTATCGACGCTGACAACGGTAGTCGCCGTAATCTGCGGACATAGGCGGATCTCTGCTTCGATGGCGCCGGGAACGATTGAATAGCCGCGTAACTTGATCATGAAATCAGAGCGGCCTAAAATCTCGATCAATCCATCGGGCAAAATACGTCCGACGTCGCCGGTGCGGAACATGCGCCGCGGTTGTTCTGCTTCACCGGCCCCGGCGAACGGATCGGGCAGAAAGCGCATAGCAGTCTGCGCTTCGTCGTTGAGATAGCCTCGGGCGATGCCATCACCGCCAACATAGACTTCACCCTCCACGCCGACGGCAACCGGCTGCTTTCTGTCGTCGAGGACGTAGACGTTGACGTTGCTCATCGGATGTCCGACCGGCAGATAGCGGCTCGCAAACCGCCCTTTGGTATTGCCCAGGTCGAGCGTGGCGACGTCGTGGCACTCTGAGATCGAGTAGTCGTTGATCAGCGACGCGTGAGGCAGCGCAACGGCAAATCTGTCCGACAGTGCGCCCGTGACAACCTCACCATTGAGGATCACGGTGCCCAGGTGCCGCAGCCTCCATGCAAGGTCTTCACCGCCGTCGCTCAAGACCTGGTCGAGCAGCGATGGTGTGAGCAAGGTCCGCGTGATGCGGTTTTCTTCCAAGAAGGCGACCAGCCTGCGTGGATCGAAGATGATGTCGTCGGCGATGATGTGGCTGGAATGGCCTTTGAGCATAGGCCTTAAGACCTCCCAAACAAAAAAGACGTTGCACGCCTCCCGTTCCTCTTCGCCGTAGGGAAGGTGGGTGTAGCGCCACCAATAGGAGTTCACCGCGCTGCGATGCGGACACAGGACCCCTTTCGGTTGACCGGTGGTGCCTGAGGACATGACGCAATAGGCAAGGTTGTCGGCGTTAGGCCGTGGCGCTGAATCGAGGCTGTCGAGATAAAACTCAAAAATGCGTTTCTGCCAGCCGTCTGAGAGGACCGTGCAGCACTCGTTGTTACGCCAGGCTTCCGGAAGGCGCTCGTATTGGGCATGGGTCGCCGCGATGGCGGCGGGCTTGGCAGTCAGGAGCGTATCGGCAATGGCCGCGTCCGGCGTGGCAATGGGTATCGGCAGATAGGCGCCCCCCGCCTTGAGCGCGGCAAGATATGCGACGACGAACTCGGCGCTGGTCTCCATCAGGATTCCGACGAGCCGGTCGCAACCAACACCCTGGGCAAGGAAACGCCGTGCGAGTAGATCGCTTTGATGATCGAGCTCAGCAAACGTCAGGCGGACCGATTTATCGATAAGCGCGACACGGTTGGGTGTCAGTGCGGCTTGTTTTCGAAAGTGCTCGTGCAAGCAGGTCTCTTGCGGGAAGTCTTCTTGCTGCCCGAAGAGAACCGAGCGGGGTAGCGCGGCACCATCGCTGGATATCGTCTCGGCGATGAATTGCAGCAATTCCTCCCGTGCCGTCTCCGTGTAGAAGTGCCCGCCGGCAAACAGTTTGCTGCTGAAGCCGTTCGCCGCGTATTGATGCCAAAGGGCGAGATCGGCCGCCGGCACGGTCTCATCGGATGCGCCTCCAAGAACATAGAGCGGAGCAGCAATGCGTTCTTCCGCCGGAAAACGATTTGTCTCAGCCAGTTTGAAATCCGCGCGGACCGCATTGCAGACAAGCGAGCGAAGTTCGGGTTCGAGCGGCATTCGAATGTCGTCGTGGCCGAGCTGCTGCAGAAACGACAAGAGCACGTCGTCGGGCTGATCGTGCATGGGCTCCGTCTGACGGGCCACTTGAGGAGCTGCATAAGCTGACAAAAACACACTCTGCGGTGCTCTCAACCGACGTGCTTGCAACTCCGCCGCGACTTCGAAGGCGACCAAAGCCCCGACACTATGGCCGAAGATTGCGTACGGCAGGTCGAGATGCGGTGTGATCGCATCTGCAACCTCACGGCGCATTGCGGACATGTCGGTGATCGCCGGCTCGCGCAGCCGCGGCCCGCGCCCAGGCGGCGCAATCGCCAATACCTCAATCCAATCAGGCAGCACAGCTGCCCAGTCGCGATAGGCCTGCGCACCGCCACCTCCGTGAGGAAAGCAGATCAGCCGGACGCGTGCCTGAAGACGCGGCGGAACTGCTTGGAGCCATTTCGAACCGCGCTGCGACATGACCGTTCGTGTAATCCTCCGCCCAACTGCGACGTAAACCAAGTTATGTCGCCGGGTACTACAGCCTGATCAATGCTGATGGAAGGCATTCCAATTGATGGGTCGACGCCACCACAGACGCCATGGATGCGATAAATCTTTGAGCTGAAGTTAGGATTTGCGTCTGGTGTGGAGCTGCACAGGCGGTGCATGCCTGCAAACATGGTGGTCGTGCAATCGAGATTTGGTGGAAAGCTCCAGTGGTTTGAGCGAATTCGGCCCTAGAGGTTGAGAAATTCTCCGGTCCTGCTATACAAAAGCGCACGCGGGCTCAGATTTGGTGCCGGCATGCCGCTAGATGCGAAAGAACGTGTGCAGGTGAGACAAGTTGGGCAACTGCACGATTGCATGCCCGAATCTACCGCGACATCTTAGCTCGTGAAACTCGAATACTACAGAAACGGATAGTATTAAGCAGGTTGACGCGCTTAATACTTATCTTAGCTTGGCTGAGCGCTGGGCTGAGATCATGGTAAGAGGCTTGGCAGGGAAGATGGTAAGAGGCTTGGCAGTGAAGACCGAACAAGAATACGGCGCGAACCCACTCACCGTGCGAGAGACGGGGCATTATAAGAAGGAGTACATCAAATCCTTCGTCGACAAGTGGGACTCCCTGATCGATTGGGAACGGAGAGCCAAATCGGAAGGTGAGTTCTTCATTGAGACGCTGCGCCAACACGGCGCCAAAAAGGTGCTCGACGTTGCGACTGGAACAGGCTTCCACTCGGTCATGTTGAGCAAGGCCGGCTTCGAGGTGACTTCCGTCGACGGCAGCCAGGAAATGCTCTCAAAGGCATTTGAGAACGCGCGCAATCACGGACAGATGCTGCGCACAATTCACTCCGACTGGCGCTGGTTGAACAAACACGTCCACGACCTCTATGACGCCGTGATCTGCCTCGGCAACTCTTTCACCCACCTACACCATGATAACGACCGCCGGAAATCGCTGGCCGAATTCTATGCGACGCTGCGTCACGACGGCATGCTGATTCTCGATCAGCGTAATTACGATGCGCTGCTCGATCACCAAATCAAGCCGACCCATAACTTCTACTACTGCGGTCAGGATGTCCGCGCCTATCCCGAGCACATCGACAGCTCGCTGGCGCGCTTCTGCTATGAATTTACCGATGGTGCGCAATTCCACCTCAATATGTTCCCACTGCGCAAGGCTTACGTCACTCGACTGATGTCCGAAGTCGGCTTCCAGAACGTCACGACCTATGGTGACTTCCAGGAAACATTTCGCGACGCCGCACCTGACTTTTACATCCACGTCGCGGAAAAATCGTATGTCGAAAAAGAGGATGAGACGTCTTGAGCCAGAGCTATTCGGACGTCGTGCGAACCGCGCGCGACTACTACAACAGTGAAGACGCCGACAACTTCTACTTGCATATCTGGGGTGGTGAAGACATCCACATTGGCCTCTATCAGAGCGAGCGTGAGGACATCGCGGCGGCAAGTCGGCGTACAGTTGAGCGGCTTGCCGACAGGCTCCCGCCAATCGGCGCCGATGCCCGGATTCTCGATATTGGATCGGGCTACGGAGGTGCGGCGCGTTACCTCGCACAGCGTTTCCGCTGCAAGGTTATCGCCCTCAATCTCTCGGAAAAGGAAAATCAGCGAAATCGTGAACTGAGCAGGGATGCCCGTCTCGGTGGCCTAATCAACGTTGTCGACGGTTCGTTTGAAGCGATCCCGCTGGAAGACGCCAGTGTCGATGTTGTATGGTCGCAAGATGCGATCCTGCATTCCGGTCGCCGCGATCAGGTCATTGCCGAAGTCGCCAGAGTGCTCAAGCCCGGCGGCCATTTCGTTTTTACCGATCCCATGGAAAGCGGAAATTGCGCCCGTGCGGATCTCGAACCCGTCCTGGCGCGCATTCATCTCGAGACGCTCGGCTCGCCCCAGTTCTACGAGAAGACGGCTAAAGCCAACGGGCTGGAATTGGTCGCCTGGGAGGAAAAGACACCACAGCTCATCCGGCACTATTCGCGGGTTGCTGAGGAACTATCCGATCAGCGCGCCAATCTCGCCGGTAAAGTCAGCGAGGCCTACATCGACCGCATGCTGACAGGGCTCTCCAACTGGGTCCGGGCCGGTGAAGCAGGCTGCCTTGCCTGGGGCTTTCTGCATTTCAAAAAACCAGCTGCCTGAGCCAGTCGCCGGGGTTTAACCGACGACCGCTGGAGCAGCGTAATGGCAGTTCCAGCATTCGCGGATAGTTATCCGCCTGCGCCTTTGGCATTCGTTTCAGTAGCTGACGCTTGGTCCAGTTGCCGACGATCTTGCCGTTCCGCATGAACATCCAATCGGCGATATCAGCTTCGTTGAATGTATAGCGTTGACCGGCTCGAACAGTCTTCACGTCCACGGGATCATTACCGATAATGCCGGACTGCTGTCCGGGTCCTCGCGGCGCACCTCAACCAACCAGAAATATTCGATGATGTCCCAAGCTGTTTATTGGCTTGGATACAATAATTTCTTCACCGCAATAATTTACCTTGCAAACCATATAGTTTCGCACGTTACCCCTGTTCGTGTTTTGAAATTACCGTTGTTTAGGCGTTGCGGCTATGCAGCACGTATGCCAGGGCACGGCCAAGTGTTCTCCAATGATGAGGTTCGGCTGCCACCAGTTATAGGTGCCCAGTCATTTTAGTGCGAGTAGGAAGTATGAAGCTGTTTTGGGGGATTGCGTTAGTTCTTTTGCATTTGACCGTTTTGCAGGCGCCAGCTGTGGCAGGTGATGACTATTGGGACCAGCCCCGCCGCAATAAAGCGAAGGTGACGAAGTATCTTAAGCCACGGCATTATCGGAAGCGCAGATATGCAAAGCGTCGTGGTTTTTATTCTTATACATATAGGGATACCCTGCCGACCTATTTCGACCGGCAAACTCAGGGGGCTCCGTTTGACAGTGGTTTCTTTTTTGATTCCGCCATCCGGCCCCACGGAGGCAACGCGCCCTATATGAACTGAGCGCCGGATGCACGACTGCCCGAGTCGAGCAATGTTGCCTTGTGCTATGAAAGCACACGTGGTTCGGCACGGCGAAGATGCTGACCTCAAGGATAATCATCGCCTCACAGGATAAAGCTAGCATCAGCAGCGATAGTGTCCGCGAGTCTACGAAGCGGTCGCCAATGCCTGACCTGTTTCAATCCGCGGTCGCTTGCGAAACCTTTTGTGCAGCGGTTATGGGGCGATGCTCCTACCGAGCGACCGCTTGATCAAAACGAAACTTACGGGTGTGGGGCGTCCGCGTCCAACCGACGGTTGCTAAGGCCCAGGAAGCGGACATTCAGCAGCCTCTAGTGTGGTTCTAGCCGCTGCGTCTCGCGCGTGTCGTTCCCTTATCTGTTCCGAGCCAGGGGTGCAAAGACTCAGGCGAGTCCACCGACACAATCAAGCAACTAGAAATTTTTTATCATGCGCTGCGGCTGAAGCCTCTCGTCGGACACCACGCTCAACGTAGCGTGTAACAAATCACGAATTCCCGCGGCGTCCGAGTCACGTCATAACCCGCGACGCACTGTACTAGATAGGTGTTTTTCGGATGCTTGAATAGCATGAAAGAATTGCGACCATTGCCTGCACTGGCAAAGCCAGCTATCTGCCACCCTGACTTCAGAAGCTCCTCAACTTTCGGTCTTTTTTTTACGTCCTGCGACGAAGCCGGCGGCGATAAAGCGGCCATACTTGCCAAAACAGTAAGTATGAAGAAAGGTAAGACCCCAGAAGCTTGAGGCATATCAAACGTTCCTTAAATGCGATGTGGCCAACTGGCGATATCGCGTACGTCTTTGGTCGCTCCGATCGCAACATCCATCGCATCCAAGAGCAAACAGATAGTGATTTTTTTATTACCTTCGGTCATTCTCGAACGAGTGCACTCGAAGAGTCGCGCCTAGTGGCCTATCAGGTGGGGTCTTGTGTCGCGAGCTTCCAAGGATCCAACAAGAACGTGCCGCTTAATGATCAAATCTATGGACCGGCTGCAGGACGCAAGTGAGATTAGTGCAAAGAGATCGGAAGTCGCTGATATCTATCCGGCCTGTTTGATCGGCTCGCGGGCCTTGGCCTTGATGGGAATACGCACGCGCCATTGGTCTCATTAGCGGACAGGCTGACGAGCAGCCACTTTGATCATCAGACTTTGCGGGCGTTTCTTGATCCGTTCCATGCAGTTATCTCATTCGCGAACTTCAAGTGCCGCAGGGTCGATCAGATCGATGCCGCGGTAAGCCGATGAAAGTCGAACTTCCTTTCATGTCTCAGAATGCTCCAGGTGATGCGCGCCAACTTGTTGGCAAGCGCGACGGCAAGCTTGTTCTTGTGCATGCACTCGGACGCCTGTTTGAGCCAGGCGCCGAAGCTGAACTTCTCCCAGTTGTGGGGCCGCATCAGGATGATTTGGGCGGCCTGCACAAACAGTGTGCGCAGATACCGGCTGCCGCGCTTCGAGATGCGCCCGAGGATTGCCTTGCCTCCCGTGCTGTACTGACGTGGAACCAGTCCCAACCACGCGCCGAAGTCACGACCACGATCAAAAGCTTCGCCAGTGCCGATGGCCGCGACCGTGGCTGTTGATATCATCGGGCCGATCCCTGGAACACTCATCAGGCGTTCGCAGTTGCTCTCGGTCAGGCTGACCTTCTCGATTTCACTCGTGATGCTTTCGATCCGTTCATCCAGCCAGAGCCAGTCTTCGTAGAGGCCGACGATGATGTCGGTCATGCTTAGTGAGATCGCGTCTTTCCGGTTCTTCAAGATAGTGAAGAGCGAGTTGCGCAACGCACGTGCGCCAGTGCGTACCGTGATCCCTTGCTCGATCAGGAAAGCCCGGATCTGATTGATCGTCGCGGTGCGACGAGACACCAGACGTGAGCGCACGCGATGCAGCGCCTGCAAGTCCAGCTGATCCTGGGTCTTCTCGCTGACGAGTTTCAGGTTCGAGCGCAGCGCCGCCTCGGCGATACCTTCGGCATCGTTGTAGTCGTTCTTCTGTCCCTTCACGAAGGGCTTCGTGTACTTAGCTGGAATGATCCTTGGCTCGAAATCCAATTTGCGCAGCGTACGACTGACAAAGTGCGCGCTGAGGCACGCCTCAATGCCAACTATGCAGCGCGGCAGCTTCTCGAACGTCACAATCAGTGCGAGACGTTTGATCTTGCGTCGCAGGACGATCTTGCCGTTCGGATCGAAGCCAACGATGTGAAAAAAATCCTTGCCAATGTCGACGCCGACGACGGAGAGTTCAGTTGGAGTCTTGCTTGATGATTTGGGCATGGGATGGTGCTCTTTCATTTGCAGGTGAAAGTCTTTGCAGACTAACCTGCTGGCTCAGGGGAGCAGCCGGTCCATCCCATTAGCGGAAGACGGTGACATCTGACGATAGCTGCTCTGGGACGCCTGATGTGGCCTCGAAACCGGACATTGTCTGATGCGTCGCTTGAGGCTGTGAAGTTAGTGATCCGCCCAATAAAACATCTCTTAACAGAATAGAAAACTCACCCCACGCGACGATTGGTCGGCAGTCCGCAGCGTGAAGAGTGAACAAAACGGAACGGGTGGGAAACTATCGCGAATAGTGGGAAACTCAACTTTGGAGAAGGTTGTTAAGCTTTTGTTATCGTGCGGGTTTTGGTAGGCGGGGAGAGGATCGAACTCTCGACCATCCGATTAAAAGTCGGATGCTCTACCACTGAGCTACCCGCCCACACAGCATGTCATGCTAAAATCGCCAAACTTTGTCAGCGCGGCGAGCCGGCTTTCTAACGCGCCGCGAAGTGGACTTCAAGGCGGGTTGCCACTTTATCTCGTTCAAACTGCAGCTTACTTAAATATTCACCCTGGCCCTGTGGCATTCGCCTCATGCCAGCCTTCGCTGTGGGACCAGATGACACAGCCGACAAGCAGGCTCGCCGCCGCGCTGACGCCGACAGGCGATCTCGCCAAGGCCATCGTGCTGATGCTGGCCGCCGTGACCCTGTTTTCTTTTTTAGACACATCGGCGAAATACCTTGGAACCGTCTCCGGTGTCCCCGTTGCACAGATCATCTGGCTGCGCTTTCTGGTCCAGTTTGTGGCGCTCTTGGTGCTCGTCCCAGCATCTGGCGTACTAAGCCTGGGCGATATGTTTCGCACCAGACGCCCTGCTTGGCAGGCCGTGCGCTCCTTAATGATGGCGCTCACCACTGTCTTTAACTTTCTTGCGTTGCAGTACTTACGGCTCGATCAAACCGTTACGATCATGTTCCTTTCACCCCTGTTGGTGGCGCTGCTTGCAGGGCCGCTTCAGGGTGAGTGGGTCGGTGTCCGGCGTTTCATGGCGATTCTGGCGGGCTTTGCCGGAATCTTAATCGCCGTGCGGCCGGGCGTCGCCGAAGTGCACCCGGCACTCCTCTATTCCTTTGCTGCAATGGCCGCCTACGTCGCCTTCGCACTGATCACGCGCCACATCGCCGGGGATGATCCGCCGCTTGTAACGCTGTTTATGTCGATTTTTGCCGGCACACTTCTGGGAATCCCGTTTGCCGCCGCCGACTGGCGATGGGATTTGCCGGTCACGACCTGGGGGCTGTTGTTGTCGCTTGGGGTATTCGGCGGGGCCGGACACTATTTGTTTATTCTGGCTTACCGGCTCGCACCGGCAGGAATCGTTACGCCCTTCATCTACATGCAAATCGTAAGCATGGCTGCGCTGGGTTACATCGTCTTCGATGATGTGCCCGATGTATGGACATTCGTCGGATCGACCGTTGTTGTTGCTTCGGGAATCTATCTGTTTCACCGCGAGCACGTTGTGAAATCGTCGGCAAGCTAGAGCGCGTCAGACCCGTTCTTGGATTACGCCCCCGCCGACAATCGCGCCTTGGTTTCCTGCGCCCACTCAGCGAAACGGCCATCGGCGATTGCCTCGCGCATGGCCGCCATCAGGTCTTGGTAAAAGGCGACGTTAATCCATGAAACCATCATCGAGCCAAGCATCTCGCCAGCCTTGATCAGGTGATGCAGATAGGCGCGGGAATAATCGCGCGCGGCTGGACACGAACTCATCGGATCAAGCGGCGCAGGGTTCTCGGCATGGCAAGCGTTTTTCAGATTGATCCGGCCTGACCAGGTAAAGGCGACGCCGTGCCGGCCATTGCGGGTTGGCAGCACGCAATCGAACATATCGATGCCGCGCGCCACCGACTCGATCAGGTCGTCGGGCGTGCCGACCCCCATTAGGTAGTGCGGTTTCTGCGCAGGTAACAACGGGACTGTCGCTTCAAGTGTGCGCAACATGGCCTCCTGACCCTCACCAACGGCAAGGCCACCGAGGGCGTATCCCGGGAAGTCCATGGCCACCAGCGCACCGGCCGAGCGACGGCGCAGCGCCTCATCGGTCCCGCCCTGCACGATCGCGAATAGTGCCTGACCTTCGTTTGCTAGGCCCGAATTCCGCTGTGCTTCGAAGGCGCGTTGGGAGCGTTCCGCCCAACGCAATGACAACTCCATTGCACGGCAAACCTCGTCTCGATGTGCCGGCAACTCAATGCACTCATCAAGCTGCATTTGAATGTCGGCGCCCAACAAGCACTGGATCTCGATTGACCGCTCCGGGCTCAGCATGTGGTGCGAGCCGTCGATGTGCGATGCGAATGCCGCGCCCTCTTCGGTGATCTTTCGCTTGGCGGCAAGGCTCATCACCTGAAACCCGCCGGAATCCGTTAGGATGGGCCTTGGCCAGCGCATGAACTGGTGCAACCCCCCTAGCCGGTTGATGCGCTCGCCGCCGGGCCGCAGCATCAAATGGTAGGCGTTGCCGAGGATGATATCGGCCCCCGCTTCCCGTACCTGTTCAGGGTAGAGTGCTTTCACCGTGGCCGCGGTCCCGACGGGCATGAAGGCGGGCGTGCGAATAGTGCCGCGCGGCGTGCTGATCTTGCCGAGGCGGGCGGCTGCATCGGTGGCGACGAGTTCGAAGCTGAATTTGTCGGAAGATGGGGGTTTTGCGTTCATGGCCCGCGGTTATCGAGTGGCCTGCAGGGCCGAGTCAACAGGGCATTCAACGCCGCAAGCGGAACCCGACCCGGATCTCATCACCCTCGTAGTCGCTGAGCGGGAAATCTGACCGGAACAACGTCCGCTCATAGCGCCTGAAGACAACTGCTTCCCGGCTCAAGAAGTGCTCGCGCCCAGCGCTGCCAATCAAGTTCCGCCGAAAGGCACGCCGTGCTTCCACGCCGTCGCCCCGCTGAAGAACCGCTCCCGAGCCAGCCGTCTGGATGACGGGTGTGACATTAGAAGCCGCGGTGAATGACAGCGACGTCACGCCGTTTATGCGCCAAGCGAGATTGGCATCGATGATGAAGCCGTCTGCGTCGGCAAGGCGGCTGTCTTCAAGGTCTTTTGAGCCGTAGTCGATACTGAATTCGCAGGGTACGATCTGGCTTGCTTCGCCAAACGAAACCCCCGCGCGAATGCGTTGGCCCTTAGGAATCACGAGATAGGCCATCGGTACTGGATGCGACGTCAAAGTTGCGGTCGTTGCCCCCGTACTCGCCAAAGACCCGAAATGTTGGCTTGAACTCCCATGTCGCCCTTACCGCCGCGGTCCGTTCCGCATAGTCCCGGTCCGCCGTCGACGGTACTGCCCCGCCAAGGCCACTGGTGGAGCTTGCTGCCGAGTAGTCGTTATCGCTCAGCCCACCGCTCAACTGTATTGAAAGCCGGTAAAAGCGGTGGTTGAAAGAGCCTGCAATCAGATCGGTTTTGACGCTGTCGTGTGGGCCAGCCTGCGAGGCATCGACGGCCGAGCGGTCCTCCTGGGTGCGCTCCCGGCGAACGGCAGCTTGTAGGTTTGTGTGCCGCGTGATGTCGAGCCGCCCGCGTGACCCCACCCAAAAACCGCGGTAGTTTTCGCTGCCGAAACGGCGATAGTTGCTCAGGTTTCCAAAACCCAGGAACTCCAAGGCGTGACGCGACCAGTTCGAGACCAGGCGCAGCTGTGGGACAAACTCGAGGGTGGCGTAGGATTGCCCGTCGGGACTGGCGAATACGTTGGAGGCGCGTAATCCAGCGATTTCGGCTTCAGGAAACAGGACAAACGTCACTATTTTAATGCCGATAGGGTCGTATGGCTCCAATGTCGCAAATCGGGCGGGGCGCCTGTTGAGAGCGGGATTGAGGGGCCGGATTTCGTCGATCTGGAAAAGTAGCGCATCACCATCCGGCGGTGCAAGCAGGCCCGCTGGAAAGGTGAGTTGGCCCTGCTCGCTCGGGGGCCGATGTTCCGTGTTGGTTGGATCTAGACCATCCTCCACAACTAGCGGATCGGATTGGGTAAGGAGGCCGTCGCGCAGGTCCGGTGGCGTATACGTGGCAACTAGATCGCCGTCGCGAGGCCCTGCCGTCGACGGTTTCACTGCGGCGGTATCGAGGTGGTTGGCACGCAGTTGAGGTTGCGGCTGCTGTCCCCTTTGAGCTGCGCCGGTGAGACTGGCATCCGGTGAGGAACGCGATGGAGTTTGTGCTTTGGAGCTTTGGACACTGGCACAGGCAAATGTGATCGCAAGTGCAAGGCCAGCACCGCAGCCTCGCCAGAATGCCTTGCTGCCAGCCACGACTATCGGGTCCTTTCAACGATTCGCCTGCCCTCAACAATGCAGTGTACCAAAGAAAAGGCGTCCCGAAGCTAGGTGAACCAGATTAAGCAGACTTTGACGGATTTACCCGTCTGCGGCTTCCGCGGGCTCGTTGGCCGGAGCAAAAGGTGTTTGTGATTGAGCAGAAGCGATTTGCGCTACGGCCCGTATTTGCTACACAAGTCCAGCGCGGGAGCTGGGCGGGTAATTTTACCGTGCATATAGAATGCGATGGTGCCGGGGGATGAAATGGCCGAACGCAGAGCTAACTTAAGAGCGATCGAGGGTGGAAAAGGTAAGGCCGTCAGCCGGGTCAGTGAATCCAGCTTGCCGGCTCGACGCAAATCACCAAGTGCTGCCAAAGGCAAGATTGTCGCCGCGAAGCCCAGAAAAACCGCCAGCAAGAACCGCAGTAAAATGCGTTCTGCCGCGCTTGAAGCCGCCCAGCGCACGTTGAAATTGGAAAGCGCTGGCCTGAGTGAATTGCGTGAGGCGCTGGCCAACGGTCTCGGGGCCCCCTTCGCAGACGCCGTTCAAACGGTGGCCCAAGCCCGCGGACGCGTCATAGTGAGCGGCATCGGCAAAAGCGGCCATATCGGTCAAAAAATTGCAGCGACGTTCGCTTCCACAGGAACGCCGGCGTTTTTCGTGCATCCGAGCGAAGCCTCTCACGGTGACCTCGGTATGATCACGCGGGACGACGTGATCCTCGCCATCTCCTGGTCAGGCGAGTCGGTGGAGCTGTCGAATATCATCGCCTTTTCCAGGCGGTTTTCCGTGCCGCTCGTCGCCTTGACTTCGCGCAAGCGGTCGGCGCTGGGCTCGCAGGCGAATGTTTGTCTTGAACTGCCGCGGTCCAAAGAGGCTTGCCCGCACGGTCTCGCCCCAACGACGTCAACGACGATGCAGCTGGCGATTGGCGATTGTCTGGCCATCGCCCTTCTCGAAACCAAGGGCTTTACCGCGCATGATTTCAAGGTGTTCCACCCGGGTGGCTCGCTCGGCGCATCCCTGAAATACGTTTCCGACTTAATGCACCGGGGCGACGACATGCCGATTGCTCGCTACGACGAGGACATGACATCGGCCTTGGTGACTATGACCCAAAGAGCATTCGGCTGCCTTGGCATCGTCGACAAGAAAGGCAAGCTCGTCGGCGTCATCACAGACGGTGACTTGCGCAGGCACATGGGCGATCAGCTGCTCAAGTCGAAAACCAGTCAGGTGATGACCAATAAGCCGAAGTCCGTCACACCCGCAACTCTTGCTTCAGCCGCGCTGGAGATGATGAACGCCAGTCGTATTACCGCTCTGTTTGTTGTCGACAAGGGCAAGCCCGCCGGCATCGTGCATGTCCATGACATGCTGCGCGCCGGGGTTGTTTAGCCGCCGCTTTTTGTTGTGTCCCGCTGCGTATCCAAGCTGATATCCAGCCGTTAATCGAAGTGCGGAGAGTGGGCGCGGCAACCTGTCGCGAGCCGGTAAATAAGGGCGGCCAGCCAATAGGCCGACCGCCTCCACAGCCCCTCATTTTCACAGCACTCAGTCGCCCTTGAACACACCGCTGCATGATCCATAGCCATCGGAGTATGGCGTTGCCTGCGCCGTGCCGAACGTGCCGCCAGCCGCCACGCCGGCAATCAGAGCGATGACAGTAATCGTCTTGAAAATCGTTTTGATGGTGTGAAGTCTCCTGTTGTTTTCGCGTCAGCATGTGAGCGATGCGCGGAGACTCAATCGGGCATGAAGTGTTCCCCGTTCCCGGGGTCACAGGGTAGCAGCGGCGCTCGAATCGCGGTGCGGTCACACTAACGCCGATGGAGTATGTGAGGTCGGCGGGCACACAAACCAGGAGGCCTGCCATGATCAAGAAAATCCTACTCATATTAATCGTCGCGATTCTCGCTTTCGCGGCTTACGTCGCGTTTCTACCGGGCCAGTATTCGGTTGAGCGATCGGCGACAATAGCAGGATCGCCAGAAGCCGTTTTCGCCCACGTCAACAGCTTCAAGAAGTGGGAAGACTGGTCACCCTGGGCGAAGCGGGATCCCAAAGCGAAAACAGCATACGAGGGTCCCGCGGAAGGCAAGGGATCGATCTTCAAATGGGACGGCAACGACGATGTGGGCAAAGGCCAAATGAGCATCGTTGAAAGCGATCCAACGCAGAAGATCGCCATTAAGCTGGATTTCGAACGGCCGATGAAAGGTGCGAGCGATGTCGGCTTCAAGTTTGAACAAGAAGGCGATGGCACCAAGGTCAGCTGGAGCCTCGAAGGGGAGCAGGGCTTTGTCGAACGCGCGATCATGCTGGTGATGGGTCTCAATATGGATGAGATGATCGGCAAGGAATACGAGACTGGTCTTGCTAGCTTGAAGCGGATCGTGGAGACGGAGCAGTCAGCCCCTGCAGTACCGGCCGAGCCAGCGGCTCCCGCCGAGCCGTCGGCACAAGCCTCACCAGACCAGGGCTAGTCCACCCTCACAAGCTGAGCGCCGTCACAGGCGCCCAGCTGCAATTCGGAGCCGGTTCATGCAACAAGCTATGATGGAGTTGCGCGTTTTTCGGGGGAAATGTTGCCCGCGCGCCATTTGCTTTTGCTGCATGACCGGCTACCTCTCTGCGAAACAGCGAGAATCGGCACAGGCGCGGGCGGTTTTTCGGGGCTTCCTCCAGCAATGCGTGAACTGAGCTTTGTGACGCCCACGGATCCCTCTTGGAAGAGGTGGCTAATCGGCGCGATCGAGGATGTTTCCGGCCGCCGCAAGATCCTGCCGCTGTACCGCCAATGGCGCGCGGAATATGTCGGCAAATCTCCACATATGATGGGCGACGGTCTGAACCTGATCGACGTCAATTTGAAAATTCACTCGAAGGTACCGTGGCCGCCAAAGTGTCCCGATAATCCCGGGCTGGTTATGATCGCCAATCATCCCTTCGGAATCGGTGATGGTGTTGCAGCCCTAGCACTCGCAGAACAGCTTGGTCGGCCCTACCGCGTGCTGATCAACAATGACCTTTTGCGTGTGCCCGAGGTCCGCCCCTATGCGCTTCCGATCGATTTTTCCGACACGCGCGAGGCAATCGAGATAAATCTCTGCTCGCGGGCGGAAGCGCGTCGATTACTGAAGGAGGGGGTAACGATCGTCATTTTCCCTGCCGGAGGTGTTGCCACCGCCCCAAATCCCTTCGGCAAGGCTGAAGAGTTGCCGTGGAAGACATTCACCGCGCGCCTGGTTCAGCTTGAGAAGGCCTCGGTCCTGCCGATCTTCTTCGAAGGCCAAAACAGTGCCCTGTTTCACGCCATCAGCCGCGTCTCGCTAACCCTGAGACTGTCGCTTCTGGTTTCTGAGTTCCGCAACATGCCGGGTTCGACGTTCAATGTTTACGTCGGTGGAGTGACACCGTTCGAACAACTCGTCGGAGTAAAAAACCGCTTGGAGTTAACCCGCGAGCTCTATCTGATGGTGCATCGGCTTGATCCGGCGGCGGCCGGAAAAACCAACAAGGAATTAGAGCCGACGCCGCTCGATCATCGTCCAGCCTACCCCTGGGATTAAGCCGCGTGCTAGCCCTCCGCGACCACGGGAAGCCCGTTGTTCTGGCCCCATTCCGCCCAGCTGCCGTCATAAACACTGACGTCTGGTTGGCCGATCGCCGCCAGCGCAAGCGCTAAGATGCTCGCCGTGACGCCGGAGCCGCATGTGGTCATCATCGGCACCATCGTGTCGACATCGGCGTTGGCGAACGCTTCTTGGATCTCCGACTTGGATTTCAGCGTGCCGTCTGGATTAATCAGCCTCGAGTGAGGTAGGTTTTTGGCTCCGGGCATGTGCCCCATGCGTAAACCAGGCCGAGGTTCGGCTTCCTCACCTCGGAACCGCGCGACGGGGCGGGCGTCGACGATCTGCGTGCTACCCGACGCGACATAGCCTTTGACATCGTCAAGATCGGCAACCAACGCGGCGTTGAAGCGTGGCGTGAAATGAGTGCGCGCGCGTTGTCTGGCACGTCCATCTTCAAGCGCACGCCCTTCCGCCCTCCACTTGGGCAGCCCGCCATTCAAAACCACAACGTCATTGTGTCCCATGGCCCGGAACGTCCACCACGCACGCGCAGCCGAAAAGAGGCCTGCGAAATCATAGATCACAACGCGCACGCCATCACCGATCCCCATCTCCTTCATGCGGCTCGCGAATCTGACGGTAGAGGGCAGCATGTGTGGCAGGTCGCTTGTTTCCTCGCAGAGTTCGTCGATATTGAAAAACTGGGCGCCGGGGATGTGTTCAGCAAGAAACTCCCGACCGGCATCCCAATTCATCGTCGGCAAATGCCAGGAGGCATCAAGGACGGCGAGATCTGGAGCCGACAGGCGGTTGGCTAGCCAAGCGGTCTCTACGATCGGTTCACGGCCCGTCATTGTCACTGTTCATATCCTCCCAAAACTCTTGTTCGAGGTCGGCGTTGATTTGAGATTGGTGCGCCGTTTCAAGAGGCGTCCGTCTCAGAGAACACTGCCGGTAGCACTGGTCCGCTGCCTTCCATCCAGGCTGGTGTAGGCAGGCCCTTCTCGCGCAGGAATGCAGGATTGAAAAGCTTCGATTGATACCTCGTGCCGTAATCGCAAAGGATTGTCACTATCGTCTTTCCGGGACCGAGGTCCTGCGCAAGGCGGATCGCGCCAGCCACGTTGACACCCGACGATGGCCCCATGCAAAGCCCCTCCTCGCTGAGGAGTTGGAAGGTTTGTGCAACGGCCTCGGCATCCGGAATGCGGTAGGCCCGATCAACGACGACGTCTTCCAAATTGGCCGTGATCCGTCCCTGTCCGATGCCTTCGGTGATCGAGGAGCCCTCGGATTTCAGTACACCCGTCGTGTAGTAGCTATACAACGCAGCGCCAGGCGGATCGGCGATGCCTATGGTAACGCCTGGTTTTTTGGCCTTGAGTCCCATCGAAACGCCACCCAGCGTGCCGCCGGATCCGACCGCGCAAATAAAACCATCGACGCCGCCGTCCGTATCTGTCCAGATTTCTTCAGCCGTCGTCTCTATGTGCGATTGGCGATTGGCAACGTTGTCGAACTGGTTGGCCCAGATGGCGCCGGCCGGTTCTGTGTCATTCAAGGCGGCCGCAAGCCGTGCCGAGTACTTCACGTAGTTGTTGGGATTACGGTAGGGCAGGGCTGGAACCTCAACGAGCTGTGCGCCAAGCAGCCGCAAGGTGTCCTTCTTTTCTTGGCTTTGCGTCTCCGGAATCACGATCACCGACCGGTATCCGAGAGCATTCGCCAGGACAGTAATGCCAATGCCCGTGTTTCCCGCAGTGCCTTCGACGATCGTCCCGCCGGGTCTCAAGGTCCCCTTCTTGACGGCGTCGCCGATGATGAACAGTGCCGCGCGGTCCTTCACCGACTGGCCCGGATTCATGAATTCCGCCTTACCGAGAATGGTGCAGCCCGTTATTTCTGAGGCGCGCTTCAATTTGATAAGCGGCGTCCTGCCGACGGCCTCGACCACACTATCCTTGATCTGCACGGGAAGCCTCCACAGTGGCGCTGAATGCCGGATGTTATCCCCGGCTAGGAGGCACTTAACCTAATCGCTGCTTATGCCACCCGCAACATGGGGCCGTCGACGCTTTTTGGTTCTCTTCTGGCTCCGTCTTCACGCCGCGCAGCGACGGCTTAGCAAAATCGTCCGTATTGAGACGTAACTTAACTGGCGATTAACCACGCGATCCTACCTTCGAATGCAAATCACAAGCCTGCAGGTGTTCAGAGAGCTGGAGCCTGACTGAGAGGGGATTACATGGCGATGAACAATCAAATGAAGTCGTCACTAGCTTTCGCGGCCATGACGCTTGCTGCGATCTTTGCGACGTCGGCATCAGCAGCCGATCTCGGTGGATCGCTGAAGGAGAGCTATGTTGCACCACTCCCGCGCGTGCACGCGACGGCAGGCAGCTGCTATTTCCGCGCTGATGTCGGCTATTCGGTCTCCAGCGATCCATCGGTCCGTTGGGGCGTTTTCAATGAGGTTTTCCAAGGCGACGATAACACCAACCGCGTCATCGATGCGGACGAGATCAGCTATCGGTTCGCCGGCGACAACGTTCAGCAAGTCTCAATGGATAATACCTGGCTTGCCGAAGTCGGCGCTGGTTGCGGCTCCGGTCCGCGGAGTCTGCGTGCTGATGTCCTTTTCGGCTTCCGCGGAGATCGCGATATTACCGGCGTTCCGCCGATCTACAACGGCACGCTAGTGGGTGAACCGGTCGGTACCCCTGGTCAGGACATCGACGATCCGCTGCACACTTCTCTCAAGAGCTACACGCTCATGTTTAACGCGTACTACGATATTGGAAAGTTTCGCGGCTTCGTGCCCTATGTGGGTGCTGGCGTCGGCGCGGCCTATCACATCGTCGATGAGGTTTACTTCACGGAAAACCCCAATCTGATCAACCGCATCGAGGGTGACGAAACGCTGTCATTTGCTTGGTCGTTAATGGCCGGCCTCGCCTATCAGGTCTCTGACCGCGCGATCCTCGACTTCGGCTATCGCTACATCAACATGGGCGATGCCAAATCGGGCCGGGTTGATAATGCCGGCTTCGTTAACCCGCAAGTTGATCTGGACGACATCGCCGCTCATGAGTTTAAGATCGGCCTTCGCTACCACTTCGGCCAGAGCTCAAGCTGCTGCGAATACGCGGGTTTGAAGTAGGCAGCAGCGCTAATTAACACGTAGCCACGAGCATGGATCAGGTTCGCATCAGCGGCTCGGTCCGTTTTTGTTTGGATGCTCACCACCGCAACCCCATTGATCTTCTTGAGCTACGACCGATATATGGGCGTCTCAGACGAGACGCTTGGCTTCGGAAGCCTCTCGTTCTTCAGCAAATCGGTGTACGCCAGTCGTCCCGAAAGGTGGATGCATTGCGCGGCGCATCGTGATAAGCACGCCGCTTCGGCGACCCGGCCGCGGGCGTGGTGGAATTGGTAGACACGCCAGATTTAGGTTCTGGTGGCTTAGCTGTGGGGGTTCGAGTCCCTCCGCCCGCACCACTATTACTGCGCAGGCAAAATGCGTCCGGCAACTGCCGGCCCCGGAGTAAGGCATGCCGCGAGCGATCCGGGCGAACACAATTGGAAGCTAACAAATAGCTCAATAGGTTGAGGCTAATGCAGATCAGGGAAGTCAATTCGCAAGGACTGAAACGCGAGCTCGAGGTGGTTGTTGCCTCTGGGGACCTGAATGAACGGTTTCAGGACCGCCTTAATCAAATCAAAGACACCGTTCAGCTCAAAGGCTTCCGCAAGGGCAAGGTTCCCGTTAACCACATCAAGAAGATCTACGGCAAATCTGTCATGCTGGAGATCCTGAACGATGCCGTGAAGGAAACAAGCAGTAAGGCCATTGAAGAACGCAAGGAGCGTCCAGCCCTCCAACCCGATATCGTCTTGCCTGAGGACCCCGAGAAGATTGACCGCATCCTCAATGGTCAAGACGACTTGGCCTACTCCATTTCCTTCGAGATTCTGCCCGATATCGAGCTGACCGACTTCGCCAAGTTGCAACTGGAACGGCTGGTCGTCGATGTCGGCGCGAAAGACCGCGACGAAGCGATTGAAAAGCTCATCGATAACAACCTGAACTACGAAGCAGAAGAGGGCCGCGCGGCGCAGGACAAGGACCAACTGACGATCGATTTTGTTGGCAAGGTCGACGGCGAAATCTTCGAAGGTGGTAGCGCCGAAGGAATTGATATCGTTCTCGGGCAAGGGCAGTTCATCCCGGGCTTCGAGGAACAACTCCTCGGGGCCAAGGCCGATGATGAACTCGTTGTCGAGGTGACGTTCCCGGACGATTATGGTGCAGAGCATCTGCGCGGCAAACCAGCAAGCTTCGACACCAAGGTCAAAGCCGTCTCTGTCGCTAGGCGTCCGGAAGCCGACGACGCCTTCGCTCAGTCTCTCGGGCTTGAAAGTGCCGACAAGCTAAAAGAACTGTTCACACAGCGCATTGCCGATGAGTACGCACAGGCTGCACGCACCAAACTCAAGCGTGAACTTCTCGATGAGCTGGAGAAAGTCCACGGCTTCGACCTACCCCCCACGCTCGTCGACCGGGAGTTCGAGGAGCTATGGAAGCAGGTGACCGACGCCATGGAGCGCTCCAAAGAGACCTGGGAAGACAAGGACGAAACCGAAGAAGAAGCCCGCGAGGAATACCGTGGGATCGCTGAGCGGCGCGTGCGGCTCGGCCTGGTGATCGGTGAAATCGGCGAACGCAACAAGATCGAGGTCAACGAAGACGAGCTGCGCAAGGCCTTGATGGAAAAGGTTCGTGAGTTCCCCGGCCAAGAAAAGTTCGTTTACGAATACTATCAAAAGAATGCCGGTGCGGTGGCTGAACTCAGAGCCCCAATCTTTGAAGAAAAGGTCGTTGATTTTATTCTTGAATTGGCCAAACCCACCGAGCGCAAGGTCACGAAAGAAGAACTGCAAAAAGCACTGGAAGAGCAAGACGACGACGGTGGCGCGGCGGCCTGATCGGCCAGATGGCGCGCCTCCCCCGGAACTGGCTGGGTAGAAAGCGCGCTATGATTTCAAGGCCGACCAAGTGACAAGAAATCGGGAGCTATGAAACAAATGGAACTACCAATGAACACCCTGACCGCAGGCTTCTTCCCCATGGTCGTCGAGCGGGAAGCCGGCGATAAGACGGGTTATGATCTTCCCTCGCGACTGCTCAAAGAACGCATCGTCTTCGTCACCGGAGTGATCGAAGACCACATGGCCACTTCGATCTGCATGCAGCTTCTTTATTGCGAGGCTGACAATCCGGACAAAGAGATATCCATGTACATCAACTCGCCTGGCGGCGTAGTGACCGCTGGCATGGCGATTTACGATACGATGCAGTTCATCAAACCGAAGATCGCGACGCTGTGCATCGGCCAGGCCGCTTCGATGGGTTCCTTGCTGTTGTGCGCCGGCGCACAAGGCATGCGTTACGCGCTGCCAAATGCTCGTGTGATGGTTCATCAGCCTTCCGGCGGCTTCTCGGGTCAAGCATCTGATATCGAACGCCATGCCGAAGACATCATCAAGATGAAGCGGCGTCTAAATGAAGTTTATGTCAGTCATACCAACCAAAAATATGAAACGGTTGAGCGAACGCTGGACCGTGATTACTTCATGACAGCTGAGCAGGCGAAGGAATTCGGTCTCATCGATCGGGTTTTGGCGAAGCGCAGCGACGTCAATATCGGTTCCTCCGATGAAAGCAAATCGGGTAAAGATGCCGAGTGACACCAGCCTCCGAATAGGTGTAGCTCAGCGATAATGTACTCAAGGACTTAGCGGCGGCGGCTCTGAACAAACTCCGCCCTGAGCTAGTGCCGACGGTAGTATCCTGGTAACGTTTCTGCGACGCAGTTGCGCCGTCGGTCGAGTTATCGTGTAGGTTTTGTATTCAAGGCCTGACAAAAGTCACAAATTGGTTACACTAGGGCCTATTCGTCACACGTGTTTGACGGTGAGTTGATTGATCCACGAAGGGTTATGCGGAAAGCTCAAACCAATCTTGATTTGCGGTGCTCTGGCGTGCTGAGATCGACCGTACCGGAGTAAGCCTCCAAAATTGGTCGCGCTTTGATAGCAATGCCGGGCCGTACATCACCGGTTAGTTGAGCCTATTTTCCGATGATAGAACTTTCGACAACGGGTGAGACGACAGAATGGCGAACGAAAAAAACACCCTGTACTGCTCTTTCTGCGGAAAGAGCCAGCACGAGGTTCGCAAGCTGATTGCGGGGCCGACGGTATTCATCTGCGATGAATGCGTCGAGCTATGCATGGATATTATAAGGGAGGAGAACAAGAACACGCTCGTCAAGTCGCGCGATGGCGTTCCGACTCCCGACGAGATCTGTTCTGTTCTGGACGGGTACGTGATCGGTCAGGCGCACGCCAAGCGCGTGCTGTCGGTGGCGGTCCATAACCACTACAAGCGCCTCAATCACTCCTCCAAGAGTAATGACGTCGAACTCGCCAAGTCGAACATCTTGCTGGTCGGTCCAACCGGTTGCGGTAAGACGCTACTGGCCCAGACTCTGGCTCGCATTCTCGATGTGCCCTTCACAATGGCCGATGCGACGACCCTGACCGAGGCCGGCTATGTCGGTGAGGATGTCGAGAACATCATTTTGAAGCTCTTGCAAAACGCCGACTACAATGTTGAGCGTGCGCAGCGCGGCATCGTCTATATCGACGAAGTCGACAAGATTTCGCGCAAATCCGACAACCCGTCGATCACGCGCGACGTTTCGGGCGAAGGGGTCCAGCAAGCGCTGCTTAAGATCATGGAAGGTACCGTTGCGTCGGTTCCGCCGCAGGGTGGTCGCAAGCATCCTCAGCAAGAGTTCCTGCAGGTCGACACAACCAATATTTTGTTTATCTGCGGTGGTGCCTTTGCTGGCCTCGAGAAGATCATCTCGGGACGCGGTAAGGGAACGTCCATCGGCTTCGGCGCGGATATCCGTGGACCCGAAGAACGCCGCACGGGCGAGGTTCTTCGCGAGGTCGAGCCCGAGGATTTGCTCAAATTCGGATTGATCCCTGAATTCATCGGCCGCCTACCCGTCATCGCAACACTTGAAGACCTCGATGAAGTCGCCCTCGTGCGCATCCTGTCCGAGCCGAAGAACGCGCTGGTGAAACAGTATCAACGTCTTTTTGAGATGGAAGACGTCAAGCTGACGATCACCAACGAAGCGCTACGTTCGATTGCCCGCAAAGGGATCCAGCGTAAGACAGGCGCTCGCGGCCTTCGTTCGATCATGGAAGGCATCCTACTCGACACGATGTTCGATCTCCCCAGCCTAAAAGGTGTGGAAGAAGTGGTCATCGGTCCAGAGGTCGTTGATGGTGGCGCACGCCCACTCCGCATTTACACGGAGCGTGTTGAAGAGGCCGGGACAACGGCTTCCTAAGCCAGTCGCCAGCAATAAAATACAAATTGCGGGGGCCGTTTGGCCCCTTTACGGCCCGAATATTGATGTTGCTAAATCGCACCCCATTTAAGGAGGGCTGCACTTGCCGCTTTGCCTTTCGCACCGCTTCACAGTTACAAATGGGATCGCCGCGCGCTGATCCGCGTAATCATCTGGTCCTGCGGCTGCGTCGTAAGCGATACTGGCTCGTAGAAGGTAATGCGACAACGCGAACGCGATTTGCCTGAAGACGTTTTGGTGCTGCCTCCAGTTGAGGGGCACCTATGGCGGTCAAGATTGCGGGTAGATCGCGCTAAACCCAACTTGCGTGCCCCCACGCAATTCCAATGGAGAATGGGCGGACCATGAGCAATAAGCTGACACCGAAAGGCGAAACGGGCGGTTCGGAGCTGTTTCCAGTCCTGCCGCTGCGCGACATCGTCGTCTTTCCCTACATGATCGTGCCGCTCTTTGTCGGGCGTGAGAAATCCATCAACGCACTTGAAGAAGTCATGCGCACGGACAAGCATATCCTGCTTGCCGCGCAGAAGAATGCTGGCGACGACGATCCCGACGAGGATGCAATCTACAACGTCGGCACGCTGGCATCCGTGCTGCAGCTTCTGAAACTTCCCGACGGCACGGTCAAAGTGCTGGTCGAAGGCACCTCGCGTGCGCGCATTCAGAAGTTCACCGACAACGAGGAGTACTACGAGGCGCATGTCGAGCGCGTCGACGAGGAACTCGGTGCAGAAGAAGAGATTGAAGCTCTCGCTCGCTCGGCAGGATCCCAGTTCGAGCACTACGTGAAGCTCAACAAGAAGATTTCGCCTGAGGTGCTGGGAACCATTTCCCAGATCGAAGACTACTCGAAACTCGCCGATACCATCGCCTCGCACTTGGCCATTAAGATCGCCGACAAGCAGGAGATCCTCGAGGTCACAACGATCTCGGAGCGGCTGGAGCGTGTCTACACGCTGATGGAGAGCGAGATTTCAGTTCTCCAAGTGGAGAAGAAGATCCGCTCGCGTGTGAAACGCCAGATGGAGAAGACGCAGCGCGAGTACTATCTGAATGAGCAAATGAAGGCCATTCAGAAGGAGCTTGGTGACACCGACGACCGTGACGACATCGCCGAGTTCGAGGAAAAGATCGAATCCACCAAGCTGTCCAAAGAGGCTCGCGACAAGGCCCTTGCCGAACTCAAAAAGCTAAAGCAGATGAGCCCGATGTCGGCCGAAGCCACCGTCGTGCGCAACTATCTCGACTGGCTGCTGTCGATACCGTGGGGCGTTAAGGGCAAGGTCAAGAAAGACCTCGCCGAGGCCGAGAACATTCTCGATAACGAGCACTACGGACTCGAGAAGGTCAAGGAACGTATCCTTGAGTACCTCGCCGTCCAAAACAGGACCAACAAGCTCAGGGGACCGATCCTCTGCCTCGTTGGACCTCCAGGCGTCGGTAAGACGTCGCTTGGCAAGTCGATCGCCAATTCGACCGGCCGCGAGTTCGTGCGCATGAGCCTCGGAGGCGTGCGCGATGAAGCGGAGATCCGCGGCCATCGGCGGACCTATATCGGTTCGATGCCGGGCAAGGTCATTCAGTCGATGCGCAAGGGTAAGAAGAACAACCCGCTGTTCCTGCTTGACGAGATTGACAAGATGGGTTCGGACTTCCGTGGCGATCCGGCAGCGGCGCTGCTTGAGGTCCTCGATCCCGAGCAGAACGCGACCTTCAACGACCATTACCTCGAAGTCGATTACGACCTGTCGAACGTCATGTTCGTGACGACGGCAAATACGCTCAACATCCCTCCCGCTCTGCTTGATCGCATGGAGATCATTCGCATTGCTGGGTACACAGAGGATGAAAAGCTGGAGATCGCAAAGCGGCACTTGCTGCCGGTTCAGCGTCAATCGCACGGTCTAGAAGAAGGCGAATGGGAAGTCCAAGACAGTGCGATCGTCGAAATGATCCAACGTTACACGCGCGAAGCAGGTGTGCGTTCCCTGGAACGCGAACTTGCCAAACTGGCGCGTAAGGCCGTCAAAGAGATCCTGACGTCGTCGAAGACATCAATAACGGTCTCCAACGAGAACGTTGCTGATTATCTCGGTGTCTGGAAGTACCGCTATGGAGAAGCGGAACTGGAGGATCAGATCGGTATCGTCACCGGCCTCGCCTGGACGGAAGTCGGCGGCGAGCTGTTGACGATCGAAGGCATCAAAATGCCCGGCAAGGGTAAGATGAGCGTCACCGGCAACCTTCGTGATGTCATGAAGGAATTGATCCAGGCCGCCAATGCTTACGTGCGATCCCGTTCGATCGAATTTGGCATCACGCCGCCAACCTTCGAGACAAATGACATCCACGTACACGTTCCCGAAGGTGCCACACCAAAGGACGGTCCGTCGGCCGGCGTGGCGATGGTTACGGCCATTGTCTCGGTGCTGACTCAGATCCCCGTCCGTAAGGACGTTGCCATGACCGGAGAGATCACGCTGCGTGGACGCGTATTGCCAATCGGAGGCTTGAAGGAGAAGCTGCTCGCGGCATTGCGCGGGGGTATGAAGACTGTCCTCATTCCCGATGAAAACGTAAAAGACCTTGCTGAGATCTCCGATGAAGTGAAGGAGAAGCTTGAGATCATTCCGTGCGCCCGCGTCGGCGAGGTTTTGAAGCATGCGCTTGTCCGTAAACCGGAGCCTGTTGAGTGGGATGAAAACTCCCGGCAGGCGGCAACGGCAGTTCCTGGCACAGACGCAGACGAGGTCGGAGACGATCGCCCTTTGGCACACTAACAAGGCGATTTGATCGTCTGTCGCCCCCTGGGTGACGACCTCGAAACCGGTATTTCGGCTCCCGCGGACATCGCTGCGGGAGCCGTTTTTTTTGGCCAACCCCCGTCGATACGCAGATTCTCCAGTGTTTTCGGGAGTTATCGCGGATTTTCCCTCTTGACGCCCCCAGTTTTGGGCGTTTCATTCGGGGCTCCGTACAACGACAAGGCCTGCCCGACCTAAAGCGTCCATTCCACGGGCACAAGATCGGCAAAGGCGAAGTCAAAGGACAGGACAGAAATGAGCAAAAAAGATCTGGTCGATGCCATCGCCAAAGAGTGCGACATGACCAAAGAAAAGGCGAACACGGCTGTCGACGCAATGCTTGCCCACATCAAGAGTACAATGAAGAAGGGCGAGGAGGTTCGCCTCCCAGATTTTGGAACCTTTAAGGTCACGAAACGTGCCGCCCGTGATGGTCGCAACCCCCTAACCGGTGCGACAATCAAAATCGCGGCAGCCAAGGTTGCCAAGTTCACGCCCGCCAAGGGTCTAAAGGAATTGTTGAACTAGCACGCGTGCGTTGCCTCCAGGATTGGAGGCGCGCATCTAAGCGTTCGGGAGGGGCTTCGGCCCCTTCTCGGATCGGGCTAGAACGCGTTACGCCAGATACTAACGAGCGAATGGGATTTCGTGTCAGGATGCGTGGCGTTGCGATCAAGGACCAAGGATCGGTGGACCAAGACTATGGCTAAAGATGAAAAAACCTCAAAGGCAATCGCTTCAATCGCCAGCAAGGCACTGAAGGACCCGAAATCAATAACAACCGCAGAGATCAAAAAGTTGGCGGCGACTGCACTGACGCAAGCGGCCGATAAACCGAAAACGACGGCCCAAAAGGCCCCTGCGAAGAAGGCTCCAACCAAGAAACCGGCAGCCAAGAAACCGGCAGCCAAGAAACCGGCAGCCAAGAAACCGGCAGCCAAGAAACCGGCAGCCAAGAAACCGGCGGCAAAAGCCACCGCGAAGAAGGCCACCAAGAAACGCTGAGCCGGCGGTTGCCACGCTTCCTCTCACGCGATAAGCACTTGCTTCGGCGTCCGGGCGGTTAGCTCAGTGGTAGAGCGCCTCGTTTACACCGAGGATGTCGGGAGTTCGACCCTCTCACCGCCCACCATATACTGCTGCCAACGCCGACCCGGCAACAGTCCGCGCGCCACTTTCCAGCCTGGCGAATCAGTTCATCCTGCATTCAAATGCAATCCGCGACAGTCAACGCAGTCGTGGATAAGGCTTCATTGCCACTCCGCCTTTGCGCCTTGATCAGCGCATCATTCGCATCGCGGGAGAGGCAAAGCGGAGAATGCAGCATGGATGATGTCAAGGACAGTAATTCGGCGCCTGCCGTCGAGCAGGGGCATGTGCCGGCGATGCCTGCAACGGACGGTGCAACTCCTGATCTCGATGGTAGCGTGGACGCCTTGGTTGCGAATTTACGTGCTGCCAAAGATCAATTTGAAGCACTTTTACGGGGCACCGGAAAACCCGTTAGCGAAGCCGCTGAAGTGGCCAAGAAGCGTGACCGCTCCGCTGCCTAATCGAACCCTTCAACTCGCTTGACTTGGTCTGTTTTTACCCGTAGACCGGGCGGCCTACAAAGTGCGGAGAGACAGACGCAGTTTGTTAATGCGGGCGTAGCTCAGTTGGTTAGAGCGCCGGCCTGTCACGCCGGAGGCCGCGGGTTCAAGTCCCGTCGCTCGCGCCATTGATATAAATGGCGTGCCTGCAATCCCATCTATTTTGTGGTGCCAAAGCGTCGTTCGGTGACGTAGGCGCAAGACCGTGTGAACGGCACCTGGCCATGCCGCCGGTTCAGCGTAAATGTCCCATGTCCCGCGTCAATTGAGTGGCGGAATTACCACCGGCAACGCGCTCTAGGCCATTAAGTGCGTTAGCTGACATGGGGTCGAAAGACATTTGGCGCACAAATCAAACCCTCTCCAGGAAGACTGACTGCAATCGTCGAACCCAGACAGTTGAGAGGCGGTGTGGATACCATCCGTCGGCGACCAATAAATACGGCGATTGATGAGGACACCTCGAAACCGCGCATGCGAGCAGATGCAACCCAAGCTTCGTGCGCGACGTCAGTTGCCCGACCAAAGAGCGACACGCTGGCCTGTTTACGCCCTGGCGATTGCGTGTTCTTTTCTGAGCCTGTAGAGCCATAGAACGCAAATGCTGCTAGATACTGACGGCGCAGGCGCGAACGGGTCGCATCCCCGATGGGGCCAATGCAGGCAGGGCGAAAAGTTAGATGAACCAACTACTGCTCGATTATCTCCCGATCGTCGTGTTTTTAGGGGTGGCGTTGGCCATTTCCGGGGCACTGGTCATAGCGCCATTTTTGGTGGCAATGCGTAATCCGGATCCGGAAAAAGTGTCGGCGTATGAATGCGGTTTCAACGCCTTTGACGATGCGCGCATGAAGTTCGACGTGCGCTTCTATTTGGTCTGCTTGCTGTTCATCATCTTTGATCTTGAGATCGCCTTCCTGTTCCCGTGGGCCGCCGCCTTCCGCGACATAGGGCTGTTTGGTTTCTGGTCCATGATGGTGTTCCTGGCCGTATTGACCATTGGCTTCATCTACGAGTGGAAGAAGGGAGCCCTGGAATGGGATTGATTCTGCCCCCTGAGTTTCAACTCGATAAGGCGCGCGAAGGTGCCGGCGGCGCTGCAACGCGCCCCGATCCCTATTTCACCGAGATCAATAACGAACTCGCCGACAAGGGCTTCCTTGTCACCACCACCGACGACCTGATCAACTGGGCCCGTACCGGCTCGCTGATGTGGATGACATTCGGCCTCGCCTGCTGCGCCGTTGAAATGATGCAGGCCTCGATGCCGCGTTATGATCTTGAGCGTTTCGGCTTTGCACCGCGCGCCTCGCCGCGACAATCCGATGTGATGATCGTTGCGGGCACCCTCACCAACAAGATGGCGCCGGCAATGCGGAAGGTTTACGACCAGATGCCAGAGCCACGCTATGTCATCTCAATGGGGTCATGCGCCAACGGCGGCGGCTACTATCACTACTCGTACTCGGTGGTGCGCGGATGTGACCGCATCGTCCCCGTCGACATCTACGTTCCAGGCTGCCCGCCGACCGCTGAAGCGCTGCTCTATGGTGTCCTTCTTCTGCAACGTAAAATTCGCCGCACCGGCACCATCGCGCGCTAGCAGCTACAGGCTGCGCCGCAATCCGGACGGCATGAGGAGACGCCAAATGCGCCAGGAAAGAATGGAAGAAACGCTCGAGGACTTGGGCGATTACCTCTCGACGAAGATGGCGACCGCCTACCTCGGTTCCGGCGTAGCCCATGGCGAACTCACGGTCCACGTTACGCGCGAGCAAATCCCCCAAGTCCTGAAATTCCTGCGCGATGACGCCCGCTGCCGTTGCGAGGTGTTGATCGATATATGCGGCGTTGACTGGCCGGGCCGTGAGAACCGCTTCGACGTCGTCTACCACTTGTTGAGCCCGCGCAACAATTTGCGGCTCCGCGTCAAGCTGCAGACAAATGATACCGCCGCGGTGCCAAGCGCCATCGACGTCTTCTCCGCTGCCAACTGGTTCGAGCGCGAAGCCTTCGATATGTACGGCATCTTATTCTCAGGCCACCCCGATCTGCGCCGGCTGCTAACCGACTACGGTTTCCAGGGGCACCCGTTGCGCAAGGACTTCCCACTCACCGGCTATGTCGAAGTCCGCTACGATGACGAAAAAAAGCGGGTCGTATATGAGCCCGTAAAGCTCAATCAGGAATTTCGATCGTTCGATTTCGAAAGCCCGTGGGAAGGCGCCGATTATGTCCTCCCTGGAGATGAAAAGGCGTCAACGGCTAACGGCAGAGGCTGAGCGGCGATGAAGGACACGCTCCAGCCGGGCGCACGCACCGAACTCCAATTCACGTTGCCGGAGACGAAAACCGTGCCTGCGCTCTACCCAGAGGCCGCTGAATTCCAGGAGATGCCGGCGGTCTTCGCAACAGGATTCCATGTCGGCCTGATGGAGTGGGCCGCGTTAAGAGTGCTTGCGCCGCATATGGACGAAGGCGAGGGGAGCCTCGGCATCCATATCAACGTCTCGCATTCCGCCGCGACCCTGCCGGGTCAGACCATAACCGTATCGGCCGAGTGCACGGCCGTGGAGGGCCGCCGCATCACATTCAAGGTGAAGGCGCACGACGGCGTCGAGCCAATCGGCGAAGGCACGCACCAGCGAATGGTGGTGCCCTGGGCGCGGTTCAAAGCAAGGCTGAACGGCAAGGCCGCTGCAGCGGGCCTCGCGGGATTGGAGTAACTAGCAAGTGGCGACTGGCGGATATGCCACTGACACAGGACGACGATAAATGAACGAGACGAGCAGTGCTGCTACCGGAAAGCATCTGTCAGGCAAATGCCTGCGCGGCGCCATCTCGTTCACCGCGACAGCAAACGTTGGGGAGCTTGCCGCTTGCCACTGCAGAATGTGCCGCAGATGGTCCGGCGGCTTACATCTCGCACTTCTTTCCGCCACAGATCGCGCAATGGAAGTAGAAGACAACCTCGCCGTCTACAAGTCGTCTGACTGGGGTGAGCGCTGCTTCGGCAAGAGCTGCAGGAGCAACCTTTTCTGGCGCACTCAGACCAGCGATCACGTATCGATCATGGCCGGTGCTATCAACGAAGAAGACCAACTGACCTTCACGTCACAGATATTCATCGACAGAAAGCCTGCCTACTTCGACTTCGCCAACCAAACCACCATGGAAACCGAAGCCGACATGATCGCGAAATACGCGCCCCAGAACCAAAGCACCAATTCAGAGAAGCAAAATGGCTGAAACCGATATCCGCCAGTTCAACATCAACTTCGGCCCACAGCATCCGGCAGCTCACGGCGTGCTCCGACTGGTGCTCGAACTCGACGGCGAGGTAGTCGAGCGAGTCGATCCGCACATCGGGCTCCTTCACCGCGGCACTGAAAAGCTGATCGAGCACAAGACCTACCTGCAGGCGATCGGCTACTTCGATCGCCTCGACTATGTCGCTCCGATGAATCAGGAGCACGCCTTCTGCCTCGCCGCGGAGCGTCTGCTCGGCCTCGAACTTCCTGCCCGGGCGAGTTACATCCGCGTGCTCTATTCCGAGATCGGCCGCATCCTCTCGCATATCCTGAACGTCACGACACAGGCCATGGACGTCGGCGCGCTGACTCCGCCGCTGTGGGGCTTTGAAGAACGCGAAAAGCTAATGGTATTCTACGAGCGGGCATCGGGCTCGCGCATGCACGCCAAGTACTTCCGCATCGGCGGCGTGCACCAGGACCTGCCGCCGGAGTTGATCGACGACATCTACAACTGGTGCGATCCGTTCCTCAAAGTCTGCGACGAAATCGAGGGCCTGCTGACCAACAACCGCATCTTCAAGCAACGCAACGTCGAAATCGGCGTCGTCTCGCTGAAGGAGGGTTTCGACTGGGGATTCTCCGGTGTCATGGTGCGCGGCTCCGGCGCCGCTTGGGATTTACGCAAGGCTCAACCCTACGAGCGCTATGAGGAGTTCGACTTCGACATTCCGATTGGTAAGAACGGCGACTGTTACGACCGTTATCTGATCCGCATGGAGGAGATGCGCCAGTCGGTTCGCATCATGAAGCAGGCCTGCGAGAAGCTGCAAACAGGCGTGGACATCGGTTCTCATGTTGCTGAAAATAAGAAGGTGGTGCCACCTTCGCGTTGTGAGATGAAGCGCTCCATGGAAGCCCTGATCCACCACTTCAAGCTTTACACCGAAGGTGCGCACGTGCCCGCAGGCGAAGTCTACGCGGCCGTTGAAGCCCCCAAAGGCGAGTTCGGCGTCTACTTGGTTTCCGATGGATCCAACAAACCTTACCGCTGCAAGATCCGCGCGCCGGGTTTCCCGCATTTGCAGGCCATGGACCACTTGAACCGCGGCCACATGCTCGCCGACGTCTCCGCCATCATCGGCTCGCTGGATATCGTCTTCGGTGAGATTGACCGGTAGGATACGGCGGCGACAAGAACGCGCGTGAAGTAGAGTGCGTTCACCAGCTGCCATTGTCGGCTGATCCGTTAATTGGGGCGACGAGAGATTGGCACAGACCGGTTTCCGTGCCTCCTGCCGACTGGCGGAGGACCGCCACGTGGGATCTTGGACGCGCCGTCGATTCCACAAACCCTCCATTGGGCATTTCATGAACGGCAGCTGACCGCTGTATTCAGCGTCGGTTCAATGGCGCCCTGGCAGTTTCGGTTCAAGCACAAATTAGGTGCCCATTGAACACGCCAAGGAAAAGGAGCGGTTTAAATGCTCAAGATCATCATCTCCACTATGACAGCCGGTGCAGTCCTCGCTATATCCTGTCTTCCTGCCGCCGCCAGCCACAGCATCGACGTTCGTCAAGCCAAGCAGGCACATGCGATCGAACGCGGCCGCATCGCCGGTAAGATTACATGGCGCGAAGGCCTCCATCTGCGCCGTGAGCAACGCCGCATCAAGCGACTCGAGCGGGCTTACCGCAGGTCCGGGGACCGCCTCAGCGCACGGGAGCGCCGCGTCCTACACCGGATGCTGGATGAGGCACGCCACAACATTAGGGTTCAAAAGCGCGACGGTCAGCGTCGCTGGACCTATCTTCGGCGTTTCGGCCGTTAAACCTAGACGCGAAAAGGACCGCAAGTTGCGGAGGGAGAACTGCGGGGCCGGGCCAATCGTGTCGGGCCCCGCACGTTTCCGCGGTGTGATGACGTGAAGTAATCCGCTTTGTGCGATCGTCGATGCCGGCTCAGTTAAACAGACGCATAATCGATGAAACGGCAATCACAACCACACTGACAAGTAGTGCAATATAGATCGCCCTCCGGCTTCGCCGCATGAGCTTGCTGAGCTTAAGCTGCTTCCGGCTCGCCTGAAAATGCTCAATCACGGGATCAGGCCCGGGACTATCGAAGATTTTGGAATAAGAGCGCGGTAAAGCCGTGAATGAGACTCCCTCCAACTCGTTGAACGCAGAATAGATCATGTCTTCGTCGAGCCCCAGTGGTGCAACCTTGGGCTCGTTCATCCGCCAGATGTTGGTGAAGTGCCGACCGCCTTGCGTATTCCGCACGTAGAGTGTTCCGGCGGCGATGCTCAAGAAGCGTTTGCCATCGCGCATCACCGGCGTGAATAGCAAACCGACATCGCTATTGATCGTATTCAGAAAAATGGGCGGTTTCCGGATAATCGCATCCGCATCAAGATAGAGCACGTCGTGGTCAGGAAACCTCTCCAGGCATTCGGCCACGAAGGATGCCTTGAGCCGGGTCGTTGCCTCCCAGGTCAGTCTGCGCGGGACGAGCTTGAGATGATGGTTGAGACCGAATCGATTGAGCGAATCCTTCAGTCGCAAAACTCTGCCGAGGTAGTTTTCGGTGTAGAACGCGCACGTGACAAATCGCTGCCCGCCTCCCAGCCAAGTTACCTCCTCGGGCAACTCATCTGTTGGGTCAGCACCCGCCTCCGGCTGCCGCATGAGGCCAGGCAAGGCCACCTCACGTTTGGCTGCTGGAATCATTCGCACCAATAGTCTCCGATCCAGCGCGCTGGACGAAATCGGCGGCGGGTTGGACGAATGTGTATGCCATCGCCAACACGCTTGTTGCGCTGATGTTCACCCTTCAACGCACTGTCTGGCGTGATGGACCCATAAAACACAATAACCTTCCCAGTCGCCGGCTTCTTAGGCACTGAAAAAAAACGGATAAATCTGTTGTTCGGAAGGCAGCCAAGTGAAAATGGAACCACCCAGTCCGCTGGCCAAAAGGTCACATCTTCGACAGCTTTGCTTAGAAAGTTCTGCTCCTTTGAGTCGTAATCTCTAACAATCACATCGCCCGGAGTGCTGTAGAATCTATCAAGTACGTAGCCTTCCTGTCCAATGACGTAGCGCACGATCGAGCTGTTGCCATATCCCAGATGCGGGTCTTTCCACTCTCTAATGATGCAAAAGCGGCCTGGATGGCTGAAGAATTCATCGATTGAGTCGATAATCACGATGTCGAGATCAAGAAATAGGGTCAAGCCGGACAGCCCGCCAAGATCCTTCTTCATCAATCCCAGCTTCGGCCAGTACTTGCCAAGCTTCTTGTCAAAAGTAACGTCGGGCAAATCCTGACACTCAACTTCAGGCCGGATCCCGCTCGCGTCATCCGTGAAGCAGACGAAACGTATGTTCCACGAAGTATTGCGCTTCACCATCGCATAAAGCCGGTTCACCCAGTGAGGGCCATACCGATCACCCCACTTCATGCAAACAACGTTTGCTGAGCGGTTTGTCTGCGCCTTATCAAACTCGATCTTCCATTCCGAAGCGGCCATGCTTTATTCGACCTCGCCGGCAATCTCTGCCGAATTCCCTCTAATAATCCGGCAACTTGCGTGCTCAAGCGCTTCACATCAAGTGCATTTGGAGGTGCTCTTTCGTCACGCTTCTCAACTGTGCGAGGCCGGCCCAGAGCACTAATGAAGCGGTCTTTAGCGGTTTGGTAAGTAACTTCATTCTTAAGTGTTTCAGAAAGTAACCCAAGTTTGAACGAGTGGAATCCATGGGCGTACTGGAGAACTTTCCATTCAAAGAAGTTGCTGAACGCGGAAGTATCCGTGAATCCGACGTCGCACAGCTTCGTCGGGCTCTCGATGGGGATGGCCTCGTCAGTATACAAGATGCCGAAAAGCTGATTGCGCTCAATGCCGCCTGCCCCATCCAAGGACTGGCATGGTGTGAGGTCTTTCAGGAGGCAATCACGGATTTTATTGTCCGGCAGGCCGAACCTGAGGGCTACGTAACACTCGAAAACGCGCAGTGGCTGATACGGCAGCTGGCGCCTCACGGAACGCTCACCGCCCGCAAGGATCTGGATATCATCGTCGACATCATCGATGTCGCGCGCTAATCACCCGAAGTGCTGATCGATTTCGCGTTGCATCAGGTCAAACACGCGATAACCAAAGGCACAGGGGTGCTTCGTAACGGCGGGCATTCCATTGGCGTTATCGACGACGACGAGGTCGAGTTGGTCCGCCGCATGATCTATGCCTTCGGTGGTGACGGCAACATCGCGGTCACGCGCGCTGAAGCCGCATTGCTGTGCGATATCAATGACAACCTTGACACGGAACGAATGAGTGAGGCTTGGACCGAGCTCTTTGTGAAGGCCATGGCGAATTTTCTGCTGGGCAACTCGGGTTACAAGGCTCCCACCCGTGAAGAAGCCCTGCGCAGCCAAATCTGGCTGGATACACGCGGCGATCTAATGCTGGTCGAGCTGATCAAGTCTATCGCAAACGTCAGCCTCGATGACATTATCGGCGTCTACAGCCAACAAAGCCAGGCAGAGCGGACGCTCGCCCGCCTCGAACAACAGCGCCGCCATATAATCACCGGCGAAGCAGTCACGCGGGATGAAGCTGAATGGCTCATAGAGCGCCTCGCCCGAGACGGCCGTCTTACCCCAGCAGAGACGGCACTGATCGCTTACATCCGCGAGAATGCGCTCGACATTGATCCGCGTTTCGATGAATTGCTGGACAGGCATCTAACTGCCGCCTGAAGCAGGGAAAAACGGTCATCGCAGGAACCGGGCGGGATGGTCATCATCCCGCCTTTTCTTTTGATCTATCCCGTGCTCTGAAGTGCTCACAAAAACTGTCATCGCCTGCCGTATCGAGCAGGGGCAAGTGACGCTGGCTTGTGCTGTGATTGTGATGCAGTTCGAATTGGGTTCGTCGAAGGCAGAGACAGGTGATGGCAAGCAGAAAAGAAGCGCGCTCGGATCGTCGCGAACTCCTCCTTATCGTGGCCCCAGCGGTTCTCGCGGTGGGGTTTGCCTTCTGGTTTGCTTACCAGTTCGTCGAGCCCGCACCGCCGTCGCAGGTGACAATAACAACCGGTTTGAAAACCGGAGCCTACTATGCGTTCGCCAAGCGCTATGCGGCGATACTCGCGAAATCTGACATCACATTGGACGTTGAAAGCTCAGCTGGATCGCTGCAAAACCTCTCGCGCCTGCGCGACAAGGGTTCAGATGTCACGCTGGCCTTGCTGCAGGGTGGAATTTCCAACCACAAGAAGGATCCGGAACTGGTCTCACTGGGTCGCGTATTCCTTGAACCGGTGTGGGTTTTCTATACCGGGTCGGAAAAACTCGAGCGGTTGGCGCAACTAAAGGGCAAACGCATCGCGATTGGCGGCGAGGGGAGTGGCACGAGAGTGCTGGCCTTGGCGTTGCTTCAAGCCAATGATCTCAACGATGAGACCGCGACGCTGCTGCCTCTTTCCGGAACCAAGGCCGCTGACGCGCTAGCGGCCGGCGATGTCGATGCAATCTTTCTCGTCCTTTCCCCACAAGCCAAGCTAGTCGGTGATTTACTACGCAATCCCGACATTCACCTCATGAGCTTCAAGCAAGCCGAGGCATACACTCGCATCTTCCAGTATCTGTCCCGCGTCACATTGCCCGCCGGGGTTATCGATCTCGACGATCAAGTCCCCAAGGAAGACGTTACGCTGGTTGCCGCCCAGGCAGCTTTGGTGGCTCGCAGCGACCTGCATCCAGCGATTGTCGGGCTCATGGTTCAGGCGGCGCGTGAGGTGCACAAGTCCGGAGGAATCTTCGCCCACTTTGAAGAGTTCCCGAAGGCCTACGATCCAGAGTTTCCAATGCAGAATGATGCCGAGCGGCTGTATAAGCGAGGCCCGCCGTTTCTGCAGCGTTTTTTACCATTCTGGATGGCGAACTTTATCGAGCGGACGCTGATCATGCTCATTCCGATTGCGACAATCCTGTTGCCGCTCTTTCGGATCGTGCCGTGGCTCTATGAGTGGCGTATCCGCCGACGCATCTTGTATTGGTATGGCCAGCTCAAGCGCGTCGAAAAAGACATCGCCGAAGCCGGCGATTCTGGCTATACGGAATATCTGGCCGAGATCGAGCGAATTGAGCAAGCCGTGGGCGAGATTCCAATCCCGCTCCACTTCTCTGACAAGCTCTATGAACTGCGTATCGCAGTAGATCTCGTCCATAAGCGCATCGCTGCCAAGGCATGAGTGGTGTCAGCAACCGCTAAGCGTGTAAGCCCTCCTGTATACAACGCAACGAGATATCTCCGCCTATCGTTGCGGTGCGGGAGAGTTTACCTGGCACAGAGCGCCAGCTAGAAAGAACTCCCTCCACGGGCTGTCTTTATCAGGACAGCCCTTAAGCCCGAACCAGACTTCCATGACGGGATCGACGCGGCGATGTTCAAGAAAATACTGATAGCAAACCGAGGCGAAATAGCTTGTCGGGTCATCAAGACCGCGCGGCGGATGGGGATTGCAACGGTCGCCGTCTACTCGGATGCAGACAACAGCGCGCTGCACGTCGAGATGGCGGACGAAGCCGTGCATATTGGTCCTCCGCCGGCAGCCGAGTCCTATCTTGTCATCGACCGCATCATCGATGCTTGCAAGAAGACGGGCGCTGAAGCGGTCCACCCGGGCTATGGCTTCCTATCCGAGCGGGAGGCGTTTGCTGAGGCGCTTGCAGCTAACGACATCGTATTCATCGGCCCGAATACAAAAGCGATCGCCGCCATGGGCGACAAGATCGAGTCGAAAAAAGCTGCGGCCGCCGCCAACGTTTCGACTGTACCCGGCTACCTCGGCGAGATCGAGGACGCCAAGACAGCCGTCAAGATTGCCGATGAAGTCGGATACCCGGTGATGATCAAGGCTTCCGCCGGCGGCGGCGGCAAGGGTATGAGGATCGCCTGGAACGCGGCTGAATGCGCCGAGGGTTATGGCCTCGCTCGCTCCGAGGCCAGGTCCTCATTCGGGGACGATCGTGTCTTCATCGAGAAGTTCATTGTCAATCCTCGCCACATTGAGATTCAGGTGCTTGGCGATAAGCACGGCAATGTTATTCATCTGGGCGAGCGCGAATGTTCCATTCAGCGCCGCAACCAGAAAGTCATTGAAGAAGCACCTTCCCCGCTTCTCGACGAGAAAACCCGCGCTGAAATGGGTGCGCAAGCCGTCGCACTGGCGCAAGCTGTCGACTATGACACCGCAGGGACGGTGGAGTTCGTCGCCGGCCAGGACAAGAGCTTCTACTTCCTGGAGATGAATACGCGCCTTCAGGTCGAGCATCCGGTCACCGAACTGATTACCGGCATCGATTTAGTCGAGCAGATGATCCGTGTCGCTGCCGGCGAAAAGCTGGCGATCAAGCAAGACGACGTCAAGCTCAACGGCTGGGCGGTTGAAAGCCGGATCTACGCTGAAGATCCCTACCGTAACTTCCTGCCTTCGATAGGCCGCCTGGTGAAGTACCGCCCGCCGCATGAGGGTTCGTCCTCAGGCTTGACGATCCGCAACGACACCGGCGTCTTCGAAGGCGGCGAAATATCCATGTACTACGATCCGATGATCGCCAAGCTCGTAACGCACGGCCCGACGCGTGCGGTGGCAATCGACCTGATGTCGGAGGCGCTTGATGCCTTCTACATCGATGGAATCCAGCACAATATTCCCTTCCTGACCGCGCTCATGCAGTCACCGCGCTGGCAAAAGGCGGAGCTATCGACCGGCTTCATCGCGGAGGAATACCCTGACGGGTTCCAGCCAAGGCTGCCCGAAGGTGAGGAACTGAAAGTCATGGCGGCGGTCGCCGCCGCGATCGACCATCTCAACAACGCGCGGCGCCGGGAAATCACTCACCAGATGGACGGCAGCCCCGTGCACTTCGCCAGCCAACGTGTCGTTGCGCTCGGAGACACGAAACAAGCAGTATTTGTCGAAGGGACCCTGGGTGGCCCCGTCAACGTCAAGCTTCTCGATGCCGACGATAACGTCGTCGATACATTGGAACTTGCCGCGAGGTGGTGGCCCGGCGATGCGGTCTGGTCAGGGCTCGTTCGTAATAAAGACGTCTCGGTGCAGGTGCGCCCGATACTCAACGGCTATGATCTCGCCTACCGGGGTATTCATGTTCCAGCCCGCGTCTATACCCGACGCGAAGCGGAATTGGTCGACTATATGCCGGTGCGCGAAGCCGCCGATACATCCAAAATCCTGCTGTGCCCGATGCCGGGCCTGGTCAAGGCGATCAACGTCGGTGTCGGCGACGACGTCAAGGCCGGTGATCCGCTGGCGGTGGTCGAAGCCATGAAGATGGAGAACGTTCTGCGTGCCGAGCGGAATGCAACGGTCTCCAAAATCAACGCCGATGCAGGCGACAGCCTTGCTGTCGACGACGTCATCATGGAGTTCTCCTGACGACGGACCCGCTTGTGACATAAAGCAGACGTCTGAAAATGCTGGCGGATCTTGTGCACTGGCTGTAAGGGCTGGTGAAATTGCTTTCGCGCAGTACGGCACGCATTGCGATCCGCGCTCAAAGTCAGGCTGGAGATAACCCATGAACCTGCTTTTCTCATTCTTCGGACGAACGGGCCGAGGTGGTCTCTGGTTGACAGCGTTCATCAGCATTGTCCTGTCTGTCGCAGCCTTCGTCTTTGCTGAAGCCAACTACGGACCGATCCTGAGCTTTCTCTCTCCGGATGGCACTCCAATTCCACTCGATCAGCTGCCGCCCGATGACGCGATCCCGGTCTTCAACTCAACTGCCTTTTGGACCTACCTGCTTGGGGCCATTCCCGCGGGCTGGATTTACCTGGCAGGTTCCATTAAGCGCGCTCATGACAGAGGCAAATCCGGCTGGTGGATATTGATCACGTTGATCCCTATCGCCGGATTCATTTGGTGGCTGATCGATCTTGGGATTTTTGAGGGTCAAAAGGGTCCCAATAGGTACGGTCCCGATCCACGCGGAGAGACCGCTTGAAGACGATCCAGGCGGCCCGTTAGTGCGAAACAAACCACCATCAGATTAGCGTGCAATCCCTTACCGCAGCGAAACCATCGCTGCGGTAATAAGGAGCCTGCATGACTAGGATCGAGCAGCTGGCGGCTGGCAGCAAGTCTCCGGTGTCCATTTGCATGGTCGCTTGTCGCCAGTTGCGTCTGCCTGCCCACGCTCGGCCCGGCTTTTTGTCGAGCTCGGCTCCCTGTACATCATGACGTATGCAGCTTCGGAGATGATCCCGCCTCTTGCAGCAACGCTCGGGCTTCACTTCGCAAACGGAGACGATGGTTCAAGGGGGGGCCGGCTCGGCGTCCGATGCATTGGTGCACAACGAGCGATCCCGGGTGCTGGGCGGATCGGGATCCCTAGCCTGACAAATTAAAAGAGTTCGGATGAAAAAAAGGTAGCGGGTGGAGAGACTGCCACCACCCGCTACCTGTTACGCGACTTGATTTGAACGGGCCGCGTTAATTGCCGCATGGCACCGTGATGGTCAGACCGGCGCTTGGGATGAAGCGCTTGCAGTCGAGTTGCTGAACCGGCTCGTAAGACGTCGAGTAGCTATCCAGCTCATAATCATATTCTGCGACGTCAGCTTCGGCGACATTGAACGTTTTGGTCGCCGGTTTTTTGCCGGGCAGTTCGACGTTGGCAACAAGTTCCTGTTCGTTCTGACGGGTTGCTTCGGCCTGACGAGCCAGCTGACGCTGCTTGGCGATTGCGGCCTGTTTGGCCGCCTGACGCTTCTTGGCAGCAAAGCGGGCTTGCTTCTTCTTCTTGGCGATTGCCGCCTTGCGAGCATAAGCAGCCTGCTGTTTGCGGGCCAGGGCCTTGCGCCGGGCAGCGGCGTGCCTCTGAGCGGCCCGGCGGCGGGCTATGGCGCGTCTTTGTGAGGCCCGGTGCGATTTGTGAGCGCTGTGCATCAAAACGCCGGCGCCAAGTCCAACGCCAAGGGCGATGCCGCGGCCACCAGCGTTGGCTTGCTGCGGGATGGCGGCAAGGGCAACCGTGGCGCTGATCAGGCTGACTGAGAGGATCTTAAACATTGTACTATCTCCACCAAGAGTTTGTTTCGGTTTGCAGGCGTGTTCGCCCGTCGTTGAGATCACAATGCTTCAATTGCTTCGCCCTGCCTGTTACCTGGGCTACAGGTGGCAAAAGAAAGCTCAAACGACCCACGAATTCATGGTGAGGGGCCTGAAACAGCCCCAAGTGGATAGGCTCCAAAGTTCAGCTACCCTTCAGCGGGCACCCCCTAACGAACACGAATTCACGCCCAAGTCCGGTTCAAACAAGTGGCCGGCGAGCGTCAAAACTCGTCCCGCAAAAATTAACTAAAAGAGCCAACCTGATACGCTCCAAAAGAAAAAATAAGCTGTCACCTTGGGAACAGCTTGCGCGTCGCGGCATCATTAAACTTTCTGCACCGCGGCGTGCCATGATCGAGTTCCTAGCCTACAATTGGAAATGGATCGATGCTGGAACGAACTGCGAATTCGCCATTTGCAACTGCCGAGGAAACGTTATGAAACACACGGCGATGCTTGCAATTGTTGCGGTGTTCATCACCGCTCCGATTAATACCCAAGCTGCTCCCACCGAGCGTATTGGGTCAGCGGTCCAAGTCGTCAATGAGGTGAGAGCGGAGTTCGAGCGAGATCGCCGAGATTTGACCTCCGGCGACGAGGTGCATCAGGACGAACTGATAGCGGTGGGTCCCCGATCAATTGGTGAATTGGAATTTGCCGACGAAACGAAATTGGCGCTGGGCCCAGGTTCGCGGCTTCTCCTCGATAAATTTGTATACAACGGCCAAAGCTCAAAGGGCGATATTGTCGTCAATCTCGTCAAGGGCGCCTTCCGTTTCATTACCGGTTTAGCCACCAAAACATCCTACCGGATCAGAACCCCCGGCGCTGCAATCACGGTGCGCGGCACTATCTTCGACGTCTTCGTAGCTGGCGATGATACGGTCTGGCTACTGCTGCTTGAAGGTGGCATCACCGCTTGTAATGACCGGGGAAACTGCAAGGAACTGTCGCGTCCTGGCCGTATCCTTCGTGTTACCCCGGACGGAGAAGTTAGTGATCCGATGCGCTGGGCATTGCTTCCAGGCAATGAGGCGATTGGTTTCGGTGTCGCGTTTCCCTTCATGATCAACGCGCCGACCGTTAACCCCAATCCGCCATTGAGCCGCGAAGCGGTGCTCAACCCAGAGCCTCCGAAACAGAAATCAAAACCAAAAAAGGCAAAAAAGAAGAAAGTCAAAAAGTCCAGAGGAAAGAGCAAGTCAAAGAAAAAAGTAACAAAAAAGAAAACCTACAAGCGCAAGCGTACTGTCACGGTAAGGAAAAAGAAGAGGCGGGTCGTAAAGAAGCGCCGTCGGCCAAAACGCAACTCCGACGCTTCCAATGCTGCAGCGGCCGCGATAGCTATCGGAATTGGAATCGGTCTCGCCAAAGGGTTTAAGAAGAAGAAACACCACGGTGGTGGCGGCAAGCACTACCCCAATAGATACTAATTATGAGCATAAGCTAATCATTGCTACAGACGGCCTGGAGTAGAATCCGGGCCATTCCTTTTATCCGCCCGCCTGCAATGACGAAGCCGGTCGGAAAAACACGCCAGAAGTGGTTCGGCAGCCGGCAGCCCAATACGCCGGCAAGCCTCCAATGCCGCCTCGGCATCGTTGTCCTCTTGTTTCTCTAACTCCCAGCGGAGCTTCGAAAAAAGAGGCTTTAGCAGCTGAAACTGCGGATCCCGATCCAGGGTCTCGTCGCCGAGCAATGCGTAGATCGCTTGTGCACGGGTTTTGCCACGCGGAACGACGCGGTCGATCTCCAGAAAAGCCAGGCCCAAGGCGGCCTTCGCAGTTGGTTCCCCGACGATAATGCCGATGCCATAGGTCTTCGTCAGTTGCTCCAGTCGAGAGGCGACATTGACCACGTCGCCGAGAACCGAGTAGTCGAAGCGCTCTGGCGATCCGACGTTACCCACGCAGCACAATCCCGTGTTGAGCCCCACGCCGATCCGGATCGGTTCGAAAGGTTGGCTGGCGTCTTCAGCCTCCTTCGCGAGCTCAGCGTTCAGGTCATCCAATTCGCCAAGCATCCGCAAAGCAGCCCGACAGCCTCTTTCGGCATGCTTTGGATCGGCCAGCGGCGCATTCCAAAACGCCATCACCGCATCACCCATGAACTTGTCGATGGTGCCACGCTCGGCCAGGATTGCCTCACTGAGTGGCGTAAACAGGCGGTTGACGAAAGCCACCAGGCTCTCGGCATCGCGTCCCTCAGCGAGCGCCGAAAACCGGCGCACATCGGCAAATAGCAACGTGACCTCTCGGTTCTCGCCGCCCAGCTTCAGCTTTTCGGGATGTGCAACCAATTCCTCGACAAGTTCTGGTGCAAGGTAGCTGCCGAAAGCGCTGCGAACACGCTTACGTTCTTGCTCGGCGCGGACGAAATTTGTCAGCGAGCCGGCGCTGTATACAAGGGCCAGAGCCAGCGACGGGTAGACGGGATCAAACAGCAGTCCGTAAGACCGATAGGCCATGAAAGCTCCGATCCCGACGGCGCCAATCGCAATCACCCCGAGCCCCGCAGCCGACAGCGGGCCAGCACGGCCAAGCAACCAGGCAACGAAGACGCCGGCAAGCACCAAGAAACTTAGTTCTAGGCCAGTCGCATATGCAGGTCGAACTGCATGGCTGCCCGAAAGCATCTGCTCCAAAGCCTGAGCATGCATTTCCACACCCGGCACCGCCGGACTGAGCGGTGTCGCCCTAAGATCGTGAAGCCCAATCGCCGTCGCACCGATGAAGACGAACTTGCCTGCGACCGCCGAAGGATCGAAGTCATCCGCCAGCACCTCGCTTGCTGAGATGGTCCGCCTCGGATCGGTCTCAGCAAACCTCAGCCATAGCTCGCCCCGTCCGTCGGATGGCAGCACAACACGCCCGACCCGCAGGAGTTCGATCCCAGTTTGCTGTCCGAAGGCGCTCATGCCGCTGCCGCCGGACGACTTGATAAAGATCGTCGAACTCCCTTGTCCAACGCGCAACGTTTCCAACGCCAGCGACGGAAAGAGCGTCTCGCCAATTCCAACCAGGAGCGGCACCCGGCGCACGATTTGGTCGCGTTCCGGCATCCAGTTTGCGGCTCCAAGCCCACGCGCTTGCTGTGTGAGGATAGGCAGGTTTGAAACGCTGCCCGGGAACGTTGGCACAAACTGTTCTGGAGGATCTCCCGCCTTGGCAAAGCCGGCCTTTAGCGGACCAGGTAATCCCGCCGCCCCGTCCTGCCCGGCGAAAGCAAGGATCGATGGTGCCTTCCCAAGTGCTGTCGCTAGCTGCGCATCCAGTGTCGGGAGTTCTGCAACCTGCGATGCAATTTCGGTGAACGCCGGATCGTTGGAATAGGCCTTCGTGAACTGCGTTGGCGACAAACGGTCCGCTTCGGGCAAGATAACGTCTAGTGCAACAGCCTTTGTGCCTGCCGCCTCTAGACGCCCAACGAGCTTCGCCAGCACATTTCGTGGCCACGGCCATTGCCCAACCGACTTGAGGGAGGCCTCGTCGATAGCGACGACCTTGACTGGGAATTCGGGATCGGCCACACGCGGCGAAAGCTTCAGGAATGTATCGAACGCAGAAAGCCGTAGACGCGCGATCGCATCAGGATCCGCAATCCGCAACGAGACGGTTAATGCGAGCAGGCCAGCGATAATCAGCGTGTGCAGCGGTAACGCCCTGAGCCACGTCCAAACCCGTGCTGCGTTACCCATTTCCGGCCCGGCCCCCGAACAAAATCGTTCGTCAAATCAGACCTGTCGGAATGACGGCCAGGCCCGCCTCCGTGTACGAGATGTGGGCTCTGACACCATAAACCGTCGCCAGGTTCTCTGCAGTCAATACATCGCCAGGTGGTCCATCCGCAACGATACGGCCATCACTAAGCAGGATGAGCCGGTCGCACCATTGCCCCGCCAGCGTCAGCTCGTGCAGCGAGGCGAACACGGTCCGGCCGTCTTGGGCAAGCTGCGAAAACGTTGCCATCAACGAAATCTGGTGCGCGGGATCGAGGCCGGCGGCAGGCTCATCGGCAAGTAAAAGTGGCGTTTCCTGTGCCAGAGCGCGCGCGATTAAAGTTCGGGCTCGTTCCCCGCCGGAGAGTTCCATAGCTGAGCGCTCGCGCAATTCTTCAAGATCCATGGTTTGAATCGCACAGTTGATGCTACGCCAATCAGCCTCGCCCAGCGGCGAAAAACTTCGCCGATACGGAGCGCGGCCGAGCGCGACGAGGGATTGCACGGTGAGCGGCCAGCTCACCTCGCGCTCTTGCGGAAGGTAGGAAAAGGTACGGGCCCGCCCATTCGGCGAAAGCTCATCAAGCGGCTGTCCATCGCGCGTGATCTTCCTATCCCTGGCGATGAAACCCATGATGGCCTTCAGCAGCGTCGATTTGCCGGCGCCGTTGGGCCCGATCAATCCGACGAATTCACCGGTATGCAGCTCAAATGACACTGCATCTAGAACGTCGCGGGACCCAAGGCGTACGCTCAGCGAGCCGACCGAAAGCGCAAGGCTCATGTAACCTCCCGCTGTTGCTTGAAGATTAGCCACAAAAAGAACGGCGCGCCGATCAACGCTGTCAGCACCCCAAGCTTGAGGTCGCGCTCTGGGGCGATCACGCGCACGGCGACATCCGCGGCAAGCAACACCGCAGCGCCTCCAAGCGTGCTGGCCAACAGCAACCGGCTGGGGTGCGCACCGACGAAAGGCCTCAGGATATGCGGAACCACCAGGCCGACAAAACCAATCGCGCCAGCAACGGACGTTGCCGCCCCGACAGAGGCAGCAGTGCCGAAGATAACGAGTGCCTGCACCCGATCAAGCCGGTATCCGAGACTTGCGGCGGAAGCCTCGCCAAGCGTCAGTGCATCGAGCGCACGCCCAACTTGGAACAGCATCATCCACCCCGCCAGGATGAACGGCAGCGCCAGCCAGACATGCGTCATTGAACGGTCTTTCAATGAGCCCAGCATCCAAAAGACGATCTCAAGCGCCGAGAACGGATTGGGCGAAAGGTTGAGCGCCAGTGCGGTCATGGCCCCGGCAAAGCTGGTCACGGCAACGCCGGCCAGGATCAAGGTGATCGTTGCTGCACCGCTGCCCGCCAGAAAGCGCACCAACAGCACGGCAATGACGGCGCCTGCAAACGCAAAAAGCGGTAGCGCCAGTGAGAACACTGCAGACAGACCGGTATAGATGGCGATTACGGCCCCGAGCGAAGCCGACGCGCTAATACCGAGCAATCCAGGTTCGGCAAGTGGGTTGCGAAGATACCCCTGCAGAGCGGCGCCGCTCAGACCAAGCGACGCTCCAATTAGTAAGCCGAGGATCGCCCGCGGCAGACGGATCTCCTGCATGACGATGCTGGCGGCGCCAGCGCGACCCGTGAACAGGGCGTTGAGGCTGTCGAAAAAGGAAATAGCTGCCGGCCCGGTAACCAGTGAGAGAACGAACAAGATAACAACGACAAGGCTTAGGCTGCTGATCAGCAGCCAGTCTGACCGTCCCGCGGTGATCATGGCCTTTTAGCTCGTTGCGGCGCGCCGCTGATGTCCGCAGCGATATCCGTGGATCCGCCCTCCACGAAAGCAGTCCGCGCTGGCAATTGCCCACGCGCTGACACCAGCGCTTGCACCGCCTCAACCGTAAAGGGCGTTCCGCAAATCCAGAACTTCTCCTCCACTCCGGCTCGACCCGTGGACCTTTCCAAGTAGGTAAGCGCCGGATGCGAAAAGATCTCCTGCGCCAAAGCCGGTGCGCTGTAGGACGCCCCAGTGACAACGAGATCCGGTCGTTCCATGACGAGAACCTCAAGTGGCAGTTCCCCGGTTCCCGACAGTCCGAGTTTGCTGGCAAGGTTGATGAAGCCGGCGAGCTCTACAACCTCTGAAGCAAGCGTATCCATGCCGGATGTATAGCTATTGGCGTAGTACAGCGCGGCGAGCGCCGCACGTTGCCCGCGCTCTTTGGAAATCTGATTCAGTTTCTCGTCGAGCGCTGCGACCAGCGCTTCAGCTTTCTCGGATACACCAAGAAGGCGGCCCATCCTCCGCACGTTGACGCGTATATCCGCAAATGAATTCGCGGCGGGGAACTCCTCGACGGTGACACCCAGTCGGCGCAGAATACCGACGGAAGCGCTGAGATGAAATGACCCCGAAACAACAAGATCTGGCTTCAGCAGATAAACCTCTTCCGCCTGCCCATAAATGATGGGCAGGTCGGCGGCGGTATCGGCTAAAACCGATAACTTCGGATCAAGCGCCATATGGCTGACAGCTGCAATGCGTTCAGGACCGACCAGCATCATCACCAGCTGGTCGGTGCATAGGTTGAGCGATACGATCCGCTTTGGCGCTTCATCGCTTAGTGCTGAGGGCACCCTCGCCACCGTGGCGGCGAGGGTGACGATGATGATCGCGGCCAAGAATCCGGGTCGATTCATCTTGCGCCGCAGCAACCCAGCCCCTTGAAGCCACCTATTTAAGAGTCGCACTCTCACGCTCTCCATCAAGTCTAATCTTGGCTCCGCCACAGGCTGCGACCGGCGCGGTCTCGAATCCAAACACTTTCTGTTAGTCTTCATTGAGAACGTTCTCGACCAGCCCGAATAAGAGGACGTTTTCTGTAACATCGTAATGCGCGGCGAGACTGACGACAGTCTACTCCTCCAGTGTCACCTGGCTCTGGGCGTACGTAAACGCATGAAATGCAAAGTCCTGCATTTCGCCATTGTAGATGACGCCGAGATCAACCAGGCCGCGGCCTTCCGCAAAAGCGTAGGCAACGTTAACGCTGCCAGAATGCTCCGGCCGTTGGATTTCAGCCAGACTATCTCCACCAGATGCTTGGAGATGAGTGTAGGGCCCGCTGAACGCGAGCCCGTCAATAGGTGTGACACGGGCCGTGACCTCGATCCCCTCGCGCTCGCTTCCTTCTTCAAGATTGACCGGCGCCCCGAAGGACGAGGAAACGATCGCGTTTTCGAGGTTCTGATTGAAGTACGTGATGTCGACGACGACCTTCCTGTCCAAGAAGCTCTGCTCGACACCGATATCGTAGCCCTGTTATTCTTCCGATGCGAGGTCTGGATTGGGTGTGAACAAACCTGGGATCACACCGAACTGTTCAAACAGACTAGGGAACACGACACCGGCACCGTAACTTCCGTGAACCGGCGTCCCGGTGCCAGGAACCTGCCAGGAACCGGATATGCTGTAAGTGGTGAAGTTTCCAAATGCATCGCTGTCATCGCCCCGCACCACTGCCCGGCATTGATACTCTCCGGGCTATAAATAGAGACTACGAAAGTATCTTTCTTTGCATCGCGATGCGGACCAACTCTGGAAGTGACTTCGCACCGAGTTTGTCACGCAGAGTAGCGCAGTCGTTCGATACCGTTCTGTAAAACACGCCCAGCCGATAGGCCCTCTCCCCCATCGTCTCACCGTGCGCAAGGCTCCGTAAGATCTCGAATTTCCGGTCGTTCAGTCGACAGCTCTAGCCCTCGGTGTTCATGCGCAGTCGCGCGACATCCTGCACCAAATCCTGCTGCAGCCAGGTGCCCCTTCGGCGGTTGTATCGATGGCTTCGATCAGGCGTTGCGGATCGTCGGACTTGCTGACAAAGGCTTTCGCGTCCAAGTCGAGGGCCAAGGCAGCAACGACCGGATCGTTACTCGATGTCAAAACTATACACCGGGTTCGTTGCGGCCAAGTGAAGGCCTGCTTCAGCAGTTCAAGTCCCGGTTCATCTGATAGATGAAGTTCAATGATAGCGATGTCCGGTGCGAATTCTTCCAGCCCGGCGATGCCGGCCTTCGCTGAAAACGCGGACTTGAAATGCCAGCCTTCGCGCGCCGAAATCAACGCCGCGATGCCATTCGCGATCAGTGGGTGCTTATCAACGAACAGAATGCGCAAGGTCTTTTTGCGCTTGACGTGGACCGACGTGGCCACAGCGCAAAGACAGCAGAAAGCTATAGGTCACTGGAAGGGGTGTTCCTCCCAATCCTCGTCGCGATGAAATACCGAATCACACCCCCTGATTACAATCCTAACGGAGCGCGTTGCGCGACCAAACGGGGCTCATTGCACTACCTGAGACACATCAAAACTATGTTTCGGCAGCGTGTTGCAACTATGTAACGGCCGCAGGCGCCGGAAACCCGCATAAATTGGGGCGTCGGGAAAAAACGGCAATTGTTGTAACAATTTTGGAAGTTTACTCACGGACTAGGCCTTCGTTACACCAAGTGTTAACCTGTTGTCACGTCGAGATAATGCGGTCTAGACGCTAATTTTGGGGGCGCGTGACCGCTGTTCGGCAATAGCTGGGGGGAAGAAATGTTTTTCACGAGATTGCGCGCGATAGCTCTTGTGCCTGCTATCTGCTGTGCTCCTTTTGCAATAGCAGTTGCACAGGAGGCTCAGCCTCAGCCGCAGACTGAAGTTCAGTCTGAGCCTCAGCCGCAGACTGAAAGTCAGTCTGAGCCTCAGCCGCAGACTGAAAGTCAGTCTGAGCCTCAGCCGCAGACTGAAAGTCAGCCTGAGCCTCAGCCGCAGACTGAAAGTCAGCCTCAGAGCCAGACCGGAACTGGACCCCAGCAGCTAGAAGACATTGTGGTCGAGAGCGCCACGCAACAGGCCCAGCCTCAGCAGCAAGCTCAGGCCCAGCCTCAGGCCCAACCGCAGCCCGTCGTTCAGCCGACCGAGGTCGATTCACCGGAGGCAGCAGTCGAGGACGCAGCCGATCCCGGTTCAGTCTATGGTGCTACCAACAGCTCCGGTGCCGCTGCCCGCGCAACGCAATCTGCAACCTCCCCCATCAATCCAAGGCAGATTGTACCGACCAACTTGGAGGGCTTTTCACAGGCAGCTTCCAACATCACTCAAGCCGAGTTGGACGAGCGCCAAGCCCGAACGCGCAACGATATCTTTACGCGTGTTCCCGGCATGATTGTCGTAAACGACGACGGTAATGGCAACCATGGTGGTCTCGGCGCACAGGGTTCACCACCAAGGCGCTCGCGCAAGCTGCTCGTTATGGAGGATGGGCAGTCGGTTAACCTCGCGCTGTGGCTGGACCCATCGGTGCACTACATGGCGCCTATCGATCGGATCGAAAGCGTCGAAGTTATTCGAGGTGGCTCCATCGTTCATGGCCCCAACAACAACTTTGGCATCGTGAACCTTCGCCTGCTCTCGCCCTTCGGACCGAACGAAACAGTCATCAGCGGTGCCCTTGGCTTTACGGATAAGAACCGAAACGGCAATCCCGACGGACTTGGCATCACAGGTTTGTCCAATCGTCGCCATGTGCACACGCGGCAAACCTTCGGCAACGTTGGTATCGTCGCCTCATATAGCGGTGCAGATGTAGACGGTGCTTGGGATACCGAGCGTCTGCGCTTCAACGACTTCTACGGTGCTATTGGCTGGAAAGGCGTGGATCAAGATTTGACCGTCCAACTCACGGTCGCCCGCCAGCGTGATAAATACGATGAATTCGAACCTGGAAGGCGAAGACGACGATCCGCTTGGCTTGGTCGAGAAACAGTTCTTCGGTTTCAATCACTGTAAAACCTGCTTCGCACCAGGAGCAATTTACAACAACTACAACGGCGATATTGTACGCGGTCAGGTCGTTCACAACTGGTACGTTGACGACGATACGACGGTCACTTCGCGCTTTTACGCCAAGCGCCACCGCCGCGATCGTTATCAAATCGTCAGCTTGGAAAGCAACCCTGCTACCGTAGAGAAAGACGAGAGAGGCATCTCGCCGGCGTTTATCTCCGAGGATGACGATGATCTGGAAGCGGTTATCCTCGGCGAGGGCTCTATGTTTGGGCGCCTGCGCACATTCAGGGCTCTTGGCGGTGAAGTCCGCGGAGAGAGGGCCAACCTGCCGCTTCGCTGGGGCATGACATATGATCTGCAAGCCGGAGTACGTTACGAGCACCAGGGGCTCTCCAACCGCAACTTCCTAGGCGCAAACGGGCAGCTCCTAGAGGATAGCGACCGCCAAGGTCTGACCATTTTCGAGCGCAATCTGGAGGCTGATGCCGTTTCCGCCTTTTTGCAGACCAATATCCACGCCAGAGAGGACCTTAGGATCGTACCGGGCGTCCGGTTTGAGTGGTATCGGGTGAAGCGCCAATCGCTGGTAACTGCCGAGGAAGAGGGCGAAGCTGAGGAGATAGAGGGCGCGGCGTGCAACGTTATTGGTCTCGATGAGTGTCTTGAGATTGAAGGCATCAACCGCGCGGGTTTCGATGAATCCTATAGCTCAGGCAATATTCTTCCAGGTATATCGTTCGCCTACACCGGGCTGCGACGCTCGACTGTCTACGCCAGCTACTATCGTGGTTTGTCGACGGCTATTCTCCGCAACGAAACCTTCCCAGCTCCCGATGAATTGGGTGACAACTTCACCATTGGGGTTCGTTCCACGGCGTTCAAAGGTTTGATTTTCGACGTTGCTTACTTCCACAAGGACATTCGCAACTACCAGTTCGGACAATCCTTCTCGACGGCCGGTGATCGAGGTTTCGGTCGCGCCGATGAGGTCACTGTGAATGGCGTGGAGATGTTCGGTCGCCTCAACTCGAACCCCTACCACCGCGGCGAGTGGAACTTCTTCGGTGAAGCCAACTACACCTACAACCGGACGGTGTTCGAAAAGGGTACATCGGGCTTCCAAGTAGATGAAGACGATCCGGCTGAGGAGGCTTCAATAGCAGGCTTCTTGGCGCCAGAAATTCCTCAGCATGTCGCGGCGCTGACGGTGGGGATCGAGCAACAGCGGGCCGATGGTTGGGATTGGAATGCAAGTGTCACATACACTTACCGCGGCGAGTTCTTCACCGATGAATTCAACACGCCATTTGCAGGTAACGCTGAAGGCGAGGTCGGTCTCGTTCCAGACGTATGGCTGCTATCGGCGCGTGCCAATCTCGATATCGGTAACACTGGCGCCAGCATCTGGGTTGCTGGCGAAAACCTGGCCGACGAACTCTACATCAGCGATCGCGAGGACGGCCTCAAACCCGGCCAGGGGCGGACCTTCTGGGTTGGTGCCAAGTACAAGTTCTAACAAGTACCAGTTCTTGATCTCTTATCTGCTGATCCGACTCCCAGCAGTACCTTGAAGCCGGCCCCTCGAAAGGCCGGCTTCTTCTTTTTGCGAACGGCTTGCCAGCCTACTGTTCGCGACCTCTCCTGTTACGGTCTACAGCCCGGCGACGACTTTGCCGAGGACGTCCGGGAGCTTGTTGAAATCGGAGAACGTAGCGGCTGCCTCAAACTGGTCCACTGCGACGGTCCGGTAGCCTTCTTTGTAAAGCACGAATGGAATGCCCGCGGCCTTAGCCGTTGCCTCATCCACTTTACTGTCTCCGACATAGATAACTGCCTTCTGACCAAGCCGCCGTGCCACCTCCAGCAGCGGCTGTGGATGCGGCTTGCGGTGTTCCAGCATATCGCCGGCGATCACGACGTCGAAAAGGTCCGTCCAGCCCAGAGCATTTATTGCGATCTGTGTGGGCGTCAGCGGCTTATTGGTGCAAAGGCCGATCGCGTGTCCTGCCGCCGCCAGTCGGCGGAGCGTTGCCTCGGCTCCCGGGTAAGGAACGTTCGCCTCTCCTGGTGCTTGGGCATAAAGCGCGAGAAACCGTTGGAAACTCGCTGCATGGGTGTCCGGCTGGAGCGCACCACGTGCCGATAAAGCGCGCTCCAGGAACTTGCCCGCACCGTTGCCGATGTAAACACGAGCTTCCTCGACATTGAGCGGCGGCAAGGCCAATTCGTTCATCAGCATGTTGGCGACATCGCAAACTGCGGCAACGCTATCGATCAACGTGCCGTCGAGATCGAAGACGACTGCGCTCATGCGCGGTCCCGCCACTTGATGGAACAGCCGAGAGCGTGAAACTGTTGTTTTGGGCCGGCGCCCGTCTCCGCGATCAAACGCATGGCATTGAACAACTCGCGATCGAGATCGTCCGGTCCCGCTTGCTTGCGTGAGGCATCAAGCCGTCCACGGTAGCGCAAGGCAAGATCGGCATCGAAACCAAAAAAGTCGGGCGTGCACACGGCCCCGTAGGATCGAGCCACCTGCTGCGTCGTGTCGTGCAGGTACGGGAACGGCAGATCGTGCGCCGCCGCAAACTTTTTCATATTGTCGAACGAGTCCTCCGGGTAGGCCTCGGCGTCATTCGAACAGATCCCCACCGTCGCAATGCCGAGGGTGGCGAGTTCCTTCGCATCACGTACCAGCCTGTCAATGACGGCGTGAACGTAGGGGCAGTGATTGCAGATGAAGGCGACAACCGTACCCTTCTCACCGCTGACGTCGGCGAGACTTAGAAAACGTCCGTCGGTAGCGGCGAGTTCGAACTCGGGTGCTCTAACGCCGGGTTCGCATTGCGGTGCTTCAGCGGCCATCGCTATTCTCCAGACCATGATTAAGGGGGGCGATCGTATCTCGGAGACACTGGTAGGTCCCGGGCCTTGATCTTCAGGCTGCCGGCTTCACAGGGCGCACACAGCTTCCGCCGCTCTCCGGATCGCAGCAATATTGCTGGCATAGACCTCTGGTCTGTCGACCGAACCGCCCTTGAAAACACCGGAGCCTGCGACCAACACGTCGGCACCGGCAGCGGCGACCAGCGGGGCTGTCTCGGGCGTCACACCACCGTCGATTTCAATGTGGATCGGCCGGTCTCCGATCATCTCTCGCAGGCGCTCGACTTTCGGCACCATGCCCTCGATGAAGCTCTGCCCGCCAAACCCGGGATTCACGGTCATAACGCACACAAGATCAATTCGCTCGAGAACGCATTCGATGGATTCAGCCGGTGTTGCAGGATTGAGCGCGACGCCTGCCTTGCAACCGGCCGCCCGGATTGCCTGCAAGGTCCGATCGAGGTGCGGACCGGCCTCGACGTGTGCGGTAAGTATATCTGCTCCGGCTTCCGCGAACGCGGAGATATACGGATCGACCGGAGCGATCATCAAGTGCACATCCATCACCGTTTTAACGTGCGGGCGGACCGCCTTGCAGGTCTGTGGCCCGAACGTGATGTTGGGAACGAAATGCCCGTCCATGATATCGACGTGGACCCAGTCGCATCCTTGGCTTTCGATCGCTTCAACTTCCGCGCCAAAATTGGCGAAGTCGGCTGACAATATCGACGGGGCGATTTTGATGTTGCGGTTGAAAGTGTCGTTGCCGCTCATATCGAGTTCCCTGGTATGTCGCTATCAAGACCGCCATAAATCTGCGGTCAAAAGTGGCCTTGCCTGTGCACAGAAGGGATTCAGTGCCTCAGCGTCAACCCCCAGCAGCCGTTTCCCAATGTCGATCGGCTCGCTACTAACGGTCTCGCTTAAACCGTGGGCGCAACAACGGCCCAACCTGCAATTTGCAGCGTCCGGCCAGACCTTCATTGAGCCGCTTTCGTCTCCAAGGTCAAACACCCTCATGCATCGGAGCTGTGCGTCGAAGAATATAGATGTCCATGATCCAACCGTGTCGCACACGTGCTTCTGAGCGTGCTGCGATGATCTTGGGACCGGCTTCTCCGAGAGGACCCGAGATGGTGATTTCTTCTCGCAGACCAAGATAGGCACCCCACCAGATATTTACGCCATCGGTTTCTAGATCCTTGAACGAAAGGCTGCCATCGAGCATCACAGCCAGTGTGTTGACATCAGGTGGCCAGCCCTGATCGCGAAGGCGACGGCCAGTGGTGATGAGGACGCTCGCGCCGATTTCATTAAGAGGGATAGAGTGGGCCGCGGTCAGCGCCTGAATAGATGTGATCCCGGGAATGACGCGAACTTCGAGCGGCAGGCTTTCCGAAAGCCGCGCGGCAATCCGCAGCGTACTATCGTACAGTGATGGATCACCCCACACGAGAAGCGCTACTCGACCGTTAGATCCGACATGCGTGCTGATCTCCCGCTGCCAAGTCGCGGCAACACGCCTGTGCCAGTCCTCAACTCCGGCCAAATAATCAGGGTTTGCCACGTCACGTTGCGGCATTTCGAATTCGACCAGTCGACCCTCAGGATCGTCGACGATCTCAGCAACCAAGCGACGACGCACGTCCGCGAGTTCTGATTTCTCCGTGCCCTTGAGCGGGACCAGCACGATGTCCGCTGTCTTGAGTGCCTTTACAGCCTCAAGCGTCAAATGATCGGGGTGCCCCGTGCCGATACCGATCAACAGAACTTCGATCATGCGATTTCCGAGAAACAATAGCGGCCTCTGAGGAGGCCGCTTTCGCGAGTTCTGGCAATCAAGCTGCGGCGTTGTGCAGCCGAGGTGTAAACAGTCCGGTTCCGTGCCGGCCATGCAGCATCTTTGCGATAGCGAGCACGGCCAGATCAGCCAACGGTTCGACGATGATTACCAACATATAGGCGGCACCGAAGTGTACGATGGAGGAAACGTTCTCAGCAGCGAAGCCTGCTCCATAGAGCGCCCATATCGCAACCCAGATCACAACACCGCCCTGGTACGTGCTGGAGAGTGCGAGCGCCTGGGAGTACTCGATATCGACGTACGGGGTCTTCGGTGGAATAATCCGATCAGCCAGCGCCTTGATAGCGAACAGCGGCACCAACAGTGTCGTTATGTTCATGCCGTACTGCGGCAGGTCGAAGGGGGCAAAAAGTAGCCCTTGGATCAGTAGACCAACCGCCAGCCCGATCGCCGCGGGCGCAGCACCGAAAAGCAGTAATAGTGTCGAGCCTAGGATGAAGTGAACCTCTGAAACGCCGACAGGAAAATGTGGCAACGCCTCGAAGAAGCAGAAGACGAGGACCGATGCTGCCAATGTCCGTGCCGCAAGTGAAGGAATGCCGTTACTGCGCAACTCATCCCAGGCAAGCTTTAACGCGTAACCACCTGCCGCCGTTGCCGTCGCGTAGCTCAACACAATCTTGGCGCCGTCGACCAGTCCAGGCTCAATATGCATTTATCGTCCTCCGTGCCGTCACACCCGACGGCGGTTGCGGTTGTGTGACGGGCCGGTCTCCTGGCTTGCGGGTCGGTGCGCTTCTCCAGCCTTCCCGGCTTAAAACCAGTGGCAACAAATGGAGATGCGCTCGCCGCTTACAGTCGCGGGGGCGGCTGGGGCTGCGGGCGCCGCAATTTGGTCCGCCCATCCCCATTCCCAGATTAAGACCCAACGCTTTGCGCTCTATGGGCCACCTTTCACCCCGCCACATAGACGCGACGACCAGGGTAACGTCAAGCCGTATCATCGGCTATGTCGGCGAGTGGGCCGTACAGTATCAGCACTGGCGCCCCACTTGTCCCGGTGCTGAGTTCAGCCGCCAACCCCTCAAGATTACCCCGGGTTAGTTTCTGATCGGAGTGTCCCACAGCTTCTGCGAGAAGCGTCGGCGTGGTCGGCGGAAGACCGTGGGCGATAAGCGTACGCACTAGCTGGGGAAAAGTTCGTCGGCCCATAAAAACGACCGTTGTCGCGGTAGGATCAACGAGTGCTGCCAAGTTGTACCCTGATGGCAGGCCACCCGTAACATCGGCCCCGGTTACGAACTGCACTCTTTGCGCCGTTTGTCTTCGGGTCAATGGAATGCCAGCCGCTGCTGCTGCTGCGCATGGAGAAGTTACCCCAGGAATGATTTCGTAACTTATGCCCGCGGCACGTACCGCGATAACTTCCTCTTCCAATCGCCCGAATATGCCAGCGTCACCTGATTTGAGCCTTACAACGCGCTGCCCCGCCTTAGCGTAGTCGACCAGAAGACGGCTGACGTGAGACTGTCTTGGGGAGACGCGTCCAGCACGCTTGCCCACACCGACAAGATCCGCGCCTGGCCGCGTATGCGCGAGTATTGGCCCTGATGACAGATCGTCGAACAAAACTGCGTCCGCTGAACGCAGGCGATCAACCGCTTTCAGCGTCAGTAGCTCTGGGTCTCCTGGCCCGGAGGAAACGAATGAGACGAAGCCGTTCATTCCGCCTCCGCGATAAAATGGAAAAACGTACCGCTGACACGATCTCGGTAGGCGCCGGTTTCGGCAACTTCGTTCGCGGATGCATCGCGAACGCGCGCTAGGGGCGCATCAGGCTGAGCGAGGATCGAGGCATAGTGAAACTCGTGTCCGCGTAGACTTTTCCCTGCCGCAAGGCCGGGGACCGGCGCCAGTAGTTCACAATGGCGGTATCCGAGATGCAGTCTGCGTTTCTCAAAAGACGTGACAAGACCGAGCAGGCCAACCATTTGGTGACTTGTTCCATCGGCGTCTACGAGCCTTTCGCCGAGCGCCATGTACCCACCACACTCCCCATGAACCGGTCGCTTCTCAGCAAACGCCCTGAGACCCTTTCGGAAAACCTCAGCTGAGCTAAGCCGGCCGGCGTGGAGTTCCGGATAGCCACCGGGAAGCCAGCACACGTCAGAGGATGGATCGGGTGCTTCATCGGCAAGCGGTGAGAAGGGCAGTACTTCGGCGCCAGCTCCGCGCCAACCTTCCAGAATATGTGGATAAACGAATGAGAATGCCTGATCGCGTGCAAGTGCGATGCGGGAGCCGGGAGGACGCAAGCGACGGCTAACTGCTGGCGGAGGCTGACCACAGGCGGCCGCTGAGACCAACGCGTCAATATCCACATGAGCGGCGGCGAAACGTCCAGCTTGGCTTAATATCTCTTCAAGACCGGCCTGTTCTTCAGCCTGCACCAGTCCTAGATGTCGTTCGGGCATGGAAATCGAAGCCTGACGCGGCAGCGCACCGAAAACCGCAATCCCAGCGGAGTTGAAACCTGCGCGCAGGAGTGTTTCATGACGCGGGCTGGCCACCTTGTTGAGCACCACACCGGCAACCTGCACGCCCTCTCGAAAGTTTGCCAGTCCTTGTGCGACTGCCGCGGCCGTCTGTGCCTGACCCGACGCGTCGATTACGAGAACCACCGGCCAGCCCATCAGTGCAGCGATGTCGGCGCTCGCCCCGCACCCAGTTTGCCCGGCCTTTGCGACACCATCGAAGAGGCCCATGGCACCTTCGGCAAGAGCGATGTCGGCGCCGGCAGAACGGCTGGTCAATGCCGAGATTGCACCCGGTGCCATCGCCCAGCTGTCGAGGTTGATGGAGATACGTCCCGCCGCAGCTGTGTGTAGCGCCGGGTCAATGTAGTCCGGTCCACATTTGAACGGCTGCACGGTCAGATTACGGTCGCGCATCGCACGGGCAAGTCCAAGTGTCACCGTCGTTTTGCCAGCGCCAGAGGCGGCGGCTGAGATGACGAGACCCGCAGGCATCGGAGACCTTGTTTCCAGCGAGGTCATTTGCCCTCCGGGAAGCGGGGACTCGTACCACGAGGACGAAAGCGGCGATCGTAGTCGTCGGCATAGAGCCGGCTCTCGGAAAAATTCTCCGCTCCAAGCGTAGGCCCGACAAGGATTACGGCGGTGCGTTCCATTCCCTCGCCGACAGCAGTCGTAATGGTGCTGAGCGTTGCCCGCACGATCCGTTGATCTGGCCAGCTCGCACGCCAAACTATGGCGACGGGGCAATCCGCGCCATATTGCGGCAGAAGCTCGCCGACGACTTGCTCCAATGCATGGGTCGACAAGTGAATTGCCAGAACTGCACCGGTCGCAGCGAAGTTCTTAAGCGCTTCGCCTTGAGGCATGGCGGTAGCTCGTCCCGAAGTTCGTGTCAGCACAACGGACTGGGATAGTCCGGGCAGCGTCAACTCTGTTTCGAGTGCCGCGGCCGCCGCTGCGAAAGCTGGCACGCCGGGAGTTACATCGAAGGGAATGCCAAGCGTGGTGAGACGCCGAAGCTGCTCGCCCAATGCCGACCAAATCGAAAGGTCGCCCGAATGCAGCCGCGCGATATCCTGGCCCGCCTCATGAGCCTTGGCGATTTCAGCGATGATTTCGTCGAGCGACATCGGCGCCGTATTCAGGATGCGCGCGTCGGCAGGGCAGTGAGCGAGGATCTCCTCTGGGATGAGCGATCCAGCGTAAAGGCACAATTGAGACGCTGCGATGAGATCCCGCCCCCTTAGCGTCAATAGGTCTGCAGCCCCTGGACCCGCGCCGATGAAATGCACTGTCATGCCGACGCAACCTCCGCAATCGCTGCTGTTGCCATCCCGTCCCTCGAAACAACACGCGGACATACAAGTCGTGCGCCTGCTCCAGCCGCGCATAGTGCAGCTGCCTCGGCGACACTGCCGGTGCCATAGAGGGCCTCGACCCGTGCAGAACGATACTGCACCGGAGCGGCCGTGAGTGCTTCGGGCGTAATGGCACGGATACTCAAGCCCAGTTCAGTGGCAAGTTTACGCAAGGCGGGGGCATCGGCTTTCCCGGCTGCTGTAGCGAGGAACGATATCCCAGCTGGTCCGCCAGCCGTTTGAAGGGCATCGAGAAGAGCGTCCGCCGTAGCCGCACTTCGGAATCCGATTCCTGCAACTTTCATCGCGTTACGCTCCATTGCACGATCGGGCGTGCGGGAACCCAGCTGCGAAAACGACCGAGAGGCTCATCTTCGGCCAATTCAATACGCAACAGTTTGCCGCCCTTTTCCGACGACCATCGAGACAATAACAACTCTGTTTCCAACGTCACCGCATTGGCAACAAGGCGTGCGCCCGGGGGCATCACCGCCCACAACGCCTGCAGCATGGCCTCGTCCGCGCCGCCACCAAGAAAGATAGCTTGAGGTTCGGGCAGGCCGGCTAAAGCGGCCGGTGCCTTGCCAACGACCACCGAAATCCGGTCCTCAACTCCAAGTTCATTGGCATTTTTGCGTATATTCTCCGCCCGCTCTTCTCGTTCCTCGATCGCGATTGCAGCGCTATCACCTCTGCCAAACAGTACCCACTCGATGGCGATCGCCCCCGATCCCGCGCCAACATCCCACAGCACTTCACCGGGCCTCGGTGCAAGTGCCGATAGCGTTAGCGCCCTAATGGGTCGCTTGGAGATCTGGCCGTCATGTTTGAAGGTGTCATTGGGGAGTCCCGCTGCGCGCTGCAGGCCTGTTCCACCGTCTGCGACAAATGCGACCGCAACCGGGGTTCGCGCATCTGTCACCACGAATGAATGGACTTCGCCTTCAGTGATCCGCTCCCGAGGTCCGCCAAGCGCCTCAAGCAGCCAAAAGCGCGATTGACCAAAGCCTCGCGCTGTTAGCCAAACCGCAAGTTCCGCGGCAGCTAAACCATCACGGACCAGACAGATCGCTGCAAGCCCGCGTGAAAGATGACCGACAAGCCGCTCAAAGGGACCGGCATGCAGTCCTATGCATAAGGTTTCTTCGATCCGCCACCCGAGCCGTGCGGCTGCAAGTGAGAAGACGGAAGCCTGCGGAAACGCTCTCCATTCGGTTGCGCTAAGGTGGTTTGCGAGGCTGCCCCCGACACCGTGCCAGAAGGGATCGCCGGAGGCGAGAACCGCCACACGCTGCCCGCGTACCGCCAATACGGGCGAGATTGAGAACGGCACCGGCCACTCTTGGCCGCGCGCGCCAGCTTCAACAAGTGCAAGATGTCTTCGCGCGCCAAAGACGATGTCAGCATCGTCAAGTGCGGCTCTGCTTGCAGAGGTCAGCCCAATTAGGCCATCTTCACCAAGACCTATGATCGACAACCACGGTTCAGCCATGACGCATATCCTGCTTCTCGGGGGTACGACCGAGGCGAGCCGCATGGCCAACGCCTTGGCTGATGCTGGACTGAAGGCCGTCTTCTCTTATGCCGGCCGAACGGGAAACCCGCTGCCGCAACCACTGCCGGTTCGCGTCGGCGGATTTGGAGGCATTACCGGCCTGCTTGCTTTCCTGCGTAACGAAGGTATCAGCCAGGTCATCGACGCGACCCATCCATTCGCCGCTGAAATGAGCGGCAATGCGATTGCCGCCTGTGCCGAAACCGGAGTGCCGCTGATCGCAATCGAACGCCCACAGTGGCAACCCGTCGAGGGTGATCTGTGGCACCGAGTGGCGGACATCCCCACAGCCGCCGCCACTCTGCCTGACAAGCCCGCCCGTGTTTTCCTTACCATCGGCAAGCGCCAGCTCGACGCTTTTGCAGCCGCTCCGCAGCACCATTATCTGGTCCGCGTAATTGATGTGCCTGACGAACCGCTGCCCTTTCCCAATGCCGATCTCGTAGCAGCTCGCGGCCCGTTTACGTATCAAGGTGACCTCGACCTTATGCGTTCCCACAACACAGAAAGGCTGGTCACCAAGAATGCCGGTGGCGATGCCGCGCGCGGGAAGCTCGATGTCGCGCGGTATCTTGGTCTGCCTGTCATCATGGTGGACCGGCCGCCGCTTCCGGCGCGTCAGGCCGTTACAACAGTTGCCGAGGTGATGGACTGGTTGCGTCGAACTCATGATACGGCGCGCCTCGGTGTGTAAATCCAGTTCCCAACCCGGCGTGTGGCGGAGTTTCCAACGATCACCACGGTTTGCATGTCGGCCATTTCCGGCACAGCCTCACCCAGCTCGACCGTGACGATGGTCTGTGCCGGGGTTGACACGGCCCGTGCAAATATCACGAGGCGGTCGGTTCCGCACGCTTCCCGCAATACGCCGAGCGCTTTCGCAAATCCCTGCGGGCGAGACTTTGAGCGGGGATTGTAAAGTGCGAGAGCTAGATCAGCCTCTGTCGCTAGGCGCAACCGGCGCTCTATTAGTTCCCAAGGTTTTAGGTTGTCGGAAAGGTTGATCACGCAGAAGTCATGCCCGAGCGGAGCACCCGCGGCGGCAGCCGCCGCGAGCATAGCGGTGATACCGGGCAGTACGCGGATGTCGAGTTTCTGCCAGCGCGGTTCGCCCTCTATTGCTTCGAATACTGCTGCCGCCATGGCGAAGACACCCGGATCGCCGGAGGAGACGATAACGACGTTGCGTCCATCTTCCGCCAGCGCAAGCGCATCGCGCGCGCGCTTCAATTCCTCGCGGTTATCCGAACTGTGGAGTGCTACACCAAGGCGCGGTCTCAAGCGGTCGACATAGGTGCTGTATCCGACGATATCGGAAGCATTATCCAGGGCCGCCGAAACCTCTGGCGTCACCAGCGCATCTGAACCCGGGCCGAGCCCGGCAATGATCAGCAAACCGGTCATTCCGCTGCCTGTGGCCGTCGCCCCTGGCCGGCAACCAGAACAGTTGCGAAATAGGGGCAGTCCGCGGCTTCAACCTCGGCGAGGCGTGCGATCCGTTCGCCCGGCATTGTCCCGCGCTCGACCAGCCAGGCGTCTTCCAGCCGGCCAGCGCGCTCCAGTGCTCGGCGTACTTTAGGTAGATTGCGTCCGGTCTTCATGATCACCAGCGCATCCGCGCCGTACATATGATGGACAAGATCGTCCTCGGCAAGCGTGCCCATTAATACCGCGAGAACATCATCGCCCCAGGTCATAGGCAGGTCAGTAACATTCCAACACCCCACCATGCCCGGAACACCTGGAATGATTTCCACCTCCACCCGGCCCTGCAGCCGGATGTAAAGGTGCATAAAGGAGCCGTAGAATAATGGATCGCCTTCACACAGCACCACCACGTCTGTGCTTCCCGCCAGATCGGCGAGGCGTTCCGTCCAGTCGTCATAAAATGCGGCTAGTCGCGCGATGTATTCTGGACTGTCGAATGGTAGCTCAGTAGTGAAGGGATACTCCATCGCGTACTCGATGCAGTTAGCTGGCAGCATATCCTTGACGATGCGTCTCGCGTTACCCAGCTTCCCCTTCTTGCGGAAGTAGGCAACGTGCCGCGACGAGCGGATCAGCCGGTCCGCCCGGACGCTGATGAGATCTGGGGCGCCTGGACCAAGCCCCGCGCAGATGATTTTACCCATTGGCTATTTCTTTATTCTTTTCGGCTGGCGAGAGCGTTGATGGCTGCAACCGTAATTGCAGAACCACCAAGACGTCCCTCGACGATGAGTGCTGGTGCGGGCGGGTTTGAAATTAATGCGTCTTTGGATTCAGCAGCTCCCACGAACCCGACCGGGCAGCCGACGATAGCGGCCGGCCGTGGACAGCTCGGATCTTCTAACATATTCAGCAGATGAAATAGAGCTGTCGGCGCATTGCCGATCGCGACAACAGCGCCAGTCAGATTAGGCCGCCATAGTTCTATGGCCGCGGCACTGCGGGTCGTCTCCATCTTTGCTGCGAGCCCGGGGACACCGCTCTCGTTCAAGGTGCAAATCACTGTGTTGTTTGCTGGAAGGCGCGAACGTGTAATTCCTTCACTCACCATCCGAACATCGCACAAGATCGGCGCCCCAGCCTCCAATGCGGCCCGGGCCGCGATCGCCATTCCAGGCGTGAAGAGTACGTGGCACTCAAGGCCGACCATGCCAGCCGCATGTATCATGCGGGTGACCACCCCATTTTCCTCTCCACTAAACCGCGAGAGGTCGGATTCGGCGCGGATCATGGCAAAGGATTGCTGGTAGATTTTGCGACCGTCTGTCTCGAACGTGTACGGCATTACGATGCCTCAAAGAGTGAATGCGGTAACAACAGGATTTCTTCTTCGGTGAGGTTGGCCCGGTGAGCCCGGTCACACGCCCGACCGTTTTTGATCAGATCAAACCCATCGGGTGTTGCGCATAAGGTAACGGTAGCTGGCGCGGGATGAGCGCAACCCTTGGAACACCCAGAGACGTGCAGATGACTACCCTTCGGCACATGCGGTGCTAGTGCCCGCGCGAGCTCCCGCGTTTGCGCATGCGCCTGCAGACAGCCAGGTGCTCCAGTGCAGGCGGTCGTGTTGAGCCGCGGATCATCTGCTTTCGTTATGAGGCCTTCGGCATCCGGCACATCGGATATGCCGTGACAAGAATAGCATGCGCCACGGTGTGACGCGTATCTCACTACCCATCGTGGCAAACTTGCCAAGCGTCTCTGCATGAAGTTGTCCGAACTCGGCGGCAACGAAAAACCCCTCGTCGTGTGGTCCCGGTGCAGGCGTTGCGGTCGATGTCGCTGGCAAGGCGTTCCAGTCCTGTGCATTCGACGGGCGAGGTCCGTTGGCAAGATGCTTTGCCATTCGGCCACGACCCTCCTGCACACCCCCAGATTCCAGCGAACCAGGACGCAAGTGCCAGAGCGGCTTAGGCGCCTCGGAGCGCGTCACGGATGAGCCGAGGGCGCGCCATCCGCTCGCACTATGAGCTGACCGCAAGCAGTCCGCTCCAGACGGATATCGGCTGAAACTTCGGCGAGTACTGGGGCTTTGCCGGTATCGATAGCGAATCCAAATTTGCTCGGTAGATCCGGTGCGCGGTCGAGGACTTCTTCCAACGCGGACGCGAGTTCAATTGTCTCGGGATTGTGTCGTTCGCAGCGAAAGGGTGTAACGATAATATTGCGACGGGTTTCGGCGGCCACGTCCACGATCAATTAACGCAAGTGTCGCGAGATCGGACAAGCAGTTCACCGTGACTGCTGGGATCGACACCGCGTAGCTGTAGATTGGCACGGCTGGTAAGGTCGATAAGACCATTGCCATGTTTGGCTGCGGCTTTGGCGATACCCGCTGCCTGAGCCGGGGACAGCGCTGAACCGTGCGGCCGTATCCTAACGACCAGGCCGTCTCTTGACAGCATGGGTCGCAGCGCCCCCGGACACCAGTTCTTTATCTCGAACCGGCTCATGGCCCGTCCCCCAAGGATGCAACAATGGAATTGCGCCGCGTCACCCACAGTTGCGCCTCGCGTAATCGCTGGAAAGTCTCACGCAGAGCTGCTAGTGCCACGGGATTTTCGCGTCCCATGAATTCGACGACCTCACTGCGCCCCAGCGTCGCCTCATGGTAGAGATCGAACAGATGCGCCGGTACGGCATCGGAGAGGTGCGCAAAAGCAGCCATGTGATCAAGCGTGGCAGCGATCTCTGCGGCGCCACGGAAACCGTGCAACATCATTCCGTCCGCCCAATCTGGGTTCGCTGCGCGGGAACGAACGACGCGGGCGATCTCTTCCGTAAGCGAGCGAGAGCGGGGTGCGCCGGGCCGGGTTGCGTCAAGGTGATAAAGTGCGGGTGCCGGTGTGGGTTGCGAAGATTCCTCGGAGAGACGACGCGCGGCGGCGGCGAAGCCGGCTTCATGCGCTGCATAATCTGCCGCCATCAGCAGATCGGTCTCCGGTAGGTCCTGAGTATGGACGAAGGCCTCAGCCGATTTAACTCGCGCCTCGATCCCAGCACGATCCGCGCGAGCAATACCATCGGTTCCAAGTGCCCAGCTCGACGCGGCAAGCCAAGCTTCAGCCGCTGCATTTCTTGCAGCGGTCGTAAAGTCATCGACAAGACTACCCATGCGAAGACCGTATTCGCCGGGTTTCGGACAAAATACCCGAGCGGTCCGCGTGAGATATGGATTGTCTTCGGGCGTCTCGTCGCGCTTGGAGAGTGCTTCGGCGCCAGCTTCGAAGAGTTGTGCGAGGCCTGGGAAGATATCTCGAAAGAGACCTGAAACGCGTAATGTTACGTCAATCCGAGGCCGGCCAATGAGCGCTAGCGCCAGCACTTCAAACCCCGTCACGCGACCCGAGCCATGATGCCAGGTCGGCTTTAGGCCGGCCAGATGCAGAGCCATGGCGAAGTCCTCGCCAGCGGTCCGCATCGTCGCCGAACCCCATAAGTCGACGACGAGACCTCTGGGCCAATCGCCATGATCCTGAAGATGTCGCCGGACGAGTTCCTCTGCGAGCTTGATACCTTGAGCGTGGGCTGTTGGTGTTGGTACGGCGCGGGGATCGACGGAAAAGAGATTGCGTCCAGTCGGCAGCACGTCGGAGCGGCCGCGATAGGGGGAGCCCGCCGGTCCTGGCTCGATACGGCTACCCGAAAGTGCCGCCAGCAGAGCAGCACGCTCGGCAGCGCCGTATTCGCCACGTCCGAGGACGTGCAGTCCTTCACCGAGTTGGCTCTCCTTGATATCGCAAACGAAGCGGTCAATGCGGGTGATAGCTTCCGCCGCCGAAGCGTCATGGGATAGCCCAAGATCTTCCTCGACACCGGCGGCTCGAGCCTCGTCGCGGATTTCTCCGACCAGACGCTTTCTACGAGCCGGGTCGAACCCGTCCGCATTGGAGTACTCGTCAACCAACTGCTCCAACCGCACAAGTTGATCGGGCAGCTTGGCATCCGTGAGCGGCGGCGGCATATGGCCCAGTGTCACCGCGCCGATGCGCCGTTTGGCCTGCGCCGCCTCGCCCGGATCGTTGACGATAAACGGGTAGATAACAGGAAGTTGGTTGACCAGCGCTTCAGGCCAGCATGTTTCAGACAGCGCCACGGATTTGCCCGGTAGCCATTCGAGAGTGCCGTGGGCGCCCATATGAATGAGAGCATGCGGAGCCAGTTCTTGGAGCCACAGGTAGAAGGCGACATAGCCGTGGCGCGGCGTCCGAGACAGGTCATGATAGTCGTCGTCGCGTGAGCCAATTTCACCGCGTTCAGGTTGAAGCGCGACAAGGGCGGTACCGTACCGGACTGCGGAGAACCGGAAGTAGCCGTTGCGATATGCCGGGTCTCCTTCCGGCTCGCCCCATGCTTCCTTCAGGGATGTCTGCAGAGGTTCAGGTAGACGGTCTAACGCGTCGAGATAGTTTGAAATAGGCCACTCGATGGTATCATGCGTAAGGATCCGGCCAAGGTCCTGGCAATCGGTGACGGAATACCCTTCGCTTGCAAGATCGGTAAGCAAAGCCTCCGTTGAAGCAAGCGTATCGAGCCCCATCGCGTGGGCCATCTGATAGGTTCTGCCGGGATAGGTTGAAAGCACGATCGCAATGTTCCGGTATGCCGCCGGTGTGACGGCTAGACGGTGCCAGGCGGCGATACGGCCAGCAGCTGCGGCCACACGATTGCAATCGGCGCGATGTTCAAAGCGGGAGTATTGCAGGTCCGGGTCGCGTTGTCCGGGTGACTTGAAACTGACAACACCCGCGAACAGCCGGCCATCGACCTCGGGTAGCGCGATGTGCATGGCAAGATCGGCCGGTGATAGTCCTCGCTCCGCCTCGCGCCACTCACGTCGTCGTGCGGTTGATAGCGACACCTGGAACACTGGGCAGCTACATCCGTCAAACGGTGTCCTGCCAGCTCCATCCTGTATCGAAAACGCCGTCGCATTCACAATCGCCGCGAGGGGACGGCTTCCCAGTTGGTCGGCAAGCCAAGCGGCGGCATGGGGCGCTTTGAGCGATGATGCGAAAGCGCCATGCGCGGCGAAACCTTGCGATTGCAGTGCTGCGATCAACGCGTCAACCGGCTCGGTATCAGCTGCGGTGAGGTAAGAGCGGTAGAACGTGACAACCACCTCAGGACGGTCGTTCTGAGGCAAAGTTTTGAGTACCCCGAGGCCTGGATCGTAGAAACCCCATTCCGGTACGATCTTCTCGCCGACCACGGGGCCGGCATATAGCCCGGCCGACAAAGCAAGCTGTGATAGGGCAGCCTGAGCAGCTAAGGCGCCGCCTGCCTCACACAGAGCTGAGAGCTGCCGGAGCGTCGAAACCGGCAATGTTGAAAGCTCGTCGAGACGAGCGTCGTCACGGCCGTCGGCTGGTAGTATCGCCAATGCGATATGATCTCGTTTGGCAAGCGCATTGAGCGTGGCGAGGCCGTAGGGCCAGTAGGATTCACCTCCGATCAGCCGGACCAGTATCGCCTTGCAGCCCGACAGCGTATTCTCGGCATAAGTATCGACCGACAGCGGGTGGCGCAGCGCGACCAGATTAGCAAGACGCAGCGATGGGAGTTTGCCCTGTGCGCGATGCCAGCCCGAAGCGAAAGCACCAAGATCACTGTCGGAAAAAGAGAGTACTACAACTTCTGCTGGATCCTGTCCGAGATCGAACGGAGTTTCTGTCTCCTCTAGTCCATGGGTTTCGCGGAAAATGATGTGCACAGGAGTCAGGCTCCAGAGATGGCGTCGCTGAGTACACCACGAATGCGTGCTTCATCGATGTGGCCGTGTTCGGCTATGATCACGAGGCGCGATGCACGCTCACCTGGCCCCCATGGCCGGTCGAATTGAGACCGGACCCGTTCGCCGACCGCCTGCACCAGTAGCCGCATGGGCTTGCCAGTCACGGCGACATATCCCTTCACCCTCAGGATTTCCTGCTCGCGTGCCAATCTCTCAATGGCGCTGTTGAGGAACTCGACGGCGGCGATCTCCGGCAGGTCAATCGATACGCTGTCAAAGTCATCATGCTCATGGTCATCGGCGCCGTCGTGGTGTGACGGGCGGGCATCGAGGTCATTCTCAGCCTCGGCATTAAGGCCGAGAACAACGCGAGGATCGATCACACCACTGGTCGTAGGCAGCATGCGAATGGGACGCGACGCTTCAGCTTCGATGATGGACCGGGCAGCGGCAAGGCCAGCTTCACCGGCAAGGTCAGCTTTCGTTAGAAGCACGATGTCGGCACATGATATCTGATCCTCAAAAACTTCCGCCAGCGGTGATTCATGATCGAGGCTGTCATCGGCCTCGCGTTGCGCTTGGACGGCGGCCTCGTCGGGCGCGAACCTCCCCGCCGCCACGGCTTCGGCGTCCGCGAGTGCGATGACACCATCAACGGTAATACGCGATCGGATGGCCGGCCAGTCGAAGGCTTTGAGAAGCGGCTTTGGCAGCGCCAGTCCGGACGTTTCGATGAGGATGTGATCGGGACGTTGCGGCAGCGCCATCAGAGCTTCGATCGTCGGAATGAAATCGTCCGCCACCGTGCAGCAAATGCAACCATTCGCTAGTTCGACGATGTTTTCGGCGGGACAATTCGTGTCGGCGCAGGATTTAAGAATGTCTCCATCAACGCCGACTGTACCGAACTCGTTGACGAGAACTGCAAGCCTCCGGCCTCCAGAGTTTACCATCAAGTGGCGGATCAGCGTAGTCTTCCCGGAGCCGAGGAAGCCCGTGATAACAGTCACAGGGATCTTGGTCAGGTCGGTCATTTCAAAGCTCCTGTGGGGGAATACGGGCGATCGACTGCTTTCGGAAGATTTCCGGACGCTCGCGCCAAGGGACAATCCCGTCGGACGCTGCTGCATAGGCTGCGGCCCCCGATAAGATGGCGGGAACATCAGCCTCGCGCAGCTGCCCGTAGACGTATGTCCACCGCCCGCGCGAAGACAGCGCAATGGTGGGACCATTCGAACAGGCTGAGAGACATTCCACGGGTACGATCACAACGCCTTCGGGCGCGTCTACTTCGCTGAGTGCGGCGTGCAGTCTTGCGCCGGGACACGGCCTTCCGTCTTCGAGCGGTTTTCCCGCGCGGCAGGTCGTGCAAACGTGCAGTGTAACAACCATCCCCAATCCTTATTCCACGGAAAGGGGGCACAGCCAGAAGGAAGGGGCGTACAATGAAATGAGTGCACCGAGCCAACCGGTCGCGGAACACCCCGTCCGCCGATTATCCGAAGTGCTGGCAGGTCTCCCGGCTTACGGATCCAGGATGTTGGTCCAACGATCGCTCACCTTCCCAGCAAATAGCCAGTGGTATCGAGTGATCTTTCCGTTCACGGTCGCGGGGGCGGCTGCGCCTCGGAGCATGAGCCCCTATCGCATTCCCTCTTCGACTGTCATATGACAGAAGCCAGCATTGAGCCTGCATAGAAGCTGATTGTTATCCATTGTCAAGATTTGGGAGGCCCGGCTTGACCGAAGTACCAAATAGCGACGCGCGCCATTCAGCCAAGATGGCCAAGAAGAAAGCAGCACGCGATAAGATCATGGCCGGGAAATCCGGCGACAAGGGCCTTATCATTGTCCACACCGGGGCCGGCAAGGGAAAGTCCTCATCCGGCTTCGGAATGATTTTACGCTGCATCGCCCACGGCATGCCGTGTGCTGTCGTTCAGTTTATCAAGGGCGCATGGGATACCGGCGAGAGACGGCTTCTCACCAAGAATTTCGGAGATCTCTGCCAATTCCACGCGATGGGTGAAGGCTTCACCTGGGAAACGCAGGATCGTCAACGCGATATCGAGGCAGCCCAAGCTGGGTGGGAGAAGGCCACGGAACTCATTCGGGATCCATCGATCCGGTTGGTCCTGCTCGATGAAATAAATATCGCGCTGCGCTACGACTACCTCGACGTTGAAGAAGTGCTGACTTTTCTCCGCGAGGAGAGACCGCCGCTGACCCACGTCGTCCTGACCGGGCGCAATGCGAAGAACGAGCTTATCGAGGCAGCCGACCTTGTAACGGAAATGACGCTCATCAAGCATCCGTTTCGATCTGGGGTGCGCGGCCAACCGGGCGTGGAATTCTGAGCGCCACCACGTTTTTAAACGCAGCCGGTATTTCGAGAGAGACCAAACGGACATATTGAAATTGGCTCGAGCACTGATGATCCAAGGCGCGGGCTCGAATGTGGGCAAGTCGCTTCTCGTTGCCGGGCTCTGTCGGGCCGCGCGTCTGCGCGGGATCACTGTTGCCCCGTTCAAACCGCAGAACATGTCGAACAATGCCGCCGTCACAGCAGATGGAGGTGAGATAGGCCGGGCGCAGGCCTTGCAGGCGCTTGCCGCTGGTCTAGAGCCACTGACCGACATGAACCCTGTCCTCCTAAAACCTGAGACCGACGTTGGCTCTCAGGTCATCGTGCAGGGACGTCGCATATCAACGCTCAAAGCGCGTGACTACTGGAAGCAGAAGCCACAACTGATGAGCGCTGTGCTGCAGAGTTTTGATCGCCTCAAAGACAAGTTCGAACTAGTTATCGTCGAGGGTGCGGGAAGCCCAGCGGAGGTCAATCTTCGCACTGGCGATATCGCGAACATGGGCTTCGCGGAAAGAACCGGTTTGCCAGTCGTACTCGTTGGCGACATTGACCGCGGTGGTGTCATCGCGCAAATCGTCGGGACGAAAGCGGTTCTAGCTCAAGACGACGCCGACAGGATCCAAGGCTTCATCATCAACAAGTTCCGCGGCGACCCAAGCCTCTTCGACGATGGCTATCAGTTCATCGTCGAGCACACAGGCTGGCGAGGATACGGCGTGTTGCCGTTCTTTGAGCAAGCTTGGAAACTTCCCGCCGAAGATGCACTGGATGTCGAAACATCGCGGTCATCGGGACCTGTTAAGATCGCCTGGCTCGCCCTATCACGTATCGCCAACTTCGATGATCTCGATCCGTTGAAGCAGGAGCCCGGCATCACCATTGAAATGGTGCGTCCGGGCGAAGCCATCCCAAGTGACGCTCGGCTTGTCATCATTCCAGGCACCAAGTCGACCCGCGGAGATCTCGCTTTCCTGCGCGCCCAAGGCTGGGACATCGATCTTTTTGCCCATGTCCGACGCGGCGGACGCGTGCTTGGCATATGCGGCGGTTACCAAATGCTCGGGCAGACAATCAACGATCCCGACGGCATCGAAGGCAATGCCGGCTCCGATCGGGGACTGGGTCTGCTCGATATCGAGACGGTCATGAACGGCAACAAGCACCTAAGCCGTGTCGAAGCACAGCATGCAGCCACAAGCTTGCCATTCACCGGCTATGAAATCCACATCGGCCGCTCGTCAGGTGCCGACTGCGGACGGCCCTTCGCCTATTTGGCAGGTGCTCCTGAAGGGGCAATCTCTGCCGACGGATGCACTGAGGGGACATATCTGCACGGCATGTTTTCTGACGACACATTTCGAGCCGCCTACCTGCAGTCGCTCGGGGCGCAATCCTCGCGCCGTTCCTATGCGGTCTCAGTGGAGACGACGCTCGGTGGGCTTGCTGCCCACCTCGAAGCGCATCTTGATGTCGCGGGTTTACTGGCGCTCGCACGTTAATCGGACGATACTCCAGGCCTGGACGTGATCTGCTTACATCAGCTTTCGAGCGCCGTTTCGAGCCAATTCCACTCTCGCTCATTCCCTGGAAGTCCGAGTCGGAGCAAGTGCTTCGACCAGGGAAAGGCGCGTGACCAGATGTGGCGCTGTGCGAGCATTGTTTGCGCTTGTGCTGAATCAGATGTCTCGTAAAGCCGGAACAGTGTTGTGCCTCCGGCCTGCGACCAGCCGGCTTGCCGGGCTAGCGCATCAAGCCGCCGAGAGTCGACAACAAGCCGGGCCGCGGTCTCCACCGCCCAATTGCTATCGCGCAGCGCCGCGCAACCGATTTCGATCGCCGCCCCAGAGATTGGCCATGGCCCCGCGAGTTCGGTAAGCAAGGAGATATCCTCTTGCGGGCCGAGGACAAACCCTAGTCTGAGGCCGGCCAGACCATAAAACTTGCCGAAGGATCGCAGGACCAGAAGCCCTGCGGCCTGAGCCTCCGGCGCCAAAGATAAGCCCGGTGTGGGATCGACAAAGCTTTCGTCAACAACAAGCCGGCCCACGGTCGTTGATAGTTCTAGGAGCGGATCGCGTACGTGAACGCGCCCGTCGGGATTATTTGGATTAACGACCACGGCAATATCGGCGCCGACCAACGCTTCAAAAGTCGTTACCTCCTCGACGTTCCAACGAGCCGCCCGAAACGCGGCGGCGTGCTCATTATAGGTCGGGCCGAGCACGCGGATCTGTCCTGGAGGCACAATGCGCGGCAGCAACTGTATCGCTGCTTGCGCACCGGCAAGCGCTAGGATCGGGCTTGAGCTTTTGAAGGCAGCGCGCGCGGCATCATGCAAGGCGTTAAGCGAACCTACTGTCGGCAATTGGAGCCAGGCAGATCTCGATAACTGCGGCAGCGGGTATGGTGAGCGGTTGATCCCGGTCGAGAGGTCAATCCAGTTCTCGGCCTGGCCGCCGTATTGCCCGACAGCCCAATCCAGATTGCCACCATGATCGCGCAATCGAACCACCTATATCCCTTGATTGAGAGTGAACACAAAAACCAGAATAAGAGCGGCCCCGCAAACCAGCATCGCAAAAGTGTAAAGTCGCAGTCCAATCTTGATGTCGCCAGCTGCCGGATCGCGCCCGGTGCCGTTTAACCACGGCTCGCGCGATGACTGCCCGCCGTAATCCCGCGGTCCTGAAAGCCGCACTTCCAATCCGCCAGCCAAAGCCGCTTCGGGCCAACCCGCATTTGGTGATCGATGCTTGCCAGCATCTCGCATCATGCAGATCATCGCCGCGCGAGGCCTTCCGGAAACCATCGCGAACACTACTCCAGTCAACCGAGCAGGAATGAAATTAGCTATGTCGTCGATCTTGGCCGAGGCACAACCAAAAGCTTCATGTCTCTCAGTTCGGTGGCCGATCATCGAGTCCAATGTGTTGATTGCTTTATAGGCCGCCAATCCAGGCAGGCCAAGGAGAACGCCCCAGAACAAAGGAGCGACCACACCGTCTGACGTATTCTCACCTAGGCTCTCCAGGGCGGCGCGCGCAACACCAGCTTCATCGAGATGCGACGTGTCCCGTCCGACGATCATTGCAACCGCTGCCCGTGCAGATGCAAGATCGCCTTCCATCAGAGGCCGGTGTACTGCAGCGACATGTTCGAACAACGACCGCAGTGCGAGGAATGGCCAGGCAACAACACCTGCCAGCACAATGCCCGTCCAACCGCTTGGCAGGAACAGCTGAACAACAGCCGCGATTGCGGCGGCAACTCCGATCACCGCTACTGCTGTTACGATGCCAGCTGTTCGGCGAAGGGTTTCCACATGATCCTCATGATTCCACCTGCGGTCGAGGCTATCGATCAAATGCCCAATCCAGCTGACCGGATGACCGATCTGGTCGAACAAGCGGGACGGCCACCCCACCACACAATCGATGACCATTGCGATCAGCATGGCTCCAGCAAAGACCAACCCAGTCACCTCATGTATTCAACTCGTTGAAAAGCTGCCAAGCTTCATACACGGGAACCTGGGTGTGTCGCTATCGACACCGCCAAAAAGCTGCGGTTTCAAGTCGCAATGCTTGCGCACAGAAGGGATGTCGTGCCTCAGCTTCACCCCGCAGCGGCCGTCTCTAAATGCCTGCAGGCCCGCCGCTGACGGTGTTTCTTCGATGTCTTTGCGCTTGGAGCGGACGTCGGCAAACGTACGCCGAATGACGGCGGCACCGAACAGTTCCGTGACCAGTCCACCTAATGTGATGAGGAGAATACCGGAGTGCGTTCGAATCCACGCTTGCGGATTAAATTGGCGGTCGATACGAACATACGCATTTCAAAATGGAGATAGTCTCGAAAAACAAAGGCGATACAAGTTTCTGCCGCGCAACAGAGCGAACGCTGCCCCTAAAGCTGCTTGCCGCCGGGGTGCCAGGTTAGGATGCCGGCTCAAACCCCATGGCGAGCTAATACCCGCTGAATGTCCGCGACGCTTAGGATCTCCATCATTTCATCCATCGAAAGGGAGATGGCGAATGTGCTCTCAAGTGCGGCGACCAGCGCGACGTGGCGTAGCGAATCCCATTTTTCAATGTCCTGTTGCTTGGTCTGGGGGCTGAGCTGACCTTCTAACTGAAAGACATCGGCGAAAATTTCGCATAGCTCCTGCCGAACCGTGGTGCCCGCATCTTGGCTGACGTCCTTTGTCACTGTGTTGGTGTTGGGCATCGTTGGTCCTTCGCGTTTGTCGTCGGTTGAGCTTCCAAAAAAAGCGCGCGGCATGCGTAGCCCGATGAGTTGCTTCGTTTCGCCATCGTGGCCGGGAGCAAGGTGCCGGTCACGCTCCCTGCTCTGATTTTCAATCGTTCAGGCCTTCATGCCGGCTCCCCGGATAGCACGAGACTGGCATTTTGACCGCCAAAGCCGAAGGAGTTCGAGAGCACATTTTGAACCTTGGCTTCACGGCAGGTGTTTGGCACGACGTCGAGCGGGATGTCCGGATCGGGAATATCATAATTCATCGTAGGTGGCAGGAACTCCGTCACGAATGCTCATAAGAGAAAAAGCCGCCTCGATCGCACCCGCTGCGGTCAATGTGTGTCCGATCATGGACTTATTCGAGCTGATCGGTGTGCTTTCGACGGCGTCACCCATAACCGTCTTCAGCGACAGGTATTCCATTTTATCGTTTTCTTGAGTTCCCGGTTCCATGCGCGTTGACGTAGTCGATCTCGTTGGGTTCCATGCCGGCATCCGATAGCGCAGCCTGGATTGCGCCAACAATCGGTTTGCCCTCCGGGTGTGTGCGCGTGCGATGGAATTCATCGGCGCGTTCTCCGCAGCCACGGACGACACCGAGGATCTCAGCGCCGCGTGCTCGTGCTGCCTCGTAGGATTCCAGAACGAATGCGCCGGCACCCTCGGCCATGACAAATCCGCTTCGGTCTTTCGCGAACGGGCGGGATGCTCTTTGCGGTGGTTCGTTATACGTGGAAAGTGCCGACAACAACGAAAACCGGATCAGCAATTCAACATGTACCGAACCATCGGTAGCGACGCACAAAGCGGCGTCGGTTTCGCCTCTGCGGATGGCCTCAACCCCAAGCATGATCGCAGTGGCACCGGAAGCGCAAGCGGTCGAAAGAGAAATCGGCAGGCCTTCCGTGCCCAATTCGTCTGCTAGCAACTCCGCAACACTTGCAAACTGGAACTCAGAGAATAGGTTCTTGAATTGCCCCGATCTCGCCGCCTTCAAAAGCCGCTGGTAACCTTCGTCGGTGGCTTGTCCGTTAACTCCATCAAAGAGTGCTCTGCGCTGCGGCCATTCAAGTTCCGTCGGTGGCGTGGCTAGGAAAAGTGGTCCTGGAAATCGTCCCTTACTTCCGATGCCGGCCTGGCTCAGAGCCTCCTGCGCGGTATCCAACGCCATTGCCGTGGACAGTGCCGGTGCTGAGTAGGACTCAAGCTCCATGAAATCCACCGTTCCCGCGACTGTCGTCCTCAGCCCATCGGTTGGAAAGCGGGTGATGGTGTGTAAGCCGGATTTGCCGTTGATGATGGCGTGCCAATTGTCATCATTGCCGCGGCCAAGAGATGTGATCACTCCCATCCCCGTGATCACGACGACCGGCCGGCCCTCGTGATCGTTTAGCGATTTAGCCATTGGTCACCTGTCATTGCTTGCCTGCCAACTCAACGAGCGCAAGCCCCTTGCCGCGCCAGTGTCCCCAACCAGTTACGAGCGTCCGATCCAATTCTCCCGGTAATACGCACTCATATCCGGTGTCGTCGAAAGGTCGATAGAATTTCCGTTTGGAAACGGCAAGCGCCGCCAGGGCGATGCCGGCTGGAAAATGGGCTTCGAGAGAATGCCCGAGCATTGTCCCGTAGGCTCTTATTGATGAGGAGATACCATGGTTTTTGAGTTGCTCTATCCAACCCTGTTCATCTTCTGTCGACGGCTTTACACCGCTGGCCCCGCTCAAAAGACCAACCGGTCCATTGAGTTCAGACGTGAGCGCGCCCAATAGGTCATAAGGCCCCTTCGACGCCTCGTCTTTACGGAGCGGGCCTCCAGTCGATTCGGAACGGATATGAGAAATCTTCGCATACGGCCGTTTGCCGCGAGCACGCGCGTGCTTATCACTCTCCAGTACGAGAAATGCACCAAGGCTGCCCATGATGAAGCCGCCGTCTGCACCCGCACGTTCCCACACGGACGCAAACGGTCCATGCCAGAGCGCACGACAGAGTTCGAAGACGACAGATAGGTCCGCGCGCTCGCTATTGAATGCCCCGCCGACAAGGAACAACTGTCCCTGGTCCGCGCCGATGCGGCGGGCCGCATCCTCAACGGCACTGACCCCCGCCATTTCCTCACCCTTGTATGTCCGCGAGGATCCCGCCACGCCGTGAGTAATGGAGATGTTTCCGGCCAGAAGATTTGATAGCTCGCCAAGGTATAGCGTTGGCCGCAGTGATTTTTGCAGTATCCCATTAAGGACGGAGCCTGCTTTAGCGTCGCACGTCCCAAGTTCATCAAGTGCGCGAAGGACCGCCGCATCTGCGGTTTCGTCGCGCTCGCCGTTGCCCGCGGCGACGATCAAGTCAGTCTCGCTGAGGAGGTCCGGATTCCCGGCAAGGTTCGCATCCTTCAGCGCCAGCCCAGCCGCAAAAACCCCAGTGCGTTGCCATTGTCCCATTTGACGCAGATCGCTCTTGCGCTCGATCTGAGACGAGAAATCAATCTCACCCAACGCATGCACGGGATAAGGGGCGAAGATCTGTTCGTTGACAATGGGTCCATCACCACCTTCGGCGAGTGCTGCCCAATGTGCGCCGACACCTTCGCCGAGCGAACTGACAAGCCCGATACCGGTAACCCACACTTCTGGTTGTTGCGAGACGGTTTGCCCGCCGCTTGTCGCGCTCATGGTGCCTCTCCGTTTTGATCAACGGTTGACTCGATTGATGAGGCACAAGCCCGAGTCGCAGACTGATCCAAATCAGACGAAGTAAGAATCCTCTGGATGAATGTACCCGCCGGTAGTGTCATCGGGCTCTCGCAAAGCGGCATATATTGCCGGTCAGGAGGCGTCATTATTGGCCGCCTCAATCAGCGACCAGCGCAGTTTTAGGCAACGCAATTCGCCTCCGCCTGGTTGATACCAGTGTGGATCTCCATCGGATTCCAAAAAAGAAGCCAGCGTGCCACCACACAGAGGAATTTCAGAGATCTCCATGCCTCGTCCATTCTCGTTCCAAACAAGACGCAGTCGACCGCCCCGGTCGTCGCAAATATCATTAAGATAGAGCAGGCATGTGACGAAATGGTCCATCAGGTCGAGCCGAGACCCATTGGTGTTGGGTCGGCTGCGACCACTGACGGAAATCGTCATGGTCTTATCAGATAGGTCAACGCCCAGCTTGTCCTCGATGACGGACTGGAACAATGGTGTTTGCAGCTCTGCAATGAGTTCGCGAAAGGACGGACCGAAGATCAATTCCGAAACACAGAAAACACCAACATCGGCAATCTGTGGAAAATCCGCACGTACGGCGGCAAGGTCGACTGGGCTGAGTACGCCCGGCACCATGAAAGCACTCACGGGCTCAGTCACGAGCGGCGCCTTTGCGATGGCCTCCAAATTGAGCAATTGGCTCCCCCTGACATTGGCGCTGCTACACGGGCTCCCCCGTGTCACCTACATCAGAGCGTGTGACAGGATGCGGCGGCTCGTTCTGATACAGATCATATGCGCGGTATTTCGCGATCCATTCAATTCAGCAGAACGGCAAAAGTATCACGCGAATGTCGTGCGCAAATCATCCAGCTTCTTGAGCCAGGGCTGCGAGATCTGGAACGGAGAACTCTCGGCGACCTGTGAGTCGGATGATGTTTTTGTCATTGAGCGCTCTGATTTGCCGGATAACGGTCTCATACGTGAGACCCAGAAAATCTGCCATTTCTTCACGCTTCAAATGCAGCTCGAATCCGGTATCGCGGCTATCCGCCTCCGCGGCAGGATTGGCGAGCTTGGATCGTGTTGCGAGGAGATAGAGCAAACTCGCAACCCTCTCCTTCGCTGTCTTGCGACCGAGCAGTACCATCCAGTCGTGAGCCGTATCGAGCTTGTCGAGGCTATGCTCCAACATATGCCGGCTCATCTCGGGATACTCTTTAAGCATCGTTTCGAATTCGGCATACCGAAAGCAACACAACTCAACATGAGTGGCAGCGTCGGCGAAATATGGGACTTGCCTCGAGAATAGGCGTCCGAGAAAATCCGGTGGAAAAAGCAGGCCAACGATCTGCTGGCGACCGTCGAGAAGCAGTTTAGAAAGCTTGACGATACCAAAGCTGACTGCCGCGAGTAAATACGGTTCGTCCTCGCCAGATATTATGGTCTGGCCGGGTTTGTAGTGGCGGTGATGTGCGATCTTGCTCAGTCGACCAAGTTCGACACCGGTTAGCGCACTGCAAACACCGCTTTCGCGGATGATGCAAGATTGGCACCTTTCCGGCGCTTGATGCTCGTTACTCCGCATTATCGCCCCGTCCCAGTCAAAAAACCTTGTCTGGCTGATGTGAAGCATTTCCCACGCCGCAATGATGCGACGTGTTTGCGCGCAGTTAACTGGTTGCCAGCGCTAAAGGACTAAATTCGTTTATCTGGCCAGAATCGTGACCACCCCTCACAGCGTGATAATTATCTTACCGAATACGTCGCGGCTCTCCAGCCGCGCCAGCCCCAATTCGATGTCACTAACAGCAAGTTTGGCGTCAACAACCGGAACAACGGCACCGGCAGCCATTTTCTCCATGACGCTACTCATGTTCTTAAGCGTACATCCGAAGCTGCCGAATATCCGCAACTGCTGCTGAAATAATGTGAATAAGTTGATTTTTGTCTGAATCCCCGTCGTCGAGCCACATGTGACGAGTCGACCGCCCCGTTTCATTGCAAACATGCTTCCAGCCCAGGTATCGGGCCCGACGTGCTCGAAAACGACATCGACCCCGCGCTTGCCCGTCAGGCGCCGCACCTGGCTTCCAAACGACTGTTTTCGATAGTTAATCACATGATCGGCGCCCAGGGCCTCGGCCTTAGCGCACTTATCGTCGCTGCCAACGGTGGTGATCACTGTCGCGCCGGCCGCCTTGCAAAGTTGAATAGCCGCCGAGCCAATACCGGAGCCGCCAGCGTGGACGAGTACCGTTTCGCCTGCTTGCAGCTTGGCATTGTCGAACAGCATATGCTCGGGCGTGCCGAAAGTTATACTGGCGAGCGCCGCCCCCGTCGTGTCGACGCCCTCCGGAGCAGGCACGACGAGCCTGGCCGGAATATTCATGAGTTCTTGGCAGAAGCCATCGATATGGAAACCGTAGATGTTTCCAATCGAACCGCCGGTCTCACACAAGTTGTCATGCCCATCAAGACAGGCTTGGCAGTGGCCACAAGTCAACGCACCGTAGAGCGCGACGGTATTGCCAACGGAGAGTCCCTTGACACCCTCTCCGATCGCGACGATTTCGCCTCCCGCCTCCGCACCAGCAATAACCGGTAGCTCTCGCTTGGCGAAGGCCATACCTCGCCAGCCCCACACATCGATGTGATTGAGTGCGACCGCTCTGATCCTAACTTGAACTTCGCCCTCAGCCGGTTCGCCTGGAGGTGCGATGTCACATAGCTCGAGATCGCGTTCACCGTTGATCCGCAAAGCCTGCATGGAGGCGGTCTCCTACTGGTTTTTCATGGCGATGCTGGCGGAAAGTCCACCGTCGATAGGAATCTCGGCACCGGTGACATATGCAGCCTCCGGAGCGAGCAAATAGCAAACAAGGGACGCGATCTCGTCAGGCGTCGCAAACCGCCCGCACGGAATTTGCTTCTCGGCCTTTTCGCGTTGTCCCGCGTATGGTGCAAGCATGTCCGTATCGACATAGCCCGGGGCGATAACGTTTGCGGTGATGCCCTTCCGGGCCACCTCGACGCAAAGCGATTTCATGTAACTCGCCATCGCGCCCTTGGTCGCTGCATAGGCGCCGTTGCCCTGAGTACCTTGGCGCGCCGTGATCGAACCGACACCAACGATACGCCCAGCTCTGGCCCGCATCATCGGCCGCAGTGCCGCCTTCACCAGCACGATCATGGACCAGAAATTCACTTGCATGATTTCCTCTGCGCGCGGCCGGTCAATCATCGCTGCGAGAGCATCAAATGAGGCCCCGGCGTTGTGAACGAAACCGTATAGATCGGTCCAACCCGATAACTCCTGCGCAAGGGCGTCGACATCTTCCCTGGAGGCAAGATCGGCCCTGAGGATGGAGAAGTTCTGCGACGGGAACCTTTGCTCCAACTCGCTCCGCAGTGACTCTGCCGCGTCAGTTGAGCTTCGATACGAAAACGTGACGTCATAGCCCGAGGCTGCCAGTGCTTCGACGATCCATCTGCCAATGCCACGGCCGCCGCCGGTCACAAAACAACGCTTCTTTTCACGGCTCACAGACAAGCCAGCCCCCTGAAATGACCAAAGTCGCTACGATGGTTCCGCTGAGAAGACCGCGCAGACGTTCTGGCCGCCAAAACCAAACGAATTCGAAAGTACCGTTTCGACCTTCGCCCGCCGGCTCTCATTGGCGACGACATCAAGCGGGATGGCTGGGTCGGGTATGTCGTAGTTCATGGTCGGAGGTAGCGTGCCCGCCATGATGGTTTGCAACGATATGACAGCCTCCACCGCTCCGGCTGCGATCAGCGTGTGCCCGATCATGGACTTATTGGAGCTGATGGGTATGCCGTGAATTGCATCACCGAACACCGCCTTGAGCGACTGGTATTCCATCTTGTCGTTTTCCGGCGTGCCCGTTCCATGCGCATTGATGTAGTCGATCGCCTCAGGCCCAAGACAGGCATCGTCGAGCGACTTGGCGATTGCACCGATAATGGCAGAGCCATCCGGGTTTGAGCGGGTCCGGTGATAGGTGTCGGCCTGCTCGCCACATCCGCGCACGAATCCAAGGATCTGCGCGCCGCGTGCCTTGGCCGCATCATAGGATTCGAGAACGACGGCGGCCGCGCCTTCCGCAATCACAAATCCGTTGCGGTCCTTTGCGAACGGGCGGGATGTCTTTTCTGGTGGATCGTTGTGGGTGGAAAGCGCGGATAATAGAGCAAAACGGATCAGACCCTCGGGATGAACCGTCGCATCGACACCCATGCACAGCGCGGCGTTTGTTTCACCGCGCCGGATGGTCTCCATTCCGAGCTGAATGGCTGTGACACCCGAGGCACAGGCCGTGCAAACTGAAATCGGCTGACCCTTTGTGCCGAATTGGTCGGCGAGCCTTTCGGCAATGGTTGCAAACCTTACGTGGTCGGCAAGGTCATTAAAGCTATTGCTGGGTGCGCCCTCGCGCAAACCGGCCGCCATGGCTCGATAGGCGTTCTCAGAGTTGTCGCCGGTCGCCTTGGCAAACAACCTTTGCAGTTGAGGCCATTCGAGTTCAGAGGGTGGCGTCGCTATGAAAAGCGGACCCGGGAAGTTGCCGCGGCTTCCAATTCCGGATTGCTCGACCGCCTCCAGCGCAACGGCCGAAGCCATTGCCCGCGATAGCTCGTATGCGGAGTAGGGTTCCACACCCATGAAATCCACACATCCAGCGACATTCGAGTTCAGCCCATCAGTAGTAAAGCGGTCGATTCTCCGAAGGCCCGAGCGCCCCTCGGTCAGTCCCTGCCAGTTTGTTGCCAGGCCTTGGCCCAGGGAGGTGACGAGCCCAAGTCCCGTTACGGCAACGACCGGCCGTCCACGTGCATCCACCTGGCATGCAACCATTAGCTTCCAGCCTTACGGACAAGAGCGAAGGCTTCGCCGCGCCAGTGCCCCCAGCAGCTGACCAAGATCTGATCAGGGCAATTTGCGAGTTCCTTCTCAATGCCCGTCTGATCAAAGGGTGGGTAAAACTTGTCATTACGAAGTGCCAAAGCTGCAAGAGCCACTCCGACCGGGAAGTGTGCTTCCACACCATGGCCGAGCACCGTGCCGTATCCACGAATAGCGGCGCCGGTACCTTGCTCGATAACGTCCTTCAGGAAATCGAGTTCTTCGCTCGTCGCGGGTTCCGCGCCACTGGCGCCGCTTAGTATGGCGAATGGTTCGCTTTTTAGATCTGCATCCATCGCGGCGAGTTGGCGGCGTGCGTTTTCCGTCGCCGACTGCGGCTTTCGATTGCAACGCCCGGAGACGACATCCTCAATTATCGCATAGACGTTCGCACCCCGTTTCTCGGCGTGAGACAACTCTTCGAGGACAAGAAACGCACCGATGCTGGCAGGCGCAAGACCGGACGCCTTCGTGCCTGCAGCACGTTCCCAAACAGAACTGTGGGGTCCCTGCGCCAACATGCCACCAAGCTCGAAATTGAGCAGCATGTCCTCGCGTTCGGCATTGAAAGCTCCGCCGACAAGAAACAGATCGCCTTGCCCTGCCTTGATTCTTTTTGTGGCCGTCGAAATTGCCGCGACGCCTGCCATCTCCTCTCCCATGAAGGTCCGCGACGAGCCGGTCACCTTATGGACGATCGATATGTTTCCTGCCAAAAGGTTGGACAACTGCGCGAGGAACAAAGTGGGCCGCAGATTGCTTGGCAGAATCTCATTTGGGCAAACGTCTCCATGATCGCGATCCGTGTGCGAGATCGTCTCCAACACCTTCATATCGGTGGCGGTATCGCGCTCACCGCTGCCGGCGGCGACGATCATGTCGGTACGTTCCAGATACTCCAGATTTCCCGCTATCCCGGCATCGGCAAGAGCAAGCCCGGCGGTAAAGGTACCAATCCTTTGCCACGGCTCCATCTGCCTAAGATCACCCTTCTTAGGAACCTGGGTTGAGAAATCGACAGGGCCGAGAGGATGAACGGGGTAGGGTGCGAACCTTGTCTCATCGACAACCGGTTGCGGCGCTCCGCGGCTCAGGCCCTCCCAGTGCGCGTCGGCGTTTTCGCCGAGCCCGCTCAAAAGCCCTATGCCGGTTATCGCGACGCTTCGGTTCATATCGTCTTAGCCCCCGACAAAATAACGTTGCCCTGTTGGATCAATAAACCGACTTCTTGTGCCCTGGCCTGCATGTGTTGATTGAGCTCGGCATTTGGGAACGGGACGATGCGAAACATTAAAGTGCCAGTGCAAACCAGCTTGGTATCGCCCGGGCGCCGCACCTTTGCTTCAAGCACGGCATAACCGGATCCCTCGTGCACTCGGTTCGATTCGCAAACAAGCTCCGTGCCAGGCCCCACGAAGTCACGCAATTTGACCTCTTTCAGGGACGCCAGAAACGGCATCTTCGCGAACCCATTGAGCGACAGTAAAAGGAAGCCGCACGTCTGTGCCATGAGCTCCGTGAGCAGAACACCGGGCATGATCGGATGACCGGGGAAATGCCCCCCGAAAATCGAATGGTCATCTGGTATTCTGGCCCGGCACGAAATTGCCGCAGCGGAGATATCAAGCGTCTCGACCAGACTGACGAATTGGAATTGGTCGATCCGCATATCCGCCGCCGCACATGACCGTGGCGCCTCTGACATCACGCAGCCGGCATCGGTTCGGCTGACGCTCGAAGCTTATCGACTTCGGAACAGAAATTCTGAAGCACGAAGTAACGTGAACCCTTGACCGCCCCGTCGTTGACTTGCTGCGTCCATTCATCGAGCGGAATGCTGATCCCGAATTTCTGTTCGATGTTGAAGACCGCATCGAGAAAGTCGAGACTGTCCACACCGAGATCCTCGGTCACATGCAATTCTGGCTTGATCGTTTCTCTCGGAATGTCACAGATTTCCGAAATAAATCCAGCAACGGTTTCAAACGTAGATGACATTCGATGCCCCTGTGTTGTTGGTTCGCGGCCGACAGAGACCGACGAGAGCCTTCGGTGGTCAGTCGGGAGACAGCGGCGGTCCCCTCGTTAGACCGCGTCTAAAACATGAGTCGCTGCACCCCAGCGTGAAGAATCTATGCGCGTCGGGTTATTGAAAACCTGATCTGCGTCACACTTAACCGGTTTGCCCAGCATTAGGGTTTGGACCATTGAAACGGGGGCAAGGCTGACCATCAATGAGCAAAGACCATGCGGCTTGCGGTCGATCCACCGGCTCCACGGAGGGGCGAAGAGACAGGTTGGAAGACTTCCATAAAGGTTACTCAGACAGTGTCAGCCGCACCATTACGGCCGACGATGTTGCGGCCTTTGCGCGCTTGACCGGCGACTATAACGAACTCCACACTGATGACGAATTTGCGGCCCGGACCCAATTTGAGCAGCGAGTTGTGCACGGTTTTTTGCACGCGAGTCTTCTATCGACGCTCATTGGCATGAAGATTCCAGGGCGCGGCGCGCTCTATCTTTCCCAGACAATCGAGTTCAGCCGTCCTGTCTTTATTGGCGATACGGTTAAAGCAACCGGCGTCGTCGAGGCCGTCGATCGCGCCGCACGGACACTAACCATCCGCACGGAAATCGTAAATCAACATGGCGAGTGTGTCCTCACGGGAACAGCACGGGCGAAAGTTTTGCACGTTAAGCAAGAGGATCAGTCAATGGTAGCAGCCTCGGTTCCCAAATTTGCCGGCGCGCTCTTGGAAAACCGCACGGCGCTTGTGACCGGAGCATCGCGCGGTATCGGGCAGGCCATTGCAACGCAGCTTTGCCAGAACGGCGCACACGTCATCGTCAATTATTTCAGGAGTGAAAACGCCGCAACGAGCCTCGTACGCAAACTCGAGGAGCAGGGCGGTTCGGCTTCCATGATCAAGGCCGATGTGAGCAAGCCGGATGAGGCTGAAAGATTGCTCGCGATGGGTGCTGAGCGCGGCCTCGACATTCTCGTCAACAATGCCGGCCCCAAGATCAAGTCCGGTTCTTTCGCGAGCCTCAAGTGGTCGGATATGACCGAGGCAAACGAACAGATCGTCGGTTCGGTGTTCCACGTCACGCAGGCTGCACTGCCTGCGCTCGAAGCCAGCCAAGGGCGCGTCGTCAACGTCCTCAGTTCGGCGGCGCTGGGCCGCACCGCGCACAACTGGTTACCCTACGTTACGGCCAAGGCGGCGTTGCTGGGATTGAGCAAGAACCTGGCCCAGGAGCTCGGTCCCAAGGGTGTGCGCGTCAACATGGTTTCGCCATCACTCGTCGACACCGATCTTACCGGGGAAATACCAGACAGGATGCGGCAAATGTTCGTCTCCCGCACTCCGCTTCGACGGCTTGCTACAGCAGAGGATGTCGCCAAAGCGGTCCTCTTTCTCGTCTCGCCCTATGCCGACTTTATCACCGGTGAAAACCTTCTCGTCACCGGCGGCGATATCATGCTCTAAGCGCAATTGGACGTATCCGATGATCCCTGCAGCACAACCGGCAGCCAGACCGCTTTCAGAGGTTCGATTGCGGCTACTGAGTTTCTCAACTGGAGACATGCTTCAGCAGGCGTTAAAGCCAGCGTTTGCCGCAGTCGACCTCAACGCAAGTGTGAGCGGTACCGGTTTTGGAAGGGTTGTTGAGCAACTCCTTGAGCCAGCAGCCGAGCCACACGATGTCGTAGTCATTCAAGTCGACCCTGGCGGCCTTTGCAAACGTGATTGGAACCAATCGGGTGCGATTGCGGAACAGGCGTTCGACGACCAGGCAGGCGTCTTTCTGACGACACTGGAGGCATTTGCGAGTGCTCCAGGCAATCAGGTCCTGATCAACAATCTGCTGCCGCCGGTCTCCCCGTCAGTAGGCTTTCTCGACACATTTCACACCGACGGCGCAGCCTATCTAACCAGCCATTTCAATCGCCGCCTTGGTGAAACGGCGCAGCGCTGCAATGACATAACAATCATCGACACGGATCTCGCCATGGCGCACATCGCGCCGCTCAAGAGGACCGACCCAAAACTTTGGTTCTACGGCCGCATTCCGTATTCGACCGATGCCAACCGAGCCTTGGCTACGGCGTTCGCGCAGGCCTATGCGGCGCGCAAAGCAAAGCCCGTCAAAGTTCTCGCACTGGATCTCGACAACACACTCTGGCGAGGTCTCTACGGCGAAGAAGGTGTCCAAGGAGTTGAATGCGGGGATGATTTTCCCGGTAATGCCTTCAAGGGTTTTCAGGAAGAGTGTCTGCGGCTCAAGGGGCAAGGGATGCTGCTCACCATCTTGAGCAAGAACGATGAAGATGCGCTGCGCGTATTCGATCAACATCCCGGCATGTCTCTGCGCCACGATGATTTCATCGCGCACCGCATCAACTGGGAACCGAAGGCGCAGAATATCCGCTCACTTGCCGAGGAACTACAACTCGGGCTGGATAGCTTCGTCTTTGTCGATGATAGTCCGCATGAGCGAGAGGCAATGCGCCGGCTGGCGCCTGAAGTGCATGTTCTTGAATTACCCGATGACCCAGCCGTCCGCATTGATTACCTACGCAACTATAGACCTCTTTGGCCGTTACGCCTGACCGAGGAGGACCGAGTGCGGTCTAAGCTATATGCGGTTCAAAGCGAAGGCCGGGCACTGCAGAGCCAGGTGGCCAGTGTCGAAGAATATCTGGCAAGTCTCGATCAACGCCTACAGGTCGAAGCCGTGAGCTCCGCCACCTTGCCGCGCGTCGCGCAAATGCATGCGCGCACCAATCAGTTCAATTTGACGACGTTACGGCTCGGTGAAGCGGACCTTGCAGCAATGATGGACGATCCGGGCGCTTATAGAATGCTCCTTGGCCGGGTTGCGGATCGCTTTGGTGATCATGGTATCGTGATCTGCGCATGCGCCAGAATTTCCGGCACGGACGCTGAAATCACGACGTTTCTCATGAGCTGCCGCGTTATTGGACGCCAAGTCGAGCACGCGTTCTTGGGTGCGCTATTGGACAATCTAACAGAGGCCGGGGTCGAACGGGTTGAGGCCAAGTTCATCCCGACGCAGCGCAACACCCCGGCATCCAAGTTTTACGAAGAAGCGGGCCTTGCTCTGCAACGCAGTCATGAGACCGAAGCGGGAATGGTAAGCCGTTGGGTGTGGACTAAGGATACCCATTCCTTGCCCAATTCGAACTTCGTCGCACCCGAGATCTCGGCCTAAACTCAGCCGCGCTGAAAGTTATTATCCGAGCAATGAGTAATGGCGTTCGTGAAACAATTCGCGACGACCGGCCATTAAATTTTGGAATTCATTTGCGGCGCGCACGTCCTGCTCTTACGAATGGGTATGGCGACTAGCTTTAAACGTCCCATGTAACGTGCCAAAGCACGACGCACTTATCCTGATGACATGGGCATTCTTTAAAACTGCAGTTGGATTGTGGGTGACACAATGCTCGATCAACTTGCCGAAACTTGGTGGCTTATTCTCGGAGTTATTCTGTTTGTAGGAATTATTCTGTTTGTCTACAGACGCGGCGCGAAGAAGGAGTACGACGAGGACGGAAAAATTCCACTCGACAATGATTGACCACCACAGGTCAGCTTCGCGGAGCCTGTTTTCCTGCCCGCTAGTTGGCTGCATCGCCAAAACTGATCACCCGGGAGTAAACCGATCCCAGGCCTCGAGAAGGTACGTCATGTAAAGACGTGTGATCCCGGTGATGAGCGTCGAAAGGCGGGCTTGAAAGGCGAAGCGTCCTTCGATCATCTTGAAGAGCTCGAGCCGATCATTGGACGGTATGGAGCGAATGATCCCAGGCAGTAATACAAGCGTGACGAAACTGATCCCGCCAATTCAGTAGGCGATGGCAATGACGTGCAGGGCTCTTGCAATAGTAACATCAGCCATTTGTCTCGTTGACCTCACGTTTTGACGTCGGGCACATCGTCTCCGGCCGGAACCGGCCTCGACAAAATGAATGCCCCAGCACACGTCAGCACGATCGCTTGAATGATTAGGATTGTCGGGGCAGCACCAAGGGCGAGGCTGATCGCGAATGTCGCGACCATGACCGCAACAGCCGCGAGCTTCGCCTTGCGGCTGATGGCTCGCTGACTGTGCCAGTTATTGATCGGCGGACCGAAACGCGGATGCTTGATGAGCCAGGCGTGTAGCCGCGGAGACGACCGTGCAAAGGCGAACGTCGCCACGAGCAGGAACGGTGTTGTTGGCAAAAGCGGCAGGACGGCACCAATGATGCCGCACACCAGAGCCAGACATCCCACGATAAACCAAAAGGTTCGGTTCATTTGCCGTCCTTTTCGCTCCACTGGTCGCATGAACTAGCCCGGCAGCACGTTAACACCGAAATGGCTTTCGAGTGTCCGAAGCGCTCCAAAGAAAACGGCGCTGAGCAGGCGGCGAACATGCCCGGTTCAAAATCGTACTTTGCATCAGGCGGTGCCTTATTCAACACGTGCGCCCCAGCAAGGCATGCGACACGTCGGTCTTTACCAGGACCCACGCATCCTCGAGGCTATTGCCTATTGCCTGACACATGTTCGGTAGTGCTTTTGAACCATCATTCCCACCTGCCGCACCGTCGATAGATTCACAAGGTGAAATATTCTCCTCGCGCCGCGCCCTGCACCCGCCGATCGCAATATTTCACCGGGAGCTTCGCAGCGAGGCGTCGCGGAGCCTCTTCAAGATCCCGTAGGCGGTTCTCGCGATGCGACTTTGCTAGATTTTCAGTCTCGTCTGTGTTGGAGAATGCGCCACATGCCTTCGACGTAGTCTAGTGCGTAGCCCCAGTCACGCTGGGCGTCAATGTTGCCGAGGTAGAGGCGCTCTTGCAAACCGAGCTCAATTGCTGCAACGGCCGCGTGTGATCTTGCGCGTCACGAAGGTTTCGCCGCGCAGAGGGCATTCGTGATTGAAGAGAATACCGTTGCTGGCGAAGCATGCCGTAGGCTTCGCGGTAGTTGACGTGATCCAGTAGGCGTAAAGCTTGGCGGCTGCATAAGGCGAGCGCGGATAAAAAGGCGTTGTCTCGGTTTGTGGCATTTCCTGAACCTTACCGTAGAGCTCTGAGGTCGAAGCCTGGTAGAACTACGCACGTGTCGGCTCATCTTTAGAATGCGAATGGCCTCGAGGAGGCGCAGCGTACCGATGGCATCAGAGTTAGCGGTATATTCGGGCGTCTCGAAGCTCACCGCGACGTGGCTTTGCGCGGCAAGGTTGTAAATCTCGTCGCTTGCCCCACGCCCAAGGCGTCTGCGACTTCCGGAAATAGGTCCTGCAGCCAATTAACTGCCATCGCACCCTTGAGCCGACAGAGCCGCGTTGAAATAAGCGACAGCATGGGGGGGGGATCAGTTTTGGAGACAACGACGTCTCCTCGCTTGATGCGCCTCAGAAGCGACAGCGCGGCCGATAAATAGAAGCTGAGATAGTCAAAGGAGCGGCCAAAGAGATTGGATCGGCCGAACCGCGACGTCCAAATTCGCACAACGTCGACGCACTTGATGCGCTCTCTTTTGGGGAGTCGGGCTGAGGCGTCGTCGTAGTGTTGTCGCGAGGTGATTGCAATGATACCGCGTCCCTCATCCAGCCAATGCGAAGGCGAGATCGGATAACATTTGACTCGTTGCCGAATGGTCGGGGAAAAAGTACTTATTAACAAAGACGACGCGCGGTCCTTTAGACGCTGACGCACGCATTTCCAGAGACGGCGCCAGCATGCTCGAACGCTGGACGCTGGCAACCGGCTTCATTACAGCGGCGTCAATCGTTTTTGTCATACAGAATTTCCCCCAAAATGGCACACACAAGCGTACTCGCAGGGTCCATTCCGGTTACGCAACAAGAGAACACGGCGTGAGGAAAGGTGACGGCCTTAGTTCCCACCGAAGCCTAAACGCGGCGCCGGGCTTTCGCATTAGCCCGCCCCTCCCGGCCTGGCCCAAATGCCACACTCCTCGTCCGACTCACAGGGGGTGCGTGTGGATTCAGTGCAATCGGACTTGATTATGAACCGGAATGCCGATGTTGTTGCAACCTATGTCAAGTGTTGGGATCTGTCGGTATTGCGGGGGTTGTTACATGATCAGTGTAGAAGAATTCATCGGGAACGTGGAGCGCGGGCGCGATGTTCGCGTTTGTCGCTCGGAGAACCAGCGGATCATTCGGTTTAGCGATCGTCGAGGGAGTTCGTGCAATGACTTCACGGTCTCGCTAGAGGACTATGATCGGCTGATGTCCGATGTGATGGAGGCCTTGGTAGTCGGTCACGGAAAGCGGTTTCGCGTCCACATCAAGATGAATTATTACGGCGGCATGCGCGCTGAGGTGCGCTCCGGCTTTCTCATCCAGTCCGTGTCACGCCTCGGGCTTTCCCCGCGCCACCTGACGAAGCTCAGCGATAAAATTACCGAAAAAGGTGAGGGCCCCCCGCCAAAGGCGTGAATGAAGCTGGCGCCGCCTATGTGATCCGCGGGCCGCAAGCACAGTTGATTTCACGTGCAGCCCTGGCCGGCGGAGCGTTTGGCAACGGGACAGAGAAGGCGCGATATCAACTCAGTCGCGCAGACGCGTGGGGAAGCCAGAGGATTTCCGTAGCCTGCTGTGGGGATAGCGATCCGACCAGCGCCAAGGTCGGTTGCGGCTTCGAGAATTGCTTTTGTGATACGCCCACGGATCCGCCTGACGTTAAGAGGTTCGCCCTTCTCGTCGCAGAGCCAGCGCTCTGCTTCACATATGCGCAACGCATGAAGGCGTGGTGCAAGCGCGCCGGGCACTTCCTAAGCTCGGCAAGGTCGAACCGCTAGTGGGATGGCTGACACAGGGCATTATCGCGCATGTTCTGTGCGCCAACCTGCCTAAAGTTGGTTGGGCGTTAGCTCGATAATTCCCTTGTGTTTTGCGCTCACGGGCCGCGTCGCCGGCCTTCGGGGCCGGCTGGCCCTCCGCTAAGGCGGCGCCACTTCCTTTGCTCGCCTCCGGCAAGACCTGCCGGGCTGCGGTCGCGGCGTTGATGCAGCCTCCTATCGACGAGGTCACGGGTTGTCGTCAGTGTCGGTCGAAAACCAGATGTTTTTGAAGGGGTTGCCGCAAATTGGGTTCGTTTCGCGAAACGCGAATAATTAGTGTATAGCCAACTTAAGGTCGCTCGCGTTCTTCGATTTTTTTGCGCAAATAAGTCAACCTTATTGCTCCAATTGCAGAACGGCCGGACCGCTAGAGCGCACCGTATTCAAGCGCACCACGCCCGGCGCAACGTCGCGTGAGAGATGCTTGACGGTCCCATTGTCGACGCCCAAATCCATCGCGGCTTTGGGCGTCTTCCTGACTACGAGCCGCACATCGAGGCCGGACACACGTCAGCACCTGACCACATGCTCACCGAAGAAAAGAATTTGCTTGCATTTACCAGGGCGTCCACACACGTCCGCCGCAGACCGCCTTACGCGACTTCACTTCAGAGAGGCCAACTTCTTCGCATATTGCAGCATGCGCAAAGGTAAAGCAGAAAGCGATTTAGCATCGAAAGGTAAGTCGAGATGGTCGCGTGCAATTATAGCCGCAGCCTTTGCGTGCTGCATGTCTCTTCGACGTTGCCCTGGCTTACGCCCTTGTGCCTCCGTGGAGACCCAATACTTGTGAAGCGCAAAGGCTCTCGGGTCGACGCAGGCGATCCTAACGGGCCTGCCGTTAGCAGCTATGGCGACCTGCTCGAAGCGCGGCGCATTGATCAGCCACTGCAGCCCCGTTATGCCCCCAGCCTCTAAATCGTTTTCAGGCCCAGGATCGGGCTGAGCGCGAAGAGCATCCTCATCGAAGGGCTTGATCACGTCGACGAGATACCCATCGTCATTCGCAGCGCGGTAAGTGTTAGCCTGCTTCTGGAACGTCTTGTCGACCCTTCTTAGGACGCTCAACACCGTGGCCTCCTCCCCTTCCAAGACAGCGATCTTGAGGCGCCTCTGCGCGTCGAGGAGGAGGTCAATGTCCGTCGTGGCAATGAGGCTAGCATCTAGGTGTAGCCCCGCAGCAGCTTCGTAAGCGTAGAGGCTGTGCGTGCCGACTACGAGTAGGGGACCGCCAAGTAGTCCCTCCTCATCAATGGCACGCATCACGCTAGCAGCTATATTAGGGACGCGACCTAGGCGATAGGCGCGATTTATGGGAGCTTCCTGCTTCAGCTTCTTAGCCAAACGACTGCGGCGCTCTCTCAGTCGCCGGCGCTGGGCGGTGTACTCGTCTTTAAGCTTCTCCGTAGCGGGAGAGCGAGGGCCAAGGGAGCGGCGCACGGTGCCACTACCATCTATCCTGTAGAGATAGTGGTTGTTGCGTGCTCCAGACCAGTTCATGCGACCAGAGTAGGAATGACGGAAGGTCTGGTCAGCCTCTCGCCATGCCTCGAAGGTCTGCGCAGCGTTGGTTTGGATGCGTATCTGATCGCCATCGAGTTCGGTAAACATGCGCCATTTTACTACTATTTTCGATACTTTTGTAAAAATAGTAGTAATGCATTGTATTACAATAACTTAGCATGAAACCAGCGTGTCATCTAAGCGCTATCACACCAGTTCCAGTAGCCTCGCATTCTCCTTCGCCACCATCCCGGCAACGACAGACTTCCTCCCCCTTGTCCTCTTCTCCAGCCGTGAGACTTCGCAGAGACCTCTCATCGCCCCCGTCAGCGCCGAGCGGAAAGCTGGTACACGCTTTCAACCGGCTCGCCGCAAGATTTTCTCTCGATCTGGTGGCTCGGGGCGTGGTGAAGGGCCTTCTTGCAATCCGGTCGCGCCCCCCTTTTTTCATTGTCGAATGTGTCGCAGTCCTTATTGGACTGTTGCTTGTTGATACAAACTTTCGATTGATTGTGATCAATCCAGCCAGCATTCGCGAGCGTTAGAATTGCACATCCGCGCACGACAGCCCCCCATTGTCGATGCCAGCGCGGTTGGCCGGTACGCGCCCCCCCCCCATTGCGACCGGCATATATTGGCCGCCAGTTTGCCCCCGCGAGCTGGCGGCTTTCTTTCGAACCTATGACCAAGCCAAGAAAGATGCCGCCGCCCTGGATCGTTGTTGAGATACCGGGCGGTCTTCGGGTTGATGACGCAGACGTGGCTCCTGGTAAGCGTCCGGCGAGTACCGCCTTACGCGACGGCGCGAAGGCGGTCATGATGTTCGCCTGGATGTGAGCGGATACGAACGTCATGGCACCTCCTTTATGCATCGCCCCCGGTATTGCCTACACTCTGATTGAGACGGCTAAACTCAACACCGTCGATCCCCAAGCTTGGCTGACCGATGTTCTCAGTCGCATCGCCGACCACAAGATCAACAGGATCGATGAACTCCTCCCATGGCAGTATGCTCAGTAGAGCCGAGCCAAAACACACGACGGACGCTCACCGGGAGTCAACCGACTAAATCAGAACACTAGGGCCACTATCTTTTTTCAATCGCACTGGATGCTTTCTTTTCATCGGCGGCCCGTTCGTTCTCGTCTTGGAGGGGTTCGCCCGAAAGTGGCTCGCTCCCGACCTCCTGGATTATCTCGGCCGTAGCGTTGAAATCAGGTGAGCCGGCGGCGGGTAACTCAACCTGTCGTACAATTGTTTTAGTCGGGCCTCCGCGAAGTTCGGAAACGGCAACTGGCCGGTGCGCCGCCAGGCTGAAACCTCTTGCTTGGCCTTCTCGCCAAGATCGGCGTTAACGCCCTCGTCCTTGCCCATGTAGACGGTCTGCGACGGGAAGGCGAAACCGGTCCCGGACTGCTCGACAATGGTCTTTATGCGAAACAGCACATCCTCTTTGATCGCGAAAAAATCGTTAAATTCTCGGGTCAAGGCATAAATCCGAATGCTGACGTCGAGCGAGGAAGAGCCATAGTCTGAGAACCGCACGCGCACTGTGTCGCTGTCAATTCGTGGATGACCTATGAGCATCTCTCGAAGCTTCACGATCAGGTATCGCAGTTGGTCCTCATCGGTCTCATAGCGCAGACCTATGGTTTGCTGAATAAGCATGCGGTCGCATCGTGCCCAATTGACGATCTGCATATCCGCGAACTGGGCGTTGGGCACCGTGATCATCGTCCGATCGAAGGGCCGGATCTGGATCGAGCGGACGCCGATGCTCTCAACTGTCCCGGTATGCTCGCCAAAGGTGCACAAATCACCGACGCGGATCGGTCTGTCGAGGAAGAGGATGAACCCCCCAATCAGGTTCTCGAGCGTCGGCCGGATTGCGAGGGCGATGGCGATGCCACCAATTCCGAGGCCTGCAAGCAGGCTGAACACCGGCAGGCCGATATCCTGCGCGCCATAGGCCAGAATGATGACGCCGCCAATAAATCCGATGATCCTGGCGATTAGCCGCAGCATGTTCGTGTCAAACGCCTGCTCGGGAAGATTACCCTTGTTAACTGCCGTCTCGAAAGCGGCCAACAAGAAGGCCCAGAACGCCCAGTCCCTGGCAAGGTAGATGACCGTGACAGCGTTGCGAAAACCGCCGACGCGAATTGGCCGGTGACGACAATCTGACCGGCGAAGAAGTAGCGAATCCGAGTGCTACAAGATAGTGCTTGCCAATCGGCTCAAGAGCAGTTTTAAGGGCTCCCCAACCAGGCGACCCCAGGCGGGATGTGTCGTCAAGCGATTTAAGAGCAGCAGCAGCAGCGTCGCCACCATCGTCAGGATCACAACCGCAATGATTTTCCAGATCGGTGTCCCAAAGACTGGTTGCTTCAGGTTCTCCGGGACCGCTTTGAGCAGCACAGCCGGGACCATCGGCCCCTGTCAGCTGAAGTAACTCCGAGACCCAGCTGCCAACCATACTGGACGACCTGAGAGGCCGCCTCTCGACCGTGCGATAGAAGCGGGGAGCCATCTGCACCGTACGCTCGCTGAACAGGAACTCGCCCTGTCGTGGCCCGCTGTCGATCCGAACAAGTCTGAACGGCGTTTTCGGTATAAGATACGAAGCGGAGCCGTCTGTCTTGAAGGTGGTGGCATCGGGCACATCTCCAAGGGCGGGTGGTTCGATCCGGTTAGATATGTCAGGCCCACACGCTGCTGTCTGAGCACCGACGTCGCGGCGAGTTACAGCGGGAACCTGAGACAGGTCGATCAGCGAGAGCCATTGATCAAGGAGAAAGGCGAGCTGCGCCCACCGTTCGCTATCGTGTGTCTCCCTATAGTTGGCGAAAGCGAACTGAAACTCCGCACCAAGTCGGACAAAGCTATAGAGCGTTTCTCTGGGGCTGATCGTGCTCACGGCATATTTCGAACCATCGTCCAGGCTACTTGAGGTTCGGTCAGTCGCGGACTGGACGCCGGCGTCATTGGGTGCCTGCTGCGCAGACGAAATCACTGGTAAAACCAACAGTGCCGCGAGGCTCAAGATGGCCAGGTTGCCGAAACGGAGCAGGCTGTTTGAAGCACGAGGAGGTGAAGAAGAGCGCATTGATACGACCTGACAACTTAGTTTCAATCGTGGGCCTATACTGTGCAACAACCGTGTTTTATGCGGCTGGTTCGTGCGGCATGAACGGTGTTTCGTTAGTGAGCATCGAGGTGAGGAGTATGATCCTCTTGTTCAGGCAGGCGATGAGTGCGCATTTGTGTGCCGACCGCGTTCTGTCAGCCTGCGATATAGTGGCTGGGGCGCTGTCACATTAAGATGTATC
>CAVWAT010000007.1:0-85340 GCA_963753045.1 uncultured Alphaproteobacteria bacterium
ATCATGCGGACGTGTGTGGACGCCCTGGTAAATGCAAGCAAATTCTTTTCTTCGGTGAGCATGTGGTCAGGTGCTGACGTGTGTCCGGCCTCGACTGTGCGGCTCTTCACGCGCCGCGGGCCTGTATGGAGATGCGAGGGTTGGGTCCAATACGCTTACGTTTGTTTTCTATCTGTGTGCTGTCAGCTGATCGTCAGCCCTGTTAGTTCCGCGTTTGCGGTATGCGCTATGAGTTACGAAACGTTCGAAGCCGCAATAGCTCATGTGGAGCTTGACGAATGCCCCGATCCCAAACTTCGTGATCAGGCTCTCTCTTGGCGGAGGGGCGCTGCATGTCTTCTATTTCAACTTGGATGGCGACCAGTGCCTACTGAAGGTCGTGTCCTATGAGGAAGACGATTATAAGCTGAGCCTCGGCAAGTGAAGCAGGGCAACCCACAATTATAGGAGTGACTAAGCTTGCTCCAGCTCCTCCAGAGAAATTCCCATGTTGCCTGCTGCAAAAGGCCCATACCGTTTAGTGCTTTGCTCTTTGCTTTCACACTCAGTTGCGTCCTGGTCGCAATCACGATGGTCCAAGCCAAAGACGCAGACATGATCATCGATGATTTTCTGGGTCCCAACTTTGTCTCCCAGCTCGGAACGAGGTGGAGCGGCGTAAGCGATCAAGTGATTGGGGGCATCTCGCAAGCAACGATCTCGAAGTAAGTCTCTGACGAGGTGCCCTGTCTCCGTCTCACGGGCGACGTGAGAATGGAAAACAACGGCGGCTTTATTCAGGCCGCGCTTGACTTGACGAGGGACGGCAGCAAGCTTGATGCATCCTCCTGCACGGGGATCCGGATCGTGGTGAAGGGCAATGAGGAGAAGTATGGTCTTCACTTGCGCACGTCAGACATCACGAGACCGTGGCAGTCCTACCGTGCGCAATTTACGATAAGTACAGATTGGGCCCTCGTAGAGCTGCCTTTTAGCGAGTTTTTGACCCCTCGCATTGATCTCTCAATCAACACGACGGAACTGGGCCGCCTTGGCCTTGTAGCCATCGGTCGCCCATTCTATGCCGATCTGAGTGTAAAGCGATTGGAGTTTTATCGCTGAGGCGCGACCGCGAGACCTGGCCGATAGCTACACTGTATTTCTTGCTGATCAAGGCTTTCAGATTCAGTGGAGCTTCCAACAATGCTGACTTGGCCTTGCTATTTCGCTAGCCCACTCCGCGTTTGTAATTGTTTTCACAGTTCCACTCCTTCGGACAAATCCGACCTTCGGACGAGTGTGTTGACCAGCTACACGAGAAGCGTAATTCGCTGACGGTTATCTCTCAGCCAGTTATGGTCTAGCGCATAGATCAGACCATTTTCGAGATCCTGAGATGTCCAAGGATGGGTGTTGAACGGCTCTATCAACCAACTCATCTGACCGTCTTGGTTTCGCTTTACACCTTTGTCCCGAAGGATCTTTATGATGTGTTCTGCACTGTCCTTCGCTGTCTTCGCCATCATCAGACCTCCCTTATGGATCGCTGATGGTAACAGGCAATATCCCGCGAAGGGAAGCAGGGTGCTCAGGTCTTCGTCCTCTTCAACTTTGCCGGGCAGATCTCTTTGATGTCGCTCAGGCCCGTTGCATCGAGATGCGTCCTGGGCAAAGCGGGTTCTGGACGTGGGCTTCAGCTCCCTTGACCCTGGGACGAGCCAGGCATCTGCTCGTCTTTAGAGTCCTCAGACAAACTGACTTCTCGAGGGCCCCACGCGACCTAGTCAAACTTCCGAACTAGCTATATCGTGATCCCGTTAGAGCGATTGTGAGACGACTGGAGCTTGATCCAGAACGCGGGCGTTGTACTGAAGTGCCTTGCGAGCTTGCTAGCCATCAGATGGGTCACCGGGGCTCGCTCTGTCACAACCTCATGAATTACCTGCTCATCGACGCCGAGCGCATCAGCTAGGTCTCCTGGAGACATGCTGACCGGAACTTAAATAGTTTTCTTGCGGCACGGCTCCTGGGTGCGTAGTTTTCGATTTGGAATGAGCGAACCTAACTCGCCTGCATCTCTCCCAACCCTTAAAATCGTAGTCTTGATCATCACATTTCCCCAGTGGAATTTAGGACTACAAGCCACGCTGATTTACAGCGGATCCCCTAACGTCGGCGGCTAGCTACCATGGTTCAGATATGGGAAAATGACAGTACCGCTTTTGTCGCGCCCATCTAGGAGCTATGGCCAAATCTTGGTGACGGGCCTGTGGGTTCAGGCGGCGGTTTGGGGCTGAGGATCGGCAGTCGAGACCACCTCCAGCCCATCTGTGAACTTTACACCGAGAACGACCTTCGGCAACTGGTTCGGGCCGTCAAGCCGGCGCCAGCTTTTGTTCGCGGCCTCGACGAGCTTGAACACCATTGCGAGCGCCGTCTTATTCGACATGCAGCCCTTCGATCGGATCGTGCGATGGCGCACGGTGGCAAACGTACTTTCGATCGGATTGGTCGTTCTCAAGTGCTTCCAGTGCTCGGCAGGGAAGTCATAGAACGCCAGCAGCGCCTCGCGGTCCTTCGCCAAGCACTCGGCCGCCTTTTCGTATTTCAGTTCGTAAGTTTCGATGAAGGCGTCGAAGGCGGCCTCAGCTTCGCCTCGCGTCTCGGCCATCCAGATGTCGTGCAGTGATCGCTTGGCTTTGGATTGCTGGCTCTTTGGCAGCTTGTTCAAGACGTTGGCGGTCTTGTGAACCCAGCAGCGTTGCTCATGAGTTGTCGGCCAGACCTCGCCGAGCGCCTTCCAGAAACCGAGGGCGCCATCGGCGGCGGCGAGCTTGGGTGCGTGTGATAGCCCCCGGCGCTTCAAGTCGAGCAGCAGCTCGCGCCAGTCCTGTGCGCTTTCCCGTGCGCCGTCGGTGAGGCCGATCAGCTCCTTCTTACCTTCCGGCGTCGCGCCGATCATCACGAGGATGCACTGCCTCTCCTCTTCGAGGCGGGCCTGCAGATGGATCCCATCGGCCCACACGTAGACGTAGTGGCGCGTGGAAAGATCGCGCTTTCGCCAACGGTCGTGCTCGTCGGCCCAAACTTCTTTGAGACGTGCGATCGTCGATGCCGATAACCCTGGGGCATCTTTGCCGAGCAAGGCTGACAGCGCTTCCTCGAAGTCGCCGGTGGATATGCCCTTCAGGTAGAGGACTGGCAACAGGACTTCGAGGCTCTTCGAGCGGCGTGCGTAGGGCGGCAGGATCGCAGGGCTAAAGCGGATGCGCCCATCATCATGTGCAGCCGCGCCCCTGTCGCGTATGCGCGGCTGCCTGACGGCAACGGGGCCGATGCCAGTCATCACTTGGCGCTCGGGGAGATGGCCATGGCGGACGACACGCCTCCGCCCATTGTCGGTCTTCAGGTCACCATGATGGCTGAGAAACGCAGTCACCTCGGCCTCGACAGCCTGGGCAAGCAGCGTGCGGGCGCCGTTGCGCAGGACTTCTGTGAGTGGGTCGTCGAAGGCTCCTGGCTGAATCAGTTTGGTCACGTTATCGTTCGACACGGCATATCGCTCCTTCGCTGGAGAAGTGAGGTCGTCAAGCAACCTCACGATATGCCGCCTTCACCGATTCAGGCCGTCACCAACTTTAGCGCATAGCTCCCCATCTAGACTGCTCGCTAACAATGTTAGCACCCCCACTAACTGAGTTGGCTCAGGAGAGAGCCCCTTCCGTATTGTGTGTTAGTGATCGGCGGCTGGACAACTCGTGAAGCGATTGTGAGGCGGCTATAGGATTGTCCAGAATCAGACAGTCGTGCCGGATAGGTTGGATTTCTTGGAGGCCATCGCGTCTCATGGGGGCCCATTAAGCAACAATCTTCATGACGACGTCTTCGCTAGCGGCGAGTGCCGTACCTAGGTCATGGAAGGGAGCGCGCTGGTGTCAACAGTGCGCAGTCCTTAACTGCGCGATCCTACGCGAACTATGAAGTGAAATTTGAGCATGAAACGTTGGGTGCTCTGGCCGTGCTGAGCCGCGGCAACGATCCAGCATTCGGTAACGCCATATTTCTCGTCGGGTGTTCAGAGGATTGGCTGTGGCTACTCGGAGGCAACCAGACCAACTAAGTTTCCGTCGCCGCTTACGTTTGAAATCGCTTGGTGGCGTTACGTTGGTCAGCCGATATTGACGAGATAGTATCTGGTGCAGCGACCCACCGAGGCGGCACCGCATTCCAGACAGCGCTGCGCCACGTCCTAGTTTTCGAGGGCGGTTGCGGTGATGACTCCCACGATCCCGGCGGGCCAATTAACAAAGGGATCACACTGCGAACCCCAGCTGCCTGGCGAAAGGTCAAGCTGGACGCTGCAAACCAAAACCAAATGATCGAGGCACTGAAGTGCATCACCGATCAAGAGGTTGCTGCGATCTACCACAACTATTATTGGCGCCCGTTGAAATGCTGGGAGCTGCCCTCGCCACTTGCGATTTTTCATTTCGACGCTTCCATCAACCATGGCGTATTCGGCGCCACGCGAATGATACAGCAGGCCGTGGGTGCCAATGTCGATGGCGAGATCCGACCGCAGACAAAGCGCAAAACCAGCGAGCTTCCTGTTTAGAAAATCCTTTCCAAGTACGCCGCGATCCGCCGCAAGCGGTATCGCTCCCTTCCACACTTCTGGCGCTTCGGGCGAGGCTGGTTGAGGGGCGTCCAGCGTTCCCTGAAGATCGCGAGCGAACGAGCAAATATCGAAGGTTGCCAAACGAAACTACGCAACGGCACTGAAAGAGAAAGCAAGATAACCACAACGCAAGATCCGGCGCCCTCCAAATGGGGGGGGGGCAACTCGATGACGGTATGGGGAGCCGTGATAACTGCGGCGGTGACGGTGCTGCCGACTTTGGGCCTACTGATCGGGTTTGAGATCAACGCAACAATGGTTCGCGAACTTGGCGAAAACGTCGTTCCGATAGCGCAGGCGGTTGCCGCGCTGATTGGCACTGCGATCACCATTGGCCGCTCCCGTGCAGACCTTCCGCTTGTCAGGTGCAGCGTCATGTTGAGCTCTAAGCGGTTTATGAAGGTCGGCCCCAGCAGCTCTATTCATAGTTGGTTCAGGGGACGGACATTAACCATAACGCCTCTCGCCGGATTCCGAATTAATTCAGGATCCGAATGAAAGGCGCATATGTTCCTAACGTTTAAAACCTGCCTGATGATTGCACTGCTGCTGTCGGCGTCAGCAATCTCGACGAGCCGGGCGGGCGATCGATGTAACGCCGTCCTGTGTTTTGTCGATTGGGCCGCTGCAGCCGCTGTTGTCAAGCGTGAGAACCTGGTCACAGTCGAAGCGCTGGGAAGCCAGTTTCGACACCAGAAGCTAGGTGTAATTGTCAAAACGCAGCTTTGCCAGAAAGACTGGGAATACACTTACCGGCTGGTGATCCGCCAGCCGAACGGTCGGTTCAAGTCCGCCATCTACGATGCCAAACGCGGCAATAAGGTGGGCTTTGCCGCAAACAACTGATTGCGTCTCTTCGTTCAACCAAAACCTCGCGACATGACGCGACCAGGCGTATATAATTGCTAAAAAGCAGTCGATCCGCGAGGCAGGGAATTGCGTGTACTTGTTGTCGAAGATGATGTTGACCTCAATCGCCAACTGGTCGCAGCATTGAGCGACGCGGGCTATGCTGTCGATAGTGCCTTGGACGGCGAGGAGGGCTACTATCTCGGCGACACGGAGCCCTACGACCTAATCGTGCTGGATATTGGCCTACCCAAGATGGATGGCATATCGATCCTGGAAGAATGGCGTCGCTCCGATAAGAAGGTCCCCGTAATAATTCTCACCGCGCGAGACCGCTGGAGTGATAAGGTGCAGGGTATCGACGCCGGCGCTGACGACTACTTGGCCAAGCCGTTCCACATGGAGGAGCTTTTGGCACGGGCGCGAGCCCAGCTGCGCCGGGCGGCGGGCCATGCCAAGAGCGAGATCGAGTGTGGAAACGTGCGCTTGGACACCAACTCGGCCCGCGTGACGTGCGACGGTGAACCCATCAAGCTCACTTCTCACGAGTTCCGCCTACTGGCCTACCTCATGCATCATCGCGGCCGCGTTGTTTCGCGCACGGAACTTGTCGAACATCTGTATGATCAGGACTTCGACCGGGATTCGAACACCATCGAAGTGTTTATTGGTCGACTGCGCAAGAAGATCCCAGCAGAGATCATAGAAACGGTCCGCGGGCTTGGATATCGCATCTACTCGGACGACGATGAGACTTGATTCAATCGCCTTCCGCCTGATCGCTGCGTCAATGGCGTGGACCCTGCTTATCCTCCCGTTGGCAGGATTCCTTATCTATTCGCTCTACCGAGAAGACGTTCAGGCTAGCTTCGATGCGCGGCTTGAAAAGCTTGCCACGGCAATCACCATCGACAGTATGCTGGCCGACGCCAGGCGGCCCGAGATCCCGACCAATCGCTATGAACCGCTGTTCGAAGTGACACACTCGGGCTGGTATTGGCAGATCATGCCAATCGATAAGCAGGGCGGCTTGACGTTACGTTCAGCCTCTTTGGCGACCGCAAATTTGCCCTCCCCCCTGCAACTCGGTTACCCGCCGGATCCCGATAGCAACATGCGCTGGCGAAACGACGTCGGCCCCGATGGTGAATCCGTCCGGATAGTTGAGGTGGTCGACAGCCTCGGCCACCAGGAGGGTAAGCCACGTTACTCGATTGTCGTTGCCGGACCTTCCGAATGGCTTGAGTACTCGGTGTTGACCTTCCGGACGCGGCTGTCGCTGGCGCTTGCTGTCGCCGGCGCCGCGCTTCTGGCTCTCATGCTATTTCAAATCCGCTTTGGTCTGGCGCCTCTGCAGCGGGTTGAAAGAGCGCTTTCTGAAATCCGTTCAGGCAAGGCTACCCGCCTCGACGGTGCGGTTCCCGCTGAGATCGAGCCGCTGCGCAACGAAATCAATGCACTCATCCAATCCAACGAAGACATCGTCGATCGCGCCCGCACGCAGGTCGGCAACCTAGCCCACGGGCTTAAGACTTCCCTTGGCGGTGATTACGAATGAAGCGCGCGAGCACAAAGGACCACTCGGTCAAAAGGTCGTCCAGCAGGCGCAGATTATGAGCGATCAGGTCCAGCACTATCTTGAGCGTGCAAGCATGGTGGCTCGTGTCGCCGTTATCGGCCGTGTAACGCCGCTGCGTGAAGTGGTTGACCCGCTGGTGCGCGCCCTCGGCAAAATCAATCAGGACAAGGGCTTGGAAATCTTGGTGTATTGTCCGGATGATGCGCTCTTCCAGGGCGAAAAGCACGATCTTGAGGAAATGCTCGGAAATCTCCTCGATAATGCCTGCAAGTGGGCTTCTACCCGGGTTAGCCTCGAAGCCAAGCTGGTCAAGTCCGAACGGCACACCGGACGTCGCCGGCTGAACATCGTTATCGAGGACGATGGTCCCGGTCTGAGCGATGAACAGCGCGCCCGTATCGGAAAACGCGGTCTGCGGCTTGACGAAACCAAGCCCGGCTCGGGCCTCGGACTGTCCATAGTGATCGATCTGGCGCAGTCTTACCGCGGCACGCTCTCGCTGGATGCTGCTAAGTTGGGCGGGCTTCGCGTCCAGCTTGACCTCCCCGCCGCATGAGCCCAACAGGGGGTTTATCGCCACCAACAATCAGGATGCGTCGAACTTTCGCCCGAATCTCGGTCATTTGCTGAGGTTTGCGAATTTGGATCAACTCACGATAACACCAGTCACGAGAAGGCTGGCGAATGCCAGGGTATCGGCAATCCTAACTGAAGGGATGTTGCGATGCGCAACGCTTTAGCAGCTCTGGTAATGGCCGCCGCGTCAGCGTTGGCAGGATGTGGGCCCGGGGGGCTTTCAAAAGCAGACGGCGGCACTGCTGTCGGCGCCGTCGCTGGCGGCATTATCGGAAACCAGGTCGGCAACGGAACTGGGAGGGTGTTAGCCACGGTCGCAGGCGCCTTTGTCGGCGGTGTCGTTGGACATACCATCGGCACATCATTGGACGATCAAGACCGCCGACTGGCTCAGCAAGCCGAACTTGCCGCGCTGGAAGATGGCCGCTCTGGCATCGCCCGTCCCTGGCGTAATCCCGACAGTGGTCGTTACGGCGAAGTGGTCCCACAAACTCCTTACAAGCGGGGCGCAAACCACTGCCGAGACTATACCCATACTGTCTTTATCAGTGGCCGTCCGGAAACCATGAGCGGGACAGCATGCCGCAACATCGACGGCACCTGGTCGAATATCGGCTAATTGCTTGCATCAACACCATCCGGCGGCCACTTATCGTCCGTGTTCGCAGTAAAGCGGCCAAGCAACGCAGCCCATCGGGCTGCGCTTGATATTTCGCTAACGGCTTTCATAGTGAGGTTCAGGATAAACGAGAGCTTATAGCGAGTGTGATGATCCTCTGGATAGCCTACGCAGCACTAGTTGCTGCCGTCATCGCCGTACTGGTACGGCCGATGTTGTCGGATAGGGACGATGGTGCGTCAACGGAGGAAGCTGATCTTGCCGTCTATCGCGATCAACTAGCCGAAATCGAGGCCGAGCGAGATCGTGGCCAGATCGAAGAGGCTGAAGCTGAAAGCGCCCGTAGAGAGTTGGCACGCCGCCTGATCCGTCGCTCTGATGATGCCCAAAGAACACGTGGGGTTGCCGCCAAACGCACCGGTACTAGCACATCTTTTGGTATGGCGTATGCCACGGCGGTGAGTATCCCTCTCATCAGCTTAGCCATCTACTTGAGCCTCGGTTCTCCCTCGATGCCCGGCATGCCCCAATCGGCCCGCCTGCAGTCTTACCCGGGCGGCGGCACCGTTAATGAACTTGTCGCCAAAGTCGAAGCTCAATTGCGTGAGACGCCGGAAGACGGACGCGGATGGGACGCGATTGCCCCCGTCTATCTGAGACTTCAGCGGTTTGATGATGCCGCCCGAGCCTACGCCCAGGCGATCCGCTTAAAAGGTGAAACACCGCGGCGCCTTAGAGGCTTTGCGGAAGCAACTGTCCAAGCCAATAACGGTATTGTTGTCGATCGGGCTCGAAATGCCTACGCCCAGATATTGCAGCTAGAACCGAAAAATCCCGAGGCTCGTTTCTGGCTTGCCATGGCCGATGAGCAAGAAGGCCAGTTCAAAGAAGCTGAGAAAGGCTACAAGGCCGTATTAGACAATGCGCCCGCCGACGCGCCATGGAGGGCCGTTGTCGAGGCCCGCCTGAAGGAAATTCATACAAAGTCCGGCGGCGCAACGGAGGCTCCAGCGGTCAAGACGGCAGCGCCTGCTTCCCCCGCCAGCACGCCCGGCCCGACAGCCGAGGAGGTGGCCGCCGCTCAGAGCCTCTCCAAGGACCAACGGCAAGAATTCATCAATCAGATGGTGGAAGGCCTAGCCACCAAGCTTGACGCGAATCCAGATGATTTCGAAGGCTGGTTGCGCCTCGTTCGAGCTTATGCGGTGCTTGGCCGTAAGGACGACGCAAACCGGGCGCTTGCGGATGCGCGAAAGAACATTGAAAAAGATAATGACAAACAGGCGCGCCTCGACGCTCTTGCCGATGAACTTGGCCTTGGAACATAATCGAACCTCTCCCCAGCATCGTTCGGGACTAAGATGACGCGAAAACAAAAAAGAGGCCTTCTGATCGGCACCGGGGTTGGCATTCTCGCCGTGGCCGCCATTATGGTGGCATTCGCCCTGCGCGATACCATCGTCTTTTTCCGCACGCCCTCCGACGTGGTTGAAGGTAAGATTGACCTAGACCAGCGCTTTCGTTTGGGTGGTCTTGTTGCCGATGGTTCGGTGCGGCGCGGCCAGGGCACGAAGGTGAAGTTCTCCGTCACCGATACGATCGAGACCGTTCCGGTCTCCTATAATGGCATCCTCCCGGATCTGTTCCGAGAGGGCCAAGGCGTCGTTACCGAAGGTAAGCTCGACGGCAACGGACAATTTATCGCCGATACTGTTCTCGCCAAGCACGATGAAAACTACATGCCGCCAGAGGTCGCCTCGGCATTGAAGGAAAAGGGTGTGAAGCTCGGCCCCAGTGCCACGCATCCAGGCTCCAGCAAATAGTCAACCAAGGCCGTTTCGCCCATGATAGTGGAATTTGGTCATTTTGCCCTCGTCCTCGCCGTCGTCGTTGCGCTTTTTCAGACGGTGGTTCCGTTCTGGGGCGCATGGACGAACCATACACGCCTCATGGAGACCGCGAAGCCTGCGGCAATCCTCCAATTCGGGCTGCTGTGTATCGCATTCGCCGCGCTGACATATGCTTACGTCGTATCCGATTTTTCGGTCGCCAACGTAGCTTCAAACTCCCACTCCACGAAACCGTTGATCTATCGGATTTCCGGTGTCTGGGGGAACCACGAAGGTTCGATGCTGCTTTGGGTGCTCATCCTGGCGATGTTCGGCTGCGCGGTTGCGATCTTCGGCAACGAACTGCCGCAAACGCTGAAGGCTAACGCTCTGTCGGTGCAAGCCTCGATCGCAGTGGCGTTCGGCATCTTCATTCTGGCGACGTCCAACCCGTTTCTGCGCCTTGAGAACCCGCCAGTGGACGGACGTGGGCTGAACCCCATCCTGCAGGACCCGGCGCTGGCATTCCATCCGCCATTTCTCTACGCCGGCTATGTCGGCTTCTCGATTGCTTTTTCGTTTGCCATCGCCGCCCTGATCGAAGGACGCATCAACGCGGCTTGGGCCCGTTGGGTCAGGCCTTGGACGTTGGCGGCCTGGATGTGCCTCACCATCGGCATCGCCATGGGTTCGTGGTGGGCCTACTACGAGCTGGGCTGGGGCGGGTGGTGGTTCTGGGATCCAGTTGAAAACGCCTCGTTCATGCCTTGGCTTGCCGGAACCGCTCTGCTCCATTCGGCCCTCGTGATGGAAAAGCGCGAAGCACTGAAGGTCTGGACGATCCTTCTCGCGATTCTCACGTTTTCCTTGTCTCTGATGGGGACCTTCCTGGTTCGCTCTGGCGTGCTCACATCTGTTCATGCCTTTGCCGTCGATCCCGAACGTGGCGTTGTCATCTTGCTGATCATGACGATCTTCGTTGGCGGCGGTTTGGCGCTGTTTGCTTTGCGTGCCGGAGAGCTGCGTCAAGGCGGTCTTTTCGCTCCGATTAGCCGTGAAGGAAGTCTGGTGCTCAACAACGTCCTGCTGACGACGGCGACGGCAACGGTCTTGGTTGGTACACTCTACCCGCTGCTGTTAGAAGGGCTGACCGGGGCCAAGATTTCCGTTGGACCGCCGTTTTTCAATATGACCTTCATACCCCTTATGGTACCGCTTCTGATAGCGCTGCCGTTTGGTCCGTTTTTGCCCTGGAAGCGTGGCGATTTGCAGGGGGTTGCGCAACGCCTCATCACCGCGGCACTGATCGGCCTCGTAGTGATGGTCGCGACCATGGCGCTGTACGTCAGTGGGCCGTGGCTCGCCCCGCTTATGATGGCGATCGGTGTGTACGTCATGGTCGGTGCGCTGCAGGAACTCGCTTTTCGAGCGAAGCTCGGCGCGGCTGGCCGCGAAGAGGTTTTACGCCGTCTTTGGAACCTGCCCCGCTCGGTCTACGGCTCGACCCTGGCGCATTTCGGCGTCGGTATGATGGTTGTTGGAATCGTTGCCACCAGCGCCTACCGGACCGAGCAAGTGCTCGTGATGAAGCCTGGCGACAAGGTGGAGATCGCTGGCTACGAGCTGGTGTTCAAGGGCGTCGCCCCCTACCGAGGAGCGAACTACCGCGAGCAGGTCGGGACATTCCAAGTTACCCGTGACGGCTCGCCGGTTACGACGCTCAAGCCCTCCAAGCGTGTCTACGATGCTCCCCCGCAACCAACTTCCGAAGCCGGCATCCATGCCTCCTGGCGTGGTGACGTCTACACGGTTCTTGGAGACGCCCAGGAAGAAGATGGCGGTTATGCCATACGCCTGTACTTCAACCCGCTGGTCCGCTTCATCTGGCTTGGTGCGCTTGTGATGTTCATCGCTGGAGGCATTTCGCTGTCCGATCGCCGTCTCAGAATTGGCGCACCCCGGCGTAGCAGGCGAACACCTCCGGTGGCCGTCGCCCCAGCCGAATAGTTGGAGAAGCGTGATGCAGGTTTCAGCACGGTGGCAAAGGTCGTTTGCTCTTCTCTTCATCGCAATCTTACTCATCAGCGGTTCGGGCGGTGCCGGAGCCGTTCAACCCGACGAAATCCTCAAAGACCCGAAGCTTGAAACGCGCGCCCGCCAGATCTCCTTGGAATTGCGGTGCCTCGTCTGCCAGAATCAATCGATCGACGACAGCGACGCACCGCTTGCCCGCGACTTGAGATTATTGGTCCGCGAACGCCTTGAGAACGGTGATAGCGATTCCGAGGTCCTCGATTTTATCGTCAGTCGTTATGGTGAGTTCGTTTTGCTCAAGCCGCCGTTCGGGTGGCACACGTTGCTGCTGTGGCTCACACCACTTATTGTTCTTGCCGGCGGTGTTTGGCTTGCCCGATCGGTCATCAACCCTCTCAAACGGGCGTCCGGTTCAGGCGAGGCCGGGGTGCAGGACGCAGCTTTATCCCCAGATGAGGAAGCCAAGCTGAAACAAATCCTGGACCAAGGATGACGCCATCCTTGTCGCCAAAAGGCGCTGTTCCATTACGAATGTTTAATCTCCCAGAAAGACTGTCGTAAGTGGCGCATCGTTATTGCTGTCTCCAGACGCGGATTATTGATCGAACAGGAGACACATCCATGCAAGCAACGTCTGACGCCTCGGTGAAAAGCGCCGGCGCGCCCAACAGGGTACGGTCCTGGGGGCGACGCGGCGCCGCCGCCACCGCAGTGCTGGCAGCCTCGGGGCTCATGCTGACCTTTGACGCCACCAACGGTGGTGCTCAAGCGCAGCGTGCCCCAGACGCTCAAAACACCATTCAAACCCCCAACGGCCCCGCGCCATCGAGCTTTGCCGACATTGTCGATAGGACACGCCCCGCCGTGGTCAGCATTTCCGTCACGAACGGCGCTAAGAAGTCCGCCGCCGGCAAGGGCGGCCCGCAGATCCCGGGTATGCCCGACCTTCCAGATGACCACCCGTTGAAGAAATTCTTTGATAACTTGCCCAAAGAGTACCGCAACCCGCAGGGGCGTGGTCCTGCGCGTCCGTCGCTGGCTCAAGGCTCAGGCTTTGTGATCTCGCAGGATGGATACATCGTCACCAACAATCACGTCATCGACAATGCATCCGAAATTCAGGTGCGGTTCGACAAAGACCGCAAGTACGAAGCCGAACTCGTCGGCGCCGATCCTCGTACCGACCTTGCTCTGCTGAAGATCAAGAACGCCGGTGGGGAAAAGTTCCCGTTCGTCAAGTTCTCGACCGGTAAGGTTCGTGTCGGCGACTGGGTCCTGGCCGTTGGAAACCCATTCGGTCTCGGCGGCACCGTAACCGCTGGTATCATCTCTGCTCAGGGCCGGGATATCGGCTCCGGACCATATGACTACATGCAGATAGATGCCGCTGTGAACCGTGGCAACTCTGGCGGCCCCACGTTCAACCTCACTGGTGACGTTGTCGGCGTCAACACGGCGATCTACAGCCCATCAGGTGGCAACGTCGGTATTGCCTTTGCTGTTCCTGCCGCAACCGCGGTGGAGGTAATCAAACAGCTTAAGCGCGACGGAACAGTCAGTCGGGGTTGGCTCGGCGTCAAGATTTAGAGCATTGACGAAGATACGGCTTCCAGTCTTGGCCTCAAAGCTCCTAAAGGCGCACTGGTATCCGACGTGACTCCGGAAGGACCGGCGGAAGGTGCAGGTCTCAAGGCCCAAGACGCGATTTTGACCGTCGACGGTTCAACGATCAAGGACAGTCGGGACCTTGCTCGCAAGATCGCAGGGTATACCCCGGGCGAAAAGGTTGCCGTCGGTATCTGGCGCGATAACGGCAAAAAGCAAATCGACGTCGAACTGGGTCGCTTCCCATCGTCCTCCGTCGAGCTGGCCGCCTTGCGTGAAGGCAAACCGCTCGCTCCGAAGGTGACGGAACTGCAGCAGCTCGGCCTGTCGTTGAAGCCCGGCAAGTCGAACGAAGAAGGCGGCGTTGTGATTGCCAACGTCGATCCTGAATCGGATGCCGCACGAAAAGGGCTGAAGGCCGGCGATATCGTCTTGGAAGTTCAGGGCGTCGAGGTCAAAGCCGCTGATGATGTGGTCCAGGGCGTAAAAAAAGCGATCAAGCGCGAGCGCGGCGCGGTGCTCCTGAACATCAAGTCGGGCAACAGCAAACGCTTCGTCGCTGTCCGCCTGAAGAAAGAGTGATCTGCCTAGGTTGCAGTCACTGATTGTGTTAGCAAACAGGGGGCGGCCTGACGTTGTTGCGGGCCGCCCCCGTTTTACTGCCGCAGCCCAGGCTGCGCGGACTTCTCGCCCGGTCCATGCGATTTCACCGCAAACGGATCGCCAATCAAAAACAAGGAACTTCGAGGCCGGACCATGCGCGTACTCCTGATCGAGGACGACACCGAAACGGCAAGCTTTCTCATCAAGGCCCTTAAAGAGAGCGGCCACAACGCTGAATGGGCCGCAGACGGGATCAGCGGTCTAGATCTCGCCAGGGAAGGTGCCTTTGATGTTCTTTTGGTCGACCGCATGCTGCCCGAGCTAGATGGTCTTTCGGTAATCCACACGCTCCGCAAGGAGGGCAATCAAACACCAGTCCTGGTGTTGTCAGCGCTGGGTGAGGTCGATGACCGCGTCAAGGGCCTCAAGGCCGGCGGTGATGACTACCTGACGAAACCCTATGCATATGCGGAGCTTCTGGCGCGTGTTGAAGCACTTTCCAGGCGCACCATCCCTGGCGAACAGGCCACTCGTCTTGTCGTCGGCGACCTTGTTCTTGACCGCCTATCGCACGCGGTCACCAGAGCTGGCGAGCCCATCAACCTGCAACCGCGTGAATACCGTTTGCTGGAATACCTGATGAAGCATGCAGGACAGGTCGTCACGCGCACGATGTTGCTGGAAAACGTTTGGGATTATCATTTCGACCCCCAGACCAACGTCATCGATGTACATGTCTCACGCTTGCGCTCCAAGATCGATAAGGCCTTCGACAAGCCCCTTATCCATACCGTCCGCGGAGCAGGATACGTCGTCCGTGAAAGTAACGGATAATCCCTCCCGCGCGACGCTTTCGACGACGGTGTTCGGGCTGAGCGCGCTCGCCGTGGCGGCCTTTCTGGTGGTCACTGCAGTGTTGTTTGCCTTGGCAATCTGGCAGACCAACCGGGTCTTTGTCGCCGACGTCCTCGATGCGCTCAACGCAGAAGCTGAGACGTTGCTTGCGACATCCCAACAAGGCGACGCCGACACCTTGCAACGGGCCGTCGCGCGTCTCAGCAGTAAAGCAAACTCACGCCTCTACTACTTGGCCAGTCCCTCGGGGACCAAGCTAGCCGGCAATCTAGCCGACCACCCTCCGGAACTCGCCGATAGGACAGCTGGTGGACTTTTCACCTATCGCTACGACCGTGGCCCCCAGCCTGGAGAACGAACAGCCGCTGGGCTTCCCATGCGACTCAGATCCGGAGGTGTACTCATCGTTGCCCGCGATATCGAAGATCAGCGCTCGCTGATCTGGTGGATGCGTTTCTTGGCTCTCGTAGCATTCGCGATTATCGCGCTGGGCGGTCTCGGATTGGGTTACATGGCGAGCCGTTCCGTGCTTTCGCGTGTCGACCGTTTGACGTATGCAACACGAAACATAATGGCCGGCGACCTTAGCGGACGATTACCGCTTCAAGAAAACGGTGACGAATTCGACCGGTTATCGCAAAGCGTCAACGACATGCTGTCGCGCATCGAACACCTGATGCATGGGCTAAAGGAAGTCTCCGATAACATCGCTCATGATCTGAAAACTCCGCTCAACCGCCTGCGCCATCGCGCCGAAGCGACCCTGCGCACAGCCAAGAGCAAGGAAGACCTCACCGCCGGCCTTGGTCAGACAATCGAGGCCGCCGACGAAATCATAAAGACCTTCAATGCGTTGTTGTTGATCGCCCGACTGGAAGCAGGAGCTATTGAGAAGACCAAGGCCCCGGTCTGCTTGGCCAGCGTTTTGTTGGACGCCGCTGAACTTTATGAACCGGTGGCCGAAGAAGCAGGCCTGCATCTGTTAACGACGGAAATGGCTGCTCTCACCGTCAATGCCAACCGTCAGTTGATAGGCCAGGCCGTCATCAATCTTCTCGATAACGCCATCAAGTATGGCCGCAAAACAGACCCCGGTTGCGACCATCCATCCGTGGCCGGTAGTGCGCAGGGCCAGATTACGATTAGCCTCAACCAGCAGCACGATAATGCCGAAATCGCGATTGCCGATAATGGCCCCGGAATATCCGCTTCGGACCGGACCCGCGCCATGGAGCGCTTTGTGCGGCTCGACAAAAGCCGAAGTTTGCCGGGGACTGGGCTCGGTTTAAGCTTGGTTGCGGCAGTTGCGCGCTTGCACGGAGGGGAGCTTCGCCTTGAAGATAACGCGCCCGGACTAAAGGCCGTCCTCCGTCTCCCACTGTGAGGTGGCCGCCGACCGTGGCACTGAAACGACCTGGGACGAGGCGAAAACATGAGCACGACGTCAATCGGACAGCCCGATTCCGAAGGCCCCCTCTTCGCCCGGCTGATAGCCGCGCCGGTAACTCCGGACGACCCGCGTTGCAGCGCTGACGTCGATGAGTTGATTGAGGCACTAAAATCCTGCCCCGACCAGCCTGAGACAGACCTGAGCCTGTTTGACGAGCCGCAAGTCCGCAGCCTACTCAGCGGAATTTTTGCTGGCTCCACTTATCTCTCTGGCTTGATCCGGACCGAACCGGACAGACTACTTCGACTTCTGGCCAGCGAACCGGAAGCTCATTTCGCGACCCTTAAGACCGGACTGTTGCGCGACATGGCTGATGCGGCCACTGATCCAGAGGCTATGCGTTTGCTCCGCCGGTTCAAGTCGGAGGTTGCCCTGCTCACCGCGCTGACGGACATCGGCGGTATTTGGCCGACGACGAAGGTGACAGAGGTCCTGACCGAGACTGCCGACGCAGCCCTCCAAACTACCGTCCGCTATCTGCTACGCAAGGCAACCGAGAAGGGCGACTGGCTCACCGACACCCCGCAAACACCGGAGTTGGGTTCCGGCTATATCGTTCTTGCCATGGGCAAGTACGGCGCTGGCGAACTCAACTACTCAAGCGATATCGATCTCATCGTTTTTTATGAGCGCAGCCTGGCGCGTTTGAAAGAGGGCGTTGAATTCCAGCCCTTCTTCGTCCGGCTCACCCGTGAACTGGTCAAACTCATCGATGAGCGGACGGCGGACGGTTACGTCTTCCGCACCGATCTACGGTTGCGCCCTGATGCTGGCGCAACACAGCTCGCGATCTCGACCGATGCGGCTCTCCAATACTACGAGAGCTTTGGCCAGAACTGGGAACGCGCCGCCCTCATTAAAGCCCGCGCGGTAGCCGGTGATATCCCCGCCGGTGAGGCCATACTGCAGGAACTCGAACCCTTCATATGGCGCCGCTATCTCGACTTCGCGGCGATCTCCGATGTTCACGCTATGAAGCGTCAAGTCCACGCGTTTAAGAAGCTGGGCGGTATCGGTGTTGCCGGCCACAACCTCAAACTCGGTCGCGGCGGAATTCGAGAGATAGAATTCTTTGTGCAAACCCAACAGCTTATCGCCGGTGGCCGACAGCCCGCCTTGCGGCTGCGCAGGACCCTCGAAACCCTTGATGTCCTTGTCGAACGCGAATGGATCAAGCCCAAAGTTCGAGATGAACTCAAAAAGGCCTATTGCTTCCTGCGTCAGCTGGAGCACCGCATACAGATGATTTCTGACGAGCAAACCCATTCAATCCCAGCAGACCAAGAAAGGCTTGAGAACTTTGCCCATCTTGCAGGATATGCCGACACACAAGCTTTCTCCGATGCCTTGTTGCCGGTGCTGCAAACCGTGCAAGGCCACTACGCGGCGCTGTTCGAAGATATGCCCGATCTCACTACCCGCGGTGAGAATATGGTATTTGCTGGCAGCGATGAAGACCCAGACACGGTGGCGTTGTTGCGCGAGATGGGCTTTACGCAACCGAGCACGGTAATAAAGCTCGTCAGGGGCTGGCACCATGGGCGCTACGCTGCGGTCCGCTCCGAGCGCTCCCGCGAACGGTTGACGGAAGTGCAGCCATTCCTCATCGAAGCCCTTGCCGATACCGCTGATCCAGATGCCGCAATAGCCGCCTTCGATCGGTTCGTGTCTGATATGCCATCCGGCATTCAGTTATTCTCCTTGTTGCGCGCCAATCCAAATTTGCTGCGCCTCGTCGCGGATATCATGGGCACCGCCCCACGACTTGCGCGCATCCTGTCACGCCGCCGTCGCCTACTCGATGCGGTGATCGATCCCCGCACCTTCGAGACACTCCCCGGCACCGCTGAGTTGGATGACGTCATTCGTTCAGAGCTCGCCACCGCCGCAGACTTCCAAGAGCTGCTCGACCGAGCTCGCATAGTCGGCAGCGAGCAGTGGTTCCTCGTTGGTGTTCGGGTTCTCTCCGGCACCATAGACGCCAGCCGCGCTGGCGAAGCATACGCACGCATCGCGGAGAGCTTGATCGAGGCCCTGCTTACAGACGTCGCAAGTGAGTTGGCCAGCCGGCACGGTGAGGTTCCCGGCGGCGCTGCTGTTGTCTTGGCAATGGGCAAGCTCGGTAGCCGCGAAATGACTGCCGGCTCCGACCTTGACCTCATTGTGATCTACGACTTTGAGCAGGGCGCCCTTGAATCCGATGGCGAGCGCCCTCTGGCCCCGGTGCAATACTACGCTCAACTCACACAACGCTTGATCAGCGCGCTCAGCGCACCGACCTCCGAAGGAGCACTCTATGATGTCGATATGCGTCTTCGACCCTCCGGCCAGCAGGGTCCGGTAGCGACCAGGCTTTCAAGTTTCAGGGACTACCAGTCAAGCGAGGCCTGGACTTGGGAGCACATGGCATTAACGCGGGCCCGTGTCGTCGCCGGCCCGCCTCATTTGCGCGACGACGTCGAAGCCGCCATCCGCGATTGCCTTGTTCAACCACGAGATCGCGCCAAGATCGTTGCCGATGTCCGTGAAATGCGCGACAAGATCGCCGCGGAAAAGGGCAACCAAAACCATTGGGACATCAAAAATGTTCGTGGCGGTCTAATCGACCTGGAGTTCATCGCGCAGTTTTTGCAGCTGATCCACGCTGCCGAGCATCCCGATATTCTGGAAACCTCAACCCTCGGCGCGTTACGACGTTTGCGCGACAAAGGCTTGCTCAGTCCAAACCATGCCGAAGTTTTACTCCCCACGGGTCGGCTTTTAAGCGACCTCACCCAGATAATGCGGATCTGCAGCGAGGGCCCCTTTAAACCCGAGACCGCCCCATTAGGCATGCGCGAACTGCTCGCCCGCGCTGGCGAGGCCCCGACCTTCGAGGCGATGGAGTGTCGCTTGATCGAAAGCCTTTCGAGTGTCGCGCAGGCCTATGATGAGATTGTCAGGTAGTGGTAAAGCGCCTGTAACGCGAACCCTCGATGAACCAAATTTCAGGCGGTCAAACAAGCATCAGGGATACATACAGCCCCCGGTTCGAGTGCGAAGAAATCCTGCTGCAGCGACCGTTCGAGCATGACGGTAGCCCGCCAACAGCCCGTCTCAAAGCGCTCGGTATCGAGATGAAGTCCGTGCACTTCAAGCAGCGCTTTGGCTACACAAATTGCGAGACTATCGTCGGCATCGGTTTCTTGCCCGCCATAGCAGGTAAATGTGAGCTTGACATTCTGACCCTCAAGGGTGCCTTCGACTAAAATCGGTGAACTCTGGGAAGAACGATCGGTTGCCTCCCGCAATAGATTGATAAAGACCTGCCGTAGCGTTCGCTGGTCTCCAGATAACTCCAAATCGTCAGGGATGTCGCAATCAAGCAGCAAGCCCTTTTGCGTGGTTTGTAACGCAAGGCTCTGCCAGGCCTCCACCAGCAGGGCTCTGAGCGCCACCGGCTGCGCAGCCGACCGCAGGTCCTGCACGGGCTCCGCAAGCGCTGAAGTGATTGCCAATGTATCCTCGGCCGATTTCAGCAGCGTCTGGCCGCAGGTCAGAATATGTTCGGCGTAATTCTGGTAGCGTTGCGATCCCAACGGCCCGAAGGTTTCCCGTGACATCAACTCAGAAAAGCCGATCACGGCATTAAGTGGCGTTCGCAATTCGTGACTGATCCTGGCGGTCAACTGCGCGAGTGCGGCAGCCTGGGCCAATTCGGCGGCAAGCCTTGGATTGGGACGCGATCGCGGTCCACTCGACCAGCCAATCGCAGGAGCGTTGCTATTGCTTTTCGCGCACGCCTCATCAGCGACGGCAACATCCGCTTGCGGTTCACTGTCTGTGGCCGCCGAACGCGTCCGCCACATTAATCCAACGATCAATGCCGACAAAGCAGCGCAAACCGGAGCGAGTGTCGCTGGGAGTGGATCAATGAAATGAGCCGCTACAGCAAGCGAAGCGAGCATGGCGGCACTGGTCGGGATAGCTGCGTTCTTGAGCTGCCACGAGGTGTCTCGGCTTGGAGTGTAAACTGCAACGGTAGACTGATCTCGCCTCCCGGCAGACACAAAAACACCTTCTGGTCTGGCGGACAAAGTCCCCTCCATACCGATCGCCCCCATTGTCTTTTTTACAAATTGCCCCGACCGAATCGATTAGAAGGCGCCCCCACCAACAAATCGCAAAATCTAGTTTCGATGCTTCGCCGGGTCGTGTCGAGGATATTAAATCGGATTAAGGAATCGTGATTGCGGAAGCGTCAGTCCTGAAGAATCCGTGCCACAATCTCGGTCGTATCCCGTGAGATCGAAATCTTCCTCGGCTAAACGCTCAAGTGCTCTCTTTGCGGCCTTGCGCCGGACCGGTTCGAGCACGCGCCAGCTTCTTAGGCCGTTGAGCAGCCTGGCCGCAACTTGCGGATTGAACTTGTCGATGGTCAACACTTGATCGACGGCCAGCTGGTAGCCTTCCCCATCCGGGCGATTGAATTGCACTGGATTACGCATAATGAAACTACCTATCAGGGCTCGCACCTTGTTGGGGACGGTAATGTCAAATGGCGCATGCAACATGAGCTTCTCGATTTCCTCGATCACGTTCGCACGCGGCGACAGCGCTTGGGCGGCAAACCACGTGTCGATCACCACATGATCGTCCTTCCAGAGTTCATAGAAATGCTCCAGAACCGCCTTGCGTTGTAGCCCCGCTGATCCTGCTAAAAGCGACATTGCGTGTGCCGCCTCGGTCATCGTCTTCGCCGTAAAGTAATGGTCCGCCGCCAGCTCAAGATCCGCCTTTTGGCCGCGGCTCATTAGGAGCGTCAGGGCAGCGTTGCGTGCTGCGCGGCGCCCGGTGTTTTGAGCATCGGGAGAAAAGCGTCCCTTGGAAACCAGCGATCTATGGATGTCAACGAGCTGACTTTCGAGCCGACGCGCCAGCAGGCACGACAAAGACTTGTGTGCGGCGTGGATGTGATCGGGATTGACGTTACGCCCCAGCTCCCGGGCAATGTCGTTCTCACTAGGCAGCAGCATCAACTCCGCCCGGAACGCCCAATCCAGTGTGTCGTCGCTCAGCGCTCGTTCCAGCGCCCGCGCCAGTCCTTGTCCGCTTCCGGATCGTTTTCCTTGAGCCAGACTTTCGACACGCCGAAGGATGATCCGCGTTGCAAAGGTATTCGCTGCTTGCCAACGATTGAAAGGGTCACTGTCTTCGGCAAGCAGAAATTCAAGGTTGCGGTCACTGAGATCGATGGCGAGATTGACCGGTGCCGAAAATCCGCGCAATAGCGACGGCACTGGACGTTCGCTGACGTTCACGAAGGAAAACGACTGCCGCTTTTTGGTCAGCTGTACGAGATCGCCGCGAATCTCCGTGCCGTCTTTCAGCTGGAGCGGAAGGTCGCCGTTTTTGCCGACAAGACCAAGCCGGATTGGAATTAGCATGGGTTGCTTATTCGGTTGTCCCGGCGTTGGCGGAACGGTTTGCTCGAGTGTCAGCTTGGCGGTTTTAGCACGCTGGTCATAATCAAACGTCGCTTTCAAGCTAGGCGTACCCGACTGATCGTACCATAGGCCGAATTGGCCAAGCTCGATCCCTGCGGCATCTGCGAAACAATCTAGGAATTCCTCAATCGTCGCCGCATTCCCATCGTAGCGGTCGAAGTACAGGTCCATGCCTTCTCGGAATTTCTCATCACCCAGTACTGTCTGCAGCATGCGCACGACTTCCGCGCCTTTTTCGTAGACGGTCGCAGTGTAAAAATTGTTGATCTCGATGTAACTGCGCGGCCGTACCGGATGCGCCAGCGGTCCTGCATCCTCGGTGAATTGGATAGCCCTTAGCTGCCGCACATCGCCGATGCGTTGAACCACGCGCGAGCGCTCATCAGCGGAGAACTCCTGGTCCCGAAAAACCGTCAGCCCCTCTTTGAGGCACAACTGAAACCAGTCCCGGCAAGTGATGCGATTTCCCGTCCAGTTATGGAAATACTCGTGTGCGACCACGCTCTCGATGGCGGCATAGGTTGTGTCGGTGGCGGTGGCTGGCGAAGCAAGAATGAGCCGATCGTTGAAGATATTGAGGCCCTTGTTCTCCATCGCGCCCATGTTGAAGTCGGAAACGGCGACGATATTGAAGACCTCAAGATCGTACTCGCGGCCAAACTTTTCTTCATCCCAGCGCATGGAGCGTTTCAGCGCATCCATCGCCCAGGCCGCACGTTCTTCCTTGCCGTGCTCCACATAAACCGTCAGGGCGACATTGCGACCGCTCATCGTTTTGAAACTTGATGCGATCGACCCAAGGTCGCCACCGACCATGGCGAACAGGTAGCAGGGTTTCGGGTGCGGATCGTGCCAGATAGTATAGTGCCTCTTGCCGCCCTGCAGCGTGCCACGCTCAAGCAGATTGCCATTGGCAAGCAGCACCGGTGCTTCAATCAAGTCCGCTTCGAGGCGGACCCGGTAAGTCGACAATACGTCTGGCCGGTCCAGGAAATAGGTGATGCGGCGGAACCCTTGCGCCTCGCACTGCGTGCAGTAGACCCCACGCGAGCGGTAGAGTCCTTGCAGAGCCTTATTGGCTTCAGGATTGACCCTCGTTGTCATGTCCAACACGAAGCGGTCTGCCAGTGGATTGGAGATCGTCAGCCCGCTCTTGGTCGCGCGAAAGGAACCGCGGGGCAGTTCCTTTTTATCGAGCCGCAGGCTCTCCAATCCAATATGCTCGCCTTCCAGACGGAGCTGTTTGGGTTTGCGTTTCGCTTTAGGATTGACGCGAAATTTTAGCTTGGTACGCACGATTGTATCGGTGGGATGCAGCGAGACATCGAGGTCGACTGAATCAATGAAGAAATCCGGGGGGCGGTAATCTTCCAGGCGAATAGCGCGCGGGGTGTCTGTTCTCATCGCTGGTCCGGGAGTGGCTGTAACTTGGTCGGCAGAACAAGACTAGCGCGTACTATCCTTCCGCGTCACCACGTTCCTGCTCGATTTCGATAGTTGGCCGTCGACCCGGTTAAGGCTCAGCCGCTAACGCGGATAACATTAAGCGCGATTGCGCAATTCGTGCACGCTGAACAGCGCCTTGTCATCCGTCCATACTCGAGCAGGCGTCCAACCGGCATTCCTCGCAAGGCTCCTGAACGCTTCAATATCGTATTTGTGCGAGTGCTCAGTATGAATGCGCTCACCCTTCGCAAACGCGATCTCGTGGCCAAGCACGCGAACGGTTTGAGCCGTTCTACTGACGAGGCTCATATCGATCCGTCCAAGTTTGCTGTCGTAGGTGGCGAGGTGTTCAAACCTGCTAACGTCGAAACTCGTTTTGAGATCGCGGTTGGCGCGCGCCAATAAGTTGAGATTAAACGCAGCAGTAATGCCCTGCGCATCGTCATAAGCGGCAAGTAGGATGTCGCGATCCTTGCGGACATCCGCACCGATAATTAGGCGACTGTCGGCCCCGAGGATTTCGCGCATGTTAGCGAGCAGGTCCACCGCCTCACCTGGTTTCAAATTACCAATCGTGGAGCCTGGGAAGAAGCCCAGTTTCGGCGTCGAGGCAAACTCTCCCGGCAACTTCATCCTGGCGGAAAAATCGCCAACGACCGGGTAAACAGCCAACTCCGGGAAGCGCCTTGCCAGCCTGCCGGTGGCCTCTTCCAGTGCCGATGGGCTGATGTCGATTGCAACATAACCAGCTAGGCGGTCGAGCGCCGACAGCAAGATCTCGGTCTTGGTGCTCGAGCCGGAACCGAACTCGATAAGCAGCGTGCCGGTCGGCGTTGCTTCGCGGATCTCCTCAGCGTACGCCTTCAAGATCGCTGTTTCGGTGCGCGTTGGATAATACTCAGGGAGTTCCGTGATCTGTTCGAACAGCTCGCTACCGCGCTTGTCATAGAGGAAACGGCACGGGATCGACTTGGGGTCATTGCCAAGCCCGTTGACGAGCGCGCGGGCAAACTCCAGATCGGCCGGTTCCCCCGGATCGCGTGGGGCATCTCCAGCGAGAATTTTGGTGGCCTTTGACGTCGAGTTCATGCATCCTCCGCGAGCCTGAGGCCCATCAGTTGCCAGCGCTGGCCTGGATAAAAGAAGTTGCGGTACGTCCGCCGGCTGTGGCCGTCAGGCGTGACGCAAGAAGCGCCTTTCAGAACATTCTGCGAGCACATGAATTTGCCATTGTACTCGCCGACGGCGCCGACTGACGGCTTGAACCCGCGGTAAGGAAGATAGGAGCTTGCCGTCCATTCCCAAACATCTCCAAACATTTGTTTTAGCTCGCCACCATCACGATCAGGTGACGGCATCGGCCGTAACGCGCCGGTTCCGAGTGTGTTGCCGCGTTCCTCCCCGCTGGCCGCCGCCAGTTCCCACTCGAATTCGGTGGGTAAACGCTTGCCCGCCCAGCGTGCAAAGGCCTCCGCCTCGTAGAAGCTGACGTGACTTACTGGAGCGTCACTGTCGATTGGCAGCAGGCCAACCAGAGTCATCTGGTGCCAACCTCCGTCCTTTTTTTCCCAATATCCCGGCGCTTTCCAGTTTCGCTCCTTGACCGTTGCCCACCCATCGGCGAGCCAGCACAGGGGATTGGTGTAAGCACCATCTTCTATGAACGACAGATACTCACCGTTCGTGACGCAACGTTCGGCAAGGTGGAACGGATGGATGAGCACATCGTGGCACGGGCCCTCATTGTCGTAGGCGAAGCCTTCTCCATCGTGCCCGATGCTCACAATACCGCCGTTAAAACCGATGACTGCCGTCGGTTTGTCGTTGGACTTCATTGAACGCAAGCCGGGCACAGAGTAGGCAGGCCGCAGTGGCTGCGCGGCGAACAAACTTAGGATGTCAGTCAGAAGCAGCTCCTGATGCTGTTGCTCATGGTTGATACCAAGCTCGACTAGTTCTGCGACTTGAGGGCTGCAGCCCTGGTCACGGTCCATCAACCTTGCCAATGCGTCATCGACATAAGCACGGTAGTCCCGAACCTCCGCCGCGCTGGGACGCGTTAGCAGCCCGCGGGAGGCGCGCGGGTGCCGGTCACCCTGCGTCTCGTAGTAGGAATTGAAGAAGTAGTTAAAGTGTTCCGAGAACGTCTCATAGCCCGGCAAATAGTGCTGCAGGACGAGTGCCTCGTAAAACCACGTCGTGTGAGCGAGGTGCCATTTCGTTGGGCTTGCATCGTCCATAGCCTGGACGACTTGGTCTTCATCAGACAATGGCTGGGCCAGCTTTAGCGACAGTTTGCGGCTGTCAGCAAGGCGTTCGGTGAGGGCGACATGATACGCTGAAACGTCCCTTCCAGCGCCCTGTGAATGTATACTGAGCACGCAACTGCCTTTCAGTTGGATTGGTCTCGGCTCTGGCTTGAAGGACACCCCATGCATGGCAGGGTATCGCCGATTGAGCCGCGTATTGCGGACTACGCATGGCAGCCCGAATTGGTGCTGTCGGCAACCGTCCGTGAGCCTCGTTGGGTGGTCGACAGCATGCCTAAGCAATAAGCGGGAGAAAGCCCGAACGGTGACAATGGTCAGTTCACAAAAAGTTGAAGAAGTGCCGATCGCGAGGAGTTGGGCGAAGGAAAAACAGTATTGCTGCGAACCTAATCAGCCGACCTCCAGCCTTCGGGCGTAAGGTGCTCCTGCGGCTTGAAGCGGATTTTGTAATCCATCTTTTGCGACCCGGCGACCCAGTAGCCCAAATACAAATATGGCAGCCCCCGACGGCGCGTTTGCTCAAGGCTCTCTAGGATCATGTAGGTGCCAAGACTTCGGGTTTCTTCGTCGGAATCAAAGAAACTGTAGACCATTGAAACACCGTCCGAGAGCTGATCGCACAGCGCTACCGCCTTCAGCGATCCAAGCTGAAGCGACTGCGACAACGGATCCTCCGGTTTAGTCCGGTATTCGATCAGAAAGGTCTCGATTGGGCTATCTTCAATCATCACCGAAAAATCGAGAACGGTCATGTCCGCCATGCCACCGTCGCTGTGGCGGGAGTCGATGTAACTGCGAAATAGAGCATATTGTTCGGAGGTTGCGATTGCAGGAACCGAGCGGGCAACAAGATCACGGTTGCGGCTGATAATGCGGCGCATCGATCGTCCGGGCTGGAAGTCATCGACGGGAACCCGAACTGAAACGCAGGCGTTGCAACCATCGCAGTGGGGTGTGTACGCGATGCTTTGGCTGCGCCTAAAGCCACCTTTTAGCAGGTTGTCGATCAGCGCCATCGGCCGGTCGACAGTGAGATGTGTGAACAGTTTCCGCTCCTTCTGCCCAGAAAGGTAAGGGCAGGGCTGAGGCGCAGTGATATAGAACTCCGGAAAGTTCTTATGCGGAGCTGACATCGTTGCGCTCACCATCTCAAATGTTGTTCGGCCCGCTGCGGCTTCAAGTTGGGAGATCATATGTGACAGTTTGAGAGTCGATCAACCCAACGCGGGTCCTATCGGTAAAAGCTGTCGATAGAACGTGTTTAAACGACTGCGCAGGCAAATGAGTGCGTCACCCTTCACACCAGCCATGCAAGGTCTTTACTTGCCCGCTTTCAAGGCTCTCGTGTCTTCGGGCGATCTGGTGCGCAACATGAGGGATTTAATGAACATCGAGGTCATTCGCGACTACTACGGAAACGTCCTGCAGACGAGTGCGGATCTAAAAACCGACGCATGCTGCACCGCCGACGGTATGCCCCAATTTCTCAAGCAGGCGCTCGCCAATGTGCACGAAGAGGTGCTGGCTAGGTACTACGGCTGTGGATTAGTGCTCCCCGAGGCCCTTGATGGGACGCGTGTGCTGGACATCGGCTGCGGCACTGGACGTGATGCCTACGCGCTGGCGCAAATGGTCGGCGCCATTGGCGAAGTGGTGGGCGTCGATATGACCGATGAGCAGTTATCGGTTGCTGAACAGCACGTCGAGTGGCACCGGGCGCGTTTCGGCTACGCGAAGCCCAACACCCGTTTTCTGAAAGGTTACATTGAAAAGCTGGCCGAACTAGATCTGAAGCCAAAGAGCTTTGATCTTGTCGTATCGAACTGCGTGGTCAACCTTTCTGCCGATAAGGGTGCGGTTCTCCGTGGAGCGCACGGATTGTTGAAGTCAGGCGGTGAGATGTATTTCGCCGACGTCTACGCCGACCGGCGTCTCGATGAAGATCTGCGGCAGCACCCGGTGCTCGTCGGCGAATGCCTCGCCGGCGCGCTGTACTGGAATGACTTCATCGACATCGCCAGGCAGAGCGGCTTCGCCGATCCGAGATTGGTCGCGTCTCGTCCCCTGGAAATCCAAGACCCCACCATCGTCGAGAAAGTCGGGGCGGCACGCTTTGTTTCGGCCACTTATCGTTTGTTCAAGATCGAGGAAATGGACGCCGGCAGTGAGAACTACGGTCAGACGGCGATCTATCATGGTGGAATTGCGCAGCACCAGGATGTTTTTCACCTCGATGCGCACCATTCCTTTCCTCGCGGCCAAGTGGTTCCCGTCTGCGGGAACACGCATAGGATGCTGAAAGCCACGCGTCTTGGGCCGTACTTCGCGTTTATAGGGGACACCAGCCGCCACCATGGTTCATTTCCAGGGAGCGGAACCAACGATCCATTTGCAATGCTACGCCCGGCGACGGTTACGGCTCCATCGGCTGAGCGGGGGAGCTGCTGCTGAAACGAGGGCGTGATCGTTTGGGATGGAGGCGGTAAGCGGTTATCTCACAAGTTCGTGGCCAGGCGGCCCATTGCCTCGATAAGCGTCTCGGGGCCAATTGCCGGTTCAATTGCGGCATGGGTCAACCACGCCAGACCGCCGAGTGAAACCACCAAGATCACGATTCCCAGTACGAGGCGTTTTAGAAACCACAAAACCGTGATGTGTGACCGTGGTTTAGGCTTGCTGGCTTCCAAGTCAACGACCGTCATTTTTGGCTTGCTCCCACCAACACAAGCGTTCAGCGGCTCAGCACACCCGCGGCGGCCTGCTTGATCCGATGGCCGCGTCGTTCAGGTCCGTGAACCGTCCCCCTCCTGCTGATTGCTTGAGAAATTGACTAAGGTCAAGACGAAGCTGCAAACAAATAAATTGCATAAGACGGCGTGGCCGGAGCAACACGCTCACAATCTCGCCTCAGAGCAAGGGGCGCGTTTGCTTGACCAGTGCGGTGGTTGCCGGCAGGTCCACTTTGCCCGATCCCATAACCGGGATGTTATTGACGACCAGAATATGCTTTGGCACCCACAATTCCGGGAAGCCGTGTTGTCGCGCAAGCTCCAATAGGACGTCCTTGTCCGCCTCCGCGGTGTCGGTGACGAGAATGAGCTGCTCACCCTTCCGTGCATCGGGCAGGTTGACGACAACGTGTTGTCCATCGGGCCAGGCATTGGCGGCGAGGGTCTCGACGGCCGCTAGCGACACCATTTCTCCACCGATCTTCGCGAATCTCTTGGCACGACCCTTGATCGTGATGAAGCCCTCGGCATCGATCTCGACGATGTCGCCGGTATCGTGCCAGCCATGATCGGGCGGAACCACGACCCCAGGCTTGTCTGCTTTCACATAGCCCGCCATTACGTTGGGTCCACGCACCGTGAGCCGGCCCCCGGTGGCAATCCCCTCAACAGGCTCTATCGCCAGGTCCATACCCGGCAATGCGCACCCGACAGTACCTCTGTGATTGCGCCCAGGGAGGTTGCAGGCGATGACGGGAGAGCATTCAGTTGCGCCATAGCCCTCCAAGATTTCTGTGCCGATCGCATCCCAGAGTTGGCGAGTCTTATCCTTGACCCGCTCGGCACCGGCGACCACGAACCGCATGCTCGCAAGATCGCCCTGTTCGGCCGCCCGCGCATAACCCGCCAGGAAGGTATCGGTGGCGAATAGAACCGAAGCGCGCTTTTCCCGGATCAACTTGGGGATTTGTCGGTAGTGCAGGGGGGTCGGGTAGAGCACAACTTGCATGCCGTTGAGGACCGGCATCACGGTGCCAGCGGTCAGGCCAAAGGAATGGAACATTGGCAGCGGATTGAAAACAACATCCGCCGCTGTGAATGCGCCGTCTGCATGAGCGAACATTTGGCGCGCGTTGGTGACGACGTTGCGGTTGGTCAGCACGACGCCTTTGGGCTGGCCCTCGGTTCCCGACGTGAACAGCACCACCGCCGGACTGTCCGGCTTCATTCCCTGGCTGTGGTGAAATCGGCGCGCGTACTTGGAGCGCGCGAATCCTTTAGCCTTGTCCAAAGAACCAATTTGTGCGCGGACGTCTTCCAGATAGACAATCTTGATCCGAGTTCCCGGAACAATTTCGGTTTTTTCGAGCGCCGCGATAATGGGTTCGAGTTTGGCTGCATCGACAAACCTTCGCGCTGTGACCACGGTGTGCAGCAGTGTTGTCTTGGCAGCTGAGACGATGTTGCGAAGCCCCGCCGTGAAATTCAAAAGTGCGGGCACCCGGCCGAACGCGTTGAGCGCGAAAAAAGTCACCGCAAGCCCGGCCACATTAGGCAGCAGGACGCCGACGGTTTCACCTTTTTGCGTGCCGGCCGTCAGCCGCCCCCCGAGCACAAGACTGCCCAGTAGCAGACGGTTGTAGTCGAGCTTCTGCTTATCAGCGTCTTCGATCGCAAGCTTGCTGCCGCCATGGCGCTGGCGGGCATCGAGCAGAGCTTCGAACACGGTAGTGTCGCAGGACTTGGGATCAAACATCATGGAACATTGGACGCCAACAGAATCGGACCGGTGCAGCCCGCACTATATGCAATCCCTGCCGCGTCCGTTGCAAGAGGCTCAGTGCCTCAGCGCCTATCGAAAACAACCTGCGCCGGCAACTGCGCTCATGTGCGAAACGCTTGACAGCACATCAGCCCCATGTCCGACAAATCCCCATCAGCAGACGGTCGGCTGGCACAGGCGCAACTGAAATTTCTGATTTGGATTCGACTGGGAAAAATCAATTTCGCGCTGATCTTGACACCGTATACGGCCTTCGAGCTGTTTTTCACCGCCGATCTCAAGTTCCCGGGAATACAAGATTTCGCCGAGTTGGCAGTTGTAGTTTTGACTTAGCTGCGACTTCAGAAGTGTCTGCTGTGAAGGGCTTAGGTCCACCGCGGCTGATCGGGCGGTTGGTGTAAGGGATGTAAATCCGAGTGCGCTGGAAACAAGTGTGGTTACGGCGATCGCTGCAGTCTTTGAGGAATGACGGTACATTCGTACTTCCTACCTGTTGCTGGGGTGGCTTAAATTGTGACCTGCTTCGACCCCACGTAACGTTGATGTTTGTCAAAGAACACCCGACCAAATGAAGCGCATTCTCTTTATCATGAGTTGTTCGCCATTTTCGTGGCCGTCTCGAAACGGAGTAGCTCTTATGCAGATAAAGACAATCCTGCTCCACCTAACACGCCGCCAAGCTGCTTCGCAGCTGCTCGATACAGCCTGTGCATTGGCCCGGCACCATGGCGCACATTTGATTGGCATGGCCGCTTTCTCCGCAACACCGCCCGTTCCACCACTCGCGATCCCATACAGTTCAACTGTCATTGACGAGATGCTTCAAGCGGCCCGGCAGGCGGAAGACGAACTCAAGCAGGTCTTCGACGAAGTCACGCGTGAAGCTCCGTTTGTCGCCGAGTGGGTGCACGTGAGCGGTCTCACGGGAGATCTCGTTGGTGCTGTCATGGACCAAGGCCGCGCCGCTGACTTGATTGTAGCCGGCCAACGCGATCCGGAGTGGGAACTGGGCCCCGTGCTCGATTTTCCCGAGCGTCTTGCCCTTGAGAGCGGCCGGCCAGTGCTACTTGTGCCGCGCCATGGGCCGCCCCTACAGCGGATCGAGAAGGCGGCTATCGCATGGAATGGGGCTCGCGAATCAACCCGCGCGGCATTCGATGCCTTGCCCTTCTTAACTGCGGCGAAGGAGGTCGTTATCCTAACAGTGACGGATAAAGGCGAACCGTTTAAGGAAGGCACGCCCGCCGCTGCGCTAGCCGCGACTTTAGCGCGCCATGAGATCAATACGACAGTAAACCATCTCGGTCAGTCCGATGAGAGCATTGCAAAGACACTACTTGATGCCGCAAATGCGATCGATGCAGACCTGCTGGTGATGGGTGCCTACGGCCATTCCCGTTTCCGCGAGTTCGTCTTCGGCGGCGTCACACGTGATATGACGAATGACAGCTCTATCCCCCTCCTGTTGTCCCATTGATGTATTTGGGGCAAGTAGCTTAGCAAAACGAAGACACCGGAGACGCCATGACCCCATTTCTGCCAAGCATGCGCCGCGTGCGCCTCGAGCTCGCCCGTGATCCCGACCATCCAGAGGGAAGCCGTGGGCGCGGCTATGACTTTATCGCACCGCTAGATGACGAGGGGCGTATCCTTGAAGCGGACTGGCGTAAATCCAAGGATCGCTGCCGGGTCAAACGCTTCTGGGAAGGCGAACCTGACGAAGTCGGCCATATCGTTCGAAAGCGCGGTGGCAAATGGGCCTTCCATTATGACATTCATGGCGATGAAGGGGCCGATGAAACGGGCTATCGCATGGGCGAGCACGTCTTCAAGCCGGGTGAGTATGTCTCGATCCTGGAGCACGACGGTGTCTTGAGAACCTTCAAGGTTATGTCCGTCGTCGAGCTGGATTGAGCTGAAATCCAGCCGGGGTTTCTCCCGCCAAACACGGTTCAGACTAAAAACCAGCGCATCGACGCGGTCTGGGGCAGACAAATTCGTGTCTCAACTGCAACTCTCTAGTTGCGAAATAGCCTGCCAAAATAAGCGACAGCGTGCCGCAATGCACGTAGCTTGATCAATTTGGTGGCTGAAGGCTTTGCCATTCCCGGGAGGCAGGCCTTTGATTTCTCAGGTTTGAGCTTCCTCGGCTTCTGCGAAAGTAGCTGCGACCAATTTTGCGCTGCACAAATCCTCCGCATTGCCTGTGCAATAATCAAGCTTGATGGAGCCTAGCAGACTCACTTAGGCTCGAATCAACAGTTGAAGAAAAGAAAAGCGCCAGGGTCGCCCAAGTCTTATCGGGCCGCATTTAAGCGGATCGATAGTTACACTTGGAGATGATCATGATTGAGATATTGCTTTCTGTGTGCCTTGTTACGAATCCTGCAACATGTAAAGATGTTAGCCTGAATTACATGAGTGATCAGGTAACGCCGCAGCAATGTATGTTTCGTGGCCAAGTGGCCATCTCGCGCTGGGTGGCGGGACATCCCAAATGGCAGCTCACGAAATGGAAATGTGGTGCTGCGCGCGAATTCGCCAAGCTGTGATCTTATCGTGAGGACGCGGTCCGGCATAACGGACCGCCTCCAAACAGTCTGTCCACGAGCGACATTTTAGCCTGCCCATTTAGGCTGAAACAGACAGTTTTGCGGTTTTCGGAGAGACTTCCGGCACCTATCGTGACGCCATCGCACGTCACCAGGAGGCCTCGATGTCGGATACCGGAACGCCAAGCTCACCAAAGTTTTCTACGCTCGCCATCCATGCGGGTGCGGCACCTGATGCCGCGACCGGCGCCCGCGCGACACCGATCTACCAGACGACATCATACGTCTTCAACGACGCCGACCATGCCGCTTCCCTTTTCAATCTCGAAGCATTCGGAAACATCTACACGCGCATCATGAACCCGACACAAGCGGTGCTCGAGTCGCGTGTTGCCGCGCTTGAGGACGGTACCGCTGCCCTAGCGGTCGCCTCAGGCCATGCCGCTCAGTTTCTAGTCTTCCATACACTGCTCGAACCGGGTGATGAGTTTGTCGCCACGCGTCAGCTGTATGGAGGTTCGGTCAACCAGTTCAATCAAGCTTTTAAGAAGTTTGACTGGCGCGTCAGATGGGCCGACGGCACCGACCCCGAGACTATCGCTGCCGCTGTCACCGACAAGACCCGCGCGATATTTTGCGAGTCGATCGCCAATCCGGGGGGCATTGTCATGGATCTTTCGGCCATTGGTGCCGTCGCAAAGCAGGCAGGTGTTCCGTTTATCGTCGATAATACACTGGCTACGCCCTATCTGTGCCGTCCAAAGGACTTTGGCGCCGACATCGTCGTGCATTCTCTGACCAAGTTCATGGGGGGGCACGGCAACTCGATCGGCGGAGTGATCGTCGACAACGGCACCTTCGACTGGATCAATGCGAAACACCGCTACGCGACCATGGTTGAACCCAACGCTTCCTATGGTGGCATGAAGCTCGCCGAGACCTTTGGCAATTTCGCCTTCGCCATTGCCTGCCGCGTCATGGGCTTGCGTGATATCGGACCCGCCATCGCGCCATTTAACGCCTTTCTCCTACTGAACGGGATCGAGACCTTGCCGCTGAGAATGCAGCGGCACTGCGAGAACACCGTCGCCGTGGCGGCATGGCTGGAACAGCATCCGGCGGTCGAATGGGTCAACTTTGCCGGGCTGCCTAGCAACGCCAATCACGCGATACAGCAGAAAATCTGTCCGAAAGGCGCCGGCGCCGTGTTCACGTTCGGCATGAAAGGCGGTTATGAGGCTGGCGTGAAGCTCGTGTCAGCCCTCAACCTGTTCTCGCATTTAGCCAACATCGGCGATACCCGCAGTCTTGTTATTCACCCAGCCTCGACCACCCACCGCCAGCTTACCGACGAGCAGCGCATCGACGCTGGCGCAGGTCCAGACGTCGTCCGGCTGTCGGTCGGGATAGAGGACAAAGCAGATATTATCGCGGATCTCGATCAGGCGCTTGCAACTGTGGGTTGATCACTGAGTAGAGATCCCGGTGCCCACCATCGGGATGTCACCTCATCAGTGAGCCGAGCCGATCACCCCGCGAAGTCAGGGCACCACCGTTCCATGCACCGATCCCGATAGGCCACGGGATTGGCCTTGTTTTTCGCATGGGTGAGCAGCGGCATATCGAATGTCTCACTGAGTACGCTCAACACCGTTCCGAAAAAGGTGGCGTCAATGTCGGTGCACTTATCTCCCATGACATAGGGTTTGTCGCCCAGAACCTGGGAGATCGCATCCAAGTCCTGTTTGCCGAGCTGAACGATTTACCTCCGGGCATGGCGCCCGAAGCACTGCCCCCACAGGTCACGTTTGATCTGCCGGCGGACCACTGCAACAACGATCGGCCGCATCGGATTGGGCCCTGGCCGGAAGAATACGACCGGCCCGGCCAGGAAATTTTCTCGACCAACCAGCGCTCCGAGATGATCGACCAGTAGATATTGTCTTCACACAGTTTCGCCAGAGCCCAAGCCACGCCACGTTACGCCCCTGACAAACCGGCGTCAAAGTCATGCCCATACGTCTTTTCGATATGCTTGCGGATGAAGCTGGTATCGGGGACGACTTCATCATCGTCCACCAGCATCGGGCCCTTCTTTTCTGGCGCTTTTCGCAGATCGCATTGCCCGGTCTCGTAATCGAGCCCGGCCATCATCAAAAGGACCATTGCCTTCATGCAAAAAGAGCTCGGATCCGGCTGGTCGAAGTTGGGACAAAATTATCGAGCTTACGCATGACACCTCGCCTGCCGCGCAATTCCAAGCCGCTCTACTTGTGATTGGTCACGGCAACGAACTCCGGATCCTCCTGCGCCGCGCGCTCAAACTGAAGAAAATCGTAGTAACCGCAACGGTTCTCGTTTGGAAAATCGCGACACACCTTGGGACGTGCTTTGTAAATCGTACAGCGTCGCGCTTCGGTATCGAAAAAGCGGCAGATCTTGCCGTAATGATCGTCTTTTTGTCGCAGCATCACGTACTTGCGGCCGTGTGCTTCTTTAGTGAATTCTGACCGCGCTTGTTCAAAAGACAGACCGTGATGCTTAGCCAGCCGTTCCACATCGCGCTTGGTGAGCCCGATCAACGGATAAGAACAGCAGTAACCGGGACACTTCAAGCAGTCATAGTCCTTTGCCATCATGATTCCTTCGTTTGTTCCCTCAGCACGTGTTTGTAATCCAGACAACAACCTTCGCTGGCCATGTCAACGCTCGAACAGACCTTGCTCACCCCATAAACAGCACCCGCCCCCGTAGAGCGTCCCCAGCCCGACCGGCCACTGCCGGGTGTACGGAATGCCGTGCGGCGAATGAGCAAGCTGCGCGCCATACTTTCTCCGCTATGGTCTGAGCAGTTTTCCGAAAAGGCGTGTGTCCGTTGGGGGGCGAATCGAATGTCTGAAATGACCCGCGTCTCGCCTGAGGGTGAGACGCCCGTCAATCCCTACAGCCTGCTCGAAGCCGTGAACCGCTCAAGCGACACGGCCCATACCGGTTGGCTGATCTTCATGGGCATCATGACCTACCTCATGATCGCTGTTGCGGGGGTGACTCACACAAACCTACTACTTGAAACGCCGGTTTCGCTGCCCATTCTGCAAGTCGACATTCCGCTGACGCAGTTCTTCCAGTTCGCACCGATTGTGTTGGTATTGTTCCACCTCGGTGTTGTCTCTCAGCTGGTGCTCTTGGCCCGTAAGGCGCTGGAATTTGATCATGCGATCCGCCTTCTGGAAACGACGGACCAACGCACCCACCCGTTGCGTCTGGAGCTGCACAACCTGTTCTTCGTCCAGTCGATAGCGGGCCCGGACCGCAGTATTGTAATGGGCGGATTTCTGCATGCGATGAGCTGGCTGACGCTGGTAGTCCTGCCCGTTGTATTGCTGCTCTATATCCAGGTCGTGTTTCTACCCTACCATGATGCCGCCATCACCTGAACTCACCGCGTTTCGCTCGTTGGTGATGTCATGATGCTGGTTTTGATCGGCGTCTTTTTGATGCGCGCGGAGGCTTCATTCTTCAAGGCATTCTTCCGAACAACGGCCTCGCATCCCGTCAGCTTCCTCATCACGACAATCGTTCTTGCAGCCGTGACGATGTTCTCATTCTTCGTGGCAACCATTCCCGGTGAGCGCCTCGACGCGGTGAGCCAGAATCTTTATTGGCAGCTGAACTCGGACGACCAAAAAACGGAGCCGCGATACTACAGCGGATTTGTCGTGCCAATCATCCCCGTCGATGCTGATGGCGCGCTGTTTGGGATCTTCCGGCGCAACCTCGTTGTCACCGATGCCGATCTCGTTTCCGATCGCAACGTGACAGAGGGAGAGCCAACCCTGAAATTGCGCGGGCGCGACCTGCGCTATGCAAAGCTCGACCGCTCCGACATGCACCAAGCCGATTTCACGGGCGCCGATTTGTCCGAAGCCAGCCTTGATGGCACGGACCTGCGTAACGCCACTCTGCAGTGTGCGGAGCTGAATACGCTGCGGTTGCGTAACGATCGCACTAAGGCCAAGTGCGTGCGCGCCGTGGCAACGAATTTCTCACGTGCCGAACTTTCGGGCGCGTTGATGACCGGAATCGATGCCCGCGGTGCCATTTTTGAGGAAGCACTGCTCGAAGACGCCGACATCGTTGAAGCACTGCTCGATGGTTCCAATTTCAGCCAAGCCCGTCTCGACAAAGCTAACTTGACCGGCGGTGTTGAAGCCCTCGGAGCCAACTTCGCCATCGCCTCACTGCAAGGCACCAACTTAAATGGGGCCCGCCTATTCGGTGCGGATTTCCGATGGGCGTCAATGCAGGCTGCAGTTCTAGATTATGCCCGCCTTGAGGGCGCCCTCCTCGAAGGCGCGGACTTGGAGGCAGCCAGTCTCTACAAAGCCCAACTGCAAGGTGCCGATTTCAAGGGCGCAAAATTGACGGCCACCGATCTGCGCGGCGCAAAGGTCTGGATGACGGTCCCACCCGACGCCACAAGTGTCGAACTAGCCGACTTTGATGGCCTGACGGTCGAGCCACTTGCGCCGGCCACCCGCAACCGCATCCAGAGCATCGTGTCCAGAATCGATAGCAAAAGGCTTCAGGACCGAGTGGCCGAATCTCTAGCCAAGCTCCTCGACGAAAAAAACATGATGAGTTGGGAGGACACGGCCCAGCGCCGGTCTTGGGACTATCTGGTAGCAAATGCCGGTGTTGGTGGCGTTACAGTGCCCGAACCCCAACCCGTCATCAGGGCGCCAGGCTCGGGAACATACTATTCCCAACAATTGACCGAGCACCTTGAGACGATGATTTGCCGGGTCCGCTGGATTAACGGAGCGGTTGCGACAGGAGTTGCACTACGAGCTATCGCACCGCAGTTTCGCGGTGACCTCTCGGCTATTGAAGAGCGTATGTCTGATGATGAGTGCACCGCAGCCCAGGGAGTTCCTAGCCGTGTCGCTAGCGAACTGCGGACTTCAGCTGATCGAGCCCGCGACCGTTAAAGCCCCCTCTTACGGCCACGTCCGTTGCCGGCGCCATGACAATCATTAGCTTCAAGCATAACTTCGTGTTCATCAAAAACACGAAGACGGCTGGCACAAGCATCGAGGTGGAGTTATCTAAGATAGCCGGAGACGATGCGGTTGTTACGCCAATCGTCCCGGAAGTCGAAGGACATCTGCCGCGCAATTACACGTCGGCCGACGGTACGCCATTGTTCTCCGGTCACATGTCTGCGAGCGCAATCCGCAAGCTCCTTGGATCAATGTCCTTCGAGCGGATGCACAAGTTTTGTGTTGAGCGGGAACCGGTAAGCAAATGCATCAGTGATTTTCACATGCGCAGGAACTCTCCTGTTCGCAACAAGGATGGCGTGTATCGCAAGGATTGGCCGGCGTACTGCTCCAAGGGCCGGTTTCCCATCGACTTGGATAAGTATTCGGAAAGACGGATCGGCTTGCGGGTCGCGATCGTGGACGAAATGCTGCGGTATGAGCATCTCGCCCAGACACTGCCGGCGCTATTGCAAAAACTCGGTGTGCCGGACTTCGCGCTGAAAGCGCGCGCCAAATCGGAGTACAGGCGTACGGTGTTGATTGAAGAGGCGGCCGTAACCCTTGCGGAGCGGCGCCTCATCTACAAAGCCTTCCGGCCGACACTGGCCCTAACTGGCATGTACCCAATCGACGACGAGTTAGCCAGGTCTCGCCATCCCCTCCTACGTTATCTCAGCGAATGGCCGTTCGGGACGAGCCCGTAGTTGCAAGGTGTGCGTCTTGCTTTGAACAAAAGAAGAACGTAGTGTCGGTGCCGAGTACACTAATTTGCTCGCCGCTAAGTCAATTTTGGTGGACAAGCAGAGGCAGTTAGCTCAGTGGCCTACACAACTGATAGGCTGACGACGATGGAATCAGTTATGCGCAACGTTCGTCGCGACCCCGTTGAATGGGTAATGTGCGGCCGCTGAAGATCAAAGAAAGAGGAGCCGAATATGGCGGGTTCAGTCAACAAGGTGATCCTAGTAGGGAATCTGGGCGATGACCCGGAGATCCGCAGAACACAGGATGGCCGTCCCATTGCCAACCTGCGCATCGCGACCTCCGAGAGCTGGCGCGACAAGAATTCCGGCGAACGCCGCGAAAAAACCGAATGGCATCGAGTGGTCATTTTCAGCGAGGGCCTTTGCAAGGTCGCTGAGCAATACCTTCGCAAGGGCGCCAAGGTCTACATCGAAGGCCAATTGCAAACCCGTAAATGGCAGGGCCAGGATGGCCAGGACCGCTGGTCGACGGAAGTTGTTTTGCAGGGCTTCAACGGCACGCTGCATATGCTGGATGGCCGCAGTGGTCCTTCCTCAGGCATGAGCGATAGACCGCAATCCGATGATTATGGCCGCGGCTATGACGAGCAAGGTGGTTCGGGCGCCAGCGGCGGCGGCGGTAGTTCTGGCGGCAGTGGCAGTGGCAGTGGCAGTGGCTCGGGCGGCAACTTCGACAAGACGCTCGACGACGAAATCCCGTTCTGACAAGGATCGGAAACAACTGCTCCGTGAAGGACATGGCCGGCAACCACTAGGGTTCCGGCCATGCAAAACTTAGCTTCCTGACGCCTTCTCACGTCTTGGTGCGTTTTGACCGCTTGCGCCCCTTACGGCTCATCGGCCGCGCTGTCACAAAGTTACCCGCCCCTTTTGCCGCTGAAGGCGTCATCTTGGTCGGCACAACCACAGTCTCAGCCTTTGCCTGTTGGGTGGGTTCCCCGCCAACCAACAGGGCCTGATGATTGGCATCCGCCGCAACAGCCTCGTCATGGGCTTCTTCCGATTGCGCTTCGAGGAACAGTCGGCGGACTTTTGGAAAGCGTTCCTTGATTGACCTTTCCAGCTTTGCGGTCGTCGCCTCGACGTCTTCGACGCACAGCCCGTCTCGGAAATCGACGCTGGCCGCAACGAGAATGTCGGTTGGCCCCAGATGCATCGTCCGGACTTCGTTGATGGTCCGGATCGGTTTACCTTCGCCACGTTCGGAATTGATGATGCTTATCAATCCGCGTTGCGTTTCGACGTCGGCAGCTTCACCGATTATCAGCGCCTTGATTTCAATGGCCATGAACAAAGCAACCAGCGCCAGGATAATACCGATGACGATCGAGGCCAGCCCATCGGCCTGTTCATAACCCCAGTAGTAGGCCGCGCTGACGCCGACCATCGCCACTAGCAGGCCGAGAATTGCTGCGAAATCCTCCAACAAGATCGCAAAAAGAGCTGGGTCTTTTGACTGCCGCAATGCCCTCAGGAATCCCTTGCCGCGCCGCCGCTTGTTGAACTCCTTGAGCGCCTTCATCGTTGCCAGACCTTCAAGCACGATGGCGATGCCTAAAACGGCATAGATAATGTGGACGTTGGTAATCGGATGCGGGTGCAGAAGCTTCTGGATTCCCTCGTAGATCGAGATGCCGGCGCCCAGAGCGAACAACAATATCGCGACTACGAAGCTCCAGAAGTAGAGCTCCTTTGAATAGCCGAAAGGATGCGTCTTATCCGCGGGGCGCGACGAGCGCTTGATGCCGTAAAGCATCAATCCCTGGTTGGAGCTGTCGACAAGAGAGTGGATGCCTTCCGAAAGCATCGCCGACGAACCTGTCCAGGCGGCTGCGACGAACTTGGCCACCGCAATACCGAGATTCGCGCTAAGCGCAACTATTACGACCGCTGTAGAACCGCCCGCTGCCATGTCTCTCCTCAATATGCTGATGCGCGCAGAAGTTGGTGCGCCACCCCTTTTATACTCGACCGTAGGATAAATTCCACGGGTGCGGGTTCAACACGGTCACCACGCATTGGATTAAATTTAACTATAAACCCGCGGCGCTCGCGCCGCGGGTTCCGGTCTTTCTAAAGTCCGACGTAGTCTAAGCAAAGCTTGGCTCACTCGGACTTCGGAGCTGCCTTATCCGCTGCCCCGTCGCCCTCGGTCGCCGCGCCAGCGGCTTCCTTGGCCTTTTCGTAAGCTTTTCCGGCGGCTTCCTTCGTTAATTCATAAGCCTTGCCGGCCGCCTCTTTTGTCGAATCATAAGCCTTGCCAGCGGCTTCGGACGCCTTCTCAAGTGCCGGGCCAGCGGTTTCTTTTGCCTTTTCATAGGCTTCCTTGGCCGTCTCGGAACTCTTGTCGGTCAACTCGCGAGCCTTTTCCATGGCGCGCTGCAAAAGTGATTTCTTCGGTTCGGCACGTTTGAAGACTGGAGCGGTCTTCAGCGATTCCTGTGTGACGTTCGGCAAAACGACGACCCGCTTGCCGTCCTTCTCCTGGAATTCCAATGCACCAAGATTCACGCCGATGCGCTTTTCCGCTATGCCGAGAAATCCTCCGGTACCCATGACGACGCCCTGAACGCGGTTCCAGTCGTTCAAAATGACATCCTCAATATCGCCGATGATCTTGCCATCCGAGCCCTGCACTTTTGCACCAATGAGAACATCCTTGGCCAGATAGTGTGCTTCGGGCTGGGAGTCGATGAAGGTATTCGGCGGAATCGCCTTGTCGGTGGGGCTTTCAGCCAACACGGGAGCAGCCAGCAAGGCGATCAGTAGGCCGACGGTCAGCGGCTTGACAACGTTCATTCGGTAAGTCCTCCATCCACTTAGTAAAATCTGCAGCACATTACACAAGACTGCGCTATCAACTTGATGATCGCCGACGCTTGCCGAAGGTGGCGGCGGTCGTTTTCACCGGGTCAGAAGCGCATTTGCCGAGTTAGACGCGCGGTCTAGCCGGTCTCTGTGACGCTAGCAAGTCGCTAGCGTTGTCCGTCCGAGTTAACTGCTGGCCACGTCGGACGAAAATGCATCCTGGGGATGATCTCACTGCTAGTGTAGGGGCAAGATTGCGGCACATGCCCCCGATGCGCTAAGAGTGTCGGTATCAACCCGGGCGCAAGCAAACTTCCATATATCGGCGTGTGCCGTCGCAGCCGCCCACTTCCATCAACGGACCTTTTGAACCGTGGCAGACAGCTCTAATACGCCCGGCGACGGAACCGGCGGCCCGCACGACATCCGCCCAGTCTCCATTACCGATGAGATGAAGCGCTCGTACCTCGAGTACGCCATGAGCGTGATCGTCTCACGTGCGTTACCCGATGTCCGCGACGGCTTAAAGCCGGTACACCGTCGTATCCTCTATACGATGGGCGAGATGGGCCTCGCCTGGAACAAACCCTATAAAAAGTCGGCCCGTGTTGTCGGCGACGTGATGGGTAAGCTCCACCCGCACGGTGACTCCGCGATCTATGACGCGCTCGTTCGCTTGGCTCAGGACTTCTCAATGAGCCTGCCGCTAATCAACGGTCAGGGCAACTTCGGCTCAGTTGACGGCGACCCACCGGCGGCCATGCGCTACACCGAGTGCCGCCTGCAAAAAGTCGCGGAAGCGCTGCTTGATGACCTCGACAAAGACACGGTCAATTTTCAGGAAAACTACGACGGCTCGGAAACGGAGCCTACGGTCCTTCCGGCCAAGTATCCCAATCTTCTCGTCAATGGCGCCGGCGGCATTGCTGTTGGTATGGCTACCAACATCCCGCCCCACAATCTGGGTGAGGTGATCGACGGATGCCTTGCTCTATTGGACAATCCGGAAATCGGCATCGACGAACTCAATGAGATTATTACAGGTCCGGACTTTCCGACAGGCGCACTGATCCTCGGCCGTGCCGGCATCCACGCCGCCTATCACAAGGGCCGCGGCTCGGTCATCATGCGTTCCAAGGTCGATGTCGAGGAGATCCGCAAGGATCGGCAAGCGCTGATTGTCACGGCCATCCCCTATCAGGTGAATAAGCGCGTCCTGATCGAGAAGATCGCAGATCTCGTTCGTGAAAAGCGGATCGAAGGGATTTCCGATATCTGGGATGAGACTAACCGCGACGGGATGCGTATTGTCATCGAGCTAAAGCGCGACGCGGTCGCCGACGTGATCCTCAATCAGCTCTGGCGTTTCTCGGATCTTCAGACGTCGTTTGGCGCCAATATGCTTGCCATCAATGGCGGCCGGCCCGAGCAGCTCAATTTGAAGGATATGCTGCAGGCCTTCTCCGCGTTCCGTTTCGAGGTCGTAACCCGCCGCACCAAGTTCCTTCTCAATAAGGCGCGCGATCGGGCGCACGTCCTCGTCGGCCTTGCGATTGCGGTGGCGAATATCGACGAGGTCATTAATTTGATTCGCCGAGCCCCCTCTCCGGCCGTCGCCAAGGAAGAGCTGATGGCGCGCGATTGGCCCGCGCGCGATATTGCGCCGCTTGTCGAACTCATTGCTGATCCCCGCCACAAGGTCCAAGCCGATGGCACCTACAAGCTTTCCGAGGAGCAGGCCAAGGCGATTCTGGAACTGCGTCTGGCCCGCCTGACAGCCCTTGGCCGAGATGAAATCGGCGATGAACTCAAGAAAATTGGCGAAGAAATCAAGGAATACCTGGAGATCCTGTCTTCGCGCCAGCGCATTGTTGAAATCATCGTCGGCGAGCTGACCAACATACGTGATCAGTTTGCCGTGCCCCGCCGCACCGAGATCGTCGATATCGAGGGAGAGGTCGACGATGAAGACCTGATCCAGCGTGAGGACGTGGTCGTCACGGTCACCCACAAGGGCTACATCAAACGCGTGCCACTAGTGACGTATCGGGCGCAGCGCCGCGGTGGCAAGGGGCGTTCCGGCCTCAATACCCGCGACGAGGATTTCGTTACGCAGATCTTTATCGCCTCTACCCATACGCCGGTGCTGTTCTTTTCCTCGCGCGGCATGTGCTACCGCATGAAGGTATGGCGTCTGCCGGTCGGCACGCCGCAATCCCTCGGCAAGGCGCTCGTCAACCTGTTGCCGCTTGCCCAGGGCGAGTGGATCACTTCGATTCTGCCTCTGCCGGAAGATACCGAAACCTACGCGGAACTGCAGCTGATGTTCTCGACTCAGACTGGCAATGTCCGGCGCAACGCGCTGGGCGACTTCGAGAACATCAACCGCAATGGCAAGATCGCCATGAAGCTCGATGAAGGCGACCGCATTGTCGACGTGCGCATTTCCAGGCCCAAGGACAACGTCCTAATGACGACGGCCAAGGGGCAGTGCATTCGCTTTCCCGTCGAGGACGTGCGTGTTTTCAAAGGCCGCGATTCGATCGGGGTGCGCGGAATCCGTCTCGCCGATGATGATCATCTGATTTCCATGGCGATCCTTTCCCCAGTCGAGGCTACGCCGGCCGAACGCGCGGCCTATTTGAAGATGGCCGCGGCCGCACGCCGCGCCCAGATTGGCGCCGACGAGGAAGAAGAGACCGCTGTCACCGAGGAGGCGGACGAAGAGGGCGCTGTCGAAGCAACCGAGATTACACAAGAACGTTTCGATGAATTGGCCGCTCGCGAAGAGTTCGTCTTCACGGTCTCGGAACGTGGCTTCGGGAAACGCAGCTCCTCATACGAATACCGGACCTCAGGACGCGGCGGCAAAGGTATCGTCGCCATGGTCGCCAACGAGCGCAATGGAAAGCTCGCGGCGTCGTTCCCGATCGAGGACAGCGATCAAATCATGCTGGTGACCGACGCCGGCCAGCTCATACGAACCACGGTCGACGAGGTTCGTATTGCCGGCCGCAACACGCAAGGCGTGCGGATTTTCCGCACCGATAGCGACGAACATGTCGTCTCAGTTGAGCGGATCCGCGATGTTGGAGAGAATCCTGATGCGGAGGATGCGCCCGGCGGTGATGGGCCCGGCGAAGGTGAACAAAACGGTTCTACCGGACCTGAATCAAAGAGCGGTCCATCGGATGCTGATCCGCAGCCTGGCCCGGAACCTAGCATCGAAGACTGATCGCCAACATGGAGCAGCAGGCGGTCGCTACGACGGCCGGCTCACGAATGCGAATTGCCCGCTTGGTCGTCCAGTTCGGCGTACCCATGCAAAGCCAGTGTGGTGCTGCAGATCGGCACCTCGTTGCACAATCGTTTTATGCTTTTCACGATCGCACGACTTCGCCCGACTGTCGCCACCGTCCCGCGTGACTTCAGCCGCGTCATTATTCGGCTCAGGGTATCAGCGTTCAGCGACAGATAATCGGCGATATCGCTGCGAGAAAGCGGTAGATCGCAGGTCGCGGTGTCGTTGACCACCTGCCCAGTTCGAAGTGCAAGTTCCAATATGAACGCCGCGACGCGAGATTCGCTGGATAGGGATGCCAACCGCGCGATATGCAGGATTGAGCGTGCATGCAATTCGGCTGTGCGCTGCTGCAGGAAAGCTTCCAGTTCCTGCATTTCGCTTGGGAAGTCTTCCAGCGCGCTCCGCCGCATGCGGATCAAGTCGCAATCGGTCATCGCCACGACGCCGACGCCGTCAAGTGGGGGCGCCAGCGCCATTGAGAAAGCATCGCCAGGATAAAGTATAGCAAGCACCTGCCTGCGACCGCTTCCGCCGTTGGCGCTGAGCACGAGCACACCGGATTTCACCACGTAAATGATGTCCGATCTATTGGAACTCATCACCAGACGCTGTCTCCGGCGCGCCCTCATGGAAACTCCGTGGGCGGTAAATATCTCGTCTATACCCTCACCGCTCGCGGGAGGGTGGTACGGATTCGAGGGTGCTGTGGGAGCCGGCCCCGATGAGGCCCTGGCTGGTGTGCTGGGTTTCGCGCGCTGCATTTTCATTATCCGCCTTCCCCCCCCCCCCGTTATGAGGGCGGTTCGAGGTCGACAGAATTACTGAATCGTGATCCGCGGGCTTTGACGCGCATCAAGAATCAAAGTCAGCAAGGGAAGTTGTCGCGGACATCCAAAGAATCCCCTAGTTGGCCAACGATCCCAATCTTGAGAACCGCGCAAGTATATCGGGACGATTTAGGTCACATAACTCTGTTGCGGCCCTGCAACAGGTGCGGTGCAGAAGATTTCTGGCTGACGAGAATCAGACATAATAGCAACTCAGCGCTCGTCTCATCGGCGCTTTGCTGTTTTCGTTATGCAGTACAAAGCGAGTCGAAGCTTGGGGGCCTAAACTAGCTTGACGAAATGGGGGATGGACGAATGAAACTGATTAAGTGTTACGCCATGGCGTTAACCGTCGGGCTTTGCGCTACGGTTGGTGCTGTAATGCCGAGTGCCGCGGGTGACTACAATGGCAACTTCATGGTCAAAGCTGGCGTTACGGGGGTGCTGCCGAACTCCGAATTCGATGGTCTGAGTCTCAACGGCGCCCCCCTTCTTAGCGGCGACATCGCGGAGGTCGACGACTCGTGGGTGCCGTCGCTGACGCTGACCTACTTCATCAACAAGAACATCGGCGTCGAACTGTTCTGCTGCTTCGCTCAGCATGGCGTCGAAGCCAAGGGCGCCCTGGCGGCCGCCGGATTTAAAGACCTCGGCGAGACGATGATCTTCCCGCCGATCCTTTCGCTGCAGTACCACTTTGACGGCATCAGAGGCATCAAGCCCTACGTCGGCGCCGGCGTTCAGTTTATCCACTTCTTCGACACGGAATCGGAAATCGGTGGCTCGTTGGATATCGACTCGGCCTTTGGCTTCAGCCTGCAGGGTGGCGTTGACGTCGAACTCGGCGGCGGCTGGTATGCGGGCGCGGACGTCCGCTACACTTGGCTGGATACCGAAGCGACCTTCACCGACGTGCCGGGACTGGGTCGCCTCGACACAGACTTTGACCTCGATCCGCTGCTCGTCAGCGCGCACGTTGGTTACCGCTTCGACCTGTTCGGTCGCCGCACTGCAGCCATTGATCCGCTGAAGTAAGACGCGCCAAGAAGACAAGACGTAGTATTCAATAAGACGACCAAAAAGGCCCGGCTTGATAAGCCGGGCCTTTTTTTCTGTCGGCACAAACGAAGCGCTCCTGGCTGGCTTTGAAGAGTCACCAGATATCGACGTTCTGGCCGGCTTCTCGCAGCTCTTCACGGTATTCCGAAAGCCACCTCTGGAAGTTTGGCTCGCTCTCATAGCCTCCCGTTTCGACGTAGACGAATGTCGAGCGGAAGTGAAATGGCTTCCAGTAACCAGTCAGCCGAAAGGCTTCGACATCTCCGCCTGGTTTGCCTTCGACCTTGGCCGGGTCTTTGGGAAAGAAGCTGATGGTCGGCGTGAAGTTGACCCGCCACCTGCGCGCCAGTTGCCGTTCCTCCATTTCTTTACCATCGAAGTCGGTGACTGACCGGGCGCCGTAGAGGTTGAGCTGCAACACGAAGAAGTGCTTGCGGATGTATTCGACGATGTCCTTGTTCGCTAGGTTCACGCGGTGCATTTCCCGGCAATAGGGGCAAGCATTCTGCTCCCACAGAACAGCAAGTGACTTACCCGCGGCCTGGGCTTCCGCGACGTCCTCCTTCAGATTCAGGAAAGACGAATGGAACCACGGCTGAGTATAGAGCCCGTCATCGTTGGCTTCAGGCTCGGTAGCACTTGTCGTTCCAGGCAGAAGACTTGCGGCCGCGAGGCCGGCAGGTAGCATCATCGCATTGCGGCGGGTCAGTTTCATACCGTTCCTCCCTGTTATTGAACCTAACATCCCGAATGCCTGCGGACCGCCTCCGCTAAAAGCCAATTCGGGTATTCGGTGGCTTATTGCAGCGCTTCACCGAAAGCGGTTGTCCCGCCACCGGGGCACGGGCTAATTGTTTGAGCCGCTTCGATTACTCGTCGCGGTCAACAGAGGACGTTCCATGGCCCGTATAGGCTTCTACTCCGGTTCATTCGACCCCGTCACCTTCGGACACACCGATGTGATCGCGCGGGCGGTTGAGCTTGTCGACAGATTGGTGATCGGCGTCGGGCTCCACGCCAGCAAGGCGCCGCTGTTCACAGCCCAAGAGCGTGTCGACATGCTGCGTATGGAGACGGTTCTAATTGCCGACAAAAGCGGCACCGAAATCGACATCGTTACTTTCGACAACCTTGCCGTTGATGCTGCCCGCTGCGAGGGGGCGACGGTTATCTTCCGCGGCCTGCGCGATGGAACCGATTTCGACTACGAGATGCAGATGGCCGGGATGAATGGCGCTATGGCTCCGGATATCCAGACGGTGTTCGTAGCAGCTTCGCCCCAAGTCCGGCATATTGCTGCCAATCTGGTGCGCCAGGTCGCGAATATGGGCGGCGACGTTAGCGCTTTTGTGTCTCCTGAAATCGAGGCTTGTCTGCAGAAGCGCTGTCCACCAGCCGATTAAATCAAACGACGATCCCTGACGGTCTTCGATCTACCTCCAGGCTGTATTGGCGACTCAGCGCACGTCGCCCATCAGCCGCTTCAGCCATGGCGTCAGCGCGAGTAGCCCAAGCGCGGTCGCTGCGGCCAGTCCGAATAGACTGAGAAAGAAAGAGGACAGCGCCCCGGCATCGCCGGACGCAAATCCCGCTCCCAAAAGCCCGGCGAGTTTGTTTCCGAAAGCTGCGGCGAGAAACCAGATGCCGAGAATGATCCCAACCATTCGCGCCGGGGCCAGCTTGGTCATGGCGCTGAGGCCGACGGGACTGAGAAAGAGTTCTCCAATCGTTTGCAGCAAGAACAGACCCACGAGCCAGAGCGGGCTAACCCTCCCGGAAAGTGTTGCCTGTGCCGCTGGAACCATGAGGAGGAAGGATAGGCTCAAAAAAAACAAACCCAAGACGAACTTGACCGGCGTCGAGGGCTGCCGCTGGCCAAGCCGGGACCAAACCACCGCGAACACCGGCGCCAGAAGAATGACGAACATGGGATTGAGCGACTGGTACCATGCCGAAGGCACGTGAAAGCCAAGCACATGGTTGTTCGTCAATTGATCCGCGAACAGTGCGATTGATAGTCCCGCCTGCTCGAAGGCCGCCCAGAAGATCATCGCTGCGATGAAGAATACGAAAACCGCTGCCATCCGGCGCTGCTCCAAATCTTCGCGCCGCGCGAACAAGGCAATGGCGATAACGGGAATCGCAATCACGACGTAGCGCAGCCACTCCAGTCCCGGTTGGTCAGACGCCAACAGTGCCGCCAGAAGACCGGCACTGCCGCCGACAACCGTGATAGCAGAGCGGACCGACAGCGACGGCTGCGACGGTGGACCGCCGACCGATCCGAATTGAGCAAGGCGCAAGTAAAACAACCCAATCGATAACGTCATTCCGACCCCGGCGGCTGCAAAACCCCAATGCCAACTGTGCACAGGATCAAAACCCCACGCGACAAGCCAAGACTTGAAAATGGCGCTCTGCGCAAGAAACCCGGTCACGAAGGGTGCCGCCAGGCCGCCAATATTTATGCCCATGTAGAAGATTGAAAAACCGCCATCGCGGCGCATGTCGCCAGGCGGATACAGCCCTCCCACCATGGCGCTGATGTTCGGTTTGAACAGCCCCGTGCCCAACGCGATGAGAACGAGCCCGACGTAAAAGCTCGCACCGTTGGGCACCGCCATCGCGAAATGCCCGCAGCCGATCACCAGACCTCCCATCATCACGGATCGGCGCGCACCTAGAAGATGGTCGGCTGCGTAACCGCCGGGAATTGACAACAAATACACGGCCATCGTGTAGTTGCCATAGAGCAGCGCCGCCTCCGCCGTGCCGAAGCCCAGTCCCCCCGACGCCACCGGCGCCACCATGAACAAGACCAACAGCGCCCGCATGCCATAATAGGAAAACCGCTCCCACAACTCGACCATGAAGAGTGTGGCAAGACCATCGGGATGACGGGCTTCGGAACGCGTAAGTTGGGCGGTTGTCAAACTGTGTGTCCCCGGCCGCTGCCTACAAGCCCGAAACACTGACGTGGATTGAGGCAACTGTCACGCAGTCCCAGCGACTAAAACTGGCGGTATAATCCAACGACTAATCCGTGGCCGCCTCCCCAACCCGCTTGCGCTGCGGCCCAAATAGGCAGGCCAAGCCAAGGATCACACCGGAGACAGTGGCGATCATACCCGCGGCGCTGACCGCGTGTTGACCACCCAACCAGAGTGGACCGTATCCGGCGAAGACATACCCAAGCACTGCCGAGACGACAGCGAATACTGTACTCCATCCCACCTGCACTTCGAGCCGGTTCGTCATCAGTCGCGCGGCGGCCGGTGGGCATATGAACATGGCGATGACGATGATCGAGCCAACGGCATCGAAGGCGGCCACGGCAGCGACCGCTGCGGCGATCACCAGACCAATACTGATGGCCGTGGTTGGAATGCCCATCGTCCGCGCGAAGCCTTCATCGAACGTGGAGATCTTAAGCGGACGCCAGAACAGGTAGGTCAGCCCGGCGACCAGCGCACAAACAGCAGCAATACGTGGCAACTCCGGCGGTAATGCTGCGAGCGCGACCGGATCGAGCAGAGACGACCAGCCATCCGCCGCAAACCAGATCAAGCTTTCAAGATTCCCCATCAGCGCATGTTCGACGTCGAGGTGCACACTGGAGGTATCGGATTGCTCAAGTAACAGCACACCTCCAGCAAACATTGATGTGAACACAACTCCCATGGCGGCACCAGGTTCGATGCGGCCGAGGCGTTTGATCGTTTCAATGAGAATGACGGCAATGATTGCAGCTCCCGCTGCTCCAATCATCATTGGCAACGACGCCACTGTGCCTGTGAGCAAAAAAGCGACAACGATACCGGGAAGCACGACATGCGAGATTGCATCACCGATCAAGGCTTGACGGCGCAGGATTAGAAAGTTGCCAGGCAAGGCACAGGCGATTGAGGCCAGAATGCCAATCAGAATGGGCGTGAGGCTGAGCATTACAAACTCGGATCCCATCTCACCCTCCCACGATCGACAGAGGCCCTAGCCGCCGGTCGACTTCCGCTAGTTCGTCCTTCGTCAACACACCCTCGATCGGGGTCAGTCCATCGAAGTTCGCCTTGAGCCCCTCGGCGAATTGCATCTGCCTGACAATTTCCCAGCGCCGCTCATCGAGTAAGGCCTTCGCCGCCTGCGCCCGGCCTATATCTGTGGCCACGCCGTCCGCCCTAATTAAATCGTCACGGCGCAGTACCGCTAGCGTCATCCGGTCGTGGACAGCCTCACTATGCGCGAGCGCCAACAGTCCCTGGCGGCGATGCACGCGCACTTGGAAACGGCGATGCCGCAGAAGGGAGGCAAGTACGCCGCGGATCGGTGCGAATAACAGCGACAGGAAAAACAGAAACGCGCAGACCAAAACAATGACTGGTCCCGTTGGAAGAGCCGGTGCCGATGCCGATAGCGCCGCGCCGACATAACCAGACAGCCCCCCGAAAAGGCCCGCGCCCAATACCACATGCTCCGTCCGCTCGGTCCAGAACCGGGCGGCAACCGCCGGAATGATCAACATAGCGACAATCAAGATCAGCCCGACGATCTTGAGCCCGATGACTGTCACACCAAGTACCAGCCCCATGATCGCGAGGTCGACATGCCCAACATTCCATCCGGACGCCTTTGCGAAGTCGGCATCAAAGGCCACTAACGTCATCGGCCTGCGCAAGGCAAAAACCGCCCCGACCGCCAGCGCCCCACCAATGGCGATGATTATACCGTCCTGAAACAGCATCCCCGCTGTCGAGCCGAGCAACAGCCCATCGAGTCCCGCCTGCCGTCCTGAACTCATCGTTTGAATAAGTGTCAATAAGACGATACCGAACCCGAAGAACACCGAAAGCACGGCACCTATCGCCGCATCTTCGGACAGCCGCGTCGCACGCGATATCCACGCCACTAATAATAGACCAGCAGCAGCTGTCAGAGCCGAACCCAGCATGAGGCCCGCCAGATTGCGTCCGTCGCCGCCAAGCGCCGTCATGCAGATGTAGGCCATTCCGATGCCAGGCAACGTCGCATGCGCAATGGCGTCGCTAACAAGTGCGCGCTTGCGTAAGACGAGGAACGTCCCGGACGTTCCAGCCGCAATCCCGAGCAGTGCGGCGCCAACCGCAACAAGCGCAGCGTTATAACCCGCCTGCAGTAACAGCGCGTCGAGAAAGGTGGTCCACATTAGCCCGCCGGCAGTCGCAGATCGTCAATGTGCGTCGCAGCCAACCGCCCGCCGTAAGTCCGCTGCAGGTTCTCCGCGGTGAACGATGTCGCTACTGGCCCCTCAGCGATCTTTTGCACATTGATCAGCAATACACGATCGAAGTAGTCGGCAACCGTCGCCAGATCGTGATGAACGCAGACAACGGTCTTGTTTTGAGATTTGAGCGACTTCAAGACGTCGATTATCGCCTTCTCGGTCGCAGCATCGACGCCAGCAAAGGGTTCATCGAGCAAATACAAGTCCGCATCTTGCGCCAGCGCCCGAGCCAGAAAAACGCGTTGTTGCTGGCCACCGGACAGTTGCCCGATTTGGCGCTCAGCGAACTGAACCATGCCAACCCGCTCAAGGCAGGCTCTAGCGGTTTTGCGGTGGTGGTTTGTCAGCCAGCCCAGCAAACCCAGCTTGCGGTAGAGCCCCATTAAAACGACGTCGATGACACGTGTTGGGAAATCCCAATCAACGCTGGCGCGTTGCGGCACGTACGCTACCCGCTGCTGCGCCTCGGATAGAGATTCGCCGAAGATGGAGACCGTTCCGGACAACGGTTTAACGATGCCAAGTACCGCCTTTAAGAGCGTTGATTTGCCAGCCCCGTTTGGACCGACAATCGCCATCATGCTGCCCTGAGGGACGATGGTGTCGACGGAAAATATCGCCGGTTTATCGCCGTATGAGACCGTCAGGCCGCGCACCGCGAGAGGGCTGTCATCAGACGTCGGCGGCTTGACGATACGGCCATCTTCCGCGGCAACTTTGACAGGTGTTTCTCTCATCTCTCGTTACTTCCTCAGCTACTGGCAGCAAGCTTCCCGGTCATGCCTCGCTCCGGTGCGCTGCCCCCCAGTGCGCGGGTCACCACAGTGATGTTGTGATCAATCATTCCGAGATAAGTACCCTCGTAGGTCCCGTCCCTACCCATTGCGTCCGAGAAAAGCTCGCCACCGATTGTTACGGCGTGCCCCTCTGCTGCCGCCCCCTCGATCAACGCCTTGATATTGCGGTCCGAGACCGACAATTCGATAAAGACCGCGCTGATGTTGCGGGTGACGAGAACGTCGACAAGCTCACGAATGCGGTTGAGACCAGCTTCGCTTTCCGTCGAGATGCCCTGGATGCCGAGCACCTCGAATTGGTAGGCCTCACCAAAATAGTTGAATGCGTCGTGGGCTGTCAGCAGCACACGGCTCTCTGCTGGCACTGTCGCAAGTGACTTTTCGGCGTAAGCAGCTAGCTTCGTGACATCTTCAAGGTGACGAGCCGCGTTAGCTTCGAAGGTCGCCTTCGCGTCAGGTTTCACCGATGACAGCGCGTCGCTCACTGCGCTGATCACTTTCGTCCAGCGCTGCGGATCCATCCAAACATGCGGGTCATATTTGTCGGCGTAGTCGGCATGCGATAGCAGCAGGTCTTTCGGCAACGCCTCCGCAACCGCGACGGTCTGGTGCCTTTTGCCTAAGGCGACTAGGAAGTCCTCCATCTGGGCCTCCAGATAAAGGCCGTGCCACAATACCAGGTCGGCCTTGGCAAGCGCGACGATGTCGGTGCGTGTTTGACGGTATGCATGGGGGTCCACCCCGGGCCCCATAAGCGCCTTTACGGCGACCCGTTCAGCACCAACCTGCCGTGCGGCATCCGCGATCATCCCCGTTGTTGCCACAACCTTGAGCTTGCCGTCATCGGCACGGGCAAGCGAGCTGAAGACCAGTGCAAAAGCGACCGAAATGCCGGCCAAGGCCACCGCCATCTTGAAAATGGCCGATTGCCGCGACAAGGCGTACGTATCAACCTCGTAGGGCCGCTTCATTCCTGGGTAACCCCCTATGATCTCGAGAACGCCACCATCGAGAATTCGATAGTCGATCGCTGGACAGGGCTTTGTCCCGACATATTTCCTGAGTTGCGCCGACAAACTATAGCACGGATAGATAAAAGTTAGTGCATGCTAAGTTTGAGTCAAGGCGCAAATGCAATAACTTGTCCTGATCCCGAGCATCACCGGAGCCGAAGATGACCGCCGCCGATGACCGTGACCCCGAAGCAAAACGCCACGCGGAGCGGTTCCAGCGCGTCCGTGAGGCGCACCAGACGGAGGTCGCGGAGGACTATGTTGAGCTAATTGCTCAGCTGATTGAGAAAACGGGTGAAGCCCGGGTCGTGGACCTGGCGGATTGGCTTGGCGTCACCAATGCCACGGTCAACAACACCATTCAGCGCCTCCAGCGCGACGGTCTCGTTACCAGCAAACCCTACCGTTCGATCTTTCTAACCGATAAGGGCCGCGAACTCGCCGAGGCTTCACGTCGCCGGCACGAAATCGTCCGTGATTTCCTGCTGGCGCTGGGCGTCAATTCCGAGACCGCCGAGACGGATTCCGAAGGTATCGAACATCATGTGAGCGATGTCACCCTGCAGGCCTTCCGCCAGTTTCTCGCGAAACGGAAGACATAGCCTGCCCATAAAAAAGAGGCTGTCCCCAGCCTCTTCTTTTCTTTCACGAGTGGTCCATCTCGGCCACGCCTGTTCAGTTGGCGAGGTACTTCGCCGATATGTACTGCGATAGGCCCTCACGCGTCAGACCGTGGGAATTCAGCTCGGCATCCGACAAGTGGCCCAGGCGCTCGTATTCACGCGCCGCAAGAGTCGCTTTTTGCAGCGATACAAAGAAGTGAGGAACGGCGCTCATAGCCTCGACGATGATCGAGGTGAATGACTGACGCTCACTATGATTTCTGAATTGGATCGTTGTGCTCATAATTATCTCTCCCCATTGGATTAGAGGACGCTGCCGTTACAATCTGTGGGCTCTTTGAAGCCGTGGCATACCAATTATATGCGCCGCAACATGCAATGTTGCAATGCGCAAGATCACACTCCTGGCCTGCGTTTTCCGCATATCTCAGGAGATATTCCGCATGTTGTCAGGTCGATACATTGAGATGCCCACGGTAGCTGGCGAACTAAACCGTTATCCGCGCAGGTCGATCTTTCGTAGGCGAGAGTAGAGCGTTTGCGGTTTCATCTCTAACAGGACGGCGGCGCCGTGCGGGCCGGCGACACGGCCGTCGCACGCGGCAATCGCTGCACGAATATTGTCGTGTTCCAGATTCGTCATTTCAGCCGCTGTAAGGATCCGAGTGTCGGAGTGGGTTTGCGGATTTTTTTGATCGGCCGGTGCTGGCGGGTTAAGTGTCCCCGAACCCGGTAGGCTCAGTATGAGGCGCCCCTGCCGCGATAGTATGGCCGCACGTTCGATGACATTTTGAAGCTCACGCGCGTTGCCCGGCCAGGAATACCGCTCAAGGGTCTCAACGTCTGCCCGGGACAACCGCGGTTCTGCGATATTCAGCCGCTGCGAACTTAGCCGCAAGAAGTGCTGGGACAGCAGCGCAATATCTTCACGGCGCTGACGCAAGGCTGGGCATTCGATAGGGAACACATTCAGCCGGAAAAATAGATCCTCCCGGAAGCGACCCTGTTCCACCTCCTGTTTCAGGTCGCGATTTGTTGCTGCGATGATTCGAACATCGACCACGCGTGTCTTCTCTTCACCTACGCGCTCAAAGCTTCCTTCCTGAAGCACACGCAGCAGTTTCGACTGCAGCTCGAGTGGGATCTCGCCAACCTCATCGAGAAAGAGAGTGCCGCCGTCGGCAAGCTCGAAGCGGCCAACGCGGTCTCGGACGGCGCCTGTAAAGGCCCCTCTGACGTGGCCGAAGAATTCGCTTTCGAAGAGTTCGCGTGGGACCGCGCCGCAGTTGACACGGATCAGCGGTCGATCCTTTCGCTCTGAAGCCTGGTGGATGGCCCCCGCGACAAGTTCCTTACCTGTACCGCTCTCACCGGTGATGAGAACGTTGGCGTTGGTCTTGGCGACAACGTCGATCTGGCGAACGATCCTCTGGATAGCTTCAGACCGTCCAAGGATTTCATGGTGGTTCGATTGCGTGAGAATTTGTTCTTGCAGGTAAGCGTTTTCCTTTTCGAGCCGTTCGCGCAAGGCGGCGTTCTCAGCCAGTGCTCTTCGAAGCTTCTCCTCGTTGACTTTTCGTTCGGTGATATCGCGGAACACAATCACGGCCCCGACCGCCTCTCCGTCCTCGATTAGCGGCGTCGATGTGTACTCGACACGAAGCGGCTTTCCGTCCTTCCTCCAGAAACACTCGTCGTCGACGGTGGTGATCTCGTTACTTCGGAAGGCGTTATAAATCGGGCAGTCCCGCGTTGGATAGTGTGATCCGTTGGCGTGCTTGTGGTGCACCTTCTGATGCATCTCCAGCCCGATCAGTTCATCGGCGCGATAGCCGAGCATGGCCTCTGCTGCGGGATTGACGAACGTCGTAATGCCGTTGGCATCGACCCCGTAAACACCCTCGCCGGCCGCGGATAGAATTAGATGGTGGCGCCGTTCAATCTCCCGCAAGAATCGTTCGGCACGACGCCATTCGCTGAGCCCAGCGCGATGCATGGTGTCGGCTTCGTTGTCGATGTCGCGACGTTGTAGAGCATCAAGGTCCTCAATCGACATTTGTACGTAAAGCTGATCGCCCAAGTGCCAGGCGATGAGGCAATGCTCGCAGTCGAGAGCTGCGGCAACGTCATTTGCCGCCTTCAAATTGCGCGTCCAGGCGAACCCGGCATGCATCGCCTCCTGCGTAGCAATATGCAGATAGCCAATCGAATCTTCATCGAATAGGTCGCTGACTTTTGTCCACGAGAGCCCGTCGCCGTTCATTCCAAAATGGCGGACGGCGGCATTATTGGCGAGCAGCACGGTGTTGCCGTAGGGCGAGAAAATAAGCTGCGGCAGCGGGTGGTCATGAAAGCCTGCCAAAACCAGCTCCGAAACCTCTGGTACGCCCGCATCAACTTCGTCACCTACCCGCTCGGGAATATCAGTAAGTGCCAAGCAAAAACTCCCTGGACATTAAGGGGTGGTCAGCGGCTCGCGATCGCCCGCCGGCTCCCTCCGGACAATTATGAAAGACCATAAACCGCATTATGAAATTTAGTAAGTTATGAAATCACATAAATTAACGTGAAGCCGCAGGAAGGCGTACTCAATTGATAATATTGCTAAAAACAGGTTCGGAAGGAGGTGGCACGCCGCTTGCGTATCGTTAACCAACGGTGGCGTTGTCACCGCGTAATCCACTCTGAGGAGGGTCAAAGAGATGGTGAGCAAGAGCCTCGACAATCCCTATGATGGCAATACGGATCTGCGGCACGGCGCCGATTGCGGATGCCGGTCCTGCAGCTCAACTGATACAAAAAGCCATGCCGCGCACGAACACAACAGTGCCCAAGCCTGCTTTGACGATACTGTCCCCACTTCTGAAGAGCTGCTGGAGCGTGCCGTCGAAAGCGCCGTCGTCCGCTCGATCTTCGGCCACAATGAGCTTTCCCGCCGCAGCTTCGCCTCCATGCTTGGCGCCTCGACGCTGGCGGCCGCGATCGGCAGCGTCTTCCCGATGGATGCCGCGAAAGCCGCGATCCTCGACAAACTCGGGCCGCCCGAAAAAAAGAAGCTCAAGGTCGGCTTTGTCCCGATCACCTGCGCAACGCCAATCATTATGGCCAAGCCGCTCGGCTTCTATGACAAGTACGGCCTCGACGTCGACGTTATCAAAACAGCGGGTTGGGCTGTCGCGCGCGACAAGTCCCTCAACAAGGAATACGACGCCTCCCACATGCTGACGCCAATGCCGCTGGCCATAACCATGGGGGCCGGCTCGACGGAGGTTCCGTTCTTGATGCCGGCCGTCGAGAACATCAACGGCCAAGCGATCGTCCTGCATAACGACCACAAGGACAAGAACGATCCAAAGCAGTGGAAGGGCTTTAAATTCGGCGTCCCCTTCGAGTATTCGATGCACAACTTTCTTCTGCGCTACTACGTCGCCGAAGCCGGTCTCGACCCCGATCAAGATATTCAAATCCGTGTGGTTCCGCCGCCGGAGATGGTCGCCAACCTGCGCGCCGGAAACCTCGACGGTTACTTGTCTCCAGACCCATTCAACCAACGCGCAGTCTGGGAAAAAATCGGCTTCATCCACATTCTAACGAAGGACATCTGGGAGGGGCACCCGTGCTGCGCCTTCGCCTGCTCCAAGGAATTTGCCGACACACTACCCAACACTTACGGGAACCTACTGAAAGCGCTTGTTGACGGTACGCAGTACGCTAGCGTCAAGGCGAACCGAAAGGAAATCTCCAAAGCCATCGCGCCGACCAATTACCTCAACCAGCCTGTGCCGGTTATCGAGCAGGTGCTGACCGGTCGATATGCGGACGGTCTCGGTAACGTCAAAAACGTGCCCGATCGCATCGACTTCGATCCATTCCCTTGGCACTCGATGGGCGTATGGATACTCACCCAGATGAAACGCTGGGGATATATCGACGGCGAGGTTGATTACAAGGGAATTGCCGAAAAGGTCTATCTCACCGCCGACTGCGGTAAAATCATGAAAGACCTCGGCATGCCGGTGCCGGATAAGACCTATGAAAAATACACTATCATGGGCAAGGAGTTCGATCCCGATAAAGCGGAAGAATACGTCAAAAGCTTCAAGATCGGGCGTGCATCGTGAATGGAATAAGCCTGTCTGAAAACGCAAAGGCGCTATTGCTATCCATTTGCCTTCTCGTTGCGTTATTGGGCACCTGGGAATTGAGCACTCCGGCGGTTAAATCCGCCGGAGAACTCACCGAATACGAATTGCTCACCGGTGGCGGTGGACAGCAGGCGCGCGTACCGCCGCCCTCGCAAGTGTTCGAAAAGGCGTATGATGAGCTCTCGCGGCCATTTTACGACAACGGGCCGAACGACAAGGGCATCGGTATCCAGCTAGCCTACTCCCTATATCGGGTGCTATTCGGATTTTTCTGGCGGCGCTGATCGCCATTCCAATCGGGTTCCTGATCGGTATGTCGCCGATCGCCTACAAGGCGCTCGACCCCTTTATCCAGGTTCTTCGGCCGATATCGCCACTTGCCTGGATGCCACTCGCGCTGTTCATCATCAAGGATAGCCAGGCCTCGGCGATCTTCGTCATCTTCATCTGCTCCATTTGGCCGATGTTGATCAATACCGCTTTCGGTGTCGCCAACGTACGCAAGGACTTTGTCAACGTTGCGAAAACGCACGAGCTCGGCCCACTGAAAACCGCCCTTCTCGTCATTCTTCCAGCTGCTGCTCCGACCATCCTGACAGGAATGCGCATTTCCATCGGTATTGCGTGGCTCGTCATTGTTGCCGCCGAAATGCTCGTAGGGGGCACGGGTATTGGCTACTACGTTTGGAATGAGTGGAACAATTTAGATCTAACAAGTGTGATCTTCTCAATCCTCATGATCGGTCTCGTTGGAATGATGCTGGATACGGCGTTCGCATATGTCCAACGTGCCGTGAAGTACCAGGAATAAACTTTCAGCCTTCGAAAGAGGAAAACCGTGTTGAAGCCATTTATCGAAATTACAGGCCTCACGAAACGCTTTCCCGCTCAGAAGGGGGGCGAACAGCTGACGGTCTTTGAAAACTCAAACTTCTCGATCAAGAAGGGGGAATTCGTTTGCATTATTGGCCATTCCGGCTGCGGCAAGTCAACGATCATGAATATCCTAGCCGGCCTCGATACGCCCACTGAAGGCGGCATCATCATGGGTGGAAAGGAGATCTCGGGCCCAAGCCTCGATCGCGGTGTGGTCTTTCAGAACTACTCGCTACTGCCGTGGTTATCGGCCCTTAAGAACGTCATCTTCGGCGTCCGTGCCCGTTACCCCGATTGGTCGCGCAGTAAGGTCATCGATCATTCACAAAAATATCTGGAGATGGTCGGTTTGACCGGCGGCGCCGAGCACCGCAAGCCGGCGCAGCTCTCCGGTGGTATGCGCCAGCGGGTGTCGATTGCGCGTGCCTTCGCGATCCGCCCGCAACTGCTTCTTCTAGATGAACCCTTCGGCGCCCTCGACGCGCTCACTCGGGGCACGATTCAGGACGAGCTGACAAGAATTTGGTCGGGTTCGGAGCAGACCGTATTCATGATCACCCACGATGTTGACGAGGCGATCCTTCTCTCCGACCGCATCCTGCTGATGACCAACGGTCCTCATGCGCGCGTTGCAGAGAGCGTGGTCGTCGATGTTCCCCGGCCTCGCGAGCGCGCCGAAATCATCCACAAACCCGCCTATTACAAAATCCGCAATCACCTCGTCGAATTCCTCGCGCGCCGCTCAAAGGAACTATCAGGCGATCGCGACCATGGTGGATCGCCGCCCGCTACCGTCAGACCCGGCATCGAGGCTGCCGACGACAAGGAGCGCCAACCTGAAAACCGTCCTAAACTCGTCTCGATCGCAAGCTGACCGCCAACGCGCGCCCAACAAGACGCGCACCAAAAATCAGGAGCTATCATGGACAAGGCCGAAGTAGCCGAAATGATCCAGGCTAAGAAGAAGCAGACTGGCATTACCTGGGCCAGCATCGCCGATGCCCTTGGTATGTCGGAAGTGTTCGTCACCTCAGCTTGTCTTGGTATGAATTCAATGCCGCGCGACAAGGCGGACAAGCTCGTTACGTATCTAGGTTTGCCGCAAGAGGCAGGTCCGGTCCTTGCCGAATTCCCAACCAAGCTCTTCGACCAGACGGTGCCCACCGATCCGTGCATTTATCGCCTCTACGAGATCGTCGGAGTCTACGGCCAAACACTGAAGGAACTGATCCAGGAGAAGGGCGGCGACGGTATCATGAGCGCCATTGATTTCGAAATGTACGTCGACAAAATCTCCGATCCCAAGGGAGACCGCATCGAAGTCAAGATGTCTGGCAAATTCCTTCCTTATAAGTCATGGTAACGTGATGCCCGGAGGCCTGGCTTGGAAAAGCCGGGCTAAGCATTGTACTCAGGTCCCGAGGTTTCTCAGTCATGTCCCGACCGCCACTTCCACCCTTCACGCTGGAAACGGCGATTGTAAAAGTTGGCAAGGCCGAGGACGCCTGGAATACCCGCGATCCTGATGCTGTCGCTCTTGCCTACACCGAGGACACCGTCTGGCGGAACCGCGCAGAGTTTCTGAATGGCCGTGAGGAGGTGCGCGCCTTTTTACAAAGAAAATGGGCGCGTGAACTCGATTATCGGTTGATCAAGGAAATCTGGACGCACGGCGACAACAGGATTGCCGTCCGTTTCTGCTATGAATGGCGCGACGACGCTGGAGCCTGGTATCGCGCCTACGGCAACGAGAACTGGGAATTCGACGCCCAAGGGCTCATGCATCGCCGTATCGCCAGCATCAACGATCGTCCTATCAAAGAGACAGACCGCAAATTCCATTGGCCGCAAGGACGCCGGCCCGATGATCATCCAGGCCTCAGCGAACTTGGTCTCTAGGGGTTCTCAGTGCATCGGGCAGCGCGCAACTAAGACTGTCCGTTGATATGCGTAGAAACTAAAGAGATGCCGTCGCGTATGAAAACCGCTTCAATCAGACTTGAAGCCTCCTAGAACCGTCATACGGACCAGTTCGGCGAAACTCTTTGCACCAAGTCGTTGCATGATACGAGATCGGTGCACCTCGACCGTCCGTGGGCTGATTCCAAGTTTGCGGGCTACGACCTTGTTTTGGTCTCCCTTGACGAGCAGGGTCAGCACTTCCGCCTCGCGGTTGGTAAGATTTGAAAGTGCGGCCTCAAACTCCGCGTCGTTCGGTTCCGCGTCGCTCTTCTTCCGTGTGCTGCTGCAGGCCCGCTCAACGACTTTCAGGACGGCTTCCGGGTCAACCGGCTTTTCAATGAAATCGGCTGCGCCCGTTTGGATGGCCTTCACGGCCATAGCAATATCCCCATACCCGGAAATCATAATCACCGGGGTGTCCTGCTTGTGCTGTTTGACAATATCCAACACGTCCAAGCCATTCATTTTCGGCATACGAACATCGATGATGACGCAGTCCGGATTAAGTCCGGGTAGCGCCTTGATATATTCATATCCCGATGAGAAGGTCTCGACATGATAGTCGGCTACGCGAAGAACGGTAGCCAGGCTGTTTCGGACAAGATCCTCATCGTCGATGATGTTCAGATTAATCGGTCTCTCGTCCGACATGCCAGCTCAGCCCCACACGTTTAAGCCTTTCCAATCGGCTGCGCCTTGATCCTAGTTCAGTCACCGTCAAATGGCTACTCCAGCCTTCTGTCGGCACCTCAGTTGCCTGACGGAAATACCCGCGCCAGCGACCGAATTACTCCTTGGCCCAATGAGCTTGCGACGGAGTATCCGGGCGCGTCCTTGAACCAGCCAAAGCAACTTCAGAAAAACCCCTACGTAGTTTCCCGGAATGTAGACCAACCGGCTTCGACCTATAATCAAGCAGGTATCCACGGACATGGTACGTGGCTCATCAAATGACCAGCAGTACCCGGAAGCGAGTGAAATTGAACCAAAGCCAAAACCGCATCACCATCGTCGACGACAATGACGGCGTCCGACGAACCTTCAAGACCGTGCTCCAGTGCGCAGAATATTGCGTCAGCGAGTACGCATCGAGCCAGGACTTTCTTGACGGAGGTCTTTCCTGCTTACCCGACTGCATCGTCCTGGATTTGGAAATGCCAACTCCAAACGGCGTCGAGGTGCTTGATCAGCTACAGACGCTGTCGTGTGCCACGCCGATCGTCGTCGTCACGGGCACGAACGACGGTCAGCTTCTCCAAGCCGCCGAGCGCGAGATAGTCTTCGCGATCCTCAAAAAGCCGATCGGCCCCGACGAACTGTTGGTGACCGTGGCTAAAGCCTTGTCTTAACAACCTGTTTCTCTGGGTTGATCGGGCATACGTAGTATTACGTAAGAATCATCACGTAAGGATTGGACCCAACTGGTTCACTGCGTGGTCTAGAGCGATATTTAGATCATTGCGTCGTAGGTGAAGTTGAGTGAAGAAGTGCCAAACGTTAGCGCACACCTAGAGTTGGCTAACCGGTGCAGCCACGCCACGCATTTGTATTTGCATTGTTTTTTAGTTAGTAGGGCGTCTGTTATGATTCAAAAAACTGCGGAAACCACATTCTCGCCGCATTTCCCCCACCACGGGACTGCGGTGAAGCTCCAGAGACAGGCCGTTCCGGCCAAGGATTCCGCTGATCCCAAACGTGGCTTCGTGCTGAGGGTTGGAGAGGCTCTTTTCCGTAAAGGGCAGCCCAAAACCGCCGTTTATCGCGTTGAGGCGGGGGTTGTGTTCACGTCCAGCGGCGGCGACGACCGCACGCAAAGAAGCTTTGATATGGCCGAGCCGGGCGACTTTGTTGGTATGGGCTTCCTCGAGCATCACTCCACGTCAGCTTTCGCAATGACCGATTGCGTAGTCAGCAGCTTCTCGCAAACAGAGTTCGGTAAGCTCGCTGATCAGGACGCCGGCTTGCGCGCGCAGGAAGCCCGCGCGATTACTCAAGAGTTCGAATTGCGCAAGGCGGAGTGTATCGCGGAAGCGTCCCGCAAATCGACAGCACAAAGACTGGCTGGGTATCTGCTGGTTGTGGCGCGTATGAATAGGGTCGAGGGGCGTGAAGCCAATATCGTACCCGGGTCCATTAGCTGTGATTTTCTGACGAACCTCCTTGAAGTAAGCTTTGAAGAGCTCTCCGACGCAACCAAAGAGCTTCACAAAAACAACCTCATTGCTTTGGGCGACGAAGACCGTGCTGAGATCGTCGATTTCGATCGCCTAGAAGACTTCGCCAATGCGTGACCCGTTTTGCCGCTTGATCTCAGGCGGACCCGATCGCCGGGTTTCGACATCGCGAAGCGCTTTTTCCTGAAACCCAAGCCCGGCGCTCTAACGTCGACTATAATTGACGATCTCTGACGCATAGGTCCACCGCCATATTTTATCCGGTGAAACAAAAAAGTCGTCCCCGTACGCAGATTGATCCCGCCCCTCTCGTGATCGAGTATGGTCAAGTGCTGCTGCGTTGCCCCCTCGCCATGGTCACACAGGTGCAAACGGCTTCTCGGCCTTGATTTGACCCGCGCGATATCTGTCAGGTCAAGCTAGGATGCCTTGTGTCATGTACAGGCGCGATACGGTCAGTGACAGCATCATCGCCGCGAGCCGACGGCTCGGCGCGCCAATTTCTCTAGTAGCTTGCCCTCGGCTGCACTAATGTCCCTTCAAAGCAGCCCAGAGAAGGGGACTAGCAAGCCAAGGTTTCCGGATCAGTTGGCTGCTCGCTCAATCCAAATAGCATTGCAAAACCATTTTGATGCCCGACCGTTCGAGCCGGAAGAAGCGAAATGATTTGATCAAGGATTGCATCGAGGCCGTCGGCATGGCTTCGAACCAGACCAAGCGCCTGATGGCGATTGCCAGAAAGGAACCGCTCAAAAAGACCAGCGTTGACTTGAACGACCTGCTTGAGGACCTCGCCGACTTCTTGAAGAGAGCAGTTGGTCAGTCGGCTACACTCGAGTTTTCGCTGCGCGAAGCATCACTTCCGGTGTATGTCGACGCGGTCTTGGTCGAGATGGCGCTGCTTAATCTAGTGCTGAATTCTCGCGATGCGATGCCGGAGGGTGGCGTCAACAAAGTCGCGACCGACGAAGCCTCGGTTGACCCCGCGACGCCCGCCAACTGGGGAAAACCTCGCGCCGGGCCTTACGCGATCCTGCAGGTGACGGATACGGGGACCGGTATGACAAGCGAGGTGAAGGAAAAAATCTTCGAAGTGTTTTTTACGACAAAGGAAAAGGGTAAGGGAACCGGACTCGGACTAAGTGCCGTTCAGGATCTGGGGAAAGAAGCCGGCGGCTTCATTCAGATCGACAGCGAACCGGGACAGGGCGCGGCGATCAAGGTGTTTATTCCCCTGCAGGACGATGACGGAAACACAATCGGACGTCAACTGGTTCAACCGTGAGGCGGATGGTTTGCTGCCCGTTCTCCGTAGTGGGCCCGCGTTCGCACATGGTGGAAACCGATCCATCGGCGCTTCAATACTGCAAGCGACCTGGTTGAGGCCTATGGTGAACATCTGTTCATGTGCTTCCTTACTCGATATCCGGAATTCTTTCGCGATATTAAGAATTCATACCAATTCTTAGAAGGAATCGAGGCCCATATCCACAAAGAGGTTCGAATGCTTTATCCAGAAGCGGATTTGCCTACTTTTGATTGTCTCAGGGAAGGCGATGATTTGCACGTTATGGAATATTCATCGGCGCGTCCATTTGCGCACCTAGCGCACGGGCTCATAAAAGGATGTGTGGCTCACTGTAATGAATCAATCGAAATAGATACGCAGCTAAAATCACCCGAGAACGGTACGCGAGCAGTGTTTAAGCTGAAGAAAAATGATGCAAGAGCAAGAAATTAAGCGGTTAAGGAAACTCTTTGATCGAGAAAAGCTTCGCCGTGAGGAGGCCGAACGTTTGCTGGAAACAAAGGCTCGGCAGCTGTACGACTTAAACAATATACTGCGTAACAGCCGGGACTTAGTGGAAACAATACTGGACCAAATGCCGGCACACATCTTTTTACGGGACACAGACGGCAAGTTCCTTCTGGTGAATTCACGCTATGAAGAAGTATTTGGCGTCGCCAGAAAGGATATTATCGGAAAAACCGTCGATGAAGTTCTGCCAAAAGATCTGGCCGAGTATTTCCGTGAACGGGACGCAGAGACAATCGAAACCGGACGCGTAGTTGAGCACGAGACGCTGACAACCGGGGAGGATGGTGAGCGCATATTCGCCTCCTCGAAATTTCCGGTCCGCGGGGTGGGGGATGAGATCAAGATGGTTGGCGGTGTTTCATTCGAAATTACCAATCAGCGACGCTCAGAGCAGATCCGGCTCCGCCAATCGAAGAAACTCGAATTGATTGGCCAAATGACCGGCAGCATTGTCCACGATTTCAACAATGTAATGACGGTGCTGTCCTGCAATATCCCTCTTCTAAATTCCCAAAGGGTTAGCCCCGATAAGCGAAATGATTTGATCAAGGATTGCATCGAGGCCGTCGGCATGGCTTCGAACCTGACCAAGCGCCTGATGACGATCGCCAGAATGGAACCGCTCGATAAGACCAGGGTCGACTTGAACGAGCTGCTTAAGGACCTAGCCGACTTCCTGAAGAGTTCAGTTGGTCAATCGGCTACACTCGAGTTTTCGCTGCACGAAGCATCACTTCCGGTGTACGTCGACGCGGTCTTGGTCGAGATGGCGCTGCTTAATCTAGTGCTGAATTCTCGCGATGCGATGCCGGAGGGTGGCGTCATCACAGTCGCGACCGACGAAGCCTCGGTTGACCGCGCGACGCCCGCCAACTGGGGAAAACCTCGCGCCGGGCCTTACGCGATCCTGCAGGTGACGGATACGGGGACCGGTATGACAAGCGAGGTGAAGGAAAATATCTTCGAAGTGTTTTTTACGACAAAGGAAAAGGGTAAGGGAACCGGACTCGGACTAAGTGCCGTCCAGGATCTGGGGAAAGAAGCCGGCGGCTTCATTCAGATCGATAGCGAACCCGGACAGGGAGCGACGATCAAGATATTCATTCCTCTTCAGGACAAGGACGTTGACTAGGCCACTCATCGCCGGCATCTAATCGCTGGTCGAATGTGGTATTGAAGCGCCGATGGATCGGTTTCCACCAGGTGCGAACGCGGGCCCACTATGGAGAACGGGCAGCAAACCATCCGCCTCACGGTTGAACCAGTTGACGTCCGATTGTGTTTCCGGCATCGTCCGCGCTCCGCAGGTCCCATTCGGAACGCGGCAAAAACCACAATGAAGCGTCAAACCGCTAACAAGTACAAAAGCTTGCCCTTGTAGCTCAGCTGGTAGAGCACCTGATTTGTAATCAGGGGGTCGGGAGTTCAAGTCTCTCCGGGGGCACCAGTATTTTCAATGACTTAGAGAATTAGGTGCACCCTCCCCCGAATCTCATTGCCGCACCATTGCCGCACAATGTCCAGGCGAATTCGGACGTCTCACTGGAGCAGCAGAACCTCGTTCCTGCTACAAAGCGTGTGACAGACTGCGCGCTCAGCAGTTCAGTTTGAAGTCTCGTTGCCAGAACCCTCGATCCCGGTCGCAAATGCCATGTGCAACCTCTATTCCATGACGGCGACACGGGAGACTGTGGGCAAACTCTCCAGGGTCTCCCGAAACCGGATCACAGCGTTCGAGCCAAAGCCGCTATCTTTCCAAGCAACGACGCTGCGATGGTCCGCCGTGCCGACGACGGTGAGCGAGAGCTTGTTGAATGCTGATGGGGCTTTGTGCTGCCTGAGAAGCAGCTGGCGCCAAAACGGGTGACAAACGTTCGCGATGACAAACTCCGCTCATCTTCGTTCTGGAAAAGGTCGTTCGACGAGCGGCGCTGTCTCGTTCCGATAACAACTTTACTGAGCCGAAGGGACGGTGTCCTGCCACCTGGTACTGATTTGCCTTGAAGGGTGACGAGCCACGGCCACTGTTTGTGTTCACTGGTATCTGGCGTCACTTTCGCGGTCCCATCAAGAAAGCGGGTGAGGCCGTCGAATTCGATGTTTTCGTATTCATGACGAAACCCAACAGTCTTGTTGTAACCGTCCATCCCTCCCGGATGCCGGTTATTCTGGTATCACATGAGGCGCATGACGTTCGGCTGAACGGCACGCCGGAAAAGGCTTTTGACCTCGTTCAAAGCTACCCGCCCCACCTCATGGAAATTGTTCAGGCCGGAAGAGATCGGACAGACCTTGGCTAAAGTCGTCGCGTGCTTTCGTCCCTCTCGTCGGGCTCGAATTCAGGTAGCCCCAGCAGAGAACCCGCGAGCTCTACCACTCTCGATATAATCCGTGCTTCCATGGAAACGGCAACGACCGCGATGTAGAAACTACGAAGGGGTGAAAAGCAGGCATGACGATGCTGCTACAAGGTCGGCATTTTGCCGTTAGGTGTTTTCTTTGGGAGGCTCTCGTTTACCGCTGGGCAAAACACATTCCGGCAGCCACAGAGCCTGCGGGTTTCGGTCAAGAACCATACGATAGGGACGCAACCACTTATATCTGGCCGTTTTACCCTCCTTCGCCAGCCAGTTTCCTCGATCCCGAGCAGCATACCGATGTAAATGCCGTCGCCGAACGGTTTGGCCTGGAAGAATTGTCCTTCGCCGGAAATGGGGGAAGGGCACTCGAAATTTCGATGTTCGTTCAGGTCTGGAGCACGCCAAGTGCGACCTGTTTCTGGCCTTGAACGAAGGACGCATATCTTCTTTCGGTCGGAAGTTTCCGCGGCGTTCGATGGCTGAAGGTGTTGAGCAAACGGATCTGATCCCGAAGGATTTGATGCGCAACAAGTTACGCCCCATCCCTGCGGATTTCTGGAGGGTGGATGGCATCAACTGGTTTCAGAGTCTCGCTATGGGCGAGACGAAAGCCTACTATCACATACAAGTCGACTGCGATCAGTTGTTAGAGCTCTTCCCAATCGAGGCTGGCGACCCGTTCGATGAGGTTCGATTGTGCAACGGCCAACTTCTCCTTCACCCTGAACCGGGGCGCGCAAAAAAAACAGGAGCGGGCGGGCGTCCCCCAGATTTTAAATGGCCAGAGCTCGAAGACGAGGCGCTGCGGCGGCTCATGCAAGGGGTACCCATAAAGCCCCGAAACCAATTCTATTTTGGACTTCAGGTTTGGTGCAGCGAAAGCGGCTGGTCCAAGATACCCAAGGAGCCTTCGATACGTGCCCGCGTAGGGCGATACGTCAAGATCAGAGTAGAGATCGATGCAGAAAAAGGCGAGGCTTGAGTTTCTGCATTTTGCAGCCTTGAGTTTTTGCGAAATAACCTGTGTTTTTGCAGACTTAAGATTGGCAGCTGAGCTGTTGTTCGCTGTATCTGGTTTGTCACCTTCAACACGAGGAGATGACATGACCAAGAAGAACTGGGACCCACTCTTATCGCGCAAAGAGGCCGCACACCTGCTCGGCGTCAAGGTTACGACGCTTGAAGTCTGGGCCTCGACGCGACGCTATAATTTACCCTTTGTGAAGGTCGGTCGCCTCGTCAAATACCGCTTATCCGACCTGCAGGCGTTTGTTGAGGAGCACATGCGCTCGGTCAGTAATGAGGTCTCACTAGCGGCACAGCCGCCTGGCCAAACCGCCGCAAAACCCACCAACGAGAAGTTCTGGATTAGCTAAAGGGTGACAGAATGCACGAGACCAACCCTGGTCGCGGCGGTGACGCTTGCACGCGCCCTGTCGATGACTTTCTCCGACTCGAATGCATGCCGCGCGAGACGATCGACCTTGGGGCCGAGTTGGGAGCGGACCCGGCACCTAGCGACCGGTATCGCGACATTCGTAACGCTCTCATCATTGCCCTCATCATATCAGGCTGGGCCAATCCCGAACGTCGCCTTGCCTATCCACGGGATCGCAACGCCATGAGGCTCTTAAAACGGTATCTTGGACCCATGGCCTCCCACAGGGGTCTGCTGTGGGCCGTCCAATCGCTCGAAAGCGCAGGCTTAATCCACCACCGCAAGGCGCGACCCGGACCCAGTCCAAAAGGTCAAAAACGACATCGATCAACAATCCGGGCCACAGCGAAACTCCTCGAAACTTCGCCTGTCGCGCACATTCATGAAATCCGCCGGGTTATCTGGGAACCGATCCGTCTCAAGAATGGGAATGGCCACCTCGAACATTATCGCGAAACAGAGCTGACCCGGTCGTGGCGGTCCGATGCCCGGGCCCAGAACCAGGCGCTTGAAGGGCTCCAACTATGTTTCGCGCGAGCAGGCTGGCAGGAAGATGCACACGGGTTCCTTCACAAGGAAGGCCGCGTTCTCAATCCCGCGCACATCCAGCTCTACCGAGTCTGCAATTTAAACTGGCGCCATGGCGGACGCTGGTATGGTGGTCTCTGGCAGGGCCTTAAACGCGCCGAACGCGCATTGATCCGCATTCATGAAACGGCGGTTGTCGAAAGCGATTACCGCTGCCTTCATCCGAGGTTGCTGGCTGCATGCATAGGCTGCGAGCTGGGAAATGAAGATCCCTATCAGGTCCCCGGTTTTCCTCGCTCCCTCGTCAAGAAAGCCTTCAACACTCTCATCAATGCCGATAGCGAGCGGGTCGCGATCCTCGCGCTCGAAGATGAACTTCGACGAACACCCTCTGGACCACCTTGGCAGCAGGCGCGGCAGGTTGTGGACGCCATCAAGGCGCGACATCTGAGTTTCGCAGACGCTTGGGGCAGCGGGATAGGTCTGCGCCTGCAAGCAATTGATGCCCGGAATGTGCGCCGAGGTTCAGCGCGTGATACGGAACGCGGCCACCCTGTTCTCTCATCCACGACAGCTTCATCGTAAGCGAGTCAAAAGGACCAACTGGAGTGGTCATGGATGAAGTGTTCCAGATAACCGAACGTCAGCTCGCAAAGGGAATTGCCTAAGTCATGGAAATCATTCGCAAATTAAGAGAACGTCTGACAGTGGAGATGGAGGTGGTTCCGGAGCGGTGAATACTCCGGACGTTGTGCCTGTACATGGCCGACGCCTGATCAGCGCTGAACAGCCGATCTCATCGCTGGCCAAGGCGATAGTGTTTGCGCGGCTTTTTCTAGTTTGGTGCGCTGGCCATAACATTCACGGTCCGATCGACTGGCCTCGTTTGTACAACCTTTCGAAGGAGTTCGCGGACTTCGCGGGGCGGCGCTACGTCACCAAAATGGCGCTTTCGAAAGCGCTGTCCAGCCTCGAAGTGAGCAAAACCACCCGTTATCGCGCTACTCATGAACGCAACATTGGGATCAAGCGAAGCCAGGCCAAACGGCCCAGCGTAACTGTTTACCAACTGCCCGTAGATGATCGCATCGAGGTCACTGAAGGTCCCGTGCAGCTGGAGCTTTTCGATCGGCGCTGCGGACTGCAAGGCACGCAAAAGGGGGAAGCGCAGGGCTGATGCGAAGTGAAAAATGCAAACGCGTTGACGCATTGATGTCGGCGGCGAAGAAGTTTGGCCCACGGTCGGAATTGGCAAGCCTCACCACACGCGCGAGCATCCAGCTCTACAGATTTGTGATTTCGTCCGAACGGGAGGGGCTTGTCAGCGGGAAAAATATCCAAAAGCTTGAGCAGGCCTCAAAGCTTCTCAACGACATCTATAACGATCTTGAAGAGGAACTCGAAGGATTTTGTCTGTTCGATGAAGAAGATTGACTCGGCCGTCGGTGTGGTCTGCCTGCCTAATTCACGTCTCTCTGGCTTTCTCCAGGCGAACGACGTGCCTGTCGAGGTCGAGCGCACGACGGATCGCTGTTCGGGGGTCATTTCGTTGAGCGGCTTGACGCGGACACTGTTCTCATCCCAATCCCAGAAATCTCCGGCATCCACGAAGGCGATGGGCACGTGCTGCTGCAGGAGCTGGTCGACAGTTAGGTCAAACTCTTCCTCGGCGCGCACGTGGATACGTTGCTCCAGTGGTCCGCCCCCATTGAGTGGCCCAGTTTGAATGTTAGTTCTGGTGGTGGCTTGGAGTTCACCCACCACTTGGGGAATACGGGCTAATGTCGCGCACCGAAAGACGATCCGGGCGACGCGCTGCCACCAGCACCGGCACAAGCCGAAAGCCGGTGACAAACTGTGCGGGTAGGTAGTCATTGCCCGGCCTTTCCATCGGAAGACAACTCCCGCTCCGCTTTGTAGGGGCGGAGAGTTTGCAGAACACTGCCTGCGGCGGGAGCCAAATCCTCAAATTGCACACTTTGCGCCCCCAGCTGAACAAGGCGGGAGAGCGCAATTTGCTTCTGTTCTGTCGGTAGAAGGCGTTCCGGGAGTACGTAAAAGATCCATTGCGAAGGGTCACGATGATCGACTCTGTTCTCGGGTTCATAACCGTCGTGCCAGGCGAAGATGTAAAGGTCGGCATGCCGCCCCGGAGCATGGTGCCACACCGTTCCTCTGTAGAACCCAGTCCGCTCCTTGATATCGAAAATCGGTCTTGTTGCTTTGCCTGAACTTCCGCTCCAGCTTTGCCGGGCAGCCGACTGCTTGATCTCGATTTCGGGCGTGCGTACGCGTGTTCGCGATATCCCAGCCGGACCATTCATCCCCCTCTGGCGCCACTCTTCGCCAAGCAAACGCGCGATCAACCGTTCGACAAACATGGGTCGGGCGAGATTGTTCATGATCGGGCGATCGAAAAGATCACTGCGGAGGTCATGCAAAACTTGTTCGATTATGTCCTGTACCCGGGTCATGCCTGTTTAGCTTGCCTGCTCGCATTGGCGCTAGCATCCGGTCCAGCGCCAAAGCCGAAGGTAGCACCGAGCGGGCAGCAGACATCCCTTCGAAATTGTTCACCCGTGTGGAGTTGCGACCGGCTTATTGCCGACTTTTGATCGGCAGTGCGAAAAGCTCGTAGTGAAAGACTATGCGTGCTTGATGCTGTACTGTCAGTTTGCAACTTACTGAAATAAAGCGCAACAAGTTCGGGATGCCGCGTGTCTCGATTGGATTTGTTTCGCTAATGCGCCAAAGCAAAGTCTGCAGGGTTCACCTGACGAACGGCTAATTTAGCGATGCTTCCCCATCCCTCGCACGAGCCAGTAATCGCTCGATCTGCTGGTCAAGCTCGCCGGCGGCTTGGTCGATCCAGTTAACTTCCACCTCTGTCTTCTTGTCCTTCTCGAAGAGGCCGACATGGCGCGCCAGGGCGTCGAGCGCCCGGAGCCTGTCGGGAAGCTTCAAGACAGCCCCCTTGTCCCCCATTGTGTGGACGCCCTGGATGATGGAGCGTTGCTCCGGGGTGAGCTGGCGGGAAGATTTGACCTGTACCCCGCCCTCGTCCCACTCCCAGAAGTCGCCGGCGTCGGCAAAGGCGATCCGCATATACTGTTGCAGGAGCCGATCAGCATTGAGATTGAATTCCAGCTCTGCCCGATCTTGGATGTGCTTTTGCAGCTCTGTTATCCTCACCGACACCTTACCGTGCGCGAGCAGCTCCGACGCCTTCACCCAGAGTGTTTGGGGCTTCATGCGACGCCATGCGTAACCCGCGACTTTGTAGGCTTCCGTCGCATTGCCATGCAGCGCATAATGTTGCGCAAAAGCTTCCTGTTTTCTCGTGAGCTTGTGTATCTTTCAACTCCACGTTTCTATGGGTATTCTCCAATTTAAAATTTTATCATAATTCAATTGTTTGTTCCATAAAAACATGCCTGTAATTATTGAGCTTTTTTCTAATTTAATCCAACTTGAGAAAATACACTTAAGTAAATTCCCAGCGTCATTACGCAACCTTTCGTCCGTCTCCATAGGCAGCAGGATGCGCAGCACGAGCTGGCGGGTGATGGGGCCAGTCTGGAAACGCCGAATGGTCTCTTTTGGTCTGCACGGTGCATCGCGACCCGTTGCGCCGTTCCGCCGATCTCAACAGTTTCTGGGAAGCAACCTGACGCAGCTTCTGGTCGTGATCACCACCAACATGAAGGTTGCCGAGGCAGTTGACCTTAATCCCTATGTCGCGAGAGCAAAATAAGCGCTTCATTGGCAATCAGATATTTCGTCACTCCGGAAATTGGTAGCGACTCAGGAGATCCGACATGAAACAGGCTGTCGTCATCGTCCATGGAATGGGCGAGCAGATCCCGATGGGGACGCTTGAAGGGTTCGTCGAAACAGTCTGGACCAAGGACCATTCCTTGGTCTCTAGAGGCAAGCCCGACGCGAATACAGGTGGAGATCGCATTGATAACGCCAGCTGGGGTAAGCCGGACGAGCGCACCCGCAGTTACGAGGTGCGCCGAATTACCACTGGGTCGGACGTGTACTACAACCGCACCGACTTCTACGAATTCTACTGGGCGCATCGTATGCAGGGTACGACGTGGGAGCATGTTTAGGCCTGGAGGTGTTGTCACATTAAGCGAAATTGGCCCAATATGGACGATCGACCGGCAGGATAAGTCTCTGAAATCCCACTCGTTAAAATCAGCTGCTGTTGGCAAATTCCAGTCAAACAGACTTAATGTGACAACACCCGCATCACAGGAGATATTACGCCTAAATCAAGAAATCCAGGCGTTGCAACGCGACTTATATAGAGCTCGACGACGGCCGTATAAAAATTTCCGCGCCTATATCAGATTAAGATTTTGAAGCTGAATGCAGGAGGGATCTCGCATGGAAAGAAAGCAACTGGGACTTAGCGACTTGGAGTTGAAAGGGTTTGGAGACCCCGAAGCGAGTATTGCGGCAAGAGCCGCATCAGACGTGGTCGCAAATATGGTTCGGGCGTCGTATGACCCACTTCATGCCAAAATGGCGGGCGGGGACACCGAAGAAGAATCATATGTTTATGTTGGCCTAGAGTGGTTGGAATTTTTAATACGATATGGACGGCTGGGGCGTTCTGGCTCTGTTTTAGACATTGGCTGTGGGTCAGGCAGGATCGCTGAGCCTCTTTCTTGCTATCTTTCATCAGAGGGGGTTTATCGCGGTTTTGATTTGACCGAGACGCAGATACAGCGGTGCCGTGATATCGTCCGTCATCCTGGGTTTAAATTTGAAACCATAGACATCTGGCACCCTCTGTATAATCCTGAAGGGAAAGTTGCTCCTTCGGATTTCGAATTTCCGTACGAAGATAAGCAATTTGATGTGGTGTTCGCAGCTTCGATTTTTTCCCATTTGTCGAAGGAGGTTGCCACGGATTACCTCCAGGAAATAGCAAGGGTTCTGAAGCCGAATGGCCGAGCGATATTGTCATTTTTTCGCGTCCCAAAGTCAGAGTGTCGTGAGATGGGCGGAATTACAAATCAACTAGGCTCGGAGGAAGAGGGGGTATACTCGTATCGCTTCGTAAAGCAGGCGAAAGGGTATTATGTTCACTGCGATCGACGCGGGACGCCAAAGTGCCATTATCATAAGGATAGTCCTGGAGACCCAGTGGCTTACGACCTGGAGGAATTGGAGGAGATGGCAGCGGGCTGCTCTCTTTCATGCAGTCATTTTTTAGAGGGCGCCTGGCGCTTCACGAAGTATGTGCACGGTTGGCAAGATATGCTCATTCTTCAACGGTGAGCGCAGTGTCGGGAGCATTTGTGCGCTAACTATTAGGTTGGGCACTCGATGAGCGCTACTCATACACTTTCTAAGGACAGTATTCGTGCAGGAAGCTGACGTCACATGTCTTCATCAAGCCACCGGATATACAATTCTGTGCCAACTGGAGAAAACAGCAAATTTTCCCATGCCTTATTACGATAATCAAGATCTTCGTCGATTGGATTCCCATCGTAAGTAACGACAAGGTGGGGTGTGTAAGGTCCGCCCGGATGCCGCTTCCGAGCCATCAAACACTCCCATGCCACTAAGAAAACAATGGCACAGTTTTACGGGGCCAAGACAAGGTGTCCCTGCCCCTTAAAACTGGGCCATTATGATGCTGCCAATGAGAGGAGCATGCGATCGCTCAGCTCTAAGAGGCAGAGACACACCCTCCTTGAGCCACAGCCAGAACACGGGCGCCTGCTAGTCACCGGTTATCTGTCGTCGGTGGTTGGTCCTCGGTAAGCGATGGGGTGGACGCCCCTCGACGGCATTTAAGTGCCAGGATTGCGGTGTTGAGAACCGCGTACAAAGGAGGCGTCCGTGGAAGAAGTTAGCATAATTGGTTTAGATCTTGCGAAGAATTCGTTTCAGCTCCACGGGGCGAGTGCAGACGGCGCCGTTGTCTTCCGCAAGAAGTTAAGCCGGAGCCAGGTGCTCAAATTTCTGGCCGCGCACCCCAGATGCATTATTGCGATGGAGGCTTGTGCCAGCGCCCATCATTGGGGACGAGCGCTCGGCGAATTAGGTCATGATGTTCGTCTGATCGCACCGATCTATGTGAAGCCTTTCGTTAAACGACAAAAGAATGATGCAGCGGATGCTGAAGCGATTTGTGAGGCGGCACAGCGTCCGACCATGCGGTTCGTCGCTGTGAAGAGCGAAGACAAACAGTCGTCCGCAATGATCTTCAAGGCCCGCGATCTCCTGGTTCGCCAGAAAACCCAGACGATCAATGCTCTGCGAGGCCACCTTGCCGAGTTCGGCATTGTTGGTCCCAAAGGAACGGCTCATTTGGGCCGACTTATGAGCCATGTCGAGGCCCCTGATACTGGTCTGCCGAAACCGGTCTGCGCCGTTTGCCTGATGCTCATCGATCTTGTGCGAACTCTAATCGAGCAAATCCGCGCACTCGATGCTGAGATTAGGGCCCGCTCCCGCACCGATGCGGTTGCCAAACGTTTGATGACGATCCCTGGCGTCGGTCCCGTCATCGCGACGGCATTAGAGGCGTTGGCTCCACCTGCCGAGACCTTCAGGCGTGGTCGTGACTTCGCTGCCTGGATGGGATTAACACCCCGACAATGGTCAACTGGCGGCAAGCCGAGACTTGGCAAAATATCAAAAATGGGTCAGCGAGATCTTCGTCGTCTCCTGATTATCGGCGCATCGGCTGTTGTATGTTGGGCCAAGAAACGAGGTGCCCCAGAAGGCTCTTGGCTCGCCCGCATGCTTATGCGCAAACCACCTATGTTGGTTGTCGTGGCATTGGCCAACAAGATGGCGCGGATCGCCTGGGCACTTATGGCTCACGGAGGAATATACCGAACTCCAGCACGTGCCGCTTAAGCTGCACGAACGCTGCGAGGCTGTCGAAGATGTGAGCAGGTCGATCGGAGGTATGGGCAAACGGTCATTGAGACGGGATTGGGAAAACCAGGCCAGGCGGACAGCGCCTATCGCGCGCGCGTAAGCGTATTGGACCCAACCCTCGCATCTCCATACAGGCCCGCGGCGCGTGAAGAGCCGCACATCGAGGCCGGACACACGTCAGCACCTGACCACATGCTCACCGAAGAAAAGAATTTGCTTGCATTTACCAGGGCGTCCACACACGTCCGGCGAGTACCGCCTTACGCGACGGCGCGAAGGCGGTCATGATGTTCGCCTGGATGTGAGCGGATACGAACGTCATGGCACCTCCTTTATGCATCGCCCCCGGTATTGCCTACACTCTGATTGAGACGGCTAAACTCAACACCGTCGATCCCCAAGCTTGGCTGACTGATGTTCTCAGCCGTATCGCCGATCACAAGATCAACAGGATCGACGAGTTGCTGCCTTGGCGATATGCTCAGCAGAGCTGAGTTAGCCCGAAGGCCGAACGCTCACCAACCCTCGGCAAATCACGCCGACCGCCTGCCCCTGGCCCAGCTTCACCTCGTTCGGCGGGCAAATGGTTCCCATCCTTGCGCTTTTTCCGCCTCACCCCGCAACATGCCGATAATCTGCTCTGTTATGTACCGCTTCCGTGCCATTCCATTGTCTCCTCATCTGAGGTTCGAAATAGCCGGATTCGCTCAATCAGAATGGTACCGTTTCAGGAGAGCATGCCAGACTACTTCACCAGTTCCACGTCCGGCAGCTCGAACGACTTGTCGTAGAAAGCGTCCTCGGGTCCGTAGAAGCGGAACATCGCGTAGGGCTTCTTGCCCGACGTAGGGATCCAGTTGGCCTCCAGCCCTTTCGGCGCCTTGGGACCGACATGGAGGGTGACGCTGCCATCATTGTTCAGGGTCATCTTGTCGCGATCGCGCGAGGACAGGCCCGGTCGTTCCTGGGACGAGTAGATGAAGGCCCAGGTGTCGCGATCGTAGATCGTCAGCGACCAGAACTGCTCGACCGGCACATCCTTGGGGACGGTCAGCGAATAGGTCTTGCCGGCCTCCATGAGATTGCCGTCCTTATCGTGCATCGTGGCGATGTACATGGTGGACGGCCGATCGGCGACCATGGCGGGGAAGTAAATGGCCGAGAACCAGGGGCGCACCGCGCGCATGTCGTAGTCGACGAGAGTGTCGGTTTCCCACCTGAAGCTCTTGTTGGCGTCATGGAAAAAGATGTTGCGCCACTTGCGGTCGTCCCACCACGCTTCGCCGGGCAAGTCTTCCGCGAAGGTTTCCTGCATGTAGTGCCAGGCGTCGACCACCGCCTGCCGGAAGATCGCCCTGGTCTTTTCGTCCGGGTCGTAGGGGGTGCCCTTCTCGATCCCGAGCGTCTTGAGCATGCCCATCATCACCATGTCGCGCGGCTCCGCGTTCTCGACGCTGATGACGTCATGGAGATCTTTGAACCACCGCTCGTCATAGCGGGCGAGCGTTGGCCAACGCATGTTCAGCGGATCGATGAATTTGGTCGGGCCCGGATTGGGTAACTCCGACAGGTAGTACATCTTGAGCTGCCTTGCCAAAGCCGTCGCATCAGCCTCGCTGCCCTTTGGGATGGAATCGCGCGGAAAGCGAAGTCCGGCCGGAAGCTGGGGCTCTTCACTTCGACATACCCTTCAGGAATTTGTTCTGAGTAGCCGGGAGGGGTCAGCAGAATCTTAGCGCCTTTGCCCTTGTCGACCCCGATCGGCCCGATATCCACGAAGGTCTGGTACCAGTGATCTGCGATCTGACCGAAGAGCGATGCCTTGTCACTCGCAGGCGGCACTTCAACAACGGCCGGCCCCTTTCGCAAATCGGTCATTGCAAGAATATAAGGGGTCACGTTGTTGGGCGTCAGTGCCTCAAAATAGGGTTTCGCCCCAGCCGAATAAGCCAGCACCGCGTTATCGCCAGCACCCAAGGCTATGGTGCCACGGCGCAGTCCGAGCTTGTTGACCATCGGCACCGACCAAAGCACTGCTTCGAAAGCGCGCTGATAAGCGACCCGATCCTGAAATTTCGAGAAATCGGTGAACGAAGGCTTAGAGTCCGCGGGTGGCTTGCCGCCCATTGGTTCGGTGGGCATCTCCGCCGCCCAGGCAGCGGTCGCCATTGTAGTGGCGACCAGAATGGCAACAGGAAAATAGGACTTCATGGCTTTCTTCCTCTCGTGCTCAGCAAGAAAACATCCTTGATGGGCGGGCGCGCCAACGCCGCATGCACCCACCCCGATTTTCGAGGAGCTACTTAACCAATTCGATCTCGCCCGGCCGCCAGCTCTGGTCGATCCAGGGCTGTTCGGGGCCGTACATCCGCAGGCCGATCCACCAGCTCTTGCCGGGGACGGTCTGCAGCCAGTTGCCTTCCTGGCCCTTGGGCGCTTTGGGCGCGAAGTAGATGTCGTAGGAACCGTCGGCGTTCTTCTTGAGCCCCTCGGTCTGGCTGCCCAGTGTCGGGAACTGCTGGTCGGTCTGCAGCTGTGAACGGGTCTGGGTGTCGTACATCGTGACCGCCCAGAAATCCTTCACTGGCGGGTTCGGCGGAATATGCAGCTTGTAGGTTTTCGAACCGTCCAGAGCCTTCTTGTTGGCATCGAGCATCGCTAGGCCGTAGTCCGAACCCTTGCCGGGCACTGTCACGGCCATGGCCGGAGAGACGACGATGTAGCCGAAGTGGAAGAGGATGCGCGCATCGAGATTGTAGGCGCCGTTCTTCTCGAAGGCTGTATCCTTGTTGGCATAGGCCATCACCCAGGCGCTGTTCTCGCCATAGAGCATATTGCCCGTCTCACGGGGGAAGTAGCTGATGGTGCGAGCGGCAGCGTTGCCGATGGCCGCAGCATCAGCGAGGATCTTCTTCATCCGTGCATCGGGCTTGAAGGGTTTGCCCTTTTCAATGCCGATCGCGGCCATCATGCCCTTGGCCTCCGGCCCGAGGTAGTCATCAGGCTCCTGCTGGATCAGCTTGTGCAGCTTTTCAAAGAAGCTAGCGTCGTTGGGCAGGATGGTGTTCATCTTCTTGCCCGAGACGTTGATGAACTCCGTGGCCGGCGGATTGTCAGCCTGGGAGAGCGGATAGATCCTCATGTTGTCTCGGATGTTGGCCGAAGCAGCAGGAATCGCCTTATCGAGCGGCAGGCTCTTGTCGAGATAACCGCGCGTAAACACCCAGACGCCATTGGTTTTGGAAGGCACGACGAAATAGCCATCCGGCACGTCGCCCTTGTATCCCGGTGGGAGCACCAGGAACTTGCCGCCCTTGCCCTTGTCCGGCCCGGCAACACCCAGATCCGTCATGTACTGGAAGGCCATGTCATCGAGCACGCCCAGCATCCCGGGTGGTAGATCGATGACTGTGGGACCGTCCTTCGCAAGATCCAGGAAGCCCACCGCGTACATGGTCGAGGTGTTCCCCGTCAGAAGCAGTGACGTGGAATCCATCAGGTTGTCCCAGATGGCGATCTTGTTGCTCGCATCCGCGCCAATGCTCGCCTGACCCTCGCGCAACGTGTGCACGGACAGTGCCGGGATAGAGTTGAGGAAGACCTGAACCGCGCGGGAGCGGTCGAGATAATCGTAGATGGTCCCGACCATTGCTTCGTCCGGCACGCCGTCGAAATATCTGAGCGTCCCGATGGACGTCTCCACTTCGTCCGGCGCAGAGATCGACGCCGGAATGTCGGTGGTCATCTTCAGCTTTGGGGACTTGGCCCAGACCATGCTTGCAGCGCTGGTCATTATCAGTGTGGCTACGGCTGCAGTTTTGAGTAATTTCGTCATCATGTTGGACTCCGTCTGTCTGTGACTGCCGCTGGAGGCGGAAGGAGTTGCCGACCGCCTCCTGCGGTGCTCTCGGTCTCGCTTACTTGGCCTCAACGGCGTCGCCGGGCCGCCAGGTCTTGTCGAACCAGGGCTTCAGCGGACCATAAAGACGGAACAGCATGTTCCAGCCCTTGCCGGGGACTGTCTGGATCCAGTTGGCTTCCTTGCCCTTAGGCGGCTTGGGACCGAAGTAGACGTCGTAGGAGCCGTCCTTGTTCTGCTTCAGACCCTTCTTGTTGTTGTCGAGCCCCGGAAACTGCTGGTCGGTCTGGAGCATGGACCGGGTCTGGTTGCCGTATAGCGTGAACGACCAGAAATCCTTGGCCGGAACGTCCTTGGGCAGGGTGACCTTGTAGGCCTTGGACCCGTCCAGCGGCTTGCCGTCCTTGTCCAAATAAAGCATCGCGTATTGCGAGCCCTTGCCGATGGGCGCCTGGGTCATCGCCGGGGTTATGCCGGTGGCGTAGAAGTGGAACATCGCCCGGCCGTCGAGGATGCGGGCATTGTTCTTGTCGTTGAACAGATAGCTGCCACCGACGAAGGGCGTCGCCCAGTAGCTCTCGCCCGGATAGTAGTAGAACCAGTCTTCGCGCGGGCGGGCGGCCAGGGTGCGTACCGTGGCGGCGCCGATGTCTGCGGCCTGTGTCAGGATCTTCTTCATCCGCGCGTCCGGTTTGAAGGGTTGGCCCTTCTTAATTCCGATAGACGCCAGCAAACCGAGGATTTCTGGATCCTGGCCTTCGCTGGGCTCGGCCTGAACGACCTCGTTGATCTCCTCGAATATCCCGTAATCCATGCGGTGGATCGTGTTGTGGAACTTGCCGGAGACGTTGATAAAATTCATCTTCGGCGGGTTGTCCTTCTGCGACAGCGGGTAGACGCGGAACAGCGTCTTGGTTCTGTCGATGGCCGGCTTGGGATCACCATTCTCCTGGAAGCCGCGCCAGATCAGCCAGTTGCCATAGGTGTTGGTGCGGGCCACTTGATAGCCATCGGGCACATCGCCCTTGTAGCCGGGCGGAAAAATCAGGAACCTGCCGCCCTTGCCCTTGTCAGGGCCTGCGTTACCGAAGTCGGCGACATAGTGGAACCAGTGATCGTCGATGATGCCGAGGACATTGGGCGGGGTTTCGATGACCATCGGCTCGTCCTTTACCTCCAGCCACATGGTCATGTAGACGGATACCGTGTTGGGCGTCAGCCACAGCGCCTTGGAATCCATCAGGGTCTCGAACAGGAGCGCAGTCGTGTTGACCGGGCCGAAGTCGAAGATCCCCTTGCGCATCCCGTACATCGAGGCGATCTGGATACTGTTCAGATAGGCCTGCACGCCGCGCTGGAGGTCAAGATTGTCATAGACCTTCCGCGTCGTCGCTTCATCGGGTACGCCATCGAACAGCTTCAGCGTGCCGATGGGCGTGTCCAGCGTGTCCGGCGTGGCGATCCCCGGCGGGACCGGCGTGGTCATTTTCATCTTTGGTGATTCTGCATTGGCGGCAGAGATCACAAACGCAGCCGGTGCCAGCAACAGCGGCGTCAAACGCCTAAGTACACTCATGGTTCTCTCTTCCTTGCTTTACGAGAAAGACTTCTTTCGGTGTTTGCGATCGGGGGGCGACGTAACGGGCTGCGGCAGCGCCTGCACGCCGTAGAGGGTTGAGACCCAGATCCTGACCAGTGACTCACGCACCGAATCCGGATTTCCACGGGGCCGCCTGCCGAACTTTTCAATCAACAGCGATGCATCGAGGCGGTTCAGGGCAACAGCGACCGGGCGCGCGGGGAATTGCGGAATCAGACCGGCCGCCTGATGTTGCTCGATACGGTCGGCAACAGCGTTGTCGAAGCCCCCGAGAAACGCGGCCCAACTCCGCTCCAGCCTCTCATCCGAGGCTGCGGCATCGGCGACGGCGCGCAGGATGGGGCCACGCCGATAGCAGATACCCACAAGCCCCACAAAGGTCTCCTGCAGGAGCGGAACCGGATCGCCCTCGTCGAAAAACCAGGGCCCGGCGGCGTCCATGATTTCATCACGCAATCCATGCAGCAGCGTTTCCATCAGGTCATGGAGGTCCGCGAAATACTGGTAGAACGCCGAGCGGCTCGCTCCGGCGCGCGACATCAGCTCTGCAATTGAGAGGTCCCGGAAGGGATGGGCCCAAAGGAACTCCAAAGCAGCGTCGAGGATCGCCTGCCGCGTTCTTTCTGACTTGCGGGGCGCTGACGCTCTGGTGCGCGTTGGCTGGCGGCGGTTCTCGAGAGGCCATTTATCTGACATGATGTCAGAAAATAGTGACGTTGCGTCAGGAAATCAAGGCCCGTGATGATGCGGGCGGATGTGTCCGTTTCTTGCGCGGATGTTCCTCTGGAAGGATGGACGCCTTTGTCCCTGCCCCGTAAAACTGGGCCATTAGAATGCTGTCAATGAGAGGAGCATGGAGCTCACCCCGTTTCTGGTCCGGCCGTCATGCGATCTTCCTGCCATCTGCTCGCTGCCCGCCTAATCGCTGGCAGACATCATGACTGAATGCCAGTGGGGGCCCATAAGGCGGTCTGCGGCGGACGTGTGTGGACGCCCTGGTAAATGCAAGCAAATTCTTTTCTTCGGTGAGCATGTGGTCAGGTGCTGACGTGTGTCCGGCCTCGATGTGCGGCCGTTCACGCGCCGCGGGCCTGTATGGAAATGAGAGGGTTGGGTCCAATACGCTTACGTTGTCGGCATGTTCGGATGGCTTTGGAAGGCGTTAGAGACCGGACGCTAACGACTCTTTAACCGCAGCGTTGCTGATGCGAACCCTCACAACCTCGCCTTCAGTTCCTAGCGTGAAGCCAGACACGACTCCACATCTCCGGTCCGGCTTTGCCTCATCGGCATAGGACCAGAACCAGACGCTATCGTCGTCATGTTCGGATGGCTTTGTAAGGCGGTGGAGACCGGACGGATACGAAGCGTACTACGGAATGACAGAGGAACAGCGGCAACTGTTCTCGGACCTAATGTATCGCCGTAAAGTAGCCGAGCGGCTCGAAAACTGGATCAAAATAAGGGGGAGGTTGCGGTGACAAAGGCGGGTTACGTGCATCAGACACACGCAGGCAGCCAAACGGGAAACCATCATGAACAGCACTGATAAACTAGCAACCATTTTCGCCAAAGACGCAGCATCAATCTTCGCCACCATAACGGCTTGGGCTTATGGCTGGAAAACCATTTGCAGCGCCGTATTGCTTGACGAGCGCATACGCTCGTTAAACCGAAAGGGCAGAAAGAGTACTGGGACGACTGCGGCCGGCGCTATCGCCCGTTCTGTCTAGCCGCTACGAAATGACCAAACGATATCTAGCGCTCCTCGACGCCAAGCAATTTGCCGTCACCGGAAAAAAGTATTGCTATTGGCCGCAGAGGGGCAATTTCGGCACAGATTATCATGACTACGACCATCATTGGTACGGCTAGAAACGCCCCTATTCCTCCCCAGATCGTGCCCCAGAATGCTAGACTGACCACAACCATGAAGGTGCTCAAGTTAAGCGTCTTACCTTGCATCATCGGTTGGACAACATTAGCGATAACCTGGTCTGCAGTGCCGTAGCCAATTAAGACTATCAGGAAGGGCGTCCAAGTATCGAATTGCAGTAGCGCCAAGAGCGCTGGCAAGGTGATGCCGATAAACGCTCCAATAGTTGGTACGAAGCCCACTACGAATACCACCAAAGCCAATGCAGCAGCAAAATCCAGCCCGACTAGCTTGAATATAACATAAGCCACCACTCCGCTCATGGCACTCGTTATCGTATTGATCCACATGTATTGCTTCACGCTTTCGGATATGGAGTTAAGCACTGCACGAACATTGTCTGCATCCGATTTGTTCGATGCCATGAGGGGAAGTTTTTCCCGAAATGAATTTCGTTCGGCGAACAAGAACGCCAGATAGAGCATAACCAATGAGAACGTAGCGAGTATGCCACTTGCGCTGCTCGCGAAACTAGACAGCCAAGCTCCAATTTCTACTTCTGCAATCGATCGCTCGATAGCTCCGACGATTCGAGCTCCTAGCAGGGTTTCTAGCCTCGCAGTCAAGTTCTGAAACCGCTCGGAGTAATGCGGAAGTGCTGAAACAAAATCCTCTGCTTCGTTGGATAAATCACGGCCACTGCAGTGAACCCGAGGAAGATGATAACAACGCCCATGATGCGTGCGCCCCACTTTGGTAGTGGCCGACCAGCGATCTGCGCTGTGTCCATGCGGTCAACCAATGCTGCAGTGAGAATGAACAGCAAGGCTGCAATGGCGAGTGGGATGAGGAAATCCCGCCCCCAATAAAGCAGCCCAATAACGATCGGCGCAGTCACAACAGCCATAAACCAGCCGGGCACGGCATAAGGAACTGATGGAGGGGTTGGTTTTTCTGGCATTGCGCAGGTCCGCCGTAAGAATGTTTAACACGTAGAAGAGGTTCAAATTACAATGGAAATGCCTCAATTGATAAACAATATCGGCACGACTGCTCCACACACGAAAGCTGACATTAGTCATTCCTCGATCGAGCGAGTAAGAACGTGAGCGACGTCGAACGACAGCCGCATGTCCAGCCCCCTCGTTATGGGCCACTTCGATGTAGAGTTTCCTGAACGGGCGGACGCATGCTGACATACGAGCATCGGACGCTCACGCTCAAAGTCATCCCAACGCGCTTCCTTCGACTTTGAGAGCAGCGTTGAAGGAGGCTGCAAGGCAGTTTGATCCAAGCTTCTACTCCTTCTCCCTCATCACAAAATCCGTGAGCGTCTCAGCCTTCGCTCTGTTCAATCTGCCTGATC
>CAVWAT010000008.1:0-276653 GCA_963753045.1 uncultured Alphaproteobacteria bacterium
GACACCGAGTGAGGCTTATTGGTGGAACATCAAGGGTGGTTCCGGTGCGGAGGCGATCGACACGGACTGCGGTCCGATCGGGGTCATGATTTGTTACGACAGCGAATTCCCGGAGCTCGCTCGCCATCTCGTCGATCAAGGTGCGATGATCTTGTTCGTACCGATCTGAAAAGACGAGCGTCGTGGTTTCCTGCGTGTTCGTCATTGTTCTCAAGCGCGGGCGATTGAGAACCAATGCTATGTTGTTTTGTCTGGCGTTGTTGGCAACCTGCCCAATGTTGAGAACATGGATATTCACTACGCTGAAAGCTGTATTCTTACACCCTGTGACTTCGCCTTTGCGCGCGACGGTATTGCTGCAGACACCGCCCCGAACACCGAAACGATTGCGTTTGCCGATCTTAGCCTTTCAGATCTGCGCGTGGCGCGTTCAGCTGGCACCGTTCGAAATTTGCAGAACCGCAGGTTTGACCTCTATCGCGTCGCATGGCGCGATAGATGATGTGGAGAATTCTATGTGGGGGCCTTCTAAAGCGTCTTGTGAAGTGTGACCCAGGCCGAGTCGCTACCATCAAAGCTGAGGAGATTAAGTGTCTCTTTGATGAATTTATGGAGGTCGCTATGGAGTTTATCGAACTAAGCCAAGTCGAAATCGCCAGTGGCGGTGTCATTCAGTCGGTACCGAATGTACTGGTCCGCACTTCGAATATCGTTCGCGTCAGCGGCGGACAAGAAGACACATCCATAATTTCTCTGGTCGACGGGGCCAAACTTTGTGTCTCGGAGCCTTACAGTGAAGTGAAGGCTAAGCTGGGCCTGACCGAGCCAGCTCACTGAAATTTGTGTCCGATCATTGCTTTTATTGGCGCAAGACCTTCCCGCGCGCCGAAGAATTGCTTTGCATTCTTCGTGAGGAAAACATGGTTTCGGAGATTTAAAAGCTGAACACCTATACTGCGCAAGTTCAAATTCAATCTTACCATGCATACCCCCAACGCGCGTTGAAAAAGTCACGCCGCTGGCGCGACGGGCTCATCGCGTCTCACGACGGCTTGGCACAGGGCTGCGAAGGCATGCCGGCGCGCAGTGTCTCGGTGCCGAACTTCTCTGTGAAATCGAACTGCCCAGGTCCAGGCTCTTTGGCGAGCTTTAGCTTAACCCGGAGGCATCTTCGGTCTGTTTAGCACCTCAGTGCGAGAGCTACCTTTCTAGCCGTGCCCAGCGGACTGGAAATGCATTAGTAAGCGGAGCTATGACCGGAAGTTGGTGACGGCGGGAATCGGGAAGGCGGCATATCGTGGGGTTGCTTGACGACCTCACTTCTCCACCGAAGGAGCGATATGCCGTGCCGAACGATAATGTCACCCGACTGATTCAGCCAGGAACTTTCGACGACCAGCTCACGGAAGTCTTGCGCAACGGTGCGAAGGCCCTGCTCGCCAAGGCGGTCGAGGCCGAGGTTGCCGATTTTCTCGCCAAGCATGCGGAGTGCAAGACCGAGGATGGGCGGCAGGCGCGTCGTCCGCCACGGTCACCTGCCTGAGCGCGAGATGATGACCGGCATCGGCCCGGTCGCCGTGCGCCAGCCGCGTATACGCGATCGCGGGGCCGCCGCCAGTGATCCCGGCCGTATCCGGTTTTCGCCCTCGATCCTGCCACCCTACATGCGCCGCTCGAAGAGCATCGAGACGCTGCTTCCGGTCCTGTACTTGAAGGGCATCTCGACCGGCGATTTCTCCGAGGCGTTGGCGGCCCTGCTCGGCAAGGATGCGGCGGGCTTGTCTGCCTCGGCTATCGGCCGCTTGAAGGATGGCTGGCTCGACGAGCACGCCCGTTGGCAGAAGCGTGACCTCTCTGCCAGGCGATACGTCTACGTCTGGGCGGATGGCATCCATCTCGAAGCGCGCCTCGAAGACGAGAAGCAGTGCATTCTCGTGTTGATCGGCGCGACGCCGGAAGGCCGAAGGAGCTTGTCGGGTTCACCGATGGCGCGCGGGAAAGCGCACAGGATTGGCGCGAGCTGCTGCTCGATCTGAAGCGGCGTGGCCTTGATGCGCAGCCGGAGCTGGCCGTCGCCGACGGCGCGCTCGGGTTCTGGAAGGCGGTCGGCGAGGTCTGGCCGACGACCGCGAACAGCGCTGCTGGGTGCACAAGACCGCGAACGTCTTAAACAAGCTGCCGAAGAGCCAGCAGCCCAAAGCCAAGCGTGCGCTCCACGAGATCTGGATGGCCGAGACGAAAGGCGATGCCGAGACCGCGTTCGACGCGTTCATCGAAAGCTACGAACTCAAATACGAGAAGGCCGCCGATGCCTGGCCAAGGACCGCGACGCGCTGCTCGCATTCTACGATTTCCCCGCCGAGCACTGGAAGCACCTTGCGCACCACGAACCCGATCGAGAGCACGTTTGCAACGGTGCGCCACCGTACGATCCGCTCGAAGGGCTGCCTGTCGAACAAGACCGCGCTCGCCATGGTCTTCAAGCTGGTCGAGGGCGCGCAGAAAAGCTGGCGCCGCCTCGACGGTCATACCCAGTTGCCAAAGCTCGTCCTGGGTGTGAAGTTCACTGACGGGATGGAGGTCGTCGCCAGCCGATCCTCAGCCCGAAACCGCCGCCTGAACCCACCGGCCCGTCACCAAGATTCGGCGATAGCTCTAGTAAGCGCGTGTAGGGACACTGAATAGCAAGGAGGAATTGCTATGAAACAGTTCATAATTTTGGCATTGGTGCTTTGGCCCACCACATCGCTTGCTGAGCAACTGGACCCGTGGAAAATGATGTTTGGTTTTGGTGAGGCGGAAGCTGCACGCTCTCCAGGTTGGGTCTTAATTACCAGTGCCGGTCTAGCGTGGCCAGATGGTCGCCAAGCTGTCGTTACTCACTGGAAAACGCCTGATATTGGATACGTGCGATGCACTTCCACCTACGACAGCCGCATGAGTTGGACGGGAGGCTTTTGCTACAGAAGCAATCGACGTGCAAACTGAATATCCCAAGGCGGAATGGGACGTGAGGTTTTTTAGGTCATCAAGGTTGTCGATTTAGGCAGCCCGCTCTTGGTGTTGCAGACGCCTGGCCCATGGCTTGACACGACGCTGAACTTTGAAGTGCTGTGGCTGAAGTTGCGATAACAGCAGCCGATTTTCGGTCAATCCCGTTTAGGCTTACGCTGGCCTCTTAGAAACGCTATGATTTTCTTGCGTTCCGCCGCATCTGCTACGCCGGGATATATCATATTGGTATTCGGTGCGACGGATGGTGGACTAGCGATAAACTTATCCAATGTCGCCTCGTCCCATGTGATGTTTCTTGTCAAACTCCCGGAATAGTTGGCAAAGCCCACTACTTGCCCCGCCTTTGCACCGAAAATGTCGTGCAAGGAGGGGCCCAGGCGGTTGTCACCTTCAGTCATAGAGTGGCACTGGCGGCAATGTGTATTGAAAGCGATCTGACCCGCATTGTTCTCTTGTTGGGCCAGAGACGCGGCGTAAGTCAGCACAATAACCGTCGGTGCGACGGCAATAGATCTCAGCATTCAAACCTCCTATGTACACTGCTAGACTGGTTTTTAGAACACTTGAGCGCTGCGAAGGTTCCCGCCAGAATTAGATGCTAACCTTCTGTGCGCACTGAAATAAGGCAAAACACGTCGCGGCACTGTCATGGGCAGACCCAACCGTGATAAAGACTTTCAGGATTAGTTAGCGGGACCAGCATCGATTGGTTTGCGCTGAAGGCGCGCGTGCAGTGGTTCAAGAATACTACAAGCATGCCCCTTGCAAATATGAGGACGGAAATCCCCGTAGAAGTCGTCGTGTAGATCGGCGAAAAGCTCGCCTCTTTGAGGTTCTGTCCCCAGCGCCTGCTGACCGCATTACAACTCGCGCGGCTCGGAGCTGTGGCAGATCGCTCTGCGCGAAATGTGGCTGCAAGCCCAGGAGTGTTAGGTAGATGGGGTCGCCCCGTTCACGCAAGCCGAGTGTGCAGCAACGTCGCTCGATCCTACAGCCCCAAGAAGATCGCGGGCTTTCGAGCAAGGTCGAGGGCCCGCCGAGGGCCGATGCCTCGATCGACTGCGGCTGGGGGCGCCTCATCTTCGCTAATACCTTCGACGCACCGGAGGCCCTCGCCGAAGCATTGCGGGCCGAGGGCCCAGGCCGGCGCGACATCGCTTTCTACGTGCGGGAGCCGCACGTCGTGCTCGCCGCGGCTCCACAAGAGCTCTTCCTCGACCCATCCCATACCTATCGTTTGGAGCTGGCCACCTACCGCACGACGAGGCGTCGCCGGAAGTCTTTCCTCGTGCGGCGCCTATCGACCCGCCATGACGCGGATGCGGTGAACGTTATCCACGCGGCCTGCGGAATTATGCCGGTGCCGGATGACTTCTTCTGGTCGCGCCGCGACGACCGGGCACTTACCGTGCTCGTCGCAGAGGACGCAGAGACGGGCGAGATCCTGGGCTCCGTCATGGGCGTTGATCACACCCGCGCTTTCGCTGACCCTGAGCACGGGTCCTCGCTATGGTGCCTTGCAGTCTCGCCGCAAGCCCCGCATGCTGGAATTGGAGAGGCCTTGGTGCGGCGGCTAGCGGAGCATTTCCAGGGCCGGGGCGCGAGCTATATGGACCTCTCCGTTCTGCACGACAACGAGCAGGCGATCGCGCTCTACGAGAAGCTTGGCTTTCGTCGCGTGCCCATGTTCGCGTCAAGCACAAGAACCCGATCAACGAGCCGCTGTTCGTCGGTGCAACTGAGGTGGACACGCAGCTCAACCCCTACGCCCGGATCATCGTCGATGAGGCGCGCCGGCGCGGCATCGCCATCGAGATGATCGATGCGGAGGCCGGTTTTTCCGGCTGATCTACGGCGGCCGGTCGGTCGCCTGCCGCGAATCCTGAGCGAGTTCACCTCGGCCGTCGCGATGTCGATCTGCGACGACAAGCGGGTGACGCGTCGGCTGGTCGAGAAGGCTGGTGTCAAGGTCCCGGACCAGCTGACCGATGGCGATCGGGCCGCGCGTGCCGCCTTCCTTGCCCGACACAGCGCGGTCGTCGTGAAGCCGGCACGGGGCGAGCAGGGGCGCGGCATCTTTGTTGGCCTCACAAGCGAAGAAGACGTCGAGGACGCAGTCGGCGCGCCGAAGAGGTCTGCCCCGATGTCGTATTAGAAGCCTATTTCGAGGGCCAGGACCTTCGTCTGATCGTGATAGACTACAAGGTGGTCGCGGCCGCCGTGCGCCGTCCGGCCCGGGTTGTGGGCGATGGCATGGTCACGATCCGCGACCTCATCGAGACGCAGAGCAGGCGGCGTGCTGCCGCGACTGGCGGCGAAAGTACCATTCCGCTCGATGCAGAGACCGAGCGGTGCATCAGGGCGGCTGGCTTCACGATTGATGATGTCCTCGAGGCTGGCACGGAGATCGCCGTGCGCAAGACCGCAAATCTCCATACAGGCGGTACGATTCACGACGTCACCGCCGAGACGCATCCTGTCCTTATCGAGGCGGCGATCGCGGCCGCGCGTGCCATCGAAATCCCGGTGACCGGCATCGACCTGATGGTCAAGACCCCGCGTGAGCCCGACTACGTATTCATCGAAGCAAATGAGCGCCCTGGCCTCGCCAATCACGAGCCGCAGCCGACAGCGGAACGCTTCGTCGACCTCTTGTTCCCGCTGACCATTCCCCAGTCCGTCCGCATCCAGCAAAGAAAGCTCGGCAATTAAACGCGCAGGTCTGCAATCGGTGGCTCAAGTATTACCATCAGGTGTGGCCGCACCGACCCCTCGGCATGCGATTACCCATGTTAGAAACAATCCAGAGAGTGAAAAGGCAAGTGGGCCAGACCAAAAGGGGTTCACAAGCTTATTGCAGGCAGTTTGGCATTACTCTGCCGTCCCGAAAGGTGAACTCAACATCGGAAGCGCCCATAGTGAAGAAACTACTCATGAATACAGAAGCCTGGGCACTCGTTCTCATTGGCGTGGTGTTCAGTGGGGTTGGACCGATCGCGGTTGCTGCAACAGTTCGAGGCTTGTATCCATCCGACGAATTTGCATGGAACGATTTGGGTTTTTTCCTCACCACCGTACTTGGTGGATGGGTGTTGGCCTGCGGCCTCATCGTCATCTGGGGACTCTACCGCCTGTTTCGTCAAATATAGCGGTCTTCGTCATTTCATCTGGGCTGACGTGCGTCCTGCCCAGCGTCAAACGCTGCACAGAGGCAAGAGTGAATGGCTGGAACTTTGATAATTCGATCTCTCGGAGCACCAGGTCAAGCCAAGGCTTCATTTTGTCCTGGGCCGAGCCCACTTCGTCCGAAACGCTGACTACAAAATACAAGCAAAGTCAAATCGGTAGAAAGCAATATCAGCTGAGCTTAGTTTCTTAGGACGTCGACGACTTTCATAGCTGGATAAATTCCATCGGACCCAAACCAGCGCTCCAGCTCCTCGAGGAGGGGTTCTGCTATTTCACTTTTGTTACTGGGCAGCATGCCAACGATAGCCAGATCAAGCTCATCGGCTGCCAGTTGGCGCATGGGTTCAAACTCAAAGGGTGATCTCTTGATGAGGCTGAGGAAACCCAGCTCGATATTTTGCGCCACGCCGATGGTAACGAGTGCGTCAGGGCTCATCACCTCGATTGATAGCGTGAATGCGAAGGCACCTTTATGGGCCATCCAAAGAGACACGAGACCGAGCCGGTGACCTTGCTCGGCAGGATCGCCCCCCGCTGGAATTCGCAATCCAATAATCACCATCGGGCGTCATAATCCGGAACTGCGGATCGAGCGGATCACCTGGCGTCTGGTTGCAGACACGCTTGGCGCGCTCGTGATCTGTTCTGACCTGCAACGCGAAAGCTTCGGGATCGATGTGCAAGGACCTCTGCATCGCTGTCCAAGAAGCATGTCATCGCGCAGCCTTCAACCCCTCCGCTCGAAATGCGGCCTTGGCTCTGAAATCTAGCCTCCGCCGCACAGCACTGTGGAGACGCCGAGATCGTTTCCTCTGACGGCTGGACGGTCGGTTGAGGAGAGTGCGGGGCTGAGCTCTCAGCCGTTTAGCAGCCCTCACGTTCGGCTTCCGGTATCACGTGCCATCGTCTTGTATACAGAAACGTGAGCAAAATATCGTGACAGCAATTTTCGGAAGGTGGGTTGTTCTTCAACCCCCACATCTGTTATCCGGCGGGTGCTGCGAGAAATCAGCATCCGATATTTTGACCCCCGAATATCGTTGACGCCGCAGCATGGCGAGGTCGAACCTATGATGCCCAATCTACCGCGTTCGACCTCGCCCTGGCGGGCGATCGTTCGTAGCGCCAATGTGGGTTGCAGACCAGACCTGCGCGGATCACATCGTGTGTCGCTTCTGTATAAGATATCATCGGCACCTTCCCATGACGCATTCTGCAGCCTCAAGCTAGTCGTTGCCCGCTGGCCAGTTGAACACACGGCTCATGGGGATGGTGTTCGATTTCGAAACCTAAGCCGACATCGGGCAAGCGAGCTTCTCAATGCACTCGTTCGTTGAGCGATTAAAGTTGGAAAGGTCTATATGGATTTTATCGAAGTAAGCCAGGCAGAGATTGCCGGCGTCGGTGTCATCCGGTCTGTCAACGCCGGAGAGATTTTGCAGCAGTTGGCCGGAGCAAAAGTGCAGCAGTGATGCCAGCAAGAAGGCCCCCCGATATCGGGGGGCCTTCTTGCTTGTCGCGTCTCATTCCTCAGTGGTGGGTGCCGGTGGTGGCTTGGATTTGGTTCGGCGTGACCGGCTCTTGCTTTGAGCAAGGCGGTAGCTATCGCCGTTCATCTCAAGGATGTGGACGTGATGGGTGAGGCGGTCGAGCAAGGCGCCTGTCAACCGCTCGGAGCCGAACACAGATGTCCACTCGTCGAACGGCAGATTGCTAGTGACCATTGTGGAGCCGCGTTCGTATCTTTGCGAGAACACTTCGAACAGCAGCTCGGCACCGGTTGGTGACAGCGGCACGTATCCGAGTTCATCGATGATCAGAAGCTTGTAGCCGGCAAGTTGGCGCTGGAGGCGCAGCAAGCGCTTCTCATCGCGTGCCTCAAGCAGTTCGTGGACCAGAGCGGCAGCGGTGATGAAGCCAACTGACAGGCCCTTCTGGCAAGCTGCCAAGTCCCAGCCCAAGTGCGATGTGGCTCTTGCCTGTGCCGGAGTTGCCAACTGCAATGATGTTCTCTCGCCGCTCGATGTAATCGCAGCGTACCAACTCCAGAACCGCCATTTTGTTCAATGTTGGCAGAGCCAGGAAGTCGAAGCTGTCGAGGCTTTTGACGGTTGGGAACTTGGCGGCCTTGATCCGGCGCTCAACCATGCGTCTCTCACGATCGATCATCTCCAACTCGGCCAACCGCATCAGATAGCGAGGATGGTCGACACCTTCGGCGGCACACAGCTGGGCGACCTTGTCGTACTCGCGCAGGAACGTCGGCAGCTTCAGTGCCTTCAGGTGATGAGCCAGCAAGATCTGTGGCGTGTCGGTCATGCTGCCACCTCTGTTAGGAGATCCATGTACGACCGCGCCGATGTCGTGGCGACGACTGCCTTTGGCAGATAGGGATAGATCGTCATGTCGAGTCGTGGTGGACGCCGCTCGATGCGGCAGAGAACGAGATGCTTGACGGCATCAAAGCCAACCGCCCCGCGAGAGATTGCATCGCGAACACCAGCAGCCACGTCATCAAGTTTGAACACCTCTATCAGACGCAATACTTGCATGAACTCGCGTTTGCCCTTCTTACCCATGCGGGCTTCGAGCAATCGGCGCAGCGTTGTGAACTCCTCGGGCAGCGCCCAATCAGCAAGAGGTGCGGCCTGGTCGAGCGCGTTGGTCTTCTGCTCGATCAGTGCCAGGTAGTGCAGAGGATTGAACACAAAGTCCTCGCGCTCATAGGAGCGTGGATGTCGTGCGATGATCTCCGCCCCGCAGGAGATGACAACCTCATGCACATAGCCACGGATCAGAACCTTCTGGTGTCCGTAGGCCGTTGGAACCGAGTAGTCGTTTAGGCGATAGCGCACCAGTGACAGCGAGTTGACGCTGCCCGGCTTCTTGTCACATGCATCGTAAGGAGCCGGTAGTGGCTTCTGGAACACGGCAAGGTCACGCTCCAACCGGTCGCCAATCGTCCCGTCATGGCCGCGCAATCGGTCAGTCTGCCGCTTCAGGCAGCTCTCCAGAAGATGCGCGTTCAACGCCTCGAAGCTCTCGAACACCGGGATCGGAACAAGGAAGTTGCGTCGTGCGTAACCGACAAGTCCCTCGACCTTACCTTTGTCGTTGCCCTTGCCTGGACGACCAAACCGGTCCGTGAACAAGTAGTGGGACTGAAGCTCACTGAACACGCGCGTGCGCTGCCGCTTGCCGTCACCGAGGATGCGTGCGACCGCGATCTTGGTGTTGTCGTAGAGGATCGACTGCGGAACACCACCAAAGAACTGGAATGCCTTTACGTGCCCATCGCAGAACGCCTCCGTTGTCTCTGCCGGGTAGGCCACAACAAAGATGGCGTCGGAGTGCGGCAGGTCGATCGCCAAAAAGTGGATCTTGCGCTCGACGCCGCCAATCACGCCTATGGCTTCGCCGAAGTCGGCTTGCGCATGTCCTGGAGGATGGATCAGCGGCACGAACATCTCTTGTGTCCGCTGACGCCAACCCGCGACGTAGTCCTTCACGATCGTGATCCCACCCGTGAAGCCGTGCTCGTCACGAAGCCTCTCGAAAATGCGCTTGGATGTATGCCGCTGCTTCTTGGGTCGATCTTTGTCGGCCGACATGATCGCATCGATGACGCCGGTGAATGCGCCAAGCTTGGGCCGAAACGGCGGCTTCGTGCGGACATACCCTGGCGGCACCGAGAACTTCAGCATCTTGGAAACGGTTCGCGGATCGATCCCAAACCGTTCCGCCGCCGCACGCCTACTGATCCCCTGGATCTGAACCGCGTGCCGAACCCTCGCGTAAAGCTCCACTCTCTTCATCCCTCAGCCCCCGCTGCCAACGCAGGCACTGGGACTATCTCTGCCGGACTTTTACTCCGGCGCAACCAAACAAATCAGCCGCTTCATTGAGGGATTATTGCTCCGGCGTTTACAATGAAAGGGGCAAAGATCTGCAGTTACTCCGCTATAGGCCGCCCTGGTACAACCTCATACGCATTCGTCTGAGCAATCTGTGATTCAGTGGCTTTTGTGCCCGGCAGGACTTCGAAGAGCGGCTCGAAATCGACCATGGTAGACGCGAGCTTCTTTAGCACGCCGACATCGCCTTCTACCTTTGCCGTCCCATCGGCGATTTGTTTCTCCAGCTCCACTTCGCCGATCATTGTTCGTTCCAGGTCAGTGCGATTGATCACAAGCGTTAAGTCTGGATCATCAGCGAGGAATCCCTCCAGATTGGTCAACGTCGCATTATCGAGTTCAATCAGAAATTTCTCGCCGTTATCTGGCGTGATCAAGTTGATTGTGAAACGCATGCCCTCAGCCTTGCGACTGTCCATACGGATACCGAGAAAGTTCAGAAACAGTTCCGTCGACATTGCCCGGATCACGTCCGGACCCGCCGTTTCGGCTCGTTCGCCTTGCGGGATACCTGAGCGCAATTCGTAGGCTCCGGCGAGGAAGCTGTTGCGCAGGCCGGGATTTTCCTGCTGGTAACCGAGTTGCTCGAAGACGTCCGCCAGCAGGTCCTTTGCCGCCCTGTTGTCAGGCTCCGCATGCACCAGCTTATCGACGATTTCCGAGGCGAGCTTGTATTTGCCGGCATCGAAAAGTTCCTGCCCGCGCGCCAGAATTTTCTCCGCCCCACCCATCATCTCGACGTAGAGGGGGGCTGAATCCTCTGGTGAGAGCGGGATCAACGTCGTTGGATTGCAGTCCCAGAAGCCAAGAAAGCGCTGAAATCACACCACGAGAGTTATGCTCGGGAGAGCCGTGATATCCGCGTGTGTGCCATTGCTGTTTTAGCCCCTCTGACAGCTCGTAGACATTTTGGATTTGGTTTATTGTCACTCCCTGATTGGCGAAGTGCAGAACCTGATTGTTCATGTGAGCATACAGATCGCGCTGTGCCCGAAGGATCTCCTGCACACGCTTGTTGCCCCATCGCGGCCAGTGGTGAGAGGCGAACATGACCTCGGCCTCGGTTCCAAACAGGTAGAGCGCCTGAGCGATGTACTTCGACCACCGGAGCGGATCACGGACCGGCGCGCCGCGCAGCGTATATATGTTATGCAGCGTCGAGGTGACGTTCTCCGCCATCCACAACGCTTTTATCTCAGGGATGTAAGTGTTCATCTCCGAGGGCGCCTCGGTGCCGGGTGTGTTCTGGAACACCATGCGCACACCGTCGACCTCGATATACTCGATATCTTCTTCCACGATTCTAGTTGGCGCAATCAGCCCGACGACGCCTGCTGAAACGCCTTGCCCGAGCCCCTGACCGACATATCCGTGTGGCGCTGCCGGTAACACCTGACCGTACTGGAAGGAAAGTCGCCGGTTCATAGCGTTCCCAGCGTAGACGTTCTCTGAGATCGTGTGCTCCATGAAATCCCGCGGCGCGATGATCTCAACCTTGCCAGTTCGGACGTCGGCTTCATTGACGATCCCGCGCACTCCGCCCCAGTGATCTGTGTGCGAGTGGGAATAGATAACGGCCGTGATCGGCAGACCCTCCCCCTTATGTTCCTGGAAGAATTTCCACGCGGCGCGCGCCACCTCTGCCGAGATTAGAGGATCAATGGCAATCCAACCTGTCTTGCCGCGAACGAAAGAGATGTCGGAGAGGTCAAAGCCTCGGACCTGATAGATACCGGGGGTTACCTCATAGAGCCCGTAATTCTGGTTCAGTCTTGACTGGCGCAGGAGCGAGGGATGAATGCTGTCCCACTCGGTGTCCTCGTTGAGGAAATTGAAGCGCTCCTTGTCCCAGGCGACATGGCCGGCGTCGGCCATGATTTTCATTTCCTTCATCTCGGCGATGAGGCCCTTCTTTTGCTCGTCGAAGTCCCTTGTGTCAGAGAAAGGCAATGTTTTCTTAGCCTCGGCGAGAACACGGAGAGTGTGTTCGGAGGGAGCTTTTCCTTTAGCGTGGAAGTGTCCCTTGAGCGGGGCAGCGCCCTGCGCTCGCGCTGGTGAGTCGTCCAATACAATGTGCCCGGCAACAGCGAAAGCCGCGCCTGCTGCTGGAACGGATTGAATAAACTGTCTTCTCGTTGTCATGGCGTCCTCATACTGTGCGAAACAACCGTCAATTGTGCCAGCTACGTCTCGTCAGAAAGCGAATTCTTGTCGGCATCAGCACTAAGCAGTACCGCGAGCGGGCGCGTGCTCTCATTGGCTTCGAGCACCGCGATCAAGACAATAGTAAGCGGCACGGAAAGAAAGACGCCAATTGTGCCGAGCAGCCACCCCCAGAAGATCAAAGACAAAAATACAGTCAATGTTGAGATGCCAAGGCCCTCGCCCATAAAACGAGGCTCCAGCACATTTCCAATTATCGTGTTCGCGGCGATAAAACCGACGGCTACAAGCAACGCTGTCTCCAAGTCAGCTTGAACCGTCGCCAACAAGACTGGAGGTATCATCATAAGTATCGCGCCAACGAAAGGAATGAAGTTAAGAACAAACGCGAGAATGGCCCACAGCGCAGCGAAATCGATGCCTAAGACCCACAACAAAATCCAAACAACCAGCCCGGTCGCGAAGCTGGAAACTATTTTTATCAACATGTACTGACTAAGAGAATCGAGAACCCGCCCGAATTGGAATTGAAAAGTTTCCGATCCACCAAAAGCCTTTTTTATTCGCGGCCCAAAATTGGAGGCTTCCGCCAAAATGAATGCGACGGTAAGTAGGACAAGCAGGCCGACGCCTAACGTATTACTGACACTTGCCAGCATTGCACGGACAAAACTCACAACTTTCCGAGCGTCAACCATGTCTGGTAGCGCCGCGCGAGAGCCTTCGATCCCGGCTGCCTCCAACCAATTGCCAAGCTGCTCACTCAGTAATTCAAAACGCTGCTGATAGCCCGGCAGGTTTTCCCGGAAACCCTCGAGGCCACTCGTCATCAGTAAGGCCAGGATGCTTCCAAAATCAAACAGCAAAAATAGAATGGCCGCTAACGCGATCCACTTCGGCACGCCATGCTGCACCATCCACCGCAAGGGTGGTAGAGATACGATGGCAATAAATGCGGCAAGCAGAACCGGGGCGAGAATGGGTGCCGCGAACTTTACGAATAGCAGGATGATCGCGATCGCTGCGAGTACTATGAGAGCCTGAGAGATAGAAGAGAAGCCCTGCAAGTGGGTCATTGTTGCGTTTCTTAAACGGCATATTGACAATTGTGATCGGCAAGAGGAAGTCCATGGAAACTATCATGTCGTCGGCCTAGACGTCATGCGATCAAGGCCTACAGATCCAATCAAGAAAAGAACCTCAGGTTGCCGGGTTGGCGACGCCCTTAGAGTTACGTGTTGCCTGGAAAAGTAGCCAAATCGACAAGCCAAGAACGATCAGTTCAGCCGCCAAAACAATGATAACTGACAAGAGCGTCACGGCATCGGCAGCGGTAACAAATTCTGCCGAACTACCGGTGCTCGCGGGAGCGATTACAACGCCGGGAGGGAGGGTCAATAAAGTGAACAGCATACTCCCGACCGCACTAAACAATAGGATCATAGAAAAAACGATTCCAATGCATCCTGCCCAGATCCCAATCCAAATTTTGTTTGTTACATCATCCCGAGAGGGACGTTGGGCAGGATCAGCAATTTTGTTGGCTAGGCCGATATATCTGTAGAACCAGAAAGTCGTGAATGCGAGAAGCACAAGACTTCCAATTGACAGGTAGTTTGCGAGATCTATCGAGGACGTGCGTGCGGGATCTGGCGTCCTTAAGACCAGAACGTACAAGAGCAGTGTAAGCGGGACAATCAAAAGGATAACCTGCATCCAAAATCCGAGGCGCCCGAGCCGCAAGAAATCACGTGACAATTGTTCTGGGTAAGCAATAGGCTGATTTGAGTAATCCGTTGACATGCTTAAGGACCTTCAAATGTTCAGCGGCAATGGAAGGATGTGAGGATAGATACAACACTACGACGAAGACGGCACTCGCTGCCACAACGGACTAGGTGAACTATCGTCTCGTTGTCATGACGTCCTCGTAGCACCCGAAGTGGCTGTTTAGGTGTGGTGGCTACGTGTCGCCAGAGGGCAAACCCTCCTGGGCATCCGTAGAAAGCTGAGCCGCTAGTGAGTGCGTAGTCTCGTTGGCATCCAGCGCTGAATTGTTGTTCACTCACATGCCCGCGTTCCTAGAATGGGCCGCCGGTCCGCCGGCAGCCCTATCCGGTTGTCGTCTGATCTTGTTGGGTGACTTTTAAGCCGGTGAACAGCTCAGTTTCCCAGCCGGGCACGACCTACTTGGGATTCATTTTCGGAGTTGCGCCACTGCCGGCTGCTGTAGCGGGAAGCTTGCCTTCGTCGCCCATCCTTTTGCGCTCGCCAATCTCGGCGGGAGCCGTTGCACCCATTTCAGGAACGCTTCCACCCACTGTTCCAGTAGCGGGAAGCTTGCCCTCGTCGCCCATCGTCTTTGCTGGTCCTTTGGGTGAGGGACGGTCTTCAGCAAAAGCGGGCATCACCGCAATCCCGCAAAGCAAACTCATGGTCATCAAAAAACGTTTCATTTAAGCGCTCTCCTTTTTCCTCCACGTCCCGATGGCCCAGACCTCGTTATTGGGGAGCATCGGCCTCGGGCGCGTGCATCAGTGTAATCCGCCAGCACACCAAACGTCCAACACGTTTATCAAGCGACCTATTTGGCAAGCGCTCAACGAGAGACCGGAGGAGAGAATCTCGGCGCTCGCTGGTTTAGACGCGGCTCCACGAAGTCCGCTTATTGATCAAAGCGGACCAGGCGGTGGTCAGACAGATGCAGCTCGCACATGTTCCGCTTCACCCCGAAAGCGGATATCGGATGAAGTGTCGCTTGCAGTGGGAGTTTACTAGCAACCTGATGTGCTCAGTTTGCCGTCGTTCAGCGACCGCGACGCAACCACCACAACCACCAGCGCATTGTTTCTCGCCACGGCCAGAGCAATGACTCAGTTGCTGCTTGTTGTTCCTGGACTGGATTTGCGCTGGGTGCCAAGCGGCGTATGAGCCACCATCCCATTATGAAGCCGCCGATATGCGCCCACCAGGCGACGCCGCCTCCTGCACCGGGCGATAGCGTTGAGCCCGCTGCTTGGAAGAACTGCGTTGCGAACCAGATGGCCGCAAACATCAAGGCGGGCATGAAGAGGAATAGCGGCATCAGTCCGATTGGTTGCAGGACATTGATCCAGGCATAAGGAAAGCGCCGGACGTAAGCTCCGATGACGCCGGCGATCGCACCAGATGCGCCAAGAGCCGGAATGGCGGAGGAGAAGTTGAACACGAAGTGCGCCAGGCCGGCAGCAAAGCCGGCGAGAAGATAGAGGAGTGCGAAGCGCCAATGGCCGAGGCGATCTTCCAGTGCCGGCCCAAAAATCCAAAGCGTCCACATATTGAAGAAGATGTGCAGGATGCCGCCGTGCAAAAACATCGACGTTAGAAAAGGTAGGACGTCACTGCGCGACAGGCCATGCTCATTGGCCCAGGCACCATCAGTGTAGCGTGCCGGAACGAGGGCGTTGTCGATCAGGAATTGTTGCCCTCCGGAGGAAGGAAGCGACAGCTGATATAGAAAGGCCGCAGCACACGATGCAATGATTGCGTAAGTGACAACAGGCGTCGCGGAATACTGAATTGTGTTGTGTGTCGGGATCATTCTTTGACGTCTTGGTCTCGAACTGCTGCAGGCTGATTTACCTATCACGCAATTGTTGGTGGATAACCACTTTCGAAGTGACCCTTCCGCTCCAGCTTATCTTCCAGTCCGTTCTCTGATTGAAGCATCATAGAGCTTGTCCATTTATCGTTTTCAGGAGGAGGTGGCAAAGCCATGATTGTGTCTGAACCGATTTTGATTTGGCGGGGCTTAGAGCGGGCTCCGCTAAGGGAAAATCGCTACAAGGAGTATTTTTACCGGTAAAAAATCTGGAGTTGAACTCATGTCCAAAGGACTCTCGATCGATAGTCTTGCGAGCAAGATCAATTCGAGTCTTTGGCCTGCCCCCAATCACGGGACCAGTTTCTAAGTTAGAATTCCGGCCGCCATCGGCCAGCATCTGGGTTGGCCGGAGCGTAGCGTAGGTCAGTTCAGATGCTGTCGGCAAGATCGCTTCCGGTGCTGGGGGCTGATAGCCGAGCGAAGAGTGCGGCCTGACCGCATTGTAATGGCGTCGCCATTGCTCGATCAGCACCTGGGCTTCTCGGAGCGTTGTGAAGATTTCCATGTTCAGCAGCTCGTCTCTGAGTTTCGAGTTGAAGCTCTCGCAATAGCCGTTCTCCCATGGACTTCCTGGCTCTATGTAAAGCGTTTTGACACCGATCCGAGCAAGCCAGCCTCGCACGTTCTTCGCGATGAACTCAGACCCATTGTCGGAACGAATATGTTCCGGCGGGCCGTGTTCGACGAAGAGATCAGCGAGACAGTGCACCACATCGTCCGAACGCAGTCGTCGTGCGACGACAATCGCCATTGAACGGCGCGTGAACTCGTCAAGGACCGTGAGCATTCGGAACGGACGGCCGTCCTGGGTGCGATCGTGAACGAAGTCGTAGCTCCACACGTGGTTCGGCCGCTCTGGCCGCAACCGCACGCACGAACCGTCGTTCAGCCAAAGCCGACCGCGCTTGGGTTGCTTCTTAGGAACTTTGAGCCCTTCCCGCCGCCAGATGCGATGCACCCGCTTGACGTTCACCTTCCAGCCTTCAGCGCGCAGTAGCACCGTCACCCGCCGATAGCCATAGCGGCCGTACCGCTTGGCAAGACGGATGATTGCGGCAGTCAGCCTTTTCTCGTCGCTGCGTATCTTAGGCTGGCGTCTCTGCGTTGTGCGAGACTGTCCCACAACCCGGCAGGTGCGTCGCTCGGAGACCGACAACTGCGAGCGCACGCGGGTCACGCACGCTCGCTTTCGGGAAGGGCTCAGTATTTTCCCTCAAGAGCTTCCTTCAGGATCAACTTGTCGAGCGTCAGCTCAGAGACCGCCTTCTTCAGCCGCTCGTTCTCCCGCTCCAGATCCTTGAGCTTCTTTGCCTGATCAAGCTTCAGACCGCCGTAGTCCCGGCGCCATCGATAATAACTCTGCTCCGAAATGCCCAAGCCTCGGCAAATCACACCCACTGTCTCACCCTGGCTCAGCTTTACTCCGGCTTCCCGCAACATGCCGATAATCTGTTCCGTCGTGTACCGCTTCCGTGCCATTCCATCGTCTCCTCATCTGAGGTTCGAAATAGCCGGATTCGCTCAATCAGAATGGTACCGTCTCAGGGGAGCAGGCCAGTGATTTTAAGCCGGTGAACAGCTAGTTTCCCAGCCGGGCACGACCTACTTGGGGTTCATTTTCGGAGTTCGCCACTGCCGGCTGCTGTAGCGGGAAGCTTGCCTTCGTCGCCCATCGTCTTTGCTGGTCCTTTGGGTGAGGGACGGTCTTCAGCAAAAGCGGGCATCACCGCAATCCCGCAAAGCAGACTTGTAGTCATCAAAAAACGTTTTATCATAAAGCTCTCCTTTTTCCTCCACGTCCCGATGGCGCAGTACTCGTTATTGGCGAGCATCGGCCTCGGGCGCGTACATCAGTATAACCCACCAGCAGACCAAGCGCCTAACACGTTTATCTGTAACCACCGGCGCAGCCGCACCAAGCCGCCGCTTCACTGGCCGAGTATTGCGCCGGTGGTTACATCGCGATTGCTGACGGCCTACATCGATGTCAGAATGCTCTTCACGACACCAATAACTAGGGAAGCGCAAAAGAATGCAATGATGGGCGAAATAAGCCCACCCCACCCAATAAGCGCGGGCGTAGCATCCGGATCTCCGTAAACGATCCGCGTCAAAATAGCGAGTAGGATGGCGACCCCGCCACCGATCACTTTCGAAGCCACGGCCATTCCGCCGAAGATCAATATGAGCCAGACGAAAAAGTGAAGGTCACCGGCTCCGTGGCTGTAGGCATACCATCCAAGTCCAGCCCACCAGCCGAGTATAGTGGCCTTGGAAGCCTGCTCGTTTACGTAATTGATCGCGTTACGGTGGATCTCCGTGATCGCTTTACGGCTGGCCTCCGTGCGCACTTCTTCCGAGAGTTGTTCGAATTCTTCGAAAGCGGCATCGTGGACGCTGATCCCACGCGCCAGACATTCCTCCGCGTCTTGGAAGAACGCGAGTTCGCCGTAAGCCTCTGCAAGATCGGTCTGTTTTTTTTTATCCGGTTCAATTAGCAGGGCATCCTTGATGGCCTTCTTGATGGTCTCTTTGTCGTACGGCAGCTCCCGAATATGTCGATTGACCCATATTTCTCCGCCGCGTACGTGCTCGTATGCGTGTAGGATTGTCTCTGTGTCCTCGGCACTTTTGAGCTTTGAGTAATCGGCTGAGGGAGTCGAACCCTCTTTCTTGAAGCCGGAGCTGAATAATCGATTGGTGTTCAGTATGAAGATGACTCCGCCTCCGATTAGGCCGATTACGATTAGCAAGTGCCAAAGGCTGAACGTTCCCACGGCTTGGCCCTCTTCCTTCTTCTTTCCATCGCTCCAAGCATGTCACTCGATGGGTCACCTATGGAATCCCGCAGCTTCCAGTGAAGCAACATTCTGAGGCACCGTGTAGCAGAAGGCCAGCGAGCGGAACTCGCCTGGATGGAAATCTGAACTGATACCGTGCTTCGGTCGCCCTATCGGGATTATTGTCATTTAATGGATGAGAACCATTGAGTTCTTCCTGACCTGTTTGAGCGATGTGCACACGATGAGAGAGCTGCATGATGAGGAGCGGGATCAGAAGTTGAGAGAGGCTTTCACTTCTGGTGAGGCTGAGGACGAAGAAGATGATGATTGGTATGACGACGAGCCTGAGCTTTATGACGACAACCAGTCTTGAGGCTAGGAGAGATGAGATGTTCCCCGTCAGCACTCACGGGACAGATTGAGCTGATTGCGTAAGAGAGACTTTCCGGTTCATCGTAACCCCGAGGAGGGAGATGATGACTGACAGGAATGAGCGTCGTCCTGGCAGCGCAGACCAACATTGGCTTGGCCAACGTTGAAAGATAACGAACCCAACCTCTTTCTAATCTGCCGCTCAGCGCTCAGAGTGCTGAATGGGGCTTCACATAGACCGCCATGGGCCCAAATAATGCTGACCTAGCGCTTCACGACGCCAGCCGAACTACGCACCTCTCGTCTGGAGCCTTTTCACACGGCCAAGACCCAAAGCAGACATTCACACGAATAGGAGTGCTGACGGGGAACAGGCCGGCATTCGAGGGAAGAAGGTTCCTGCGGAAAGATAGGATGGATAATCAGGCGCTCAGCCATCGTAGAGGCCAGCTTGACGGCCCCGCTCTTGGATCATTGCAAGCACGATATCGATCGCAGGCGTAGCTACATTGGTTAGGCACCCGAGTTCCTGGACTGCTGTAACGAGTGCATCGAGTTCGAGGCTGCGGTGGCGTTCCAAATCTTGCAGCATCGAGATCTTGTGTCCCTTGACCGAACCCGCCGCGTTGAGGCGACGTTCAATCATTTCTTCAGGGATTTCGAGACCGAGTGCCTCAGATACGGCTTTGGCCTCATACATCATGGTTTTGCAAAGTTCGCGTAGGGATGGCTCGCTCGTCACACGATCCAGCGTTGCGTGCGTCAACGCACTTACCGGGTTGAAGCAGACATTGCCCCAAAGCTTCAGCCAGACGTTCCAACGCACGTCGTCCCGAATGGGCGCTTCAAAGCCTGCTTCGGTTAGGGCGGCGGATAGCTTTTGCACGCGATCCGAACGTGTTCGGTCTGGCTCGCCAATGGTAAATCTCTTGAATTCACGGTGCTCGATCACGCCAGGCTCTATAACTTCGCAGGCTGGATCGACGACACAACCAATTGCGCGCTCTGGTCCGATGAGTTTCCATTGCCTGCCACCAGGGTCGACAGACTTGAGGACATGGCCTTCGTATGCCCCCCCGTGCTTGTAAAAGTACCACCACGGGATTCCGTTCATCGCGGTAACTACAGCTGTCTCAGGACCTAGCAGTGGTGAGAATTCCTCGGCGCCTTCGGCAGCCTGGTGTGCCTTCAGCGCACATAAGACAAAGTCCTGGTGTCCAAAATCTGCGGGTTTGTCACTCACCGGGAACCGGGCGTGCCGTTCCTGGCCATCGATCAAAAGCCGCACACCGTTTTCTTTCATCGCCTCAAGGTGCGCCCCGCGAGCGATTGCGCACACCTCATGACCGGCAAGCGCGAGCTCGACGGCGAGATAACCACCGATCGCACCAGCGCCAAATATGCAGAACTTCATCGGGCTGGAATCTCCTTGGTCAGAAGAAGCGCTCTGCGCCACCGGATGCCTCAATGGTGCAGCCGGTCACGAAACCGTTGCGGTCCGAGGCAAGAAACGCGGTGATGTCTGCGATCTCTTCTGACGTCCCGAAGCGACCTACAGGCGTGTACTCGGCACCAACACGTGCGATTAAATCTTCATCGTCCAAGTCAGCCAAGTCAGGTCGTGTCTGCCGCACTTTCGGGAGCATATTTTCTTCCCAATTTTCCGTGCGGATCGCACCAAGCGCGACTGCGTTGACAAGGATACCGTGCTGAGCGACTTCGAGCGCCAACCCCCGCGTCAAATTGTTGATGGCCGCGCTGAGAACGTGAGAAATCAAAAGCTTTGGATTCGGATAAATCCCGCCGACCGAAGACATATTGACGATCCGGCCCCATCCTCTCTCGCGCATAACGGGGATTGCAGCGCGATTAAGACGGATCATCGCGTGCAACTTAATGTCTTCCATCTCCTTCCAAGCTTCATCATCATTCTCCATGAGACCACCGGGATGGGCACGGCCGGCATTGTTGACAACAATGTCGACGCCACCAAAGTTCTTTGTGGCTTCTTCAACGAGTTGCTCGCCTGCCTCCGCGCGGGTGACATCGAGCGGAACTGCGACGACGTCTGCGCCGGTCTCGTTGCGTAGCTTTTGCGAAGTTGCATTCAAGCGGTCTGCGCCGCGCGCCGTCAAAACAAGCTTGACGCCAGCAGCCGCGAATTCGCGAGCAATCGCTTCGCCTACGCCAGCACTTGCACCGGTCACGATGGCAACTTTTCCGTCTATCTTTAGGTCCATGGTGTGCGTCTCTCAGAATCTGTGCTGCTCGATTAGGCTTTGCCCAATTTCTCGGAAACCCTGTAAGAAATGTGCTGCTCGTTGCGCGGTAGCGTGATCTCAAACTGGAAGCTGTCGGTTGGGTAATAGAAGGTCATAAGTTCCAGCACGCTGCCATTTTCCGCATACGTGATGCGGTCCATGGAGAGGCACGTTGAGTCGGGCGGCACGTTTAGAGCCTCGGCAACATCTGCTTCCAAGGGCGTACTGTGAATGATGTGCTTGGCCTCTTTAATTGCTATGTGCATCTCCTTCTCAAATACCGAATAGGTCGTTTCCTTGAGATGATCTTCCTGGCTCAAGACTTCCGCAACGCCGCTCATTGCAAGTGGCAAAAAGAGGTCGACAAGGGCCAGAGGCGCGTCCTCGTGAAGATACACGCGGCGCAACCGAGTAACGATCGGGTCCTCTAGGAGGCCAAGCATGGTCGAGACACCCAGCGGAGCTTCGATCTGCTCAAGTCCAAGGATGCGGACCTCCGGTTCGATGCCGCGGGAGCGCAGCGCTTCAATGATGGTGCTAGCTTCGCGATTTAATTTTTGGCTGACCTGAGGAGCACTAACGAACGTTCCTCGGCCACGACGCCGGTAGACGAGTCCGCGTTGCTCCATGTTGGACAGTGCCTGGCGGACGGTGATGCGGCTGACCTTGAATTCCTCAACCAGCGCCGCCTCGCTAGGCACCATATCGCCGCTTCGCAGTCCGCCGGAGCGAATGCGATCCTCAAGCGTTTCCATTAGCTGGACGTAGAGAGGCACATCGGATTTACGGCTAATCAGGTCCAATTCGTCATCCAATCCTTCTTTGTCTCGAGACTAGATGTCGAACCGAGATTGGAACCTCTCCATTCCGACAGTTACGCTCTTGACCTGTGTGTATTCGTGCATGGCTTCTGGTCCATGCTCCCGACCGATGCCACTCATCTTGTAGCCGCCGAATGGAATTTCGGATTGGTAGCCATATGCGTTAATGAAGACGTTCCCGGATTTAAGCCGGTTGGCAAGTCGGCTGCTCTTGCGAATGTCGTTTGACCAGACATACGACGCGAGCCCGAACTCAGAGTCGTTGGCCATTGATACAGCATCGTCCAAATCCTTGTAAGTCGTAACGCACAACACAGGACCGAACAGCTCCTCGCGTGATGCAGCCATGTCTGGGGTCACATTCGTAAGGATCGTGGGAGGGAAGAAGTTGCCATCTTCTAGGCCAGGGGTCGTGACTTTGCTCCCGCCGCAGTAAATTGTTGCCCCGGCTGCCTCAGCCGCCTTCACATCACTTGCGATGGAGGCCAAGCGATCCGCTGTCATTAGAGGTCCGAGTTGTGTCTTCCCGTCTAGCGGATTACCCATTGGGATCCGCGCTGCCTTTGCCGCCAAGTCGGCCACAAACTTGTCATGCATTTTCTGTGGAATAAGCAGCCGTGTCCCCGCAAAACATACCTCTGCTTTACGAGCGAACGCCTGCGTCAGTACGCCATCAATAGCCTCGTCCCAATCGATATCTTCGCAGACGATGATCGGGCCCTTGCCTCCCAGTTCCAACACGGCAGGCGTGACGGTTGGAACGCATTGGCGCAGAATCTCAAGACCTCCCTCCGTACCGCCGGTAAAGATGACCTTGCGGACATTCGGGTGCTCGACAATGTCCTTGCCGACTGTTCGGCCGCTGCCGGTCAGAATGCTGATCGACCCCTTCGGGAAGCCTGCCTCATCGATAATCTTGGCAAATCGCAAGATGCTGAGTGGCGCAACGATAGATGGCTTGATAACCATCGTGTTGCCGCATGCGACCGCCGCAGCAAAACCGCGAGCCATAAGTTTGAGCGGAGTGTTCCAGGGTACGATTTGACCGATAACGCCAAACGGTTCGCGTCTGGTGAAATTGTAGCGGCTTCCCAGGTCCTGATATCTGCCTTCAATCTTGCCGGCAAAACCTGCGAAATACTCCATGTGAAGAGCGGACGTTGAAACCTCCATCCGCGTCTCGCGGATCGGGATACCGGTGTCCATAGTTTCGAGAGTAGCGAATGTCTCGAGGTCGCGCCTCAGGAGCTCGGCAACCCGCAACAATAACTTGCCCCGTTCACGACCCGTCATGCCTTGCCATTCTTTGCTTCTGAATGAAGCGTGAGCGGCCTTCACCGCTTGATCGACCTGGTCGCTGCTCGCAGGAGAAATGCTGCAGATTTCTTTGTTGTTGAACGGATTGAGTATTGGTGTTGACGATCCGCTGTCGCCATCTGTCCATTCTCCATTGATGTAATGGAGCACCTCAATGTCGGCTTTGTTATCTGCAAGAGCGGTGACAGTCATTTTCCTTTTACCTCGTGTTCATTGCCGGAAGCTGGTGAAGACGTCGATACGGCTGACCTGTCACTGTTCTGGGCATCCAGAAACTCCCTCCTAACCGTCCAAACAAGGAAGGAGACGAACAGAACGACAAAGGTCAGGCTGATTGGTTTTTTCAAGAAGATGAGTGGGTCGCCAAGCGCAATGATCAGCGACATGCGAAATTGGGTCTCGAAGATCTTGCCGAGGATCAGAGCCAGCAAAAGTGGAAGGATTGGGTAATTCCACCGCTGCATGTAGTAGGCCAGCACGCCCGCTGAAAGCATGACCCAAACATCAAGCACACTATTCTGCAGCGCATAGGAGCCAATGATGCAAAACAGCACAATTGTCGGCATCAGAACGCGTGCTGGAATTCGGATGACCTTTACAAACAATGGAATGCCCAACAAGCTGATGATCGTGAGGAGGGCAAGAGAAATCCCGAATGATGCAAACAGCCCGTAGACAATTTCAGAACTGTCGCGGAACAAGGTGAAGCCCGGGGTCAAACCCTGGATCAGGAGTGCGCCAAGCATGACCGCTGTGACCGGGTCACCTGGTATTCCGAGGATGAGCATTGGAATAAGCGCGCCGCCGGTCAGTGCGCTATTGGCTGCTTCAGGTGCTGCAATTCCTTCAGGATGACCTTTTCCAAACTCGACCGTGCGGTTCTTGGAAAACCGCTCAGCATATTGGTAGCTAAGGATGGCGGCGATCGCGCTTCCCGTTCCGGGTATTGCGCCGATCGTTGTGCCGATTGCCGATGATCGAAAAATACAGCCCCATAGCTGGTTTATGGACGCAATAGCTTGACGCACTCCGAGCTGGGCGTTGGCAACGGGAATTGGTGGGGGCAAAGAGTTATCGCCTGTCCGCGCCAGGGTCTGGATCGCGACTGGCAGGGCGAACATCCCGATCATCACAGGAATGAAGGAAATGCCTTGCTGTAACTCAACAGTGTCGAATGTGTACCGTGCAGATGCCGTAATAGGATCCAAACCGATCATTGCTATGGCAAGGCCAAGACCTGCCGAAATGAGACCGCGAATGATTGATCCTTCCGAAAAACCTGCGACCAACGTCAGGCCGAGCAGGACAAGCATGGCTTGCTCGGCAGCTCCGAACAGCAACGCGAATTTGGCGATCTGCGGCGCAACAAGGCAAAGGACAAGAAGGCTGAAAGCTCCTCCCAGGATGCTCGAAAGGAATGCAATTCCCAGAGCAACGTCCGCACGCCCTTCCTTTGCCATTGGGTAGCCGTCGCGTGTCGTGATGATTGACGCGGGGTTACCTGGAATATTGAGGAGTATTGCGGAAATAGCCCCTCCAGCCATACCGCCCACGAACACGCCGATCAGCATCCCAAGAGCGGGGCTCGCAGGCAGATAGAATGTAAATGGAAGCAGGAGGACAACAGCGAGCGAAACGGTCAGTCCGGGGATAGCAGCAATAACCAGCCCCAACACGACGCCAACGGCCGTCAGCAGGAGCGTGAATGGCTGAAGCCCTTCGATCAAACCGTTCAGTAGTGGGTCCAAGGCAATTCTCCCGTAACTTAACGCTAGAAAGCCAATACGCGGCCGAATAGCCCGGAGAAGATGAGGTGTGCTGAGAGCGCGATCGCGATCGATGCCAGCGCAGACACCCATATCGGCCGCATTCCCATTGCCAGCGACAGTGCGAAAACAAGACCGCTGGCTGCTGGAACGAAACCGACATGGCGAATTGCAAAAACGGTTGCAACGACGAGGACCACAAGCAGGCACGTAGCAACCAGCTCGCGCAGCGAAATGCTCACGAGTGGGATGTCACTCTGGGCCGGACCACTACTGTTGGAACGGTAAGCACTCATTGACTGAATGAGCACCTCAGCGAGCGCGAGCACTCCGACAATTGCCGCAATGACTCCAGGGAAGAGTCCGGGCCCAAACCCCTCGTCAAGAGACATCGACGGGAAGCTCAGTGCGATCCAGCCATACATAAAGGCAAGAAGCGCAATAACCGCGGGGAAGGCAATTCGAGCTGCCATGTTTGGCACCCTTGCACGAGGCCCGGAATGGAGAGGGGTGCAGTTCTGCGCCCCTCACTGAAGTGAGCTGAGCTCACCTACTTTTTTTGTGCGTCGATGACGCTCTTAATTAGCGCGTTTTGGTCGGCGACATACTTGGGAAACTCGTCAACGCCGATGAAGTTGATCCCGAAGCCACGCTGCTTTGCTGCTTCGATCAGCTTGGGATCGTTCTGAGCCTCCTTGAAGGCGTCGGAGAGTTTCTGCTTGATCTCCTGCGACGTGCCTTTAGGGACAAAGACCCCGCGGAATTGATGAAAGTCGATTTTGATTCCCAGCTCTGCAAATGTCGGCACGTCTGGGAATGCGTCGATGCGCTTTGGCGACGAAATAGCGAGCAGGCGGACGTCACCGGAGCGGACGCTGGCAACCAGTTCTGGAGGATGCACTGAAATCGCATCAACTTCTCCGCTGAGCAGAGACGGCAGCCGACGTTTGCCAACGGGGACGTAGACAACGTCTGCGCCCTCCGTCTTCATCAGCGTCGAGCCAACCATATAGGTGAAGCTGCCTATGCCAGCGTGGCCGAGCTTGATCGTCTTTGGGTTTTTCTTCGCTGCCGCAATGAACTCTGGCAACGTCTTCCAGGGCGAGTCCGCTTTGACCGCTATTGTCGTTGCATCGAAGGTCACAGCGCACACGTAATCAAAATGCGAGTAGTCGTAGGGGAGCTTCCCCAAAAGCGTCGTCGTAAGAATTGAGGCTGACAGCCAACCAATATTGTAGCCGTCTGGCTTCTGCTTGCCGACATAGTCGAAGCCGATCGAGCCGCCGCCACCGAGTTTGTTGATGACTGAAATGGGCTGGCCAAGCTTCTTTGCAGCCACCGCCGCGGAAAGTCGGCCTGCGATATCGGCTGCTCCGCCAGGCTTGAAGGTGATCGTCATTGTGACGGGCTTTGTTGGATAGTCGCCGGCTGCTACAGTCATGGGCCCCGCAATGGCGAGGGCTCCAATCAGCAGAGGTAGGCCAATAACTCTCATAACGCTATTCCTCCCAACGCTAAATTTGCGACCCCTATTCTGTGTCGGGTGCCGCGACCAACAAGATGTGGTGGAGCGAGCGCTGCCGCTCCATCCAGCAGTGTTCGATCACTCGGCCGCTTCGCGGTTGTTAGTGGCCTTGGCAAGGCTCGCGCGACCTTTTTCAGATACCGCTTCCGCCTCAGCTGAAGGCCCAGTATTCCAGCGATCTGGAATCTTGTCCCATTCGCTGTAAACCGTGAACGGATTTTCCGTCACGCCGTGCGGAGGCACGCCAGTGTATCCGCGATGCTTGAGCTGGTAGAGATAGTTGTTCGACGAGCGCGTATCGCGCGCGGCTTCAGCAAGCTGCGGATAAATGTCGACTTTGGTCAGGCCTTCTGTATCGCCCATCTTGCAGACGATATTTCCGTCGAAGTCGCAAACCATTGAGCGACCGAAATACGAATAAGAATGATCCTGTCCAGTGTGATTGACGGCTACGACATAGGCCTGGTTTTCGTAGGCGCGAACCTGGTTGGTGATGTCCCAGATATGATCCCACGGATACATGTATTTGGACGGCCGAAGGATAACATTTGCGCCCTTCCATGCAGCTTCACGCGAAACTTCCGGGTAATCGAAATCGGAGCAAAGAGTGATCGCGATTTTCGAGCCCTTTGGTCCATCACAAACATTCATGGTCTCGCCTGGCGTCCAGGGTTCTTTCGGGCACCACGGCATCATCTTGCGATACTTCATCGCGACTTCACCATCTGGGTTGATGATGACCATGGCGTTGTGCGGATTGTTGTTTGGGTCGTCGGCCTTCTCAACGACCGATACGCACATCCAAACCCCAAGCTCACGCGCCTTCTTGCCAAAAATCTCGGTCTCAGGACCGGGAATTGTCGACGCGAGCTTCAAATGCGTCCCGTAAGGGTCGAAGGCGAAACCGTGGGTGGAGTACTCGGGGAAGACGATAAGATCGACGCCGGGGAACCCTGAAGCGGCACGATCTGCATACTGGCAAATTGTTTCAATGTTGCGCTTCACGCCGTCCGCATCAGCTGCCGCATCGGGTGAGAATTGAACGAGGACGACGCTCATCGCGTCGGGAATTGGGTTGATTGCTGGCATAGCTCACTAACCTCACGTTTGTGCCGGTGATCATACTTGTCTTAGTTGTCATGACAGGCTATAATAACCATTATGTTCCGTCAAGACACCTGCTGAGGAGAAAAAAATGGCAGACGATCCCGTACTTGTTTTCGCGTCCTTCGAACCCAAACCGGGACAAGAAGAGACGGTTCAAAAGACATTGCAGGGAATGGTCGGCCCAACCCGCCAGGAGCCCGGCAACGAAATTTACGATCTTTACGAGCGAAAAAATGGGCCTGATGGCATGCTCTCGTTCCACCTATTTGAAAAATATAAAGATGCAGCCGCGCTCGAATATCACCGTGAGACGGAGCACTACAAAAATTATCGAGCAACAATCACCGAGCATCTAAATGTGCCAATCGGCGTGGTTGTGCTCGCTGCAATCGACGCAGCTTGACCGGCAAACCTGTTATCGAGAGCGAATAAAGAAATGGCCTTCAAGAGCATCAATCCGACTGACGGCACTGTGTTGGCGACCTTCGATGAGTTGTCGCCAAAAGAAGTCGAACAGAAACTCGAACGCGCCCACACGGCATTCAAAGAATGGCGAGGGTCGTCATTCGAAGACCGTGCCGCTGCGCTACGGAAAGCCGCCGAAATCCTGGTGTCGGAAAAAGAGGCTTGGGCACGGCTGATGACCCTGGAAATGGGCAAGCCATTCAAGCAGGGCGTCGCCGAAGTCGAAAAGTGTGCTTCGACTTGTCGGTATTTTGCCGACAACGGCTCCCGACTTCTTGCTGACCAGCCGATCGCGACAGAGTCCGATAGCAAACTTCGATATCTGCCGCTGGGTATCCTGCTCTCAGTGATGCCGTGGAATTTCCCATTCTGGCAGGTGTTTCGCTGCCTCGCGCCCGCGGTGATGGCTGGCAACGGAATGGTTCTTAAACACGCGTCAAATGTGCCTCAGTGTGCGCTGGCCATCGAAGATATTATGCAGCGATCTGGTTTGCCCCAAGGCGTGTTCACAACACTCCTCATCGGCTCGTCAAAGGTAGCGGACGTCATACGGGATCCTCGCATCGCTGCTGTGACGCTTACTGGAAGCGAAGGCGCTGGCGCGAGCGTCGGTGCTGCTGCCGGCGCGGCCTTGAAGAAGTGTGTTTTAGAACTCGGCGGCAACGACCCATTCATTGTGCTGCCCACCGCAGATTTAGACAAGGCGGTTGCAACGGGTGTGCAGGCGCGCACCGTGAATAACGGTCAAAGCTGCGTCTGCGCCAAACGGTTCATTGTCCATCGTGATGTTTACGATGCCTTCGCGGAGAAATTCACTGCGGCGATGGAATCTCTTGTGGTCGGTGATCCGATGGACGAAGCGACGCAGATTGGCCCGCTCGCTACGGAAGACGGCGCTCAATCGATTGAACGACAGGTCAATGAGTTGATCGCTGGCGGTGCACGCGCTTTAACGGGAGGCGCACCCAATAGCCGAAACGGGAATTTTTATGCGCCGACTGTGCTCGCGGACGTGCCGTCTGATGTGCCAGCTTACCGCGAGGAGTTATTTGGTCCGGTTGCCGTGCTGATGCGCGCTGAAAACTTTGATCACGCGATTGAACTTGCTAATGACACTCCTTTTGGCCTTGGCAGTAGCGTGTGGACCCAAGATCCTTTAGAGCAGCAGCGAAGCATGAATGAGATTGAGGCGGGGCTGACGTTCTTTAATGCAATGGTTGCGTCGGACCCGCGGCTGCCGTTCGGAGGCGTCAAGCTGTCCGGTTACGGTCGAGAATTGGGCGAACTTGGAGCCCGCGAATTCACCAACGTGAAGACAATCGTAACCGCAAAATGAGAGGGCGGCGCTGGGTGGTGGGTGTTCCCCGTCAGCACTCACAGGACAGGTGGGGCGTTCCCACGGCGGCGGCGTGGCGCAAATTACACAGACGGATTGTAGTGATTTTTGCTGGCGCCGGCATTCAAGTTACCTGATATGATCAGCGAGGATATACCTGCCGCCGCATTGCCAACGGCCGCCACGCCGTTAATGACAAGGGTCAGGGTGTCGTCCAGCACGGGCAGGTCGATCAAATAATGGGTGATCGGTGACGCGCCGATGACAAGTGTGACGGCATTGGCCGCATAAGCGGCGGCGTAGACAAATTCTCTTTTTGCAGAAGCTTTATAGGGCAAGTCCCTTTTGTCCCTTGCCTCGAAATAATCGAGATGCTGCTGTGTATACGAAAGCTCGGCATTCAGTTGTTTTTTGCTTTTGCCACCGACGAGCCAGTGCCACACATTCCAGCTGTCCAGGTTCGGCACTGCACCCTGCGGTTTCGGCGGCACCTTGATCGGGCCAGCGAGTAGTTCATTCTTAGCTTTGTGCAAATGGCCGTGGGCGTAAAGCGCAAGCCCCACATTGGTCGTGGCCAGAACCGCTTTTAGCCCCATGCCGAGATTAAGCAGGTTAACAGTTAGCAATTGTAACGCGGCGTTGGTGAGTAGGGCCCCTTTATGGAATGATTCCCGATTAATCTCGTCGATCTTGTCATCAAAGAAAAGCTGGCCTTCTTTGGCCTCGATCATGCGGGTCAGGGCCGCCGTGACCTCTTCCTTCTCTTCAGCACGGAGGTTGAATTTCCGGCACAGGTTTTCGATTTCTTCTTCGCGCGTGTCCCCGGTAATCTGGCTGGTCACCCTTTTTTTAAGGCGAATGGCGGCGGCGTACCACGAACTGCTTTTTTTTAATTGTTCACTTAAGGATTTGATGCTGACAGTGTTTAATAAGCTCATGTCCAAAACTTTACATGTGTTGATTGTCCGTCATTAAAGTCTTTGGGACAGAGCTGCTGTCGAGCTTGAGATCATCTATTTGGTTGATCTAAGCAGCTTGCTTGTGGCGTCGCAAGCAGCGCTGTTCGAATGTGTTTCCCCACTTCCAACCAAACGATGGCACAGTTTTAGGACCATAGAGGGTCTCGCGTAAGGCTTGACGAACTACCCTTCTCCAAAGATCTGTAGGGTGTTGTCACGCCAACTCGCCGGGTCGCCCGGCGCCATGTGCTATCAACGTCCGATGAGCAGTTCTTCCTATCGTCGGCATCGCTTCCCAATTAATGTAATACAGCAAGCGGTCTGGCTGTACTTTCGCTTACCTCTGAGCCTGCGAAATGTGGAGATATGTTGGCTCAGCGCGGCATCGATGTCTCGTATGAAACCGTCCGCCGTTGGTCGGTTAAGTTTGGCTTGGCCTATGCCAGGAAACTCAGACGCGCGCACCCACGCGCTGATGTGCGCGGACATCTCGATGAAGTCTTCGTCTCCATCAACGGCAAGAGCGTTTGCCTGTGGCGCGCAGTGGATTGCGAGGGCGAGGTCCTGGACGTTCTGGTGCAATCGCGCCGCAACAAGCGAGCGGCCATGAAGCTGATGCGCAATCTGCTCAAGTCACAGGGATTTTCGCCAGACGCCGTCGTGACGGACAAACTGCCATCGTATGGCGCAGCACTGAGTGACCTTGGCATGAAGGCTCGCCACATCACCGGCGGACGGATCAACAATCGGTCCGAGAATTCGCATCTCCCGGTACGGCAGAGAGAACGACGGATGCAGCGCTTCAAGCACGCCGCTTCGGCGCAACGGTTCCTCTCCACACATGCAGCGATCTATAACTCCTTCAACGTTCAACGCCATCTGATCTCGCGCAGAACATTGCGCCTTCAGGTTTGAGTGCGTGCAGGAGAGATTGTTTGTGGGTGGATGTGCTGCTGTTGTCTTCTCATCCCTCATAAGCGGACAATGCTCAGCGCGTTGTTCCGGCGGCGGAGCGGGCTGAACCCGCCCCTCCAGCAGGCTTCCCCGAATGCCGATATCCAAAGCTATTTCCAGGGCAATCTCGTGCAGGCTCGGATTGAGCACGGTGAAGTTCGCCAGTTCGCTGGGGATGCTCTAGCCGCCGTCCATTCGGCTGAATTGTCAGCTTGTTGAGCTGTGGTCTACTTAATCAGTGCGTTCAGATCTTTCTTGCCCTTGGTCCCCCGACGATATCGATACTGGATGAGCCTGAACGATATTTTGTTTTTCATGACTCGACGAGACAGCTTCCGTATAACTTGGCGGCGCTGAACCGTGCCTGACATGAACGTCTTGCTGCGGGTAAGGGATAGAAATACCGACGTTATCGAAGCGCTCTTTCACCTGGCTCATCAAGTCCCAGTAGACCGTCCAATAGTCGGAAGTCTTCACCCAGGGGCGGCAAATAAAGTTGACCGAGCTATCCGCGAGTTCATTCACGCGAATGTTTGGCGCAGGCTCTTTCAGAACAAGCGGATGAGCCGCGACGGTCTCTTCAAGCACTCGAGTCGCGTCGGGTATCGAGTCATCGTACGAAATCCCAAAGACAAGATCGACACGGCGGGTATCGCTAGCCGTAACATTCGTGATGATGTTCCCCCAGACATTCTTATTGGGGATTATGATGACTTGGTTGTCAGGCGTCGTTACGGTCGTTGCGACAATGCTAACTGCTTTTACGGTTCCTGAAACTCCGCCGACATCCACATAGTCGCCCTCATCGAAGGGCCGGTTGATCATGATCATCAACCCGCTGGCCAAGTTGCCAAGCGTGTCTTGGAGGGCAAAGGCGGTGATAAAGGAGGCGCCTCCAATCAGTGCAAAGAGTGGCGTGATGTCGACGCCGAGCGCAGAGAGCACGACCATCAAGCCGATGGAGAGTACGATCCAGTATATAGCCGCGATCAAAAAGGCCTGTAGGAGTTTTGAAAGGTTCGGGACATGGCCGATCCACCGCTGGGCAAACCGTCGAACAATTCCCGCCACAATCAAAAGGCCCAGGAATGAGAGAAGAATTACACCTATATGCTTGGCGAGCTGGATTCCCCCATCCTGTGCAGTCAACCATGAGACAGCTCGCGCCACCAGCGTTTCGAAATCCGCTGTTCGAGTTTCCTCGACAATGATGGAGTTGCGATAGGCACGGTAGTCCGCTATTGCTTTTTCGTCACCGCCTTTCTTCTCCCACGCATTAAGTACGGAGCTATACTTTTTAAACAACTCTTTCCGCTCGCTGTCGATCCGCGTCAATTTTTCCCGGGTAGCATCCTCGACCATGCCCTCTGTCTTAGCGATCGCGACTTGCGCTTCCATGACCTCTTCGGTCTTCGCCTTGACGATCTTCAGCCATTCTTCGGCGAGCAGCTTAAGTTCACTTTTTGTCAACGGCACCAACCGGAATTCGAGTTCTTCGATGCCGACCCCGGGCTTTATCGCTTCAGGCGGCAGTTTCGCCTCAACCTTCGTTCCGCTGTTGGAGGGCGAAGTAACTTCTGGACCAACCTTGTCGGCCCCCAGATCCTGCGCGAACGAGGTCTCGGGTAGGACTAGATACGTAAGGGCCCAAAGGAACGTCACGAAGAGATACGACAGACGCAAACTCATTATCAGTCTCCAGGAATTTGTTTCGGCTAGTCCAGCACTGTTTCCAACTCAATGATTGCGGGCCGATGTCTCATAAGCCAGCAGCCCGATTTGATGACTATGGAATACGATCGAACAGACACCAGGCGTTGACACGACGAGCCAGCTGCCCTCGACGCCTACCAAGGATTTCTGCATCTCTCCGTTATTCAAACGCGATGTTTAATGCGCTTAGCTCGCACAGCGGGGCATTTGTTGCAAGAGAAGCAAATGGGCTAGCGTCGCGATGGTGCTGTCACAGTAATTCTTGGCATTGAGGTCGTGTGGTATTCGTGGCCGATGCACAATCTCTGCTATCTCCGTCACCGTTTTCCAGTCGAGATCATCCAGCATGCCGTCTGGCTGTGTTTTCGGTTCTCACTCAGCTTTCGAGATGTCGAGGATCTGCTTGCTGAGCACGGCATCGATGTTTCGTATGAGACTGTCCGGCGCTGGTCGGTAAAGTTTGGCCTCGCCTAGGCTAGAAGGCTGAGAAGGTCTTATCCATCTGCGGGAACGCGCTGGTATCTCGATGAGATGTTCATCTAAATCAATGGCAAGACCATGTATTTATGGCTTGCCGTGGATTGCGAAGGCGAGGTTCTGGATGTCCTGGTCCAATCACGACGTAACAAGAAAGCTGCGCTGAAACTGATGCGCAAGTTACACAAAGCACAAGGCTTCGCTCCAACTGCGCTCGTGACGGATGAGCTGCAGTCTATAGCGCCGCGCTCGGTGCTCTCGGGATGAAAGGCAAACAGATAACTGGCGGGCGAAGTAACAACCGAGCCGAGAATTCACACCTGCCGATCCGACAGAGAGAACGACGGATGCAACGTTTCAAATTAACCGGTTCAGCTCAGAGATTTCTTTCAGCACACGCCGCTATCTACAATACCTTCAACGTCCAGCGTCATCTAATCTCACGTCGGACACTTCGGCAGTTTCGGACCGAGGCAATGAAGGCGTGGCAAGTGGTGACCGCGGTAGCTTGAGAATGGCACGCATTGTAATCGCTTGCGGCCAACAGTTGTTAATGTGACAATGCCTTTCATTCATTGATGCATCTGGCCCTGCCGCCTGCTGTCCCGATCAACATATTACGGGCGGGACACTCAGTGCTAAAGAGCCGCCCTGCTTGAGAGCGGCTCTCGAAGATAAAACTCCGTGTTGCGCAAGCTGGCTGGGTATGATCAGACAGCGGGCAATTGGAGGCTCTATTTGAGCTGCAAGTTCGCTACTGCGATTTTACCACTGCGGCTATCTGCCTCAGTGTCAAATGATACCTTTTGGCCTTCGGCCAAGCCGTGAATACCGGCGCGCTCAAGGGCTGTTGCGTGGACAAAAACATCTTTGCCGCCGTTGTCTGGTGCTATGAAGCCAAAGCCTTTTTGATCATTGTAGAATTTAACAATGCCACTATCCATGGAATTTCCTTTTCTAATCCACTATTGCTAACGAGCTTGTGCCAGCGCTTGAACGCGAGCATTAGTTCTCTTTATCGATTTTTTGGAGGGGGCTGAACGTGCAGTTGGCGGTGCCATGGCGCAGCGGTCCGGTTGTCCGGCAAAAGCGATAACGCTCATATAGTCACAGTTTGGGCTCGAGCGCAAAGCCAATATGGATCCCACCCTTCTCCAAAGCTCTGTAGGTTCTTGGCCACCTCGCGTGATAGCGGAAGGTGCCTGGCATAGAAGCGCTCAATCTGATTGACGCTGGTGCCTGCATTCTTGGCCAGGTTGAAGACGTTCACTTTGCCATGACTGAGAATAATTCTCATGCAGATTGCTGTGTGCCGAAGGCTGTAGGCGCTGCGGTTGGAGCTCGTCATGGGATCATGCTTCGGGCCAGTGCGATCTAGCAGCAGATTGAATTGCCGCTGGAAGATGCGCGCTGCCGTAGCGCGGTTAGTGTAGTGCGGCAAGAAGATGTAGTCGTCTCCACCTGCATCAGGGTGGCGCTTCTTGAGTTGCTCATAAGCATTGATCGCGCCTGACATGGTATTGGTGATCCTGAAGCCTGTCTTGCCACTTCTGATGATCACCAAGAGCCGCTTAGGCTCGGTCTCAAGGGCAATGTCATCATGCTTCAAAGCATAGAGCTCTGTCGTTGTGGGAGGCACGAATGCTGGTGAAGTCTTCTCAGAGCGCTCAGTGGTGATGACAAAGGGTGAGAGGCTTTGGTCCCCCTGCAGCTATTCTAGGACTCCTCTGAGCTCTTTGTTGAGACGAATTATTCTTCCTGATCTCCCCTTGCTTGCGACGTCTCTGAGATGAATTGCAGAGCTCAGTTGGCCATCAGCATCGGTCACCATCTTCCAAGTCAAGCCAGCAATCTCCTTAGCTCTCAGACCTGCTCTCACAGACAGCAGAAAAATGGCCTGGTTACTCACTGGTTAGCGTGTCTGCTGGATCAAGCCAGTGATGGGTTTGATCTGAGGTTTGGTCAGCGTCTTAGCTTTCTTGGTCAGGCTTATGAGCACACCCATTGTGAAATAGTGCGCATGCAGTATTTTATAATCAGCTGGGTGAATAGTGAGGCGTTGAGTGTGAAATTTATCTAGTCATGAGAGTGGGTTGAGCAAACTCGTTGTGAAAGGTGTGAAAAGGCAATGCGTCCTTGCGGATGTGGACTGAGCAAATACGCCTGTGAAATTTGGGAGTGGTGGTACGCTTTCAGTGGTGAGCGCTTCTGGGTGTGCTTGGGTGTTCTGAAAACGCTGTGTTGAGGTGGCTTTAGCTGGGGCGAAGCAGATCTGGCTCGCTCGAAAAAAAAACGTTGCACTGCACATTGACGCTCGTCATGGCAGAGGCTGGTGAGGTGTGGTTGCCTTTTGACTGTGAACAGAAGCGGACGGCTCATACTGAAGGCGGCGAGTTTCTTGAACCTGTCGCTCGCCTCTCTGCTGCGATCGCTTAACTGCGCGACCGTTTAGCAGCGTCCGTTTGTTGCTACAGAGGAGCGAGTGAAGATGTTTAAGCAAAGTTTTGCTGCGTTTGTCGCGATATTAATTTCAGGAGTTATTTCACAAGATACGGAGGCTAAAAGCCTTGGCGAGTTTGAATATCGGAATAGCTGCGTCCAATGCCATGGAACGTCTGGTGAAGGTGATGGGCCGGTTGCGCAATTTCTGACAAAGCCCGCTTCAGATCTCACCGTTTTGCAGAAGAATAATGGTGGTAATTTTCCTGTCGGTCGTGTCTATGCGATCATTGAAGGCACTGAAGACGTGCTTGTTCACGGCCCGCGGGAAATGCCAGTGTGGGGGGACAAATTCCGTGCTCGGCCTTTGAGAGACGAGGATGCAGGCTTTTCTTCTGACGAGGACACTCGTGAGTATGCTAAAGCACGAATTCTGGCGCTGATTGAGTACCTCTCAACAATGCAGTCCAAATGAGCCTATTAGAGAAGTAGGTCTAACGCCGATTTGAATTCGTTGTGGTGAGGCTGCGTTAGGTAAGTGCTCATTGATGGAGAGACTGGCGATCTTACATGCTGGATCTGGGCTCTTGTTCGCGAACCTCCAAGCCAGCAAGTTTCTTGGCATGTCACCCGATACAAAGTGTTGGCGCGTGGTCGGATGAGGACCGATTTCTCGATCGGTATAGAAAGCATTTTATTGATAGCCGCCAACCTCTTCTGCAAGCCGAAGCTGGGATTGATTTATGGTTGTACGTTTTTTTCTATTTAGCCTACTGTTGATCTCCGTTCCGGGGATTGCAATGTCGCAGCCAAGCGGCGACGTTGAAAGAGGCCGCATGTTGGCCGAGCAAAATTGTTCCGAATGCCATGCCATCGATCATGTGGATCAATTCGCCTCGGAGCGACAGGGTGCTAGCTTCTACGAGATAGCGAATACACCTGGCATGACCCCACTTGCCTTATCGGTCTGGTTTAAGACCCCACACCGTGAAATGCCGAACTTCATCCTACCCCAGCAGACCCAAGACGATTTGATTGCGTTTATCGAAAGCCTTAGGGAGGCGAAGTAGGATTCCAAAAAATTTCTGGAGGTTGATTGGTCACTTGTCCAAGCCCCTCTGTTTGGGCCAGTAATTAGGCAATGCCCTTTGACCAAAAGCAGATCAGACTGAATTCATACTTTAGGCGGTCGGCCGTCTGTCATGCTCAGAAAAGCGCCAGGCCTTCCGGATCTTGTGCCTGTTCGCTTTGATCGAAGTTTTAGCCAAGTCTTTTTCGGGGGCTGCTTTTGATTGGTGTACCGCTGACGTAGCCTTTGACACTGGGGCTGGTTGTCGCCAGGGGTGAGAGCTTGTTCGAGATCTTTAATTAGTCTCGTTTCATCGGGCCTACGCCCAGCCAAATGTGCTTTTAGCTCAGAGAGTTTCTTATCCATCGACGCCATGGGAGCCCCTGTTGTCGCAAATTCAATCGACACCTAAATCCCTCCAACGCGTGAACCGGTATTGCCGCTCACATTCCCAAGATTCGCTGCATTTAGGGAAGTTTAGGCGGTAGTTATCCACATGAATCTTCCTGCTAATTTTCATTTATTGAAAAGGTGATGAGTTTATGCAGATGTGGGCTGAGCAATTTCACCGGTGAAATTTGGGAGTGGTGGAGCGCATCCAATAATGAGCGGTTTTGGGGTTGCATCGGTGTTCTGAAAAGTATGTGGTGAGGAGGCTTGGGTTGGGGCGTGAGCTGAATAAGTTGGCGTAGCACTAGTAGATCAGGGGAACTTGTCCAGCCCCCATCGAGTGGTCCGGTTTGCGGATGTCGACCGCCGGCACACGAAGCGATCTTGCCGCCAGCGTGCGTCCTGGCCTGCGCTCCGGCCAGCGTCCGGGTTGGCCGACAGTGGTCGGATTCTAACATAGAAACTGGTGCCGCAGTTGGGGCAGGCCAGCATGGTGCCGTGAATGGCAAAGTGGAACAGGTAGCCTTAAGATGCTGAACGGATGCGTACGAGTGATCTGTCTCTTGAGTTTCGCCTTCGCTTCGCTGGGGACGACTTTCCAGAGTGCGTTTTCTGCGGAAATGGCAACTCCACCTTCCGCGGTCGAGGGCTATGAGCTGGCTCAAAAATTATGCAAGGGTTGTCACCTTATCAACGACAACGACGATGAAGTTGCACAAGTGGGTCCTCCGTCATTTGCCAGCATCGCAAACAGGCCGGGGCAGACGGCCGAGCGCATCAAAGGTGCCTTAATCCAGCCGCACCCGCCGATGCCTGACATGCATCTGTCAAATGAAGAGATGCTCAATATCATTGCCTATCTTGAAAGCTTGAGAACCAACAAGGAAGCACCCACGCTGTTGCCGCCGAAGGACGGCAGTAAGCCGAAATTACCTGCGCCAGGCTAGTATGGGACAGATTGAGCTGATTGATCATACCGCATGGCCGTATTTCCGCTTCTCGCTCGGTTTTCGGAATGTTGGAGACCTGCATGTTTTATTGGATTTTTAGTAGGCGCCTTGTGAGTACGTAAGCTCATAGCTGTGAGAATAAATTTCAAATATTAAGCCAAATGGATCTTCTACATAGACCATTCTGTATGGCTTTTCTCCAGGGTAATATTCTCGAATAGGCATTCTCTGCTTGCCGCCATGCGCTACAATTTTCTCCACAAGACCCTCTACATCGGGGTCTTGGACACAGAAATGGAAGGTGCTCGTCTTCCAATATTCAAAGTCTTTGGGGTTTTCATTTTTTTTGAACTCGAACATTTCAACACCGATTTTATCGCCAGTGGACATGTGAGCTATTTTAAAAGAGTCCCAGCCTTTGCCAAAAACATCAATGCACATTTGGCCTATTGGCGTATCTGATTCTTCGGTAATGACAGTAGGTTCCATTATCTGATACCAGCCCATAACCTTGCTGTAAAACTCGACTGCTTGCTCTACATTGGGAACGGAAATCCCAATATGTGAAAATGTTCTGGGATACGTATTCATAGTCATTCCTTGTTTTGGAATTTGTGGTTTTGAAACTTTCGACAATGCGTGTGTCTTGGCGCTGGCCGAATATATCTACTCGCTGCAAGGCGAGTAACTATCCAAGCTAGGTGCGAAGCAGCAGCGATACGATGAGCAAGCTGCAAGTGTTAGATGTGTCCCGTGAGTGTTAGTGGGGTACAGTTTAGGAAGATAGGTGAGCCCTAGGAAACAATTAGCGATCAGTATCAGCGAGTGATACGCGTGATCTTCGAGCCTTCGAGTGTGAGATTATACATGAGGCCCTTTGGGTCGAGAACAAATCCAACAACAGGGCTTGTTATCTTGTTTGTGTCAATCGATCCGCCCACACCTACGGTTATGATGGCGACAGATCCGTCAACGCCGATTTTCCAACCTGCGGTCGATCTGAATTGTTGGAGTGCAGGTTCCGTCATGAACATGATGATAACGGACCTCTCCTGGACGCCAAGTTGGAAGCCTATCGAGGCAGATATAGTGTTGTAAAATTCAGCAGTCCGGCCACGAATTAGAAGTGCTCCTTCTCCATATTCACCTCCGAATCCAAATCCAGCCTTCACCACAGATGGGAACACAAGTATTCCAACGGACTTGTTAGCAAGATCGCGAGCGCCTCGGATCTGGTAGAAGAACTTGTCGACTGTAGCGCGAACACCTGCATCGATTTCGGGTGCGGATGCGGCGTGGCTCGTTGGGGCTGTTGTACCCACACTGAAAAGCGAAATCGCCGTAATCCAGATCAACTGACGAAACATATATTGAACCTCTGGGATCGTCGCGAGTGGGAGTGCCCCCAATGTCTGTGTCTGCGCGAAAAGCCAAACAAACGAGGCGGAACTATGAGGTGCCTACTTGACCTGCCCCATCGAGTGGTCCGGTTTGAATGTTAGTTCGTAATCGGCCTTTCCTGCAATGTGATGATGATCATTGGGTCTTCCTGGCCTGTTTGTCCAACCTCTACACGATGAGAGAGCTGGGTGATGAGGGGCGGGATCAGAAGTTGAGTGATGCTTTCACTTCTGGTGAGGCTGAGGACGAAGAAGATGATGATTGGTATGACAACGAGCCTGAGCTTTATCAGGGCAACCAGTCTCGAAGCTGGGCGGGACGAAGATTGGTACTTCTCGTCCCGTCCTAATTCATCTTCCTCTTGAAATGCCTCAGCAACTTGATGCTGCTGCTGACTTGTGTAAGCGAAAGGTGGGCATTGTCACACTTACGCGTCTAGTCAGCGGATGTCCTGTGCTATCAAGTTCCGATGAACACTATTTCCTGTCACGGCCGGTGGCGGACCGGTTCTAACTCAAAAACTGGTGCCCCGATTGGGGGCAGTCCAAAACGTAGGACGTAGTTCATCGCGCCCTAAGCAAGAGACTGCATCTGTCTTTCAAGGCACGTGGTGAAACGTGCTGCAGACGTGATTAGGCATAATCGAAATACCAAAACCGCCGGATCTTATGAACACATCACAAAGCGACGCCCTGCTCCCCGAGGTGCAAAGTCTGACACTGGACGAGCTGAAGGCGCTCAGTCAAAAACTCGCCAAGCATTGCAGAAATTACCGCGATGCCAGTTTAAGACGCAGCCTGACACAGCTTTTTGTCACAATGGGGCTGTTTCTCTGCACCTTCGCTCTCATGCGCTGGAGCCTTGAAATATCCTACCTGCTGACCCTTGCACTAGCCCTCCCCGCCGGCGGACTGCTTGTTCGTTTGTTTGTCATTCAGCACGATTGCGGCCACCGAGCTTTTTTTAAGTCCACCACAGCAAACGACTGGCTGGGGCGCATCCTCAGTCTTTTTACCGTTACTCCGTATCATTTCTGGAAGCGAACACATGCGATCCATCACGCTAGCTGTGGAAACCTGGAAAAACGTGGTATCGGTGACATCTCAACCCTTACTATCAATGAATACAGGGGCCTGCCCTTCTTGTCCCGGTTGAAATACCGCCTCTATAGAAACCCGATTATCCTTGTTTTGATCGGTACCCCCATTAACTTCGCCATTCTCCAACGTCTTCCATTTGGGCAACCTCTGCCTGCTCACCAAATCTGGCGCAGCGTGTTGGGGCTCGACCTTGCCCTCGTTTTCTTTCTCGGCGGATTGATTTACCTGTTTGGAGCAGGGACATTCCTGGCGGTCTATCTCCCTATTCTATTCGTTGCCTCAGTCGTTGGCGGCTGGTTGTTCTTCGTTCAGCACCAATATAACGACGTCTACTGGGAGCGGGACGAGGAATGGAGCTTTCATCTCGCGGGCCTATTGGGCAGCTCATACTATGTTCTCCCGAAAGCTGTGCAATGGCTCACGGGCAGCATCGGCCTGCATCATATTCACCATCTTGACAGCCGGATTCCCAATTACCGGCTACAGGAATGTCTCAATGCCAGCCCCGAGCTGTTATCAATTCCAAAAAGACTGCACTTTTTCGAAAGCCTAAAATGCATCCCTCTTGCCCTGTGGGACGAGGATAATAAAAAGCTGGTGAGTTTTTCGGAAGCAGCATAACGGAAAGGCCAATTTCAAAAATCCCAGCCTGACAAGAGCTGATGACGCCATGCAATTTGTCGGCGAAATGGCGATGGAAAAGCAACCATAGTGAGATCTTCTCCTCGCTCAAAGAGGCCCAGATCATCATCGATAGTTGGCGCCGACACTGCAAACAGATCCGCCCACACTCATCTTTGGAATGCCGGCCGCCAGCGCCAGAACCCATGATCCCGTTGCCACCGAGACCGTCAATGAGCTAACATTCGAACCGGGCCAGTCAGTCGGGGCAAGGCCAAGATCCCTAACGCCAACCGCTCATCAATCATTGGAATAAATTATATGTCAGCGCTTGCACGTCCTATAAGTCTTGCATTTGTGAGTTCGCTTCTCATCGGATCCGCAGTTGGTGCGGCCGATAACGCCGTGACAGTGAACGTTGATAACTTCGTTCGTGTCGAAAATGATATTCAGTTCTCGCGAGTGGTGAAAATCACCAAGAGCGTGAACAAATTTAATCACATTAGGCTGCCCACGCCTCTCGATAAGCAGACCGTCATCCGCATGAACCGCGATACGCTCTATAGCTTCGCTGTCGTGGATATTTCCAAGGGCGCAACGGTTACGCTGCCGGACGTTGGCAAGCGTTACATGTCGGCGATGATTGTCAATAATTATGGATATATCAACAAGGTCTTCCACGGCGGCGGCGCCCATCAGCTGACTATGAAGGAATTCGATACGCCGCATGTTTATGTAGCAGTTCGCCTGCTCGTTGATAGCTCTGATGAGGCGGACGTCGAGGCGGCGAACAAGTTGCAAGACAAGATGACGATTGATGCTGCTTCAGCGCAACCATTCAAGATGCCGAACTACGATATGGAAAGCTACGAAGCTACTTACAAACCGCTGCTCGAATTGAGCAAAGGGGTTCCAGATACGAAAAAGATGTTCGGCAAGAAGTCAGAGGTGGATCCGGTTCGTTTTTTGCTCGGCACGGCGTTTGGTTGGGGCGGGCTGCCAATCAATGAGGCTTATTACCTGAACGTGGATCCGAAGCTTCCGATAGGTAAGTATTACATCACCGCAAAGGACGTTCCCGTTGATGCCTTTTGGTCGGTCAGCGTCTACAACAAAGAGGGCTATTTCGAGAAGAATGATCTAAATTCCTACGCAGTGAATAGCGTAAGCGGAAAACCCAACAAAGACGGTTCGATTACCGTGCATTTGGGTGGCTGCGACGATAAGCGCGTAAACTGCGTGCCGCTGACTGAGGGTTGGAACTATGTGGTTCGTATGTACCAGCCGCGGAAATCAATTCTCGACGGAAGCTGGACCTTCCCTTCTGCGAAGCCTGCAAAATAGCAGTTCTTTTTGACCGCCAACGGCCAGCATTTGGGCTGGCCGGAACGTAGCGCAGGCCCGGTCGGTTGCTGGTGTACTGTATCGTAGTGGCGCCGTCATTGCTCGATTAATGTGCGCCTAGGTTGGTGTGGTGTGATCCAGATCTATCCGGGCTTACCATGGGAGAATGGATGTAACGAGCGGTTCAATGGAACGCTGCGCCGCGAGGTGCTGAATGCTGAGTGGTTTACCCGCTGCCGGGGTGGCGCCCATTCCTGTCAGTCATCGTCACCCTCCTCGGGGCTACGATGACTGACAGGAAGGTCTCTCTTACGCAATCAGCTCTATCTGTCCCGTGAGTGCTGACGGGAAAATCACCCCAGCGCGCAGGGATCCAGACAAATGCGCCTCTGTCGCCGGTTCGTGCATGGCGGCACCCAAACAGAATTTCTTCCTTCTCATTTGAGCTGGCTCTAGGTGCGGGGTTGGCGCAGCGGAGTAAGTGGTCGAACTTGATCCTACGTCGCGCGCTCGAGCTTCTTCAGCCTCGAAATGCGAAGTCGAAATGGTATCCAGGCTTGGATCGACAACGTGTCGCCGGGGAGCCCGGCGGCTCTTGCATAGCCGGACCAGTCCGAACGGAGAAATGCGCTTGCAATGGAAACAGGACCGTCGTGCTGTATGAAACGATGCCGAAGCGTGGCGCGGAATGCGTATTTTACGGCGTAGTAGGGGATCGGGTGACGCTGGAGATCGTTGACCATCCAGCCCATGCGTGAGTGGTTTTCCATCCATTGCACGAAGTGTACGAGCTTTGCGTCGTGCAGATGGTGGGTAAAAAGCGAGCTGATGATGATGTCGACGCCGCCGTTTGGACGATAGTTGAACAGGTCGTCGGTAATCCAGCGAATTGGCCTGTCGGGTAGTGTCGCCTCAGCCGCCGCGCGCGCCGCCCAAGGATTGATGTCGACACCTTGGAGATCGACCCTGACATGCCTTCGCTCGGCCCAACGATCGATCTGTCTAAGCACGTCCCCGTAGCCGCTGCCGATATCCACGATCGATAAGGGGCGGCTCAGGTCCAATTGCCGCGCTCTGAGGAGCTCGTCAAAAAACGCGATTGTGGGCCGATAGGCAAAGGTCAGCCAGTTGACTTGCGCAAGCTGTTCTAGGCAGCTGCGAAAGTCTTCGTAGGTGCAGACTTCCGTGTCCATTAGCTCCGGAGTCGTATCCCGCACCTTAAAATTTGGCATGTTTGCTTCACTCCGCGGTTCGGAACAAGAGCGTCTCCGCTGTAAGACCTGGACCGAAAGACATTGCGCAACCTCGTTCTTTCGTCCGGCTCTCATCGAGAAACAGTTTCAGCACGAAGAGAACTGTTGCCGACGACATATTGCCGAATTGGCGGAGCACTCCCCTTGAATGACCAAGCGCATCTGGACCCAATACGAGTGCCGCTTCTACGGCATCGAGCACCGTTCGGCCGCCGGGGTGTACGGCCCACATGCCGATTTCATCTGGCGTCGCCCCGTCGAGAACCCGCTCCTGGTCCGCTCGCAATGCGCGGTAGATGTTGCGAGGCACGTCACCAGAGAGGACCATATCGAAGCCTAAATCCCGAATATGCCAGGACATGAGATCTGCGGTGCCAGGAATGACTGTTGAGTAGAAAGAGTTGAGTGCAAGACCAACAGGTTCGGCGCTGACCAGTGCAGCTGCACAGCCATCGGCGAAAAGGAGAAACATCAAGATTTGGTCGAGCTCGTCTGTTTCCTGAAAGTGCAGTGTGCACAGCTCGATGCAGACAACGAGGACCTTGGCCTTGGGGTCGGAGCGAACGATATGACGCGCGAGTTTGAGGGCATTGATCGCCGCGTAACATCCCATGAAGCCAACGATCGTGCGTTCGATGGACGGGTTCAATCCAAAATGTTGGACGAGTTGCAAATCAAGTCCAGGCGCCGAAAACCCTGTGCAGGACGCGATGACGATGTGCGAAACATCTGACACGCGGGTCCGCAACTCGAGCTTCTCCAGCGTCTCAACAGCGAGCGGAAAGGCCGCCGTCTCATACACTCGCATTCGCTCGGCAGTCGGCGGAAACTCGCCTCTCCGGTAGAACGCATTTCCATTGAACGAGGAGCTTTCGCAATCAGCCGCAAGCGTCTGACACGACCAGCGATGGTCGATCTGCGACTTCTCTAGCATCTTATCGAAGATAAGTTTCTTGCGACTGTCGCGCAGAAGAGATCGCGCGTAATGCGCGAAGCCTTTGTGGACGTCGTTGGCGGGCACCGCCGTAGCGATCCGATTGATATAGGCAACTGTCAATACGCCGTTTCCCTAGCTCTGCAGACGAGACCCGGCGCAAGTGCATGGCCGACATACGACCAGGCGCCACAGCAATTTGTAAGGCCTCTCGGTTGCAAATATATGTTGCTCCGCGGAGAAGCACCGCGACGTTCAGATCGGTTGGTCACGGTCGCGACGCCGCGACTTTCCGGCTCTTTGTCGCAATAATCTCCACACCTAAATAATGTCGAGTTCCTTCCTATCCGCGCTAAGTGGCCAGCAAAAATTTCTCATGAAAGCCAAGGAATGCCAAGCGCTTATCGCAGTTCGAGGCAATCCAGGAGGTTCGGGGGCGGGTAGTGATGGAGGCCGGCGGGGGCACTCCACCGGCTTTTTGGGATGGCCAGCCCACGCCAATTGGTTCCGTTGCATTGTTAGCGCAGTGATAATTTCGGGACTAACGGGACGATGGTCTAGGGCGCCGGTAGAATGATAGCCGAGTGAGGATAACGGTCGGAATCAATTGTAGTGTGCAATAAAGCTGTGGCTGACCCACGCTGCCTTGCCAGACAACAAATTAGGTTATCGAGTTTTCTAGATTCTCACATATTAGATTGGCCCTACTACCCTTCTCCAAAGCTCTGTAGGTTCTTGGCCATCTCGCGAGACAACGGTGAATGTTGCGCGTAGAAGCGCTCAATCTGATTGATGCTAGTGCTAGCTTTCTTGGCCCTGTTCGAATGTCCGTTTGCACATGGGTGGTGGTCTCAATCTGGATCAGGCGGATTGGTGCCAAGATCAAATGGGGTCGGATCTTCATCCACGCCACCAACCGGTTCGTCGGCATCTGGATTGGCCCATTCCGGTCTGGCAGTGTCATCGCCCGGGTCCACGTTGTCCTCCGGTAGTGGGTCCGACACGAAAGGCGGATCATTATCAGCAGCAAGGGCCGCCCCCGTCGCCAAAATCAGGGCCGCGCCCATTGGTGTCGTACGCAATACCTTCATGCGGCTTCTGCCTAAAAATGCGCCTGCCATGTGTCGGAAGTCACGATCTACCTTGATCTCGCCCGCGTGCCAACATCGAGGCCCAGTTCCTCGACGGAGCCCACCTTTATCGTCTAGCCTTGTCGCTTGAGGACGATGACAAGCCGGAGCTTTATGAGGATAGTCAATCTTGATGCTGAGCCGAATGAAGCTCGGTGCGACACGCCCGGTTCTAACGCATCCTTTTGCTCGAAATGCTTCAGCAACTTGACGGGGGCCGCTGATGCTGCCCCCACTGACTGGTCCTTCACGATACCTGAGGAGAGATCAGTTTGATTGCATGTGAGTAGATTTCTGTCGCATCCTAGCCCCAGTAATCTCGATGGATCTCGAACCGATAAAGCACGTGGATTGAGCGGGCGGCCGGTGTGGCATTCTACATGCAGTCAAAAGTCAAAGATCTGCATGCGGGCGATCGAGTCCTCTTCTGGTTCTCCCCAGGCGAGGCGCATCAGCTGGCGAAGCAAGGGGAAATCCTCGGCTTTGTAATGACCAGCGAAGGAGAGATCGTTCGCATGCATGTTGGCGGTAGACCAGAAAATGAGACGTCGATGTTGCTTGTCACATCGGTCTTCTTCGTTTCGCGCCCATCATAGACCAATGCTCATAGCGGCTTGAAGTCCGTAAGCGGACCTAGCTCAACGCCACCCTGACTTCCGATATCAAGCCACTATTTTACCCACTGCCGGGATGGCGCCCATTCCTGTCAGTCATCGTCACCCTCCTCGGGGCTACGATGAACCGGAAAGTCTCTCTTACGCAATCAGCTTTATCGGTCCCGTGAGTGCTGACGGGGAACAGGCTGCTGTAAAGCCCCGTTGGTCTGGGCCACTGAACACGCCGCTCTCTAGATTGTTTCCGGCACTGGCGCTCGAATGCTGTGGGACTTGTGTAGGCGCGTGTTTGTAGTGGCGGAGCCAATGATTGATGACGATCCGTGCTTGTCTGTTTACTGCAAACCACTTGGCATTGAGCAGCTCGCGACCTCTTTAAGGGGTTAAGGACTGACATTTGGTCTTGCCTCAATGCGGCTGCGCATGCCGCTCGGTTTGAGAGTAATATCAGCCGCATAATGCCTCAGGCGATGGGGTGGACGCCCCTCGACGGCATTTAAGTGCCAGGATTGCGGTGTTGAGAACCGCGTACAAAGGAGGCGTCCGTGGAAGAAGTTAGCATAATTGGTTTAGATCTTGCGAAGAATTCGTTTCAGCTCCACGGGGCGAGTGCAGACGGCGCCGTTGTCTTCCGCAAGAAGTTAAGCCGGAGCCAGGTGCTCAAATTTCTGGCCGCGCACCCCAGATGCATTATTGCGATGGAGGCTTGTGCCAGCGCCCATCATTGGGGACGAGCGCTCGGCAAATTAGGTCATGATGTTCGTCTGATCGCACCGATCTATGTGAAGCCTTTCGTTAAACGACAAAAGAATGATGCAGCGGATGCTGAAGCGATTTGTGAGGCGGCACAGCGTCCGACCATGCGGTTCGTCGCTGTGAAGAGCGAAGACAAACAGTCGTCCGCAATGATCTTCAAGGCCCGCGATCTCCTGGTTCGCCAGAAAACCCAGACGATCAATGCTCTGCGAGGCCACCTTGCCGAGTTCGGCATTGTTGGTCCCAAAGGGACGGCTCATTTGGGCCGACTTATGAGCCATGTCGAGGCCCCTGATACTGGTCTGCCGAAACCGGTCTGCGCCGTTTGCCTGATGCTCATCGATCTTGTGCGAACTCTAATCGAGCAAATCCGCGCACTCGATGCTGAGATTAGGGCCCGCTCCCGCACCGATGCGGTTGCCAAACGTTTGATGACGATCCCTGGCGTCGGTCCCGTCATCGCGACGGCATTAGAGGCGTTGGCTCCACCTGCCGAGACCTTCAGGCGTGGTCGTGACTTCGCTGCCTGGATGGGATTAACACCCCGACAATGGTCAACTGGCGGCAAGCCGAGACTTGGCAAAATATCAAAAATGGGTCAGCGAGATCTTCGTCGTCTCCTGATTATCGGCGCATCGGCTGTTGTATGTTGGGCCAAGAAACGAGGTGCCCCAGAAGGCTCTTGGCTCGCCCGCATGCTTATGCGCAAACCACCTATGTTGGTTGTCGTGGCATTGGCCAACAAGATGGCGCGGATCGCCTGGGCACTTATGGCTCACGGAGGAATATACCGAACTCCAGCACGTGCCGCTTAAGCTGCACGAACGCTGCGAGGCTGTCGAAGATGTGAGCAGGTCGATCGGAGGTATGGGCAAACGGTCATTGAGACGGGATTGGGAAAACCAGGCCAGGCGGACAGCGCCTATCGCGCGCGCGTAAGCGTATTGGACCCAACCCTCGCATCTCCATACAGGCCCGCGGCGCGTGAAGAGCCGCACATCGAGGCCGGACACACGTCAGCACCTGACCACATGCTCACCGAAGAAAAGAATTTGCTTGCATTTACCAGGGCGTCCACACACGTCGCTTACCGCTTGCGCCGCGCGGATGGCCAGTTAATGGCTCGCTCTCTTCCGACAAGTTGGTCTAAGCCATTCGCCGTCGTGAGGTTGGTACCTTCAAAATCAGCACCGTTTACATTGGCATTGGCAAGATTGGCGCCTGAGAAATCGGCCCCAACAAGATTTGCGTTTGTCAGGTTTACGCCTCTAAGATCAGCGTCTTTGAAATTTACAAATGTTAGAATGGCCTCGGAAAGATTTGCATTAACGAGACTGGCACCGGAAAAGTCTCCAGACACGATGACTGATCGACGAGCCAAGGTGTTTTGTGTCCAGTCTCCATAGGGACCGAGGTTTGCTCCGTCGAGTTTTGCGCCCCGAAAGTTTCCACCGTCAAAGCGCCCGACGAGGCGCGCCTGCCGCAGATTAGCACCAGGAAATTTGGGGGATGCCGAACTGTCAAAGCCGGGGCTACCCGCGCTAAACGGTAGACGGATTAGCGCGCCCTCAAGATTGGAGCTTGAGAAATCAACTCCGACAAGTGTCGCGCGATCGAGGATTGCGTTCTGCAGATCACAGTTGCTGAGAATGGCACCTGTCAGATCACTGCCGTGAAGATTTGCGCCTGTGAGCCGCGCACGTTTGAAGTCAAGACCAGACAGATCGAGAAACTTCAGCTCCGCATTGGAAAAGTCAATCGGTGTTCTCCGGTCAGCCTTAAAGAGCGCCGTTACGACATCCCGCAAAGACCAGTCCGCGGCCGACACGTTGCACGCGAACGCACCAATGAATAACGAGATACTGAAGAACCAAGTCCTGCGCATGAGTGGATGACAAATTGATGTAGCAAGGCGCGCTCGTAAATGAGTGTGCGAAACGCTCTTGCGCGGCGGGCGTCGAACGACCTTCCCGTCCTTACTAAGGTTGAAGCTTTTGGTGGCAAACATTGGGTCGTCCACACAACTATTCTGTTCGTTCGGCGATAGGTTCGTCGACGCCAGTTCCAAGTCACCTGATCCCCTCGGCTACACACCCGAGATCGACGGCGAAAAACTGGAGCTGGAGGTTCTAGCCCAGCATGGCAACAACCTGATCCTGCGCGAAACACTACCGGCAAGCCGATTCAGCATATCTATGGCCGGAGGGAGCGTGACGGTAAGAACGGCCCGAGAATGAAACCATATCCGACATTTCGCATGAGCTTCACGGGCTTCCAGAAAGCCTACCCAGACGGCGAGGTATTCCTCAACAAACCCTCTTCCAATCCATTCTTGCGGTTGCTGGATATGGTGACCGAAATAGCCTTTTCCGGAGGCATCGCGCAACAGCATCGCGCTGAGGCCCCGGTGATGAACAACATGACTCATTTCGATGGCCGACTGCCGAACAAGACCTATGTCTGGGGCATCAACATAGGCGAAGACGCCGTCTGCTACACCCAGGACTTCCTAGTGGAACACAACAACCTGGCCAACGCTACCATCGGCGGACGCGCCATCGTAGTCGCCTACATCCGATTTATGAGAGCATTGGTGCTTGGCACAATGACAACGGCGCACCGGTTACCCGGATCGATTTCTTTGGCGACTCGGACCAAGGGAAACTGGGTCGAATCGAGACGATCAGGCCAGGTCTCTTCTGGCATGTCTGGAAGAAGTCGACATGAACCGCGCCGACGCGGATCAGGGCGCGCGGCCTGAGAGCGGACGAACGCAGAGCGCACGGCTATCTCCCGGCCCTGGCGTTGGGTTTCTCACTGGCATAGAAGCGTTCAAACTGATTGGCGCTGGTGCCGGCATTCTTGGCTACGTTGAATATGTTGACCTAGCCACGACTGAGAATAATTCTCATGCAAATCGCAGAGTGCCTGAGGCTATGGACACAGCGAACGCCGTTAGTCATCGGATCGTGCCTAAGGTCATTACGACCTAGCAGCAGATTGAATTGCCGCTGTAAGATACGCGCTGCTGTTGTGCTATTGGTGTAGTGCGGCAAGAGGATGGAGTAATCTCCACCTACATCAAGATAGCGGTTGCGCAGCTGCTCATAGGCGTTGACTGCGCCTGCCATTATGTTGGCGAACCGCGAGCCTGTCTTGCCGCTTCTGATGGCCAGCAACAGACGTTTGGGCTCAGTCTCGATAACAATGTCATCGTGCTTCAGAGCAAGGGGTTCTGTCGTCGTGGGATGGACAAACGCGTGAACGCTGTCGACAACGAGGAGCGGGGCTTGGGGCTAATACTAGTCTCGCAATCGTATTCTAGGCAGCCGAGTTCAAACCCCAAGGCGATAGGGAACAAACCCGTTGGCTGCGAAGTGCCCACGTACATGCCTGTAGCCATGAAGGTCGACCGTATAAACGCAGTCGCAGTAACAGCACCGCATGGCGCGCTCGGTTTGGCGTAGACGAGCCTCCTCCATCTGGCTTGGTGACAAATTGCATTGGATGGGATTTGGCGTTCGACAGGCAGGGTGCGGGCAACCTGCCTTTTGCTCTTTGCTCATCGCTAGACTTCCCCCTCGTTGCGACGATCAATCATGCACTCCTGTGAATCATTGGCGTGTTCGCACTCTAAAAACAGCCCTACCTACAACTCGTAATGCTGCAAGTTCAGCTTCCGTCACACTTATAGAACACCCAGTCAGACAAACGGGGAACAAAGGCGATCCTATTACGTTTGATAATTCTAGTTCTCGATAGTTTTGTGCATTATCGCACGAGCACTGATCAAGGAGGCGAGAAACGCGGCCGCAACGACTGTCTTGTCTGCTCGTCCGCGGTTCGTGCGGCAGCTGCAGAATATCTTCGGGCCGGGCAGGCACAAACGGGTCTGACGAAACACGGTGTCCGCAATTCGTCGCGGATGTAACCAGCGCCTCCTCAGAAGAGCATCTCTTAATCTGTGCCGCAGTGAAACACGTGGCTGAACATTCGAGCATTGGCCCCGGGTGCGATGACAGTTGGGCATTGATATAGATCAAAGGCGAAGTGATTAGATCAAGTAGCGTGGCCTTTTGACCCATGTCTTGAGAGCGTTTTACGGAGCCCAAACAATGTCACCAGAAGATAGGAGAAACGAAGGGCCACCTTGCGAAAAAGCAAACGAACGCCGCGAACCGTCGCTCGCCATCGAAAGCACGAACAGCAGATTATCATTGATGGATGAGAGAGTTGCGCAAGCAGGGCTTGATCCTACGTATCTTCGCAAGGACAAACCTGAAATCTACCAGAAGTTGCAGCAGGCCTGCTCCAAATGTCCTGATCCAGACAGTTGTTTGCTTGATCTTGAGGCGGGCGATTGGGAAGCGGGACAAAGAAGCTATTGCCCCAATGCAGCTGCCATTGATTATCTGATAGTTAGTCGATCCTAGCGATGAAAAAAGCTCCGCGGCGCGGGCAGCCTATGGAATTGGTGGGAGCCCCCTCGTGACGACTAGTCAAAGGACTTCCGCGATGCGGATGCAAAGCGGTTGTAGCTAGGCAAATGCGGATCATCAGCGACGCATAAATTTGTCTTTCCTTTCCAGGCACTGATCAGCATGTTTGCTAGTTAATACACACACGCAAACAGACCGTAGAGAAGTTATGTTTGACCGGGTTTTGAATGCCAGATCGGCGGATAAAGGCGTTTTGCGTTGGGCCCCCGCCAAGCGACCTAGCCGTACCTTAGCAATGTTCAGAAACATCGCGCGGCGAAAGGTGCTGTCGGCTTCTATGATCGTGATCGCGGCGTGCGGCGCCTTCTGGTTCTTGTTCTACGGAGTTGATTTGATCAACGATCTTTATAGGCAATCTCATCTAGATGCATATCGGATGAAGTTTGGTTATGATCCTTATGACTGGGACATGGTACCCGAAAGGATCCTCCCCGATGTGGCGGTTTGGGCGCACGTTTACGCCAGCGTCGTACTGCTGCTCGCTGGTCAAGCGATCAGAGCCGTTTTGGTCCGACATAAGTGACGTCTAGTTAAGAAGCTGATCGGTTGATTGCGGTATGGACGCAAGTTCGCGCGCCCACCGAAATGACTTGTGGATCACAATTTAGACGCCCCAGTTTTGAGAGCGTTTTAGAGCCCGCCTACACGCCTGAAGACCGAAATCCGTGGAAGATTACGATCAGTGGCGGTATTGGTGCGCGTGGCATAATACCGAGTCGGCCCCATGACCGGATGGCCGTGGGCGTTTATTCGATGCTTGTATCAGAAGACCTTAATCGCCAGCCAGTGGCTGGAGGCATTTTCGGAGACGAGGTTGGGGTTGCGGCATTTTACAATTCTGCAATTACACCCTCGCTGCAACTTTAGGCAGAAGCGCAGTACATTGGGTCAGGGGTGACGCCGAACGACGATGCGTTCGTGGCGGGGACGCGTTTATTTACCCGTTTCTAAGCCGTCGGCACCACGTTGCCTGCCTGTCTAGCTCCCAGGCTCTGTACCAGCCAAACTCGATTTCTCTAATAACGTTTCAGGTGCCGGCGGCCCCCTTCGTAGACTTCACAAAGAACATCGGTCATCTCTTCCATAAAATCCGGATTATCAACGCGGGCGGCAAGAGCGACGACCAGCAGTTGAGCTGGAGTACAGCGATGTCCATCGTCGGGAATCCCTAACGGGTCACTCAGACTGGAATACGCTCTAGTTTGGCGTGGACTGATCGCGCCACTCTCTCCGTGAGAGAATTCTTCTCCCCATGAAGCGCTGCAGCAGGCCTTCGGAAAGGAAGGCGATGACGAGAAACGATAGGAAGGTCAGCAGTGATCCGGGCGACGTTCGGAGGGTGTAGAGAACCCAAATCAGAATTGCGGCCAAACAGGCGACGACGCTCAGAACAATCAGTCGCCCGCTCCAGCCTTTTTGCCCGAAAAGCCGCAAAGCGCCGAGATTGACGAGCGAGTAAACCAGCAGGGACGTGGCGCTTCCAAGCGACGCGACGGTCGTCAGCGTAAGAAAGTTGACCATGAGCAAGGCGAGCATGGCGGAGATGGTCAAGCCGCGCGTGCTTGCCCGGATCTCGCGCTCGAAGCGCTGCGGCAGCTGGCCGTTCTGCGCCAGCGTGAACGTGATGCTGGTGACGCCGAACAACCCTGCGTTCAGGCACGTCACCGACGAAACGATGGCGCTGATCAGAAGGACCGTGAACCCGACCTCGCCGAAATATGCACGCGCCGCCTCGGCCAGAAGCGTTGCTCCGCCTGATGCCAGCTGCTCCGGGCTCATGGCGCCGACGATCGCCAATGCGAGCCCGACGTAGAGCACGATCACGATCGTGATCGCGGTGTACATCGCGCGCGGCAGGTCGCGGGCCGGGTTCTCCATCTCTTCGGCGGCATTGCTGATGACCGCGAAGCCCGTGAACGCGAAGAAGGTCAGCGCGAGGCTACCAAGCAGCGGAGCGGCTGCGGGCCAGGTCTCGACCGACAGCCGCTCGACTTGGGCATGCCACGACAAGGCCAGCGAGAAGCCTGCGAGGATCACAAGGTTGAAGAGGACAATCATCCCCTGCGCCTTGCTGACCAGTCTGGACCCCACAAGGTTCAGAACGGTCAAGCCAAGTATCAGGCCGGACGCCAGCACGCGCTCCCAGAACGGCAAATCCTCCCCGATGCCGAGGAGCTCCGCAGCGAATTTACCGAACGCCAGCGAGATCATCGCCATGCCGATCAGTTGCGCGATGTAGAACAGGATGGAGCAGCCGCCCGAAAACAGCCCAACCCCGTAAGCTTTCACGAGATACTCGACTACTCCGCCCCGCGACGGGTACCGGACGCCGAGCCGCGCGAATGAGTGCCCGGTAAGCAGCGCGATCACGCCAGCGCCAAGAAAGGAAAGCCAGACCGCCGAGCCCGCCTTTGCTGCGGCTACTCCCATCAGCGCGAAGATGCCCGCGCCCACCATGGAGCCGACGCCGAGCGCAACCGCGCCCCACATGGTGATCATTCTGGCGCCGGGCCGTTCGGTCATGGCAGTGCTCCTGGATCATCGGCTCCCGCCGGCAGGCCTCCCCGTTGCGGGCGGGAGCCTTGGTCTTTCGCTCGAACGCGACTGATCGCTCGGCACGGTGACCCGTTACTCCTGCACCAATTCAAAGTGCGGTCACTGCACTGGCGTCCGTTGGCGAGCGTTCAGGCTGTTCGTCTTCAGCCTCCAGAGGAGTTCATCGATGCGGTCCTCTCCCCAGAAAGGCTCGCCCCGGAAGACGGCGTTGGGAACGCCGACATGGCCCGATGCGTAAGACCATTTTTGGTTTTCCTCGACGATCGCGAGGTACTTGTCTTCGTTGTCCTTCGCCGTCTTCTCGATGGCCTTGGCGTCGAGCCTCAATTCGGTCAGAAGATTCGGAATCTCGTAAGACTAGTTGTGGGTGGTCGCGTCATGATCTTTAGTTGACTTCAGTGACGATCAGGATGGACGTCTCGTCACCAATTACCCGAGTGCTGTGTCCTTTACTGCCAGTCTCTTCGAGGAAAGCAATTGTGCCTGCAGGAAGGGTGCGCTTCTCGCCATCGCTTACGCCGATTTCGAGCGTACCCGACGTAATGATCATCCATTGATGCTTGGGTGCAGGATGGAAATCACCGAACCACCCCGGTGGAAATCCTATCGCAACCGTCCCTGTTGCGGTCTGGTGGGGCGATACGGCGATAGGCGGAGCAGGTGGTGCGTAATCCGAATCCTTAAGGGGTATTTCCACATCGCGAAAATGGGTTTCTTTATCGTCATCCGCATAGATATTGACATACTTTAACTTCAAGCGTGTGTCAGTCATTTGATTTGCTCCGCGCAACCACAATCTCTTTAACGAACATTTCTTTGCAGGATCCGCAATCAGACTCTGTTCCTGAACTCCGGAAGCGGTCCGCCGTCCTTGTGGGTCAGTCCATTTTCAACTAGCCGCCAGAAGAAGCTGTCGAACATGTCTTGGCCAAAGAACGGTTCGCCCCGGAACACCATTTCCGGAACGCCGCCGCTTCCGGTTTTGCTCTTGGCTTTGTTTACATCGTCAAGCACGTCGTCGTACTTCTTCGGATTGGCTTTGACATCCGCCAGAACAGCCTCGCCATCCATGCCTGCCCGGTCCATGTACTCCGACAAATGCTCGGGCCAGTCGTCCACGGTGCCGTCCCACATCATATGCGACACGTGGTCCAGGAATTCGCCACCCTTGTCCTGCAATTTGGCCGCCGACGCGCAGCGAGAAACCAAAAAGACCAGAGGGTTGTTAATCTCCCCTTTCGGGATTACCAGCGATGGGCGATAGGGCGGCCATGTGTCCTGATTTACCACTTCGGGGCGAGGCCTGCGGAACGCAATGCCAAGACGTTTGGCGACCCGGTGCTGATCCATCATGTCATAGTTCCAACGATACCAAGGCACACCCGGGAATCCGCCGGCCTTGATCGCAATTGGCAGCGTCGGCATGAAGTTCATTCTGACATTGAAGTGCTCGTTGAGCGCCAGAATGCGGTTGAGCACCAGAAAACAGTAAGGGCTGCGCATTGACCAGTAGAGGTCGTACTCCATCGGGTTATCGGCTGTGACAGGCGCCGTCAGTGGTGCCGCCATTTCCATCTTCGGGGGGTGAACACCGTCAGTATAATGGTCGGTGATGTACGTTTCCGGAAGCGGAATCTCCGCACCGGGAAAAGGCTGGTATAGCTTCTCGCCCTTGCTGCTGCGAGCTGAAGCCGTTGTCGCGGCGCCAGCAAGGGTCGCTGCCGACATCGATGCGCCAGCCCCTGCAACCAGAAGTTCGCGACGGTTTAGTTTTTCGCGGCCGGATTTGGCGTCGTGGTAGTCGTTTGTCATCTCCTATTTGAGCTATGGCCAAATCTTGGTGACGGGCCTGTGGGTTCAGGCGGCGGTTTGGGGCTGAGGATCGGCAGTCGAGACCACCTCCAGCCCATCTGTGAACTTTACACCGAGAACGACCTTCGGCAACTGGTTCGGGCCGTCAAGCCGGCGCCAGCTTTTGTTCGCGGCCTCGACGAGCTTGAACACCATTGCGAGCGCCGTCTTATTCGACATGCAGCCCTTCGATCGGATCGTGCGATGGCGCACGGTGGCAAACGTACTTTCGATCGGATTGGTCGTTCTCAAGTGCTTCCAGTGCTCGGCAGGGAAGTCATAGAACGCCAGCAGCGCCTCGCGGTCCTTCGCCAAGCACTCGGCCGCCTTTTCGTATTTCAGTTCGTAAGTTTCGATGAAGGCGTCGAAGGCGGCCTCAGCTTCGCCTCGCGTCTCGGCCATCCAGATGTCGTGCAGTGATCGCTTGGCTTTGGATTGCTGGCTCTTTGGCAGCTTGTTCAAGACGTTGGCGGTCTTGTGAACCCAGCAGCGTTGCTCATGAGTTGTCGGCCAGACCTCGCCGAGCGCCTTCCAGAAACCGAGGGCGCCATCGGCGGCGGCGAGCTTGGGTGCGTGTGATAGCCCCCGGCGCTTCAAGTCGAGCAGCAGCTCGCGCCAGTCCTGTGCGCTTTCCCGTGCGCCGTCGGTGAGGCCGATCAGCTCCTTCTTACCTTCCGGCGTCGCGCCGATCATCACGAGGATGCACTGCCTCTCCTCTTCGAGGCGGGCCTGCAGATGGATCCCATCGGCCCACACGTAGACGTAATGGCGCGTGGAAAGATCGCGCTTTCGCCAACGGTCGTGCTCGTCGGCCCAAACTTCTTTGAGACCCTGGGGCATCTTTGCCGAGCAAGGCTGACAGCGCTTCCTCGAAGTCGCCGGTGGATATGCCCTTCAGGTAGAGGACTGGCAACAGGACTTCGAGGCTCTTCGAGCGGCGTGCGTAGGGCGGCAGGATCGCAGGGCTAAAGCGGATGCGCCCATCATCATGTGCAGCCGCGCCCCTGTCGCGTATGCGCGGCTGCCTGACGGCAACGGGGCCGATGCCAGTCATCACTTGGCGCTCGGGGAGATGGCCATGGCGGACGACACGCCTCCGCCCATTGTCGGTCTTCAGGTCACCATGATGGCTGAGAAACGCAGTCACCTCGGCCTCGACAGCCTGGGCAAGCAGCGTGCGGGCGCCGTTGCGCAGGACTTCTGTGAGTGGGTCGTCGAAGGCTCCTGGCTGAATCAGTTTGGTCACGTTATCGTTCGACACGGCATATCGCTCCTTCGCTGGAGAAGTGAGGTCGTCAAGCAACCTCACGATATGCCGCCTTCACCGATTCAGGCCGTCACCAACTTTAGCGCATAGCTCTCGCGGCTGCAGCCGTCCTGTTCAGTTGCGCCGGATAAAAAGTCTGGCAGAGAGTTGCTTGGCGCGCAAACATTGAGGACAATCATGAAACACACCGGCTGTATTCACATGGACCCCCGGACCCCTACCGCCGAACACCAGCCAAGTAGTAAGAGCGTCGGGACTGAAGATTATCACACCGAGATCGACCACCTCGCAGATCAGGTCGAGCAAAAGATGATCGCGTGGCGGCATGATCTCCACCAGAACCCTGAACTTCCAAATCGCGAGACGCGAACGGCAAAGATCATCGCCGACCATCTTAAGTCGCTGGGCGTTGATGAGGTTCGCACTGGTGTTGGCGTGAACGGGATCGTAGGTGTGTTAAAGGGTGGCGCACCGGGCGACAAAGTCATTGCCCTTCGAGCCGATTTCGATGCTCTGCCAGTCGAGGAACTCGCCGACGTCCCTTTCAAGTCAACCTTCGTTGATGAGGACTACCCCGGTGGCCCTTTCCCGGTGTCCCATGCCTGCGGTCATGAGTGTCATGCGTCCATGCTCATGGGGGCCGCCGAGGTGCTGGCCGGAATGCGCGATAAGATCCCGGGAACGGTAAAGTTTCTGTTCCAGGGCGCAGAAGAAGGCCCACCCGTAGGCGAGGACGGCGGCGCCGCGATGATGATCAAGGAGGGCGCCCTGGAAAACCCCAAGCCGGACGTCGCATTCGCGATCCACGTCTCTCCGTTCCCAACGAATACCCTCTACTACTGCAGGGGCGATACAATGGCCGCCTCGCAGCTTCTGAAGATCACGATCAAGGGCATGGGCGTGCATGGGTCGACACCCTGGATGGGCAAGGACCCGCTGACCGTCGCCGCCGAAATCATCACCGCAATGGGGCAGATCTACCGGCAAGTTCCGGCAACAGAGGCTATCACGATCTCGATCGGCAAGGTTGACGACCACGGCCGTTTCAACGTTATCGGTGACGACATCACGCTCTGGGGCACGGTCCGCTGCATCCACCAGAAAATGATGGAAGACGTGGATGTGCAAATCACCCGCATCGCCACGCATGTTGCCTTGGCACACGGTTTGACTGCGGAAGTATCTTTCGATCAGGAAGTTCCGGCGATCTACAACGAGCCGGACTGGCTGGATCGCTTTATGCCGACCATGGAACCGCCTGTTCGACGCCAAGGACATCCGCTGCGGCCCTCCACAGCTGGCTTATGATGACCACTCGTTCTTCCAAATCGCCTGCGGCGGTGTTTATCTCATCCTCGGCGGGCAGGATACCAAATGGACCGACAAGGGCCTGGAACCGATAGATCCGAGCAAACAAATCCCCTTCAATCACAATCCGCATTTTTATGTGAACGACGAGGCGCTGAAGACCGGCGTGCGTATGCATACGAACGTGGTGATGGACTTCCTCAACGGAAAGATCTGAGCAAAAGTCATCAGTCCTGGGGGCTGCGCATAGAAAACCCCGTCGCCTCCAGGCGGCTGTGCAAAGGACTTCCCGTTTTCGAGGCATTGCGACTCATAACCGATGGGTGGCCGGTCGCGATCGGCCACTGCTGAACCCCCGGATCACCTGGAGAAAATCCTACAATGGGCACGATCGAACCGCTCAGCACTAGCATTCTGGGGATCAATTACTTTGGCGATGTGGTTTTCGCGGTCAGCGGTGCGTTGACTGCCGCACGTTACCGCATGGACGTTGTGGGCTTCGTGCTGATCGGAACCATTACGGGGATCGGCGGCGGCACCATCCGCGATCTGTTGTTAGGCCGCGCCGTCTGGTGGACGCAAAATCCATCCGAATTGATCCTATGCGCGGTCGAATCTCTAATTACTTTTCTGATGATGAGCTATGTCACGGATATCAAGAACCGGAAGACCGGTATGGTCTGGGTCGACGCTCTAGGACTGGCCGCCTTCGGTGTGGTGGGCTGCCACGTGGCGCTTGGTTTCGGCGCGCCTTTTGTGGTTGCGGTTTTTATGGGCATGGTGACTGCAACCGGCGGCGGCATGATGCGCGATGTGCTCACAAACACCACGCCGATGATCCTCGGCGGCCAACTATATGCCACGGCGGCGATTGCCGGATCCCTGACGTATGCGAGCCTGAATTACCTTGGCACTAGCAACATCCTGGCCGAATGGTTGGCGTTCCTCGCCGCGTTCGCACTGCGCGCGGCCGCCATTGTCCACGACATACGGATGGGACCGCCAGGCGAATTCATCCGGATAGGCAAGCAGTGATGCAGAGCTTATTCGAATACCCGTGCGTTGGGGTTATCTCATCAGCGAGTGTCGTTCTTTCAGTGGTGGAATTCTCACATATGAAACCGGCACCGCTACCCTTCTCCAAAGCTCTTGAGGTTCTTTGCAATCTCCCGTGAGAGTGGAAGGTGCCGCGCATAGAACCGCACAATCTGATTGATGCTGGTGCCGGCGTTCTTGGCTAGGTTGAAGATGTTCACTTGGCCATGAGTGAGAATAATTCTCATGCAGATGGCGGTGTGCCGAAGGCTGTGGACGCTGCGATCGGTGTTCCTCGTGGGATCGTGGTGCAGACCCGCCAAGTATGGAAATCGTCATCTTGCTTCCAAGCCGGGTAGCGCCCATAAAGTCTTCCCGCCAAGGGCTAAGCAGTGGACTAACAATTAGGAGATCTAGGATGAAACGATTGGTGACACTGAACGTACTCGGCATGTTTCTCGCCAGCAGCGTATGGGCTGAAGAGCCAAAATCAGCTGAAGAGGCCGGGAATGCTGCTGTCGACACGATAGAGGCTGCTAAAGAGACGGTTAAGGGGGCGTCTGAGGAGGTGAGTGGGGCGGCCAAAAAGGAAGTCGAAAAAGCCGAAGAGGCTGTAAAGGAGACCTACGACTTAGCCAAGGAAACCGCTAAGGAAGCCTCTAAGGAAGTGAAGGAGACGGTTGAGGAGGGTGCTGAAGAAGCCAAGGATGCTGCGGAAGGGACATCCGAAACAGCCAAAGAAGGCGTGAGCGAGACTGCGGAGAGTGTTAAAGAATCCGCGAAAGGTGCCTATGAAAAGATGAAAGAAGTGGTGAAGGAAACATACGAAGCTGTTAAGGAAAGTCTTTCGCCAAAGCCGGCGGATAAACAATAGATGCATTGCCGGCAGAACATTTCTGGTATTTGGAAAAAACCTTGATTGAGGTAGGTGCGGGCAGATTAAATGTCCGCACCAGATTTTCTATTTAGTCACTTTTACATGGACCTCTATTGGTTGCCCTTTACCAAAGCTCTGTAGGTCCTTGGCCATCTCGCGAGAGAGCGGCAAGTGAGATTGTTTAGGTATGGATGTACTGCTGTTGTCGGCTTGGCCTTCGAAAGTGGACATCGCCAAGCGCGATACTCACGCCTGCGTAGGGCCATGAACAGTTAAGCGAACACTTGACTAAGCTCGTTTACACCGCGTCACGCACCCATCAAACTTGGACATCATTGAGATTGCAGGACTATTGGCGTTGTCTTGTAGGGCGGGGCCGCCCATAAATGGCTTCTTGCAAGTCCATCACGATGGGGCTGGACCCGTTGAAGCGACCTTGGCAGTATGGTGATTATTTGCGCAAGCCCGCATGCGCGTTGCAAATCTATGCATGTCCGCTTCTCGTTTGCTAAGATGGGATCAAAGGGAGGAAGCGATGGATGGAATGAACAAGTCTCGACGCCTCTCTGATTGGCGCTTCACCTTGGTAGTTTCCATGCTTATAGGAGCTACGTACCTCTCCACTGTTTCATCTTACGCCGAAAGCAAGGGGCAGTTCGTTGGCCGCTTGATCACCGAATGGTTGGACGATGGAAGAAACATGCGGCTGATTGAGAGATTTCAGTTACAGGGATCGCAATAGAGCCACATGGGACGTTCCCGAAGGTACAGTCGTCAACGGTGCATCTATTCCTTCCGTGCTTTGGAGTTTTATCGGTAGCCCGTTCGGAGACAAATACCGAAAGGCATCGGTTATCCATGACTATTATTGTGAAAGTCGCACGCGTGACTCGGAAGATGTTCACCGTGTCTTTTTCGACGCGATGCTAGATTTTGGAGTTGGGTCATCAAAAGCTTGGGTCATGTATCAGGCTGTTCGACAGTTCGGCCCCAATTGGAAACTTAACGCCGCTGTCGGTCCCACGTGTAAGCGAGTGAACGGTCAAATTGACTTTTCGACGTGCACGCAAAATGCTCAACAAGAGAAGCCTGATGTCGTGCAGCAGTCGCTAGACCGTGACAGCTTGAATAGGTTCATCCAAGATATGAAGCGCGAAGGTCATGAAGAGGCAGCGGAGGAACTTGCGCGAAGTCTAGATTGAATAACTCAGCAGACAGTCTATTTTGCAGAAACATGTGTCTGACCCCGCGGCTCATCCAATCACCTCCTCAACTTGGTATCGATATGATATCGGTTGAGCCGTCTGCTGCATCGAGAGCGCATCTCGCCATTATCTGAAATTAGCCACACGGAGCAGTCGTTGATCTTGCCTTTTTTGTCGACCTCGACAATGCATTTGATGCCGCCGCTGCCTTGATCAGAAACTTGGTGAACGATGGCGTGTGTCTCTGGTCGGTTGCGATTGTCGCGCTTAAACATGTGAAACCAAGTTGCGAGCGCTACGTTCTCCCGCCTCTGCTTCTTTACCTCTTGGTTGGACATCCGCTGGACTTGGACTTTGCCATCGTCGGCGAACCTGTCGAGTTTCCATAAATGAATGTTCTTGCACAGGTGCTTCATCTGGTAAGCGCGGTTCGTTTTGAACCCATTGAAACCTTTAACGCCGATATTGAAGTTTCCCGCCTTGCCGATGGTGTCGATATAGAAGAACTCGCGTGAATTCTTCGCTAGAGCTAGGCGGAGCAGACTCGGTTTCATCCACAAATCTCGGTCGTAGTTCCAGCGAATGAACTCGGGCCTAACGAAAGTGTCGATGAGTTCCTGTGTTGCTATACGTGCCGCTTTATGTGCACCCGCGACGTCATCAGGCCTTAGTCCCTCAGTCGGGAGCGCTCGCGGATCGATGAACGGCGCGTGGAAGCCAAGCGTGGCGGTGACGTGCATAGCCCGGTTGGGAATATTGATGTCGGAGCGTCCGTAGCTGCCAGCCATGAAAATGAAGGCGCACGCAGATAGGCATTTGGTGTGCGCTTCCAGCGCCGTTGCAGTCCGCGTCGAGATTACGACCTTCGCTATCGCAACTGCTTCCGCGAAATTGCCTCCATTGCTGTTGAGGCATATACGTACGACTCCGATCCCATAGTCGTCGACGGCTTTGCGAATTTTGGCTGCGTCCCCCCGCGTGATTGAACCATTCAGAAAATGCGTGCAACTGAACACGCCTGGCCCATCACGATCTGACGGTTCCGTCGCCTCGGCCTCCGCCTTGGATATCAGCGCGGTCAATGTCGCCGATGACGCCGGTATCCCCGGCATCGAGCAAACCAGAACTACAAATATGCGAATGCTGACCAGCCACGGCATGATTCCATCCATTGTCTTACCCAACATAGGAAACGGCCCACCTTATTGCCCTTCAAAGCGGTTGGCCGTGTCGAAGATCGGCGCAATGCGCGGGACCAACCGGAGATAGTCTCACTCCGTTCACCACATTTCGAGAGCCCGTTGAAGCATGCCGATATGCTTGCCGGCGACGGCCACCGCTAGCTGCCCGGATGGCAATGAGGGTCCACGAATCCGTGCGGAGCAACTTATAAGACGTCTGATGAGCAAACTTTGCTATCGTCGCCATGGTTTCTCCTGAACGTGCGAGATGTCGTGGATATGTTGTCCCAACGCGGCATCGATGTCTCGTATGAAACCGGCTCCACTAACCTTCCGTAAAATTCTGCAGGTTGTTGACCATCTCGTGAGATAGCGGCAGTTGTCACGCATGGAAGCTTTCAATTAGATTTTTTCTCGTGCGGGCAATCTATGCTACGTCGAAGATGATTGCCTCGCCACGACTGAGGATTATCCTCGTGCGGATGGCGTTATGGCGCAAAGATTTTTCAGTAAGTATGGCATGGCGTCTTCCAATCCCTTTTTTGACTACTGGTTTGATGCAGCGCAACGCAGCGTGCAGTTCTGGGATGTGATGCGGCTACGCGGAAACCAGTATCTCGATCATGCCGCCGAAACGGTTCCCAACGTTCTGGAATTCGAATTCGAGATAGTGATGGACGGAGCCAGCCTACCGCGCCCGGTCAACTATGGGCTGGTCCGGATCACGCCGCCGGAAGGGGTGGAAACCAATACTAAAAAGCCGCCCTATGTAGTCATCGATCCCCGCGCGGGACACGGCCCAGGTATCGGCGGGTTCAAGGCCGACAGCGAAATTGGCTTTGCGCTGAGGGCCGGTCACCCCTACTATTTCATAGGCTTTCTGCCTGAGCCACTTGCCGGTCAGGCGATCGAAGACGTGATGATGGCCGAAGTCGCCTTTGTCGAGCGCGTGATCGAGCTGCACCCTGACGCTGCCGGCAAACCGGTGGTCATCGGCAACTGTCAGGCCGGCTGGGCCGTCATGATTCTGGCCTCATACCGGCCGGATCTGATTGGTGCGCTGATCATTGCAGGCGGTCCGCTGACTTACTGGGCGGGCAAGCACGGCGAAAATCCCCTGCGCTATTCGGGCGGCTGGCTGGGGGGTGCATGGCTGACGCGGCTGAGCAGTGATGTGGGTAATGGCACCTTCGACGGGGCGTGGCTTGTTTCCAATTTTGAGGGGATGAATCCCGCTAACACCCTCTGGTCAAAGCAATACAACCTCTACAGCAAAGTCGATACGGAAGGCCCACGCTATCTGGGGTTTGAGAAGTGGTGGGGTGGGCATGTCGTCCTGAACGGCGAAGAGATGCAGTTCATCGTCGACAATCTCTTTGTCGGCAATACGCTACCCACTGGTGGGGTTACGACAACCGACGGGGTAGCGCTGGACTATCGCAACATCAACGCACCCATCGTCTGTTTCTCTGTTCTTTGGCCGACAACATCACGCCGCCCCAGCAAGCTTTGGGGTGGATTATGGACCTTTATGAAAATGTGGACGACATCCGCGCCCACGACCAAACTATTGTCTATGCCATCCACGAAAGCATCGGCCACCTGGGGATTTTTGTCTCGGGCGGAGTTGCGCGCAAGGAACAGCGCGAATTCATCTCGAACATGGACTTCATTGATGTCCTGCCGCCGGGGCTCTACGAGGCGTTGCTGGCGGATAAGACAGCTGATACGGTCGATGCCGACCTGTCACCAACCGACTACATCACCGGTTTCGAGCCGCGGTCACTGGACGTCATCCGGGCGCTAGGGGCAAACGACCTGGAGGATGAACGAAGCTTTGCCGCCGTGCGGCGCATGTCCGAGATTAACAACGCCCTCTACAGGTCCTATGCCCAACCCTACGTCAGGGCCGTGTCCGGCCCTCAGCAAGCCAAAGCCCTGCAAGAGGTGCATCCATTGCGTTTGGGTTACAAGATGTGGTCGGACCAGAATCCGTGGATTGGTTTCGTCAAGGCTGCCGCTGAGAACGTGCGCAAACATCGCCGCCCCGTGCCGCAGGACAACCCGCTGTGGATCGTGCAGGAACAGATTTCACAGCAAATCGCAACTGGTCTCGATGAATACAGGGGTGTGCGGGATAGCTTTGTAGAAACCGGCTTCATGGCGACCTTTGGAAATCCGGCGGTGCAGGCCGCGCTTGGCGTTGCGGTCAAGGATGATCCGCCGCGCCCAATGCCGGATCTGACCGCGGACCAAAAACAAAGGATCGAACAGAAACGAGCAGGGATTTTGGACCGCGTGCACGAAGGCGGGTTAAGGGAAGGGTGCTGACGGGCCTTTCTCTATATTGCAATGCCACGCGGCGTGGCGGACGAACGTCGCTTCGAGGCGTGGAACCGCCTGCGCCCGAACCCTGATGAACCGATTTCGGATGTCAAGTCCATGATCCGGGAGCAGTTCCATATCTTGTTGCTGGACGAAGAGGCGGCAGTCGACGCATTGCCTCATATGCTTACAGGAGACAGGGTGGCAATCGAGCAGGCGTTGGCGAACATACGGACGGTGACCAATGTGGGCGGCGCGCCAGAAGGCGAGTCGGCGAAGCGTCTCAAACAGATCGAGATCATCTTCAATTCCGCGTCCGCTACCGCGGCTCGTATTTTAGGAAGCGTTCGATAATTCCAGGCGCTGGTGGCACCCAGGCTCGTCCTGTGGGGTGTTGAAGACCTACTGTCTGAGCGAGGCATTGGAGCCGCGTATGAGACTGGACCAACGCCCCCCCCCAAAAAAAACCACTATAGGTTGTTGGCCATCTCACGCGAGAGTGGCGGGCGTCGTTAGCGGAGGAACTCACAAGCTAAAGAGGCCGTTGGCGGTAGATTCGCAGCTTGCCTGCAAATAGTGTTTGAAACGTTCAACCTTGCCCCTGGTCCTTGCCTGATACGGTTTGCAAAAGCGCCGCTAAAAAACAAGGTGCGAGGAAAACAGCCAGAGCATTCGTTGGCAGCGATGTTCGCCGACGCTGGAAGCATCACGTTCCAGCGCAATGATCTTCATGTCGTCGAAATTAGACGCTGTCCCCATCTCATATAGTTTTTACGAATGTCGCTGGGGCCATTACTCTGATCATCGCCATCGTGACGCAACGACGTATGCCGTTTTCGATAGGAGGAGCTGTTGAAGGATCACAAACGCGACGCGATCTATCGCGGTGCAATTATTTTGAAGTCTTTTTTCAAAATGAAAAACGAGGTGACTGAGGAGGAGATCGATTATTTCAAAAAGCATCCCAATGAAATCGACGAGGTGACGGCGCCCATGAATATCCACAAGTTATTCCTTGTCATAGGTATTGGTGTAGGTATTTTGCTTGTGGCGATTTCTAAGATCGTTGCGCATTCGAGTTTCCTTCCGGTTGCTAGTCACGTTTTGCGTGAAACCCTTATTGATATTGTCTTTGAAATAGGAGTTGCGCTAATAGGTGCCGGTGTCACAGCGTACATGCTTGGTATACTGCTCAATGCACAGCAGGAGAATGCTCAGCAATGGAAGCGGATGATACGAAGGAAAATAGGCATGCAGAATACTCCGGAGAGCTGAGAGGTTAATTCGGACGCGTGTTTCAGCATATCTCTCCGCTTTCGTCCGGACATATGGGATTGCTCTATGAATATCGGGAAGATATCCAAATGACAGAGATGTTCCCCGTCAGCACTCACGGGACAGATTGAGCTAATTCCATAAGAGAGACTTTCCGGTTCGTCGTAACTCCGAGGAGGGAGACGATGACTGACAGGAATGAGCGCCGTCCGGGCAGCGCAGACAAGACCGTCAGGGATATCCGTAGAGCGACGCGCCGGAATTCCTCCACCGGGAAGGAAATTCGGTATCACGCTGGAAGGCTTGCGCGTTGTGGTGCTGAATTGAACGCACACCCGCGAGAGTGGAGCGAGGGGGGGCACGACCCTCGCGGGTGCGGTTCATAACGCCTGACGGGGGAGCGTTTGCTGACTATACAGCCTTGTCAAACAATCAAGCGTTGGAAAAATCTTCGAGGCGTTTGAAATCGGCGATAATGGCCCGTTCCTGATCGTCAAGTTCGAGCAATTGAGCTTTGTGAAGTTCCTTGGTGGCGGACGCCAGATCTTCGAGGCTCACGTCGAAGAGGTCGGTCAGAAAACCGCAATTAATCGTGTCGGGCACAATGTTAGGTTCCCGTCCGTCCATCGTGTTCATGCGTGCTACAACAAGCAGATACCCTGCGAGCCTTTGAGCCGTAGTCTTTCGCGAAGCTTCCGCTAAGCACTTTGCTTTCCGGAGGTCGAACTCTCTGGCAATCGCTACAGCTTCCTGTTCGCGAATGGCGGGATCGCGATCGGCGAGTTGTCCGAACTCGGTTGGCGAATAGCTGCGAACGACGCAATCCGTCATGGCATAGGCGGAGCTGGAGTGATGCTCGATAAAGCCCAGGCCGACGAAGTCACCCGGCTCAGCTAGTTTGAAGCTGCGCGGAGTGCGCGTGTCGCCGCTACTAGAGACCATCATGACGCCAGTCTCAATACGGTACACGTCGGTGCGCGACTGGCCGGAACGGAAAAGTGCCTCCCCGACTTTCAATGTTCTGACACGATCGCTACCGTATGCAGGGTCGGAAAGCAGCACCTTTCGGAGAAGGTTCAGTGCCGTCCCATGGCTGGTGGCCTCCGATGAATCAATCATTTCCGCGATTTTCTCGATCATGAACACAGCCCTACAAACTCAAAAATATGCAGATACAAACGCTTCAACCAGGTGAATGGTTCACCCCAGTAGCCTCAGTGCCGTGGCGCCTTCTCTAGCGCAACTTTGTCACTGTCAATTTCAAATTGCGGTAACGATCTATCTATCGCCCTTAAGTCGGGGGGGGCGCCAGTTCGGTCCAATGCTTACGCAAAAGTTCGTACGTGGAATTACGTAGAACGGGCCACAGCGATTAAAAATTCGAGCTGGGACAGGGCTTTAGCCACGGTCAGAGGAAGTTCGTCTGGTCCGATGGGCTTTTTGAGAATGCGATAACGAATTCTTGCTCAGTCGATGTGTTGGAGGCGTCGATCGTTGGTGCTCAAGCGCGGCACACCTGAATTTCTACGCTCCGATAACGACACAGAGTTCACAGCCGCTCCGTTGCGGGGCGGGCTGAAGCGCTCGTTATCGCCTGTCTCCGACGCTCTGTAGGTTGTTGGTGATCTCGCGATATAATTGCAGGTGTCGCGCATAGAAGTGTTCAGACTGATTGAGGGGTGGGCGCGTCATTGGTCCTCGGTGGCGTTATCCCCATTGACACATAAACACTGACCAAGTCGTCCACGTATCCGTGAGCTGGTTCGATCCACGAAGTGGGTACGTAGATCAAGGCTCCGCCAAATGGTACCGGAGCGGATGGTATGACAACGGCGAGATACTCGTCGCCATCAAGTTGGATTGGTTTCGTCGTCGGCAACAGTGCAAGGACAGCCGCACCTGGCTTCCCGCCAAAGAAACACCAGGCTGGGCTCATGTTCTTTATCGTATTGTCTCCATCCTTCGTTCCTATGACGGAAACCACCCGGCTCGAGAGGTCATAGATATTCGAGATCAGAGGCATGCGCCGAATGATGCTCTCGAAGAATGTTGCGATCCATGTACCCAGACGGGATTCAACAAGAATTCCCAAGAGGTAGATCGCTCCCAAGATAAGCCCCAAACCGAGAAGGTAAGACGCTGAGGTGCTGACACCGAGCCCAAGCGAGACAAGGAATTTGCCGAACGGGCTGCTTGGTCCGAGGAAGCCATTAATAAACGTCAACAACCATCCGATGATGAATACTGTGAGAAACAGCGGAAGTGCCGCCAAGATTCCAGCAATGAATATCCGGACAATTCTGTTCATTCCCACTCTCCATGTCAGCGATCGAGTTTTCTAAGGATTCGGGTCTGTCAGCCAAGTCGACAAATTATTGAGCCAGCATGCTTGAGCCTGTCGTCTATGTTTCGTCTCATCTATTGAAAGACGCCTGGGCAGCACCAGAAAGTAAAGCATTTGGCTGGGGCACGCGCGGCGCTTTTTGGAGGCTCCGCTCCTATTTCGCGGTTACGAGTTCAAACATGAGACAGTGAGTGCGTTATCATAGTAACGTGTCTGGTAAGCCGCTGCCGTGTGCTGTTGACATCCGATGAGCAATCTTTCCGATCGTCTTCTTCGCCTATCGGTCAATGTGATTGTGCAGGCCGAAAGGCGTTAGTTGACCACTGTCTCGGGTGAGGGAGTTCATCGGATGCAGCGTGTCGTCAGGGCGAAAATGGGAATTGCAGGGGTGTTAAGTCCAGGCCCTGTGAGCTGGAGAGGTCGGTGGCGGTGGTTTCGGGGCTGTTTTCGTGCTGGTCATACTCCAGCCTTACGCCATTTCTGGGCTCGGCGGCCCGTCACAATTCGCTTGCGACTGGCGTACGTATTTCTTTGTGGCAACATCATAAGACGGGTCTGGTTTAACCGGTAACATGGATTTGGTGCAAGGAACGCGTAATGCAGGAAAGCCAGCACGATTGGCATAGGTTGTGGACTTTAACTTTGAGTCTGCTGGTCGGCATCTCCGTGATCATTGCGGTGCCACGTTCCGCCTTTCCTTCGATGGGCGGTATTCACAGATGCGCGAGCGCCGACGGTGTTTACAGCATTGATTTGGTCCACTCAGAGGAGGAGCTTGCAGAGGTCGGTTCGACAACACCGCTTCGGTTCGATGAGATCAGTCGTACGAATATCGAGGTGAAAAAATCGTACTGTAAGTCATCAGATACGGCTCAGAGGTTCGAAATAACACTTGAGAGATATCTGTTACGAGTACGCTTGCAGGGTCAGTCAAACCAAGGAGTTGAGATCAATCTGTACTGTGAGCACATTTGGGATGGTTCGCCAGCTGGTGCATGCAGCCAAGATACAAACAGGGACCAGGTGGTTCAGCATACGGTTTTGGTGCCTCAGTACAAAGAACTCATCGCCCGTCAAGGTAGAGCTGCTCCGAAGAAGACATTCTGGGATCACAATGGGTCCAGGGTATATCTAGTGGCAAAAAACGACCGACGGGAGTTCTTCTATCATCGGCCTCGCAAGAGGATGGTCAAGGCTGGCGCTCGCCCTGGTACACTTCTCTTTACGGGCAAGACAAAGGGCAACACCTATGCCGGTACCGCTTTCATTTATGATCGTCGTTGCGGGAAATTCTCCTATCAGGTGAGTGGGCCGGTTCTTGATAATAGCCGCAAGGTCAAAATGAGAGGAAAAGCACCTCGCGTGAACCGAAACTGCCAGATCTTCGGTTATCGTAACAATGTCTTGCAGTTTGAGCTTATTCCTTAAAACCGAGAGCCCCTCCAGCTGTACCCAATGGTCAGTAAATCAAAGTTTCATCTTTCCTGGGTATGCATTTCAATTAAACAAGCTAGCGCGCTCGGTTGATACGATTTCGCCTAGTCAAAGTGGTGTGTGGGGGAGCTTTGGGTTCATGGATTGGCGCATTGCAACGAAGGTTTTTATCGCGGCAGCTGTTATCAACGCGGCTTACGTTTCGATGTTAGTGTTTTGGTACGCTGCTTAGGCTTTGCTGCGCGCTGATGGCGCAAGTTTCAAATGCCTCTACCGTTGGACAGATGGAACGCTGAGCGCCAAACGGACACCAACAAAAAGGCAAGGACAACGCCGCATAGTCCGCCTGCGCCACTGAAAAGAGCGGATGTGGTGTCAGCGTTTCGGTCTGGAATAAGTAACTGCGCAGCCTCCAATATATTGCCGATGGTAAATGAGCAGATGACAATAGCCGCGTGAAGTAGAGGGGACCGCCATCCCAAGGCTAAGCATGTTGCGACACTTGCGTAGGCCGCGAAATGCTCGGCATAGCCAGACATACCTGTGTGCGGCCGAAGGCTTCCGGGTATGACAGACACAAGGACTATCAACCCCAAACCTAAGAGTCCTAAGGCTTGGAATATGCGCTCCATACTCACGGCGAAACCTTGTTCCTATACGAGAATGCAAAAGACTACTGCGGAAGCTACTGTGTTTTATGTAGCGGAATGATTAAAAGTAATATGTCTTCAATTGACGTGGTAAATCGACGTACAGAAGACGTGGCTAACAGCTTTTTCTGCTGAAGCTCGTTGCGCCTTTTGACACTATTTCGTGTAAGTGGTTCAGCGTGAAAATCTTAAGCGCTATCGCGGCTGTTTTAATCCTGGTCCTCCTTGCATCGCTCGTTCTCCCGCTCGTAGCCAGCACTATTGCGTGACTAGCCGGTTGTCAGACTGAGGAAGGCAGGCCGTCGACTTGTGCGGTTCTGGGGATTGATTTCGGTGGGTTATCTGCCTTGATGGCCGTGTTGCCTTGGCTGTCCTTCATTGCACTGCTCATTGCCGAGATGGTGGTCGTGCTTTGGATTATTGTAGAGATCATCGGTCCAATCTCACGGAACAACTCTCACACTTGAGACCCACCACCATATCTCTCCAGAACTCTGCGGGTTCTTGGCTGGAGCTTGGAATGATCCTCACTTCTGCTATCATTAATGGTCAACTGCTGGCACGTTGAGCCGGATAGCCGCAAAGGAGCATTGTCATGCGTTTCGTTCTTGCTGTTCTGCTGGCGCTTGTGCCGGTGACTGCCGTCTCAGAAGATACGCTTTGTCACCGTCTCGGCGGTTCGGATGCGATCTCGGCCGTCGTCAAATCATTCCTGATGAAGATGCGTAAGGATGACGCCGACAAACTCGGTCGGTTCTGGCTCCATCGCGGTGCTGATGGCGTGGCGCGCGAAGAGCAATTGATTGTTGATTTTGTGCAGGACGCAACAGGTTGCGGCCGGATGTATGTAGGTCGTTCAATGATTGATGCTCATCGCGGTATGGGCCTCTCTGCAAAAGATTGGGATCGTACGGTGGGATTTCTGCGCACGACCATGACTGAGTTCAAGGTGTCGCCGGACTTGCAGACCGAGGTCGTCACGCTTGTTGGGTCGACACGCAGCGGCATAGTTGAGTGTGAGGACGATCAATTCGGTTGTCGTTAGACCCTGATCGTAACGTCTCATTTTAAATGTGCGTCGGATCTATTGTGCCAGCCTTGGTACAGTATCACGGAGTTCCACTGCAATGCAGGCACCCAATTTAGTTGCTAGGTCTGACGCCCTTGGCGCGGAGAGCTATGCGCTAAAGTTGGTGACGGCCTAAATCGGTGAAGGCGGCATATCGTGAGGTTGCTTGACGACCTCACTTCTCCAGCGAAGGAGCGATATGCCGTGTCGAACGATAACGTGACCAAACTGATTCAGCCAGGAGCCTTCGACGACCCACTCACAGAAGTCCTGCGCAACGGCGCCCGCACGCTGCTTGCCCAGGCTGTCGAGGCCGAGGTGACTGCGTTTCTCAGCCATCATGGTGACCTGAAGACCGACAATGGGCGGAGGCGTGTCGTCCGCCATGGCCATCTCCCCGAGCGCCAAGTGATGACTGGCATCGGCCCCGTTGCCGTCAGGCAGCCGCGCATACGCGACAGGGGCGCGGCTGCACATGATGATGGGCGCATCCGCTTTAGCCCTGCGATCCTGCCGCCCTACGCACGCCGCTCGAAGAGCCTCGAAGTCCTGTTGCCAGTCCTCTACCTGAAGGGCATATCCACCGGCGACTTCGAGGAAGCGCTGTCAGCCTTGCTCGGCAAAGATGCCCCAGGGTTATCGGCATCGACGATCGCACGTCTCAAAGAAGTTTGGGCCGACGAGCACGACCGTTGGCGAAAGCGCGATCTTTCCACGCGCCACTACGTCTACGTGTGGGCCGATGGGATCCATCTGCAGGCCCGCCTCGAAGAGGAGAGGCAGTGCATCCTCGTGATGATCGGCGCGACGCCGGAAGGTAAGAAGGAGCTGATCGGCCTCACCGACGGCGCACGGGAAAGCGCACAGGACTGGCGCGAGCTGCTGCTCGACTTGAAGCGCCGGGGGCTATCACACGCACCCAAGCTCGCCGCCGCCGATGGCGCCCTCGGTTTCTGGAAGGCGCTCGGCGAGGTCTGGCCGACAACTCATGAGCAACGCTGCTGGGTTCACAAGACCGCCAACGTCTTGAACAAGCTGCCAAAGAGCCAGCAATCCAAAGCCAAGCGATCACTGCACGACATCTGGATGGCCGAGACGCGAGGCGAAGCTGAGGCCGCCTTCGACGCCTTCATCGAAACTTACGAACTGAAATACGAAAAGGCGGCCGAGTGCTTGGCGAAGGACCGCGAGGCGCTGCTGGCGTTCTATGACTTCCCTGCCGAGCACTGGAAGCACTTGAGAACGACCAATCCGATCGAAAGTACGTTTGCCACCGTGCGCCATCGCACGATCCGATCGAAGGGCTGCATGTCGAATAAGACGGCGCTCGCAATGGTGTTCAAGCTCGTCGAGGCCGCGAACAAAAGCTGGCGCCGGCTTGACGGCCCGAACCAGTTGCCGAAGGTCGTTCTCGGTGTAAAGTTCACAGATGGGCTGGAGGTGGTCTCGACTGCCGATCCTCAGCCCCAAACCGCCGCCTGAACCCACAGGCCCGTCACCAAGATTTGGCCATAGCTCTGCTCCGCGCCTCGCGGATGTCTGCGTAAGGAGCAATCGTGGACGTGTAGACCATGGGTCGTTTTTGTTCGGAGGCCGTGCGGAAACGTAATCGGGGCGCCGACCTGAAACGTCAGACCAACGCCAGTTTGTGTCTTTGGAGCACACAGACAGGGATTGAATGAGCGTCGGCAATCCGAAGGCTGTTGCTTCCGCTAAAAGCCACCGAACACGGATGCGAGCAGAATAATGCCGGCAAGCGCAATCATGGGACCGACAATGGCGACAACAAACATATCGCGGTAGGACTGTTTGTGATTGAGCTTGCAAATGCTGAGCACGGTAATGACTGCTCCATTGTGCGGTAATGTGTCGAGTGCACCCGATGAGATCGAAGTAACCCGGTGCATGGCCTCCAATGAGATGTTCTGTGCTTCAGCCAGTTGCACGTAGGTCGGACCAAGTGCCTCTAGTGCGATACTCATGCCGCCGGAAGCGGAGCCTGTCACCGCACTCAAGATATTGACGGCGACAGCAAGTGACAGGAGTGGGTTCGCCTCGCCAAGCGACACCAATGCTTCACTTATCGTTTGGAAGGCGGGTAAGGCTGCAATAACCGCTCCGAACCCAACAAGGCTGGCGGTATTCGCGATTGGTAGAACGGAGGCGTTAGCGCCCTGATCTAAGACTCGCTTGAAGACTTTCAAAGCGCGACCAATTCAGAGCTACAAGCAACAAAATTGCCACCAGCAAGGCGGCAATGATCGCCCAAACGCCGCGCACAGCATCAATGTCGGTGCTGCCAAACTTGGGTTGGCTCAGATAAGAGGTATCCATCAACGGAACGATGAATTGGACGAAGAGCAAGTTCACCAAGACAACGGCGATAACGGGAGCAATGGCAGATGCGAAGGTGGGCAGAGCCGTTTGCTGTGAGCGGTCGTGTTCCAATTCGCGAATATCGTAACCGTCTCGGAGTGCTCCTTCGCGAATTTCGAGATCGCTCTCGGGAACGGCGTCATCGTGGTTCCCGTAACCCTCGTTACCGCTATGGGCGAGAGCGAGCTGTTGACTGAGCCACCAGATTCCAAACGTTAGCATAATAACGGCTGCAATAATCCCCAGGCCCGGTGCCGCGAACGCCGTTGTCCCGAAAAACGGCATCGAAATCGCGTTTTGGATGGCGGGACTGCCAGGGAGAGCGGACATTGTGAAAGTGAAGGCGCCAAGCGCCATGCTGGCAGGAATGAGCCGCTTTGGGATATTGGCATCTCGGAATAGAGACGCCGCAACAGGATAAATTGCGAATGCTACGACGAATAAGGATACGCCGCCGTAGGTGAGAACCGCGCAACATAGAACGACGGCGAGAATTGCCTGCTCCGCACCAAGCCACCGAATGATGGCGTCTGCGATGGACTTTGCCGAACCGCTGTCATCCATCAATTTGCCAAAGATCGCGCCAAGCAGAAACAGCGGAAAAAAAGCTATGATGAAATCGCCCATATTCGACATGAATATCTGCGTATAGGCAGCGAAAAGTGGCAAGCCGCCGCTGAGTGCGGCAGCGAGAATAGCCATGGCCGGAGCTAGGATCAGCAGCGTGATGCCACGATACGCCAGGTACATAAGCAAGCCGAGAGCAATGAGAATTGTGAGAACGCCCACGTCCTCCTCCCTAAGTTCTCGGCTTGCGCTTGCTATCTTGCAAGTGCGCTGGCTGGAGACTTTCCTCGAACACAAAGCTAGGCCGGAACGTTGATTCTACGCCGAGCTTTGTACCGTTTTCCGCAAGCCAATTGTTAGTCGTCCTACGACCCAAATCGTGCAGAAACTCAAAAAATTCCCACTCGGCGTTGAGTTTGCTTGAAGCGCCGAGCTGCCGCATCTCGTCGTCGGCCGCGATACTATGCAAGTGAGTGTCCCGGTACGCCTCTCGCTCCAGCCCTTCCTCATGGATCATTTCAGCTAGAAATGCCAGTGAGCGCAGCTCTTTAAATAGACTTGCATTGAATGTGATTTCATTGAGTCGATCATCAATCTCAAAAGCCGTTTTAGGGATTTCTGGCCGTTCAAGTGGATTGATGCGAATAATGATCAGATCTCTAGCCTTAGTCTCATCAACTAAAGGAAAAAGAGGTGGGTTTCCCATGTATCCGCCATCCCAATACGCTTCGCCATCAATCTCAACGGTATGTGACATGAATGGCAGGCAGGCGGATGCGAGCACAGTGTCAACCGAAATATCTGGTTGCCGAAAAATTTTGGGTCGGCCGGTGCGGACATTCGTTGCGGCAAGAAATAATTTAACCGACTGGCAGTTGTTGATGGCTTCGAAATCAAAAGTGTTTGCTACGACATCGCGGAGTGGGTTCAGTCCAAAAGGGTTCATCGTATACGGCGAAAAATTCCGGAAAAAGTTTTTGGACCAAAGGAAGCTCGGTGAGCCGGTAAGTGACCAGCGTCCCATCATACGATCAATATATGAGCGCCGTAGTGGACTAAAACGCGATGCCTCACTCACGGCTTTCCAATAGTTCCGAAGTTTTTCTCTTGCCGCCTCGCGGCCACCTAAGGCTAAGCCTTCAACGACGGCACAGGCGTTCATGGCGCCTGCACTGGTACCGCTCAAGCCATCGATCTTGATTCGGTCATCCTCCAACAACCTGTCGAGGACGCCCCAAGTGAACGCGCCGTGCGCGCCGCCTCCCTGCAGCGCGAGGTCCACAGGGATACTCTTCTCATCGCTCATCGCAAACTGCTCTCAGTAGCTAAGTATGATTAGGCGGGCGGAGCGGTGATGGGATGCCGCTATGTATAATTGTTCAACGACTATCGGAATTGCGCGAAACATCAAGAGGCCTTGAGCGCGGCATTCAAGCGCTATTGCCGGCAGCCGGACACACGCTCGCTTGATACCTCGCTCCAGCCATGGGTGTTGGATCTGCTCCGGAGACTAGCGGAAATCTTCGACGGGCCGTATGCTGCCCGGATAGTTTTATCACTTTCACGGATCACCAGAGCATGAACCAAACCCGGGCGACTGTTTCCTTCGAAGAGCTGCCTTTTTTTGTCACGGGGCCCGGGCAAACCGACGTACTGTTCATCCTGGTCGCATTCTCACTTGTTCTGATCGTAGTTGGATTTGGAGTGCTCTACTTTACAGTTCAGGCTTGGCCCGACCGACTGGCCAAGGGCGCGAACAAGGTGCAGCTTCAGATCGTCGGGATCCTCGGTCTGCTGTCTCTATTGACGTTGAACAATGCATTTTGGGTTGCCGGCTTGCTCCTGGCGGCGATCCGTATACCCGATTTCGTGACGCCGCTTTGGGCGATCTCAAGGGAGCTCGCAAAACGACCGGCGGCGAGGAACTAAAGAATGCTGGAGCTTATTTTTAGTGCGCTGATTACGATCTTGCCGGACTACTTGTACCGCAGTCGAGTGCAAGGCAGAGAGATAACGCTTTATTCTTTTTGGTACGAGCTGCGTTGGGGCATCACTGGCTGCGCGGCGCTGGCGATTACGCTGATTACAGTTATCTTCTACTTCCATCCAACGACTTCGAACGTCATCTCACTGTACAGAACCGTCACGATAATCTCTGACGCGCCAGGTCGTGTCGAAGAGGTCTATGTTCGTGATAACCAAATCGTAAAGGCGGGCGATCCGATCTTTCGGCTAGACACAGCCCGCCAACGCGCGGCTGCAGAGACGGCGAAACGGCGAATTGCTGAGGTCGACGCCGCATTGGTACTGGCTTATTCCGAACGCGATGTGGCTCGAGGCAATGTTGCAACCGCCGAAGGTGAAATTCGGCAGGCTAGAGATGAACTGGAGCGTCGAGAGAACCTTGCACAACGTAATTCTGATGTCGTCTCTGCCCAGGAACTTGAAGCCCTGCGTGCTGCGCTAAAGAGCCGCCAAGGTGCGCTCGACGCCTCGAAGGCGCAACGCGATGTAGTTCAAGGACGGATTGATAATTTGCTTCCCGCGCAGCGCGCCAGTGCCGAAGCTCAACTCGTGCAAGCGGAAACCGAAATCAAGAAGTCGACAGTTTTTGCAGGGACAGATGGAACTGTAAAACAGTTCGTGCTGAAGCCGGGTGACATCGTCAACCCGATCCTTAGGCCGGCTGGCATTTTAGTGCCGACAAGCTCAGGCCGGGGTCGGTTTCAGGCAGGCTTTCAACAGATCTCAGCTCAGATTCTACATGTTGGCATGATCACCGAGATTACGTGCTCATCAAAGCCGCTGACCGTCATCCCGATGGTGGTGATTGAAATACAAGACGCGATCACGACTGGCCAGCTTCGCCCGACAGATCAGCTCATTGATGTTCAAGACCGCGTTCGGCCGGGCACTGTTCTGGCTGTGCTTGAGCCTGTTTTTGCAGGTCACGCCGATGCGGTCCCGCGCGGGAGTACTTGCGTTGGCGTCGCCTATAGCAGTCATGCAGCGCAGATCGAGGCGGGCAAGATAAGGGGCATCAGTGCCCTCGTGATGAGGCTCGTCGATGGTATGGGAATCGCAAATGCGATCGTGATCCGGGCACAAGCGCTCCTGCTGCCAATAAGAGAAATCGTGTTTCCTTGATGAAGCGCTGAATTTCAATTCTTGTAGGCTCAGACACATCGTACATGACGGGTGCCGACCAGAATTTCACGAGTTTGAGGAAGACAACGCTCTTTCGCAGTTCGCTGTCTTTGCGTGATGGCGTTTGTATCCGCGCCGACGACCTTGCTGCGCATTTTGAAGGTACGTTTCATTGGCTGGACCGAACCAATGGTGCCGCTGTCGGAATGATTGCGGCAACGCTTGGATATCGTGAACAGACTGCTTTTGTCGGTCGAGTCTTCGGATATGAGCGTTGCCCAACGCCGTGCGGATGTCTACATCGTGGGCAATCGCGGACGTGCAGACTATGTGTCGTCTTTATTTGGAAGCAGTTTGGAAACGTAATCGGGGCGTCGACCTGAAACGTCAGGCCGCCGCCCGAATACAGCTTCAATCCGGCAACTAGTTCGTTGTTGAAGGAGCGGCCGCATTTTTGGGCAGAGCAACCGCTACAAGCTTGATCTCCCCGTTTTTCGTGGCGGTGCCGGTCCAACGCCCGTTCGAGTCGCGGCTAAGTTCCGAGACGTTGGTGTATCCCTGGGATTGCAGAAGCTTCCGCACCTGTTCGGCGTTTGCGGCGACTGATAGTTCCGCAGAATGGGTGGCAACATTCTGTGCTGCCTTTGAATGCGCGGACGCGGGCTCGCCGGCCATTGCCTGGGCTGAGAAGGTCGTTGCCAAAACCGCGATGAGAGAAATCGTACGTTTCAAAGTGATGTACCTCGTGTTGCGTTCAAGCATGTTTGCTTGAGTTCGGTCACAGTGGTCGAATTCACTGCGTGCGAGTATACGGACTTGGGGCACGAGGCCGACCACTGCCAATCACGACCTTGTTGAGATCCTGTGAGGCGGTGTGATCTAGCTTTCTGGGTCGTTGTATGAGGGCTCTCCACAAGGGGCTGAGCGCACGCGACCGGTCGCGATCAAGTCTCGCAAGGCCTGCACGTAAAAAAGATTATCACTGCCATCAGATTTCCTTGGTGGGTTTTTCGGCTTGAGTGCTACCCAGAGGTCACACTTTCGAATATTCAAATACATGCTGTAAGCATCCCCCGTGCGCGCTGTAGGTCTTAACACCTCGCGCAACAGCAGGGCGAGGTTGAAAACATCATCCCCCGATGTGCTCTCATTCAACCTCGCCCCTTCTCTTCCCGTGCGAGCAAAATCTTTCTAGTGTGCGAGAAATCGCTTTCTTACTTCGATTTCTTCAGCAGTTTCTGTCGCTGTCGTAGCGGCCCAGCGCCGCCGGAAGCATGATCCCCAGAAGTGCTCCTATTTGTGCCCGTCTGCATATGACAGTACTAAAGTACTATCCCGAGCCATCACTTCAGGAAAGGTCCATATCGTTCACTTTGTGTGACATTCCACAGTATGACGATGCTCATAAGTTTTGATCGCTAATTGCTATCGAAGAGGACCGCTAAGTGAGCACAGCTCACCTCATTTCAGGCCGACGGTAGGCTTCGGTTGGTTCTCAAATCCTCAGCGGTTTGAAGGGCCGTGGTAAGAGCAAAGTATTAGCGGCTATTGAGCAAAGACTGTTTCTCGTACGCGTTGGGTGCAGGGGTCGTATCCAGCCTGGTTGTTGTCCGAACACTTGTTCGAAGCGGACGTTCCACCGCATCCTGCCGGCTTATTATTGTGGCTACCTGATCTGCTTTCGGCGTTCGCCGGTAGAAAGAATACGAGGCTCGATTACTCCCCACGTGTCCGGTCTCGCCGACCCCGTACCGCGTGTCCCCTAATACCCCCCCCAGCGGGGTACGGAGGTCCCTAGCGCCGGGGCTAGGTCCTGCCCCCTAATTCACCTAGCCCTGGCCATGCACCTTTTGCGAACGATCCAACACAGCAAGAACGCATTAGGTGCGATCTGAAGAGGTAAGCAAGCCAATGCGATTTGATTGGCGCTTCGCTTGGCGGGTTGAATTGCTGCGACAACATCGAGGATGCGCCTCGCGGGTTGCGCTGTGATTCTTGAAATTGGGCCGACCCTATTGGTAAACGCCACTTGGAACATCTTGCAGCGGCAGCTCCGCCAAGCGCTGTGCGGCTTCCTGACACTGCTGTTACGCGCGCGCCCCAAATCACCATAAAATGCTTAATGCATGCCACTTGACGCGACAGAAGATCTGGCGCGAAGGGCTGTAGGGGTGCACGGGAAACGGCGGTGCTGCGGGGCGCCGCCGTTTCTTTTTTGTAGAACGCGTCACTCAGCAGGACCGAGAGGTACAATCCGAATTATAGTAGAGCGCCGGCGCAAGCGATCTGGCACCAAAAATACGGGCCAAAGCCATATGACCAAGAAATCAAAAAGCAAGTATCCCAAGCTGGACGAGCTGGATATGGATCGCCGCCTGTCGAACTCAGACTACACCTCTGAGCTTGAAAAACTCCAGCGCAAGCTGGTTCAGATTCAACAGTCCTACCTGTTTTCTGGCAAAGCGGCCGTTCTGGTGTTTGAGGGGTGGGATGCGGCGGGTAAAGGCGGCACGATCCGGCGAATTTCGACTGCGCTCGATCCCCGCAGCTTCAAAGTCTGGCCTATCGGACCACCTCGGGACTATTACCTCGACCGGCACTTTTTATTGCGCTTCATGGAAAGACTTCCACCCCGTGGGGCCATCACTGCTTTTGATCGTTCTTGGTACGGACGTGTTCTGGTGGAGCGTGTGGAAGGCTTTACGCCTGAAAACCGCTGGAAGGCGGCGTACCGTGAGATCAATGACTTTGAGAGAATGATCATCGATGATGGAATGCGTCTTGTTAAGCTCTTCTTCCACATTTCGCCTGATGAACAGCTCGAGCGCTTCGAGGAGCGCCTTCGGAATCCTCTGAAGCGCTGGAAGCTATCTTATGAGGACTTCCGCAATCGCCGTCGTTGGGATGACTATGCCGTTGCTATAGATGAAATGTTTGAGCGGACTTCGACATCTGAAGCCCCATGGACATTAATCCCTGCCAACAACAAAAAGTATGCGCGGATTGCAGCCATGACGGAAATTGTCAGGTGCCTCGGGCATGGTGTTGACCTTGCACCAATAAAACTCCAGGGCGATGTCCTTGAAGAGGCCCGCAAATACCTCGACATCCCGAAGTCGGTCATTGATAGTTTGGCAGGCCGAACAGAGTGATACGTCGCTTCAGTCTGCTGCAATTAGCCCCTTGTTTTTGATCTGAGTCCAGGCGCGACGACGGCGGCCGAGCGAAAAATATTGGACATGCAACCCAAGTCATTTGCTCGGTTAACAGTCTTCTGGCGTACTCGAAAAAGCACTAGGCTTGACCGTGTGCAACGCGCCGGGCCTCAGGCTGCTTATGGCGTATCCTGCGATTTTTTATAGGATTGTTTTACTTCATCCAGAGAAAGCCTTCCGTCTGAATTCAAGTCAGCACGGTCATAGTCCGCCAATTTCTCGCTAATAACTTCTTCCAGCGAAAGTGAGCCACTACGATCGGTATCGTTGTCCGTGAACTCAACGTCTGATGCGAGTTCACCGGCTTCGGCTGGCTCCACAGCACCGCTCTTGTTGCTATCGACGAGATTGAACTGAACAATTGCCATTTTGAGAACTTCGGCTTTGCTCAGGGTCAGGTTTCCATCTTCGTCGGTGCGAACGAAGAGAATTTCTACGTCAGAGATATCTGCTCTGGTCGGCCCGATCATGGTGAGGACGGACAGAGATGACGCAATAGCGAGAAGAATAAAACGCTTCATATTTGTTCCCCTATCTTATTCAGTGTGCCTATTTGCGTCGCATGCAATCGCGGTATGCTCGCTTGTAAAGGTGATCATAATCTCGCGCGCGTTGGCCGCCGCCGACTACGGCGCCCGTACCACCACCGATCGCCGCACCTAGGCCGGCACCTCTGCCGCCCCCTAGGATACCACCGATCAATGCGCCACCGATGGCTCCGGCAACGGCGCCGCCAGCTACAGGGCCGCGAGAGTTGCGCTTAGCGAAATCGCGCGCATAGCCGTTGCAGAAGGACGATCTATTTGCTGAAGCTTCGTCCGGCAAAATTTGCAAGGGTGCAAAGACTAAAAGTCCGAGGCATAACTGAGTTCGAAAGCAAATCATCGAGATTTGATCCTTTGCAATTTTTGCACGAGTTCGGGAAAATATGAGCGATGCTGACTGCTCCTTTGCGCGTTTCTTTGCGACACCTGACGAACCATCTTTCGTTGCTACGTCCGAGCACGCCTTAGCTTATGTCTCTTGGGCCCATAATAGCGTCGGCCGAGTGTGCATCATCATTTGAGGTTTGACCGGCAAGAGCTTCAGCTTGCTCGCTCTAGCTCAACCGTGTTGAGGACACAAGCGAGGAGCCAAACAAACGAGGCGGAACTATGAAGGGCGAGTTGGATTGGCCGGGGGGCGGAAACTGGCGCCGCACTAGAAATCAGCGATGCGCCGCAAGATGATTGCTCCGCGCAGACTGGATGGCAACCACCAGCCAGTCAGAAACCGCCGTCTGGCTCTGGCTCAAGCAGTCAGATCATGTCCACCCGCGGTTAGCTGGTCAGCGACCATTTTCTTCAAAGTCACCCGGTCGACCTTGCCGGTGGCGTTAAGGGGCATCTCGTCGATAGTGATAATAACTTCGGGAGCCTTGTAGCCGACCCACTCGCGTGCGAAACGGATCAAATCCTGTCGTGTCGGCGCATCTTTGCCCTCCGATAGCGTGATGTAAGCCCAGACATTTTCGCCGTGAACCAGGTCATGCACGCCGACGACACCCGTGCTCTCGACCGCGGGGTGCTCCATCAGAGCTTCTTCCACTTCCTGGGGGCAGATGTTCGAGCCGTCGTGGACAATGATTTGTTTCTTGCGACCTTGGAACCAAAAGTAGCCGTCCTCGTCGACGCGCATGATATCGCCCGTGTCGAGCCATCCATCTTCAATAGTCTCGCCGGTCGCATCAGGTCGGTTCCAATAGCCAATCATGTTGGCGGGAGCCTTGATCCACAAACGACCCGGCTCGCCTGTTGGGAGTTCACTCCCGTCTGCATCGCGCACTGAAGCTAAATATCCCAGGCCAAGCCGGCCGACTGAGCCGAGCTTGTTTTCTCCGGTTGGTGGATTGACCATTGCGAGGCCGACCTCGCTCATACCCCAACCCTCTTCGATGGGAAGTCCGACCAGTTCGGTGAACTCCCGCTCCAATTGCGCGGGCACTTTATCGCCGCCTGAAATGCAGAGCCGGATGGAGGTGAAGTCGTCGTGTTTTGCGTTGTGGTCGTGAACCAGAGTAATGAGGGCGGAGGGCAGCATCACAAGTAGGGCCGGACGATGCTCACGTAAGAGTGGGAGTATTTCATCTCCGTCGAAGGTTCGAGCCAAGACCACACGAGCGCCGGTAGCTAAAGCCGACAGGGAATAACTGAAGCCGCCTATATGGGAAATTGAGGAGCCCAGTAGGACGGTATCGTCGGCAGCGATTTCATTGCTCCCGATCAAACTAGCCAGGAGTGCATAGAATGTTTTTACAGTGTGGGTGACACCCTTTGGTTTCCCGGTACTGCCTGATGTGAAGAAAATCGCCGCAGGATCTGAAAGTTGCGGCGTAGGCAATTCGATATCCGGCGGTGTGTCTTCCAAGAGCGTTTCAAGACAAGGGCTGCGGCAGCCCTTTGCTCCACAGGCAACGATGCCCAGCGGGAGCTTGCTGACCAACTTACTAAGGGTCAGGTCTTGTTCGCGTTCAGCATGGGCCAGTAGGATCGAGGCCTGGCTTATCTCCAACGCATGATCGATCTCAGGCGCCATATACCGGTAGTTCAGTGGCGTCACGACTAGCCGTGCTTTGAGGCAAGCAAAGTAGTGCACCAGAAGGACGCTGCGGTTCGGCATTAAGGATGCCACGCGATCACCAGCTTGAGACCAATGCCAATAAGGTGCGCGGCCAGACGAGTAGAGGCCTGGTCTAGCTCACGCCAGGTCCAGCGCGACGTCGCCGACAGTAGGGCAACTTCGTCGGGCTTGGCAGCGAGGGTTGGAGCAAGCAGATTTGAAATATCGACCCGGCTGTTCAATGGTGGTCCGGCTAAAGGCATGAAGAAGATTCCCTAATGAAACTTGCGTGTCAGCTGAATTTATAAATGTAGGGGAAATGATCCCGCATTCTGACCAACGGTCGATGGTTCCCGGTCTTTAGCAGCCTCGAGGGGAATGACGGCCTCACCAAATTCCTACACGGGATTATCGAGGTTGATCGCTATCTTTCATGATCCAGCGGGCAGGCTTTGCCGGTGGCGTGTAAGCTGTGCACGCGTATCGCGGTTGCTGAGCGGTCATGTTCTGTGTCTTCATCGTCGCCGAGGTCGATTGCGATGCCTTGGCTCAGGACGCCACGCGACGTCAACCAGCACTGGACTCCACTGCCGGCCAATGTGATCAGACTTCAAGATAACCACTGGTTCGCATGGGGAGCCAATGAATAGAACGAAAATCAAGGCCCGAGATTTTCGGTTCCCAGTGCTTCAGGGCATCGTGCCAATCAAGGGTTCTCAGATCCCTTCGGAGATCCTTGCTGGAATGACGCTGGCCGCCCTCGCCGTTCCCGAAGTGATGGGCTACACGAAGATATCGGGCACACCGGTGATTACCGGCCTGTACACCATCCTGGTGCCCATGGCGTTGTATGCTTTGTTCGGTTCATCCCGGCACCTGGTGGTCGGTGCGGACTCGGCGACTGCAGCTGTTCTTGCTGCCGGCTTGGTCGGATTGGCTGCAACCGGCTCGGATGAATATGTTGCGCTGGCCGCGGTGCTCGCCTTTATGGCAGCGGGTTTTCTTATTCTTGCGCGTGTGATCGGCCTCGGGTTCATGGCGGATTTTCTGTCACGCACCGTTCTCATCGGCTTCCTGACTGGAGTCGGTATTCAGGTGGCGCTGGGAGAGATCTCGGGCATGTTGGGTTTGAAAGGTGGTGGGCACGGCACCTTGCAGAAGATCTGGAACGACCTTCAGGAAATCGAACAGATCAACGTCTATGCAGTGGCAATTGCGATCAGCGTGTTAGCTGTCATCGTCGGCTCGAAGATGGTGTCGAAGAAGATACCAGGTGCGTTAATCGCTGTGATCGGCGCGATCTTTCTCACCTGGACGTTCGGCCTCAATGCGCATGTGCGTGTCCTGGGTGCCGTCCCGAGTGGTCTGCCTCACTTCGGACTGCCGGAAGTGAAATGGAGCTGGGAGCTGGTTGGCAAACTGGTCCCGACGGCATTTGCGATGTTCGTGATCATACTTGCGCAGAGCGCCGCGACATCGCGTTTGCGCCGCTCGCTACAATGAGCGTTTCAGCGAGAACACCGACCTTGTCGGACTGGCGCTTGCCAATGTCGGTGCCGGTGTGTCGGGCACCTTTGTCGTGAACGGCAGCCCGACCAAAACACAGATGGTCGATAGCGCCGGCGGACGTACCCAGCTATCGATGCTGGTTACGACAGTTGTTGTTTTGATGGTGCTGTTGTTTCTCACTGCGCCATTGGCCTATATGCCAGACGCTGTGCTGTCGGCGGTCGTATTTTTGATCGGTGTCGAGCTTGTGGATGTCAAAAGCATGCGCTGGATCTATGCCGAGCGGCGGTCCGAATTCTGGGTGGCGCTGATCACGGCCCTGACCGTGGTGCTGGTGGGTGTCGAGCAGGGCATAATTCTCGCCATCGTGCTGTCGCTGCTGGATCATGTTCGCCGTGGGTACCGACCGAAGAACTCGATGATAGTCGCGGGGGATGGCCGTGGTTGGCGCGCGCTGCCGGTGACACAGCCGTTGCAAGTTGAGCCCGGACTTATGATCTACCGTTTCACGCACAGCATGTACTATGCAAACGCCGAACAACTCTCCGAACAGATCCTTGCCCTGGCGAAGAATGCCGAACCCCGACTTTCATGGTTCTGTATCGATGCATCGGCCGTGGACGATGTCGACTTTTCGGCAGCGGAAACCCTGCATTCACTCCACGGCATCTTGGAAGAGCAGGGGATCCGGCTGGTGTTTGCGGAAGTGATGGCTGACGTTAAGGCGGAGAGCCGCGATCAGCTCAAGAGGCTGGTTGAAGAGGGTGCAATCTATGCCACGCTGGATGATGTCGTAGCTTCCTATCGGAGGGATGTTCAAAACACCCGTGGACAAGGACTTTGACGCACGCGGCGGTTCCCCCAACCGAGGTTGCGGTTGAGGTGGCGAATCCGCTGACGGCACGAGCGGCGGCAATCTTACTTGGCTTGTGGGCTCGAGCGTAGAAGTCTCAACCCGATTACTCCGAAGGCTAACTCGAGGATCAGATAGACGAACAAAAGCCAGCTTGGAAAACCATCTAGGAGTAGACTGAGCACGCGACCAGCCGCCAGCCCGAACATGAAAACGACCAAGCTCCAAAGAGCCGGAACCGTCAGATGCTCGAACAACGCCCCCGCAATCCAGAACCCGACAAGGGCGAGATACAACCCCATAATAGCGCGGAAGATATGGGTGAGAGCGGTGCTTTCTACGCTAATGCCAAACAAATACTGCAGGCTTGAAGCAGGAGACACGCCGTAGGAAAGCGCTATCGGCGTCAAACCGACTGCGGCGACGATCAAAAATAGTTTGCGTTGATCCATGGCCAAAACTCCAAATTAGCTTGAAGACCGCCATGCCGGGTTGGGCTCTTCGTGTCGAAACTAGGCATCGGAAAGCTCGTGCCGCCGGCCACCTGCTAATGCATGAATTCGAACGAGCAGGGATCGATCAATTCCTATTGGTTTCCGACACCATTGCAGTCACCGCCGCGCTAAATCATTCACGTGAAAAGAGATCACGAGTTAGCGGGACGATAACGGTGCGCGCCACTTTGGGTGGTCTGGAAGCTCAGCGAGGAAACGTGCCGACCGGCTGCCGGCACGTTCGAAGAACCTTCAACGGTGCTGGGTGTTTCAGCCCAGTAGCTTGGCCTTTTGAGCCTGCAACTCGGCGTCCGTTATTACACCCTTTTCGCGCAGCTCGGACAGCTTGGAGAGTTCGTCGGCAACGGAATGACCCGCAACGTCGCGGATATAGGATCTTCTAACGTCCTCAATTTCCGCAGCGACCTTCGCGCTCCGCTCTGCCATGTCATCGCCATAGAAGAGCAGATAGGCGATGGCACCCAGCCAGGGCACGATTATGATTCCAAGAACCCATAGCGCCTTTTCTAGACCTTTGAAGTCCTTGCGACGCATAACGTCGCTGAGGACCGCAATCAGGACCCAAATCCAAGCGACGAGGAGGAAGAAAAGAAATATCGACCACAAAACGTGTAACAGAGGCATCGGAACAGCCCTTTCCCAAATGAACATTCAAACTATAGCCTGTGAACGCTATCGTTAGCCACCCTCAAACTTCGATGAGAAGAGCTTCGATCTCGTTATGGCCGTCACCGAAAATGCCTGTGGGCCTAACCTGCACGGCGACAACTCCAACCTCCTGGGAAAAGTGCACTAATGATCAGTCGAGATGAGCTGAAGGCGGAAGCCGAAAAGGTTGCGTCGGCCGATGCAACCGACTTCTACATAGGAGTTGATGTCGCCGAAGGTATTTTCAGTCCAGAAACCGCGGCAGCGGAGTTGAAGGAGATTGCCGACGAAACTGGCTGCGACCTAGCGCTTGAAGGAGAGGCTTTTGTTATTCGTAGGAAGAAGGCTGGTCGAATGGCAGTGCAACCGACCCGGCGACAGCTTATCGAGAAGCAGCTCGCAAACCTCGAGCCTGGGCAACCATTCTTTATGGAGGCCCGAGATGAAGCGGAAGAGGACTTGATAAAGCTGGCGCTTCAATACGGATGTGTAATGACAAAGGGCTTCTGCTTTCAGAAAAAAGTTGAGGAATGATCTTTGAGTTGATGCGCGATGATATCTCTTGTTTCGATTTCTCAACGCCGCGCCATGGACGTACTTCCAATGATGCTGAAGCCTTAGGTGGTGGCGATGAAAGCCTCCGGCTCGGTGAAGTCGTCAATGTGCAATCCATCCCTCCGCGGAGGGAACAGGCAATACATGAGCTCACTATTTGTTCGGAGCAGACCGATTCAAACCTGCTCTCAGTACTAACTGTGCAGCAATGAGGACGCCCCAATGACCGCAGTACTTCAGAACAAAAAGGCTTTAATAAACGGTGGTACTGCCGGCATCGGTTTCGCCGCCGCCAAGGCTATGATCGAGGAAGGGGCCGAGGTTATTGTAACGGGGCAGAATACGTTGAGGGTGAACGCAGCGGTTGCCGATCTCGGTTCCAAGGCGTTTGGCCTGACAGCAGCTTCCCAGGACGCGGAAACGCCGGCGTCAGCTGGCCCACGCCGCTCGGACAGATCGATGCGAGCGCGGTGGTGCAGCAGATGGCAATAAACTTCGTTGGTCCGCCAATGATGGTGCAGGCTTTACGGCCGGTCTTGAATCGTGGAGCGAGCGTTTTCTTCACGACATCTAACCTCGACCGGATGGGGATGCCAAGATTGGCGGTCTACTCGGCCTCCAAGGCAGCGCTACGTACCCTCGCCCGCACATTGGCGGCAGAATTGGTTGGCTAAGGGATTCGCGTAAACAGGATCGCGCCAGGTCCGATCGAGACACCGCTTCTCGGAAAGCATGGGCTTGGTAAAGATGACTTGGACGGCATGAAAGAGGATATTCGATCCGCCGTCCCACCGGGGCCGGTGTGGCAAGCCTGAAGAAATTGCTTCTGCCGCGGTGTTTCTTGCATCAGATGCGTCGAGCTACATGCTCGGTGAAGAAATCACGATCGATGGCGGTCGGTGCAATCTTTGATCTTCGAGGGCGCTCACGGCTCGGCCGTTTGAGTTATCATGCCAGTGCGACAGCATCCAAGATTGCCACGTAGTGACAGCCGGATCCGCAAACAACGAAACCATGCCAGATTGCGTTGTGGTACTTCAGTGTGCTCCACAGATGAAAAACGACGCCGACCGTATAGAGAATTCCGCCGATGCAAAGCATCATGAGCGTGAGGCTGGAGACGGATGCAAAAAGGGGCTGAATGAACAGTAGCGCTGCCCAACCCTGTGCCAGATAGAGCGCGTAGGACGTTTTTACTAGGCGTTCCGGACAAACGAGTTTTAGGACAAGGCCGAAAATTGCGATCACCCAAACAAGACCCAAGAGGCCACCCCCGGACCAGCCGCCGATTTTCACCGCGGCAAAGGGTGTGTAGACCGCTGCGATCTTGACGTAGATGGCGGCTTGATCCAGTTGCCTTAGGGTCGTTTTTAGCTGGTGATTGCTGACCAGATTGTAGGCCGCTGAACAGCAGAACACCGCCAAGACGCCAATGCTGTAAACCGACAAACTCACGGTTGAGACTGTCGGTAATGTTCCAACTGTCATCACGAGCAGTACAGTCAAGGCGATTGCGCTTCCGGTGATCCCTAGGATGTGGATCCAGAAATCGGCAAGACGTTCGCCGGAACTGTACTGAGGAAAGTCTGTGCTCACAATATCTGGGCGCGCCTTACGAATGGTGCCGCTGCTTGGGCGTGCGATGGCACCATCTTACACCATGATCCACCAAATGCGCAGATGCGTGGCTGAGAGCCCGGGCGGTGGCGCTATCAGGCCCTGCCCGCACGCCCCTACAACTCCCATCCGAGGTTCTGGAAGTCCTTGATCAGATGAGATTTGTTAGCCTGTTTCATGGCTCAGTGTGTCGTCGCGCAGCCAGAAGCCGATCTTCCAGCAGACGAGCACTAGAATTCGCGCCGTTACATAGAGAGATGAAGTCTCATCCGATCAGGATGCCTGCGGCGACGGATTGGTGAGCACAACTATGATTTGCCGTTTCCCGCAGGCCATCTCAACATGCGGTCCATTGGAACCGACAAGTTGCAGTATGTCGGGCGACCGACGCGAACGCCGAAATCATTATTCTCGCCTAGCAGTGGGCGCTTACCAGCGTCGCCATCCAGATTCGAAGGCGGGCCCGCTGTAGAAACGCGAGCCTCTATAAAAGCTGTCGCGTCCATTCCACCACCAGCCCTGACCTCTGGGTGGAGCATGGCGTGGCTGAGACCTTCGCGCGCGGTAATGACGTCTTCTGGAATCTGATCTCGACCAACGTCCGCATCGCTCACAGTCACCGTAAACGTCTCTACGTCCATATGAGTCGCAGCATCCCGCGACGTGGATAAGTCGCGAGGTGTCACGATACCCTTGGGCATGAGCCGAGTTCGGTAACGTACCGGCGGCGGCAAGGAGAAAACATGCGAGGAGGCAAACGAGCCGTCCTGGAGCCGAGAGGAAATGTAGGGGCACGAATTTTTCTCCTACTAACCAGTGCCGAATTATCCGGTGTAATGAATTAAAGTCGAAACCGCGGTTGATCGCCAGCTTTTACTTCTGCTCATATTCCTGATTAATTGATGTTGCTTAAGATTTTATGGCAGGGAAAACAATCCGGTCAGATTTCTTGCTCTTGGTTACCCCTTTTTCGGATCATGCAAGAGGCCGCGCCGATGGTTGGAATGGCACCTAATCCGACTGTCTTAAGAATCCATCAGGTGAACCCTGGATCGTAAGGTTCCTGCTTTCGAAGGCGAGCTTCGCGTTCGCCTGAGTAACAGCCTGCCTAATCGCAAACATGAGGCTTTCCTGGGCCGCCAGAAACTCGCCGAGGTTCGTACTTTGCGTAAAGCAATAAACGAGCATATTGATCGCTTCGTCGCTGAAGGATTCGATAACGACATGCTGGGCGGCAGCGGGTGGCTGTGCGAACTCACTTGAGGTGGACAAGAAAGTTCTGATTGAATCCGTGATCGCGGAGAGTTGATCAAGCTTGGTACCGCAGTGCAGTTTTACACTGACGCGGATCCGCCGATGCTTCATCTTGCTGACATTGATGAGTGGCGCGTTGGCAAGGGCGCTATTGGGTATGTGGACTAGCGTCATGTCGAATTGGCGAACCGCAGTCGAACGAAGCGAAACGTCTTCAACGACACCTTCCGCCACCCCTTCTGCTCTGATCCAATCACCGATGATGAAACGCTCTTCGGCCATATTCGACATGCCGCCGATTAGGTTCTTGAAAAGATCCTGGGCTGCGAGGGCGGTCGCCGCACCGGCGATCCCAACACCTGTCAGCATCGGTCCAATGTCGATTCCCCAGACGCTAAGAACCGAAGCGACTCCAAGCACAACGGCTATCACTTTCAGGATCTTTTCAATCCATCCAACGTTCATTGTGCGCCGCGTGTGGGTCGATCCCGCGATAACGGCTGCCCCGAGGTTCGCGCTCTCAAAGGCGGCGGAAAAAATGGCGATCACCAAAACGGACATCGAGATCTTGTTCGATATTTCGCCGAGCGGTCCTTGGAAATCGAACAGAGCGATTGCCGCAATCAGACCCAGCGAGAAAACGAACAGTTCGGTCCCTCTTTGAACTGCCAGACGTAGGTCGTCAGAGACATCGAATTTGAAATAAGAGAGGAGAACTCGGATGGCGCGCAGGAAGAGCTTTGCGATGGGGCGGCGTGCCACTGTAAACACGAGTACGACCGCAAGTGCGACGCCGACCCGCCACCAGTCAATTTCCAATAGGTTAGCCATAGTTGACGTAAAGAATTCAGACATAACTTCGTCTGGCACACGGCGTCTCCTGTTGGCTGACAGGCTAGCGTGCTTGCCCGGTTTTAAGGCATCGCGGCGGAGGCCAGCGTCTAGATCCGCTCGGCCAGATTAACACTCCAGACTAAATAATTGGAACCGACCTCTGGCAGCTGCCAGAGGCCGGAAAAATAGAAGGCTATGCGTGCCTCAATCGAGTTCTGGCCCGTTTGTAAGATCCGTGAGGCCAGCGTTCTTCCGCTTGTTGCTTGGCCCGGTCTCAGCTCAAGGCTTCGCCAGCCAAAGCTGCAGCCTTCTGAAGCTTATCTTTGCGCATGTTGAAGTCCGTGATCAGCGCGGCCTTGCGCTGCTCGAGTTTGGTCTTGGCATCTGCGACAGCTGTCTTGATCTGCTCATCGATTGCCGTAACACGAGCATTGAACTCGTCATTCAATTTTGTGAGACGGTTTCTGGCCTTCTCGTCAAGAGCCGTGAGATTTGCCTTCGCGGTATCAATCTTGGACTGGATCCACTCCCTTGTCTCCGCGTCGGCAGCATCGAACTCCGCCTGCAACTGCTTCAATTCAGCGTCACTTGCCGCAATGTCACGTTCAATTTGTTCGTCGACGATATCGATGCGCAGTTTGCGGAAGACGATGCCGTGAGCTTCTTTCATTTTTACATCGAGGGGCGTGGTCCAGACTTCGTCCACCGCAGCAACAACTGCTGACTTGCCCGGTGCAAGCTCGCTATTCAGCTTGTCCAAGACGTCAGCGCCAATGCCGGCCTCATACAAATCTCTGAACATGCCGAACGTTCCGCCGATGATGCTACCTGCCGCCATGCCGGAAACCGCAGCTGCCGAGGCCGCTGCTGTTCCTGCGGCAACGGCGCCGGATGCGACTGCCATAGGCCCGGCCAGAACACCAACCAAGGCACCCGTCAGGACGCCAAATGCGGTGCCAATTGGTCCTACATCGGTACCCTGTTTGATCGAAACATTACCTTCGGCATCCTTGGCGATCACCGCGGCTGCATAAACGACGAGATCCCCGTTTCCATGCAAATCTTTGAGAGCTTCAGCACCCTTAAACGCGTGCACTTCATCATCGAAGACCACCGCAATAAACGTATCCATTAAAAATCTTCCTTTGCATGAGTTTACAGTTGAGCCGAGCCGCGAGAAACGGCTTTGCACAAATTAAGATGAGCTCTTTCGAAGCATCTACCGGCGCTGGGTAATGATGCGGACAAAAAAAATAGGTGTGCTCGTCGAATGTGGATTGCAATGGCCACGACCACCTATGTGTGGTCGGGCGCACGGATCAGATTATTGTCTCATTATTTATATGCATCAATGGGGGGTACAGGTCGAACGCCGGGCCACGAGCATTTTAGAATGCTGCCGCCAGTGGACGGACCCTGGACATATGCGTGGGGAGCTTCAAGGAGGCTTCACAGCGACCCAGTGTCGCTACGTGGCCGACTAGGAGCAAAAGCCCTTCGTCCACTGACCTGGGGTCGGTCCGCGGTAACACATCTGTTGCTGCCACAAGCTATCCAGGTTCCACATTCCATCAGCCCAGGAAACGAACCCGACAAACCGTTGACCGGAAACGGAATCGTCGAGGTATCCTGTCTGCACGATCTCAACCACGAAGCCACTGCTGTCCGTTCGCTTCGCCAACTTGAAGACCATGGTTGGTCGCCCCTCCAGTGCTTCGGGATGTGAGCGCATTATTGGCATGAAGAGACCGACGACAGACTCGCTGCGCTTGTTTTTAAACTCAGGCCCTGTGCTTTGGCTAAACGACTTCGGCATAGCGTTCGGCTGAGCGTACTTCGCTGCCATCTCCTCGGCATCAGAGCGTTCCGCAATCGCCGGCGCGACACTGCAAAGAACAGCTAAGGCCGCAGCCGCCAAGCCGTTACAAAAACTCCTGAATATCAATCTGTTTGCCATCCGTTGTTCTCCAAGTTCCATATGCCTTTTGGAGTTTAATAATCCCACGTGAAATTCCTACCGCATCTACATTTCATGCTGCTGATTAGAGCAGGTGCCGCCATGCGTTCCCGTAACGCACACTAACCCGCCTAACCGATAAACGTCTCAAGAGTCACGTTCATTTATCCGCAGGCAGAAAGACAGGCTGCCTGTGGCCACATGGACCGTATCGCACTAACCTTCAGCATGGGCCACCCGCTGGTGGTTGATCAGCCCGGATCGGCTTATGGGTAATTGGTCGTCACGGCTTGTGGAATACATTACTTCTCACAGACGCTCGGGCTCGACTGACCGATATGCAATGATCGAGTCTCTTGGCGTTCGCCGTCAGAAAGCCAAAGCAAAACTCATCAGGAGCCAGCCCGTTGCGAAACCTTTTGCTGAAAGATGGCCGGAATCTAAGCTATCAAATCTATGGCGATCCAAATGGCTCCCCAGTGTTTTTTCGCATGGTTTCTCCGACTCTTGTTTGATCAAACACCCTGATGATGCAGTGAACGCGTCGCTCGGCGTCAATATTATCGCCGCCGCTCAAGCGTGCCGAGATCGGCATGCGCCCGAAGAAAGGGTTCGGTGCGAGCCGGTGAAGGCAAATATTGCTTTCTGCTTCGACTTGGCGAGGAGCAGGGCTTGTTGGTCCCGCAAGCTATTAATTCTATTTCTTAGTATTTCCTCCTAACCCACCCAGCGCAGATATTATTTTCAACCATAAGGCGTCCAGTTATTACCGGTATGGACGCGGGTGGTCGATGCGTTGCACGCGCCAATGTCGCTTCAAACTCGCTGGGTAACGAGTGACCATCTCGAGAGCATTGACGAACCACCAATTTGAGAAGCTTGAGATGTCGGCGAGAAAAGTGCGTAATCGCATCACTTTGTTATTCATCGTCATACCCATGGCGGTCATACTAAGCGGCGTGGCGGTATATATTCATTTGAGCGAGAGCAATACGTCTCACGTGCTTTCTGTATTTCCGCTATCGTTGCAGGACGTCGACGGGGGGACGCTCCTCTCAATCCTTCCAAGGAAACCAGAAGCCAACGAAGGTGCCAGTTACCTGCGCGCCGTGGAGTTCAGGCGCGAACCGCAAAGTGGTCCGGAGGTGGCTGCCGCGTCTTCCGAGCACGACCAAGTTTTGGGTCGCTCGATAGACTTCGCAGCGCGGGCACGTGGTCTGGTCGACCTTTTCAAGGAAACCCTTGAGGGGCTTATTGCGGACAATGCGAAACTGAAACGGGACGCTGCAAACCTTCACGCAGAACTCGGCGATGCACATCAAACCATAGCTGACCTTAAGCAGCGACACAGCGCCGAGAAACTAAAAAGCGATGGTCTAATCGAAGAGTATCGGGCCCTCTCTGATGCGGCCAAAAATGAAGCCGAGGCGTTAGCGTCACGTTATCAAAAACTTGAAGCCGAGCAGCAGGAAACGCTCGCTTTAAAACAGACTATTGAAGAACTGCGCGGCGAGCTGAGTGACGCTCGAAATGCATTGGCTGCAGCGTTGCAGCGACAGGGCGCTGAGAAGCAAGCAAGCGATCGACTTAGCAAAAAGCTTGAAAAATTACTGGCCGCAGCCAGGAGAGATGTGGAGATGCTCACCTCTCTGAACCAGAAGTTTGCCGCTGAGTACGAAGCGGTAATGACTGCAAAAGGTCAGAACGAGAAGGCCTTAGGTGAAATCGCACAAAAGCCTCTGGATGTAGAGAATAGAAATGGACACGCGTTAGCGCTTCTCGATAGAGGGGGCGCACAACCGAAAGATTCGCAAGAACAAGCCGAGACAGACAGCCGCAGGCGAGCCGCGGAACAAGAGCGCGTGCGGGCTCAGGAAGCGCAACGCCAGGCCGAGGCGGCCCGGAAGAAGCGGCTTGAAGACTTGCTGGCGCGCCGCCAGGTGGAGTTCGCGCAGGCGGAAGCCGAGCGGCGGTCACGTGTTGCGGAGCAAGAGCGCGTGCGGGTTCAGGAGGCGCAGCGCCAGGCTGATGCGACTCGGCAGAAGCAGCTTGAAGAATTGCTCTCACGTCGCCAGGCGGAGTTCGCACAAGCGGAAGCCGAGCGGCGGTCACGTGTTGCGGAGCAAGAGCGCGTGCGGGCTCAGGAGGCGCAGCGCCAGGCCGATGCGACTCGGCAGAAGCGCCTTGAAGAATTGCTCTCACGTCGCCAGGCGGAGTTCGCACAAGCGGAAGCCGAGCGGCGGATCCAGGTCGCGAAACAGGAGCGTGTGCGGGCTCAGGAAGCGCAACGTCAGGCCGAGGCGAGCCGGCAAGAACGGCTTGAAGAGTTGCTCTCACGTCGCGAGGCGGAGTTCGCGCAAGCGCAAGCGGAAGCTCAGCGACAGTCGCGCGTCGCGGAAAAAGAGCGCGTGCGGGTTCAGGAAGCTCAAAGCCAGGCCGAGGCGACACGGAAGAAGCGGCTTGAAGAATTGCTGGCACGCCGCCAGGTGGAATTCGCGCAAGCGGAAGCAGTTCGGCAAAAGCAGCTTGAAGAGGCTCAATCGCGTCGCAAGGCGGCACTGGCGTTGGCTGCTGCCCGACAGCGTCTGGCGAAGGAAGTACATGGCGTCGTGAGCCGCAGTAAAGACGCCATTATGTTGGCGACTGACAAACTCACCACGTTTGATCGGGACGCCGGCAAGCTAACTTCAAGCCTTGAAAACACGTCCGAAGAAACTGCGCGCATATCGCGAATGTTCCAGAAAATCGACCAAGAACTCGCGGCTCGTGAGCGATCCGAAGCCGAGAGTTTGGCAACTCTTCAGGAGGGCACAGATGCGATTCGAGCGATGTCAAACGAACTCGTGCAAGATGCCAACTCACTGGGGCAAGCCTCCGTTGCCATTGAAGCGAATAAGGAAAACCTCGATCGAATCGCAAATGCCGCGGTCGACCTTCAGGCGCAAAAGACTTCCCTTCAGTCTCGCGTAAAACAGCTCGCGGAGATCCGCCAGTCTGTTAGTGGCGTCTCCAAGGAGGCCGGCTCCGCGGCTTCGACCGTTCTGGAAAAGACGGCACGGATTAGTTCGCTGTTACGCGAAAGCCGTGGGTCCGGCTCGAATGAGCGAACCTACTCACTCGTCGAGACAGAGCTGAAGACAGCGAAGCGGGATCATGAAGCAGCTGGGGAACTACTCTCTCGATTGACCGCCGCAAAGACAGACCTCAGGGCTCGTATTTCCACTCTTAACGAGGACGCGTCGAAGCTATCGCGGCAGCATTTGCAGCATCTGGGTGAGTTTCGAACGAGTGAAGAGGACTTGAACGAGCTGTCGAAAAGACTGCGAGCGCAACTCGCAACAAGGACGGAGCAGGCCGAGCTCAACAGCAAGACGCTCGTTTCTTACCGGCAGCAACTCTCCGTGCTGGAACGCCCCTTCTCCAGATTGCGGCTTGGTCTTGCTGAGTTGGATAAACGCCTGAACGATACCCGCGTTGGTATTCGCATGTCGGAAGACACGCTGAAGGCTGCTCGCATTGAGCTCTCCGAGCAAGCGGCTTCAATGAAGGCGGGGCAAGCCGCTATCGAGGCCGTGAAGGCCAAACTTCATGACATTGCAAAGACCTCTGGCGAGGGAGCGGCGTCGACGGTGTTGCAAGGTCCGCTGGCAGTCGACCTCGCATCAACTCAGGTTGAGACGGATGTTCGAGAACAGCGGGATCAAGCGACGAGTGAGAAGATAGATGCCTCACTTGCCGAGACCGTCAAGGCAATTAGGGCATTCAATGCGCGTATCCGGAAGGTCGGAGAAATTGAAGCTGGGCTCCAAGGGTCTTTTTTGGAATTTGAAGGAATAAAGCGTCGGGTCGGAGCACGTTTAAACTCCTTAGACGACGTTGAGACGCGGAGTACCCAGCTTAAGAGCCGATATAAAGAGGGCCTGGAGCAAAGTGAAACGTTGGCGCGCGCGCAAACAACAGATCGGGAGAACACCAAGAAGATCTTAACTAGGATTGTCTCCTTGCAGGACAGACTCCCGCTTCTTCAGTCACAACTACAAACTGCTTCGCTCGACGAGGGGACGCAGTCCAGCATCCCTCCGGTCGCGCCAGTGACAGCAATAGAAAAATTTGAAGAGTGGTGGAGCCAATTCGCTCGGATCGGCAAAAAGCTCGGCGTGTTATCTCGTACTTTTCAGTCGAGGCGAGCCAGGTCTTCCAACCCGGGTCAGCGTGCCGAAGCAACCTCAAGTTCAGGCGTCGAGCAAAGTGACAAGCCAACAGTGCAAGCTCCCGTCGGCTGTGACCTCAAGCGGCCGAGTTGTCGAAGATGGCTGTTCCTTCAGAAAAGAAAAATGCAGGCCGTGCAAGGGGCGGCCAACACCAATTGAATGAAGTGATGCCCGATCGGGTGTGTGCTTGGTCGATGCCCAATCTGCCAAGCAAACGGGCGGCCGTTTCCCTAACCCGGATCGCGTGACGCGACACTCCGGTGCAGACACCTCTCTTGAAGCATGACCAAATCACATCGGGGCGCACGGCTTGCGTGTGTCTGACGGTGGCTTGGTATTCAACTTGTGAAGTGGTTTAGTAGTCTCGGCGCTGGTGCTTTTTGCGTCCGTTCTGATTTCCATCAGTCGACGGTAACTTATTTCTTTTGTTGTCTATTTTTACACTGCAGGATCATCGATGCAGAGATTTCAGTTAGGTGCGGTTCTCGCAACCGCAATGGGCTTGGCCATCGTCGGAACACCCCTAAAGGCACAGCAAACACAGGGATACAATCCACAGCGCAACGCCTATTTCGGCGAGACCCACATGCACACGGCTTTCTCGCTTGATTCCTACATCGGAGGGACCCGCTTGATGCCCTCGGACGCCTACCGGTTCGCCAAAGGGGAGGCCGTAGAAGCGAACGGCCAGAAGAAACAATTAAAGCGACCGCTTGATTTCGCGGCCGTCACGGATCATGCCGAGTACATGGGCGAGATGTATTCCACGATCTATCCAGGCGCGCCCGGTCACGATCAGGAGCTGCTGGAACAGCTCCGGACGATGACGGATCAGGAAGAACGGCAGCAGTGGTTTTTGAAGTATGTGGTGTCGTCGAACCGCAGCCGAACGCCTCAGCATCCGCCATTCTTTTCCGGTGAAGGAACGGTCAAGAGTGCGTGGAAGGTCGTAATCGACGCCGCTGAGGAACATAACGCACCGGGCGTGTTCACAGCATTCGTTGCGTTCGAGTGGTCGGGCGCGCCGAACGGCGCCAATTTGCACCGGAACGTAATTTTTCGCGATGCGAAGGTGCCGGCTGCCCCGGTGAGTTACATCGACATCAACCGTGAAGATGGGCTGTGGGCGTGGATGGCGGAGCACGAGCGCAAGGGGATCAAAGCGCTGGCAATCCCGCACAACTCGAACGCCTCGAAGGGCATGATGTTCCCGAACGTGGATGCCAAGGGCGATGCGATTGATCTGGAATATGCGCAGATCCGCCAGCATTTTGAGCCATTGGTCGAGACGCTTCAGATTAAAGGCGGCTCGGAGGTGCATCGCAAGTTCTGGGCGGCCGACGAATTTGCTGGGTTCGAGAATGCAGAACTCGATCCAGAAATCGAGTGGCCGGGTTTTCCGAAAGCGGGATTTTATCCGCGAGGGATTGAAGTTGGGCTTGTTGCATGAGAAACGGTTCGGACGGAATCCGTTCAAGTATGGGATGATTGGGGGTACCGATAATCACAACGGGCTGATGTCGGATGTCGCCGAGGATCAGTTCATCGGTGGGCACGGTCCCGAGGACGGGTCGGTCGAGCGCCGGCGAAATGCAGGTGTCGCAGGCTGGATCGACGGCAAGGACCTGAGCATTGGCTCGTTGGCCGGTGTCTGGGCGAACGAAAACACCCGTGCTGCGATTTGGGATGCGATGAAGCGGCGCGAGACGTTCTCCACGAGCGGCCCGCGTATCAAAGTACGTTTTTTCGGCGGGGCGGATCTGCCCGCCGACGCTTCCGATCCCACAAAGATGGTTGAGTTGGGTTACTTGCTTGGTGTGCCGATGGGTGGTGATCTCGGCCACGTCGGTGTTTCACCGACGTTCAACGTGCAGGCTATGAAAGATCCGATGGGCGCCAATCTCGACCGCATCCAGATTATCAAGGGATGGGTGGATGAGGATGGTGAACTTCACGAGCGGATCGTCAATGTTGTTTGGTCGGGTTCACGGCAACCGGACGCGAATGGCAAGTTAGCGCCTGTTGGCACGACCGTCGATTTGAAGACCGCCAAGTACACCAACGACATTGGGACTCCACTGTTGACCGGAAGTTGGAAGGACGACGGTTTTGATCCAACCCAGCATGCTTTCTACTACGCCCGCGTGTTGGAAATTCCGACGCCGCGATGGAGCACCTATGACGCCATTCGCAACAATTTACCCTTTTTGAGCGACGTGCCTGCGACGATCCAGGAGCGCGCTTGGACTTCGCCAATTTGGTACGCGCCTTAGGTCCACTCCGGGTGTGTAGGCGCAACACGAGCCTTTTTCCGCGTCGGCTCAGTTGCTGGCGCGCGCCTGAGTCCCTACAGGCGCAGGCAGGCACATTATCGATCAACGATCTTGTTGTGCGCCCCAGGGTATAGGGCCGGCTATTGCTAAGTCGGCTCTGTCATACAAGGCGCGCTCTACGGGTCATTATGTGGGCGAGCTGCGGAGGCGAGCCGCGCCTCGGCTTCGGTGTCGATTTCGAATTCGTCGGATAAAATTACGCCAGCTTCGGGATCATTGAAGATATCCATGTCGAGCTTGCCTTGACTTTTGGCGACGATCGTGGAGACGACGGCATCACCAGTAATGTTGACGACGGTTCGGATCATATCCATGAGCCGGTCCACGCCTAGAATAATGGCGATGCCTTCGATAGGCAGGCCGACTTGGCTGAGTACCATCGTCAGCATTACGAGCCCAACTCCTGGCACACCCGCGGTGCCGATAGAGGCGAGAACCGCCAGTCCGATCACGGTCAAGTAGCCGAGGATGCCAAGCTCGATCCCGTAGACGTTGGCCAGGAAAACGGTCGCGACACCCTGCATGATGGCCGTACCATCCATGTTGATGGTCGCACCGAATGGAACTGTAAAAGATGCCACTGAGTTATCGGCGCCGATCCGCTGTGTGACGCAACGGAAGGTTATCGGGATGGTGGCATTGGAGCTTGCCGTAGAGAACGCAAAGATCTGTGCGGGCCGGATCTTCGTCATGAAGGTGAAGGGGTCGAGCCCGGCCAAGAGCCTGAGCATTACCATCAACGTGACGAACAGGTGAAGGAACAGGGCGCTTACCAGGGTTACGACATAGGCGATGACGGGGAGGAACAGCTCTATTCCCTGCTCGGCGAATGTCTTGGCGATTAGACAAAATACGCCATAGGGCGCGAACATCATGACGATCTCAACCACCTTCATCATGAGTTCGTTCATGTACTCGCAAGCCTTAACGAAATCATTTGAGCGATCGCCGAGCATTAAAGCCGCGATGCCGATGATGATTACGTAGAAAATGATTTGCAGCATCTTGCCGTCGGCAAACGCGGCGATCGGATTGGTCGGAATGATTGCGGCAAAGACGTCCCAGACGCTCGGCGCCTGCTTGGCCGCCAGACCCGCCACACTGATACCCGACATGTCGAATCCGGAACCTGGTCCAATGATCGTGGCAAGAGCTATTGCGAGGGTGATGGCTATCGCGGTTGTGGCGATATAGAGCGCAAATGCTAAGCCTCCGACGCGTCCGAGCAAGCGTATGTCGCCAATGCCAGCCACCCCGCAAATCAACGAGAATACAACGAGGGGGACAACGAGCATTTTCAATGCGTTGATGAACATCTTGCCGATCATGGCAAACAGTCCGCCAACCAAATGTTCGTTGATCAAGGGCGAGTCTACTACATTGAGCACAACACCGAGGATCAGCCCGAGGACCATCCCGTTGACAACTTTGGTGGTCAGCGACATCTTTTCCGTGGTTCCTTCGCGTATCGATGTCGGTTCCACGCTATCTCCTCCCAAGTCGAATGGTCTGCGAATAAAGATTCGCGTGCTTAAAATAAGAAATCAATTATTGCTGCAGACGTCAGCAGTGTCCATCGCAAGAGTTTTCTGGGCAGCTGAATGTTTGCGCTAAGTGATTGTTTGGTTCCTGGTGCCCAAACACCTGCCGTCGGGTGACCTGCCCCCATCGAGTGGTCCGGTTTGAATGTTAGTTCATGCTCGGCTGAACTTGCAATGTGATGATGACTTCCGGTGCGGGTGGTTTGTAGCCGAGGGCACTGTGGGGTCGTTTGGCGTTGTAGTGTTGGCGCCATTGCTCGATGACGATCTGCGCTTCCTTCAATGAATAGAAGGTTTCTCCGTTTAGAAGCTCATCCCTGAAGCGGGCGTTGAAGCTCTCGACATAGCCGTTCTCCCAAGGGCTGCCGGGTTCGATGTAGGCCGTCTTGGCTCCGACGGCATTGATCCACTTGCGCACCGCCTCTGAAATGAACTCGGGTCAGTTGTCGGAGCGGATGTATGACGGAACCCCACGCAGAATGAACTGATCCGTTAGGACGTCGATCACGTCGGTTGAGTTGAGCTTCCGCCTCACGCGGATCGCCAGGCACTCTCGTGTAAACTCATCGATCAGGTTGAGCGTTCTGAACGCCCGACCGTCGTCTGTCCGATGATGCACGAAGTCGTAGGACCAGACGTGATTGGGGTGCGATGCGCGCAGCCTGATGCAAGACCCTTCATTCAGCCACAGACGGCCCTTCCTGGGCTGCTTGTATGGAACCTTAAGCCCCTCACGGCGCCACAGTCGTTCCACCCGCTTATCATTGACCTGCCAACCCGCGTCACGCAGCAGGGCTGCAACGCGTCGATAGCCATACCGACCATATTGCCGAGCCAATTCGATCATGTCCTCGACGAGCCGATCCTCATCGGAGCGACCTCTGGGAACATGGCGTTGCGTGGAACGGTGCTGACCAAGCAGGCGACAGGCCCGGCGTTCCGAAACGCCAAGCGTGTCACGCACTTGATCGATGCATTTGCGGCGACGTGACGGGCTTAGAAGTTTCCCCGTGCGGCCTCGGCCAGGATCTGCTTGTCAATCGTCAAATCCGCAACGGCCTTGCGAAGCTGCTCATTCTCTTTCTGAAGCTGCTTCAGCTCCCTGAGCTGGTCAGTGCCCATACCGCCGTATTGCTTCCGCCAGCGGTAGTACGTCTGCTCTGTGATACTCACCTGCCGGATCGCATCCACACGAGCCATTCCTTGCCCGACCAGAACATCCACTTGGCGAAGCTTCGAGACGATCTCTTCCGGTTTGTGCCGTTTGTTGGCCATCTGCAGTCCTCCATTACTCAGAAATAGGATGGACCAACTCATTGGGGGAGGCTCACAAGTTCTTAGAGATCCATGAGCCGCTGTTTGCCGCTATGGGAGCGGCAATCTATGAGCAGCCGGCGTTGAACTGGGACGACATGAAGCGCGGCTTCAAGGACTTGAGCGATCTATCGTAGCTACGGCCTGGATACAGGTTCTGGGCTAAAGCCGAGAAGCGCAAGCAAGTAGGCACTGAACCGATACGTGCGCGTGTTTGCTTGATGGTTCAATTATCGGAATGTGTACGTTCGGTGCTACCGTATCAGTGGCCGCTAAGGCTGCCGTTCGCAGCCGGTTAGGCCTCCCGAAAACACCGTCGAATTCTAAGAGAACGCCGCTGTTGATAGCTACGATGCGGCGTTCTGGTATTTTCAACCCTCCACCCACCACTGGTCGGGCGATTGATAGGCTGGTGGCTATTTGAGGAATGGATCTGGCTGCCAGTCGTGCAGCGGAACATCCTGCATGCCCCAGGTCCGCTTGATGTCATGCGCGTGAACGTCCTGGCCGCCGGACTCGCTCAAGATACTTGTCGCTTTGCTCTCGTGGTCGGGATCGTTGATGCGCACCCAGAGCAGAATTCCACCAGCATCGAGACTGGCTTGGAGGGCCTTGGCGTGATGGTCACCGATAGCATTGGCAATGACGCCACCGATACCACCGCCGACGAGTCCGCCGGCCGCCGCTGCTGCAATCGCTAGCGCAAGCGCGCCACCGGATGCAACGACCGCCAGTGCGCTACCGGCTGCACCAAGATAGAGCGGTAAACCGATCGCAGCAGCTTTAGCTTGGCTGATGTCTTCTTTGCGAACAAACGCGGCCTGCGGTACGCGCGGATCATCCTCCATCGCTTCGATAGGTTCGAAATGATGCCCCAGTTTGTCGGCAATCGCGGTTTGGCTGGCCATGACGCTGATATCTGGGCGACCGAACCCGGAGACTTCCAGCTTGCCGATCGCGTTTTCTAGGCCGTCGGCATTGTGAAAAACCGCAACGACTTCCCGGACCGAATACTGCGGATCTTTATCTTCGGACATTTCTCATCCCAATCTTTATTACTGATGATTGTACAATTACACCGTGGACGAACTAATCTGCCCCGAGGATTTGATAGGCCTGCGATGAAAACCGATCCATTCGTGCTTGCTTTTCATCGGAGCTCAGGCCGTTTTCAGCTGCAACAAGAGGACAGTACGCAGTCAGCATATAGTTCACGATATCAGCATTGCCCGCGCCCGGAAATTGCTTTTTGAGGTCGCTTGCTATAACGTGTACGGCGTTTTCTTGTTCGGGGCCTTTTAGCCTATCTGTCAGTTGAGCAAGCTGCTCGGGTGTTTCCTGTAGAGCCGTGCTTGTTGTTTTGGAATGCGTCTCTGGACACATGAATGCGGCGGCAGGCTTTTCGTCTTTAGCGGACTGCCAATAGATGGCGGCGAGTGCGGTCAAGCCGACCAGGATAGCGATTTGCAGGAGGAAGTTTTTAGTCATGGGGGTACTCCATCAAGGCTTCTATGTCGGTTTAATTCCTGCGGACGTGAAGCAAAAAATAGCGCTCCTCGTCGATAGGCTTGCAGGCAAGTAGGCGCGTCCATCAGCGGGCTGGTCAATCTGTTCGGCCCAGGTTTCAACTGGTGATCCAGGCTTTGGCGTCGTCGAATTCGGATAGGTGAAAAACCATCACCTCAGTTGGCATTAGGTGACCGAATAGTTTGACACTGTGGCGTACCCAATCGACGTCGCTGACAAGCGCGATCTTGGAAAAAGTAGTGTAGTGGGACAGACCGAAGCGGGTATCGTCCCAGAGGGCGCCGGCTGAAAAACCGTCGAAACCTTCCCCGATGATATAGAGCAGCTTCAGTTTGTCGTGTTCGCTGGACTTGGCGTCGACGAGCGGCACCAATGTTTCGCGGTAATCTTGGGCCGTTATGATGCCCTCGGCCTGCAGGCCGATCACATCGCCCGGCAGATCGGGCATGACGATCAGTTTTCCTGGATGGTCGTCCTCTGCTTTCGCCCAGGCCACGGCCTGCTCCAGACCGCTCTCTGGAAAGCGTCTGACTTTCGCCCCGACGAATAGATCCACAACGCCGCGCGCCATGCGAAGCAGGCTGCTATCGCTGACGATGGCGACCTTCTTTACGACCCTTTGATGATCCCTGACAAACTTGATGTGTGATGAGAGGGCATGGAAGTCTTTCCAATGAGGCGCACTTGATGCGTGGATTACGAGGTTGGGGACCTTGTCATGTCTCTTAATAAAGCCGTCCACTGTTTCATTCAGCGTCGCGATGTCTTCGGCCGTGATCGCCGCCTCCGGCGACACAATGATAATGTTGTCCGTTTCCCTGGGGTCAATTTTTATCATTTAGCTTCTCCGGTTGTCATAACTTCGTTTGATCGGCGTGCCGTGAGTCACGCCTCTTGGTTCAGACCGAAGGTCGGCATGTCGCCACCGAGATTGTTGACCCGGAAAATCAGGTCTTCATCGAGGTCTTCCGAATGGCGCCAGACGATCCAACCAACCCCGAGTGGAGCAAGGCCGAACTTGTGGCCCGATGCGTTGATTGACTTGACGCGTGGCAGGCGGAAATCCCACTCCAGATCCGGCTCGACGAAGGGTGCGAGAAAACCTCCGCTTGCCACATCGACGTGAATTGGAATGTTTATTGCCGGCTCGCGCTCGAGGCGGTCAAGCGCATCACTCAAAGCCTTCACGGGCTCATATTGACAGGTGAAGGTGACACCGAGTGTGGGAACGACACCGATGGTATTTTTATCGCATCTCTTGACGGCTTCTTCGGGTGTCATGATGAGGCGGTCACCGTTCATCGGGATCTCGCGCAGTTCGATATCCCAGTGGCGGCAGAATTTGTGCCAGCAGACCTGGACTGGTCCAGTGACGTGGTTTGGTCTATTTGTCGGTTTGCCTTTGGCGCCGCGCCGTTCGCGCCACTTCCATTTCAAGGCCGGGCCGCCAAGCATGGCGGCTTCACTTGAGCCGGTTGTTGAGCAGCCAATGGTTTTTGCCGATTTGGGTGAATTCCAAAGGTCAGCCAGCATGTGCACGCGGCGGGCCTCGAATTCGGCTGTCTGGAGATACTCGTCCTTGTCGATCATGTTCTTTTCGACGCATTCGGCCATTAGCTGCTGGACCTCGGGCTCCATCCAGGTGGAGCAGGAAGTCGCGAGGTTTTGGCGCGAGTTCCCGTCCAGCATCAACTCGTCGTGCAGGACTTGATAGATATGGCGCGATTGTTGCTCGTCGGCCGGCAGTCTGTATTTCGGTAACGGAGCCGATAAATCGGAAGCGGCATAGACGTCGTCCAAGAGTTGAGTTCGAACGTCGTCTTTTTGGTGGATCGGCATTAGTTATCTCAACGACGCAATGTTCTTTTTGACTGCGGTGGCGGGCCGCTGCCGGTGAGCGGAAAGGCAACTCATTTTCTCTGAGCCGCTGAGTGAAATTTGGTCTTTGCCGGTGGCCCCAACGAGGGAGCCCAGCTTGGTTGCTTGAATGCGCTTATCAGTAGGGGCGCGCCGACGAAGATACCGGCTCCGGCTGCCACGAGGGCGACACAGAGGACAGGGCTGCCTACCGGCAGTTGTATCGGTGGAAAGAAGCCGACGACGAATGTAAAGGCCACTGCGATAAAGCCAATACCGGCAACAATCCACATTCCAACATCTCCGTCAGGAACTCCATAGCTGCGTGGAAGGTCGGGCTGCGCGTGGCGGAGCCGAATGGCCGCGGCGACCGTCATCATCGCAAGCGTGAAAACCGTAACGTGTCTACGGGATGTCGTTGCCATGATTCCGATACTCTCTAACTCGTTCGGGTCTTGGCTTCGTGCCGGCTCTGCGAGGCGTTCTCGACCGTTCTCAGAGTGGCGTCCGTGCTGCGTGCAACTCTGCTGGCAGGCCCAGCTAAGAAATTGCTCAGTATGTAGGGTGCCGCCAGGTTAGCAGTTTCTTAACACGTGGGAATAGCGCCGTTGCCGAAAATCAGCGCAGGCAGCGGCAGATAGGACGCGAGCGGTTAACATAGTAGCGGCAACCGAAGCGTCCTGTTTAGTGCGGCCATGCTTCTCGGTCCCTTAGGCTCAGTCTGATTTTATTGGAACCCCGATTAGACCGGGGCACCGGTCCGGCCCTCATCAAGATGCCTGGGCTGCAGCCTAGAATCGAGGACGAGACATCCATGTGGTTCGCATTCAGGATTACAATCGCGATCCGCCGGCACCTCAGCAGGACGCTGAGTGGTGGAAGCTTGTTTGACGTATATGGCTGTACTTGCGAGTAAGGTTGAAGGATGGTGAGCGCACCGATCGCGGAGAACGATGCGATGATTGCGGAAAAAAAGTATAATCAATACATCAAAGATTTCAATGCGGCGTGCGCGGGTGACGGGACCGGTTTTGGCGCTCTCTATGAGAAATATTACGAGCCAAACGCCACTTTTGAATACATCCCAAATGCCACTAGGAATGTCGGAAAAGACGTGACGGTTGCCTTTTGGAAAAGTGTGCATGGTTTGATGAAGGAGGAAATAAAAGAACACACCTCTTTCGTGGCTTCCGACACAACTGTCGCCACGGAAGCTCCTATAGATTTCAAGTGCAAAAAGGATCTTGAGTGGGTTGGTGTGGAACATAAAGCTGGCAGCGAGTTCAGATTGATAATGGCTGCGTTTTATAGCGTCAGCGCAAACGACAAGTTCCAATACGTGCGCGTCTATTCGGTTTATCACCCCGATTATCAATTGAGTTGATCAGGAGGCCGGGGCACCGAGGCTGCCTTTCGTCCGTGTTGCGATGCTGGGCATTGCAGCCCTCGACTTGGGCCGGTTAGTCGCCGTCGTTCTCGGCTTGAGCGGTTGAGAAAGGGGCGGCGCGTCAACCATTCGCATCACTTCGGCGCCGGGCCGAGTGGAAGGGCGGGACGGGACGTCTAATAGACCCTCCAAACGCAGCGAAGGCAGTATCACCAACCATTCTTTTGCGGCCGGAGTTTTAGGTATGAGAAGTAGATGAATAAGAATTTAAACAAGCTGATGGCGAGCTGGAAATGGCGATTGCTACTGGCGCTTATGCTGTTCACGCTTTTTTTCGAGGCGCTGCGGATCGATGGCGGCGGTTACCTCGTGGCGGAGATGATGAGCTATTTGCTTTTCACCCTCATTTTCGTAGGGACGGAACGGGTTGTGAAGCTGCATGGTTGGGTGCGCTTGCTCGTTTGGGCCGTGCTCGTTTCTTGGCTGTTGTTCAGTTTTACCCGAATGGCGGGAAGCAATGTCTACGTGAACGAAACAACGGCTTTGACGGCCGTGATCGTTTTGGGCTGCCTGATCGTCACTTTCGTCGAGTTGACGGGGCGCACTTCGACGGATGCAGACATCATCTACGGAGCGGTCTTCGGCTACTTTTTGATGGCGCTTAGTTGGGGGTTCTCTACGAGCAGCTGGAGCGCTGGCAATCCGGATCATTCAATCTTGCAGATGGTCCGCATTCAACCGCGGCCTTTTTCTATTTCAGTCTCGTCACGATCACGACCCTTGGGTACGGCGACATCCTTCCGACGAGCCCAGTTGCGCGCCTGGCTGCGGGTGTTGAGGCCGCAATCGGTTTGCTTTACGTCGCCGTTTTCATTGGTCGCATCGTCAGCCGCGCGGAGCGCTGAGGTCTGCGTTCTTACCTTTTGATGTTGTTCCCGGAGGGGCGGTCCCACGGATGTGTTTTCCTAGCTGTCCCAACCAAGGACATTGTGGACGACCGACCAACGCCTCTTCTTCTCTGCCGCGCCTTGTCCGAGAATCCAGTATTTATAGAGCCTATCAATCCGTCGGCTCGACTTGATGATATTCATCCAGGCGTTGATGTATCTGCCTAACGCGATTTCATCCGGCGGCAGGCCAAAGATAACCGGGACTGAAATCACGCCCGGCTTTGGAATAACTACGGAATACGCAGGGTAGAGTAGTGTCCAGGCTGAACCGGCCTCTGCCGAGTAGATCAGCGCATCGTACTTTCCTTCGGGCGCGTCGAAAAAGTCACGCGGTGAGCTGACAACGCTAATATCGGCATAGGGAAATGCCGCCTCGGCCCGGCGAACGTAGAATGGAAGGTCGACCATCGCCAGTTTCAGGTCCGTCATGTCACGCACTTGGTCCCATTCGCCGAATTCACGTCGGCGATGATCTCGCACGACAAGCGACAAAGATGCGGTCATGTAGGGTTCGGAGAGCTGGAACTCCATGGCCCGTTCGGGGGTGGCAAACAACCCACCAATCACCATGTCAATCCGGCCGCTCTTTAAGTGATCACCGATGTCGCCGCGGTCAATCTCGATCATGTTCAACGCCACACCCATGTCGTTTGCAAGCATATGAAGAAGATCGATTTCGAGACCGATGAAGTCTTCTGTTTCACGATGATAGGCAAATGGAAGCGACGCGGATACATAACCCACGTTCAATCTTCCTCGGTTGCGGATCACGTCGATCCGGCTTCGCTCGTCAGTTTCTGCCAATGGCTCGACGACCTCCAGCGGAACGATCTTGGTGTCAACGCGTTTTGAAACCAAGTCCATTTCAGTCAGTGCATGGTAGAGGCGATACTCCTGTGGCACGACGTATTCAAAAAACAGCCGCAAGCCGCCAAAGAGCGCGACAATAAGGATCGCGCTCACGGCTGCGTGGCGGCCCAGTTTGATCCAATCGACTTTCAGCCTGCCGCTAACCGCGATCGCCGTCAGCAGCCCAAGAACCACAGTGTGCATTCCGGCGAGCAGTGTTCCGAACCGTCCACTAAACTGATCGATCGCCAGGAACACCTGGAAGGTGTCGGCAGGGATACGCATCAGATCGAGAAGGAACGGCAGAGCTACTACAACCTCACCGAAGAACGTGAATAGGCCAATGGTGAGAAACTGTGGGTAGGCCTCGGCAGAGATCGGAGAGCCGGCAAACCACCCGGCGAACGGGATGAAGCTCAGTCCAAGAAGTTTGCCGAGATTGGGCAAATTGAAGTTGATTGGAACGATTAGATCTGCGGCGCTCTGGCTGTCGGAATCTTTGATTTCAACTTCTTCCAGCATCTCCTTTATGCGCTCAGACAGCAGCGGCAGAACAATTAGTAGATTGTAAGTCGCGAACGCCGTGATCAGTGCATCCTGCGTGCCCGTCAAGACACGCTTGAAGGAAATCGGGGTCATGATGGAAACGATGCCAGGAAGAATAAAAAAACTCAAAAGGAGTGCGGCGCCGATGTAGGTGAGAATATAGACCTGCAGACGGCCAAGTTCTTCCAAGCTGATGGTTCCGGCCGTTGCACCCACCAAGGCAAAAACCCCAATCGGTGCGAGCCGCACGACGAACTGCGCGATCCTCATTATCGCGTCGCTGGCCATATCGAGGTTTGATAGTAGGTGCTGCTTGTTGGGCACTCCGCTCAGTGCAAGTCCGCCGGCCAAGGAAACCAGAACGATCGCGGGCACAACTCCATTGGCGAGCGATGAGAACGGGTTCGAGGGGATGTAGAGCTGGACCAGATTTAGAGGCGGGCGTTCCTCGATCAGGCTGGTGCTGAAGAACGTTGCCGAGGGCCAGTCGGGGAATGCGAGCACCATCGCCATAATGATGAGAATAGCGAGCCCCCAAAAAATGAGGATAAACCCGCCGGCTTTTCGCGCTAGCAATCCGATTTCGTCGTAGGACAAACGCCCCAAACTATAGACGAGCGAGACAACAATGTAGGGGAGTACTGTCATCTGCAGCAGGCCAACGAAGATATCGCCGATGATCTTCAGATTGGCCATCCACTCGCCAAAGAAGATCCCTGCTGCAACACCGAGGGCGAGCCCGATCAAGACTTGGGTGGAAAGTCCTGGCATTCGGCGCCGTGGGGGAGAAGTTGTGGTGACGGCATCAGCTGTTGTATGCGGTATTCCCGCATCGGCGGCGCTCATTCAACCGTTTCCTTAGTCGCTAAGCTGTCCCACAGGGCTCGGAATCCATCGCTTTGCCGCAACGCTGCCACCAGCGGTTGGGGAAGCCCGAGTTCAGCACGGGTTTTCTCCGGCAGCCGCGGCCACGAAGGGCTCACCAAAAGTGCGGCCCGTCCAGCCTCCTCCGCCCCGGCACGATCGTCATCCATCCAACGCGCCCGTGCCGTCAGCCACCACAGATGGTCGTCGCCTTTGTAGAGGCGGATGCCACGCTCGGCGGCTCCGCGAGCCTTCTTTATCAAGGTCTTCCGTTCGGCCTCTTTCGCACCATCGACTCTATCCAAGTAGCTGGCCGTTTCGACGGCGGCGAGTTGAGCGTGGCGTATGTTGAGTAACCGTTTCAACTCACGGATCGGGGTCACGTGATCCTCGACGTGAAGATTAATGTGGCGATCGTTCAGCCCGAGATAGCCGGCGTTTTTTCTGACAACGAGAATGGCAGCAGATTGGCGGCCGCGTGCATCTCCTCCGGCTGCCTGACCAGCCTCGATGGCAAGGACGAGCCGTGTGGCGAGGTCGCCAGATGTTGCTTCGTAGGTGGCCGCCATCGCATTGATGACATGTGGACCGGCAAGCAGGTTGCCTTGCGCTGCATAGTGTTTTCCGATTGTGCCGCCTGCCCACGGCAGACACTGATCACCGGTGTAAGTCGCCGGCCGCCCCGCCGCGTCAACGACGCCGAGCTGTCGGGAGCGTGCCAAGGGGTCTGCGGCAAGGAGGCGCTCGATGACCTGCTGAGCTGGAACTCCTTCGGCAATAAGCTTGATAGCTTCGGGGCCATGCAACGGGTTTCCTCGGGCTTGGGTTGCGAGCGCACCTATATTGGCTTTGGCAAACGGGACGACATCACCGACGGCGAAGTATTTGGATTGGACCGCAATGCCGTAATCACCGGTCACCGGGTCATAGGCCACGATTGAGAAAGTCGTTATCAGTTGCTGGCTCAAGTCGCCAGTGAGGGTGCCTAACTGCTCTGTCTTTTTAGGAGGAACGGCTCGGATGTCGCCGGCTACCCCATTATCGCGGGCGATCGCCACGCTGGTCAAAAATACGAAAAGCAGAACCAGCCGTGTCATGCGAAAATCCATGGTGTTCTGTCGCTTAGATAAATTTAAATGCAGTCGCGGCAAAGCAGGTGCATCAGCTCTGGGTTGGTCCGGCATGGTCAAAATTAGGGCCGAGCTTATGTGTCCGATCAGCTCTCGGCCAGTGTTTCATAACGAAATTTGGTTTGGAGGCGGTCGTTGGGCTAGTGCGAGCGTCACTGATGGTTGTGTTTCATGATCTGCAACCGTCTTTTTTCGTCCGGCTCCGCTGTCGGGCCGGTGCTCCAAGTAACCCTCATGGTTTTTTGATCGAGGCCACATTGCGATCACACTGGTCTCGGTATTGGGCGCGACGTCGGCGGGTCGATGCTGCCGTTAAAAATTTATCAATGCCATTTGGGGGAGCTAGGAATGCTTGCAGAGCGTCACTTTTGGACTGTTGGGCTGTGCTCGGCTTTTGTTGCAATTGCCGTGTTGATAGGCGTGATGAGCACGTCTGCTAATGCACAGCAGTCGGGACGAATTCAGTTTACGATTGTCAAGGCTGGACTGGTTGTCGGCGGACAGTTTGGCTCGGGGAAAGTTCACGTCGGTAAAAAAGTGTATCCGATCACCGTTAGTGGCTTGGGCGTCGGCTATACGTTCGGAGCGTCGGTTGCCAATCTCAAGGGAACGGTCAGCAATTTCAAAAAGGTGTCTGACATCTCCGGCAAGTACACAGCTGTCGGAGGCAGTGGTGCCTATGTCGTGGGGGTTGGCGTCGTCAAGCTCACGAACAGCAAAGGTGTCGTTGTCTCGGTGGCTGGTCCGCAAGCTGGTCTTGAGATATCGATCAACCTGAGCGGTATGGTGATCGCGTTCGACTGAGCGGAGGAGTGTCGGCAAACCGCTTCAACAGCGGTTTTCGTGCTGGCTCGGCTCAGGGTGGATCAAGCGCTCATTGCGTAGAGTCTCGTGGTGCGCCAGCCTTGGCGCATCGCTTCCAACGGCGGTGTGTAGACGTACCACTGCTTCAAAGTCCGTTTCGGAGAGACAGTAACGACGAGTTTGCATAACCGTGGGATCCGCTCACCAGCCTCGTCGAAATTCTTTTCAACTCTGGGAACACTAGAGCTCGTTGTCACGGTTGGATTTAATTCGAGTAGAAAAGCTCGAAGTCTTGCCGCATCAACGCCCGCGCTCAGCTGTAAGCGAGAAAGCTTCATCATGCGCGGGAATTCATTCAGGACGATGTGACGTCCGTTCGGAACGTTGAATTGCCCATTCTGCAGGCCGGTCTCGAACCAGTCCGTCAGTTGTTCGTGGCGACCGAAACTACCTACGTGATCTGCATGCTGCATCTGCACAGTGTGTCCCCCCTCTCAACTCCGATTTATGACTATTTAAGGCACGATGCGCTGCGGCGCAACATGAGGGGAGTTGAATGTGGATATCCTCAGGCTCTGGCTTTCCGTGTTCGCAATAGTTCCTTGATGATGTCCGGTATCGGTCTGTCTCCGTCTTCTCAGAGCACTTCGACTACACGGAAACCTGTGGTAAGTGCTGGAAATGCTAGGGCTCCTACCTGTTAATCACGCAGGCACTTCCATCAAATACTACGGCTAATGCTCCACCTTATATCTAGCTCGCAGCGGGGCGTTGCCTGGAGAGGGATGAATTGGGGCTGTCTGGGATACCGGTGGCGGAACGGTAAGCTGTGAACCGGCACTCGATGGGCGCCGATTGCCAGATGTCATTGACAGGATTGAGCAAAGCGCTTCAGCTTGTGGTCGCTGCAGTATTCCGCAGTTTTGTTTGTAGGGATATATGTCATAAAGCTAATTTTAGCATTGTTTACGACGGTTATGTTTTTGACTCTGACGGCCCTTGCTGGCGACGACAAAGACAAGAAGTCAGCGGAGCAACCGTCCGCGAAAGAAGAGAAGAAAGACAGTGGGATCGTTGAGAAGGCCGTGAAAATGATGGCGATTGATGCGGTTGGTCACGGTGGCATCGTCGAAAAGGGCGCGAAGGCGAAGGTCTTGACGAAGTAGTTCGTCGGTTTCGCGTACGTTGCATTCCTTCCTAGGTTGGGCGCTGGCGGTTCTTGAGATCTTCAGATGTGATTTACACCTGGAGCCGCCGCGCCGTTCGTCACACTTGTTTCGAAGTCTGAATTCGATACGCCTGCCAGCATTATTCCATCTGTTTGATACCTTGCAGGACCGCTCGATTTGATGCGCCCACTGCCCTTGTTTCGGCGGACTATTTGCGCTGCGCAGTTCCATTGACCCCGCCGCGATCCGCTATGCGCTCATCTCGCCAGAATCAGAAGGGCAGGACGACAAATCGGCTGTAGACTGGAGCCGATCCGATCTCATAAACATCAAGCGAGTGATCAATCCCTCAGGTCGGAACGAGTCCCCGTATCCATGGCAGATGATGTTAGTCAGAGCGGTGCCGCACCGGAGTCTGGGTCGACGTTGCCGCGCTGGCAGTGGGCGGCAACACCGGCTGGTGAAGCCGAGAACGCGGCAACCGTCGCTTTATTGTCCGACTGGATTAAGGCCGACAGGCGTGAACGCGTTCTTGCCGTTCTGGCAGAATGGCCGCCTGTCGATGCTTTGGCAATGTTCACCAAGCTCAGCTCCAAGAGGGCGAGGAAATTGTTTGGCTGGCTGCCAGATGACCTGGGCTTGCGGGTTTTGTCGGAAATCGATCCACGGCTGCAAGTCGTCCTGACGCAGCGAGAGACCAGACAACGCTTTGCAAAGCTGCTGCAACGTCTCAAGCCGCAACAGATACTGCGTTTGTTGGCGGAACTGCCCGACGAATTAGCGGCGGCTCTAATCGCAGAACGCGAGGACGCTTACAAGCTCAGCCGGCAACTTAAAAAATACAAAGACACCGCGGCTTCGGCAATGCGAAGCGGCGTGCTGGCCGTGCCGGAGACATGGCGGATCGATCAGGTCATTTCCGATATTCGCGCGCGTTCGGCTGAAATCGAGAAGTTGGATGCGATGTACGTCGTGGATGAGGAGCACCGCCTGAAGGGCTATCTGCGCATGCGCGACCTGCTGCTGTGCCCACGCGATGCGCTGGTTGCGGACATCTTGCATACGGATCTCGTAAGCGTTGACGCGGACGAGGACCAAGAGCGCGTGTTGCGCCTGGCCAAGCAGCGCAATCTCAGTGTCATTGCGGTCAAGGACCGCGACGGCAAGCTTTTGGGTTGTGTGACGCAGCGGGAGTTAGCTCAGATCGTTCGGGATGAGGCTGAAGAAGATATGCTGCTGATGGGTGGTGTGTCGCCCAACTCGACTGTTGACGATACGCCGCTGCAAATCGTTCGCCGGCGAGTGCCGTGGCTTGTCGGTGGGTTGCTTGGTGCATCGGTGGCGGCGACCGTGATTGGATCTTACGAAGATGCATTAGCCAAGGCGGCGATCCTCGCGAGCTTCATCCCAGTGGTTATGGCGACGGCGGGCAATGCAGGCATTCAAGCGTCCACCGTTTCGATCCAGGCTTTGACCGGCGGCACGATGTGGTCGGGCGATATCTGGGCGCGTCTGGCCCGCGAATTTGTTGGAGCCGCGATGAACGGCGCGCTGATAGGTATTGCGGTTGGTGCAATGGTTCTTCTCGTTGCTCAGTTTGTTCCGATCGATCGCCCGGGGATGCTATCTGCGACGGCGCTGGTGGCGCTTATTACCGTGACGGTCATAGCGAGTACGGTCGGGGCGGCGGTTCCAGCCGTGCTCGACAAGCTGGGGCTTGATCCCGCGGTAGCGACCGGAATCTTCATTACCACCACGAACGACGTGTTTGGTGTTTTGATCTTCTTCACCGTTGCGTCGCTGCTCTATTTCTAGTGTTGTGAATTACGGGTCGGGGTCATTTGGGGTTTGAAATGACAGAGGCTGAAATCCTGCAGTTGAGCTTCAGCGCCAATGAGGCCGTAGCGAGCCTCTTTTCCATCTTTTTTGCCATCGTGTCGGCATACATTGCGGGGCTTTACTTCTTTATCTATCAGGCACCAACCACGCTGAAGGTCATCGCCTTTGGGTTGCTGACGATCGGTTTTTTGTTCATCGGGCAAGCCATGTCCGGCATCGAAATTCGCATCCTCGGTCTCGTTGAAGCCTGGGATGGTCTGGCCAGTAGAACGACGGGTATCGAGTATCTGAACAACCCGGTCTTTCCACTTCCGGCGAAGGACCTTCTGAGTTGGGCCGGGATTGAGGTTGTGCCCTATGATGGTAACCGGGCGGGGATCTACTCTGGCTGGTCCGTTTCCCTGCTGGTTTACATCGCATTGTTTTATGCAACATTTTTTTACCGCTGGCCCGAGAGCAAGCGGCCGCAAGGCAACGAAGCGGATTCTAGGCGATAGTTGAGCGACATTGTCGTTCATCGTCAGCAGCGGTTCGCGCACAGATGTAAAAGTTTTAAGGTCGCTGATCTCGCGCCAAGACTTGACGGTTACGGGTTCACCTATTCTGGTCTTGCTCACTGCAGTTTTTTGTTGATGTCGGCGACACGAATTTTCGTTGCGAATACGACGAGGCTTTTTGATGGTGATCACAGGGGCGAACGCGGTTTGGGTGGGACGTGTTCATTGCGTAGTCTTGCGACTTATCGTGATGGTTTGTGTGCTTGGCGGGGTGGTCTTTTTCGCAGGCGCTGGGATTTCACAGGAGGCGCAACTCGAGGCTTGGCAGGCTGAAACCAGCGTAGTCGTGGAGGACCCGTTCAAGGCGACGATAATCGCGCTTCTGGACAAGCCCGAAACAGTGTCGCTTCCCATTCGCAAGAGGATCAAGGCGCTGCGTGCTTACTATGGGGATACGACGAGCCAGGCGTTGTGGCAGGACGACAAGTTGGCAGCGGACTTTGTTCGCCGTCTAAAGGACTCCAGCAAGGATGGATTGGGGTCGCGCGAAAACCTCATTGAACAGTTGCTGGCCGTTAGGCAAGTCAATCGTTTCGCGCTGAGCCAGGAGGCGCAGCTTCAGCAGGCCGCGATGGCGGAACTGTATTGGTCGGCGGGTTTTCTCAAGCATGCCGCCGAACTGAAAAAGGGCCGTTTCCTGCCGACCAAAATCGACTCCAAACTCTTTTGGCAGGCCAAGGACATCGACATGGTCGCCGCCCTCCAGCTGATTTCAACGCTCGGAGATGTCGACGGATTTTTTGATGCCTGGGAGCCGCAGTTGCCGACCTATAAGGCACTCAAGAAAGCCCTTGCTGAGTATCAATCTATTGAGGCTGCCGGCGGTTGGCCGAGCGTTAAGGTGATCGAGGTTCTCAAGCCTGGTGAAAAAAGCGAGGTGGTTGCGCAACTGCGGGCGCGGCTTACCGTGACCGACGGCGCAGCCGTGTCCGCGACACCAGGGCAAGAGGCGATTTATAGCGATGATTTGTCGGAAGCGGTGAAGCGGTTTCAACGGCGCCATGGGTTGGAGGACGATGGCGTTGTCGGCAAAAACACGTTCTTCCAGCTCAATATACCCGTCGATGCGCGCATCCGAAAAATCGTCCTGTCGATGGAGCGATTGCGGTGGATGCCCGAAGACCTCGGCAAGCACTACATCTTAGTCAACATCGCCGGATACGACTTGCGACGGATCGAGGGCGGCCAGACCAGGGAGTTGATGCGCGTTGTGGTCGGCAAGCCCTACCACCAGACGCCGGTGTTCTCCGAAACGATGACGTACGTGGAGATCAATCCGTACTGGAACGTGCCGCGCTCGATTGCGGTCGGTGAGGAGCTGGCAAAGCTGCAAAGGTCACCGGGCGCGCGGGCTGCGAAGGGCTTCGAGGCCGTCGTCAATGACAAACCCATTTCGGTAACGGCGATTAACTGGAGCCAGTACTCGAGGAATAACTTCCCGGTCCGTTTGCGGCAGAAGCCCGGGCCTAACAATGCTCTCGGGCGGGTTAAGTTCATGTTTCCGAACCGCTTCAATGTCTACATGCATGATACGCCGTCGAGGTCTCTATTCAGCAAATCGCAGCGTGCATTCTCGCATGGTTGCATCAGGTTGGCGCGGCCGATCGATATGGCTGATCAGGTGCTCGCGACGTCGGTTCCGGGTTGGAACCGCACTCGCATTGATGATGTGCTTGCCAGCAAGAAACGAACGGTCGTGTCCTTGAAGACGCCGATTGAGGTGCACGTGACCTATTCGACATCGTGGCGTGACGAAGATGGAGATGTGCAGTTCCGCCCAGACATATACCGGCGGGACGAGAAGCTCTATGCGGCGTTGTTTGGCAAGCCCTATCCGTACTGACGGCGAACTGGTTCGTGTTCGCCGATGTCGTCGGTCTCAGGTCAACCGGTCGGCTTGGATAGCACCTTGATGTAGTCGGCCGCCTCGATATTTCCGTTCAGCTTGGCCTTCTTCAGCCACTCCAGAGCTTCAGAGCGTTCCGAGGCGCTGGCTTTGTCGATCCCCTTGCCGTAGCTGGTCGCCAACATGACGCCATAGGCGAACTGACCATCGGCGTAATCCTGCTCGGCGGATTTTCGTAGCCAGGCGGCTGCTTTTTCGATGTTGCGATCGACGACCGTACCCTTCTCGTGCGCAATTCCCAGTTCGAATTGGGCCCGGGCATCGCCGAGTTCGGCGGCCTTTTGAACGTAGCCCATGGCGCGCTTTTGATCTTCGGTGACGCCCTGCCCCTGCTGAAAGAGGTTGGCAAGATTGACCAAGGCTGTCGTATTGCCCTTTTCCGCCAGCTCTTCCCACATGCGGCGGGCGGTGTCGTATTGGCCGGACTTGTAAGCGGCGTAGGCCTTGAGGTTCTTGACGGCTTCTTTGTGGTTGCTGCGCTGCTGGCCAAGTGCGGGCGGGCTTATTGGAAGAAGTGACACAAGCAGAACCAAAATGGCCGCGGTGTTCGCGGCTGTGCGCGCCAAAGGAGCGATACAACGTCGGATCATTGGGATCATAATGGGGTTTTCTCGGACAATCTTTGAGGGAAATAAATAGTTTTATCGAAGCGGTGTTAGTGGGTTTTTTCTTTATCCTGTCCCGGCATGTAATACTTGAGCAGCCATTCCAGGCCTTTCGTCCATGAGCGGTCGTTGTTGCCGCGGATGTCGACGCTCTTGATGTAAGTCATTTGCCCGGATTGGACACTTCCCATATACACGTTTAGGTTGAGAATTAGGTTGGATACTTTTTGAATTGTGCCCCAGGCAATTAGGTCGGCTCCGACCTTTTTGCCATAGTCGATTTCGCATCCATTGCATTCGCCGATAAACGGGCCTTTGTCGATCTCTTCGGCGATTGCCTTTGGTATCGGGACAAATTCAAAACGGCCAGTGTTCTTAAGTTGCTTAACAAGGATACGGTCAAGGAGCTTGGCGCGGTTTTTCTCGGCTTCGCTGACTGGCTCAATCGCATCGTTGATGATGCGGAAGCCGACGAAAGCAACTTTCTGGGGCTTGGTGATCTCTGCGATGGCGGCGGAGGTTGCGGAAATACCGATTGATCCAAGTCCTATCAATAGGATTGCTATGAGCTGTTGCCCGTTAACCATGCGAGTTTCCTCCGGAAGTCTTGTCTTACTCAGATTACGCGCTAACTATCCTTGCGAAGATGTTGGGATGCGGGCCATCGGCATGTCAACTTTCTTTACTGGTCCGTTCCTCGGCACCGTTGTTGGCTTTTGCAGGCCTTTATCGAAACGCCATAAGCCCGTTCCATGTCGAGCCAGTGTCCGGTTGCCGTGCGGCTTTTGAGCACTTGCCTGGTATGGAGATTAGAGTGCGGAACATATGTCAACGGAAAGTCTGTCAACAGAATTAACGGCAAATAAGGGTCGCATGACACGATCGGTCAATATCCTGGGCCTCGTTTCCAAAACGCATGATACGGGGCTCGCGCTGTTGTGCGACGGACAGCCGAAAGTCATCTTCGAAGAAGAGCGCTTCAATAGACAGAAGCACACGAAGATGTTTCCCCACCAGTCCTTTGAAACCCTATTCAAGGATGGGGCAATTGGTTTAGCCGACATCGATTACCTGACGATTCCGTGGGATACGAAGTTATTGGCGGGTTCGTTTTTTCGTGTGGTCACCGGCAATATGCCGGCGAGCCTCAACTTGTTGCGGCCGGCGGCACACGCGACCCAGGATGGCAGGATCGTCAATCTCTGGATGCGGCTGCAGATCGCCATGCGGCGCAGGTTCAAAACTCTGAAGCTGCCTCCGTTGGTGCAGGTCGGACACCACGACGCCCACGCGGCGATCTTTTTTGTTTCACCTTTCGAGGACGCCAGCGTTGTCGTTATGGATGGCCATGGCGACGTCAGTGCTTCGACTGCTTATGAAGGCACCGGCAACCAACTGCGACGAACTTGGCAACTTGGCTTCTTCGACAGTCTCGGCATGCTCTACACATGTGGAACCCAACACCTTGGGTTCAAACCGTTCGAGGAAGGAACGGTGATGGCGCTGGCGGCTTGCGGGGAGCCGACCTACGTCGACAGATTCCGGGAGGTCGTCATCCTCGAAGACGAGGGGCGTTTCCGGCTCAACCTCGATTACGTCAGCGTTGATCGTTACGGATTACTCTGGCCGTTTACGCAGAAGTTCTTCGACACCTTCGGCCCGCCACGTCAGCCCGGTGAGGAACTCAAGGACCGTCACCGGGATCTGGCGCGCGCACTGCAGGTGGTGACGGAGGAGGCTGTGCTGCATGTGGTGCGGCACATCGAGCGTACGCAACCGTCGAGAAATCTCGTGATCTCGGGTGGCGTCGCGTTGAATTGCGTGGCCAATGCCCGCATCCTCCGGGACACCAATTTTGAGCGGGTTTGGGTTCCACCGTGCGCTTCGGATACGGGGGCACCGCTTGGCAGCGCGCTGTGGCATTACCATCAAAATCTGAAGCACGAGCGCGGCTTTGAGCTGACGCATCCGTTCTTCGGGCAAAGCTTCGAAGAAGCCGACGTCGTTAAAGCGCTCGACGCTGCTGGCCTGACTTATGAGCGCATCGGCGAGGATAATGAACTGTTCCGCCGAGTTGCCGGGGATCTTGCGGATCAGAAAATCGTCGGTTGGTATCAGGGGCGTTATGAAATCGGTCCGAGGGCATTGGGCAACCGGTCGATCCTGGCTGATCCCCGCAGCCTGAAGATCAAGGAGCTCATCAACGTCCGCATCAAGTACCGTGAACCGTTCCGTCCGTTTGCACCTGCCGTGCTGTTGGAACGGGCCGGGGAATTCTTTGAAATCGACCAACCAGACCCGTTCATGACGTTGGCGCCTAAGGTGCGCCAGGACAAGGTCGATGTTATTCCGGCGGCCGTGCATGTCGATGGGACCGGGCGCATCCAGACCGTGAGGCGGCAGGACAATCCGCGTTATTATTCCCTCATTGAAACCTTTGGTGAGATGACCGGGGTGCCGGTGCTCATCAACACGAGCTTTAACTGCCACGAGCCGATCGTAACAACTCCCGCTCAGGCGATATCGTGCTATCTACGCACGGAGATGGATCGACTGGTGATGGGTAACATCTATGTGAAAGACCGTAATCACGAGGCAGTGGCGAGGGCCCGCACGGCGTTTCATGCCGCGAGCCGCTGACAGTCCTAGGTGATCACGCTCGCAGGTGTTGTGACTCAATTGCGAATTGCATCGACGTTCAGCCCTTGTTTCCGTCTGAGCGGGCCGCCATAACAACGGTTCTTTTAATAAGGCCGTCGCTATTGACGGTGCCCCGGTGATCGGGACGAACGAACAGGCTCGTGCATGTCGACCCGCCAGAATACGAAGCCAGCTGAACTGATTGAATTGCGCGACGACCTTGTCGCTTGGATCGCGTCCGGTGCGAAACCGCCGTCGGAATGGCGCATTGGAACCGAGCACGAAAAGTTTGTGTTCCGGCAAGAAACATTCGCCCCTGTGCCGCATGAAGGAGCGCGGGGGATTTCGGCGCTGATGCGTGGCTTCATGGCCTGCTGCGGCTGGGAGCCGATCTTTGAAGGCGAGAACATCATCGCGCTCAAACGCGCGTTCGGTGAACGGGGGGCAAATGTCAGTTTGGAGCCTGGCGGTCAGTTCGAGTTGTCGGGCGCACCGCTCGAATCCGTGCACGAAACTGCAGCGGAAACCGAGCAGCACCTGATGCAATGCCATAAGGCCGGCGGTCCGCTCGGGTTGTCGTTTATGGGACTTGGCTTCGCGCCGACGTGGACGCTCGAAGAGACACCGAAAGTGCCCAAGCAGCGCTACGGGATAATGACGCGATATATGCCAAAAGTTGGTTCGCACGGGCTTGATATGATGTACCGGACGGCGACGATCCAGGCCAATTTGGATTTTGCCGACGAGGCTGATTTGACACAAAAGCTGCGGGTTTCACTGGCACTACAACCCGTCGCCACGGCACTATTTGCTGCTTCACCGTTCACCGAAGGGAAGCCCAACGGTTTCAAGTCCATGCGCAGTGAGGTGTGGCGGGACACCGACCCTGACCGCACGGGAATGCTGCCGTTCGCCTTCGAAGCTGGCATGGGCTACGAGCGTTTGGTCGATTACGCGCTCGATGTTCCAATGTATTTCGTTTATCGGGACGGGCACTATATCGACGCTGCCGGCGCGTCCTTTCGTGATTTTCTGGCTGGAAAACTGCCTGGATTAGAGGGCGATTTGCCGACCATGGACGACTGGTCCGACCATATGACGACCCTGTTCCCGGAAGTGCGCGTGAAGCGTTTCATGGAGATGCGTGGTGCTGACGGCGGACGGGCTGAAATGATTAACGCGCTACCGGCACTGTGGGCAGGCCTGCTTTATGATGGCGCAGCGCAGGATGCTGCCTGGGATTTGGTTAAGGATTGGAACCAGGAAGAGCGCCAGACGCTGCGCGATGCGGTGCCCCGGTTAGCACTTCAGACACCCTTCCGAGGAGAGACCGTGCAGGACATCTCGCGGCGGGTTCTGGAAATTGCCTCCGAAGGGCTGAAAGCCCGTGGCCGAATTGATTCCTCTGGCGAGGATGAACGGACATATCTCTCACCACTGGAGGAAATCGCCGAGAGCGGCATCACGAATGCCGACCGATATCTGGAGAAATTCCACGGATCTTGGGGAGGGCGGATCGCGCCTGTCTTTGCCGAAGTGGCGATTTGAGCCATTCGTGGTAAGCTCCTCTATCGCCTTCTGAAATTTCTGGTTCAGCACCTGTTCATGAGCTGCGGCTTATACGTGCTATCCGGGAGAAGGCGTTGGGTCCTGCGGGATCCGGCTGGCGCTGTTGGTTGGCCATGTCGGCTAGCACAGTTTCGGTGGAGGAATATTTGAAACGCCGATCATTGATATTGGCAGGCATGGTTCTGGTCGTATCGGCAAGTCTTGTGTTTGCCGATGGCGCGGTGCTGAAGCCGTTTGAGGTTGCGAACGCTTGTGCGGCGCAATGCCGTGCGGCGCATAACCAATGCCGGATACGGACGCGGGGCAACCGGTCGTGCGACGAGAAGCTGCAAAATTGTCTGCGGCGTTGTCTTAGGCGGTAAGCCGACCTGGCTTCACAGCTCCGGTGTAATGACCGCCAGCAAGCGCCGGGGACCGTGGGCGCCGATGACAATGCGCCCGCCGATGTCGGCCGTGCGCGAGGGACCAGAGATCAAATTCAGCGTTCTTGGCATCGATGCGACCCCTCTTTCGAGGCGAAGCAGTGCGAACGCGTCCTCGTACGTCGGGACGATCCGGTTTGTCGGCACGACAATGATGTGAGTATCCGGCAGGAAGCCCAATGTAACCGGGTTTTCCGGCCCAGAGAGCAGCGCCATGGTCCCGGTTTCTGCGACGCCGGCGAACGCGTATGACAGGCCGGCTGAATCATCGGGGGAGGCGGGTCCGGTTTGAACTTCGAAGTCCGCCACCGCCGTGAAATCTAGTTTTGAAAGACGCGGATCCATGCCGTGACGAAGTCTCAACGGCTGATTGTTGGTGCGCAGGTAGTCGGCGATAACCATGGGGGTTTGCGAGGGATCTGTTACCTCCACGACGGTTGCCAACTGGAGCTCCAACTCCTCCTTGAAGCGGGCGGCTAGATCCGTATTCGGTGCGGCCACACGTTGTGGGGCTGCTACGATTGGCGGCGCTGCGATGCGTTCGGAGACGATGCCTTTCCGGAATGCGTCGTCCGCAGGTGCGTGCAGTGCGGTTCGGACCTTACCGAGTATCGATGCCCGGCTCATGCTGCTTCCTTGTTGGCAGGTGTTGGAGGTGCCGCTGCTTTTTGACGCTCGGCCCAAAGCTGTTGGAAGGTTCGTCCCTGTGGTGCTGGCAGGTCGCGGCCGGAGGTCCAGCCGCTGGCAAAGGGTAACCAAGTAAACGCACCCCTGCCGCCGGCGGCCAGTTTCAATGTGCCGACCATCATGCGTGAAAACAGATGATAAGCGGCGGGCCACCGCGCCATGGCAGCCCAGCTCCGCAATGCAAATCGGGTGAGGATGGGCGTTTCTCCCTGCTCGAATTCGATCTCGCGCCAGCGCCGCATCAGTTTCGGTAGTGGAATGCGCATCGGGCAGACTGCTTCGCAGCGTCCACAAAAGGTCGAGGCGTTGGCCAGGCTGCCGGCCTCTTTGACACCAATCAGCCCAGGGTTGAGCGCAGCCCCGATGGGGCCCGGATAGACCCAGCCGTAGGCGTGGCCGCCAACCGCATTGTAGACCGGGCAATGGTTCATGCAGGCTCCGCAACGAATGCAGCGTAGGACTTCCCGGAATTCGGAACCGAGCAATTCGCTGCGACCATTGTCGAGCAGGATGACGTGGTAAGCTTGCGGACCGTCTGGATCATCGGCGCGGCGAGGGCCGGTGGAAAACGTCGTATAGGAGGTGATCTCCTGGCCGGTTGCCGAGCGCGCCAGAAGGCGCAGGAGTGCGGCGGCGTCATTGAGCGTGGGTACGACTTTATCTATTGCAGCGATGACAATGTGGACCTTGGCGAGCGACTGGGTGAGATCCCCGTTGCCCTCATTGGTGACAATGATCGATGAGCCGGTCTCGGCGACGAGGAAGTTGGCGCCGGTGATGCCAACATCGGCAGAGATGAATTTTGGGCGCAGTATTTGGCGGGCTTCATCGACCAGTTCGGCCGGCTGATCGAGTGGGCGGTCCTTTGGCAGGTGTTGATGCTGGCGACGGAAATCATCCTCAACCTGTTCTTGGACGAGGTGGATGGCTGGAGCGATGATGTGGCTTGGGGTTTCGTTGCGGATTTGCAGGATATATTCACCGAGATCGGTTTCGACGACGTCCAGATCCGCGGCTTGCAGGTTTGCGTTGAGGCCGATTTCCTCCGACACCATGGATTTACCCTTGGTGATGAGCTTGGCTTCGGCTGTCTTGCAGATGCGTAAAATCGCGGCGCACGCGTCTTCTGCGGTTTCGGCCCAATGGACATGGCCGCCGGCTGCGGTCACGTTGGATTCATAGGCTTCAAGATAGAGGTCGAGATGATCGAGGGTATGATTGCGCAAGTCACGGCCGTAATTACGCAGGTCGTCGAATTCCGGCAGACGAACGCGGGCGGCGGCGCGCTGCGCGACAAGTCCGCCCGGCAGGCCGGAAAGTGCTTCCTGCAGCTGCCGGTCGGAGAGGGCCGCGCGCGCGTTTATTTTAAAGTCGTGGCTGGTCGGTTGCATGGGAGCAGGCTGGCCCAGCGATGTCGCCGCCGCAAGTTCAAACTTTAATTATGCCAGTGACCGATAGATCAACTTCCGTTCAGCATTCCAAAGATCTCATCTTTCAATAAGAGCCGCTTTTTCTTGAGGTCTTCGAATGCTTCGTCACCGATGTTGACGCCGGCCGCTTCGACCCTGTGGATCTCCCTGTTGAGACTGTGATACTCGTCCGCCAGCTTGGCGAAGTGAGCATTGGAAATCTTTAGCTCGTGAATCTTGTCCTTCAGCTCCGGGAATTCTTCGGCCAGTTCATGGTGGACGTGAGACATGTTCGCGAGTGCTCCTATTTTGTTCGGACTTGATCGGTTGCGCTGACAAATAGTCCGTTTGCCGTTCAAATACTACTCAACGCGAGCCGCGATCGGCGCCTCATTAAGCTCGCCGGCAAGCACCTCGGCGACGTGGCGGCAGGCGATATTTTTGCCCTGCCGTTTGAGCTTGCCAGCCATGTTCATCAGACAACCGAGATCGCCGGCGAGAACGAGATCGGGTTCTGCTGCGGCAATGCTTGCGGTTTTCTTCTCAACCATGGCGTTGGAGATGTCAGGAAATTTGACAGAGAAGGTCCCGCCGAAGCCGCAGCAGATCTCACAATCTGACATTTCGGAAAGCGATAGGCCCTTGATCGAAATCAACAATTTACGGGGTTGGTTTTTTATGCCGAGTTCCCGCAAACCCGAGCAGCTATCGTGATAGGTGACAGTTCCCGTAAAGGCACCTGGGACTTCGCTTAACCCACGCACGTCAACTAGAAATGAGACGAGTTCGTGTACGCGGTCGGAGAAGTCGCGGGCCTTTTCTTCGGCCTCCGGGTCGCCTTGCATCAGTTCGGGATAGTGTGCTTTGAGCATACCGGCACAGGAGCCCGAGGGAACGACGATGTAATCGCAACCTTCGAAGGCAGAGATCGTCTGGGTGGCGATTGCCCTGGCATTGCGTCTGTCGCCCGAGTTAAAGGCGGGCTGGCCGCAGCAGGTCTGATTGCGCGGGACGAAAACGTCGCAGCCCGCCGCCTCGATCAGGCGTGCGGAAGCCATGCCGACGGAGGGCCGAAACAGATCGACCAGACAAGTCACGAATAGGCCGACACGAGGGCGTTGCTCAGGCAGTGCAGCCATGGGATTTCCAAGGACCTTGTTGTAGGTCGGTAGGTGTAGCCGACCGTATGACTAAGACGACTTTGCTACAAGCGGCTCAGCTATTTATGCAATTGTCCCATCGTGTCTGCTTGGCTAGCCTCGCGGGCGAGTTGCCGTGAGAGGACGATAAATGAGCGATCAGCTCGCAAAAAATGGTCTCGGAGACCCAGATCAATATGCGCTGCAGACCAGTTCAATGGGGTTTCAGGAGCATTCGCAGCGACCCCATATCCTTGGAGAAATGCATGCGCGGCCATTCCTTCCGCTGAAGCTGCCGAGGAGAATCTATCACTTCGCGTTTATGACGGACAGTGCTCAAGCTGATGATGACCGTGCCGCTGTTATGGCGCTTGCGGAACAACGCGGGGCAGCCCCGCCGGCAGCGGATGCGCGCTTTCATCATTTCGACTTTGGTCCCTGGGACCTTCGTTGGGAGCAACATGCCGAGTTCACGACCTATACATGGTCGACCTCGCAGGAGGCGGAAGAGCCGTTCGCGCGCCCCAATCCAATTGGCGGGGAGATCAGTTTCCGGGGGCCGGGGGAGTTGATTGCGGCGGTCCACCTTTGCTGCATCTCACGTAGCGGTTTGATCCGAAATCTTGGTGAGTTATTTCACCCGCAAAGCCTGTGCGTCATCGAAGCTGCCGAGAAAAGCGCGAGGGTATCGACCGATTTTCAGGTCGATCCCGTCGGCCTAACGCGGATCCTTATTGAATCGACGGGACTGACGGAGACAAGGGCGGGGCGTCTGGCGCAGCGGGTTTTGGAAATTGAGACCTATCGGACCCTGGCGCTTCTTGGGCTGCCGATGGCCCGCTCGATCCGTTCCGACCTCGACCGGATGGAGGCCGAACTAACCGGTATTACCGGGGAGATCGCGCTGGTCGAGGACAATCAGCAGAGCCAGGCGTTACTGCGGCGGTTGGGCTCGATCGCCGCCGAGCTCGAAGCGCAGGCAGCGCGAACCACCTACAGATTTTCGGCGACGCGCGCCTACTATTCGATTGTCGAGAGCCGGCTGGAGGTCATCCGAGAGCAGAAGTCGGGTCATTTTCCAAGCATCAGCGCCTTCTTCGACCGCCGGCTGGCGCCAGCCATCGACACCTGCAACGCCGCCGAGAAGCGTCAAATCAGGCTGTCTGATCAGCTCGCGCGAACGACCGATCTGTTGAGTACTGGCATCCAATCCGACCTTGAGAAGCAAAACCGGGATTTGTTGCAATCGATGAATCGACGGGCGCGCATGCAACTTAGGTTGCAGCAGACAGTTGAAGGGCTGTCGGTCGCGGCGATCAGCTACTACGTGGTAGGGCTGGTTGGATATCTCGCTAAGGGTCTCAAGGACGCTGGCGTGCTTCCGGCCAAAGTCGGCCCTGGCCTCGTCATGGGCCTGGCGGTCCCGCTTGTCATATTGATTGTCTGGTTGGCGATGCGGGAAATACACCGGCGCGTGCACAAACCCGAAGACGACGAACACGCCTGAGGCATCGTCGTCTTCATACCGTCAGAGAAGCAAGTGAGGCTTGAGCGAATAATACCCGCGCTCAGCGCTCGATTGGGTTTTGCTCGGGTAACGGTACAGCGGCTCGTACAATCTTCCTTGAAAGAAGCCACGGTGCGTTGCTGGGGGGGTTCTGAGACGCGAGGTATGCGATCAAGTCGTCGCGCTCCTGCTGTGAGGCAATGCCAACGAATGCCATGCTTCCCTCGGGCAGGAATTTGTTGGGGGCCCGCAAGTAGTCATTGAGGAAATCGCGGGTCCAGACCAGGCCCTCGCCGGCGGCCTGTCGCAGTGCGCTGGAATAGATGAAGTCTTTGTGGGCGGCGGCAGGACGGTTCACGATGCCGGCGAGATCGGGACCTACCCGATGTCCTGGCGGCATATTGATATGATGGCAGGCGCTGCATTTTCTTCCATACAGTTGCCTGCCCGTATCTGCGTCGCCAGGATCAAGCGCATCATCGATAGCTAAGGATTTCGGGACTGGCAGGGGCACCCAGGGTGAAACAGCATTGGCTGGTGCCAACTCGGCCAGTACGAACAATGCTGCGATAAATGCAGTGGTGAAGCACTGTTGCTGCAACTTTTCTATCCCGTTGGTGATGGACGCACAGTGGACGTGACGATTGTTTTTCGCATTGAATCGACTGGTCCGCCAAGTGAGTGGTTCGTTCAAAGTGTATCGAACAATTTGATGGCAAGCGGATAAATCAAGCAATGCTAGCGCTCGAATTAGTCGAGCTAGGATTAACGGAACAGGGCGCCATTGCTGGCGCCCTCATGGTTGTGTGAGAGTGGGCTTTGGCGTTTTCAGACAAGCCCTTCGAGGCCTGGCGACGGTCCCGCTTGTGCCGATGGTGGCGGTTTGCGGTGTGAGGTGCGGTCGTCGCTCTTCTTCTTGCGGCTCGAATTGCCGCCTTCCTTGGCTGGCTTCTTGAGACCCTTGTTCCAATAAGGATCGGGGCCGTGGAGCTCGCTGAGGTAGTCGATAAAGACATGAACCTTTGCGGGCAGGAATTCTCGGCAAGGATAGACGGCGTGAACCGCGAAGTGGCTTGAGCCGGTGTATTCGGGCATGACGACCTGCAGATCTCCGCGCTCAAGTTCCGGGGCGATATCCCATGTCGAGCGGAAGCCCAGTCCCAGGCCCAGAAGCAACGCTTCCCGGATGAAATCCGCCGAGTTCGACTGAATATTGCCGTGAACGCGGATCTGATGTTCCTTGCCGTCTTTATCCCTCAGGCGCCATGAGTCTTGTGCTCCGGCGAGCAGGCAGTTGTGACGCTCTAGATCGGCAAGTGACTGAGGAGCGGGATTATCTCGCAGATACCTCGGCGAGGCGCACATGACGCGATCGTCGGTGGCGATTTTGCGCGCCACGAGAGAGGAGTTGGCCAGCTCGCCGATGCGGATTGCGACATCGAAACCATCACGGATAATGTCGACGAAATCGTCATTCAGTTGGAAATCGAGCTCGATGTCTGGGTAGCGCTCAAGGAATGTGGGCAGATGCGGCGAAATGTGTAGGCGGGCAAAAGAGGTCGGGGCTGCGACTTTCAGCACGCCGCGAGGGCTGGTGTTGCGCCGCGAAACGAAGTCCTCGGCTTCCTCAAAAAGGGCAATGATGTCGACGACACGCTTGAAGTAGCCTTCGCCGGTTTCCGTCAAGGTCAACTGGCGTGTGGTCCGCTGGAACAGCCGGGCGCCAAGGCGCTCTTCCAACAGGCTAATGCGTTTGGAAACGACTGCCGGTGAGAGGCTCATTTCACGCCCCGCCGCCGACATATTGCCAGTGCGGGCAACACGGGCGAAGATTTCAAGGTCGGAAATGGCGGTCATGTTCGGTACCTTTGGGTTCGCAGGTTCAACCAACGTACTGCTGCTCCTCCTTCCATTCCGCGTCTGGTCGGCAAAAGTTTGCTGCCCCGTTTCCTTGTTAGCATATGTGTTGTTCGGATTTATTGATAAATGGTGATGCTGCCCGAATAGTCTTGCCAATCGGCAGGCCCGGTTGCAGGGATTAACAAAGGGCAATTAAACGCCTGAACTGGGAGGCCCGTGCCAATGTCGCTCGCAATGCCGCTGCCGGATAAAGCAACGCTTTCACGCAGTGCAGAGATTATAGCCGACCTGAAACGCCTTGCAGGTGAGGTGGCCGTCATCGCCGATGAAGATGGCCGGAGGACATTCGAGACCGACGGTTTGACCGCCTATCGTGCGATGCCTCTTGCCGTTGTGTTGCCTGACACCACCGAACTCGTCGCCGAGGTCTTGCGATATTGTCACAGTGAGAAAATCAAAGTTGTTGCGCGCGGCGCCGGGACATCGCTTTGCGGCGGCGCGCTGCCGCTGGAAGATGCCGTGGTCATCGGCGTTTCACGGATGAGCAAGGTCCTGGAGATCGACTATGACAACCGCTTCGCACGAGTTGAATCCGGGATCACCAATCTTGCGATTTCAAAAGCGGTAGCTGAGGAGGGCTTCTTTTATGCGCCCGATCCGTCCAGTCAGCTTGCCTGCACGCTGGCGGGCAACTTGGCGATGAACTCCGGCGGTGCCCATTGTCTCAAGTATGGCGTGACGACGAACAACGTGCTCGGAGCGAAGGTCGTGCTGATGGACGGTGAGATCCTGGAGCTCGGCGGGCCGCATCTCGATGCAGAGGGTTATGATTTGTTGGGTTTGATGATTGGCTCAGAGGGCCAGTTTGGCATCATCACCGAAGCAACGGTGCGGATTCTAAGGGCGGCAGAGGGCGCCCGACCCATGTTGTTGGGGTTTGCTTCGAGCGAAGCGGCAGGTGCGTGTGTCTCGGCCATTATCGCAACCGGTATCATCCCCGTGGCGATCGAATTCATGGATAGACCGGCGATCGAAGTTTGCGAGAGCTTTGCCAAGGCGGGGTATCCGATGGATGCGGAAGCCCTGCTGATCGTCGAAGTGGAAGGATCAGAAGAAGAGATTAACGACCGTCTGGCGCAGATCAGCTGTATCGCGGCGGCGTACAATCCAACGACAATCCAGGTCAGTTCGGGAGCGGCTCAAAGCGCGAAGATCTGGAAAGGTCGCAAGTCCGCATTCGGGGCGATTGGACGGATTTCGGATTACTATTGCATGGACGGAACGATCCCGCTGTCACGCTTGCCGGAAGTGTTGCGGGGGATTGGTGAGATTTGTGCCGCGCATAAGCTGAGGGTGGCGAACATCTTTCATGCCGGCGATGGCAATCTGCATCCTCTGATCCTGTATGATGCTAACGATGAAGCCTCGGCGGAGCGCGCGGAACTTGCCGGAGCTGAGATTTTATCGCTTTGCGTTGAGGTCGGGGGCTGTCTCACCGGTGAGCATGGCGTCGGGATCGAAAAACGCGATCTCATGACGAAGCAGTTTTCCGAGGCCGAACTCATGCTGCAAATGCATATTAAGACCGTGTTTGATCCCGACTGGTTGCTCAATCCTGGGAAGGTCTTTCCACTTCATCTGACGCGGGATGCCCGGTCTTCTGGCGCGGCATAGGGAGGCATCCTTGAGCGATATCTTGCGTGCGGCTACGGCCTGGGAACTGCAGTCGATGCTGGCTCCCTACATCGAAAAGAAGACTCCGATCGAGGTTATTGGATCGGGTTCCAAGGCCCGAATTGGACGTCCGATGCAAACGGCCGCAACGATTTCAACAGCCTCGATGCACGGCATTTGGATGTATGAACCGACCGAACTGGTGATGTCGGCGCATGGCGGTACACCGCTTGTGCAGATCGAGGCGGCACTGGCTGGCAATAATCAGATGCTGGCTTTTGAGCCAACCGATATTGGACCGACCAGTGGCGGAGCGCGTGGGACGCAGACCATTGGCTCGGTGTTCGCCTGCAACGTTTCGGGCAGCCGGCGCATCGCGATTGGCGCGGCGCGTGATCATCTGTTGGGGATCGAAGGGGTCAACGGCCGGGGTGAATTATTCCGCGCGGGTGGCCGGGTAATGAAAAACGTCACCGGGTATGATCTATGCCGCGGTATCGCGGGCAGTTGGGGAACGCTCGCCATTCTCACCGAAGTGACCTTCAAGGTGCTGCCGGCGCCGGAGAAGACCGCGACGCTGGTGTACCCGGATCTACCTGACGATATCGGCGTCGAGCTGATGTGCGCGGCGATGCGGTTGCCCTATGAAGTCTGCGGAACGGTGCATCTGCCGAAAAATGTCGCTGGACGCCTCGAGCACTCGGCTCTAGCCGATCAAGGGCAGGCGGTGACGGCATTGAGGATCGAGAATTTCGAGAAATCCGTCGACTACCGGACGCAGGCTCTGCGGGAGGCGCTCAAGGTTTACGGGGACCCACTTGTTATCGGTTCTATGAACTCCTTGGAGTTCTGGGGCGAACTGCGGCGGTTGTCGGTGATGCCTTATGATGAGGCGACGTGTTTGTGGCGCATTTCGACGGCACCGATGATGGGACCGAAGGTCGTGGCCTCCATTCGACGGCATATGCCCGCCGAGGTGATGTATGACTGGTCGGGGGGCTTGGTCTGGATCGAGGTGCCGGCGAGCGCCGATGCTGGTTCATCCGATGTCCGCCGAGCCGTTGCCGTTCACGGCGGTCACGCAACGCTTATCAGAGCCGATGCGTCGGTTCGCGCTTCCGTCGAAGTCTTCCAGCCGCAATCACCGCTTGCCGAGAGGCTGATGGGTGGGCTCAAATCGGTCTTCGATCCGATGGGAATGCTCAATCCCGGGCGCATGTATGCTAACCTCTAAGCTGCCCGCTCAGGGATCGGCTTTGCTCAAGAAGGTCTTTAATGCAGACAAATTTTTCGCAGGAGCAACTGGCTCAACCGCACTTGGCGGAGGCGGAAAAGATTCTGCGCCGATGCGTGCATTGCGGGCTCTGCACGGCGGTGTGTTCGACTTACGTCATTTTGGGGGATGAGCGGGATTCCCCGCGCGGACGCATTTATCTCATCAAGGATATGCTGGAGAACGACCGGCCGGCTTCGGCGGAGGTCCAGCATCATGTCGATCGGTGCCTGTCGTGCTTGTCGTGCATGACGACCTGCCCCGGCGGCGTCGATTATATGCACCTCGTCGATATCGCGCGTGTTCATATTAAAGAGACCGGCAGCCGGTCGATGATGGAACGATTCGTACGATCGCTGTTGGCCAAGGTGGTGCCTTATCCAAATCGCTTCCGGCTGGTCTTGAAAGCGGCTCCACTTGGTCGCCCGTTTTTGCCGTTGATGCGGCGGCTCAAACTTGATGCGATGGCTGCGATGGTCGAGCTAGCTCCCGACAAGATCCCAAGCGCACCGAGGTATGAAGGGCCAGGCATCGCCGAAACCGAGATGAAGCGGCGGGCACGGGTGATTATGCTTGCAGGGTGTGCACAGCAGGTTCTCAGACCCGACATCAATGATGCAACCATTCGTTTGCTGGCCCGGCGGGGCGTCGATGTGGTCGTAGCCCACGGCGCGGGATGCTGTGGGGCTCTCGTTCATCATATGGGGTGCGAGAAGGACGCACTCGATCAGGCGCGCCGCAACGTCGATGCGTGGTCAAAGGAAATGGAGCGCGAACCTGTTGACGCGATCATCATCAACGCTTCGGGTTGTGGGACTACCGTCAAGGACTACGGACACATGCTCCGGCATGACGAAGCTTATGCGGAAAAGGCGAAGCGCATCTCGGATCTGACAAAGGACATTACCGAGTTCACCATCGATTATGAACTGGGACCGCCGAAGAGGTATTCGTCGCTCCGGGTGGCCTATCACTCGGCGTGCTCAATGCAGCATGGGCAACAGATCACGGATGAGCCGAAAGAGTTGCTGACGAAGGCCGGTTATACGGTGGTCGACGTGCCGGAGGGCCATATCTGTTGCGGGTCGGCTGGTGTTTACAACATTCTGCAACCGGAAATTGCGACGGTCCTACGAGACCGAAAAGTCGACAATATCCGTAGAGCCAAGCCGGACCTTGTGGCGACCGGAAATATCGGGTGCATCACGCATTTGTCGAAGGGCATCGATATACCCATCGCGCATACGGTGGAGCTTTTGGATTGGGCTTATGGTGGGCCGGTGCCGCGTGGGCTGGAGCACCTCAAAGACTTCGTCTCGGATGTGCCGCAATCGGAACGTTTCGTCGAGGATGACTTTCTCTATGATACGGATATGGGTGAGAAAGCTAGTTAGGGTACCAGCAACGCGCCTTGCTGCTGATCCTCCTCATCTGCTGCGATTAAATGATCATTGCGCCGCGATGGTCCGATAATGTTACTGACCATCACAACCACGCATTCACCACCAGTCGACCTTGGTTTTCTGCTGCACAAGAATCCAAACCGGGTGCATGAGATGGACTTGCCGTTTGGGCGAGCGGTCATGTTTTACCCGGAGGTCAGCGAGGAACGGGCGACGTTCGCGTTGCTACTCGATATCGACCCGGTGGCGTTGGTGCGTGGCAAGAATAAATCTGCGTAGGGACTGTTTGACCAGTATGTCAGCGACCGGCCGTATGTGGCTTCGTCGTTTTTATCGGTGGCCATCGCAAAATCATTGCGCAATGCGCTGGGCGGTTCTTCCAAGGAGCGGCCGGAGCTCGCAGACACTCCGATCGCTTTATCCGCGCGCGTCCTGCCGGTGCCGGTACGCGGTGCAGAGGGGCTGGTGACGCGGCTATTTGAACCGCTCGGTTACGACGTCGCTACAGAGCGCATCGCACTTGACGATGAACTCGGCTGCCTGGTTGAGCGATGGGTCCAGAGCCCGTACGTGGCGCTCAATCTATCCGGGACAGTGCGGTTGAGAAATTTGCTGTCGCACATCTATGTCCTGGTTCCGGTTCTCGATAAATGTAAGCATTATTTCGTCGACCGGCACGAACTCGAAAAGCTAATCGAAAAAGGCGAGAGCTGGCTTGGCGCACACCCGAAAAAAGAGCTTATCGCCACGCGTTATCTGCGCTTTAAGCGGTCGTGGGTACGCGAAATTCTGATGCGTCTGGCTATTGACGAGGCCATTGAAGAAGACGCCGCTGAGCTACCTCAACGAGTTGCGGCGGAGGGGGGTGTGGCCGAGGGTGGATCATCCGAGGTGGAGCCCGGCGGATACACTAAAGGATGCAGTTGAAGAGCAACTGGAACGACCGATCAGGCTGCATGAGCTTAGGCTTGATACCGTTGCGGCAAAACTGCAGGACCTCGGTGTGCGCCGTGTGGTGGATCTTGGCTGCGTCTCGGGGGAGCTGTTGAAGCGTTTGTTGGCGGAGCGGACATTCAAGGAGATTGTCGGGATCGACGGTTCGGCGGTCAGTCTCGAGAATGCGGCGCGCCGGCTCAGGCTGGAGACAATGCCGGAGCGTCAAAAGGAGCGCATCAAGCTGCTGCATGGCGCGCTGACCTACCGGGACCGGCGCATCGAAGGATATGACGCGGCGGCTCTGGTGGAGGTAATCGAACATCTCGATCCGGACCGGCTGGTGGCTTTGGAACGGGCGGTGTTCGAATTCGCGGGACCGGAGCATGTCATCATCACGACGCCAAACCGCGAATATAATACCAAATTTGAAGGGATGGAGCCCGGGTAGCTGCGCCACGCTGATCATCGGTTCGAGTGGACCCGCGAGGAGTTTGCGAGCTGGTCGTTGCCTGTGGCGGAGAGATATGGGTATGTGGTTAAAATTACCGGGATCGGTGAGGTGGATGCCGACTGTGGAGCGCCGTCGCAGATGGCGGTTTTTTCAAGGGTCTGTTAGGCGCCAGATACGGTTTTTGCGGACGCGTTACATCGCGGCGGGGTTGACACGAGACAAGCATGAAAATCACAATTCCGGAGTTTTGCCTGGTTGCCCTGATCGGTGCGTCGGGTTCCGGTAAATCCACATTCACGCGGCGCCACTTTATGCCGACCGAGGTCATTTCATCAGATTATTGCCGCGGTATCGTGTCCGATGATGAGACCGATCTCGATGCGACCGAGGACGCCTTCCGGCTTGTTCATGCCATCGCCGAGACGCGGCTCAAGCGGCGTAAAATCGTTGTGGTTGACGCCACCAACGTGCACAAGGAAGACCGTGCTAAGCTCGTCAGCCTGGCCAAGGCCAACCATGCGTTGGCCGTTGCAATTATCATCAACCCGGGTGAGGAGATCTGCCACGAGCGCAACAAAACGCGTCCAGACCGGCAGTTCGTTTCGCACGTGGTGCGCAATCAGACACGAAGCTTGAAGCGGGACATCAGGCTGATCGAAAAGGAAGGCTTCCGCTACGTCCATGAATTCCGCTCGGTCGCGGAGATCGATGCGGTAGAAATCGTGCGCACCCAAATCTGGTCGGATAAGCGCCATGAACACGGGCCGTTCGATATCATCGGGGATGTGCATGGATGCCGCGACGAGCTGATCACGCTGTTTGACGCGCTGGGTTATAAGGTGCGGCTCGAGGGGCGGGGGCGTGAACGTCGGGTCATCTGTAACGCACCAGAGGGGCGACGCGCGGTGTTTGTCGGTGACCTCGTCGACCGTGGCCCGGCTTCACCCGATGTGCTGCGCATTGTAATGCACATGGTCACTGAAGGCAAAGCCCTGTGTGTGCCTGGTAATCACGACGCAAAGCTGTTGCGCTATCTCAACGGGCGTAACGTCAAGGTCAACCACGGGCTCGATCTGACAGTGCAGCAGCTCGACGCGGAGCCATCGGCGTTCAAACGAGAGGTGAAGGACTTCATCAATGGCCTCGTCAGCCATGCCTGGCTGGATGAGGGAAAGTTGGCGGTCGCCCACGCCGGTATTAAGGAGCATATGCTGGGCCGGGCCTCCGGCGCGATTCGCCAGTTTTGCCTCTACGGTGAAACGAGTGGTGAAACGGACGAATTCGGGCTGCCAATTCGATACAACTGGGCCGCCGACTACAGCGGCCAGACGACCGTTGTTTATGGCCACACGCCGGTACCTGAAGCCGAATGGCTAAACAACACACTGTGTGTCGACACCGGCTGCGTATTCGGCGGCAAGCTGACCGCGCTCAAATGGCCTGAGAAGGATATCGTTTCGGTTTCGGCAACGAAAACCTACTCCAAACCGATCCGCCCGCTCGGACATCCGCCGAACCGACCTGGACTGGAGCTTTCAGCACAAGCCCAGCACGATGAGCTTTTTGATCTAGACGATGTGCTCGGCAAACGCATTGTGACGACCTCGACGGGCCGAACGTCTGCCGGTGGCGACCGCGAACCTCATTGAAGGTTACATCGGGGTCAACGCTCCAGCGCGCGCGGGGGGGGCGGAATGGCGGCGAGAGCCCGCAACGGCGCAGTCACGCTCTGAGCACCATCAACACGCCTGTGAGTTGGGTTGTTGGCTCTGCTTTGGACTTCCGTCGATTTGGCGGCGAGCGATTGATTTATGGCAATGCTAGCCGCATCATTCGGCATTATTTAGCGTCGCGGGATCGTCCGTAAAACCTTGGGCAGCTCGGTATGGAAACCCTGCTTTCATTCAGTGATTTTCTTGGTGAAGACGGCCTGTTGGCGATGGGCGGCCTACTGATTGGCATTTTGTTCGGCATCGCGGCGCAAAGAAGCCGGTTCTGTCTCAGATCGGCAGCGATCGATTTTTCTCGGGCTGAGTTTGGGGCGAAGCTGGCCATTTGGCTTCTGGCGTTCTCCACCGGCGTGGTTCTGACCCAGCTGCTGTTCGGGCTGGAAATCCTCAACACCAGCGAAATTCGACAATTGACACTGCGCGGCAGTCTTTCAGGAGCGGTGCTCGGAGGGGCTATGTTCGGGGCCGGCATGATCCTGGCGCGAGGCTGTTCGAGCCGGATGCTGGTGCTGGCGGGGCAAGGAAACCTTCGCGCGGTGCTCAATGGGTTGGTTTTCGCGGTTGCCGCGCAGGCGTCGTTGCGCGGCATCTTGCATCCGGTCCGCGATGAGCTTGCCGGTATGTGGGTTGTCGATGGACAGGCGCTCGACGTGCTTGGCGCACTGGGACAGGGCTGGGTTACAGGGGTGCTACTGGGCGGAATCTGGCTGACGGCGGCAGTATATTTCGCCTTACGCAGCGAGCTGACGCTCAAGGGTTGGCTTGGTGGGATAGGCGTCGGGATCGCGGTGGCGCTGGCGTGGACGTGGACGGGGCTACTGAACGGTCAGCTGTTCGTGCCAGTCAAGATCGAGAGCCTGACGTTCACCGGGCCATCAGCCAATACGCTGATGCTTTTCCTATCACCGCCGGCGGGTACATGGCGGTTTGATGTCGCGCTGGTTCCTGGTGTTGTGATCGGGTCGTTCCTGGCGGCGGCGTGGGCGCGTGAGTTGAAGCTGGAGGGCTTCCAAGGGGGTCCTTCGATGACTCGTTATATGCTCGGAGCGGCGATGATGGGTTTTGGCGGCATGCTGGCCGGCGGTTGCTCGGTTGGAAGCCTGACAAACGCCTCTGTTTTTGCTCTGACCGGCTGGTTGGCGTTGTTGTCGATTTGGCTGTCAGCGGTGGTCACCGATCATTATTTTGACCGGGCATCCGAACAGGGTGGCGAAGCCAGCGTCGGCGAGGCCGGCACCCCTCTGGCGGCGCAGTAAAGCTCGGCAGGATGCGGCTGAGCCGGGGTGCTACGTACCTCTGAGCAGTGTTTCAGCGGTCATTCTTTAGCGGTTGTTTCCGGCATCGCTTTGCGCGCATGGGTGAAGCATGGTAATGGGCGCGCTCGGGAGGCATTCGCGTTCCGGATGAATGCGTCCTCGACCCGAAACGACTTTCAAGAATTCTCACTCCATGGCCAAGAAGATAAAGCCGGTGCGACCCGCCGCGCGACTGCCGAAAGGCTTCCGTGATATCGAGGCCGCTGAGTTGCGCGCGAGTCAGGCGATGCTCGGCGCGATTCAGGCGACCTATGAGCGCTATGGGTTCGAGCCGCTGGAGACGCCAGCCTTCGAATTCACGGAAGCGCTTGGCAAATTCCTGCCCGATAGCGATCGGCCCAATGCGGGTGTTTTCTCGCTTCAGGACGAAGACGAGCAATGGATGTCACTGCGGTATGACCTGACCGCACCGTTGGCACGTTTCGTCGCCGAGAATTATGACCGGTTGCCGAAGCCGTTCCGGCGCTATGCGTTCGGGCCGGTGTGGCGCAACGAGAAACCGGGGCCGGGACGCTTCCGTCAGTTTACGCAGTTCGACGCCGACACCGTCGGAACTGAAAGCGTTGCCGCCGATGCCGAGATCTGCATGCTGGCAGCCGATACCATGGAAGCGCTGGGAATCGAGCGCGGCGAATATCAGATCCGCGTCAATAACCGTAAAGTCCTGGATGGCGTGCTGGAAGGTATCGGGATTGATCCGGCGGATGCTGACGGTGCCAAGCGGCTGACGATTCTGCGGGCAATCGATAAGCTGGACCGTCTTGGGTCGGAGGGCGTTGCACTGTTGCTGGGACCTGGCCGGAAGGATGAGTTGGGTGATTTCACTGCTGGTGCCGGGCTGGATGACAAGGGAATCGCGCGCGTAATGGCATTTGTGGACTCTGGGGACGACGGCTTATCTGATCCGCTAACGGTGATTTCGGAGCTCGTTTCGGGAAGTGAAATCGGTCAGCGCGGGCTTGCCGAATTGGACGAGATGCAAGGTTTACTGGTTGCCGCGGAATATGCCAATCAGCGCGTTCGCATTGATCCCTCGATCGTACGTGGACTGGATTATTACACGGGACCGGTTTTTGAAGCCGAGTTGACGTTCGAGGTGACCGATGACGATGGACGGCCGGTTCGGTTCGGGTCGGTTGGTGGCGGCGGACGCTATGATGATCTGGTCGCGAGGTTCACGGGCAAATCGGTTCCCGCTACCGGGTTTTCCATTGGTGTTTCCCGGCTGCAGGCGGCGCTCATTGCGCTCGGCCGCTCGGGCCGGTCTTCGGCGTTCGGACCTGTCGTCGTTCTAGTTATGGACCGGGCAGAGTTGCCGCGTTATCAGCGGATGGCGCAGGATTTGCGCGATGCGGGCGTTCGCGCGGAGATGTATCTGGGAACGTCGGGTATGAAGGCGCAGATGAAGTATGCCGACAAACGCGGCGCGCCATGCGTCATCATTCAGGGTTCGAACGAGCGTGAACAGGGCGAAGTTCAAATCAAGGATCTGATCGAGGGAGCGAAGGCGGCGCAGTCGATCGCCGACAACAAGGAATGGAAAGAAAGCCGTCCGGCGCAGGTTTCGGTTGCCGAATCCGATCTTGTTGCGGAGGTCAAAAAGATCATAGCGCGGCATCAAGGTTAGAGCAGCGACGGGTGAGATAGGTTGAACTGCATAATTCACCCCGGTAGCAAGTGAGCGAGCGAGAGCAGCTTTAGATATGGTCGCAGAAACAGCACGCGAGTTCGAAGCGCTTGAGGCGCAGGCCCAAACGCTGATGGCGACGTTCGGCAACGCGGGTCATGAAGCCGTTGCCCCGGCGGCGCTGCAGCCTGCGGATGTCTATCTCGATGTCATCGGTGAGGCGTTGCGTGCGCGCTGTTATGTCTTCACCGATCCCGACGGCGATGAGTACTGCCTGCGGCCCGACTTGACGGTGCCGATTTGCCGCTTGCACCTGGAGCGGCATGCCGACGGCGTCGACAAGGCCAAGTATTGCTACAATGGTTCCGCCTTCCGGTTTCAGCCACGTGGTGCAAACGCCGCACACCCACGCGAGTTCCGACAATGCGGGATCGAATCGATTGGTTCGAACGAACGCGAAAAGACCGACGCGCATACACTGGCTATTATTCTTGAGGCTTTGAATGTGGCCGGTCTCAACGAGTGGAAACTAAGGATCGGCGATCTGGGATTGTTCCGGGCATTGCTTTCGGCGATCGACATGCCGGAGCGCTGGCGCGAACGGTTGCGGCATCAGCTGTGGCGTCCGCAGGCGTTTCGTGAAGAGTTGGTGCGGTTGACCGAGGCGCCGGCGTCGCATGTTTCTGGGATGCCCGATAAACTGATGCAGGAGCTGGATCCGGACAAGCGAGACCAAGCGCAACGCCACATCGCTCGGTATCTCGATCAGCAGAACATCGAACTGATCGGCATTCGCACGCTTGAGGAAATCTCACGCAACCTCGCCCGCATCGCTGCCGACCAGCGGGCCGAACGTCTGCCGGTGGCGACCGCGAACCTCATTGAAGGTTACATCGGGGTCAACGCTCCAGCGCGCGCGGCCGGGGCTCGGGTGAAAGACCTGATGCGCGATACTGGCGTTGATATCTCACCTGCACTGGAGAGCTATCATAAACGGCTGCAGCTGTTGGCGGACCTGGGTGTCGATGTCACGCGGGCGGAATTTTCAGCGGAATTCGGGCGATCGCTGGAGTATTACACCGGCTTTGTTTTCGAGGTTCTGGTGCCTGATCTTGGCAAACGCAGTCCGGTTGCCGGTGGCGGACGCTACGATGGGCTGATGCGGATGTGCGGCGCGCCCGCTGACGTCGCAGCGGTTGGTGGTGCGATCCACACGGAGCGATTGCTTAAGGCCGTTCGCGGCTGAAATTGCAAGGAAACGCGGCAATGACCGAACGGCTTCAGTTAGCGATACCCTCGAAGGGCCGCATGATGGAACAGGCCACCGGGGTCCTCGGTGAGGGCGGCGTCAATGTGCGCAAGACGGGTAACGAACGAGGCTATAGGGGTGAGATCGAGGGTATCGACAATGTCGACGTCCTATTTGTTTCTGCTTCTGAAATCGCTTGGTACTTGAAGACCGGCAAAGCTCATCTTGGAATTACGGGCGCCGATTTGGTGCAGGAGCGCATGACCGATTGGGAAACCCGTGTCGAGATCATCAAACCGCTGGGTTTCGGGCACGCGGATGTGGTTGTTGCCGTGCCGGACTGCTGGCTTGACGTCAGGACAGTCGCGCATTTGGATGAACTAGCCGGCGGCTTCCGTACTGCACATGGGCGTTGGTTCCGGGTCGCGACGAAATACGTGAATCTGGCGCGCCAATTTTTTGTCGGTCGCGGGTTCAACGACTATCGGATCGTTGAGAGCCTGGGAGCAACTGAGGGAACGCCGGCGGCGGGGACAGCGGACCTGATCGTCGATATCACCACGACAGGTGCGACTCTGAAGGCCAACGCACTGCGCATCCTGGACGATGGAGTGATCTTGAAATCTCAAGCCAATCTGGTTGCCTCGAACGTCGCCGAATGGACGCCGCGGATACGTGAAGCGCAGAACGAGATCATGTCGCGTCTCGGCGTTTGATCTTTGTCACCACAGGCGCATTTGCAGGAATTTCCCACCGACCGCCCAGATGCCACCGAAAACGATTAACGCCGATGCCGCCAGCAGGAATACGGCACGGAGCATTGGCCGCCCGATGGTGCCGAGGCTTACGGCGTCGGTGTAGGTAATCGCGGGTTTGCGGCCGACGATCATGGCTTTGATGAGCGGCTCGCGGCGGAACATGGCGTAAAACACATTGACCACGATGTGGCTGCCAATCAGCCAAAGCGTGATGGTTTCAAACAGAAAGCGGTGCCAGCGGGTGGCGACCTTACGGCCTTCCTCGGACAAGAACCGGTAAAGCGGACCGGCTGTCAGGTCGTTATGTTCGACTGTGAATAGACCGAGTGTGGCCTGCGTTAGGAGTAGGGTGAGGAGGCTTAGGACCATCACGGTGCCGAGTGGATTGTGGCCGAGATACTTCGGCTCAGTGCTTGACGTGATCGCCGAGGCATATGAGATGAGCCGCTTGGGAGACGGGACGAAGTTTGAAAAACGCGACGTGGATGATCCAAAGAAACCCCACAGCAATCGCCAAACCAGCAGTGTCAGGATCAGAAGTCCGATCCACCGGTGCCATTTGAGGACGGGGTCCCCCAGGGTTTCGGAAAACTGATATGAGGCCCAGGCGGCGGCGACCAGGATTGCCAAAAGCCAGTGAAATATCCGGGTTGGCGCATCCCATGCCTCGACCGAGCCGACGCCGTTGTTGCGCGCCGGCGATGGAGGTTGTGCGTCTGTGTTGGGCAAGGTGGGGTTCCTGGCGGTTATTTCTTCTCGACGCGGTATTTTTTGTGGCACGCACCACAGTTGCCAACGACTTTGGGCCAGGTTTCCATAAAATCGAACTCGTCAGCGACGTTCTCTTTGGCGGCTTTAGCAGCTGCAACCAGCTTTTTGAAGCGTGATACGACGTCGTCCTTGTTTTGCCAAATGGCTGCCAGGGCTTCGGATTTACCGCCAGTTTTGGAATCCTCAGGGAACATTTCTGGGAGCCTTGATGCTTTATCAATAATGACGTCGAGCGACGCCTTCACGGTTGCGGCGTCGAAAGGGAGTTCCTGCTTCATCATCTTGCCAGGCTCTTTGGTGGCATCGCCCATGTCGCTCAGAAGATCCTTACGGGCCTTTATGATTTCGAGGTTCTGGGCGGCGGCCGAAGAGAAGTTGAACGCGGCAAGCATGCCGACGACAAGCAAACGACGCATTTGGGCGGAGCTCCTTTGGACTGATCGGCGGATGGCCACGGATTGGCAGACGAGCACGTGTGGTTCTTGAAACGCTGACATCGTTGCTGGCCCTGCGTCAATCGCACTTGGGGCACGATTTGTTGACGTCGACTGTCGCTTGGTTGACATAAAATGCCGGGTGGGTGTCATCGGGGCCAATGTCAGTGGCAAAGCTGGATCTCGCACACGAACTGTCGGACGGACGGCGTCTGAGCTATTGCGAGTATGGCGATAGCGGGGGCCATGCGATCGTGGCTCTACACGGTACGCCGGGGTCGCGTTACAAGTTCGGTATTGCCGACGCGGAAGCGCGACGGCTGGGATTGAGGCTGATTTCACCTGACCGCTGGGGCTATGGTCTGTCGGATGCACCGCAAGACGCAGCGTGGCTTGGCGATTATGCGGCCGATATCGCGGACCTTGCGCAAGCACTGAACTTGTCTTGTTTCGGAGTAGTTGGGATCTCTGGCGGTGGGCCCTATGCGGTCGCCCTCGCGTCTCAGTTGCCCGAGCGAGTGAAGGCGCTGGCTCTGGTGGCTCCCTTGGCCCCGGTTTCCAGAGCCGAGGAGCGTCGCGGGGTGAGTTTGTTCCATCGGTTCGCATTTCGCGGGCTACCCGGGGTGCCGGGCGCAGTTCCCCTAGCGTTTTTATATTTTCGTGGGCTTCTCATGGTGTCACCATGGTTGGCGGCACGAACCATGTCCGCGCGAGCGGGAACGCCTGACCGGAAACTATTGGCGGATCCGGAAATCGCGGCTGATCTGGCGCGAACATTCCGGACGGGTCTGGCTTCGGGAGTGAAGGGTGCTGCGTTGGATATGCGCTGCTTTTGCCGCGGCGGGCGATTGGACTTGGGTGCTCTAAACATGCCAGGACGGATGTGGCTTGGCGGACAGGACCGCAACGTGCCACTGCCAGCGGCGAGAAAGCTGGCTAGGCGGATCGATACGCTGGATATCATCGATATCGACGATGCCGGCCACTTATGGGTGACCAAGCACTATCTGCAGGTGCTGGAGTGGTTGAACGAGACCATGCGCGAGAATTCACACCGCTAACGCAACGCCGACAGCCTAGAATTATAAATCAGGCAGTCGCTCGGCCCAGAAGCCAGCTCAAGTCAAACGACCGCAGCCAGTTGGTGTCATTGGCACCGGCCGCGCTCACTTTGACGAAATCTGCTTCGTAGTCGACCGCCGGGCGCCGTTTTACCCGCCTGGACTTCACTTTCACACGCGGGGTAAGCGTGTTGGTGCCAGGCGCTTCCTCGGAGGGGGCGAAAACCAAGCCAGCAGCGTAAACGGCAGACTTGATAGATTTAGATTTCATCACTCAACTCCTTAGGCACTAACGCACCTGCCGACTACTACACCATTATGGACACCTTATGGTTCTCAAATCGTTGACGCGGAACAACTGGTGCTGGCGATAACGCACATCTTGTGTTTTGCGGGCATCTCGTCAAGGGTTTTCTTGCGTAGGGTGATTCGCAATTCGAATGCTTCGCAACTGCAGCGTAGATGCGGGTTTTACTGTGCAGTGCACGCGTTGTCGTGCGGCGCGAAATCTTTCCTCTGAGCCAAAATAAAAGCTTGCATTTGCCCTTGGCGTCCGGCGAACGGGCGGTTGCCCCTTGCGATTCTCCTGCTGCGGCGCGAACATGCTTGGACGGCGCGCCGCGAACAAACGCCGACGGCAAGATCAACCGTATTCGGAGTGGGAGGAAAGTATGGGGCAGGACAGTAGTGCAAAGCAAAACGGCGGCGCACAACGAAGCGCTCGGGCGATCGCCATTGTCGGTCCGTATTTGGCCGGTAAAACCACGCTGCTCGAAGCGATCCTCGCCAGGACCGGTGCCAGCCCGCAGCAAGGTAAAGTCTCCGACGGCACATCGCACGGAGATTCGTCGCCAGAGGCCCGTGCTCACGGGATGAGCGTCGGCCTCAATGTTTTCGATGCCGATTACCTTGATGAATCCTTCACATTCATCGACTGTCCTGGTTCGGTCGAGTTTCAAGCCGATGGCCTAGCGGCGCTGACAGTCTGCGATGCGGCGGTCGTTGTCTGCGAGCCCGATCCCAAGCGCATTCCGGCGCTACAGGTGATCTTGAAAGAGCTTGAAGAACGCGACATTCCCCATTTCCTGTTCCTGAATAAGATCGACAGCTGCCAAATGCCTGTCAGGGATATTATCCCGATGCTGCAGCCGGCCAGCAGCAAACCCTTGGTGCTGCGCCAGATCCCGATCTGGGAAGACGGCATTGCAACGGGCTTCGTGGATCTGGCCTCCGAACGGGCTTTTGTCTATCGCGAACACGCTGCTTCAGAAATCGTCTCGCTTCCCGATGGAATGAAGGACAGGGAAGAAGAGGCGCGGTTCCACATGCTGGAGCAGTTGGCTGATTATGACGACGAGCTGATGGAACAGCTTCTGTCGGACCTCATACCGCCGCAGGACCGCGTGTTTGAAGACCTCACTGCGGAACTGCGCGACGGCATCATCTGTCCGGTGTTGCTGGGTAGCGCCGAGCACGGCAATGGGATTGAACGCCTACTAAAAGCTTTGCGCCATGAGGCACCCTCGGTCACTACGACGGCGGAGCGGTTGGGCCTCGATCCTTCGACATCGTCAGCGTTCGTATTTAAAACAGTGCACTCGCCGCATGGAGGCAAACTCTCCATGGCACGGGTGTTCGGTGGAGCGCTGGCCGATGGCGCAACGGTGCGCTCGGGCCTCGGCAAGGAAGAGCGGGTTTCGGGTTTGTTTGTGCTGCGTGGCGAAGAGAGCAGCAAGCGCGGCAATGCTGCAGCCGGTGAGGTTGTCGGACTGGGCAGGCTAGAGGAGATCGGGACCGGCGAAGCCCTAGCGACTGCGAAAGCGGCCGCGCCGCAAGTTAAATGTCCGATGCCACCGGAACCGGTTTTTGTCACCGGTCTTGGCCTGCAAGACCGCAAGGACGAAGTAAAGCTGACAACGGCACTGGGCAAGCTGTGCGAAGAGGACCCGTCGCTTTCCTTTGAAAACTCGTCGGACACGCATCAGCTCCTGCTCAAAGGGCAGGGGGAAATGCACCTGCGCGTTGCCCTTGAGCGGCTGCAGCGCAAGTACGCGATTTCCGTTGCCCGCCAGCAGCGCCTGATCCCCTACAAGGAGACAGTCCGCAAATCGACCGAGATTCGTGGGCGGCACAAAAAACAGTCGGGCGGGCACGGTCAATTCGGCGATGTCGTGATTGAGATCGGGCCGCGGCCGCGGGGAGACGGGTTCGCCTTTTCCGAAGTGATCACGGGCGGGGTGGTGCCAAAGCAATTCATCCCGTCAGTGGAGCATGGTGTGAAAGACTACCTGCATAAGGGACCGCTCGGATTTCCGGTGGTCGATGTTGCCGTAACGCTCAAGGATGGGTCCTATCACTCAGTAAACTCGTCGGATATGGCCTTCCGACAGGCAGCCCGGCTCGCCATGAGCGAGGGCATGCCGCAATGCGCTCCAGTGCTTCTGGAGCCGGTCATGGCTGTGTCGATCACCGTGCCAAGTGAGGCGACGGCGCGTATAAACGGCATCATTCCGCAGCGGCGGGGACAGATCCTCGGCTTCGACGCTCGCCCTGGCTGGCCAGGGTGGGATGTAATCGAGGCGCACATTCCGGCGGCCGAGATCGACGATCTGATCATCGAGCTGAGATCGGCGACTGCAGGTGTCGGCGCCTACACGGCCAAGTTCGACCATCTATCGGAGCTTACCGGAAAACTTGCCGACCAGGTTGTCTCGGGTCACGCTGAAGCTGCCGAATAGGCGACATACTCTGCTGGCATTGTCTCATGGGCTACACGGATAATTGGAGGCGATGATGAAGAGTAAGCACGGTGAAGTCTGGTGGACGGAACTTAATACTCGCGATCCCGAGGAGGCTCGCGAGTTCTATTCCAAGGTCGTGGGATGGACGCCCATTCGTTGCGGCGATGGGCGACGTGACCCGGCCGGCGCAACCGGCCGAACCCAATTATAAGGTCTTCTTGATGGGTGAAAAGCCGATCTGCGGTGCTTTCGATATGAGTACGCTGGAGGGCTTGGATAATGTTCCCGCCCATTGGCTAACTTATTTGGCTGTCGATGACGTCGATGAGAGTTGCCGCCAAATTACTGCAAGCGGCGGCAAGGCGATGCAAAAGCCGTTCGATGTCGCGATGGTTGGCAGGATCGCCGTTATTCAAGACCCCACCGGCGCAGCCGTCGGAATTGGGACGCGCGCGGATTGCGAGCCTGAGGCGTCCTAGTTGGCGGTAGCGGTTGCAGATTGTCGGTGCATTTACACCGGCATCGCGAGCGTGTCGGTGTGCCCGATGACGGCGCCCGTTAGTTTGCGGGAAGCCCAGCTTTTCAGAGCAGCTTGTTCGACGGCGCCGGTTTCGGCGACCGCGGACTGGTGTCCGGCTTGAACCTCCGCGAGCAGTGCTTCGTCCTGCGCTTCTAGCTGCCAGGGACTGTCGCCCTCCTGCACACTGTAGCCAGCGAGTTTGAATTGATCCGACAGGTACATTGGTGCCGTCGGACCCACTGAAATTCCAAGGCCTTTGTCGGTCATCTGGTGACGATGAAACGCGGACGTCACAGCGTTGTCTCCAGGATGATGGGGCTGCCAGCGGCATCTGCCGTTGTAGGTGAGGACCGTGTAGAACACGGCGTTGCGTGCTGCGACGGCTTGCGCGAATTTGCGGATAAAGGCTTCTGATGCCAGATCGAAGAAGGCTGCCGCCGTGATGAGGTCGTTAGGTTCGCCAAGCCCCGCTTCTAGATCGACGGCAAGGTCGGCCTGACGGAAAGATACGGAAATCCGAGACAGTCCTTTGATCAGCTCCAGGGCTTCGCCTTCGGTCCGGGTTTCGTCGGCCCACCTGCAAAGTTCCTCTCGAGCCGTGCTCAGCAAGCCGGGGTCATAGTCGACCAGGGTCCAGTTCTGCTTTGTCGGTAGCAATGCCGCGGTCGCTCGGAGATTGGAGCCGGTGCCGCAACCGATGTCTGTGACCGTTATGGAGTCGCGGAGGGTGAAACGCGCCGACAACGCCTCGGCAAGTTCGGCATTGCGTGAGCGGTGATCTGCCGGTTCGCGAAGGGTCAGCCACGCGCTTGAAAAGCCTGACATCGGAGACATCCTCAATCGGTAGCGGTGAATTGGGGCTTTGACGGCTGTTATGCCTTCAAGCCCATGACAACGGCGGCCACACGACGGGCGGTTTCGCTCCACGTCGGCAGTTTTCGTCCAGCCTCCCAAGCGGCGTCGGCCAGTCTGATCCGCTGCTTGCGGTCGCTCAGCAGGTTTTGAAGCGCGCGGGTCAAGAATTCGGAACTGCCGGGTGCGACCTTGATGGCTGCCCCTTCCGGGACTGTTTCCGCTGCCGCGCCGCCAGTGGTGCAGATGATCGGCAGTCCGCGGGCCATGGCTTCTCCGAGCGCCATACCGTAGCCCTCGTAGAGAGACGGCATAATGAAGACATCGGCACTCTCATAGAAGCGGTCGAGGGTCGCCGGCACGACAACGCCCGAGAGTGTGATGCGATCGTGCAGACCTGCTGCTGTGATCTGTGCGCGCAGGGCTGCTGTTGTCTCGGAGTCGCGGTCGTCAGGTCCGGCGATGGTCAGTCTCCAATCGAGATCCCGAAGAGGCTCAAGGGCCTCAACGAGTACGTCGTAACCTTTGCGCGGCGTGATGGTTCCAACGCAGAGCAGCTGCATTGGAGTGCCGGTCCCGGTGGCTCTTTGTGCTGGGTCGGTGCCAGGTTCGGCGACGGTGACGTGGGGCTCAGGAACTCCGTAATCGGCTATAAGAATTCGCTTAGTTGAGGGGCTCGTGGCGATCACATGATCTGCGAGCGACAGGGCGTCGCGCTCGCTCGCTACCAATTCGTTCTTGCGTTTTTCGGAGAGCCCGGCTTCCAGTGCCAATGGATGATGTACGAGGGCGATAATGCGCTGGGCGATGCCCTCGGCCAACTGCTTTGGAAAGGCGCCGTAAGCAAGACCGTCGATCAGCAGCGTTGACTCACCTGGCAATGCGGCGGCACGCTTTGCAACGGCTTCGCACTCCTCGGGAGATGGATTGGGAAACCCGGCCGGCAATTCGATGTGCTTTACGTTGACACCAAACGACGGCAGTTCCGAGATCAGCCGCCGATCGTAACCGTAGCCGCCCGTCTCCTGTTCAATGCTCCCCGGTATGGCGAAATAGACTTCAGTCACCGACAGGTCCCTCGTACGTGGCGCGTGCCAGATCGGTTTCATGCAGAGTTACGCGGATCTTGGCAATGCCGCGGCCGTCCTCACCGAGCTTTCCAAATTCGGCGGCTTCGACCATCTGGTCAAATATATGTTTGGCGAGAAACTCCGTCGTCGTTAACTGGCCGGCGAACTGCGGTAACTCGTCAAGGTTCTTATAGGCGAGAGGTTTAAGGGTTTCGCTTAGTACCGATAGCGCGGCTCCGATATCGACGACAACGTTGTGGCGCGTCAGTTTGGATCGGAAGAATGCAACGTCGACCACGAACGTGGCCCCATGCATGTGCTGGGCCGGTCCGAAAAACGGGTCGGGCAACGAATGAGCGATCATGATGCGGTCGCGGACTTCGACGGAAAACATCGGCGGCTCCTGTCAGGCTAGCGGAATGCTTATCACGTGTAACGGATCACTGGCGCCAAGGCAGCTGATTCCGTGCTCAAAATGAGTGGAAGTCGCTCTGGCGCATCATCGAATGCAATCTCTTCGTTAACAAGCAGGTCTAATTCAGGGCGATCGAGCAGTTTCATCGCCGCCGAAATCCTGCGCGAGTAGTCCCAGCGTGGGCGACGACGAGCGGCGACGTGGCCGACTTGGGAGGAGATGATGCTGAGGCGCCGCGAGTGGAAGGGGCCGCCAAGTGGGATCGAGACCAGTTTGGCGCCGTGCCAAGAGACCTCCACAACACGGGCTTCAAAGCCCGCGCAAGAAAGCGCCGTGGCAAGTCCTGCGGCGCTGGCGCTGGCGTTAAATACGACGTCGCAGTCTTCGGGAGCCTGTTCAGGTGAGGCGAACTGGGCGCCAAAAGCTACCGCGATCTCGCGACGAGCCGGATTGCTATCGATCACGATCACGTCAGTGCCGGGCAGCCTTGCGGCTAGATGTGCGATCAACAGGCCGACGACGCCGGCTCCAACGACGGCGATTCTGTCGCAGGGGCTGCTTGCCGCATCCCAATGCGCGTTGAGTGCGGTTTCCATATTCGCGGCGAGTGTCGCTCTCTTGGCGGGTACCGACGGTGGAATGGGTACCAGCAACTCGGGGGCGACGCGGAACAGGTCCTGATGAGGGTGAAGACAGAAAAAAGTATTACCCTTCAGCTCTTTAGGACCTTCCTCGACGATCCCCGTCGCGCAATAGCCGTATTTTACTGGGAAGGGAAATTCGCCGATCTGCATGGGCGCGCGCATCGATTCGAACTCGCTCTCTGGAACCTCCCCACGGAAGATGAGCCGTTCGGTGCCGCGGCTAATGCCGCTGAACATAGTTCGGACCAATGCGTTGTTATTCGATGAGAGTTCAATTGATTCTGTGCGCAGCTCCGCTTTGTGCGGTTTTGCGTACCAGAGGGCGCGGGCCTCTTTGTAGGTCGCTGAGTTGTTACGCGCCGCTTTAACTTCGGTCATTACGGTCACCACTGCCGGAGCTGCGAGCCAACTCGCGCGGCAGATAAGAAAGCTAAGACCATGAGCCATACAGTCGAAACTTCTTCCAAACTGCCCTTTGGCTCCCGGCGCCGAAGGCGTACCCTACCGACCCGCCTGCAGTCCATCTCGGAACTCAACCGGCGCCGTGTCACCGTTCTGGCTTTGAACATCATCAGCTACATCGCGTTGCTGGCGGCTGCCGCCCAACTAATAGGCGCGGGCGGGTGGACCCTCGTCGACGGTATCATGTTCGTCTGTTTCGCGCTTGGAACACCATGGGCGATCCTTGGCTTTTGGAATGCTATTATCGGTCTCTGGCTTCTTCATGGCCATTCGTCGCTGATGCAAGCGGTGGCGCCCTATGCGCGGGCCGGGGACCGGGATACGCCGCTCTACGTCAAGACAGCCGTTCTCATGACGTTGCGCAATGAAGATCCGGCACGGGCCATTTCACGGCTGCAAACGGTCAAGCAGAGCCTTGATGAAACCGGACAAGGTGGCGTTTATAGCTACTTCGTGCTGAGCGATACCGACGATCTGGCGATCGCGGAACAGGAAGAGCGATTGGTTGGCGAATGGCGTTCTTCGATCCAGGATCAAGATCGTATCGTCTACCGTCGCCGCACGGATAACACAGGCTTCAAAGCCGGCAACGTGCGTGACTTTTGTGAACGTTGGGGCGCCGATTTCGATCTCATGTTGCCGCTGGATGCCGATAGTCTGATGTCGGGCGAGGCTATCGTGAAGATGACGCGCATGATGCAGGCGCATCCCCGTATGGGCATTCTGCAGAGCCTGGTCGTCGGGATGCCGTCAAGCAGTGCGTTTGCCCGCATTTTCCAATTCGGCATGCGTCACGGTATGCGCTCCTACACGATGGGTCAGGCTTGGTGGGTTGCCGATTGCGGACCATTCTGGGGTCATAACGCGCTGGTTCGGGTGCGTCCTTTCAAGGTGCATTGTGATCTTCCGTTGCTGCCGGGCAAGCCACCGCTTGGCGGGCATATCCTGAGCCATGATCAGGTTGAGGCGGTCATGATGCGCAAGGCGGGTTACGAAGTGCGCGTGCTGCCCTGTGAGATTGGCTCGTGGGAAGAGAATCCACCAACCATGATCGACTTCGCCAAGCGGGATGTCCGCTGGTGTCAGGGTAACATGCAGTACGCGAGTTTGCTCGGCCTGCCTGGTTTGTTGCCATTGAGCCGGTTTCAGTTGGCGTGGGCGATGCTGATGTTCATTGGCATTCCGGCCTGGACCTTGATGATCGCATTGCTGCCGGTGGCCGCCTATGAGGCTCGAGCAATTGCCGATTATCCTGTGGCGTTGGCGATCGCTCTGTATGTTGCGTTTTTCACAATGTACCTGGCGCCGAAAATCGCCGGCTTGCTTGATGCGGCGCTGACCAAGGGTGGGGCTGCCACTTATGGTGGTCCCCTGCGATTTGCGGCCAGTGCGCTCATCGAGTTGGTATTCTCCTTTTTACAGGGTGCCATTTCGACGGTGAGGACCACCGTATTCATGATTGGTCTGGCGTTCGGGAAGTCCGTGACCTGGGGTGGCCAGTCGCGTGATGCGCGCGGTATTTCGTGGCTTTCAGCGGTGCAAAATTTTTGGCCTCAGACGCTGTTTGGTATTGTCGTGTGTGGGGCGCTTTTGGTGATTTCGCCGACTGTATTAATGTGGAGTTTGCCGCTAACGATTGGCTATCTGCTGGCCGTTCCGTTCGCGGTGTTGACGTCGTCGCCGGCCGTCGGGCGCTGGCTTCAGGATTGGGGGCTATGCGGCATTCCCGAGGACTTCGCCCCGGCGCGGGAAATTTTGGCGTTGGAAGAACGCGCCGAAGATCCAGCGCCAGTGTCCAGCCTCCTTCAACAGACCGCATAGTTTCGTTCAGTTATGAAACCCTCTCAGATTTCGATTGTCGAGCAGCTGAAGGTCGACTACCCCGGTCTTCGCAGGTCGCTGGAAGTCTATTACGGCGATGTCGTGCGTGACGCGGCGATGGACGGACTCAACGCCCGTTTCAATACGCCCGGTGGGCTGGCTTTTGATATCGGAAGTCACGTCGGTGACCGCGTTGGATCGTTTCGGAGACTCGGCGCGCGGGTGGTTGCTCTCGAGCCGCAACCTGATTGCGCGGCTGTAATCGGTAGGGTCTATGCAGCCGACCGGGATGTGCATGTCGAAGAGGTAGCCTGTGGTGATGTCCCCGGTGTGTTGAAACTTCGGGTCAACTCGGCGAACCCGACGGTGACGACGGCGTCGGCTGACTTCGTCGAGGCGGCCGAAGGAGCGGAAGGATGGGAAGGCCAGGTTTGGGACCGAGAAATCGAAGTACCCGCGGTGACGCTCGATCAGCTTGTTGCGAAATATGGGATGCCGGACTTTGCCAAGATCGACGTTGAGGGCTTTGAAGACCAGGTTCTTGCGGGGCTGACATTGCCGGTGGCAGCCTTGTCTTTCGAGTTCACGACGATTGAGCGCGATGTTGCCTGTAGGTGTCTTCAGAGGCTTGCCGCACTTGGGCCTTACCGCTTCGATATCGCCCTTGGCGAATCCCACAAGCTTACCCTTGGAGAAGGCAATGAGATTGATGCCAGCGCAATGGCCGCGCATGTTTGCGCTCTGCCGCATGAGGCGAACTCCGGTGACATCTATGCCATTCTTCAGGTTCGATAGACGGTGCGTTTGGAGTATTGCTGCCTCCGTCCTGGCCGGACTCATCTTTTCGGGAACCAGCGCCGCGATGGCGCAAAGTTCGGTCGGCGTTAAAGTCGAGAACCGGTCCGAGCCTGTGCTGTGCGCGGAAAAAGATAACGTCACGTTGGCCTTCTCGCATCCAAAGGTGACGCAGTTCCGTATCGAGGCGGCGCATCCAAATTATATAAACACTCTGCAAAAGGATTTTTTGCGCCGGATTGGACAGCTTGTGAGTTCGCTGAAGAAGCGAAGGCGCAGCCGCCACCGCCGCGCAAAGTTACGCTTTACGAAGACGTCAATCTCTGGGTCGTGGGCTACTCCTTCGCCAACTTTTGGCGCGATCGTAAAGTTCCATTTCGGGTGGGCGACAAGAGCGACGACAGTCTGCACGTCGTGCAAGTCTGGGTCCGTCAGGATGAACGTGCGGAGGAAGTGCTTGTTGTCTATCCGACGGACGGTTACTGGCGTGCAAGGCCGTTGCCGCCGAAGCATCTGAGTTGGAGTGCCTATGGTTCGTCGTTCCTGGTTGGTCCCGTGGAGGATGCTGGGCGACCGGTCGTCAATCTCTCCGAAATCGTTTTCGATCCCAAAGCCCGGGCGTTTGCATTGAAATTTGCCGGGGGTGGTTCGGCCAATCTTAAAATCGCGCGGCTTGACCGGGAAGCACAGGTGCTGGACGTCACGTTCTCCGAGCCGATCGCGGGGCCACCTTTCGCCGCGCTCCGTTCCATGTACGTGACGCGTTTCAATAACGACGTCGCCGAAGTTGGAATTCTCGAGACGGGTGCTAGCAGTTGGCTTGAAGAGCCGATCATGAAGTTTAAGGGGGCTGCCTCGGCCAATGAAGTCTGGACAGGCCGGCTCTTTCCGTCCCGCCACAACACCTCTGCGCCCGACACGGTGTTTCGAAAATTCAAGGCACCACCACAGGCTGTGCCGAAAGAGGCGGAGCTAGCGCCCAAAAAGCCGTGAGCCGTAACGCTTCACCACGCCAAGTATGGCATTGCGGCAATGGCTGGCGGAGCGTTGAAGGTCAGAACTTCGCCCAGGCGAATATGGCAGACATCTCCGTCGATGACCGCTTCATCGCGGTGAATTCCACCGGCTATGAAAAGCGCATCGACACCGAATTTCTCCGCACCCGTCAAGTCGGTGCGGACAGAATCGCCCACGACCAATAGGCGCGAGCGATCAACCTGCGCCCCGCGCAGCACTTCGGCTTGTTCCAGGGCGGTCTGGTAGGCCACTTCGTATGGTTTGCCCGCCCAAAAGACTTCGCCACCGATTTCCTGGTAGAGATCACCTAGCGCACCCGCGCACAAATAGAGTGTGCCGCCGACGTCGACCACGAGATCGGGATTGGCGCACACAAAGGGAAGCGCGTGGTACTTGGCTTCCAGCAATAGGGAGCGGTAATCCTCAGCTGTTTCGCGGATGTCGTCGTTGAGGCCGGAACAGAGGACGGCGTCGGCCAGCTCTAATTTGCTTGTGAGTGTGCCGGCCTTTTCGAATAGAGCGGCATCGCGGTCCTGAGGCCCGATTGCAAAAAGCTTGCGAAGGCCGCTTTGCTTGATATGCCGCAAAGCGATGTCGCCGGAAGAGACGATCGCGTCCCAGGCCTGCCGAGGTAGTTGACGCTCGAGCAACATGCGAGTGACCTGATGGTTCGGGACGGGCGCGTTCGAAACAAGGATGACGGTGCCGCCAGCTTGGCGGAAGCGTATCAATGCATCGGCCGCGGGACCGAGCGCCAGGTGACCGTCGTGGACGACGCCCCAGACGTCGCAGAAGAGGACGTCGTAGCGTTGCAAGAGGCCGCCAGCGTTTCTAATGATCGGCGTGACGCTGTCACCCATCTACCTATCCTTTTCCGAGGTCCTGAAAATTAGTTGCTGAGGCCGAAGGCTGGCCGCAGGCGAATGCCGATCAGTGATCCTGCGAAGGCTGCGCCAAACCAGACCCAGCCGTGCAGTGATCCCGACGCGATGCCGCCGAGGAAGGCGCCAATATTGCAGCCAAAGGAAAGACGGGCACCATAGCCCATCAGTAAACCGCCAAGAAAGGCTCCAACAATACCGATGACCGTCGGCCAAGGGCCTTTTGCGAATTTTCCAGCCAGGCCGGCAGCCAGCATTGCGCCGAGGATCAGGCCGATGTTCATCACCGACTGCTGGTTTGTCACCAACGCGCCGTACAGCGTGTCGGGGGTTTTTGCCCATCCCCAGAATGGGTAAGCGCTGACGTCCATACCGACGAAAGCCGCGATGGCGGCGCCCCAGAGCGCGAAGCCATAGGTGACCGCCCAGGGGAAGCCGCCAACCAACAACGTCGCAACATTGAGCACGACGAGCGCAAGTCCGGCCCACAGGAAGTTCCACGGTCCCTGCCAGAAGCGTTGTCTTTGCAGTCTGGGCGGCAGCATCTGGCTGTATTCCCGCCGATACTTGCGCTCCCAAACCTCAACGAGCACCCATACAATTGCGAGGCCGGCTAGCCCGATCGCCAGTGCGCCCGTAACGCCGAAGACCTGGGCCAGGTTCACCGTGCCTATACCGGGCAGCTGCCACCAGGATATCTGTAGCGAGGCCAGCAGCGAGCCGATAATGAAGCCTGGAAGCGTGAACAGCATACGCTTTGAGCCAGCGCCCAAAGTGAACAGCGTGCCCGAACCACAGCCGTTCCCCAGCTGCATACCTAGCCCGAACATGAAGGCGCCGATGACGACCGTCCAACTCACGGGTGCTATTAAGCCGCCATATTGGCGGTCGCCTGGCAGCATTCCCGCGATGATTGGGACAAAGAACAGCATGGTCGCGGCAATGACTGCGAGTTGTGCTTTGAGACCGCGACCATCGCCGCGCGTGACGACTGTCCGCCAACCGGCGGTAAAGCCGAAGGCGCCGTGCAGCAGGGCGAAGCCAAGTCCGGCACCAATCAGGAACAAGACCGACTTCTGCGTTGAGACGCCCAGCGCGAGGAGCGCCGCGCAGGCGACTATAAGGACACCGGCAATCGTGACGACGCGCGGATTAAAGGGAACCAAGGAAGGTTTTGGCTCAGTCTTGAGCACCGCGGCATCCTGCTGCGACATGACAACCTCGGAGTTGAGCCGTTCTTCAAGTAGCGATCAAGTCTGGGCACTTAGCGGCGGATGCGCCGGCGACGGGGGAACGGCGAGACCTCTTGTGGTCTTGGAACCTCCCCGATTGTTGCATCATCTGCAACCGATTCTTGTCCCTCGTCAGAGGTGGCGGCGACACCGCCCTGTGGGGTCTTGCAGCCTGTTAGCCAGACGTCAAAGACGGGATGCTCCAGGGCATTGAGACCAGGGCTTTCAGCAAGCATCCATCCGGTGAAGAGGCGGTCCGTGGAGCCGTCGAGCTTGATCTCGTCGATCTCTACAAACGTTGTCGTCTTAGGCCGTTCGGTTGGCGGACGCGAATTGCAGATCCGTGGCGTGACTTTCAGGGCGCCGAATTCGACGGTCTGGTCGATAGGCACTTCAAGCTCAGAGATCCGTGCAGTGACCTTGTCGAGCGCCGCAAAGACCGCGACCGCGTTCTCAATCCGTCCCGCGTGGGTTGGCTGGGTGATACAGATCATTACGGCTGCAACTGCAGCACGGCGTGTCAACAAGCTCACGAGCGGCCCTCGACAATGACAATATCTGAATCCGCGCTAGCTTGGCGTAGCTTCGCGGCAGCCTGATACTCTGGAGACAGGTAACAAGCCAAGGCGGTGTCATAGGACTCGAATTCGATGACAACGTGACGTTGCTTGGCTGAGCCTTCGGGTGCTATGTGGGAACCACCGCGCACGAGGAACCTGGCGCCGTACTTTCGAAACGGGATTTTGCCGGCCTCGAGGTATTTTGGGTAGTTCGTCGGATCGGTCACCTTGATATGAACGATCCAATAGCCCTTGGTCATGCCAGGTTCCCGTCTCACCGCCCGTATCTGGCGCCCACCAGCTTATTCAGGGCGCCAGGCCGAGTAATCACCGGTCGCTTTGGGCCGCGACTGAGGGGTGAGTATTGACCCATCGGGCCGGTAGGCCTGCGAAGTACCCGTCATGTTCATTTCATGCGGCTTTTGCCAGGGTTTGGGCTGATAGTCCTCCTTGGTGGGAGGCGTATCGACCGTGTGGTGCAGCCAGCCGTGCCAATCCGCCGGTACTTTGGATGCATCCGCGAGGTCCTGGTAGGTGACGAAGCGGCGGGGAACGCCCAATGATCCAACACCTTTGCGTTGTTCATAATAGCGGTTGCCGAATTCGTCTTCGCCAACGAACTTGGCGATCTTAGCAATCGTCCACCTGGTGCCCCAGGTGTTGCCGCCCCACCAGCAGAAGATTTCGCTCAGGATTTCCCACTTCTTCGTTCCCACTTTTCAGCTTATCTGTGGTTCGCGATTTCCTTGCCTGAGCTTAGACCAGACGGGACCATGCTTGTCTATACGGCGGACAGGCGCGGCATCTATGCCACAGTGTGTGCCAGCGGAATCGCACTAGTCTCGTAGGCAGGCTGAAAACCAATCTTCATTTGTCCGCAGCCTAGAAATCCGCAGCTAGGCGCTGCGAGCCGGCAAACGGCGGTTTTTTTTCCGGGAGTTCTTGATAGGGTATCAACAAGCCTTCCACAGGACCCCAACATCTAGTTGCCCCGCCCCTTTCCCAACATGAATCGCACAACAGGTTGTAGTGGGTGGTTTTGTCGAGCTTCGAATTGACCTAGCTTTTTAGATGTCGGACGGGAGGTGTCAGTGAGTGCACCTTCGTGAAGCTTCGGCAGTGTCCAGCGTCGTTTTCAAATTCCTTGTCATGCATCGTTTAGCTCCTGCGCGGCCGTCTGCCGCCGGAGAGAGAGTTCGTTTGTTCTCAGCGTTGTGACACGCCTCCGCAGTGGCGGTCTGGTGTTGCGTAAACCCGAAATTATAACGCAGAGCCCCCTCGTTCAACGTTGGCGCTGCCTACCGAAGCCATTGCTGCCGCGCGCGAAATTTCGCGCGGCGCAGAACGACCGACATGGGGCAAGAATTTATGAAGATTACCCGCCGTTTCACCGAGGCTGGCAAGTCACCCTACGACCGGATCCCTTTTCGCCGTGGGACTTCTGAAATTCGCAATCCCGACGGTTCGATAGTTTTCCAGCTTGAAGGCTTGATGGTGCCTGAGCACTGGAGCCAGGTTGCGGCAGACATACTTGCTCAGAAATATTTTCGTAAAGCCGGCGTGCCCAAGCGCCTTAAGCGGGTCGAGGAAACACAGGTTCCTTCGTGGCTATGGAAATCCGTCGCCGATGAGCGGGCACTGGCTGAGCTGCCTGCTTCCGAGCGTACAGGCGGTGAGGAAGACGCCCGCCAGGTTTTCGACCGTCTTGCCGGCACCTGGACATATTGGGGTTGGAAGGGCGGCTACTTCACAACGGAAGATGACGCGCGCGCATTCTTTGATGAGCATCGCTACATGCTGGCCATGCAGATGGCCGCGCCGAACTCGCCGCAGTGGTTCAACACCGGTCTGCATTGGGCCTATGGCATCGACGGACCAGGCCAGGGCCATTACTTCGCGGATTTCGAGACCGGAGAAATCCAGCAGTCGACGTCGGCTTATGAGCGCCCACAGCCGCATGCCTGCTTTATCCAGTCCGTCGCTGACGATCTGGTCAACGAAAACGGCATCATGGACCTATGGGTGCGGGAAGCGCGCCTTTTCAAATACGGTTCGGGAACAGGGACCAACTTTTCCAGTCTGCGCGGGGGCGGTGAAAAGCTGTCCGGCGGTGGGCAAGTCATCGGGTCTGATGAGCTTCCTGAAGATCGGCGACCGGGCAGCTGGCGCGATCAAATCCGGAGGCACGACTCGGCGCGCGGCCAAGATGGTCGTGGTCGATGTCGACCATCCCGATATCGAAGAATACATCAACTGGAAGGTGCGTGAGGAGCAGAAGGTTGCTGCACTTGTCACCGGATCGAAGATTTGCGAAAAGCGGCTCAGCGCAATTCTGAAAGCCTGCATCAATTGCGAAGCTGACGGCGATGACTGCTTCAACCCAAGCAAGAACCCGGCCCTGAAGCGGGCGGTCAAAGAAGCCCGCCGCGATCATGTGCCCGATAATTACGTCGCCGTGTAATTCAGTTCGCGCGCCAAGGCTACACGGATCTGTCGTTCGAAACCTACAATACCGATTGGGATTCGGATGCCTATTTAACGGTCTCGGGTCAGAATTCGAACAACTCGGTGCGGGTTACGGATGACTTCCTCAACGCCGTTGAGAACGACGGCGAATGGCAGCTGACGCATCGCACCGGTGGCAAGGTTGCCAAGACGATCAAGGCGCGTGATCTGTGGGTCGCAGATTGGCAATGCTGCATGGGCCTCAGCAGACCCAGGCATCCAGTTCCATTCAACCATCAACGATTGGCACACGTGCCCGAAATCGGGTGAGATCCGAGCTTCCAACCCGTGCTCGGAATATATGTTCCTCGATGATACGGCGTGCAACCTGGCCTCGCTCAATTTGATGCGGTTCCGCCGGGACGATAAGAGCTTCGATACGGAGGCGTTCGCACATTCCTGCCGGCTCTGGACCATTGTGCTGGAAGTCTCCGTGTTAATGGCGCAGTTCCCTTCCCGTCAGATCGCCGAACTGAGTTATCGCTACCGGACTTTGGGTCTTGGCTTTGCCAACATCGGTGGTCTGCTGATGGCTGCGGGTATTTCGTACGACTTCGATGAGGGCCGTGCAATCGGCGGCGCTGTTTCGGCGATCATGACTGGCGTTTCCTATGCGACCAGTGCGGAGATGGCTTCCGAACTCGGCCCGTTCCCTGGGTATGAGGAGAATGCCGACGACATGCTGCGGGTGATCCGCAACCATGTCCGCGCCGCGCATGGAAAATCTGAGGGATATGAAGCGCTGTCGACTATTCCGGTGCCGCTTGATCATGCCTCGTGCCAGGATAAACGGCTTGTCGAAGCAGCGAAATCCGCTTGGGATCGGGCGTTGGAACTTGGACAGCAGCATGGTTACCGCAACGCCCAGGCGTCGGTTGTCGCGCCAACGGGGACGATTGGCCTCGTCATGGATTGCGATACGACCGGCATTGAGCCTGACTTCGCACTGGTGAAGTTCAAGAAGCTTGCCGGTGGCGGTTACTTCAAGATCATCAACCAGGCGGTGCCGGAAGCGCTGACGACGCTGGGGTACTCGGTCGAGCAAATCAAGGAAATCGAAGACTATGCCGTAGGGCATGCGACGCTGGACGATGCACCGAGCATCAACCACACGACGCTGAAGGCGAAGGGCCTCGATGACGAGGCGATCGCGCGGGTCGAAATCCGGACTTGAAAGCGCTTTCGACATCAAGTTCGTCTTCAACAAGTGGACGCTTGGCGAAGAGTTCCTGACCGGAAAGCTTGGTGTTCCTGAAGGTAAGCTCAACGATCCGAGCTTCGAGCTGCTCGGCCATCTCGGCTTCAATCGCGAAGAGATCGAAGCGGCAAATACTTTTGTATGCGGAGCGATGACGCTAGAAGGTGCTCCCTACCTCAAGTCCGAACACTTGGCGGTATTTGATTGCGCAAACCCGTGTGGCCGCATTGGCAAACGCTATCTGTCGGTCAACAGTCACATCGATATGATGGCGGCCTCGCAGCCGTTCATTTCCGGGGCGATCTCGAAGACGATCAACATGCCAAACGATGCTACGGTGGAAGATTGCGAGGAGGCCTACATGCGCTCCTGGCGCCTGGCCTTGAAAGCCAACGCGCTGTATCGCGATGGCTCCAAGCTGTCTCAGCCGCTGAATTCACAGCTGCTTGGCGACAGTGAGGATGAGCAGGACGAAGCCCTCGAAAAGCTCAGCAGGGACAAACCACAGATCGCTCGGGCTGCGGTTGCGGCCGAGAAGATCACCGAGAAGATTATCGAACGCTATATCACGCAAGGGCGGGAGAAACTTCCTGGCCGGCGTAAGGGGTATACGCAGAAGGCGGTCGTCGGTGGCCATAAGGTCTATCTGACGACAGGCGAATACGAAGATGGCCGTCTGGGTGAGATCTTCATCGACATGCACAAGGAAGGGGCTGCCTTCCGCTCGTTGATGAACAACTTCGCCATCGCCATTTCACTAGGCCTGCAGTACGGCGTGCCGCTCGATGAATACGTGGACGCATTCACGTTCACGCGCTTCGAACCGGCGGGTCTGGTGACTGGTAACGAGACGATCCGCAACGCTACGAGTGTGCTCGACTATCTGTTCCGTGAGCTCGCCGTATCATACCTGGGCCGCAACGACCTCGCCCATGTCGATCCTGGTGAGATGTCGGTGACGGCGCTCAGCGAAGGTGAAAGCGAAGTCGAACGGTCTCCGGCGATCCCGGCTGCGCGTGTCGTCAGCCACGGGTTCACACGCGGTGCGCTTGCGGGCCGGATCGGACCGGCCAACACGAATAGTGGTGTTGCTGAAATTCAGCGCGAACTAGCCACCGCCTATTCCAGCGATACGCCCACCGGCGGCACGCAGATGTTGTCGCAGCACACAACGGAAACGATGACCATCACCACCGAGGGCAACCTGGCGCTGAAGGAAGACCCGGTCGCGCATCGGATCGTCGAAGCCAAGATCAAAGGCTACGAGGGTGAGGCCTGCGGTTCGTGCGGCAACTTCACCTTGGTACGTAACGGTACCTGTTTGAAGTGCAACACCTGCGGTGGCACCAGCGGTTGCAGCTGATCCTGAGTTGCTGTCGGTTGATCTTGCGTATGACTAAGCAAACCGGCACGAATCAGCGATACTGATACATCAGTGGCTGAAGATCAGGGGGCAGGCGAGATGAGTGGTTTTGATCCAAAGGGAAAGACGCGGCGGGTCAGGCCGCAATACATGCCCGCGGATGTCGAGACCACGCAACCGCTGCGGCGGACGCGGCTCGTGTGTTCCCAAAGAACTGCCGAGCTTCCGGCAACGGAGGCTCGGCCACTAGCTGATGTCTTGCACCTTGCTGAAGCCGTGCCGATTGTGCGCCAGCAGCTCGATGTGCCGATTGAATTCACTGATGATGCGATCTTTTCCAGCTTGAAGATGATCGCAGCGCGCTCCTCCGACCGGGAACGTTGGCGGGCTGCCTTCGATTTCAAATTTGGCTCGCTATCTATCGATACGAGGGCGAGATCTCGGCCAAGCTCTGCAGCAACTCATTACCCTCATACCTCCGCCGCGTATGTGAGTGGACGTTTCACGGACTGTAAAGGAGCGCGCGGGAATTCCGCACATCCGACAACAGGTCCATTTCGGAGAGACGAATGCTTGAACGACAGGTTCATGTTCCGCCAAGCGTCTACTTAATCGCTGATAACCTCGATGCGGCTCTTGCCTCGGGTGAAGACCTGACGGCGTCCGCATCGAATTGGGTGACCGGCGACGTCTCGGATCCATGTGTTTCGGTCGCGCAGCGCTGGGCGCTTTCACGCTTCAGAGCACACGAACTCAGTCTTGTCGCGCGTATCGTTCAAGCACGTCTGCATATCGCCGAGTTGAGCCGAGAGGTGCTGCGGTTCCGTCCGCTGGCGCAGTTGTTCGTTTCGGCAACGACCGATTTAGCCGACGTTTTCGAAGAGCTTCATGAGCAAGTCGAGGCGAATTTCGACACCGGTGGTGGGCGCGATGCTTATTTGCGCTCCAGGGGTGTGCTTAATATCGAGGCCGCCGGTCTTGCCGACGCCGATACTCCGATCATCGGTGATGATTTCCTGGTCGCGGGGAAGCTGCCGCTCGGTGTCTGTATGGACCTTATTGCCGAGTTTCTCGATGCGCTCGATGGCACATTCGATCTCTATCCAAACCAGACACCGAAGGCGCCAACGGGCGCTGACACTGGCGACAGTCGGGATGTGGCCTAGCCGGCCACTTCGTTGCGGGCGAGATTAGGCGTGCCGGGGATGACCTTCCTTGGTGCCCGGCTTGGCAGCGGCCGGTAGGGCAACGTGCCGCCCCAGATGTTGTTCCCTGACAACGAGCCCAAACGGGCGCGCAGCAGATCTTCCCATGCATCATTGCTTGGCGTTCCAACTTCCGCGGTGCGGATTAGTTGGGTCGGTGCACGCTTCGCCCGATGTTCGAGGAAACTAAATTCGGCACTTAGTTCCTCCACCGCGATCTTTGCGAGCTGATGCGATGGGGCGGATGTCTCGGCGGCGAGTCTCTCGGTGTTTGGGGAGACTGCTTCTTTCGGGGAAGCTGCTTCGTGCAGCCGCGACGGGCGGAGGGACGCTGTTTGGTTGAGCGTCGAGCGGCGGTCGGTGATGGTCACTTCAGCGACTGAACTGGGTTTTGCCGTTGAGGGGTTCAAATCCGAGATGAGCCGCATGGTTTTGAGGATCGGTTCGAGTTTCTTCCTGTCGCGCAGCCGTTTTTTGCGTTGGGTGGCGGTTTCACCACGTGCTGCCGTGAGCATGGCTGCACTATTCGAGGGAGCGATGACGCTGGCGGCAGTGGCATCGAGCATCATTAGCGCGACCGCGGTACGTTCGGCATCTTTAAGGTTGTCGAACTTGCCGATGAAGCCGGGTAGCTGTCGATACTTGCGGCGCCGGCTGTAGCGCGCTTCCTGCTTGTTCGGGGCCGACAAGATTTTCGTTTCGAGCTTGGCGACGCCGTTTTGACGAAAGCCCAGTTTTCTCGCCGCGGATTCCGAGACATCAAGCTTTCGGTTGCCCCAGTAGGGGCCGGCGTTGTTGATCCGCAAAACCGCCGAAGCTTTGGTCTTGGGATTGCGAACGAGCAGGACGGTGCCGTCGGGATAAATCGGGCTTGCGGCGTTGTCTGGACGATCCGGATGGAAGGCCTCGCCAGACGAGGTCAGCCCGCAGGGATTGAAGCGGTCCTTGCTGCAATCACTGTAATGGGAGGCGACCAGCGGCACTGTCTTGCCGACGAGCGAGCGGGTTTCGTTCAGGGTTTTGACCCTGTGGCATTTGCCAACGAAGCAGTAGGTCGAGCCGGGGCGTTTGGCCTCCGCAGGCGGTGTAACGAAGTTGGTGAAGAGCAGCGCTGTGAGGACCGTGAGGAAAGCTGTTTTCAGACGGCGCGTTTGCTTTTTCTGGACAACGTTGCAGGATGCTTCGTTGCAGGTGAAATCGCTCATCAAATTCTACCCCCGTGAAGTCTTGTTACTTGGAATATGCGCGTCGCGCTTTTTGCAGTGCCGCAAATGTGGAGCGGCCTTTTTGGTGAATACTGCGCGCGCTTAAATCCCTCATCCGGTGGCGGAACATCTAACGTTCCGAGGCAGAAACGAGAGAATGTTGAGATTTTGAAATCAATGCAACAGCCCATGCGCCGCTGCGTCGTCTGGCCGCAAAGCAGGCTGGAAGGCTTTGATTAACTGTGATTTATTCTGGAATTTGAGAGTTTTTGCCGCAGTGCAGCAGCGGCGTTTCTGAGCGCTTCCGCGTCGATCGACCGCAGAACGAGTTCACAGCGCATCACGCCTCCGGCGAACGAGGGATAGCTGCCCATGGCAATCGCCGGATAGCTGTTTTGATGTTCGGTGAGCAGATCGGCGACCTCGCCTTCCGGGGTAGCAACTTTGATCGTTTCGCTGAGTAGTTTTCGGCCCGTTCGCAGTTTTGGGAGCACCTCGTCCAGCATCACCTGCATGATCGCGGGCACGCCGGCCATGATGAAGACGTTCTCGATTTGAAAGCCGGGTGCGGCCGTGATGCGGTTTGGTATGAGTTCGGCGCCTTGCGGAATACGCGCCATGCGCAGCCGCGAAGGGGTCAGTTCGACGCCGCGGGCTCGGTAGTGAGGCATCATCAAATCCAGGGCGCGCTGGTCAACGTCAATCTCACGGCCGAATGCCGTGGCGACGGATTGGGCGGTGATGTCATCATGGGTCGGACCGATGCCACCTGTTGTGAAGACGTAGCTGAAGCGGCTGCGTAGGGTGTTGAGGGCTTTGACGATATCGGCTTCGACGTCGGCGACGACGCGGATTTCTTTCAATCTGATCCCAGCAGCCGTGAGGACATCGGCGATGTAGCCGGCGTTGGCCTCCTTGGTGCGTCCGGATAGGATTTCGTCGCCGATCACGAGGACCGCTGCAGTGACTTCGGTTGACGTGTCGATGGATGCGGGAGGATTAGATGGACTGCGTTCGGTCATTTCGGAGCCTGGTTCACTTCGAGAACACGCTTTTAACAGATTGGTGTCCAGCGTACGAAGTGGAGCCATCTGCGAAAAGAATATTTTTAGGGCATAGACCGCTCGGCAGGCTGGCACAAATGCCGAGCGCGGGATAACTCCGATGGCAAGCGTATTCCATCAATTCGCACTTCTTAGCGCAGCAATCAAAATGAGTCCGAAGCCCATGAAATTTCCCAGCCCCCTGAAACGCGGCCGACTGATTAAGCGCTACAAGCGGTTTTTAGCCGACATTGAATTGGATGATGGTGGAACGATCACGGCCAGCTGTCCGAATACCGGATCCATGATGGGATTGTGCAGCCCCGGCAGTGCTGTCTGGGTGTCCGAAAGCGACAGTCCGACACGCAAGTACCGGCACACTTGGGAGCTGGTCGAGGATGACATCGGCAAGGGCATGGCGTTGGTCGGGATCAATACCGGTCACCCCAACAAGATTGCGGCAGAGGCCATCGCGGAAAACCGGATCGGGAAGCTCAAGGGGTACGCCTCGCTAAAACGCGAACAGAAGTATGGCAAAGCCAGCCGCATCGACCTCTTGCTGGAAGACGAGATGAAAGGCCGCGCCTATGTCGAGATCAAGAACGTTCATTTGATGCGTCAGCCCGGCCTGGCGGAGTTTCCTGATTTTGTGACCGCGCGGGGCGTCAAACATCTCGAAGAACTCGGTGATATGGCCGAGCAAGGCCATCGCGCGGTGATGTTGTTCTTGATTCAGCGTTCCGATGTGACGCGGATGAAGCCGGCAGGCGATGTGGATCCAACCTATGCGGCGGAGTTGGCACGTGCGTTCACGCGCGGGGTGGAGGTGCTTGCCTACCGTTGTGAGATCACACCAGAGGAAATCCGGCTCTCCAAGTCGGTGCCTGTGAAGATCGCATGACCGCTCCGTCGACCGGTGCCCACATGGTTGTGATCTGACTTGAGCTGACAGAACGGGCTCGAGAGGCCAAATTGATTCTCAAGAGAATGCTGGTTTCGTGCGTATTAGCGCAAACCGGTTGCCTCATGGGGTGCAAAGGAGGATCTATGCCCATGAAGATTGACCGACGCGTGTTCGGCCTTGGAACTCTGGCGGCTGGTTTTGGCCTGACCGCAAATCAAATTTCAGCAGGTGAAAATCGAGCAATGTCTTTCGAAGTGACGAAGACGGAGGAGGAGTGGCGCAAGCTTCTGACGCCGGAGCAGTATTATGTGCTGAGGAAGCATGGTACCGAGCGCGCTCACACCAGTCCGCTCGATAAGACGCACGCCAAGGGGGTCTACGTTTGCGCGGGGTGTGGACAGGAGCTCTTTTCGTCCCAGACAAAATTTAACAGCGGCACAGGTTGGCCAAGTTTTTATGCCCCAATGGACGGCAAAGTAGGGACATCCAGCGACCGTTCATTCTTTATGGTGCGCACGGAGGTTCATTGTAGCCGCTGCGGTGGGCACCTCGGGCACGTTTTTAACGATGGTCCAAAGCCGACCGGTCTGCGTTATTGCATAAACGGTGTTTCGCTTGAATTTGAAGCGGCCACCGAGCCTTCAAACACTGCTGACAACGCCGATAGCTGAGCCGATTACATACAGCGATGAGGTGAATACCAGGTGTCTTCGATACGTTCCATTGCGCTCGCCGCTGTGGCTCTGGTTGCCAGTCTGCTCGCCGCGGCGGGCTGTGCCGTTAGTCCGCTGCCGGTCTCCGCGATCGCGGCGGAACCGGCGACGGTTTCTCCGGCTGGAAAACTCGAAGTGGCAACGTTCGGTTCGGGTTGTTTTTGGTGCGCTGAGAAAAACTTCGATCACGTGCCAGGCGTGGTGTCGACGATCTCCGGGTACATGGGCGGGAAGACCAAACGGCCGACCTACAAGCAGGTTTCATCCGGGCGGACGGGCCATGTTGAGGTTTTGCAGGTCAAGTACGATCCGAAGCAGGTGAGCTACAAGAAACTGCTCGACTACTTCTGGAAGACGACCGATGTGGTGGATGGCGGCGGTCAATTCTGTAACCGGGGCAGTCAGTACCGCCCTGTTATTTTCACTCATACGCGGCAACAGCGTCAGTCGGCGGAATCTGGTAAGGCATCCCTCAAGGCTAGCGGCCGTTTCTCGAAGCCGATCGCGGTCGAGATTATCGAGGCCAGTACATTCACCGCCGCCGAGAATTCTCACCAAAATTACTACAAGAAGAACCCGTGGCGCTATTCGAGCTATCGGTACGGTTGCGGCCGTGACCGGCGCATCACAGAATTATGGGGCAGGAACGCCGCCGCGCACTGATGCGCTTCGGCGCCGTTTCCAATTCAATTCAGTCCGGCTTTAGATGAGTGGAGGCTATGGTTTGCGTAGTGCCCCAGGCCACATCCGGCCCATTACGTTGTCCTGGCGAATGACAAGATGGAAGAGCGCAGCACACACATGCAATGCGATGAGCGCGAGTAGAGCCATCGCGCCGTAAAAATGCCAGAGGAAAACAGTCGTCGACATCTTCTTGTCGGGGTCGACCAGCGCCGGCAGCTTGAACAGACCAAAGATGTCCAGGGCTGGGTACATCGAAACGCCGATGTAGCCGAGGATTGGCACGATAAGCAACAAGAGGTAGAGCCCCCAGTGATTGAGCGCGCTGATGGTGCGCTGCCAGGGCTCCAGTGTTGGCTCAGGTGATGGTGCACCAGCAATAAGCCGGTAAGCCAGCCTCAACAGCACAAGGGAGAGGATCACGACACCGGTAAGTTTGTGACCGGAATAGAGCTGATTGGTTGTGGCGTCCCAGATGTTGAGGTCGGTACCTCGGTAGACCATGTAAAGACCGACAGGGATCTGGATCGCTATCAGCAAGACAACCAACCAGTGGAATGTGCGGGCGGTGGATGAATAGACCTCGGTTTGACCGGAGGTCGTTTCAACGGTATTTGAATTTGTCCTTGGCATTATCAACCCCTTATTATTGGGTCTGAAGCCCCAGGCCAAAATTTGCACGGGCTGTGGCAAGATCACAATCGAAAAGAACGTCGCCGTCGGCCAAAACATGGACATTGCTTGGTGGGCGCAGGGACTGATCAAGTTTATCGATCGGCGCCAGTTCCAAGCCCGTTTGTCCGGAACCAATAATCATCGGCGCGACTAAAACGTGCAAGCGATCGACAGCCCCGGCATCAATGAATTGAGAAACTGTCCGGGCTCCGCCTTCGATCAGTAGCTTCTTGTAGCCTCGCTTGAACAGTGTTGTGACGATGTCGCGCGGACAGAACCCATTCTTTTGACGTGCCAGATGAAGTTGCTGGCATGCGGCCGGGGCGGCCTTGGTGCAGTCGAATGCATTGATGGTGATGCAGGTGGCTCCGTCGTCGGTGAGTAGTTTTGCCTGATGCGGCAGCCGACCGGAGGGGTCGATCACGATGCGGGCCGGATGATCCTTGTTTGGGGGAGGGGGATGCGGCGGACGTTTAGGCGAGGGTCGTCAGCGATGACCGTGCCGATGCCGACGACAACCGCGTCGACGGCCGCGCGCAGCCGGTGGAGATGGTCTAGCGCGGCATCTCGATTGATCCAGCGGCTCTCACCAGTCGGTGTTGCAATCCGTCCGTCGAGGGATTGACCGAGCTGTGCGACAACGAATGGCGTATCGCTTGAAGCTTTGAGGATGGGGGTAAGAGGATCGGGGGTGGTGGTCATCAAATAAACAGGTGTCCGGAACGGTTATGTTGGGACCCTGTAACGGGTGTCTGTGGCGCAGGCAATATTTTTATCCTGCTTGTCTGGTTGCGCCGTTACTCCTGCAATATCAGTCGGCCTGAGCGGATTTCGAAGCGTGACAGACGGCTGAGGAAGGACATGCCTAGCAACGTGCCATTGAGCTTGCCAGGCTCTGATACGACGCCGCGGACATTGCGAACGACGATATCGCCAATGCGAACACGGGACAACGTCACAGGGGCGACGCGGGCAATGCCGTTGGCGGTGCGGACGCGGCTGGTGTAATCGGTTGTGGCGACCGTGATGCCAGCACGGCGTGCATCGCGGTAACTCATGGCGACGACGGTGGCGCCCGTGTCGACCATGGCGCGAATTGTGCGTCCGTTGACCTCGACGCTTGCTTGATAGTGGCCGTAATTGTCGGCGGGCAATTCCACGTAGCCGACAGGCTTATGTCCAACCTGGGCGTGTTGCGTCTGCGGTTGGCGAGTATGGGGATCGGTGTACGTGGACTGGGGGAGTTGCAGGCCAAGACCAACAGCAGCCGTTTTTATGACTTCGAAATTGTTAATCGCCCAAATGGCTGCGAGGGCAAAGAACGCATAAGCCAATACTTCGCTCAATAATGTACGCATGCCACTCGACATCGCCTATCGCCCATGTTCTCGCGGTGACAGCCACGGGCTAGCGATCGAGGCTCAGCCACGCAGTGTCAAAAAATCTCCAGAGAATTCATATGAGCGGAGACGTCTTAAAAAACTCATACCCAGCAAACTCTCGTTAAGCTTTCCAGGCTTGGAAACCAGGGCTTCGATGTCATGGAGTACGATGTCGCCGACGGCTACGGAGCGCAGTCGAACGGGAGCCGCGTAGGTTACTCCGTTGGCGGTGTTTACTGGTGTGGTGTAGGCCAGATTGGAGACGTCAATACCAGCCCGCTCGGCGTCCGCTGTTCTTAGGACCACCGTTGAAGCGCCTGTGTCGATCATCATTCTGGTACGTGTGCCGTTGATTGCACCGCGGGCGACGAAGTGCCCACTTGGATGTTTGCGAATGCGGACTGTCACCTCACCTTGTTCGCCTGCAACCCGCATAGCCTGCCCGGCGGGCGTCAGTTCGCTAACGACCCGGTTACCAAGGTCGGCGAATTCAGCACGATAGCTGTAACCAGCTATCAAAAGGAACAGCAGCCCGGCCCAGATCCCCAGATGCTTGGCATTCTCGCTCAGGCGGCCGCCACCGCCGACCATCAACACGATGGCATATAGGCCGACGATCGCGGCGCTTCCGATGAAGAGCCAGCGCTCGGTTGACGACAGGTGCGAAACGCTGCTGCCATCACCGGTCAAAAAGTAAAACAGGGCAAGCAGGAGCGCGAGCATAAGGGCAAGCCAGCCGAGCATGTGATCCGTGACCTTTTGCTGTTGACGATACGCGGCGGGATGTGCGGCACGCGTGGACTTGGCTGTCCTACTTATACCTTGTGTCCGATGGCTGCGCTGACAATGGGGCCGACCGTTGGATCGGTCGACAAATCAGGCCCGCGCATGGTGGGATGGACGCGACGCGTTCGTGTGCATGTGCGTTACCAGCCGGGGTTGGCGCGTCGACACTGGCTCGCGGTGACGTTCGAGACCAAACGGCTGCAGTGGTCCGACAGGCTGGAGTACACGCTGAGGCGGCACGTAAACGATCGCTTCGGTACCTTTACGCAGCTCTGAACGGAGCTGGAAATGTCCGCCATGCAACTCAATGAGGTTCTTGACGATGGGTAGGCCGAGACCGGTGCCGCCTTCGGCAGTCTGGTGAGCCAGCGACCCCTGACCAAAGGCCTGCAGCACCTTGGGAATCTCTTCCTTGGGGATGCCGGGACCGGTGTCACGGACAGACAGCAGTTGCCCGCCGTTCCTGGCCCGTCGCACGGTGACGAAGATATGCCCGCCGCCGGGTGTGAATTTGAGGGCGTTCGACATCAAGTTCAGGCAGATCTGTCGGATGGCACGCGGATCAGCCCAAATATGAGGCAGCTCGGTCGTGTGGCGCTCGATGATCTCCAAGCCTTTGTTCTTGGCACGTAGCTGGAGTAGGCGGCGACAGTCTTCGGCAACATCAGCTAACTGCAGGGGCTCTTCGTGGAGTTCGTACTTGCCGGCCTCGATGCGTGAGAGGTCAAGAATTTCATTTATGAGATTTAGCAAATGGCTGCCGCTTGAATGGATGTTGTCGGCGTAATCGCGATAGGTGGCATTGGGCATCTTACCCAGAACCTCACCTTTCATCACCTCCGAGAAACCCATGATGGCGTTGAGGGGGGTGCGCAGTTCGTGGCTCATTGTTGCCAGAAAACGTGATTTGGCTTTGTTGGCGGCCTCCGCTCGGCGGCGTGCCTCATCGGAAATCAGCTTTGCCTCCTCAAGCTCGCTGATCAGCGAATCCTTTTGCGAGCGGAATTCCAGCATGGCTAGCGCCGTGGAGTGCAGTCCGACCGCGAGAAAGACGAAGTAGAGGTGGACGCCAACGGCCATGGACGCCAGAGCATAATAGAGCGGGTCGCCCACCAAGCCCCCAAGGATGATGAGACGCCCCACAACGGCGGCCGTCATCGGGATCGTGCCGGCGTGCATGACCGGCATGATGGTCGAGGCGAACGTCATGCGGATCGCCAATACAACGATCAGCATCGCAAAGATGAAGACGTGTGATGAGAATAGAGTTGCTTCGCTTGCCGTTGCATAACTGGCAATGCCGACCAGCGCGAAGCCGGCCCAGGTCATCCCGCTCAGCAGTTCGGCGAATACGAACCGGCGCCGCCATATGCGGATGTCGACGTCGGCCTGGTCAAGCGCTGTGAAGCGGCGACAGAGTTCAAGCAGAAGCACTTTGGTCGCAATAACAAGCACCAGCCAGAGCGCAGCTTCAAGTGGGGTTGCCCAGAGCAAAGAGGCAATAGATAGGATGATCGACAGCGCCGGCATGGTGGCGGCCGCCGCCATTTCATTGCACACAAACATTTTAAGGAGTTCGTATTCGACTTCCGGCTTTGCTGTCGGACCCGAGGCGAGTTGTGCGCGTACCGCGCGAACTTGCTCGCTGGAGCGCTGACGCGCTTCACGGCGACCCCGCAGGCATGCAATCTCTTCTGATTTCACCGATATGCTCATGCGGCTTCCAGGTCCCAAAAAAGGAGAGTTCGAGAAAGCTAATTGCTAAATCAAGCATTTTGAGGTCGTTAACGCGGTCCGTTGTTATGCCTCTATGAATAGGTATAAATTGTCTTAAATTTATTAACGGATCGTTTGTCATAACAATTCAACTGCTATGGAAATGGGATGAAGTTGCTTTTTAAGAGCCTGGGGAAACGCCGAATAATAACTCTATTCGGTCTTGGCGTATTGGTCGTGGGTATTATATTGCGGTTTCTCGTTCCACCTGCTGGCGTCGCCGATGTCGAGGGCAGCGCGCGCGTTCTCGATGGTGACAGTCTCGTCGTGGCTGGTCGAGAGGTGCGCATGCAAGGCATTGACGCTCCGGAAGGGCGCCAAAAATGCCGTCGGGGCAGAGACGAATGGGCTTGCGGACAGGAGGCGCGGCGGTTGCTGAGGCGGCTGGTCGGCAGGAGTGCGGTGACTTGCAAGGGTCTCGACATTGACAAGCATGATCGATTGCTTGCGTTGTGTCGAACTGATCGTTTCGACCTCAACCGGGAGATGGTGGCGCGGGGTTACGCCGTTGCTTATGGCCGATTTGAAGCGGAGGAGCACAAAGCTAAAAAGAACAAAAAGGGGATGTGGTCTGGCGAGTTTGAGTTGCCGCGCGATTGGAGACGTCACAGGAACATTGGGCGGTGACAAAAAGTTGAATCGCTTTTGTGTCGTGCTGGCGTGATGGGTTTTTCCGAAACGGCAGGTCGGGTTCAAAATAAAGGTCTGAGTTACATGAAGATCATCGAGACGAAAGCCGCTCCAAATCCAAGGCGAGTGCGGGTTTTTCTGGCGGAGAAGGGGATCGAGGTCCTTTACGAGGAATTCGCACTCAATATTGAGAACATTCAATCTGATGAGTTCGCCAGTCTTAATCCGATGCGCCAAGTCCCGATTCTGATTCTGGACGATGGTGAAACGATTACCGAGACGATGGCGATATGCCGTTACTTTGAGGAGCTGAACCCAGAACCGCGGCTGCTAGGCGAAACGGCGCTCGAGAAGGCGCGCATCGAGATGTGGAACAGACGTGTTGAACTCGGATTGTTCTTTGCCGTTGCGCAGGCTTTCCGGCATTTGCATCCGAAAATGTCGGAGCGAGAGGTGCCGCAAGTATCCGATTGGGGGGCTGCTAATCAACAGAAAGCGATCGCAAGGCTTGAGCTTCTCGATCATCGTTTGCGGACGTCAAGGTTCATTGCCGGAGATACGTACTCGGTCGCCGACATTACGGCGCTGGTCGCCGTCGATTTCATGGTGGCGGCGCGCATCGAGCGGCCTGCGGAGTTGGCCGGGGTGACCCGGTGGTATGAAGAGGTCGCGACGCGCCCCAGTGCGGCGGCTTAAAGAATTTGCTAAAATTGACAAACAATCATTCAAAGCGCCGCATGTTCCCCAGGGAACAGACGCTCTCGATTGCGGGCAGCACCCTGCTTACCTTGGGGTTTGGACAGGATAAAGAAAATGAAGCTGACCATCGTCGGCTCGGGTGACGCGTTCGGCTCGGGCGGTCGTCTTCAAACGTGTTTTCACGTTACTGCAGGTGACTTGACATTTCTCATCGATTGCGGCGCCACCAGCCTGATTGGAATGGTGCGGGAAGAGCTCGACCCAGGACAGGTCGATGTAATTTTCATTTCGCATCTGCATGGTGATCATTTTGCTGGGCTGGTGTGGTGGATGCTGCATGCACAGCATGTCGTCAAACGCGAACGACCGCTGGTCGTGGTCGGGCCGCGCGGGATAGAGGCGCGTTACCGAACGGCTGCCGAGGCGTTGTTCCCGGGTAGCACTGCCAAAGATCTGAGCTTCCAATTGCAGTTTTTCGAGCATGTTAGCGCAGCACCATTTGATTGGCGCGGTTTGTCTTGTTCTGCTGTCGAAGTCTGTCATCCGTCGGGTGCGCCGTCTTATGGATTGAGGTTCGAGTTCGACGGGAAATCGCTCAGCTTCTCAGGTGATACGGAATGGGTCGATGCATTGGTGGATCTGTCGGAGGGGACCGATCTGCACATCAATGAGTGCTTTAGTTTCGATACGGAGCTGCGCTACCACATGCGATGGTCCGTGCTTCGCGAGAAGCTTGCCTCTCTTTCTGCTAAGCGCATTGTCTTGTCCCACATGAGTGATGAAATGCTGGCGCGTGCGAGTGAGGTTGAAGACCCGCGGTTGATTGTCTCCCGGGATGGACTGCAGCTTCAGCTCTGAGGAGGTTCCGCATGGCGCCGCCGGAGCCTCAGCCAAATAGCGATGCGGATCTGCTGTCGCAGCTTCTCTTCGAAATCAAGGCCTGCCGGATTTGCGTCGACAATCTAAATGGCGATCCCCTTCCCCATGAGCCCCGACCCGTGCTGCAAGCGCGCGCTTCGGCCAGGCTGGCCATTTTCGGACAGGCGCCGGGGCTGAAGGTGCACCACGCTGGAAAGCCGTTCATGGATCCTTCCGGAGTTAGGCTTCGGAATTGGATGGGGATCGGCGAGGAAGATTTCTACGAACCTGCAAAGGTGGCCATTATCCCGATGGGCTTTTGTTTTCCAGGTTACGACAAAAAAGGTGGGGATCTGCCGCCTAGACGGGAATGCGCAGTAGCTTGGCGTGCCAGGGTGTTGGCTGAATTGCCGAACCTGGAGCTGGTGCTACTCGTCGGGCAATACGCGCAGGCCTGGCATCTGGGTGCAGACAAGCGGCGTACGGTGACTGAAACCGTGGCGGCGTGGCGGGATTATCTGGCCAAGGATTTATTGCCACGATTACTGCCGCTGCCGCACCCGTCGTGGCGAAATAATGCGTGGATTTCCAAGAACCTTTGGTTTGAAATGGAATTGTTGCCGGAACTAAAGAGACTGGTTCAATCAATTCTGAGAAGGCCTTGAGCAACCTGTGGTCTGCTGAACCTAAAAGACCGCGCGGGACATTTTGAAGTTGCGAACTGCTCTCTTTTCCCCGACCGTGAGAGAATGCTGCTCTGGCGTTGGAACTGATGATGTCTGAAGATCCTGGGCTATTGCAGCATCAACGAACATAAACAGGAACGGTGGCCAGAGGAGGTACCTCCCACAGAAGCCGCTGGTGAAAGGGAAGGGGTATGCTGGATGAAATGGACATCAAGATACTGCGGGTCCTGCAGGAGGATGCAACCAGGGCCGTCGCGGACATTGGCAAAGAAGTAGGTCTGTCGACCACACCGTGTTGGCGGCGCATACAGAAGCTCGAAGAAGCCGGCGTCATACAGCGTAAAGTCGCGGTTCTTGACCCTGAGCGGGTTAATGCGGGTGTGACTGTCTTTGTGCAGGTTAAGACTGATCAGCACTCACACGAATGGCTTGAGCGCTTCCACGAAGCGGTGATCGATTTCCCGGAGGTCGTCGAGTTTTATCGGATGTCGGGTGAGATCGATTACCTGCTACGCGTCGTGGTGCCGGACATTGCGGCTTACGACCGTTTTTACAAGAAGCTGATCTCCAAGATCGAGATTGCAAAAGTGTCGTCTGCTTTTGCCATAGAGCAAATCAAGTACACGACGGCTGTACCGCTGCATTTCGCGCTGGCGGGCACTAAAGGCAATCAGGCCACCAAGCGTTGAAACGAAATCACGGCGGCCGCCAGGCTGCCGGCGCCGATCGCTGTTATCGTAAGGAGAATGCCGCTCACGCGGAGCGGCATTATCTGTGGTGACTGGGACATGCCATAGGCGTGAAGCACTCGGCCGGTAACAAGTGTCAGGCCTATGGCGTGGAGGATGAGGGCCGGGGCTGAAACGCTTTCAGCCAGCCCGAGCGCGATCAATCCTATCGGTGCGTACTCTGCTCAATTTGCGTGCACGCGCACCCGCTGCAGCAATTTCTGGTCGCCGCCGTCACCAACGCTGATCGGGTTGCTCCGGCGATAGTGAATTGTGCGGAACGCCAGGGCAATCAAAACAAGAGCTAGCGGCAGGGCATAAAGCGCGGTGATGGGGATTCTTGGCTAGGATCCTCAACTCAGCTTGCGGTCAGCTGCATTGAGCCGGGCGATCAAGCTCGAAGTATCCCAACGGCTGCCGCCCATCTTCTGGATTTCCGAATAGAACTGATCGACGACGGCGGTAACCGGCAAGCTTGCCGTGTTGCGGCGGGCTTCATCGAGGCACATAGAAAGATCCTTACGCATCCAATCGACGGCGAAGCCGTAGTCGAACTTGCCGTCTTTCATGGTCTGCCAGCGGTTTTCCATCTGCCAGGACTGTGCCGCGCCTTTGGAGATCGTATCCATCACCTTGGTGATATCGAGATCAGCTTTCTGCGCAAAGTGAATGGCTTCGGAGAGCCCCTGGACGAGGCCGGCGATGGCGATTTGATTGACCATTTTGGTGAGTTGGCCGGCGCCAGCGGGGCCGATCAAATTCACCATCCGGGCGTACGAAGCGATAACCGGTTCGGCGCGTTTGAAAGCTTGTTCATCGCCACCGCACATAACGGTGAGTATGCCATTTTCGGCGCCCGCTTGACCGCCGGACACCGGGGCGTCGATGAAATGGAAGCCCTTCGCGTTCGCGGCGGCGGAGAGTTCACGGGCTATGTTGGCGGAGGCGGTCGTGTTGTCGATGAAGATCGCTTCGGCCTTCATTTCTGAAAAACCGCCATTTTCTCCAAGCGTGACGGAGCGCAGGTCTTCGTCGTTGCCAACGCAACAAAAGACGAAGTCGGCATCTCTAGCGGCCTCGGCGGGTGTGCGGACGGCGCGGCCGGCGCCGTACTCGGCAACCCAGGCTTCGGCCTTGGCGAAAGTGCGGTTGTAGACGGTGAGGTCGTGGCCACCCTTTTTCAGCAGGTGTCCCGCCATCGGGTAGCCCATGACGCCCAATCCGATAAATGCAACATTCGCCATCTTGATCCTCTCCTGTGAAATGCGTTGGTCAGCTTGTGATTTTAGAGCTTTGTAGCCAGGGTGGGTTATTCCGAGCAAAGGATTTGTTGTCCCGCTGTCTGATTTACGAGAACGGAGCGGGCTGGATGGGAGAGGCCGTTGGAAGGCGTGAAAGAAGGTGGCCAGAGTGTAGAAACGGCCGCGGGTGCGAGTGAACTGACGTTGCAATGTATTCAGGCGGCTGGCGAGCGGATAGCGGATGCCGTCGAAAGAACGGAGTGCGACCATAGCCGGACGTTGTCTGAGTTGTTCGGTGTGGAGATTTGGCTAAAGCGCGAGAATCTCCAATTTACGGGCTCGTTCAAGGAACGCGGTGCGCTCAACCGGTTACTTGCGCTGAGCGATGCAGAGCGCCGCAAGGGTGTCATCGCGATGTCTGCTGGCAACCATGCTCAGGGGGTCGCCTATCACGCTCAACGGCTCGGTATTCCAGCTTTCATCGTGATGCCTGAACCGACTCCGACGGTGAAGGTGGAGAATACACGGGGTCATGGGGCGCAAGTGATCCTGAAAGGGACGCAGCTTGAAGAAGCGGCTAAATTCGCCTTCGGTTATGGACGCGAGAAAGGGTTGACCTTCGTCCATCCTTACGATGATCCGCTGGTGATCGCTGGACAGGGCACGGTTGCCACAGAAATGCTGTGTGCCGCTCCGGATCTCGACGCGCTCATCGTGCCGATTGGGGGCGGCGGGCTGATTTCCGGGATGGCGATCGCGGCGAAGGCAATCAAGCCCGACATCGAGGTGGTGGGGGTTCAGGCGCGGCTATACCCTTCGATGTACAATGCGGTTCGGGGAACAGATTTGCCGATGCGCGGCGATACACTGGCTGAGGGCATTGCCGTCAAATCGCCAGGACAGATCACGACACCGCTGGTGCGGAAGTATGTCGACGATATTCTGCTGGTCAGCGAGCCGCAACTGGAGCGGGCTGTGAGCCTATTGATCGGCATTGAAAAGACCGTCGTCGAGGGGGCCGGGGCGGCAGGATTAGCGGCGATCATCGCGGAACCGGGGCGTTTCGCGGGACGTAAGGTTGGGCTACCCTTATGCGGCGGAAATATCGATACGCGGCTGTTGGCGAGCGTGCTAACCCGCGAACTCGCTCGCCAGGGCTGTCTGACCCAGCTTTCGATTGAGATCCCGGACCGGCCTGGGCAGTTGGCGACGGTGTCGTCGGTACTCGCCAAAGCCGAGGCCAATGTGGTCGAGGTTTATCACCAGCGAGTTTTCACGGATTTGCCCGCGAAGGGGGCCGAACTGCACGTCGTTATCGAAACGCGCGACAGGGCACATCTGGAGCGTGTGCTCGATGCTCTGAATAAATCGGGATACGACGTCGCGGCGAAGGGCGCGCCTGAGTGACACTCGTGCCGTGTGGCGCGCCTCCGGATCAGTGACGTATAGGAGTGTCTGAAAACGGCAGCTGCTCTCGCGCTCGCCAGTCGTTGGTCACGTAATTGATGATGATCGATTTGCGGATGCCTTCGATCTTGCGCGGCTCGAAGCCGTGGTAGGTCACACTCGATGGAATGAACACCATGGCGCCGTTCGATTGAAACGGCGAGCGGGCGACATGTCTCTTGTCGGCGTCGTAGATGTCGGTGCCGAGTTCGGAGTGGCCCGGGCCATCAGAGATATAGAGCAGCATTGTGAACAGCTTAACGCCAAGATCTGTGTGCGGCTCAAGCCAGAAACCCTCGATGTCTTGGGCGTACTCGACGCGCAGGAAGCTGCCGTTGATGTCGGTATTGAAGTGATCCGCGATCGCCTTGGTGAGCCGTTCGGACTGAAAGGCCTCGTTGAGGGCCTTGCAGACGGGGAAGCGCTCCATATTTGGCGCGTCAAAATAGGTGCGGGTCTTGTTGTGCAGCTCGCGTTTGCCCGAAACGCCTTCTAATTCGGGCGCCTCGAAGGGCAGGTTTTGCGTTGCCGCAATCGCATCCTCGGGAAGGCAGGAGCTCAAGAACCAATGTGGGTAGGGTCGATTGCCGTGATCTGCATTCTTCATACTGGCCAACATGCTGTCGGTAATCGCCTCGGCGGTAATAGCCATCACTCTAAATCCCATTTCCACTGTGAGCGGCGCGGACGCCCGTTAATCAAGTGCAGGCTTTTGGCATGCCGGCTCGCCCTGCTGTCAAGGGTGAAGTCTTAACCGACGGCAGCGGACGTGCTTCTGGGCCACATTTTATGTGGTTATGTGGGGCAGTTGCCCGAATTCCCGGCAGTAACGGCGGTCAGTTCCCCAACCGGCAGCGGTATTCCTCAAGCGGCGTGAAATTAGGGCAAGTAGGGCATCATCTTGTTAGCTCGCCCGCTCTCAGGCGTTTTGGTCTAAAAAGACTCTTTTCCTCCGAGTTCCCCCCGTTACAGCGCGTGCAGCGAACACGCGGCATTCTCCTTCTCAAGCAACGAGACAGGTCGCGAAGACCTGCCGCATGCAAACAGATTTAACAGGCAGATCTCGAGAAGGAACGAACCGATGAAAAAGACAATCCTCACACTGGCAGCGCTTCTAGTAGCAGTCGCAGCAGTTTTCACGGCTCCGGCTCATGCCGGCGGCAAGCGCCTCCAGTTTGGCTATCCTTTGGGTTCGTTCGTCGCTAAATCACACTCCGGTGGTTCGTCGTACGGCCATCGTCGCTCTAGCAGAACCAACCGGGCTTACGCTGCAAAGAAAGCCGCCGCACGGCGCGCCGCAGCTCGCCGGGCAGCAGTCAGGAAGGCTGCAGCGCGCCGCCTGGCAGCGAAGAAAGCCTCCAAGGCTCGTGCGGTTGCCGCACGCCGGAGGAAGTCGGCATCGGTCCGTAAAGTTGCGGCGGTCGCCACGCAGAACGACGTCATAAAGCTCGCACCGGTGAAAGCTTCCGCGATTGCTGGGACTAATACCCTGGAATTCGAAGATAAGAGCGGTGAGGTTGCTGTCTTGCCGGCTGTGACCGAAGTTAAGGCAATCAACGGGACGACCGACAGCACCGAAGTGGCGACTGAAGAGGTCGAAAACGAGAATGATTACGACGATACCGTTGAGCTGGAATGCAAAAAGTTCATCCCCAGCGCGGGTCTGACGATCACCATCCCTTGCGGTTCGTAACCAAAAACCGAGACGCTAACCAGAACACCACACCAAATTTGCGTAAGCTTGGTGAGGTGTTTTGCTGAAGTTATACCAGGCGTGAGAGAGATGCTAAGCGCCGAGACGTGTTCAGGAAGTGCAGGCTTTTGGCATGCCGGCTCGCCCTGCTGTCAAGGGTGAAGTCTTAACCGACGGCAGCGGACGTGCTTCTGGGCCACATTTTATGTGGTTATGTGGGGCAGTTGCCCGAATTCCCGGCAGTAACGGCGGTCAGTTCCCCAACCGGCAGCGGTATTCCTCAAGCGGCGTGAAATTAGGGCAAGTAGGGCATCATCTTGTTAGCTCGCCCGCTCTCAGGCGTTTTGGTCTAAAAAGACTCTTTTCCTCCGAGTTCCCCCCGTTACAGCGCGTGCAGCGAACACGCGGCATTCTCCTTCTCAAGCAACGAGACAGGTCGCGAAGACCTGCCGCATGCAAACAGATTTAACAGGCAGATCTCGAGAAGGAACGAACCGATGAAAAAGACAATCCTCACACTGGCAGCGCTTCTAGTAGCAGTCGCAGCAGTTTTCACGGCTCCGGCTCATGCCGGCGGCAAGCGCCTCCAGTTTGGCTATCCTTTGGGTTCGTTCGTCGCTAAATCACACTCCGGTGGTTCGTCGTACGGCCATCGTCGCTCTAGCAGAACCAACCGGGCTTACGCTGCAAAGAAAGCCGCCGCACGGCGCGCCGCAGCTCGCCGGGCAGCAGTCAGGAAGGCTGCAGCGCGCCGCCTGGCAGCGAAGAAAGCCTCCAAGGCTCGTGCGGTTGCCGCACGCCGGAGGAAGTCGGCATCGGTCCGTAAAGTTGCGGCGGTCGCCACGCAGAACGACGTCATAAAGCTCGCACCGGTGAAAGCTTCCGCGATTGCTGGGACTAATACCCTGGAATTCGAAGATAAGAGCGGTGAGGTTGCTGTCTTGCCGGCTGTGACCGAAGTTAAGGCAATCAACGGGACGACCGACAGCACCGAAGTGGCGACTGAAGAGGTCGAAAACGAGAATGATTACGACGATACCGTTGAGCTGGAATGCAAAAAGTTCATCCCCAGCGCGGGTCTGACGATCACCATCCCTTGCGGTTCGTAACCAAAAACCGAGACGCTAACCAGAACACCACACCAAATTTGCGTAAGCTTGGTGAGGTGTTTTGCTGAAGTTATACCAGGCGTGAGAGAGATGCTAAGCGCCGAGACGTGTTCAGGAAGTGCTTAATCATTGCCGATTGTGCATGTTTAACCGGCTTACCAGACCGACGAAGAGGTAAATGACTATGCAGGGCAGCAGTGAAGCAATCCCGGGTGGAGCAGGTGCCGCGGCGCCGAAACAGGCAGCCCGGCGGTTGCGGATGGCTCCAAAACTGGCCTACCGGAACCTCTTTCATGATCGATTGAGCCTTGTGGTTACGCTCATCGGCATCGTTTTCGCGGTGGTGTTGTTGTCGTTTCAGTCAGGGATTTACCTTGGTATCGAACGGACCATCGCTGCGGTCATCGATCAGACCAAGGGCGACCTTTGGGTGGTTCCGATCGGGACGAAGAGTGTCGATCTCCCATCGCTCCTGCCGGGCCGGGAGAGGTATTCGGTGCTGTCCGTGCCTGGTGTTGAAAGCGTCGAGACGTTGTTGATGGGTTTTGCCAGCTGGCGCAAGCGAAATGGCGGTGCGACGACAGTTCTGGTGGTCGGCTCGGACTGGAATACTGGTGGTCTTAGGCCTTGGAACGTAGTCGATGGCAGCGTTGAGGAACTCGCTGCGCCAAAAGCGGTAGCAATTGACCGGACCTATTACGGAGACCTCGATGTTGAGGGTCTTGGTGACTCTGCTGAGATCAACGGCATGACTGTGAATGTTGGTGCCGTGACCCACGGGATCCGTTCATTCACCACGCTGCCTTACGCCTTCACGACACTGAGGCGTTCACAGATCATGCTGGGGGCGCAAAAATGGCAGGGTTCGTATGCTCTTATCAGCCTCAAACCGGGCGCGGATGAAGAAAAAGTACAAAAGGAGATTCAGGCACGGATGCCCGATGCCGAAGTCCTCAAGCGGAAGACGTTCCGCAGCCGAAGCATCAACTACTGGTTGTTTAATACGGCGGCGGGTTCGGGACTGATCGCGGGGACGGCGTTGGCGCTTATCGTCGGCATCGTTATCGTGGCGCAGACGCTCTATGCCAGCACCAAGGACCATCTCAATGAATTTGCCACGTTGCGGGCGCTTGGCGCCTCGGCGGGGTACATTATCCAAGTCATCTTATTGCAGGCGCTGTTTAGCGCGGTTGTTGGTTACGCTCTCGGGATGTCGTTAACGCTTGGGATCTTCAAGCTAGCCGAAGATACGACGCTGAATGTGGTCATGACGCCCGGGCTGGCCCTGCTGCTTTTCGCGGTGACGATCGGCATGTGCATGCTGGCTGCGATATCGGCAATCTTCAAGGTCATCCGGATTGACCCGGCAGGTGTGTTCAGCAGGTGAGGTTTAAGGGGCGCGTTGCGTGCGCGCCCTGTTCTCTCGGGAACTGCAGCGCAAAGATGATTCATCTAGTCTCCTCATTAGGTTATGCTAGCTAGAGAGTTTCGAGGAAGGACGATATGAGCCAAGTAGAAGCCAGCGAGAACAGACCAGAACCGCTGCTTGTCGCCAATGACATCGTCAAGGTGTTCGGCACTGGGGCGGGTGAGGTTCAGGTTCTGAAGGGTGTGCAACTCGATCTTGTCCCAGGCGAACTGACGCTGCTCATGGGGCCGTCGGGAAGCGGGAAGACGACGCTTCTGTCCATCCTAGGATGCATCCTGCGGCAGACGAGCGGTGATCTTAAGATTGCCGGTAAGCCGACCAAAGGGCTCAGTCCAGAAGCCATGGCCGATCTCCGGCGTCACCATGTTGGTTTCGTGTTCCAGTCCTACAATTTGTTCCCGACGCTGACGGCAATGGAAAACGTCATGCTGGCGCTTGATGTGCGTGGGCGGCTTCCAGTCGATGCACCTGCAAAGGTGAGGGGCGCGCTTGATGCGGTTGGCCTTTCGCACCGGGTCGACACCTATCCAGCGAAACTTTCGGGCGGTGAGAAACAACGTGTCGCGATTGCCCGGGCGCTGGCGGGTTCGCCCTCGGTGATCCTGGCCGATGAGCCAACGGCAGCGCTCGATAGCGAAAACGGCCAGGCCGTGATGCAGCTGATGGCAAACGTGTCGAAAGACAAAAGTCGCGCGGTGCTCGCTGTCACTCACGACCATCGCATTCTGAAGTACGCTGATCGTATCATCCGCATCGAGGATGGCACTATTTCAACGGACGAACGCCCGAAACTGGCTGAGCAAGTCACGGCGCTTGCCGACAATCTGGCAGCGCACGGCGCCGAATAAACGGATGAGAGATTGTGGAGCTATGAGAATGAATCAATTCCTTTGCGCATTGACCGCCGTAGGATTAGTTGGTGTCAACATGCTCACGCCGGGCGGCCTGGGCAGTGTGCAAACCGCGCTAGCGGCGGACGAAGATACCGGAACTCCGTGGGTGGTCGCGGCTCCGGGGCGTGTCGAACCCAAGGGCGGCATGATCAATATCGGCACGGCGATTATTGGCCGGGTGGCGGATGTCTATATCTCCCTTAATGATGAGGTTGAGGCCAACGAACTGCTGTTGAAGCTTGATGACGCCGAGGCGAGGGCGCGGCTGGCGGCTGCCGAGACGCAGGCGGATGTGCGTGAAAAGACGCGCGATGACGGCCGGCTGAGTAAGGACCGCAAGGATGTCCGGACGGCCGAGGACGAGGTTTACCGGGCCGAGCGCGCGTCGACGGGGGCCCGGATCGAACTTGATTACGCTCTGTCTGGGCGACGTAAAGGAACCGTTACGGAACGTACGCTGAGGAATTCCCGTCGACGTTTAGAGCAGGCTGGCGAGCGTGTGCGGAAAGCCCGGATTAAGGTTGCCCGCGCCCAGGCGGACCCTGACTTGCCAGCGCCTACGCCAGCCGAAGCCTCGGTTAGCGAAGCGCGCGCACAAGTGGCGATCGCTGAAGCACTTCTCGACAAAACACGCGTTCGTGCACCACGTAACGGTCGCGTGTTGATCCTACGGGCCAAGTCGGGCGAAATGGTCGCGCCGTCTCCGATGCAGCCACTGGTCGTTATCGGTGACATGGGTGGATTGCAGGTGACGGCTGAAGTCGACGAAGCAGACGTCGCCAAGGTTGAAGTAGGGCAGAAGGCTTACGTGAAGTCGATCAGCTACCCGGGCAAGCAGTTCGAGGGCAAGGTCGCCAAGGTGGCTCCAGCACTGGCCCGTCCCGAGATCACGCAACGCGGTGCGCGGCGTCCGACGGATGTCGAAATTCTTGAAGTCACCATTGATCTGGAAGGGGACGTGCCGCTGTTGCCAGGTATGCGGGTGGACGCCTTTTTTCGTAAATAGGCCGGTTCAAAGGATCAAACCCAAGCGGCGTCTGAGGGCCGCACGGACGCAGTTTGCGCATCTTCAATGATGGGTGAAACGGTGCAACGATACAAAATCGTCGCGGTTGGTCGCGGCGGTTTTTTTGGGGGGCGTCTACTACTCTTTATGTTTCCATAGATTGGAGGTTCTTTTTTAGTCTGGGTGTTGCCTGCGGAACAGCGCGGCGTGGGGATCTCGCGCACTCTTGGGACATTGATAACCGATGGCTGCCGTAAACCAGCGGTGCGCCGTCCCAGATCCAGGAGAGTTCCATGCAAGGGCGGATCACTAAGTTCCACCAGTCGCTCAAGGTCGGTGTGATTAAGACACTGAGCGGTCAGAAAATTCGGTTCGGGAGCGACCAAGTCGTCAACCCGAACGGTCGTCTCGTCGGCCACGAGGTCGACTTCGTTGCGCCCCAACCCGGGCAGCTGCCAAAGGACATCATTCTTCTGACTGGCTCGATCTGGTCGGTGTTCGCGGAGCCGTCCAATGAGGCCTCCGAGCTGCATTCTCGGAAGGACGCATGATGGCGATCTCCTTTGATCAAAGCGATGTGCCTTTGGTGCGTTCTTCCGACATGACGATTGCGCTACGTGCGGTCGTTGAAGCTGGACGTGCGAGGGTCTTCTTTGAAGGCGCAGACGCCTCCGATCGTCGTCTGATCGAAGGTGCGTTCTGGAAGACCTATCAAGGAGAAGCAGCTCAGGGCGGTATTACCTTGCTGAGGCTGTGGTGTCTGATTGATGCGCTGCAGACGCGGCGTCTGAAGGCCCGCTTGTTTGATCGTGGTTTTAGCTTTTTGGATGCTGCCGTGCTCGCTGCTGCAGATCTTCGGCTTAATCTGGAGTGGGGATTTGCCCCACAACGGTTGATCTGGGCGGTTGATCGAGCTGAAGAGCAGCGGGTTTCGCACCCGCAACAGCGTTATGAACTCAGCCGTTCGAAACCGCTGCAGGCCGAGATTGCTGCCTGAGGTTGAACCCGTGCAGGTGCGCGGACATAAATACGAACACCGACTTGTTCCTGTGACCTGGCCGTGAAAAGACTGGGTTGAGTTTATACAAGTTAACTGCGGAGCAGGATGTGGGCGAAGGGGCTGGTGACGGCGATCCGAACTCTGAAGGCGCGACATCCGGCCGTCGAGACGAGCCACAGCAAACCGGCGGCAGACCGAGACCGTTGACGATGCTGATGCTGGGTATGGCGCTGGGTGTCGCCGCCTTAGGGCTGACCATCGTTTTAATGCGTTTTGGCCAGGTGCCGCAGACCGAGCCCGACACGCAGGTGACTGAGACACCGGCGGCGGCTTCCGAAACACTCTCCGAGAATGAATTTGTCGATGTGTATGCCCGGGCGGACGTGTTGCCTGGCGTGCCTTCCGTTGCGCCGCAGACCCCGTGGCTTAAGCTGGATGCGTCAACGACGCTGACCCGAATTGGAGTCGGTTCCTGTCTTGGTCAAAGCCAACCTCAACCCGTATGGGATAGCATAATGCGGCTAGAACCGCGGCCGCAGCTGTTCGTGATGATGGGCGACGGCGTCTACGGCGATATCAAGAGTGCCGAGGCGAAAGAACTGATCCAGGGCTACCGGGACCAGTCGGTGCGGCCCGAGCTGGCGCGGGCGCGGCAGGCGATGCCGTTTCTGGCGACGTGGGACGATCATGATTACGGCGGAAACGATAAAGGTGCGGACTTCGAACACAAGGAGACCGCTGCCAAACTGTTTCACGACTTTTGGCAGATGAAGCCTGAGCGGCCCCAAGATCAGGGCATCTACTATGCGCGTACTTACGGAGTGGAAGGTAAGCGGGTGCAGATCATTATGCTGGATACCCGCTCGTTCCGATCGGACTTAAAAAAGAAGACCAATAGCTTCAAGTATTGGGGCCGATATGAGCCGATTGAGGACCCTGACCGCACAATGCTCGGAAAGGCGCAGTGGGCTTGGCTCGAGGAGCAGCTGCAAGAAGCTGCGGATGTGCGCCTTATCGTGACGTCGGTGCAGCTGTTGGCGGGTGGCCACGGCTTTGAACGCTGGGGTAACCTGCCGCTTGAGCGAAAACGCTTTTTCCAGCTGATCGACGACACGGGCGCGCGAGGTGTGATTTTGGTTTCGGGCGACCGGCACAACGGAGCGCTTTATCAGATTGAGCTTAAGAACGGACAGCGGCTTCCAGAAATGACATCGAGCTCGCTAAACCGCTCTTATGGTCCATCCAAAGACGCTCCAACGCCTGAGCGGTTGAGCCGAATGTACAATCAGGAGAACTTCGGAATTCTGGACATCGATTGGCGGCTGCGCAGGATCTCACTCACACTCAAGGACATCGGTGGCGAGATGCTGGATAGCCTCACGGTAAAATTCCGCGATTTGGGTATCGACTGACAGATCACCGATGTGGCGAGCCTTACGTTGCACGGGGTGATAAAAATCAATTCGCGGAGGCTGCGCTTCGTTCATAGGTCGGTTGCGCGTTGTGCGCTCACGCCCGGCCCGGGACCGCGTCAAACTAAATGATCACGTACGATCGGAGGAAACATTAATGAGAGTAGTTCTATTTGTTGTCGGCCTTGCATGTTTCATGACCGCGGCATCGGCCGCGGAACTCAAATCCTATATCGTCAAGGGAGCTTTCGACGAGGTCGCTTTTGACGTTGAATCGACGATTGTCGATCGGGGGCTCGTGATCGATATGAAAGGTGATGTCGGCGGCATGCTTGATCGGACCGGCAAGGATGTCGGAGGGACCAAGAAAATTTATGCGGGTGCCAAATACTTCACGTTCTGTTCGGCGGTGCTTTCACGGAAGATGATGGAGGCGGATGCCGCGACCATGGGCGTTTGTCCCTACTCGATCTTTGTCTACGAGACGATGGCGAAGCCGGGTGAAGTCGTCGTTGGCTACCAGCGGACAAGCGATGGTGGCAGCGAGGCTGCGAGCTCTGTGTTGACGCAGATCGACACCTGGCTAGACGGCATCGTGCGTGAGGCTGCAGGTAAGTAGGGCGTCGATATTCACGTTCACGCCTCGGCGTCCTCGTTTCATCGGATGCGTATCAGCAGAGCGGTGGCGTCATCGGATCGTTTGACGCGGGGGTGTCCTTGGCAGTCGTTGTCGGCATCTTCGAGGCTGCGAAGCTCGTTGAGGAGGCCGTTGAGGCCGGTGGTTTTTGCAGCTTCAAGGAGCGACGCCGCATCGTGACGCGCGAAGATCTCGACAAGGCGCATCAGACCGTCGGTTGCCAGCAAGGCGTGTGAGCCGCGGGCGACCGGCAAGGTGCCCGTGCCGATGAGATCAGCCGGTGGTGGCGTGATTGAGATAACGCCATAGCCGCCGGGTTGGTTTAGATTTCCTCCGCGCCCTTTGCGTAACTCCGGCAACATCTGGGTTAGTCGCTGGGTGTCGGAATTCATCGCATGTTGTTTTCTAATGCGTTGCAACGTTGAAGCGACGCCGTGGTCGCCGGCGTCGGGGCCGCCAACACCGATGCTCTTCAGACCGTCGGGTGTCTCAACTATCAGGGCGCAATCACCGAGGCTGATCCACTCTAGTGCACCTTGGCGTGTGCGGGTGATCATCGCGGCGGCAGAGGGATGTTCCCACTGGGCGGCAGGTTGGCGGCGCGTTTGCTCGTAGAACGCATCGGCAAGATGCCGCGCGAGCCCTATTGGAAGCTCGGCCAGGTCATCAAGCTCGTTGTCCTGCGATACTTCGAGCCTGCGCTGCGTCTGTTCGGCAAGCCAGGCCGCGTCCGAATGCTCACCGACGAGAGGCGTTTCGACGAGATCGGTCGCGCCATCGATTACCCAAGCCAGCGTGCCGGCGGAACCCGTGCGGTCCTCGTTGACAGCACCTGACCCCTGGCTTGCTATGTCGATGATATCGATTGGCATTTTTGTTCATCTTTGGTTGCTTCGAATCGTCCAATGCCGCGCATGAGACGTAACTGCTACGAGTTCTTGCCACAAGGACATGGAGTGCGCATGACAAGGCTTGGCAGGTCGCCGTAACGTGATCGCAATAACCGCAACCCGTGTGCTGGTGTTCTTGTCCGATGCGGTTGAGTTCGTATTCAATGAAATGCGACGTTGAGGCTCGAATTGGGGGCAATTCTTGTTCGTGCCGCAATTGTGCCGCCCGAAGAGTTACAGGAAGCATCGGTGGGGTTTCGAATTTGGCGATATTCAACAAAAAGTTCCGGTTAAATCTCGCGCTGCAGGGCGGGGGCGCGCATGGCGCGTTCACTTGGGGTGTGCTGGACCGGCTGCTTGAAGAAGACCGCATCGATATCGGTTGGGTGAGTGGCACAAGTGCTGGTGCGGTCAATGCCGTGGCTTTGGCGGCGGGGCTTGCCGAAGGCGGACGCGATGCTGCTCGGGCGAAACTGGATTCGGTCTGGCATAGTGTTTACAAGGCCGGCGTCCCCGAACTGATGCGGCTCAATCCGTTTCTTTACAGTCTAAGCAAGCTGCCGGCAGTGGCTCAGATGGCCAGCCTGCTGTCGCCTTACGAATTTAATCCGCTCGGTTTCGATCCGATGCGGCAGCTCCTCAAGGAGCATTTGGACTTCGAGCGATTGCGAGCTCAATCACCGGTGGAGCTATTAATATCGGCGACCGATGTGGCGACGGGCCGGGCTCGGCATTTCCGTCGTGATGAGCTGACCGTTGAATCGGTGCTGGCTTCGACATGTCTGCCGACGCTGCACCACGCTGTCGAAATCGATGGACGGGCCTATTGGGACGGCGGCTTCTCGGCAAATCCGGATCTAGTGACGATCGCCGGTGAAAGCCCGATTGGCGATACGCTGATCGTGCAGATCAGCTCGACCATCATCGGATCACTGCCGACTGGTGTCCGTGAGATCAGCGACCATGCCAACACGTTGACGTTCAACGCGCCCTTCTTGCGCGACATCGAAATTATCGAAACGGCGCGCAAAACCCGGCATTCGTCATGGATTTCGGGGCGCGGTCCGATGAGCAGGCTTGCTCGACACCGGTTCCACCTCGTCGAAGCAGGCCGTTATACGAGCGTGTTGAAGCCCGACACGAAGGTGCAGCCGGACTGGGGGGTCCTCAGCTATTTGCACGGCGCTGGGCGCTCAGAAGCCGGTAAGTGGATTGAGAAGCACTTGCGGGATGTTGGGAAGCGCGAGAGTGTCAGCTTTCACAAGCGCTATCTGCAGACAGGACCTTGCCAGCTTCCATCGGAGATGCCGCCGGCGGGGGTATCGGAAGCTGGGCTCGGCAAGGAAGAAGAGCAGCCGGTGCGGCAACGCGCCTGAAGTGCTGCGATAGCGTTAGCTGATCAGCTTTGCGTAGCCATCGGCTGCGGTTTCCCGGATCAACGACTGGTAAGTTTCGTGCCGGGCGTGCACAGACCCCACCTCGCCAAGGTCTTGTTCGGCGTCGATATCTTCGCGTTTGACATAGACGATCGGCGCGGAGACCGGGATCAGAACCGCACCTTGTTTGTTGAGCGTTGTGATGAGGCCGCGCATATGTCCCGTCTGATCGAGTTGGGAGATCATCACCATTCGCATCGCGCCCTTGGTCAGTGAAACCAGGTGGACGAACATGGAAGACGTGGGGACGTAAATTCTTCCACGATGCTGGTAGGCGATGTCGGGCCGGTCGCTCTCCTCAAACAGCAGGCTCGGCCATGCTGGATCCCAGATGATGTCGGTGCGGTAGGCGACATAGGACCCAGGTTTGGAAAACGACGGCCGAACCGTGAGATAGGTTCCGATGTAGTGGTCGACGCCAGCCTTGGTGTATGCGCCCATATAGACCGGTGCGACAAGCCCGCCTTCGCCCCTTAGCTCCATCGGGCCGGAGACGGCGGCGGCACTCCAGGCCTCTTTGATTGCTTCGAAGTCGAGGCCCAGTACCGCGCAGACATCGAACAGGGTCTGGTCGCGGACCTGACGACCGGCGATCAGGTTCTGTACGGTCTTTTCATGACAGCAGGCGGTGTCGGCGAGTTCAGCCTGTGTCATCTTTTTTTCGATCATAGCCGTACGAATTCGTGCGATCGCGGCGGCGCGTTCATTTGGAATGGTGTGCTCCGGCATCGGGCCTCACTCGGGAGGGCATTTGGAAATGTGTGCCCTATGGAACAGCGGTGCGATCTTGCGGTCTGCTAGCGGTAATTATCGGAGAATGCAGGGCCTGTGCAATCAACAATCGGCGGTGATGTTGCGTTGGCTGAAACTACCGCTGATAAGGTGGTCGTAGGCTGCCCTTTTGCGCCGTTCCAGGGCAGGCTCAGACAAATGACGGGCGATTGGTGAAAGTGGCTCGGGCGTCTTGCTCATGGTGACATGAAACGCGGAAGAGTAACCAATTTCAGTTTTCATCACCTAGTAATTTTCTGTCGGTGGCGCGTCGGGAGGCGAGAGCACCAATTATCCTGTGCCACCATTTTCTAGGGTTCCGCCGCTTGTTCGGACTAGGCGACGGGATCTGGGTGCCGGCTGGTTTTTGAGACCGCCGGCTGGCACCCGCCTTTCCTGTGGAGCCGGTTATGGGCGAGGTCTGGTATTTTGCAACGGACCGCCGGGAACTCGGCCGGTTGCGCGTGAACACATAAAAAAGGGGCGCTGCCGGAATGTCAGCGCCCCTTCACCTCAATTGCGTTCGATGCAATGACGCTTATTTGCTGCTAAGAACCGCCACGGTTACCGGAACAACGCCAGCGTTCTGCATGCCGATTTTGTAGGCTGCCGCTTTCGACAGATCGATGATGCGGCCTTTGATGTAAGGGCCGCGGTCGTTGATGCGGACGACAACCGAGCGGCCGTTATGCTTGTTGGTTACGCGGACGCGGGTGCCGAAGGGCAGCGTCTTGTGAGCGGCGGTCATGGCTTTCGGGTTGAACCAACCGCCGGAAGCCACGCGCTGGGGCTGCCAGTAGAATGACGCCTTGCCGGAGAGCTTGCCGCCTGACTTGCCGTAGCTCTTTTTCGAGCTTTTCTTCGTGTAGCTTTTTTTACCCTTGCTGTAGGTTTTCTTAGAGTAGCTCTTCTTGGGGTTTGTCTTCTTCGTATAGCTCTTTTTGCTGCTGTACGTTTTCTTCTTGGAAGCTTTGGTCTTGACCGTTTTGTAGCTATTGCCATTGCAGGCATAGCTTGGTCCGTTGCAACTCCAGGAGCCAGAGGCGGCTTGGGCTGCGAATGTTCCAAAGGTCAATAAGACAACGATTGAGAAAATGATCGTGCGCATCTAATTCTCCCTGCACAGGCGGCAGTGCTGCGACGCAACATTCCAACTATCACCGAACAGAACATTCGATACCTGTAGGAATTCACTATTTTGGCGCTTGGACCGCCCGTCCGACGGGCCCCTGAACTAAGATGCCAACGCAACATAATGCCAGAACCATATCTGCCGTCTAACTAATCAGGAATGCATGACGCAAACTGCGACTCGCCTTCCTTGCTGGCGGCGGCGAAGTCACACCCGAAGCAGGATGAGGTCAAGCTTTCAGATTGTGATGTTTGTTTCAACAGGCTCCAGTGGGCGCTGAAATCAATGAGCTTTTCGCCATGCGTCGTGAGCGGACTGTGACCGCAGGTCGCAGCGTCCTCTCGCAGTTGCGAAGCAGATGGACTGGTTTTGCTGAGTTCGCTCCCAAAGCCGTCGGTCTACCGCGCTGGACTGCGGAGAGGTTGCTTGGCTTGCTGGTGGTGCCCTCAATCCATGCTGGTGTCCTTCATTAAGTTGAGTTAGCTGCGCTAATTACTGCCGTTTAGGGCGGTGCACAGAAGGGTGATTGGGAGCGCGGCTGAGATCGATACGAAGAGGGAGGAAGTCAGTGCGTCCGTCACCTTCACCGAGGCACTCGGCGTTTGGTTGAAGATCGGGTTGTTGTCGTTTGGGGGACCGGCGGCGCAGATCGCGCTGATGCACCGGGTGCTAGTCGATGAGCGACGTTGGCTTGCTGAGCGGCAATTCTTGAGCGCCCTAAATTTCTGCATGCTGCTGCCTGGTCCGGAGGCGATGCAACTGGCGACTTACGCCGGCTGGCGTATGCATGGGGTCAGGGGCGGATTGGCAGCGGGACTTCTTTTCGTGATGCCTGGGGCGATCTTGATGCTTGCCCTGTCAGTAATCTACGCGCTCTACGGGCAGCTTCCGGCGATGGAGGTCTTGTTTCTGGGTGTCAAGGCAGCGGTCCTGGCGATCGTACTTGAGGCTTTGATCCGGCTCGCGCGACGCGCGTTGCAAACAAAAGAGCATTGGCTGTTGGCCGGGCTGTCGTTTGCGGCGCTGTTTTTCTTCAATGTGCCGTTTCCCGTGGTGGTCCTTGCGGCAGCGATGATCGGCGTAGTTTCATCGTGGCGATCTGGGGAGGGCGTCGCAGCGTTGGCGCCAGAGGGCGCGATGTCTGTGCCCGCGGCCGCGCCGCCGCGAACGCTTGTTACGGTCGCGACTTGGTTGGCGATTGGTTGGCGATCTGGTTGGGGCCGCTGGCGGTCTTATGGATTGTGCTCGGCGATGATCACATATTGGTGAAACTGGGGCTGTTCTTTTCCAAGCTTGCTGTGGTCACGTTTGGTGGGGCTTACGCGGTGCTGGCCTATATGGCGCAAGAGGTGGTTCAGGGGTACGGCTGGCTCAACGCGGGCGAGATGCTGGATGGTTTGGGCCTCGCTGAAACGACGCTTGGGCCGCTTATTCTCGTGACGGAATTCGTTGGGTTTCTGGCGGCCTATCGCGAGGCCGGAGGTGCGTCGCTCCTGATGGGGATCGCGGGCGCCGCGGTTACGTTATGGGCGACCTTTACGCCCTGTTTCCTTTGGATTTTCGCGGGCGCACCGTACGTCGAGCAGTTGCAGCATGCGGTGCGTTTGAGAGCAGCTTTGGCGGCGGTCACGGCCGCTGTGGTCGGTGTCATCTTAAATCTCAGCTTGTGGTTTGGTTTGCGGGTGCTGTTTGGACAGTTCGGGCGAATTGAAATCGGTCCGGTCACGCTCGACGTACCGATACTTCAATCAATCGACTGGCGAGCAGCCGTTCTTTCCATTGTTGCTGGGGTTGCCTTGTTCCGATTCAAAGCTGGTGTCATTGTGACACTTATGATTTGCGCGGCGGCGTCCTTCGCACTGTCAAATTGAGTCAGAGTGCCGTGTATTTAGAGGAGTTATGGTGATGAATAATACTGTTGCTCTTGCAGCGGCGGTAGGTGTGTTGGCAATAGCGGCTGTTCCTTCCGACCCGGCTGTGGCCCGCATTGCTTGCAAGAATGGCTATCAGATTGTTGATGGCCAGCGGATGGCGACGCCCTTTTGCCAAGACAACTATCTGGCTCAAGTTGCCAGGGAATACGGCACGCGGGTGAGCGCTCGGGAGATTCTGTAACAACCCCAACAAGAAGCGCGAAGTTTGCCAATTTGTCGGCCAAGATATTCGGGTGCGGAATAATTGTGAGACTATCACGCCGCAAGGTCGTGGCGGCGGGTTCTAAACGTTCGCAGCTGTTCTAACGGGGGGCAGAATACATCGTGTATTCAGCCCCTCACTCGCGCGTTTCGCGTGAACTAATCAAGTGCGGACGCCTGTCAGTCTTGCTTTGCGGATCCTTGCAGTGATGAGGCAGGGTCGAGGTTCGGCGTGACCTCTGTGACGTCCTGTGGCCGGCGGACGCGTCCATCGAACTTTGCGCCTTCAGAGATCGCCAGCTTTTGATGGAAAATGTCGCCATCGACACGTGCAGTCGGCATCAGTACGACCGATGCACCCTTCAAGGCTCCCTGGATCTCACCTTCGACCTTGATCAGGTTGGCGGTTACGGTGCCGGTCACTTTACCGCTCGGGCCGACGATGACCTCTTGTCCGTTGATGTCGCCCTCAATGCAACCATTCACCTGCACACTGTTTTGCGCAATGACGGTGATTTTCTGTCCGACAATAGAAACGTCCTCGCCAATGACGGATGCGGTGCTAGCAGTGGAGGGAGGGGATGTTGACATGTAAGCCGCGGAGTCGGCGGGCGACGGCTGCGGACTGGATTGATTGGCGGGGGTGCCGATTGGTGGCGGCGGTTGATCTTGATTGCTACGCCCGAACACGATGTCTCTCCCTCAACGATGGCTTCCCGCTGTGAATGCAACATGCCCCTTCGTCGGGGCATTGTCGAGCGACGTTGCCGCTTTTGGTGCAGGTTGGCGAAGCGGTGTGTCTGTGAAATCTCCGTTACAAGTTGGTGCGCGGCTGCGTCTATTCAACGAACTAATCATGCGTACACAGAAAAAACGTGTCAACCGCCGTGGCCTGGCGAACCGTCTGGTAAACCACGCAATATCGCTCCGTTAGTTTGGCCAGCGTTGCTCTCTGCTCGTCGGACAGATCGCCTGTTAGATCGAAGCGCAGGCGAATGGCGCGAAAGCCGACGGGGGCATCGCGGTCGACGCCCAATGTGCCACGAAAATCCAAATCGCCTTCTGCTGTAACGGTGCCCGAGGCGAGCGGCAGTTCGAGGGCCGTGGCAACCGCCTTTAGCGTGACACCGGCGCAGGCGACCAAGGCTTCCAGAAGCATGTCACCGGAACACGCCTCCAAGCCGTTACCGCCGGTTGCAGGGTGGAGCCCGGCTTCGACAAGAGCTTTGTGGGTTTGCAATGAGCAGCTCACACCTTCGCCCAGCCGTCCCTCGGCTTTGAGCGTTATTACCGCAGAGGCGGGTTCCATCCGGTAACGGTCTTTGAGTGGTGCTTGCAGTGCCTTCAGTTTGTCGCTGTCCATCGGAACTCCGTCAGGGATTTTTGGCTGGGATTGGTTTGGTTGGTGGGCAAGGCCCTGTGGCTCAATCTGGGTCGTTAACCTGTCGGCGCTCAATTGTCATAGACGCCACGGCCCAGCAACCAAACGACTGCAATGGCGGATATTCCGCCCGCCAGGGGTAGCCAGGGCTCGATCAACGGCAGGATCATTGAGCGACCGGCAGCCAAAGCCAGGCCTTGGGCGTCGGTGGAGAAGAACATTGCCCAAAACCCGATTTGTATAAGGCAAGCCGAGGCGATCAGAAACATAACCAGCAACGCAGGCCAGCGGCGTAGGCCGAGTGTTCGATAGCGCTTGAAAATCAGCGTGCCGCCGATCGTTACTGCAATGAGAGCCAATGATGCCCAACCGTAGAAGCTGAACCAGCGGCTGCCGGCGCCGAAGTGGAGAATGAGGCCGATGACCAGGAGTCCGGTGCATAGGCTGAGCAGGTTGGCTGAATAGGTGCGGGCGGTCATGGAGTTGGCTCCTGGGTCGTCACATTGGTCTGGCTTCGGTGCGCTGGTTAATGCTCAAACGAGGCGCGACCGTGCCGACATAGCCACAGCTTGTGAGTGATTTGCTGTCTGATTCTCGAATTCAGCTTCTTGGCAGGACGAATCCCGCTTGTCACCAGCTCAGCAACGCGCTTCGTTACTGCCCGACCGATACTCTACGAGGGCTTAGTATGACAGCTGGGGCACGCATCTTTGTTGCGCTGAACTTTATCATTCTTGGTTTGTCGTTTATCGCGACCACGGCGGTTCTGTATTACGAGTTCGGTGTTGACTCCAATTTCGGTGCCAATGCCGGGACGGATTGGACTGCGCTGGCGGCGTACTATTCGCACCTTTTTGTCTTCTTTCCGACTTTCGGAATACTGGCGCTGATCGCGCTGTATGTGCCGGCCTGTATTCTCGTTGACCTGTATTGGAAGTATGTGACGAACGGTAAAGTCCGGTTCCTGATCGGCTACATGGTTGCGATCCTGCTTGCCCTCGTCGCGGGCAGTATTCTCGGTGGCGGCGGCGACAGGCTGAAGTCGATGTTTGAAATCAAGCCTGGTGTTTTAGAGCTGGATCGGGGCGAGCCGAAGGGATGTGCACAATCTGGCGGGGCATGTCAGCGTGCGCCGGTGGTTAGTTCACTGGCTTCCGTGCGTGCGGAAGCGAAAAAGCGCGCGGGAATGTCGAAATTTGTCCGCGATTGTGCGCCGGACCCGCTGATTGGTGATCACCCCGAGCGCAATGCGAAGCGGTATTGCTTCGTGACGCGGAGTCTTGTCGATGCGGAAAGCTGCTGCAAGGCGCAGGAACGGTTCTCCGCGACTTTGTCCAGGATGTATCTGGAGGATGAGAACCGGGCGATCACCGGGCTAGCGCACCGCTATTTGCTGCCCTTCAAGGTGTTCTTTTTGCTGATTGTCTTCACGATCGCAATCCTACTGGTGATCCGGCATAAAACGTTGGAAGCGCACTATGAGGCGTATCTAAACAAGCTGCAGCGCGGTGTGCTGATCGGTGCGGCTGCTATGCTGGTGTGGCCGCTGATGAACCTGGCGTTCCTGCAATCGTCGGGACTGCTATATGGCACGGGCCATGCGAGCGTCTATCGTGATGTTTCACCAGTGATCCTGGCCGCATATGTTCTGTGGGCACTGCTCTTGGTGTTCTACTTCTTCAAGTCCTACGACCAGGCCGATAGGGACTTTGAGAACGTGGGCCGAATGGCCGGTGTGGTTGGCTCTTTAGTCGCGGCGGCGAACTATCAGACGATTATCGATTACGCCGTGCGGCTCGCGGGGAGTGGCGCGACGTTCTGGACGCTGGGTGGAATTTTCATGATCGTTCTGGTGGCGTTTTTGTTTGTCGTGCTGCAACCAAAACGAAAGCCGATAGGCGGGATAAACCTCGACAAGTGAAACCGCTGACGGCTTACGCTGCCTGAGACGTGGCGTGGGCAGCATCAATCCAGGTCTTGATCTGTTCGACGTCAGGCGGCTCGCCGTCCCGTAACATTCTCTGACCGGCCTGGGTCGCGGCGAAGGCAAGGATGGCGGCCGAAAGTTCTTGCGGTTCTGCCTCCGCGATATCTTCGCTGAAGCGGTATCCCGCACCGACCAGCAGTTTCGATTGCGAAACGCGCAGACCGGGGATCGAAAGCATTAAGCGTGCTTCAGCCTGCCAACGGCTAACGGTGGATTCCGTGATGCGGCTATCAGCGAGGGCGGCTGCAAGCTTGGCGGGAGCCGCTTCGAGAAGATCCGATACTTTCAGGACGCCTAATGGGCTCAGGCGATCTGCCATTACTCGGCCGATCGAAGGGCCGGCCTCAACGTCGCTATCGCGTTCAAGGTAATGGCGAAGTTCGCGGGGTTCTGTTTTTCGGGCTGAGATTTCCGGCAAGGGGGAGGGTTCGGCATCCCTCGGGGGGGTGTGTATGGCGGGGGCAATTCCCAATAGGTTTTGACGCGCAGACTTGTCGCGTCCGCTTTTGAGCCGTTTGGCACGCTCGGCGGAGCGGCTCGCCGCGCGGGGGGTGAGGACTTCAGCTTTGAAAAGCTCGCGGATGGCACGGTCGTCTGCCGGAAGGGATTTTTCGACGCGACCGGTCGCCTGCAGTTCATCGTGCATGGCTTCCACTTCTCGGCGCGTCTCAGCATCTTCGATTCGGTTCAGAACTCTGCGGACCGGAATCTTTAGTGTGGAGAGCAGGCTTTTGGCGGCGACGTTGACCTTTGGCGGTTCAACTCCAGCATCCTGAATTGCTCGGTCGAGAATGTGCGCGAAGCCGGTTTTAGCGAATACCAACAAGTCGCCGATCAGGTGGCGGCTAACTGAGTCGAGGCCTTTTTCCGGCGAAACGACACCAACGTTGATGTCGTAGTGCGCGAGCAGACGTTCGTAATGCTGGTGGCTGGTTTCCGCGCCCAGACAGACATAGTCCTGCAGCCAATTCTCGCCGGTTGCCGGAAACGGAGCCGCCGTAGCCCCTCGCCGAAGGGCTTCGGAGACCAGCGCCTCGTAAGATTTGCTGATTGACCACTCGGTGGCGCGGTGGATGGCGTTCTCTGCCTCTGACTGGGCGGTGTGAAAAGGTTGCACGGGATCGGTGTAGTAGTGCGAAAGGATGCCGGCGCACCAGGCGGCTTCGCTCCAGTTTTTGGTCTGCAGCGCTTCGACCAGATGGCGGTACCAGTTGCGAGCCTTTTCTGGCGCACCGCCCCAGTAATCGTCGGAGGGATGGAGGACGTGATTCTTGAAATCCTTGAACTCCTTGTCGGGAGCTTTCGACCCTTCAACATAATGCTTTGCATTGGCCAGGAAGAAGCGCCGCCATTCCGGTGCGGTGGGGCCGCGCAAATGGCGCAGAGCATCCAGTGCCAGTTTATGATGCGTGCCCGAAGCATGGGCTGCCCGGATAATGTGGAAGGCCAAGGTCATGCGATTTGGTCCGCTAAATGCAAATGGTTTTCTGGGGAAGGTACGGTGAGTTGCGCAAATTTCGGAATGAAACGGTGCAAAGAGGATAGAAAACGATGACCGCTCACCGATTGGCACCAGTGGGATTTGCGGCAATCGAGACAGTGGGCGACCGAAATGGCGGGCGTTAATCAAAGTTTCAAACGGCCGCAAATGCATTGCGGAAGTTATCCGACTTTATTGGGAAATGGCGTGAGCGTGGGATTTGCTGGTCTGTGCAGCGCTGAAGTGAGGCGTGACGTCGCGCAAGTGGCGGAGGTGGACAAAGACGCCACTTACGTTTGCCATCATAGAAAGAAAATCTCGGTTGCCCTTTCGCTCAGGCAGCACTTTACAAGTGACCTGCGGAGGCAGGGCTTTGGGCCGACGTCTCGTTGAGGTTGAGGTGCCGCTACGACACTCGCCCCACACGATCCGGCGCCTCTAACGACCCTCGCGCCACCATGCTAGCGACATTAGGCCGAGCAAAGCCGCAAGGGCTGCGAAGCCCGTGAACATCGGGGTGAGTTTAACGCCGCGAGTGACGAAGGCCTGACGATCCTTGAGGCCGAGCCAACCGGAGCCTGCGAGCACACGGGCATTCTTCAACATGGAGATGCGTGGGATGGTGACCGAGGCCGGGTCGCTGCTTGCCAATAGTCCGGCGGATTTCGTCCAAGCGGTTCCACCGCCGGTTTCTTCGGCGATTGATTTGAGCTTTTTGTCTGTGGCGGTGACTTCGCTCATTTCGCGGGTGTCTTCGGTACCCGCATAGGCAACGGCGGAGAGTTTGCCGATGGGCGGGAGGGCGTCGGTTTCGGCCTTGTACAGTCCGGGTAGGTCGACCTTGATGGTGCCACGCCAAATGCCTGGCGAGGACGGCTGGAGCTCGATTTTGACTTTTTTGCCTCCCGGTGTGAGAAGCGTGATCGGATCGATCGTCTCGGACATCGAGTGACGCTCGACGGTGAGGTCAAGGCCTTTGGCGCTGGCGATAAGGCGTTCGTCTTCGAGATCGGGCTCTTTCATCAGCCAGTGCGATAACTTGCGCAAGAGATCGGAGTGCGGGCCGCCGCCTTCGAAGCCGCGAGCCCAAAGCCAGGCGTGGTCCGAGGTCAATAGGGCGATCCGGCCGTTACCGCGACGATCGAGAACGAGCAACGGTTTATCATCAGCTCCGGTCATCAGAATGCGACCGCGGTCGGTGCGGACATTGACATCGACCTGGCGGAACCAGCGGCCCCAACTTGGATCGCTATCCTTGGAGCCGGCGCCGGGTAGATCGCGCGTTACCGGGTGGCGGGCGCCGTCATCGGACAGCTTCGGTTTGAACGGTTTTTCGATGACATGGCCGAGAGGCATGCCAGGTATGACAGGGCTGAGCGGGGTGCGGTACAGGCTGAAGCGGCCAGCAAAATCGTCACCGGCGGCGATTAGTACGGCGCCGCCATGTTCGTTCACATAACGGGCGATGTTGTCGTAATAGCTGAGGCGCAGAATGCCGCGATGCTTGTAGCGGTCGAAAATGATGAGGTCGAAGTCATTGATCTTGTCGGAAAACAACTCACGCGTCGGGAAGGCAATCAGGGAGAGCTGGTTGATTGGGGTGCCATCCTGCTTTTCGGGCGGCCGAAGAATTGTGAAGTGGACCAGATCAACTGCGGCATCGGATTTCAGGAGGTTGCGCCAAGTGCGTTCTCCGGCATGCGGTTCACCGGATACCAGCAGGACGCGCAGGTTTTCGCGAACACCCTCGGCAGCGACAACGACGCGGTTGTTGGCGGGGGTGAGTTCACCATCGGCGGTTTCCAGCTCAACTTCGAGGATATTTGTGCCTGCGTGAGGAAAGGGCAACTCGATTATTTCCTTGCGGCCGATTGTAGTGATGCGGGTCTCGTCGGGCTGGCCTTCGCGGCGAATCTTTAAGCGGGCGGCGGCGCTTCTGGTTCCAGTCTTGCCGGTTTCAACGACGCGCAATTCGATGTCGCGGGACTGACCGACGATGCCGTAACGCGGGGCTGTCAGTATCTCGATGCGGCGGTCAAATTCGCCGGGGCGGCCGGTCAGCAGCGCATGAACGGGGGCGTCGAAGCCCAAGGCGGCGGCTTTTTCTGGGACATCGTGGGCCTGGCCGTCGGTGATCATGATGGCGCCAGCGATGCGGTCAGGCGGGGTATTAGCCAAGGCATTATTGAGAGCCGCGAACAGTTCTGTGCCAGTGGCGCGGCCGTCGGTTCCCGACTTGGCGGTCACCCATTTGACGTCGAGATTATCGATCCGGCCGAGACGAGTTTCGAGTTCGGTGCGGATGGCGGCGGTTTGCTCTGGACGTCCTGCAAGGGCTTGGCTGGTGCTTTCGTCGACGACAACGATGGCGATATTGGCCAGATAGTCGCGTTCTTCTTCGCGCAGGGTTGGGTTTGCGAGCGCAAGCAGCATGGCGATCACGGCAAGGCTTCGCAGCGATGCGCCTCGCGTGCGGCGCAGGAACAACAGCCCAATGAGCACTACCGCCATGACTATGAGCCCCCAGTACAGCGGCATTGGAATCAAGGGGGCGAAGTCAATCGACCAGTTCATAGAGGCGTTGGCTCCGCTATTGGCCAAGACGTTCCAGCAAGGCTGGAACGTGCACCTGATCGGCTTTGTAGTTGCCGGTCAATGCGTGCATGACGATGTTGATACCGGTGCGAAACGCCATTTCGCGTTGGTTCTCACCTCCGGGAACGGTGGGGTAGAGGGGGCGTCCACGCGGGTCCAGGGCCCAGGCGGAAGCGAAATCGTTGGAGGTGATAAGGATCGATGTGACGCCGTCGGCGCGGCGTGCCTCACGCGGTGCGGCGGCATCGGGTACGCCGCCCGCTTCAACCCAAAGCTGACCGCCGTCCCAGCGGCCTGGAAATTGGCGTAGCAGGTAGAAGGATTTGGTTAGAACATGGCCCTCGGGGACCGGCTCAAGGCGCGGAATGTCGAGTTTGCCGACGATGCTTTGCAGCGGTGTCTGGTCGCGTCCGGAGGTGGGTAGGCCGGCAGGCATACCGGTTCCCTGATCGCGTGTATCAAAGATGATCATGCCGCCCTGTTTCATGTAGGCGTCGATCTTGCCGAGTGTTTTTTCTGGCAGCGGGTCTGCATCGGGTTCGATCGGCCAATACAGGACCGGGAAGAATGAGATTTCGTCGGTCACGATGTTGACCGGCATGGGTTCGCCCGGGATGACCGCTGTGCGGAGCTTCAAGACGCGTGACAAGCCTGCCAGACCAACTCGGCTGGTCTCGTCGACGCGTGAGTTGCCAGTCATGACGTAGCCGAATGTGACATCTCCGGTCGCCTGTAAGGCGCGGGCTTCGAGGGCGCCGACCGACTGCGCCATAGCCGGCGACGGCGACGTTGCGAACGCCGCAGCCGTAGAGAGGACACCGATTACAATCATTGAAGCTCGGATTCTGCCGGAGCCTTTTCGGAACAGGCTTGTCCCACCCTGCATGAGGAGGACGGCAATCATGTCGAGCAGGATCAAGGCCATTGCAGCTGCCAACAACCAGGGCTTCAGGGGCTGGGCTTCAGTGCTTGCGTACCCCATCCTGGTGGTGCTGGCAGGAAGCGTGGCTAGGGGGTTCAGCTGCGTCTTAGGCTGGATGATATTGAGCGCGCGAGGCGCGCCGGCTGAGCCGTAGTAGCCTGGCGGGTGGTCGGCGCTTGCGATGACGGTGGAGAACCGTCCTACCGGAATGGCACGGGCGGTGGGCGGTGGAGGAACTGGTTGTCCAAAGCCGTCGAGGGTTTCGAAGGGGCTCAATGTACCGCCGTCGGTGGCGCCTTGGGCGGCGTCGACAGCGGCGGCACCGGAGATCTCACCGGACGTCGGGCCACCGAGGCGGCCAAGGCTGATGATGCGGTTCAGCATTTCGACAAATAGTCCTGAGATCGGCATGTTCGACCAGTCGGTGTTGGCGGTAATGTGGAACAGCACGACCAAGCCGTCGCCACGTTTGGCGGCGGTGACGAGGGGTGTGCCGTCCTCAAGGCGCGCCCAGACGCTGACGTCTGTCCCGATCTGTGAGGGATCGGCGAGCACCTGGCGTTTGATGGTTACTTCATCAGGTACGTCTAGACCAGCGAACAGGCTACTGTCCGCGAAGGGGTTTAGTTTCTGCGGGGTTGACCAGGACAAGGCTCCGCCGAGTGTCCGTCCGCCAATTCGCAACGGGACGGGTAGGAGGTCGTCGCCGCCTTTTTCCAGGCGCGGTCCAGCAAAGCGGACCAGCAGACCACCCTTTTCAACCCACGCGGAGGTGGCCTCGCTGGCTTCATTAGTCAACGTGCCGATATCAGCCAGGATTAGAACACTGGCGTTTTGCTTCAACGCGTCCTCGATACCGGCGGCAACGTTTTTGTCTTTCGACTTGACGATTTCGGCAGTCGGACCGAGCGCCTTTTCAATGTAATAAAATGGGGCCAGAAGCGGTTGCGCCTGTTCACGGGATTCGCCTGAGATAAGGCCAATGCGCTGGCGGCGAGCGCGGGCGTCGAGCAGGCTGACGGCGCCAGCGGATTGCTGTCTGGAGATAGCGATGCGGGTGACTTGGTTACGCAGTTCGAGCGGCAAATCGAAGTCGGTAATGGTCGATTGCTCACCTGGCGCCAGCGTGAATTGCGCCGTTCCCAGTAGCTCGCTTCGCGCGGAATACGCGTCAAGACGTCCTTCAATCAGGCCGCCGGTAGCACGTAGGATGCGCGCTTCGAGGCCACCGTCGGCAGAAACCCTCGCCTCGAGTGCAAGGGGCTCGGCACCGGCTGGATCGGAGATGACGGCGAATGTGCCGCCGTCAGCCGCGCGCGCTAGAGTTTCGGCGAATTCGCCGCTCTTTTCGGTGTGATCGATACCGTCGGTCAGCCAAACCACGCTGGTGCCATCGGCTGAAGAGGCGGCGAGCAAATCTTTGAGCGCTTCGCCGGCACTTGCGCGATTAGGCTGGAAGGGAAGCGGCACCAGGGCGCGCGCGGTCGTTCTGGCCGCGGCGGGTGCCTCGATCTTGGCGATATTGGCGTTCAGCCCGGCGGTCGGCAAAATCAGAACGGGGCGAGATTGCTGCTCGGCCGTGGTAATCAAGCGATCAATCATACCTTTGCGGTTATCCCAACCTGGCGCCGCGGCCCAGCCGTTGTCGACGGCAATGACGAGCGGGCCTGAACCTTCCAGCGTCGTCTGGCGTTCGGGATTGAGGATTGGTTCGGCGAGAGCCAGGATGATCAGAGCGGCAGCAAGTAGCCGCAGTAGAAGCAGCCACCACGGTGTCTTGGCCGGGGTTTTTTCGCGGTTTTCCAGGTCGGCGAGAATCCGCGTCGCTGGAAATAGGATTTTTTGCGGCATCGGAGGCGTGGTGCGCAGCAGCCAATAAATCAGCGGCAATGCGGCAAGGCCAGCGAGCAGCCATGGGCTTAGGAAGGCTAGAGCACCAAAGCTCATACCGGGTGCCTCCCACCATCTTGCAGTCTCGTGATGAGATTCAGCATCGGTTCCGTCGCTGGCCGGTCGGTATGGTGGACCAGCAGGCTCCAACCGAGACGGTTAGCGAGATCACGAAGTCCGTCGCGATGTTTTTGCAGGCGTTTCTGGTATTCCTCGCGCAGGTTTTCTACGCGATCACCGGTCCAGTTCAGTTCACGCTCGGGATCGATGAACTCGATGCGGCCTTCGAAGGCGAGAGATTCCTCAATAGGATCGAGAACTTGGATAAGGTGGCCGGAAATGTCCGCGCCGGCAAGGTGCTTCAAGGCTTCGCCGATATCTTCCAAGGGGTCGAGAAAATCGCTGATCAGGACGGCGCCTGAAAAACGGCCGATGCGGGCAGGAGGTGGTAGACCAGACGTCAGTGCTGGATTTTCGGAGTGGGAGAGGATGGCTTCGGCGAGCCGGGCCGTTGCCCTGCGGCTGGCTGTCGGGTCCTCGGGTAGTCCCAACAGACCAACACGTTCGCCGCCGCGAACCAACAGTTCGGCGGCCGCGAGCATGAGAACCAGGGCGCGGTCGCGTTTTGACTCAGGCGCGAGCGAGCTTTGGAAATGCATCGATGCGGACAGGTCAGGCCACAGCCATATAGTGTGAGCGGCTTCCCACTCGCGCTCGCGAATATAGACGTGGCTGGCAGATGCCGTGCGGCGCCAATCTATCAGGCCGGCTGAATCGTTGGGTTCGTATTGACGGAATTGCCAAAAGGTCTCGCCTGGTCCCGCGCGACGCCGGCCGTGCACGCCGTGGATGACGGTATGGGAGATGCGAGCCGCCTCGAGCATGAGCTCGGGCAACCGCTCAGCCAAAGCGTGCGCCGCCGATTCGATCTCGACGACCTGCCCGATATTGGCTTTGTCCTGCGTCTCGACGCGCGCAACCATGTGTGGCTTATCCTGCCATCCTTGATAGCCCGTCAATGATCTCTTCGAGATCCTTTTTTTCTGCCCGACCAGTGAAGTTCAGCGCCATCCGGTGCTTCAGGACGGGTTTTGCAAGCTCGATGACATCATCGAGGGAGGGAGCAAGGCGGCCATCGAGCAAGGCCTTGGCGCGGACCGCCAACATCAATGCTTGGCTGGCACGCGGACCGGGGCCCCAGTTGACGAATTGATCGATCTCTCTGGAACCATCGGGTTCGGGACGGGCAGATCTGACGAGTTGAAGAATCCCGTCGATGACACGATCGGGGACAGGCATCTGGCGCACCAGGCGCTGGATGCCCATCAATTCTTCAGCAGAGAGGACGGGGGTTAGACGCGTTTCCTGGGTGCCCGTTGTCGCCTGCAGCATGCGTCTTTCGGCGGCGCTATCGGGATAGCCAACGTCGACTTGCAGCAAGAAGCGGTCGAGCTGGGCTTCGGGAAGCGGGTAGGTTCCTTCCTGCTCGAGCGGGTTCTGGGTTGCGAGGACATGGAACGGCTCTGGGATATCGTGGCGAACGCCAGCGACCGAGACGTGATGTTCCTGCATCGCCTGAAGCAGCGCCGATTGCGTCTTTGGCGAGGCGCGATTGATCTCGTCGGCCATCAGGAGCTGTGTGAAGACAGGGCCTTTGATGAACCGGAACGACCGCTGCTGACCGGGGACTTCGTCGAGAACCTCGGAGCCAATGATGTCTGAGGGCATTAAGTCGGGCGTGAACTGCACGCGCGTTGCATCGAGACCCAACACCGTGCCCAACGTCTCAACCAGTAGCGTTTTGGCGAGACCGGGAACCCCTATCAGCAAGGCGTGGCCGCCTGAGAGGATCGTAATCAACGCCCGCTCGATGACCTCGTCCTGACCAAAAATAACCGTGGCGGCACTGCGATGCGCGGCCTTTACGCGCTCGGAGGCGGCCTCCAGGCGCGGAACAATCGACTCGTCGGTCTCCGTGATCATGCTCATACGCGCGCCGAATCCCTGTTTTTATTGTGAAGTGGTGGTTGCGGCGAAACTCGTCGGTTGGTCTCGCTGCGATTTCGTACGATCAAGTGCGCCCGGGGTGTGGTCAAGTGAATGTTCGTTAAGGGCGCGGGCGCCTGGCAGTTTCAGCTAGACCATACGATGGTGCTTAAGGACAAGGATCATACCTTAGGCAATGGCTATCGCCCACTGCTGGCGCTCCTGAGTGGCTCGCGCAGGCCGGCGGCGCGGCAAATCACCCGGTTTTTTGCCGGGGATATACTTCAGTTCAGCCGGTATTCGCCGTCAAGTAACCGCACCTGGGCGGGAGAAACCAGCCGACTGTGGCTCACGGTGACCTTGAAAAGCGGGCCATCCAGGTTGGCTTCCCAGAAATCGAGAAAACTGCGCAATCTCGGAAAGCGTGGGTGTAAATCCAATTCCTGCCAGATAAACGTCTGAAGCAGCGCTTGGTGATCCGGCATCCGGTAGAGAATCTCCGCCGTGGTTAGCGAATAGCCTTCGAGGATGCGGGCGAAGTCGGATGTTCCCATATACATCTCCTTCGTGGTCGATGAATCAGCACGGTTTTATAGATTTGCGACTCACAATACCTGCTCGTCATGCTACCGGGGTAATGGTGTAACAGTCATTGAAAAACTGCGGCGAATCAGATGTTTGGCAGCCGCTTGCTGACTCGGCTAACAAGTATGAGGGCGCGAAATAATGTCTTTTCTCGATATCGCGCTGACCAGTTTCACGACTTTTTTCGCGACGGTCGGGCCGGTCGAGGCCGCCGTGCTTTATGCGGCCTTCACAAGTGACATGGGCTCGGATGAGCGCCGCCGAGTGGCCTTCAAGGCGGTTTTGATCGCAAGTGCCGTTCTGCTCGTCTTCACGCTGTTCGGACAACCGCTGTTGGCGAGGCTGGGCGTCACAATTGCGGCATTGAAGACCGCCGGTGGGGCGATCCTCGGCCTCATCGCGCTCGATATGATCTTCTCGCGGCCCAATAGCGCGTCAAAACTCACTCCGAAAGAGGGTGAAGAGGCGTTGCACAAGGACGATCTGGCGGTTTTTCCGATGGCGACGCCGTTGCTTGCGGGACCTGGGGCGATGAGTGCAGGTATTTTGTTGGCGGCCCAAGCGGGCGGTGGCGTCGTTCAATTAGCCGGTGTTCTCGCGGGACTTGGGGCCGTTATGGCGATGACTCTCGGTCTGCTTCTTATCGCGCCTGAGCTGGCGCGTTTTCTCGGAGTGACCGCACAGCGTGTTTTGATGCGAGTATTCGGCATACTGCTGGCTGCGATCGCCGTGCAGGCGCTGTTCGATGGCCTCAGGGAAGGCGGGCTTGCTGGCGGCTAGAGCACCGCGGACGTGGAAGTTGAAGGTCAGTCGTTTGAGGTCTGACCTCCTTTTACCAGTATTGGCCTCGTCGTTCATTTCAACAGCATTGAGAAATTAGTCGGTGGCGGTGCTGAAGAAGCCATACGGGTCGAAGGTCGTTCTGCTGCCCGCAGCGTTGTTGTCGACGTTTTCACCGTATGTCTGCTGCTGGTCGAAGAAGTCGGCGGAGAAGTCCGCTTGGGCAACGGAGGCAGCTGCGAAGACGGAAGCGGCGGCGAAGATGCTCAGGATCGTTTTCATGGTTTTGTTCCTTCATGAGTCGCGGCGTCAGTGATTGCAGGATGCTTGGTGTGAACGCGCCGAGTTACTCGGCGTCAGCGGCAAGGAAACCGCCCGGGTCCAGGGTCTGACCGGAGCGTACTGCGTCGCGGTCGACGATTTCACCGTAAGCCTGCTGCTGGTCGAAGAAGTCAGCGGCGAAATCGGCTTGGGCAGAGGAGGTAACTGCCAACACGGAAGCGGCGGCGATGATGCTCAGGATCGTTTTCATATTTTTTCCTTTGGTGTTTTGTTGGTCCGAATTCTTGGAATTCTTTTTTTGCTCATGTCGTTTCGTTCGTTCGACACGAATGAAGATAGGCCCCGAATTTTGGAAAAGGAATTCACATGGCGATAAGGCGTGCTCACGTGGATGCGAGACGCGGTTGAAGGGCCGGGGGAGGCCGTCCAGGGTTCAGGTTGGGGTGGCTCCGAGTTCGATATAATATAATTATTACAATATGTTGTGGATATTTCCAGGGTGTCTTGCGACGTTTTCTTTTCGTTCTTATTAGTTTTCTTTGAGCACCTTTTTGGCTTTCCGCAGTACGCAATCCGCGTTGACTTTGCGGTTTCGCTCACGAAGTCTTAACGCGCACTTCACGGTCTCGGAGGGCTCCGCTCGCGCTTTTGTGAGCGCGACTCGCGACTGAGTTCAGAGACTATCTTGCAGATTGTTGCCATCCATTCTTTTGCGAGGGCAATTCATTGCGCGAAGTTTTACGAGTGTTCCGGTTTGAGCCTGCCATTAGGGGCTTCTTAAAGGGTTGTGTGCTTGCTTGAATTCCGTTGTGTTGTGAATTCGTAGGAGCGTTGGTTGTGTTCAAGCTACAAACCCTGGCCGTCTCACCGAGGGTCCGAGGACTTCTTCCTATGCGCGTGTTGGTGGCTGTCGCGATAGGTGGGCTGTTGGGGGGGTGCGCTTCACGCGCGCCAACGGCTCAACAGGCTCAGGTGCGCCAGCAGCCGGTCAAAGTTGCCTCTTACGATTTTGATCGGCGGATCAGAGTCGAAGATGATGGCATCGAGGAACAGGCGGCCCCGCGAAAGTCGACGAAGGTTGAAGTTGATGATCCCCGCGAGCCGTTTTCCCCGAACTATGGTCGGTATATCCGCTAGGATGCCTTGTTGAAGGTGTTCAAGCGAGCACGGGTGGATATGCAATTCGATGAGAATCAATCCGTTCCTGAGATCTCGATCTACGGTTTGAACGAGATGCCCGAGGTGGCACGCTTCGAGCTGCAGCTCGACCATATTTTCTATACCTCAAGCGCAACAAAAACCTTCCCCAACGAGTTGGAACGCCAGGTGTTCCGCGAACGCTGGCTGGGCCGTTATCTGGTCCACGACAGTGCGTGGTTCTATGTGGCTCTCGCAGGTGAAAAGGTGGTGGGCTATCTGGCGGGATCGATCGACGACCCAGCACGGCACGAACGCTTTGCCGACGTCGGCTATTTGCCGCAGTTGGCTGATCAAACCGCACGTTATCCAGCGCACTTGCACATTAATATCCATGCGGATTGGCGCAGTGCGGGTCTGGGTGCGCGCCTGATCGAGCGACTTGTGCTTGATTTGCAACGCGTAGGTGTGCCGGGCGTGCACCTGGTGACAAGTCGTTTTTCGCGCAATGTTTCATTTTACGAGCGCAACGGTTTCGCCCCAGTGCGTAGTCTCAAATGGGGTGATGGTGAGGTCCTGATGCTCGGCCGGTTGCTCACAACGGTGTAAGGTGTAAAACGTTGAGGTTTAAGTCGATGAAGGGGATGGCTCTACGAAACCATAGACGTTAGGGTCAGCGGTCCGCGCGGCGATCAGTCAGGATTCAGTGATCGTCCTTTTCAGTAGAAAGGTCACAGTGCATGGCCCAGATGCTTGCTGATCGCGCTGTCGGTGGCAATTCGCCTATGGCCAGCGCGTCGGCCATCGATATGGTCGATGTCAACAAGTGGTTCGGCACTTTTCACGTTCTCAAGGACATCAACCTTCGTGTCTCACGCGGAGAGAGGATTGTTATCTGCGGACCGTCGGGCTCCGGCAAGTCGACGCTGATCCGATGCATCAACCGGCTCGAGGCACATCAGAGTGGCCGCATTGTCGTCGACGGACACGAACTCACCGATGACCTGCGGCAGATAGACAAGATTCGCTCCGAAGTCGGTATGGTTTTTCAGAGTTTCAACCTGTTTCCCCATCTCACCGTTCTCGACAACCTGTGCCTAGCTCCGCAATGGGTGCGGAAGCTGTCGCGGGTGGAGGCTGAGCGGGTTGCCATGGAGTATCTGGAGCGCGTTCGTATCCCTGAGCAAGCCAGTAAATTTCCAGGGCAGCTGTCGGGCGGGCAGCAGCAGCGTGTCGCGATCGCGCGGGCGCTCTGCATGAACCCGAAGATCATGCTATTCGATGAACCGACCTCCGCGCTTGACCCTGAGATGGTCAAGGAGGTCTTGGATGTCATGATCGAACTCGCCGAGCAAGGCATGACGATGATGTGCGTGACACACGAGATGGGCTTTGCCAAAGCGGTTGCGGATCGCGTTATCTTCATGGATGACGGCGAAATCGTAGAGGTTGCGACACCACACGACTTCTTCACGAAACCGACCTCACCCAGGACCAAGGAGTTTCTGGCGCAAATTCTTGCACATTGACGTGTTGTGGCGAAGGGCAAGTCGTCCTATCTGTGCGGCGTTCATTTTGTCCGGAGATGATGGAAGTTGAACCATGAGGTTCTTGCCTGATGGCAGGGCTGGGAAGATCATTACTACGGTGCACGAGCAGCGCCTTTAGAACCTGAGCAAGCACCGCTAGCGGAGGAGACGTCGGATGAGGTATTGGGTCGCGGCTGGTTTGGCTCTGGTCATGTCATACGGCCAGCAGATTGAACTTGTAGCCGCTCAGACCAGCACGCTGGATACGGTCAAGGGACGCGGACAGCTGCAGTGCGGTGTCAGCACCGGACTTGCCGGCTTCGGTGCGCCTAATGACGCGGGTCAGTGGCAGGGTCTAGATGTCGACATCTGCCGCGCCGTTTCCGCTGCGGTTTTCAAGAACGTTGACAAGATCAAATTTGTTCCGCTTACGGCTAAGGAGCGCTTCACAGCGCTACAGTCAGGTGAGATCGATTTGTTGTCGCGCAACACCACCTGGACGATGAGCCGGGATACGGCAGCGGGGCTCAACTTCACCGGTATCAGTTACTATGACGGCCAGGGCTTCATGGTGAAGAAGACGTTGGATGTCGTCTCGGCCAAGGAGCTTTCGGGCGCGAGCATCTGCGTGCAAACGGGGACAACGACTGAGCTCAATCTCGCGGATTACTTCCGCTCCAATAAGATCGAGTACAATCCCGTCGTTTTCGAAAAGCTGTCCGAGGCGCTCGCCGCATACAACGCTGGACGGTGCGATGCCTTCACCACGGATGTTTCGCAGCTTTATTCAATCCGGCTGACGCTGGGTAACGCCAACGATCACATCGTGCTTCCGGAAATCATCTCCAAAGAGCCTCTCGGCCCGGTGGTGCGCCAGGGTGATCCGCAATGGGCCAATATCGTGCGTTGGACGCTGTTTGCGATGATCAATGCTGAGGAACTCGGCGTCACGCAGGGTAACGTCGATCAAATGAAAGCTTCGAAGAACCCATCGGTCCGCCGCCTGCTCGGTGTGGAAGGTGAGTATGGGGCGGCGGTCGGTCTCGGTAACGATTGGGCCTACCAGATCATTAAGCTGGTCGGAAACTACGGCGAATCCTTTGACCGCAATGTAGGCGCCGGTTCGCCCCTGGGTATCGCCCGCGGTCAGAACGCCCTTTGGCGGGATGGCGGTCTGCAATACGCACCGCCAATTCGGTAAGCTGACAGAGAAATTGGGGCTGTCCGTCTTGCAAAGTCGGGCAGCTCTGTCAGTGCGTGTCGAATTCCGTCAACTCAAGTTGTGATCCAAAGGGGCAGTGGTTTGACAAGAGCCACTAAGGCACGAAACGAACAGCGGTCATTACGCAGCTTTACCGACTATTTCTATGACCCCAAGACTCGCGGGATCGTGCTGCAGCTGATCGTGGCTGTGCTGCTCGTTTGGCTTGTTTGGGCGACGGTCGATAATACCATCCGCAACTTGAGGGCTCAAGGGATTGCCTCCGGCTTCGGCTTTCTTTGGAACACAGCCGGCTTCGACATTTCGCAATCCCTGATTCCATACACAAGCACGGACAGCCACGGCCGAGCTTTCCTGGTCGGCTTACTGAATACGCTTTTGGTGGCGGTTGTCGGGATCGTGTTGGCGACCGTCTTGGGATTTGTGATCGGTGTCGCGCGGTTGTCTCGCAACTGGCTCGTATCGACGCTCGCCTCGGTCTACATCGAAACCGTGCGCAACGTTCCGCCGCTGCTGATGTTGTTTGCGGTTTACTTTGGCGTGCTCAAGACACTTCCATCGCCACGCAACAGTATTGAGCTTCCCTTTACCAGCTATCTAAACCTACGCGGGCTCTATATTCCTCGACCGATCTGGGTCGAGGGGATATGGATCGTACTCTTGGCACTTCTTGTTGGGATTGTTGCCGCGATCTGGATCCGACGGCGGGCTGAGAAAAAACGCATTGAGACCGGTGAGCAGGGTACGGTCTTGCTACCGGTTTTGGGTTGCGTCCTTGGATTCCCGGCGCTGGCATTCGTCTTGGCCGGTTTTCCGGTGACGTTCGATGTGCCGCAACTTGGGCGGTTTAATCTTAAAGGCGGATTGGTCGTCATGCCCGAATTCATGGCGCTTGTCGTTGGGCTGACGCTCTACACCGCCGCGTTTATCGCCGAGATCGTCCGGAGTGGGATCTTGTCGGTGCATAGGGGGCAGCGAGAGGCGGCCGCCGCGCTGGGCCTCCACGACGGTCAGGTGATGCGCCTTGTGATCCTCCCACAAGCGCTGAGAGTCATTATTCCACCTCTGACCAACCAGTATCTCAACTTGACGAAGAACTCGTCGCTAGCGGTTGCGATCGGTTATCCGGATCTTGTTTCTGTGTTCGCTGGAACGACCCTCAATTTGACCAACCAGGCGGTCGAAGTCGTGCTTATGACCATGGGCGTGTACCTGTTCTTGAGTCTTTGCACGTCACTGTTCATGAACTGGTTCAACGCGCGCGTTGCGCTTGTCGAACGATGAGTATCGGGAGACGGGCATGATGAAACTCAATCCGGAAATCGACCGAACGAGTTGGCAGGTAACCTTGGAATGGGTGCGCTGCAATCTGTTCTCGTCATGGTGGAGTTCAGCCCTGACGTTGCTCGGTCTGGCCGTTTCTTACTGGGTGCTTTGGGCGGTGCTCGACTGGGCGGTCTTCAGCGCCATCTTCACCGGCAGTGACGGATCAGCTTGCCGGATTCCCGGAGCGGGCGCGTGTTGGCCCTTCATCACCCACAAGTTCAAGCTGTTCATGTACGGGCGCTATCCCGTGGAGGAGTTGTGGCGGGTCAATCTCACCTATGTCCTGGCGCTGGGTGGCCTCGTTCCGCTGATGTTGCCGCGCGTGCCCGGCAAGCTGTGGTTGTCGGTTTACATGTTGGTCGGCTTTCCCATCATCGCCTATTTTCTGCTGACCGGGGCGGAGTGGCTTGGTCTGCCGATCGTCACGACGGACTTGTGGGGCGGGCTCTTGGTGACGCTGGTTGTCGCCTGCGTCGGGATCGCGGCTTCGTTCCCGTTGGGGATCATTTTGGCCTTGGCGCGGCGCTCGGATCTTCCGCTCATCAAATGGCTGGCGATCATTTTTATCGAGTTCGTACGGGGCGTGCCGCTCGTTACGGTGTTGTTCTTCGCCTCGGTGATGCTGCCGTTGTTCCTGCCTGAGAATGTCACCTTCGATAAGCTTATGCGCGCGCTCATCGGTGTGGCGCTGTTTTCGGCGGCCTATATGGCGGAGGTTGTGCGTGGCGGGCTGCAGGCCATTCCACGAGGGCAGTTTGAAGCCGCTGATGCGTTGGGAATGAGCTACCCGCAAAAAATGGGGTTCATCGTTCTGCCGCAGGCGCTGAAGCTTGTGATCCCCGGAATTGTCAATTCTTTCATCGCGCTGTTCAAGGATACCAGTCTGGTCCTGATTATCGGTTTGTTCGACCTGTTGGGTATCGTCAAGCAGGCAGCCCAGTCGGATGCGAAGTGGTTCGCGCCGCAAACAGCGGTGACGGGCTATGTGTTTGCGGCGTTCGTGTTTTGGCTGTTTTGCTTTGGAATGAGCCGGTATTCGGCTTGGCTGGAGACGCGGCTTAACGCCGGGCAGCGTCACTGATTTCATTCATTCCGCTGGTGGGCCGAGGAGCCTGTCGACGACGACATCGCCGATGGCGAGGGATGATGTCAGACCTGGACTTTCGATGCCGTAGAGGGCGACAAGATTTGCAACTCCGTGAGTTTCAGGGCCGTGAATGGTGAAGTCGGCGGCTGGTTCACCGCGGCGGTAAATCTTCGGGCGTATGCCAGTATAGCCGGGTTGAAGCTTGTCGGCGGGCAGGCCGGGCCAGTAGCGTTGGATCTCGGATTCGAACTGACGGCAACGTGCGCCTTGCGGATCGTCAAAGCTGTAGTCGACGTCGTCAATCCACAGCAGGTCGGGGCCGAATTTGGCTTGCCCGGCGATGTCGAGGGTCAGGTGAACGCCGAGCCAGGCACCCGACGGTACGGGATAGATCAGGTGCTTAAATGGTGCGCGTCGCGACAGAGTAAAGTAGTGGCCTTTGGCGGGATACGTTTGTGGCGGTGCGTAACCCTCCCGCCAAACAGCCCGCAGGAGATTGCCCACGCGGGTTGCTTCAAGGCCGGCTGCCATAATCAGGTTCCGGCATGTAATGAGCGTTGTGGGGGCTGTCTCGTCACTGCCGCTGCGCGCGGTGATTGCAAAGTTGCCGCCGTCACTCAGAGCGATGCCGAGTACTTCGGTCGACAGCACGACCTGTCCGCCGTTCTCGGTCAGGTGGCCTTCGAGAGCGGTCATGAGACCATGGGAATCAATAACACCCGTTGAAGGTGAGTGCAGGGCGGCGATGCACTCCAAGTTGGGTTCCATTTGCTGAGCTTGTGTTCGGTTCAAAAGTGAAATATCCGCGACGCCGTTGGTGGCCGCGCGCGCTGCAATGGTCTCCAATCCCGACATGTCCTCGTCGGAGGTGGCGACCACCAGCTTGCCGCATCGGTTGACGGAGATGCCGTTCTCGGCGGCGAATTCGTAGAGCTGTTTTTTGCCTTCAACGCAGAGGCGGGCACGCATGCTACCGGGGGGATAGTAGATGCCGGCGTGGATCACTTCGGAATTGCGCGAAGAGGTTTCCGAGCCGATACGGTCATGACGCTCCAAGATCAGTGTTTCACTGCCGCGGACGGCGAGACGTCGAGCTATTGCAAGCCCTACAACCCCACCTCCAATAACGATCGTTTCAACATCCGGCGTCATGGATTGATCTCCCTGGCTCAGGCATATTCCGCATTCGAAAACTGCTGTCGAAAAGCTCGGTTCCCGCCTTGACTTCACCGAGAACAAAGTATGAACTTTATCTTTGATTCGGTGCGGAGAAACGAGGCCCGGGTGACAATACGCTTCATTCACACATCCGATTGGCAGATCGGCAAGCCATTCCGTAACTTTGATGCGCGGGTTGCAGGAAAGCTGGAGGCGGCGCGTGTTTCGGTCATCGATCGTATCGCCTCTCTTGCCGGTGAGCGCAAGGTCCGCCACGTGCTTGTGGCGGGCGACGTCTACGATGGTGACGCGATCCCGAATGTAACGTTAATGCAGCCGGTTCACCGTATGATGCGGGCAGCGCATGTGACGTGGTGGCTATTGCCGGGCAATCATGATCCAGCCCATTCGCAAGGGGTTTGGCAGCGTCTCAAGAACGAGGGTTTGCCGGATAACGTGCGTGTGCTCGACACATCGCAGCCGGTGGAGATGGAGCCGGCTGTGTGGCTGCTTCCCGCACCGCTTTTCGCGCGCAGTATGAGCGAGGATCCGACCGCGTGGATGGATCAGGCGGAGACGCCAGCCGGTGCCATTCGCATTGGTTTATCGCACGGATCAGTCAGGGGATTTGGTAGTGCTCAGGAGAGTGCCGTTTCCATCGATGCGGGCCGGGCATCGAAAGCAAAGCTCGACTATCTGGCTCTCGGCGATTGGCACGGCAAACGAAATGAAAACGCGCGGACCTGGTACTCGGGAACGCCTGAGCCCGACAGGTTTCCCGAGAATGAGCCGGGTTGGGTGCTTGTCGTCGATATCGATGCCGCGGGCGTTCAGCCGCGTGTCGAGGCGGTGGAGAGCGCGAGTTTCATCTGGGCCAAACAGGATTATCAGATTTCGGGGATCGAAGACCTTGCCGCCATTGAGCGCCAACTCAGTGAGCTGGCCGATGATCCAGGCCGTTTGATTTTGCGATTGGGACTGGCGGGACGAATCGCACTTCAAGATATCGCAGCCGTTGAGGGGTGGTGCGCGAACCTTGAAGCAAAGCTTCAGTTCCTGAAGGCTGACTTGTCCGCACTCTTGCCGGTTTGTGACGGTGACTTCGCCCTCTTTTCCGAGAGTAACGAGCTTGCTCAAGCAGCAGAGTATCTCAGTGCCATAGCAGCCGACGATAATGATGCACGACAGGGTACAGCAGCGGTGGCGTTGACACGCCTTGCAGCGCTTGCAAGGCAGGAAGCGGCGGGGGATAGATGAAGATTAAGGCGCTACGGGTGTTCGAGGTTGGGCGCTTTTGCGAACCGGTCGCCGTCGACGGTTTTTCAGGTGGGATAGATGTGCTGGCCGGGCCCAACGAGATGGGCAAGTCGACGTTATTCCGGGCGCTTCGGATGCTGCTTACCGTCAAGCATAACTCTGGCGGTGGGCTGGTGAGGAAGCTCATGCCGTATGGCGGGGGCCAGCCTCTTATCGAGGCCGATCTAGAAATCGGCGGGAAGTTTTGGCGGATTACCAAGCGTTTTGGCAGAGGGTCGCGGGCGCAGCTCAACGACCTCGATAGCGGCACCGTTGTCGCGCGCGGTGCGGACGCGGATTCGGCTTTTGCCGATATTCTCGGCGAAGAAGCAGGGCCGGCAGAGCTCGGGTTGGTATGGGTCGGACAAAAACAAGCGCTGGAGACGCCGGCTCCCGATGAGCCAAGGGACCTCGGTGAGAGGAGCACACTAACGCGAGCGATCCAGGGCGAACTCAGGGCGATCACCGGGGCAACCTCGGCGGATGCCGTGCGGGCCCGTGTCAGAGCGCAGCTCGATGACCTCGTCACGAGTTGGGGTGCGAAGCGGGGTAGCCGCTATGATGCCGCGCTGGAAAACAAGAAAAAACTAAAGGAACAGTTTGAGGCCGTGCTGGCTGGCGTTGAGTGTGTGCATGCGGCACAGGCCGAGCTTGATCAGCTGCAGGCCCGGTTTTTGGAAGTCGGCCACCCGGATGTCTTGAATGCGCTGGAACAGGGTGCGGTGGCTGCGGCCAATGAACTTGAGAAAGCGGAACAGAGTAGGCAGGCCCTGCGACAGGCGCGTGACGAGGCGCAGATCCGTCTGAAGGACCAAGAGGCGGCGCAGGAAGCGTTGAGCCGGTTCCAGGCGGATCAGGGCCGGTTGATGGATCTGTTCGCGCGGTTGGAAGAGGTCACACGCCGGTTGCCGAAGTTGCGGCAGGTCGCGGTGTCTGCCGCGTCGGAGGAGGAGAGCGCTCGTGGCGACGGGGTGCGTCTTTCCGATCAGCAGAACCATCTGCAAGAGCGGATGCGGGCGCGGGACCTGACGCGGAAGTTGGCGGAGTGCACACGGGCACTGAGGGATGCTGAGAGACTTGATCGGGTGGTGGCTGAAGAGAACGAGCGGATGCAGACCGATCCGGTGACATCCGAGCGGGTCGACCGGCTAAAGCTTCTCGGCCAACAGAACCAACTGTTGGAGGAACGCATTGCTGCTGAAAGCCCGTCGATCTGCGTCGCCTATGAACCCGGCTCTGATGCCAGGGTTAGGATTGACGGTGAGGTTGTTGCCGAAGGCGCTCAGATTACCGCGACCCAGACACTCGTTTTGGAAGTCCCCGGTGTTGGACGGATCGAGATCATCCCTGGAGGTGCCGAGAGCCGGGAACGGGATTTGGCTCAGCAAGCGCATTTGATCGCCGAGCGAGATGCCTTGTTGGCTGCGGTCGGTGCGCGGACGACCGATGATGCTGGGTCGATGCTTGAAGAAAGAGTGCAGAGAGACCGGGTGCTTGCTTCGTCAATTACTGAGCTGCGCCGTGTGGCGCCTGATGGCTTGGTTTCTTTGCGCAGCGACGTCGCCGATCTCGATAACCAGCTTGGGGCTCTCAATATCGACGAATCCGATTACGGACCCGAGGATGACGATCTTGAGCAGCGTCTGAAAGAGGTTGCGGCAGCGTTGACCCACGCGCGGACATCCTATCCCGACTTGGCTCAGGCCGCGAAGACAGCGCTGGGGGCGCTTACCGAAGCTGAAGCGAGAGCAGCGGCAGGCCGTCAGCAGATCGCGGAGCTAGAGGATCTTTTGGGTCCCGACGACGCTCGGACCACTTGCTCGGTAGAGCTTGAAACGCGGGTGAGTGCAGCCGAAAAGAATGCTGGCGAGACTCTCAGCAAGATTACCGCGTTGCAGCAGGTGCTGCCTGATGATGATGCTGTGCGCTCTCTACAGGAGCGTGTGGAGAACCAGCGCCGGAGTTTTGAGCACGCCCGAGCCGAGGCAGCTCGAGTTCGGGAGGGTAAGGTGGCGCTTACAGCTCAGATCGAGGCGCTCACCAACAGTGGCATTGGTCAGAAGTTGGCGGAACTGAAGGGAGAGCTGCAGCGGGCAGATGACGATGTCGATGAGATCGAGGCGGAGATCGCTGCGCTGCAACTTTTACGAGAAGCTCTGCAAGCGGCGCGGGATACATCGCGTGAGCAATTGATGGCGCCGTTGGTGGATCGGGCGAATCCCTATCTCAGCGAGGTTTTCGGCGAAGCCCACCTGTATTTCAAGGAAGGATTTGCGCCGGAAAGCTTGGTCCGAGACGGCGGCCATGCGGAGATGATCGACAGGCTCAGCGACGGGACCCAGGAACAATTGGCGATTTTGGTGCGGCTAGCCTATGCGCGGCTGTTAGCAGATCGCGGTAAGCCGGTTCCATTGATGTTGGACGACCCTCTGGCCTACAGCGATGGCGGGCGAATTTCGCAGATGTTTCGTTCGTTGAGTGCCGCGTCGGCACATCATCAAGTCGTGGTGCTGACGTGTCGGGAACAGGCATTTGCTGCGTTAGGTGGAACCCAGCTCAGGCTGTCACCCTGGCGTATCGATCTAGATTGGTAGTGGACCCGGAAGGATTCGGCACATGATCGTCGGTCATTATGCAATCGAAAGCCTCGCGGTGGCGATACCACGAGGCATCTCGTGTGATGTGCCCGGGCTCTGACTTGAGGACCTTGATCCTCTAAGCGCCACCCGCTTCGTATTTCAGGAAGCGGCTTCGTCAGGGAAATGTGCAATCATCGGAGGCTTTTCTGCGGGCGCAGCACTGGAAATCGGGTCTTCGCTGCGGCGAGATTTGCCCTCGAAGAAGGCTCCCTGCTCGATAGCAAGAGCCTTGTGATAAATGTCACCTTCAACGTGGCTTTGCGCTTGGAGCATGACGCGTTTGCCGCGTACGGAACCCATGACGTGGCCGCGCACGACGACTTCCTCGGCGATGATGCTGCCGGTGATGTGGGCGCGTTCACCGACGATGATGTGTGTGCCGTGGATATCACCTTCCACGTTGCCGTCGATTTGAACTTGACCTTCGGAACTCAGATTGCCGTGGATGGTAAGGTCGGGGCCGATCACGGATGGCGGCATCTGGTTTCCTGTCCGGGTTGCAGCCATCTGCGGTGTGGTGGGCTGCACGGAAGGGGAAGCGGAAGTGGGGGCCGGTGGAACCGGCTGTAGGGGTGGTTGTGGCATCTCTGCCTCATTTTTTTTGAAGTTTTGTAGCATTTCGTTAGCGACCTCCAATAACGCAACCTGAACGGAAAGACACCAGAGCCCGTCTCTTAACACCCCCCGCAATCAGGCATTTGCGAACTCGGTCAAAGGCGCCATTAGCATAGTTGTTGTTCGAGGTCACGACCCCCGAACTGGGGATAATCTCCTGTGACTGCAGAATTCGGAACGATGCAAGTCAGCGTGCGTTTCTCAGACGTCTGAAGTCAGATTTGAATGAGCGTTCAGCCCGCCAAATCCTTCACAGCAGCAAGCACTTCGGCGACGTGACCTGGTACTTTGACCTTGCGCCAGACACGGGCAAGCTTGCCGGTCTTATCGATCAAAAATGTCGACCTCTCGACGCCCATGTATTTTCTTCCATACATAGACTTTTCCACCCAAACTTCATAGGCGCCCGCGGCTTTCTTGTCGGTGTCGGCCAGTAGACGCAAGTTGAGGTCGTGTTTCTCGGTGAATTTCTTGTGGCTTTTCTCACTATCCGGCGAGATGCCTAGAACGATGGCACCGGCGCCATCGAATTCGGACATTTGGGACGAGAAATCCAAGGCTTCTTTGGTGCAGCCCGATGTGTCGTCCTTGGGGTAAAAGTATACCACCACCGGTGAACCTTTAAGCTTGGACAGCTCGACGAGTACGCCTTCGGCGTCGGTTAGCTTAATGTTTGGAGCTTTCTTACCTTCTGAGACCATATCGTGCCTTTCTTCTGCCGTCTTATGGACATGCCTATGTCGGGGGTGGACTGCCCCAAATGCATTGTCGTTACGTTTGGTGCGGGTCGGATGGTTTTTGGTTTGTTACGAAAGCTTTTGGCTATGGGAGGCTCAGAAGCAATCGGTTTGAAGCAACGCTACCATTATGTTTACCGAATGCCGATCAGCGTATGCTTGTGGGGCATTCAGGCGCTGACGCTTTTGTCGCGCAGTGGTGTGAAGTCACGTTGTCGGGGAGCTGCTGGGCATGCTGTAACGCCCCCCAAACAAGTTGAAGGTTGGCATCGTTGACGGCTCATCAACAACTTCCGCCGAAATCCACTGCGCTTGATCGAACCCCACCGCGTACAAAACGTTTAACAGGGGGCGCGGCGGGTGCGCGACGTCAGAAAGCGCAGCTGAATAGGCCACCGGCCTGGCGCCGGGTCTGTGTCGGCTTCGTAGCGATGATCGTCATGCCGATCGCGATCTTGCTTCTGTTAGCGGCGGGCGTTGGATACTTTCGGCTTCAGCAGGGTCCGGTGCTGGTCAACTTTTTGGCCGCTTCCGTCAAGCAGGGCATTGACCAAGGTCTTCCGGGACTATCGGCGTCATTCGACGATGTGATCCTTACCGTTGCCGATACCGGTGGGTTGGAATTACGTCTCAGGAACCTTAGCCTTTCCGAAGTTGGCGGGGACATTGTGGTTGTGGCCCCGCAGGCCGCAATTGAATTGCACCACGGCTCCTTGTGGTCGATGCATGCTTCACCCCAGCGGATCGAGTTGATCGAGCCCCGGATATCGCTGCTCTATTCCCGCCAGTCGGGTTTTGCTCTCAGCTTTTCGTCGGAAGCAAGCATCGATCCTGATATGATGCCGGGACAAACACCTGAAGCTGGCGTCATCGCTCGTACGGGCGGAGCGATCGATGTAGCGGCGCTAGCGCGGTCGACGGCCAGTTATGCGGCGCAGGTCGGGAGCGGTTCTTCAACGCTGCGCGAAGTCGGATTGCGTAATGCGACGCTGCTGCTCGATGCCGAGGGGCGCAAAACCTATTGGCAGGTGCCGAGGTTATTGGTCGATGTCGAGCAAAAGGATGGTAGCAACATCGTTTCAGGCTCGGCTCGGGTTTCGTCATCTGGTCGGATCTGGGCGGCCTCGTTCCGAACAGAGGAAAAGCCTGCAGGAGGAACGCTCGCGGTTTCCGCTTCGTTCGACGATGTCGTGCCCAAGGAAATTGCATGGGCGTTACCGGGTATCGATGCGCTCGAGATGTTGGACACGCCGATGTCGGCGCAGGTCAAAGCCGATTTCAGCCGAAATGGAGAGCTTCTTGCGGGCGCCTTGGACGTCGATGTCTCAGGCAGCCGCATTCGATTGAGGCAGATGGACCGACCGCTGGTCGAGATTGATACTGGCGTGCTCAGATTGGCTTATGAGCCGTCAGCGCAGCGATTCGCAATCCAGCCGTCCAGGATTGGCGTCGGTCAGCACGGTTATGTCGTGAACGGTGAGGCGGTCAACGAAAGCGGAGGCGATGGCGGTGCCATCTGGGCGTTTAGTGGTCGAATGACGCCTACCTCAGAGGAAGTTGGCGCGACGACAGGGGTCGCCATTCAGTCGGCGCAGGTCAGTGGCCGTTTTGTTGCCGACGAAGAGAAAGTCCAAGTCGACGAAGTGAAGTTGGCGCTGGCAGGTGGGCATATTGGGCTGCATGGAGAACTCGATCTCGGGGACAATGGGGGCGCAAAATGGGACGGCGATTTTTCGGGAATGCCCGTAAGACATCTTTCGGCCGTCTGGCCCAAGGCGATTGCGAGCGGGGGGCGGCAGTGGTTTCGCAACAATGTCACCGATGGGCTGGTCGAATCTGGGACCATTTCCTATCTGAGCGGCCGGCATCTCGAAGCGCAGGGTGATGTGAAGCAGAATCCCGCGCAGCTCGTGATCGCGATGGAGGTCAAGGATGTCGTCTTCACGGCGTTGACTGGATTCCCCTCATTGTCGGCTGAGCGTGCCGTGTCACGGTTTGAAAACGATAAGCTCGAATTAGATTTGCCGGCAGCGGCGATGGATCTTGGAGATGGAGATGTCATCTCGATCCAAGATGGGAAGTTCGTTGGATCAGACATGATGGGCGCAGCTCCGTCGGGTCAGGTGACGTTCAAGTTTTCCGGTCCTGCCGGTGCGGTGGAAAAGCTTGCCGAGGCTCCGGGCTTGTCGGGGCCTCTGGTCGTCAAGGAGCGTGTGCCGAAGGGTGTCTCGGGAAAAATTGATGGGGATGCTACCGTTGGGTTTCCTCTCGGAGCGACGTTGACCCAGCGCGAAATCGGATACGACATCACGGCCAACTTCACCGAAGGGAAGGTTCCCGGGTTGTTGGATGGCCATGACATCAAAGGCGCGAGCCTGGAGTTTCATGCCACCCCACAGGCCATCGACGCCAAGGGTGAGTTCCTGGTCAAAGGCGTATTGGCGAAACTCAACTGGCAGTGGATTGTCGGCGCCGATCGCGGACGTCAGCCACCGATGCGGATTACGGCACTGCTTGATGCGGCAGACCGCAGACAGCTGGGCATTGCGCTTGACGAGACGGTGTTGGGGGATGTGCCCGTCGTCTTAACCGTTGAACGTCCAGGACAGGATGATCAGGACGTCCATGTTCGAGCTGACCTGACGTCAGCGGCTTTGTCTCTCGGGATGATCGGTTGGAAGAAACCTGCTGGCCGACGGGCCTTTATGGAATTCAACGTCGCAACGAACGGGGACGCTAAGGGCCGGTCACTCTCGAATTTTCGCATCACAGGTTCCGATATCGCTATTGAGGGCAAGGTCGGATTGGACGCAAAGGGCGGTGCTCGGAGTTTCGACTTTCCGAGATTCTCGCTGGATCTTGTTAGCCGGCTGAGCGCCAGTGGCAAACGCCGCGAGAATGGTGTTTGGAGTTTGAAACTGGCCGGAAAGACCTATCAGGGCCGTACGTTTTTCCGCTCCCTGTTTTCAGTTGGACGTGACAAGGGCGGTAGCCGGGGCAAGAAGAGCGCTGGTTTCGATGTGGTTGCGAACATCGAAAATGTGCTCGGATTCGACGACGTAGCGCTGAGAAAGGCTAAATTAATTATGTCCAGCCGCCGTGGCCAGCTCACCGCTCTGGAGGGGCGAGGGGTGCTCGATGGTGGCAAGCCGATGGTGTTTGAGTTGCGGGGCAAGAGCCGCAGCGGTGGTTCGCGACGCTTGCTGGTCGATACATCGGACGCAGGCAAAGCATTTAAGCTCGTTGGATTCTACCCCAACATGGTTGGTGGGCGGCTACGTTTAGAAATTGATCTCGATGGGAGCGGGGCGGCGGAAAAAACGGGCACGCTGTGGGTTGAGACATTCAAGGTGCTCGGCGATCCCGTTATTTCGGAAGTGGTCGGCAGCGCCGATGAGAGTGTGCCGGCCATCGCTCGCAAGCGTCGGGTGGTGCGACAGGTTTTCGAATTCGATAGTTTGCGCGCGCCATTCTCGGTCGGTCATGGACAGATCGTCGTGCATGACGCAGCGCTGCATGGTGCGCTGTTGGGCGCCACGCTGCGCGGCAAGGTCGATTTCACAAGCAAAACCGTTGACCTTGGTGGGACGTACGTTTTTCTGCAGGGATTGAACAACGCTTTCGCGGCGATCCCGCTACTGGGAGAGCTCCTTTCGGGACCGCGCAAGGAAGGTATCTTTGGTACCAACTATGCCATTCGTGGGCCGATGGCACGACCGCAAGTCTTTGTGCATCCGCTGTCATCAATCGCACCAGGTATCTTCCGGGAGATTTTCCAGCTGGCGCCGCAGTCGCAAAGCGTTTCACCGCGTTCGCAGCTCGGTGGTGTCGGCGCTGGGCGGAGGCCGTTGGACCGACGGGGTAAGACCGGCGGTAAAATAATCGACGGCTGGGGGACGCAGTTGGATACGGACTAAGCCTTTGCGGCTAGTGGGCTGATGCAGATTCCTGCAGCTCGGGGTATTCTGAGGGACGGTTTGGCCTTCTCAAATCGGGCGCAACAGCACGTGGCGTTTCTTCCCGAACGATAGCCTGATGACGCCATCTTCACCGAGGTCGCGGTTGGATAACTCGGCCTTGTCGTCGGTGACGGGTGTGTTGTTGACCTTGAGGGCGCCGCCCTTGATCTGACGCCGCGCTTCGCTGTTTGACTTAGTTAGGCCGGCGCGGACGAAAGCATCCAGAATTCCCAGGCCGGAAGCCAGTTCTCCGGCAGCGATTTCGACACTTGGCAGGTCGGATGCCAGCGTGCCTTGTTCAAAGGTGAGGCGTGCGGTTTCGGCAGCCTTGTCGGCGGCATCCTGACCGTGCATCAGGGCCGTCGTGGCGGTGGCAAGGATCTTTTTGGCTTCGTTGACCTCGGCCCCTCCCAACGCCTCCAGCTTCGCGATTTCTTCGAGCGGAAGGGTCGTGAAGAGGCGCATAAAGCGGCCGACATCGGCATCTTCCGTGTTGCGCCAGAACTGCCAGTAATCATACGGCGAGAGCTGGGCTTCGTTGAGCCAGATGGCACCCTCGGCGGTCTTGCCCATCTTGGCGCCGGAGGAGGTGGTGAGCAGCGGGCAGGTCAGGCCGTAAAGCTTATGGGTGCCCATGCGGCGGCCAAGGTCGATCCCGGTGACGATGTTGCCCCATTGATCGGAGCCGCCCATTTGAAGATTGCAGTCGATCCGGCGTGCCAGTTCGACATAATCGTAGGCCTGCAGGAGCATGTAGTTGAACTCGATAAAGGAGAGTTCTTGTTCGCGCTCGATACGCAAGCGTACCGAGTCCATCGTGAGCATGCGGTTGACGGAAAAATGCCGGCCAGCGTCACGGAGAAACTCGATGTAATTCAGGGAGGCCAGCCAATCGGCATTGTCGACCATGGCCGCGTCCTTGGCGCCCTCTCCGAAGCGCAGGAAGCGGGCAAAGACTTCTTTGAGGCTTTCTTTGTTGGCATCGATCTCGTCGATTGTGCGGAGCGCGCGGGTTTCGTCCTTACCTGAGGGGTCGCCGACGCGCGTGGTGCCGCCACCGAGCAAGACGATCGGCTTGTTGCCGGTGTGCTGCAGCCAATGCAACATCATTATAGAGATGAGTGAGCCGACGTGCAGCGAGGGCGCGGTGCAATCGTAGCCAACGTAAGCGATCAACCCGCCCCTTCTGGCGAGGTCGTCAATACCGTCCAGATCTGAGGTCTGGTGGATGAAGCCGCGCGATGTCAGGATGTCGAGGAATTCGGACTTTGGGCGCGTGGGCGTTGGCATCGGCTCGCCTTGGTCGTCTCTTGGGGATTAGGTTGTTGTTGGAAGCGGGGACAATGCACAGGTTCGTCATAGGGAGCAAGGTGCAATGGGGCTTTTGATGCGAGCTATCGGTCTTATGAGCGGCACATCCATGGACGGAATCGATGTGGCGATGATCGAGACCGACGGCAACGATGTGGTGCGGCGTGGCCCGGCACGGACGTTTGATTACGCTTCGGACGTACGGGCGTCGCTGGCCGAGGCGATGTCACGGGCGCGTTCAATGACGGAGCGTGCCGAACGGCCGGATGTCTTGAGGTTTGCCGAACAACGCGTGACCGAGCGGCATGCGGAGGTCGTCGAAATCTTTCTTCGTGAAGAGGGCATTGCAAAAGACAGCGTCAACGTCGTTGGATTCCACGGCCAGACCGTGTTGCACCGACCGGAGGATGCGCTGACGGTTCAACTCGGGGATGGGCCGTTGCTTTCGCGGTTGTTGGAGTTGCCCGTCGTGTTTGATCTCAGGGCGGCCGATATGGCGCATGGCGGACAAGGCGCGCCGCTAGCGCCCGTCTACCACCGTGCGATGGTTGGAGCGCTGCCGCAGAGGCCGCTTGGTGTTCTCAATATTGGTGGGGTTGCGAACATCACGTGGATCGGCCGGGATGGCGAGCTCATCGCCTTCGACACGGGCCCCGGCAGCGCGTTGATCGACGATTGGGTGGCGCGATGTTCCGGTCGGACCGCGAGTTTCGATGTCGACGGTGCGCTGGCGGCTTCGGGAACGGTCAACGAAGATGTGGTTCGGTTCTTCGCCAGGCATGCCTACTTCGCCGAGCGGCCACCGAAATCGCTCGATCGAAACTCATTCTTCTGGGATCTAGTCGAGTGGATGAGCCCGCAGGACGGCGCGGCGACACTGACGGCCATGAGTGCTGAGGCGGTCGCTTTGGGCCTCAAGCAGCTGCCGGAGGTGCCGGTTCGCATCATAGCCTGCGGTGGTGGCCGCAAGAACAAGACGCTGACTGGTATGATAGCCGCACGATCGGGCGTCGAGGTTGTTCGGGCTGAAGTCGTTGGTTTGGATGGAGACAGCGTCGAGGCTGAGGCCTGGGCCTATATGGCGGTCAGGTCGCAGCTCGGGTTGCCGATCACGTTTCCTGGAACGACAGGGGCGTCCGAGCCGCTTACCGGCGGCCTTCTTGCGCTGCCAACGGCGGCTTAGCGGATTGATCACGCGAGTTTAGGTGCCGGTTTCGGGTGGCTGCCGAGACGCGTCCGAGTGGAACCGGGCCCGCCGAGCTCATTCTTCAGATTCGTCAGGTTCGACGGCCTCTTCGGCAACAGGTACCTCTGACGTAATGGCCTTCTTCTTTTCGCTGCCCTCGTTTTCTTTGGCTGCCATCCGTTCTTCAATGTAGCGGCCGATATGCTGAGTGAGCTCCTCCATCTTACCTTCGAAGAAGTGGTTCGCGCCTGGCACGATCTCGTGTTCGATCTTGATGCCACGTTGCGTCTTCAGCTTGGCGGTGAGTTCGGCAACGGAGTTTGACGGCACAACGCGATCCAAGTCACCGTTGATCATCAGACCCGATGATGGGCAAGGCGCCAGGAACGAAAAATCGTAAAGGTTCGAGGGAGGCGCTACACAAATGAACCCCTCGGCTTCGGGCCGGCGCATCAAGAGCTGCATGGCGATCCAGGTGCCAAACGAGACGCCCGCAATCCAACAGCTTTTGGCATCCGGCTTGACAAGTTGCAGCCAGTCCAATGCACTTGCGGCATCGGCAAGTTCTCCGGGACCTCCGTCCCAATATCCCTGACTGCGACCAACGCCCCGGAAGTTGAAGCGCAACACCGAGAATCCGCGTTCGGCGAATGTATGGTAGAGATTGTAGACGACTTGGTTGTTCATGGTGCCGCCGAACTGCGGATGCGGATGCAGGATCAGCGCAATTGGCGAGTCGGACGCCGGTTCGTGGTGATAACGGGCTTCTAGACGCCCTGCCGGGCCGTTCATGATCAATTCGGGCATTTCAGCTCACTTGTTTGGCAGGCTTGGCACCTGGTTGCACCGCAAAAGGATTGCGGTTGCCTAATACTTGACTTCCTGGATCGGAATTTACATATTCAGCTCAAGTTTAGAATGGTTCGAAAAGAGCTGTGGCTCTTCGCACTGCGGGATGGGGTTCTTAACACGAACACCACGTTCATTTGCAAGTCCGACGCGCCTAGACGGTAGCAAATGAAGTTCAAGGCAGTGGCGTCAAGTTCCAAAGGCGGTTGGCATGGAGCTCAATACCAAGGGTCGATACGCGGTGATGGCGATGGCTGACATCGCCAAGTTCGGTAATTCTGGCGCTGTACCTTTATCAGCCGTGGCTGAACGCCAACAGATTTCGTTGGCCTATTTGGAGCAGATCTTCCTGAGGTTGCGGCGAGCGGGGTTGGTGGTCAGCGCACGTGGGCGCTCTGGCGGTTACAAGCTGGGCCGTGAGCCCGAATCCATCAAAGTTTCTGAAATCATGCAGGCCGCGGAGGAACGCACACGAATGACCCGTTGCATGGACCGGGGTGTCGGGTGTGTCGGTGAGGAGCGTTGCTTGACGCATCACTTGTGGGCTGCGCTTGGCGCACACATCGCGGTTTTTTTGAAGGATGTTAGTCTGCGTGACGTGATCGATGGGATTCCTCCAGAAAAACTGCCAATCGGCGGGGCTTCACGCGCGGGAGAGACGGTCGCTTGATGCCTTTTGCCCGCACATACCTTGATTTTAATGCGACATCCCCGTTGCGGCCACAGGCCCGTGTTGCGGTCCTTGATGCATTGGACTGCGTCGGAAATCCGTCGTCGGTGCATTTCGAAGGCCGCTGGACGCGCGCGGGTTTTGGAAGACGCGCGCCAGGGGATCGCGAATCTTGTCAACGCTTCGCCAAGGCAGGTGATTTTCACCAGCGGCGCGACGGAAGCCAATACGACGGTTATCGGGCAGAAGCGCTGGATTGGTGTTGCCGCTACGGACGTGGAGCACCCATCGGTGCTAGAGGCTGCGCGGCGACATGGCTCTGGATTCACGCAATTACCCGTTGACCGCGACGGACGCGTCAGCATCGAGGCGGTGAAAGCCTGGCTTTCAACAGCAGCTGACGGTGAGCGGCTAGTCTGCCTGCAATGGGCTAATAACGAGACTGGTGTTCTGCAACCGGTGGCGGAAGTCGCGGAAATCGTTGCCGAAGCTGGCGCCGCGCTGCACGTGGATGCGGTGCAGGCTGCGGGGCGGGTGCCGATCGATATGGCGGATTGCCCGATCTCGTTTCTGACGCTGTCCTCGCATAAAATTGGAGGTCCGCAAGGGGTTGGAGCGTTAGTGCAAGGCCCCCGAGGTGAGCTGCACCGGCCGCTGCTGGTTGGTGGCGGGCAGGAGCACCGGCTACGCGCGGGGACGGAGAACGTTGCTGGTGCGGCAGGGTTCGCGGCTGCTGCGGTCTGCGCCTTAAGCGAGATTTCGGATGCAGCGAGATTGGGTGCGCTGCGGGACCGGCTCGAAGAGGGGTTGGCCTCGGTGACCCCGGAGGCGGTTGTTCTCGGCAAGCATGCCCCGCGCCTTGCGAATACGACTTCATTCGGACTGGCCGGACTTCGGGCCGAAACGTTGGTAATCGCCTTTGACCTGGCCGGCGTAGCATTGAGTGCCGGTTCGGCCTGCTCGTCAGGGAAGGTGGGACGAAGCCACGTCCTGGAGGCAATGGGCATTGATGAGGGTATCGCGCAATCGACGCTTCGAGTTCAGCCTGGGATGGTCCAGTTCGGAAGGTGATGTCGCCTGCTTCCTAGAAGCCTGGGCGAAGGTGACGCAGAGGGATCAGGCGGCCGCAGAGGTCGCGTAGCGAATAGTAACGGAACAAGGCTGCCGGTCCGCAGGTGCGGGTGCGAGGTGGCAACGATTGTGAAGGAGGAGACCGGCATGCCGGCGGTTGATTCGACTATCGAGCAAGTCAAGGAAATCGATGTCGATAAGTACAAATACGGCTTCGAAACCGATATCGAGTCGGTGAAGGCGCCGAGAGGTCTCAACGAGGACATCGTCCGCTACATCTCGGATCGGAAGAACGAGCCGGCGTGGATGTTGGAATGGCGGCTTGACGCCTATGAGCGCTGGAGAGCCATGCGCGAGCCAACATGGGCGCGGGTCGACTACCCAAAGATCGATTTCGACAATCTTTATTACTATTCGGCGCCGAAGAGCACGGAAGGTCCGAAGAGTCTCGATGAGGTCGATCCCGAGCTACTTGCGACCTATGAGAAACTCGGTATTCCGCTAAGGGAGCAAGAGGTGCTCGCTGGCGTACAAGGCGCGAAGGTTGCTGTCGACGCCGTGTTCGATTCAGTTTCGGTGGTGACGACGTTCAAGGAAGAACTTGCCAAGGCCGGCGTCATCTTCTGTTCGATTTCCGAAGCGCTGCGTGAGCATCCAGAACTGGTCAAGAAGTACCTCGGTTCGGTCGTGCCAAAGTCCGATAACTTCTATGCGGCGCTAAACTCGGCCGTGTTTTCGGATGGCTCGTTCGTCTATATCCCAGAAGGGGTGCGCTGCCCGATGGAGCTGTCGACGTACTTCCGCATCAATGAGCGGGAGACGGGGCAGTTCGAGCGCACGTTGATCATCGCCGAAAAGGGCTCCTACGTCTCTTATCTTGAAGGCTGCACAGCGCCGATGCGCGATGAAAACCAGCTGCACGCGGCGGTGGTCGAGCTGATCGCACTTGATGATGCCGAGATCAAGTATTCGACGGTGCAGAACTGGTATCCGGGAGATAAGGACGGCAAGGGCGGAATCTTCAACTTCGTCACTAAGCGTGGCGATTGCCGCGGCCATAACTCGAAGATTTCCTGGACGCAGGTTGAAACCGGTTCGGCGATCACCTGGAAGTACCCTTCTTGTATTCTTCGCGGTGATAACTCGCGCGGTGAATTCTATTCGATCGCTGTCTCCAATGGTCATCAGCAGATCGATAGCGGCACCAAGATGATCCACTTAGGCAAGAACACGTCGAGCCGGATCGTTTCCAAAGGTATCGCCGCCGGTTTTTCCGAGAACACCTATCGCGGGCTCGTTTCGGCGCACCGTAAGGCCGCTAACGCGCGCAACTTCACACAGTGTGACTCGCTTCTTATCGGCAATAAATGCGGTGCGCATACGATTCCGTATATCGAAGCGAAGACGTCGACGGCACATTTCGAGCACGAGGCGACGACATCGAAGATTTCAGATGACAAGCTTTTCTACTGCATGCAGCGGGGCCTGTCTGAAGAAGAAGCGGTAACACTGATCGTCAACGGTTTCGTGCGGGACGTGCTGCAACAGCTTCCGATGGAGTTCATGGCGGAGACTCAGAAGCTGATCGGCATCTCACTTGAAGGGAGCGTCGGCTAGACGGTTTGGTCGGCACGGAGGTTCTATTTCTCATGCCCCAGAGGAACGAGCGGAACGAGGAGGTTGTGCGCCAGCTTGAGGTCGATGCCAACAAATCGGCAGCGACCTACATAGCGGAATTGGAAGCTTACGCGCGTCAGAGCCGGTTGAAGTGCATGGCGGATCTGCTTGAGGAATTCGCGGAGTGGATGGAGGAAGAGGGTGACCTGGACCGGCTGCGGGCACTGGGTGTGGAGCTACGCGAAGCAGAGGGTTTGGTGCGGCTTAATCAGGGCGTACGCAAGATGACCCTACGCGCCCGGGACGACATGAGCATTTTGGTTGACGGAATGATCATGCACCCGAACTGCGACTGCCCGATCCTCGATGATAATTTCTATGGAGAGCTGATGGACCGCATCAATCGTTGGGCAAGTCCACAAGACGACGACCGAACGAGGCGGTATTTCGAATGAGCGAGAAGGTCGAGGAATACTGGTTCAAGCCAAAGCGGCACGGTTACGGAGCGACACCGACAAATTGGAAAGGTTGGTTGGCTACCGGTTCGTTCGCGGTGTTTTTACCGCTCGTCTCGGTGCCTTGGCTGTTGTCGTTAAACGATGACACACGGCTTGCCGGAATGATCGTGTGGGCGGTCACATTTTTGGCTGCGGTCTATTGGTTCACGTCGTTTGCCAAGCGCAGAACCGACGGTGCTTGGATGCTGCGCTGGAATGGCAAGACCTACCGGGAATTGCTTGAAGAAAAAGCACAAGAAATGAACGCCAAGGAATGATCCCTGTTGGATATGTTCCTAATAATATCAGACACGTACTACCGGAGTTGAGACATGCTTGAGATTAAAAACCTACACGTGAAAATCACGGAGGAAGACAAGCCCATCCTGAAGGGGATCGATCTGACGATCGCCAAAGGGGAGGTGCACGCGATCATGGGGCCGAATGGCTCGGGAAAATCGACGCTTGCCCATGTTCTGGCTGGCCGCGACGATTATGAAGTCACCGAGGGTGACATCCTCTGGAACGGCGAGTCGATCCTGGAAATGGCACCTGACGAGCGGGCCGCTGCAGGTGTGTTTCTCGCCTTCCAGTATCCGATGGAGATCCCGGGTGTTGCCGGTTTAACGTTTTTGCGCACGGCACTCAACGCGTTGCGACGCAAGCGGGGCCAAGAAGAGTTGACGACACCGGAATTCATGAAGCTCGTGAAGGAAAAGAGCGCGGCGCTCAATATCGATATCGAGATGCTGAAACGGCCGGTGAACGTCGGTTTTTCGGGCGGCGAGAAAAAACGTTCCGAGATCCTGCAGATGGCGCTCCTGGAGCCGACGCTTTGCGTGTTGGATGAAACAGATTCAGGTCTTGATATCGACGCCTTGCGTATCGTTTCCGACGGTGTCAACGCGTTGCGCTCTCCGGATCGTACGATGCTTATCATTACGCACTATCAGCGCCTCTTGAACCATATCGTTCCCGACAAAGTGCATGTTCTTGCGCACGGAAAAATTCAGCGGTCCGGTGGTAAAGAGCTGGCGCTCGAACTGGAACAATCGGGCTATGCCGAATTCGGCGAGAAGGCGGCCTAAGGACTCCTACAGCGGTGTTGGAGTAGCTAAAGGAAAATGCGCGGAGGAGGCGCAATTATGAGCGTGGCTGTCATAAAAACGAAGGCCGAGTTGTCATTCGCAGAGTCGTTTGATCACGTGCAAGATCGGCTGCCTGGAAGCCCGGCGGTGAAACAGGCGCGCCGTTCGGCGGCGGACAAGTTTGCCGAACTCGGTCTGCCGCACCGGCGTATCGAAGAATGGAAATACACCGATCTAAGGTCTGCGGTGAAAGACGCACTGCCGGTTCGGGTCGGTGATGTCACGCAGATGACGATAGCCGACGTGATCGTCGCACTGGGGCCCTTGGCGAAGTTCGAAACGCATCGGATGGTTTTCGTAAATGGCAGATACCGCAAGGAGTTGTCGTCCGCGGACCAGCTCGCCGGGCTTGAGTTTGAAGACCTCTCAAGCGTTTTATCGAGCGGTAACGAGAATGCCGCTGGGTTGGCAAGCCTCACCGCGAGAGATGACGATGCGGTCCTTTCGCTCAATACCGCCTACATGACGGATGGTGCCGTTGTGCGGATTCAGGCTGGCGCGGAGTTGGTGAAACCGCTGCTCATCGCCCACGTTCGCGCAGGTGGTGAACCTGGTTTCACAGCTGTTCGCAACGTGATTGATGTCGGTGCCAAAGCATCAGCCCAGATCATTGAAGCTTTCGTTAGCCTGCCGGGCGCGGCGAAGGAGGGGCAGGCGAATGCGGTAACGCAGATCACCGTCGGTGACGAGGCGAAGGTGGTCCACGTCAAGTGCGCCGCGGATACTGGTGATGGAATCACGCATCTTTCGAACTGGATGATCCGGCTCGGACGGGAAACCGACTATGCCGGGTTCCAATTGACCCAAGGTGTCAGTTTGGCGCGCAACCAGATCTTTGTCGCATTCGATGGCGAGAATACGAAACTTGATCTCTCCGGCGTGTTCTTGGGGCGTGGACGCGATCATATCGATACAACGCTGGTGGTCGATCACGCCGTGCCTTCATGCGAAAGTCGGGAGTTGTTCAAAGGTGTGCTCGACGATCGGTCGCGCGGCGTGTTTCAGGGCAAGATCATCGTTCAACAAATCGCGCAGAAGACCGACGGGAAGCAGATGTCACAGGGTTTGTTGCTCTCGCCGGACGCGGAGTTCGAATTCCAAGCCGGAACTGGAGATTTTTGCGGACGATGTGGCGTGTGGACATGGTGCGACATGTACAGAACTCGACAAAGACCTCATGTTCTATTGTGAAAGCCGCGGTATTCCCCCAGATATCGCGCGTGGATTGTTGATTGAAATCTTTCATTGGCGAAGCGGTAGAAAAAATTGACGACGAGACGATTGTCGAGGCGGTAATGGAATTTGCCCGCGGTTGGCTTTCAAAGACATAGTGGCATGGGGTTGGTTCGCAATCGACGTGCGGCCCACACTGCCGAGCCCTCCGATAGCGTTGTCGGAGGGATGGAGAGGACGAGATGACACTGGACCTGGATGCTGAGATTGACCATGCGCCGGAGCGGGGTGTTGCGAATTATGATGTCGATCACATTCGCACGGACTTTCCGATCCTGTTCCGCGAGGTCTACGGTAAGCCGCTCGTTTATCTCGATAACGGGGCCAGCGCGCAAAAGCCGCGTGCGGTTCTAGAGGCGATGGATCATGTCTATCGCTTCGAATATGCCAATGTGCATCGCGGTCTGCACTACCTGTCGAATACGGCGACGGCGAAGTACGAGGATGCACGGGAGACGGTGCGCCGGTTTTTAAACGCCGGATCGTCGGACGAGATTATCTTCACGCGCAACGCCACCATGGCGATCAATCTGGTGGCGCAATCGTTCGGCGGCATGGTGATCGACGAACAGGACGAGATTATTTTGTCGATCATGGAGCACCACTCCAATATCGTGCCGTGGAACTATCACCGGGAGCGCAAGGGGGCGGTTCTGAAGTGGGCGCCAGTCTCCGACAACGGCGAGTTCTTGTTGGAGGAATTCGAGGCCCTGATTACCCCGCGCACTAAAATGGTCGCCATCACGCATATGTCGAACGTTTTAGGGACGGTCGTACCGATCAGAGAGGTGATCACCGCGGCCCACGCGCGCGGTATTCCTGTGCTCGTCGATGGCAGCCAAGCAGCGGTGCACATGCCCGTTGACGTGCGCGAACTTGATGCGGACTTCTATGTGTTCACCGGGCACAAGACCTATGGCCCCTCCGGCATCGGCGTTCTTTATGCGAAAAAAAAGTACTTGGAGCGGATGCCGCCTTATGAGGGTGGTGGCGAGATGATCGACACGGTGACCGTCGACAAGGTTACTTACGCCGATCCGCCGCACCGGTTCGAGGCCGGCACCCCGCCGATTGTCGAGGCGATCGGACTTGGGGCGGCGCTCAACTACATGATGCAGGCGGGACGGGGAAACATTGCGCGACATGAGGCCGATATTGGCCGTTACGCGCACGAGCGGCTTAAGGCGTTGGACGGATTGACCATCCATGGCGATGCTCCTGGCAAGGGTGCGATCGTCTCGTTTACGATTGACGGACTGCATCCGCATGACGTCGCCACGATCATCGACCGTTCGGGAATCGCTGTCAGGGCGGGACACCATTGCGCTCAACCGCTGATGGATAGGCTCGGTGTGACGGCAACCTGCCGGGCATCGTTTGGAATGTATAATACGCGCGCGGAAGTTGACGCACTTGCTGACGCGCTGGTTCATGCCAAGGAGTTTTTCGCGTGATGGAGAGAAAAGAGGCAGAAGGCGCCGGAGAGCTCGACGTTCGCGACAGAACTGATGCTGCGGGCTCAACCACCGCTTCCTCCGTTGTGCCGGACAGTGGCGAAGTTCAAGTCGTACCGAGCGTCGCTGACGGCGGCACACCGGTGCCCGGCAGCACGTTATCGGCGGAAGAGCTCGACCAATTGACCGCTGACATCGTTGCAGCGCTGAAAACGGTTTATGACCCGGAAATCCCCTGCGATATCTACGAACTCGGATTGATCTACAAGATCGACGTGGGCGACGAGCGCGAAGTTGACGTCGACATGACATTAACCGCGCCAGGCTGCCCCGTCGCCGGCGAGATGCCGGGTTGGGTAGAAAATGCGGTGGCATCGGTTCCCGGGGTTAGCGGAGTGAAGGTGAATCTGGTATTCCATCCACCTTGGGATATGAGCCGGATGTCAGACGAGGCGCGCTTGGCGATCGGGATGTTCTAGCCGGCGCACTCGAGGAGAGGCAGATGGCGGACACACGCACGGCGTTGGTCACGGGTGGCAATCGAGGCATTGGCTTTGAGGTTGCCCAGCAACTCGCGCGAATGGGTATCCTGACAGCGATCGGTTCGCGTAGCCTCGCAAATGGCGAGGAGGCCGCAACGCAGCTCGTCGCCGAGGGACTGGAACCCGTCGTTGTTCAGTTGGACGTCACCAGCGACGAGAGCGTCCGTGATGCTGTCAACAAGGTCAACCATTTGTTTGGCCGGATCGATATCCTCGTCAACAATGCCGGCATTCTGCTTGAGCGCAGCAGCAACAATACGGTTGGCAGCGTCGTCGATGTCCCAATCGAGAAGGTTTTGGAGACGTTTGACGTAAACACGCTTGGTCCGCTGAGGATGATACAGGCCATACTGCCCAGCATGCTGGAAGTTGGATACGGCAGGATCGTCAACCTGTCATCGGGGCTGGGGCAACTAAGTGAGATGGGGGCTGGACATACCGCCTACCGGCTATCAAAGGCCGCCCTAAACGCGCTGACGCGAACGGCCGCAGCCGACATCGGTCTGGGTAATATCAAGGTCAATACGATGTGTCCGGGCTGGGTGCGTACCGATATGGGTGGGCTGGACGCCGCGCGCACCGTTTCGGAAGGCGCGGAAACGGCGATCTGGCTTGCGACATTACCGGAAGATGGGCCGACCGGGGGCTATTTTCGCGATAAGAAGCCAATCGCCTGGTGAACGGTGAGACCTGAACCAGATCAACTCGGATGCTGGCGCCGCAAGCAGGGGAATTGTGATGGGCCATGCTGTCAGGCTGTTTGCGGGCCCTCTTGTTGCTCTGCGCGCCTTTGAGCAAATCTCCAGACATGCGCGGATCTTTATACTGACGCCCGATGCGACGGTGTTCGTGGTGCCGTTTGATGAGGACCTCGAGGACGACGTGCATCAGTTCCAGGGCACGGGCGACTGGCTCGATGCGGGGCCGCGGATTTCAACGGGCGCCATGGCGTTTGCAGCGCGGGCCTCCCAGGGGGCCGGTATCAGCTATCTTGAGACGGAGTACTTTGGTGGCGTTGGTGAGCAGAGCGCCGTTCTTTGGCAGAACGGCGTGTTGATCCTGGGTCCATTGACAATGTCGAGTGATGGTGGTGCTGTCGGCCGGCGGCCGAGGACGTTATGGCCCATTAATGCCGTGTTACGGGGGCTTGGACTGCGCGCGGAAGAGGGGCTTGATGAATTTGATGCGATCGGTCTAAGCGCCTACCGGTCGCTTGATGCCGTCGTAGAGCGGGCGCAGCAGGTCGATCGGCAGGTCTAATTAGAGCGCTCTATAGGCCACGAACGAGATTTCCGACCATCAGCACAAGGTAAGCCGTCATTGCGAGCCAGTATTCCTGATGTGGAATGTAACGAGGTATGGGGACGAAGCCCATCTTGGTGACCAAGGCGAGTGCTGCCAGAACCAGGGATATCAGAAAAATGACAATGGTCGGTGGGTTGAGACGCATAGTCCCTCCTCGCCCGTGATTTTGCGGATTACCAAGACCGGCGTGATGTATCCGAGGCGGACGGAAGTGTCCAGAGCACGCGGGTTTCATCGCGCGTGGGATCGCGCTCAGGTGTCGGGTTCACGGCCTATGCGTGCTCAAGTGCCACATCTGGCAGGGATCACAGCTCGCGGGCGCGCTCAAATAAAGACGCGAGGGGTGAAAGCTCTTCCGTGCCATCGAGCAACAGATGAATGGCCCGTCCGGGAGCCTGTTCGGCGGGGCGAAGCGTGACCAAAACCGAGCTGCCATCCGCAGCCGATGTGGCCAACGCACCCGGTGGCAGTTGCTTGACCGACACGACTTCCAAAGCGCGTTTTACGCCTTCGGTTGTTAGGGTTATCAGATCGCCGACGCTGACGGGTTGATCCGCGCCCCAGGAAGCCAATGTAGCGCGGGTTTTGCTGGCATGGCCCAGCCAATAGTCCTCGCTCGCCGCGACAAGCTGCACGGAGGGTGTGTGCCTGGATTCGGAAACAACACTCGTTATAACGCGATCTTCGAACGCCACGTCGAATTGAGCGCGCAATAGTCCGTCACCAGTCAAAAACGAAGAGGCTACAGCTGCGATTGCTATAGCGGCGGCCAAAAGAAGCCGAGGGACGTTTAACGATGTGCAGATGCGTTTCAGATTTACCATAATCTTTCTCGAACCCCGTGAGCTATCAAAGCAAACTCTCTGCAGTATATGGCCCAATCTTACGAAATCCCAAGGTTAGGCGATCACCGTGTTGATAAACGGCGCCGTCGAGACAGGGCCAGACTGCGGGAAAATCGACGGAAAAGCGCGAGATTAAAGGCGTAAAGCATAGCAAACATGGCTGACATGACGGCCAGGGCCGTCCAGCCGCCGGTGAAGCGGAATGCGTTCGAAAGGGCCGCTCTTGTAGATTTTGAGGAGGCCAGCGGGACCGAGTGGGAGGTTTGGCCATGCAGACGCGCTGCTTCGGCGGCGTGGGCATCCGTCGAAAGCACTACTGAGACCTCGGGCAGTTGGCGTGGAACTTCACCATCGAGGATTAGCACGGCGATCAATGCGAAGATGCCGAAGCCAACAAGCACATCAAATCCGAACCGCCTCAAGTCGCCCAGTATTCCGGCTTTCATGAACTGTCTCCCGCAAGAATGACGCGACCGCCGCTCGAATTGAGCGATATGCAACGAGACCGCGTCGGTGTGGCAACGCTTGGTCCGGATTGTGGCCGAGCTGGGTCATTCTTGGTCACAGAAGCGCGAGGCGGTCGTGGTGTGGCCTGGCGAGCGCATTCGCCATCCGGATTGTTGCGGGACGGAGGTGGTGGCGTTAGCTTGCCGAGGACGCGTGCTGCCAATCCAATTTGCTCACGTGTTTGTTCAACCCCCCATTCTAGAAAGGCATGATCGATGGGCTTCCTTGCCGACAGCCTCGCCCGCATCCAGCCGTCCGCCACGATCGCTGTCTCGACCAAGGCGCGAGCGCTGAAAGCCGAGGGCCGGGATATCGTCTCGCTGTCCGCGGGAGAGCCGGACTTTGATACACCCGACAACATCAAAGCGGCCGCCAAGCGGGCGATTGACGAAGGCAAGTCGAAGTATACCGATGTCGACGGGATCCCGGAGTTGAAGGACGCCATCATCGCGAAGTTCAAGCGAGACAATAATCTCGAATATTCTCGCAAGCAGATTTCGGTCGGCACGGGCGGCAAGCAAGTGCTCTACAATGCGCTGCTGGCGACTATTAATCCCGGTGATGAAGTTGTCATACCTTCGCCCTGCTGGGTGTCTTATGCTGACATTGTGCTGTTGGGCGGCGGCAGGCCGGTGTTCGTGCCGACCAAGATGGAGGATGGGTTTCGGCTGCAGCCAGATGCGCTCGAAGCCGCGATCACACCGAAGACGAAGTGGTTCTTATTCAACTCGCCCTCCAATCCCTCGGGTGCTGCGTATTCGCGCGACGATCTGAAGAAGTTGACCGACGTGCTACTGCGGCATGAGAACGTCCATGTTCTCACCGACGATATCTACGAGCATCTGATCTACGACGGCCATGTCTTCTGTACGCCGGCCGAAGTTGAGCCTGGGCTGTACGAGCGGACCTTGACGCTCAACGGCTTGTCTAAGGCCTACTGCATGACGGGATGGCGGCTTGGCTACGCGGGCGGACCTGAGAAACTGATTGCCGCCATGCGTAAGCTGCAGTCTCAGTCGACATCGAATCCATGCTCGATCACGCAATGGGCTGCCGTGGAGGCGCTCAATGGCCCGCAGGATTTCATCGCAGCCAACAACAAGGTGTTCGTTGAACGACGCGATCTCGTTGTGTCGATGTTGAACCAGGCAAAGGGCATCGAGTGTCCAATCCCGGAGGGAGCGTTCTACGTCTATCCTTCTTGCGCCGGTGCCATAGGCAAAACCAGTGCGGGCGGCCGGAAAATCGAGTCGGATCAGGATTTCGTCACTACGCTACTGGAGGAGGAGGGCGTGGCCTGCGTGCATGGCGCAGCATTTGCGTCTTCGCCGGCGTTTCGGATTTCCTATGCGACATCGACGGAAGCGCTAAACGAGGCCTGTGAGCGCATTCAGCGGTTCTGCGGCGGACTCACTTGATGAGGCCGGCTCGTGTCCAACGGGCGTGAGATCAACAGGATCGATGCTGTTTAGGCGAAACAGTTGTACGTCAGTGTGGCTTGGAGACTCATTTTGTTGTCGCCACAGTCCGGTCATCGCGTGTGCGCGTACTTCAGCGGAAGGAACAGTAAATTGGCACTTTCCAGACCGACTTTTTTTATCTGGGTTCTCTCAACGATCCTCGCGGGGCTCGTCGTGGCGTTGAAGTACTTCTCCATCGAGGTCCCCGTGGTGACCCCGATCGTGAGCGGGCATTTGTTCGAGGCTCTACTCGTCAGCTTCGCGCTGCTGTGGGCGGGGACGGTCTTCAAAGGAATCTAGACTATCTCCCAAACTGATCTGCTGCTGACAAGAATAAGAAGCCGAAGCCCTGTTGGCTCCGGCTTTTTTTTGTCCGCGGGAAGGCCTCAGACGTGTTCGGGCAAGGCGGGGTCGCCGTCCAGTTTAGGGGGCGCTCAAGGTTTATGTTTCAGGGAGTGGTTCACGTCTTCGAATAAAGCTACCGCTTCAATCTCAAACGATCACGCCCTAAGCCAACTCAGCCAATAAGCACTTCAGAATGCCGTAATCGAAGCGGCCATCGAGGGCGGTGTGTGCTGGGCCGAGATTGCCGGATTCAAGGGTTTCGCAGCTCTCGAATGCAGCGTGGACGGCGTCAATGTCCGCCGGCTCCAAGGAGAGGATATCACAGGTTGTGATGAGCCCTGCCTCGATGGCATCGGCAAATTGGCCATAGACGGTAGAGACCTGCAGTTCGCGCTTTTGCGCAATGGCCTCGGCGTCGAACCCTTCTAAATGCAATGCCAGTGTGGCGTTTACCGAAGCTGAAAGATTGTTGCAGAGAAGCGGGTGGCGTTGGCTGCCGGAGATCACCATCAAGAGGTCATCACCGTAGCGTGCGATCTTGCGGACGCCGAGGCCGGTGATGTCGGTCAATTCGGTCTTGTTGGCGGGGCGCTTGTCGGCTAACTCGGCAAGTGTACGATCATGGCAGATGACGTACGGAGGTACGCCTGCTTGCGTTGCCAGGGTGGCGCGCAGCTGGCGTAGCTCCTCAAATAGGGCAGCGTTTTCTGGAGCAACAGGCGGGGCCTTGGTAGCGCCGCCGCGCTTTGTTTTACTACGCGCGGGTTTGGTCGTCTTCACCTCGCGCATGCGGAACGTGGTTTCGCCGCGCAATAGTGGTCGAGCCGTATCGCTTAGTGCAAGAGTTCCGTAGCCTTCGGTATCGCCAACAAGAAGTCCGGCGGCGACAAGCTGCTGGAAGAGTGCGCGCCATGCGGTGGGTTCAAATTCACTGCCGATGCCAAAGACAGCCAGTTTGTCGTGGCTGTTGCGGATGGCACGTTCGTTTTCGCGGCCCGTGAGAATGTCGACAACGTAGCCGACGCCATAGCGCTGTCCGGTGCGGTAAACCGCCGAAAGCGCCTTCTGGGCGGCGACCGTGCCATCGATGGTTGTGGGCGGTTCAAGGCAGTTGTCGCAGTTGCCGCAAGGTTCGGGGAGCGCCTCGCCGAAGTAAGCGAGTAGCTTTTGGCGGCGGCATTCGACCATCTCGGCCAGCCCGATGAGAGCATCGAGTTTTTGGCGTTGAACGCGCCTGTAGATGTCGGCGCCCTCGCTTGCTTCGATCCATTGACGCTGCTGGATGATGTCCTGCAGGCCGTAGGCCATCCAGGCGTCGGCGGGCTCGCCGTCGCGTCCGGCGCGGCCGGTTTCCTGATAATAGGCTTCGATGGATTTAGGCAGGTTGAGGTGGGCAACGAAGCGCACATCAGGTTTATCGATGCCCATGCCGAAGGCGATGGTGGCGACTATTATGAAGCCGTCCTCGGCGAGGAAGCGGGCTTGGGTTTGGCTGCGTTGCTCGGCGGGCAGTCCGGCGTGATAGGGCAGCGCAGTGCGCCCTTTCCGGGCTAGCCAAGCGGCTGTTTCTTCAACAGCGCGACGCGATAGGCAATAGACGATGCCGGCGCTATTGGAGTGTTCGGTTTCGATGAACCGCCAGAGCTTCTCGCGCGCTGACGTACCGCTTGATTCGGCGATGCGGTAGCGGATGTTGGGGCGATCGAAGCTTGCGATGTAGCGCTCGGCGTTCTCGAGATTGAGTTCGCTAGTGATTTCTTGGCGGGTGCGCTCGTCGGCGGTGGCTGTTAGCGCCACGCGCGGCACGTTTGGAAACAACTCGGCGAGGATTTGCAGCTGGCGATACTCGGGGCGGAAGTCGTGGCCCCATTGCGAAACGCAGTGGGCTTCGTCGATCGCGAACAAAGAAATCTCACACGCTGAAAGAAGGTCGAGCATGCGTTCCTGAACGAGGCGTTCTGGAGCGACATAGAGGAGATCAAGATCGCCGGAGCGGAGGCGATTCGCGACCTCGAGCTGTTCGGGGTAGCTAAGGCTGGAATTCAAGAATGCGGCCTTCAGGCCGAGCTGGGTGAGGGCATCGACCTGGTCCTGCATTAATGCGATCAGGGGTGAAACGACGATGCCGGTACCGCGTCGAAGAAGTGCGGGGATTTGATAGCACAGCGATTTGCCACCGCCAGTCGGCATCAAAGCGAGGCAATCCTTGCCCGCCAGAAGTGTGCTGATGATGCCGGTTTGGTGCGAACGGAAGGCTTTGTAGCCAAACACCGTCTGCAAAACGCGCTGGGCGTCCTCGATCGACGGGGAAGCGTTGGTATTGTGAGCTACGGAGGCGTTGGCCATGCGGTCTCGCGGTTTCGGCAACGGGGCAACGCGACTCTTATCTGATCCTCGCGGTTGGCGGTGAGCTACTCAAGGCATGAACGTCGAAATCGTGGGGAGAAGGGGCCGCTGAGCAACATAGCTGGCGCTCATCACCGGCTCGAACTCGCAGATTGGATGTCAAATTGGCGCTATGGACTGACGAAAGTTACAATCACGGTGGGGGTGGCTGATCGCTGAGGTTCCTTCGTGTGTTTTGAAGGATTTCAGTCATGAGCCTATTGATGCTTCCGTTCCGGTCTCGCTATTTGGCGGTGACCCTGTCTGTGTTGCTCACGGTGGCTTTTGCAGCGCTCTTGGCGTACTGGCCGCGGGGACGGATTCTCACCAGTATTTCTCTTGTTGTTTTCGCGGGTCTGTCGCTGCTTCGGTTTTGTGACCTGTTTCAACGTAACCACGCGATCCTTCGCAATTAGCCTATTGCGGCGCACCTACGCTGCTTTTCCGAGAAGATCCGCCCGGAGATGCGGCAATACTTCTTTGAGGGGGATAAAGATGGATTGCCGTTCAACCGCGACAAGCGCGCGATCGTCTATCAACGGGTCGAGAAGACGCTCGACAAGCGCCCCTTCGCGACCCAGCACGAGGTTTTCCGGGACAGCTTCGAGTGGCTCAGCCTCTCTATGGCGCCGAAGTCGACGTCGCAAGAGCCATTGAGGACGACGATCGGTCGGCCGGACTGTAAGCAACCCTATAACGCCTCGGTGCTCAACATTTCGGGCATGAGTTTCGGCGCTTTGAGCCCAAACGCGATCCGTGCCTTGAACGGCGGCGCTGAAAAGGGAAACTTCGCCCACACCACCGGTGAAGGTTCGGTCAGCCGCTACCACACCGAATTCAATGGTGATTGTGTTTGGCAGATTGGCTAGGGATACTTTGGTTGCCGCAATGAGGATTGGTCGTTTTCGGCTTAGCGTTTTGCCAATACGGCCAAGCTCGATCAGATCAAGATGATCGAAATAAAGCTTAGCCAGGGAGTGAAGCCCGGGCACGGAGGTGTGCTACCGGCCGCGAAGATCAATGAGGAGATTTCGCGGGCGCGGGGCGTCCCAATGGGCTGCGACGGCATCTCACCGGCGTGCCACAGGGTGTTTTCGACACCTATTGAACTCATGCGGTTCGTAAAGCTTCTGCGCGAATTGGCTGAGGGTAAGCCCGTTGGGATAAAGCTTTGTCTCGGGCATTCATGGGAGTTCATGTCGCTTGTCAAAGCGATGCTGGCGACCAGAATCGCGCCGGACTTCATCGCTGTTGATGGGACCAAGGGGGGGGCACAGAGGCTGCGCCACTGGAGTTCGCCGATCATGTTGGGATGTCGTTGCGGGTTGGTCTTTGGTTCGTGCACAACGCACTTGTCGGTGCGGGCTTGCGGGACCGGATCCGGGTTGGCGTCAGCGGAAAAATCGTTTCCGGTTTCGATATGGCCTGCGTGATGGCGCTTGGTGCCGATTATTGCAATGCGGCGCTGGACTTTATGTTCGCCGTCGGTTGCATTCACGCCCAGTCCTGTCAGACCGATAAGTATCCGGTTGGGGTGACGAGTCAAAATCCCGCCCGGTGGAGGGCAATCGTCGCACCCGATAAGGCAACACGCGTGGCGCACTTCCACAAGGCGACCGTCGAGGCGTTGGCCTGAGCTCGTTGGAGCAGCCGGCCTGTCACATCCCCACGAGCTCTCGCCTCACCATCTGTATCGACGGGTGTCACAGGAAGAATACGTGACTTTCGCCGAGCTTTATCCGTCGCTTGATGCCGGCGACCTGCTGACTGACAGGAATCATGAGCGTTTTGGTGCGGCCTGGAAGATTGGCACCGCGGAGAGCTTTCAGCATGCTCCGCCGCCGAAGTGAGTGGGGGGCGGCTTAGGAGCATCATGCGGCCTTCCAGAAGCTGGCCTGGCCGAAGCATTCAGACGGGGTTCATATCTATACGTGTAGGTTTTGATCAATGGGTGATGCCTTATTGCATTCCCGTTCGTTAGCTTTACTCGTTTCGCCGATCTTAGGTCTCAGGTGATGTGAAGCTGGTAAGGTTAGGGAATCAATTAGGCTGTGTAGCCACAACTTAGCTTGCGGGGCTCGACCGGCTGGTGGCTTTCCCCGCGATGCACCGGGCTACGAGAGTTGAGCCGAGCAAGGAGAACGAACGGTGCTTCAGACACGAACAGCTCTAATCGCCGCCGCAGCTATTGCGGCACAGTTCAGCTTTGTTGCCGCCGCACAGGCCCAATCGACGTGCAAATGGTACGCGGCGACGGCGCTGAAACAGCAGCAAGAGAATGAGCGCTTGAAGTGCGGTTTTTCGGGCAATGCCTGGCATGCCGATCTGGGGCGGCATCTGCGGTGGTGTAAGGGTGTGTCGCCTGACGATTGGAAGACTGCTGCGCAAGAGCGAGAGCAAAAGCTTGGCGCCTGCGCGAATGGCTAGTCAAGTCTACTCTCGGTAGAATTGATTTTTCGGCTGGTTCATTACTGCCTCCTTGTGTATCGGCCTTCTAGAAGCCGCGTCTCACGGATTCGTTTGAGACGCGGTTTTTTTTGTTTTTCGGCGAGAGCTTGTTGCGGGTTATGTCGATCTGGCGACGATTTGTTAAGGGGCCTTAAGTCTCCTCACGGATGTGTGAGAGCAATCTGATTTGATCCCGGCTCCATTCGCGAGCAACCTTGCGAATAGTGATTTGGGGCACTGGGGACAATGCAGAAATTTTTGTGTTTGGTCATTTTGGCCCTGTTGGCCATTCCGGCGATAGTTACATCACCTGTTACGGTCGCACATGCGAGCCCCGGTCCCGCGTTCTTCGAGGCTGAGGTCGATAACGTGCGTGTCGTGGCGACGGTGGACCACGAAGAAAAATGCGTTTGTTCAAAGGCGGGCCTTTGCGGCCCGCACCAAGTGGTCGGCTTGTCTGACTGGCGCGGTGTTATCGATGAGTTTTCTCGGTCCTCTGGGATGAGACCCGTCCTATGCTCATCGGCGCTCAAGTCGCACATCACAGAACTCGAGCCGCCTCCTCCCCGAAGCTTCCTTTGCTGCACTACGCAATCTTGAACGGATTACTTGCGGTTCGCCTCCTAGATGCGCCGTCGCGCACGGGATGCTGCCGTCAGCAAAGGAAAAGGTCGTATGTCATTGAAATCTGTGACGCCTGCAGGGGTGCCTGGCACCGCTAACGGCACGTTTCAGCGCTGGTCAAGCGATGCCTACACTGCGCTGATGATAAGAGTTGGGTTAGGCGCGGTTTTCGTGATCGGTGGCTGGAGCAAGCTGTCTCAACTGCTTGACCCGGCTCGATCAGATGCGATCGTTGCACTCTATACGGGCCCGAAAGGCTACATCAACACGTTCTTTCTCGAGTACCTGTTTGCTGAGGGATCGTGGATTTCCCCTTGGGGTTTCCTGACCACGCTGTCGACCTTTGAGTTCATCTCCGGGATTGCGTTGCTTGCCGGCTTTTTGGTGCGGCCGTTGGCGTTACTCTATGGGTTCCTTCTTTGGACCTTTGTATTCTCGTTGCCGGTGGTTTTGACGCCAGGTGTGGAGGTCGCCGAGAAGACATACCTGGCGCCGGCGCTACTAGTGCAGATCCGGGACATCACCTTGTCGGGCCTGATGTTCATACTGTTCAATCTTGGTTCCGGCGCTCACAGTGTCGATGCCAGATTGATGGGTCAAACGGTAAAACAGCCTACGGCAAACTGGGATCACCTGGGGCTGCTGCTGCGTTTGTCGCTGGCGGCGACGCTGCTCGTCGGCGGTTTCTTTGCCGGGATGGCTAACATCAAGACGTTTGGGATGCCGGGCTTCTTGATGATCGCGGCCGGTGTGGCAATGCTCGTCGATCATCGCGCGGCACGGGTTGCTGGCGGTGTGTTGATCGCGATGATGCTGATCTACATCCTCGGCAAGGTCAACTTAGACAAGTCGCTGATCGGAAATCTCAATGCGGTGAAGCGCGAGTTCGCTTTGTTGGCGGCGGGTCTTGTCTTAACCATTCGCGGAGGCGGCGATCTTTATACCTTGCCGTCGCTCATGAAGCGGGTCGGCGATGCATTTGGTGAGGGCCGGCGTCAGCTTGGCGCGTATCCATTGCGGTTAGGATTGAAAGTTCCCGCACTCGCATTGACGCTGGTTTCGGCTGCCGTTGCTATCAGTACCACCTCGGCGCGGGACGTCCGTGCACAAGGTCTGTTCGATGGTGGCCGGCTGGCTAAACAAGTCGTGTCGATCAAAACAAAGGAGCGGGCCGGGACGATTATTGTCAGTTTCGCCGATCGCCGACTTTACAAACTGATCGGCAGGGGGCGCGCGATCTCCTATCCGATCGGTATTCCCAAGGCGATCGACCGTTGGGATGGGACGCTGCAGGTTACGCAGAAGCGGAAGAACCCGCCGTGGCGTCCGACTGCCTCGATGCGCAGGAAAAATCCAAGGCTGCCAAGCTACGTGCCTGGTGGTCATCCGCAGAACCCGATGGGCGCGCGCGCTCTTTATCTGGGCCACACCTTCTATCGGATCCACGGTACGGACGCGCCTTGGACGATTGGCCAAGCGGCTTCAAGCGGTTGCGTGCGGATGTACAACAACCACGCTATCGACCTCTACAAACGGACCAAGGTCGGGGCTAAGGTCGTGGTCACCTGGAAGCGATACACGACGCGTCCGGGTTATGCCGCGCTCTAGATTTCGATCGCTCGGATTGGCAAAAAAAGGGCCGCTCCGAGGAGCGGCCCTTCTGTCCATTCAGGTGCAGAGGGGTGGGCCTACATCATTCCCATACCGCCCATGCCTCCCATTCCGCCCATGTCTGGGACACCGCCACCACCGGCCAAATCTTTCTTCGGAGATTCGGCGACCGCGGCTTCCGTTGTGATCAACAGAGCAGCGATCGAAGCAGCGTCCTGGAGGGCGACGCGGACGACCTTCGCAGGATCGATGATGCCGGCCTTGACCATGTCGACATATTTGTCGTTCTGGGCGTCGTAGCCCTGGTTCATGTCGCTCGTCTCCAGCACCTTACCGACCACGATCGAACCTTCGACGCCGGCATTGTCGGCGATCTGACGGATCGGGAACTGGAGGGCGCGACGGACGATCTGGATGCCAGCCTCTTGATCGGAGTTGTCACCTTTGACGTCGATCTTCTGAGATGCCTTGATGAGGATGACGCCGCCACCGGGGACGATGCCTTCTTCAACAGCGGCGCGGGTCGCGTTGAGCGCGTCGTCGACGCGATCTTTGCGTTCCTTCACCTCGACTTCGGTTGCACCGCCGACGCGGATGACAGCCACACCACCGGCGAGTTTCGCCAGGCGTTCCTGCAGTTTCTCACGGTCGTAGTCCGAGGTGGTTTCCTCGATCTGCGCTTTGATCTGCGAGGTGCGGGCTTCAATTTCTTTCTTGTCACCTGCGCCGTCGACGATCGTCGTGTCTTCCTTGGTAATGCTGACGCGCTTGGCGCGGCCCAGCATGTCGATCGACACGTTCTCCAGTTTGATGCCGAGGTCTTCGGAAATCGTCTGGCCGGCGGTGAGAACTGCGAGGTCCTCAAGCATGGACTTGCGGCGATCGCCGAAGCCTGGAGCCTTTACGGCTGCAACCTTGAGGCCGCCACGTAGCTTGTTGACAACGAGGGTGGCAAGAGCCTCGCCTTCGATGTCTTCGGCAATGATGAGGAGCGGTTTACCGGTCTGGACGACGGCTTCGAGCACTGGCAGCAGCGGCTGCAGGCTGGAGAGCTTCTTCTCGTGGATCAGGATGTAGGGATCATCGAGTTCGGCGATCATCTTGTCGGCGTTGGTGATGAAGTATGGCGAGAGATAGCCACGGTCGAACTGCATGCCTTCGACGACATCGAGTTCGGTTTCCAGAGACTTGGCTTCTTCGACGGTGATAACGCCCTCGTTGCCAACCTTCTGCATGGCTTCGGAGATCATTTCGCCGATTTCAGTTTCGCCGTTGGCCGAAATGGTGCCGACCTGGGAGATCTCGTTGGAGTCTTTGACCTTCTTGGAAGCTTCGCCAATGAACTTGACGACTTGGGCGACAGCTTTGTCGATGCCACGCTTCAGGTCCATCGGGTTCATGCCAGCGGCAACCGACTTCATGCCTTCGCGGACGATCGACTGGGCGAGAACGGTTGCCGTCGTGGTGCCGTCGCCGGCGATATCGTTGGTTTTGGAAGCGACTTCCCGCATCAACTGAGCGCCCATGTTTTCGAACCTATCTTCAAGTTCGATTTCCTTGGCGACGGTGACACCGTCCTTCGTGGTGCGCGGGGAGCCGAACGACTTTTCGATCACCACGTTGCGGCCCTTCGGGCCAAGGGTCACCTTGACGGCGTTAGCGAGCGTGTCGACGCCGCGCAGCATGCGCTCGCGGGCGTCGGTAGAGAAACGGACGTCTTTTGCAGACATGGATGCTGTTTCCTGAATTGGTTAAAAGGGTAAATGGGCGTGGTTGTTCGAGGGGAGCGCCAGGTTGGCGGCTTAGCCCTCAAGCACGCCCATGATGTCGCTTTCCTTCATGATCAACAGGTCTTCGCCGTCGACCTTGACTTCGGTGCCGGACCATTTGCCGAACAGCACGCGGTCGCCTGATTTGACATCAAGCGCGACGAGTTCGTTGTCGTCGCCGCGGGCGCCGGGGCCGACAGCAATCACTTCACCCTCTTGTGGCTTTTCGGCCGCCGTGTCGGGGATGATGATACCGCCGGAGGTTTTGGTTTCGCTGTCGACACGCTTGACGACAACACGATCGTGTAGTGGACGGAATTTCATAACAAGTCAGCTCCGTTAGGGATGTCTTCGTCGGAAACTGGGAAGGGCTCGCGGCGAGGCTTGACGCAGATGGTTCAGACAACCAACTAATCAGCACTTACCTGTGTCCCTGGCCCACCGCTGGCACTCAATTGATTGGAGTGCTAGCAGGGTCTTTCGGTAGATAGGGGGCCAGCTCTGTGCCGTCAAGGCGAGATCTCACGCAAAATCGCATTTTTGCTGGTTTGGAGCGGCTTACGGGCTTGCGAGCAGGGCGTGAGCGGACGGATTGCGACGTTGAAACAATACGTGGCGTTAACCAACTACGGCCTCGCGACCGGGATGCAGAGGTCGCAGAAAAAGGGGTCGATCATGCAAAGCACCAACGTTGATGCGTTCTTCACGCCGGTATCCTTCGGCGCTCTTTCTTTGAAAAACCGCGTCGTCATGGCGCCGCTGACCCGCTCACGTGCTAGCGCGCGCGGCGTTCCAGCGGAATATACCGTCGAGTATTACAGGCAGCGCGCTGGCGCCGGCCTGATTATCACCGAAGCAAGCCAGATCTCATTTGAAGGCATGGGATATCCGCGAACACCAGGTGTACACTTGCCCGAGCAACTCGAACGCTGGGTGCCTATCATCAAGGGTGTGCATGAACGCGGAAGTAAGATCGTTAGCCAGCTCTGGCACGTTGGCCGGATTGCGGCCGACATCAATCGGGGTGAGAGCGCTGATGTCGTGGCGCCAAGCGCAATCCGTGCTCCTGGCGCGATGTACACTGATGCCAAGGGTATGATCGAGCATGATCTGCCACGGGCTCTTGAAGAAGCGGACATCGCGCGGATCGCGCGGGACTATGCGAAGGCCGCCCGCAACGCCATTCAAGTTGGTTTTGATGGTGTCGAACTGCATTCGGCCAACGGCTATCTGCTGCACCAGTTCTTGTCGACGAACGTGAACCAGCGAGCCGACAGGTACGGCGGATCAATCGAGAACCGGCTGCGGATGCCGCTTGAAATGCTCGATGCGATCATTGCCGAGGTGGGGGCAGACAGGGTCGGCGTGCGTGTTAGCCCTGGACATACCTTCAACGGCATCGAGGAGGCCGACATGGAGGCGCTCTATACCCAATACCTCGAGGCACTCGAAAAGCGGAGATTGGCCTATCTTCACGTCATGAGGCCTTTCGCGAATACCGCAGAAACTGACGTGGTGGCGCTGGCGAAGTCTGCTTACACCGGCAAGATAATTGTATGTGGCGGCTATAATGCCGTTAGCGGCGCAAGGGAAATTGAGGACGGACGCGCTGATGCCGTGGCGTTCGGACAGCTCTATATTTCCAATCCGGACCTGGTCGAGCGGTTCCGTCGAGGCGCACCACTCAACGAGCCGGACCAAGCCACGTTCTATACCCCGGGACTGGCTGGTTACACCGATTATCCAGCGCTGGCGGGTTAGGGCAGTGCGCCGTGGCGGGCACGGCTACCTGGAACTGAATAGGTGTCCGGTCAGGTTTCGGCCTTTGGTCGAGGTGAGGAACAGCGCCAGAGTGGCGATGTCGGGCTCACCCAGCAGGGTTTCATCACTATGCTCAAGAGCGTTGGCAGGGGCGACCGCGTTAATGCGGATGCCCTTGTCGGCCCAGTTTTGGCTTTCTGTGCGCACCATTGCCGCGAGGGTCGCGCGGATGATGTCGAGGACCATCAGTTCGGCGCCTGTTCGCGGTGTCGGCGCTGCAACAACATGCAATATGGAACCCTGCGTAAGCGTCAATTGCATGCGATTGGCAAGAATGCGGGCGGCCATGGTCGGGGCGAGCAGTTTTTCAGAGACAAGCGCCTCCAGGTCCAACTGAGAAGTGCGTCCGACGAGGTCGGCGGGGTGGATCTCAATCATATTGATGACGGCTTCGAGGCCGCCAAAAGCCCGTTGTGCGGGGCCTTGGGCGAAAGCCACAGCCGCGTCGGCCTCATCGACATCGTCGGTCGAGTAGAGCTGTAATTCGTTTGCCGCTTGTGCCAGAAGAGCCGAGATTTCATCGACTGCCGCGGATGCTTCGGCTGTCCGAATAACGAGGCGGGTTGAACGTTCGGCGAAGGCGCGTGCGATATCTACACCACAGCGGCTCGTCAGCCCGGAGAGCAGGACGCGGGACTTGGTGAGTTCAGGGTAGATTGCTGCGGACCTGAGCTCGTCAACAATGCTCAATAACATCGGGCTTGTCTCCTTTTTTACTCCGGACGAAACAGGAATGCCCGGACGCGACCATAACACGCCGATTCGGCTAACGAGAGCTAAATGAGCTTGCGATTCGGGACGGTCAGCGGCTGCGACATGGCGTTAATGGGGCAGCCCCCAGTAAGTTAGGCTAAACAAGTCCTACCCGCATGCCGCTTTAGGCGTATCTGAAATGACAAGTAATCTTTTGGTAACTTGAGCGCATTGGACCCTAGCGGAGGCGTCCAACAACCAACATGGGACAACCGTGACGCAGGATCCTACGCCTAACGATCTAGCCTCCTACTGGATGCCATACACAGCGAACCGGGCGTTCCAGCGGCGACCGCGGCTGATCGTTGGAGCGGAGGGACTGCATTACCTTACCGACGACGGCCGTAAGGTGTTGGATGCAACCTCGGGGCTCTACTGCGTCAATGCGGGTCACGGCGACCGGCATATTGTCGAAGCGATCAAAAAGGCGGCGGAGACGCTGGATTACGCGCCGGCTTTCCAGTTTGCCCATCCGCAGTCTTTCGAGTTGGCCTCGCGGCTTGCCCTGATGGCTCCTGGGAATCTCAATCACGTGTTCTTTGCTAATTCAGGAAGTGAGGCGGTCAACTCGGCGATGAAGATCGCACTTGCTTTTCATCGGGCTCAGGGCGAGGCGTCGAGGACGCGGTTCATCGGTCGCGAGCGTGGTTATCACGGTGTCGGTTTTGGTGGCATGGCCGTAGGCGGCATCCCCGGCAATCGAAAAGCTTTTGGCCAACAGCTTCCAGGCGTCGATCACCTACGGTCGACATATGACAGGGATCGTCAGGCTTTCACCATCGGAGAGCCGGAGTGGGGGGCGGTGCTTGCAGATGAATTGGAGCGCCTGGTCGCGCTGCACGACGCCTCCAACATCGCTGCGGTCATCGTTGAGCCCGTCGCAGGCTCGACGGGATGCCTGCCACCGCCGAAAGGGTATCTGGAACGGTTGTGCGCAATCGCAACAAAGCACGGGCTTCTGGTTATCTTCGACGAAGTCATTACCGGGTTCGGCCGGCTTGGGCATGCCTTTGCGGCGGAGCGTTATGGCGTGGAGCCGGATTTGATCACGTTTGCCAAGGGGCTCACGAATGGATCAGTGCCGATGTCCGGGGTGTTGGCCAGCGAGCAAATCCATTCGTCGCTGATGCAGGGGCCAGAACATGTGCCCGAACTTTATCATGGCTACACCTACTCAGCGCATCCACTGGCAACAGCGGCCGCTTCGGCGACATTGGACGTCTATCGCGATAAGGGTCTGTTCGCCCGGGTGTTGGAAATGGAGCGTGAATTCGGCGAGATCTTCATGGCGCTTCGGGAGGCGCCGCATGTCGCCGACGTTCGCCCCATTGGATTGATGTGCGGGATTGATCTTGTTCCGGCTGCCGAGGGGGCCGGGGTGCGTGGCTACGAGGTGATGGCCCGAGCCTTCCACGAACGCGACCTGTATATTCGAGTCGCTGCCGATACGATCGTTGTGGCGCCGCCGCTGATCAGCACGCTCGACGAAGTCAGTGAGATTGCCCGGCGTCTACGGCAACTACTCAACGACTTGGTGTAACTGACTATTTTTCGATGCCCGATGGCAACACATTGCTCAGGGTTGTGTTCAGTCGCGGTGGAAAAGCTGGTGACATCTCCTTGGGGTGCGTTGCTTCACCGCACGACCACGCTGATCCTGAATACGAACTGATTCTTGAGCTGTCGTAGGGGCGCGGGGTGACATTTATGCTTGGGGATGTGGCGGCTAGTCCGCCAAATCAATTTGATGCAAGGGCTGGAAGGCCTGTCGAGAAGGACGATGTCCTCGCGGTTGGTCAAAAGCTGGTGCCGTTGCCGGTGCGGATCACAGGCGAAGCAATCAGCATTCTGGCGATGGCGCTCGCGACGCTGGCACTCGGAACGGCGCTCTATTTACACTTAGGGTTTGCGCCTTGGGCAGCAATCTTAACGGCCCTGGCTGCCTACGTTTGTATGCTGGCGGTGCACGCGATGATGCCGCGTCACCTTTTGAACCAGTATGATGAAGACGGTTTTGATGGGCCGGCATTTGCTCCGGTGGGTTTCAGTGCAGGGGGTGTCAAAGCTGCTCCGCTGCCGCCCCGCGCGAAGTTAACTCCAGCGACTAAGTTAGCTGCCGGGCCAAGACTTGCCGCTGAGCAAAAGCGAGTTCCTGAGGCGAAGTCTGCCCCAGTATCTCTGCGGACCACTGATATCAAGCTCGCACCTCAGTTGAAGCAGACTCTAGAGGCGGCATTTGCTTCGGCCGCGACTTTACCTGCGGCTCCGGCAATAGCTCCGGCTGCGAAACCGGCTCCGATGGTGTCGTTTGTGCCAGCGGTCAAGCCGGATCAGCAGACAAAGCCCGAAGCGGTCAAGCCAGCGTCGGCGCCGCCGTCCTTACAGCATTCGCCGGCTCGTCCCGTGATGCCTGCGGCCGCTACAAAACCCGCGGCGGGCGGGATCGAATTCTGCGAAACAGGCCTTGGTTCCACCAAGACTGCCTGAAGCGCCTCCGGCTGCGGCAGCCCCACCCACACTGCCGCCACGGCCAGTTGCACCATCGCCGCGCGAAGCCGACGTTGAGATGATCCAGGGTTTGATCAAGAAACTTGCAGAGGAAGTCAACGCAGCGAGTACAGCGCCTCCGAAAAGCGAAGAGGCCGCGTCGAAGATTTCCGAGAGGGCTATTACGAAGTCGGTCGATGCGCTGAAGACGACTGCCGACAGCATGCGTTCGATGGAACAAGGTGAGGCGCAGCGTCCGGCCTCCGCGCCTCAGAAGGCGCCTGTCGCCGGTGCTACCGAGTCGGGGCGGCCAGCAGCAGTCAATGCCCGCTTGTCGGCATTGGCTGAAGCGCTGGCGGTGGGGCGTGTTGAAGTACTGCTCGATCCGATCGTGGATTTCAGCGCGCAGCGGCCACGCCATTTTGAAGTCCAAATTCGCTTGCGTGACGAGGCCGGCAAGGTGCTTGATACCGAGGAGTCGAAGGTCGAGTTGGCAGGGACCGGTATGTTGCCGCGGCTCGACGGCGCCCGGTTGGGGAGTGCATCCCAGATTGCGATGCGTTTTTCGGGACGCATGGGCGTTCTCTTTTCCACCATCAGCGGAGAGGCTTTGGGCGGCAACAGGTTCTTCGATGATGTGGCGCAAGCCTACCGCGAGCGACAGAACTTGGCTGGCCAGCTGATCATGACATTCAGCCAGTCCGACGTGCGCGGATTCGGTGCACGGGAATGGCGATCACTTGCCGATTTTGACAGTCTCGGTTTTCGCTTTGCGATCGCCGGTGTCACCGATCTCGATATGGATTTTGAGCTTCTCAAAGCGCGGGGCTTCGAGTTTGTGAAACTGGATGCCGACGTTTTCTTGAAGGGGCTTCCGGCCGGCAATGACATGTTCATCCCCGCAGCCGACATCTGCAGACATGTCGCTCGGCTGGGGCTAAGCGTGATTGTCGGGCGCATGGCGGATGAACATGCGGCGGCGAAGATCTTCGGCTTCGGTGTCCTCTATGGACAGGGGACGCTGTTTGGTAGCGCGAAGGCTGTGAAGCGGGAGGTGCTGTCAGGTAAGGGGCACGCAGCGGCCTAAGCCGCCCTTACTTGCTATCGCCCGCCAAGCCACGATAGAACTCCACCAGACATCCAACCAATCCATGGCCGCCTTTCTTTCTTGGAGGCGGCCATGATGTTGTTGGGGGTCTTGTGCGGCCCCTAAAACAAGTCGGACCGACTATGCCCAACGCCATGCCCGTTATTCATTCCATCGCTCCGCTTGCTGCTGAGACCGATGCCTGGCTGGTCGACATCTGGGGGGTGATACATAACGGCGTGACGCCTTTCGTTGAGGCAGGCGAAGCGTGTGCGCGCTTTAGAGAAGGAGGCGGTGCGGTTCTGCTCTTGTCGAATTCACCGCGGCCTAGTGCGGGAGTTAAGGCGCAGCTCGACCAGATCGGTGTACGTGCGGATGCCTACGATGCCATCCTGTCTTCGGGCGACGCAACGCGGGAGCTGATCCAGGCGTATTCTGGCCAAGGGATTTTTCACCTCGGGCCGGCGCGGGACGAGCCGCTCTTCGCCGGCATCGATGTCGAGAGGGTCGGAGCGGATCCTGGAGATGGTGCTAAGGTGGTCGTGTGTACCGGGTTGTTTGATGATACTCGGGAGACGCCGGCCGACTATGCGGAGATGCTTGAAGCATTCGCCGCGCGCGGGTTGCCGATGATTTGCGCTAATCCTGACATCAAGGTCGAGCGTGGAGGGCATATCATCTACTGCGCAGGGGCGCTGGCGGATGCTTATGCGGCGCTTGGAAGTCCTGTGGCGCTGGCGGGGAAGCCATTCAAGCCGATCTACGACATGGCCTTCAAGCACTTGGCCAAGATACGCGGTCGGGATGTGGCGCGATCGCGGACGCTGGCCATTGGTGATGGCGTCAAGACCGATATCGCGGGAGCGATCGCCGCCGGGGTGCGCGCGGTCTATGTGGCTAGCCGGGTGCATATGGGAGATGACGAGGCGCTGGAGCCGGCCGTGCTGGATGCGCTGTTCCCGGATAAGGGCGCGCGACCGGTAGCGGCGATGGCGGAGTTAGTATGGTAGGGCGCGGTTGATACCCGATTGGCCCGTAGCGCTTTATTTTCTTGATGCTTGAGCTGCATTCTTTCCAGGGATCGAATTGCGAACCTTGCGGTCCGGATCACGGCTGGCGGCGCCACTGCGGCTTTGTGCCGGGGACGTTAGTCTCGCGGGCGCGAGAGGCTCGGTGGCGCTCGGAGAGACAACACAACCTTAGAAGTGAGCGTTCTTTTATCAAGGAGAACGTTGTGCAGTGATCGCCGGCGGACGTGATAAACAGCCACCATTGCGATCCAACCTGCAAAACCTAATGCGCCAGAATAGATGACGACGTTTCACTACTTCGCTTACGGCTCCAACATGCTCGTCGAACGTCTCGTCGCGCGTTGCCCGAGCGCACGCCGGTTGGATGTCGTTGTCGCGTGCGATCATACGGTGGATTTCTTGAAGCGCGGTACGGATGGCTCCGGCAAAGCGGGTTTGGTTCGCACCAAAGGCGAGAGGGTCTTCGGTGTTCTGTTCGAGATCGCGAAAGCCGAGCGCGAGGCCCTCGATCGGTATGAGGGGCCAGGTTATCACCGTATCGACGATTTTCAGATTGTCGCGCCGCATGCGTCGAAGCCGATTGTTGCGGCGACCTATGTTCCAAGGGCAACCGAGCTTGGGCTGCGGCCCTACGATTGGTACTTGCAGCTGGTTGTGGCCGGGTGCGAGCAAAGCTTGCTTCCAGATGATTACACCGACCGGCTGCGTCGAATGGCGTTTGTCGTTGATCCTGAGCCGGCGCGCAGCGCTGCGCGTGAGGCAAGAGCGATACTTTCGCGGTGCCAGATACCAATTTCTTTAGCACATGGATAGCGGACGGCTGCAGCTAATCCTGAACCGCTCTAGGGTGTGGCAACCGGATTGAAGATCGACACGGGAACCTTGATGATGCTGTTGCCGACATTGGCCACGGCGGAAACAACCCCGGATTTCTTTTTGTTGGGGTCATCGGATGCAAGTCCTTGTCCGATCGCCGCGATCACGGGTGCGGAGCGTGCGAACTTGTTGTGATGTAACTCATCGTTGCCATCATCGATATTGGTCAGGTCGACAACCCGGAGATTATAGCGCCGAGCCCCCTCCAATACACGGACATCTCTTGCGACAACCATTCCTACACGCTCAACACCACCATTGAGCGCGCTCGAAAAAGCCAAGGCCTTGTCATCACCGGAGACCAGAATCGTCATTGGCCGCGGCAGCGGGCCGATGGTTTCAAGTTGCGTGCGGAAGACGTTTACGTCGATGTCAGGCGAGGCGAGAATGACGTCCTGCAGTTTACCGTTGAAATGCCCATGTCCCTTCATTGCTGCCTGCCGAAGGGTTTCGACCGTGAGCCAGGTTCCCATGCTGTGGGCCAGAACGTCGATGTGTTTGATCTCTGGCACCTTGGAGATCTCAACAAGAAGCCGCTCAAAGTAATCGCGCGAATACAACGACAACTCGCGGTCCGCCACATAGAGCGGTCCCTTGCCTTGTGAGGGCCAGGCGAACAGGATCGGTGTTCCATCGAAACCAGCGTCGTGCGTGATCTGCGCCATCCAGTACACGGCCTCTTGATAGAGCATGTTGTAGCCATGAACGAAGATCAAAACCCTCCCGGCTGAGGGATCTGCTTGGGCGCGACGACGTAATCTGCTGATAAACTCACGCGAGCTTAGCGGCAGTCTATCGGTGGTGATGAAATGGCGTGTGGGATCCGGTGGCACCTGATCCGGCCACTCGATGTTGCCGGCTTTGTGATGCGTCGGGATCGATACGGTGTGAGATTCAAAATTCAGATGTTTGGCCCGGGCCGCGTTGGTCGCGAAAGGGTTGCTCGGATCGCCAACGGCGCGGGTGGTCGCCACGAGCATATCCACCTTTTCAGTGAACCGAGGCGTGTGATTAGACGGCAGCAGGACGTCCGCACCGGGCCGCGCACCGCAACCCGCCAGGGTAAGCGTCAGCAGCAGTCCAATAAGGCAGGCGTTTGCTCGGCTAATGAACACGATGGAAGTCCACACCCATTAAAGTATGTCACTGCAGCTGCGAATAACCTGCAAGGAATATTCTATCGAAAGTGTCAATAACACGACGGGTCGGTGACGGCTGTGGCCGAAACGCATAAGTGCGAACAGATATTACGGTTTGGAGGGGCGCTGGACGGACAAATCCGGTAGCGTCTAGTTTACGTTTGAACTAGGCGATGTAATCGTTCAACGGTGGCACATGTCGGAAAACATCATTTGGCTGAATAGAACTCAGTCGACATCCGAGAACGCGAGGGTTCGGGATCGAAATGTGGCGCTGGTCGAAAGCGCCTTTCAGTTTGTGCTGGTTCACCCCTTCACGGAAGCCGATGCCGACGAGGTGAAGCCTGGTATGGTGCGTGAGGACGCCTTGCTGCTACGCGATGTGATCGCACTTGCATTGCGGCTGACGGTGCACGGCCCAGCTGAATTCGAAGCCGCAGCCAGCAAGGATATGGCGTACTACGAGCATTGGCTGAAGCATTACGAAAAGCAGGTGAAGGGGTTCTTGGAGGCTGGCGAGGAACCGCAAAAGGATTTGTGATAACTAGGTCAGGATACCTGTTTTAGAGTCCGGCGAGGCCAATCGATTTTCGCATCTGTTCGGCCAACTGCCGGGTTTCGGCGTCGCCAAGGTGGGAGGCGGGCTCGGGCAGCGGATGATCGCCCCAGCGTTGGTCTAGGACGGTGATGCCGCACCAATCGCGGGCATTACTGTAACGGGGGATGGCGTGGACGTGGACCTGTGTCCATACGTTGCCAAGCTGCTCGTAATTGAAACGGTCGGGCTGAAACAGGCCGCCGAGGATCTCCTCGATTGCTTTAATACCGCGGCGCAGGTCGGCCCACTCATCGTCCGTGAGCGTGGCCAGTGAGCCGTCGCACTGCCGCCGTAGTGTCAACTGCACGCGGCCCAGATAGCTTTGGTTTGGAAAAAGGCTCCAGGTCCAGCTCGGGGTTTCCTGCAAAACGAGCTTTGCATCAACCATTCTTGGTTCTCCGCTTACAGTGTCAGCACGATCTTGCCGATGTGTGCGCCCTGGTCCATGCGTGCGTGCGCGTTGGCAACCTCTTGCATCGCATAGGTGGAATCCATGACCACCTTGACGCGTGCGTCTGCCAGCATCGGCAGGACGTACTCCTCGAGGCTGCGGGCGATGCGGCCCTTCACTTCGGTTGGTCGAATGCGCAAAGTGGAGCCGGTGATGGTGAGGCGTCTGAGCATGACGCGCATGAAATCAACCTCAGCCTTTGAGCCTTTCTGATAGGCGATGTTGACCAAGCGGCCGTCGTCGCCGAGGCAGGCGATATTCTTGGTGATGTAGTCGCCGCCGACCATATCGAGGATCACGTTGACGCCGGGTCTGCCGGTGGCGGCCTTGGCCTTTTCCACAAAGTCTTCGGTGCGGTAGTTGACCGCCACGTCGGCGCCAAGTTCGCTGCAAGCTGCGCACTTTTCGTCCGATCCGGCTGTGGCGATCACATTAGCGCCGAAGGCTTTGGCAAGTTGGATCGCGGTGACGCCGATACCGGATGTGCCGCCGTGGATCATGAACCATTCGCCGGAGGTTAGGTGGGCCCGTTCGAAGACATTGTGCCAAACGGTGAAAAACGTTTCAGCGAAACCGCCGGCCTGTTCCATGGGGAGGCCGGCGGGGACGGGAAGGCAGCAGGCTTGCTCGGCCAGGCAGTATTCGGCATAGCCGCCGCCATTGACGAGTGCCATGACCTTGTCGCCCGGTTTGAAGCGGTCGGCGCCGGAACCCGTGGCGGCAACAACTCCTGCGACCTCAAGTCCTGGGATCTCCGAGTGACCTTGCGGGGCGGGGTATAGCCCCTGGCGTTGCATAATGTCCGGCCGGTTGATGCCAGCGGCCGCGACCTTAATCAGTACCTGTGCTTGGCCGGGGAGCGGCATTGGTAGGTCGACCGGTATTAGAACCTCGGTTCCACCTTTTCCCTCTATTGCGATCGCGGTCATTGTTGCGGGCAGATCGGCCATTTTGCGGTCCTTTGTCATGGGCGGATTGTGTTTTCTCAAGGCATGCCAGCGGGGGAACTCTGAGGCAACAGTTTCTGGTCAATGCTGAGCATGCTTTTTGCTGCACCGTTTGTTCATCACTCCACTCTGCCGACAATGCAAATGCCATCCACAGACGCAAGCTGGTGCGGGTTTTGTTTCTCAATGCTTATCAAGCTGGCGTTGGATTTCCCTCTCAACGCTTAGCAAGCTGGTGTTGAAGTGTGCCGGCATGGCAATCTGATGAAGTGGCAAACAGGAGGAGAGCGATGGATTGGGATGAAGCCGTTCAGAAATCAGCTTCCGGACTCACTATTGGGGAGGATCTTTCCGCGTTGGGGATTGCCGAGCTTGAGGTGCGCGTAGCGGCGCTTCGTGCGGAGATCGAGCGGGTGGAGAGCGAAATCGTGCGCAAGCGAGCGCAGCAGGAGGCGGCGGCGCAGCTGTTCAAGGGGTGAGTTTGGTTGCTGTTGCGAGCTTGTGGCCGAGGAACAGGAATTGAAATCTGCACAGCAAGCAGTGCACAGAAAAAGCACACAGCGGATGTTGCACCTGCCGCTGTTCATTAAGCCTTCTTTAGTCGCGGGGTAGGTATCGTTAAGGCCATCCAGTCTTCTGGATTTTTGAGTGGCCCGCCACTCTGTTTTGATGCCTCCCTGTTGACTCGAGAGCCGCTGGCCCCACAGCGGCTCTCATTTTATTTGCATCGCTTTTGCAAGGGTCGGAGCCCTGGAGGCAACAAACTCGGGGAGAAATCATAAGTGCCTCGTTTTGGGCCTTCTTGTTAACTATGCCGAGTTACGCTTTGAGCGTAGTTTTGGTTAGGTTCGCGGTAATTGAAGTAGCGTTGTGCAGCATGAGCAAGTTTTTAAATCTTGAAGGTGCCTTTGACGATCGCGTTACGGTCTCGTTTGGTGAGCGGTTCGAGGCTTCCCAGAAGTTCGACGCGGTGTTTCGCGAGGGAATGGCGTTAGTCGAAGAGGTTGCTACCTACCTTGACGGTTGCGGGCGACGCAACTCAAAGGCGTTGAAACCGCCGCTATCTGTTCTCTATGCGACTGAAAGCATGCGGCTGACGACGCGGTTGCTCGACCTAGCTTCGTGGTTGTTGATCCGGCGGGCCCTAAAAGAGGGTGAAATCGATGCGGAAGAGGCGTGTCGCAAGCGCCAGCGGGTCAAGCTAAAGGCGATCGGCCGGCCCGGACATATTAAGCGGTTCGTTGAGCTGCCCGAGGCATTGCAGGATCTGATCGAGCGCAGTTTCGCGCTGCATGATCGTATTGTGACTCTCGATCGGGCGGTGACCGTTGATAAAGCGAACGATTGCGTCGAACCCTCGACGGCCAATCCGGTTGCTCAGCAAATGCAGCTGTTGCGTCAGGCTTTCAGCAACTAAAGAGCCAGCCCCCAAACTGTCTTGCAGGCAAGCAAAAAAGGCCCGGGTCACGTCCGGGCCTTCGTCGTCTGTCGTTGCTACTCGTCGGCGAAGCCGCCGTTGCTCAGAATAAACCTTCGAATTTTTTCTTGAATTGAGATAGGCGGCCGCCGCGGTCCATCAGCTTCTGGTCGCCGCCGGTCCAAGCGGGATGCGAATTCGGGTCGATATCGAGTGTGATTGTGTCACCTTCCTGCCCATAGGTTGAGTAGGTGACGAATTCGCTACCATCGGTCATTACCACCTTGACCTGGTGGTAATGCGGGTGGAAATCTGGGTCTTTCTTCATCGTATGATCCATTCCAAGGTCCCGCCTGGCGACACCATTGCAGGGTGGCCGGGGCGTCGTATTCAGATATCCGGGATTCCAAGCGGGCTTGATAATCCGAATTCCCGCTTAAGACAAGGGCCTGGCGGAGTATGATCGATTGAAGTTGCGGCGTTTTGTATTCAAACGCCGGTTTTTCGGCTCTGTGCGAGATACTTTCTTGTCCCAGCTGCGAAGGTTAGGCATCCTCCACACGGCGTAGGACGCGCACCGAACCTGCTGAAGCCGATGTGTTGAATTAGAGAGTTTCCTTTGAAGACCAACAAAACGCACAAGACAAACAATGGTGATGAAGCTGTTGCGAAACGCCCGTCGCTGAAACCGCTGATGGGTCTCAAGCCCTATGTGATGCGGCATCCTTGGATCTTGGTGGGTGCGGGCGCGGCGCTGGTGATCTCAGCGCTGGCCATGCTCAGCGTGCCGCTCGCCGTGCGGCGGATGATAGACCATGGCTTTGCGGCAACCGATGGGACGCTAATCGGCCAGTACTTTGGGATGTTAATCGTGATCGGGTTGGTTTTGGCGCTGGCCAGCTCACTGCGGTTTTACTTCGTTAATTGGCTTGGTGAGCGGGTTGTCTCAGATGTGCGCGGCGATGTGTTCGCACATTTGGCCCGCTTGGGGCCGGCCTTTTTCGAGCGCTCCCACTCCGGCGAGATGATGAGTCGGCTTACGGCTGATACAACTCAGATAAAAGCAGCCGCGGGTACCGCGCTCAGCCAACTCCTCCGCAACGCCATCATGCTGATTGGTGCGATGGTAATGATGTTGGTAACGAGCTGGCAATTGTCGCTGTTGGTGCTGGTCGCGATCCCGGCGATCGTGCTGCCGCTAATGGCTTACGGCAAGGTTGTACGGCAGCGCTCGCGGCAGGCCCAGGACAGTCTGGCTGATGCATCGGCCTATGCGGCCGAAAACCTTTCTGCTGTGCGGACGATGCAAGCTTTCGGTCATGAGGCGGAGGTGTCGCGCCGCTATGGTTTGGCCGTTGAAGGAGCCTTCGAAGCAGCGCGGTCGCGGTTGACGGCACGGGCGGGGCTGACGGCCTTGGCGATCGGACTGGTGACGTCGAGTGTAGTGGGTGTTCTGTGGTTTGGCGCTTCCTCGGTGGTCGCTGGCGAAATGAGCGCGGGCCGGTTGAGCCAGTTTGTGCTCTACGCCGTGTTCGCGGCCGGTGCACTTGCGGAGTTGTCTGAAGTCTGGGGTGAGATCAGCCAGGCGGCGGGTGCTTCGGAGCGGCTTATGGAGCTGCTTAATGTGAAACCGGAAATCGCATCGCCGGATAACCCCGTCGATTTTCCAAACCCGGTGCAAGGCCAGGTGGCATTCGAACACGTCACCTTCTTTTACCCCTCACGGCCTGATGAAGCTTCTCTCCGCGATGTGTCCTTTAAAATCGATGCCGGTGAAACGGTGGCACTTGTCGGACCCTCGGGGGCGGGTAAAACGACGATCTTCAGTCTCTTATTGCGTTTCTTCGATCCGGCCTCTGGCAGGGTCTTGATCGATGATATCGATGTCTCGACGGCGCGGTTGGATGAGGTTCGTGCGGCGATGGCGCCTGTAGCTCAGGATGTCGCGTTATTTGCTGATAGCGTATCCGAGAACATTCGTTATGGAACGCCTGGTGCTTCGTTCGAGCGTGTGGAGGCGGCAGCGGTTGCTGCTCATGCGGATCAATTCATTCGCGCGCTGCCGGCGGGCTATGAGACGCAGCTTGGTGAACGCGGCGTGACGTTATCTGGCGGACAGCGTCAACGCATCGCGCTGGCACGCGCGCTGCTGCGCGATGCGCCGATCCTGCTGCTCGATGAGGCGACGAGCTCACTTGATGCTGAGAGTGAGCTGGAAGTTCAAAAGGCATTGGAAGAAGTCATGGTCGGGCGCACAACGCTTGTCATCGCCCACCGATTGGCGACCGTGAAGCAGGCGGACCGGATCATCGTCATCGAGGACGGTCGGATCGTGGAGATTGGAACCCACCGGACGTTGTCGCAAGCAGGCGGACTATACGGCCGGCTCGCCGAGTTGCAGTTCGGGTTGGAAGCGGCCGAGTAGAGAAGCTCCGCAGTTCAGCTGTGCTTCATGGCCGTGATGTCGGCGCGATCCCACTCGGGAATGTCGTGATCTTCATCCTGCAGTGATTGATATGCCGGATCCTCGGCGTGGCCGTTCGTGGCTACTCCGTTCGTGCGGCTTGTCAATCCGCGGTCACGACGGAACTCAGTGGATCGAATGAAATCGCGAATGCGCGGCTGGATCTCCGTGCGCCAGCGGCGGCCGTTAAAGACGCCGTAGTGGCCGACGCCGGGCTGGACGTAGTGATACTTGTCGTCCAAGGATAGGCCGCTGCACAGGTCTTGCGCGGCTTCGGTCTGACCGCGACCGGAAATGTCGTCGCGTTCACCTTCGACGGTGAGCAGTGCGGTCCGGTGAATCTTCGAGCAGTCGATCCGCTTTCCACGGTGCATCATCGTGCCGTTCGGCAAATAATGCTGTTGGAAAACCGTTTCAACCGTCTGCAGGTAGAATTCCGCGGTCAAATCCATGACCGCGAGATACTCCTCGTAAAAGCTGCGATGCTGGGTGACGCTATCGCAGTCCCCTTTGACCAGATTGTCGAACAGCTCCAGGTGCGCCTTGGTATGTCGTTCCAGGTTCATGGTCATGAAGCCGGTGAGCTGCACGAACCCTGGATATACGCGGCGCATGAAGCCTGGGTTCGGGAACGGTACCATCGAGATTACGTTTTGTTCGAACCAGTCCATCGACTTTTGCTCGGCCAATTTGTTGACCGCCGTCGGATTGCGACGGGTATCGATGGGCCCGCCAATCAGTGTCATCGACATCGGTTGGAATTCGTCTTCATCACCGGCCATGACGGCGGCGGCGGCGAGGACGGGGACGGCCGGCTGGCATACGGCGATGACGTGGGTACGCGGTCCAAGATAACGAATGAAATCGATGACGTAGTCGATATAGTCGTCCAGATCGAAGCGGCCTTCGGTGACCGGGATCTCGCGGGAGTCGATCCAATCGGTGATGTAGACGTCGTGCTCGGGCAGCATGGCTTCAACGGTGCCGCGCAGCAGCGTTGCGTAGTGCCCCGACATCGGCGCGACGATCAACACTTTAGGATCATCAAAACGATTAGCGACCCACTCGTCCTTAGAAAAATGGGTCAGGGTGCAAAACGGTTTATGCACAGCTGAGTTGACGCGGACTGGAACGCTCATGCCGTCAATGAGTGTGCTTTCGACGTCCCACTCGGGTTTGCCGTAGCGACGCGTTATCCCTTCAAAGACGTCTACGGCGGCTGCGATCGACTTGCCAAACGGGGTCATCGACAGCGGGTTAAAGGGCATTTGCATCTGCAGTTTGAGGCCTTGCGCAGCAAGTCGCATCGGTGAAATCAAGGCGTGCGCAAGCTCATAGGCATGATAATTCATCTGCATCTTTCGAAAGCATGCAGCGCATTGTGCGCCGCAACAAGTTTATCGTGCATTGCCGCACCCTACCCGGGCTTTGTCAAGTTGCTGGTCCGGACCAAGCCATTGGTTGCGGCCTCAGCGTATAGATTAAAGCAAATTTCATGCTGGACAACGTAACTAAGGGAACAATGAAAAGATTCGTTGTTCCAGCTTCTTATACTTGAGTTTAGTAAGCGTATCTGTTTCGCACAACTTTGCTACGTCTTCGGTATGATTTGAAGTTAGCGGTTTGTGAGTTTGAGCTCGATGCGCCGGTTCTTGCGAAGGGATTCTGATTAATGCCACGAACCAACGGTGCAAACTCGCCATAGCCGGCGGCGACCAGGCGTTTTGGGGGTACGCCGCGGGAAATAAGGTAGCGAACCACCGACATTGCACGGGCGGTCGACAGTTCCCAGTTCGAGGGAAACTGTGGGGTGTTGATCGGGCGGATGTCGGTATGACCGTCAACCTGCAGGGCCCAGTTGATCTCGCTGGGGATTTGCCGCTCGAGTTCGCGGATGGCGGAGGCGAGTTGGTCCATTGCGGCCAGGCCTTCAGGGGTCATCTGGTCACCACCTGATGGAAACAGCACTTCGGACTGGAAAACGAAACGGTCGCCGACAACGCGGATGTCCTTGCGGCCGGCAAGCAATTCGCGAAGGCGACCGAAGAAGTTCGAACGATAACGCTTCAGTTCTTGCACTTGACGGGCAAGGGCGGCGTTGAGGCGCTGGCCGAGGTCCTGGATGCGGTCTTGTGCTTCTTGATCTTTCTTTTCGCTGGCCTCGAGGGCTTCGTTCAAGGCGGCGATCTGGCGGCGCAGCGCCAGGAGCTGCTGGTTGAGAAGGTCGACCTTTGCGAGTGCCTCGGAGGTGATTTCCTTCTGGTTGTCGAGTTCGCTCGACAGACTTGAAATGCGGGCGCTGGCAGTCTTTTGGGCTTCGTCTCCGGTGAGCGCGAAGCCACTCAGTTTGGTGTTCTCTTCTTGCATTGAAGCCAAGCTCGCTTGCAGCGCGGCAAGTTCGTCCTCGGCTGATTTGTTCTTGCCGCGCTCCAACGAAAGAATGCTTGTCAGTTCGGCGATTTGGCGGGTCAGGCGCTTTAGCGCGGTGTCCTTGCCCGCGGCCTCTTGGGTGGCAAAATACTGCGCCAGCATGAAGATCGACATCAGGAAGGTGACGACAAGGAGTAACGTCGATAGCGCGTCAACGTAACCCGGCCAGAACTCGCCGTAGTCGGCTCCGCGTTTGGCGCGCCCTCGGGCCATTTAGGTGCTCCCCCGCCTTTGAATGTTCTGGGCGAGTTCGCGCAGGGTGTCCGTGACGATAGCCTGCTGGGAGGCTTGTTCGTCGACCCATTCGCGTACAATTTTTTGCTCGGAGCGCATTTGATTGATCAATTGGCTGACGCCGCGTGCGAGGTCTTTAACCGGCTCGGCCGCCTTCGCATCGTCTGTGCCGGCTGCCGAGATCGCGCTGCCATCGGCCAGTCTGACGTTGAGTTCCTCAAGAACGCGCTGCATGTCATAGAGGGTGGCGGCAAGCTGTCGGTTGACGGCGCCGTCGCTGGTGTCGGTATTCAGCGAGATTTCCGTGATCCCCGAGAGCCATTCTTCGAGTTCGTTATAGAAACGGTTGTGGGCGTGGCTTGCCTGTAGCTCGAGGAAGCCCAGGATCAGGGAACCGGCGAGGCCGAGGAGCGATGAAGAAAACGCGGTGCCCATACCCTGCATCGGGGCGGACAAGCCTGCTTTCAGATCGCCGAATAGCTGCACCGTGTCGGAAGCGTTGGTGTCGATCGACCCAATAACCGAACCAACCGCTTTGATCGTCTCAAGCAAGCCCCAGAAGGTGCCGAGTAGGCCGAGGAAAACAAGCAAGCCGACGAGATAGCGGCCGGTGTCGCGGGCCTCGTCAAGACGAGAGGACAACGAATCCATAATTGAAGTCATGGACGCTGTCGAAAGCGAAATCGCGCCGGTGCGATCGCGAAGCAGGGTAGCCATGGGGGCCAGCAACCGGGGCTGGTGAGCGATCGCCAGACCGGGATCAGCAATGCGGAAGGCATTAACCCAGCGGATCTCGGGGTAGAGCCGTAGGACCTGGTTGAACGAATACAGAATGCCAAAGCACAATACCGCGATGATCAACCCGTTGAGGGCGGGATTATTGCCGAAAGCATCGATCAGGGGTCGGTGGAGGATGGCGATAAGGAATCCCACGAGGGTGAGGAAGATCACCATTCGCGCGAGGAACAATCCAGGTGGAGTCAGTGTTCGATGCAACGAACCCGATCCCTGGTCGGACTTGCGTTTTCTCGCCATTCAAGTGGCCTCCGGCGGTCTGGCAACGCTTGCGGTCCGAATCTCTTATCGCAACCTTTATAACGCTGAAACCGGCAACATCGTGCTCTCTCAACTAAGCTTTTTGTGCTGATGGTTTCAATATTGGACCCAGTAGAAACTATGCGCACTGTCCCGTGGGAGACATTAACTGGCTGCGGCGTCTTTGAGGGTTGGAACAAGACCTCGGTGGATTTGGCTATTGGTTGCGATGATACCGCCCGTCGCGAACATGTCGTCGGCCCCGTTCAGGTCGCTTACCACGCCGCTGGCTTCACGCACCAGGACGATGCCGGCGGCCATGTCCCAAGCTTTGAGGTTGCGTTCCCAAAAGGCGTCGAAACGCCCGGCTGCGATCCAGGCAAGATCGATTGCCGCAGAGCCGGTGCGGCGGATGCCGGCGGTGTTCTCCATCATGACCCGGAGCTCTTTGCGGAATACGTCGTGCTGTGGACGACCGCGGTGGGGAATGCCGGTGGCGACGACACAATCGGATAGATCGCGGCGGCCGGCGACACGCAGGCGGCGTCTGTCATTATAAAATGCGCCTTTGCCCTTCTCGGCGGTGTAGATCTCGTCAAGGACGGGATTGTAGACGACGCCTGCGACTAACTCACCCTCGCGTTCTAGGCCGATCGAAATCGCAAAGAGTGGGATCGAGTGTAGAAAGTTGGTGGTGCCGTCCAGAGGATCGACGATCCAGCGGTGGCTCTTGTCTGTGCCTTCGATCTCACCGCGTTCCTCCATCAAAAAGCCATAGCCCTCGCGGGCCTTCGACAACTCGTTATAGAGGATGTCCTCGGCACGATGGTCGGCGGCGGTGACGAAGTTCGCCGGGCCTTTGATCGAAACCTGCAGGTTTTCGACTTCGCCGAAGTCACGGTTGAGGCTGCGCCCGGCCTTTCGCGCTGCGGCGACCATGACGTTGATGAGCGGCGAGCCTGCCATTGGGAAAATCCATTTCTAGTGAGGCTACTGGTAGGTCCGGGTGTTCGCAAGTGCGAAACGGTTGCAGCAGCGCGTAGACCGGTTGTGGCGAGTTGGCAAGGGTGGCGGCCGACTTCACCTGACCGTGGTTGAGCTTCGCGGTTGCTTTGGCGCCGGATGCCGTCCGTTACTGGTTGAGTGGATTAACATCACGTTGTTCTTGCCATTCGATGGCGGCGCGTTCAGCTTCAAGACGTTTTTTCTCGGGTAGGGCGGCGACCTGCTTGTCCATCGCTTCGTCAGCCAAGCCGCCGGCTTTGGCGATCAGGCGCCACTTGGCCATCTCAATCGGATCCTTCGCAAAACCAGTCCCTTCGGCATACATATAGGCCAACCGGTTTTGTGCGCCGGCAATGCCTTTTTCGGCAGCTTCGCGCATGTAACCGACTGCATTGTGAACGTCCTGCTTCAAGCCCATGCCGCGGAGTAGCATCACCGAGTAATCGTATTGGGCGACGGCCATGCCTTGTTGGGCGGCGAGGCGGATCCAGCGGGATGCCTCATAGGCGTCCGGTTCGACACCGACCCCTTTTTGATAGAGCGCGCTGAGATCATATTGGGCTGCCGCGACGCCTTGTTCGGCGGCGTATTTAATATGCTGAGCGGCGCGGCGGGGGTTCTCGGGTTTACCGTCACCATTGAGGAATAGTAATCCGAGATTGTAGTTGGCTTCGGCGTGTCCCTTGCGGGCGGCTTGCTCAAACATTTCGGCGGCGGCCAGGCTATCCTTCCTAACGCCACGGCCTTGCGCGGCGATGAGGCCGAGAGCGAACATGGCGTTGACGTCACCTAACTCGGCGCCGCGTGTGTACCACTGGGCCGCGGCGGCGGCATTGCGCGATACGCCGAAGCCTTCTCCATAAATGCGGCCGATCAGGGTGTGTGCGGCGGGATTACCTTTCTTCGCGTCGGCTTGAGCAAGTTCCAGCGCGGTGAGGTATTTGCCCTGATCGAATGCAATGTAGGCGGCGCTGTTGCCGGTTCTTTTCTTGCCGGTTTGGGGCGTTGAGGCGCGACGGGCGGCTTTTTTTGGACGCGACTTCTTCTGTTCAGATTGAGTTTGCGATTTTTCCTTTTGGGCCCAGCTGCTTGTTTCCGCACCAGCCGGATGGGTGCCGCCGAAGAGGACTGCGAGGACGATTGCCCCGGCTAGACAGATTGCCCCAGCCTTGGTGACCGCAATACAATACAAAACGCGCATCGTGCTTTGACCTTTTCAATCGCAGTGCGTCGCGGCGCTGAGCGCTTCATGGGTGGCAATCAGCCACTCTTGCAATTCGGCGGTAGAGAGGCCAGCCGGTAATGTTCTGGCGATAAAGTCGGTGCCGACGGCGGCGAGGTCTCGCGACATTTCATTGTCGGTAACGTCAAGGGCCACTACCGGCGGCTCGAAGATTTCAGCCCACCAGGCGATCTGCTCATGTTGGCGGTCACGGGCTCGCTGTTCGTCGCCCTCGAAGCTGTCGAGACCAAACGCGATGTAATCGGCGCCGGCTTCCGCAAGTGCCATCGCGTCGTGACGCGATCCGTTGGCGTCGATTCCGACTATCGCATTGTTGCCGATCGTCTCACGGGCCTCGGTATACCGGTCGACGAGCGGCTGGTCTCCCGGCGAAAGGTGGACGCCGTCGGCAGAAAGCTTTTTGGCGAGGCTGGCATCATTGGCGATGAGAACAGCGCACCCGTGCTGCTGTCCGGTGGTCACGAGGGGCTGCAGGATTTCCACAGGTGTTGGTCTGCTGGCGTCCCTCACGAGAAGGAGCGAGGCGACAGCCGTCTTTGCCAGCAGTGATTCAAGGCGCTCAGCTGGCAGCTTGGTCCTGGTGAGATCGAAGACCAAAAAGAGTTGGGCCGTTCGGGTTAGCTTTCGACCCATCGGGGACGCCTTTGCTAATCAATCGAATGATTTCGTTGCCAAAATTTATGCGCAAATCGACCAGGGCGAGGCCGCTGGCCGATCATGTGTTGTCTCGCACCGCGTTTCCCGTGGAACGGGGGGAATACCCCAATTTGCAGGGGGCCGGTGTTCTGCCCGCAGGGGGGCGAGAAGAGCATATTCGGCCGCTTAACTAGCCGAATTTAGCCATCGCCACAGCCGTATCGGCCATGCGGTTCGAAAAGCCCCATTCATTGTCATACCAGGACAAAACACGAACCAGTGTTCCGTCTATGACCTTTGTCTGATCGAGATGGAAGACGCTGGAGAAGGGGTTGTGGTTGAAGTCACTGGAGACGTTGGGCTGATCGGTGAACGTCAAAACACCCTCCAGACTGCCGGACGCTGCCGCCTTGATGGCCGCGTTGATCTCGTCAGGGGTGGTTTCGCGCTTGGCGATGAACTTGAAATCGATGACCGAAACGTTTGGCGTTGGAACGCGAATGGAGACGCCATCGAGGCGGCCGTTCAGTTCCGGCAGGACCAGGCCGACGGCCTTTGCAGCCCCCGTAGACGTTGGGATCATCGACAACGCCGCTGAGCGTCCGCGGTAAAGATCCTTGTGGAAGGTGTCGAGGGTTGGCTGGTCGCCGGTGTAGGCGTGGATCGTCGTCATGAAGCCTTTGTCGATGCCAACGAAATCGTTGAGAACCTTGGCCACAGGTGCGAGGCAGTTCGTGGTGCACGACGCGTTCGAGACAACCTGGTGGGCGGCCGTCAACTTGTCGTGGTTGACGCCGTAGACGACGGTCAGATCGGCACCCTCGGCCGGCGCTGAGACGAGAACCCGCTTGGCACCGGCTTGTTGGTGCAGGGAGGCTTTGTCGCGCTTGGTGAAGATGCCCGTGCATTCCATGGCGACGTCAATGCCGAGTTCCTTATGCGGCAGCTCAGCCGGGTTGCGGATGGCGGTGACCTTGATTGGGCCGGTGCCGACATCAATCGTGTCGCCTTCGGTCTTGACCTCGCCACGGTAAGGTCCGTGCACAGAATCAAAGCGGAACAAGTGGGCATTGGTTTCGACTGGGCCGAGATCGTTGATGGCGACAACCTGGATATCCTGGCGGCCGCTTTCGGCGATTGCCCTCAGAACGTTGCGGCCGATCCGACCAAATCCGTTGATCGCGACTTTGACTGACACGTTGCGTCTCCTTCCGCGCTGACTGCCTGGCAGCTCATCTGCTCTGCACTCGCAGAGTATTCACATGTTTTTCGTGATCTTTCGGCAATTAGTGGTGGTGGCGGCTTCATGTCAATGTGAACAAATTGTAGCGCAGCATATTCAGCGGTAATTTTGGGGTTCGGCCAATAGTGCTGGCTGTGAGCATCGTCGAGCGTTGAGATCCTTTTTGGAGCTATGGCCAAATCTTGGTGACGGGCCTGTGGGTTCAGGCGGCGGTTTGGGGCTGAGGATCGGCAGTCGAGACCACCTCCAGCCCATCTGTGAACTTTACACCGAGAACGACCTTCGGCAACTGGTTCGGGCCGTCAAGCCGGCGCCAGCTTTTGTTCGCGGCCTCGACGAGCTTGAACACCATTGCGAGCGCCGTCTTATTCGACATGCAGCCCTTCGATCGGATCGTGCGATGGCGCACGGTGGCAAACGTACTTTCGATCGGATTGGTCGTTCTCAAGTGCTTCCAGTGCTCGGCAGGGAAGTCATAGAACGCCAGCAGCGCCTCGCGGTCCTTCGCCAAGCACTCGGCCGCCTTTTCGTATTTCAGTTCGTAAGTTTCGATGAAGGCGTCGAAGGCGGCCTCAGCTTCGCCTCGCGTCTCGGCCATCCAGATGTCGTGCAGTGATCGCTTGGCTTTGGATTGCTGGCTCTTTGGCAGCTTGTTCAAGACGTTGGCGGTCTTGTGAACCCAGCAGCGTTGCTCATGAGTTGTCGGCCAGACCTCGCCGAGCGCCTTCCAGAAACCGAGGGCGCCATCGGCGGCGGCGAGCTTGGGTGCGTGTGATAGCCCCCGGCGCTTCAAGTCGAGCAGCAGCTCGCGCCAGTCCTGTGCGCTTTCCCGTGCGCCGTCGGTGAGGCCGATCAGCTCCTTCTTACCTTCCGGCGTCGCGCCGATCATCACGAGGATGCACTGCCTCTCCTCTTCGAGGCGGGCCTGCAGATGGATCCCATCGGCCCAAACGTAGACGTAGTGGCGCGTGGAAAGATCGCGCTTTCGCCAACGGTCGTGCTCGTCGGCCCAAACTTCTTTGAGACGTGCGATCGTCGATGCCGATAACCCTGGGGCATCTTTGCCGAGCAAGGCTGACAGCGCTTCCTCGAAGTCGCCGGTGGATATGCCCTTCAGGTAGAGGACTGGCAACAGGACTTCGAGGCTCTTCGAGCGGCGTGCGTAGGGCGGCAGGATCGCAGGGCTAAAGCGGATGCGCCCATCATCATGTGCAGCCGCGCCCCTGTCGCGTATGCGCGGCTGCCTGACGGCAACGGGGCCGATGCCAGTCATCACTTGGCGCTCGGGGAGATGGCCATGGCGGACGACACGCCTCCGCCCATTGTCGGTCTTCAGGTCACCATGATGGCTGAGAAACGCAGTCACCTCGGCCTCGACAGCCTGGGCAAGCAGCGTGCGGGCGCCGTTGCGCAGGACTTCTGTGAGTGGGTCGTCGAAGGCTCCTGGCTGAATCAGTTTGGTCACGTTATCGTTCGACACGGCATATCGCTCCTTCGCTGGAGAAGTGAGGTCGTCAAGCAACCTCACGATATGCCGCCTTCACCGATTCAGGCCGTCACCAACTTTAGCGCATAGCTCCCTTTTTGTCGCCTCCACACTGATGTCGTCATGGCGTAGTTAAACTGGTGATCCGGTCGAAGAGTGATGATCGCCTTGCTGGGCATGTTCTCCTTAGGACTCCAGATTTAGCGGCTGATTGTCTAGTTGCTCTGTGAAACCGCCTGCGCAATGACCTGAATTGGAAAAGACTATGGCCCCTCGGGAACCTCAAAAGGCCAAGCGGTCCGCACCCAAGAAAAAAGCCGGACCGGCTCAGCTTGCCGCCTCTGTCGAACGTCTTGAAGGCAAGTTGAAGGCGTTGCAGGACGAGCGAGACAAGCTGAAGTCGGACTTGAAGGTAGCGCTCACGCGTATCGGCGAACTGGAGGCGACGCAGACCGACGCCGTCAACCGAATTGATTGGGTGATCGATTCGCTGCATAATGTTTTAGAGGATAAGGCGTGAAGTCACTTCATGCCGTAAAGCCTGGCAAACCAACGGATCGGTATGGGTTATGTTACGGTGAAGCTTAATAGCCGTACCTATCGTCTTCACTGCGCAGATGAGCAGGAAGAGCGGCTGAAGCTCGTTGCCGACTATCTGGGTGAAAAGATCTCCGGTTTAGTTAAGGAATTGGGGCAGGTCGGAGAAGACCGAATTCTGGCGATGGCGGCACTGATGATTGCTGACGAACTGTTTGATACACGCGAAAAGCTGGACAAGACCGTTTCGTAACAGAACCCGCCGGTTTAACCGGGAAGTACACGGAACTTCGTGCCGTGTGGGCGGGGCGAATTCGTGGGGATTTTTGGTCGGGTAGGGCGCGGCGGCTTTAATCTTGCCAGGTTGCCCTCTAAGTTA
>CAVWAT010000009.1:0-10962 GCA_963753045.1 uncultured Alphaproteobacteria bacterium
TTTCTGCATCAGCCGATCTGTCAGCTCACACGTTCTTGTGTAGGAGAACCGCGATGTCACTCAAGGGCACCTGTACGAATCACACTTCGTTGCGGCAAGAGGTGCCGCGTGACCAATGCCCAAACGACCTCTTTTATTGAAGAGCGGCTCCGGAGTGCCTCGACGCGAGATGGAGCGATTGTAGGCGTCCATTGGCACCAGGCTCGAATTTTGGATCGCGAGCTTGGCCGTTGGCCTGTTTGCCATCGTGGCAGTGAACGACCTAGCGCAATTCGCGCTCGGGTCTTGCCAGGGTTACAGCGGGGTCGCGGCGTTTGAACGATCAATCTTCGGGCAATATTTGGAGTTGTGGTCGATCGATCCACTGACATGCAGTTAGACGCCGGACCCGGATCACGGTCAAGGAGCGGCCAGCTTCTGTAACTTCGATGAGGCCCGTAAGCCGCGGATCCAGTTGTCGCCCGGAGTTGTACGCTCCCGGTGAAGGCCTTGGGATTTGGGGCGTTGCAGTGCAAATGGAGATACGACCATATTGCGGTGGATCTCGACTATCGGAAGCCTCGGCGCGTTAATCGCTTGCAAGGGTCTTCTCGTGTTCTTCAGTGTGATGTCCGCATTAGGTGTTTCCATGACGCTTGATGGGACGATTTGGGCCAACCTTATTCTCGTTTTGGTCACCCTGGCGCTTATGGGTTTCGTCATAAATCTACGGAAGCACGAAAAAGCGCTCCCCATACTTCTGGCGTTGGTCGGTGCTGGCGCGATCTATTATTCCTACTTGGTTGAATTTGTAAGACCGATAGAAACTGCGGGAATCATCATTCTGGTGCTTGCTGCCGCGTTAGACATCTGGGCTTTGCGCTCAAAGTCCAGCGCGTTGGCAAACGTCGAACAGAAGTGACGAACCAATTGTACATTCCGCAGTTGGCCTGCCCCCAATCACGGGACCAGTTTCTAAGTTAGAATCCGGCCGCCATCGGCCAGCATCTGGGTTGGCCGGAGCGTAGCGTAGGTCAGTTCAGATGCTGTCGGCAAGATCGCTTCCGGTGCTGGGGGCTGATAGCCGAGCGAAGAGTGCGGCCTGACCGCATTGTAATGGCGTCGCCATTGCTCGATCAGCACCTGGGCTTCTCGGAGCGTTGTGAAGATTTCCATGTTCAGCAGCTCGTCTCTGAGTTTCGAGTTGAAGCTCTCGCAATAGCCGTTCTCCCATGGACTTCCTGGCTCTATGTAAAGCGTTTTGACACCGATCCGAGCAAGCCAGCCTCGCACGTTCTTCGCGATGAACTCAGACCCATTGTCGGAACGAATATGTTCCGGCGGGCCGTGTTCGACGAAGAGATCAGCGAGACAGTGCACCACATCGTCCGAACGCAGTCGTCGTGCGACGACAATCGCCATTGAACGGCGCGTGAACTCGTCAAGGACCGTGAGCATTCGGAACGGACGGCCGTCCTGGGTGCGATCGTGAACGAAGTCGTAGCTCCACACGTGGTTCGGCCGCTCTGGCCGCAACCGCACGCACGAACCGTCGTTCAGCCAAAGCCGACCGCGCTTGGGTTGCTTCTTAGGAACTTTGAGCCCTTCCCGCCGCCAGATGCGATGCACCCGCTTGACGTTCACCTTCCAGCCTTCAGCGCGCAGTAGCACCGTCACCCGCCGATAGCCATAGCGGCCGTACCGCTTGGCAAGACGGATGATTGCGGCAGTCAGCCTTTTCTCGTCGCTGCGTATCTTAGGCTGGCGTCTCTGCGTTGTGCGAGACTGTCCCACAACCCGGCAGGTGCGTCGCTCGGAGACCGACAACTGCGAGCGCACGCGGGTCACGCACGCTCGCTTTCGGGAAGGGCTCAGTATTTTCCCTCAAGAGCTTCCTTCAGGATCAACTTGTCGAGCGTCAGCTCAGAGACCGCCTTCTTCAGCCGCTCGTTCTCCCGCTCCAGATCCTTGAGCTTCTTTGCCTGATCAAGCTTCAGACCGCCGTAGTCCCGGCGCCATCGATAATAACTCTGCTCCGAAATGCCCAAGCCTCGGCAAATCACACCCACTGTCTCACCCTGGCTCAGCTTTACTTCGGCTTCCCGCAACATGCCGATAATCTGTTCCGTCGTGTACCGCTTCCGTGCCATTCCATCGTCTCCTCATCTGAGGTTCGAAATAGCCGGATTCGCTCAATCAGAATGGTACCGTCTCAGGGGAGCAGGCCAGTGCCACGAGGGGCATGGTGCCAGCGATCGCCTCCTCGCCACGAAGGCCTTCAAGGACGATGCGAATCTTCTCCTCGGCAGAAAACTTCCGTCGCGTCGCTCTACGGATGTCCCGGACGGTCTTGTCGGCGCTTCGCGGACGGCTCTCATTCCTGTCAGTCATCGTCACCCTCCTCGGGGCTACGATGAACCGGAAAGTCTCTCTTACGCAATCAGCTCACAGCTCAATCTGTCCTGTGAGTGCTGACGGCGAACACCCAAGGCCCGAGACGCCGAGCGTACCGCTTCGCAAACTTGCCAAAGGCGCAGTGTCTCTTCTCGATTCATTTGCATTTTAATCAGCTGGCGGCCGTTCTAGCGGGTGGAGTAAATTGGAGTTTGTGGCTGCGGGCCGCTGTTCTATTAGCAAATTCTGCTATCGAGCTGCTCTATGGCGGGCGCCAGCTCAGCCGCTAGTTTGGCCGGTGCTTCAAGCAACTTCGCATCCCCTGTTATCTCCAAGTAATCTGATGGGGTCTTCAATATTGCTATCAAGCCGGCAATGGCGACCAAAATAAACAGTGGCCTCATTCGTCACCTTCATTTCTCTGTGGGACTTTGCGAACCGACGAAAAACGGACAGCCGAAAGTCCTATCGCGACTTAGACACACCCGAAACCAAACCTGATTTATGGGGCTCATGACAAATCCGCAAAGCTAAATCCACGCTTTGCGTAATCGGTGGAAGCGGCGGTACATTTATTGATGAATAGCCCAAAGGGTTTTCAAGGATCCGAGCGCGTGCCCTGCGGCCCAGGTATCAAAAATCATGAACATCAAGAGCAGCCAGCTGAGGACAAGGGGTATTCCGAGGGCCCATACGGCGGTCTTGAGAAATCGTTCTAACGTGATGTCCCTGGGAAGATGTTCTCGTAAGCTATTTTGTTCGCTAGCCAACTTGGTCCCTCCACTAGCAATCCGATTTAGACGGGGTACGGACCGGCTGTGGCTTTTTCAGAGCGAGATTTTGCCTTTCCAATGAAAACGCACAAGTAGGCATGGTGAGAGCCAGGCGTCGTCTTTTGTCCACGCTGGCCGCAGAGTTCTGACGACCTCCCCCAGATAAGTGCAGGATGATGCAGTCCTAGAGTTAAGGGCTTGTGGCCGATACCACCATGCAGCCCGTACTGGCTGAACGATCTCAATTCCAATTCACTTGAGAATCTCACGCGGCTCGAAAAAAATGCCGGGCCGGTGCAAAACTGGGGAATGCACTGGCCCGGCGTAAATTCCAACCGTGCCTAACACGGAAGGGAGTAAGGGGGTGGGATTGCAGCTCGTTACAGGATGTGCAGACCGAGCCAAAGATCCCGAATGCAAATTAGCGAATCACTCGGCGATGGCGAGAGTTGCGCAAGCCCTTGTCCCCAGGAGCACCGGGGTGGTCCACAGCAATCGCGGCTTTGGGGAAAAGGCGGAGGGCGTTAGTGAGGGGAACCAGGACTAGCTTACTAGGAGGGAAACCAGCCCTGGCCCGCGACCTGCGTACCACGTCAAGGGTGGTTGGGGGACAGACGCGGTACAGGATCAGTCAGACTGGCAACGGGGGGTGTGCTCAGTCTCGAAACCTTCTACAGCTCCGAGCTGGCCTCAGATCACTAGCGTTCGAGTTGTCTTGTGGGCATTGTCACGTTGACAACTGCTGGTCGCAAGCGATTGCAGTGCGTGCCATTCTCAAGCTGCCGCGGTCACCACGTGCCACGCGTTCATAGCCTCGGTCCGAAACTGCCGAAGTGTCCGACGTGAGATTAGATGACGCTGGACGTTGAAGGTGTTGTAGATAGCGGCGCGTGTTGAAAGAAATCTCTGAGCTGAACCGGCTGATTTGAAACGTTGCACCCGTCGCTCTCTCTGTCGGATCGGCAGGTGTGAATTCTTGGCTCGGTTGTTACTTCGCCCGCCAGTTATATGTTTGCCTTTCATCCCGAGAGCACCGAGCGCGGCGCTATAGGACTGCAGCTCATCCGTCACGACCGCAGTTGGAGCGAAGCCTTGTGCTTTGTGTAGCTTGCGCATCAGTTTCAGCGCAGCTTTCTTGTTGCATCGTGATTGAACCAGGACATCCAGAACCTCGCCTTCGCAATCCACGGCACGCCATAAATACATGGTATTGCCATTGATTGAGATGAATATCCCATCGAGATGCCAGCGCGTTCCCGCAGATGGATAAGACCTTCTCAGCCTTCTAGCCTAGGCGAGGCCAAACTTTACCGACCAGCGCCGAACAGTCTCATACGAAACATCGATGCCGTGCTCAGCCAGCAGATCCTCGACATCTCGAAGGCTGAGTGAGAACCGAAAACCCAGCTAGACGGCATACTGGATGATCTCGACTGGAAAACGGTGACGGAGATAGCAGAGATTGTGCATCGGCCACGGATACCACACGACCTCAATGCCAAGAATTACTGTGACAGGACCATCGGCTGGGCGGACCTTGAAACCTAACCACGGAGAAGTCAGCTTGGATCGCAATTCGAAAGCTCCTGACGGTAAAAAAACTTAAGCTTCGGAACCACCTCATTTGGAAGAGCGCCTCAAAGCAAATTGAAGGTCTTCGAGTAGGGCTCCGATGACGCCTTTACCGGACGTGTATTCCCCGTCGGGATCATGATAACCCGCCAATAATTTCTGAATTTCGGACAGTAAGGAGGCTGCGTATTCCTCACGATTTAGATCGCTCGGCACTGCCCGAATGACTTCGCGAGAAGCGCTTATCGCCGATATAGCTACAGTGCGATCATATTCGCTTTCACGGGCCTTTTGCGCGTGCTTGTTGATCAACTCGCAAACGATTTTTTGCTGATTGGTCATATCCGAAGCAAACCTTTCCTGAGGCGTCGGCACTAAGATCGCATAATCTAGCAGATGGGACCGTGCCGCCGCGACCAGCACGTTTCAGCATGATGGAAATTGCCCCCTGAGAAAGCCTCAGCCGATACTACGGTTCACGATTGTTCCCCGTCAGCACTCACGGGGAAAACATCACAGTTCTAAGTGCCATCTGTCAGTTGGTAATGGGTTGCGGTTGGGCTAGTTCGAATTCGGCCAAGGCAGCGAGATCGCATAGAAGGCTCACTGCCTCGGCATCAATTTGCCGTGGCCGGTTGTCCAACACGCACAAGGTCCCTACGCAGTGGGCTCCAACGAATATTGGGCAACCAGCATAGAATCGGATTCGCGGTTCGTGGGTGACAAGCGGGTTATCCGCAAAACGCAGATCCTGAAACGTATCCGGAATCACGAGAACCTCGCGCGAATTTATCGCATGGGCACAGAAGGAGGTCTCGCGGGGTGTTTCGGATAGATCCAGCCCCCGAGCCGATTTGAACCATTGTCGCTCCCGATCAACGAGACTCACAAGCGCCATGGGAACCTTAAAGATGGAAGCTGCGAGACGCGTTATCCTGTCGAAGCGCTCTTCGGCGGGTGTATCGAGAATGCCAAGATCATTAAGTGCTGCCAAGCGCCGCTCTTCATCCTGCGTCGCCAGCGCCCGCTCCCACCGGCATGCCGTGCGAAACAAGCCTGCGCGGATGCGGGTTCGCGCGTAGGCGGGCGAGAACGGCTTGATCAGCCACTCCGAGACGGGTAACGCGGTCCGCGTGACCGCATCTTGGTCGTCGGCCACCACGATGATTGGTATGTCATAAGCACGCGTGCCGTCCCCTTCTCGAAGTGCCTCATTGAGCCATCGAGAACCCACATCGCTCTTTTCACATTCTAGAATGATCAGCGAAGGCTTAACAGCTTGCGCGGTAGCGAGAGCTTGCCGGACGTTTGCCGCTTGAACAACAGCGATGTCATCAGCGCGCGCCGCTTCTCTAATTGTGCTGGCCGCGACGGGATCCTCGACTGCCATCAAGAGGAGTGGGTTGGTCAAGGCTATCGAATCTGCGCTCGTGTCCGCATTGATTATCGTCCGCCGCGGTAACGCGCGATCGCTTGACTTGAGCTCGATTTCCAGTCCCTCGGCAGCAGCAAAGATATCTAGAGGTGGTTCCGTGCCGGACTGAGCGTCGCGTGCCTCCTTTACCATCTGGTCGACTGCGTCATCAGTTCTAAGCGGGTCATGATGCGTTAGGGCGAGTCGGGCTGCCCCTCCTGCTCGGCACATCGCGACAGCATATTCGACCGTACTATGCCCCCAGCCTATCTTGTTTGCATACTCGCTCAAAGTGAACTGCGCGTCGTGGATTACGAGGTCGGCGCCGGCAAGAAACTCGCTGTGCTGTCGATCCTCTCCTCGTATGTGCCCGTTTCCCGACGCCAGATCGCGCGAGAAGGGCTCGTGATCCGACGCATACACCAATGCAGCGCCATCAGCCTCCAGACGGAAACCGAGCGTGAGAGCTGTATGGTTCAGGTATCGTGTTCTGACCGTAACATCATCGATCTGGAACTCCCCTTCAACCAGTTCGTGATAGCGGATCTCGGCACCCATCTCGTCGAGTTCTCACTGGGAAATACGCGTACTGCATTTGCCCAGCTAGTGTTTCCTGCAAGGATTGCCCAATACCTCTGGGCGCGTAAATGTCCCATTCGTAATCTGGCACGAAAAAAGGCGTGAAGAATGGAATGCCCTGGATGTGATCCCAGTGAGTATGACTGACGAGAATATGACCCTTCCGCCGGGGCTTCTCAGTAGCCATGAGCACTTGCCCTAAGGCATGAAGACCACTCCCACAGTCGAGGATGATGCGCGTGCCCGCGGCCGTCCGGACCTCAACGCAGGAAGTGTTGCCGCCAAAACGCAAGGTTTCCTGGCCTGGCTTTGGGAGGGAGCCGCGTGTCCCCCAGAAATGCACGTGCATGGCGCCACCTGTGGAGTTGGGAAAACGATAGAGAATGCTAGCAGACCTAATTCCGCCTGCCTGGTCAAAATTCGTCCTCAGTTGTTCACCATCAGCTCAATCTGTCTCATAGTCGCTGACCGAGAACGGGATCGGCAAGCCATGGGGCGGTTGGAACTTTTCGCGTAGATAAGTCAAGTAAGGCTCGATATGTAGCGATTTCCCTGTCGCAAGGATGATCAATTCGTTCGGCTGATACCGCCGGCCATGCCGATAAACTTCAGCGCGAAGACAGACAAGTTATTGATGTGTTCGCACTTTTTCTACTGTTGGACGAAGGACAGCAGAACGGGGACACAGCACACGATATATCAGCAAACCTCTTGTTGATGATGAACAGTTAATAGAGCCTTCTCCGCGCTCTGGATTTTTGCTGACGACAACCTCAAACCGGTCACCCCGGGTCACTGCGGTATGGTGGTTTACATATCCACCGTCGACCAGACGCATACTTCCATCAAAGAGACCTATTTGCCAGTGCGGCGCATCTGGTAATTCGGCAGAGATTTTTAAATCCTGCTGACGGCAATCGTAAGAGAGAATGAAATAACGAAGATCCGACGAGCCCGCACCTTCCGAACCATCAACCTCTTCAAACTCCGCACTTGGAACTTGCGCGCCGTATTGCCAACCGATTATTGCAGGAGTTGCAATATAGACTGAGATGTAAATAACTACGCAAGAAATTGCAGACGCTAACAACAGCACCACCAGACTGTCGGCCATCAGGAACACCCCTCAACGACAATTTGTTTTCCATTTTGGAAAACACTTGGCAGTCGAGTAGGGAAGTTGCCTCGCGGCTCATATATTCGAAAATAGATTACCCCGCGCCCAACACCCTTGCGCAAGCTCAACCAGTTAGCTTCTGCATCTTCCGGCCGATCGGTGGATATCAGTATTTCGTACTCTCCATTCGGACCAATTCCAATATCATTCGAGTTGATTACCGGACCCACTTCCATAAACTTGTTGTAGGTAAAGCTCCAGTACAATGCATCCGGCGGTTGCCCAACCAGCTTTAGCGGCCCTTTATCAAAGTTGACAAAGGCAATCCAGTATTGACAGTCAAGGTGTATATAGCGAAACCATATCCATCGGGCGATCTTCATCCGGATTCTGAAACTCATGTCGCTTTGCCTCCTGCCAGCGACCGATATTTTCCCAGCGTAACAAGAAGAAACCTGCGGCACCCGCAATAATTATCGGCACCAGAAGTAACGACAATAGTACAGAGCAAAACAATAGCGATGACGTGTTCATAGAATGTTGCACCAATGTAGGCACCCTCACATTGAATCAGCCTATCGCGTAACCGTGTTTACGATAAAGCGTTGAAAGACAAATATTCACAGCGTCGCCGAATTCCGGAACATTGCTGGTCGATGAAACTAAATTACGCTGCAAATAAGAAGCCTGGTTTTCTTCAATTACGCGACTTGCTTCGTCTTTACTCAAGTCGATAAAATCAAACACGTCTTCAAGCATGGGTGAAAATTTTTCAACAAGATCTTCATACCGAATTCTGAAAAGTCGATTTTCGATGTTAGCACTCTCTACCTGAGCATCAAACTCTTCATCAAAATCAACGATACTCATTGCAGTCGCCAGTGGTTTGTTTTGCGGATAAAGGTCGATGTAGCGGGTGGAATTATTAGTTCTAAAAAATACTCTGGGTGGGTAAAACTGATCCGAAAATGCTTCATTAAAATGCTCAAGCCCGCCCAACACCTTCTGACAGATTTTCTCAAGATCCAGCTGTGAGCGTAATTGCCGATTGGGGTGGCGGGTAATGTACAGGAATTTTGCGTCTGGGAACAGTTTTCCTAGATAGCCAACGCGTAAGGTATTCCACGGGTTCTTGTTCAGGAACCGCGTGCCCTTTTGAGAAATCAGGCTTTTCTGAATTGCAGCTCGGAAGATTTTTTCGAACGCCGGATCACTGAAATTCTGATCAAGAATATTCACAGCATCGTCAGTCCAGCAATTGTTTTTGCAAAATCGCCAGATAGGCTCCGCCTCATAGGGGGATTTAGCATTTACAGACGACGGCATGTGAACTGGAACCATTGGCTTGTTTAGAAAGGAAAACCGTCGTATGGCCGCGCCAGTGATAATCGGTGACCGAGGAAACACTTGCGAGCCATAAGTAAAATGCCCTACATCACGGTGATCAGCGATAATTTTTTCAAAAATGAGGTGCCAGAACGAAAGTTGCCGAGCAAGAAAATTGGCGCGACAATTGGCTGCGAAATCTTGTTTCGGTACAAGATATTCTCGATGCCGTTAAACCCAGCATCAAGTATCTTATTTACGCCACGCATATGATAATAGAACTTGGCCTGATCTCGAAAATCCCGGTACTTGGCATTCAGCACCTGATCTTCCAGCTGAAGATCTTTTGCCATATTGGTCCAATGCTGACCATTTTTTGAACTTGCGCTCACTTTATCTGCCTATTGGTCTATCTGGTTATTCGTTTAAATGTTGAGCCTACGCGCCTTCATCGGTTGGCGTGATACGAAGTTTGCTTTTTTAGGTCGGCGTGGTCATCCTTACTCAATATATGCAAACCCTTCCGCCACCGGGTTCACCCACGACATAGACAATCACCAGCCCCTCGCGCTTTTGCGGTCCTTCTGGGTTCGTATACTTCTCGAAACCAACGAACACTTTTATCGACACCGCTTTCAAACGAAACTTCGGACTTGAATCCAAAATCCTGCTTCGCACGATCTATCGGGAAAGAGGCATCTCGAGAAAGTAGATAGACCGCGTGTCGGGTCAGCAAAGGCTTTGTCTTAAGTTTCAGCACTGAGTGCAGCTTCTCCATTGACCAGGCAAAGGGAAATGCAAAGGTAAAGGGTAGCCGCAGCCGGGGTGGTGGCAACTGGGGAGCTTTGGCCAGTGCGTGGGTATACTCTTTCCACCACTGTACGCTTTCATCTCTCAGGTTATATGCCTTGCCGACTGTCTTGCTACTTTTTGCAGCAAGGATCATTGCGTTCGAAACATTATCGACAAAAATCAATCCAGGCGATGAACAGCCGCCGCTGATGAGCGGCATCATCCCAGCTTTGAGTTGCTCATGAATTTCTCTTTAACAATAAAGTCAGCTGATCTTGGACCATAAATAGTTCCAGGCCGAATGATGGTTATGGGCAAGCCATGCTCTTTGTATGCCTGTTGAACCAAATTCTCACCAATGATCTTGGTTTTATTGTAAGGCAGCCCAACGTCAACCATGGGTGCCTCTTCCGACACAACACGCACTGGAAACCCATAGACATCAGTGGAGCTGACATGCACAAAGCGAATGGCCTTCGACTTGGCAATCACTGCATCCAATAGATTTTTGACGCCATCGACATTGCCGCCGTAATAGGTATCCCAATCTGCCCAGTCGGTCGACGTTGCAGCGCAATGGTAGACAACGTCCACACCTTTTACAGCCGCTCTGAGAGAATTCTGATCTGTTAGATCTCCAATCATAATTTCAATATTGTTTAAATCAAATAGGTCTTTGTCACTGGCTTTGCGAATTAATGCCCGAACAGATTTATTGTTTTGCGCAAAGTATGTTAGCGAGAGAGTAGCCCAATAAGCCACCTGCGCCTGTAACCAGTGACACCATTAGTTGTTTTCCAGCACCTGATCGCTTGACTTTGGGAATTTTGCAATCGCATCAACCGCATTTTCAATCTGGGCATCACCGTGCTCAGACGTTATGAAAAATCGCACTCTGAACTCATTATCTGGGACCGCTGGATATAAAACCACTTTGCCAGCAATGCCTTCTTGATACAGATATTCAAGCATTTTCAAACTGCTGTAAAGCTCATATCTCGCCTCTCAGCGCGCCA
>CAVWAT010000010.1:0-68467 GCA_963753045.1 uncultured Alphaproteobacteria bacterium
CAGCACTTATGGGACAGATTGAGCTGACGGGGAAAAGTCTCCAAATTAGGTGATGAGACACAACCCTACGCCGCGCGTCTGTCCGCTGCATTTTGAATGGGGAGATCGGGCCCCTAGAGTAAGGGATCGTTTTATCGCCGGTGACGCCAATCCCAGACGCCGCCGTTGAGGCCCCCTAGGATTGGTCTGGTACGGTGCCCGCTGCTGCATGATCAATATCAATGCGACAACGGGCACGAGCTGCCTTTATCTCAGTGGATGATAAGGTTACCCCTCAATAAACCGAGTGACCCCTAAGATCCTCCTAGGTTTGTTCAGGAGAACATGCTTTAAGTTCTCCGCATCGCTATTGTGCCGACGGCGCTGGCGGCGCTGTTACAATCAACGTGACCAATGAAAGCAAATCGATAGAAGTACAAATCGCGCGGATTGGCCATTTGTTCAGTTCGCTTGATCCGTCTCCATTCGGCTCGCGTGACCTCAACGAAGATGCGGAAGAATTCATCGTCGACTGGGCCAAAGAATTGCCCCTGGGTGCGCCCATCGCTATCTTGATCCATCTGCCGTCCAGCGAGGCCATTCGGTCCGGGGAGATCGGACTTGCCGCTTCCGTCCTCCACTATTTTCAAAACCGCGCGGAAAAGTACGACCGTGATCTTAAGGAGCATTTCTTCAATGGATGGCGCTACCTCGCCATCGGTCTCCCGCTTCTTGCGGTTTGTCTTATCGCTAGCCAGTTTGCGGCAGCAGTCGAGCCGGACGCTCTTGGCCGTGTCATCAGAGAAAGCCTCATCATCGTGGGTTGGGTGGCTAACTGGAAGCCTATAGAGACCTTTCTGTACGGCTGGTGGCCCATTGTGCGGACACGCAATTTGTATCGAAGGCTATCAAACGCGCGGGTCGAGATCGTCTCCCGTTAAGGCTGCTCGTCGCCCATGTCCGCGTGAGTTGGTCTGTCTACCGTCAGCGACCATGAGACAGATTGAGGTGTTTCACGAACGGAGAATCTTACTTTGACAACCCGCGAGCCTTCGATGCAGCTTGGATCTTGTGCCGGCGCCGCATAGTACGTGAGGCGTCAATGAGAATCTGCTGGTGATCGAACGCTAAGCTTGCTTTGAACCAGTCGCAGACCCATTCTACATGCTCGGCATCATCGCCGGCCCGAGCGCGCTCCCGGGCTATGACGGACGCGAAAGCAACACTCACGACATGACCGCGAGGGTCACGCTCAGGGTCCGAATAAACGCCCACCAAGTTGAGCCGACCGGCATTCAGTCCAGTCTCCTCATAGAACTCCCGCCGACAGGCATTCTCGACGGTTTCTCCAATCTCTACGAAACCGCCGGGAAGCGCCAGACGGGACTGAAAGGGAGAGTGACGTCGTTTCACAAGTATCACGCATCCTGTCCAGTCGAAGGCGACACAGTCGACAGCGAGGAGCGGTGTTGTGATTTGTACCAAAGCGGATCGCCTAAAACCTGCGCCTACTCTACTGGCTAACGCCTGCAACAGCGTCGTTGCCTCGTTGCTTAATACCTGCGACGCACAGTCTAAACAGAACTCGAGTTTGATATGGTGCCTGATATCATGACAGCGCATTCGTGGACTCTGTTGCACTGAAACTCTGATTAATCGGCTATGGACGCACTTTGATCAACTTGGAATATTCATCCTTTTGCAGGTAAGACGCAAGACGCGGGGATTGCTTCATGGGCCTCGTCGATATCGCCTGGCAGGTGGTCGGCAGAGAACTTCCGACGCGTCGCCCTACGGATGTCCCGAACCGTCTTCTCGGCGCTGTCCAGATGGCGCCCATTCCCGTCGCTCATCGTCTCCCTCCTCAGGGTTACGATGAACTGGAAAGTTTCTCTTACGCAATCAGCTCAATCTGTCCCATAAGTGCTGACGGGGAACAGCAGCCAGAGAGGCCAAGAGCTTATTGATGAGTGTCAATCTCCATCGCAGGATGCTCTGGTAGGGTTGCCTCCTATTTAGCTGAAGCCTAATGCAGGAGTTACTCTCTGCGCACGTTCGCTGCAGGGTAATTGGTAAAGCCAACCCCGTTATCATTAGCAGAAATCCGCTAAGCCCTAGTTCAATGCCACAAGCGCGCATGCACCTTATAGCAAGCCCAATTCCCGGCGGCTTGCATGACTTAGAATGTGATCGAACGGCACAGGTCATCGAGAGTATCCGCGTTGCGCGTTCGGCTTGCTGGACCGGCTGGGAGCGTCAAGCCTCGGACGCCCCGCATGAGAGTTTGCAGCCTAATTACTGCCTTCAAAATCCTTGGGCTGGTCTTGGACTGTCACGCACCGAGCTATCCGCGGTCCGAGATATCGTCGATTGTCATATTCTTACGCCCATCCTTCATGGCCGGCCTGACCTAATGAATTATGATGATGAGGCGTACCGCATCTTCTTGGATGCAAACCACAGGCTGGCCTGTGGCCTCAAACATTTTCTCAGGGACGACGACATCATCTGGGTCCATGACTACCTACACGCTCCACTCGCGGAATCATTGCGAGAGGCAGGCTTTCCTGGTCCGCTCGGTTTTACTTTACATGCGCCATTTCCTGCGCCTGAAATCCTTGAGGCGCTTCCCAGGCAGGCTCAGTTCTTGAAGAGCCTGTGCCGTTTCAATCTTTTGGGATTTCAGAGCCGCAATTGCCTGCAGAACTTCGAGCAGGCCGCGGAAGCGACGCTCAATGCGAGTTTGCACGCGACAGGATTGACGGGGCCGCACGGCGAGGTTGCTACGGGCGTGTTTCCAATTCCTATCGACGTGGCGAAGGTCCGTAGGGTGGCCGCGGCGCCAATCGTCGAACACGAGGAAGCCAAGCTACGAGCAAATTTTCCCGACGGCAACCTGATCGGATCGTGGGGCACGCTCGATCCAACTCAGGGCATCGTCGAGCAACTCAGAAGTTTCGAGCTTTTTCTGAAGGCCCGGAAGGAGCGGTTTGGCCGCGACATCATGATCCAGGCAATCGTGCCGCAACGCTCCTGGCTAGAGGAATCGCAGGATGTTCGATCCGAGGTCGAGATTGAATTTTCACGTATCAATGGAAGGTTCTCGACGCTCGATTGGACGCCCATAAGGTATTTCCATGGGGCTCTCCCGCCGTCGCTGTTGGCTGCTCTTTATCGGGTTTGTCGAGTCGGATTGATCACGCCTTTCAGCGAGGGGATGAGCCTTACGGCGAAAGATTTCGTCGTCATGCAGAGGCCTGAGGACCCAGGGGTGCTCATTCTCTCTCAATTCGCTCGTGTCGCCGAAGAGTTGGACGGAGCACTCATAGTCAACCCCTTTGAGATCGGGCGCTTGGCAGAAGCACTGGGGCGTGCCGTTGAAATGCCACTCGCAGAAAGACAAGCTCGGTGGGAGTCGATGAACCGTATCCTCGAAGCGAGTAGTGTAGACGCTTGGTCGAGTCGTTTCATCGAGCGACTGGCTGATCTAACGGGTGGGGAGTGGAAATCTAGTGCTGCCTAGTCGGCGCCTTTCTCCATTTGGCCGCGGAGGCTATGGCGCAGAGCGCCAATAGGCTCAAAACTACTGGAAAATTTAGTGATGTAGCTATGCGAAGCAAAGAGAGTCGCTCAAACGGCAAGCCCCTTTCGAAACGCTGCATTCTGCATTCTGATCCGTATGCATTTGTCGACTGGCGTAGGTTTAGGGCCGTACTCTTTGACCTTGATGGAGTGGTAACAAACTCAGCGCGCCTGCATGCATTGGCGTGGAAAGAACTTTTCGATGAGATCCTGCGGATACACGCCAGCGCAACAGGGGTGGAGTTCAGGCCATTTGATATCCAGACGGACTACGCAAGATATGTGGATGGAAGACCACGAGAAGATGGGATCAGGGCATTTCTCGTCTCGCGCGGCTTTGGAATTGGCGAGGACGAGGCCGAAGGCGCGACGGGGCTGCCTTCGATCAAAGACATTGCCGCACGAAAGAACGAGAAATTCTTAAAGCTTTTAGAAAAATCCGGGATTGGTGCTTGCCCAGGTGCGCTGCGCGTCATTCACGAGCTGCGCGCGCTCGGCTGCCGCCTTGCGATCATTTCCTCCAGCCAAAACTGCAGCTCCGTACTTCGATCGGCTCGACTTCTTGGAAAGTTTGATGTTCAGATCGATGCAAATGTTGCCCAGCGGATGCAGCTGGCTGGTAAACCAGCGCCAGATACGTTTCTAGAAGCAGCGCACCAGCTTCAGGTTGCGCCCCGCGAAGCGGTGGTCGTCGAGGACTCAATCTCTGGAGTGCAGGCGGCTCAAGCCGGGCACTTTGGGTTTGTCGTTGGGGTGGACCGGTTGAACATCGGTCCTGACTTGCTGGCCAATGGCGCCGATTGTGTCGTGACCGAACTCGCACAGCTCCTACCGGCTAGCAATCACGAGTTAAAACAGGACGTCCTGCACTCGACCGCGGAGATAACTCGAGAAGTGGAGGCGCAGCTTAAGAACAAGCGCGTTGCGCTGTTTCTTGACTATGATGGAACGCTAACACCGATTGTTGAACGCCCGGACCTGGCGATTCTCGACGATGGCATGCGCGAAATCGTTCGCCGGCTCGCAGCGTTTTGCCCAGTCACAATAATTAGTGGACGGATGCTTCCCGATATCGCCAAGCGTGTCGGCATCGATACCGTCATCTATGCAGGCAGCCACGGCTTCGAAATTGACGGGCCGGAAGCCCATCCAATCCGCAACACAGTCGGTGCCGATTATGTTCCAGCAGTTAGGTCGGCGGTGAAAGCGCTTCACAAGCGTCTCAACGGGATCGATGGTGTTATCATCGAGGACAAGACATTTTCGGTGGCAGTTCACTACCGTTTGGTCGACGAAACTCGGCTAGCCGAGGTTAAGACCGCAATTGACGGAGTGCTCGCGGCTGAACCGCGGCTAAGCAAAATCAAGGGTAAGAAAGTCTACGAGCTCCGCCCCAACATAGAATGGGACAAAGGTCGAGCGTTGCTTTGGATTCTCCGGGAGCTCAATCTCGATAGTCCCGATGTCGTGCCGATCTTTATTGGTGATGACGTGACCGACGAGGATGCCTTCGAACTACTTAGCAAGCGTGGCATTAGCCTGAAGGTTGGCGGGGCCCAGCCGACGCGCGCGAGATACCGTGTGGCAGATCCAGAGGGGGTGCGCAACTTTTTGCAGCATCTAGCCGAGGTTTTGGATGAAGCGGCAAATTAATAGTTGGACGCTTGCTTTTAGGGGCTTCGATCCGTTGCAACAGGGTGCAAGGGAATCCTTGTTCACCCTCGGGAATGGTTACTTCGCCGTACGCGGTGCGCCAGCCGATGCGACCGCAGACGGGACGCACTATCCGGGCACGTACCTAGCCGGTGGCTATAACAGATTAGTTAGTCATGTTGCCGACCAGCAGATAGAGAACGAGGATCTCGTTAATTGTCCTAACGCTTTGCAGCTTATGGTGCGGCTGGGCGATGCACCTTGGCTACAGTTGAACGATCTTGAGGCGCTGGAGCACTGTGAAGAACTTAATATGAAAGAGGGTGTGCTGCATCGCTGGCTTCGACTTCGCGACGAGCAGGGGCGAGTTTTACGTTGGCAGGAGGAGCGCATGGTGTCGATGTCACGTCCTCACTGCGCCGCACTCAACATCGAACTCAAGTTAGAGAATTGGTCCGGACCTGTCAGTGTCCGCTCTGGCATTGACGGCTCAGTCCTCAATGAGGGAGTGGCGCGCTACAGCTCACTGGCTAATCGCCACCTGGAGACGCTAGCAAAGTCGCAATGCGACCGAGAAACGATTTTGTTGCGCTCACGGATGAAGCAGTCACGTCGCGAGCTTGCCATCGCCGCGCGGACACGGGTTCGGTTTGGCGATGCGCCGGCCGAGACTGAGGAAAGCGTCGAGGAGACGCAGAATACAATCTCGCTTCTTTTTCGGTCCACCGTCTCAGCGGGCGAAACGGTTCGTATCGAAAAAGTTGTAGCTTTACACTCATCCAAGGATGCGGCCATTTCAGAGCCAGCGGAAGCATCAATCGGTGAGCTCTGCGAGTGCGGCGACTTCGCGGAGCTGAAGAAGGAGCACCAGCTGGCCTGGGAACATCTCTGGAGGCTCTTTGGCATTAAGATCGATACTTTGGCCGGCGGCGATACCGAGTTGAAGCTGCGACTACATATCTTCCAACTTCTTCAAACTGTCTCGCCGCACTCCGTCGATCTCGACGTGGGGGTGCCGGCGCGTGGCTGGCATGGCGAAGCCTATCGTGGCCACATCTTTTGGGACGAGCTCTTTATTTTCCCGTTCGTCAATCTCCGCATGCCGGTGATCACGCGTCAGTTGTTACTATACCGGCACCGGCGCCTTCCGGCGGCAAGGAGAGCAGCAAGAAGCGCTGGCTATAAGGGAGCGATGTTCCCTTGGCAGAGCGGTAGTAGCGGGCGTGAAGAGTTACAGCGTTTACATCTCAATCCCATGTCCGGCCGCTGGATAGCTGACACGTCTTATCTGCAGCGGCACGTCAATGCTGCGATTATTTATAACGTCTGGCAGTATCTCCAGGTCACCGAGGACCACGAATTCCTCGCTGTCTATGGGGCCGAGCTCATGCTGGAAATCACACGCTTCTGGGCGAGTATGGCGCGCTATGACGACTCTCGGCGACGTTTCCATATTGAGGGAGTTATGGGGCCAGATGAGTTTCACACTCGTGGGCCCGCTTCTCCGGAAGCCGCTGGTGTCAAGAATAACGCCTACACTAACATCATGGTGGCTTGGGGTGTCGCACGCACCCTTGATGCCTGGGACATGCTGCCCGAGGCTGAGCAATCTCGGCTGCGTAACAAGCTCAATATCACCGAAGAAGAGATCGAGCACTGGGACAACATCGGTCGCAAACTGACCGTGCCATTTCACAAGGGGGAAATTATCTCCCAGTTCGAGGGCTATGAGGGGCTTGAGGAACTCGACTGGGAGCACTATTCCAAAAAATATGGCGACGTTCGACGGCTCGATCGCATTCTTGAGGCAGAGGGCGATGACGCGAACCGCTATAAGGTAGCGAAGCAGGCCGACGTACTGATGCTCTTCTACCTGTTTTCTACAGAGGAGCTGAAAGAGATTTTCGATCGACTGGGCTACAATTTTTCGCCCGAAATGATTGGCAGGAACATCGAGTACTACCATAGGCGAACCTCGCATGGCTCCACGCTGAGCTGGGTAACTCATGCGTGGATCCTATCGCGGTGGGACCGCAAAGGATCCTGGAAGTTATTCAAGCAGGCGCTGAACAGCGACTTCACAGATCTTCAAGGTGGCACGACCGCCGAAGGTATTCATCTTGGCGCCATGGCCGGGAGCGTGGATCTTGTTCAGCGCTGTTACACTGGGATCGAGGTGCGCGCTAACATGCTAAGCTTCAATCCTCTTCTTCCCGAAGAGCTCGAATGCCTTCGCACTTGTTTTCATTATCGGGGCCATGACCTCGATATTGTTGTCACTCAAAGAGAGCTTTCAGTCTCCAGCCGATGTTGCACCGCAGCCCCCATTACCATCGCTTACCGTGGCCACGTCCGTGGGATCAGTCCAGGTCAGACATACAGATTTCTCTTGGTGTCGCAGCCAGAGAAAGAACCACTGGCTTTCAATTCCACACCAAGTGATAGCGCGGCTCGTTATTCCAACACGCTACAATGCGACGGACCTAAAACTGGAGAAGTCGGATGACCCAGGACAGGAAGATCCGTTGGCTCTCAGATGTGAGACGCAAAGACGTAGGTGAAGTCGGGGGCAAGAATGCCTCGCTCGGCGAGATGATCCGGGAACTCAAAGATGCCGGAGTTCGAGTGCCGGAAGGGTTTGCGACAACATCGAATGCTTATTGGTCCGTTATCGATGCTAACGGCTTGCGCGAGTTCATCGCAGGCGCCTTAAACAAGTTGCGCCGAGATATGTCTAACCTCTCCATTGTGGGGCAAGAAATCCGCGGCGCCATTCTAGGCGTCACGCTCCCCAATTCATTGACCAAGCAGATCGTGGAGTCTTACCACCGAATGGCAGGCCCGGATGACCCGTTGCCTTCTGTCGCAGTACGCTCAAGTGCGACGGCCGAGGATCTTCCAGAGGCAAGTTTTGCTGGTCAATTGGAAACGTATCTCAACGTGCGCGGCGACCAAGCTTTGTTGGACGCATTCAAACGTTGCCTAGCTTCCCTCTTTACCGACCGGGCGATAAGTTATCGAACAAGCCACGGTTTCGAGCACACGGCTATCGCGCTCTCCGTGGGAGTACAGCGCATGGTACGTTCGGACCTAGCCGGCGCCGGCGTCATGTTCTCCATCGATACAGAGACAGGCTTCCCGGAGAGCGTTCTGATTACAGCAGGATGGGGATTGGGGGAGACGGTTGTTCAAGGGTCGAGCGAACCCGATGAATATCAGGTGTTCAAACCTCTTCTCGTTGATGCCGGCAAATGCCCAATCGTTCACAAATCTCTCGGTTTTAAAAAGACAAAGCTTGTTTGCGCGGAGTTCGATGGCACGAGTTCAACGAAGCTCATTGAAAGCACGGCTGAGGAGCGTGCCAGCTATGTCTTGAGCGACGAGGAAGTCCTTCAACTCGCTCGCTGGGCCTGTGCCATCGAGGACCACTACGGCCAGGCAATGGACATGGAGTGGGCTAAAGATGGCGAGACCGGTTCCCTCTACATCGTGCAGGCGAGACCCGAAACGGTCCAATCGCAACGCAAGACGGGCGCGATACAAACCTTTACGATTCGCGAAAAAGGCCCGCTGCTGGTTCAAGGTCTGGCTATCGGCGATGCCGGCGCAACCGGCCGCGTTTGCCGATTGAGTAGCCCGGCAGAAATTGACCAATTCGAGACCGACTCGATACTCGTCACACAAATGACGGATCCAGACTGGGTTCCGATCATGAAACGAGCAGCAGCTATTATCACGGATCATGGCGGGCGAACGAGCCACGCAGCGATTGTAAGCCGCGAAATGGGGCTGCCTGCAGTGGTCGGCGCGCAAGATGCAACAGCCAAACTGAAAGCGGGGCGGACAGTTTCGGTGTCCTGCTGCGAGGGCGATCGCGGCAACGTTTATGATGGCCTGGCGCAGTTCGATGTAGACTATATCGACATCGAGCATCTGCCGCAGACCCGAACCAAGATTATGCTCAACATGGCCAATCCAGCAGCAGCGTACCGTTGGTGGCGTTTGCCGAGCGACGGCGTGGGATTGGCGCGCATGGAGTTTATCGTGGGCCATCATATTAAGATACATCCGATGGCCTTGGTCCATTTCGATGCGGTCACAGACCCAACGGCGCGGGCGCAAATCGATGATCTCACGCGCATGTTTCCGAGAAAGGCGGATTACTTCGTCGAAAATCTGGCCCGTGGGATCGCGAGGCTTGCCACCGCCTTCTATCCGGCGCCGACAATCGTCCGGCTTAGTGACTTCAAAACCAACGAGTATGCGCAACTTATTGGGGGAGAAGTATTCGAGCCGCGTGAGTGTAATCCGATGATTGGATGGCGTGGCGCAAGCCGCTATTATCGATCCGGCTATCGCTCAGGTTTCGAGCTCGAGTGTCGAGCTATCAAAATGGCGCGCAATGAAATTGGCCTTGAAAATATTATTGTTATGATACCCTTCTGCCGGACGCTTGACGAGGCGGATCAGGTGCTTGAGGTCATGGCGGAGCATGAGCTCCAGCGAGGGGAAGATGGCCTGCAAGTCTATATGATGGTCGAGATACCGGCAAACGTCATATTGGCAGAGCAGTTCGCTAAACGTTTCGATGGTTTTTCGATTGGCTCTAACGACCTCACCCAGCTTATCCTTGGTGTTGACCGAGATAGCGACATCCTTAGCGGGCTATTCGACGAGCAGAACGCAGCCGTAAAGTGGGCAATTGCCGAAGTATTGGAAAAGGCGCGAAAGTGCGGTGTCCATACTGGATTATGTGGTCAAGCACCGAGTGATCATCCCGAGTTCGCGCGCTTCCTCGTGAGCCACGGTATTGAACTGAATATCAGTAAGTCCGGACAGCTTCATCAATGTTAAGCGTGTGGTGGCATCTGCAGAGTCACAAGGCTCATGAGGCGTATAGTTACTGTTACTTTTAATCCAGCGATCGATCTCACCACGTCTGTGAAACGGCTGGTCAGTGGTCCAAAGTTGAGGTGCGGGCAGCCACGCATTGATCCAGGCGGTGGTGGGATAAACGTGTCCCGCGCTATTGCAAAATTGGGTTTCACAAGTATCGCTGTGGCCGCGATCGGTGGAGTGAGCGGCGAGATTCTGAAGTGCCTCATCGACCAAGAGGGCGTAGAGGCAAAGTGGTTCGAGATAGACGGGGATACCCGCCAAAGTTTCACCGTCCACGACGAGTTCAGCAGCGAGCAATATCGATTTGTTTTGCCAGGTCCCGAGTGGTCGAGCGCAGCGTTTGTCGGCTTGTTAGAAACTTGCTCTCAATTGATCAAGGCAGACGATTATGTTGTTGCCAGCGGCAGCCTTCCTCCCGGCGTTCCGGATGACGCTTATCATCAACTCGCCGAGCTCGCGGATCAGGCGGCGGCGGATCTAATTATCGACACCTCCGGGCCAGCGTTGGCGGCGCTCGTCAAAAAGGGGCAGGCAGGCGTACGTATTTTGGTTATGGATGAGGATGAAGCAAGCCAGTTGGCAGGTATCCCACATGTTGAGATCGACGACGCCAGCAAGATCGGGACTCGTCTCATCGCCGATCGCGTCGCCGAAACCATCATAGTAACTTTGGGCGGGCGCGCCGCCGTGGTGACTTCGCCCGCTGGCAAACTCTGCCTCATTCCGCCCAACGTGCAGATCTCTAGCAAAGTCGGAGCCGGCGACAGCTTTGTTGCAGGCCTTGTCACCAGCCTATCGGAAGGACGGCCCCTCGGTCAGGCACTTAAATACGCGATGGGTACCGCGACGTCTGCAGTGACGACCCCGGCGACTGAGCTGTGCACGAAAGAAGGTGCGGAGACGTACTCTGCGGCAGTGGAGTGCAAATGGCTGGAGGCCTCATAAAGTCCCTCGCCCCCCAATTGATTGCTTCGAGCCCGGAGTGCCCGCCGCTCTAAGAACCTCGTTGACGAGGCTCTAGGGCCATATCAATGCGTCCGGGATCACTCTCAGTTTCCCGGCCTGGGTCAAGAACTTGAAACTAAAACGCGTGCACTGCTTTTCGTCTGTAGACGGCAAATTAAAACGCTGCTGTAACCAACCGTAATTCTATCAAAGCCTCCCAATATAAGGCTTACACGCTTGGCCAGAGGCTTTCGAAAAAGCATAAATCCGAGTGCCAAAAAGTCTGCTCCAATGTCAATGTCGGGCACGGCCCAAAATCTTTTGGATGACCTAGACCGGCCAAGAACAATGATGGGCAACCCGACCGCGGGGTATACCGGAGATCCCCCGCTTGGTGCAGAACTCCGGTATCCTTGATCTAGGCAATTGATGGTCTTCAGTCTGCGCCCGCTCGCAGCCGGAGCTATTTCGGCGTCCGCGTCTAGACCCGCCTAGGATGCCCCTCGGGCATTTCGATGCGGAGCGCCGGAAGGCCTTGCACAAACCGAGTGGCCAGTGCCACAAGTTGGCGGCAGTGAAAGCCATGGGCATAACGTATGTGGCAAGAGGTCATAATCTTTGTTGCCGTCGGGTTCACAGCGCAGCTGGTCGATGGTGCAATTGGAATGGCATACAAGATAATCGCACTGTCGCTGCTAACGACGAGTGGGATGTGCCCGTTGGTTGCTAGTGCAGGTATTCACGTAGCGGCGACATTTACGACGGCAGCGTCTGGGCTCGCTCACTGGCGCCTTGGAAATCTCGATCCGATTCTAGTAAGACGCCTGATCTTGCCGGGTATGATCGGCGGAATACTGGGGGCGTTGGCGCTGACAAATATCTCTGGTGCCGCCATCCGACCTTTGGTGGGCCTCTATTTAGCGGCTCTTGGAGTTTTTATCCTTAGCGAGACATTCCTTGGCCTTAAGCTTACTCGGAAAGCGCTGCGCAGTGTCGAGCCTATTGGGTTCGCTGGTGGCCTATTCGACTCATTTGGCGGTGGCTGGGGCGCTATCGTTACGCCGACGCTTATTGGGGCAGGCGTTCCCTCGCGCACTGCCATTGGCTCGGTAAATGGAGCAGAGTTCTTCGTTACCGCGACAATCGCCGCAACGCTCGTGCCCGCGATAGAAGTTACAATGATGCCCGCTGTTGTCGGCCTCCTAGCGGGAGGGCTGGTGGCCGCGCCACTAGCTGCTTTGGCGACCCGATACATACCTGGAAGGGCATTGACGACGGCCGTCGGTTGCGTTGTCATCGCGCTCGGTATCTACAACCTTTTCCAACCGCTTTTGTAAAGGCTGAGTTTGCTGGTTCTGCTGGTTCTGCTTTTTGTATAACCGCATCGAAGATCGCGCGAAGTGGTGCGATCTATAACCGCGAACGAGCGAACATTTTGGGCAGTTTTAAAATGAAGCAGTACGGCTCTCTGCTGCTCGTTTTTACATTCTTTTTGTGCCTCGGACGAGTTGGCGGAGCCGAACATCAAAGTGCAACGTCGCGTGGCAAAAATGAGTTGGTAGAACTCACGTTGTTTTGGCAGCCTAGTTGTCCCTTTTGTCAGCGCGCGAAGTCGTTCTTCGAGAATCGTCCCGAGACCTCTGATTGGTTGACTGTCAGCACCATCGATCTCACCGAGTTCGATCGAGGCTCAGGGGAAATTTCAGGCGGTCAATCGAATATTTGGCATCCAGCGGCCAGGCGTACCGCTCATGCTAGTGGGTGAACGCTATTTCGTTGGTTTCAATGATGCGTCTGGTGTTGGAACTGCCGTGCTAGATGCCGCTCGTGCTTGTCGCAATCGCAGCTGCGTGACGCTCGCTGGACTGCTTAAGAAAAAGGGCTTCGCAAGCCCTGTTTCAAAGAGCGCGTTGCCGCAGGTCCTTAACATTCCGCTGATCGGGGAGGTGCCGACGGCAACATTATCGTTGCCAGCACTGACCATATTGTTAGCGGCAGTGGATGGTTTCAATCCCTGCGCAATGTGGGTGCTGATCTTTCTCGTCGGGTTGCTCGTCGGAATTCAGGATCGAATGCGCATGTGGATCCTAGGAAGTGCGTTTCTGCTGACCTCCGGGTTTGTATACTTTGGCTTCTTGGCTGCTTGGCTCAACGTCTTCTTGCTTCTTGGAGCTCTATTTTGGGTCCGTATGGGTGTCGGTTTGGTGGCTATTGGTAGCGGTATTTATTACCTGCACGCATTTGCGACAAATGCCGCAGCGGAGTGCCGGGTCACAAACTTCGAGCAGCGCCAATGGATTATGGATTCGCTGCGAGCCAGCGTGACAGAAAAGCGCTTCCTGATCGCCATAGCGGGCATTGTGGCACTCGCGGCAGCCGTCAACCTCATTGAGTTACTTTGCTCTGCCGGTATCCCTGCTGTGTTCACGGATGTGTTGGCAACGAGCAACCTTCCGGCTTGGCAACACTATCTCTACCTGCTGCTTTACGTCTGCGTTTTCATGCTCGACGATGCAATCATTTTCGCGATCGCCATGCTGACGCTTCAAGCAACAAATATGACAAATAAGTACCTACGCGTCTCCCACCTAATCGGTGGCGTTGCCATGGTCACGATCGGCACACTGTTGCTTGTTGCTCCAAGCTGGCTGAGCTTTACGGTATGATGCGGCATTATCCTATAGCAGGTTCCCACCGCCGGAGAATTCGAGGAGTAAAAGTGAGTACCGCCCAACGAGCGGCGCAGTCGGTCGGTCCGTCTCTGACCTCATTATGGGCCCGCGGCAGGTTGGCCCATAATCCGGAGCTCCAGCCGGTCGGATTTCGGAGCGTCGGGCAAGGCACCGCCGACTGCGCTATCCAACAAATGCTGTTAGCCCATCCCAAGTTATTCTCCCGTTCGAAAAGACAGGGCTTGTTAATGGCGTCTTGCCCGCTAAAGAAGAGGCTCCGCACGTGACCTGTTTGCGCGACATGGCTTATCAGAACGTCGGCAAGGCTACTCAAAGGCGTCAAAGCAAGAAAAACTTGCAAACCGAAAAGCTGCGTAAGCTTGAGTGCCAGTGGGCCTTATCGTTGATGATCTGAATAAAAACACCGCCTAGGCGTCTTATAAATCTGGAATGATGCAATGACCAAATTTATCGTACTACCCATTCTCCACAGTCACACAAAGGAAGGCAGCACTGAAGCGATCAATTTAGCTGACGTCCGCTTATTCAAGGAAACCGGCGGCCATGATGAGCATGCGCTTTTAGAGTTCAGGAATGGCGACACGCGTATCGTCGCGCTCCCGCCGCATGAGCTGGCTAAGGTCCTCAAGCTCGGAGGCGTCGAAGTTGATACTAGCGTCTACTGTTTTGACACCGAAGAAGGGGAAGAATGATCAGACCAGGGCTTTCGCTGATCTTCTTGGGCGGCATCAGCGACAAGCTGATTTCGGTACGAATGCAGAAACGTTGAAAAAGCATCGTGGCCGGCAACAATCCGAAGATCTTGGTGAGCCGATCGCAGAGAAATGCAAGACGTGGATGAGCCAAAGGAAGCTGGCCAAGGCAGCGGTAAAATGCCGAGAGAGCAGAGTAAGAATGCAAATATAGCCGCACCCAAGGAAGTATTTTTGAGGAGCTCGGATATTTCTGCTCATGAGTGCGATCCTGCAGTACCCCTCGCCAGCAGCGTTCGACTGCGCCTGACTTGCTTTCGACGGAGTAGAAAGGACCCCGCTTCACCGCCGCCTGCGCGGATTACCTGGGACTGTGCAAGCCAGAGGCGTCCGTTACCAAGGCCCGCGCCAAAGGCGATCAGACATAAGCGAACAAATTTGAGCTCTTCGGTGTTCGTCGTCGACGGGCCAGAAGCGGCGTGCTTTCGCTTGGCTCTTGCCCCGTCACCACGTAAGTTCGTGTATGGTCTTCGAACAGAGCTTCACTTAGGAGTTCCGGGTTGCTTGGCTTGAGCCCTGCAACCAATTCAGCCGCTTCGACATTATGGCGCTGCATGCACACAGGACAAACAACACGCTAGAACCGTTACTTATAAGTTCTGTCATGGCTTTCGGGCGCTCTTTGAATTTGTTCGTGTTTTTCGCGGTGCCAATCATCACCCCGCAGTCGTTGAAGGATACTGTGATTGGATTATCGCGATGTTGCTGCTCGGTCGGAAACACCGCCGGCATCTGGGCACGGCGAACCTCATCAGTGGTCAAATTTGCAAATCGAGGAGCATCGTTGCCAGGTACGGCTGTTGGCATGACTTCCGACAGCGCAATGAGCGCGACGCGCAAAAATTCATATCAAGGCCCCCGGAAAGTGGCATTGGCAGTCTCAAGTTGCTCACTCGCCACTGCACAAGCCATGATGGGGATCAATCGGTTTCGCGTGCAGTCATGTAAAGAGCAAGGTGTGCGAGGGACTGAGTACCCGCGACAGCCAACGTTGCATGACGCCAGCCCAACGCAATAGGTAAGTTACGGAGAGCCAAATGGATCCCGTCGCGATGGGCTTTCTTGCGAGCCTCGCTGCCGGCTTAATGACCGGCGTGGGGGCTCTCCCGGTTCTTTTTGGCTACACGATTTCACGTCGTCTGAATGATGGCCTGCTCGGTTTCGCTGCGGGCGTTATGCTTGCGGCGTCGTTCTTCTCTTTGATAATTCCAGGCATCGAACTCGCCGAGCAGCAATACGAACAGACCGAGATTGCCGCTGCGATTGGCGTCCTTGGTGTGGCCCTTGGGGCTGGCTTCGTCGCCGTCCTGAACGAATGGGTGCCACACGAGCATTTCATACAAGGCCCCCAGGGACCGAACTCAAAAGGCCTCGCAAAGATCTGGCTCTTTGTCTTTGCAATAACCATACACAATTTGCCCGAGGGCCTCGCCGTCGGCGTCGGTTTTGGGACCGGCAATATGGCCAACGGGGTGTCACTCGCGACAGGCATTGGCTTGCAGAATGCCGCCGAAGGACTCGCTGTCGCCGTGGCTCTTCTATCCTGCGGCTACTCGAAGAGCTACTCTGTGGCAATCGCTACCTATACCGGCTTAGTGGAGCCGGTTTCTGGATTGCTTGGAGCTTACGCCGTCAGCCTCTCACAGTTACTGCTCCCTTGGGCGCTGATATTCGCCGCTGGCGCAATGATCTACGTGATCAGCCACGAAATCATTCCAGAAACGCACAGCCATGGTTTTGAAAACGATGCCACCTTTGGTCTCACCATCGGACTGATGGTCATGATGTTTCTTGACATCAGCCTAGGTTAGCCAAGGAAGCGCACTGACCTAAGATCTCCGATCCAATGCCCTGTTCCTAAAACGCCCGTCTGAACTCTCGTTGAGCATCTGATAATCGGGCTGAACTAGGCACCGTTCTAATTCGATTTCTTGATAGCTTCCCGCGGCAATCCATGCTGCTTTGCGGGTCCAGTATGTTGCAAGTCAAGCGGCCCGGAAAGCTCGCCCAGCGCCACAAGGATGCGCCTCTGCATGTCACTTTCCTGACCGGGCATGCCCTCTTCGAGGGCAACAAATTCCTCCGATGCATTGTACTGCCACCGCCTTAGGATCTCGATTTTTATCTCTTTGGGGAGGCTCGCCGCGTTCAGAATGTTCTCTGGCATACCGAACACACTTTCGGGATCGAGCATCGCCTTCTCAATCTGCTCTTCCGTCATGAAATCTTACCTCGTAAAGATTGCTTCACAGGATGCCCGTCGCGATCCAGCACCTCAATTATCATTGTGCGAACTCGTGAATATGCACGTCGCGGCCAGAGTGGCGCGAAAGGATTTCAACGGCCCTTTTCTCTCGCTCCGCATCCCACACTCGGACCCAGAGGAGTAAGCCACCGTGGTCTAGCTGCTCCTCGATAAGACTTGCGTGCTGTTCGCCGATCAAGCGGGCAAAAATTGATCCAATGACCCCCGCCAATTCCGCCACCAATTGCTGCGGCTCCGGCAATCGAAGCAAGCGTTCCGCCGGCGAATGCCGCTGGCCCCATCAAGACACCCGCTCCGATATACATAAGCCCGCCGATCACAGCGCCTTCTGCATCTCCAACTGCTTCCGTTGAGACGTGGGCGGACCTTGGAACGTCGGCTTCGTCCTCCAGCTCGCTCACTTTGCGATACTTATGTCCAAGTTTTTCTTGAACCGCGGTCTCGCGTGCCAGCAAGCTCAACTCAGCCCGGTCGAAGCCTGAAGTCAATAATTCATCAATTGCTTCTTGAAGCGTGTCGGGGCCATCAAAATTGCCCACGGCTTCTCGGACTGCAGACTTTTCCTGAGTGTATACCATCGCTGCCAACTCTCCACTTTGCGAAACAAATTTGACGTGACTCGGAACCGGGATCATTGACGCAGCTCAATTACTCGCGCATGCCTGAGTATACTTTTCTAGTAATTATCAACGCCGGATCGCTTTGTTCGAAACGGTTTGCTTCGCTGCCTTTGAGCTTGGACGAACACAAGCTATGCGCCTAATCCAGGTCTAGATGGAACAGAGTTTTTGGGCAGCGTTCGCTGCGAGTGTGATGGCAGGAGCCGTGACCACGATCGGGATTTTTGCGATCCGCCAATTCGAAGCTTGGGCCTATAAGAACACGACCTATTTTATCTGCTTTGCCGGTGGCGTCCTGATCGCAGTCTCTTTTCTTCACATCGTACCGACGTCCTTCACCATGAACCCTGAGGCCCCGACGTATCTGCTTGCCGGATATTTGATTCTGCTTGTCTTCAATAAATTCTTGACTGCCCATATCTGCAATAAACCAGAAACGTCTGAATACGCATTAGGGCTTGTCCCTCTTGTTGGGATTGGCTGCCACTCATTTATCGACGGCATCGTCTACTCGATTACGTTTAACGTTAGCACGTTTACGGGCACGCTCTCAGCGATTGGGATGGTGCTGCACGAGTTCCCGGAAGGCATAATCACCTATGCGCTGCTTGTTCGCAGTGGCTTCTCCGAGCAGCGATCCTTCGTCCTTGCCCTTCTTGCCGCTGCTGTGACAACCCCGCTGGGAACACTTTCTTCATTTGCCTTCGTGAGCGAGATCAGTCCGCCGGTTCTTGGCCTGCTGCTCGCACTTTCCGCAGGCAATCTGATTTATGTCGGCGCGACCCATCTTCTGCCGCGGGCAGAACGCGAACCACGGAGGTACAGCCTCGTGGCACTGGGAGCGGGGGTCCTCACGGCCTTTGGCATCATACTAACGGGGGGCTAATTCAATGAGAATGGAGCGTTGGCTAGCAAGATGGGAGTTGGTCGGCATTCCAGTCGTCGTTCTGACAGGATCAGCACTTCATTTTGCGTTTAAGTGGTCAGGGTATTGGAAGCCGCTAGCACTCATCGCGGCCGTCAACGAGTCGGTCTGGGAGCACTTGAAGCTTGCCTTCTGGCCCAGTTTACTCTGGGCCCTCCTCGGATATGCAACCTTCAGGCCCAATGCTTTGGCATTCTTCTCGGCCAAAGGTTACGCACTTGTGGTCGCGCCAATGCTCATCGTCCTTATCTTCTATGGTTATACGGCTTTACTCGGCCGAATTTTTCTCGGTTTCGATATTGCCATATTTGTCATTGCGATCGCGGCTGGGCAGCTTGCTTCGGCCAACTTGGTAGCGGCCGGGATCCGGAGTAGCGCAAAGCGCCTCCTGGGGGTCGGTTTGCTTTTTTGCCAGGTTGTGGCCTACTCGACCCTTACCTTCTACGCACAACCGTACACGTTGTTCGAAGACGGGCGGAATGGGATCATAGGAATTCCGCCTCGCGATAACCCGCCGACGGTTCCGTTTCACTGAGCCCAACAGAAATACAGAGTGCGGACGCTCACGGCCAACTTATGCCCCAAAATCAGTCGAGAGCGATGTTGTCTGGCAATACTGACCTATGTCGTCGAGCGGACATAGCCACTTAAGCCGACTAGATGCGGATGGCCCGGACGAATCTATTTTTCCTTGAGCGGGGTCGAAATGGTGAGGCCTCGGTCCAATAATGCTTCCCAACCCTCTTCGGCACTCTCAACAATTTGGAATAGAGCCAAGTCAGCTGGTGAGATCATGCTTAATTCGGCAAGGGCGTAAAAATCGACGACATTTTCCCAGTAGTCGCGACAGAATAAAATAATGGGCATGCCGCTTGCCCTGCGTGCCTGTTTGAGAGTGAGGATCTCGAATACCTCGTCCAAGGTGCCAAAGCCACCAGGAAATGCCGCCAGCGCATTGGCACGCATGGCAAAATGCATTTTTCTGACTGCGAAGTAATGAAAATGGAAGCTAAGTCCAGGTGTGATGTATCGATTAGGCGCTTGTTCCGTGGGCAGCTCGATATTCAGGCCGATTGTCGGCGCTCCTGTATCAGCCGCTCCCCGGTTTGCCGCCTCCATGATCCCAGGGCCGCCGCCCGTTGTGATCACGTTTTCACGCCCCCCTTCAATTGAGGACAGCGCGCTACCTCGTTCCGAGACAATCCTGCCGAATTGGCGGGCCATTTGATAGCAGGCGGAGGGAGAGATTTTCGATCGCCAGCCGCGACATGAGCGGCTGGACTGTTTGCTGCGCGCCGCAGCAGCTTGACCTTCGGAAACTCGCGAACTGCCGAAAACAACAACAGTTGATTTGATCCGGTGGTCTTGCATAGCCAGTTCCGCCCGCTCGAACTCCAGAGCAATACGGTGACCACGCATCTCCTCCCTCATCAAGAAATCGGTATCCTCGACAGAGGAAAGACGATGGTCAACTTGGCGCTTCTTGGGGCGAGATCTCAAAGAGGTCCTCCTGATCTCCAAGTCTGCGGTATGAGATCCGCATGAATTATGATCTGTGTGCGCCTCTGGATAAAAAACGTTCTTTTGAAGACGCTCAGATCCCCTTCCTTCCGACCTGGAACTCAGCGGACCTTAAACTAAAATCTTCATGCACAAAGTGTGTTCGCCTGTAAGTCGGGACACGATCGGAAAACAGTTGACTATGGCTGACTCCGAGCCCGATGAACATTTTCATCCTCAGGAGGCCACGAACTTTGAACTCTGAATATAGATCAGACCCCATCGCTACTCCCGCATTAAGCGCAGCCTTTGCACGCTGATCATCAATCTGATCCTTTATATATTAGAAATCAGCATCTTTCATCACGCTCTCGTAATATACGCCAATGAGAATGGCGGAAAGACATTAGGATAGTGATCAGCTTATGTATTAGGACCAGTTAGGGTAGACTTTCCAAAGAGTGTGCTTGGCCCAATGACGAATGTTCGCCAAAATCGAATAATCACGGGGGGCGGGCGAGCATCAGGATTGTCCTCTTTTGTTATCTCTTAAATCGATTTTGATGATTTGGTCTGTTTAAGCGTGTCCGCTTCGGCGAGTAGAGCGATGACGTCGGCGTCTGAAAGTTGCCCAAAATCCGCGTAGTACAATCCTATTGCGCCAAATGGCTCAGGTTGAGCGAGACAGAGAATTTCGTCGGCTTCATCACCGAGTTTTTCGATAGTGTCCGCGGGAGCAACGGGGACCGCGACCAGAAGGCGTTCTGGGGACTTGCGTTTCAGGGCGTGCAATGCGGCACGCATGGTAGCCCCAGTCGCAAGCCCATCGTCCACGACGATTACTGAGCGGCCGACCGGCGAGACTCGGCGCCGACTTGAAAAATAGAGTTCCCGTCGTCTTTCGATTTCTCGGAGTTCGCGATCAGCGAGCACTGCGAGGTCCGGTTCCTTCAGTCCAGTGAGGCGGACAACGTCGTCGTTCCACACAATCTCAGGGTCGTCGCCGTCTACGACTGCTCCTGCGGCGAGTTCCGGCTGCAAAGGCACACCAATCTTGCGCACCAAGACAAGCCCGAGCGGGGCTCGCAGTGCGCGAGCAATCTCGAGCGCCACGGGCACGCCGCCGCGCGGAAGTGCCAAGATGATCGGATCGGCCAGATCCTTTGCTTTGAGTGCTTCACCAAGCGCCTTGCCGGCCTCAACTCTATCTTGGAACCGAACGAATCTCATCTCAAACTCTCCTTTGGGCGGCGACTTAAATGCACGCCGAACCATGCGGATGCCTCCCGTACTACTTCCTCTAAGGTCCCCGGTTCTTCGAAGAGGTGCGTCGCCCCCGGCACAATGTGAAACTGCTTTTTGCAGACCAAGCGTTCAAAGGCAGCCGCGTTGAGTTCAATGACGATGCTGTCGGCACCTCCCACAATTAGAAGCGTCGGCGCCTGCACCTTCTCGAGGCGTGTCGAAGCGAGGTCGGGCCGCCCGCCGCGCGAAACGACGGCTGCGATATCACGAGGCTTTTCTGCGGCAGCGACCAGGGCCGCCGCTGCCCCTGTGCTGGCGCCGAATAGGCCTATTGGTAGAGGCCCTGTCTGAAAATCCTCCCGAGCCCAAGCCACCGCTTCGGTCACACGCTCCCCAAGCAAGGGAATATCGAAGACGTTGTCTCGATTTTCCGCCTCAAGCGGTGTTAATAGATCGAACAATAGCGTCGCGAACCCCGACCTCGTTAGGGCCTGGGCAACAGCATTATTGCGCGGGCTCAACCGACTGGACCCGCTGCCATGGGCGAAAATGACCAATCCCCTCGGGTCAGGGGGGGCGCCAAGAATTCCTTCAAGGCCGACCGGTCCGATATGCACTATCCGTGACATGGTACCTTCAGCTCGGACGTTCACCGCGGTCTCCAGGTGTTCCCGCAAGGGCTCATATTATCTAGAGTAAATCATGATGTGAATTCCAAGGCGCCTTGACCTTGATGTTGCTCAATCTTGGCAAAGCGCCCCGCAGGATATCCGTTTGATGCCTTATCAAGACATGCCTTCCGAGCGTGAAACAGCCCAAGATAATATTGATTCTTTGGCCGTTGAAACCGAACAGCTTGTTGCTTTCCTGCATTCATTAAAGGCCAATTCGGCGACATCCGCGACGATTGAAGTCAAAGAGACGCATAAGTCCTGGGTCTTTCTTGTCGGCGACGAAGTCTACAAACTCAAAAAACCGGTCCGGGATCATCTTCAGGATCTGACAACGCTCTCGGCGAGGGAGGCAAATGCTCGAAACGAGGTTCGTCTCAACCGGCGGCTGGCGCCGGACGTGTATCTGGGAGTTGTGGCAGTCACGCGTTGTCGAGACGGTGGAATTGAAGTCGATGGGAAGGGCGCCGTCATCGATTGGCTGGTGCATATGCGGCGGGTTCCTGAGGAGTTCATGCTCGACCAGATGATCCTGCGGGGGCATGTTCCGGAGGAGCGGATTGGCGCTTTGATTGATCTTATGGCGGAATTCTATCAGCAGCTTCCGAGGCCCAGTCTCAATCCGAAAGACTACGCCGCCCACTTCGAAAGGGAGCAATTGGAGAATCGGCGTGTTTTAACCATGTCCCAATTTCCGCTTGATCGACAACAGGTGACAGCGCTCTTGGATGCCTTTGACGACCGACTGAACCAACTTCGCGAGTTGCTCGAGAAGCGAGCCGGTGAGGGGAAGATTGTTGAAGGTCACGGTGATCTCAGACCCGAGCACGTCTGCCTGAGGGATCCTCCATTAATTATCGACTGCCTAGAGTTCAATTTGGGTCTGCGGCTTGTCGATCCTCACGACGAACTCAGTTACCTTGGGCTCGAATGCGGACTTCTCGGCGCGCAATGGATCAGCGAACAGCTCACGAGCGGCTATGCACAACGCGCTCACGATCCATGTCCCAAGCAGCTAATATCGTTCTACACGGCGTACCGTGCGTTTCTGCGAGCCCGTTTGTGTCTTGCGCATTTGCTTGATCCCGGTCCTCAAGATGTAACCAAGTGGATCAGTAAAGCACAGAGTTATCTTGTAGCCGCGGAGCGCGCCGTTCTTAGCTTGGGAAAGCCAGAAGATCGACCATCGAACCATTAAGGTGAAGGCGGCGGATAGCCTCGCCGAACAACGGCGCCACACTGATGATTTCGACGTTTGCCTTCGCAATCGCCGGTCCGAGCCGAAACGGCGGGACGGTATCGGTGATGATCGTCCCAGTGATGCTGCTATCACTCATTTTGGAGGCCGACTTGCCCACAAACAGTCCGTGGCTGGCTAGTGCGTAGACATCCTGCGCTCCGTGTTCCCGGGCGGCCTTGGCGGCTCGGACCATTGTCCCACCGGTACTTATGAGATCGTCCATAACAAGGACGATGGCTCCTTCGACTTCACCGACGAATTGAGTTCCCGTCACCTTACCGTGGCTCCTGCGCTTCTCCATGAAAGCGCTCCCAACGGGACGAGCAATCTTTTTTTCCAGCGTTTCTCGGAAAAGTTGCGCGCGCTTGACACCGCCGGGATCAGGCGAGGCGACGATGACTGGAGCGTTTCCGGCAAGCTCGGCTGCGCGGTCAGCGAACAACACGCGCGTGTCGAGATGAATGCAGCGACATCGAAACGAATTCTGGAATGCGACGATGTTGTGCACCTCCAGCGTTACGACGGCGTCCACCCCCACCGCTTCCAGGAGCTGGGCCATATACTTAGTAGTCACTGGATCGCGCGCCTTTGTTTGTCGATCCTTTCGCGCATACGCGAAGTACGGCGTCACAGCCGTAATCCGGCGAGCACCATTATCTCGCAAGGCACCGAGGAAAAACAGGAGCCGGCATAGTTTATCATTACAGCTGGTATCCGGCCCGCCGTGGAGGCTTTGGATGACGTAAACGTCTTCGCCGCGAACGCTGACAAGGGGGCGCATTTTGTGTTCGCCATCTTCGAAGTTACGTTCCTCGTGGGCGGCGAGAGGGATATCTAGGTACTCCGCGACCTTGCTACCGAAGTCGCGGCTTTCATTGGGTGCGAAGACTTGCATCTGGTTTTCTTTTTTTATCCCTAGTTTCAAATCACCCTCACGATTGACGATACTAGGGACTCAATTGGTAGCAGCCATGACACACATCAAATGAAGCGCGTCCTTTACTCCTCGACGAAGAAAGGCAAAGCGACCTTTGTGCTGCAAAAGATTATTCGTCACACGTCCGCTTCGGCACCGCGGTTCCATTAAAAAGGATAACTACTGATGTGTTTCACGCAAGCGCTGCGAGACAGCCTATAAGTCCGCCGCAAGGACCAATTAATTGTTGTGCCGGCGGCAATTCATGGGACCGGCAGCGCTGCTTTCCACCCTCTCCTAGCCGTTTAGAATTTTGATCAAAATCATTGCACCCAACCGCCCCTTTGCGATCTTTGAACCCTTAGCAGTGACGATGGAGTGTTAGAACATGACGTATCGCGATTGGCTACCGTCTATTCTGGGTGAGCAGAAGGGCGAGGCAGGTGATCCATTCTCCGCTCTTCGTAAGAGGATCGAGACTGTTTTCGAGGACTTCGACCGCGGCTGGCCAGCAACGGTGGGGGATTTCGCAGTGCGCTCAAATGTGAGCGAGACGGACAAGGAGATCTGCATCACTGCGGAGTTGCCGGGTATCGAGCAGAAGGATATCGACATCTCTGTGACTCCGAGCCGCATCACTATCAAAGGTGAAAAAAAATCAGAGAAAGAGGAAAAGAAGGACGAAGAAGGGCGGCAGTTTCATAGGATCGAGCGCTCGTCGGGTTCTTTCGAGAGGTCTATGAACCTCCCCTTCAATATCGATCCGGATGCCGTCAAGGCCGAGTTCGAGAATGGGATTCTCACCGTGAGGGTACCAAAACCACCTGAAGTCGTTGAGAAAACGAAGAAGATCGAAATAAAGAATTCAGTTTAAGAGAAAATACGAGCGATTTAATGAGCGGGAACACTCCTCCTTCCCGCTCTGTTCGTAACAGCAAAATGGATCCATGTGTCTGTTGACGATGATGCGGATATCAAATGCTAACTTGAAGTCTACCTAGTTAAGCTGTGCCCGAATCGTCTCTTTGTGCTTTGGCGATCGAAGTGTTCGTGCCCGTCAGCGCGGCAGCTACCACCTGATCGCCATTCTCCAGCCATACAAATTCAAGTTTCTAGCGAGCACCCTCCGGGATCTCCTCGAAGTCCTTGCGGTTGCGAGCAGGCAACAGCACTCTCGTAATACCAGCTCGCGCGACTGTGCTCCGTTCCGTCGACCTACCCCTATCTGTGCCTTCGATAAATCTGTTCGATTGTATCTTCATACCTTTTTAAAACGGAATTTCGACGGACTTTCATAGTCGGGGTCATCAGCCCGCATTCGATCGTCCAAGCTTCTAACTCGATATGTATAGCGCGGACTTGCTTGAATGCAGGCACGCCCTTCAACCGCTCCTTTATTCTTTCCAGGATTTCACGATGTGACCCAGTTGAATTTGGCTGATTGGGATCGACACCCCATTCGTGAGCTTGCTGATGCCAGAGCGCCCAATCGAGGACCAGTATTGCCGCCAGGTAGGGTCTCCCGTCTCCAATAATGCAGACTTGTTCGACGAGTGGGTCCGTACTGATTGAAGACTCCAATGGTTGAGGGTTTACATTCTCGCCGTTTGACAAGACCAGGATGTCTTTGCAGCGGCCCGTGATATAGACACGGGCCTCGCGGAACTCCGCCAAATCACCAGTTCTCAACCAGTCATCCGCAAGCAAGGCTTTCATTGTGGCTTCGTTATTCTGCCAATAGCCCTTCATCACCGATGGCGTTCTGACCAGGAGTTCGCCCTCTCCGGTCAGTTTCACCTCAATTTCTGGAAGTGGAAAGCCGACCGCCCCTGGGACATAATCCTCAAGGGTTGACGCAGTGACGACTGGACCGGCCTCAGTGAGACCGTATCCCTCCACCAGAGGCACTCCCAAACCTACTAGAAAAACGGCAACTTCGTTAGCCAGATTGGCACCACCAGAAACAGCCACCCGAAGCCGACCACCGAAGGCGTCGGAGACAGGCTTCGCAACGAGCGCATCTAGTACCGGCCAAATCAGCCGCTCATGCGGCGGCGGAGATGCGCTCATGCCGCGTCGCCACTGAGAATGGCGCCATCCTATACGCGCGGTTGCTCCTATTAAGAATTGCTTCAGACGACTGCCCTTCGCCGTCAGCCGTATCGTTGAGCACATCTGCTCATAAAGCCGCGGCACTCCCATCATAACGGTTGGCCTGATGGTACGGAGATCTTCGCGGAACCTGAGAAGTGATTGCGCATGCGCAGTCGATGCGCCTCCCATCATCGGCAGATAGTAGCCCAGCGTGCGCTCGAATGCGTGCGCGAGTGGGAGAATGGATAAGAAAACGTCCGCTCGGTTTGGCGGGACGATACGGGCAACGCTTTCGGCGTTCTTCAGTATGGCACGGTGCGATAGTACGACACCTTTCGGTGCGCCCGTCGTGCCGGACGTATAGATTATCGTGGCCGGGCTGTCCGGCCCGTTGGAGCCGTCCGCCTCCTGCACAGGCGCTCCTGTTAAGGTCTCTTCAAGTGAAACGACGCGCAACGAGTTGGAGGAATGATCAATCGATTTGCCTCGCTGCTGGATCAAGACACAGTCGAGTTTGGGAAAATGGTCAGCGACGGCCTGGATCCGTTCCCACCTGGAAGCAGTATCAACAAACAAGAGCCGTACTTTCGCATCACGGACGATATAGGCTGCGTTTGCAGAGCTGTCGAGCGGGTAGAGTGGCACAACTACGTGCCCCAGCTGATGGACCGCCATATCGAAACAGACCCAATCGACAGAATTCTTTAGGAGGATGCCAAGGTTCTGCCGCGGCGGCAGATTGAATTCGGCAAGTGCGCCTGCAAACTGGTTTGTTCGATGCAAAACCTGTTGCCAAGTCAGGTTGACCCAGCAGTCTGCTTTGCGATCATATTGGCGGTAGGCAATTCCATCCGGAGTCCTTCTCGCACGTTCGGTCAGCAAACCGAACAAGGTCCCGGCCTGCTCGCTTGAAATAAGATCTATATCCATAATTGATCATCGCTGAGAAATGAAAGTTATATATTGGAAATAAGACCTAATTATTCTTGGGACACCCATTTAAGAATTGCATGAAGGCCCGTAGCGGCTGTCACGCATTATTGAATTGCGTCGAGGTCGACAAGGCCGCCTGCACGGCTAAGACCTTACTCCGGCTTTCTATCGTTTAAGGTGATCGCCTTTGGTGCCAATGCATGAACTAACTGAAACAATTCTGCCGTGAGCAGCTTGCCGTTGCGGGTATTCTTGAGCTCAGTATAGGGCACGAGACGGCCCACGCGAACATGAACTCGCGATCGTCGAAAGCCGCGGATGAATTCGGAGACGATGAGCGAGATTCGCAGTGTCATACTTACGCGGCTGACAATGTGGAATAACGGACCATTCTGGCCCTCGAAATAGACTGGAAGAACGGATGCTTCAGTACTCTGAACCAGACGAGCCGCGAAATTCTTCCACGGTAGTTCCCGCGCTCTTCCAAACGGCCAAGACGCCGTCGCTACTGCGCCCGCAGGAAAAATTACAATCGTGTGGTCTTCGTTTAAAAAGTCACGAGCCAATTGACGAGAGAGCAGGTTTGTCCGCAAGGCTTGTCGACTATCGCTGTGATCGATGGGAAGAGCGTATGGCCTGATTTCCGGTATCTTTAGCAATCTCTTGTCGACAAAAATTCGATACGGCCGGCCGATTTCTTCAGCCATGGCAAGCATCGTGATCCCGTCACCAATTCCGAATGGGTGGTTGGCGATCATAAGGAGAGCCGTCCCTTCGTTGATTGTGGGCGGCCATTCATCGCCCGTGATCTCCATGTCCACCTCGATCAGCTTGAGGAGTTCGCGCATCATCCGTTCTGGCTCTCTAGCAACGACCTCGCGCCAAACCTCGTAGATAGGAAGCAGCTTCGGGCGACCCGAAAGATGCTCGATGGAGTGTATTAGCCAGCGTTTGAACGCAGGGTCTTCAGGGGATGCGTAACTTAGCTCCTCAAATTCCAAGTTAGTCGCTCCCTCTCGGACCCGCCCAGCGCAGAGTGGTGCTGCCTTCGCTCCTCTTTGTAAGCCTGCTTATCAATATGCCCCGGACAATGAACAAATGGCTTGGCTCGCTTCGAGGGTCGGCATCGTGACTGGCGAGGTGCCGAAAGGTGATGCTGCGGGACCTTTATCATGTCGCCGGTGCCTTGTTCCCAGAAGGGCAGGCAGCGGCAGACCCACTTGCGAGCGATCTCCAGATTGCACTTTTGCCCAACCTTAAAGGTAGTCCGCCGACACCTGAAGAGTGGCCTGCCTGCTCGTGTATGGCTCAAGGCGCCGTTCATTCGCCGCGATCAGCCGGTATGATGTGCGGAAACCGCCGCAGCCAGCTCCCCTGTCAATTCATGCGAAGCGGCGTGTGAGATATCACCCAGGCTCAGCATCCCGACCATCCGCTTGTTCTTGTCGATCACGGGCATGCGTCGGATTTTCTTGTTCTCCATGATCCGCAGGGCATCATCGAGATCTTCATTGTCCCGGCAGTAGACGACACCCTTGGTCATAACGTCACGCGCTGTCAGCTCAGAAATTCTGGCGCCATTCTTCATGCCATTCACGACGATATCGCGGTCCGTGACCATGCCGATGAGGCGATCGTCCTCTCCGATCGGAACAGCGCCGATATCATGCTTGCGCATCGTCTCAGCCACCTCGAACAGGGACGACGTTGGCGCCATCCACTCTGCACCCATGTGCATTGCCTCTTTGACCTGCATCGAATTCTCCTTTGATTTTTCACCCGAGTTCCCTGTTTGAGGGGATCGGGGGGATAATTGCCGGCAGACGGCAGCTCGTCACTTCTCGTCGCCAGCGGTTTTCTTTGGCTTGGCCTGCCTAGCCGTAGGGGGCGAACTAACGGGGTTGCAATAAATGCGCATAGACAGATCGCTCGCCTCTGGCAGTGGGCGCTTGCAAACAAGCTTCGGATTGCGCCCTCGGCCTGCACATTTGGGCAACCTTATATGGATGACTGACAGGTTCATTGACGTGCATCAACGGTTGAGCCTTGACACTTTTAGATGGCCTTTGATCAGTTCTGGAATCTCCTTGTCCGGCGTATTGGTTAGGTCCTTGGAAATCTCGTCGCAAACTTTCTTCACGACGCTCGATGCGAGGAAATGGCGTAGGTCGCCGAGTGTTTTCGGAGCGGCGACAACAATTAGGGCGTCAAATTCGTCTTGTTTCGCTTTCAATCGGTCCGCAACAGACTTGGCGAAGTCACGTTCGATTTGGCGTCTGAGCGTCGTGCGCGGTTCGACGGCGTGCCTCATCGGCCCGACGGCTTCGTGAACGCGCCCTGGCCGTTCGCTCCTGACGTGCTGATCGGGCAACTCCTCGGCACTCATCAGTAAGTCCGGCTGTTTTTCGAAATCGTCGCCGCGTCCGGTGGCAGACAGGACGCGAGCCCTTTCTCCGTCCGCGATCAAGATCCATGTGCGTTTTACTTTCATGCAGGGCTCTCCGTGTTGTTGGTATAGCGCCACACGTCGTTCAAGCGAACCGCCGCGTCAACGCTGAGTTACAGGAGTGGGATGGTTGACTCCAATGCGCAGAGTTCGATCACTCCAATAAACTATCCATAGAAAAACTCGCTCTATAGCCGGCTCTAAATAGGCAGGCATTCTCTTGTATTGGCCAATTCATCAGCGCGCTCTAAGCGTGACCCGCCCATGACTTCTAACGCTTGAGAACGACACTGTTTGCCGGGAACCGCGCACGGTGACACGGACCCGCCAACTGGAAAATTGGTGTGCAACATCGTTTTGGTGCTGGCACCGCAGTCTACTCAACGCGGATAAAGATGACACGCTCCATCAGCGGGTGAGCCGCAGCGGGTGAGCCGCGTTACGAGATCGCACCACGCCGGCACACGCCTTGGGCATGATCTTTGTCAAACGCCAAGGCTTGTGCTGGATCAATGACCTTTCTGTCTCAAATATTATGTTTGCATAAGCCTTTCAATCCAAGAGTCCGCAACAATGGTCTTCAAGGTTCGCGCACATCGCTTGATTTTTTTTCTGCTCAAATCTCTTAGAGCTCAACTCGTTTTCTGTCTCGCTGTATGGGCAGTAACCATGGCTTCGGCGCCGTTGGAGGCTCGTACAGGCCCAGTCCTGTTGCTTGATCTGAAGGGTCCCATCTCAGTTGGCGCGCGCCAGCATTTCACCGAGGTATTGGAACAGGCGCGCGCCGCAGACGCTCAACTGGTGATTGTGCGCCTTGATACGCCCGGCGGACTGGTAACAGTCACGCGCGATATCATCAGCGAGGTTCTCGCGTCACCGATTCCGATTGTCGTCTACGTGGCGCCCAATGGCGCGCGCGCTGCCAGCGCCGGCACGTATCTCACATACGCGGCACATATTGCAGCCATGGCGCCTGGGACCCACCTTGGTGCCGCAACGCCAATCCCGCTCGGTGCTCCGCCTTCGCTACAGCCCCGAGCGCCAGGTCAGCCAGCCGACAAAGACGCGAAGCAATCACCGGGTACAGCGACGCAACAAAAGGTCCTCAACGATGCCGTTGCATACCTTCGAACTCTGTCTCAGCTAAGGAAACGGAACGCCGAATGGGCAGAGAAGGCCGTCATCGACGCTGCAACGCTAACGGCGAAGGAAGCTAAACAGGAAAACGTCATCGACATCGTAGCCGACGACATCGAACACCTGCTCAAACAGATCGACAACACCCAAGTATCGACGTCGGACGGAGAACATACCTTGCAGACCTCTGGCCTGAGCGTGCGCTACATCGAAGCAAGCTGGAAATCCCAGATAATTTCGGTCATTACAGATCCCAACGTTGCGTTCATTCTGCTCATGATAGGCATTTACGGGATCCTCTTTGAATTCTGGAGCCCGGGTCTAACCGGGCCAGGCATCATAGGTGCGATCAGCCTTATGATTGCACTCATGGGGCTTTCTGCGCTCCCGATTAGCTATGCTGGTGCGAGCCTCATAATCCTTGGTATTGCGTTCCTAGTCGCGGAGGCATTTGCGCCGGGCTTCGGCATTTTGGGCCTTGGCGGCATTATTGCTTTTGTTGCGGGCGCGCTATTCCTCTTCGATCCGGCCGGCGCCGATTTTGATTTTTCACTGGCCTGGCCCGTGATTGTTGGAGCGACCCTCACCACACTCCTGGTGTTCGCTGGCGCCCTGGGCATGGCGCTTCAAGCGAGACAGCGTGCCGTCGTAACAGGTAGCGAGCAATTGCTTGGCATGACCGGAGAGGTCGTGGAGTGGGCGGAGTGTAAGGGACGCGTCCGCGTCCATGGTGAGGCCTGGGCGGCAAGGAGTAAGGTGGCCTTGAAAGCAGGGGACAGCGTTTCGGTAACTGGCCGCGATGGTCTGACGCTCATCGTCGAGCCCACTACCTAATGGAGAGTATGATGGGAGAATTGTCCAATTTGTTCAATGTGATGACAGGGCTGTTGCCCGTCCTCGTGATCTTGCTGATCGTCATGGCCTCGATCCGCATCTTGCGAGAGTACGAACGCGGCGTAATCTTTATGCTGGGCCGGTTCTATAAGGTGAAAGGACCAGGCTTGATCATCGTCATTCCAATCATTCAGCAAATGGAGCGGGTCGATCTGCGTACGCGTGTTTTCGACGTTCCGCCACAAGATGTGATATCGCGGGACAATGTCTCAGTCACCGTGAACGCGGTCGTCTACTACCGTGTCATTGATCCGGAGAAGGCCATCATACAGGTTGAGAATTATAATCAGGCCACCAGTGAATTGGCGCAGACCACGCTGCGGTCGGTCGTCGGCCAGCACGAACTTGATCAAATGCTTGCCGAACGGGATAAGCTCAACGCGGATGTGCAAACTATCCTCGACTCGCAGACCGATGCCTGGGGCATCAAGGTCTCGAACGTGGAACTGAAGCATATCGATCTTGATGCTCAGATGATCCGTGCAATTGCCAAGCAGGCAGAGGCGGAACGCCTGAGGCGTGCAAAGATCATCGATGCGGAGGGTGAAAAGCAGGCTGCGGAGCGGCTTGTCGAAGCAGGAGAGAAGCTGTCCCGGCATCCTGAGTCGATGCAGCTGAGATACCTCGGAACTCTCGCAAACATTGCCGGCGAAAAGAGTTCGACGATCATCTTCCCGCTGCCGATGGATCTGCTCAATCTCGTGCGGGAAAGAGCGGCAAAGACGTAAGAATTTGGCGACCCGAAGAGCGAAGCGCAGCGCCGCGGTGACGCGCGAAGGTGGCGCGCGCTCCCGCTCCACGCCAGCCATACTTTCCCGCCTCGCTTACGAGAAGAGCCTTGGCCGTACCGTACTGTCTGGAGTGAAAAAATGGCACGGCCGATGTCCCTACGTCGGCCTCATCCGCTCTTTGAAAGTCCTCGCCGTGAGCGGCCAAAGCTCTTTGAGGCCGTCAGGCTGCTGGCTGATTACGTCCGATATTTCACCGGGATCTAGATGGTGCGCGAGGATAGCGAAAACGCTCTTCACCATAGGTTCCGGAGGTAGACGGCGCGGCAGGAGTTCCATAACGGTCTTGTCTAAGAACTGTTGTCGCGTTCGTACTTCTTTATCGGGGACGCGAGCCGGCATCCACCCCTCGTAGTAGATGCCTCGAAAGATCACCGGCAGCTGCGCGGCCAGTTGTACAGCTTCGTCAACAGTCAGCCTGTCTCGCAGTTGATGAAGGACAACCCGAAACACGCTCAGCGCCTCGGTCTCATCGGTGAGGCCAGCGGTATCCCGTAGCTCTTTCAGCCATTCCTGTGTCTGTTGCAGTGCATGAGAGAGCGTAGATGGCACGGTCATATTCTGCACTCCTAAGTATCAGCGATTGGATTGGCTAAAAGGTAAGCACGGAAGGGGCCTGTTTTCCTTGAGCGTTATCAAGCCTCTTTATGCGGATGAGGGTGCCGCAATATGTCGATAACGCTCGATCTCAGCAACGAGAATCTTACTCATCTTGTGTGGGAGATGATCGAGGTCAATTATTTTTGTTCGCCGGCTCACGACAATGAGCGCATCAGGAGTTCGTTGCTCCCAACTTTCCGAAAAGGAAGCGATTTATGCAGGTGCCCGTTCAAATCACTTTCGACAATTTGGATCATTCCGATGCAATCGAAAAGCGCATCGAAGATGAGGTGAGGAAACTCGAACAGTTCTACGATCGCATCACGTCCGTTTGTGTCGTCGTGGAACGTCCGCAGCATCGACACAACAAGGGGGACACCTATATGGTTCATATCGTAATGACTGTGCCGGGTGGATCCGATATCGTGGTCAATCGAGATCCGGGCCTGGATCATGCCCACGAGGACGTCTTCATCTCTATCCGTGATTCATTCTCCGCGGCCCGTCGTCAGCTGCAGGACTTCGCACGTATCCGCCAGGGGCACGTCAAGCACCATTCTAACCAACGCCCTTAGGCAGTTGCTCTGGCTCAATGGCCGTGCGGGCGAGCAGTAATGAGCAGGGTCGAACTGAATAATATGATAGCAGGCAAGCTCCGGCAAATGGCTGATGTTCTTCAGCAGCAGGAGTCCGGCGGCTTTCGTGTGGCTGCCTATCGCCGCGCAGGAGATACGATCCAAAACCTGGAACGTTCAGTTGCGGACCTGCTAAGCGAAGGCGGGCTTCCGGCGCTCGTCGCTTTGCCGAGCATTGGCCGCGGAATAGGCTCGGCCATCCAAGAAATGATCGTGACAGGACGGTGGGGGCAACTTGATCGACTGTTGGGGACGCTCGAACCAGAACGATTGTTCCAGGCTCTGCCAGGTATCGGTCCTCAGACGGCTAAGCGGGTTCACGAAACCTTGCATATTGACACGTTAGAAGCGCTTGAAGAGGCTGCCCTCGACGGACGGCTCGAGAAAGTGACTGGGATCGGCCAAAGACGCGCCGCATCAATTCGCGCCAATCTGAGTGAACTTCTGGGTCACCGCCATGTCCGCCTGAGCTCCACCGCTCGCCCTCCACCCGTCTCAGTAATCCTGAGAGCCGACCAGGAGTACAGGGCCAAAGCCGGCAGAGGCGAGCTGCGCCGCATCGCGCCTAAGCGCTTCAATCCGTCCAGCGAGGCATGGTTGCCGGTTTTGCACACGACGGTAGAGGAGTGGGAGTTCACCCTGCTTTTTTCGAACACGCGAAGGGCCCATGAACTCGGCAAGACCGACGACTGGGTTGTTGCATACTTCCACGGTGAACACTCACCCGAGGGTCAGTGCACAATAGTCACCGAAACTCACGGTTTGCTGGCCGGACGGCGCGTCGTCAGGGGGCGAGAGGGTGAGTGCATCGCGCACTATTCTTGCGAGGAAGCAGACTAGAGTGATCCTCTTCTCAGGAATGCTTACGAAGGATGCCGGTTGTTATCCCCCGACCGGAACGCGCTTTCAGAAACCGGTCAAGTTTACTAAACGTTGGCAGCCCGGCGCGGGCGCCAAGCCGACGGCAATTCAATGCCGCCACCGCTGCCCCAACGCGAGCGCATTCCGCGTCTTCAAGACCGTAGTTTAAAGCCCACGCGAAGCCGCCATGGAACGCATCTCCGGCACCCGTTGTGTCGACGGTCTTCTCCTTGAACGCTTCCTGGCGTAGAACCGCCCCGTTCTGAGATATACATAGGTAGCCATCTCGTCCAAGAGTTACTCCTGCGTGACGGATGCCCTTTTCGATGAGTTGTCCTAGTCTATCTAGTTGACCGTCCCCGTGGGTAATGAGTTCCAGTCCTCCAGCAGAGGCGATTGCGCAACTGGTATTCTCGAGAATTTCTCGGTATGGTAGTCCGCCGGCGACATCAATGTCGAGGATCGTCGGAACGTTAACAGTGGCCGCGTAGCGGAAGGCCTCGGACGTCGCCTCATGCCAAGTCGTGTCGCTCAAAACAGCGCCAGCTGATGCGATGTCGTTAAGCGGCAGCCAACCCGGATTTCCAGGCATGGCGTGATCTCGCTCACAGACAACTAGCGCCTCGCCCTGGTTATCTACGATGATGAGCGATGTGGATGTCCTCGAACCTACGTGCTCACGAATATGCTTGGTATCGACGCCAGCCAGTGTTAGCGCAGCAAGAGCTCGCTGTCCGGCTTCGTCGCTGCCGATGCGACTCCAAAGCTGTACTTCGCCACCGAGCCTTGCGATCGCAACGGCTGCATTAGCAGCGCTTCCGCCGCCGGCTTCAACGTGTTCGAGGGCACGAACTTTCATCGGCTTTTGAGGGAACGCTGCGATTCTATAGATGCTATCGAGGGCAGTGTGTCCGATTGCTATAATTTTTGGTGTAGGCCCCACCGAGCAACCTCTATTTGACCGAAAATCTTAAATGGAAGAAGGGCTGAAAAAGGATCAGGATAGTGGCCAATTGAACATGATCGCTTGACGCGGATCAAAGCATTCACCTGGCCGGGCTACTGGCAAGTCCTTCGCCGCCCTGAGCGAGCACAGTTCAACATATGAGCGGAATTCCCGGCGCACACCTCCGCGCCCCTTGTATTTGCACGAATTAGTTCACAAGGCCGAATTATTCGGTCGCTTGGAGGCTCTCCAGATAGTTCACGATCTCGCGCATCCGAGTTTCCGCGCTATTATAGTCGCGTTGTCCTTCAGTTTGCCGGAAGCGGTCCCGGAAACTCGGCATCTGAAAGGTCTGGTGGCCAGCTACATCCTTCGGCCGGCGATAACTTCGAACAGATGTTTGCTGGGGAAGATGCCCCCGTTGTCTCGAGAAATGCGAGTCAAGTCGCTGGGCTTTTTGATCAGTAATTCCGTGAGAGGGCCGTCCCCTTTTCCAGGCTGGTCGTGGAAAGTAGAGCAATTCCATGTGTACTCGTCTGCGCCGCTGACGATCGCTTTAGAAGTTTGCTCTGCGTAGGCAGCCAAAGACATGAAGAACGACAGGATGGTAAGAGTTGAGACGCTACTCGAGACGTGCATGATACCCTATTTCGTAGAAGGGTTGATCGTGTCTTTTCCAGTCTAAGGCGACGGCGCAGTATGTCGCGATGATCTTTCGCTCTACCGCATTTAGATGCTTCTATTACGCGTACTTCAGCAATAATCGTCAATCTATGCGTGAAAGATCACGACCTTGCTGCGAAGCCAGCGGACCTCATGCTCGAGCAAGTCAATCCTCTCTTTCAATCTTGGAGTGCTCCCACTGCGTACTTCGTCGGCGACAAAAAGCCAGATTGAGCTGATTGCGTAAGAGAGACTTTCCGATTGATGATAGACTTAAAAGGAGGCGGTGGCTGACAGGGGTTCGCGCCAGCGCGGAGAAAACGGTCGAGGCCATCGATCACTGCTATCATTCTATGAGAAACAAACGCTCACTAACATGGGAGCAAGTCAGCATTCTAATTGCCCCAGACACAGGGAGCTAGGCAGCCAAGACGTCGGTGGCATTCTCATCGTTGGCGAGATGGCGGCGCGGACGATTGTAGCTCAATGGGTTCGGGCTATCGGATAGGTGACTTGCAGAGCGGCGCTCGCCCTTCGTCTGCGCAATCGAAGTGCGAGGATTAAGGCTTTGCCGCCGATCGGATGTTGTTGCCCTAAGAATTATAGGACGCCCTAAACCATCCATAGAGCGAGGTTACAAACGTCAAGATAGCGAGTTAACTTCAATTGCCCTGCGTTTCGATAAATATACCTGCACAAGTGCCGACTAACATATTGACTTAGTTGAGCAATTGCCTCGGCGGAGTAATTAATGTCCGGAGATCACAGAGAATTTGGAGAGCATCGTGCGCACGTTCTGGGTGATTCATCAGCCTGTCAAATTCCGTCGGGCCAGAGTTGTCATCGTTGGCTAAGTGCGTATCCGGATGGTGTTCCCGCGACCGTCGATATTAGGCGGCATCCGAATGTCGTTACCATCCTCGACGAGTCCTTCAAGCGGCATCCAAATGAGATCGCCTATTGCTGTATGGGTCGTGAGCTTACCTACAGCGAGCTTGAGTCGCGGTCGCGTGAATTGGCTGCCTATTTCCAGGAAATCGGCCTCTCCACTGGCGACCGTGTTGCTGTGATGCTACCGAATATCTTGCAATCTCCAATCACCGTCACCGCCATACTCCGTGCCGGTCTCGTCGTCGTGAACGTGAACCCATTATACACTCCTCGCGAACTGAAGCTGCAGCTCAATGACTCGGGTGCAAAAGCGATTGTCCTGCTCAACACAGTTGCGAGATCAACTCGAAGAAGTATTGGCCCAGACGGGCATAGAGCATGTTGTGATCACGCGACTGGGCGACATGCATGGGGTGGCTACTGGCAGCGCAATTAACGCTTATGTGCGCTATGTTAAAAGGCTGGTTCCGCGGTTCCAAATTCCTGAAGCGGTAAGCTTCAAGCGCGCGCTTTACGATGGGCAGAGGGCACAGTTTCGAGCGCCGACCATCGAGCCCGACGACCTAGCGGTGCTACAGTATACTGGTGGAACAACGGGCACCGCTAAAGGAGTAATGCTTCTCCATCGCAACTTGGTCGGCGCGATGCTTTCCTGTGAAGCGTGGCTGGACCCGTACTGCAACACAATCCGATTGCCGGGCAAATGACGGCCGTCTGCGCGTTGCCGCTCTATCATGTCTTTGCATTTGTAAACTGCAGTCTTATCGGGGCTTGCAAAGGGGGGCGATCCCTTCTTATTCCCGACGCCAGAAACACTTCTCGCGTGATTAAAGCACTAAGAGGTAGACGGTTTCATAGCTTTGCTGGGGTGAATAGCCTGTTCAATGCGCTGATGGAACACCCTGAGTTCGCCACTTTGGATTTTAGCGAACTTAGGGTGTCGATAGGCGGTGGAATGGAAGTTTCACCCGCGACTGCGCGGCGTTGGTTTGAAATCACGGGGTGTCCAATTGCTGAAGGCTATGGGTTAACTGAGACGACTTCGGGCATCTGTTGTAATCGATTGGATCTCGATGCGTTTACTGGAACGCTTGGCCTACCTATGCCAGGATCAGAGATTAAGATCCTGGATAATGAAGGCCACGAGACGCCACACGGAATCCCAGGAGAGATTTCAATTCGCGGTGTTTCGATTATGAAGGGATATTGGAACCAGCTGGAGGAGACACGAGCGGTTGTGACGGATGATGGGTTCTTTCGCTCTGGCGACCTGGGTGCCATGGATGAGCGCGGTTTCGTCAAATTTCTGGGCCGCCAGAAAGACGTTATCGTTGTCTCTGGCTTCATGGTGTATCCAGTAGAGGTTGAGGCCGTTGTGAAGGAGATCGTTGGTGTGAAGGATTGTGCCGCCATTCCGGCTCCTGACAGAAAGACCGGCGAAGCCGTTTGGCTCTTTGTCGTTTCCGAGGAGGTTGGGAAAACAGAAATCGAGGACAAGTGTCGCCAGTCTTTGGCTGCTTACAAGCGGCCCACTCAGATCAAATTTATACCGTCATTGCCCATGAAAGGACCAGGCAAGATTGATCGAATTGCACTGCGCGGTATCGTGTCTCTAGATTAGGTGCGGTGGGCAGCTGTCCGTATCCAAGGTTATCTGGATATTTAGGCTCTAGCCTTAGAGACCCTCCGACTTACTTTGGTTCCATTGCCCTGCCGCTTTGAAGTGGCTGCGGCGGCGCTGTTCGGCGGTGAGATGTTTGTAAGCGCGCGAGTAACCGCATCTGTTATGGCGGAGATTGATTTGCTCTACTGGCATCCTGGAACATTTGCTGTGAGGATGGCAGGGGCGGGATCACACTCAGCGACAAACAACGCGGCTGGTTGCAGCATGTTGAGGCGTGCACCGCGGCCGGTGGGTCAATGAAGTTTTATGCGGAGCGGCATGGGCTCAACTTGGCAAGCTTTTATTTCTGGAAAGGGCAGCTTAGGAAGCTTGGCGTACTGCGTGCGCCACCGGACGATGGGATTGCCATCGAGCCTGTGCATGTCCGGGCAGTGCCGCAGGATGCAAGTGTGCGCATTGCGCTGGCCAACGGCATCGCAATTGAGGCGCCGGGCGAGATTGATGCGGATGCCCTTGGCCGTCTGATCAAAGTAGCCCAGCAGGCATCGTAGTGATGCGGCCGTCAAATGATCTTGATCATGTGTGGCTGGCACGCAAGGCGGTCGACTTCCGCAAGGGTATCAATGGTCTTGGAGCTCACCCCGTTTCTGGTCCGGTCGTCATGCGATCTTTCGGGCTTCTTCAAGTTGGGCAGCGAAGTCGCTCGGCGTCAAGTTTTCAAGCGACGAATGCGGCCGGTTTCTATTGTAGTCGTCCCTCCATGCGGTGATGCGCTGGCGCGCATCCGCCATCGACAGGAACCAGGAAGCGTTGAGGCACTCCTGCCTGAGCCGGCTGTTGAACGCCTCGATGAATGCGTTGTCCGTGGGCTTTCCTGGTCGTGAGAAGTCGAGTTCGACCTTGTTCAGAAAAGCCCATTGATCGAGTAGTCGGCTGGCAAACTCAGGCCCGTTGTCCACGCGAATGCTCCGTGGCTTGCCGCGCGCTCGGGCCAGACGGTCGAGCTCGTCGATAACCTGATGCGCGCGAAAGTTGGTCCTCGCTGCACTCGCGAGAGCCTCTCTCGTATGGCAGTCGACAATCGTCAGAATCCGGAACGGCCGGCCATCGAAAAGCCTGTCCGACATGAAGTCCATGGCCCAGACATCGTTGGCACCATTCGCTTGCGAAACTCGGACGGTTCAACACTATTGATCGGTGGGTTCATGGTAGTGGGTTCTCCCCACCGGATGATCGATGCCACTGGGACGTCTGATTCAAGGGGTATCGCGGCGGCCGTGGGAGTCCCAGAGGTCGACATGTGCCGCAAGGCATCCGGCTCTCGATTGAATTGCTTCACAGGCATCTAAGTTGGCGCCGAAGCGCCACCATACGCAGAAGCGCGCATACGTGGCATTGCCGTTTGCCTTGCTGGTGAAACGCCGACAAAAAAGCCCAACAGCAACGGTTTAGATTGCTGTCAGGCGTGATGGGTAGGTTGGACTCCAAGGTCTATTTAAATGGCACGACAGCCGGTGGTGGTTCGGGGTGCAGCTTGATACTGAGCCCCAACCTGGCGACAACAAGTTCGTCATCCCAACTAATTTTGGAGCCGCATTCTGTTTTTCCGCAACCGGAACCAGGAACTCCAGGATTATATCGGTATGTGTATGACCGATCATCCAGGTCGACGTAGTAAGCCTCAGCGCGGAGAAGCCACTGCCCGAATGCCCATTCCAAGCCACCGCCCGCGTTCCAACCGGTGTCAATGTCGCGCTCTGAGAAGGTCGCACCCAAGCCGGTATCAAACTCTCGCTTGACGCGGGCGTAAGCAAAGCCGCCGGTGCCGTAAACCATGAAGTTTCCAAAGGCGACGCCCAGTTTACCGTTGACCCTGCCGACGTAGTCGTACTCTTCCCTGAGGGTTTGCCCTTGCGAGGAGACAGAGGACTGCGCGTCTGTCCACGAAATGTCCGTCAAGCCACCAAACACCAAACCACCGCATTGCCAATTATAGCCGCTGTGGACCCCACCCATCCACGCATCACTATCGCTGCTCGACCGCTGTCTCTGGCTCAGGAGATCGTCTACGAACGCACTCCCAAATTGCGCCTCGAGGTCAGCCAGAATTGCATCTGAAAAGCTGCGACGCCCCACTTGATCTGAGTCGACATTCATCCAACCGGTGTGTGCGCCGACATAAGCTCCTGAAAATGGACCCGTCGTGCAAGGGCCGAAGAAACCAGTTTGGGCCACCGCTGCACTCGGCGCATGAAGCGCAAGTGCACCTACCAACAGAGCACTAAAGATATATCTCATGGGATCCCTCCCCTACGCACGCAAAGCGCACTTGAGCTGCTACCAAAATCGTCCCACCGTCAAACTCATACTTCGATGTCGAGCCCACTCAGAGGGGCTGCCCGATCAAAGTTGGCCGATACGAATCAACTTGCGAGCGACGAAGTCAACGCAAGTCGAGCATCGAGCGCTTGGTTAAGGCCGGAGTGTGACGTATTGGCTTCACCGGTCGCGCCGGGGCTCCAAAGTTTCAGGTGGAACAAGTGTCACTGCTTCAGCTGTCTTCACTGGGCGAACCCATAAGCCACTACCGGGCCCATCCCATCGCAAATCCCAATCAAACGATCCGCAGTCAGGCCAATGGCAAATCAGGCAGCAAAATCAAGTCCCAGGGCTTTGTTATCCGCGAGCCGTTAATGCGCGACTTTTCACTTGACGACGCGACAGCGGCGACGTTGCCCAAGGAGGATCTCAGCGCGCCTTCGCCAGGGTCACGGTGCGAGCCCAATGCTCGCACTGCACGGCTTGCCCATCACGTAAATCCGTCCACAGTTCCGCGTTCATTGTTGATAAACTCCCGTATCTGCCGCTGACAGATGTTTGATCTCCTTTCCAGGATGCGCTGGCCCCGTCCGAAGTGTCCCCAGTGATCGACCATCCCATTCGCCCACCTCCTAGCGACATCGAGCAGCCTAATATTTTCTCTCTTGAGGCACTCCGCGACAGTGATCAATTGCTCTATCAGAGGGGCCCTGAAGAGTTGAGCACGATCAATCCCTCATGCAACCTGGCAGAATGGTTCCACATGAGTTGATCATGCTTTAGTCCCGTGTCCGCAGCGGGCTGCGCTGCACCAGGACGATGGTGAGGAGCGGGGCCACTACCGAGATGGCCGCGACGGTGATCAGCAGCCAGCCGAGCGCCGAGTAGTCGGCGGGCACCTCGACTAAGCCACTGTCCTGATTGCGCACTTCGCGGGCAACCAGAAAAAACTCGTTCAGGTACCTCGTTAGCAGACTGCTTGCCGACAGTGCGAGGTTCGTGAAGGAGGCCATTACCGCGAAGAACGTCGCCTTGAGGTTCTCCGGCGCGTTGCGCGCGATCCAGGCGAGCATGGGAATCATCGCGACCTGGCCCAGCGGAGATTCGATCGCGGTGTCGATGATTGCGATGAAACGTGCATCGACGATCCCACCGGTCAGCGGCGCCGTCCATTCTTGGATCCCGTAATATAGGCCGATGTTCGGGATCGAGAGGAGCCCTGCGGCCACCGTCAATAGAACGACGATATAGGCGATGCCGCGCTTGGCCATTAGCGGTCTGAGCACCACCATTCCAACCAGGGTCAGGCAGGACGTAATGAGCGTGAGGATCGAAAGGAACTGTTGGTCGAAGCCCAGGACGTCGATTTCGAACCAGGTGGCGCCGGGCCCTGGAAGCGGCACCGCCCGGAAGATGAAAATGATGATCGCCGTGCCGAACAGCATGCGGGCCTTGGCTGGCTGCAGCTCGCCCGCGAGCTGTCGCATCAGCGCAAGCACGATGGTCATCGAGCCAACGAAAACGATCTCCTGCGCGAAGGGTATGTCGCCCAAGCCGACCGCGAGTATCACCGCGAGAAAGCCGAGCCCGCCGATGAAGTACCAAGGATTAGGTTTTGTCGGCTTACCAGCGGGCTTGAGTGCTTCGACGATTTTCTGCCTGGACAGGCCCGCGCGCGACAGCTCTTGCAGATGACGTCGCCGCAAGAGCCTGGCGAGCAGGACGCCGCTGATCGAAACGAGCGGGATGATCAGCGCGAACAGATAAATTCGCCCGTAGACGATGGCCTTCTCCGCGTCGCTCGCCTTCTCGATGCCAGCGAACATGACGATGTTGAGGAGCGCGACGAACACAAGGCCGCTGATGAGCGCCATGCGGCCCAGTGTCTGCATGGTCGTATGCAGTTCCTTCGCTTCGCTGTCGCCAAGCGGCGCGCCGCTGGGGTCAAGGCGCGGCACTGCCTCGACGGACATGGCGTCCGCAACGGCATCTTGGATGACATATCCCAGCGGGGCGAGCAGCACGCTCAACACGTACCAGGACTCAACCTTCATGAAGCCCGACATCCAGCCCGGAAAGGTGATCAGCGCATACATGATGAGGAGGCTCATTGCTATGAGCGCCGCACCTAGATACACAAGGACGGCTTTCCATCGCCAGATCAGATCCACCAGATGACCAAGCGGCATTTTTAGCGCCCAGGGTAGCCCCGCCCAGAAGGACAGTCCCGCCAGAAACGCCGCCGAAAGCCCAAGATACTCCTTCACGAAGAACGTGCCGACGATCGCTGTCAGTCCCGAAATTCCAGCGGCGAAGTAGACCATTAGCGGAGGCAAAAAGGACCAGCGGAACTGGCGACGCAGGTCGAGGACGACTGCATCGAACCACTGCGACGGCTGATCTCCCATTGTCTCTTCCTCCAGCCGTTTTCCCGTCCCGAAGACCAAACAATTTGGTGGACACCCCTTAGTGCCTGATCAAGGCGGAAAGAAATGTTCGCGGCAAGATGCGTTTTCGAACTCGAAGGTTTCCGGTTCTTTGGGCCAAGAGGCTTCGAGCTGGTTTAGCCGCCTTTGTCTTGACCCGCATAGCCTCGAGTCCGAAGCTGCGCATGCCCCCGGTCTACTTTGCCTCACTTTTCCTGAGCCCGGCGCATCGCCGCTGCCAATACAGGCTCGCTGTCTGATTCCGGTGATTTCGAGGGCCGCCCCAATGTTCGGGAACCACCTTCGCTGCCCTGCTGCCGGAAAGCCGCCGACGCCTTGCTCGCGCTGGGTGCGCCACCCTCGAGCGCAACATTTTTCATCGTGAGTGCAATTCGCTTGCGATCAAGGTCGACATCCTTGACGCGCACCCGCACGACATCGCCCGCATTCACCACATCGCGCGGATCCTTGACGAAGCGATCGGCGAGTTGAGACACGTGAACCAGCCCATCCTGATGAACACCGACATCGACGAATGCGCCGAACGCCGTCACGTTTGTCACCACGCCCTCGAGCGCCATTCCGGGCCGTAGATCAGAAATCTTCTCTATTCCTTCTTCAAAAGTCGCCGTCTTGAATTCCGGACGCGGGTCCCGCCCTGGCTTTTCGAGTTCGGCCAGAATGTCGGTCACTGTGGGGACGCCGAAGTTCTCGTCGGCAAATTTTGCGGGGCTTAGCGTTCGCAGGAATGCGGTGTCACCTAAGATCGCCTTCACCGACTTTTTGGTCGCCTCCACGATGCGCTCGACAATCTTGTAAGCCTCGGGATGAACGGCAGACGCATCAAGCGGGTTCGGTCCGTTCATGATGCGCAGGAACCCAGCCGCCTGGTCGAAGGCCTTGGGACCCAAACGCGCGACCTTCTTGATGTCGGACCGCTTCTTGAACGCTCCATGTTCGTTCCGGTGCAGCACAATGTTCTGTGCGATTGCGGTGTTGAGACCGGCAACGTGGGCAAGCAACGGCGCCGACGCCATGTTGACGTCGACCCCGACGGCGTTCACGCAATCTTCCACCGCTGCTTCAAGCGAACGGGCCAATTTGGTCTGGTCGACATCGTGCTGGTACTGTCCGACACCAACGGCCTTCGGCTCGATCTTGACCAGTTCTGCGAGTGGATCCTGTAACCGCCGCGCAATTGACACCGCGCCGCGCAGGCTGACATCGAGATCCGGAAACTCCTTGGCGGCGAGTTCGGACGCGGAATAGACGGACGCACCGGCCTCTGAGACCATTACCTTAATCAGCTTATGATCCGGCAATTGCTTAATAAGATCGCCAGCCAGTTTGTCGGTTTCCCGACTCGCGGTACCGTTGCCAACTGCGATGACGTCGACTTTATGCCTGAGGCACAATGTAGCGAGTGCCGCGAGCGCGCCGGTCCAGTCCTTGCGCGGCTCGTGGGGATATACTGTAGCCGTATCCAACAACTTGCCGGTCTGATCCACGACGGCGACTTTTACGCCTGTGCGGATCCCCGGATCCAGTCCCATCGTGATGCACGGTCCGGCGGGCGCAGCCAGCAAGAGGTCTTTGAGGTTCGATTTGAATATGTCGATCGCCGCGTTGTCGGCGTGCTCCTTGAGCCGCGCAAGAAGATCGACCGTAAGTGACTTGTGAAGCTTAGTCTTCCAAGCTTGCTTGACCGTATCAACGAGCCAGCCGTCCGCGGGGTGGCCACGATTGCCGATGCCGAAGGCCGACATGATTTTTAGCTCAGCCGCATGGGGTCGATCCGGCTCGGCGTTGACATCAAGGTCCAGGGCGAGGAAGCCTTCGTTGCGCCCGCGCAAAAGGGCCAAGGCGCGATGCGACGGCAGCTCCCGTATTGGCTGGCGGAAATCGAAATAGTCGGAGAACTTGCTGCCTTCCGCCGCCTTGCCTTTTTTCACGCTCGACGCAAGGCGCCCAGACCCCCACAGCGTTTCGCGCAGCTCACCGACGAGCCTGGCGTCCTCGCCGATCCGCTCGATCAGAATAGATCTGGCGCCATCGAGCGCGGCATCCGCATCGGCCACGCCGCTCTCAGGGTTGATGTATTTGTCGGCTTCCTTGACTGGATTAAGCGACGGATTTGAGAGCAACGCATCGGCCAGCGGCTTGAGCCCACTCTCTCGCGCAATTTGTGCCTTGGTGCGCCGCTTCGGTTTGAAGGGGGCATAGAGATCCTCGAGTTCGATTTTGTTATCCGCGGCTGCGATGGAGTGCCCCAGCTCCGGTGTCAGCTTGCCCTGTTCCGCAATCGTCTTGAGCACCGTGGCGCGGCGATCTTCCAATTGACGAAGGTAGCCCACACGCTCCTCGATCTTGCGCAACTGAGTGTCGTCGAGCCCGTCCGTCTTCTCCTTACGGTAGCGGGCAACGAATGGTACCGTCGCACCTTCTCCAAACAGCTCCACGGCTGCGGCGACCTGGCCGACTTGCACATTAAGTTCCTTGGCGATGCGCTCGTTGATCGTAGTCATTTCCATCCTTTGGTTTCGCCCTGGACCAGCCTCACCTCAGCTTCTCGCAACATGCCGATGATTAGTTCCGTCGTGTACCGCTTACGCGCCATACCGTGGTTTCCTCATCTAGCGTTCGAAATAGCCGGATGCGCTCACTTAGAATGCCACCGAGATTAGGGGCAGGCCACCACGACCTGTCCTAACCGCCCTTCTGGTCTGCAGTCATGGCCGTCACTGACCTGTCGTATGGACCTCGCAAAGTCACTTAAAGTCTTCGATACTGTCAATCGACACCCAAACGGGCCCCCCGGCCGACGATGCGTTTTCTGTGCACTGTCATCGGGCTGCGCCGGCCAACGAAAAGTTTACGGTTCACAGACGACCCCCGGCCATAGCGTGGATCGCCTCGCAAATTGGGCGCGTCGCTTAAGACGGGGAGCGCTCCAGCAAACCTTCTCGCGGCGGTTCAAAAGCGTCGCGGCTGGCCATCGCGAATGACACAACGCGCTCAGATCGCGGCACACGACAGAATTCTCATCCCCGCCTTAAATGCCGACGAAGCGCCGCACGCGCAACTGGCTCTGAAAATGTTCGACCGGCTTCCCATGCTGCGAGGTCTATCCGCGCGTGTGATCGGGCTTGGGTTAAGACCAGAACATTGGCACGATCCATCTTAGTGGATGTTAAGTTGACAATAACCTTGTGCCACCTTCGTCAGCCTCTATGAATTCGATGATTTCTCGCGATCTTCCAGGCTTTTCAGCGCCTGCTGCAGACCGTCCGCTGACGACATGAGAAATTTACGCTGGTCGTGGTCCAATGGCTTTGAGGATTTTAGGGCTTCACCAATCTCCTCAAGCATATCCGCCAACAGCCGGTAGTGGATATGAAGACCCACGCGTCGGCGTTCTCCAACACGATGCAGGAATTGGATGCGCACACCCTCCTTGTCAGCGGTGACTTCGAAGCCGCTATGGCGCGTGAAAGACCCCATGTAGGTCTTGCCAGGAAAATCAACTGAGATTTCTGCTTTGTCGATAATCGGTTTGATCATGCCGTGTTGCTCCACGTGCTCGCCCCGGCCATCGATTTCAGCCTTTCTTTTGGGGGCCGAACACTAGGCTAGAGCATCAATTTTTTCGAGCCAAAAAGCATTGCGGACCCGGTAGCCCACTTCGCAAATATCGCGCCTGGTTTTCAGTTCATGAGTTTCTTTCACCCAAAATGCTATCGAGGGCTGTGAAGCCCGCTTCGTCTGGGCCACTTAGTACGCCGTTCTCTGGCTAGTTTCAGGCACCGGTGCTCGCATGTTGAGGGCTTCATGCGGTTGCATGTGTGTTGTGCCAAACCCCCAATTAAAGTTTAGGGCCGGGATATTTTGCGGCAACGGTGCGGCAATCGCCATAACGGGGCCGGGGCGCGAAATGTTGTAAGCTATTAAAATCGTTTGGTCGCGGGGGAGCGATATCACTTATACCGAACTTCATTCAGAATCTAAATGAGCTGCGTCAAAAACCTCGCTGCCCGCTTTGCCGCAGAGCACGTCACCGGCATTGCCGACTTCGCGTTGGGACCCCGTGAAACCAGTCTAAATGGCCAATTGCCAGGGATGAATATCCGTCCGCATCAGGCCCTCACAATGCGTCCTCCGGTGCCAGAGATAATTTCGAGAAACGCCGATTTAGTGGCTCAAACAGAGGGGGTAGGCCATGTCATGCTCCAATGCTCAGTCGACGAGCCCCAAGGTTCGCGGCGGCCCTGGTTGCTGCGATCCCGGCCGTGCCCAGCCGTAGGAAATCGCGGCGATCATTCGGCTTTCTGCTGGCACTCAAGCTCGTGTTCGATGCGTTTCGGCGCTATTGCGTGGTCGAGGGAAATGCGGAAGCCATACAGAAGCGCGAGTTGGGTGGCCTTGCGATTTATTTGGCAAGAATGCCGGAGGCAGCAGGATCGCTGTCGCCAACTTGGGCCGGAATTGCGTTGGCGCTCTGAATGAGCTGATAGGGCTAAGCGGGGTGCACTACTATTCCTCCCGCTCTCCTTTGGCCAGGGCCGACACTAGGTCCGATCGCCAATCCAATCCGGGTAGTTTGGCGGCGGCAGCCTCTATCTCGGCTCGCGTTCGACTGTAGAAGTCGATACCTTCAATGAGAGTATCGAGATGCATGGATGTCAGCCGGAGCCGCTCTGCTAGAATGGCCGCGATAGAGCGATAGAACCGGCCGGCAAAGCCGGAATCCTTACCAATCAGCCCGTTGACAGTCGCCTCGTCGATGAGCCGCAGCCTGGTCGATGCATCTGCAATGACCCTAGCGCTAGTTGGCGCGCCATCGATAAAGGACATCTCACCAAAGAATTCGCCGGCTTCCAAAAGGGCCAACGGTACCATCTTCGTCCCCTCTCGGCGCTCGACCCGCACCGCCCCCTTCTCGATGAGGAAGATGGTCTTCATCTGCACGTTCTGATCAAGTACGAGCTGGCCGGGATCAAACAACTTGATCGGGGCAGTCGACAGGACAGCGCTCTCCTCGGCGGGTTCGAGGAAGGGAAGGAACCGCGTCGTTTGCGTTGTGGCCACCATTATAAGCTCCATAGGTCGCGGCTATCCAAAAACATTATAATCGACCACGTTGCTTCAAGTAAGGCTACACTTAAGTGAGGCTACATTTCCTCAGCAGGCTCCGTGTCGCTTTCGAGCCTCGTCTGGTTTAGGCTGCATTAGCAAGTACAGTGGCTCTTACCACGAGCCATGAGCATCCGCCAATATGCAGGACGGTATTATGTCCGGGCCGGCGCTCGGTGAGTCGAAACGAAAGGTGCCAGATGACCAGCCAAGAAGTGGGATCGCGAGAGGGCTCTTGGTACGACGCGGTTGAACGTGCTCCGGGCGGGGTGAAGGGGGCTGCACGGTCGCTCGCTAAGGCGCTCGGCACGATTCGCTCGGCGGAGGCGGAACCGACGTACAAACCGGCAATTCCGTTTGGTGATTTGCATATCTTTCAGTCTATGAATAAGCACCGTGCCCTGCAAAGCATGTTCGCGCTCAAAAACCCATTCTATCGGGTCCATGATGGACGGCTCGGGGCCATAGCTTTGCACGAAGGCCGGGAGCTGGTGAACTTCGCCTCCTACGATTACCTTGGGCTCAACCAGGAGCCCGCTGTCGCCGAGGCTGCCAAGGCGGCGATCGACGAGTGCGGGACTTCGGTTTCGGCTAGCCGGTTCGTTGCGGGCGAGCGCATGTTGCACCGCGAGCTAGAGCAGGATTTGGCCGACTTTTATGGCTCCGATGCCTGCCTCACCTTCGTCAGCGGCCACGCCACCAACGTTTCGACCATCGGCATGTTGATGGGTCCTGAAGACCTTATCGTGCAGGACGAGCTGATGCACAACAGCGCGATCGTTGGGGCTAAGCTGTCGGGTGCGACCGCGATTAATTTCCGCCACAACAACCTGGACCACCTCGGTTGAGGTGCTGCGGGAAAATCGCGGCAAGTACAAGAACGCGCTGATCGTTGCCGAAGGACTTTATTCGATGGACGGCGACTTTCCGGACCTGCATCGACTGGTGGATATCAAGAAGCGCTACGGTTGCTGGCTGCTGCATGGACGAGGCCCATTCGCTGGGCGTCATGGGTAAGACCGGTCGCGGCTCGTTCGAGCATTTCGGCATCGATCCGCGCGAGGTCGACATTTGGATGGGTACGCTCAGCAAGACGCTGGGCAGCTGTGGTGGTTACATCTGCGGGAGCAACGATCTCATCGAGATTCTGAAATACCAGGCGCCAGGTTTTGTGTATTCGGTCGGCTTGTCGCCTCCGGCGACTGCCGCTGCTCTTGCTTCACTCAGGATCCTCAAAGCCGAACCGGAGAGGGTCGCCAAGGTGCAGGCTAACGGTCATCTGTTTGTGGAGGAGGCGAAAAAGGCGGGCCTCGATACGATGACCAGTGCGGGACTGTCCGTGGTGCCAGTGATGGTTGGCGATCCGGTCCGTGCGGTGCGGTCTGGCGGACCGGCTGTTAGAGCGAGGCATCAATGCCCTACCGATCATTCATCCTGCGGTGCCCATGAAGGCGGCGCGCTTGCGCTTCTTCATCACCTCCAAGCATACGCCCGACCAAATCCGCAACACCGTGAGGATCGTGGCCGAGGAAGTGGTGAATGTCGCCAAGCGGCAGTCGCTGATTGAGCGGGCGTCAATTGCTGTCGTTGCGCGCTGAAAGGCGAGAAACGAGATTTAGTCCGCCGCGACGACTGAGACCTATCGTTATGGCGGTCGCCGAGGCACTGAGACAAACCAGGGAGCCATGGTGGCGTGATCCCGACTGAGAGCACATGGCTGGAGAAGGACAAGATCAAGATTCTCCTCCTCGAGGGGATCTCGGATAAAGCTATCAATGCGCTCGAGGGGGCGGGCTACTCTAACGTTGAGCGGCTGCCGAAGGCGCTTGATGGACCGACCTTGAAGAAGGCGCTTGCGGGCGTCCATTTGCTCGGTATTCGTTCTCGCACCCAGCTCACGGAGGAGGTTATAGGCGAAGCCGACAGCCTCATCGCAGTCGGGTGTTTCTCGGTCGGGACCAACCAGGTGGACCTTACTGCGGCTCAGCGCAAGGGTATTCCCGTCTTCAACGCGCCGTTCTCTAATACGCGTAGCGTCGCCGAGCTGACCATCGCCGAGATCGTGATGCTGCTGCGGGGCGCGTTTCGGAGATCCGTCTCCGCGCACCAGGGTGGCTGGAACAAGTCAGCGGTCGGTTGCCACGAAGTGCGCGGTAAGACGCTGGGTATCATCGGGTATGGCAATATTGGCAGCCAGCTCGCAGTTCTCGCAGAAGCGATGGGCATGCGCGTATTGTTTCACGATCGCGTCGACAAGCTGCGCCACGGCAATACCGAAGCGGCCTCAGATCTCGAGGATTTGCTAGCGCGCAGTGACGTCATCAGTTTGCACGTGCCTGAGACGGCGGAGACGTAAAACATCATCGGGGAGCGTGAGGTTCGCCTCATGAAATCCGGCGCATGCTTCATCAACAACTCACGCGGCACCGTCGTCGATCTTAACGCGGTAGCGGCAGCGCTCCGGGACAAGCATCTAAGAGGTGCCGCCGTTGACGTTTTTCCCGTAGAGCCCTCATCCAATGCGGACAGGTTCGTAAGCCCGCTGCAAGGCCTCGACAATGTCATCTTGAGCCCGCATATCGGCGGCTCGACGGAAGAGGCGCAGGAGCGGATCGGCTCCGAGGTCGCCCGCAAGTTCGTCGACTACTCTGACAACGGGTCAACCACCGGCGCGGTCAACTTCCCGCAGGTGCTCTTGCCAACTAGATCATCAGGCATTCGCTTCATCCAAGTCCACCGAAACGAACCCGGAGGGCTTGGCCGGCTCAACGACGTGCTCTCCCAGCACGGTACCAACGTCGCCGCACAGTACTGCCAGACTGACAGCGACATCGGCTATGTCGTTGTGGACGTTGAGGGTACTGTTGAGGACGCTCCGGGTTTGCTGCGGGATATTCGAAACCTCCCCGGCACGATCTGCGCGCGGCTATGTTTGAGCAGAAGCTCCTCGCGAACGTTCCTGATCAGTACGCGGGCGTCGTCCATCTGGCTGCGTTCGTCTCCGATCGATCACGCCCAGATGAGTTCTTCGAGTGTACCTCACGATGAAGTGCGAGCGCTTCAGGCCGCGCTGAAACACAAAGACCAGAGTGAGCGCAAGGGCTAAAGCCCTGATCCGCTCTGGCTTGCGCTAGTTGATACCAGACCGCTTTGGGGCAGCATGACTTACGGTTCCCGCTGATGGTCAATCGTCATGGCTCTGCCATTCACAATGAGGCGTTGAGCCTGGCACAGTCGCGCAGGCACGTCCGTCAGGCCTTGGAATCAATTCTTGCGCGACCGGCTGCTCGGTTAGGACCGCTTCCAGACGGTGTTCCCTACGGGACAGCCTGGATACGTGGATAACGTTAACGTTATTGCAGACACAACAGATCGCAATTGGCGCATGAAAGACGGAGGTAATCCGATGCTGCCCGACCTTATGGAATTCATGAATGCACCTGAGGAGTTTGCGTGCACCTGGTGCAATGGCGAACTGTCTATCGAGCCTATCAAGCCCGTATCCGCGCAAGCGGGACAGAAACCAAAGCAGAACAAGCAACCCAGGTGAGAGACAATGAAGCCACGTGTGCTGATCCTATATTATTCATTCACCAACCAAACCCGCCGCGTTGCCGAAGCGATGTCGGAGGTGTTCGGTGAATTAGAATGTGATGTCGAGGAATGCGCCATCGAATTCATCGAAGAACGGTATCGCTTCGAGCTTCCGGACAAGCCGAAGTTGCTGCGAACGATAATGAGCTTGCTGCCGGCACAATTGCGGGGAAAGACTGGCGCGATCCGCGTGCCTGAAGAAGTCCTCAAACGCGACTACGATCTGATTTGTATCGGCTCGCCGACATGGTGGTTCTATCCGGCCATGCCGATTGTATCCTTTTTGGAATCACCAGGGGCAAAGCAACTGCTCGAAAACAAGCGTTTTGCGGTCTTCGCCGTTTGTCGCGCGATCTGGTGGCACAATCTGCGTCAGGTCAAAAAGATGGCTCAGAAACAAGGCGGAACATTTGTTGATGGGGCGGCCTTCTGTTTCGATGGGGGCTACATCCGGTCGGAGCTGTCGTTCATCAGCTATATGAAAAACGATGCCGATCTTGGCCGTTTCTGGGGCTTCAAGATATACAAGTTTGGTGTTTCAGACGAAGGCATCGCCATGGCGAAAGAGTTCGCGCGAGAATTGGGCAGTGGGCTGCTGGGCACGATTTCGCGCTTTGGTGCGTCCGCGATACCGGCCCAACCGCACGAAGAGCATTCTCATGCCGGCGTTAGAGAAACTGGCGCAATTTAGCATATCGACATCGGAACATAAGCTCTTAAGCAGCGACTTTGGACCTCCAGAATACAATCGTTGGGGCGAATGAGCCGAAAAGGCTTCCGTGCTGATTTTCCCAGCGTCGTGGACGTAGTCGAGTACGCGGAAGAAATCCAAGACAAGATGGTCAATTGCCGACGCACGAAGTGTCTCCAGAGGAGGACGGTATGGCTTACCATGAAGTTTCCGAGGCGATTAAAAGGTTTGCTCCCAGCCCGCCCTATGCGGACGACTTGGGTGCACTGAGCCGGGAGGTCGGCGGATTATCCTGGCATAAGATTTCGCTATCCGATTCACTAACCTTCCACGTGCCCAAGCGAGAGATGCTCAAAGCAGCACGTTTCTTAGAGAGGGAGATCTTTCGCAACCGCCGCTACCACCGCGATGGATTCGAGATTCGGCCCAACGACACGATCATCGACATTGGTGCGAACATGGGCATGTTTTCGATGTGGGCCGCCCCGCAGGCTCCCGAGGGTCGGGTGGTGGCGATCGAACCGATGGACGTCGTTGGTTGTCTCGACATGAACGTTCGGCTGAACAAGCTTGAGAACGTAACGGTGCTGAACGCCGCCGTTGGTCCCGACGGCGAGGTTTTGGAGTTTCTGGATTATCCTTCATTCAACATTCTCACCCACCAGGTCGGTGCACGACCGGCCTGGACAACCCGGTTGCTTGTCAGATTGCTGCTCTTACAGCAACAGCTTGAGCCAGTGCAGGTCCGGGCGCCTTGTATCTCTCTGGGAACCATCATAGACGAGTTCGACTTGAAGACGGTCGACTATCTGAAGGTCGATTGCGAGGGCGGCGAGTACGAAATTCTTCGGACCCTTTCCGACGAGCATTGGGGCCGCATCCAGAAGATAGCGATGGAGTTCCACGAATTACAGCCCGGCCAACGGCATAATGAGTTGGTCGAGTTAATGGAAGCGCAGGGTTTCGAGGTTGAGGTCCGCAAACCGTTCTTTGATTATCATTTCATGAAGTTCGGCGAGCTTTGGGCGCGGCGCCCGTAATCCGCGCAATCGGCTGCGAAAATTTATTGACCCGGTTCGCCCGCGTCGGGTCGCTGCGTTGAAAGCGAATGATATTCCGCCTGAGCTTCTCGGCGCCGGTTCAATTTTGAAGTTTCGGTTCTTGCTCGACTCAGATGGCTTGTGTGAGCCAGTCGCATACGCATTCCGGCTCCAAAAAACGCCGATGCTCATGCCTCGACGACAAAGAATACGATGCGGTTTTTATATACTTCAATAGCTTAATCGACAGCTGACCACCTTCGCCCGAATAGGGCTGTGGTTTGATATCCACTCTCTTGGATCTGTAGCGGCTGCGCTTCAGCCGGCGCATCAGCGACGGCAAAGGCGTGTCCGGCGGCACTGGCCGGCTGGGCGGGTGGGTCGAGCAGCAGGCAACCTGTCACCGTGCTTCGTCGCCGGGATCACATGTAGCGCTGTCACCTCCCAATACCTCCGCCTGCTTTGTGCCGGGGGGAACTGCGAGCGGACGTTGGATTTGGTTTATCGGCAATATCAGCAGAGGGGCCATGCAACCCGCCGAATACCCACGGCCCTATGTCACCTTAGGAACCTGAAAATGAAAACGATGAGTATTGCATCGAAACGAGAGGTACCATATGACCAGCCAAGATGTGGGACGCGGGAGGGTTCTCGGTACGACGCGGTTGAACGCGCGCCTGGAGGTGTGACGGGAGCTGCGCGGTCGCTGGCAAGGGCGCTCGGCACGATGCGGTCGGCGGAGACGGAGCCGACATACAAGCCGGCGATTCCGTTTGGTGATTTGCATATCTTCCAGACGATGAACAAGCATCGCACTCTGCAAAGCATGTTCGCGCTGAAGAACCCATTCTATCGGGTTCATGATGGACGCCTCGGGGCCACCGCCTTGCACGAAGGCCGGGAGCTGGTGAACTTCGCCTCGTATGATTACCTGGGGCTCAACCAGGAGCCGGCCGTCGCCGAGGCCGCCAAGGCGGCGATCGACGAGTGCGGGACGTCGGTTTCGGCCAGCCGGTTGGTCGCGGGCGAGCGCATGTTGCACCGCGAGCTGGAGCAGGAGTTGGCCGAGTTTTATGGCTCCGATGCCTGCCTCACCTTCGTCAGCGGTCACGCCACCAACGTTTCGACCATCGGCATGCTGATGGGTCCCGGAGACCTGATCGTGCAGGACGAGCTGATGCATAATAGCGCGATTGTTGGGGCCAAGCTGTCGGGTGCGACCACGGTTAACTTCCGCCACAACAACCTGGACCACCTCGTGGAGGTGCTGCGGGAGCATCGCGGCAAGTACAAGAACGCGCTGATCGTTGCCGAAGGTCTTTATTCGATGGACGGCGACTTTCCGGACCTGCGCCGACTGGTGGAGATCAAGAAGCGCTTCGGTTGCTGGCTGATGTTGGACGAGGCCCATTCGCTGGGCGTCATGGGCAAGACCGGTCGCGGCTCGTTCGAGCACTTCGGCCTCGATCCGCGCGAGGTCGACATTTGGATGGGTACGCTGAGCAAGACACTGGGCAGCTGTGGTGGTTACATCTGCGGGAGCGACGATCTCATTGAGATTCTGAAATACCAGGCGCCAGGTTTTGTGTATTCCGTCGGCTTGTCGCCTCCCGCGACTGCTGCTGCTCTTGCTTCACTCAGGATCCTCAAAGGTGACCCGGAGCGGGTCGCTAAGGTGCAGGCCAACGGTCATCTGTTTGTGGAGGAGGCCAAAAAGGCGGGCCTCGATACGATGACCAGTGCGGGTCTGTCCGTCGTGCCAGTGATGGTTGGCGATCCGGTGCGTGCGGTCCGTTTGGCGGATCAGCTGTTGGAGCATGGCATCAACGCCCTACCGATCATTCACCCTGCGGTGCCCATGAAGGCGGCGCGCCTGCGCTTCTTCATCACCTCCAAGCACACGCCCGACCAAATCCGCAACACCGTGAGGATCGTGGCCGAGGAAGTGGTGAATGTCGCCAAGCGGCAGTCGCTGATCGAGCGGGCGTCAGTTGCCGTCGTTGCGCGCTGACAGGCGAGATATGGGCTCTCCTGATGGCAGCGTGACGCACTTCTCCGTGACCTTCGTGACGCGCGCACTGGTGCGTATTTCCACGCCAAGGTCCTCGAGTATCTCGACGGTCGAATTTGAAAGGCCTCTCGGAAGAGTTCGACGGAACACCGTTAGGATGCGGGGCATCCGCCGGTTTCCACGAAATTCAGGCGCGACTTTGGGAAAACATCGTCGGCCGGGGCTATTCCTTCTGGGAATACTGGTATCCCGTCCTCCGAAAAACATTCCCGGGCAGCTATGCTGATGTTTCGCTCGATGACTTTTATGCAGCAATCAACCGGGTTGGGCGCTCTCTTATACGGACCGATGACGTCGAGGTTGCATACAACCTTCACATCGTCCTACGGTTTGATCGCGAACTCGAGATGCTTGAGGGACGGCTCAACGCGAAAGATCTTCCGGATGCGTGGCGGGCGAGGATGCTCGAAGAATTGGGCATCGAGCCTGATACTGACCGTGAAGGTTGTCTTCAGGACGTTCACTGGTATGCAGGCCATATCGGTGGAGCCTTTCAAGGCTATACCATTGGCAACGTTCTCGGAGCGCGGTTCTATGAGATAGCGCTGCAAGCACATCCTGATATCCCGCAGCAACTGACACGCGGCGACTACTCACAGGTGTTGGAATGGCTTCGCGCCGAAGTCTTTCAGCATGGCCGGCGGTATCAGCCGAACGAATTATCATCCTTGCGACAGGGAAACCGCTACATATCGAGCCTTACTTGACTTATCTATGCGAAAAGTTCCAACAGCTCTATAGCTTGCCGATCCCGTTCTCCGTCAGCGACTATGAGACAGATTGAGCTGATGGTGAGAACAACTGAGGACGAATTTTGACCAGGCAGGCGGAGATCGGTCTGCTAGCATTCTCTATCGTTTTCCCAACTCCACAGGTGGCTCCATGCACGTGCATTTCTGGGGGACACGCGGCTCCCTCCCGAAGCCAGGCCCGGAAACCTTGCGTTTTGGCGGCAACACTTCCTGCGTTGAGGTCCGAACGGCCGCGGGCACGCACATCATCGTCGACTGTGGGAGTGGTCTTCATGCCTTAGGGCAAGTGCTCATGGCTACCGAGAAGCCCCGGCGGAAGGGTCATATTCTTGTCAGTCATACCCACTGGGATCACATCCAGGGCATTCCATTCTTCACGCCTTTTTTCGTGCCAGATTACGAATGGGACATTTACGCGCCCAGAGGTATTGGGCAATCCTTGCAGGAAACACTAGCTGGGCAAATGCAGTACGCGTATTTCCCAGTGAGAACTCGACGAGATGGGTGCCAAGATCCGCTATCACGAACTGGTTGAAGGGGAGTTCCAGATCGATGATGTTACGGTCAGAACACGATACCTGAACCATACAGCTCTTACGCTCGGTTTCCGTCTGGAGGCTGATGGCGCTGCATTGGTGTATGCGTCGGATCACGAGCCCTTCTCGCGCGATCTGGCGTCGGGAAACGGGCACATACGAGGAGAGGATCGACAGCACTGCGAGTTTCTTGCCGGCGCCGACCTCGTAATCCACGACGCGCAGTTCACTTTGAGCGAGTATGCAAACAAGATAGGCTGGGGGCATGGTACGGTCGAATATGCTGTCGCGATGTGCCGAGCAGGAGGGGCAGCCCGACTCGCCCTAACGCATCATGACCCGCTTAGAACTGATGACGCAGTCGACCAGATGGTAAAGGAGGCACGCGACGCTCAGTCCGGCACGGAACCACCTCTAGATATCTTTGCTGCTGCCGAGGGACTGGAAATCGAGCTCAAGTCAAGCGATCGCGCGTTACCGCGGCGGACGATAATCAATGCGGACACGAGCGCAGATTCGATAGCCTTGACCAACCCACTCCTCTTGATGGCAGTCGAGGATCCCGTCGCGGCCAGCACAATTAGAGAAGCGGCGCGCGCTGATGACATCGCTGTTGTTCAAGCGGCAAACGTCCGGCAAGCTCTCGCTACCGCGCAAGCTGTTAAGCCTTCGCTGATCATTCTAGAATGTGAAAAGAGCGATGTGGGTTCTCGATGGCTCAATGAGGCACTTCGAGAAGGGGACGGCACGCGTGCTCATGACATACCAATCATCGTGGTGGCCGACGACCAAGATGCGGTCACGCGGACCGCGTTACCCGTCTCGGAGTGGCTGATCAAGCCGTTCTCGCCCGCCTACGCGCGAACCCGCATCCGCGCAGGCTTGTTTCGCACGGCATGCCGGTGGGAGCGGGCGCTGGCGACGCAGGATGAAGAGCGGCGCTTGGCAGCACTTAATGATCTTGGCATTCTCGATACACCCGCCGAAGAGCGCTTCGACAGGATAACGCGTCTCGCAGCTTCCATCTTTAAGGTTCCCATGGCGCTTGTGAGTCTCGTTGATCGGGAGCGACAATGGTTCAAATCGGCTCGGGGGCTGGATCTATCCGAAACACCCCGCGAGACCTCCTTCTGTGCCCATGCGATAAATTCGCGCGAGGTTCTCGTGATTCCGGATACGTTTCAGGATCTGCGTTTTGCGGATAACCCGCTTGTCACCCACGAACCGCGAATCCGATTCTATGCTGGTTGCCCAATATTCGTTGGAGCCCACTGCGTAGGGACCTTGTGCGTGTTGGACAACCGGCCACGGCAAATTGATGCCGAGGCAGTGAGCCTTCTATGCGATCTCGCTGCCTTGGCCGAATTCGAACTAGCCCAACCGCAACCCATTACCAACTGACAGATGGCACTTAGAACTGTGATGTTTTCCCCGTGAGTGCTGACGGGGAACAATCGTGAACCGTAGTATCGGCTGAGGCTTTCTCAGGGGGCAATTTCCATCATGCTGAAACGTGCTCGTCGCGGCGGCACGCTCCCATCTGCTAGATTATGCGATCTTAATGCCGACGCCTCAGGAAAGGTCTGCTTCGGATATGACCAATCAGCAAAAAATCGTTTGCGAGTTGATCAACAAGCACGCGCAAAAGGCCCGTGAAAGCGAATATGATCGCACTGTAGCTATATCGGCGATTAGCGCTTCTCGCGAAGTCATTCGGGCAGTGCCGAGCGATCTAAATCGTGAGGAATACGCAGCCTCCTTACTATCCGAAATTCAGAAATTATTGGCAGGTTATCATGATCCCGACGGGGAATACACGTCCGGTAAAGGCGTCATCGGAGCCCTGCTCGAAGACCTTCAATTTGCTTTGAGGCGCTCTTCCAAATGAGGTGGTTCCGAAGCTTCAGTTTTTTTACCGTCAGGAGTTTTCGAATTGCGATGCAAGCTGACTTCTCCGTGGTTAGGTTTCAAGGTCCGCCCAGCCGATGGTCCTGTCACAGTAATTCTTGGCATTGAGGTCGTGTGGTATCCGTGGCCGATGCACAATCTCTGCTATCTCCGTCACCGTTTTCCAGTCGAGATCATCCAGCATGCCGTCTAGCTGTGTTTTCGGTTCTCACTCAGCTTTCGAGATGTCGAGGATCTGCTGGCTGAGCACGGCATCGATGTTTCGTATGAGACTGTTCGGCGCTGGTCGGTAAAGTTTGGCCTCGCCTATGCTAGTAGGCTGAGAAGGTCTTATCCATCTGCGGGAACGCGCTGGCATCTCGATGAGATATTCATCTCAATCAATGGCAAGACCATGTATTTATGGCTTGCCGTGGATTGCGAAGGCGAGGTTCTGGATGTCCTGGTCCAATCACGACGCAACAAGAAAGCTGCGCTGAAACTGATGCGCAAGTTACACAAAGCACAAGGCTTCGCTCCAACTGCGGTCGTGACGGATGAGCTGCAGTCCTATAGCGCCGCGCTCGGTGCTCTCGGGATGAAAGGCAAACATATAACTGGCGGGCGAAGTAACAACCGAGCCAAGAATTCACACCTGCCGATCCGACAGAGAGAGCGACGGGTGCAACGTTTCAAATCAGCCGGTTCAGCTCAGAGATTTCTTTCAACACGCGCCGCTATCTACAACACCTTCAACGTCCAGCGTCATCTAATCTCACGTCGGACACTTCGGCAGTTTCGGACCGAGGCTATGAACGCGTGGCACGTGGTGACCGCGGCAGCTTGAGAATGGCACGCACTGCAATCGCTTGCGACCAGCAGTTGTCAACGTGACAATGCCCACAAGACAACTCGAACGCTAGTGATCTGAGGCCAGCTCGGAGCTGTAGAAGGTTTCGAGACTGAGCACACCCCCCGTTGCCAGTCTGACTGATCCTGTACCGCGTCTGTCCCCCAACCACCCTTGACGTGGTACGCAGGTCGCGGGCCAGGGCTGGTTTCCCTCCTAGTAAGCTAGTCCTGGTTCCCCTCACTAACGCCCTCCGCCTTTTCCCCAAAGCCGCGATTGCTGTGGACCACCCCGGTGCTCCTGGGGACAAGGGCTTGCGCAACTCTCGCCATCGCCGAGTGATTTGCTAATTTGCATTCGGGATCTTTGGCTCGGTCTGCACATCCTGTAACGAGCTGCAATCCCACCCCCTTACTCCCTTCCGTGTTAGGCACGGTTGGAATTTACGCCGGGCCAGTGCATTCCCCAGTTTTGCACCGGCCCGGCATTTTTTTCGAGCCGCGTGAGATTCTCAAGTGAATCGGAATTGAGATCGTTCAGCCAGTACGGGCTGCATGGTGGTATCGGCCACAAGCCCTTAACTCTAGGACTGCATCATCCTGCACTTATCTGGGGGAGGTCGTCAGAACTCTGCGGCCAGCGTGGACAAAAGACGACGCCTGGCTCTCACCATGCCTACTTGTGCGTTTTCATTGGAAAGGCAAAATCTCGCTCTGAAAAAGCCACAGCCGGTCCGTACCCCGTCTAAATCGGATTGCTAGTGGAGGGACCAAGTTGGCTAGCGAACAAAATAGCTTACGAGAACATCTTCCCAGGGACATCACGTTAGAACGATTTCTCAAGACCGCCGTATGGGCCCTCGGAATACCCCTTGTCCTCAGCTGGCTGCTCTTGATGTTCATGATTTTTGATACCTGGGCCGCAGGGCACGCGCTCGGATCCTTGAAAACCCTTTGGGCTATTCATCAATAAATGTACCGCCGCTTCCACCGATTACGCAAAGCGTGGATTCAGCTTTGCGGATTTGTCATGAGCCCCATAAATCAGGTTTGGTTTCGGGTGTGTCTAAGTCGCGATAGGACTTTCGGCTGTCCGTTTTTCGTCGGTTCGCAAAGTCCCACAGAGAAATGAAGGTGACGAATGAGGCCACTGTTTATTTTGGTCGCCATTGCCGGCTTGATAGCAATATTGAAGACCCCATCAGATTACTTGGAGATAACAGGCGATGCGAAGTTGCTTGAAGCACCGGCCAAACTAGCGGCTGAGCTGGCGCCCGCCATAGAGCAGCTCGATAGCAGAATTTGCTAATAGAACAGCGGCCCGCAGCCACAAACTCCAATTTACTCCACCCGCTAGAACGGCCGCCAGCTGATTAAAATGCAAATGAATCGAGAAGAGACACTGCGCCTTTGGCAAGTTTGCGAAGCGGTACGCTCGGCGTCTCGGGCCTTGGGTGTTCGCCGTCAGCACTCACAGGACAGATTCGAGCTGATTGCGTAAGAGAGACTTTCCGGTTCATCGTAGCCCCGAGGAGGGTGACGATGACTGACAGGAATGAGAGCCGTCCGCGAAGCGCCGACAAGACCGTCCGGGACATCCGTAGAGCGACGCGACGGAAGTTTTCTGCCGAGGAGAAGATTCGCATCGTCCTTGAAGGCCTTCGTGGCGAGGAGGCGATCGCTGGCACCATGCCCCTCGTGGCACGTTTGCCTGGAGCGAAATACGTTCTGGTGGAAGACAGGTGGAAGATGGAATTTTCCGGGCAACCAATATAGTTCCGTAAGCCATTGAAACCATTGGCGCGCTGGGGAAGATTCGAACTCCCGCCCCCCCAGATTCGTAGTCTGCGGATCTACAGCAGAGTTGAACTTGCCATTTAAATGTCCGTCTGTGAGCGAAGCTGATGATGGGGAGATGCCGTGGCACCAGTGAGGGCGCGCGGAAGTCCGAGTTTTAGAGGAAGGTGCGTCAAGATCTGTTGCGGCAATGGCCAATACATAGGCGAGACATAAGAGCTAATAAGGTATTGAAATCATTTGGTTGCGGGGGCGCGATGCCACCTATACCGAACGTGGTTTAGACTGTGATGCTGTCTCAGACTGGCGCGGACAAGGGGAGCGTCCTGGCTGAGAACCAAACATGCGCAACGGACAGCGTCGTGTCTTATCGATCAACGCGTCTTGAACTTTAGCTCCGCGTCTCCCGACGTCCGCTTATGAGTGAAGAGCGGACTAACACGCTTGGATTTCTGTTTTCAAGCTGCCGCCGCAACCCGAAATTGCTACGCCCCAAGGAACATCAGCAAGCGTCTTTTCCTGCTTTGATCAGATGTTAATGGTCAGCCCCCATTGAGTGGCCCAGTTTGAATGTTAGTTCGTTGGTGGCCTGATTATAGAATGGTGGGGAACGCTGCGGCGACCCAAACTCATTGGCTGAGGGTGCAGTTATCGAGATGTGCGCTAGCGCACCGAAACTTCAAAAGAACTGGTCTATAGCTTTGGATTCTGAAGGCAAGCCACGTCGGCGCTGCCATGATATTCGGATGGCCCTCATCCTCGATCCAAAAAATGACGTCAAGCGAGAAAAAGCTAGAACCAGTCACTTTCCGCCCGTCTATAAGTTTCAACTCTTCGATCTGAAGGCTGAGGCTCTCTGTGCGCGTTGATGATCCTTTCAATTCTTATGTTGGACTAGCGGTTTTTGCCCAACTTTGGCGTTTCTTGCGTTTACGGACCTAGGATGGATCAAGTTACCAAGCCGAAATATTGCAGGGCTGGGCCAAGATGCCTGCAGCGCCTGCATCTCTGTTTTGGTGCGATACGCGCGAAGTGCTAGCGTTGCGATCAGATCCAACAATTATCGGACAGAACGACGGAAATTTCACTTTTTTAGGACTGTTCAATCGCAGGATACCCGGTGCCGCAATTGTTGAGGGTAGCGGGCCGATCGTGCTGAGGCGAAAAGGTTGGGGCACGCCGAGATACAAGCAAGGCAGATGCCATGCATAAGGCTGACCCGCTCAAGAATACTCTTCTAAGAGAGCTTCTGGAGAACGCGCCACCCTACAAACATCCCCGCGTCGAAGACGTTTTGTTGAAACGCGGCCAGACACTTTTCGAGAATGAGGCGCCTATGCGTCACGTCTACTTTCCGACAAGTGCTGTTGTCACTCGGACTTATCTGGCAACCTGTGGGCACACCGCGGAGATGGGCATGGCAGGTCACGAGGGTGTGGTCGGAAATCTCGATATTCCTGGGAGCCAGCACGGCAAACAATCAGGCCTTGGTGCATGTTGACGGAAGAGCTTTGCGCATGGAAACGTCGCTTGCTTTGCACTGCTTTAACACATGCGAGCCCTTTCGCCGTGTCGTGCTACGCTACGCAAGAGCGATGATCTGTCAAATATCCCAATTGGCGGTATGCAACGGTTTGCACAGCATTGAGAAGCGATTTTGCCGGTGGTTTCTGATGACCCTCGATAGATCCGGTTCATCCGAATTAGCGCTGTCTCATCACTTTGTTGCGCAAATGCTAGCAGTGCGCCGCGAGAGCATTTCATGCACCATGGCACATCTGCAGCGCGAGGGTCTTATCGTGAATGACCGTCGGCGGATCCGACTCGTAAACCGAGCCGCAATGGAAGCGCTGTCCTGTGAGTGCTACAACGTGATCGGTGCCGAGTACGCTCCTCTATTAGGTGAGCAACTGCCTCGCTCTAGATGGCCTAAGTATACGCCATCATGACTACCCAGACCTGACCCCAAAGCAAACTTTTGCGCCGGCCTGACGATACCCACTTTCGGATTCACAGCGGAGATAACAGCTACTCTTGGATGGTCGCGAAACTAAGGAAACTGACTTTGCGAAGCTGTGCGAGAAAAAAGCGCTTTCCCCAAGCGGACCAAAAAGGGCTGAGCAGAGGAGGAGAGGTCTTTCTGAGCTAGGTCCGTTTTAAGCTTTCCCGCCCTTCAGCGATTTCAGGAATTCGATGATCTTCTTTCTCTCTTCAGCATCTTTCACTGGCGGAAAGATCATATTTGTACTTGATGAGACGGAGGCGGGATCTGCCATGAACTTGTCGAGCGTGACCTCATCCCAAACAAAACCAGTCAGGCCGCCGGAGTAGCCGTTGAACCCGTTCACTTGGCCTGCGTCGGCGCCGAAGATGCCGTAAATCGCCGGACCTAGTCGGTTGTCACCAGGCTTGATCGAATGGCACATTCGGCAATGGTTATTGAACGCTGTCCTATTTACCTTGCTGTCTGCGGCAACATCTCCGGAGAGGGGTAGTAAGAACAAGGAGGAAAGAAAAGTTGCTCGCAGCAGCCCCCTCCGTTGCGCTTCACAAATCCATGTCCCGGATTGCGAAAACATCTTCATTGAGCTGGTCCTACTAGAGTTCTGGCATCCGTTTAGTTACTTGTGCCCTGTCCCACCATAACGTGAAGCCCTGCGGCTGGCCGCTTGGCTCATAGGTTTCAACCACCGTACTGCCGAGGCAACGCTTTTATCCTCAGCGTGCGTGCGCCGGACCCGCAGTTAAGCTGAAGCGATGCACCTTCATCGGACATATAACTTGTCCATTCTTCCGCTGCTAAGGTCGTTTCCAGTCTTGTTGTCACATGTATTGGATGCGCATCCCAGTTCATTGGCTCGGCGTAGGTTAAGACGACTTTGCATCCCTCATCGACTTGCTTGTAATAACCGATGGCGTACTTCGTGCCAAAATCAATGTTGAACCCCTGAAGAGGTACGGCCTCTATTCTCGATGGGCGCCACACGGCTTGAGCTGTTAAGGGCAAGCTCTCCGACTCTGATATGGCTTTGGAACCGTTATTGAGGTTCATGCCTGCGATCGCACTAGCCGTTAAAGCTGCTAGGGTAATGCCAACAAAAAGCGGTACTCCAAAAGAAAAATAATGACGGAACATTTATGCTCTCCTGTCATTGAACCATAGAGCGCCGCTTCCAAAAGCCCCTTCATGAGAACTTCATCGCTCAGCGCTTGTTGTTCAAAAATCATTAACTTGAGAGGAGACCAATAAGACTGGGTGTGGCTGTACGCTGCCGCACACAAAACGTAATATTCTTTGCGTTGATTGCGGACGCTCCTAATGCCGACTAAATTGACTTCAGGAGTTAGCATTTAGATCCGCCAGCAGGCGATCGTAGTCACTTTTGATCACACCGTAGCACTCGCAGGCTGTCGCCTCTATCCCAGCCCGGTTGAGCACCTTGATCCGACGATTGCTAGTTTGCACGAGGCCCTCACTTTGGAGGTGTGACAGGGCACAGGTAATGCTCTCGCGACGCACCGACAGTAACTGGCCGATGAAATCGTGAGACAGGCCTATCTCGTCTGTTGGTGTCCGATCGAGGGTCATAAGCAGCCAGCGGCACAGCCGCTGCTTAGTGCAATGCAATCTATTGCAAACAGCTATTTGACGGAGTTGGCTAATCACCGATCGCGCGTAGCGCAGAACCGCGACCTGAAACGGGCCGCACTGCCTAAACGCTTCGAGGGCCGCACTTGCTTCCATGAGCATGGCCCTTCCATCGGCATGAACAATGGCTTCGTTGTTCGCCTGGTCGTCCCACAAGAACAACGAGATCCCGACGACACCCTCGCGGCCGACCATCCCCATCTCGGCAGTGTGGCCGCACTCTGCGCGATATATCCGTGATACGATGACGGTTGTGGGGAAGTAGACATGCCTCAGACGCTCCTCTTTTTCAAAGAGGGTCTGGCCACGCACTAAGCTGACCTCTTGTATGGAAGAGCAGTCGCATGCCAACGCGTTCTTTGAAATTAATTCGAGTAGGAAATTGTCGCACGCAAGGGTACTAGCCATGGCGTTCTCCGTGCCAGAGTTGTCTATCGGCGTGCCCATTGTGTATTGCAGCTGCTAGACCGGGTGGTTTCCACAATTATGAAGTGAAATACCAATACGGTCGCCGAGATCATTAACCACGGAAGGCCTCTTACTGCAATCAGCTCAATTTGCCCCGTGAGTGCTGACGGAGAACAGCCTTCGACCTCATTGGGAGCTATCCGGCGGACCTCATGGAAATTGTTCAGGCCGGCAGTAATCGGAAAGACCTCCGCTAGTCCTGTGGTCGCCATGAAATATGGTTACCATAATAAGAATTAGACCAGCCCGATTTGTGCGTTCGGCCTCGCAAACGGGTTACCTTCCAGTGCTAAAATCTCCGGGTCGGAGGTTATGTGTGGGACCTCGCAGACCACCTTTTCAGCATGATAACGGGCCGCTCTTTTGGGGCGGCCCAATTTCTTTATGCGGTTCAAAGCGCCCTCTTGCCCCACCGCGGCTAGGGAGGCCGCAAACCCCAGCGAACAATCAACTTGGCTCGCTTACAGGCGCTGCTTCGCACCGGTTCTTCTATGTGTGGGAAGGAGCCACTGCTCATGGCACCAGGGAGAACAAGCACCCTACGCCCGCCAAATGTCACAATGAACACTCAGAAGGTTTGGTGCCTCCGACCCAAACCCCGCTCGGGCCTGGAGGCACCAGGGTCGCCGGAATAGTCCACACCGGCGACCCTCTTCTTAGCAACAGAATGAGGAAAAGGGGAGGCACAGAACCCGTCTTTTGCTGAGCCTACGATAAATGAATCGCGTCCTGCTGTACGCCTCGGTCATTGAACACATGACCACCTATAAAGGCTCTGCATCTACGATGCTGAATGCGTGCCGCGTCGCGCTGCCAGGGGGAAACTGCCACGTATTTGGGCGCCCCACTGTGGATGGCAAGAAAGCGTCACATGAGTTGAAGGTTTGTGCACTAGTTAAAGGTTTGTGCACTTCCGTGCGCGACCAAACTTAGCTAGTGCTAAACTCTCCTCGGGGGACGAAGGGGCGAGGTCGAAAGAGGGACATCGGGGGAAGATGATTTCGACCTCGCCCTGCTGTTGCGCTAGGGATCTACCTCCAGCGCGCGTAGGGGGGTACACAGCTGACATGCGCATACAATAAAGTGTTGCGGATTGGTAGCACGCAACGCAAAAACATTGTTGATGCTCGATTTCTCATTATTGCTAAGCGCGCCGTGAGATGGATCGGGAGTCCTCCGATCCATGCGGGTCGCGCATGGTTTCTCAAGAGGTTACTGCCCGAACCTTTGTGGATCTAGCATGAGCTGCGGCCGGGTTACGGCAAAGAAGATTTCCACCGACCTCGGCATTAGCCAGCGCACCATTAGCCGTCGCTTAGCCGAACATGGTACGACCTTCGATGAGCTGATCGATGAGATCCGCAAAGATCTGGCCATGCGGTATCTCGATGAAGGACACATCAAGTTACAGGAGCTTGCATTCTTGTTGGGCTTCTCAAGTCACGCTAGCTTTTCAGGAGCCTTCAAGCGATGGACCGGCAAGACGCCAAGTGAAACGCGAAGGCTGTCGTGAGACAGCCACGTTGGTGGCGCGGCTTCTGGCTAGCGTCCTTAGTGCAGCGTTCGCCCCAGGAGGCGGAGACCAAACGATGTTGGGTGCCACTGCTGCCCTTCGCGTCTGAGCAAGCCTCTTTCCAGAAGCTGCTTAGCGACCGATAAATGAAAGGGAGGGAGGTAGTTGATCGGCTTCATCGCCGACAGCTCGAGCAACGCATAACCGTTTTCACCTAATCCACTCATGATGATAATCCCTCCACTACGACGCGACCACCTGAGGCGTCTGACTGCCGACCCTGTTGTAGGTCCGCCCTTCCCAGCTCAGGCACGGGGAAGTATTGGCAATTAAGCGCTGCGAAAGCTAGCTACGGTTTGTGCTTATCGGCACCACTGATGCAGAGGCACAACCCGTGTGCAGAGACCAAAGCTCAGCTGCCGGTTCGGACATTCTGAGGCCGCTCCAGCTTGTCGACCAACGGAAGGTCAACAGCGACTGGCGGTCTCGGAAAAGCACCGGCGTCCAGCAAAAAACGACACAGCGCTACACCGTTACTGGTTGAGCAGCGGGGCAAGGAAAAAGGGCCGCTCACTGGGGGTTGAGCGGCCCTCTTACGTCCGGCGTATGGAGTAGGGGGTAGGGGTAGGGGGTAGTCTTGCCGGCGCGGGCCATATCTGTCTCGCCTTTGTGCCAAGGGTGGGGCGTAGTATTGGCCTTTTTCCGGCCGTGAGCATTTGACTGCCGTCGTGCACAGCAGTTGGTTTGTTGATGTTAATTCTCTGGATTGAAATGCGCCGCAGCGGCATCCTGAGGCAGCTTTTGTGGAGTGGAACTTCTCGCGTCGCTCTGGACAACGAGCCCGTAAAAAACGAGATCGCCCACTAATCGTCACAATAGCCCATCAGTTTGACTGTGGCCTCCAGCGCTTTCCACGCTAGGGCTTGGGGGCATGAGGGGCGCCGATAACCGGGTCCCACAATGAAAAGCGGGCACCACCCGAAGGTGCTGCCCGCTGATCGCCACATAATAGTTAGTCCCAAGGACGCCTCAAACCTCGCTCCCCGCGCATGTTTGGAGCCACCTCGTTCGCCGGAGATCCCCGCTCCCCGGCGTCCTCTATCCTTAGCACTCACGGTGCACGATCGATAGCCGTCGGAGTGACAAGCTTGTATCGCTGTTGTCGCTCTACAACCCGTGGCCTGCGTATGCCCAATCCCTGGGAGAGGGGCGTTCACGACAGCAGGCGCTTCAGCGGTCGCTAGAACAAAAAAGCCCCCAGGACGGTGATCCCAGGGGCAGGATTGGGTAATTTTTAGCCACAGGCGAGCCGATTAAGCCGCAGCCACGACCTGCAGTAAACTGCCT
>CAVWAT010000011.1:0-229783 GCA_963753045.1 uncultured Alphaproteobacteria bacterium
GGGTGTTGTCACATTAAGTCTGATTGACTGGAATTTGCCGACAGCCGCTGATTTTGACGCGTGGGATTTCAGAGGCTTAGCCTGCCGGTCGATCGTCCATATTGGGCCAATTTCGCTTAATGTGACAATGCCGTGCGAGGATTGGGAGGTGTTGGATGTGGGGTGGGCACGGGCGTCTACGATGACACGACAAAGGTCGAGGACCTCGACCTCTTGCTCAGGCCATGGAGCGATTAGGCTGCTGGCCTTCGATTTCAGCACATAACGGACATTAATCCTGACGCTGCGCACGTCTGCTTTCAGGCGCAAAGCATAAGTGGGTCGGCGAAATCGCGTGATCATTAGGACTTAGATAGACACAGCGTTGGCAAAGAGGCCGTCTCCCCATTCATAGAGTGGGTGCTTGAAATCTGACTCCGAATGGATCGCCTTGCCCTTCCGACCTTGCCATTTCTTGCCATAGGTCTCGAAAGGAAAGTGTCGAAAGTAGTAGTCGCACGTCTCTTCCCAATGGGTTACCGACAAAGACTTCCCGTAATGCTGACAGTAGAGCTCCGTCTCAACGTGACCGGTTCCCTGCGGTGTGCGTCCCTTGCCTTCAACGAATAGAACCTCTGGTCGGTTGCGCCAAAGCATGAGTATGTCGCGCTGTTCGGGACCAAAGTAGCGCCGGAAGTGCAATAGCCTTTGGTCCGACGTGTAAGGCGCTTGATCCTTTTGCATGTAGGAGTCGAATAGGGATGCGCACGGCACTGCAACGATTTGACTTTGGAGACTGCACGAGCCCTCGGACGTCGCCGATGACGCGTTCGTCCGGATCGAAGCAGAACATCCATTCATGGGGCAGCTCGGACCGTGCCATATTAAGGAGGAGGCCTCGATGGCGGGCCTCTGCGCGCTTGCGTGCATCAACATTCTCCTCCCAAGCCTCATTGACGACGATAAGAGCAACCTTTGGGTGATTGCGCAGGATTTCGACCGTCTGGTCGGTACTAGCGTCGTCATAAGCAATAATCGCATCAGCGAAGCCGGAGAGATAATCCAGCGTGTCTGGCAGTATCGGCGCTTCATTGCGCATCCGCGTCATGGCGACGAGCAAATGCTTTTGGCCGAAAAGAGCTTCGTTGCCTCTTATGACCTGCTCGTGCTCGCAGAGCTGCCAGCTACCGTCCTTCATCTTAGCCATCAAATGTTCGCCAAAATCATTGCTGCCGTGCATTCATCGGTCCTTAGCCGCAATTATGATGATGCGCGGAAGCGGGTTACTGGGTTACCGTCGACAGGCTGACGGAGATGTATCTGGAAATCTACGAGAGCAGTGAGACGCGGCCTGCGGGCAAGATGCGGGCAATCATTGGCCTGGCGAAGCTGCACGGTTTGATGTGATTGCAAATCAGTTGTGACGCGCATCGGCGCTTCCAAATTATGATTGTGAAATCCGATACGGGGCTAAGTCCGCTACCCGCGTCACAGCATACCTACCAACGTTATTTGGAACCGAGGCCGACGCCGCTTAATGCAAGGAGTTGCATAGGCGGTCATTTCGACCGGATTGGTTGCGCGGCGTTCCTGAAACCATAGCTGGCACCATGCCCATCGAGTGACGTTTTCACCTGTAGCGAAATACGTTCTGGTGGAAGATGGGTGGAAGATGGAATTTTTTTGACCAACCAGCTCTGGTGCGTAAGGCGTTGATTTCATTGGTGACCCCGACAGGATTCGAACCTGTGACCCTCAGATTAGGAATTTGACGGCCCGGCAGGATACCACATCTATACCGCACCCCATAACGCCCAAAAGGCCGGCTTCATAAAGGACATGTGGTCCTTTACAGGGACGCCGAATTGCTCCACTATTTGAACTAGATTTGAACTAGGGCAAACGGGGCATTTAGGTGGGGCATCGAAAAGCGAGGATCACGAAGACACTCATTCGGGGCATGAAGTTGGGTGATGTGGTGATGGACACCGAGCAACCCGGCTTCGGTGTTCGTCGTCAGCGCGGCGAGCCGTTTTTCTTCGTGAAGAAGTTCTCTCGGGGTCAGCATCACTATAAATCGATAGGGCAGGTCGGAACGAACGGGCTAACCGTCGAAAAGGCTCGCAACCGTGCTGCTGAGATTGTCGCCGACATTAGGGCGGCAAGACGCCAGCGGACGGCGGGCGGCTGACCGCTCGATGCCGACAGTGGCAACATTGAAAGAGCGCTGGTTTGAGGTTCATGTGCGAGCGAAGCTAAAGCCACGCACGAATGAGGAGTATGAGAGCCTGTTCAAGGTTCACATCTTGCCACGCATCGGCAAGGTTCGGGTTGACCATCTCGACGGCACACACATCACAAACCTACAGCACGCACTAAGGAAACAACCTTATCGAGCAAACCGCGCGCTCGCCGTGGTAAGCAAGTTGATGAATTTCGCTGAGCAGCAAGGCTATCGGCAGCAAAACTCGAATCCGACACGGCACATCGAGAGATACAGGGAGAAGCAGCGGAAACGCTACCTCAGCGACATCGAAATTGAGGCGGTCGGAATGGCGCTCAACAGCGACGAAGCACGATCAAAGCACGCTCCGCAGTGTCTACAGGCAATCGAATTCTTGCTGCTCACTGGTATGCGGTTGCGTGAGGCTCTCCGGCTCAAATGGTCTGAGGTTGATATCGACAGCGGCGTCATCGAGTTTGAGGACAGCAAGACCGGAGAGAAGACGACAGAGATCGGCGAGGATGCGGTTGCTTTGCTCCGCAGAATCAGCCGCACAACAAGAGCAATTACGTGTTCTGGTCTCCGGTGAGCCCTAGCAAGCCGATGTATGACGTTAAAAAAGCTTGGTTTACCGTGCGAAAGATTGCTGGAATTGAGGATGTCCGCGTCCACGACCTTAGACATTCATTCGCTTCTGTGGCCGTTTCGGACGGCGGCACGCTACCAATGATTGGGCGGCTACTCGGGCACGCTAACAGCCGCACAACGGAGCGCTACGCCCATATTCAACGCAATCCAGCCAAGCGGCTTGCTGACCAGACAAGCGCGAGAATTGCGCACCAAATGGGGCTTATCACGCTGACGCGTGACGGCGACGCCTAGCAGCACGAACGAATATCCGAGCAGCAATTGCTTCTAGGTCTCGCGAGGAAAGCCGGTCGCTTATGTAGGGCTCCATACTCTCTCGGAACTGCGCCTCAACAACGTCCTGCGCTTCCTTGTCTGCTCCGCTGAATGCCTCTGGATGGCTTACCCTAACCAGCGGGAGAACAGCATCGAGGCTCGCACTAGGATCAGCCTTTACCGGCGTGAATGTTCGCTGAACCAAATGGTGGGCGATCGCATGACATATTTGATCATCGAAAGCCTCAGACCCGAGTTGTATCGCGAGAGTTTGCGCCACTGTTTGCCCGCAAAGCAGGCTAGCAATCAATCTCATTTCGCATTTTCGGTCCTCAGCAGCCGCTTTCTCGGGCGCGCCGTATTCCTCATCGGCAGTCCACGCAACCGCCTCCAAGCGCCGGACCGCGCCCTCTATGCGATCGGTGAGCATGCCCTCATTCTCTCGTCGAGTTTCTTCTTGCGCCGTGAGGCCAGCGCAAATCAAAAGGTCAACAGTTCGCGCTATCGTCGTTCCCATCTCGTCAGATATGGCCCTCAGCTTCTCGTCAACGTCTGGCGCGGGAACGAAGCCGATCGTCTTTGTCTTGACCGAGCCGCCCGACCTTTCACGGTACTTACCTCTTCTCTCCGTCGCCATATCTCCACCCGCCAAAAGAATGTAGATTTCTTGAATTATTTAAATCTGGCCTTGACTGAAAGTCCTAATATGTTAAGGTCTAGGTGTCCAGCATTTGATGCGAAATCAATAGGAAGGGGTCATGAGCGAAGTTCACGGATGCGGTGCGCGAGTGTTAGAGGGCAGCTGGATCCTGCTCTCCAACTTCGCGCACAACTACGGTCGAGAGCGTGCAACGGTGCGCCGCTACATCGACCCGGGCTTGGTGCGTGGCAAGCGCATCGGCGATCGCTGGTTTGTTCACGAGGATTATCTTCGGAGGGCGGTCTAGCATGCAAAGGGGGGGCATTGTTGCGCACGTAGCGTCGCCTTGGATGGATACCAAGCAGGCGGCGGCATACATCGGCGTTTCAACAAAGACGCTGATCCGGTGGCGCGCAGAGGGGGAAGGACCGCGCGTATATCGCGCCGGTCGACTTTGCCGTTATCGCACCGAAACTATCGATGAATGGATGGAGCGAGACGCAAAATAAATAAGCCCCAAACAAACTGTCAACAGCGCTCGATAACTAGCGATAACGCGAATTGTCGGTTGTTACTTTTTGCCGTCCTGTAAGCACAATTCGAGGTCAAAACAAACGCCGCTCACCACCCTGGAAAGTAAGCGTCCCCCGCAGACCGCCTCATGCACCCGCTGGCATTCAGTGATGATGTCCGCCTGAATTTGAGCGGGGTTCGCGCAGATGGCAGGAAGATCGGCTGCCATTGCCTACACGCTGATTGAGACAGCAAAGCTCAACGGCGTCGATCCGCAAGCATGGCTGACTGATGTTCTCAGCCGCATCGCCGACCACAAGATCAATCGGATCGACGAACTGCTACCTTGGCGGTCTGCTTAGGCAGAGTGAACGCTCGGACGCTCACCAATAATCAGTCGCTCGAAGCTCTTGGGCAGGAATTGCAGAAGTCGACACTTGAGTGTCCGCGCCTCTGCAAGGTGACCATCGGTATCATGCCCAAAAAGAGCATTGAGCAGTGGTTTGTTTACACGCCTCCGCTATCGCTGATGCGCAGTCGGTGGTCGTCAATAAAACCAACACTTAGAGAATTTGCGTAACCGTAAGGCGGCCTGGGCCGGACGTTTACGAATTTGCTTAAGTTGGTGGGGCACAAAATGCTGGCGAATTTGCGCCATCGACACATCCTACTAGGTACGTACCCGTCCTACGATCCTCGGCGATTTCAACGACGCCTTGATTGATCAAGTCATCAATTAAATCCTTTATGAGGTCGGCGTCATAGCCTTGAGCAATGAGATACTCCTCCAGGGCTGGCTCTTCGTGCCACGGATTAGGACCCGAGACGGTCTCGATTAATAGTTCCAGGAGCTGCTGCTCCAAGAAGTGTCTGTGGGTCACTAAGGCTCCCTCCCCAGCCGATTAGCCAAGCACATACGTCCTCTCGCATCCGCGTTATAGTGCAGTCAATATTCGCAAATTGCGGACAATTGTCTACGCACGCCTCGCATAGGATCCACTAGGTGCTTCATTCAGCATCCCTAGTCTGTTCGCCGATTTCAGCGCGACTTATGCTCGGATGACAGAGAGGCCAGCGGTGTCTAGGGACGATCCGGTAGCGTCAGGGGATCTAGAGAGTATTATTCTCGCCTCTGAGTGCGAAGCCGATGGGGTCAGCCAATAATCGAGCGTCATTCTTGAGGCTGCGCCCAACATACTGACGTTCCGGATAAAATAATTTGACGCTTATCAAAGAAGGCTCGGTGAGACCGCCAGCAGGCAGCCGAATGTAGGTCAGGTGACCGTGGTACCCGACCGGCCAGCAAATCCACCTAGAAGCGTTGGTGGTGATGTGCGCTTTCCAGGCTGAAGCAGAGCCGTCATGCATGGAAACGAGACGTTGTGCTTTCCTTGCTGCCCCGAACCACTTGAGTAAATCTATGGCCGCTCTCATCAAGAAGCGGACTTGTTCTTAGTGGCCTGCTCCTGTTGGAGTAAGGTCGATTCGCCGCCAAGTTGTTCCGCAACCTCAACGCCAATCGCTGTTATCCGGCACACGTCTAGGTGACGCATACCACAATGATTGATCCTTCGCTGTTCGACGAAACGGCCTGCCGTTAAAGCCGACAGGGTACTTGGAGAGACGTATTCGCAAGGAAACCCACGTAGAGAGGCGTAGCCCCCGTATCCGTGATTACTGAGCCACAGCAGGTAGCGGAGCATGAGGACACTCTCCTCATCCAACCGTTCAAACCTGCGAGTAGGGTCGCGGCGGCCAAGGAGTTCGTTGCAGTCAGTGCCGGAGGGCAATCTCAGCCTTGTTCGATGGGCCGCTGCGCGGGACGCCAAGGCGCGAACCGTTGGGCACGGTGGCGGAGTGCTTTGCTGAATATCGGTCATATCAAATGAGCTACCAACATTGGTAGAGGGGCTTCCATCATCCAAATCACTGCTCTCCAGTTTCGGAATTCGCTGACCTGCCGACGAAGCTGCACGGGCCTGGGTCTACGCAACGGCTTGATGTTTGCCTTGCGAGCCGCCTTCGAGGCGACGCAAATCAGGTATAAGAATGTCATGTGTACTCAACAGATGGATCACACCATCATTCTTCAAATGAGTAAGCTGACGACTGACCGTTTCTATCGTCAGTCCAAGAAAATCGGCTATGTCGGAACGACTGAGGGGCAGAGTGAACCTGGCATGATTGGTTTTTGCCGGATGCGCTTGGCAACCGGAATCTGGGGCAACGTATCGGCTTGCGATAAGGTGCAGGAGGCTCGCAACTTTTTCCCTTGCCGTCTTGCGACCCAAGAGAAACATCCATTCTCTGGCCGCATCGAGATCATTAAGCGTTCGTTCAAACAAGCGATGTTCGAGCGCGGGGTGGTTGCGTAGTAGCTTTTCAAAAGAGTTGTACGGATAAACGCAGGCAACGACGTCGGTCGCAGCTTGAGCAAAGTGGGGATTGGACCTGACGAACGCCCGACCCAGGAAGTCAGACGGAAAGAGCAACCCAACGATTTGCTGACGTCCGTCAGCCGAGACTTGATTGAGCTTTACAACACCGGAGACAACGTTCGCGAATAATGTTGCGGGTTCTTCAGCCACAAGGATTGTTGATCCGGCATCGAACTTACGGGTATGGGAAATCCTGCTGAGAGCGACCAACTCGTCCATGCACATCGCTCCGCATATGGCGCGGTCGCGAATACCGCAACGGCTGCAAGCACCTTCGCGAACATCAAACGAGCTGATGGTCATGGTCTCCTCCACGTTGATTAAAGAAACGTTATCGATCTCTGCAAGGATGAACAAGCCATCACCAGAAATGACCCGCCGCATCAGGTGTTTCGATGGTTAACGAGAAGCGGGACTGGCTGTGCTTCAGCTATTCATCAAGCTGGCTCGTCTCAGTGCATTGGAAAGTTGTCCATGGAAACTCAGCCAAAAGCGACAGACCTGTTCTCCGTGTCAACGCCGGAGAGATTTTGCAGCAGTTGGCCGGAGCAAAAGTGTAGCAGTGATGCCAACAAGAAGGCTCCCCGATATCGGGGGGCCTTCTTGCTTGTCGCGTCTCATCCCTCAGTGGTCGGTGCCGGTGGTGGCTTGGATTTGGTCCGTCGTGACCGGGCCTTGCTTTGAGCAAGGCGGTAGCTTTCGCCGTTCATCTCAAGGATGTGGACGTGACGGCTGCCGGCCTCGTCAATCAGCTCGCCGAAGCACGTGACGAGAAGCGTCTTATGCGCCTGCAAGCATCACTGGCCAAGCTGCAACTGCTCATCTTTGACGAACTGGGCTACGTGCCGCTCTCGCAAACGGGGGCTGAGCTGCTGTTCGAGGTCATCTCTCAGCGCTATGAGTGCGGCTCGACGATCGTCACCTCGAACCTGGCCTTCGAGGACTGGACATCCGTCTTCGGCTCAGAGCATTTGACCGGCGCGCTCCTGGACCGCCTTACCCACCATGTCCACATCCTTGAGATGAACGGCGACAGCTAACGCCTCAAACAGTCCAAGGCTCGCAAAGCTAGCCACGGCCGCTAGCCTCATCATCCGTAAATGACGCAAAAGCACAAGAGCAACGCTCAATGGCCGACTTTTACTCCGGTGAACTGGCCCAACTTTGCTCCGGCGTTGACGGCGTCATCGACCAGGACCCGCTTGGAGTCGATCAGATTTACGTACAGGCCAAACGCTATGCTGTAGGCAACAACATTGGATCGGCTGCCATTCGCGATTTCTTTGGTGCATTGAGCTTGAAGAAGGCGAGCAAGGGTATCTTCGTCACCACGTCCTCGTTCAGCTCTTCTGCGGTGCAGACCGCCCGTGACCTCGGCTCGCGCATCGTTCTGATTGATGGCAACCATCTGGCGCGATTACTCATCCGCTACAATATCGGCTGCCGCGATGAGGATGTGATTCACCTCAAGAAAATCGATGAAGATTTCTTCGAGTGAGGGGGCAGAGAGCAATGAATGCCGTCGAGATGGAAGAAGCAATATCCCAGCTGGCCGAACAGCCGCTTGATCCGGACGAGCAATGCTTTAAAATTAAGCTGGCTATAAAATTACGTTACGCAAGTGTTCACGGAAATTGTATCAGCACAATCTTGGCTGATTTTTGTAAGGCGTCTGGTCAGATTGCCACACGCCAACTCCCCCGAAAGTAGGTGAACGCAACAGCATCGGGATTGTCCGCAGCACATATCTGAAGCTTGGCGCGCTCAACCAGATCAATTGGCTCCGCGCCAGCACTGAACGGTCCTTGCGACCCGCCAAAGCCGTTTAAGATCAGCACAGGCTTTCCGTGCAATTCGAGTGTCGGGTATATCATACGCTTTACTCACTCTGATCCCCACTCACCACAGCATCTTGATAAACATGAAGTGTGACGTCCGGTTGTAGAACGCACCAAATTTTGACGACACAGACTGTCGCGATGTGACGCAACTGGCTGGGCATGTAAATGCAGACTGCCCAAGCATAATAAAGCGCATTACATTAGTAGCCAGGCTATCAAGCCGGCAACGTACAAGCTATTGAGCACCGCAACTGGCAAAAAGACCGAGACAGTAGAGTGCCAATCCATGAACCCGCAACTCCACTCACGCACCAATACAAGGCCAGGGCTGTTTGGGAGGACGATGATCCGTAGCCCTGGCAGTTATCCGTTGTGTCAGAGAAAACCACGGAAGCTTGGCGAGGCCGGAAGATGCGCTAACGGATCTCGGAATCCGTTATCTCAAGCCTCACAAACTGTCGCCAGATACTTCGAGAAATATGCGACAGAAAGGACCGACGCTGGGAGCAAGTTTGCCCGACGTCGGCCAAGGTCCCGATCATGGCTCCTCATGAGAGCCAACGTTGTAGTATCAGACCTCGAGAAAGCGGGCCATCAGCCAGGCTCAGTTATCAAGCGGCAAAGCGTTCTAGAGGTGAGCGTACGAGGGTCGGGCTAGCTCAGCTAGTCTGAGCATACCGCCAGGGCAGCAACTCGTCGATCCTGTTGATCTTGTGATCGGCGATACGGCTAAGAACATCAGTAGGCCATGCTTGCGGATCAACGCCGTTGAGCTTGGCTGTCTCAATCAGCGTGTAGGCAATGGCCGCTGATCTTCCTGCAATCTGCACGATCCCCGCTCAAATTCAGGGGGACATCATGACTGAATGCCAGCGGGTGCATAAGGCGGCCTGCGGCGGACGCTTACTGGAAAGCAGGAAATAGGCTCCGCGATTCGACTGTCGGGCTGTAATGGCTTCAAGAAGACGGCCGGAGAATGTCGGCGACAAACACAACCTTTCGCACGGCCTTCGTTGAAAAAGCGACAGTTGCCACAGCATTCGGTGGCAGCAGTCATATTAAGTCCTCCGAGGCAGAAGCCTTGAGACGAACCTTATGTTGGCACGGTATCTTAAACACTACGCTTGAAATTCCCACTTCAGCGGACCTTCATCTTTTCGCTCGTACGCGTGACGACCTCCATTGGTCATTACTTGCAAAGCGAAAACACTTTGAACCGCTTCGAAGAAATTTGTGATATGCCGCTTCTCGCCGGCTTGCAGCATGGCGGTGGTTGATCTCAACTAGCCAGTTTGTCGCGTGCCGGCCGGGACCGGCTCGTCATGCTCAGCCAACCACTGCAACAGCATGTGCTGCGTTTGTGCTGGAAAAGTACGATCCTGAAGGTCTGCTATTCTTCCGATGCGATCTGCTAAATTTGCGTCCATTCGCACCCTTAGTAGACGGTTGTTGGGCATCGCTAATGCTCCTCTTATAGAGTAGAAATCGAGTTCCTCTGACCAAGTGATCTAGCAAGCCAGGTGGCATAGGAGTGCAGACCAATCATGTCAGATCCTAGTGCGAGATAGGCAAGGCGAGGTGAACTGCAAAGAGCTTCCCCTCGGGTTGCATCTCATTGAGCGAAAGTCTTCAGGTAGGCAATGATATCGGTTCGCTCGTCTAATTTTTTAAGGCCGCTGAAGACCATTTTGGTCCCTTTGACGAAAGTCTTCGGATTTTCGAGATACGCGTCCAGATTGCCCTCACTCCAAATTATTCCCTCTTGCTTTTTCTGAACAAAAGCCTCGGAATATTGGTATCCTTGAACGGACGCAACGGCTTGTCCAACGATACCGTTCAGCCGTGGACCGACGCGAATTTCAGCCCCCTCACCAACGGCGTGACAGGCCTTGCACTTTCGGAAAATTTTCTCGCCTTTGGCAGCGTCACCGTCAGCTGCCACAGGGCCTCCCAAAACCAGCAACATTGCTGCAGCTGAGATAACAATGTTCACTTTCATCGAAAATTTACCTTCAGTTCGACGTGACTGCTTTGGAAAGAGTACGGCGCCACTACCGGAGATGGCCATCCGGACGCAGCGCCGTCAAACGAGGGGCTGTGCTGTCATTACAGCAATACCTTACTGGCCCCCGCCTTCGTCTGGCTTAGGAGTAGGCTCAGGATCTGATTCCTCTTCCGACTCTTCTTTCTGGTTCAGTCCAGATTTCTTCATTCTCTTGATAAAACAGTTGTCCTTGCTCGATCACGATGCGGTCGAACGCAGCGATATCGTAGGTGTCCTCATTACCGTCGATGGCAATCCAACACTCCGACGCGCAGATCTTTCCCACTTCCTGGTTCGGCGCTAGGTTGAACTCACGGGTCTTATCACCCTCCCCGACAGTCACCTTGTGGTCATTCGCGTCGAGATTGAGGATGCGGGCCGCCGTTTCGGCTTGCGCCGAGACAAAGTAGCCGAGCAGTAGGAGCAGTGATGCCGTCAGGGCCACACCGGCCCAAAAGGACGGACGTTTTAGGCTCAACATCGGAATGCCCTTTGATCAAGATTTTCTGGGTTTACGGGGCTTGCGGACAGACTGCGTGGGCTTGTCAACCTTTGCAGGAGCTACAGTTGCTGCGGACTTGATTTGCTTTTTCTTCATGTCTTTTTCCTCAATGGGCGTCTCCTCCAGAGACAGAACGGAATGTGATCCCAAAAATAAGCTTTGACAAACGAATAATATTGCAGGTTTACATCAGCAGTATTGACTTTAAGGGTGGACTGCCAGGATGGATGTTACGCTTGCGAAAACGTTTCTGGCGATTGCCGAGACTGCCAGTTTCAAGGACGCGGCCGACCGCCTGCGTGTAACCCAATCGACGATCAGCATGCGCGTGAAGACCCTAGAAGAGGCCCTAGGAAGACGCTTGTTTGAGCGCTCGAAGGCCGGAGCGCGGCTGACCCCCGCCGGAGAACAGTTCCAGAGGCACGCGATCGCCATCGTTAGGGTCTGGCATCATGCTCAGCTTGAGGTTTCACTGGCCCAGCATCACACCGACCACCTTGCTGTCGGAGCTCAAATCAGCCTTTGGGAAGGCTTTCTATTGGATTGGGTGGCGTGGCTGCGCGGGCAGCGATCAGACCTTGCCATAACGGCAAGCTTCGCGCCGTCTCAAGTCTTGATGGACCGCCTGACTGAGGGAACGATTGATCTAGCCATCGTCTATCGGGCACAAGCCCGCCCAGGAATCGAAGTCGAGCATCTCATGGATGACGAGTTAGTGCTCGTGAGCAGCGAAGAAACCGCTTCTCTAAAGTCAATCGGATCATACGTCTTCGTGAACTGGGGCCCAGAATTTTCGGCAGATCATGCAGATACCTATCCTAATCTATCCAACACGGGCCTACAGTTGGACCTCGGTGCTGTCGGGATCAGCTATCTCTTAAACACCAAATCAACCGGGTACTTTCCGCTACGCATTGTCGAGCCCCTCATCGAAGAAAAGCGCTTGCATCTCGTCAAACGCGCACGGCGATTTGTCTATCCCGTGTATGCCGCATACCCCGAGGAACGAGATGCCGAGGCCTACGCACCAATTCTCGACGGCCTGCGCGAGATGGCTGCGGCAATCGGGCGGAAATAATCAGTTCGTGCCGCACGCCGTCGATTGCAGTCATTCGCTAGCGGAGCGCGGTATGGCAGAGCGTTAGGCGCGGTCCAAGCCGCACACGGTACACCCCGGTAGGAAATCGTTGCTGTGAAAGCAGCGGTGACCGCCTTATCACTTCAGAAAACTCGAAGTGTCGCGTCAATATTATTCGTTTGTCAGGACTTGGCAGTCAGGTCACTTTCCCCTCGTAGTAGCGATGAGCCTGACATTGAGGGAACATAGAGATGAAACAGAAGAAAAACGCCATCTGCTTCGGCGAAGCCCCCGCAGAAAGCCCCTCCTAAAACCAAGAAAAAGCCGCCTAAGGCTGCAGCTAATTCCAGTGTAGAGCCGAAATCTTAGCTGCGGAGGATCGATTGATGTTCAGCATCAAGCAACCGTTCGCTCGCTTGCTTTTTGTCATGCTAGGCTTTTCGGTCTTTGTGCTTTTGTATGTATTGTCAGCTGGGGCCGGACAACAGGCGCTAATCCTGAATTTAGACAAACAGGTCCATAAGGTCTTTGTCGAAGAAGACGGTGTGAAGCGTGAATTCTTGTTGGAGCCTGGTCAGGAGATCGCCGGAGTATGCGGCTCCGATTGCTGGCTCCAGCTTGAGGGCCAGGAAGAAGCCTACACGGTCTTCGCAACGGATTTGATCACCATCGAGGACGGGCAGGTTTTCCTTCAGGAGCAGATAGATCCGGTCACTCAGCGAGCGCAGGACAACTCGCCAATTGAGGACCAGGAACAATGAGGCCAGCCCAACGAAAGTTGGCGTCATTGAGACCGGAGCGCCCCTGAATTGCGATCGAGGGGGGGGGGGTGACCGGTAGTTTTTGAACCCTTCAGCAACGTCTGGGCCAGCGGCGCCGTGAGTAACCAACCTCGGAGCGGTCGGTTTCGTGGTACTGCCCAAGCGGGCTGTGGCGTTGAACGCTCTACCGCGCGCCACAGCCAACTCTGGTGATGCGTTAGAACTTAATCCCATGGGCACCTGAAACAATGGGGGTTGTTCCTTGTGAAAACCTGGATCCTGTACGCAAAACCAAAAGCGGCTATCGGCACTGAAGCCTATGAGATCGAGCGGTTGATCGAGGCTTGTGATGCACGGAATATCGAGACTGAAGTTCTTGCGCCCGAGCAGTTTGAGCTGCTAGTGACGCGCAATGATAGGCGTTCGATTCGGATTGACGGCGCAGAGGTCGATTTGCCGGATATTCTGTTACCAAGAATGGGTGCCGGGACGACCTATTTTGCCCTCGCGGTGATTCGGCAATTGGAACGCCTTCGCGTGCCGACCTTCAATAATGCAGCCGCAATTGAGACGGTAAAAGACAAGCTTTTCACGCACCAGCTTCTCGCCCAAAACAAGTTGCCGATCCCCAAAACGATGCTCGCGAAGTTTCCCGTTGACATCGCGTTGGTCGAGCGATTGCTGGGCTTTCCTGTTGTTGTGAAGACCTTGTCAGGAAGCCAAGGCAGCGGCGTTTTCCTCTGCGAAGATCGTAGAAAATTCGATGAGCTCATGCAGCTCGTCCGGGCAACGCAAGCAAATGCCAACATGATCTTTCAGGAATTCGTCTCTGCAACTCAGGGACGTGATGTTCGTTTGCTTGTAGTCGGTGGTCGGATCGTCGCCGCCATGGAGCGGCGATCGCTCGACGGGGGGTTCAAGGCAAACTTTAGCCAAGGCGGAGAAGTCCGGCCTTTCAAACCAGATCGCGACGCAGAGTGGCTGGCTCTAGAAAGTGCGCGGATTCTCAATCTTGATATCGCTGGCATCGACCTCCTCTTCGATAAGGACGGCTACAAAATTTGTGAGGCCAATAGTTCGCCAGGATTTGAAGGGTTAGAAAGGTGCTGTTCGATCGACGCGGCAGCAGAAATTGTTGACTTCCTGACATTCCGCATGGATGGCAAGGTACAGTTCCCCGAGATGTTGTGCCCAGAGAGGCCATCGATCGAACACGCCGACCAGTGTTTTGCTGAGGCCGCGCTACGGAAAAACATATTTGAGACGAGCTAGCCAGCCGAGTGGTTATACGTGACCAAGGGCAAAAGGCACCATTGGACAGCTCGAATGACTTCACAAGCATCTTACTAAGTCTTTGTCATGACATGTGTTAGTCAATCCATCGCACCGGTGAAAGCACTGTTGCTCAGCACGGCCATCTTGCTAATGGGCAATGGCCTTCAAGGGACACTGCTGCCGTTACGCGCTAGCTTGGAAGCGTTTTCAAACGTTGAAATCGCTATTTTAGGTTCATCCTATTTTCTCGGATTTATAGGTGGCTGCTTAATAGCCCCCAAATTCATTGTCCAGGTCGGTCACATTCGCGCCTATCTAGCATTCGTGTCGATTGCGTCCACTGTTACTTTGCTCCACGTTTTGCTGATCGATGTGCCACTATGGTGGGTGTTCCGCGCTTTAACGGGTTTTTGTTTTTCCGCCCTGTTCGTTATCATTGAAAGCTGGCTCAGTGAGCGCTCTGACCACGCAACGCGTGGCACAATATTCTCAATTTACACAATTATTCATCTTACCGTGGTGACCGCTGGTCAGCTAATGCTGACATTTGGCGACCCCAAAACATTTTCTTTGTTTGCGCTTGCTTCAATACTGATATCCTTAGCCGCCGTGCCGGTAGCCATGACTTGATCGCCATCACCTGATCCGGTTTTATTCCACGTGCCGCGACTAGATCGCCTCTATTATTCCGCTCCAATCGGTTTTGTTGGCTGCTTGTCATACGGGCTTACTATCGGTGCGTTTTGGAGCCTGGGGCCAGTATTTGCAGTTACCAGCGGGCTTGACGCTACAGGCGTCGGCCTCTTTATGAGCGCAACTGTCTTGGGTGGTGCTGCAGGGCAGTGGCCGCTTGGGCGGATGTCAGACCATATTGATCGGCGTGTAATTATCTTGATCACATGCGTCGCAAGCACAATCAGTGGGATTGCGCTCAGCAGTGATCTGGGCAATTACGACTTGCAGAGGCCTTTTCAAATCTTTGCGTTGGGATTTGCATTTGGGGCTTTCGCTTACCCGCTCTATGCCCTGTCAGTCGCTCACGCAAACGACCTTGCCAACGGGTCAGATTACGTCGAAACGTCCAGTGGATTGCTATTGATTTTCAGTCTGGGCGCAACCCTTGGCCCAATCATGGCGTGTCTGGTAATCGGGCTCTCATCCTATCATCTGCTATTTTACTTCACTGCATTTGTGCACATTCTGACGGCAGCCTTCGCCGCTCTGAGAATAATCATCCGTGCACCCATCAGCCAAGACGCAAAAGTCGACTTTAATGAAGCGTTGGTTGCAGCGAGGACCTTGGCGCCGGTCGAAATTATTGAGCCGCACGACAAACATCAAGCGTCCTCCTCGCTCGGTGGTCTACCGCCCAACTGGGCCTGCAGGCCCTCAAACTCAGGTCGTGCAGGTCCAGCAGGTCTCCAAGGAGCTTCAAAAAGAGCGAGCGGGTCGAATTCCGTCCAGCAAACCAGAGGCCTTACGCCCACATGACCCGCCCGCGGTCGCAGCTTAGAGCTGCTCCTGATCTTCGGATCCTAGAAATCGATGTTTTGCGCGGCATTGCGCTCATCGGTATCTATTGGATCAACGTTGTCATCTTCGCGTTTCCGCATGGGGCTTACTCACTTCCTATTCTGTTCGGAGATGCCAAGACGGCCAATCTCACCGTTTGGGCCTTCAGCGAGGTCTTCGTTGAGGGCACGATGCGGGGGCTTTTCTCGCTCCTCTTCGGCGCCAGTACCTTAATCTTTCTAGATGAAGCAAAACTCGAAGGTCGAGACGGGCTCAAGGTTGTCGACCGCTACTATCGACGCTGTCTCACGTTGATGCTGTTTGGCCTCGTGCATGCTTATGTCCTTCTCGCACAATGGGATCTCTTGTATGCTTATGGTTTGCTCGGGATGTTCCTGTTTCCTTTGCGCAACCTGCGTGCCAGCACACTTATCCTGATTGGGCTTTTGCTGTTTGTCATTTCCGATTTCAACACCTGGTCTGAGAAGCAAGAGGGTTTGACGTCTTATGAGGATCTAAGGGGTGAAAATCCGCGACAGCTTTCAGAATACCGGGAGGAGAGCCGTCAGGGCGACCTTCAGGAAATGGAATTGGAGTTCGCGACCTATCTCTCCGGCTATACCGAGATTTTCCGTGCACAAGCACCTGGCATCGCCGAGCAGCAGTCGAGCATAATGTATACCGACCACCTGTTTGATATTGGTGGCATGATGCTTTTTGGGATGGCACTCCTGAAGCTTGGCATACTCACGGGAAAGCGCACTCTGATGTTCTACGTGCTGCTCGCTCTGGCTGGATACGGGAGCGGCGGTTTGCTGCGCGGCATCGAGACATACGAACTCTGGCTTGCGGAGTTCGTATCAGAAACGCGCAATCCGTCCTTCATCATGCCCTACAATATTAGTCGGCTCGCGATGACTTTGGGTCATGTCGGGCTCATTGGTGCATTGATGAAGGCAGATTGGATGAAGGGAGCGGCAAACTATCTCGCTCCGGTGGGCCGCCTGGCTTTGACGAATTATGTTGGGCAGACTTTGTTTTCAGTACTTTTCTTTTATGGGTTCGGGCTTGGCTTCTTTGGCTATTTTGAACGCTACCAGTTGATCTGGATGTTCTTAGCCGTCGTGGTATTCCAAATCATAACCAGCCGTGTCTGGCTTCGCCGGTTCAGAATGGGCCCCCTAGAGTGGCTGTGGCGCTCGATGATCTATGGATCACGACAGCCGCTGTTGCGGGAGCGCTCGCTGTCATCGCCAACTTCGTTCCTGAGAAGTCATGATGGGCGCAGCAAATTTTAGACACTTGTGATCGGAATAGGGCTCAGTCGCGTCTCAGAGTTGGCCCAAGAAGCGCACTTTGCATCTTGGGGCGGATCTTTCATGCTTAGCAAGAGGCCACCGGCTCATTTTGAGGGCAGGGTTAGAGCCGGTGGCCGGGTGGCTGGACGGGGGGCGGGCCAACCACCATCGTCATGCGCTTGGCAAACATAAGCCACACACACGAAGCTGCTTAAAGCTGCTCCCGGCAAGGATTGTTGGGAGCGATTATTTTTGTCTGACGATTGTCAGCACCGAAGGCGAAGTCAGCGAACCTCGGACACTCTTCCGAGGCCTTGCCGCCATTAGCCGTTTGATCTTGATCCACAAGCAACAACCGCAATAGTTCCGAGCCGCGATTCCCACTGTGCCAGCGACACATGTGTATCTTGACCATTGTCGCGTCGTATCTTCAGGACTTCGACAAAGACTTCGGCGATCTCCTCGGCAGTTGCAAGGTCTCGATTTTGGACACGGCCAAGGAAGAGATTTGCAAGTGCTTCTCCATCGGTGTCCTTCAACTCGGCACAAACGTCGCTGGCAATCGGCATACGATTAGACCCGGTTCATCTTGTCCAACTTTCTTGCTGTGACCGAAGGGATGGCTTCGTCGTTCTAATTATTTGTTTCCGCTCAAAACCACGATCATCCATGTCCAGCTTCTTGGCCCGCACACGAAGCTTGGTAGGAACGCATTCTCCTCGATCGGCCTGGTATATGACCGCAATCGTTCGTGCCGACAAGCGAATAAACTTGCATGATCAGGTGAAGAAAATTGATGCTACAAGATTGTTTTGGCGGCGCCGGTGTTGTCACTCTCCTAAAGACGCCGCTCACCGCTGCGCCCATTGAGTTCCAGCTCCTGTCAGCTGTTCTCGAGCAGGAGCGTCTAATGTTGCGATCAAATGTTTTTTTCCCGCTTGTCGATGTGACAGAGCGCGACTATGAATTCTTCTGAACTGCGCCACGTCAATGATCTTACAAGTTTACGCAGTGCAATTGAAACCAAGGTCGAAGCCATGTCCGCCAAAGAAGTGAAATTTTCGTCTGACGCCCGCAAATTGATGCTACGCGGCGCTGATATTCTGGCCAATGCTGTGAAGGTCACCCTCGGTCCAAAAGGTCGCAATGTCGTCCTCGACAAATCGTTTGGGGCTCCCCGCGTTACAAAGGACGGCGTTACCGTTGCCAAAGAAATTGAACTTGAAAATCACTTCGAGAACATGGGCGCCCAAATGCTGCGCGAAGTTGCATCCAAGACTTCCGACCTTGCCGGCGACGGCACGACCACAGCGACCGTCCTCGCTCAGGCAATCCTGAAAGAGGGCGCCAAATCTGTCGCAGCAGGTTCCAACCCGATGGACCTCAAGAGGGGCATCGACCTGGCCGTCACCGCTGTAGTCAAGGACTTAGAGGCTAAGGCCAAGGCGATCACGTCGAACGCTGAAATCGCGCAGGTCGGCACGATATCCGCTAACGGCGATGTTGAGATTGGGGATATGATCGCCAAGGCGATGGAGAAAGTCGGCAATGAAGGCGTCATTACCGTAGAGGAGGCCAAATCCCTCCATATGGAGCTCGACGTTGTCGAAGGCATGCAATTCGATCGAGGCTACCTCTCCCCTTATTTCATTACCAATGCCGACAAGATGGTGGCGGAGCTTGAAGACCCTTACATCCTCATCCATGAGAAGAAGCTGTCGACGTTGCAGCCGCTGTTGCCAATCCTAGAGGCCATCGTTCAGGCGGCCAAACCTCTGCTAATTATCGCCGAGGATATCGAAGGGGAGGCGCTCGCTACGCTTGTCGTGAACAAGTTACGCGGAGGTCTCAAAGTTGCTGCGGTGAAAGCGCCTGGGTTCGGTGACCGCCGCAAAGCGATGCTTGAAGACATCGCCGTTCTTACTGCCGGACAAACCATCTCCGAAGACCTTGGCATCAAGCTCGATAACGTAACTGTTGAAATGTTGGGGCGCGCCAAGCGCGTATCTGTCACAAGGGACGACACGACGATTGTCGACGGAGCTGGCGAAAGCAAGGACATTGAGGCTCGTACCGGCCAAATCAAAATCCAGATTGAAGAGACGACTTCTGAGTACGATCGCGAAAAGCTCGAAGAGCGTTTGGCTAAGCTATCTGGCGGCGTTGCTGTGATCCGGGTCGGCGGCTCCACGGAGGTCGAAGTAAAAGAACGTAAGGATCGCGTTGAAGATGCGCTACATGCGACACGCGCAGCTGCTGAGGAGGGCATCGTGCCTGGAGGTGGTGTCGCCTTGATCCGGGCAAGTGAGGCTCTGAATAACCTCGCAGCGAGCAACGAAGACCAACGCCGCGGCATTGCCATCATTCGGACGGCGCTCTCCACACCTGCCCGCCAGATTGTAATCAATGCCGGAGAAGACGGGTCTATTGTGGTCGGGAAAGTTCGTGAAAATCCGGACTATAATTTCGGGTACAATGCTCAGACCGAAACTTTTGGGGACCTCGTAAGCGAAGGCGTTATTGACCCTGCCAAAGTTGTCCGCTGTGCCTTACAGGATGCTGCATCCATTGCGGGCTTGCTTATCACGACAGAAGCTATGATTGCCCGGTTGCCGAAAAAGGAAACCCAGCCAGCAATGCCACCTGGCGGCATGGATTATTAAAATTCTTCTCGAAGGGTATGAACTCGGTCCGTTACTCAATCAGAAACGCGCCTCACCTGGCGCGTTGCAACTATCTGCTTCCAGCTTAAGCCTGGGCATCAGTTTCACCCATCGATAGAACCCACCACTTTTCCAACGATCTCATTAAGCTGTTGGCCGACTAATTTTTGGCTTCTTGGCCAAGCGCGTGGCACGCATTTCATTTTCTAAAGATCTTCTCGCGTTCCGAGCATCAAAGTTCGCGCGGGACGGGATCGCCAATATAGTTGCAGCGGTTGCAACTAAAAGAATTTGGTTTCTCCGGACGCGCATTATGGGTTTGCAGCAGCTGATGCGATCATTGCTCTCCAACCTGCTTCATTAAGATACCTAAATGCCAAGTAATTTTGGCAGGCCCCAGATCTTTGTTCCATAATGGCTCTTGCGACGTTGTCGAAGACTTTCACCTTCGCTCTTCGGTCAAGCGTGTCGCCAGCCAAGAGAAGAAGTGAAAGGTGCAAGTCCAGTTTGTCGAGTAAATCTGCTTCTGGCGGCGTAAGGCGTATATGAGTGCCGGTCAGCACTTCCACAAGTTCGTGTCCGCCGTTCCTTACGTCTCTTCCTGGCGTCGATAGCCTTGAACCGTAACTGCGACCATCGTGATTTGATGCTTCCTTGGAGGCCATCTCGATACACCTATGCAGTAAGGTCCTCAGAGTTTGCCATAAGCCCGCAGGCGCACCATGCGACCTCTATCTTTTTCCACAGCTGCTTTCGCCGTGATATGGATGTAATGGCTATATGTTTACGGTAGGGGCAACGTCCAACAAACTAAACAATTGCGGACGTTCAGCGTCCACTTTCACAATTGCCTCGTAAAATCCTCTAGAGATGGACGTCCAGAGACAGCGCCGTCAGGTAGGCAGGAACGCTTTAGTAACAAAACGGGGCTCTCATTGAGCATCTCAATCGCCTAGCTTGAGAGCTGGTTCAAGTTCGACCTCCTCCTCCGACTTCTTTTTTTGAATTGGTACCGCTCCTTCGTTATCTACCTGGACGAAGGGCGATCATCGAGGGCTTCGGGAGTTGGAATATTGCCAGTCGATTAGCAGGACTAGTTCGCCATATCCGCTGGCGGAAAAAGCTCTTTCTGATCCACGGGTAGACGGTCCTGATCAGACTCGGATGCAGAATCAGATTGATCTAGCAAGTACACTTGCCCTTCTTCGATCGTGACACGATCAGATGGATAAACAAGGAACTCTTCGGGGTCGCCCTCAACCTGAATTAGACATTCGGAGCTGCAGACGCCCGAGACTTCCTGGTTGGGACCCAATACAAACTCACGGGTATCTTCATTCTCTACCTGTAATCGCCGGAGCAATAATCCCTCAGTGAAGCGGCTGATTTGTTCGGTTGCGCCGGATAAAAGTGCGGCAGAGATAGCCCAGTGCCTGCGTTGGCAGCGGGGGCTGGGGGATGAAGAAGTGGAGCTATACGCGAGGGTTCGGCATGCGGTGCAGATCGAGGGAATGAGCCGTCGCGCAGCGGCTGAGCGGTTTGGGATTGATCCTCGAACGGTTGCCAAGATGCTGAAGTTCTCGGTGCCGCCGGGGTATGTGCGCACGAAGCCGCCGCTTCGACCCAAGCTTGATGCCTTCACCGGCGTGATTGATGAGATCCTGGCGGCTGACAAAGATCGTCCCAAGAAGCAGCGGCACACGTCCAAGCGGATCTTCGAGCGGCTGCGCGACGAGCACGGTTTTACCGGCGGCATCACGATCGTGAAGGACTACGTCGCGGGCTGGCGCCAGCGGAGCCAGGAGATGTTCGTGCCGCTCGCGCATCCGCCGGGGCATGCGCAGGCCGACTTTGGCGAAGCGCTGGCCATCATCGGCGGGGTCGAGCGCAAGATCCACTTCCTGGCGATCGATCTGCCGCACTCCGATGCGATCTTTGTCGTGGCCTATCCGGCGGAGACGACGGAGGCGTTCTGTGACGGCCACGTCAGGGCGTTCGAGTTCTTCGGCGGCGTGCCGCAATCGATCCTCTACGACAACACCAAGATCGCCGTTGCCCGCATTCTCGGCGATGGCCGCCGCCAGCGCACGCGCGTGTTCAGCGAACTGCAATCGCATTACCTGTTTACGGATCGGTTCGGCCGTCCCGGCAAGGGTAACGACAAGGGCAAGGTCGAGGGGCTTGTCGGCTACGCGCGGCGCAACTTCCTGGTGCCGATCCCGGTGTTCGACAGTTTCGATGCGTTGAACGCGCATCTTGCTGGAGCGCTGCCGGAAGCGGCAGGGCGACCGGCTGCGCGGTCATGACGGGACGATCGGCGAGCGGCTGGAGCATGACCTCGCCGTCTTCCAGAAGCCGCTGCCAGCGCCTTACGACGCCTGCGACAAGCGCCCGGGTCGCGTCAACTCGCTGTCGCTCGTGCGCTACCGCAACAACGATTACTCAGTGCCGACAGCCTACGGACACCAAGAGGTTCTGATCCGTGGCTACGTCCATGAGGTCGTGATCTCGTGCGGCGCGCGAGATCATCGCGCGGCATCCGCGCTCCTATGAGCGCGAGGACTTTGTGTTCGATCCGCTGCACTACCTGGCGTTGCTCGAACAGAAGACCAACGCGCTGGATCAGGCCGCACCGCTCAGCGACTGGGTGTTGCCGGAGGCGTTCGCAACGCTGCGCCGACTGCTCGAAGCGCGCATGGGCAAAAAGGGCAAGCGGGAGTTCGTCCAGGTGCTGCGCCTGATGGAGACGTTCACGCTGGATGATGTCGCGGCCGCCGTGCGACGACGCCATTGAGCGCGGCGCGGTTGGCTTTGATGCCGTCAAGCATCTGGTCCTGTGCCGGATCGAGCGGCGGCCGCCGCGGCTGGACATGACGATCTATCCGTATCTGCCCAAGGCCGTCGTCGCGACGACATCGGCGCGGTCGTACATGGATCTGCTGCTGGCACAGGAGGTGGCAGCATGACCGACACGCCGCAGATCCTGCTGGCGCATCACCTCAAGGCGCTGAAGCTGCCGACGTTCCTGCGCGAGTACGACAAGGTCGCCCAACTGTGTGCGGCCGAAGGCGTCGATCATCCCCGCTACCTGATGCGGCTGGCCGAACTGGAGATGATCGATCGTGAGCGGCGCATGGTCGAACGCCGGATCAAGGCGGCCAAGTTCCCGACCGTCAAAAGCCTCGACAGCTTCGACTTCTCGGCGTTGCCATCGCTCAACAAGATGGCGGTGCTGGAGCTGGCGCGCTGCGATTACATTGAGCGGCGCGAGAACATCATTGCCGTCGGCAACTCCGGCACCGGCAAGAGCCACATCGCCCTCGGGCTTGGTCTGGCAGCCTGCCAGAAGGGCTGTCGGTCGGCTTCATCACCGCTGCTGCCCTGGTGCACGAGACTGCATCGAAGCCCGCGACGAGAAGCGCCTGCTGCGCCTGCAGCGTCAACTGGCCGGCTACAAGCTGCTGATCATTGATGAACTGGGATACGTGCCGCTGTCGCCAACCGGCGCCGAACTGCTGTTCGAGGTGTTCTCGCAGCGATACGAGCGCGGCTCGACGATGGTCACCAGCAATCTGCCGTTCGACGAGTGGACATCCGTGTTCGGCTCGGAGCGCCTGACCGGCGCCTTGCTCGACCGCCTCACCCACCACGTCCACATCCTGGAGATGAACGGCGACAGCTACCGCCTCGCCGAAAGCAAACGCCGCTCACGCAAAGCCAAGCCGCCACCGGCAGCAACCCACCAAGAAATAAGACGAACAAGCAAGAAGGCCCCCGATATCGGGGGCCTTCTTGCTTGCCGTCAGTGATGTACTTTTGCTCCGGCCAACTGATGCAAAATTACTCCGGCGTTGACATCTCAATTTCCTCGCGCTTGAACATCGCGCCCTGAACATCATCGAGAATCTCAGCGTGCATCTCCTGGAGTGCGATTCGTGTGCCGCCGAATTCGGCCTCCATTGCCTCGATGTAACCGGGCGGAAGCGCGATGTTGTCCGTTGTCTTACCCTTGATAAGCCGCACACCCTCACCGTCGCGCTTCACCATCTCCCTCAGCCACTCAACGGGCTTCGGCGTGGTGAAAATCAGGATGCGCGGGCTTGCGCTTTTGCGTAGGCAGAGGTTGGTGTTGCTCCACAGCTCAGCCCAGTTTTTAGGGGTGATGTTGCACGCCTCGTCTATCAGGGCGCAGTCGATCTCAGGACCACGAAGACGACCCGGCTTTTCAGCGCTGAAACCTCGGATTTGAGAGCCGTTAGCAAAGTCAATTGTCAGCTTACTCTTGTTGTAAGCGGTCTCCAACGACCCGCCAGCGAGCAGCCATTCAGGGCATATTGTGGCAATGCCGGACACTCCTTCAAAGTTGGTCATCTGAAGGTCGTTTATCGTTGGCGCTATGAAGGCAAGGCGCTGTTTGGCCCGTCTGGCGGCACGCCATATTGCCTCATTAGACGATGCGAAGGTCTTTCCCCATGCGCGCCCCGCGAGTGCGATTGTTGTGCGTTCCCCCTGGTCAAGAATGATCTGCTCGGGTCTGAGCATGTCCAAGACCTTTAGCCGCCATTGGATCAACCGTTGCACTTCGGGTGGTAGGTCTGGAAGCACCTCCAGAAGTTGTGATTCCGGAGTCATGTCGTCGCTTTTTTCGTGGCCACGGCATCGAGCAAATCAGCGATGCTGCCCAACTCAATTTTCGGAGACGCTAACTCGTTGTCTTTATCGAACAGGTTCACATGGCGTGCTAGGGCGTCGAGAGCTTTCATGCGGTCCGCGAGTCTAACTTCAATCGTCTGGTCTTTGCCCCGCTTCTGCTGCACGTGGCTGATTGCCAACAGCTGGTCCTCAGTCATCTCGTCACTGCTTTTGAGGGTGACTTTTCCGTTATCCCAGCGGTAGTAATCCTTGGGGTTGGCGTTGGCGATCGCGATGTATCTGCGCAAAACCCAAGCGGCGTCGACGGCAAATTGCTCTTCACTTTGTTTCTTAACTTGATTGGATAACTCTCTAATCCTTATGGCAACCTTATCGTTCGTCGCCAGCTGGCTTGCTGCCACATGGATTGATTCCGGCTTCATGCGAGAGGTGCTGTAAACCGCCTTGTAGGCCTCTGTCGCAGACCCATGCAAAGCCACATGCTGAGCGAAGGCTGCCTGCTTCTTGGTTAGCTGTTTCATTCGTCGTCACCTTGCAGTGCGGTCCTGATGTGACGGGCCAGTTTGCGACCCAAGCTGAAAGCGGCGCAGCCTTTACTGTTGCGTGCTGCGATGTCGGCTGCCTTCACGATTTCATGATCGACCGGATGGCCTCCCGGTATTTTGGCGAGGGCATCGATCAGCGTTAAATCGCCGATCACGAATGCAGCGTCGCGCCATAGCGTTAGCGTCCGGCGGGGAATTTCCAGCTCGTGCGTCATGATGGTTTCCATTGCAGTAGTTGGGGGAGAAGAGCCTCATTATTCCCCCCGGAGAGGCTCCTCTCGACCCCGGCGTTGGACAGCGAGGATACAGCGCCAACTTTACGATGTGCGGGTGTGTGTTTCCGATTACTGCTTGGCGCTTCGGCGCTTCTGGTCTTCGTCGTATTCCAGCTGTAGGGCGATCCAGCGGGATGCTGGCCACTCGTCGATCGCACCCAGCTTGTCGGCGAGGTAGTGCGATGCTGGAATTTGGCCCTTCATGAACCATTCCAGCTGCCATAGTGGAATGCCAAGCGATTTAGCTATCAGGACTGGTGATTCGTTGCTCTGCTCGACTATTGCGTACTGGAACACCGCGCCCGGATCGGGGACTGTTCTGAAGATTGCTAGGCGATCCATGCTCAGTGCCTCGTTGTGGCTTGCTCGGGATCGCAGGCGGTTTTGACCAGCTCCACCGTGATGTGCTCAGTGACGCTCTGCGCGATCCTGGAGCGCTCTTGGGCATCTGTACCGGCCACGGTCAGGATCATGTGAACTATGGCTTCAGTAGCGCCTTTCAGCAGCGTGGGATCGCCTTGGACGGCAGCGTCGCGATCGTCGGGCTCGATAGGTAGCGCCCAGTGGGTTGGCTGTGGGTCCATAGGCGGAGCGCTTTGCGTGCCCCTGTTCGTCCATAGGCCGTCAGCGGTGCGTGACGCGATGTGAATGCGTTCCTGACCGGCGATGCCGACCAATACCATTTGCGGATGATCTGGCGCCGTCTCTATGGGCTGCCAGTTGATTATGGGTTCAAGCATATTTGCCGATCCTCAGAGCTTTCTCGACATCAGAGCGCAGCAAGACCGGATGACCCATTGGCTTGCTGGTGTCGATCGCCGGTTTCGGCAACAAGCCGATCTTGACCAGCCGCATTACTGCACAGCGCAGCACTCCGGCTAACTCCGCAACAGCGCGGCGGCCCAGGATGTGAGACTTCTCAGCGTCGTAGAGTGATATGTCTTATTGGCCCCTTATTGGCCGTTAATTAGCCCTTTAATAGCCGTTCTATTGGCGCCAAAGGTTAACGTGGCGAGAGAAGTGTAAGCGAATACAGCGGCTTGCGGCGCGTCGAATTGGCCCTTTTATTGGCCCCTTTTGGAACCCTGTTAGTTTCCCGACCCATTTGCAGCTGTCGCCCAATGCTTCGGCTTTTGACTGAAGGGCTGCCATTTCCTGATTTTGAGACACCTAGTGTCTTCCGTTGTCAGCCCAACGCCCTTAGCGATATCCATTCGGATTTGATGTTTGTCTTCTCCTGGAAAGTAGGTTTCAACCTTTCCAGTGATACCCTGCGCCGCCAATTCTCGGCAGGCAGTGAATTCGGGGTCTCTAGCGGCTTCAACGATGGTTTCTCCATTAAACGAGACATTGAACCGCTCGTGCTTACTGCCGTACCCAGACCGCCAAATCTCCGGACGATGGATCATGTAATTAGCCCCCAAATAGAAAAACCGCCCTAGAACGCCAGTAGAGGGGTGCTAGAGCGGCTTTGTTGTTTCCCGGTGGCGCAACCCCTGGAGCGGTCCTGAAAACCGCTGTGGGGTCGCCCCGTACACGCTAGCGTGCGTTTTCTTCGGGCATATCGCACTGAAGGTAAGTTGCTGGGTCGTCAGTTGGCATGAAAGCCACGACATTGGCGTATGGGCCATCAGGATCGCCGTAGGTGACGATCGCGTATTGGTCCCTGGGTCCGTAAACCCCGTACGACTGACAACATTGGCGGCGGATTTTGTAATAGGCGCCGGACCACCGTCCTGGACCGGGCGGTGGCTTGGGGATGTTCTTTTCCCACCTTTTGCGCTGTGCCTGACTGAATATCACCCCTCCTGCCTATGCTGCCATCTTCTGTTTGGTAAGCATTTTATCTACCTCAGACCATCCGTTGATTAGGGAGTAATTCTCTCTGTGCTCCTCATAGTGCCGACCACGCCGAATCATCTCCTCGGCATACTCAAGCGTCTCTTGGTATCCGTGCCGACCAACCACAATCTCGGCATTGTCATAGTCGCTTGCCATGTCGTCGGTGAATACGAAGCCGCAACCGCCCATTTCGTTGAAGCGAACCATGAACTGGTTGATATTAGTGATGCTGTCGGGCGGTGCCTTGTGCAGAGTGTTGGCGAGTTTGCAGGTGACCAACTTTAGCGAATTCATCCAAGCTTTGCGCTCAGCGCCGAACTGCCTCTCGATTTCATCGTAGACGGTTTGCAGGGCGCGCCTTGGAGGCATATGGGGCTGGAGGGTCATGACACCAGCTGCAATGCGCACGATGGCTGCTGCCCCTGCTGGTGACGCGACCTGAAAGTGTACTCGGTTTTCAGTGTGGGTTTTCAGAAGGGCAATATGCTCGTCGACGCTGTAGACTGCTGCGACAGCTTCAAGGTCTTCCTGGTTCGCATCCTCGCCGCCTTCGACTTCATCAATCATGCCGAATGGTTTCAGTTGTTCGATCTGCCAGCGGTTCTTGTAGTCAGATTGATCGATGCTGTTCATCCAGCCCAGGAGACGATCGATTTCAAACACTTCCTGAAAACAAAAATCATGTGGGTGCGTGTCGTTCGCTTGCGACGACACGTAGTCACCGTTAGGTGACCTGCGTGAACAGTTCTTAGTGCGTGGAGAGTTCTTCCTAAGTGTGTCTGCCCTCTTTGGGCATGCCCTCTTTGGGTATACCTTCTCTGGGTATGTGGCTTCCTCGATGTCCATTTGGGCGTCGGACGCAGATTTACGGTGCTCTTGAGCGTCCTCAGCTTGGGCATATGGCGCCTTGCTCTTGCACAGGTAAACCCGGTTTCCAAGGCGGCCAGTTTCAGGGTTACGAGGCCTATATGACGTGATGTACTTAGATAGCTCCCTAAGGACCTTCTGCGCGACACGGATCGAGAAACCGAATCGCTTTGCAATCTTGTTTGCGTATGTCTGGAGGTTTGCGCGAATGAACAACAGGACCGCAACCTGTCGGCTTGTCAGACTTCCATCAAACAGGTCTTCATAAGCCCTCTGATAGCCGCCTCGATTGCTCGGCATCTTCAGTTGCTCTTGGGCGTACTGCTTGACGTGGCGCCCTCTTTTTGGCTGCGAGCGCTCAAGGAACCCAAGCTCCTGAGCTTCCCTCTGTGCCTTGTAGTACCTATTCCGACAGAACCGGATACCACGTTGGCCGCTTGGCAGCGTAATACCGAGACGAATATCATGCTCGTTGAATGCGTATCGATCACCAACAAACAATCCACGCATGGCCAGCATAACCAAGGTGTCCTCTGACACAGCTGGATTGAGCGTTAATTTGTGTGGCACCTCAGAAAACCGAACTTTCTGATGTTTCGTCTTTTGACTTTCAAAGTTAGTCATGTTAACTTAGTTCCATATTGTAGATAAAAATTAAGCCGCCCAGACCCGGCAAGGTCATTTGGGTGGCTTTTTTTGTGGCCTATGGGTTGGCGCGAATTGTGCCGGTTAGGTTACTTGATCTCGTTGATACGCAACGCTTCCTCAATCTCAGCACGCAGCCAGATTTTTTTGCTGCTCTTACCACCGCAACCAATCTTTCTCGGCGGCGGAATAATCTTTGCTGCGACCAGAGATTCCGCATTGCGACGGGTGATGCCGTAGCAGCTGAGGTCCTTGATGCCGACGATAGGCTTCTTGGTCGTCATATCCATTCCCATTCTCTCGCCGTGTGTGTGGTTTCCAAACAAAAAACACCGCACAAGCGGATTGCCATGCGGTGTTCATCTGAGCATACGTGCGCTCAATTCTATTTGCATAATACACGGTATAAGCTTCTATGGCAACCCATATTTAGTCATTTTATACTTTCTCGGCAGCAAACTGAGCCACCATCCGCCAATAGCCCCCAATTCATAGGCGTTAGCGCCGGGAACTTTTTTTCAATTATCTTGCATTCGGTCTGCAATTCGCTATGTTTCCGGTTCGGAATAGCCATCCGAGACGTCCATAGGCCACAAATACGGGACTAATCACCAGCTCTGCCAAGGCTGTTGATTCGCACGAATTGAGGGGGCGGGAATCGATTGGCAGCGGTTCCCGCCTTTATTGCATCTTCTATTCCCGAGTCATTTCCGATCGTTTTCGTTCCAGTTTTGTAAATAAGCTGGGAACTTGATTGTTCGCCCCCTCAAGAGCGCCGAGCTGCCTGGCACCGACGCTATCGCCCTTTCGCCTAGGTGGGCGACGGGCTTGCATCTCGCAACGAAACTTATTTGGGGCTCTCATCTAAGCAAAAACGTAGCGTTGAGGCTTGTAATCTGGTTCTGGCGCTCTGTTTCATTATTTGTTTCGGTCACCCAATGTTGAAGTTGTATGTCGGTCGCATGGCTCACGAGGTTGCTGCGTGAGAGCCGTTCTGCTTTGAAGGCTCAATATCCCGACACGTGATTAAATCCCTCTCAGCGGTCAACTGCGTGTCCCTTCCCAGGAAAGCCTCCAGACCTCCGGGAAGAATTGTTCAGGTCTAACCCCTGCTTTCCGCCGCAAGGCATCCGCAATCCGCGCACTTTAAAAAGTCGGCGAGAATGAAAGAGGTTTGCAAAGGGTCGCCAAGCTGCATATACCGCCACCCGTTTGAAAACAAAGAGTATAAATCGAGGCCCGGCGATCGATCCTTGAAGTTTCGACATGCCCTGGGTTGCATCGAAGGTAACGAAAGGTTTCCCCGACATTGCCAGCGACGCGGTCGAAGACAAGCAGACATCACGTGACCAAGACTTCGGCCTGGTCCTTTCAGCTGCACTCAGAAGTTGTGAGGCTTGCCCATAAAAGAAGCCCGACGCAGGGGTGTCCGAGAACCTGCGCCGGGCCGGTGAACGGGTAGACCTGGAGGACGAATGCAAGCAGTGCTCACGCCCGGACGCCGTTCGCACTCCAGTAATATTCTGCGCCGCCTACGATGAACATCGGAACTTGAGAACCGCGCGATCGGATTTGTCGATCGCTGATCCGAAAAGGCCCGGCATTGGGGCTCGATCAACCCAATGCCGGGCCAAAATTTCAGGGAGCGCGAGGTGGTTGCGGCTTCAAAAGCGCTCGACCCGAATGGAACGCGATCGAGCATTGGTGCAATGACCGAACTGTGGCTCTCCGCGCCCCACGTTATATCGATTTGTTGATAAGCAGCGCTCGGTGCGCGCCGAACGAGTGCGGGGCCCACGTTTCACATGGACCGTTCTGACGATGAGTTGGAAAGGCCGCCAGCTCAATCATCGACGGGGGGAGCGCGTCGATCTGCCAGAGAAACGTGTCATATTGGGAACTAGTTCTCGGCGTGTCGGACTTCCCCACAGAAGAGCGTCGCCGTGTGGAAAAAAGCCCCTGCAACCAGGGCATTTGGGCGACGCAAAACTGAAAGACTTTTTCTCGATCAACCGGACTTGAGTTGCATTGTGAAGTGGTTCGTCGCCGCCACTGCCGTTGCTCAGCGGCTCACTGCCTTGGTATTCGCGCGGGTCGACATTTCAACGCCGATTTGCGTTGCACAAAATAGAAACACTAAGTGATGGCAATCAGCCTATTCGAACAGCACAAGTGAGTGTAGCGGTTGAGGTGCAAGGGGGACTTGCAGAGGGAGAGGCGAGAGCAAACCAGGGTCGTTAACGGGGGGTTAATATGGTTCGCTCTCGCCTCAGCTGCAGCGATCACAGACGTTGGCCAAAAGTCCAACCGGACGCGCAGACAATAATCGCGTAGCTGATCGCGCCGTTGAAAGCGAAGTCATTCTCGAAACACCCGCCATCAACTTGTAATGACGACTTTGAAATAAAGATGGCGCGTCAGTTGTATAGGTCTTTCTGGTGGCTTGGTGTCTCGGCCCCTTAAAACTGTGCCATTGTTTTCTTAGTGGCATGGGAGTGTTTAATGGCTCGGAAGCGGCATTCAGATGAGGATTGTTTAAAGCTGTTGCGTGAGATTGAGCTGAAGTTGGCGGGTGGCTCGGACGTATCAGCGGCATGCCGGGCAGCTGGCATCAGCGATGCGACGTATTATACGTGGCGCGAAGAGGGTTTGCAGCTTCCGCAACGACACAAGAAGCGCAGGCGGCTTTATCATCACGACGCATCTGTGATCCGCCTGCGTCCACGTTATCCAAACCACATCTGGGCCGTGGACTTCGTGCACGATCGGCTGAGCAATGGCCGGCCCTATAAGATGCTCACGGTACTCGATGAATACACACGCGAAGCGCTCACCGTGAAGGTGGCCATTAAGATGGGCTCGGCAGAGGTGCTGGAGGCGCTTTATCCAATACTCCTGGAGTGCGGCACGCCCACTTACATCCGCTCCGACAACGACCAACCGCCGTCGGCGAGACCCTCCTGGCACCTCAATGAGCACGTCATTGCGGCTCTTGGATACGTCGATGGCTACCAACGCAGCATCGGTTGTCGTAGGATCTTTTCTGGTCATGGTCGGGCTTCTCCAAAGTGGTGATTCGACACCTTCACTTTAGAGATCTGCAGCCCGGCCCTGACCGCCTGCCTGCGTGTTGAGGCGCCACAGGCGATCAGGGCCTCCAAAGACCAAGTTCCTGATGTGCTACGGGCCGGAGTTCTTAGCAGCACCGCTCCGAGATTGGCTGAGGCATGTTGGGATCATGCCCATCCGGATTTATCCGGGTTCGCCGTGGGAGAACGGCTATAACGAGCGCTTCAACGGGACTCTGCGTCGAGAAGTGCTGAACGCCGAATGGTTCGCAACGACAAGGCAGGCACAAACCGTCATCAATCAATGGCTCCGCCAGTACAATCGCATCCGCCCGCACCATGCCCTCGGCATGCGCCCGCCAGCGCCTGAAACGATATTGGAGAAACGAAGTTTTGGTGGTACAGCCGAAGGGGGCTAGACAGGTTTATACCTTGCGGATGAATTGATTACTTATTGGAGATCGTAGTTATGGATTACGTAGCAGAAGTATGGTGGCTCATTATTGGAATATTGTTGTTTCTGGGAATCGTCCTGTATGTCTACCGACGCAGCGCAAAGACGAAATACGACGAGCATGGCAACATCCCCTTGAGGAAAGACTGAATGCGGCGTCCATTACTGTATTAGTGGAGCTGAGAGCCAACCAGCGAGCGTGACCTGCTTCCCGAAAACTGGACCGTCTGAGACTGGAACTTTCCACTTATGATCCGAGGGCTCATGAGGAGGAAGATCGATGAAGCGGTCGAAGTTCACAGAAGCGCAGATTGCGTTCGTGCTGCGCCAGGCTGAAGAAGGCACGAAGGTTGAGGAGGTGTGCCGGAAGGCTGGGATCTCTGAGGCGACATTCTACAATTGGCGCAAGAAGTACGGCGGACTGATGCCGTCTGAGATGAAGCGGCTGCGCCAACTCGAAGAAGAGAGCACGCGCCTCAAGCGCATCGTCGCAGATCTATCGCTCGATAAGGAGATGCTGCAGGACGTCATCAAGCGAATGTATGGTCCGCCCCGGGTTTGCAATTGCGCAACAAATCACCCAAGCGCAATGTCAAAGCGAAGCTTCGCGAAGGTCGCTCGGCACCGGCGCATTCCAACGACGTATGGGTGATGGATTTTGTCCATGACCAGCTTTACGACGGTCGCAAGATCTGCATTCTCACCGTCACCGATGCATTCACGCGCTATGTGCAAGCGCTTGATGTGCGTGAGCGTTACACGGGTGCTTACGTGGTCGCGACGCTTGAAGAGGTTTGCAAGGTGAGTGGCTATCCGAAGTCGATCCGGGTGGATCAGGGGCCAGAGTTCATCTCCAAGGATCTCGACATGTGGGCGTATGCGCGTGGCGTCTGGGCGTATGCGCGTGGCGTCGAGCTTGACTTCTCGCGGCCAGGCTAGCCAACGGACAACGCGTTCATCGAGAGCCTAAACGGGAAGTTCCGGACGGAGTGCCTGAACGCTCACTGCTTCCTAAGCCTTGCCGATGCGCGCCGTAGATGCGAGCTTTGGCGAAGAGACTATGATGACGTCCGACCAAACAGCGCAATTGGGTATCAAACCCCGTCAGCGCTGCTGGGTCGCTCACCGGCAACGAGCCCGCCATGAGCGACAGAGCCGGAAAATTCTACCTGCGAATGGTCCAAGAGCGGGGTCAAGTTCAAATAGCCGGATTCGCTCGATCAGGATGGTACCGTTTCAGGGGAGCAGACCAGGCTGGCCTGCCCAAGATATTGCTTGATAGACGTCAAAGACTTGTTAGGATCATGGTTTATTATTTATTGTGTGCACCTGAGGCCGATGCTTCTCAATGCCGAGAAGTAGTTCATCGGAATGTGCAGGAAAGAGGAGAGCTATACAATGAAACGCATTTTGATAACTACAAGTTTGCTCTGCGGGATGGCATTGATGCCAGTATTCGCCGAAGACCGCCCCTCACCGAAAGGACCAGCGAAGACGATGGGTGATGAAGGGAAACTTCCTGCCACCGGAACGGTAGGTGGAAGCGTTCCTAAGATGGGCGCAACCGCGCCAGCTGAGATTGGACAGCGCAAAAGAATGGGTGATGAAGGCAAACTTCCTGCTACGAAAAACATTAGTGGCGCCACGCCAAAAATGAACCCCAAATAGATCGAGCGCAATAGACAGTCTGAAATGTTCGCCGGCCAAACAGTTCCCTAATAAGATAAGAGGACGACACGGGACTACTCAGGAAGAGGCAGCCCTACGCTCATATGGATTGCTGGTGAATTCGCCCCAATTCCCAGCAGTACCTGGAGCGTGATCTAAAAGATCGAAATGACGCCCGATTAAGTTATAACAAGGGAAAAGCCGGCGAACAAATCGGCCTGCTATGGATAAGCGCGAGCCATGCCCTTCCCAATTTTTTTATAGAGGACGTTATGAGCCAGCCAGGATCATCTGTTTCAGCTGATAGCGTGGCAGATAAAATTGCGGCAAATTGGGGCTGGTTCCTTGCCCTTGGAATCTTGTTGATCATCGCCGGTGCGGCTGCAATTATCTCGCCCTTCTACGGCTCCTTGGCGGGCGCGCGAGTGTTCGGATGGGTCTTGATTTTTAGCGGGATCATCACGGGTATGCATGCGTTTAGCACTCAGAGTTGGGGCGGTGTTATTTTGCAGGCGCTGATTGCGGTCGTTTGGATTGCCGGGGGCGCGTGGCTGCTGACGCAGCCACTGGCGGGCGCAATTTCATTAACCATCGTGCTCATCGCAGTGTTGCTTGCGCAGGGGCTAATTTCCGTAGTTGAGGCCTTTCAGCTTCGGCCCACCGAAGGCTGGGGCTGGATGCTTTGGAGCGGGGTCGCTTCGATAATCCTCGGTGTCATGCTCTGGATGAGGTTTCCGAGTTCAGCCCTGTGGGCGATTGGGTTAATGTTCGGGCTTGGTCTTATTATCAACGGGTCGTCCTTCATCGCCTTGGCTTTCAGCGCACGCAAAGAAACGACCTGAGCGGCTCTCTGCTTTCCCTCCTAAGGAGAACACCATCGCTGTATCGTCGCTCACCGGCAACGAGCCCGCCATGAACGATAGAGCCGGAAAATTCTAGCTCCGAATGGTCCAAAAACGGGGTCAAGTTCAGACTGGAGGACCTGCAATGTGTCGGTGGCACCGTGATTGGGGGCAGGTCACAGGCGCCTTGCTTGCCGCAGCTTTCTTCGGAGCCTCACTTACACCATCGCTCATGCCGCGAGGGGCGCTAGAACAGGGGATCCTAGCGGGCTGCTGCGCCGCAATCGGTCTTGGAATTGGTACACTATCTTGCAAATTGTGGACTTTTCTGGAACTGCCTGTGGCCGCTCAGCCGTGGCTGTCAAGGGTTCGCTATATGGATTATGGGGTGGCTATCATCTTGTGTCTTACTGCGATCTGGCAGTCTACCCACTGGCAAAACATGACCCGTTCGGCGATCGGACTCGCGCCTGTCGATACCAATTACCAAATATCGATCGTCGTCGCCGCTATCATGGCATTCGCCACTATCTACATGATCGCAATGCTCGTCCGCCTTACTTGGATTGCTGTCGATAGGCAGCTTAAGAAAGTCATTCCTAGACGGTTTCGCGTATTGCTCACCTTCTGTGTAGTCGGTTGGTTAATTTGGTCTATTGTTGATGGTTTTCTGATCCAAATGGCTTTTAGATTAGCTGACCAAACCTATGGAGCGGCCGACAGATTTATAGAGCCAGCAATTAAGCCGCCGACCAATCCAATGAGAACAGGCAGTTCTGCGTCACTCATAAAATGGGAAGACTTGGGTAGAAGAGGTCAGAGAATATATTTTTCGGACGCCAACGCGTCAGGAGATCGAGGAATTTGTTCCTAACGGGGCGATCGAGCCGGTCCGCGTATACGTCGGCTGGCCTGCTCCCCTGAAACGGTACCAGTCTGATTGAGCGAATCCGGCTATTCGAACCTCGGATGAGGAGACAATGGAATGGCACGGAAGCGTTACACGACGGAACAGATCATCGGCATGTTGCGGGAAGCTGAAGTAAAGCTGAGCCAGGGTGAGACGGTGGGTGTGATTTGCCGCGGCTTGGGCATTTCGGAGCAAAGTTATTATCGATGGCGCCGGGACTACGGCGGTCTGAAACTCGACCAGGCAAAGAAGCTCAAGGATCTAGAGCGCGAAAACGAGCGGCTGAAGAAGGCGGTCTCGGAGCTGACGCTCGATAAGCTGATCTTGAAGGAGGCTCTTGAGGGAAATGTATGGTCCGCCCCGGGTTTGCAATAGCTCGTTCCGACAACGTCCTACGTCAGGAACATTGGCATGTCGGCGGACAACAGATCTCCGTTTCACTGACCAAAGCCAGTGATCTCAAGTTAACGTCATCCAAGCGGCTTCCGCCGTCAAGGAAGAAGCTCTCATCCATAGCGAACACAGGATCCATGACGCGCATACATGTGGTCCTCACCGTCCTCAACACGAGATGCAATTCCAAGCGGAAGACCCGAGCATTATCTACAGGGTCGCCGATGCGCCCTCACGGCCCATACGGATAGAGGTTCTTCCGCTTGGTATCGGCTCTTCGATGAAGGGCCGATAATCGGTACCGGTCTTGATGACGGCGTGTGCAGTGCGCGCCATCTTCGCGGTAATGGCTGTCAGCGCTTTGCGCTTGAGATCGGCGTTGCCGCGATCCTTCGCGATGTAGCGCTCGAACTTGGCTCTGAAGCTGTTGTCGCGCTGGCGGATAGCGACCTGGGCTGCCATCCAGAACGCGCGCCGCAGCCGGGCATTGCCGAACTTCGATAGCTTGGTTTGTCCGCGGAACTGTCCGGATTGATGTGTGGCCAGGTCAAGTCCGCAGAACTTCAAGAACTGGCGGTGATGTCGGAAGCGGCGCAGATCTCCTGCTTCCGCTAGGATCGTCATAGCGATGATCGGACCGATCCCTGGCACCTGGCGCAAGCGCTGGTAATCGGGGTGGTCGCGGAGGGCAGCATCGGCCTGACGCTCGATCTCGTCGCGTTGCCGGATCAAGCTGCGCCCCTCGTGCAATGACCATCCGGAACATCGCGATAGCGGGGCTGTCGAGATCTGCGGGCAAACCGATAGAGGATTGAGCTGTCTCGTAAATATCTCCAAGAAGCCGGGCTTTCGAGACCTTCTTGCCGACGACATCCCAGGCCGCGTCGATGAAGGTGTCTTTGTCGTGCACAGTGATACTCGCCGGTGTCGGGAATGCCTCAAGGAAGGCCAGGAACCAGTCGCTGCGCGAGTTGCCAGCGAACCTGGCTGCTTCGGGAAAGTAGAGCGGCAGATAGTGCGTCAGCAGTCGATGCCAGAGTTCCGTCTTGGCCTTAGAAACGACCTCGTGCGTCTTCGACAGTTCCTGGATATCGTTGATGCCCGCGCGGATCGGATCGAGGTAGGTCTGCGTCGCGCCGATCCTGAGCATGTGGAGGATGACCTGGGCGTCCTTCGGATCGTTCTTGTCCCAGCCGTTATGCAGAGCCTCCCGCGTTCGTGCGAGCGCGACCGAAGAAACGAGGCGAAGCTCGAAACCTGCCTCAAGCAGACGATACGCCAGCGGTCTGTGATAGTTGCCGGTCGCTTCGAAACCCGCGAGCACCGGAGCGCCAAGATCCTTGAGCAAAGAGATGAAATGATCGTGTTCCGTCCGCGTGTTGGGCACGACCAGCCGCCGTCGGCGAGTCCCTCCTGGCACCTCGATCAGCACGTCATTGCGGTTCTTGGAAACGTCGATGGCTACCAACGCGGCATCCGGTTGGCGTAGATCTTTCGTCTGGTCATGGTCGGGCTTCTCCAAAGTGGTGATTCGACACCTTCACTTTAGAGATCTGCAGCCCGGCCCTGACCGCCTGCCTGCGTGTTGAGGCGCCACAGGCGATCAGGGCCTCCAAAGACCAAGTTCCTGATGTGCTATGGGCCCGAATTCATCGCCAAGAACGTGCGAGGCTGGCTTGCTCGGATCGGCGTCAGGACGCTTTACATCGAGCCTGGCAGTCCGTGGGAAAACGGCTATTGCGAGAGCTTCAATTCGAAACTCAGAGACGAACTGCTAAACATGGAAATCTTCACAACGCTGCGAGAAGCCCAAGTGCTGATCGAGCAATGGCGACGTCATTACAATGCGGTCCGGCCGCACTCTTCACTCGGCTACCAGCCCCCAGCACCGGAAGCGATCTTGCCTCCAGCATCTGAACTGACCTACGCTACGCTCCGGCCAGCCCAGATGCTGGCCAAGGGCGGCCGGGTTCTAACTTAAACACTGGCACCGTGATTGGGGGCAGGCCATTGTTTTTGAGGGCAATATGAGAGGGGCAGAGCACCGGCTCCGGCGCCAGGAGTTCCCAAATGCGATCTCTCAGGGCCGATATTCTCTGGACCTCATGACTACGCGCATTTGGTGAATTTATTTCAAGACGCTGAAATAAAATAGATTTAAGTAGGGCTAGGCCGAACACTTCGACACCAGTGGCACTCGGTGAGATGGAATAGAATTCGAACGTTTGCCGGCATTCGTGAGCCGAGCGTGGTAGGGACGACGCCCCCCTGCTCCATAGCCATGTTTCGCCATTGTCGCCCTTCGCTGAGGCCCACCTCGTAGAGCCCAAAGTTGCTGTTGAGCCGCGCGCGATGCGGGTCATGGACGGATGGATGCTGTCGAACTCCCCATCTCCGTTCAAGGAGTTCTTAGTCCGACATGTCGGAGGCGACTTTGCCCGCATCCGCCATTATTCGCCGTTCGGTCCTCTCGGCGAGCAAACAGCGCGCCTGCTCCTCGAGGTCGCACGTGCCGTCGAAGGGCAGCGTCGTTTTCGCCTCTGCGAGCACCTGCATCGTGCGCTCCGAGGGCGCCTTGCCCTTGGGGTGAAAGTGCCCGGTGCGCGGAGGCGACGCCGCCTTTCGTCGATCTCCGTCACTGCGCCTGCTGGCTGTAGCCCGCAGCGACACGGCGCTTGATCCAGAGTGAATAGGGCACGGCCAGCAGGATCCCGAGAAGCGCATAGGTGAGGATTGTCGGGATGCCATCGATCGTCTCTGGCGCGCTTTCGGCGACATAGAGGGCCAGGCCGAGATTGCGCGCTAAGCTCACTGTGGCAAGGCCGCCGCGCTGGTCGTCCCTCGGCCCTCCGAGCAAATGCCCGAAGGTGAGCGCGACCGCAGCCATCGCCAGAACGGCCGCCGCGCCTGCCCACCCGATCAGGATCTTCGCTCGCAGGTCCGGCACGAGAGCGAGGGCCAGCACCACGACTAGCGCAAGCGCAACGAAGAGCAGCCTTGCGGCGCGCGAGAGAAGCGGAGCTTGGCGCCTTAGGAGGTCCGGCGCAAAGCGTGCAAAGAGCCAGCCCAGCGTCACCGGCAGGATAGTGACGAGCGCGATCTGCGCGGCGACGGTGCCCGGCGCGGGCACCGGCACCGAATGCTCGAGAACGAGACCGAAGGCCGCGATCGCAGCGGGCATGAACGCCACGGCCAGGGCCGCGAGCGTCAGCTGGAGCGCCGAGACATAGCCCGCATCGGCGCCGGCCATCTCGGAGCGGCGGGTCGTTACGGGGGCGCCCGGCGCCGCGGCCAGCAGCACAAGCCCGACGGCGACCTCGGGCGGAACGGGAAGCGCGGCGATCAACACGTAGACGGCGAGGGGAACGACGGTCAGTACCGAGATCAGCGAGCGCATCAGAAGCCCGGGCTGGGCGAACAGGCGCGCGAGGTCGCCCGGATCCTGCCGCAGCCCGATGTCGAACATCTGAGCGAAGATCACGAGACCGGTGAAGAGTAGAACGGTGCTGGGCATGGCTCACGCTTCCCCGGGCATGGGGGGCGCGTCCGGCATTCGTTCGGACATGCGTGCCCGTGCCGCCGCGATCGGCTCGTTCAGCGCAGCGCCGAGGTCCGGACGCTCCAAGAAGACGTTCTCGGGACCGATCGCGGCCGCAAGGCCGGTCCGTTCGAGCTGTCCGCGGAGTTCCTCGCTCACGCCGGCCAGCATTAGCGTTCCATCGGCGCGCTCCAGGGCGGCTGCGTAGCGGCCGAGCAGCCGGATCACCGTGCTACCGAGGTCGTCGACATCGCGCAGGACAAGGATAAGCGTCGATGCCCCGTGCGCTCTCCACCTCGGGAAGTTGCGGCTCCAGCACCTGCGCGGAAGCAAAGAAGAGCGAGCCGCGGATGCGCAGCACCCGAACCTCGCCGGGCCCGAGCGCGCAGCGGGGCCGGTCTCTCGATCGGAAAGCCGCCGTCGACAAGCTCGAATTCGCGTACCTCGATGCGGTTCGACATCCGCAGGATCTGCAACAGGAACGACAGTGCGACGCCGATCAGGATGGCGAATTGCAGCGGCAGAAACAGCGTCGCCACGAAGGTCGCCACCATGGCCGCCCGCGCCGGCCGCCCTGTCGCCCAGACCGCCCGGATCGATTCGGGCTGGATGTTCTGGAAGCCCACGACGAGCAGCAGCCCGCCGAGCGCCGCCATCGGCACCAGTTTGACCAGATCGACCAGCAGCAAGACGATCAGCACTACGAAGGCGCCGGCGAAGATGTTCGCCCAGCGCGAGCGGGCGCCAGCCTGGACGTTGACCGCCGTGCCCGACATCGACCCGCCGCAGGGAATGGCGCTGAACGCGCCGGCCGCGAGATTGGCCGCGCCTTGCCCCACGAAGTCGCGCGAGGTATCGGGGAAGCTGCCGTCCGGGTTCGGATAGCTCTGGCCGACCCCGGCGCCCTGGATCAGGCCGATGATCGCGATCGCGAAGGCCGGCAAGGCGATTGCTGGCAATTGGGCAAGGTCGGGCAGGACCGGGTAGGGCAGGCTGCGCGGGATGGTGGCGATGTCGCCCACCAGCACCGCCGTGCTTTCGCCGGCGACCTGCGCCATAACGACGGCGAGTCCGTCGTCGCAGCCAGCGCGAGGATCAACGCGAACTTCCGTGCGGGCGTGCGCTGGAAGGCGAGGATCAGGGCGACGGTCGCGATACCGAGGGCGACGGTCTGGCGGATCGAGGATGCGCCAGTTCATCGCCGTATGCGCGAGGCGCAGAAGATGGTTCGGTTGGTCGCTCGAAAAGCCCGTGATGTCCGACACCGAGCCGAACATGATGAGAAGCGCGATGCCGGTGATGAAGCCGGTCATCACGGCGATGGAGACGAAGCGGATCAGCCGTCCGAGCCGCAGCAGCCCGAAAACCATCTGGAAGGCCCCCACCAGCAGCACCAGCGCCACGAGCGCTCCCAGCTTCTCTTCGCCCTCGAACGGATCAAGCGCCTCGCCGGCCGCCACGGACAGACGCGCCGGTCGTCGAGACGTTCATGAACACCGAACTGGTGAAGAGCGCGCCAACCGGCATCGCCACCATCAGGGCATAAAGCCCAGCCACAGGATTGACGCCTGGCCAGAATGGCGTTGGCCATGCCCTGCGGCACGTTGACGATGGCGAAGGTCGCGCCGGCCACCAGGTCGGCGCCGATGTTCCCACGCTCCAGCTTCAGCTCGGCCGGCATGCGCCATCGTCCCGGCCTTTGCCTGAGACCCGGGATCCGGGGGACCGTAGGCAGTTCGCCGCTGCGCTTCTTGGACGCGACTCGGTATCACTCCGGCACGACCTCCTTCATTTCCTCGGTATCGAAGGGATCGTGCGCCAGCGGGCGCCGGGCGCCTCCTGCTGCGTGCCCGGGAAGACCTCGAAGGTCGGCGTGAAGTCGACGAGCATGCCGGCGAGCGTGCTGCAGGATCGACGGGTCGCCCTCGACTTTCGCCGTGCCGTCCCCCAAATGCGCCTCAAGGGTCTTGGCGCCGATCAGCGTCTCGTCGAGGTCCGCGCGGTTGATCGTCAGCGTCAGGTCGGCGTCTGGCGGCCTGATAGCCCTTGATATTGGTCAGCGTCGCGTTGCTCAGTTCGACGATGAACTCCTCGCCGTTGTCCGGCGTGATCAGGTTCATGGTGAAGCGATGTCCCTCGGCCTTCGCGCTGTCCATCCGGATGCCGAGGAAGTTCAGGAACAGCTCGGTCGACATCGCGCGGATCACGTCCGGCGCTCGACGCTTGGCGATCGCGCCCTGCGGGAATGCCCGAGCGCAGCTCGAGGCCCCGGCGAGGAAGCTGTTGCGCAGCCCGGGGTTCTCCTGCTGGTAGCCGATCTGTTCGAAGACGTCGGCCAGCAGGTCCTTGGCCTCCTGGTTGTCCGGCTCGGCGTGGACGAGCTTGTTCAGGATCTCGACGGCCAGCATGTAGTCGCCCGCGTCGTAAAGCTTCGCTGCCTCGGGCGAGGATCGCCTCCGCCCCGCCCATCATCTCGACGTAGAGCGGGGCCGAGTCCTCGGGCGACAGCGGGATCAGCGTGGCCGGGTTGCAGTCCCAGAAGCCCAGGATAGCGCTGGATCACGCCGCGGGCGTTGTGCTCGGGCGAGCCGTGGTAGCCGCGGCACGTGCCAGTGCTGCTGCAGGCTCTCCGGCAGCTCGTAGACGTTGTGGATCTGGTTGATCGTGACGCCCGTTGTTGGCGTGGTGCAGCACCTGGTTGTTGCATGTTGGCGTAGATGTCGCGCTGGGCGCGCAGCACTTCCTGGATCCGGTCGTTGCCCCAGCGCGGCCAGTGGTGCGCGGCGAACATCACCTCCGCCTCCTGCCCGAAGCGATAGAGCGCCTCGTCGATGTATTTCGACCAGTTGAGCGCGTCGCGCACCGGCGTGCCCCGCAGCGTGTAGATGTTGTGCAGGCGTGGCGTGACGTTCTCGGCCATCCAGAGCGCCTTCATCCCGGGGATGTAGGTGTTCATCTCCGACGGCGCCTCGGTGTTGGGCGTGTTCTGGAAGACCATCGGGATGCCGTCGACCTCGAACTCCTCGAAGGCCTCGCTGACGATCGCGCGTCGGCGCGATCAGGCGTGACGGCCCCGCGCGACGTGCCTTGGCCGAGGCCCTGCGTGACGTAGCCGTAGGGGTCGACCGGCAGCAGGACGCCGTACTGGTAGAACGCCCGGCGGTTCATCGCGTTGCCGGCATAAACGTTCTCGGCGACCGTGTTGTCCATGAAGCCCGCGGGCGCGATGATCTCGACCTTGCCGGCGCGCACGTCCGCCTCTCGACACCACGCCCTTGATGCCGCCCCAGTGGTCGACATGGGTGTGCGAATAGATCACCGCCGTGATCGGCAGGCCGTCGCCCACATGCTCTCGGAAGAGCTCCCAGCCGCCGCGCGGGCGGTCTCGGCCGTGATCAGCACGTCGAACACGATCCAGCCGGTCTTGCCGCGCACGAAGGTCATCTGCGACAGGTCGAAGCCGCGGATCTGGTAGATGCCGGGGACGACCTCGTAGAGCCCGTAGTTCTTGTTCAGCTTGGCCTATGCGCAGCAGCGACGGGTGGATGCTGTCGTACGGTGTCGGCTTCGTCGATGAAGGCGAACTTGCCCATGTCCCAGGCGACGTGCCCGGCATCGGCCGTGATCTGCATGTCCTCCATCTTCGCGATCAGGCCGCGCGCACATTCCTCGAAGTCGCGCGTGTCGTGGAAGGGCAGGCGCGTGCGCGCGCTGGCCGGAGAACCGCGCACGGGTATGGTCGGTGGGCATCTTGCCCTTGGGGTGGAAATGCGGTTGGTTCGGGTTCCGGTGCGTGGGAGCGGTCATCGGCGTACTTCCTGAAAGGCTTCTTCTAAATGAGCCCAAGCTTGCTGCATCCGGCGCTTTCTGTCAAAGCAGCCAACCGCTGTGCGCTGGAAGCACGATGTGTTTGACAATTCTATCTGAGCGAAAGCTGTTATTGACGCCCACGGGGGTGTGTTGACTGCTTCCACACATCATGCATTAGGTTCTCGATCATCCTTCAGCCCTCATAAATCTTGCCTTACGCAATGAGGGCGGTTTACCCTATTGCCCGACCTCGAGGCTCTGCCAATGCGGAGAATTGCGTCGTCGGGATGTGGAGGAATATATGAGCCGCAGGGCGGGGCGCAGTCCCCTCGCAGCTCTTCTACTGCATTCTCGCCGCTACCCATCGACTTCGACCACCGCGCGTACGACATGATTAGCGATCTCGAGGACCTCACGATCAAGAAGCCCACCGACCAGCAGCCGGATGAGGCGCATGGCCCAGGCGGACCGGTAACAATGACCGGGCCGCCTAAGCAAAGCTTACATGCATCCACGATGGCACCGCAGCCCCACCAAGAGGAGCATCGTACTAGTCGAAGACAATTGTCGTCATCAAGCCATAAGTATAGTTTAGTATGAAAGCGCGTGACTTCGGGGAATTAGGGCACAATCCATTATGGTAGCTGACCATAACGCTTACACGCGAGGAGCGCTATCGCCGCCGCGCAGCCTGTACCACGGACAGCGGTGAGCCATTCCTGCTCGACCTCGCCGGGGCCACCTACCATGGCGATGGCCTGGCACTTGACGATGGCCGCTTCGTGGCGGTCCGCGCCGCCGCTGAACCTCTCTTGCAATTACCGCCGACACGTCGTTGGGGCTGACCAAAATCGCCTAGCACATCGGCAATCGTCCCACCCCGGCTGAGATCACCGCAGCCGCTATTTACATCGAGCCAGACCATGTACTGGCTGACATGGTGCGCCGGCCGGGTGGTAACGTCACTGAGGTGACCCGACCCTTTGAGCCGGGAGGCGGCGCCTATGGCGGCCACGGCAGCCTCGAGCGTGGCCACCATCACCACGCCTACCATGACCACGCCGGACGCTGCCATCACGGCCATGAGCAAAAGTGACGCTTGACGACACTTCGGCTCCGCCACGGCCCAACTCGGCCTTTGCCGATTTCACTAAATCTTTCTCTTGTCGCAATTAATTAAGAGACCCGTGGACACCGAAATCGGCCACGTTACCGCAATTGCGACCACAATTGGCCAATAAGCGTATCCTATACCGCCATAGCCGAGTTATGGCCAGACTTGGTTGGCGCAAGGCAACGAGATTGAAACCCTAATTGCGTAGATTCCCACGATGAACGTTGGTATTTTCACTGTCACTGTTCTATTGGCCAGAACCACTAGATTTGTCGCTGCCCTTAAAACAGCCTACATGCGGCATGGCGAACAGTGACATCTAGAACGCCATGAGACACAGCTACAGCGTCGGTTCCCGGAACAAACCCGATAGCAATTACCAGCTTGGCAGGTCGGCTCTGGCTTGTAGGTTATTGGATCAGATTCAGCGCCTCGTCAACCAATCCGAGCAAAGCTTCCGCTGAAACTTCGGACCTTCCAGAAATCAGCTTTTCGATCTTCGTTGCCGGAATCATGATGTCTAGCTGTTTCTGTGAGGAGGCGGGCAAGTACATTGCCATTAATGCCCCACAAACGAGCAGTACGAACAGGAGCAGAGACATAGGAGTTTTCATAATCTTCTTTCGAATTGTCATACCATAAAGTTGTAGTGGCCTTAAAAAATTTTCTTGCTAGCTCGGCATAACAATCGCCGCCCTCTATTAAAAGCGGGTGCGGTTGAAATAGCATCGCCCTTGGAAATACCGCTTCGGGGACAGTGGCCCTTTGCTATAAAGCGTGACCAGCCCTGCTTGGACAAATCTTCTTCAGGACCGGCGATACCATGCCGGGATAGGCCCAGGGGCACCAGGGTTAACCGCCACGCTCAGCGTCGACCTACTGCTCACCACCTAAGGATAGCGTTCTATGTCGCCCAGATGTCGTGGGTCTACATTCCAGGCAATATATCAAAACTGAATAAAAACACGAGAGGGAGCTAGACGGTGACGGCAAAGCCTGCCGTTAGAGCGGAATGAACAAGCAGTATTCACGAAGTCAAGGCGTCGTCATAACATCCGACACACCTGTATCGGCACTGCCTATATGTCTTCAGAAGTCGTAGGCTCGTCTGTATCAGTGCGCAGCAGAACCGCGAGCGGGCGCATGTTCTCATTGGCATCGAGCATCACGATCAAGATAACAGTCAGCGGTACTGAAAGAAAGACGCCAATCGTGCCAAGCAGCCATCCCCAGAAGATCAAAGACAAGAATACGGTCAACTTGGAGATACCAAGGCCCTGTCCCATAAAGCGTGGCTCCAGCACATTGCCAATGATCGTATTTGCGGCAATGAAGCCGACGGCAACGAGCAGTGCCGACTTCAAGTCGGCTTGAACAATCGCCAACAAGACTGGAGGAATCATCATCAGTATGGCGCCAACGAAGGGTATGAAGTTCAAGACAAACGCGAGGATGGCCCATAGTGCGGCGAAGTCGATTCCCAAGGCCCACAAAAAGATCCATACAACCAGCCCCGTCGCGAAGCTGGAGATGATCTTGATCAACATGTACTGGCTGAGGGACTTAAGCACACGGTCGAATTGATCTTGAAAACTCTCCGAGGCACCAAAGGCTTTCCTTATTCTTGGTCCCAGTTTCGAAGCTTCTGCCAAAATGAATGCGACGGTCAGCAAAACAGGGAGGCCGACGCCCAGCGTATTTCCGATGCCCGCCAGCGTGGCACGGACGAGAGTGACGACTTTGCGAGCGTCGACCATGTCTGGAAGCGCGGCCCGGAAGCCTTCTAGGCCTGCAGCCTCCAACCAGTTTCCAAGCTGCTCGCTCAGCAATTCGACACGCTGCTGATAGCCCGGCAGATTTTCCCGGAAGCCTTCCAGACCACTGGTCACCAGCAAGGCCAGGATGCTTCCAAAATCAAACAGCACAAACAGTATGGTCGCCAAAGCTATCCACTTGGGAACGCCATGCCGCGTCATCCACCGCAACGCTGGTAGGGACACGATCGCAATGAAAACAGCCAGCAGAACTGGACTGAGTACCGGAGCTGCCAAGTTCACAAACAGCAGCGTAACCGCGACAGCTGCAATTATGATGAGAGACTGCGAAAACGGGGAGAAGTCCTGCAACTGCGTCATCGGAGCATCATTTCTCAGGCAGACTCGCTATAGAGGTGCGATCCGGCCGGACGCCGTTTATTATGTCAAGTGGATCCTTACTCTTGCCAAGCTACGAACCGATCGATGGTTACTCAAGTTTCAACTGTCGCGCCGCTGGTGCCCGCCCGAGTTGCCCGGAAAAGCAACCAAATCGACATGCCCAGAACAATCAACTCGGCCGCAAGAACGATAACCACCGACATAAGTGTAACTGCGTCAGCAGCGGTAACGAACTCAACCGAAGCGCCACCTCCGGTTGGGGCGATCATGACGCCTGGCGGCACAGTCAGTAAATTAAAGAGAAGCCTCCCGACCGCGCTAAGAAGCAAGATCATCGAAAAGAAGATACCAATAGATCCCGCCCAGATGCCGATCCAGACTATGTTTGTTACAGCTTCTCGGGGTGGCCGGCGTTCGGGATCTGCAATCTTTTTTGCCAGAACCATATATCTGTAGAACCAGAACGTCGTGAATAAGAGAACCACTAGACTTCCAATGGATAGATAGTTTGAAAAATCTATCGCAAAAGCACGTGTGGGCTCCGGCGCCCTTAAAAATAGGAGGTATATAAGGAGCGCCAGTGGAATGATTAAAAGGGCCAACTGGATCCAAAACCCAAATCGTCCAATACGAGAAAAATCCCGAGACAATCGCTCTGGGTTGTCAAGTGGATGAAATTTTCTAGTGCTTGGCATAATTGACTTTAGTGCTTGGTATAATTGACCGCCTTTTCCGAGGCAGACTTTCCTACCGACATGGTTGGTGCTGCGGCAAGCACCTCAACCCCATGAGCATTTCCGCGGAAACCCGAATCATCGAACGCGGCCCGCTTCCCTCCGGCACATAGACGCTTCACTTTCTATACTGAGACATGCTTCAACCGCAATAGTCTGTCAGTAGGACTTAATGCCACTTTTGATCTCGTTCCCGATAATGTCAGTACGTCACAACAGAACTTCGAGGAAAGGTGGTAACTTCCTCAAATCGGAGGTGCGTTACCGCCATTGACGCCGATCAAATCCGAAGCGTCGCCCGTTGTATAGTTTACCAAGTAACGGTGCGCCCACGTTCGGCTGCATGCATGGCTTCGAGTGCTCCGAGCGTATATTTGGAGGTCCAGTAGAACTACTACTAGGTACTGGCTATGAGCTCAGAAAATCGTATCCCTGTCGACTTGGCACTCCAAGGAGGCGGCTCCCATGGAGCATTCACCTGGGGTGTCCTTGATCGACTACTGGAGGACGACCGGCTTCACGTCGATGCCATAAGTGGTACGAGTGCTGGTGCAATGAATGCTTGTGCAGTCGTAGAGGGGCTCGCCCATGGGGGTCCGGAGGCGGCTCAGGAGAAGCTCCGAACCTACTGGATGGCTGTCAGCAAGGCCGCCCTTTTCAGCCCGCTGCAGCGCTCCTATTTGAACCGCGTTAGAGGGCGATGGGCCCTTGCTGATTTGCCAGTATTTCGCTGGTACAAGAATTTCTTCCGAAACTTTTCTCCCTACGAACTGAACCCATTTGGCTTAGATCCGCTGCGGGACCTTGTGAAGAAGACTTTCGACTTCAATGGCATCAACAACTGCAATTCTGTTCAGCTGTTCCTTGGCGCTACGAATGTGCGGACGGGACGCCCTAAGGTTTTTCGCCAGCCCAACATAAGCGTCGATGCAGTGCTGGCATCCGCATGTCTACCATTCCTGTCACACACCGTTGAAATCGACGGTGAAGCTTATTGGGATGGCGGCTACATGGGTAATCCACCACTCTTCCCCTTGGTGGACGAGACAAAAGCGCGAGACTTGATCATTGTCCGTATAAATCCCTTCGAGAGGCCTGAAATCCCGAAGTCGGCTTACGAAATCGACGACCGTCTCAATGAGATTACGTTCAACGCAAGTCTCCTAAAAGAACTTCGTTCCCTCTATTTTTTGGCGGAGATTATTCACGAGGAGAATCTCGAAAGAGAAGCCTATCGCGACACGCGCTTGCACTGCATTGCCGCCGACGAACAAATGCGTAAGCTGGGCGCTTCAAGCAAGCTCAATGCTGAGTGGAAGTTCTTAGAATTTCTTCATGACCTTGGTCGACGTACGGCTGATGATTGGTTAACTAAGCATGGGCAGGACCTCGGGGTTCGAACGACCTTCAACCCCCACTTCGTTCTGGAAGAGAGCCTTCGGCCCGCCCATCTCATGAGCGGAACGCGCAATCCAGCAAAGGCTAAATCGACACCATGATTGGCGTAATTACGGTTGTCGTCGCGCTTGTCTTACTCATGGATCTGGCGTACCGGGGCATCACCTTGCTGATCATTGCACCAGCTATGGCCGTTCTGGCTGCTGCGCTTAGTGGTGGTGGTCCTCCCGCACTGAAGCGGTCCGACTCGCAGTAAGGGTATTGACCTTGAGGAGGACTAACTGATGGGCAAGAGCAACCAAGCCGGAAGAGATCGTTTCAAAGCTGCGCCAAGTGGATGGTTCCTGCATTGCAAGAACTTTCTTAAGCTTGGCATCTCAGTCAGGAGCGGTCTTGTAGCGAATGAAGGGTGACGGAGGCGACAGGCCATAGGGCGACATTCGCTGGACATGGTGCTTTGTTAAAACTCCGCTCCTGATTGACTTGCCGCAACTTCCGAAGGACGCCGAAACGCCAGGCGCATCTGCTTTTCTGTTTCTATCAGGGCGAAGAAAACAACGCCGACGGCAACGATCAAGACGCCGTCGAAGAACGATACAGCATGCGTTCCAAATACCGCCTGCATCGGGGGCAGGTAGGTGATCGCGAACTGCGCTGTGGTCACGCCAATCACACAGGCCCATACGACCCTCGTTCCTCGCACGGCCTCCCAGGTCAGTGATGTCCCATGGATGTTGCGGATGAAGAAGAGATGGAAGATCTCCAGGACGACAAGCATGTTCATTGCCATCGTCTGGGCAAGCGCAAGCGGATAACCTCGATCGGTTGCATATGTGAAGATCCCGAACACGGCGAGCAGGAACAGGCCGGAGACCAGGACAACGTGCCAGATCAAATCGCCCGTTAGCAAGGGTTCGTTGCGTGGCCGCGGAGGCCGTCGCATCGTGCCAGGCTCCGTTGGCTCGAAAGCCAGTGCAAGGCCAAGCGTGATGGCTGTGATCAGGTTGATCCAGAGGATCTGCACGGCCGTGATCGGCAGCGCCATACCGGCAAACAACGCGACAACGATCGTCATCGCCTCACCCGCATTCGTTGGGAAGCGTCCAGCTAATGACCTTCTTGATGTTGTCATAGACCGTCCGGCCTTCGCGGACTGCTGCGGCAATCGAGGCGAAGTTGTCGTCGGCAAGGACGAACTCCGCGGCTTCCTTGGCCGCCTCGCTGCCCTTAAGCCCCATTGCAATGCCGGCATCGGCGCGCTTCAAGGCCGGTGCATCGTTGACGCCGTCACCGGTCATTGCCACCGTCAGGCCGCGCGACTGCAGCGCGCTGACGAGGCGAAGCTTATGCCCGGGCGATGTCCGCGCAAAAATGTCCGTATCGGCCGCCATACTTGCCAAAGACGCATCATCCATCGCCTCGATCTCGGCGCCGGTGAGGACACGGTCCGTATTCATCAGACCGATCTGGGCAGCGATGGCGCGTGCCGTCGCCGCATGATCGCCCGTGATCATCTTGACTCGTATTCCGGCTGCATGACATTCGGCGACCGCGTCGATTGCCTCAGGCCGAGGCGGGTCAATCAGGCCGATCAAACCGATCAGCGTCAGCTGTCCGTCAAGATCGGAGCTGTTCAGCACCGTATGCTCCGGCGCGACAGCGCGGCTCGCGACCGCGATGACCCGCTGTCCTTCCGACGCCAGGCTTTCCAGCATCTCGTGCCAATGGTCTGGATCAAGTGGCGCTGCGCTTCCGTCGGCAGCCCGCTGGTCCGCGCACATCGAGAGCACGGCTTCCGGAGCCCCCTTGACATGAATGAAGGCGTGGCCCTCGTGGTCGTGATGCAGCACCGCCATGTAGCGATGCTCGGTATCAAATGGGATTACGTCGGTTCGTGTCCAGGAGCGCAAAGGTCATGCCCTTCGCCTGTGATTTTCCCGGCCAAGGCGAGCAGTGCACCTTCCATCGGGTCACCGTCCGCACTGCCAGCCGTCACCCACACGATTCAGCATGGCGTCGTTACACAGCCCTGCCGCGCGGGCAAACTCCATCAGAATGGCATGATCTTTGGGGTTCACGTCCGCATCACGCCACCGGATCGCGCCTTCGGGCGAATAACCTTCACCACCGATAGAATAGATGTGTTCAGCTGCGGCGAGCGTTGCCGCCAGCATCTCGTTACGAGTGAGCGTACCGGTCTTGTCCGAGCAGATGACCGATACGGAGCCGAGCGTTTCGATTGCGGGCAATCGGCGCACAATGGCGTTGCGCCTTGCCATAGCCTGGACCCCGATCGCCAGCGTAATCGTCAACACCGCAGGTAGGCCTTCGGGAATTGCGGCCACCGAAAGGCCCACAACGGCCATGAAGAGTTCGCTGAACGACATGTGGCCGACAAGTAACCGTAGGTCAGCAGGCAGGCGGCAATAATCAGGATGAATACGGTCAGCCAGCGGGCGAAGACATCCATCTGACGCACGAGCGGCGTGGCCAACGTTTCGATTTTGACAGCATGCCACTGATCGAACCGATCTCGGTGTGCTTGCCGGTCGCTACCACGACGCCGCGCCCGTGCCGGCCACAACCATCGTGCCGCTAAACAACATCGAGCGGCGGTCGCCAAGCGACGCATCGAAGGAAACCGGGGCGGTGGTCTTTTCAACCGGTACCGATTCGCCGGTGAGTATCGCTTCCTCGGCCTTAAGACCGCGAGAAGCGACAAGTCGCAAATCGGCCGGCACGCGATCGCCAGCTTCTACCAACACAAGATCGCCGGGCACCAGATCTGCCGCGTCAACGCTCTGCGTTGTCCTCGCGAAGCACGCGGCACGCGGCGACAACATATCCCGGATTGCCTCCATTGCCTGTTCCGCGCGGCCTTCCTGGATGAACCCGATCACGGCGTTGACGATCACCACCGCGAGGATGACGCCAGTATCGATCACGTGGCCGAGCGCGGCTGTCACCGACTGCCGAAGCGATCAGAACGTAGATGAGCAGATTGTGGAAATGGACCGGAACCGTAAGACCGGGCTGCGCTTGGGTGGTTCGGGAAGGCGGTTTGCGCCGAAGGTGTCGCGTCGCCTGACGGCTTCCTCGGCGCTCAGCCCTTCAAATCCGTCTCGAGCTGCGTCCAGTGCGTGTCTCGGCCGTCAGGCCATGGAATGCCGTGTCCAGGCTCTGAACCCTTCCGGTTGTACTCCAGGCTGAGGCAGACGACTGCGTTGAAATGCTCATGACACTTGTTTCTCTTCGGTGTCGATACCGCGGATGTCGGTGCGTTCCTCTTCCGGTGCGCCGGACAACAGCTCTACGGCGCGATCGGCGGCGTCCTGGAACGGTTCGAGCACCATGTCCGCGCTGAACTGGCCTAACTTTGCTCCGGCGTTGACACGCATTGATGTTCATGGCTCTGTCACCGTCGCAGTTGAGTGCGGCAGACGACGACGACAAGGACAAGTGCGAGGGTTTAGAATGGCCAGAGCCATCACCGCAACGGAGTTGGCTTCGCATAACGGTCATGGGCGGCAAGACCTTCGACATGATGCTTGACGCTCCCCTGCGATACCAGTTTGGCGAAAAACTCACTCTACAGGGCACCGCTCACGGCAAGACCGGCAAGGAGTATTCCGTTGTTGGCATCAAGGAATATTGGACGATTCAGGACTACCACAAACACATCCCCGGATGCGGAAACCCCAAGCATCACGTCCAACAGTTCATCCACCACATCACGGTCTCACCATCGGCGAGCATCGATAGAGGGAAGCCTAGCGAATAATCGAGTCGATGAGCGAGCGTGACTAGGTCCGCCGCATCCATTTCAGATTGCCGCTCCTTTCTTCGACGGTCATTGACGGGAGGGGCGGCATAGGGCGACGAAACCTTTAGAGATTTCGGTGTTGTCGCCCTTTCAATTCGAATCGCGCGCTCTCAGGTCGGGGGAACTTTCCTGACTGAGCAGCGATGAGCGGGGCAACGATTTTTGGTCATCTCGTTGCCCCGCACTCGTTCAAATTCATGGTGGCGAGGTTCCTAGTCGCTGTGATGTGTGACTGAGGCGCATTATCTCGCCGCTTCTGTCACTTGAGCCGGAGTTGGGGTGGGTTCTCAGCTCCGGCTCAGTCCGTTTCAGTAAGGCGTTCGTCACCAGCGAAACGGCATCACGCCGTGGGCTTCCGGCGCTTTCTAATCCATCAGGTCTCCTTTGATTGTTGCGAGAGGCGGGTTGGGCAACGCCGGGTGTCTATCAAGCAGGCACGCTCAACCCGCCGTTTTCGTTCGTTCGCAGGTAGGCTTTGGGATCTTGGCTTGAGCTGGGCCAGACAAGCTTAGCGTCGCCATCCACAAGCAGGCAATGGCTACGCGCGCCGCGACTGAGCACCTCATCAAAACCGGCATTTTTCCCACTTCCCGGTCTTCCAGTTCTTGCACTTGCTGTACTTGCGCCGCTGCGCGTCCGTTACGTGATTAAACCTGTGATGCAAAGCATACATCAGGTTTTTTTGAGCGAGCTTCCGGCTTAACTGTTTCCATCTCAGTCTCCGATGGAATGGATCAGGTGGCGTTGGCGCCTCACGCTCTGATGCCGCCCGACTCTTTCACCCATGGAGGTCGCCTTGATCGCGGATCCCGACACGCAAACATTTTGGATGATCGATCGCCCTGGAATCCTCGCCGGAGAAGCTGAATGGCTAGACTACTACGCCAAGATAGCTGAGGCGCTAGAGGCGCATCCTGAGTTTAAGGCAATGCAGCAAGAGGCAGAGCACGCGCTTTGGATGCTCTTGAACGGCGACTGCGAACACGGCGACGACTTGAACTAGATTTGAACTAACGAAGTTCGTTAGCCTACGAATCAAACCGTTAAGTCATTGATTTGATTGGTGACCCCGACAGGATTCGAACCTGTGACCCTCAGATTAGGAATCTGATGCTCTATCCTGCTGAGCTACGGGGCCTTATTTTTTCAGCGGACGATGTAACCAACTGAAGTTCACTGGACTCCGTCCAGCGCCGAACTGGTTATTACATGTCGTTTATTGACCCCGTAATCCAGAACTATCTATCAGAGATCACAAATCCCTCCAACATCCCACACATCATCGCGCTGGACAGGCCCTCGCCTTCGTCAACGGCTCCATCGATGACCACCAGACGAAAACCAGCTGTCCGCTTTTTGGCATCTGTTCGTAGGCAATGCGGCCTCTCCAACCGGCATTGAACCTGCGCTCCCCAGAGCCGGCCGCCAACAAGTTGATCCCATTATTCCAGGGGTCCGTTATGATGCCCATCGCAGCTTCGGTTGACTTGTGCACCGCAGCATGCAACATGACCGCTGCAGTTACCTGGGCGATTTTCGACGCTGTAGGTGCATGAAGCGACGGACGTGCATGGCGTCTCGTATCGTCCTTGAGCGCCAGCATGTCCGCCATACGAGCTCCCCAGATACATTTTCCCAATAGATTGCCCCAGCCATGGGGGCGTCGAGCTTTGGATTCCGGCAAGCGGAACGCAACCCATGCGTTGCCGTGCGCGCGGGATCCGACGACACATGAAAGCGACTAAGTGACCCAATTTAATGAACTTGGCCTTGCCGCGCAGATCCTAAAGGCGCTTGAAGGCGAAGGTTACACCACTCCGACTCCCATCCAGGCTCAGGCCATTCCGGCGGCAATTGCAGGCTCCGACATCCTCGGCATCGCGCAAACCGGCACCGGCAAGACGGCGGCTTTCGCACTTCCTATTCTGCATCGCCTGGCCACGAACCGTACCCCGACCCCGCGTAAGGGTTGTCGGGCACTGATACTTTCTCCAACACGCGAACTCGCGTCCCAAATCGGCCAAAGCTTCAAGACCTATGGCCGGCACCTTGGCCTAACAGTTGGCATCGTGTTCGGTGGTATTCCGCATGGGCCCCAGATACGGACGCTGGCAAAGGGTGTCGACATTCTGATCGCGACCCCTGGCCGCCTCCTCGATCATATCGCGGACCGCAAGGTCCAGCTCAGCGGCACGGAAATCCTGGTCCTCGACGAAGCCGACCAAATGCTCGACGCTGGATTCTTGAGACCGATCCAGCGGATCATTTCAAACCTTTCGGCGCGGCGTCAAAGCCTGCTGTTCTCCGCAACGATGCCGAAAGAAATTGCGCACCTCGCCGACAACTTGCTGCGCGAGCCGGTTAAGGTCTCGGTTACTCCAACTGCCACGACGGTTGATCGTATTGCGCAGCGCATCATCTTTATTGAAGCCAAGAAGAAGAAGGCGCTCCTTGTTGAATTGTTCGCCGACGAAGCGATGTCGCATACATTGGTCTTCACGCGCACCAAGCGTGGCGCGGACCGGGTTGCCCGGCATCTGACCGCCTGCGGCATCGATACTGCGGCCATTCATGGCAACAAAAGCCAACGCCAGCGCGAAATTGCACTCAACGCATTCCGCGAGGCGAAGATCAGGGTGCTGGTAGCAACCGATATCGCGGCGCGTGGGATCGACGTCGATGGCGTCTCTCACGTCGTCAATTATGAGATGCCTGAAGTTCCCGAAGCCTATGTCCACCGTATTGGACGAACCGCGCGAGCCGGTGCCTCAGGCAGCGCGATTTCTCTCTGTGATAACGAAGAACGCGATCTATTGCGGAGCATCGAAAGGCTGATACGCCAGACAATCCCAACCGTCGATCGTCGCAATGACAGCACGTTGACGGCCGAAGCAAAGGGAGCTGGCAGAGAGAGCAGGCCACGCACGAACCCTCACAAGTCGCAACGCGCTGCAGGAGCGAATAAAGCCCCAGGTAAAACGTCACGCAGTTACGGAGAGGGCAAGCGCCGCCGGCCAGAAAGAAAGGCCGAGCACGCACCCGATCAACACCAAAGAAATGATGAAGCCGGTGGTGATCAGCAAAAGATCGCCCAGGCGAAACCAGATTTCAGGGCAGCCCCCCGCAAGCAGCCTCGTCCAAAAGCGCGGCGCCCCAAGCCTCAGGATGGCACCGCTCGTCCAGCCCGCAAGCCAAACCGGAATCTGTACAGCGCGTCCCGTGTCAGCGTAACAGCCGAATACGCCAAGCGTCATCGCAGTATGCTGTTACGCCTTGGTCCCTGTCAGGGCCATTCGGATGCCTGCTTCACGGATTAAAGTGGAGCAGGCCGGCAACTGTTCGCCGTCAGCACTCACAGGACAGATTGAGCTGATTGCGCAAGAGAGACCGTCCGGTTCATCGTAACCCCCAGGAGGGAGACGATGACTGATAGGAATGAGCGCTGTCCGGGCAGCGCAGACACGACCGTCCGGGACATTCGTAGAGCGACGCGCCCGCATGCAAGGAGCCCGCATGCCCAAGTCCATCGTTGAGCAACAATTCGGCCCCTCGGCCAAAGCCTACGCCGAATGTGAAGTTCACCGCAGCGGTGCTAGTCTCGCCCTGCTTGTTGAATTGGTCGAGCCGCAATCCCATTGGCACGCTCTCGACGTTGCCACAGGCGCAGGACACACAGCAATGAGCTTCGCCCCTCACGTGGCTCACGTGATCGCCAGCGACATCACCGCCGAGATGCTGAGCGAGACTGGTAAGCTCGCCGCTGAACGCGGCCTCGCAAACGTTTCGACCGCCACCGCCGATGCACAAGATCTTCCCTTCGAAGCCGAACGTTTTGATCTGGTAACCTGCCGGTTGGCCGCCCATCACTTCCCCGCCATCGGCCGCTTCATCGAAGAGGCCCACGCCGTCCTGCGCCCCGGTGGCATACTCGCCGTTGTCGATAATGTCCCGCCCGACCAGGACACAGTGCCGGGGCTGACGGCCAGCGATGTTTCAACCGTCGCAGAAGCCTACAATGCATTCGAAAAACTGCGTGATCCAAGCCACGCCCGCGCACTCAGCGTTGAGGAGTGGACCGAACTCAAACGCAAGTCCGGATTCGAACCGCGAAGCTGTACGTTGCTGGAAAAGGAAATGGCTTTCCGGCCCTGGGTTGAAAGGATGCGTTGCACGCCCGAGACTGTGCGTCAGCTGGAACAGATCATCCGGCAGCCGTCCGCCCTATCAACCTTCCTGAAGCCACACGATGACGGCGAAGAACTTCATCTCACGCTACGCGAGGCGATCCTGGTTGCCCAAAAACACCCATGAGCTGATCGGCTCTCGCATCCCGCTCCAACACAGCGGTTGGTCCATTACCGCACCACGCGAGAGTCAATCAAACCTGCCGGGGTTGAAATGTGGCCACTTACGGGCCAGCATAAAGATGAGGGCTGAGCGAAGGGGGCAACGGGGCCGGAGACGCCGAAATCGAGCATTAAAAGCTAAATACTCGAGGTGGTCAGTCAGAAAGAAACCAAACATTAATCATGTTCCCGACACATATTTACAGCTGTTTATGCTGAATGGTGGGATTGGGAATGAGGGGCGCATTCATGAGACCGATAGTATTACCGGTGCTTCTGGCAATCGTGGCGGTGAGCCTTATGCTGTTCGCTCCCCCAGCCGCGGCTGAAAACCCGCCAAGTCCGGAAGAATACGTCGATTACGTCGGTGGGGATGCACGCATTCTGCCGGCAGGCGGCCTCAAGCTCGATGGCGCTAAGCAATTGTGCGGGCGGCGCCCGACGGTACTAGATCCCAATCTCGACGATTACGGCGCCGCTTACCCCGGCTTCCTGATCATGAATCCGAAACTACTCGCGCGCGTCTCGTCCCCCGTAAAGAAGTGGATTTACGCGCATGAATGCGGGCATCAGTTTCGCGGACCTGACGAAGAGACGGCCGACTGCTTTGCCGTCCAGCGCGGTCGCCGCTATGGCTGGTTAACTCCGCAGGGGCTCGATGAGGTTTGCAACTTCATATCCCCGGCGAAGGGCGACATGATGCACCTTCAAGGTTCTTATCGCTGCGAATATATGCGCAAGTGCTTCGCAGATCCCACGGTTCGCTAACCTGCCTCCCAAGGCGGCTGTTTGGCCGCCGCTAATCCCCGGACACCCAAGACCGAATACTCTGGTCAGCTCAACAGCGGATTACCGGGAGACCGTCGGTCGGCATGCGCGGGACCGAACTGGCAAAGAACATCTTGGCGTTGGCCGAAGTCGTGCACCGCTAGTTGGGCGCCCTATCCCAATTGGAGCCGGAGCATAAGGCGCGGGCCGCCCGTTACGCCGAAGCGATCGCCAATACTTTGGCCTATGCCGCCGATGCGCTATCACAGATCGACGGTCGCTCAGCCAACCCCGCGACCAGCCTCAAGGCCCGCCGTACTGCGATTAGAGAACTCGGCCGTGTCCACGGCTATGTCACAACCATTGTCGAGGTTCTCCAGCATCGTCTTGACGAGCGCCGCTTGGCTGGAGTTAAAAAGCAGCTCGAGAGCCTTGATCAAGGACCGCTGCGAGTGCTTAGTGAGGATGAACCCGTCTCCAGCGAGCTTCGCATCGATCAACTCTATGCTGTCGAAGGCTACTTCCGCGCTCTATCTGACAGCCTGCGGGTATGACACACGCCGCCTCCAATCGAGATGGCCGCTTCCGGGAGACCAAAATGGACAAGTTCACGACGCTCACGGGCATCGCCGCGCCGCTACCGATCCGTAACGTCGACACCGACATGATCATCCCGAAGCAATTCTTGAAAACCATTCACCGCACGGGCCTCGGCGAGACACTCTTTTTCGAGATGCGTTACGATCACCAGGGCATGGAGAACCCAGACTTCGTTCTCAACAAACCTGCTTACCGGAAGGCTTCGATCCTAGTCGCAGGCGATAACTTCGGCTGCGGGTCCTCCCGGGAGCATGCCCCCTGGGCCCTGCACGACTTTGGTATCCGCTGCGTCATTGCCCCAGACTTCGCTGACATATTCTACAGCAACTGCTTCCAGAACGGCATGCTTCCGATCAGGCTCCCAGGAGCCGATGTCGACAAGCTGATGGACGATGCCGAGCGCGGCGCCAATGCGATGATAACGATTGATCTGGAGGCTCAAGAAATCCGCGGACCCGACGGAGGCGTGATCAAGTTCGAGATTGAGCCATTCCGCAAGCATCGCCTCCTCAACGGCCTCGACAACATTGGCCTGACCCTGGAGAAAACCGAAAAGATAAAAGCCTTCGAAGAGGAGGCCGCGACCAAATACCCTTGGCTGTAACGAACACCGCTCCCCGATGTACACCACCGGACCACCGGAAAACTGAGCGATGAGAACCGGGGAGCGGAACGGTTTTATCGGAGACATCTACGGCGGTCTGACAGCCGCCGTTGTGGCATTGCCGCTGGCGCTGGCCTTCGGCGTTGCTTCAGGCGTCGGTGCGATTGCGGGCCTCTACGGCGCCATCGCCGTCGGCTTCTTCGCCGCTGTATTCGGTGGCACGCCAAGCCAGGTTTCCGGCCCCACCGGCCCGATGACCGTGGTGATGGCGACGATCGTCGCTCAATTTGCCGACAACCTACCCCAGGCATTCGCCATCGTCGTTCTCGGCGGACTACTGCAGATCGCTTTCGGCCTTATGCGCGTCGGCCGATATGTCTCCTACACCCCCTACTCTGTCGTCTCCGGCTTCATGTCGGGGATCGGGGTTATCATCATACTGATCCAAACCTTGCCGTTTGTCGGCGCTGCCGCCGTCAGTGGCGGACCGATGGGCGCCGTGATGTCCTGGCCCGCCGTTGTCCACGGTATCAACACCGATGCGCTGATGATCGCATTGCTCGCGCTCGCCGTCATGATCTTCTGGCCCAACCGGTTCGGCCGCTATCTGCCTGCACCGTTGGCTGCATTGATCGCAGGTACACTCGCCGGCCTGCTCGTTTTCCACACCGCCCCCGTTATCGGCGACGTGCCCACCGGACTTCCTGCGTTGCGGATACCGAGTGTGGAGCTCGCCAGCCTCCCAGCGATTGTCGAGCCGGCGCTCATTCTCGCTCTTCTCGGATCAATTGACAGCCTGCTGACCTCCCTTGTAGCCGATTCAATCACAAGGAGCCGCCACGACTCCAACCGTGAATTGATCGGCCAGGGCATCGGCAACGTCGCTGCCGGATTGATTGGAGCGCTACCTGGAGCCGGTGCCACGATGCGCACCGTGGTCAACGTTCGCGCCGGTGGACGAACCCGACTGTCTGGCGCGCTTCATGCCCTCATATTACTGGCGCTTGTTCTCGGCCTGGGCCCCATCGCCGAGCAGATCCCCCACGCCGCCTTGGCCGGCATACTGATGAAAGTTGGCTGGGACATTATCGACTGGTCGTACTTGAAGAGGTTCCGCAGCGCCCCGCGCGACAAACTCACCATCATGCTGGTTACGCTAACTCTGACGGTATTCGTCGACCTTATCACGGCAGTTGCGGTCGGCTTGATCTTGGCCGGATTTGTTACCGCGCGTTGGATGGAGACCGAAGAATTGAAGGGCGTCACCCAGTTGGCGCTTCCCGAGAACGAAGATTCGCTCAGTGGGGCTGAACGCGCCGCTCTCAAGCGCAACAACGGCAAGATCGCTCTTTTGGCCCTACGCGGGCACTTTTCTTATGCCTCCGCGCGCGAATTGGTGCAGCGAGTTGGGATGGGCATATCTGGCTATCAGGTCGCCATTTTCGATTTCACCGAAGCTGCTCATATCGACACCAGCGCGGCACTGTCGATTGAAGCCATGCTTGAGTTGGCTCAAGAAGAGGTCAAAGGCATCTTCGTCAGCGGTCTATCCGGCTCTGCCGAAGAAACCCTCACCCGGCTTGGCGCCCTCCAGCATGTGCCTGAATCACACATCACCCAGACGCGGATGCAAGCGATCGAGTGCGCCACTGCACTTTTGAAAGATCTGGAAAATGCACCGCCATAGGGAGCCTAAACCTGATCATCGGTTGCTACTTGTGCCACCTGACCTGCTTCCCAGCCAATCAGCGCCAACTTGCGCGTCAGCCCCCAATGATAGCCTCCAAGACCTCCATCGGCACGCAACACACGGTGACAGGGAACCACGAACGACAGCGGGTTCTTGCCAACCGCCGTACCGACGGCACGTGCCGCACGCTCAGTGCAAACCTGCCGGGCAACATCGCGGTAGCTGACCGCGTGCCCCACCGGGATCGTCAGCAGCGCCTGCCAGACCCGGACCTCGAAGTCGGTACCGATCATGATGAGCCGCACCGGCTCCGCCGAAGACCACCGCGCCGGATCGAAAATAACGTCGATGAACGGCTGCGTTTTTTCGGGTGATTTCGTCAGAGTGGCGCCAGGCCAACGGCTGCCGAGATCGACGAACGCATCGTGTGGCGTCTGCCCCTTGTCTTCATCGACAAACGCAAGTCCTGCGATCCCCCGCTTGCTGGCGACAGCCACCGCCTCCCCAAAAGGCGTCGCGTGCACGCCCCAGGCCAACTGCAGGCCAGCCCCGCGGCGCTTGAAATCACCAGGCGTCATAGCTTCGTGAGTAACAAACAGATCGTGCAGTCTGCCGGCCCCGGACAATCCGACAGTATGTGCAGTCTCCAGAACGCTTGCGCTGTCCTGGAGCAAACGCCGGGCCCGGTCGAGCGCGATCGCGGCGCTGAAGTCTTTCGGCGAAAGCCCGCACCAACGCTTGAACAATCGCTGACAGTGCGACGGGGAAAGCCCCAGATGCTCGGCAAGTACATCAAGGCGGGCCGGCGGCTGATCATCACGCTTCAAAAACGCAATAGCTCGCCGGATGGTCGCATAGTCCTGCGTGCGCAGGTCGGCGACCGTACCGGCCTGTTCTGCAATTTCCGTGATTTCGACCATCGGGAGCCCTTCGTTCGAACTCATGGGCCCCGGATCTAACGCGGTCGCGAGGGCAAAGGCGACCCGATTCTTGCTCCAACCGAATTGCTACGCCTACTGCGTGCGTGCGCTCATCAGCGCCGAACGAAGAGCTTCAACAAACTCGCGACGCTCGTCGTCGCTCAAAAACCGTCCAAACACCAGTTCGCGGCCGTGCGAGGTCAGCCACATAATGGTTCGCCCATCGGTTTCCTCCGTGAGCCCCACACGCACCCAATAAGGATTGAAATCGTATGATTGCGCACGGCCTCTGGGGTCCACACGCGTCAGCTTTAACAGCTGCCGCGACAGCTCGACCGTCTCATACTCACGCCCGGAACGGTAATTCAGCCTAAAAGCAACGTAGATCAGCAGCACGTCGAGCCCGAAGAATCCGAGAATGGGCCAAGCGCCGAGCAACAAGAAATACATGCCAACGACGAAGCTGACGAGCGCGATCGACGACATCAAAACCAGAAAGCCGAAGGGACTGAGCGAGCGATGCGGTGTCAGAATTGCGTTGAACGTTTCCGCTGGTTGCGCTTCTTGTTGTTGCTCTTCCATCCAACTCACCTGTCGTGCAACGGCATCGACGTCCTTTCGCGAAGCCCGAAACCGGTTCTACCCAGCCCCATGAAAGCCAACAAAGCCATCAAAGCCAAGACAACTTCAAAAAAAACAAACAAGGCCACGAAACCCTCCGCTGCCCCGACGGCGGTAACTCAGCAATCGCCCAAAAAACCGGCAGCCGCGAACGAGCAGCCAAAACGCTCCAAGCCGGCACAGAGCCCCGCCGCCGCCAAAGCCTCTCGTGTAAAGCCAAAACCAAAAGCCCCCAAGAAACGCCGTCGCCCCTCGGTATCTCCCGAAACTGTCGAAGCCATTTTCTCCCGGTTTTTCGAAATCGAGCCGGAACCGAAGGGCGAACTGGAGCATACCGATGCTTACACCCTTCTAGTCGCCGTCGTTTTATCCGCTCAAGCCACCGACGCCGGCGTCAATAAGGCCACCCGCGCTCTCTTTGCCGCCGCCGATACGCCTGAAAAAATGGTCACGATCGGCGAAGACCGTGTGCGCGAAATGATCAAGACCATCGGGCTCTTCCGCAACAAGGCCAAGAACGTCATCGCCTTATCACGCAAGCTCATCGACGAGCACGCAGGCGAGGTTCCGCGAGACCTCGCAGACCTTGAAAGCCTCCCGGGAGTCGGCCGCAAAACCGCTAACGTCGTGCTCAATGTCTGGTTTGGCGAGCCGGCAATGGCCGTTGACACACACGTTTTTCGTATCGCCCATCGGCTCGGCTTTTCAAAGGGCAAGACGCCGGAGGAGGTGGAAGCCGATCTTCTTGCCATTGTCCCACGGCAATACGGCGTACCCGCCCACCATTGGCTGATCCTGCACGGGCGCTATCTGTGCAAGGCACGCAAGCCGGAGTGTTGGCGTTGTCCGATCCGCGACCTATGCCCGTACAAGAAAAAACGCCGGCCCCCAATCGGTAGGCCGGCGTCCGAGAACGTTTTCATGTCGAGCGGATTTCAATTGACCGCTGCGACCGCAATCAGTGCCAGATGACCGCGAGAAGGCGACGACCCACGCGCGTCCTTAGCTCGTCGCACTCGATGGTGCGGTCGCCGTCTGGATTAGCAGCGTAAAAGCGCCCCCGAACGAGCCGGGTCCACTCAACGCGGTCCAAGCCCCTGCGTTTGATTTTGTTGTAGCGATCAAAAGTCTTCGGACCGATACGGCCACGGACCTCGTCGTATTCCAGCGTGAAATCGCCGTCCGGGTTCAGCGCCCGGAATGTCGCCTTGCCGGCACGTTTGGCTTCGAAAATATTCAGCTTGCCGTCGCGATTACGATCATACTTGGCGATGACCTTGCAGGCGTGGGCTCCGGCTTCAACAACGGGTGCTGTCACGGTTGCTGTAAATCCCACGGCGACGGCTGCCGCGAGGCTTATTGCGATCTTTGATTTCATTTATTGGACTCCGATTGAACAACAAGCAGGCAGCCTCCGGACAGGGAGCGCATCTTTGCAACGATCCCAAGCCGCAGCGACCCCTACCAAGTTGATGTCGCGCGTGAGCCCTAGCACCTCAAAGGTTTCATTAAAAACTAAATTTCGCGCTGCAGCATTTGGCCGCAAGAGGCTGCGACAAAACGCAAACAAGCGGGACCCTCCGGTCCCGCTTGGGTTGACTACTCTTTTATGTTGTACCGGCTCAGGTCCTAACGGCTTCCCTGTCCCAAAGACGAGCTTCACTCAGCGCGTCGCCCGCAACAACCAGTCCCGCGCCAAGAAGCACGACATCTTTCAAAAGGAACTGGCCAGGAACCACCGACAGTGCCAGAAACCCTCCGAGGCTTGCTTCCCAGCCAGGCGCCGACAAGATGAAGGTCAGCGTGACCGCCGTCGTCGCTGCGACAAGAAAACCGCCAACAAAACGGCAGTGGCGATTTCAACCGTGCCGATCAGGTTTGCGACGCCGCGCACGTCAAGAATGCTGTAAAGCCAGTATAATATTGGGCTAGAGCCAACCAGGCCCTGAATGGCGTTGGCTTCATAGGCAGTAAATTTCATTGCCCCAATCCACGCAAACACGAGGGCTAGACCGTACAGGATCACCTTGCCACCGAGTGCGGAGACAGCGTTGTTTGAAATCGAGTAATTGCTCATGATCATCATCCTCTCTCGCGTTTCCGCGATCTGAATTCCATTTTTACGACGACGTCTCGCGTCGGCGTTGTCCCCAATATGCATTTGGAGCCGATTGGTTCATAACACACTTCTGTGAGTTGTTGACTTTTTGATCCCAAACCCGATCTCTAGTGCAAGTTGAGGAGATTGGACCATGGCGCGACCGCGCGAATTCGATATCGACGATGCCATCGCAAAAGCCGTCGAAGTGTTTTGGCTGAGGGGCTATGACGGCGCTGCCCTACCCGACTTGCTGGACGGAATGGGGATCGCGAGGGGCAGCCTGTACAAAGCCTTCGGCGACAAGAAGCAGCTCTACCTTCGCGTGCTGCAAAGGTATGATGAAGTTGCCGTGGCGGGCGCTGTTGAACGACTTACAGACCCAAGCGAGCCCGATGGCGTCAAGCGTATCGCCCGCCTCTTCGACTCGGTCATTGATGTTGTCCGTGAAGGAGACCGAAAGGGCTGCCTGATGTGCAACGCCGCTGCCGGTCCCGCTTCCGAAGACGCCGATATCGGCAGGGTTGTTTCAAGAATGCTGACCAGGATGACGCAAGCCTTCGCCGCCGCGCTGCAGGCTTCCCAACGGGCCCAAGAATGGCCCCAAGAAGCTCAGGAAGCCGAGGCGGAAAGCCTGACTGCTTCTTATGTGGGTTTGCGCATTCTCGCCAAGGCCGGCGAGCCGGCCGACCGGCTGCAAGCCGCTGCCGATGCGGCCGTCGGCAAAAGCCTTCGTAGCGGGAAGGTCTAGAGCGGTTCAGAATTGCTTCCAGCTAATTCTGAACCGCTCTATAATCCCTCGCCACGCCGTCCATCCGCATGGCGAGGCCAGCCTTCGCCATATGCCGCTTAGCGTCACCGATAGTGTGCGTTCCGAAATGGAAAATGGAGGCGGCAAGTACAGCACTCGCATGCCCCTCTCGGACTCCATCGACCATATGATCGAGGTTACCGACACCGCCCGAAGCAATGACTGGAACCGACACCGCATCTGAAATCGCCCGCGTCAGCGCCAGATCGAATCCGGCCTTGGTTCCATCCCGATCCATCGACGTGAGTAGAATCTCACCCGCACCAAGATCGACCACCTCCGTGGCGTAAGCGACGGCGTCAATTCCAGTCGGCTTACGGCCGCCGTGCGTAAAGATCTCCCACCTGAGCGGTTCCCCGGAAGCCGACACCTGCTTAGCGTCAATGGCGACAACGATGCACTGGGCGCCGAATTTCCCGCTGGCTTCACGCACGAACTCCCGACGGTTGACCGCCGCGGTGTTGATCGAAACCTTGTCGGCGCCAGCTTCCAGCAGCTTGCGCACATCCTCGATCGTTCGCACACCGCCACCGACGGTCAACGGCATGAAGCACCGCTCCGCCGTCTCTTCTACGATGTGAAAAATCGTGTCGCGGTCTTCGTGGCTGGCGGTGATGTCGAGAAAGCAAAGCTCGTCCGCGCCGGCTTCATCGTACGCGGCCGCAGCTTCGACGGGGTCGCCGGCGTCAATGAGGTCGACGAAGTTGACGCCCTTGACGACACGGCCGTCCTTGACGTCGAGGCAGGGAATAATGCGGATCTTCAGGGTCATGGCAAACAAGTAGCCCGGCGGCAAATCGACAGCAAGCACCCCGTCATCATCAATCCTTCACCGTTCACCCGCCAGCCACGCCACCGCGCCCCGACCAGCCGCCGCCCCAGTGGCGAATGACGCCTGCAGAAGATACCCCCCTGTCGGCGCCTCCCAATCGAGCATCTCCCCAGCTACAAACGCGCCCGGGCGCCGCTTCAGCATGAAGTTGCTGTCGATCTCCCCCAGCGCAACTCCGCCCGCCGTAGAGATTGCACGGTCAATGGGTGCCGTCGCCGTGAGGTGAACCGGCACCGCTTTGATCAGCCGTGCGAGGTCTTCAGGGGGCAATTGGCCAAGAGCATCGGGTAACGATAGCGCCGCCTCGTGCAGCAGCCCGATCGCAACCGGCGATAAGCGCGCCCCCTTGCGCAGATAAGTCGACATTGATTGCTTTTTGCGGGGCGCTTGCAGCAATTTCTCCAAGTCGCCCTCCGTCAGGTCCGGACGCAGATCAATGGTGATCGTTGCGCAACCTTCCGTGGCGATGGCTTCCCGCAAAACAGCGGACATCCCGTAGATCGCCCCGCCTTCAAGCCCATTCGCGGTAATCAACGCCTCGCCGCGAACCATCGCGCCACCGAAACCGATCCCAATTCGCTTCACTGGCACGCCTTGAAACCGCTCGCGGAAAGCATCCGACCAATCGACGCAAAAACCGCAGTTGGACGCTCGCAATGCCACCACGTCGATCCCAGCTCCCCGCAGGATCTCGACAAAACTGCCGTCTGACCCAAGCCGCGCCCAACTCGCCCCGCCCAGCGCCAGAACCGCAGCATCGGCCATGACCGTGGTAGGCCCATCCGGAGTCTCGAACAGAAGGGCACCCGATGGCTCCCAACCCAGCCAGCGATGTCGCGTCCTAACCGTGACACCGAGCTCATCGAGCCGCCGCAGCCACGCCCGCAACAGCGGTGAGGACTTCATGGACTTTGGGAAAACACGGCCGCTGGAACCAATGAACGTCTCCTGGCCAAGTCCGTTACACCAGGCTTCGATGGATGCTGGCGGCAAAGCCTCGATCGCCGGCCGCAAAGCCTGTTCACTGACGCCGTATCGGCTGAGAAACGCATCCAGGTTCTCACTGTGCGTCAGGTTGAGCCCACCACGGCCCGCCATCAGGAACTTGCGCCCGACCGTCGGCATCCGCTCGAAGATGTCGACCGAATGTCCCGCACCGGCGATCACTTCGGCAGCCATCAAACCGGCAGGGCCGGCTCCGATAACGGCAACGATGCTCACTCCGTAGCTTCCGCAATAATTTCTGAGAGGAGCGCGTCGATCTTGCCAAACGCCTTCCGCGTCAGCTTCGACGGCCCCGGAATAAACCGCCGATAGCCGACCACGACCTGCCCAGGCATCGACCGCTCTTCGAAGACGAACACAACATAAGGGCAAACGGCGATGTTGTAGGGATTGGCGCTCACCGCATCGTGGGTGAGTTTAGCGGAACAAAACTGCACATACTTCGCCGCAATGAACGGCGACTTGACGCCCTTTTCCGTAACGCTCCCAACCGTTTCACTCGTCCGCTCGAGCATCGTATCGACATGGCCGACGTAATCGATCACGAGCCCGCGGTTAACGATGGCGTCCTTCACATCTTGCAGGACTTCAGCGAAATCAGCCTGTTTGACCGCCGACTTGTAACCCCGCTTTTCCATCGCCACCGCAGGACCAAGGGGAACGGTCAACACCGCGAAAAGCGCGAGCAGTATCCAAATACGGTGCAAAATCGTCATGGCGACATTCCTCCATGGACGTCTTTCTACTGCCGAAAGTTTCAATGGTTCGTGCGCAACGAGAACCAAAAGTAAAGCACCCACAAAGGGCGTCAATGATTGCCATCAAGCAACCAGGCGACACACGTAAACAGGCTAGGCAACGATTCCGATAACAAATGGACCGCTTGCCACTATCCACCGCCACTCCTTTTCGCGTACCAGTATGGAATATTGTCGGATTTTGGAGAGGTCACCTCATGGACCTACCGCTCGCTGTCGATCTGGCCCGTATCCAGTTTGCGTTCACGGTTTCATTTCACATCATGTTTCCCGCCTTCACCATCGGGCTTGCATCTTATCTCGCTGTCCTGGAAGGCCTTTGGCTATTGACCGGACGCAAAGTCTATATCGACACATTCAGGTACTGGATGAAGATCTTCGCTGTGTCGTTCGCCATGGGCGTCGTCTCCGGCATCGTCATGAGCTACCAGTTCGGCACCAACTGGAGCGTCTTTTCCGATAAGACCGGACCCATCCTCGGGCCGCATGATGGGTTATGAGGTGTTGTCCGCCTTCTTCCTCGAGGCCGGTTTCCTCGGTGTCATGCTGTTTGGCATGGACCGCGTTGGCAAGGGTCTGCATTTTCTCGCCACCCTGCTGGTTGCGTTCGGCACCTTCTTTTCCGCGTTCTGGATTCTGTCCGTCAACAGCTGGATGCAGACGCCGGCAGGCTACGCTATCAACGACGTCGGCCAGTATGTCCCTGCGGACTGGTGGGAAATCGTTTTCAATCCATCGTTCCCATACCGGCTGGTGCACATGGTGCTGGCTGCCTACCTCACGACTGCCTTCGTGGTCGGCGCAGTCGGTGCTTGGCACATCCTGCGCGATAAAACCAACGTGAGTGCGCGCCTGATCGTTCTCGATGGCCATGTGGATGGCCGCTGTGGTCGCCCCAATCCAGATCTTCGCAGGCGACGTCCACGGCCTCAATACGCTTGCGCATCAGCCGGCCAAGATCGCCGCCATGGAAGGACACTATGAGACCGCAGAGGGGCGCTCCGCTGATCCTGTTCGGCTTCCCCGATATGGAAGCTGAAGAGACTCGACTACGCTATCGGGATACCCAAGCTCGGCAGCCTCATCCTGACCCACGAGTGGGATGGCGAAGTTAAAGGGCTCAAGGCCTGGCCGAAGGAGGAAAGACCCTATGCGCCGGTCCTGTTCTGGAGCTTCCGGATCATGGTCGGCATTGGCTTTTTGATGGTTGTCATCGGCGTTTGGTCGCTGATTATGAGGTTCAGTGGCCGACTCTACGAACCAAGTCTCCTCCACCGATCGGCAGTGGCGATGGGACCGATGGGATTTGTCGCCGTGCTTGCCGGCTGGATAACAACAGAGATGGGCCGCCAGCCTTACACCGTCTACGGCCTCCTCAAGACCGTCGAACTCCGCTTCACCACTCGATGCGCTAGCAGTGTCGGTATCGCTCACCGCTTTTGCGGTCGTGTATTTCGTCGTGTTTGGCGCCGGCATTTATTATCTGCTGCGAATGATGGCCAAGCCGCCCGAAAGCGACGAGCCAGGCCTACCGGAAGACAAACCGATTCGTTCAGCTGGGATAACGCCAACCCCGCCACTGAGAACCCCCGGCGCTGTCCAACCTAGTGAGTAGGAGCCCAGTATGGAACTCGATCTGGCATTCATCTGGGCCGTTTTGATTGCTATCGCAGTCCTTGCCTACGTCTTGCTCGACGGCTTCGACCTCGGCATCGGCATTCTGTTTCCGTTCCTCAAGAACGAACGCCAACGCGATGTCGCGATGAACACGGTCGCCCCGGTCTGGGACGGCAACGAAACCTGGCTGGTCCTAGGCGGCGGCGGACTCTTCGCTGTCTTTCCGCTTGCCTACGCGGTCATCATGCCAGCCCTTTATGCCCCCATCATCGCTATGCTTCTTGGGCTCATATTCCGCGGCGTCGCCTTCGAATTCCGCTGGAAGGCCAACCGCTCGAGAGCCATTTGGGATTGGTCATTCACACTAGGTTCGCTGACGGCTGCATTTGCTCAGGGCATAATGCTCGGAGCTCTCGTGCAGGGTATTGAGGTCGCAGACCGCGCCTATGCCGGCGGCTGGTGGGATTGGCTGACGCCGTTTCAGATTGCCACCGGAATTGCCGTTATTATCGGCTACACCCTACTTGGCGCCACCTGGTTAATCGTGAAAACCGAAGGTGACTTGCAGGAGCAGGCTTACCGTTGGGCCAAGACAGCCGGCATCGGTACAATCGTGATGATCGGCATCATCAGTCTTTGGACACCGTTCTTGAATGACATCTTCATGCAACGCTGGTTGGCCTTCCCGGCGATTGTCTATGCCGCTCCGGTGCCAATCCTGGTGCTAGCGGCGGCTTTCAGCCTCTACAAGGGGTTGCAGATGCGCCGCGAACTGCAACCGTTCCTTTCTGCCTTGGCCTTGTTCGTATTGTGTTTCATCGGCCTTGGCATCGGCTTCTTCCCGTACATGGTCCCACACTCGATCACGATCTGGGACGCCGCCGCCCCCGATTCGAGCCTGCTCTTCCTGCTTGTGGGTGCGTCGGTCCTATTACCACTGATCCTGGCCTATACCGCCTACTCGTACTGGGTGTTTCGCGGCAAGATCCGCGAAGGAGAAGGTTACCACTGATGCCGTATGGCGGGCCGCGGCAAGACCAGCTCAACGCCGGCTTGCCGAGTGTTGACGGAAACGAGCTCAACACCGGCTTGGCCTCCAACACAGCCCCAAGCGGTGATGGCGGATCGAATGCCAGCGCTCAAGCACCCCGCCCATTCCTGCTTCGCCTGGCCTGGTTCATCGCTATTTGGGCCGCAAGCGTGGCCGCTCTCAGCCTGGTTGCGGCCCTGATTCGGCTCGCGTTATAGAAACTCCTCATAACCAGCACCTCAAGACAGGGAACCGCATTCCCCCTTTGCACCTCCCGGCGCATAGGAACCACTGCGCCGCCCACATACAGAAAATAAAATCCCAAGATGGGAGCATGAGGAACATTTTTTCTCTTATCGACTAAAATTAGCTAGAATTTAGCAAATCATTTCGCTATTTACTCTCATAAGGCTTCAATGACGCGGCGCAAAAGCTGCGCGCCTGGAGATCATTTGCGAAATGAAGACGATCCACATCCACGTTGAGCTTCCCGATGGCAGTCGCCACACGCTAGAGGCTCCCGAAGGCTACCGGGTGATGGAAGTCATCCGCGACTACGGCCTTCCAATTAAAGCCGAATGCGGCGGCGCATGTGCTTGTGCGACATGCCACGTCCGCATCGCGGACGAGTGGGTGCAGCGGGTCATCCCACCACGCGACGATGAATTGGACAAACTCGATGAGATCCACAGCGCCGACGACAACTCGCGCCTGTCATGCCAGCTGCTGACCGACACCGCCATCGACGGTCTTGTTGTCAGGCTTGAAGCCGACAGCATGTCCAACGCCAACTTACCGCGCGTTGAATACGCACGCCCAACATTGGAGGTCGCGAGCTGAACCGATGCGTACCTTCCCAGAACACGACAATACTGTTACGCCGCTGCGCCCAACAGCGCGCGTTTTACTCGTTGGCGCCGGTCCTGGTGATCCGGAGCTGCTGACGCTGAAAGCCGTTCGCGCACTCGGAACCGCCGACGTCATCCTCTATGATGAACTCGTCGACCGGAGCGTCCTTGAGCACGCCCACAGCGAAGCCACGTTGATCCACGTCGGCAAACGCGGCGGCCAGCCAAGCTGGAAGCAGGCCGACATCCACGAACTCATCCTCGAGCACGCCAGCACCGTTCAGATGATTGTACGCCTAAAAGGCGGCGACCCCTTCGTCTTCGGCCGCGGTGGCGAGGAAATCGCCGCACTTCGTTCCGCCGGGATCGAGGTTGAAGTGATCCCAGGGATCACAGCCGCAGTAGCGGCCGCCGCCTCGACACAGGTCCCTCTAACGCATCGGGACCTTTCCCGCACTGTCACGTTCCTTTCCGGCGCCGGTCCAGGTCATGGCCTGCCAGACTTCACCCATATCGACATGGCAGCGCTCAACGACGGCCAGCACACCATCGCCGTTTACATGGCCGTGAGGACGGCGGGCGCTCTCGGCCGGACGCTCTTGAACGCCGGTTGGGCCGCGCATACCCCGGTGCTGGCGATTGAGAATGCCTCAAGACTGGGCGAGCGCCGTGTCCGCGCAACGGTTCAAGACCTTGCATTGCGGCCACAGGCACTTGCCCTGCAAAGCCCCGCCATTTTGCTAGTCGGACGCGTCGCTGGCCTGCCTGTGCATGGCCGCGTCGACAACGTCGTCGAAACCACAACCGAGCGGGTTCAGACCCAGAATCAGGAGCTTGCTTATGCCTAACGTCATCACCGCGAATAGGCTGGAAGACGGCATCGTTGTTTACTTGTCCGAAGACGACAAGTGGCTGACCGACCTCGCCTCGGCCCGCGTCGCCGACGACGAGGCCGACTTGGAGAATCTGTCCGCCATCGCCGGTCAGGCCGCCGCTGATCAGCTCATTGTCAGCGCGTATTCCATGGCCGTCGACCTGAACGAGGGAACACCTCAGGCCAAGTCCGTCCGCGAGCAAATCCGCGCCTCACATCGTCCGACCATTATTGCCGTCACCGAGATCCACTGATGTACAGCTACGATGAATTCGACCGTGACTTCCTGCGCGACCGGAACCGAGAGTTCCGCACGCAGGTCGAGCGCCGTCTGGCTGGTCAACTCTCCGAGGACGAGTTCAAGCCGCTGCGGCTGATGAACGGCCTCTACCTGCAGCTCCATGCTTACATGCTGCGGGTGGCGATCCCCTACGGTGTGCTATCCGCCCGCCAGCTCCGCCAGCTGGGCATGATCTCGCGCCGCTGGGACAAGGGGTTCGGACACTGGACAACCCGCCAGAACATCCAGTTCAACTGGATCAAGCTGGTCGACGTTCCAGATATTTTGGAAGCCCTGGCCGAAGTCGACATGCACGCTATCCAGACCAGCGGCAATTGCATTCGCAACGTCACAGCCGACCCCTTCGCGGGTGCCGCCGCCGACGAAATCGAGGATCCACGGATCTGGGCGGAAGTTCTTCGGCAGTGGTCGACCAACCATCCCGAATTCACCTTCCTGCCGCGCAAGTTCAAGATCGCCATCACGGGCGCACTTGAAGACCGCGCGGCCATTGCCTTCCACGACATCGGCATCCGTATTGTCGGCGGTCCAAATGCAACCATTGGTTTCCGTATCTATGTTGGTGGCGGACAAGGTCGCACGCCTTATGTCGCGCAGGAGATGAAAGAATTCCTGCCACCCGAGCAGTTGCTATCGTACCTGGAAGCCATGCTGCGCGTCTATAATCTGCACGGCCGGCGGGACAACATCTACAAGGCGCGTATCAAGATCCTGGTCAATGCGATTGGCGTCGACGCCTACCGCAATCAGGTGGAAGAAGAGTGGGAGCGCATCCGCGGCGAGGAGATCGATCTGCCCGCGGATGAGGTCGCCCGCATCCGGGCGCACTTCGCGCCGCCGGAACTTCCTGCCAAGCCCGTCGACAATACCGAACTGCGGAAGGCGCGCGCCCAAGACAGCGGCTTCGACCGTTGGGTTCGTCACAATGTGCTCCCTCATAAGAATCCCGACCACGCAATCGTCTCGGTCGCCTTCAAGGAGTTCGGTCGCCCACCCGGAGATGCAACCGCCGAGGAAATGCAGCGGGTCGCGGATGCTGCCGACAGGTACAGCCGCGGTGAGGTTCGTGTGACCTACACACAAAACCTGATCTTGCCGAACGTCGCGCGGGCCGATCTCGTCGATCTCTACGAAGACCTGAAGTTCGCCGGCCTGGTCGCCGGCAACACGGATCTCATCACCGACATCATCGCCTGCCCGGGCCTTGACTACTGCAACTTGGCCAACGCCCGCTCACTTCCCATCGCGCAGGACATTACCGCGCGCTTCGCCGATCCCGAGCGGGCCGAAGCGGTTGGCGAATTGCGGCTCAACATCTCCGGTTGCATCAACGCCTGCGGGCACCATCATTCCGGCCACATCGGCATTCTCGGCGTCGATAAGAAGGGCACCGAGCACTATCAGATCACGCTCGGCGGGTCGCCTGGCGACGACGCCGCGATCGGCGACATCGTCGGACCGAGTTTCCCAGCCGAAGACGTACCCGATGCCATCGAAATAATCGTCGATACTTATCTGGCCCAGCGCCGAGATGACGAGACCTTCCTCGCCACCTACGCCCGCGTCGGAGCCGACCCCTTCAAGGAGGCCCTCTATGGAACACCGCGTTGATCTGAGAACCGCCACGATAGCAGATACGTCTACCGGGATTACTGAGTTACCTGTAACGGCGTCTCGCGATGAACGCACGGCAGCCGTTGTGGAAGCGGTCTTGCACGACAAGGCCATCGCTATTCCCTTCGCCAAGTTTAACGACGGGCGCGGCTTCAGCGTCGCTCACCTGCTTCGTAGCGACCACGGTTTTCGCGGAGAAGTTCGTGCCACGGGACACGTGATCCCCGACCAGGCCCTACATCTACTGCGCGCTGGCTTCGATACCGCCAATCTGAAGACCACAGAGTCACTCCTCCATTGGCGCAGATCACTATCCCACTACCAAGGCGCCTATCAGAAAGCTGCTCGCAATCCCTTGATGCAGCGCCGGCTGGCAAGCCAGCACATCAAAGGCGAGCAACGTGCCGCAACCCTTTCCGATCAGCTTGAAAAGATGCCGGATCTAACCGAACGCATCCGCAGCATCGCCGGCTCAACTAATGGCCGTCTCGCCTTCTCGACCAGCCTCGGCGAGGAAGACCAGGCAATTCTCCACGCCATCTGCGATGCAGGCATCGACGTTGATGTGTTCACACTCGACACGCTGCGGCATTTCCCCGAGACCGTGGAAACTCTGCAGCGGACCGAACAGCATTACGGCATCCGCATCCGCGTCGTGACACCTGATCCGACTGATCTGGAGGAGCTGATTGATCGCGACGGCGAATTGGGTTTCCGGACATCGGTGAATTCGCGCAAGGCATGCTGCATGATCCGCAAGGTGCTCCCGCTCAACCGCGCCCTGAAAGGCAGCGCCGGATGGATCACCGGATTGCGCCGCGGACAATCCACCGAACGCTCCGATATTGCCCATGCGGTCTGGGATACGAGCCTTGAGTTGATCAAGACGAGCCCGCTGGCCGATTGGACCGATACGCAGCTCAACGATTACATCGCCGCAAACAGCATCCCCGTGAATCCACTTCACGCCAAGGGCTTCACCTCCATTGGCTGTGAGCCCTGCACGCGCGCCGTTGGCCCAGGCGAAGGTCCCCGCGCTGGCCGTTGGTGGTGGGAAAACGAGGATGGCAAGGAATGTGGTTTGCATGGCAACGAGCGCCAACTCGAGGTCGCCTGACAACCACACCGCAATTTGGTCGAATTCTCAGAGGCGCCCGCCCTGCACCACAGAAAAAGCCTCTGACATCAGGGTAGCGGTCCCCCCGCTGCCCTGTTTGTTTTTGGGATCACGCTTAACCGAACAATAACCGTCTCCGCGCGAAAATCAGCTGCAGAAGCCAGCGCAGGAAGAATGGAAGCGTCCGACCGAACTTTCTTCAACAGTCTGACCGGCCTGTGTCGTCAGGAACAGCAGGACGCCGGCTCCTCCCGCATAGTGGGTTCATCAGACGGCAAGAACAAACCGCCACAAATACTCAAGCAATTCGGGAGCAGGAACCATGAACACCAAGTTATTGACCGTACTAACCTTCGCAGTTGTCGCCGTAACGTCCACTCAGGCTTCCGCCGTCAGCAGCTCTGTTAGAAATGCCTGTATCGGTGATTATCTTTCCTACTGCAGCTCCCACGCTCCCAACAGCCCCGGCGTCCGCCGCTGCATGCGCGCCAACGGTTCGAAGCTGTCGCGCCGCTGCGTCACCGCTCTGACCAAGGCTGGTTATGTTTCCAAGAGGAAGACGCGCCGCCGGGCCGCCAACTTGGGTCGGTAAGACAGACTTCTCCTCAACGGTAGGATTATTCGGCGGGCCCAATCGGCGCGCCGTTTCTTTTTTACTGAAAGCCATGCGAAAATACTCGCCGACCCGGACATCAGCTCAGGACGCCCCGTCGGCAATCATGAAAACGCAACGCAGCCCGGATCAACCATTCCCACTGTTACGGCGGACGACCCGACGCTACGCCCTGGCCACAGCAGCAACGCTGATAGCCGTCCTGCAATTGGCCTTCGCGCAAAACGTGAACGCCAACAGCATCGACACCGCGCTTATTCTTGCTGTCGACACCAGTCAGTCCGTGAACCAGGAGCGCTTTCGCCTGCAAATGGACGGCATCGCGGCCGCGCTGGAAGACCCTGGTGTGATCAACACCATCCTCGGTGGCCCCCGCGGCGCCATCGCCATCATGCTGGTGTCATGGTCCGACCACTCGCATTTCCTGTTACCCTGGACTCTGGTCCGCTCCAAACAGGATGCCCTCGATACCGCCGGCCGGATCCGGCGCCTGCCGCGGCAGGTCGGCGAATACACCTGCATGGCGCGGATGCTGCGAACCCTGAAGGAAACCGTGCTCGAAAGCGTACCCTTCAATCCGCTGAAGACCGTCGTCGACGTTTCCGGTGACGGCATCGACAATTGCGAATCCGAAGCCAGCCTCACGCGGGCCAAGGACGACGTCGTCAAAACCGGCGCGGTTATCAATGGTCTGCCGATAATCGTCGACAGCACACGCCTTGTTGGGGAAGGCGCCTACCGTGCCCCAGGTGCCGGCCTAGTCCAGCTAATCCCTCCCGATCAACGCGAACGGATCACGCTCAAGTCCTGGTACGAGCGCAATGTCATCGGCGGTTTCGGCGCATTTACCATTGCTGCTAACGGGTATCGTGACTTCGCCCGGGCCATGCGCAGCAAGTTTGTCGTAGAGATCAGTTGGGCAGCCGAAGCAAACCGCATTGACCCAGATGAGCTGCCACAGCCGACGGTCAAGCTGCGGTAAGGTCTTTGTGCATGAATATTGCGCCAAACCGAACTTTGTGTCAGCGTTTTACATAACTCCGCCCTGCGCACAACATAGCTCCAACCCGTTGGCCGCGATTGGCCGGCTAGCTGGTAAGAGCTTCTGATCCAGGTATGAAGGCTGGACGTGGCGCAAGAAGGTGGACGCAAGGGAGGATGGACGTTGCACTGGGAAGATTGGTCGCCGTGCACATGCGGCATCCACGTTGCTTTTAGCACCGCAGATTCGGTCGCGGACGCGATTGTCGAACTGCGCGCCAATCTTCCAGATCCAAGTTTCTCCCACCTGATCGCATTTTTCTCCCCCAGACACGATCCCTCAGCCGTCGTTGCTTGCCTGACAGAGGCTTTTCCAGGCACACCCTTCAGCGGTTGCACGACGTCCGGAGAGATTACACCGACCGGGAATTGCGGCGGCAGTATTCAGCTGATCGCCTTTGAAGCGTCGCGCTTCCGCTTTGTCAGCGCGGTCATTGAGAACGCCAGCTGTTCCGGCGTTGAGGATGCCTCCCACCTGGCCCGCCGTCTGAAGACACAAATTTGCGACCAAGGCAATGCTGCCAACAAATTCGGCTTACTGTTAACCGACGGTCTTGCGAACCATGAAGAGACATTGGTTGCGGCTGTGAATTGGGCTTTGGGCGACATTCAATTGATCGGTGGCTCGGCTGGCGACGACTTGCGCTTTAAGGATGCAGCTCTGATCCACAACGGTGGAGCCGTCAAAGATGCCGCCATCTTGATGCTCGTCGAGACCGATGTTCCCTTTCACGCCTTCAAGACACAGAACTTCGATCCGACGCCGACCAAGCTCGTTATCACCGCAGCTGATGCGGAGCGCCGCATCGTACAGGAATTCAACGCCGAACCGGCCGCCCTTGAATACGCCAACGCCATCGGGCTGATACCCAATGATCTTGGGCCGTTCAGCTTCGCCTCGCATCCACTCGTCGTGAAGGTTGGCAACGATTACTACTGCCGCTCTATCCGCAACATGAACCCGGACGGCAGTTTGTCGTTCTTTTGCGCGATCGATGTTGGCCTAGTGCTGACCGTGGCCCGCCCGACTGATCTGGCCGAAGCAACCGAAGCCAAACTCGCCGAAGTCGACAAACTCTTGTCGGGTACGCAGTTGATCCTCGGCTTCGATTGCATCCTGAGACGCCTCGACGCCGAAAACCGCCAAATGGGCAACCGCATGGAAACGATCTACAAACGCCATAAGATCGTTGGCTTCCATACCTACGGGGAACAATACAACGCCATGCATTTAAACCAGACCCTAACCGGGATAGCATTTGGCGCACCATGAACAGTAACGACCTCAACACAGCCCGCTAAACGGGACCGTATTAGAGCCAAGCTCAGGCGAAACCGACCGCATGCCCCAATCAACTCCACAAACCCTCAATCGACAGCTGGAAAAGCTTACCAAGATTAACGCCGCGCTCATCGAACGTGTCGAACGGTCGGTCGAGCAGCAGGGCAACGCCTACTCTCTTTTCACCGCGGCAATCGGGCTGGAAAACCAGGTTCGCCAACGAACCGACGAGCTCCAGGAAGCCCTTGAAAGGCTTGAACGCTCCAACGATGCACTGGTCGACGCCCGCGACGAGGCAGAACGGGCCAATGAAGCAAAGACGCGCTTCTTCACTGCTGTTGGCCACGATCTACTGCAGCCATTGCACGCCGCCCGGTTAACCGTCTCTGCACTGGGTGAAAGCAACGAGATTTCCGAAAACAAGAAGCTCGCGGATCAGATCGACCACGCCCTGTCTTCGGTCGAGGATCTGCTGCGCACGATGCTCGACATCACCAAGATCGAAACCGGCGTTACCCAACCCGCCCCGCGACCGATGTCGCTGAGCGACCTGTTCCACTCTCTGCACGTTGATTTTGCCCCGATCGTGACTGAGAAGGGTCTCGCTCTCACTGTAGACGCGCACGGCTTGGACGTCGTTTCCGATCCACCCATGCTGCGCCGAATCCTTCAAAATCTGTTGTCGAACGCCGTGCGCTTCACCGATGTTGGGCAGGTCACGCTGCAGGCCGAGCGGCACGGCGACAAAGTCACGATCAAAGTCACGGACACCGGCCCAGGCATACCCGAGAATGACCGCTACCGAATCTTCGAAGAATTCCAAAGCGGCTCAAATGTGCGCCCGGCCCGCGATGGCGGCTTTGGGCTCGGGCTCTTCATCGTCAAGCGCATGGCGCACGCCTTGAATCACTTGGTCACTTTGGACTCAGAACCCGGAACAGGCTCGACATTCACAGTGCATGTGCCGTTCGCGGGGCAAACCTCAAGCATCGTTGACAAGGCAAAGCGGGCAGAAACACGCAAGGCCCAGTATGGCTTCGCTGATGTCCACGTGATGGTGATCGAGAATGATCTCAACATCATCGCGGCCACTAAGACCTTGCTCGACCAGTGGAATTGCCAGACATTTCCAGCAACCGATCTCAAACAAATCGAAGACTACATCGCCACCGCCGAGCAGCCGCCGGCGATCATCCTCGCGGACTATCACCTCGAAGACGATGAGTGCGGCCTGACAGGTGTGGCGCGGCTTCGCTCAGCCTGGAACACCCAAATCCCCGCGATTGTGATAACCGCGGACCACGGGACACAGTCTGCTTCGGCGGTGAAGGCGGCCGACTGCGAACTCCTCTGCAAACCTATCCGGCCAGCAGAGCTACGTGCCTTGATGCAGCATTTGTTGAACTGAGCGCACGCCACGCAACAGCGACAGTGCGACGCTCAAGCCCCGCTCAATCCCGTGGGCCTCTCGTCGGGCAACACGACCTTGGACACTTCGATCACCGCCTGCGTCCGCGATGCGACACCAAGCTTGCGCAGGATTTCGGAAACGTGCGCCTTCACCGTGGTCTCGCCAACGCTCAATTCGTGCGCGATCTGCTTGTTGAGCAAACCCTGCTTCAGCATATTCAGAACGCGCAGTTGCTGCGGCGTTAGCGACTTCAGCCGGGCAATGATCTCAACCGTCTCATTGGTCGCCGAATTGGGTGGCTCGTACCCCGGAGGCAGACACACCTCGCCGTTCATCACACCCTAAATCGCACCAGCGAGTTCCGGCTTGCGCACCGCTTTTGAGATGTATCCCGATGCGCCGCATGTCATCGCCCGATGTATCGTGTCTGGTTCTTCGATCGCCGAAACGATCACCACCGGAAGCTTCGGGTGCCGCGCCCGCAGTTCGAGGAGGCCTTCAAAGCCTCTGGTCCCCGGCATGTTGAGATCGAGGAGCACCAGATCGAAGACACCGCCCCCCTCGATGGCATCGAAGGCCGAAGCCAGGGAATTCGCCTCGGCGATCTGCGCCTCGGGAAAAGCCGTGTTAATGGCCAACTTCATGGCATCAAGAAACAGGGGGTGATCGTCAACGACGAGAAAACTCTCTGGCATGTTGCTGGTTTCCAGGAAGCTGGTTGCGACCGCAATGTCTGCCATAACTCTAGCCTTCACAACGTAAACTGCAATCGTGGCCGGGAAAATCATGCCTAGTGAATAGAAAGGGGATAAGCAGTCGTGTACCGCTTACCCCCGAATTCGTCGATCGAGCCTGTGCTCAAACGTCGATCCGCTTACTTCGCAGCAAGGGACTTCGGCAGCTTGAAGGTCCAAACCATGCCGCCCTGATTCAGGTGCGCAACGGTCTTGGCGACTTCACCACCCCACAACGGAACAGCACCGCCCCAGCCGGAAACAACCGTGATCATCTGCTCACCGTCCTGTTCCCAGGTGATCGGCGAACCAACGATGCCGGAGCCCGTGTTGAATTTCCAAAGCACCTTGCCGGTCTTGGCATCGAGTGCTTTGAGGTACCCTTCAGGCGTGCCGGTAAAGACGAGACCGCCGCCCGTCGACAGAACACCACCCCACAACGGAGCGTTGTTCTTCATTGTCCAGACGATTTTACCGGTTGCCGGATCAACAGCCTTCAGAGCACCAATGTGATCGTCGAAGATCGGCTTAATCGTAAAGCCGGCGCCCAGGTACGCCGCACCAGCCTTGTAAGTAACCGGCTCGTTCCAAATATCCATGCCCCACTCGTTGGCGGGCACGTAGAACAATTTGGTGGCTGGCGAATAGGAGATCGGCATCCAGTTCTTACCGCCGAGGAAGCTCGGGATGGCGAAGACCGAGCTGCCCTTCTTGCCGTCTTTTGAGGCTGTTGGATCTCCGGGACGGTTGGCAGGATCGTAAATCGGACGGCCGTTCTCATCGAGCCCAATCGCCCAGGTAATTTTCTCAACAAATGGGAAGCCGCGGATGAACTTACCGTTCTCGCGGTTCAGGACATAGAAGTAGCCGTTACGGTCGGCCGTACCGACTGCTTTGGTGCCGTCGAGGTCGAACGAGACGACTTCGTTGACGCCATCATAGTCCCAGCCGTCGTTGGGTGTGGTCTGGAAGCCCCACTTGATCTCACCGCTTTCCGGATCAATCGCGAGACGCGAGCACGACCATTTATTGTCGCCCGGACGCATATGGCTATTCCACGGCGCCGGGTTGCCGGTTCCCATGAAGATCAGCTTGGTGTCCGGATCGTAAGTGCCGCCGAGCCAAGTGGCTGCACCACCGGTCTTCCACAGATCGCCCGGCCAGCTTTCATTCTTCTTGCCGGTCATCGTGGAGTCTACGCCATTGAGCGTACCCATATGGCCTTCGATGGTGGGACGCGACCAGACTAGTTCGCCATCGTCGATCTTGCGAGCTTCGACCCGGCCGATGATGCCGAATTCACCACCGGAAACACCGGTGACCAGCAGCGGCCCGTGTGCTTTGGAAGGTACTATGAGCGGAGCTGCTGTATACGAGTAGCCCTTCTTGTAATCGTCGATCTTCTTCTTCCAGACGACCTTGCCGGTCTTCCGGTCGAGCGCAACGAGCTTGGCGTCGAGCGTACCGAAAATCACCTTGTCGCCGAACAGTGCGGCGCCACGGTTGATAACATCACAGCAAGGCAAAATGCCTTCGGGCAGCCGGGCATCGTACTGCCAAATCTCCTCGCCCGTTTTGGTGTCGATCGCCCACATACGGCTGTAGGACCCGGTGATGTACATCACGCCGTCCTTGACCAGCGGCTGGGTTTCCTGACCGCGCATCTTTTCGCCGCCGAGCGACATCGTCCAGACCGGAACAATCATATCGACGTTGCCGGTATTGACCTTGTCGAGAGGGCTGTAACGCTGACCCTGCGGACCCAGGCCATTGCTGACTACGTCCTCAGTTGTCTTGGCGTCGTTAACGATGTCATCAATAGTGACATCTGCCAGTGATGGCTGCGAGATTGCAACCGACAGCGCAACCGCACTGGCGGAAAGTACCCACTTCCTCATGTTCGGCGTTCCCCTTGTTGCTAGTTTGTTGACCGAATTCACGCTCTAATTGCGCCCAGGGTTTCGGTTTCGCCCAGGCGATTACTCAGCTGCAATGCAGCCTAGAAGGGCCTTTCAGGGATGAGAAAGCGCCAGTGGCGTATGGAAGGTGACACCAACCAAGGCTTTCCGTCTCCGGCACAGTTTCTTGCGAAAAAGGCCAGCGACACGGTAACGCAGGTGGTGCAAGGCTCTAATTGCCAAATAGTACAGGAAACCGGGCAATTCGGCGTGTCGAGAAAAGAAACTTTGGAAGCTAGCCCCGGACAAGCTGCATACCAAAAGAACAGAAACGTTTCCCAAGCGCCGCAATGCGGATCTCAATTCGACACGTCAACACGTGGCCAGCCGTCAGCTTCCAGCTTCGGGTAGAGGTGCATCACAGATCGCTCATACTCGTAGCGGGCTAGTGCGATTTTTTCCGTCCAGGCCGGTAGCGGCTCGTCCATCGCCTCTGTCATCGCAAGCCCGCGTTCGAACGAATCCATAATCCGCTCTTCCAGCATCTTCAGCCACTGGCCTGTCTGAACCAAAGCCCGCGGCGTTGTCTCCGCCGGACCATGTCCAGGCACAAGCCGTGAAATCGAAAGCTGCGAGAGCTCCGCGATGCTCCGATGCCAGGCTGATAGATCCGCGTGCGGCGTCGTCGGCGCGCGGTCCAGGAACGCTAGATCGCCAGCAACTAGAATCCCACTGCGTTCATCGAACACGGCCAGGTCGCTGTCGGTATGCCCGTCAAGAACGAGATACCGCAGCCGCCGCTCGCCTATATCCTCATGACCGCTTTCGATGATCGTCTCGGGAAGCACCACCTCGGTACCGCGCATCCAATCACCGGCGAGGTAGTACATCGCCGTCGCGAAATCCTCGCCCGATTGCTTTAGACCGTCGACGACACCTTTCGGCGCCGCGAGCACTTTTGCGCTAAACGCCTGACACCCGAACACGTGATCAGGATGGAAATGCGTGAGCAACGCCCGCGCGACAGGCTTTCCCGTCAACTGCCGCGCCAACGCTTCAAGCTCAACACCATACCGCCGCGACGGACCGGTATCGACGACGACGGCCCCTTCGGAGGTGTCAAAGATCGCAATGTTGGCGATCGCACCGCCGTTGGCGCGTGAAATGGCTTCATCAGCGCCAATGAGCATCCACACTCCTGGCGCCAGCTCGATTGGTTTGAGATTGTAACGCAGTGGCGCGGACACAGCCGCGAACATTGGCCAGAACGACAAGGCCCCTGCGGCTCCCGCAGCACCGATCAAGGTCCTGCGACTAAGCACCCGTCGATTCCGTCTCGAGCCGTCGCGATCCCAGGTCAAGCCGACTACTCCGCGCCCGCGCCGGTCCGCAACCGGCTCTCTTTCCAGCTCGTTGCAATCTTCGAGGAAAAGTGGTTGCCGTCGATGTCGCGGCTGTCAACTTGCAAGGCCCGATCGGACAACGGCAAGCGCACCAACATGGTGATCGTCGGATCCTCGCTGACGGGCTCCCGCATTTCAAGCTTGGCCAGAACCTTGCCGGAATGCGAGCGGACCATCACCTGCTCGATATAGAACGCGGGAATGTTGTCCTGCGTCAGCCCCGTGTCCATCGGATGCTTGATGCTCAACCGGAATCTGGACATGCCATCGGCCTGCCGCCAGGCGCGGCCACGCGCATTGCCGACCGTCAAGGACCAATCCGGCTTGTTACGCGCCATCGCCGGAGAAGAACACCCGCCGCCAGCCGCGTCCAGGAACTGACCGCCAACATGCCAAACTCCATCCCGTGTCAGGACGGCTGCCCGAATTGGCGTTGCCTGCTCGACCTTGAGGCGGAATGAAATGAACGGCGCCGCTTCAAGCGGCGTCAACGTCAGCGTATGTTGAACCGGATTGAGATCCGCGAAGACGACAATCTTTTCAACGCCTTGAAGCCCTCGGGCATCGACGGTTACAGGTACTTGCGCCTGGTTTTCAACCACCTTGGGGACCCGCACCTTAACCCGGCTATCGAATACGTAGCTTCGGCCGCCGAAGAATTGCTCGCGCATATCCTCCCACATTGGCGACTGCAGCGGGTCGGCCTGCCCCTCGGCCCGCACCTGCGAGCTGGCCGCACCGAAGACGACGGCCGCGACCGCCAGGGTCGAAAGGATCCAGCTATGCATGGTTAGCGATCTCCGCATTGTTGCAGGCAGTCGGTAGATAATACTACATTATCAGCAGGCGTATACCTGCCCTAGATCTTCTTCGGATTAACGTAGCTGACGCCGTATTTCTTAAAGATCTCGGCGAGCTCCCCACTTGCCTTGAGCTTCCGCAACGCACCACCGATCGCATAACCGAGATCGCGGCTGTCCTCTTTAACCGCCATGCCGACGTTCCACCGCGATCGTAGAGTGTCCGGGAATTCGGGTGTCAAGAAACGAAGCTTGAGATCGCTGCCCTTGAGCGCCGACTCGATCTGCGCCCGCCGACCCATCAAGCCCGCGGCGCCGCCTTCGAGGAAGTTCTCGGCAGCGCTCTCGAATTTGATGAATGGACTAACGTTGTTGCGCAACTTGCCATCGTCAGCGAAGGCAAGGAAGTAGTGCGTCGAGGTTGCGAACTGACACGCAACTTTGTTGCCCTTGCCGTCCTGGAATGATTGAAGATCAGCGTCTTCACCCAACACATCGCTCTTCAGCGCCAGAATAACTTCCTCATGATAGTAAGCATTCGAAATGGCGGCCAGATTGTTACGCGCGATTAGCTCCCGCTCCATCGGCACGTGCATCATGACATCGCCCTTCACCCCCCCCGTGCGCGGGCCCTGCCAGATGTTGGAACGGATATCGTCATCGACCTCCTCGCCCGCGCCGCGCGCGATGATCTTCGGTTTTAAACCGAGCTGCTTGGCGATCGCCCGTCCGAGATCAGCGTTAATGCCGACGACCTTACCGCCGTCCTCCCAGGAAAACGGCTTGGCGTCCGTGTATACAATAACCCGCAGCTCACCCGCCTCTTTAACCTCGTCAAGCGGCCGCGCGCCGGCGGACTGCGTCAAACTCATGAGAGTAAAAACACCAGCAGCGAGCCAGCACATCCAACCGCTGCAGCAACGGCCAATCAGCATCATCGGGGTCATTCTTCGTATTTGGATTCGACGTAGGTCCGGATCGCCCACATGGCTTCTTGACTAAGCGTACCCTCGAATGCCGGCATTCTGGTGATGCCATTGATCGTCGCGCCGTTGCGAATCCGTTCAATGAACCATTCATCGCCCTCATCACCTTTTTCAAGGTAGCGCAGATCAGGCGAGAGGCCGCCAGAAATCACTTGCAGACCATGGCACCGAGCACAGTTCTGGCTGTATCCCGAAGAGCCGATCTCAAGTGCCACAGGATTATCGCGATACGGATTGGCTTCCCGCCACTCTTCACCCAAAGGCTCAAGACCTTCCGTATTAACCGGTTGCGGTGAAACATCGCCGTGAGCAATGGCGAGTGAATAGCCCAGTAGTAGAGTAAGACAGATCACCAGTGACGTGGCCAAACCACGATAGATTTGCATTGAAGCCACTCCTTGAAGTGCGTTTTCACATTCCCCCAGTATCAACCTATAAGCTGCTTTGAAGATGTTCCGACACTGGAAATAAGTGCAAAGAAGACATGGCTATTCGGGCGATTGCCAGGACTTGGAGGAACTCGAAGAAGGACTTCCGCGAGCACGCCTCGGGAACTTTCGCCAGCCCGTTTCGGGACCGTTACTGTGTACCATGGTCCAGCTGCCAAATGTCGGATGCTGCCTTACCCTCCGCACAGCCTAAAAAAGAAGCGCCAACCTAAATCCGCGATCAGTTTGACGCACGCAAATGATAAAGAACCAGGAGGAATAGATGGGGAGGCTGACGTGCTACGCCACGGCTGCAGCTTTAATCGCTTGCGCGGCAATCACGGTCAGCGCGAATGCTCACGAGGTCTATATTTCGAATGAAAAAGACAACACGATCTCCGTAATCGACGCCACCAAACTCGCCGTCGTCAGGACCTTCGACGTGGGCATGCGACCGCGCGGGATCACGTTTTCACCAGACCAAAAACACTTCTACGTCTGTGCCAGCGACAGCGACGCCGTCCAAGTCTTCGATGCCGCGACCGACAAATGGCTTTACAATCTGCCATCCGGTGAGGACCCTGAACAGTTCGCCGTCTCACCGGACGGCAAGCTCCTTTTCATCGCCAATGAAGACAACGCCGTCACCACCGTTGTCGATCTACAGACCCGTAAAGTCGTCAGGCAGATCGATGTCGGCATCGAACCCGAAGGGATGGCCGTCTCGCCCGACAACAAGTTCGCCGTGGCAACCTCCGAAACTACCAACATGGCGCACGTGATCGACACGGAGACCTTCAAAGTCGTTGACAACATCCTGGTTGACCAGCGGCCACGACACGCCGAATTCACTTCCGACAGCCGCTATCTTTGGGTTTCATCGGAGATCGGCGGCACGGTTTCGATCATCAACATGGAAACCCGCAAGGTCGAACGGAAGATAACCTTCGATATCCCCGGCTTGACTGAGGATGTCATCCAGCCTGTCGGCATGCAGTTGACCAAGGACGACAAGACGGCCTTCATCGCCTTGGGACCCGCCAATCGTGTTGCCGTCGTCGACATGGAAACTCTCAAGGTTAAGAAATACATTCTGGTCGGTCAGCGCGTCTGGCATCTGGCCTTTACACCGGGAGAGAAGATGCTGTTCACCACGAATGGTGTCTCAAACGACGTCACAGCGATCGACGTAGCAACTCTAAGGCCGGTAAAGTCGATCACCGTGGGGCGTTACCCTTGGGGCGTCGCATTGAAACGAATCCAATGATGCCGAGCAGGTGGAAACTAAGATATTGCGTCGCAGCCGCCAGTAGCCTTGCGATCGCAGCAGCAGCCGACGTAATGCCCACATCCGCCGCCGACAGCGATTTCGACGCGGCGACAGGATACCGTATTGCCCGCTATCGGGCAGCCTTACCCGAGACGGTCCCAGGCGGAACGCGCCTCTATACCAAGGACGTTGAAAAGCTCTTTAAAAAGGGCAATGTCGTTTTCGTCGACGTCATGCCCTCCACCGGCGCCGGTTACGATCCGGAGACAGGCAAGTGGCGTCTACGCAAATCCCGCAAGAACATTCCTGGCTCTACTTGGTTGCCCGACGTCGGCCGCGGCAAGTTGAATGATACGTTGACCCGCTATTTTCAAGAAAACCTCGCGCGGATTTCAGATGGCGACAAGTCCCGAGCCATGCTGTTCTACTGCCAATCCGATTGCTGGATGGCCTGGAACGCTATCAGGCGCGCCAGCGAACTGGGTTACACGCAGCTCTATTGGTACCCGGAAGGCACCGATGGATGGGCGGATTGGGACAATCCAATCGAACCCTCACAGCCAGTAACCGTCACCATCAAACCCACTCATGTTGACCAGTAAAGACCGCAAACTACCCTGCAAGGACCGCTCCACCCGGTTGAGATAGCCGGCAAATTGGCGCTCAAGGAGTTGCACATGATCCAGCCTTCGAGTTCGAGGGGTTACCTGCTGGCAGTGCTCTTCGCCAGCTTGACCGCGGCGGTGATCGTCGTCTGCCAAACCGCCGCTAAATCAGACGTCGCCAAACTTCGAGGCAACAAAACCATCTACCTGGTCGACGCCAACGGCAAAGAATACCCGATCGGCAAGGTCGCGTTTTCCGGAGACAAAGACGGCGCAACAGACCTCTCCGTCGAACTTGACGAAGGCCGGTTTGCTGAGAAGTTCCTCTCAATGCGTCCGTTCCGATGTATCGACGGCGCCAAACAGACTGTTTGTTATCTGCCGTATCCGTACGCCTTGAAATACCGCATCACGTCAGATGATCTGAGCGACCTCGAATACCGCCTGCTTTTTCTTCACAAAGGTCCGACGGACTACGGCATCGATGCCTGGAACGGCATTTACTATAAGCTGAGCATTACCGACAAAGGCCACCTCACCGGAACTCTGCACGAGGCCGACTTCAACGTCCTTGCAGTACCGCCAGATGAGCCGTTCTCCCGCCCTGTAGGCCCGGCGGATCTTGAGCAAGGCGAACGTGAGTACCACCGTTTTCCCAGACTGATTATCCGTTAACATTAATAGGTTGCACACCCTCGCCACAGTTGGATGCGAAATCTTAACGGACAAAGACATAGCTTGGGTCGAAAACCGGGCGATGGGTTAGGTTGTGGCAACACGTTCCACTGGAACGCTGCCTTCCTGCGACTTCAGATTGTTTATCGTCTGTTCATCTGCACTTTGACATTATGGGGTGCAGATTCCCGTGCGGAATGTGCGGACCAGATCAGCCGGCAGATAAAGGTGGGGGGTTAACAATGATGGCTTGGCCGACACGGACGCACAATCGATTGGCATCGATAACGCTCCTCATGGCAGTTGGAGTGACCAGTGTCGCCGCCCAAGAGAAAAGCGGCGAACAGTCCCCCGACATTGCTGTCCTCGCCAAATCGGTAAAACTTGATCCCAAGCTTTCGCGATGCACGGTTTCCAAGGAACGTCAGGGCAAAGGCGTTGAGAGCCTGATGAAGGCGCTCAAAGATGGCAAGCCGCCGGTCGTCGCCCGCGCGATCCATCGCTGGAAACAAAAGCGCATGTCGGGCGAGACCCGCCAAACCCCCAAATTCGTCTTCGGCGCGAAAACGGGTTCAGATAAGCAAGCCAAACTCGCCATTATGAGCGATCAGTATGACTCGCTTGCCTGGGGACCGACATTCGACGAAGCCGGCGGCAAGAAGCTCTACGAAAAACTCGGCAAGGCTGTCGACTGCAAGTGCGACACACCGCTCGATGGCAAACTCGAGCCGATGTTGAGCGGCTTGCGGCGAACCCTTGAATTCACCGGCAAGTCCGAGTTGATCTCCTGGGGCGAAAAATTCACCGCCCATGATCTCGCAGCCGTTGCCCAACACGTAATCGCCACGCAGGAACCGCAGGAGGGTGAGATCTCGGATGGGGTCAAGCTTGAAGTCGGCCTCCAGACATACGCGACGCGCGAGCTGTTTGGTTACATGCATCCCGTCTACGATCCCGAGGCGAATTCGCTGTCATGCCAGAAGCTTGAGGATTCGGTTCCTGTCTCGACGGAATTCCAACTCTACGTTGCACTGACCGGCCTCGAACAAGCCGACGAGGCCGAACTCGCTGAAGCAGCCACCGGACAAGAACCGGAAGGCGAAACAGCACAAGGCGACGCTGATCTGGCCGAAGCTGAAGACGAATTCGGCGACGGCGACCGGGATTTGGCAGCCACTGAAACTGGTGAAGCCGCCGAAGAGCAAGACGTTGCCGCCCTTCAAACCGGCGACGATGCCTATGGCGATGATGCCGATCGCGGCCAAGAAGTTTCAGAAGCCATCGATGAAGACTTCCGGGAAGCTGACGAAGACGGCCGCCAAGCGGACGTCGACGAGGAATCCTACGAAGCCGTCGATGAAGACGAGCCGGTCGTCTCCCGCGAAGTCTCAGCCCCAAGCCCACGCCGCAGTGTCTATCGGAACCTCCGCGATGACGACTACGACGAAGAACGCTACGAAGCGATCGACCGCGGCCCAACTGTTGTTGTCGAGGACATCGAAGACGACGTCGATGACTGGTACGATTATCCTGGCTACTACGATGATTACGATGTCGTCACCATTTATCGCGAACCCCCGCCACCGGTCATCATTCTCCGCCCGGCGGTTGTCACACCCGTCGTCGCCATTTTCGGAGGCGCAATTGTCTTCGCAGCTGTAACCCGTCCCCGTTGGCGCGCTCGCCCATGGTGGTGGGGTCGTCCCGGTCCCTGGGGTGGTCGCCGTCCTTGGGCACGCAACAACGTTAACGTCAACATCAACTTCTTCCGACCTCGCCGCGCCCGTGGCTTCCGACCGGGCTGGGGCCTGCGCCAGAACCGCGGATTCGTCCGCAGAACTCCCAGAAACTTTGTGCGCCGTGGCAACCGCATTATTCCAGTGAGAGCCAACCTCGGCCCCCGCCGTGGCGTCAAGGGCCGCCCGGGCTTCTGGAAAGCCAAGCGTCGCAATGCTCGCGCGAATGCCGTCAATAGAGCCCGAATAAACAAAGGACTTGCAAACCGAAAAGTACTTGCACGGAGAAAAGCTACCGCACGCCGGTCTGCCGGTCAAAAGAACGCGGTTGCCAGAAGAAAAGCCGCGATTAAAAACGCTGCAGCAAGAAAAGCAGCCGCACGCAAAAAAGCGGGCCTGCCGAACAATCCAGCAGCCCGTAAAGCTGCGGCCCGGAAAGCAGCCGCACGAAAAGCCGCTGCGCGTAAAAATGCTGGGGTGAAAAATGCCGCTACACAAAAGAAAGCTGCCGCGAAAAGGACTGGCGCGCGCAAAAACGCAGCAAAGAAACAGAAACGCGTCGCCGCCAAGAACGCAGCTTTAAAGCGCAAGAATAACGCGAACCAAGCCGCAGCTCGCAAACGGGCTGCAGCCCAAAAGGCCAACGCACGAAAGGCTGCTGCTCAGAAAAGAGCCGCCGGCAAAAAAGCGACAGCACGTAAAAAGGCAGCTGCCCAACGCAATGCCGGAGCACGGCGAAAAGCAGCCGCACAACGCAAAGCTCGCGCTTCCGCTGCAAAGCGAAAAGCCGGGCAGCAGAGAGCTAACGCCGCTCGCCGTAAGGCAGCCTCAAAGAGAAAAGCAGCTGCACGCCGCCAATCTGCCGCTAGGCAGAACGCCGCCCAAAACCGTCGTAAGGCCGCCGCAAGAAAAAACTCCAACAAAGCACGGCGCAATGCCGCTGGAAGGAAGAAAGGCAAAAAAGCACGGAAGCGGGCGGGAGGGCGCTGATTTCCTCCCGGTAACCGTTTCGTCAAAGGCAAAGGCTGCCGCTAACCAAGTCTGCCCACAAACAAACGGCGTGCTTATCAAAGCGCGCCGTATCTCATGCCCGAACCGCACCGCGAGCCCACTGATGACGTGTGACCGAACAACTCCGCCTTCGCAAAGAAGCTTGATTGCCGCACAAAAATCGACAAGTTAGGCGGCGTTGGAGCGCGCGGTGACGCGTGCCTCCTCGCACGGATCAGGTTACCTGCATGCCTTCGATGGACGCTGCAGCCAGCGCCCCCAAAATCGGACGGCTCGCCTTTCAGGGAGACAACGATGAAACCAATCTCAAGCGTTATCAAGAGTGGGTTGATTTGCGGAACAGCACTTGTTGCATCAGCCGCTTCAAGCTTGGCTGCCGATATCGACTACTCGCGCTACTTCAAGTCCTCGACCGCGCTCTCCGCCATTTCCAGCGCGGTCTCCATCCTCGAGCCATGCGAAAAACCGATCCAGTTTTCTGAGCAAGTGGAGAAGGATTCGGTTACTTTTTCCGCTTCATGCCCAAGTTCCGAAGGCGAAGCCATCACCGTTAAGCTGGGCTTCCAACGCGACGAAAGCGGCAACCTTTTTCCCGACTCTTTCGATTACGCGAACTGAGCACGGACACACAAAAAAGCCTCCAACAACGCGCGTCCGCTCCCTCCGGACGCGCGGTTTTCATGGGGTGTCCTTCTCAAAAAGAGAGGTCTGGCCTTGTGAGCATCAACCAAAAGATCCCAAGCACCGCAGCAAAAGCTGGGAATCCGCAAAGAAACCAAATCCGGAACAGCTTGTAATACTCAGCTGGCAGGGCATTCCCTCGCTTTTGAGCCTCTTGAGCAAGGTCCCGCAACCGCAGTTGGATCCACACCACCGGCAGCCAGAAAGCTCCCGTGACGACATAGAGCACCAGCGAAACAACGATCCAGCCTTCGCTCAAATCCCATCCCACAGCAGAAGCGAGCAGTATCCCGGTAATCGGCTGCAAGACGACCGCGCTGGCGGTAAACAGCCAATCGGCCATCACCACAGTTGACGCCGTGTGGGCGACGATCTTCGCGTCTCCCGTCCGGTGCGCCATCAGCATGAAGAACGCGATACCCGCTCCTGTTCCGAGCAAAACCGCGGCCCCAATGACATGCGCCCACCTCAGGACGTCCGCGCACTCCATTATCGCTCCTCTGCCATAGCGATCAGGGCCAGCGATAGCGCCGCAGCCGGCGCGACTTTAACGAACGGTCCAAGCGGGTCAGCCCAAAGGGTTAGCGTTAGAATGGTCCCCGCCAGCAAGTAGGCGAAGCACAAGGCAATTGCGGCCAGGCACGCAGGAACAAAACTGCGCCGCACACAAAGCCCGACACCGACAAGGATGTCGATCAACGATCCCGCCATCACAGATAGATCCGCGCCAAACTTACCGATCGCATCCGTAACGATCCCGGCCGCAGCCTCGCTCTGCCAAAGACCGATGACCCCCGACGCGATCCAAAATCCTGCGTAGATGACAACCAGCACCGGGAACACCAGCTGCGTTCGTGCGAACACGCGCTCCTGCCGGGTCGACGGCATTTCACGCAGCGTGTCGCTCAATGATTTAAAGCCCCGGCCGGTCGCACGACGCCATGGCACAGGGTCAGCAATCACGTCATCAGCAAGCACCTGCAGAGTGGTGGTGCGCAACGGTGACCGCCAGCCCAATAGCCCAGCCGCATCGGCAAACCGCGAAACGAGACCGGCAAGCCAATCCGGCAAACGCCAGATCGTCGACGGCTTTGAAAAACCAAGCCAGTCGCGGAAGGCAAGGACGATGGACTGCAACGTCTCCGCCTGTGGGGCGACAAGATCAAACTCCTGGCGCGCCAGCCTTGGATCGTCGACGGCCCGCACGACAGCGCGCGCGACATCGTTGACATCGATCGTCTACAAACGCGCTTCCGGCAGCGCGATAGGCTGCACCAACGGAAATGCGGCAAGCATCCGTAATAGACTCTGTGCCACCGTAAGCCGTTTGCGAAACGACAAGGCCAGGCTTGAGTATCACCCAGTCAAGGTCACTTGCCCGAAGCGCTGCATCGGCCTGTCCCTTGGTGCGCAAAAATTCGGTGACAGCTTGCTCGCCAGCGCCCGGAGCCGAGACCTGCACGAATCCTCTCACTTTGGCGCGCTGGCAGGCCGCAACAAGAGCAACAATCGAATCACGCTGCACAGCCGCCAGATTGTCTTTCAGCCCACTCTGCAAAGCGCCCGATGCGTTGACAACCGCATCGATATCAACCAGCAGCGGTTCCCAGTCCTTGGCATGCAGCAGATAGTTTAGATCTCCAGGAACCCAACTGACCTCCGCCATGAGCTGCCGCCCGCGTTCGACATTGCGCGCAACTCCAACCACGTGGTCCCCACGAGCCAACAGTTCGCGCACGATGCCCTGACCAATCAGTCCATAGGCACCCAGAACAAGAACCCGCATTTATTGTGCCCCCGCCAAAACCGCGCTGCGATCTGCCGTATTACCGGCGACCTCGGCAGCACCATGGCTGCAGCTCGATTACGCACCGCACACTGCCATAGCGGTCCAAGTCTCGAAAGCACCGAGGCCGCATTGTCGAACGCGGCGACAATTTCGTTAGGTCCCGTCCGTCATTTGTTTCCCCGACGGCCAGGCATCGCTTGAGCCAAAGCCGTTCCGACCATCAATCCGCACCGATCATTCAAGACCCTTGATTCTGCCCCAACCAATCAACGTCTCCGTATGAGACGCTCGTCACACACCAGGGCCGCAGTTTTCCGCGCACCATTTTTCGCATTCTGTTTCCGAGGCAGGGCCAAACGTCTTATGGTGTGTCCGGACGAATAGGTTGTCGGCGGGAATAACCTGGCGATCCGAAAGAGGAGTGGTCGCCCCTCTTGCGATGACGATGAACTCGTCCGTTAGCGGTTCTGCAAACGCAAGGTCTTGCTTAACCTCGACAGCATGCCACCCTGTGGCATCGGTGACGACAACATGGTCGACTGGGTGTTTTGGGTGAAACTTCGCCTCGACGTGGAACGGCTGCAGAGCCGGGACCACGACCTTGGGAATGTAATAAAAAAAGCGAGTATTCAGGCGGCCACACGTCAGTCCGGTCAGGCTCGAGTTTGATCAAGTAGTTGGAGTTCGGTGCAATGCCCACTGCGTGGACGGTTCTGAGATTGCCAGATCGTTACGCATAAAATGTACCGCCACCAAGAGCTTTCCTACAATTACTCATAAGCCAACTCTCAAAAACAAAAACCTGAAGTCGAACAGCGACGGTGGCGTAAAGCACAGATCGCCTCCGCACGAATTTAACAAGCCTGACCACAGAAACAACCTAAGATTGCTCAACAGAAATTGCACCCGCCTTGGGAGAGAAGGCTTCGCTGGTATTCAACCAGTGAAAAAATGCGCGCGGCGGAAAGTGCTACTTCTTCACCGTCACCGTGCACTCGTCTGGCGGTTGCTCCGCGACGCACTTTCCGCATCCGGTTGGGTCGTTACCCGTACCCACGCAAACGCCCTCTGTGAAACTCACTTCTGGCTTGAACACCAGATCGCGTTTGCCCTTGTTGTTGGACGCGTTTCCAGGATCAACGCATTTCCACTTTTGTCGGCAGACCATATTGTCCGCCGAGTGGCCATCGGCCCGCCAACTCCCAGTCCATGTCTCCTGCGCCATCCCCTGAAAAGGAAAAAGCAGGATCGATGAACCCAGTAGCGCTGCATAGCCGGCATGAATGCCTTTAATCATGAGATCGCTCCTAAAAGTAATGAGTGGCCTAGTCTGCTCGTGGGAAATGAGCGGACGCCTTATGCGCTGGCAGTTTATAGCTCTCTGCATGATTGAAAACGTCATCTCTCACACACGGTAACCAAGTGTTCCCGCTGGCACCGAATTGGGCAATCAACAAATTGGAGTACGCGAGCCCGATTTCTCGAATAAAAGGAATGCCAGATGCACCTTGCGTCCAGATGAGCCGCTGAAGGAACCGCAAAGCATCGGCTCCCCCCGCTCTTATAAAAATTATTTCAATGACTTAGGTATTCGGCTAACAGCCCCGGCACAGCGCTGGCGGAGAGTAATTGGCACGATTGACTTGCCGATGTCGTCGATATGACGGCGATCACAGAGTATCCCATTGCAATCGGGACAGAGCGATTTCGTGAACTGGTGGGGATCTAAAACTGGAAAGTCATCTTTACACAGATGACAACACAAAAACTGCACACGAGCTGTGCACAACTTGGAGAATCCGTACAAACAAATTGACGAATATCAGGGCTTGCATGTAGTCAAAAAGACACGCGCCACACGGCCAAAATGACTGGTTGATGCCCAAGAACACCGGTCATGCCCCCGTGCCGGCTATGTTAGCGAGCTAGGCTGAAGTATTACCCCCGCATCCCTCCTTCAGCCTAGCTCTCCCTCGTTTCATCCAAGATTTGATGGAGACAACCAGGTACTATACCGCACGTGCGAGCACTATATCGCGTGTGCGAGCTGACCGCGAGGATCTCCAGCAAGTTGCTCACAGGCAATTGCATCACAATCGAGCAACGGCGCCCCATCAAAACTGGGCAACGTTCGTTAGCTGAGAAACATCCAAAAAACATACATTGAACCATCTGCCGCACGGCTCCACGCGGTCTCTATGGCGCAGTCCGCGTCAGAAGGATTGCGGCTTTGGAAATTGAATTCGGCGTCGGGGCAGCTAGGGTCATTAGCGCCTCACCCGACAACTGATCACGATTGATGAGCGGTTCCGCTGGTCGGCCTAAGCCTGTCGGGACGCCATGCTCTGCGGTTCAAAAAACCTGATCCGCGAACCAGGTCCATACGCATGGGAAGCATTTGCGGGCCGGGCAAGCGCCTCGCGGCGCTTACATAGTCACTAAGAGTGACTGCAAGATGCCCTCTTTAACCCGACCCGCTGCCGCATCCCCGCAGTGCAACCAATAGCGAACTTGTAGCCAGCAAGGCAGCCGCAGACCATGACGCGATTTTGCGCATTGTCGAAAGCCAAGGGTCGAATGGATGTTAGAAACAACTCCTTTCATGTGCCGCCGAGCTAGTCTCATAAAGGGCTTTACCCAGCAACTCTTTGCCGAAGAGATTAGGCGTCGATCCGGCCGCCGGCTCTAAGCCGCATCAAGGATATCTCAAGCCGCGCCGACCCGGCCCATTGCAACGCCCACATCCCATCCTCGCCAACGCTAAAGTACCTCTGCAAACTGGATGGTTTTTTTAGTGCTAATACTGCTTTCGAAGGGCCTTCTCGAAACTCTCGATGTGACTCTTGAAGAGGTGCTGAAAGATCCCGAACCCATCTGGCGCAACTACAGCCAGAGCCAGCGCGTGAACGACACCGTACAGGCTGATCCAAGGTGGCTTCGTGGCGAGATTGCTTTCTTCCAGGCGGTTACGGAAGCCTCAATGCCCGAGAAAGTGCGATGGTGGCATTCAATCGGCGCGCCGATGGCCGAATCCGGCACCATGCTCTGGGAAGGTGTACTTGACCCCACCCCAAACACCTTCTCGGTCAAGCTCACCCCCGTTTTCTGAGATCACCTAGCAAACGAGACTTGTGAGAGGTATCCTGAACTCGGAGCCGAGGCCGTCTAACCCAACGGCCGGGTAGGAGAATTACTGTGCAGAGATTTCTCGTTTGTGTCGCAGCGATAGCGACCGCCGCGGTCGCGTTTAGCCACGCATCTATTGCTAACGACGACTGCGAAGCGATGCCTCCGGGCCCCGCTCGCACGGATTGCTTTATCCTTAGAGCTAGAATCCATGGCCTAAAATCAAGCACAGCTGCAACAGCCGCGAGCCAGAAGAAAGGTGCAGCAAAACTCGAGGGACAAACAGGAACGCGAAGCGATCCGACGCCCCCCGCGCAGCGGCCCCAAAACTAATCGCAAGACACTCCTTTTTACCGCACTCGGATACAGAGTGAAGTCATCGACATGCTGGCAGGCACTCTAGCCGGCCACTCAATCCAATTTGCAGGTGGATCTGCTTCAGGCCGCCGTCCAGCCCGCAACGCCGCTTCTCCTATACCCCCGGCGCATTCGTCGGCATTGGCAGTCGCTTGGCCCAAGGTACGAAGTCTTTAAATCTTGGAGGATTCCGGAACTGAGTGCACCCCCGGGTACATGTGGTCAAGATTGTCGTCAAGGCATTCCTCAGAGCGTAGGATGTGTCTTCCCAACGCTCACCTCGTTGAAAGGAAGCAGAAATGGCCATCCACGATGAAGAAGACTTGATGATTGGGATCAATCGAGAAGGTCTCGAACAAGCGGCCAAGGGCGTGCAGACAGGGAGTGCTCCCGTGTGTATCGCGACTGAGGTCGCAGAACAGATCCCCGGTATGCAAGATGCTGAACTGGCATTGAAGAAGATTGCCGACAAATACGACTGCGATCTCGTGCCGAGTCATATAGTTCACCGGGGCGATCTGGTCCCCGGCTATATCTTCACAACAAAGAAGGCGTAGCCAATTGATCTCTTAAAGAGATGACCCGACGTAGTTGATGAGTCACCGACGCCGGGCCAGTGACGGAAAAGCGCGGTAGGGATACATGGTGTGGGGCGCGCCTCTTCCCGTATGATTCTACGACTTAACCCTGCTACGCTGTCAGAATTGTAGTAGTTCTTGAGCCAACATCTAATCGAATAAAGCCTGCCCACTTATCGTGATTATCGATACGAGAGGCCGCATAAAAAGACCCGACATCAGCATCACGGTGAGCCATAGGTGCGCAACACCAAAGACGCTCTCTCGAGCTTCGATTCGGCCTCGTGCTGTTGTGTCGGGTTGAGTTTACTTAACGTCCATAATGTCATGATGCGTCCCCAGGAAACTCATGACCCGAGACGCTAAGCGTATTAGTATGATTAGCACCACTGCGCGTTGGAAGTTAGTTTCAAGTTCGTAAGGGTTGAAGAGATGCGCAGCTTACCCTGATGGGCCTTACACTAAGAGCCATCGAAGGACTTTCAATAACCGAAATCTCCGCATCCAGCCCACTGCCATCGCAACGCGACACAGCAACAACAATCTGCGCTGGAGAATTTCGGTAGCACTGTCACGTTAGCACGTATGCCGCGCGAAAATGGACGGCGTCTCCGTGTTTCACGCCGCAGCAGTCACGGCATTCCACCTATTCATCGCTTCAGTTCGGAACTGGCGCAATGCTCTGCGCGAGATCAGATGGCGTTGAACGTTGAAGGCGTTATAGATCGCTGCATGTGTGGAGAGGAATCGTTGCGCCGAAGCGGCGGACTTGAAGCGCTGCATCCGTCGTTCTTGCTGCCGTACCAGGAGATGCGAATTCTCGGACCGATTGTTGATCCGTCCGCCGGTGATGTGGCGAGCCTTCGTGCCAAGATCACTCAGTGCTGCGCCATACGATGGCAGCTTGTCCGTCACGACGGCGTCTGGCGAAAATCCCTGTGACTTGAGCAGTTTGCACATCAGCTTCAAGGCCGCTCGCTTGTTGCGGCGCGATTGCACCAGAACGTCCGGGACCTAGCCCTCGCAATCAACGGCGCGCCACAGGTAAACGCTCTTGCCGTTGATGGAGACGAAGAGTTCATCGAGATGCCAGCGCACATCAGCGCGTGGGTGCGCGCGTCTGAGTTTTCTGGCATAGGCCAAGCCAAACTTAACCGACCAGCGGCGGACGGTTTCATACGAAACATCGATGCCGCGTTGGGACAACATATCCTCCACATTTCGCAGGCTCAGAGGAAAGCGAAAGTACAGCCAGACCGCTTGCTGGATCACATTAATTGGGAAGCGATGCCGACGATAGGAAGAACTGCTCATCGGACGTTGATAGCACATGGCGCCGCTCGACCTGACGAGTTAGCGTGACAACACCCCGGTGAGTGCTGACGGCGAACAAAGAAGTCATTTGTCAGAATCCTTCGACGACAATTTTTCCTTTCGCCTGACCCGTTTCGATCCGCCTGTGCGCCTCCCTCATGTTGGCGGCATCGATCGGGGAGAGAATTTCCGCGACAGTCGTGCGGATCCGGCCAGCATCAATCTCATCCGCGACCCAACTGAGCAGTTGGTGTTGTTTGATCATGTCCCGCGTCCGATGCATGGCGCGTGCGAACATGAATTCCCAGTGCAGGCTCGCGGCCTTCATCTTCATACCTCCCATAGGCATCGGCAGATCCGTGTCGTCGATCGAGACAATACCGCCTTCTGGGCGGATAAGCTCAACCGCGATCTCCCAATGTCTCATGTCATTGAAAATCGCGATGTGGTCGAGGTATCGCATGCCAAGATCACGAACCTGCTGGACCATGTCCTGGCGATGGTTGACGACATGATCGGCGCCAAGCTCTCTTGCCCAAGCAGTGGTTTCGGGGCGCGACGCCGTTGCTATGACCTGAAGACCGGCGTGCTTGGCCAGTTGTATCCCGATCGAGCCGACACCGCCGCCAGCGCCGATGATCAGGATGGACTGACCTTTGTCGGCGCCGTCGCGATCTATGCCGAGCCGGTCGAAGAATGACTCGTAGGCTGTGATGGTTGTCAGCGGGAGTGCAGCAGCCTGAGCGTACGACAGCGATGTCGGTTTGCGGCCGACGATCCGCTCATCGACAAGATGAAACTCCGCATTCGTACCCGAGCGTGTGATGTCGCCCGCGTAGTACACCTCGTCTTCCGGCTTGAAAAGCGAGGCCTCCGGGCCGACGGCCTCCACGATGCCGCTCGCATCATAACCGATGATCCGCGGGGGGTTATCCACTGCGCTGCCCTTCCCGTCGCCGCCACGGACTTTGGTGTCGACCGGATTGATAGCGACCGCTTTGACCGCGACGAGAATGTCCCTGCCTGTCGATGTGGGTTTTTCAACCTCCAGGTCCTGCATTGACAGCGGATCACTGATCGGCAAGTGGTGGGTAAATCCTACTGCCTTCATTTCATCTCTCCATGCTAGCCAGCTTAATGAACGGCAGCATTTCGCGCTGCCGTTCGCACTTCATCCAGTGGCGCTCACCGATGATGGTTGCTTCTGCTCACCACTTCTTCGGCTCAGATTTGGGATCCGGTTCTTGGAAGAACATCACGTCGCCCGTGCGTCGCGCAGGGCTGTCGATTGCGAGGAAAACAAGCGGTCCTTCCAAGATGCGCGGCACCTCATGAATGACGCCGGAAAGCCAAAAAACCATCTCTCCCGCACCCGCCACGGCCGGTTCGCCCCCGTCGATAGAAATCTCGGCTTTACCTGACAGGATTTGAAGATAGGTGTCGGCAAACTTGTGGTGATGGCGAGGTACGGGCTTGCACACACGAAAGACCCTAACACTTGTTGTTGCGTTGTCTACGAGACGACGCTCCTCGAGCACATTGTCGCTTTGTTCAAGCAACTCTGCCACGGCCTTATCGACTTCGACCCGGCCATACTGCTTAGGTTCGAAAGCCGACGCAGTGGACGCCGTGGCTATAGCAACACTCAGCCCGATAACGACTGCAATTGCCGGTCTCGCGTGGATTGCCTCGCGCGATTCTTGTTTCATGATACATTTCCTGGGTTTGATCGGGCCTGGAAAAATTTCGGCAAGTTGCTCAGAAATCGGGTGCGCTGGAGGCCGAAGGCGGCGTCGAGTACATGCGCACGGTCGCACGTGAGAACCCGGTCGTCTTCTGTGCGTTGCTAGCTAAGGTGCTGCCGCTGTCGATTGCCGACGAAAAGACAGCTGACGTTCCGCGCACAACGAAGATAAATCTTGTTCCGATGGCACCGAAGCAATTCGCAGAAGACGAGCCGAAGGAGTTGGTCAAGTGAGCTTGGGAATGGTCATGCGACGGCCTAGTGTGTTGACCTGTTCCCTTGCGAATCTATAAAAATCCTCGGCGGGTATCGACGGCATTCGCCATTCACTTGTCGCCCCGTCTCCCTGTTCGGCCGGAAGAAGCGACACGTTGGGCAGATTTCTTTGGTCTCTACGGGCATAGGTATCCGGCGTGATGGGAGCGTTTCGTAAATAAGTAGCCGTCTTTAGGCTCAGCATCTTGAACGTCGCAATCACACGGCTCAGCTAGGTCCCTGCGGACTGAGTGGATGTTGTGCTCTTCCCCGAGTACTTCCGTGGCCATTGCTGTTGTCATGAACCAATCTTGTCCCTCTTGCAGATAGCCAAGTAGGTTCTTGATCCCTTGAAGGTCCAATCTCTTCGTGAACCGGAACCCTTTCGCATCTGGTGTGGACTTCGAACGACTGTTGAACGGCTAGGTGACAGTTACAATCGTTGGCCATTTGATCCATGAGCTTATCGGCATCGACCCCGAACCAATCTACAGCCGTCTCTCGCGGAATGAAGAGGGTGAGGCCAGTAGGAAGTGATTTAAGTTGCAGCTCAAGTGCACTTGGATCGAGCATTGATCTACTCCATTTTTACGAGACAGCAGCGTGACGAGTGGAGCTGCTGGCCAAGTGGGGGCGGCGTCTGCGACACCTTCGAAGTGCGACCCTCCGTGTAGCCTTGCTTCGCACCACTCACTATGGCCGAAAGTTGAGGACTGCCAAACAGTCCGCGGGCTTATCCATGAAACGCCAGTTGAATGACGGAAGCGCATCTAATGTCCAATTATGTTGACCCGACGAAGGAAGATCTCGAGCGGTTTAACGAGATGCAGCGCGAGGGTCCGCTGCACATGCTCAATTTGTTGCGATTTCGGGACATGGCCGCTTACGATGACGGTACCGTAGCAACAGGAGCCGAGGCATATCAAAACTACGCACGAGAAAGCGGGCCGATCTTTGCCCGCCTTGGTGGCCGACAAGTGTGGATCGGAAAGCCTGAACTGACCCTGATTGGGCCTTCGGACGAGCAATGGGACCTAGCGTTTATCGCAGAGTATCCAACCGTGGACGCATTTGTTGCCATGCTGCGTGACGCTGATTATCGCAAGGCACTTCGCCACCGACAGGCCGCGGTCGCTGACTCTCGTCTCATACGTATCCGGCCAGCGGTGCCTGGTCCCTATTTTGGTGAAATCGAAGCACAATAGGGATGTCCGCTCAGCGCCAGCTTCGCAGGATCAACAACCTACGCAGCCAGGGTGGTCACGACGAACTCAGCGACAACGACTGGCGCATCGTACACGGTGGGAGGGCATGATGTTCAAGAGTGTCCGTCGTCAAAGTTATCTAGACACTTGGGCATCTAACCTAAGAGACTATCCGGCCCAACGGATTTCTGTCTCATGGTCGCTGACGGGGGACAGGCCTCGCAGCGCGTTAACGTGACAATGCGGCCCCAGCGCATCCAATGGTCTTACTAACGACCGTCTCGCTTAGCTTGGGCAACTTTCGCGGCCTGTCGCTGACGGCCAAGCTCCATAGGCCGGATTAGATTCTGCCTGCGCTTGCTTGGCGAATTGCGCATTCCCTCATGGGCACGACGGCTGTTGAATGCGGGGCCCTTAGGGGCGTCTGCTTGCTTCATCGCAAGTGCCTGTTTCGCATTCTCGGCAAGAGAGACGCGTGCGGCCATGCGGCGGCGGCGTTGAACCTCGTTGTTGAGCCTGCGCATAGCCATCGCGAGAACCGCCACTTTAAGCTTGGACCCTTCATCAGCTCGAGACGTTGTCGCTCCTTTGGGCGCTGCTTTGCCGCGCATCTCGCGGCGACGCTGGTTCGCCTGTGTCGTCGCCTTCTCGCGACGTTCGCGTATCAACTTTACCAGATTGGCGAGCTCCTCATCGGGCACCTCTTGCAGGGTTGGATGGTGTGACTTTTCGACGAGCGCATGCTCCTCAGCATTCAGAGCCCTAACTTCGTGCTTTCGAGAGATTGCCATGGCTTCTGATCCTCTGATTGATCGGTTCTGTTTTCTATAATCATACCCTACCAAAATGCGTCGAGCAGCACCCGGTTCGGCCCCTGCCGATCCAAGTCGGCCAACTCCACCTGACGGGTAGTCTCACGTTAAAGCGCCTTTTTCGAAGTGGCGGTGAACGCCCAACGTTTCACGCCGCCGCTGTGGGAACGCCCCACCTGGCCCGTGAGCGCTGTCGGGGAACAACAATATCCTTGTGGCACCTTCGTTGGCTTCTATGAATTCGATGACTTCTCGCGATCCTCCAGGCTAATCAGAAGCTGTGCTGGACCGTTGCAGGCGCTCAGCCACCTGCTTGAGTTGATCCAAAAAGGAAACGGTGGCGCCCCGCAGCACCACCGTTTCTCGTGCACCCCCTATAGCCCCTCGCGCCAGGTATACTGTCGCGACTAGAAGCTTGCCACAACAGCAATGGTGTTTCGGGTAGGCCGAACTAGTGAAGCACGACCACTCCAAAAAGCTTCCACAACCCAAGCGCTCATCAAAAACCCTTGCCTTGGCAACCTTAATATCGTGAACACGAATTGCGTGGAGTAAAATCGAGCGGCAAACATGCGCCGGCATTACAAAGGGGATTGCCGCGGCATCGCACTTTCGCTCTCGCTCTAGTGCTGTTCAGGCTCCTTCCATAACAGTTATAGAGGCGGGGGCTGTCAGAGGTGCCCTCAAAAATACGGTACTCGCACCTCCACCCCCTTGGTTCGCCTTGCGCGTTGCCGTGCTGAGTTTGAATGACCATGGCAAAAACCAAGAACAAGGAACCAGTCACCACTTTAGTACGCATAAACTTCTCCTAACTGGTGAGATCAATCCTTGAAGTTTAGCAGCTCTGGCAGCATCGCGTTATTTTAAGCAACGCTTCTGGCCTCATCTCTCGTCCGCCTGAGATGGCCTGCAGCGGGTAATTCCCTAGGGTCTAGGCCATAGTAGTACGCAACAGCCTTCCATTCAGCATCATCGACACGATAGCCGCCTGGAATCTGTTCCACCTTCCATGGAGCTGGCATCTTGCTAGGCTTCATGATGCTCCTCAGAAAAACGCCGCCAGGCACAAACAAAGATCTGGCGGCAGTTCAAGGTGGGGAACGAAATCTACAACTCAATTACATTGCAAAACGGTCGTGGACGGCATGAGTTCACAATATGGGTTGTCAGTGATCAGAAAGAGCCCAGCGCTTGATGATTTGCAATGTGACGAACGTGTAGGGAGCTTGCTAGAAGAAGGACCGCCAGACGACTTCGGACCCGTTTGGCGGTCCCTGTGCGTGCGCGGCCTCATGCGGGCAGCTAGCCTCGCTGCACAGGGACACCTAAAACCCCGTAGCCAGCGTTGTCATGCTCTGAAGGTTGCATTCACCACTAATTGACAGTTTTTGTCTGTAGAGCCGGCAGATCCGCTGCCTGCTTGCCTAACTAATCAGCAGGCACGACGTCTCTTTCTGGGGCAATCTTTGGATTGTACACCTCTACGCTTCATTCTTCATTGACTGTTTCGTGTCCAACCCGTGGGCTCACCGCCCAGGGGCTCGTATATTGATGGAGCCCCGTCAGTTTCTCTGGGCTTACGGCCTTTGCCGGGCGAAGGTGGGCCGTCCTTTCGATGAGGAGCTGTCCATGTATTCACCCCCCAGCGCACTCGCGCTCACTGCTCTGATCTGCCTCGGCCTCGTCGCATTGGTCACCGCAACCAGCGCACAGACGTACAAGGGATATCCCATCCCCAATCAATCGATCCAGGGCGATAAGGAGGGAAACGTCTACCGTCAGGGGACATGGTGGCTGCGGGAAGATGAGGAGGGCGAAAACAAGAAACTGAAGCTAAAATACTGTCGCACGGCGTACTACAGCAAAGTCAATGGTTGGAAATGGTACTGCTCTAAGTACGCCCCGGTAGCCGACTACGGCTTCGACAACATTGACGATGCGCACCTTGCAGGCAGAGACCCGTCTCAGCTCTCTTTTACCCTGATAAGCAAGGGCAAACAGCCCATCATCACAACCTGCTTTTTTCGGCCAGGCACGATCTTCGAGAAACGCTCGCCTCGGTGTAAGTCGCTGACACACTTAGAGTGAACTCTGCTCGTCTGGAGGCATCGAGGACTTGTCCGTGGCCTCTCCCACGTGCTGGTACGCGAGTAGGGCCGACGATGACCTGAGCACAATCGGATCAATGGAACCAGGGCTGAGACCTGCCCCCAGATCTATCCGGGCTCACCATGGGAGAATGGATATAACGAACGGTTCAATGGAGCGCTGCGCCGCGAGGTGCTGAATGCTGAGTGGTTTACAAGTATCGACCAAGCCCGTGTCGTCATCAACCAGTGGCTCCGCCAATACAATCACGTGCGACCGCATGAGGCCCTCAGCATGCGCGCACCGGTGCCAGAAACAATCCAGAGAACCACCAATTAAGTGGCACAGAAGAAGGGGGCTTTACATTAGAGAGCATCACCGCGCTATGGAATTTGATCGCCGTTGGGATACGTCTGAGGGATGCACTAACGCGACAGCGCTGGGCTCAAGAAGGTTTTGCGCAAAGAGGGCGGAGATCTTCTTCCAGATCACCGGCGCCACCAAAGCTGAGCAGATCAGGGAGCGCATCGACACCCTGTCTCAGGAGATCAGAAAGCAGACCACGACCGAGACAGCTACCGCTACAGCACCCGACCTACAGCGTATCAGCGACATCACAGGTTTAGACACTCAAGGCGTCATCGGACTTCGATCTCTCATTGTCACCGTAGCACTCGACCTCCTTGCAGCCATTATGGTTGTAGCAACCTCCCACTCCTTCCTGTCATCAAATATGAAAGCCGAGCAACGAAGCCTCCAGGACCGCCCACCGAAGCCTCACGAGAGGAAGGAGGGCGGACAGGACAAAGAGTAGGAGCCGGAAGGGCGGAGAGCTCTCCAAGAAACCTCCTAAGTCTCCTAGGCGGACACCTACCGGACACCCTGTCTCGCCTTCATCTAACGTGACCGTGCTGAGCCCCGCCAATGCTAGAGGCGGACACCTTAGCGGACACCTTAGCGGACACCATTCCGCAGGACACCGTTGAGCTATTCGCGATCGAGAGGCTGGCGAGGGCGGATGGATGCCAGACACCAGCTACAGAGATCTGGGATGAGGCCCAGCGCTGGGCACAGGCCCGCAGCTTTGTACTGCCGAGTAGGAGCATGTTTGGCATGAGGCTCGCCGGCTTTCGGATTCAAGAAGAGGAAGGGAGGCAAAAGGAACACGGTCTCCTATCTCGATGTCAAGTTGTCCAGTTTGCGGTGAGCCCCAACTTTACGTCGACCGCAAATCACCTCACACCCACGAAGGGGGCACAAGCGACACACGCTTGTGTGTGACGGATAGGGGTGAACTAGAAGAATGAGCAAAGACAAATCCACACCGCGCTCGAACCTGCGCTCGTCAAGAAGATCGACATCTTCAGGCGTGAGGCGCGCCTGCAAAGTAGGTCTGAAGCTATTAGCTCTCTTGTTCAGGAGGGACTTGGGAGGCGACACTCCATCGTGACGAGAATGGCCCTTGGCGAAGCGCTCATGAAGCTTGGAGATGTTTTAACGTCCAAGAAAATCTACTCCCCCAACATGGCGCCCACCATCAATGAGTGGCTTGAGGGAACGGAAAGCGCTCGAAAGCAGTTTGAGGAAGATCTTGAGAACCTAACCCCTGATGAGGCAGAGCGCCTCTATAAGGAGAAGGTGAAGGCGCCCCGCAAATAGAGAGTGCGGCGGGCATTGTCACGTTTACTCGTGTGCTGCGCGAAAATGCACGGCGTCGCCATATTTCACGCCGCAGCAGTCATGGCATCCCACCTGTCCATAGCTGCCGCTCGGAACTGTCGCATTGTTCTGCGTGAGATCAGATGGCGTTGAACGTTGAAGGCGTTATAGATAACGGCGTGGGTTGAGAGAAATCGTTGCGCGGCACCAGCTGATTTAAATCGCTGCATCCGTCGTTCTCGCTGCCGTACCGGGAGATGCGAATTCTCGGCCCGATTGTTGATCCGGCATTGTCACGTTAGCACGTATGCCGCGCGAAAATGGACGACGTCTCCGTGTTTCACGCTGCAGCAATCACGGCATTCCACCTATTCATCGCTTCAGTTCGGAACTGGCGCAATGTTCTGCGCGAGATCAGATGGCGTTGAACGTTGAAGGCGTTATAGATCGCTGCATGTGTGGAGAGGAATCGTTGCGCCGAACCGGCGGACTTGAAGCGCTGCATCCGTCGTTCTCGCTGCCGTACCGGGAGATGCGAATTCTCGGCCCGGTTGTTGATCCGACCGCCAGTTATGTGGCGAGCTCTCATCCCAAGTTCGCTCAATGCCGCGCCATATGATGGCAGTTTGTCTGTCACGACGGCGTCTGGCGAGAAGCCTTGTGACTTGAGCAGTTTCCGCTTCAGCTTCAAGGCTGCTCGCTTGTTTCGGCGCGATTGCACCAGCACGTCCAGGACCTCTCCCTCGCAATCAACGGCGCGCCACAGGTATACGTTCTTGCCGTTGATCGAGACGAAGACTTCATCGAGATGCCAACGCGTATCAGCACGCGGGTGCGAGCTTCTGAGCTTTCTGGCATAGGCCAAGCCAAACTTAAACGACCAGCGGCGGACCGTTTCATACGAGACATCGATGCCGCGTTGGGACAACATATCCTCGACATCGCGCAGGCTCAGAGGAAAGCGAAAGTACAGCCAGACCGCTTGCTGGATCACACCGGCCGGGAAGCGATGGCGACGATAGGAAGAACTGCTCATCGGACGTTGATAGCATACGGCATCAACTGAGCAGGCGCGTTACCGTGACAACACCCTTCAAAGACTGAAGTGTTGCGTCGACCCATTGAGACCGCCGCCAAAAGCAGACATACGGCTAGTTGCGTGGCCCGGTGCAGAAACGTGCCTAGTTTAACTGCTGCTATGTGCCAATAGCCGATATGCCAGCATCGGTTACCCTATCAATACCTACTGGCCCTATCGGCACGAACGCAGCCTCAATCCAACTTTGTTGCCACCGTTACCGTGACGTCATGTGCCACGCTGATAACGAGGTGGAGCTCATTCAATGAGGCCATCTCCAATCTCGACGCATAATAGAAACAAGGAGGAGGAAATGATGCGCTTAAGGCCTAAGTGCGCCGTGCCTTTGATGGCATTTCTGATCATAGGAACGGGGGCATCATTCGCTCAAGCCGCCGACAAGATTGTCCACGATGCCGAGTACTACATTCTTAAGTCGCAGAACGGAGAACGCTGGGTGGCCGAGAACGTGGAGCTGGACAAGAAACTGGCCGCGCTCCGCGAGAAATACAGCCAGCCCCCCAACATCGTCTACATCCTTTGGGACGACACCGCGTTCGGTGCAGCCGGCTTTCCGGCGCTTCAAAAGAATTTCGGCTACGATACGCCCAACCTGAACCAAATGGCGAGGGAGGGCATCAACTTCACCCGAATGTACACGGAGCCCTCCTGCACGCCGACCCGCGCTGCGTTCTTAACCGGTCGTCACCCCGTGCGTCACGGCATGGGCGTGGTCGGAATGCCCCACGAGTTTTCGGGATTGCGTGCCGAGGAGGTGACCATCGCTGAGGTATTATCCGAGGCCGGCTATGCCACCGGCTTTTTCGGCAAGGGACATCTGGGCGATATCGAGGAGAGTTATCTTCATAACCAGGGGTTCGACGAGGCGCTGTTCACGCCGATGAACCAAATCACATCTCTCTATAACCCCCAGGGCAATGCGGCCAACGCCGTGCTCGGCCTGTTTCCAGAAATCTACCCTCCGGATCCCTACAAGCTGGACAGTCCCGGACTGGTTCCTGAGGGCTGGGTGATGAATATCGAGGGCAAGAAAGGCGAGCCGGGCCGCGAATGGTGCGGGACGTCCAATGAGTGTTACGCAAAGTTGGACAAGGAATCGGAGAAACGCACCCTGGAGTTCATCCGCAAGAACGCCAAGGCTGGCAAGCCGTTCTTCGTCTCGTACTGGCCCAATTTTCTAAACTTCCTCGCCGCCGATATGCCGAAGAAATCGGTGGCCGGGCTAAAGGTCGCTTAACTCCTTTCCACAATTGGACGCTTTTGTCGGTACGGTGATGGACGAGCTAAAGCAGCTGGGCATAGCCGAGAACACACTGTTTGTGGCGATGGCCGACAACGGTCCGATGGTGCACAGTCCGCCGGCGGGCTGGGGCATGCTTCCATGATGTATCGCGGCGGCAAGGGCGACTTCACCGAGGGCGGCGTGCGCGTTCCGGCTTTCGCATGGTGGCCCGGAGTGATCGAGCAGGGCCAAGTTGTCGGCGACATAGTTCACGTCACAGATTTGTACACGACGTTTGCTCGACTGGCTCGGCGCCACAAAACACATCCCAACTGATCGCGTCGTTGATGGGCTCGACCAGACGGCGGTATTCCTCAATGGTGATACTCACGGGCGGCGTGACTTCGTGTTCATTTACTCCGGCCACGAACTCGGAGCGACGGTCAAGGGTCGGTACAAGAGGCACTGGATCGGGGCTGGCGACGTAGCCGCATCCGGGATGCCAGAAGCCTATTACGACCTCTACATGGATCCTCGTGAGGAGAACCCTCAGCTGGTTCCGCTGATTCACACACAGGGTCAGTTCAACCGGATGCGCGCCCGGCACGAACTCTTCAAGAAGAAATATCCGGATGTCGATAACGGTAAGGGGATTCCGTACACGGGGCTTTCCAATGCGCGGCCGGAGACGAAGGCAATAGCTGACCGGGTCAAGGCCGTCGTCGACAGCATGCCATTCGATGTCAAGGAGTACCTCAAATTCGATGTGCCGGGCAGCGATAGCGTTGGAGATTGGGGCCGATAAATCTTTTGCGTTTTGTTAAGGCCATCCCATCGTGGATGGCCTTTTCTTTGCTTGCTGGGCTGGAGCCCAAGCTAGGCTAGAGGTGAGCTATAAATTTGGCTCTGGAACCGGTGGCCGATGTCTGCTTTGGGTGGTGGGTTCAAAGGGTCGACGCAACACTTCAATCTTTAGGCAAAGATGGAGTGTTCAGGATGGGCTACGTCCGCTTTCAGGAGCTCAGCGGAAGTGTGGAGTCTACGTCTCGCGAGGGCGTTGTCACATTAAGCGAAATTGGCCCAATATGGACGATCGACCGGCAGGCTAAGCCTTTGAAATCCCACCCGTCAAAATCAGCGGCTGTCGGCAAATTCCAGTCAATCAGACTTAATGTGACAACACCCGGCCGGGTGTTTGTTGTCGATCAGGAGCCGTTGTGCCGGCTGGCGTCGAGTTTTGGGTTGTGAGAGTGGAGCGTTACGCGTGGCTCCATGCCCAGCTCATGCAGGTCTCGGGCAAGTCAGCCCTCGCTGGTGCCATCCGCTATGGCTTGACCCGCCTCAAACGACTGCGACCCTATCTCGACGATGGACGTCTCAGCATCGACAACAACGCGGCTGAGCGTGGCATGAGGAGTATAGCTCTCGGGCGCAAAAATTGGCTTTTTGCTGCGTCGGAGCGCGGAGGAAAGTCGGCGGCGATTGCCTACACGCTGATCGAAACGGCCAAGCTCAATGGTGTCGATCCGCAGGCACGGCTGACTGATGTCCTCGGCCGCATTGCCGGTCACAAGGTCAACAGGATCGACGAGCTGCTGCCATGGCGATATGGTGAAACGAGTTGAACCAACACGATCATCGGTCCTCAGTAATAACGTTGTCGCACTCCACGGCTACTTAGCGCTTGTGAATTCGAGACGACACCAATCCGAACGAGAGATAAAAATGTGGCGCATGACAAAACTGAACCGCCGGCTCGTTTTTGCTGCTGCGTCCTGCTTCATCAGCTTCGGCTTAACCAGCTTCGGTCCGACTGCCGAGGCGTGCTCACGTAGTCTGTGGAGCGTCGAGGGCCAGCCCGTTCTGGTCGGCCGCAACATGGATTGGACCGCGAAGATGGGGACCAAGCTGTGGGTCATGCCGAGAGGGATCGAGCACACCGGGATGACGCAAGACAACCCGCTCACCTGGACCTCGAAATACGGCAGCGTCGTGGCTAGCGTTTGGGACATAGCAACGGCTGACGGAATGAACGAAGCGGGTCTGAACGTGAACAACTTGTACCTGGCGGAGACCAAGTTCGCCGATCGTGACCCTTCCGTACCCGGGCTCTCGGTTTCACTCTGGATGCAGTATTACCTCGACAACTTTGCGACGGTGGCCGAGGCGATTGAGGCGAGCAATTCGTTTCAGGTCGTACCGCTCATAATCATGCACCACGGAATAGAGGCCACCTCGCCAGTGCACTTGTCTCTGGCCGATCCGTCCGGTGATTCTGCGATCATCGAGATCATCGACGGCAAGGTCACCATTCATCACGGCAAGGAATACACCGTGATGACGAACTCGCCGCCCTACGATGAACAGCTCGTTTTGCTGAAGCAATTTCAGGGGCTGGGTGGCAATAAACCCCTGCCGGGAACTTTCGAAGCGGCAGATCGCTTCGTTCGCGGCGCCTACTACCTGACGCAGCTTCCCAAGAAGCCGGCGACCTACCAGCAAGCGGTCGCAGGCGTCATGACTGTCATGCGGAACCAGGCCACACCGATCGGCGCGAACGATCCGGTCAGGCCCAATGTCTCGGCGACGCTATGGCAAACGGTGAGTGATCTCACGAACAAACGCTACTACTTCGGTTTCACCGACATGCCGAACGTGGTGTGGATCGATATGGACAAACTGAACCTGGACAAGGGCGCCCCGATCCAGATATTCGATTTGGCGTCGGACGTCGAAGCTGCCGGTGAAGTATCGGGTAAATTCACGCCTTCGGAGCAAATCGCATATCAGATGGCCGGCACCACCGTGCCGGAATATAAGCATAAGCCCGCACAGTAATCGCGATAAGGTCAGCGAGTGTGTCAGCGTCCGTAGTCGAGAAGGATTATCCAGCAGCCGGTGTTGTCACATTAAGCGAAATTGGCCCAATATGGACGATCGACCGGCAGGATAAGTCTCTGAAATCCCACTCGTTAAAATCAGCTGCTGTTGGCAAATTCCAGTCAATCAGACTTAATGTGACAACACCCCTGGGACCATTCTATTGCTGAGAGCTCACTTCTCCCCCCTCCACATATTGCGCGACCACTAACTCAGGACTCACATCGCCAATGTCGATCACACGCACTCCAAGTTCGATTAGAATTTAGCGCAGCGCTCACCATCTACGTTGAAGTACAGCGAGGCATCGGTGAGGGACTGCCTCGTAAGTGCAGTGTGCGTTGGTCTGGTCTGAGCGCCATGTTGTCTCCCATTACGCTCTCGTGGTGGCTCCCTGACTTTAGGCCCGGCGTAGTGACGCCATCATCTACGTCGGGCCACGCCACTTTAAGAACTTATCATCGTCATTAGGCATTGAGCGCTGGGCGTCCACGTTGATGAGTAGCTGCCCAGCGCGCTTGGTCTTTTGGGGAGGAGGCGTTGTCACCTATCAGCGCGGCCAAAACCACCGAGTCGTGATGGCATCTCGCCAAGTTCGCCTTGATCCTCATCCTCAACACCGAAGTCGATGGATGGGCTAGTCGCTGTTGATGTGCCCCTCATCCAGCGCTTGAGGCAGTCATCCTCAGAAGACATCCTGGCGATATCCTCTTGCTGTCTTGCGGCATCCGCTGCGTTTCTGACGCCCTGTATCGCAGCCTCTCTCTGTCGAGGAGTGAACTCGCTGTCTTCGCGAAGGATCTTCATCAAGGCTCCGATGTTGCCATCGTTGGCGCTGCCCGGACGGCGCTCATTGGGGCGAAATGCGCCGAACTAGCTTCGCGCAACACGAGGTAACGATGGACGAGGAGTTATCCACCCCTGTCCAATTCTGGCCCAAATGATGCAAGCCACTGTCCACTCCTCCCTGGACTTGGGCGTAGGCTGTGTCAAAAGCACCCGCGCCCATCTTTTTTGTCTCGTAAACGGCTTTCGACCTGGGCGGTGATCTTTTTCCAGCGCCTTGAGTTCGGAGAGTTGCCAATTGCGCCTGCCGCACGCAGACTATTGCCACTCGTCGCAAATCGCATTACGTCTAGTTGTATCGGTCCAGAAGTTGCGCCCGAAACGACAATGACGCCGCTTACAAAAAGGCAGGAAGCATTCGCCTGCGCATACGTTGAACTTGGCAATGCGCGGCAGGCCTACGCAATCGCGGGCTATTCGCAGAACAACTCGCTTCCCACCCAACAGAAGGAAGCACATAAGCTGCTGCACAACCCCAAGGTCGCACCCAGGATACGTGAGCTGCAGGCCATTGCCCGGCGGCGCGCAGAAGCGGAACACGGGGTCACCATCGACAGGCTGACAGACATGTATATGGAAATTTACGAGAGCAGCGAGACGCGGCCTGCGGGCAAGATGCAAGCCATTATAGGGCTGGCAAAGCTGCACGGTTTGATTTGATTGCAATGCGGCACCATCGCGAACGAACCGACGTTTCTCCGCTCGACAGTTTGGGATCACCACTTGGAAAGTTGCGGTGGGTTTGTCAAATCGCGAATTGTACTGCTCTCGACCATGCCGGCGCGAACAGCACGCAGCCAGCCAACAGCACGTCATACGTAGCTCGCCGCTAGGGCCAATGCTAGGGCCCAACCAAAACAACAGCACTAAACCCTAATAAAATCAAATGCTTGAGGGGTTTGCATGGCGGAGAGGGAGGGATTCGAACCCTCGATACCCTTGCGAGTATGCCGCATTTCGAGTGCGGTGCTTTCGACCACTCAGCCACCTCTCCGGGCGCCTTGATCACCGGCCGAAGCGCGCTTTTAGCGCCTCGCCACGCTGGGCGCAAGAGCCGCTGGCGGCACATCTTTAACAGTGCTTGAGCAGGCGCCCTTTACAGGTCACCGACATGTGAAACACCGCGTGTCCCGCCGCCCCTTTGTTCACCGTTGAGCGGAACCCCGGTCCCTGCTACCATTTGAGTCGGATGCAACAACGTGAAGGGAGGTGATCTGATGTCGAGTGAGACCTATGTGCCGGCCGGAGACTTCGGGCGCCGTAGTGCGACTTTAGAGCAGCCTCTAACGCGCAGCTAAGCGCCGCGGTTCTGTTCAAACCACGAACTCTCAAGCAGGCCATTCTCACGGGGGGTCGCTAAGCGCGCGAAACGCGTTGTTGGCGACCCCTTTTGTGTTTCCCACACCTCCTGCACTCACTAGTCCGCGAACTGTTCCCGAGGTGACAGCCTGTTGAGACGGGTCCGTGGCACCCCGCAGCACTTGCACTCCTGCGAGGTGAGAATTGAGGGTCGATTTATTCAACCGCAGGAGTTCTCATCCAGAACGGAGACCTGCATGAGCATTTACCGCAATCGCCTACCCCAGTCCGACCGCCTGTTTTTCACCGACGGCGGCCTCGAAACAGTGCTGATTTTTCAAAACGGAATCGAACTCACTTGCTTTGCCGCGATCGACTTGATGCGGCGTCCCGACGGCCCAGACCTCTTGCGTGATTATTTCAAGCCCTACATCGACATCGCAAGTTCAGCAGGCGCCGGCCTAGTGCTCGAGACGCCCACCTGGCGCGCCAGCCCTGACTGGGCGGCACCCATAGGCTTTCAAGATCTCGACGAACTTGCCGATGCCAACCAACGCGGCTTGAAGCTGACGGAAGAAATCCGCACGGCGAACGCGACCCGCGACACACCCATCGTGGTCTCCGGTTGTATCGGCCCGCGCGGCGACGGTTATAATCCAGGCAGCCTAATGAGCACGGCGGAAGCCGAGGCCTATCATTCCTGGCAGATCGGAATATTCGCCGCCGGCCCCGCCGACCTCGTCTCAGCGGTCACGATGAACAACATCGAAGAAGCCGTCGGCATTTCCCGCGCCGCCAAGGCCCATGCCATTCCGGTGGTGATCTCATTTACCGTTGAAACGGATGGCAGCCTGCCGACGGGCGACAGCCTGGGACAAGCAATCAGCGCGGTCGATACGGCGACCAACTCATACCCCGCCTACTACATGATCAACTGCGCCCACCCCACCCACTTCGACGAAACATTGATGCGTGCTGGAGATTGGATTGAACGCCTCGGCGGCATCCGCGCCAACGCCTCCAAGCGCTCCCATGACGAACTCGACCGCGCCTGCGATCTCGACGACGGAGATCCTGCCGATTTGGGCCGCGAACTGGCCGAATTGCACCGCCGCTATCCGCAGCTAAAGGTCTTGGGCGGTTGTTGCGGCACCGACCACCGCCACATCGCGGAGATTGCCAAGGGCGTGATCGTTTGAGATGGAAGCGGCGTTTCCGCCCGAGCCGAACGCACCCCAAAACTCAAAACTGCAAGTCCAGGGGTGCCGTTGCAGGCACCTCTTTTTCAAATCCCTGCGCCAGGATACGGCCTTCAGCCGCATCGGCCACCATCGCAAGCCGCGTCAAGGAATTGAGAACTGGAGGCCGCAACCAGCCGAAGCCCTGATCGAACTCCGGGCTAAAACCAGCAAGCATCCGCGCGCGGCCCGCGCTGTCGTGACCACGAGAGCTTCCCTGCCAGCCGGCCGCCTGCCAATGATTGGCCGCAACGCCCGGACCGGCATGGATCTCCGCGCTAACTTCATTCCTCTCGATCACAACGGTCTCGCTTGGCGCGGTCCCCGCCAGTACAAAAATGCAGGGCGCCGCAATTGGCGTTTCCGTGAGCCTCCGCCGGGCCTCATCGAAATCGCTGGCTGTTTCAAAGACATCTCGCAACAAGTGTCCCGGCATTAGATGCGGCCGAGACCAGATGCGGGCTTTGTTCGCCGCCCAGTCGATCGCAAATAGCCCGATTGGCCGCCGCATCGGGGCCTGATTGAGAGCCGCCGAAAAGCGCCCGGGCGCCATTGCATGCAGAACGCCCGTGTACCCCGGCCAGGTCATCGAAACAAACGAGCCGGCCGGCGCCGCGACACGGGCGGCGATGATTTGGGCTCCAAGCCCCGGCGTGCGCCAATCCAAAACACGCGCCAGCCGAGCCGATCCGCCATCAGGCGAGGGGGCAACACGGCACGTACAGCCCCACTCGTAACTGACCGACAGGTAGTAAATGCCAGGCCGGCCCAACAACTCCGCAACACGGTCGATCTCTGGCAATTGCGCGTGATTCCAACGCGATAACCACCGCCGTGACACCCTATCAAGCAGCCTCAGCACCGCTTTCGGGACGTTCTTCGTCGCAATGTCGATAAGAGCGTGCGCCCGCCCGCTTTCCGCCGTAAGCGTCTCGACACCAATCGCGCCGGTCACATCGACGACTGGGATGCAACGCAGAGGTTGGGCCGTTATCATCTCAACAATTGCCATACCCGGGCCTCCAGACAGCGCCTTGCGCATTGACAAACCGCACCCGCTCCTTCAGATAAAGGCACCGCGAGGAGCTGGCGCTTCCCGCGCAAAAGCCGCTGCCTGAGGCCAAGCCGTTTCGGCTGGGGATTAATCCCTTTATCGGCACGTGATGCAGGTTGCATGACCATGAATGTGGTCGGAAGCGACCAGGATCACAACCGCCGACCTCAAAGTCCGCATCCTACCCCTCGGGGACAAACCGAGATGCGGCGCCGTAGGGCGCGAACAAACCGCCAGGGACTCTATTGAGGGAACCTGCGATTAAACACCTGTGAACAAGGACCCCGTCAGCCATGTACGCTGTCATCAAAACGGGCGGCAAGCAGTATCGCGTCGCCCAAAACGATCTTCTCACAATCGAGCGCCTTGAAGGCGAACCCGGCGCCTCCATCGAATTCGCGGACGTCTTGATGGTCGGCAACGGCGAACAGGTCAAAGTCGGCGCGCCATTTGTGAGCGGCGCCAAGGTGACCGCCGAACTCGTCGACCAGGCCCGCGGACCGAAAGTCATTGCCTTCAAAAAGCGACGCCGCAAGAATTCACGCCGTAAGAAGGGACACCGCCAGCATCTGAGCCTGGTGCGCATCACCGGCATCAGCGGCGCCTAAATCGACGGCGAGGGGCCACATATATCAAGGGCAGCATTCGCAGACTGGCAATGGGCGCGATGGGGCTGCCGTAAAACTCAAGGGACGAACCAGATGGCACAAAAGAAAGCAGGCGGCTCAACGAAGAACGGCCGCGAACTCCGAGTCGAAACGCCTTGGCGTAAAGCGCTACGGCGGTGAGCTCGTCATACCCGGCAACATTATCGTGCGTCAGCGCGGCACGAAGTGGCATCCGGGCAGCGGCGTCGGCATGGGCACCGACCATACGATCTTCGCCAAGGTCGAAGGCAACGTCGAATTCCGCACCAAGCGCAACGGCCGCACCTTTATTTCGGTGCACCCAAAAACAGCCGACGCAGCGGAGTAACACCCCGCACCCAGTCACCCGGCTGACGTCTTCGCGCCCGGAAACCACTACAGGGCGCGGTCGCCACACGAGGCCGGGCGCCGATTGGCATCGAGCTCAGAGGCTGACGGTGTCAAAAATCGAAATCATAACGACGCGGCTCGTCATGCGCCAGCTAACCCTGCATGACGCTGACCGCATTGCCGAGCTTGGTGGCGATTGGGATGTCGCCAGTATGACCTCTCGCATGCCCTATCCATACACGGTGCACGCTGCACACCAATGGATCGACGACCTTGAGGTCGGCGAAAAGGTCTTTGGTATCGAGCATAGCGGTGAACTAATTGGCGTCACCGGCTATATGCTCTCGCCGGATCACACGAGTGCCGAGATTGGTTACTGGATCGGCAAACCATTCTGGGGCCAAGGCTTCGCCACCGAAGCTGCTCAAGCCGTGATCTCTTTCTGCTTCAAACGTAAACGCGTGCAGCACGTGACCTGCGGACATTTCGCAGACAACCCAAGCTCGCGGCGCGTCATCGAAAAACTGGGCTTTACATACTCAGGATCGGCACCGTGTTGGTGCGAAGCGCGCAAATTAGAAGCCGATGCACTGCGTTATCGCCTGGACAGAAAAGAGCCCTGGCTAAAACTTCCAAAGGCAGTTGCCTGGCTCGCGAGCGGATGAGCAACGCGGCCCTGACAACACCTCGGCTCGTATTGAGAACCGTGCATCCTGATGACGCCGATGATATCTATCGCCAAATCTCAGACTGGGACGTGCTCAAGAATCTGCAAATGCCGCCCTGGCCCTACACCCGCGACCACGCTGTTGAGTTTGCCTCACATGCATCCTGTTACGTCATTGAGTACCGTGGACAGCTGATCGGGATCATCAGCATTGAAGACCACGATAACCAAGACACTTTTGGGTATTGGATCGACAAAGCCTTCTGGGGCAAGGGTCTGCTGAGCGGAACCGCTAACACGCTGGTGGAGGAACACTTCGACAATCCGCAAGCCGTGCCACTATTCTCAGGCTACGCTGAGGACAACATGGCCTCCTGGCGGGTCCAGGAGAAGGCAGGTTTCTCGAAGATCGGCGAAGAACTAACTCACCTCGCCGCGTGTGGCGTAATGGTCAAAATGATCAAGACGCAGCTAACCCGCGAAGCGTTCGAAAAGGCGATGCGATGAAGTTCCTTGATCAAGCAAAGATCTACATCAAATCCGGCAAAGGCGGTGATGGCAGCATTTCCTTCCGCCGCGAAAAATACATTGAGTATGGTGGCCCCGACGGCGGTGACGGCGGCCGCGGCGGCGATGTCTGGGTCGAATGCGTCGCTAACCTCAATACGCTGATCGATTTCCGCTACCAGCAGCACTACAAAGCAAAAAACGGCACTCCTGGAATGGGCCGCAATCGCTCAGGTCCATCGGGCGATGATTGTACCATCAAGGTGCCGCCCGGAACTCAGGTGTTTGACGACGACAACGAGACGCTGCTCGCCGATCTCAAGCAGCCGGGAGACCGTGCACGCCTGGCCAAGGGCGGCAACGGCGGCTTCGGCAATGCGCACTTCAAAAGCCCCACCAACCAGGCCCCACGGCATGCCAATCCCGGACTTCCCGGTGAGGAGTTGACCATCTGGCTGCGCCTAAAGCTTATCGCCGACGCTGGCCTCCTCGGACTTCCCAACGCCGGCAAGTCGACCTTCTTGGCCGCGGTCTCCGACGCTAAACCGAAGATTGCCGATTACCCCTTCACAACGCTGCATCCGAACCTGGGTGTCGTGAAAGCCGGCAACCGCGACTTTGTGCTGGCCGACATCCCCGGCCTCATAGAGGGCGCACACGAGGGTGCCGGGCTAGGAACGCGTTTTCTCGGCCACGTTGAACGCACCCGCGTCCTTCTGCATCTAGTTGATTGCACGCAGGAAAACGTTGCGGAGGCTTACCAGACCGTACGCAATGAGCTTGCGGCCTACGCTTCAGATCTCGCCGAGAAACCGGAGATCATCGCCCTTTCCAAGGTCGATGCGCTAACTGATGAGGAACTCCAAGCGCGCTTTGAAGAACTACGCAATGCATCCGGCAAGCGCCCGTTGTTGCTGTCCGCCGTTTCCGGCAAAGGCGTCAACGAATCTCTATTCGCGATCATCAGGCAGATCGAAAACCAGCAAACCGAGGACAAAGCTGCCGAGGACGGCCCACCCAAACCGTGGCGCCCCTAGAACCTGCATGCTTCCTCCCGACACGGCACGCGTTTCGTGCTATCAGCGCCATGACGAAATTAAATCCTGGCAAACCTAAAAAAGTTCATGGCTGAGAGCCTCCATACCAATACTGACACGCGCAACCGTTCGGAATGGGCGGCGGCTAGACGGATCATCGTCAAGCTCGGCTCGGCATTGCTCACCTGCCGTGAAACCGGAACGTTAAACACCGACTGGTTGGGCTCTCTGATCGACGATATCGCTGAATTATCCAAACAGGGGCGCGAAGTCGTCATCGTTTCATCAGGCGCCATCGCCCTCGGGCGCCACTCCCTGTCGCTCCCGACTGGGCCACTACAGCTAGAGGAAAGCCAGGCCGCGGCCGCCGTTGGCCAGATCGCGCTCGCCCACGCCTATTCTGATTTGGCGCGGGCCCATGGCCTGACCGCCGCGCAAATTTTGCTGACGCTCAGCGACACCGAGCAGCGCCGCCGCTACCTCAACGCCCGCGATACCCTACTGACGCTGCTTCGCCTCAAGGCCCTCCCCGTCGTCAATGAGAACGACACCGTTGCGACCAACGAAATCCGTTACGGCGACAACGATCGTTTGTCGGCCCGCGTTGCCTCAATGATCGATGCCGACTGTCTCGTCTTGTTGTCTGATGTCGATGGGCTCTATACGGCCCCACCAAACTCGGATCAAAACGCACGCCGCCTCGACGTTGTCACGGACATCACCGGCGATATCGAAGCCATGGCCGGCGACGCTGGCAGCGAGCTTTCAAGCGGTGGCATGAAGACCAAGGTCGAAGCTGCCAAGATCGCCCGTGCCGCTGGCTGCGACATGGTCATTACCTCTGGCAAACGCATGCATCCACTTCGCGCCATCGCCGAAGGAGCAGCCTGCACCTGGTTCCTCGCTCCCTCCGATCCCGTCACGGCGCGTCAACGCTGGATCTCTGGCCAGCTGGAGCCAAAGGGCACCATCACCGTCGATGCCGGGGCCGAAAAGGCGCTATATTCCGGACGCAGCTTGCTGCCCGCAGGCGTCTCATCCGTCGCCGGCGCATTCGACCGAGGAGATTCGGTGATTATCCGCAGCCATGACAGCCGCGAACTGGGACGTGGCCTTGTCGCGTATGCCAAGAAGGACGCCGAACGCATCATCGGCAAAAAAACAAGCGAGATTTCCACGATCCTTGGCTTTGCCGGTCGCGACGAACTAATCCACCGCGATGACATGGCCTTACACCGCCCACATCGCAACGATAGAGGGAGCTAGGATCGCCATGTTGACCGCACAACCGGTTGTCGCCGAAATCGAAGCGCTAGCCGAGAACCTTCGCAACCTCGGACTTCCCGTTGAAATCGCCGAACCTGGCGAAGGCTCCAGGAGCATCCGTGCCACCACCAGCGGCATTCCGTTTTCGGCTTTTCTGTTCAAGAATGAGGACCAAGCCAGCCCTTATCTGATGCTGAGCGCCATGTTTCCTGACCGCAGAGCCAGCATCGAATGGGCCAACAACTGGAACAACCGCTTTCCGCTGACGCGCGCTTCCGTGACTTCGGACGGTGAAGTAATGCTGACCCATTCCATAATCCTCACCGGCATCACCACCGACCACCTTAAAGAGGCAACCTCCTGGTGGGACTTGTTCTTGCGACTTTTTGTTGAAGACCTGATGTCCGAAAAGACATAAGCCCGAGGGCCCGACAGACCCTGGAGACCTACGATAATGAATGCCATCGTCCAAAAACTCCTACACGACAGCAACGTCGAAGCAGCTATGCTGGCGATGGGCGAGGCCGCCCGCAACGCCGCCCGGCAGCTCGCAGCCGCTCCACATGACGCCAAGGACCAAGCGCTCAAGGTGGTAGCCGCTGAGCTGCGGCGGCATACATCCGTCATAATCGAAGCCAACAAGCGCGACCTGGCCGCGGCGGAGGATGCGGGCAAACCCAGTGCATACCTCGATCGCCTCATGCTCGACCCTGATCGCATCGAAGGCATAGCCCGCGGCCTCGAAGCGATCGTCGCGCTGAACGATCCTGTCGGAGAGGTCATCGCTGAATGGGACCGTCCGAACGGCCTCCATATCTCACGCGTTCGGGTCCCGATCGGCGTCATCGGTATTATTTACGAAAGCCGTCCGAACGTCACCGCCGACGCTGGCGCCTTGTCCCTCAAGTCGGGCAATGCCGCCATCTTGCGCGGTGGCTCCGACAGCCATCACTCGAGCATGGCAATCCTAACTTGCCTCACCCATGGCCTGCGCGAAGCCGGACTGCCCGAGGACGCCATCCAGATCGTACCGACCGTCGACCGCGAAGCCGTCGGCCACATGTTGCGCGGTTTGAATGGCAACATAGACGTGATCGTGCCGCGCGGTGGCAGGAGTCTGGTCGATCGCGTCCAGAAAGAAGCCCGCGCACCCGTCTTTGCCCACCTCGAAGGCGTCTGCCACACCTATGTCGATCGCGGCGCCGATATCGATAAAGCGGTAGAGATCGTACTCAATGCCAAGCTCCGCCGAACCGGCGTATGCGGTGCCACCGAAACCCTCCTCGTCGACAAAAATGCCCACGAGGACTACCTCACACCGCTCGTTCGAGCGCTCCTCGACGCTGGCTGCGAGGTGCGCGGAGACGCAGCCGCTCAGGCCGCCGACCCGCGCGTGGTCGCAGCCGATGACCATGATTGGGGAACCGAATACCTCGATGCGATCATCGCGGTAAAAACAGTCGATGGTGTCGACGGTGCAATCGCCCATATTGCTGAATTCAGCTCACAACACACCGACTGCATCATCACCGAATGCTTGGGCACCGCTGAGCGATTCCTCGCCCGCGTCAACTCCGCCATCGTCATGCTCAACGCCTCAACTCAATTCGCCGATGGCGGCGAATTCGGCATGGGCACCGAGATCGGCATCGCCACGGGCCGCTTGCATGCCCGCGGTCCCGTTGGTCTGGAACAGCTCACAACGTTCAAGTACGTCGTCCGTGGCGACGGCCAGATCCGCCCATGAACTATGAGCGACTATGGCCGGGAGCCGCCTGATTGACCGCTGCTACGACACATCGCTCAGCCTTCTCGGTGCGAACACCATCGGTCTGGCCTGGCGCCCGCATCGGCCTCATGGGCGGCTCGTTCAACCCGCCCCATGACGGGCACGTCGTCGTCGCACGCACGTCGCTACGGCGTCTGCGCCTGGATCAGCTCTGGTGGGTCGTAACTCCCGGCAATCCGCTGAAATCCCATGGCGGCCTGCCCGCGGTCGAAAAACGCATTGAAGCCATCGAAGCGATCGCCAGCCATCCCAAGATGGTTACAACAGCCTTTGAAACTGACCTTGGAACACCCTACACGGCGGCAACGATCGAATTCCTGATCACCCGCCACCCGCAAACGCGGTTCGTCTGGGTCATGGGTGCCGATAACCTTGCAACATTTCACCACTGGCAACGCTGGCGCGATATCGCCGCGATGGTGCCGATTGCCGTAATAGACCGGCCCGGCTGGCGATTTCCCGGCCTCTCGTCACCGGCCGCATTGAGCCTCGCTGCGGCTCGAATGCGTGAAGAAGACGCCCGCTTCCTGCCATTCCAACGGCCGCCAGCCTGGGTTTTTCTCACCACCAGAACTCTCAAATCAGTCTTCCACCGCCCTGCGCAGCGACCCGACGTAGTAACAGGGTTAACAGGCGCGGTGTTACCCTAACTTCACAGGCACGCAATAAAATGCCCATTATCTATTGCTGGCCTTATGCCATGAGCCTATCTTTCCCAAAGGTGCAAGGAGTGTTTATAACTCACGCTTACACCACCGGAACGGCACTGCGTTTGAGTTTCCGGGTGTGCATTGACGGACCTTTGGAACAAACCTCCACATTGGGTTCGATGAGGAAAGGACGACCACACAAATATGCCAAGTGCGCTTGAGGCTGCCAGGACCGGCACGCCTCCTGCCGAGGCGTTGCACGACAGCAATTCTTCGGCTCAGCTCGCAAAGCAGATCGTTCATTGGCTTGATGAAGCCAAGGCGGAAGAAATCGTCACGATCGATCTGGCCGGCAAGACATCCATCGGCGACTTTATGGTCATTGCATCAGGCCGAACGGACCGGCATGTCGGCGCCATTGCCGACAAGATACAGCAACAACTCAAAGACGGTGGTTACGGCCGTGCTCGCATCGAGGGCAACGATACCTGTGACTGGGTCTTGATCGACACCGGCGACATTATCGTCCACTTGTTCCGCCCAGAAGTTCGGGATTTTTACAATCTGGAACGGATGTGGTCGACAGAGCGTCCTACAGAACCGACGTCGCACTAACATCTGCAGGTTCAAAGCGATGCGCCGATTGGGCCGCTAAATCCGGTCGGGTCCTGCTCTGCCAGGTCCCGCTGCTATGTCGATATGTCCTCGAAGGAAGGCCCGATGCGATTGACCATCGCTACGGTTGGCCGCCTTAAATACGGCCCCGAGCGCCAGCTCATCGAGCGCTACAGCGACCTCCTGGGCGGACTTGGACGATCCTGTGGGTTTGCGCCCTTGAACATTATCGAACTGCCGGAAGCACGAGCATCGCAGCCAGCGATGCGCCGCCAGGATGAAGCCCAAAGACTTGTCGACGCGACAAGCGCAGCGGGCTGTCGTGTCCTTCTCGATGAGCGTGGATCAGAGATGACCAGCGAAAAACTCTCCACGTTCCTTGGCAACGAGCGCGATGGCGGCACAAGAGAGATCGCCTTATTGATCGGCGGCGCCGACGGCCACGGTGACCTCGCCAGAGCCCTGACCCAAAAGACACTGGCCCTGTCCCAGTTCACGCTGCCGCATGGGTTGGCGCGCATCGTCCTGGCCGAACAGCTTTATCGCGCCGTGACGATCCTCGCCGGGCACCCCTATCACCGCGCCTGAGCCGGATCGCCGATTGCCTTCCGGAGCGCCGCTCGCTGTTCACTGAGAAAGTAGAAACCGGTCCAACAAACGCGTCGGCAGAACACGGCGCATGACATCGGCAGCAAACGTCGGAGTCGTTACGAAGTATCGCGGCTTTGGCCGCCGGCTTTCAACTGCGTGGACCAGCTTCTCTGCCACCGCCTCAGGTTCAAGCTTGAAGGACTGGCGTCCGCCGGCCTCCAATTGCCGCAAGCGCGCCTCATAGGCCTGCCGGTGCACCAACTCCTGCCAATCAATCGTATCCTTAAATCGGTCTAGCGCGCTGCCAAGAAAGCGTGTCCGGATCGGGCCCGGCTCGATCAGAGAAACCGAAATGCCGCTGTCTCGAAGTTCCAGTCGCAGTAAATCGGTCAACGCCTCAAGCGCGAATTTTGACGCGCAGTAGGCTCCGCGATAGGGGCCCGACACGAGCCCTAGCACCGAAGAGCATTGCACGATGCGGCCCGCTCGCTGGGCCCGCATCTGCGGCAACAGCCGGCATGTTAAATCGTGACCGCCAATGACGTTGACTTCAAACTGCTGGCGTAAAACCGATGCGGGTAAATCTTCCACCGCGCCAAGCTGGCCATAAGCGGCGTTATTGAAAAGCGCATCGATCCGGCCATCAGCCAACTCCAATGCGCGCTCAGCACAAGCCGCGACCGATAGAGTTTCAGAAAGCTCAAGGGGAATTGCAGAAACGCCAAGATCGCATTCGAGGCGGGCGAGATCGTCCTCACTCCGCGCCGTGGCTAGCACGCGCCACCCATGCGACTTCAACATCTTGGCTGAGGCGAAACCGATCCCAGAAGAGCAGCCCGTGATGAGGATCGTCCCCTTTTGCATCAGCACCTCCCCAGGATGTTACCCGACAAGGTGCCTATAAGCAGACGTTCACTCAGCCTCATCTTTTCCACGGCAGGCCGCACAGATACCCGAGACCTCGATGAACTTCACCTTGGGTGTGAATTCAACGGAGGCAGCCAACGATTTGACCTCGTCGAAGATTCCTTGCGCAGGCACCTCGACAACACCGCCACACTTTTCGCAAGCCATGAAGATCGGGCGGCCTTTTTTGCCGTGCTCGTGACGGCGGCAGGCAAAGAAAGCGTTCTTGCTTTCCAAGCGGTGGATGACGCCGACTTCCATCAGCGCATCGATCGACCGGTACACCGAGATCGGCGCCAGACGCGTTCCCTTTTCCGCCAGCCGTTCGAGGATCTCGTAAGCCCCAATCGAGCCCCGTATCGCGGCAATCTCAGAGAACACTTGTTCTCTAAGCTGGGTAAATCGCAGGTTTTTGTCGTCGAAAGCAGTTCGAGCTCGCTCAACGGTGTCGTCGAGGACCTTGCTTGCAGTCTCGTCGCTCTCGGTCTTGGCCTGTTTTGTCATTGCCTTGGCCATCTAAGTCTTTTCCACCCTTTGGATATAGGTGTTACCCACCTGTTTTGCGACAGAGTATTGAATTTGCGCCGGTTCACAAGCAGTGATCGCCCAAATAGCAAGCTTGAAATATCGGAAATGTTCAACACCGGACCATCGCCTTACTTTCGCAAACTTTACAAGGTCCGAATCACCGCGGGAGGGCGACAGGTGGATACGCCTCAAGGACGCCGCCCAGTTCTTCGTCCAAGTCTTCGTATTTTCTGTACTAAAAAGGCGGTTGGTTACCCACAATGCACCGCACAATATCCGCATACATAATCGCTGCGAAGCGCACCGCTTTGGGGCGGGTTGGCGGGTTGCACCGCAACCGCCGCATCGAGTCGCTAACCGCACCCGTCCTCGCCGCGGCACTGGAAGACAGCAACCTGCCGCCTGAACGTGTCGACGAGATAATAATTGGCAACGCCACCCAGGGTGGCAATCCAGCCCGCTTGATCGCCCTCGCCGCGGGGCTGCCCGAAAGCGCAGCGGCACTAACCATCGACCGCCAGTGTGCTTCCGGCCTTGATGCGATCGTCACCGCCTGCCGCGCGGTTGCCGATGGCCAGGCCGATATCATTGCAGCCGGCGGTGCCGAAGCGATATCGACCGCCCCCTGGCGCGTAGCCAAGCCGAAAAGCCTCTACCAACTCCCCCACTTCATTGGTGTCGAGCCGGCCATGATGGATGAATCCGAGGAGCCGCATCTATACGAAGCCTCCGAGGAACTGTCGCAACGGCTGAACATCGCCCGCGAGCAACAGGACGCCTGGGCGCTTCGCTCCCACCTGAAGGCTGAAAACGCCCGTGAAAAGCGCAAGTTCGTCGGCGAGATCGTACCGCTGCGCTCGGCTCCGGAAGAGGCCAAGGATCAAAGTGCGGCCGCCGGCGCCGAACCCGAGGACTTTTCCGCCGAGCCCCCGTTCTTGCCGCCACAGGGCAGCCTGACACCTGCAAATACCAGCGCCATGCATGACGGCGCAGCCATCACCATCGTCGTTTCAGAAAAAGTCTGGGACGAACTCGGCCGCCCACCGGCCCTGCGCCTGGTGGCCAGCGTTTCACGCGGCGTCCCTCCCGACAACGAAGCCGGCGCGCCCATGGAGGCAATGCAGAAACTCTATGATCGCCTTGAAGGCTTTAATCCCAAGGACATAGGTCTCATCGAACTAAGCGAGACGTCGGCGGCCCAGGCCATTGCCTTCTGCTCGTCATTGGGACTTGAGGACGATCTGATCAATCCCGACGGAGGAGCTGTTGTCCGTGGCCACCCGTTGGCGGCGGCTGGCGCCGTCCTTGTCGTCAGGCTGTTCAGCCGAATGGTACGCCAGAAAACCGAAGACAGGTTGCAGTTTGGCGTCGCCACTCTCGGGGCCATCGGCGGCATTGGCGTCGCGGCTTTGTTCGAGGCGACCTGATCGATCCAGACCGCCAAACTGCTCATCAACGCCCAATTGCTTGCCACATGTGCATTGCCGATTTTTAATCGGTAAGATCTCGCAACGCGTAACAACTCCCGTAATACTGGTCGCGCACGGTTGAGATTGAGCAAATCGGTGCGTTCGCGCCTCCGATAGTTGCTTTGGTGCCACAAAATGGCATTTGAGCACTCGCCTGCCGCACGTCAGTCTCCGTGTCGTCAGGTTCGTCGGTAACAATGGCTCAGAAGTGGGGGCTCCGTGGCACACTTTATCGTTGCCTTGGAGATGCGGAACCCGCTGGGTGTGGAGCAGAACGAATATGGATATGGTCGCGATCGTTGAATCGCTGAGACCGGTAACCGACTGGATCGTAAAAAATTGGCCGGTCCTGGCAATCGCGATCAGCTGCTATTTCCTATTTCTCTGGTCTCGCGGGTTCTGGGCGCGCGTTGGCCAGACGATCGAGAAACTCGCCTTCTCAAATTGGCAACTCGCCTTGCTCGCCTCGACCGGGATTGTCCTGTCATTGGCCTCCGGCTGGACGACCTGGGACGGCATGCGCAACTTCACCAACGAGCCGCTGCTCTCGTTGATGATCACTTTCGGTATCCAGGGTGTGATGCTGATCGTTGCCTGGCTCATCGGTGAAAGCTTCGCCTCAGGCATGAACGTCAGTCGAGCTCACCGCAGCGACAAGAGCGGACAAGGCTTCGAATGGGTCGCCGGTGCTCTGCTCGGGATCGTCGTCGTCTTCGGCGTCGTCACACTGATTTTGCAGGGAAAGCTGCCTGTCAGCCAGGATCAGTTCATTTTCGGCTTCGTAGCGTTGGCCGCGGTGACACTCATCGCCATCCTGCAAGGCGACCTGCTGAAGCCCTACCTGCAAAGCTCGAAGATAATCATCCGCAACGCCGTACTATGGGTGATGTTCCTGTCGTGCATGGCGACATCGGTGTTCTTTTCCTTCAATTCTCTGTTCTCCACCATCTTCCCGCAGGAAGAGCGGGTCCGTGCCGCCGAACTGCGCGCCCAAAACCAAGTTGCCGGTATCGTCTCCGACATCGGTCAGACGATCACAACCCGCCGCCTGGAACACGCCGAAGGACTATTCTCTTCGGAAGGCTGGCTGACCTATCGATCCGAACTCGGCCAACTCGCCAGCAAGGCGCAAGGCTCCCAGCAAGCGATCGAAGACTACTTCGTCTCGAAGATGGAACAGCGCCAGAGCGCCAAGGCCGTACAAGAGGAACGCAAAGCCTCGGCCATAAGTCAGCAGGCCGGCCTCCAGACCAAGTCGATTCAGCTGAACGAGGAAATCTCCCGCCTGCAAGCTCAACGGCCCGAAGCTGCCGCAGCCGTCACCCAACAACGCCAGGTCGTTCTTGAAATCGAACGCCGCCTCGACGAACAGCGCGCCAAGGTACTTGCCGAGGAAAAGGGTGTTGAAGGAACCGGTAAAGTCGGCCGTGGCAGCCAGTGGCGCTTGGAGAGGGCGGCCGAAGCGAAGATCCGTGCCGAATTGCAGGTCGCCAACCAGCGGCTGGATTTACCCAGAATGCGCATACTGAGTATTGACAAGCGCATTTCCAGCATCAAGGCCGAACTGTCCCTGATCGAGGGACAACTGGCCCAATTGAAGGGAGAAGCCCAGACTGCCGAACAACGTATCCGCGCCACTGAACTCTCGACTGACCTCGACGAGGAGGCATTGAAAGTAGACCCATCGCGGGTTCTGCCCGCCTTTGAACGCGCCAAGGTCGCCTTCCGTCAGGAACCGACGGCAGCGAGACTGAATGCCCTCCAGCAGCAGTGCACTCAGTTGCTCAGCGCCATGTTGGCAACCCCAAGCACCAAGGAAAGCGTCCGTCAAATTGACTGCGACCCCAAACGGGCCAGTGAAGCCGCCGCGGCCGTGTTCGCCTTGAACCAGGGCCTCACGGTGTTTGCCGAAAGCTGCGCCCGTGGCGAACGACTTGAAAAACTGGGCTCGACCGATGCGCTGTTCGGGTTCGCCCGCAAATGCCTCGCCGACTCGGGATTGCCAAGTGCCGACACCGACGAGTTGCGCACCAAGATCAACTTCGCCGAATTGAATCGAGACGATAAAGCCCACAGATTTGTCGTCACATGGAATGCATTCAGCGACGGCAACCGCCTCGCCTACCTCGCGCTTGCGATTGCCATCGCCATTGACGCCCTGGTCTTCATGTCAGGCTTATTCGGTGCCAACGCGATCCGCTCACCGCTTCAGGATGTGCCCCGCCACCAACCGCGCTCGGCACAACAACTGGAGGCCGTAATGGAGGCCGCGCTTCAGCCACACCCCTATGAAGGCGCCCACGCGGTCATCGAGGCAATGCACCCGATAGCAGCCGAAAACGGTTATACGCAGGAGATTATCTTACCCAAGCACGCCTCCGCGAACCGAGCCGCGATCGCCAAGGTTTTGAACGCCGGCGCGACCATCGGCGCCGTCACCCGCGACGAGTACAATCCCTATCGCTATCTAATCCGGCCCGAGCTTTTCGAGTTCCTCTCGATCGTAGCCCGCCGACACTATGAATCGGACGGAGACCACCGCCGCCTCGCCGAGCTGAACCGGCTGATCACGGTCGCCCTGCAGCCCCACGTCGGCGACCACGCCGAGGTTGTGCTGCACAGCATGCATCCAATCAACGCAAAACAGGATTGGACCTCCGAGGTTCGCTTAAGGGAGGTCGAGCCACACCAGATTCCGATCATCAGACGCACCCTGAACGCCGGATCGGTGCTCAGCTACGTAGATCCCGACGGTCGTCCCGGCGAAGAAGATCGCTATTACGTCCACAAGGATCTTTACAAAACGCTCTGTATCATCGCCGCGGCAAACCCAACCACGGGAACCTGGCTTGATGACCGTCCACTGCTTGGAACGGCGCAACAAGGGGCCGGTAATCCACAATCTGCAAACCTCACGCCGCCAGCGAAGCAGGTCGATGCGCCGCGCACGCAATTGCTGATGGACCAAAGCGACGACAAGCGTAGCACGCCGGCTCCAGAACAAGCCGATAGTCCGAACTTGCAGCAAAGTAACGACATCACGGATTCCGATGGCGGGCCGCACATCTACCGACCGTATTTCGAAAGTCAGTTGCTGATGGCGTTGGGTTTTGAAGAGCCCGACCAGATCCGCCACCGCCTAGTCGCCGATGGTGTTAGGTCAGCCGCGATGGATGCCTGGAAGGTGCTCAAGCATCATTGCAATCAGAACCGGCATCTTGATGAACTGGTCAACGCCTTCGCATACGACAAAGACAAGGCGTTCAGCAAAAGATACTCCGATCTACGCAGTGAAATCGGATCGCAACAGCAAAGTGCGACGGATCTCCTTGAACACGTCATGTCCGAGGTATCCCAGCTTCTTCCAGTCTTATTGTTATTCCCTGAACTGGGGCTGATTCCCCATTTGATCGACGAACTAGAGCGTGCTCACCGGGACAGCCGTGAGTTGAGCCACGCCGAACAACTTTTGCTGCAGCGTTTGCGCGCTGTTGACACACTGATTCGTCAAGTTGGCCTTGGTGATTCCGCTGCCTGGCAACAAATCAAGGATACCCTTGCCGGCTGGGACGGCTCGGATCGCGGCTCGTCGTCGCGTAAGTCCGATGGCAACTCCGGCGGCGTCTAAGCCGGTATTCGCATGCCATAAAAGCGCCGCCAGAAACGATCCTTGGCGGCGTTGTGGCAGCAGGGCCGACGCTACCTTCTTTTGCCGCGATTAATCGCCATTTCGCCACACGCCCAGCGCCATTCCGCCGCACGCAGCATATAGCTTTCGTACCGTCAATCGATCGGTCCTCAGGAGCTATTCCGGCATGTCGATAATCAACCCCATCAAAGCCGTGATTATGACGGCGGCACTGGTCCTCGGCCTCAGCGTATTCGCTCTCGCCTTGGGCCTGTTTCTTGCTGGTTTCACACCAGCTCACGCGTCCGAGGTGAAACTCTCCGCCGGTCTCGGCCAGTCGGTCATTTCAACAAAAGGCGGCAAGGTCTATCTCCGCTTGAGCCTCGAGGCTTTGGCCCACGAGGTGAGCGAAAACCGCCCTCCAATTAACGTTGGTCTGGTCCTCGATCGTTCCGGCTCGATGCGCGGCCCTCGTATCGCCGCCGCCAAGGATGCCGCCCGTATGGCTCTCTCGCGGCTCGGCCGCGACGATGTCGTCGCGCTGGTCGCCTACAACCATAACGTCGACGTGTTGCAGCCAGCTCGCCAGCTCGGCTCCCATGAAACCTTTACATCTGCAATTGACCGCCTGACCGCCGACGGCCGCACAGCACTCTACGCCGGCGTCAAAGAAGGCGGCCGCCAGGTCGAGCGTTTCATGAGTGACCGCAGAATCAACCGCGTCATACTGATGTCAGATGGCATGGCCAACGTCGGTCCGTCATCGCCAAGCGAATTGGCCAAACTCGGTCAGACGTTGGGCGGCAAGGGCATCTCGGTGACCACCATCGGCCTTGGACTCGGCTACAATGAAGATCTGATGCAACGCCTGGCACAAGCCAGCGACGGCAACCACGCCTTCGCCGAAACACCCGAAGATCTTGTCAAAATATTCAACGCCGAGTTCGGCGATACACTGTCGATCGCCGCCAAGGACATCGAAATCATCATCGAAGTCCGTGCCGGCTTCCGCCCGGTCCGTGTCCTCGGGCGTGATGCCGATATCGACGGCTCGCGCATCAAGGTCCGGCTCAACCAGCTGACCGCATTGAACGCCCGCTATATGGTCGTCGAATTGGACGCCTCTAGCTCGACGCCAACCAACGACGTAGCCGTAGCCCAGATCGAAACTCAGTATCTTGATCTGCAAGTTGGCGAACGCCGCAAGACGATGGCCCAAATCAACGCCACCATCTCCGATGACAAGGTCAAGCAGGAGGCCAGCCGCAACAAGGAAGTGCTCAGCGAAATCACAACGCAGATCGCCACCGAGCGTTCGGAGAAGGCCGTCGACCTGCGCGACAAGGGAGACCTCGATGGGGCCCGCAAGCTACTGCAGGAGAACGCGGCGTATCTGAAATCATCCCGCGGGATTTATGCCGCTGGTGAGGCCCCCGCATCCGCCAAAGCACTCAAGGAACTCGAACAGCTCGAGCAGCAAAACGTCACCGCGGCCGACAATCTCGACGAAAAAAAGTGGACCAAGACCCGTAAGTCGATGCGCTATCAGCAGCACAAGGCCAAGGTACGCCAGAGCTACTAATAGATCGGCCCAACGCCCAACCGCAAAAAAGCGCGGTCCCTTCCAATCTGACCGCGCTCATTATCCTGGCAGCACACTAGGGCTGAAAGCCAACAACCGTCTGCTGCTGTTCGCCAAGACCGTCGATACCAAGCCGCATCACGTCTCCGGCTTGCAGCCACTTCGGCTCTTCCATGCCAAGAGCCACACCCGGTGGAGTACCCGTCGTAATAACATCACCGGGCTCCAACACCATGAACTGCGAGACGTAAGCCAGCTTGTAGGGGATCTTGAAGATCATATTCGCCGTCGAACCGGTTTGCCGCCGCTCACCGTTGACATCGAGCCACAGACCGAGGTTGTCGATGTCCAGTGCATCGGGTGTCACTAGCCACGGCCCGAGTGGCCCGAACGTCTCGCAGCATTTGCCCTTGGTCCATTGCCCCGATCGCTCGGTCTGGAAGTGGCGTTCTGAGACGTCATTGCAGATACAGTAGCCAGCGATGTAAGAGACGGCCTCAGCCTCCGCAACATAGCGGGCGCGCTTGCCAATCACGAAAGCAAGCTCGACCTCCCAATCCAGCTTCTGGCAATCCCGCGGCATCATGACATCGTCGTTTGGCCCGACGATACAGTTTCCGGTCTTGTTGAAGATCACCGGCTCCCGCGGAATGTGGAGCCCGGCCTCGGCGGCATGGTCGGCGTAGTTGAGACCGATGCCGATGAAATTACGAACATTTGCCACCGGCGGACCGATGCGTACGCCAGGCTCGACGATGGGGAGGCTGGCCGGATCAAGCTGCCTCAACTTATCGAGCGCCTCCGGTGAGAGACCGTCGCCGCAATAATCAGCGGCAACATGCGAAACGTCCAGCACCCGGTCGTCGGCATCGACGATCCCGGGTTTCTCGCTGCCAGCTGCGCCGAAGCGGATTAGCCGCATTTTTTAACCTCCCTCATTTGACCAAGCAGACGCCATCAAGCTGGCCATCACCCCTGGATCGCGTCACACGGTCCTGATTCGCGGGCCTCGCCAACGCGCAGCGTGGCGCGCGTTGTATATTCGTCGGCGGCCACCATTCTGAGGCTCAGCGCGGTAGCCGACGATGATTAATAGCTGCCGAATTGAATGCCAGCACTGCTTTTGCCGCAAAAAAGCTCAACTTTTGCCGATCGTGACCAGAGAAGTGGGGATCGTCTGAATGGGTGGGTGTTGGTAATGATTAGGAAGGCCGCGGTCGTAATATTTCTGGCGGTTGTTTCTGCACTGGTCTTAGTTTCTAATGCATCGATCGCCGCCGAGATCACGCTGCGCATGAAGGGCGGCGGCTTCGAGATCAGAGGCGAGCTAAAGGCCTTCGACGGTGCAAACTACATCATCAAATCACCCGAACTCGGGCTGCTCGAGATCAATAGCGGCCGCTACAAGTGTGTCGGCAACGGATGTCCGACCGCCGGAGGCGGCATTCCCCGATCCAGCACCGCACTTTCTGGACCATCCGGTGTAGGTAGACTGGGCGAGGCAACCTTTATCGGCGGCAGTGCCATCGGCACCCAGTTCATGCCGGAACTGATCGCATCCTATGCCGCCAACAACGGACTGAGCCTTGAAAAGTCCGTCGGTCAAGATAACCGTGATCTGGTCTTCACACTCACCGGCAGCGCTGGCAACGAAACCGGACGCGTGACGATTATGCGACGCGGTGGTCCAGCAGGCTTTGAGGCACTGCACAGCGGCAAAGCTGATCTCGTCTGGTCGAGCCGCCCAATCAACGACGGCGAAGCTGGCCGCTTCACAGCCCAGGGCTTCAACATGCGCGCCAGCGGCAACGAGCACGTCTTCGCTCTCGATGCACTGGTCGTTCTGGTAAACCGTGAAAACACATCGATCTCGCTTTCGCTCGATCGCATCGCACAGATCTTCGCGGGACAAATCACGGATTGGGGCGAACTCGGCCAGCCTCCTGGACAAATAAACGTCTACGCACCGATTTCCAGCATGGGCACATGGACGGCCTTCGAGGATACCCTGCTGAAACCACGCGGATTGTTAATAACCTCCGACGCCAAGCGTCTTCCAACGGCCATTGAATGGTCTGACGCCGTCGCCGCTGATCCCAGCGGGATCGGTATTACCATGATGGCTTACGTGCGTGGCGCCAAAGCCCTCAACATCGAGCAAAGCTGCGGCTTGACCTCCAAACCCTCGATATTCTCCGCCAAGACCGAGGAATTCCCATTAGCGCGCCAACTCTATTTCTACACAAAGGGACAACCTCGCTCCCAGCTCGCCCGCGAACTTCTTGCCTTTGCCCTGTCGTCGAACTCCCAGGAAGCGTTAAAGAACGCGCAGTTCGTCGACCAAGCACCCGAACTCCTACCGTTTCGCGACCAAGCCGGCCGCATCGCCTACGCTCTCAACGCGCAAGATGAAGACTTCCGCCTCAATTCGATGCGTTCGCTTATCTCTGAGCTTTCCCAAGCAAGCCGTCTCTCAACAACCTTCCGCTTCGCACTTGGGTCCGCGTTCTTGGACAGCAAGGCTCAAGAGGACGTTGTCCGGCTCGCCCGGGAATTGCGAAAGCCGCCCTATCGTGACCGCAAGGTCCTGCTCATTGGTTTCGCCAACTCCGTCGGAAATTATAACGTCAATCAGAAAGTATCGAAGGCGCGCGCCAACACAGTCGCGGAGGCTCTAAATCGAGCCGGCTATAAGGAAGCCGTGGCGAAAGCCTACGGCGAGCTAGCCCCAGTCGCCTGCAATGACACCCCCGCTGGCCGCTATCTCAACCGGCGCGTCGAGGTCTGGGTCCAGTAGTTTTCGAACGAACACATCGCCGCAAACGTGCTGCAAGCGAGGAATGATGCTGAGCAAAACTCAAAAAACGCGCACAACGGCAGCATTTGCGATCGCCGTAGCCTTTTCGCTGGCGTTCCCAATGCTGCTGACGTCACCGGCCGCGGCGGCCTGGAAACCATCCAAACCGATCACGTTCATCGTCATGGCCGGCAAGGGCGGCGGCGCCGACAAGGCCGTCCGCTTTCTCGTGAAGACCATGATGGAAGAAGCGCTCGTCAAAGTTCCCTTTGAGATCATCAATATTACCGGCAATTCCGGTGGCGACGCTCTCGCCGAGTTGCAGCGCCGACAGGGTGACGATCATGCCATCCTGTTTACGCTCAACAGCTTCTACACGACGCCCTTGAAGAAGCCGGATCTAAAGATCGATATTGCCTCGTTCACACCCATCGCCCGTCTCGCCCAGGATGTCTTTTTGCTGTGGGTCCATTCGGATCGCAAGGAAATCAACACCATAGAAAACTTCGTCAAAGCCGCCCGGGAAAAGGGCGGTGAATGGGTGATGTCGGGAACCGGAACGGGCGCGGAGGACAATCTTCTCACTGATTTCTTCAACACGATGTACGAACTCAAGATCAAGTATCGCGCGTTGAAGGGCGGCGGTGCTGTGGCTAAGGAACTGGTCGCCAAGAAATGTAACTCGACCGTCAACAATCCCTCCGAGCAGGCCAAATACTTCGAGCAAGGGCTGACAAAACCGATCGTCGCGATCACACCGCAGCGGCTTGAACAATACAAACGGACACCGACGCTCAACGAAACCGGTATGGCCTTTCACTACTACATGCAGCGCTCCGTCGTCGGCGCACCGGGCATGAGCGCCGGCGCCCGCCAGTTCTACGAAGACCTCTTCAAGAAGCTTTTCAACTCACCGCAATGGCAGGGCTACCGGAAGAAGAACAGCCTCAGCGGCGATCTTCTGTCGGGTTCCGCCCTCATGAGTTACTGGAAGAAGGAGCGCGAAAAGCACCGCCGCTGGGGGATGACTATCGAGGTGCTGCAGATGCTAAATCCTCCAAAGTGAACACCATTTCCGTGGGTCGGCGGCATAGAACCATCACCATCCCTGCAGCTTGCCTTGTCGCAGCCGTGAATTTACGGAAATGTACGCATTCCGGAAATCTACCAAAAGCGAGCCACTTGTATGGCTAGTGACCAGCACGTATCGGGCGATGATAGCCTTGCCGTCGCCATGCGCATCCGCGAGGAAATCGCGCGCCGCCACATCACTCGCCAGCAGCTCGCCGACGATGCCCGCATCAGCCTGTCAACTTTGGAAAAGGCGCTGTCGGGCCGCCGCCCGTTCACGATCGCAACCCTCGTCAGGCTTGAAGAAGCCCTAGGCCTAAGCCTGCGCGGCCGGCCCGGTAATCCGGCAATGACGACCGAAACGATCACGTCGCTTGCTCCTGAAAACCTGGGCTCATACGCCAGACCGGCCGTCAGTTGGATCGAAGGCGCTTATTTAACCCTGCGTCCGTCCTTCGGGGACGCATCCGCCGTCTATGCCTACTGCACCGAGATCGCTTGGGACGAGGACAACTCAAGTCTCAGTTTTCGCGAGGCGGAACGCATGGACGCCGACTTTACACAATGGGGCCAGATCTCGATCCCACACCAATCCGGACACATCTACCTGGTGACCAACAGGCACGGTCAATTCCGGCTGATCGTCGTCTCGCGACCACTGATCAACGGTGAAATGCTCGGCATCTTGACAACCCTGCAGGCCGGGCGCGGCGCACAGCTGACACCGGTCTCAACGCCGATCGCCCTGATCCCGATAGATGACAAAAAGAAGATTCACTTCGGGCGCATCGCCAAAGGGCACCCAGCCTTCGAGAACTACAGCGCGGCCCTGCACCGAACCGTAGATGAACCGTTCGCCTTGCTGTTGCCGCCAAGACGCTAGAGCACCAGCTGCCGCACGTCACCCAGCACATCGGCAAGTTTCCGTGTGAACCGGGCCGCCAACGCCCCATCGATCACCCGATGATCATAAGAACAACATAGCGGCAGCATCAGCCGCGGTTGGAACGTCTCACCATCCCACACCGGCTTCACGGTTGAGCGGACTACGCCAAGAATGGCCACCTCCGGCGCGTTCACGATCGGTGTGAAATTCGAACCGCCGATGCCACCAAGGCTGGAAATGGAGAAGGTCGCGCCCTGGATATCCGCCGGCGTGATTTTGCCATCGCGCATCCGCTTCGACACTTCCGCCAACTCCTTCGAAAGCTCAACAATTCCCTTGCGGTCAACGTCCTTGATAACCGGGACAACCAGCCCGTCATCGGTGTCGACGGCAACACCGAGGTGGTAGTACTTCTTCATGATCAGTGCGTCTTTGGACGGCGCCAGCGACGCGTTGAAGGTCGGATACTCTTTCAGAGCCGTCACACAGGCTTTCATCAAGAACGAAATCAACGTCACCCGATAGCCTTTCTCCTTCGCCGCCGAGTCAAGCGTTTTGCGATAGGCTTCCAGATCCGTGATGTCGGCCTCGTCGCTATGCGTGACGTGCGGTACGTTAAGCCACGAACGATGCAACGCCGGTCCCGACAACTTCTTCAGCCTGGTCAGGGGAACAGTTTCCACCTCACCGAATTTCGAGAAATCCTGGGCGGGAATCTCGGGAATACCCGCGCCGCCCTGGACCGCAGGCGCGCTCGCACCCGCTAAAGCACGCTTTACGTCGGCCTTGGTGATACGACCTTTTTCACCGGTACCGGAGAGCTTAGCGAGATTGATTTCCAATTCACGCGCTAAACGCCGAACCGAAGGACTTGCGAGCACACCGCCGAAATCCGTCGGTGGCGGCACCGGAGAGTTGCGTTGCGTGGAGACCGGCACTTCGGCGGAAGCCTGATTGACGGAAGCAGCGGCATCAGCAGCAGCTGCACCGTTGCCTGACTTTACAGCGGTGTCTGCAGCTGACGCCGCAGAGGCTTCAGCCACCGAACCTTCCTCCGCCTCCAGCTTAAGGATCGCGGTCCCCTCGCTGACCTTATCACCGACGCTGACGAGCACCTCCGAAACGCGTCCGGCTCCCGGCGACGGAACTTCCATTGTTGCCTTGTCACTTTCCAACGCAATGAGCGGGTCCTCGGGCGCAACCGTGTCGCCCGGCTTCACCATCACCTCGATGACCGGAACATCGTTGAAATCTCCGATGTCTGGAACCTTGACGTCGATCAGTGCCATTGGGGGCGCATCCTCATAGAAAAAATTGCGGCTTCACCAAATCTTGTCAGCCCGTCAAACTCTCGCGGGATTGGGCTTTTGCGGATTGATGTCGTACTTCTCGATCGCTTCAGCCACCTTTATCGACGGCAATTTGTTTTCGTCGGCAAGCGCCTTCAAAGCGGCCACGGCGACGAAGTGACGATCGACTTCAAAATGATGACGCAGTTTACGCCGGAAATCTGAGCGGCCATAGCCATCCGTGCCGAGCACCCGGAAATTACCCGGCACATGCTCGCGTATCTGTTCAGCAAACAGACCCATATAGTCGGTCGAGGCAACCACCGGCCCCTCGCCGCGGCTGTCCAACATCTGCGTCACATAAGGCACCCGAGGCGTCTCGAGCGGATTGAGCATGTTCCAACGATCCGCATCGTGGGCTTGCCGGGCAAGCTCCGTGAAACTCGTCACCGAGAAGATATCCGAGGCAATCCCGAAGTCCTTCTCCAGGAGTTCGGCTCCGGCGATCACCTCCCGCAGGATCGAACCCGATCCCATCAACTTGACCTTGAAGCCCGAGGCAGCCGCATCGGCCGCCTTCAACAGGTACATACCCTTGATGATGCCTTCTTCGGCGCCCTCCGGCATCGGCGGATGCTCATAATTCTCGTTCAAAACGGTCATGTAGTAATAGACGTCTTCCTGCTGAGCGATCATGCGCTCAAGACCGTTCTGAACAATCACCGCCACTTCGTAGTTAAAGGTCGGGTCATAGGAGACGCAACTGGGGATGGTCGCGGACAAGACGTGGCTGTGTCCGTCCTCGTGTTGCAAACCCTCCCCATTGAGAGTCGTGCGCCCGGAGGTTCCGCCGATCAGGAATCCGCGTGCCCGCATGTCGCCAGCCGCCCAAGCCAAGTCTCCAACACGCTGAAAACCGAACATCGAGTAATAGATGTAGAAGGGGATCATCGGGCAATTCGACGTCGAGTAACTCGTTGCCGCCGCGATCCAGCTCGACATGGCGCCGGCTTCGTTGATGCCTTCCTGCAGCATCTGCCCCGACTTGTCCTCTTTGTAGTACATCAACTGCTCGGCATCTTGCGGCCGATAGAGCTGACCGACTTGGGAGAAGATTCCGAACTGCCGGAACATCCCTTCCATGCCAAACGTCCGGCTTTCATCCGGAACGATCGGCACGACGCGCTTGCCCAGCGACTTATCGCGCAACAGTCCATTCAAGATCCGCACAAACGCCATCGTCGTTGAAATCTGGCGGCCTTCGCCCGACCCCTTGAGCTGCGCCTCGAACACGGAACTCGACAACGGTGGCACTTCGAGTTCGACATCGGACTTCTGCCGCCGCTGCGGCAAGTACCCTCCAAGGGCCGATCGCCGTTCGTGCAGGTACTTCAACTCCTCCGAGTCCTCGTCGAGTTTAATAAGCTTAAGGTCTTTCACCTGCTCATCATTCAGCGGGACATTAAAACGGTCCCGGAACTGCAACAGCGAGTCGATGCCCATCTTCTTTTGCTGGTGGGTAATCATCTGGCCCTCGCCAGACGCCCCCATACCGTAACCTTTCACCGTCTTGGCAAGGATCACCGTCGGCTGGCCCTGGTGATCGACAGCAGCTTTGTAGGCGGAATAAACCTTCACGGCATCATGCCCGCCACGTGTGAGCTTCCAGATCTTGTCATCCGACCAATCCGCGACCATCGCGGCAGTCTCCGGATAACGGCCAAAGAAGTGCTCGCGGATATAGGCACCGTCCTTGGACTTGAAGTCCTGGTAATCGCCGTCGACGCACTCTTCCATCAGCTGACGCAACCGGCCCGTTTTATCGTGCGCGAGCAGTTCATCCCATGCCGAGCCCCAGATGCACTTGATGACATTCCAACCAGAGCCACGGAAATCACCCTCCAGTTCCTGGATGATCTTGCCGTTACCGCGTACCGGCCCGTCGAGCCGCTGCAAGTTGCAGTTGACGACGAAGATCAGGTTATCGAGTTTTTCTCGTCCGCCGAGCCCGGTCGCACCTAGGCTTTCGGGTTCGTCCATCTCTCCGTCACCGCAAAACACCCAAACGTGCCTATTCGACGTGTCGGCAAGCCCACGGCAATGCAGGTACTTTAGGAAGCGTGCTTGATAAATCCCCATCAGTGGACCAAGGCCCATTGAAACGGTCGGGAATTGCCAGAAGTCCGGCATGAGCCACGGATGTGGATAGGACGGAATACCGTGGCCGTCCGCCTCCTGGCGGAAATTGAGTAGCTGGTCTTCAGTTAATCGGCCTTCGACGAACGCACGCGCATAGATCCCCGGTGCCGAATGGCCTTGCACGAAGATGAGATCACCGCCGTGCCCTTGATGGGGAGCGTGCCAGAAGTGAGTAAAACCCGTTGCGTAAAGGGTAGCCGCCGACTGGAACGAGGCGATGTGACCACCAAGCTCCGAAGACTCCTTGTTGGCCTTCAGGACGATCGCTGCCGCATTCCATCGGATCGCCGCTCGCACGCGGTTTTCCAGTTTGCGGTCTCCCGGATAAGCCGGCTGCTTGGTAACAGGAATTGTGTTGATGTAAGCGGTGTTGGCTGCAAACGGCAGGTTCGCGCCGGCCCGCCGCGCGGTCGCCACGACATGTTCCAAGATATCGTCGGCGCGGCCCGTCCCCTCGAAAGCTATCACCGACTTGATGGCATCGACCCACTCGGCTGTTTCCGCCGGATCCGTCTCGTACTCATTGGTCATGGGAAAATCCTTGTGCGGGCATCAACGGGCCGTAACCGAAGTTGGTTCGATCACCTGACCTATATTGACCTATAGTGCAAACGTCGCTCAACGGGAATACGGGCGCTCACAACGCAAACCTGATATGCGGCACAAACAGAGCACCGCAAACACATGAAAAAATAGAACAATCAGAGGGTTTAGTCTTTTGGCTGATACACCATGGAGCGAACTCGCCAGGCCCGACATCAATCCATCGCGCGGGCCTGCTGATTGGACAGCGAGCGCTCAGGCAGGTACGAACGGACCTTCGGTACAAAGCCCTTGGAATGCGCACGCTGCATTCCCTCCCAATAATCAATCGACATGAGCTCCGCATTTGCTTCGCGGAAATACCTGCGCATGACCGGGTCGTCGATACGCAAACCGACCAGCATCTCTTCCGGTAGGAAGATCGTGCCCGTCTCGAAAAACCAATCGGGAATATCTTCTTCCCCGTCGAACCGCCCGACGTTGGTCCGGACTTTCACACCGCTCAACGGCTCGACGGCGTCATAGTCGAATAGATAGATCTTGCCGATCCGGCTCACACCGTAATTGCGCGCATCGAGATCCTTGTTGAAGATGTTGGCGGCGGCATTGTTTTGAATGCAGATCCCCAATTCCTCAATCGCCCTCTTGCCGGCCTCTGCATCGGCATTTTCCAGGAACACAGGAAGCGGCACGAGTTTCATCTGCACGATGAGGTGTTTGAACAGGACGTACCGATGCAGGATTTTGACCGACCCAGGCGCCGCCTGCGCAAGTTCCTGCAGGAGCTCCGGTGCAAACCAAGACCGCTCAAGCCGAACATTGGAGTACATGACGTTGTCGAGCATTGAGCCCGCCCGGTCCATGTCATGGACCAAGCCATACTTCTGCAGCACCGCCTCCGGACCGTCGAAAGCGTCCCACTTATAGCCCTCTGCCGGCGTGTCCCGGATCACCTTCAACACGTAGCGCGAAGACGGCATTGAGAATCCGATCGCCACCGTACCGCGTGATCCGACGGCAAAATCGAGCGGCTCATGCGTCCGGTTATGCTCCCCCAACATTTCACGCATTACCGCGACCTTGCCGACATGATTGAAGCCGATCGTCGAGTAGTGCATGCCCAGCGGCCGTTTCGGCATCAGCTCGTGCAGAAAGCGTGCAAGCTGATGATAGGCGTATTGGGTGACGTGGAAATTCGCCAACGCTGACGAAAAGACCCTGTGAATCTCATCGGACTGGGTGATCAGTGCGTCTGGGTAAATGCCGTTTTTGTCGTTGAGGAGCGCGATTACGACCGGCAGAAATTCACGTTGATCCGATCCATTTTGATCCCGCGGCTCTCCATGTTCGCCGGTCCCCTCGCGCCGTTTGTACCAGATGCGACCAGCCAGATAGGCGCCACGGTTACGAAAGAACCCGGCATCGATGAACTCAAGCGCACATGGACTGTCGACGATCGCCCCGCGCTGTTCCAACTCGGCATTGACCCGGTCGGCGAGCAACGCCGCATCGGCATGAAGATCTCGAAACGACGCATTGAAGCCGGGAAGCGTCAGCACATGGGCCATCGCTCCGGCGCTCACCGTCCCCGATGCCGGGAACGTGCACGTCACATCGTTGCCATGTTCGAAATCCGGTCCGTCTGCTTGACGCCCGGCGTGATAAGCAACCGGTGCCCATTCGCCCTGCCTAACAACCCGGCGCGTCGTCCGCAGGAAGGCGAAGGCAAGGTCGGCTTCATAGCGGCCGTGGATGTAGTCGAGATAAGCGGCCTCGATTTCAACCCAGAAGCCGCGTTCGTCGGGAATGCTCATTGGCCACCGCTCATGTATAAGCGGAACCACTGCATTGAGATAACGGCTGTAGATCGTCAGCCGCTCAAGACTGAGCTTGAATGTCTCCGGCCAATTGCGCGTTTCAAACAGCCGCTGATAGGCCGGTGGGATTTCGCGTGAGCGCATATAATAGCTGTCGAAAACGACGAGGATCGCCCGCGCTATAAGTTCAGCACGCGTGCGCCGAGGCAACTCCGGATCGAGTTGATCAAGATAGCGCGTTGCACGGCGCAAGGCACCTTCCAGCGCCTCGTCATGCATTTCTGCGAGCTCGACCGACACGACTCCCCCCTCGTTACTCGGCGGCCTCCGCCGGCTCACCCACATCGGCCTTTTCGACTCGCGCCGCGCAGTACTTGAATTCTGGAATCTTGCCCAGCGGATCGAGTTTGGGATTTGTCAGCATGTTGGCCGACGCTTCCGCGAAGCAGAAGGGGATGAACACCATACCTTCCGGCACATCCCGTTCGGCCCTGGATTTAAGCCGGATCGAACCGCGCCGCGTGCCAACTTCAACAAAATCACCTGGCGTCATACCCAACCGCTTGAGATCACGCGGATTAAGGCTGGCGATCGCCTCCGGCTCCAGAGCATCGAGACTGCTGGCCCGCCGGGTCATCGAACCCGTATGCCAGTGCTCCAGCAATCGGCCTGTTGTGAGCACCATCGGATAGTCGGCATCCGGCAACTCATCGGGGGGTAACAGACTTGCAGGCACAATCTTCGCGCGCCCGGACTTGGTTGGGAATGACGTCGAGAAAATGATCTCGTTGCCAGGTTTGCCGGGATCATCGCACGGATAGGTAACCGAGCCCTCTTCGAGCAGGCGCTTCCATTCGATGTTATCAAGCGACGGCATTACGGAGGCCATTTCGGTATAGACCTCGCCGACGTCCTTATAATCCCATTCAAGCCCAACCCGCTGCGCCAGCGCCTGAATGAGTTCCCAGTCCTGGCGCGCTTCACCCGGCGGGTCGACCACAGGCCGGGCCAGCTGTACCTGCCGGTTGGTGTTTGTGAATGTGCCCCACTTCTCAGCATGCGCCGAAGCCGGCAGCACGACATCGGCATGCCAGGCGGTTTCGGTGACGAACAGGTCCTGCACGACCAGGTGCTCGAGCATCGCGATCGCCTCGCGGGCATGTTGCACATCCGGATCCGACATCGCCGGGTTTTCACCCATGATGTACATGCCGCGGATTTCACTGGCATGGATCGCCTTCATGATCTCGACCACGGTCAGCCCGCGTTTGGGATCAAGTGGCCGCCCCCACAGCCGTTCGAATTTCGCATGCACGGCCGGATCCTCGACCGAGATGTAGTCAGGGTAGACCATCGGAATGAGGCCCGCGTCGGAAGCCCCCTGCACGTTGTTTTGACCACGCAGCGGGTGCAACCCGGTACCCGGGCGACCGATGTGTCCAGTCACGAGAGCGAGCGAGATCAGGCAGCGCGAATTATCCGTTCCATGCGTATGCTGCGATATGCCCATACCCCAGAAGATAAGCGAGCGTTCGGCACGCGCATAAGTACGAGCAACTTCGCGGATCGTATTGGCATCGATGCCGCACACCGGCGCCATCGCCTCCGGCGAGAAGTCCGCCACGCGTTTCTTTAGGCCCTCATAACCCTCTGTGTGCGCCTGAACGTATTGAATATCGACCATACCCTCGGTGATGATCACGTTGAGCATGGCATTAAGTAGCGCAACGTCGGTGCCAGGCTTGAACTGCAGCATGTGCGAGGCATACCGGCCAAGCCCACCACCGTGTCCACGCGGGTCGATAATGATCAGCTTTGCGCCACGCGCTGCCGCATCCTTCAGATAGGTCGCCGCAACCGGATGGTTCTGGTTGGGTCGTGCACCGATGACGATCATGCAATCGCTGTCTGCGGCCGCCATGAATGGTGCCGTCACGGAACCTGAGTTCACGCCCTCCATCAACGCCGCCACCGAAGAGGCATGACACAGCCGGGTGCAATGATCGACGTTGTTGGTGCCGAAACCCTGTCGGATAAACTTCTGAAACAAGTAGGCTTCTTCGTTGGAACCCTTGGCCGAACCAAAGCCGGCGATCCCCGCACCGCCGAGCGTTTCGTAAACGCGCGTCAGGCCAGAGGCCGCGAAATCTAGCGCCTCATCCCAACTGGCTTCCCGGAACACCTCACCCACGTCTTCTTTGCGAAGCTGCATGTTGGCGTCTTTGGGGACGCCTTCACGGCGGATCAGCGGTTTCGTCAGACGGTCGGGGTGGTTGATATAGTCGAAGCCGAAACGGCCCTTGACGCACAGCCGGTTCTCGTTAGCGGGACCGTCGCGTCCATCGACATAAAGGATCTTGTTGTCCTTGACGTGCACTCGCGTCTGGCAACCCACCCCGCAATAGGGGCACAGCGTATCAATGCTCTTGTCTTCGAACTGAACGCGCTTGCCTTTTTCGTCCAGCAGATTGGCTTCCATCAGCGCGCCTGTTGGGCAGGCCTGAACGCACTCGCCACAGGCTACGCAAGTCGATTGTCCCATTCCGATGTCAAAGTCGAACACCGGCCGCGCGCCGTGTCCGCGATAGCCCATACCGATCACGTCGTTGTGCTGCACTTCGCGGCAGGCGCGCACGCACAGGCCACAGTTGATGCACGAGTCGAGATTGACCGCGATCGCCGTATGCGTTGAATCAGGCTCCGGACGTTCGCCCCTGGGGTAGCGGCTGGTGGCCGCGATACCCATGTCGTCCACCCAAGACCAGAACGAGGATGCTGGATCATGGCTGTCTTCGCGAGCCGGCTGGTCGGCAAGCAGCAGCTCAAAAACCATTTCGCGCGACTTCTTCGCCCGCTCACTCACCGACTTAACCTTCATGCCTTCAGAAGGTTTGCGCTGGCAGGACGCAGCCAGCACGCGTTCACCTTCCACCTCAACCATGCAAGCGCGGCAGTTGCCATCGGCTCGATAACCAGGTTCTGGCAACCAGCAAAGGTGCGGGATCGAGGTGCCTTCGCGTTTGGCGACCTGCCAAATCGTTTCATCCGGTTCGGCCTCGACCATCCGGCCATCGAGCTCAAAACTGATCTTGTCCGTCATCGACACCCTCGGCTGTCATCTTGCGATTGAGTTTTCTCAGTTCTCACTTCCGCGCTGCTCTTTTCCAGGCGGGCGGAGCACTAGCTATTTCAGGTCATCGGGAAAATGTTTAATGACGCTCATCAGCGGGTTCGCGGCTGCCTGCCCCAAACCACAGATCGAAGCATCGGCCATCACCTTTGACAGATCGTCCAACAGCGGCCCATCCCAACTCTCCTGGCTCATCAACTGAACGGCTTTTTCCGTCCCGTTGCGGCAAGGTGTGCACTGCCCGCAGCTCTCATCCTCAAAGAAGCGCATGAGGTTGAGCGCGACAGCTTTCATTTGGTCCTTGTCAGACAGGATCACAACGGCATGGCTGCCGACAAAGCAGCCATACTTTTCGAGTTGACCGAAATCGAGTGGAAGGTCGCCCATCGATGCCGGTAGAATTCCGCCCGAAGCACCGCCCGGCAGGTAACCCTTGAACTCGTGTCCATCGAGCATACCACCGCATTGGTCGATGAGATCGCGTACCGTCACACCCGCCGCCGTCAGCACCACACCGGGATTCCTGACCCGGCCCGAAACCGAATAGGAGCGAAGACCCTTGGCTCCATTGGTGCCTTGCGAGGCAAACCACACCGGACCCTTTTCGATGATCTTCGGAATCCAGTACAGCGTCTCGACGTTATTAACCAGCGTCGGGCGGTCGAAAATGCCGACCTGGGCCACGTATGGCGGACGATGCCGAGGCAATCCACGCTTGCCCTCGATCAACTCGATCATCGCGCTCTCTTCACCGCAGATATAAGCTCCAGCTCCACGCCGGATGCTAACTTTGGTGTTGGGAATAAGACCGGCCGCCTCAAGCTTGGGAATCTCGTCATTGAGGATCTTGATCACAGCAGGATACTCGTCCCGCATGTAGATGAAGACTTCTTCCGCTTCGACCGCCCATGCGGCAATCAGCATGCCCTCTAAAAACTGATGCGGCCGTGTCTCCAGATAGTGCCGATCCTTGAACGTACCTGGCTCGCCTTCATCGCCGTTGACGGCCATCAGCCGCGGCCCCTTTTCGGCGCGCACGAAGGTCCACTTGCGACCAGTCGGGAAGCCTGCCCCGCCAAGCCCGCGAAGGCCACCATCCGATAGTTTTGTAATCACATCTTCAACGGAAGTGTCACCGCTGAGACATCCGCGAAGGACCTTGTACCCACCGCCTTCGATATAATCGCCAAGCGTTTGGTAATCCGGAAGCACCGGATGCACGTGCCCTTCAAGAGCCAGCGATTTGACCTTTTCGGCGCTCGCGTGATCGACGTGGTGATGTCCCACATGACACGTCGGCGCTGTATGACACGAGCCGATGCACGGTGCCCGCACGACACGCACGTTAGGCATCTCTTCCGACTGCAGAGCCGCAATCAGCTCCTCCGCGCCCGCCAGCATGCACGAAAGGCTCTCACACACACGGACCGTCGTCGCCGCCGGTTTCTCGGCTCCATCAGGAACCACATCGAAGTGCGCGTAGAACGTGGCGACCTCGTAGACCTCGGCCATTGGAATCTTCAACAGATCGCCAAGGGCTTGCAGATGCCCAGCCGGCAAGCAGCCCTCAGCATCCTGGATCTTGTGAAGATACTCGATGAGCAGAGGGCGTTCGTAAGGCTGCGCGCCAATCAACGCGACAACGGCTTCAAGATCCGTCGGATCAAGCACGCGGCCCTTGGGAAAAGGCACTGCCTTACGGCGGCCCGCCCCCGGATGGATCGCCTTTCGACTCCCTCCCTGGCCACCATTGCCGCCCTTCGAGTTCTTATCGCTCATGATCGCCCTTTCAATTAAGCGCCGCGCGCATCGTTTCACCGATGCTTCCTGCGTGCGGTGCGATTATTACCCCGGCGGCCTCCAATGAGTCGATCTTGGCCTGCGCCGAACCTATTCCGGCAGTCGCCAGAGCCCCAGCATGTCCCATGCGCCGCTCAGGCGGGGCATGCCGCCCAGCAACCAGCGCAACGACCGGTTTCGCCGGCCGCATCCGACCAACCAGTTCCGCAACCTCTTCTTCCTCCGAGCCGCCAATCTCGCCGATAATGATAATGCCCTCGGTCTGCGGGTCATCGATGAAGCGCTCCACACAGCCAGCCAGACTGATTCCATGAACCGGATCACCACCAACGCCAACAGTGGTCGATTGGCCAAGACCGGCCTGCGTGGTCTGCGCCACGATCTCACTTGTTAACGAGGCCGACCGCGAAGCGATCCCGATCCGCCCAGGCTTTGCATCAACCGTCGACATGACGCCAAGCTGCGCAATACCAGGAGCCAGAAGCCCTTGTGAGTTTGGCCCAATCAACACCGTACTCGTGCCCTCAAGCGCCTGACGCACACGCACCATGTCGAGCACGGGTACCCGCTCGGTGACACAGACAATCAGCGAGAGTTCCGCTTCGATCGCATCAATAATGGCACTGGCCGCGTTTTCGGGAGGGACGAAAACCAAACTTGCATCAGCACCTGTCGCGTCAATAGCTTCATTGACGGTGTTGAATACCGGCAGGTCGAGATGCCGCCGGCCGCCTTTTCCTGGCGTAACGCCGGCAACCAACTGTGTACCGTAGGATTGCATCCGTGCGCAGTGGAACGTGGCCGTACGACCGGTCATCCCCTGACATAGGACTTTCGTTTCCGGAGTGATGAGGATCGCCACTACGCCGCCTCCTTCCTGGAGAGCTCAACAACCATCTGCGCGGCCTGCAGCATTGTTGCGGTCTCGCTGAATTTCACCCCGTTATTGGTGAGCACAGTCCGCGCGAAAGCGGCATTGTTCCCAGCCATCCGGATCACGATAGGCAAACGCCGAGGCCGCCGGCGCAGTGCAATTCCCAAACCTTCTGCGATGGTATCGCAGCGCTGCATGCCGCCGCCATGGACATTGACAAGGATCGCTTTCGTCTGCGGGTTCTTCAAAAGCATCTCAAAGCCGTGGGCAATATCAAGGCTTGTCGCAGTCGTGCGAATATCCATGAAGTTCGAGGGTTGCCCACCGCAGTCAACCAGCAGATCATGTGTGGCAAGAGCCAGCCCAGCCCCGTTCACGGCAACGCCAATATCGCCGTCGAGGTTAAGAAAGTTAATCTGAAAGCGCTGCGCCTCAAGCTCGTTGCGGTGGCGTTCCACCCGCTCGTTCTCCAACCGCAGGGCCGCCAGTTCCGGCCTCCGAAATAGCGAATTGTCGTCAATGGTTACCTTGGCGTCGACCGCCACGAGTTGTCGGTCTGCGGTATAGACAAGTGGATTGACATCAACCAGCGTTGCATCATTGGCGACGAAGGCCGCCGCCAGATTGCGGTAAACTTCCGCCAACGCCATATTCAACTCTGGATCCGGGCTGACCGCGGCGGCGACTTCGGAAAACGCGCCAGTCGCTCGGTTGCCGTCCAACCGAAGCTCACTACGGTGAATGAGATCAGGGTCAGCGCTCGCCCGGCGCTCAATGCCGGAACCGCCCCGCCCGGACGCCAGCAAAATGATGCGTCCTGATGCCCGGTCGAGCGCTACGGACGCATAGAGTTCGCGGTTTCCCTCGACGAATTCCTCGACCAACACCTGATGTATGACCTGATCAGGTAGCTGCCCATTGGCCACCTTGAAAGACTTGCCGATAAGCTTGCGCGCATGCTCGGCCACTTCAACCGGGCTCGATGCATACCGGATCGCGTCATGCTGCATCCGGTCGCTAATGAGCAGTTGGCCTTTAACGACATAACGCCGGCAGCCAAATCGTTCGGCCACCTCCTGCGCTTCGGTCGGACTAGCAGCCACCTGTCCCATGGGGCAGGTAATACCGAAGCCCTTTATAAGCTTCTTAGCTTGGAACTCGTGCAACAGCATCGCCGCACCTCCCTGTATGGCGGTCTTTTTATAATCAGCTGCTCAGATTGCGGTTTGGTTTGAGCGTTAGAGCTGGCGAAAGATTTCTATAAGGACCTACGCACGATCTAACCACATTCAACACACAAAGAGACTCTCACCAAGTTTAGACGAGAGCCTCACTACGCAAATCCGCGACACGAGAGCTTGACCTTTTAATTCGAGCCGGTCCAACAGATGACCGCAGGCCACCCTTAAAACACGCCATAAATCCCAGTCGGCAGTGTGTTTCATGGGTCTTGCATCTGATTGGTGGCAACCTAATTCTGGGCTGCGTCCAAAGCGGTCCTACTCTAGCTAAAAACATGAGCAGCTGATCTTCACGGCTCTTTGGTATACCATATGCCACAAGCAGTCCTATGTCGAGGCATCCCGTAAATTTTCTAGAGCCAGATCAAGTTTGATGGAAGAGGTCGCACAATTGCGACGCGCGCCAATTCTATGAATCGCATCCTTATTGCTGTGATGTGCTCGGCTCATTTTGCAGGATAGGTTTTATCGTCCCCCAAAAAAGCCGGCGAGTTCGCACCCGCCACTTGCAAGGCCAACAAAGTGGCTGATCTTTGCTAGATGACTGAACCCGCCGATGACGACCTCCCCATCTTTGAAGTGCTTCCGGCCCTGAAAAGCAAGCTTTCCGGGTGCGGAGCGGCGGTGCTTGTCGCTCCACCAGGAGCCGGCAAGACAACGCAGGTTCCGCTCGCTCTGCTCGGCGCCGAAGGGATCGGTAATCGCAAAATCATCCTGCTTGAACCCCGGCGTATAGCCGCGCGGGCCGCTGCCAAGAGGATGTCTTACCTCCTCGGTGAAAACGTCGGTGAGACGGTCGGACTACGCATGCGCTTCGATACCAAGGTCGGCCCTAAAACGCGCATCGAAGTCGTAACCGAAGGGGTCTTCACCCGCATGATCCTGGCGGATCCAGCCTTGGAAGGCGTTGGCTGTGTTATTTTCGACGAATTCCACGAACGCTCCATCGACGCGGACCTAGGCCTTGCACTAGCCCTCGATTGCAAGACCGGCCTGCGCGAGGACCTGCATCTTCTGGTCATGTCCGCAACCCTGGCAGGAGCACACATCGCCGAATTGCTGGGCGATGCACCCCTGATCGAGAGTGCCGGCCGAATGTTCCCAATCGAAACCCGCTATCTCGGCCGCAACCAGAGCGAGCGGATCGAACAGCAGATGGCGGGCGCAGTCGAACTCGCCTTGCGGCGCGACGAAGGCTCAATACTCGCGTTTCTCCCCGGCCAAGGCGAAATTCTCCGTACCGCCGAGCGTCTCAAAGAGCGTTGTAACGATGCAACCGTCATTATCGCGCCCCTGTTCGGCGCCATGGACCCAAATGCCCAGGACCTGGCGATTGCACCGGCACCCGAGGGCCAGCGCAAAATCGTCCTGGCAACCGCGATTGCGGAATCTTCACTGACCATCGAAGGCGTCCGTATCGTTATCGATTCAGGGCTTGCTCGCGTTCCAAGATTTGAACCAGGGGCCGGCGTTACGCGGCTGGAGACAATCAAAGCTCCGCGAGCTTCCGTTGACCAACGCCGGGGCCGGGCAGGGCGTACCTCTCCCGGCATTTGCTATCGTCTCTGGGACGAGCCTCAAACCAAAGGTTTGCCAGAATTTTCCGAACCCGAAATCCGCGCCGCCGACCTATCCGGCCTGCTGCTCGACTGCTCTGATTGGGGCGTTACCGACCCGCTATCATTGCGCTGGCTTGATCCACCACCGGACGCTGCGATTGACGCCGCGCGGCAAACATTGATCAGCCTGGCGGCGCTTGAGGGCAACGGCCGCATTACCGCATTCGGCCGCGGCCTGCGCCGCCTCCCCCTGCCGCCAAGGCTTGCAGGCATGGTGATAAGCGCCGCTCCATTCGGCGCGGCAGCAACGCGGCACGCCGCCGAAATCGCAGCTTTGCTCGTCGAGCGCGGCCTCGGCGGCAACGACCCGGACCTCGGCGAACGCCTGCAACGTTTCCGCAGCGATCGCTCCGCACGTGGCCGCCAGATGATGACGCAGGCAGGCAACTGGACACGCGTCGCCCAAACTGCCGCGTCGAACAATGGCAACTCTAGCTCATCCACCGGACAGCGGCGCTCCGGTCCGTCCAGCCTCGCCGCTCAAGTGGCCATCGCCTACCCGGACCGGATTGCCAAAGCACGCGGCAAAACTGGACAGTTTCTCCTTGTGAGCGGTCGCGGCGCCCACATCGACCCCACCCGAGCACTCGCCCGCGCACCTTTTCTGGTCATCGCCGAAATGCAGGGAGCGGCGGCCTCCACGCGGATCGTTTCCGCAGCCCCATTGGCGGAGAACGAACTCCTCCAGATAGCCGGAGGACGCATTGAGCATAAACAGGAAACCCATTTCGATATCGGTTCGAAAAGCCTCAGAGCCCGCCGCACGGCACGGCTCGGCGCGATTGTTCTGAGCTCAGAACCAATTCCTTTCGACGCCCAGGACGCCGTCATAAATTCTCGGGTTCTCGCTAAAGGACTGGCCGGCCTCGGCATCGATCAACTGAACTGGAGCAAGGCCCAGAATCAAATGCGCGAGCGCATCGCGTTTCTGCGGTCCGCTGGAGATAAGGTCCTTCCGGATCTCTCAGATGCAGCACTCGGCGCGACGGCAGCCGATTGGCTCGCACCGTTCATTGAAGGAAGAGCAAACGCCGCCGAGGTCACCCACAGCGATCTCGAAGCCGCACTGTCCGCCCTCGTACCTTGGCCGCTGAAACAACGCTTGGAGGAGGCGGCTCCAACGCACTATCTCGCTCCAAGCGGCCAGCGCCACCCGATCGACTACGAAGGAGCTGGTGCCCCGGCATTGCATATCCGCGTTCAGGAACTCTTCAGCCTCAAGCAGCATCCAGCGATCGCCGATGGCCGGCTTCCACTGACCCTGTATCTGCTATCGCCGGCCGGTCGCCCCATACAGATCACTAACGACCTTACGGGCTTCTGGTCGGGATCGTGGTCGGCGGTAAAAGCGGAAATGAAGGGTCGTTATCCCAAGCACGTCTGGCCCGATGACCCAGCGAATGCCGAGGCGACGCGGCGCGCCAAGCCGCTCCGTTCGCCATAGCCAGAGTGTCCTCCGTGCTGGGATTAGCCCGCAAGACGCATTGGGCTTCGTAGCCCGTTTGGCCCCGGCACCGATACAGGCCACCGGCCGGCCGATTGATTTTTTCCTGGCCGCGCTCCAAGTAGAGTCTATGTGCTTCCGGCATAGGGCTTCCATTGACGAGGAGATGCACAATGGCCTCGCCGCGGTCTGTCCCCAGGCGGTTGCTTTCGATGCTACTTTTCGTGGCTTGCTTCTCCGTTCCCATCGCAACGTCGTATGCCGCCACCGTTAGCCGTTGCATGGCAATGGCCTCTGCCCCACCGCTCGCATCCCCGGTCCGATACGTCCCCGCCGCACTCGGCAGAAACGAAATTCAGATTACCTACGTCACCCACGCCACCTTCCGCATCGAATCTGCGGGCGGAACGGTCATCGCCACCGATTACGCGGGCATTGCCGGCGCCGGCCGCTTTCCGGACGTGGTTACGATGAACCACGCACACGAGACGCACTTCACCTACTTTCCCGATCCTGAGATCAAGCACGTCCTGCGCGGCTGGAATCCCGGTGGCGGCCCGGCCCATCACCATCTCAAAGTCGGCGATGTCCTTATCCGCAACGTGCCAACCGACATACGCAACTGGATCGGCGAGCGTGAAAAGGACGGCAATTCGATCTTCATTTTCGAGGTTGCCGGGCTTTGCATTGGCCACCTTGGACATCTGCACCACGAACTGGCACTCGAGGATCTAGCTCACATTGGGCAGCTCGACATCGTCATGGCGCCCGTTGATGGAAGTTTCACCCTCGACCACGCCAGCATGGTCCGAACGCTGAAGGTGCTGAGGGCGCGCTTGATCATTCCTATGCACGCCTTCGGGCCAAGCTCACTTGCTGCGTTCTTGCAAAGAATGGGAACCGAGTTCGCGCTAGACTACATCGATAAACCGACAGTCATCGTCTCAGCCGACAAGCTCCCGTCGCAGCCAACGATCATGGTCATTCCCGAAGGCTCCGCCGGCTTTTCTTGGGACTAGCAAAAACGTGCGCGGCCGGACGAGCTCCGATGGCATCAAAGATATGACGACCGGGCTTGTGAGCCTGACCATAAGCCACGCTTAGAATCTAGAGCATGCGCTAAATCTAGTGCCCGCTGGCACCGGCATGGCTGACCTCAACAACAGGCGTCTTCACGCGCGGCGCCGTTGGACCACCCGTGGGGGCGCCTTGCGCGACCGACACATAGGCCTCCCGCAAACGTTCGGGTGCCGCCAGCAGTTTGTCTTTCCACTTGCCCATATGGAAGCCGGTTTGAATCAGCCCGCGCAGCATGCCGACGTGATCGGTCATACCCACGCATTGCGCACCAACCAGCTTGTCGCCTTCAAACTCCAGCTTCATGTATTTGAAAGCACGTTCATCGATGAGCTTGCCGGTCTCGCCAACTTGCGCGCCCTGCCACAATCCGAACGACGATGAAATGAGCCCCATGGTGTCGAGCACGTTCATGTTGAGCGAACCGCGGTGCCGGTGCTTGCGTCCGGCCATGTTGAGCGCCGCAATCCGCCCATGCTCAACGGCCACCGGCTGGATTGCCAGCATGTCCGGCTTGCCGGTCGACAGATCGATTCCCTCGCAGCAGTCACCCGCCGCATAGATATCTTCAGCAGTCGTCTGCAGGTACTCGTCGACCACTATACCCGTGTTGACGGCAACACCCGAACCGACGAGGAAACCGGTGTTGGAGCGTACACCGACCGCCAGAACCGCGAGGTCGGCAGGGGCACTAAGCCCGTTGGAAAAGCGAACCGAAAGCCGAGCGCCACCTTCCGCGCCCTTGGTGATGCCAGTCACCCGCGTGTTCGTCAGCACCTGGACGCCCTTCGCCTCGCACCAGCGTCCAAGCATGCCACCAGCGGTCTCATCCATCATCCGCGCCACCATCCGTGGGGCCACCTCGACAACGGTGATCTTGCAGCCGCGCAGATAGAGCGCTTCAAGGATGATCGAGCCGATGAAACCCGCGCCGACCAGCACGACGGGCGAACCTTTATCGGCATACTTCAGGATGTTGCGCGCGTCTTCCAGCGTCCAGCAGTTTTCGACACCTTCAAGGTTCGAACCTGGTATCGGCGGTCTGATTGGGCTGGCACCCGTGGCGATCAAAAGCTTGTCGTAAGGTAGCGTTTCACCGGTCGACAGAAAAAGCTGCTTGCTCCGCGAATCGATGCCGCCGCAGCGTCCCATGATGTAGCGGATGCGCTGCTGATCGTAATGCCCGGGATCCTGACGCAGGTGCGTGCCATCTTCACCGATCTTGCCGTAGATGAGATAGGGCAGCGCCATGCGCGAATAGGGCGGTTCCGGCTCGCCGCCGATCAGCGTGATAGATGCATTAGGATCGACACTGCGCAGTGTCTCGGCCGCGGTGACACCTGCGGGCCCAGCGCCTAGTACGACGTATTTCATAAGAGCAATCCCCTTGGACGCTGGCTCCGGTTCGGCAGGCCGGCAAGCCGTCACCGGTTTCCTCACAGATTATATATTATTGGAGCCGACACTTCGCAGCGGCTCACCTTGCAACCTACCCCGTCCAGGGAGGCACTCCAGGCCAAATCGGCCCGAGACTGCCTTCCCTCCGAGGGATTAGACCGAGAGCCGCGACAGCGTCTCGCTGGTCGGGATGCCATCGGCAGTCCAGCCGCGCACCTGGTAATACTCCGGCAGCATCTTATCCAGACCGCTGACCAGACCTTTTGCCGGACCGCTCGCCGCGGCCTCCTTCAACAGACGCGGCGGCAGGTTGTCGTCTTTGGCCGTGAAGCCCGCGCGATGGTTGAACATGCGCTCCATGTTCCAGATGCGCTCACCGACTTCGAGCATCTTTTCAGGCGACCAATCGCCTTCGCACGCAGCATCGACCTGCGGTGCGATATCGTTCAGCGTCCAAGCGAAAGTTGTGAAGACACACAGGCCGGAGCTATCCACCGCCGCAGTGGCGTCCTGGAATGCCTTAACCAGTGCCGGCTTCCCATCCGTCGTCAATGGATCGGTTTTTTCGGGGATGCCGAGCATTTCCGAGGCGACCGTATAGGAGCGCAGGTGGCAAGCGCCACGGTTGGACGTCGCGTACGTCAGCCCCATACCCTGGATGCCACGTGCATCGTAGGCCGGGAACTCTTGTCCTTTGACCGTCATCGACAAATCTGGTCGGCCGTACTTGGCGCACAACCGCGCCGAGCCAAGCCCCAGCTCTTTACCGAATCCTTCCGCCTTGCCTGTCAGCTCGACGCACTTCGCGAGCGCTTCAGCCGAACCGAATTTCAGATCGATGCCACCGGTCTGCTCTTTGGTCAGCAGTCCGAGTTCATAAAGCTCCATGGCCGCCGAAACGGTTGCACCAAAGGAAATCGGATCGAGTCCCTGCTCATTGCAGATGAAGTTGACGTAGGTTAGCGCCTCAAGATCGTTGATACCGGTGTTCGCGCCCATCGCCCAAGCGGCTTCGAACTCAAGCCCGCCCGAGGAATGCCAGTACTCCGGCTTGTTGACGATGGTGAAGTGCTTCTCGTCGATCTTCGAAATGCGGCCGCATGCAATGGTGCAGGCGAAGCAGGCCTGGTTGGTCTGCAGGTTCTTTTGGCCATCCGAACTGCGCGGCGTCGCCATCGCTTCAGCCGAGATGTCGTGAGCTCCCTCGAACTGGACTTCGCGGCTATTGCGGGTCGGCAGGGCGCCGGCTTCGTTGATGGCATTCATCAGCACCTGCGTGCCGTAAGTGGGTAGACCACTACCCGTCACGGCGTTTTCAGCGAGTACCTTTTTGCCGTCGCCAGTCGCCTTCAAGAATGCGCGCGGGTCCCTGACCTTGACCCCGTTTGTTCCTCGGACAGCCAGCGCTTTGACGTTCTTGGAACCAAGTACAGCTCCAACGCCGGAGCGGCCGGCTGCGCGGTGAAGATCATTGACGATAGCCGAGTAGAGGACGCCGTTTTCGCCGGCCACACCGATGGTCGCCACATGCATCATCGGGTCCTGATGCTTCGACTTGATCCATTCATCGGTGATCCACACCGAAGTGCCCCAGATTTCCGAAGCGTCGAGCAGTTCGGCCTTGTCGTCGATGATGCAGAGATAAACCGGCTTTGGCGACCGGCCTTCCAGAATCACCATATCCCAGCCGGCGAACTTGAGCTCGGCGCCAAAGTAACCGCCGGAGTTGGAGCAAGCGATCGCGTTGGTCAGCGGCCCCTTCGTGATCACCGAGTACCGGCCGCCGGTTGAGGCACAGGTGCCAGTCAGCGGTCCAGTTGCAAAGAAGAGCTTGTTATCCGGACCGAGCGGATCGCACTTCGCGTCTACTTCTTCCACCAGATACTTCGATGCCAGACCGCGCTGACCGAGGTAGTTCTGTGCCCAACCGATGTTGAGCGGCTCGGATTGAATCGTACCGTTTGTAAGGTTCACCCGAAGGACTTTTCCAGTCCAACCCATCGGACCTCTCCCATATATGACGTGCGCATTATCTCACGGATTTCGCACAGAGCGGAGGGCTGAAAAAGCCTCGTCGCTTGCGCAAGTTGTCCGCGACGAATTCTCAGTGCCCGGTGCCGCTCGCTTGGCTGCCCTTTGGCACATTCGGGCCGTCATGGGTCGCCGCATTGGCTGACTGCGCTGCCCAGACCTTCATTTTGTCGAAACCGCCTTGCTCGACATCTTGATAGGTGATCGCACCCGTCGGGCAGGCGTCCGCACACGCCGGCTTGCCGCCGCACAAGTCGCATTTGATCACTTTGCCGGTCGAGGCATTATAATTCACAGTGCCGAACGGACAGGCGATCGTACAGACTTTGCAACCGACGCACAGATTGTCGTGGACGATCTTGACGCCCATGCTGTCGGTCGTGATGGCGTTGACCGGACAAGCCTGCTGACACCAAGCTTCATCACACTGTGTGCAGGTATAAGGGACGAAGCGAGCTTCGGTATGGAAGTCGAAAACCCGAATACGAGACTTAGCGGCGTTAAATTCACCTTCGTTCTCGAGCGAGCAAGCCATCTCGCACTGTTTGCAACAAGTGCACTTGCCAGCATCGATCACCAGCGCCTTGAGCATATTTTTCCTCCCGTGCATCCTATCGGCGAGCGTTGCGCCACAGGGTAATCGATCTTCGCGCGTCTCGAGACCGTAGGTCAACTGTACTTTTGGGACATAAGTCGTAGAAGTCGCAGCAAAGCGCTGCGGGGTGATGAAAAGCTTGGAATGCCGTTGGCACAAGCAAAGTTGTGGTGACACGGAACTCCCCGGCAACTCCCCACAAAGCGGGCCGCTCTAACCGCGGCTGCGGCCGACCCGAGCAATAGCTACTGCGAACAGGACGGTGACGCAAATTTGAACGATGAGCAGCATCGAGAACATGCCTTAAGTTTTTTTTGAATAGCTGTAAAACGGCGCGCTCTCGACCATGGATCACGCGCCACACTGTCCGTCAACGCATTGATTTGATCTAACACCAGCGTGTCCCGCTCTGCCTCGTCGGCCCGGTTGCCTTGGCTCTTGCCATTGGCTAGGGAGTTGTGGTCGCGATATTCTTTTTTCACTACTCGGGAGTTCGAACGTGAAAATCTGCATGATCGGCGCCGGCTATGTCGGATTGGTTTCCGCTGCTTGCTTTTCTGAATTTGGATGGACGGTCACCTGCGTCGACAATGATTCCGAGCGCCTCGCGCAGATGGCCGAAGGTCGTTCCCCGATTTACGAGCCGGGTCTCGACGAACTGATGGCGCGCAACATGAAATCCGGGCGCCTCAAGTTTTCAGGTGACCTGGGCCCGGCGGTGAAAGAAGCCGATATCGTCTTCCTCGCGGTCGGAACACCGATGCGCCGTGGCGATGGCTACGCCGACCTCTCCTATGTATACGCTGCGGTTGACGAGTTAGCCCCGCATCTGCAGGGATTCACGGTCATCACCACCAAGTCGACGGTGCCTGTCGGAACCAGTCGCGAAATCGAGAAACGCTTGAGCGAACTCCGCCCCGATGCGGCTTACGCGGTCTGCTCCAATCCCGAATTCCTGCGTGAAGGGTCTGCGATCCAAGACTTCACCCATCCAGACCGCGTTCTGGTGGGCACCGATGATGACCGCGCACAGGATCTGATGACGCAGCTCTATAAACCGCTGTCGCTGCGCAATGCACCGGTTGTATTCGTCTCTCGCGAATCCGCTGAACTCGCCAAATATACCGCCAACGCCTTCCTTGCCATGAAGATCTCCTTCATCAACGAGATCGCCGATCTTTGCGAAAACGTCGGCGCCAACGTGCAGGAAGTTGCATCAGCCATCGGAAAAGACCGCCGGATCGGCGACAAGTTCCTTCACCCGGGTCCGGGCTACGGTGGCTCTTGCTTCCCAAAGGACGTCTCCGCGATCGTCCGCACTGCCCGCGAAGCCCGCACGCCCCTGTCGTTGATCGAACAGGTCCAAACCGTCAACGACGAACGCAAGATCGCGATGGCGACCCGCGTCGAGCAGTTCGCGGGGGGATCCGTACGCGGCATGACTATCGCGGTCCTCGGCGTCACCTTCAAGCCCAACACCGACGACATGCGCGACGCCCCAAGTCTTGTCATTGTTCCAATGCTCCAGGAGCGTGGTGCCACGGTTCGTGTCTACGACCCGCAAGGGCGTAAACAGGCCGAACCGCTGTTCGACGGTGTTGTCTGGTGTGGCAGCTCGCTTGAAGCCATTGATGGCGCCGACGTCCTTTTGGTCCTCACTGAATGGAACGAATTCCGCGCCCTCGATCTGCGTGAAGCAAAGTCGCGCATGTCGGGCGACGTCTTGGTCGACCTGCGCAACATCTTCAAACCGTCTGAAGCGACGGCCGCCGGCTTCCGCTATTCCGGCATCGGCCAGCCAGCATAGGCTGAACCGAACTGCGACTTCCGCAAAACGACACCGCCTCGACCTTTGCGGACTTGAGTTGAAAACACCGCTACTGTTCCTCTGCGAACGCCAATTTCCGGCGCCGGCAACTGACCCAAGATAATAAGGAACAGATGCCGCTTGCCCAAATCGACATTACTGGTCCGATTGGTACCATCACTCTTACGCACCCCGAAAAGCGCAACGCACTTTCGGCGGCACTTATCGACGTTGTCATCGACGGACTTGTTCGCATGCGCCGCGAAAACGTGCACGCACTGGTCTTGCGCGCCGAGCGAGGCGCTAAGGTAAGGTCAGCCGGACATGATGTGTGCGAACTGCCGGAAGGGGGACGCGATCCTCTTGGCTGGGACGATCCGCTACGCCATCTCGTCCGTGCCATCGAGGAGTTTCCAGCTCCCGTCATCGCGATGGTTGAAGGCAGTGTATGGGGCGGCGCCTGCGAGACCGTGTTTTCAACCGACTTGATCGTCGCAACTCCAGACGCCACCTTCGCCGTCACCCCAGCCAAGCTCGGCGTTCCCTATAACGTCTCTGGAATGTTGACGTTCCTGAATGCAACAACGGTGCGCATTATCAAGGAGATGACCTTCACCGGACGCCCGGTCTCAGCTGATCGTGCCGAAAGAGCAGGGCTGATCAACAGTGTCGTACCCGCCGACGAACTTGAGGCGTTCACCTACGACCTTACTGAAGCGATCGCCGAAAACGCACCGCTTGCCATTGCTGTCATGAAGGAACAGCTGCGGATCCTGGCTGGCGCACACCCAATGAGCCCACAGGGTTTCGAACGCATCCAAGGCTTGCGCAGGCTGGTCTATGGCAGCAACGACTATAACGAGGGCGTCCGCGCATTTAAGGAAAAGCGCAAAGCTGTCTTTCGCGGCACCTAATGCGTGACACTCCAAGAAAGCTGCATCCCAACAAAGATAACCGCAAGCTTCAACGACAACCGATAAAGCTGGTCCTTCAATGCCAACGCACCGAATGCATCACGAAACCTGGGCCGTCTGCGCTTCTCCGCATTGCTGGAATGCCTGCGAACATCCCTGCCGATCTTTATTGCAGCGGCCTCAACTAAGCTGCAGTATGGCCACCTACAATTTGGTTCTTTTGCAAGCACCGAGAGTATTCCGGAGGTCAGATAAATGACACCGTGGGAAATCCGTTCTATCGAATTCTCGAATTGCAACTGTGATTACGGCTGCCCGTGCCAATTCAATGCGCCGCCCACCTATGGGAATTGTGATGCGGTTGTCTGCAATTCGATCACCGAAGGACACTTCGGAGATGTGAAGCTCGACGGGTTGCGTTTTGGCGGGGTGTTCTCGTGGCCGGAAGCCATACACCACGGCAACGGCAGGGCTCAGCCCTTTGTCGACGAGAGCGCGACAGACGCGCAGCGCGAGGCCGTTCTAAAAATTATGTCCGGCCACGACACAGATCCCATGGCGACGGTGTTTGCCGTTTTCGCGGCAACGCTTGTGGAGGTCTACGATCCCATCTTCGCCCCCATCGAGTTCGATGTCGACGTGGAAGCGAGGCGCGCGAGGTTTTTCGTTCCTGGTGTTGCCGAAGCCCATGGAGAGCCGATCAAGAATCCCCTTTCCGGCGCCGACCACCGGGCCCGCATCGACATCCCTTATGGCTTTGAATACGAGATCGCTGAAGTCGGCAGCGGCACCTCAACCACCCAGGGCAAAATCGAGCTAAATCTCAAGGATAGCTACGGTCAGTTCGCTCACTTGCACCTCAACAATCACGGCGTCGTCAAACACCGCGCCGTTTGAATTCACGCCGATGAATAACAATGCGACACACGTTGAAGCCCTCCTTAAACGGGAGCGTTTCATTGTTGTCGCAAGCTTGTTGGCGATCGCGGCTTTGGCCTGGTGGTGGCTGCTTCATGGCGCCGGCACTGGCATGAACATAGCGATGATGACCACCTGGTCGTTTCCACCACCGGTCCGACCATTATTCGTCCAAAACTGGTCGCTGGAATATGCGGTCATCATGCTGCTCATGTGGTGGATAATGATGATCGCCATGATGACACCGAGCGCCGCGCCGATGATCTTGCTCTACGCGCGCGCCCACCGCTACGAGCACAAACTCGGGAAGATCGATGCGTCTGTCGCACCGACCTTCTCTTTCCTGTTCGGCTATCTCACGGCCTGGCTGGCGTTCGCCCTAATTGCCACCGGCATGCAGTGGGCGCTTGAAAAAGCTGGCCTCGTCCATGCGCTCGTGATGTGGAGTTTAGACCCCGTCTTCTCGGCAGGATTGCTAATCGCCGCCGGCCTCTACCAGCTATCGTCCCTCAAGAACGTCTGTTTGGAGCATTGCCGTTCGCCAGCGCAATTCCTCGCCGAGAATTTTCGGCCCGGACGATGGGGAGCATTCCGGATGGGGCTAAAGCACGGCATCTATTGTCTGGGGTGCTGCTGGTTCTTGATGGCGCTTCTATTCGCTGGCGGTGTTATGAACTTGGTCTGGATCGCTGGCCTGACGATATTGGTCTTGATCGAAAAGATCGCACCTTCCGGGCACACAATTGCTCGCATCGCCGGGCTCATCATGATCGCTTGGGGAGGCTGGATTCTGCTCTCGCCGCATATCGTTGCGGGGCTCTGAACGCGCCGATCCCGGAAAAGCCTTCGCTCGCCGCGCCCCGCCATCACACCTCAAACAGACCCATCGAAAATAAGCATTATGTACGCCGCAAACAGCGCCAGATGAACCGCTCCAAGCAGCACGTTGGTGCGAGGGCTGGCAAACGTCACGATGCTGACGAGCAGCGTCGCCGACAGTTCGACGATGCCGGCATTCCCCAAGCCAAGCTCGACACGCCGGTCCATTGCCCATCCGATCGCCAGGACGGCTGGAATGGTCAAGGCTATGGTCGCCAGCGCCGATCCGAGGCAGATGTTGACGGCCCTTTGCAGCTGGTTCTTCTGCGCCGCCTGAATGGCGCTGAGCCCTTCGGGCGTCAGCACCAGCGCAGCGATGAGGAACCCACCGAGAGCCACCGGCGCGTTGGCAAATTCGATGCCGAAGTCGACATAAACAGCAAGACTTTTGGAAAGCAGAACGATCGGCAGCATCGCCGCAACGAGGCCGAGGCTGTGAACTGTCACGCTCTCCACTAAGAAGTGATGGTGCGCATCAGGATCATCCGAGCTTAAAGGCGCCGCTTCCTGGAAGATGTCACTGTGGGTGACAGTTTGAATAGCCAGAAAGATCCCATAGAGGATCAACGAAAGACTGATGAGGAACATCCCCTGCAATTCCGACAGTTCGCCACCAGGCGCCGACTGCGTGAAACTTGGCAAAATGAGTCCAAGCACCGCAAGTGGAATTAGAACCGCGAGGTAGGCATTCGCGCCTTGCAAATTGTAATTCTGAAGGCGGTATCTCAAGCCACCCAGAACCAGACTGAGACCGACAAGACCATTCAAAACAATCATCAAGACGGCAAACATGGTATCGCGCGCGAGAGCCGGCTTGTTGTCTCCGGTGATCATGACCGCGGAGATCAAGGCAACTTCGATGCCGATCACCGAAAGGGTCAGGATAAGCGTCCCGTAAGGCTCCCCCAATAAAGTCGCCAGACCTTCGGCATGCCGAACAACGGCGAAAGCGAGCCATAGCATTACGCAGAAAAGGCCCACCAGCATCACGGTGGCCATGGGCCCGCCGACAGTGCCAGGAGATAATCCATCTCCAAAAAAGGTCACCAGAATGAACGCCAAATACCCCGTGAGGGTTGCAGCTTCCCGACGCAAACGGCCCAACAACTTAAAAAACTCCATTGCGCGTTCAGTATCGAGCGGCTGTTTAAGTGATCGCCACCCCTCCTGCTCGAGGGCTAGATCACCTTGCCGGGATTGAGGATGCCGCGCGGGTCAAGCGCCGTCTTCACGGAACGCATCATGTCAAGCTCAACGGCAGAACGATACCGCGCCAGCGCATCCCGCTTCATGCGGCCGATGCCGTGCTCCGCCGAAATCGACCCACCCATTTCCGTAACGAGTGCATGCACGGCCTCATTCATCTCTTCCCAAAGAGCAAGATAACCGTCCTTGTCCATACCAACGGGCTGCGCGACGTTGTAGTGCACGTTGCCATCCCCGAAGTGACCAAACGCCACCGGTCGCACACCCGGACAAAACGCTTCAACAACCTCACCGGCGCGACGCACGAAGTCAGGAATTGCAGCCATCGGCACGGAGATATCGTGCTTGATACTGCCGCCTTCGAACTTCTGCGCCTCCGACATATCTTCACGCAGTTTCCAAAGCTGCCGCGCTTGATCCAGCGAAGCGGCGACGACCGCGTCTGCGACGCCCCCAAATTCCAGAGCTGTCGACAACAACTGCTCCATCATCGCTTCAGCAGTACCACCCGCGCTACCACTGGAAATCTCAAGCAATACATACCAAGGCGCATCGCATTCCAACGGACGACGCGTCCCCGGCATGTGTGTTGTCACGATGTCGAGACACCAACCGGACATGAACTCGAACGCCGTTAGGTTCGTGCCGGCAACTGCCCGCGCATCCTCGAACAGTCTCTGCACCTGATGCAGATCTGGCAGTGCGGCGAATGCAGTCGCGGTTTCCACCGGCCTTGGAAAGAGCTTCAAAACCGCCGTCGTAATGATGCCGAGTGTCCCCTCAGAGCCGACAAAAAGATGCCTGAGATCGTACCCGGTGTTGTCTTTATTGAGCGCGCGGAGGCCATCCCATATGCGACCGTCAGCCAAAACAACTTCCAAACCGAGCGTCAGATCTCGCGCGTTGCCGTAAGCCAGCACCTGCACGCCACCGGCGTTGGAGGCCAAGTTGCCTCCGATGCAACACGATCCCTCGGAGGCAAGACTGAGAGGGAACAAAGCCCCTGCCTCCTCGGCAGCCGCTTGCGCTTCGGCAAGTGTTACGCCCGCCTCGACGATCATATACCCGCCGCCCAAGTCCACCTGCCGGACGCCGTTGAGCCGCTCGGTAGAAACAATGATCTCGTCGCCAGCCTCAAACGGGATCTGCCCCCCGACGAGCCCCGTGTTGCCGCCTTGTGGGACAACACCGATCCGCGCCTCGTTGGCGAGCTTAAGAATTTCGGCAATCTCATCTGTCGATCCTGGCCGCAATACCAGTAGTGTCTTACCAACGTATCGCTCCCGCCATTCATGCAGATAAGGCGACTGCTGCTCTGGATCCGTGAGCGCATACCTCTCCCCTACGATCGCGGAGAATTGCCTAATAAGATCAGGAGTTGGGCGATTTAGCTTTTTCATCTGCGGCTCGATGGAGGACTTGGGCTTCGAAAAAAGGCAATATTGTCAGCTCAATAATCAATCAACCAGATTGACGGCACCAGCATCGCTTTCTAATCGTTGTCATAGCGGCACTCGATAATAAATATTGTACCGCCTACTCGCGTTTGGTGCGAGAGTTTTACCGGTACGGCACCGGGTCAAAGCTAATCGCGCATGCGCGGAACCCAGTCAAAGAAAGTGAGCCCATGCGATACCTGGTGACCGGAGCGGCTGGCTTCATCGGCTACCATACGGCCAAAGCATTGCTTGATGCCGGTCATGACGTCATCGGGTTGGACAACCTCAGCGATTACTACGACGTCGCCCTAAAAGAAGCCCGTTTGGCTCAATTATCAGACCAGTCCCGGTTCCAGTTCCACAAGCTCGATCTCAACGACCGAAACGGCATCGAGAGCCTTTTTGCCGAAGACAAACCACAGCGCGTCATCCATCTGGCCGCACAGGCAGGCGTCAGATACTCGATCGAAAACCCCCACGCTTACATTGACTCAAACATCGTCGGGACCTTGCACATCTTGGAGGGTTGCAGGCATCACGACGTCGAGCACCTAGTGTTTGCCTCTTCGAGCTCCGTTTATGGAGCCAACACCAAACAGCCCTTTTCGGTCTCCGACAATGTCGATCACCCCGTCAGTCTCTACGCCGCCACCAAGAAGGCCGACGAGCTGATGGCGCACACCTATGCGCACCTTTACGGAATTCCAGTCACAGGATTGCGCTTTTTCACCGTATACGGCCCGTGGGGGCGGCCTGACATGGCCTACTTCAAATTCACCACGCGCATACTCGCCGGTGAGCCGATCGACATTTACAACAACGGACGGCACGCCCGCGATTTCACCTACATCGACGATATCGTCCGGGGCGTCGTCCGCACCAGTGACCGCGTTCCAAAGGCAAATCCCGATTGGGACGCAGCATCAGCGGACCCTGCCACATCGGCGGCACCCTACCGGATTTACAACATAGGCAATTCAAAGCCCGTGCAACTGATGGACATGATCGCAACCCTGGAAAAAACCATCGGCATCGAGGCGAAGAAAAACTTCTTGCCCATGCAGCCAGGAGACGTGCTTGAGACGTATGCCAATATCGACGACCTTAAAGCCGATGTCGGTTTCAGCCCCGAAACGCCGATCGAAACGGGCCTCACCAGGTTCGTCACGTGGTATCGAAGTTTTTACGGCTCGCCCGCGACCTGAACCCCGCAATTAGTACTCAGCGGGCCGCTGTGACGGGCGCAAGCTTCCCTCTCAAAGCCTCCGAAGAATACACGATGAAACCGCCATTGAGGTAACCAGCCTCCGTCTTGCCATAGCGGAAAGGGGCGCCATCAACGGTTGTTACGACACCGCCGGCAGCGCCCAGCACCGCATGCCCCGCGGCGGTATCCCACTCCATGGTCGACCCGTGACGCGGATAAAGATCAGCTGCGCCGCACGCAACAAGACAGAACTTCAGCGATGATCCGATATTGCGCCGGCCGGTGACGGGAAGCGGCAGGCTTTCAAGCCACGCTTCACCTTCCGAGGTTCCATGCGAACGGCTGGCAACCACCGTCAGGCCGTCCTGCGCCGGTGGGCGCGTCCTGATCGGCACCAGCGGCAAGCTGGAAAGGCCGGCCTCTGCAGCGGCGGCAGGATCAGCAATCTTGGCTGTCGCCGCCTCATTCCTTCCAAGCGACAAATAGATGTCGCCCAATGCTGGCGCGTAGACGATACCGAAAATCGGCTCACCATTCTCGATAAGTCCGATATTGACCGTGAATTCTCCGGAACCGCCGGTAAATTCACGTGTGCCGTCGAGTGGATCGACCAAAAAGAAACGGGATCCGACTTCCGGCACCTCACCTCGGCTGACCGCCTCTTCGGCAATCACCGGGATATCGGGAGTGAGTTTTGCAAGGTCTTCCAGAATCAGAACTTCAGCTTCCTGATCAGCAAGTGTTACCGGGCTACCATCGGCCTTCTGCGTCGCTCTATTGTCTTCGCTCTTGAAGTATCTAAGCGTAATCAGCCCGGCTCTGAGAGCCGTCACAGTCAAGCTCTCGGCAAGCGACCTCAATTCTGCATCATTCATATTGGGTTTCGCCCTCCGAGCTTGAAGCATCTTTGGCAACCGGCCTAACATAATGCTTGGCCGAGCGCGAACCGGACGTGTCGAAAAGTCTCACAAGCTACGCGATGAGTACAACCTTATCTGCAGCAAGCTTGCCATTTTCCTCACCGGAAAAAGGTTTTGGGTTCGGCAAAGCGCACGGTCGGGGCATCGTGCTTTTTTGCCGGTCGAAAGCGAGCAGTTCTAACAATCACTAGGTACAGTATCGCGGTGAAGCAGGCGTGCTGATTTGGGGAACCCAAGGCACTTCGAAAACACAATACAACTCCCAGTTCCACCTCACTGCGGAAAGTGAGCTGTGTTGCAGTATGAGAACGCCATTTTCTCCGAAGACCGGTAGGTCACCTCCGTTGAGATAGACGGCATCCGCTGCGCCGTGCATGTCAGCGAGGACAACCGCCTCTTCAAGGTGATACTGGCGCGGGGAATTTCCATTGCTGATTTCGTACCGTCCCCGCCGGCGGCCGATGATGTGTGCGCCGCAGGCAGCCACCGCATGCAAGTGCTCGTCGGCACCCGAGACGCCAAACACCTGGAAATCATTATTGCCGACGCCGCGCGCGAGGCTATCAGGTTGTAGCGCAAAGGGCCGGCGATCTGGACGCCGGTCGAGGTGGCGAGGATTGGGGACCTGGAAAACATCGACCGGGCGATCGAAAGCAATACTCCCGCCGATTTTACGAACCATCGCCACTTGCCTTGGAGAGCATTGCGACAAATGAAAATGGGAGCAGCCAAGGCCGCTCCCATCCCCAATCATTCTTGACTTCGTCAGTCCTTAACGCCGCCGCTGAAGACGAGGCATACCCCACAACTCAACCTCGCCAGATCCTTTGAAGTCCAACCGGGTCCGGTACTGAAACTTGATATAGTCGATGTAACGTGGCCCCTTGAGTTGGTACGGTGGTGTGCTTTCGCCCGCCTGAAGAGTTCCGTAAAAAGGAACGTCTTCCCGTTCACCGTTTCCATAAACGATCGTCATGCCGTACATCCGTACGTTCTGGTCTCGGGCACTGACACGAATGCTGGTGTAGCGTCCCTCGGATTCCCCGACCCTAAAGACGTTTGAATCCTTGCTAAACAAAGCCGCTCTCCGCCGGCCCAACAAGTTCCAATCATTGATCGGCGGATTTCTCCTCACCGCGCGCCGATACCCTCTCGGTGCAGGTTTTCCGAGAAGATCAATGCGGGCGATCCCGGCACGACCACGTTGCGGGCGCAGTTTCAAGACGATGAATTTGATGTTGCGGTTATAGCCCAGGAGATCAACAACCTCTGTCGATTCGCCGGGCTTCAATCGATCGCGAATCCTTATTCTTTGCCGCTGGCCGTTGCCAAAGACGACATCAGCTCTTTTGACAATGACAGTATCACCCCAGGCTCGCAAACGTATCTTTGCGGAAGGTCGTTCTCCACCGTCCAATCGCATTTTGATTACTCTGTCTTTCGTATCGAGGAGAACAGTTTCGAGAACCTCGAAGCCACCTGGCGGATCGGCAATTAATCCGATAATCTGAAGAACGCCGTCACTGGTCCGGTCCTTTTTATATCTGATTTCGGCACGGCGTATCACGGCATCTCGACCTGGCAAATCGAACGCTTGTGAATACCGGTCTTTTCCGAGCAAAGCATCCACTCGGTAGGTGCGTGTCCCCTCCCTTGCAAGCGTAAGCTGCAACGATTCAACGTAAACCGGTCCATGAGCAGCGTGGACCTTAAACTTCTGAAAGCGCCCCATCCTTGGTATGAAGTCGATAGCTTCAATTGTAATCCGCTCTTCCGTCGGTAACACAAACCATTCATCGCTCCGGGCCTGCGCGGCACTTGAGATCGACGATAGCGCAATGACTGCAGTGAGAACTGCTACCGAGTACTTCAACACGACAACGCTCCTCCCATTTTTTCTCTCAACAGATCCGTATTGGCCGACGTCGTGGATATGGTTGAACTGCACGGCACGTCGATGACCCTCGTTGCTGTTGCCAACCAATACGACTGGCGGCGACACATTGTCGATAGCCTCTCAACCCTGAACCAGATGTGAAGAAACAACCGGCAAGAGATTTCCCGACAACGAAGTATTGATCCCGACAGGCATCGTCGACAGAAAAATAAAGGAAACGAGATGAGTTAGACCCCCACCCAAATCAGACCGCGTATGTTGTGCCACGTCACGGCCACATTGCATTCAGCGCTGTTGGCAAATCACTTTTTCCTGAAACTTATACATTCAGACTTTCGCGTGCTCCGAGTTAAACACCGACAAGCCCGGTTAGCGAATGCAGCGATGTGAATTGTGACATGAACAAAGAAAACGATACCCATGCGACCCGTACTCTCGATATCTGGGCCAATGCCCGGGATTGGCTTGAACAAGGCCGCGCCATTGGCATGGCAACGGTGATCGACACCTGGGGCTCTTCGCCGGTCGCAGTTGGCAGCCAAATGGTGATTGCTGGCGAGGAAGAGTTTCAGGGCTCCGTTTCCGGCGGTTGTATCGAAGCCGATGTCATCGTCGCCGCCCTGGAAGTAGTCGACAAGCGCACCCCGAAGCGTCTGAGCTTTGGCATCGCCAACGAAACTGCATGGGCCTCTGGGCTACCCTGCGGTGGGAACATCGAAATCTATGTTGAACCTCTTCAAGGTCCCGCTGACTTGGCCTGTGCCGACGCGGTCCTCACGGCCCGCAATGAGCGCCGCATGCTCCTGATCACCACGGATCTCGACAGCGGAACCAGAACCTTGCAAGAATCCAATGAAAGCCTCGACAGCGAACTTGCATCACTCTTCAAGTCTGGTCGCAGCGGCCTCGTTTCGCGTGCCGACGGAGATGTGTTCGCTCATGCTCACACACCGAGCCCACGGCTGTACATCGTCGGCGCCACGCATATCGCTCAAGCACTCGTTTCGATTGCTGACATCTTGGGACTCACCCCTATCATCATCGATCCCCGCGACAGTTTCGCCTCCTCAGCACGTTTCACCCACACGCAGCTCATCAAGGCCTGGCCAAAGGAGGCCTTGCACGAACTTGGTCTGGATCCGTTCACCGCGGTCATTGCCTTGGCCCATGTCGCCCACATTGACGACGACGCGCTTGGCCCGGCTTTGAAGAGTTCCACGAGATACGTCGGTGCACTTGGCTCAAAGCGAAACCACGCCAAGCGGCGCGCCCGTTTGTTAGAGGCAGGCCACGCGAATGAAGCCATAGATCGCATCCATTGCCCCATCGGTCTCGATATTGGTGCGGTTACGCCGGAGGAGATCGCCCTGGCGATCGCTTCCGAGGTTGTATTGGCGTTTCGCGGACCGAAACGTGGCGAACCGGGAGCCCGGTAATATGCCTGTCGCCTGCCTTGTCCTTGCCGCCGGGCAATCCACACGATTTGGTGCTGCCAACAAACTCCTCGCCGAGATTGATGGGCGACCTGTCATCCATCATGTGGTTCGCGAAGCCTTGGCCTCACGCTCAACCGGCGTCAACGTCATTATCCAGCCCGACAGCGAGCCGATCACCTCTGCGCTCGCTGGACTGTCGGTGACCCATTGCGTCAACCGGGATTTCACAAGCGGTATCGGCAGCTCCATTGCCACCGGTATTCGCAGCCTGCCCCGCAAGATCACTGGAGCCCTTATATTGCCTGCCGATATGCCTTGGATGCGGGCTCGCGTACTCGATGAATTGATTGCCGCATTCGAGAACTCAGGATCCGGACACGTTACAATCCCCATCACGGCGGCCGGCGAGCAGCGTAATCCGGTCCTGTGGCCGCGCAGCTACTTTGCGGCACTGAGCAAGCTTCAGGAAGACCAAGGTGCTAAACCTCTAATACCGAAGGACCCCGACAGGTGCCAAAAAGTCATCATTGGTGATGAACTGGTGTTCTTAGATGTCGACACACCCGGTGACCTTTCCCCTTAACAAAACTTTACATTGCGGAAAGAAGAGCGCGAAGACATCGTGTTTACTGGCGTCTAGACCGGAATTCCGGTGGCTTTGATCGCGCTAACGTGAAGGAGCAATCAGGTTTTCAGCTCGCATTCATGGTGATTTAGCCAGAAATCCCAATATCGGGCTGAGCCGTATTCAACCTGCCAGACCGTCGACACGATCGAATGTAATTCTTGGCGCTTGGATGGTTGAGTTACACCAAGACACTGGAACAACGACGTTACGCCACGGTGCTCGAAGATGAACGTTCACGACCGAGAGATAACATCGATGACCAGGGCGGAGATAACGAACCGCAGAGAATCGCCCAGCGGGTCACCGCACAGTGATGCGCCGCAAGCGTCGTCGACTTCGACGGCATCGGTGCCCTCTGCCGAGGGCCAACAGCAGCGATCGCGCTCTTCCATCCTCCCAGTCCTTGCCACGACAGCGCGCATCACCCTGAAGACGCTGCTTCCTCTGGCTGTCATCGCAGCTGGATACTTCGCTTTCAAATATCTGACCGGCACCAAACCTGAAGCCCCCGTGCGCCCCAAACAGGAGCGCTCGTTTGCAATCACGAGTGTCGAAGCGCGAGCCGGAGATTTTCAGCCCAGTCTCGCCTTGTTCGGTACCACTGTCGCAGGCCGTGAGGTCGACATCCGCGCCCTTGTTTCCGGACAAATCATCGAAACCGGCGAGACGTTGCGTGAAGGTGGTCAGATCAACGCCGGCGAACTCCTTTTGAAGATCGACCCGATCGATTATCGCACCGGCCTTGCCGAACTCGAAGCTCAGCTTCTGGAAACCCGCGCCAAAATCAGCGAGTTCGAAAGCGAGTTAGCCGCGAGCAAGCAGTCGCTCAAGCATGCCCGCGGACAGGTTGAACTCGCCCTTACTGACTTGAGCCGCGCCACGCCTTTGGTGGAGCGCGGCACAGTCTCAGCACGCACAGTCGATGATCGTCGCCAGATCGTCCTGCAGCGCCAACAAGCCGCCGACCAAATTGAAAACAACCTGCCGGTTTGGGAAGCTCGCATCGCCCAGCAGATCGCCGCGGTTTCAAGGCTTGAAACGTCCATTGAACGCGCTCAGCGACGGCTCGCTGAAACCGAATTGCGGGCGCCGTTTTCAGCTTATGTGACCGAGGTCGGCGCCCAGGTGGGTCGCATGGTCGGCAGTAACGACAAGGTCGCCACTCTGATCGACCGCAACTGGATTGAGGTTCGCTTCAACCTGACCGACGAGCAGTTCGGCCGGATTGTCGCCAAGGAAGGCCCCCTCGACGGCCGTCAGGTCGAGGTCCGCTGGGCTCTCGGCAACAATACATTCACCTACCCCGCAACCATTGAGCGCATCGGCGCCAGGATTTCCTCCGCAACCGGCGGTGTCGAAGTTTACGCCCGCATAAAGGACCCCTCCCAGCCTGTTCCACTCCACCCGGGCGCATTTGTCGAGATCGATGTGCCTGACACCGAATTCAATGCCGCGTTCCGCCTACCCTCTACAGCGCTCTACAGCGGCGACACGGTCTATGTGATTGAAAAGGAACGTCTCGTTCCTCGCAAGGTCCACGTCATCGGTGGCATCGAAAAGGACATCCTTGTCGACGGTGAGATTAGCGACGGCGACCGGGTCATGATCACGCGTATCTCGACGCCCGGCGAAGGCGTCAAAGTGACCGAGGCGAAGTCCCAATGAACCGCCCCGTCATGTTGAACCACGGCCCTGGCGGCCCTCACCAGCCAAGCGGTGGCGGACTAATCGGCGTCTTTGTCCGCCATCCCACGGCGCCCAACCTGCTGATGGCGGTGCTGATCGTATTCGGCGTCTTCAGTCTGTTGCGGCTCAATCGTCAGTTCTTTCCCAACCTCGACTTGCCGGCAATCACGGTATCCGTGCCTTGGCCCGGAGCCAGTGCCGAAGACGTCGAAACGAACATCATCGAAGTAATCGAACCCGAACTGCGGTTTCTTGACGACGTCCATGAAGTTACGTCTGTAGCCCGCGAAGGCAGCGGTGTAATCTCGATCGAGTTCGACAGCGGTGCCGACCTTCAAAAAGCCCAAAGCGACGTCGAGCAGGCGGTCAACCGCATCACGACCCTGCCCGAAGAATTCAGAGCGGCCGGTTATCTCGCGCTCAGTCATGTTCGACGGCGTCGCAGCGATTGCCATTTCCGGACCATTCTCCGAAGAAGTGCTGAAGACTTACGCCAAGCAGTTCCGCGACGAACTGCTGGCTGCCGGCATCGATCGTGTCACGCTCAACGGCGCCCGCGAAGAAGAAATCTGGATCAAGATCCGCGAAGCCGACTTGTGGCGGCTCGGCCTGACCTTGCAGCAGATATCGGAACGCGTCCGCCAGAACACCCAGGATCTCCCCGCCGGCAAACTCGAGGGCGATGTCGAAATCCAACTGCGCGCCCGCGCTGAACGAAAAACCCCAGAAACCATAGGCGAAATTGAAATCAAATCCGGTGCCGGCGGCGAAAAGGTGTTCTTGAAGGACATCGCTGAAATCGACACCCGCTTCGAGCGAGAAGGCAAGATCGGGCTGGTCCGCGGCAAACCAGCCATCGAGATCGCCGTCCAGCGCGCCCAACGGGCCGATACGCTGAAAACAATGGATATTCTCAATAGATACCTTGAGAAGAAGCGCCCAACCCTTCCACCGACACTCGAAGTTTCGGTCTACGACGTGCGCGGCAAGTTCGTCGTGCAGCGCCTTGGAATCTTGATTGAAAACGGCTTGCAGGGCCTCGCCATAGTCCTGCTGTTACTTTTTCTGTTCCTCAATGCGCGCGTCGCATTTTGGGTAGCGGCCGGCATCCCAGTCGCCCTTCTTGCCGCGTTGGGCGTGATGTATGTCTCCGGCCAATCAATCAACATGGTCTCGATGTTCGCGTTGATCATGATGACCGGCATTATCGTCGATGACGCCATCGTCGTCGGAGAGCAAACTGCGACACTCGAAGAGCAAGGTTATTCCAGCCTCGAGGCGGCACAAAAGGGCGCCGTTGGCATGCTCGCGCCCGTCTCCGCGGCGATGATCACAACACTGTGCTCGTTCTTCCCGATCGTGGTCATAAGCGGACGCATGGGCGACATCCTCGTTGCCATACCGCTTGTCGTCGTCGCCGTGCTGATCGCCAGCCTCATCGAGTGCTTCCTTATTCTCCCTGGCCATTTGCGTCATAGCGGACCAAAGAAGAAGCCAGGTCTGATCCGCCGAAACCTCGACCGCGGCTTCGCCTGGCTGCGCGATGGCCCGCTGCTTTGGATCGTCAAGACAGCCTACGCCTGGCGCTACACCACCGTCGCCATCCTCGTCGCAAGCCTGTTCATCGCCATCGGCCTGATCACCGGCGGACGCGTGGGTTTCCAGTTCTTCCCCTCACCGGAATCAGAAAATCTCACTGCCGCCGTCGAGTTCGCCCCCGGCGTTCCGCGCCCGCAACAGATCGCCACCTTGGAGCAATTCGAACAATCCCTCTATCGGGCTGAGCGAAAACTGCTGCTGGCGCAACAAGCTGAGATCAAGGCCACGGAGACTGGTCCTGCCGGAGCTTTCGAGTCCAAGAAATTAATCAACTCCGCCCTCAAATTGATTGGACTCGGCGAGGAAGCCCCGGCTTCTCCGAAAACCGACGACAAACTCGTCGACGCTCTCTTCACCCTCGTCGGTAAGGCGGGGCGAACCCAGAACGACAACGTCGCCCAGCTTTCCGCCCAACTCACTCCCAGTGAGAGGCGCTTAACCCGCACGAAAGACATCATCACGGCGTGGCGCCAGGAATTGCCAGACGTCGCCGGCGTCGAGCGGGTCGCTATCTCTGGTCGTCGAGCAGGCCCGCCGGGCCGAGATGTCGACGTCCGCCTGCAAAGCGCACCCGTGGAAGTGCTGAAGGCCGCCGCCGAAGAACTCAAACAAACGCTCACCGGCTTCCCCGGGGTCGACGCGATTACCGATGATCTCCCGTATGGCAAGCAAGAGCTCGTCTTCGAGGTTAACGCTCGTGGTAATGCGCTCGGTTTCAGTGGCCAGTCGATTGGCACGCAAGTGCGCAGCGCCTTCGAAGGTGCCATTTCGACACGCTTTGCACGCGGTGACGATGAAATCACGGTCCGTGTCATGCGCCAGCAGACCACCGCCGGCCGCCAGGATCTTGAAAACTTCTACGTTGCATCGCCCTCCGGTGAACGCGTCCCGCTGAAAGAGGTGGTCGATATTACCGAGCGGCGCAGCTTCTCCATCGTTCAACGCCGCGACGGAATCCGTACCGTCGGTGTCACGGGTGACGTCGATCCCGATGTGACCAGTACCGAAGAGGTCGTTGAGAGACTGGAAGCCGAAGTCATGCCGGCGATCGCATCCAAATACGCCCTCGGCTACACTTACAAAGGCCGCGACGAAGAGCGCCGCGAGTTCCTTCAGCGATCTCCAACAGGGTGCCCTGCTGGCCTTTTGCCTGATTTACATCACCCTGGCCTGGGTCTTCGCCAGCTACTGGAAACCGTTGACAGTGATGATGATCATCCCCTTCGGGCTCGTTGGGGCGATCGTCGGCCATTACATCATGGGCTATGCGCTGACCATTATATCGGTGATCGGCCTGCTCGGTCTCTCGGGCATTCTCGTCAACGACTTAATTGTGCTCGTCAGCCGGATCAACGAGCGGCTAGCCGAAGGTGAAACGCTGGAAGAAGCCGCGATCGGCGGAGCCCGCGACCGCTTCCGCGCCGTCCTATTGACCTCGCTGACGACGGTCGGCGGTCTCACCCCGCTGCTGTTTGAAACAAGCCGTCAGGCGCAATTCCTGATCCCAATGGCGATCACATTGGTTTTCGGCCTGGCAGCCGCCACCATCCTGGTGCTCCTATTAGTGCCGTCGTTGATCGGGATCGGCGGCGATGTCGGCCGCATTGCGCAGGGCACCGGCCGCGGCTTTGGCAGCTTCTTCCGTTTCCTGCACGGCCCAAGCAGCCAAAACCCGAAAACCTTACAGCCCGGCGAGTAACGCTTCGGCCCAAGTCCTATGTCCCAAGACTAGGTCCCAAGTGTCTAGCCGCCGGCTTAGTTCGCATCACACAGCAAAATTCGCCGTCTCAACCCGGGGGAAAGCCCCGGGATGAGACATTGCTTTGACCAGTTGGCGACAGAGGCCGGAACTAGAACAGCCCGTCGATCTCGCCCTTTTCATTGATGCAGATTTTTTCCGCGGCCGGCATACGCGGCAAGCCCGGCATACGCATGATGTCCCCGCATACCGCGACGATGAACTCCGCCCCAGCCGCCAGGATCACTTCCCGCACCGGGATCTCATACCCCGATGGCGCACCGCGCAAGCTGGGGTCGGTCGAGAACGAATACTGCGTCTTGGCCACACAGATCGGCAGATGGCCATAGCCATTCTCCTGCAAGTCTTTGACCTGGTTGCGGACGGCGGCGCTGCCTGAGATATCGTCGGCCCGATAGATCTCGGTCGCGATCGTGCGGATCTTATCCCACAGCGGCAGGTCGTCGGAATAAAGTGGCTTGAACGAGGCCTGCCCTGAGTTGGCAAGTTCGACCACATGATGGGCGAGATCCTCGATGCCGGCACCGCCATCTCCCCAGTGCGTCGCCAGGAAGGCTTTCGCACCGACGCTTTCGGCAGCCGCTTTAACCGCCTCCACCTCGGCATCCGTATCGGTGATGAACTTGTTGATCGCCACCACTGGCGGCACACCGAACTTACGCAGGTTCTCCAAGTGACGCTTAAGGTTGGCAGCACCCTTTGTAACGGCTTCGACGTTCTCGTTTTTGAGATCGTCCTTGGCAACACCGCCGTGCATCTTGAGCGCCCGGATCGTAGCCACGAGCACCACCGCCTGTGGGTTCAAATCAGCCATCCGGCACTTGATGTCGAAGAACTTCTCCGCGCCAAGATCCGCACCGAATCCAGCTTCGGTGACCACGTAGTCACACAGCTTCAAAGCCGTCTTCGTGGCCAACACGGAGTTACAGCCATGCGCGATATTCGCGAACGGGCCGCCGTGAATGAACACGGGATTGTTCTCCAGCGTCTGCACCAGGTTGGGCATCAGCGCATCCTTGAGCAGCACGGTCATGGCGCCATCGGCATTGAGATCGCGGGCCAGCACCGGCTTTTTCTGGCGCGTGTACCCAACAACGATATTGCCGAGCCGTCGTTGGAGATCCGTCAGATCCTTGGACAAGCACAGGATTGCCATCACTTCCGAGGCGACGGTAATGTCAAAGCCGTCCTGCCGCGGGAATCCGTTCGCAACGCCACCGAGCGAGTTAGTGATCTGGCGCAGCGCCCGATCGTTCATATCCAAAACCCGGCGCCAGGCGACGCGTCGCCCGTCGATGCCCAGCGCATTACCCCAATAGATGTGGTTGTCGAGCAGCGCGGCGAGCAGATTGTTGGCCGACGTAATGGCGTGGAAGTCGCCGGTGAAGTGCAGATTGATGTCTTCCATCGGCACGACTTGGGCATAACCACCTCCAGCAGCACCGCCTTTGACGCCGAAGCAAGGCCCAAGCGAAGGCTCGCGAAGGCAGCTCATGGCCTTCTTGCCGATCCGGTTCAGGCCATCACCCAAACCAACGGTCGTTGTCGTCTTGCCTTCGCCGGCTGCCGTCGGGCTGATCGCCGTAACCAGGATCAGCTTGCCGTTGGGACGGCTTTGCAGGCTGTCGATCAATTCCGCGGAGATCTTCGCCTTATAGGGTCCGTAATTGAGCAGCGCGTCGGCAGGTACATCGATCTTTGCCGCGACGTCGGCGATCGGCCGCATTGAGGCTTCTCGCGCGATTTCAATGTCGGATTTAACACTCATTGGACGTTTCCTTTCCCGTCGCCGGACCCCTTCGTCACCCGCAACAGCCATGAGCGGGTTTATGAAGTACCGATCGTTTTATAGCTAGTCTTCGACAAAAACGCAGACGTCGCCCACTTTCAAGCCCGCATTTGCCGCCCACTCGTGAGCCGCCACCTTCGCGTCCTTGCCAGAACGAACCCGCTTAGCGAGGACCGCACCGCCACCAGCCGCTATTTTGATGCCCTCCTCGTCGATGGCCAGGACCTCGCCTGGCTTACCCGCGCCTTCGGTTGTCGCAGCATCGAAAACCGACAACGTTGTGCCGTTAAGTGTGGTCCATGCCCCCGGCTGCGGGTTCGCCGCGCGAATCCAGTTGTAGACCTCGGCAGCCGGCTTCGACCAATCGAGCTGCGCAACCTTCCGATTGAACCAGCTTTCATACGAGCCGGCCTCAAGGTCCTGTGCATGCTTGAGGATGACTCCGGCCTTGACCAGGTCGAGCGCCTCGATCATCGCCTCCACACCCATCGGGAAAAGCTTCTTGAAGTAGACGTCGCCGAGTGTTTCGTCGGGTCCGATCTCACAGATCTTCTGCAGCAAGATCGGCCCTTCGTCCAAGCCGTCATTCGGCCAAAAGATCGTCAGACCCGTGCGGGTTTTGCCCATCGCGATCGGCCAATTGATGCTGGACGGACCGCGATGCCAAGGGCATAGCGAGGGATGATACTGGAACGTCCCGTATTTGGGGGCATCGCGGACCTCTTGCGGCACGAACAAAAGGACGTACGCCATCATGCACACATCCGCCTCGAACGACTTCATCAGTTCAAGCGCTTCAGGCGTTTTCCATGACGCCGGCTGGTGCACCGGCAGACTTTTCGCCCGGGCGAATTCCACCAGTGGGTCTTCGGGACGGCCCTCTTTCGTCGGCGCGCAGCAAACAGCAACAACATCTTCGCCGCGCTCCAATAACCGCTCCAGAACCGCCTTTCCGAAGGCCTGCTGGCCGTGAACCACGATACGCATGCGTCTTACCTCCCTGTCCAGCTAAACGCTGGAGGAACGTGTTACGTTGTGAATACGGGGAACAATCTGACTGGTCCCACGTGGCTTTACGGGAAAGAGACTACTCCGCGGCCAGCTTCTTGACGACCTCGGTGGCCCCAGTTTCCTTCAGTTCGGCGATCTCTTCGGCCGAGTAGCCGAGGACAGCGCTCAAGACCTCTTCCGTGTGCTCGCCCAAAAGCGGCGAACGCACGACAGTGACCTCACTGTCGGACATCTTGATCGGGCAGCCAACTGTCAAGTACTTGCCGCGTTCGGGATGATCGACTTCAACGATAGTGCCCGTTTCACGCAGGGATGGATCTTCAGCCAGCTCTTTCATGGAAAGGATCGGGCCGACCGGAATGTCGAGCGGGTTGCAGATTTCCATCACCTCGAACTTGGTCTTGGTCATCGTCCACTGCTCGATCGTCTCGAAGATAGGCGTCAGCTTGTCGAGCCGCGCCCGAGGCTTTGCGTATTCAGGATCATCTTTCCACTCCGGCTTGCCGATGACGTCGCATATCTTCTCCCAGGCCGCCGCTTGCGTAATGAAATATGTGTAGGAATTGGGATCCGTCTCCCATCCCTTACACTTCAGAATGCGGCCCGGCTGCCCACCACCCGAGTCGTTCCCGGCCCGCGGTGTCGCCTCACCGAACGGAATGCCTTCGCCGAATTGCGAGTATTCCTCAAGTGCGCCGCGTTCCAGGCGCTGCTGGTCGCGTAGCTTGACGCGGCACAGGTTCAGGACGCCGTCCTGCATCGGTGCCAGGACTTTTTGTCCACGCCCCGTCTTCTCACGCTGGAATAGCGCCGCAATAATGCCGATCGCCAGATGGAGGCCGGTGCCCGTGTCGCCGATCTGCGCACCCGTCACCAGCGGTGGACCATCCAGGAAGCCGGTGGTCGACGCCGAACCGCCAGCACACTGCGCGACATTCTCGTAGACCTTGCAGTCGGCATAGGGGCCCGGACCGAAGCCCTTGACCGACGCCATGATCATGCGTGGATTGAGTTCCTGAATGCGTTCCCAGGTGAAGCCCATTCGGTCGAGTGCGCCTGGTGCGAAGTTCTCCACCAGCACGTCGCATTCTTTCACCAGCCGCTCTAGGACTTCCTTGCCCTTGGCGTTCTTGGTGTTGAGCGTGATCGACCGCTTGTTGTGATTGAGCATAGTGAAGTAGAGGCTGTCAGCACCCTCCACGTCGACGAGTTGTTTGCGCGTGGCATCCCCGACACCTGGTCGCTCGACCTTGATGACCTCTGCGCCCAACCAACCCAGAAGCTGTGTACAGGTCGGCCCGGACTGGACGTGGGTGAAATCCAAAATCTTGACGCCTTCGAGTGCCTTCACTTTTAACTCTCCCCATTTTCTTTTGTTTAAATACAGGCCCGGGGATGAGAGGCGCGCCCGAAGCCCAATCCCGCGGAACAAGGTAACGCTCTGGTATACCAACGAGCAGCGTGTCGGTCCAGAAGCTCCGCCGAGAAGCGTTCGCGATACTCGATGCCTCAGCGAATACTCAAATTCAAGTGCACGATAACGTCCTGCTCACCTAAGCTGCTCTTAACTTGGCAAAAGTTGTCACGATGGATCTTTTAATTGCACCTCAACCTCTGCAAGACGCTTCCGCAATTCCCGGTCCTTCTTGAACCGCGCGGTTTCGTCGCGGATTATTGAAACGATGTATTCTGGACCTCCGTCAGACTTATTGAGCATGGCGACCGTAAAGGCGATTGACATGTCGCGGCTGGATTTGTCGACGGCCGGCACCCTCAGCACATCGTGACCATACTTGGTGTGCCCCGTTTCCATGGTCTTGTGGTAGCCATCCCAATGGCGCTGCTGCAGGCGCTGCGGAATGATGATGTCGAGCGACTGCCCAAGGGCTTCGCTTTCGCTATAACCAAACAATCTCTCTGCTGCCGGGTTCCATAACACGATCGCGCCAGAAGCATCGCAAGCGACAACCGCGTCGCCAACCGCCGAGACCACCGCGCCTAAGTCCAATGACGTTTCCAATTGGGCCTCCATTACGGCGCAAGCGAAATACGAAGAACACAGCGCCAACAAAAGGCGCTGTCAGTCGAGCACCGGAGACCGGCCAACGAAGGGGGGCCGGCCGGCCCCCGCAGTAGGGTCTTCTCTTAGACAGCGCCTGCCTTGTGCATCGACGCGATTTTTTCATTGTCATAGCCGAGTTCGGTCAGGATCTCATCGGTATGCTCACCCAACAGCGGTGAACCCGTGACCTCGACATCCATATCCGAAAACTTGATCGGGCTACCGACCGTCAGGTACTTGCCACGCTGCTTGTGATCGACCTCAACGATCGTCCCGCTCTCACGCAATGACGAATCCGCCGCGATTTCCTTCATCGACAGCACTGGCGAGCAGGGGATGTCGAATTTGCGCAGGATGTTGACCGCTTCATACTTGGTCTTATCACCCAGCCACGCTTCAATCGTCGCGAAGATTTCGTTGATGTGCGGCTGCCGGGCTTCGGCGGTCATGTAGTCGGGGTCGTTTTTCCATTCGGGCTTGCCGATGGCGTCGCAAATCGGCGCCCATGCGTGCCCCTGAATGGTGAAGTAGATGTAGGCGTTGGGGTCCGTTTCCCAGCCCTTGCACTTCAACACCCAGCCGGGTTGACCACCACCACCGGCGTTACCACCGCGCGGCACCACATCGCTGAACTCACCGTGCGGATATTGCGGATATTCTTCGAGGTAACCGATCCGGTCGAGGCGCTGCTGGTCGCGCAGCTTGACGCGGCACAAATTGAGCACGCTGTCTTGCATGGACACCGCAACCTTCTGACCCTTGCCGTCCTTGTCACGGGCGCGCAGGGCGGTGAGGATGCCAATCGCCAGGTGCATGCCGGTGTTGCTGTCCCCGAGAGCCGCCCCGCTGACCATCGGCGGGCCATCCCACCAACCGGAAGTGGAGGCAGCCCCGCCGGCGCATTGCGCAACATTCTCATAGACTTTCAGGTCTTCGTAGTGGTGACCTTCGCTGAAGCCCTTGACGGACGCCAAGATCATCTTGGGGTTAAGCTCCATGATGTGTTCCCAAGTGAAACCCATGCGATCAAGGGCACCCGGGCCGAAGTTCTCAACCATCACGTCGGATTCGCGGATCAGCTTCTCGAGGACTTCCTTACCCTCGGGCGTCTTTGTATTCAGCGTGATGGAACGCTTGTTGCTATTCAGCATTGTGAAGTACAGTGCGTCGGCATCTGGAATGTCGCGCAGCTGGCTACGTGTCACATCGCCAGAACCAGGACGCTCGACTTTAATGACGTCGGCGCCGAACCAGGCCAGTAACTGTGTGCAGGCCGGTCCGGCCTGCACGTGCGTGAAGTCGATAATTTTGATACCTTCGAGCGCTTTGCTCATGGTGGCCTACTCCATACTCCGCCAGGGGCATTGACAGGCCGACTGTCTCATCGGTCGGCTGTAGCGGGGGTGGCACTACTTGCCCTGGAGCCACCCCCGCAATTCTTTAAAAAGTCGAGCCTTTCAGAACTCTACTTGTACATGGTCTGGTTCTTCGTACCCGGTGCGTATTCGGTCGGGTCAACCCAGATGTTGACGACAGCCGAGCGGCCGGTCTTGGCGATCGCCTCGCGGGCACGATGCAATGCCGGCTGGATATCATCGGCGTCGCGAACTTCCTCGCCATACCCGCCAAGCATTTCGGCGAACTTCGAGAACGGGATGTCGCTAAGCAGGTTACCGACGTTGCCGCGCTGCTCTCCGTACTTCGATATCTGTCCGTAGCGGATCTGGTTCATCGCCGAGTTGTTACCGATGACCGCGAGATAAGGCGCACCGAACCGGTTGGCCGTTTCCATATCGAATGCGGTCATGCCGAACGAACCATCACCGTAGTAACAGAGCACTTCCTTGTTCGGATGTGCCAGCTTCGCCGCCAAGGCAAAACCGGTGCCGACACCCAGCGAGCCGAGCGCACCAGGGTCCATCCACTGGCCCGGGCCGCGCGGACGCACCGCTTGCGCGGAAATTGTCACGACGTCACCACCATCACCGATGTAGATCGTGTCGTCGCCGAGGAATTCGTTGATTTCCCAAGCCACCCGGAACGGATGGATCGGCGAGCGATCCGACGTGAACAGCGGCATTAGCTTTTCAAGCGCGAGGGCTTCCGCTTCCCGCAGTTTCGACATCCACTGCTTACGGGCCTGCCGCTTGCCGCTGTCGATCTTCGCCGAGGCCGCATCAAGCACGGCACCGAGGATCGCTCCGGGGTGTCCGACAAGACCAAGTGAAATGTCGCGGTTCTTGCCAACCGTTTTGTAGTCGAGGTCGATCTGAACGAGCTTGAGATCAGTCGAGATCCGCTTGCCGTATCCCATACGGAAATCGAACGGCGTCCCAACGATGACGATGACATCAGCGTTCTTGAACGCCAACGACCGGGTCCGGTCAAAGTGATGCTCGTCACCCGACGGCAGCATGCCGCGACTAGCGCCGTTGAAGTATCCCGGGATATCGAGGCCGCGAAGTAGTGCGATGGCTTCATCCTGGCCGCGCGCTGTGAACACCTGCTGGCCGAACAAGATGGCCGGACGCTCGGCATTGACCAGGAGGTCGGCGAGCTTTTCGATATCGGCGGGGTCGCCGACTGAGCGCACCGACGCACGGTAGGCGCCGGACTTGGGGACGACCGCATTGTCGATGTGAACCTCGCGGTCGAGCACGTCGCGCGGGATCTCGAGATACGCCGGCCCATAAGCGCCCGCGAAGCATTCACGTGCCGCCATGGAGATCATGTCCGCCACACGTTCTGTTGAACGAACACTGTCGGAGAACTTCGTGATGGGCCGCATTATCTCGGTATGTGGAAGGTCCTGAAGCGAACCCATCCGATGCTGCGTCAGCGACCCTTGACCACCGATGTGGATCACCGGGCTTTCCGAACGGAACGCGGTTGCAACACCGGTAACAGCATTGGTGCAGCCAGGCCCCGCCGTCGTTACGACGCAACCAAGTTTACCCGTTTGCCGGGCGTAGCCGTCGGCTGCGTGCGCGGCCACCTGTTCGTGACGCACGTCGATAATGCGGATGCCCTCGTCGATGCATCCATCATAGATGTCGATGATGTGCCCACCACACAGTGTGAAAATCGTGTCGACGCCTTCATTCTTCAGCGCCTTCGCGGCGAGCCGTCCTCCCGATACGATGTTAGGATCCGAGCTCTTTTGAGCGAGGGTATCGTCAGCCGTATTGGTCGCCGAAGCGGTCGTTGTTGCCGCCATTTGCAGCCTCCCATGTAGTTGCGGGCTTATGGCCCAATTGCGCTGGCTTTATTCGATGTCGACGTAACGTTCGACATGGTGTCGTAGCTTCATCGTGTGCTCGCACACGAGCCGGCCAGCCCGAACGGCATCGCGGGCCTCAAGGGCCTCGATGATCTCTTTGTGGTCTCCAATCGAGCGCTTGGCCCGATCCTTGTCAAAGATGGCTCTATTTCTGATCGCACGAACGTGGACGAACAGCCCATCCGTGATGTCGTTGATCAATTGGTTCTTACCGAGCCCAATGATGGCTTGGTGAAATTTGATATTTGCGTCCGAGTATTCACCCATACGCCGCGCTACCGCGTCCTGGCTGAATTCGTCGACCAGGTCGTGCAAAGCGGCAATTTCTTCTGTGCTGGCAGCTTCGCAAGCAAGCTTCGCCGCCATGCTTTCGAGCGCCGCCCATACGGTGATCATCTCCATGATCTCCGCCTTGGTTTTGCGCACAATGAAAATCCCGCGGCGCGCAACAACCCGCACGAGACCCTCTTGATCGAGTTGTGCGAGCGCCTCTCGAAGCGGTGTCCTCGAGATACCAAAGCGTGCCGACAGGTCGCGTTCGTCGAGCCTGAGCTCGACTTTGCTATCGTAGATATTCATGTCCGTGATGGCGGCTTTCAGAGCCTTGTAAGCCCGAGCCTTGAGGCTCTGACTTTCCCCTATGGGCTTAACTGACAGTCGATTGCCAGACATCACACGCCTTCTGTTTTCTGACGTTTAAGGAGACTGAGTTTCGAAACGATCGGCCTCACAAACCTAACGAAACTGGCTCCCCGTCTCCCTGGTATACCATATACCAGAACAGTCCCCGATGCTCAAGCGTTTCTGATTGAGGTTTGTACTATCTTTTCTAATCGGGGCTCTAAGTTTCGCTTTTCCGGCTTGAGGATCGCTCAGGGGCCACCCGGCCAAGTATCAAAACCATGAAAATTCGTGGGGATTCACCGAGGCTCTTCGCCCACGTTTTCTTTTCTCGCTACTCCGCCGCACTGCCGGTCGGGGCTTTGCCACTGTTACCGCCACGAAGCCGCCGGTAGATCGGCACGAGCGCGGGCAGGAACAGCAAGATCAAAGCGATGACCATGATTGGTCCCGAGTACGGACGCGTGAAGAAGATCGATGGATCGCCGCTACTTATAAGCAACGACTGACGCAACGCTGGTTCCGCAAGCGGGCCAAGCACGATGGCGAGCACCGCCGGAGCGACCGGGTAATCCAGCTTGCGCATCAAGTAACCGACGATACCGAACAACAGCATCAGCCACACGTCGTGCATATCTTGTGTCGGCGCATATCCGCCAACGAGGCACAGCGTCAGAATGATGGGCGCCAGGATCGTGAATGGCATCTTCAAAACCCAGATGAACGCTGGAATGAAGAGGATGTTGAGGATCACCGCGAACAAGTTAGCTGCGTAAAGCGAGGCAATAAGACCCCAGACGAAGTCCGGATTGCTCGTGAACAACGCCGGGCCCGGCTCCAAGCCCCAAATCACCATACCACCCAGCAAAATGGCTGTCGTCGGCGAACCTGGGATGCCAAGCGTCAACATTGGCAACATCGAACCCGTGCTGGCCGCGTTGTTGGCCGCTTCAGGCGCGGTCACACCTTCAATAGCACCCTTGCCGAACTTCTCGGGGGTTTTCGACATCTGCTTACCGAAGCCATACGCCATCAACGCACCCGGTGTTGCACCGGCGGCTGGAAGAATGCCGACGAAGTAACCGAGAAACGAACCCATGACCGCGACCTTCCAAGTACCGAGAAACTCTTTCAGGTTTATCTTGGTGCGCTCCCAGGTAAGAACCGCCTCCGACAACATGCTCTTGCCTCCGGCCTTGGCATTCTCCTCGACCGTCCAAAGCATTTCGCCGATACCGTAAATGCCTATGGCCAGTACAAGGAAGTTGATGCCGTGCAGGAATCCGGTGATGTCTCCGAAGACCAAGCGTGGTGCACCCGACATGATGTCGAGGCCGACAGCCGCCAGCACCAAACCGACGCAGATAGAGAAGATTGTCTTCGCGAGATCGTCACCGCCCAGCCCCACGAAGGTCGCGAAGGCCAGCATCATGAGTGCGAATTCCTCAGGCGCACCGAACGTCAATGCCACATGAGCAAGTGGCGGCGCGAAGAACGTGAAGAGGATCACCGAGATGGTGCCGCCGACGAACGAGGCCATCGCCGCGGCCGTCAAGGCCTTATCCGCCATGCCTTGCTTGGCCAGCGGACGTCCATCGAAGGTGGTTGCAACCGCCGTCGATGCACCGGGGATACCGAGCATAATCGACGAGACGGCGCCACCGTACATGGCACCATAGTAAATTGCAGCGAGGAAGATAATGGCGCCTTCGGGCGGCACCAAGAACGTCAACGGCAACAGGATCGCGACCCCGTTGACCGAACCCAGCCCCGGCATTGCACCAATAAACAGTCCAACCGCGCAGCCGAGAATAATCAGCATGAGATTGAACGGCTGTAGGGCAACGGTAAAGCCTTGAGCTAGCAGACCAAAGATTTCCAACATGGCGTAACGCCTTCAGATTTTTCGTTGTCTTGAAGCTCCGGCGCGGCCTTGGGGCAGGAGCTGTTTCACACGGTTTTCTATAGGCCGTAGAAAAACGCGTAGATCGGCAGGAACAGTGGTTCCGTCATCCCCTTGGGCAGGGTGATCTTCAGCATGATCTCGAAGAATAAGAAGGTGATGACCGGAATGAGCACCGCCAAACCAATCGCCGTCAGCCACGAGTGGTTGCCCATCACCTTGAGGTAAAAGAGTAAGAATAGCGGCAGCGCGCCGTAGAACCCGATGCCCTCAAATCCACCCACCCCAATACCTCCGATCAGCGCGATGCAGATTGTCAAAGCCGCCCCGACCATGAAGACCGGCAGGAAGATACCTGGCTCGAATAGAGGATCTTCGTTTGTGGCAACGGGCCCGATACGACGCACCCAGTTGACCAATACCCAGATGCAGGAACCCAGCATGACCGCGGAGAGCCAGAAGGGCCAGGCGCCACCGCCAGGACCGACATCAGGAACCCAACCGATCGGGAGTTCGGCGCTCTTCCACATGAAGTAGGCAGATAGCACTGCCAGCGCGAGCCCCATCAGGAGCTCAGCCGTACGCACTGTCATCGCTTTAATCCTTGAATTTTTGCCGGTGGCTCGATCACCCCGGCGGACGTCGCTCGCCAACCATCCAGACGGACTTTGGCGGCACTTCGTCAGCTTGCGGCTAAACCGTCATTAGCTTGGCTTTCGAAATACCGGCCGGGAACCCGGGAACCTGTCGCCCGGCCGGTATCAGCTCTATTCGTGCTTATTTGATTTCGCCCATATCTTTGAGCATCTGCTCGTGCACGTCGCGTTCTTTCTTCCAGTACGCCATCAATTCTTCGCCGGACAGTGCGTCACCTTGAAGGGCCTTCTTCTTACGATAGGTCTGCCAATCTTCCGAGTTGAACACCTTCGTAAAGAGATCTTGGTAGTAGGCTTTGGCTTCGTCGCTCATGCCAGGAGCACCGACGACGGTGCGCTGCATGTAGTAGACGAAATCCTTGCCGAGTTCTTTGAACGTCGGAGCGTCTTTGAACAGGCCGATACGGTCATCGGTGAAGCAGGCAATCGGCTTCGTCGTACCAGCCTCATAGAAGCCAAGCTGCTCGGAGGGGTTGTTGACCGTCGAATGGGCGTTTTTGCCCGCGAGTTCCTTGGCGACTTTGCCACCGCCTTTGTAAGGAACGTACTTCATATTGAGGCCGTAGGCGGTGTTCAGGAAGTCGGTCAGCAGGTTGTCTTCCGACGCCTTGCCAGTCCCGGCCATGATCCACTTGTTACCTTCGGCTTTGGCCGCTTTCACAAAGTCATCAACGTTATTGATGTCTTTACGGTCGGAATGCACCCACAGGCAGAAAGTATCTTCAGCCATGCGCATGACCGGCGTGAATGTAGTCACATCGATACCAAGCGCCTTCTGACGAAGAGGCGTCGTGTAAAAGGAGTTGAGGGTGAACATGATCGTATGATCATTACCCTTTTTCCCCTTCATGTAGACCAGGGCTTCTGCACCGGAACCGCCGGGCTTGTTGACAGGCACAACCGGCACCGCAGCAAGCTTATCTTTAGCGATGATGGATTGCATTAGGCGAACAGCCTTGTCAGCGCCACCACCTTTACCGGCCATCACGACGAATTCTATAGGCTTCTTCGGCTTCCAGTCGGCCATCGCCGCCGAACCGGATCCAGCGACGAACGCGGCTGCGCCCGTGACACCGAGGGCGAGCCCCAGCAATCGTCCACTTCGTTGAAGCATCAAAATTCCTCCCTTTGCGCTTCGTTTTAGTGTCCAGGCCCCAGAAACCAAATGGCTCTGTGACCCGCGACCATGGTGTTGCGCTTTTGATGGGCGACAAAAAGATCTTGCGACATTTAGGTGCCCTTTGGAATACAATATGCCAGAGACCAGGGAAGTGCAACAGGGTATCGAAACCAAGTGTGAAGAAAAAATAGTATTGGCTGAACTCAAGCCCAGCTTATGGATGGCCTAATGTCTGGCGCCCCATCATCAGCCGGGTAATCTCAAACTGCAAGCAAAACGGATTATCTGAACCCGAACATCGCTATAGTCGGTTGGCCCAGCGGACCGGTCGGATCAGTCACAAAGAGCAGCACCCAATGCATCTGCACGAATTCCAAGCGAAGGAACTATTGGAGCGTTACGGGCTGCGCATACCGAAAGGGCGCATCGCCTGCGAAAAAGAAGACGCGCGGCGCGTCGCCCAACGGTTGAAATTCCCTCGCTTCGCGGTCAAGGCCCAAGTCCGCACCATCGGGCGCATGGCCGAAGGCGGTGTCCGATTTGCCGCCTCCCCAGACGGGGTCGCAGCGACCTCGGCGAGCATGCTCGGTCAACAGCTCGGCAAGCCCGCTTCGCCGATGCAATGTGAAACTGTTCGCTGGGTCCTGATCGAGGAGGCGATCCCTTTTTCACTGCAGCTTTACGCAGCCGTCGTCCTCGACTTTGCCAAAGGGGGCTTACTTCTTCTGACGTCCCGGTCCGGCGGCACCGGTATCGAATCCCGCGCCGCAAACCAACCTGGATTGATTTTCCGCACGCCGCTCGAGATTACCAGCGACGGTCCCCAAGGGGCTTTCGAAGAGGCCGCAAAAGAACTGGCCCTCCCACCGGAGGCAGAGGCTAAAGCCGCTGAAATACTCCGCAGTTTGGCGCGAATGGCTGTCGAACTGGACGCCCTCCAGGTCGAGATCAATCCACTCGTTCTCACCCCGTCGCGGGATCTCGTTGCACTCGACGCCAAGTTACAGATCGACGACCACGCACTGTTCCGGCACCCGGGCCTCGCCGCTTTCAGAGAAGCTGTCACCCGAGAGGAAGACGATCCTCAAGAGATGGCCGCCGACCGCCACCAGATCAACTACGCCGCGCTCGGAGGAAAAATAGGTATCGTCGTCAACGGCGCCGGATTGGCACTAGCCACCCTCGATATGCTGCGGGATTTCGGAGGCGACCCAGCCAACTTTATGGATATCCGCACGACGGCCACCAGCCTCGACATCGCCTACGGCGCTGAATTGGTTTTGAGCAATCCGAACACCGCAACCATGCTCATCAATGTCCACGGCGGTGGCATGCAGCGCTGCGACACCATCGCCGAGGGGATCGCCGTCGCTGTCCGGCGTACCGGCCGCAATCTCCCCATCGTCGCCCGCTTCGCCGGCAACAACGCTGATTTTGCCTCGGTCCGCCTGAAAAGCGCTGGCGTCGAGTTTGTCGAAGCTGAAGATATGACCGACGCCGTACTTAAAGCCGTCAAACTAACCGCCCGCCCAAGGTAGTCCGGGTGAGATCCTGTTTATTTGCACGCAGACGGAATAGGTTACTTCGTTCGCACCGCGCAAAGACAACTTCAGATAGCGACAATTCAACTTTTGACGAGTAAGGCCGCCTTGGTATACCAACGGCATCAACTCTAACACCAATGCAATTCCAAGGGGAGGCGGATGAAGGTCTGTGTGTATGGCGCCGGAGCGATCGGCGCACATCTGGCGGTGCTACTCCATGACGCCGATGTCGACGTTTCGGTCATTGCGCGTGGTGCGCACCTCGATGCGATCAACGCCAACGGCCTCAAGCTCATTATAAATGGTGAAGAGAAAGTCGCACGCCTGCCAGCAGCCAAAGAGCCTTCCGAACTCGGTCCGCAGGATTACGTTATCGTCGCCGTGAAGTCTCATCAGGCCTGGGAATCGGCAGAACACATGGTTCCGTTGCTAGGCCCCGATACCCACGTCGTCACCGCCCAGAACGGCATTCCCTGGTGGTATTTTCACGGCCTCAAAGGCCCATGGGAAGATAAACAGCTTGAAAGCGTGGACCCCGGCGGGCGCCAGTGGAAAGCACTCGGTCCGCAGCGCGCCATCGGCTGCACCGTATACCCCGCCGCTGAAATCACTGGCCCCGGCGTCATCAAGCACACTTACGGCGATCGCTATAACCTCGGCGAACCAAACGGCGAGCACAGCGATCGTGTCACAGCCCTGGCCCAAGCTCTGGAAGCAGCCGGTCTCAAATGCCGGGTCTATGATCAAATCCGGGATGACATTTGGCTGAAGCTTTGGGGCAACCTTTGCTTCAATCCGATTTCGGCACTGACCCGTGCGACGCTCGACGTCGTTGCTACCGATCCAGGAACCCGCGCTGTTGCGCACGCCATGATGAGCGAAGCCGAAACACTGGCCCGAAAAATGGGTGCCGACTTCCGCGTCGACATCGAGCGGCGTATCGACGGCGCTGCCTCCGTTGGTGCGCACCGAACATCAATGCTTCAGGATCTTGAGAAGGGCCGCAAGCTGGAACTCGATGCGCTGCTGACCGTCGTACAGGAGATGGGCCGACTCGTTGAGGTGCCTACCCCGGCAATCGACACGGTATTGGCCCTCACCCAGCAGATGGGCCGGGTCGCCGGTGTCTACCCTGTCTTCCCCGAACGTGCTCAAGGTGCCTGAGCAAACCCAGCCCCCTGGAACAAATGGTTCGCATTCGCTCTCTTCGAGGGCGGTTGATCGGAAAAAAACAACAAGCGCGTGTGGCACTTCGAGCGCCACGTGCAACACTGTTGTGAGCGACCGATCAATTGCTGTTATAGAGCCACAAGTTTAACTTTCAAAAAGCTCCCGAAAAGGTCGGGTAAGGTTTCCTTCCGACGCCGATCACTTGATCTGCGTCCAAATCCAGCGGCAGGATTCGCCGCCCTGCGGTCCTTACCGAAGGTACCAATAACTGTTCCTTGATAGGCTCCGGCGAGCCAACGCTGGGCCCCTCTCCATCCCAAAAACAAGGAACAACCAGCGGGGTAGACTTTGGGCCACCTGCTTAATGCTGGCGGTCCTTCTCTCGGCGGGAATGTTATTCGCACCAATCCTGCACAATCGGCATCTAACCAATCGGGGCTCTCATCGCCACCGCTTCGCGCGCTCCCTTGAGCATCGCCTCCCGCCGAGTCACATAAAGCGATGCAGCAAAGATGATGAAGCCGCCAACCCAGGTCCACGTATCAATGGATTCCTGAAACGCCAGGTAACCCAACAGCACCGCAAACGGTAGCCGCACGAACTTAAACGTCATGACCAATGACGCGTCCATCAACGCATAGCCCCGCACCAGCGCCATGTGCCCGAGCACGGCCATCAAACCCATCGCAACGAGATACGGCCATAACTCCGCCGGCGGCCACGACCAAACAAACAGCGCTGGCACCAGCGACAAAGGCGTCAACATCAAGTTGGTCAGAAACACAACGCGATCCGCGTCGTCCTCCAACGTCAAACGCTTCACCAACGGCCCGATCACCCCAAGAGCCAAAGCCGAAACCAGAGCCGCCGATTGACCGAAGCCGAATACCCCTCCCGTCGGCCGCAAAATTATCATGGAACCGATGAAGCCAACGAGTAGCGCCAGCCACCGCCGAACCCTGACTTTCTCGCCAAGCAACAGGATCGCGACCCCGGTGCCAAACAGCGGTGCCAGAAACCCGATCGCCGTCACCTCGCCAAGCGGTATGTGCGCGATAGCCTGAAACATGGCCGTCATGGCGACGAAGCTCAACGCAACACGTAGTGCGTACAGTTCGATACGTTGCGTCCGAACAAGCGACAGCCCGCGCCAGACGAACAACGGCAGCATCCAGACAACGCAAAAAAAGTTACGAAAGAATACGACCTGCAAAGGGTCTATGCCGGCAAGAGCCGCATACCGGCCAAGCGTGATCAATCCCGCAAGAAAAGCCATCGCGGCAACCACCCAAAGGATGCCGGCCATTGGCTGATCGCGCTGGCCTGCTCGTCCGCTCTTCAAGACCGCGCGCAGAAGCGATTGCAGCCCCTTGCGCCCTTTGGCGACGGCCTGTCCAGCGGATTTGTTCCCCATAGTGGCAGCGACTTTCTAAAGCTTTTGCGGTTCCGCCGCGCGAGTAGCAATTTTCCGTAAGGCTATGGTATTACGTAATTAATTGCACAAACAGCCACGTAAAATCCGCCCCCGCCGGACCCTAACGTCCACGGCAGGGTCACCAAAGACGTGACCTATCAAGGATCGCCGTAACGTGCAGGCAGTTCAGCCTTGGCCGACGCCACGCGCTCGTACAGCAACAACGGTGGCATTGTCCTGGTGCGGATCACGCATAGCTTCGACGGATCGGATCAGCGCGCCAGCCACCGCATCGGCACCATCATCGGCATAGGCCGAAATAAGCCGCTCGATTTCACTGGTCTCAAGTGTGTGCAACCCATCGCTTGCCAACACGACATAGTCGCCGTGCTCCAATATAAGAGGCTTACGCGACTGATCGATCAGGTCGAGTTCCTCGCCGGTCACCGCCGAGCGCAACATATGTCGCCGCGGATCGTGACGCGCCTGTTCGCGCGTGATCTGACCCGCCGCGGCCAGTCGATCGAGTTCAGGCGCCAGCGAATGATCTTCATTTAAAAGCGCGACTTCACCGCGACGAAACAACAACAGCGGACTGTCGCCAACGCTGACCCATTCGACGCCTTTGTCCGTGAAAGCGACACCGATCAATGTCGATCCCATGCCGCTCAATACGGGATCAGCGTTTATCTTATCAGCGATGGCATCGTTTGCCGCTGTCAGCGAGGTCATCAGCCGCTCGGCGACCGAACCCGCCTTACCATCGAACACATCGATGAACTTGTCACAGATGATCCTGCTGGCGAGTGCACCACCGGTGTGTCCCCCCATACCGTCGGCGAGAACCGCAAGCAGTTCGGGACAAGCCACACCGGAAAGATCGGATCGCACAGACGACGCCGCGAAGGTGCCGGCACGGACCGCCGCCGAATCTTCCTGATATTCCCTGGCGCCTTGTGTCGCGCGTCGTCCGAAATCGAATTCGAGCATCAGCCCTTGTTTTCCGCAATCTCCGACCAGTCGAAATCGCTACCGCAGAACGGCACGAAGACCAGTTGAGTACGTCCCATGACGATGACATCCATCGCCGACAATTCAACAGCACCGGTCGGGCGCGCGTTGTTTACGGATACTACGTTTGTTTTGGCCAGATTCGGAACAAATAGGAAAGACCGGTCGTTTGAATCATAGCGGATATACGCTTGCTCTTCCGATGAGATCGCATCATCGCCGAAATCAACGGGAATGCGCTGCGTCAACGCCCGACCGACCGAGTTGTTGCCCTCGTAAATCGGCCGGAAGGAACCGATCCCCGGCCCACCGACGACAACAAGCCAGCCAACGACTGGATCACAGCCAAACTGTCCGCGCGCCACTTCAACTTTGCCACGAACCAATTGTGTTCGTGAGGGATCTTCCGCTTTCGCTACCATAACATTCGCCCGGGTGGTTTCTGCGACTTGTTCAACATGTGCGGTTTCCGGCGTCACCAAGGTGCCGCCTCGGGCTTCGCGGGCGGCGTCAGCCGCGCTCAGTCCGGTGAAATTCAAAGGAGTCGGTGATACCGGCTCGTCATCCAGCCCGCCGCCTTGCGCGTTGTCTTTTGACGCATCGGACGCGGCAGGTAAAGGCGGAGGCAGTTGTATCGGCTCATTAATAATCGCCTGAGTTGGCTCTTCGCCGACATCCACCACCTGTTTTGGACGGCCCGATTCATCGCGGCTCGCCGCCACCAACGCATCCTTCAGCGTCCCAAGGAAACCGGCGCGCTGACCTTGTGGCGATTTCTGATCCTGACCCATAGTTGCTCCTCCCGATAGTGTGACGTCCCAGCTTTCAAACCTGCCGTTACCTGAAGCCCGCGCGAATTCCACTTATACTGCGAGTATGGAGATCACGGGACCAAGAGCAAGGCCGTAACAATTCCGCCCAAAGGCTGCCACCGCGGCACCGGCTCTTCATCCGTCGACCGCGAACCGCAACCGTGCCGCCCCCAATGATATGACATCGCCATCGAACAACCTTCGATGCGAGATCTTTTCTCCATTGATGAGCACGCCGTTGCCGCTGACATCCGACAGATCAGCGATTTCGTAGCCATCGTCGATACTTCGGCGTATCAGCGCGTGGTACCGGTGTACCGTCGGATGGGTCAGTCGGATCTCGTTATCCTCTTCACGCCCGATGCGTACCATCATCGATCCGTCTGTAAACTGGAAACCGCCCGTCCCAGTTCCATTGCCGCCATCCGATTCAACAAAGATGAACGCCTCAGAATAGGCTTCACTCGGACCCTCGTCATCCCCGCGCTCGTCCTTTATCTCTTCAGGCAGCGGCCCGAAGTACCGCGACGTTCCTTCGCCGACGGGTGTTACCCGCCTGAGCACCATACCTGCAAGGATCAAAACTGGCAGGGCCACGATAACGCTTAGCCCAAGCACCAGCGCCGGCGCGGTTTGCAGCCCCACACCGATCATTTCTTGCAAACCTTCGCCAGCTTTAACGAGACCCGCGCCAACGAAAGCTATAAAATCTCCTATTGAATCCATCGGAACACGCCTCTCCCGGACCCAAGCCGAATTCGTCTACCAGTAAATATGTGAAGCACTGACTTCAGAGCGTTATCAACGAACATGACCAAAGCACCCGCAAACGCCACATTCATGCTGCATATGTTGCATCACGCATAAAGGCCAAAAGCCCCCGTATTTCATAGCTTAAACCCCCAAAAAGTGTCACTAAATCTGTCACGACTCAGGCATACTGGGGGACACTGAATGACTTGTTCACGACGGGCAATGCTTGTTGTGAGTGCTTCGTTGGGCGAACAAATGGCAAAGCGGGACAAAAGCAGAGAGCATCTAAGGTGGCTCGGTCGGCAGTGGGGTCTTCGCATCCGCTATCCGAAGCCGCTCGCAGATGAGCTTGGCCAGGAGTGGTACACAGCAAAGACCAATACGGCTGACCTGAGGGAAGCTCAGCTCTTGCGAGACCGAATGATCTCCTAGTTGAAGCGGAAAGCCCGTGAGGTCGAAAAGAAACAGCAGCCCTCAATAGACCGCCGCGAGTTAGAGCTTATCGATGAGCTAAACGGGCTCACAGAAGACGAACGAGACGCTGCTGAGACCGCTCTGCTGTATGAGGCCGAGGACCTCGAACAGTCACAGGCCAGGACGGGGTCGGCTGGTACAAACGCGTAACCGGCCAACGGACACCAATTGTCATGTTCTTGGATCGATGGTCTCGCGAAGTGCAGGTCGCTGAGAACACTCAGCACCTACGTGAAGCTGCCATCAAAGAGTTCGCTAACTGGACCAACAAGCCTCTTGAGGAAATCAATAGACGTGCTGCTGGTGACTATGTGTGCCATCTGCTGGACCGTGGCCTTCAACCGTCCAGCGCTAGAGCCTACCTGTCGAAGCTATCGGCTTACTGGAAGTGGCTTATCGTAAAGGGGCTCATCGAGCCGCCTAACATTTGGGAGGGGCAAACTGCTCGCGGTCAGTCCACGCCTCGTGAACCTTGGAGCCCCGCTGAAATATGTTACCTCATACAGAATGCTCAGAGCGAGCGGCTGCGCGATGCGATCCTGATAGCTGCTCACAGTGGACTCAGAGCCGACGAATGCTGCCAGCTCAAAAGAGGCGACTGCATAGGCGGCCTGCTAACCGTGTCGGACGGGAAGACCGCTGCGAGTAAACGCATGGTGCCACAGCACTCAGCCATCCAAAAGCTTGTCGCTGAGAGGATGCGAGGGAAGCAGCCAGACGACTATCTGCTCCACGAATACAAAGGGAGCGGTTGTCAACTATCGAAGGACTTCAGCCTGCTCAGAGCGAAGCTATATGGTGAAGCTGAAGGTAGGCAAGCGACCAAGGTGTTTCACTCACTGAGACACTTCGCTAAGACCGCTATGCTTCGTGGTCGTGCCCGTGAGTTGGCCGTGAACGAATTGCTTGGACATACTGAGCGCGGGATGAATTGAGTCTACTTCCATGGCGTTGACCCCTCAGAACTTAGAGAGGCCATCGAGCTAATCAAAGTTCACGACGAGTAAGCCAGCAGCTCATATCGTCACCACTGCTCCACACCCCGAGTGCATCGCCTTAATCTTGTCATCGCCAATCAGATTGGATGGGAGCTATCCGCCCACTGGACTGAGGAGATGACATTGTAAAACCCCCTTCTTCTGTGCCACTTAATTGGTGGTTCTCTGGATTGTTTCTGGCACCGGTGCGCGCATGCTGAGGGCCTCATGCGGTCGCACGTGATTGTATTGGCGTAGCCACTGATTGATCACGATCTGTGCCTGCGCGGTTGTTGCGAACCACTCGGCGTTGAGCACCTCGCGACGCAGCGTGCCGTTGAAGCGCTCGTTGTATCCATTCTCCCAGGGCGACCCCGGATAGATCTGGATGGGCTGAATACCAACGCGTGTCAGCCAGTCTAGGAACGGCGCTGACGTGAACTCCGGGCCATTGTCTGAACGAATGTGGGTCGGCCTGCCACGCTTCAACAGCAGTGGGTAAAGCGCCTCAAGCACGTCGGCCGAATCCATATTCAGCGCAACCGCGACACTCAATGCCTCACGCGTGTATTCATCGAGAACGGTCAGCATCTTGTAAGGTCGGCCGTTGCTCAGCTTGTCGTGCACGAAATCGATCGACCAGACGTGGTTGGGGTACTTCGGCCGCAGCCGGATCACCGAGGCGTCGTGGTGGTAGAGCCGTTTGCGTTTCTTGTGCCGGTGCCGCAGCTGCAGCCCTTCTTCGCGCCACAGACGTTCGACCGTCTTGTCGTCTAATTGCGCAAGCCATTCTCCCGGGGCCTTGATCGATCTTTGTCAGCGGATCGTTGTCGTCTTCGCGGTCAGCGTAAGGTGCAGCCGCACGAGTGGCGCTCGATCATGCGGCGTCTCGATGTCGTCTAATTGCGCAAGCCATTCTCCCGGGACCTTGATCGATCTTTGTCAGCGGATCGTTGTCGTCTTCGCGGTCAGCGTAAGGTGCAGCCGCATGAGTGGCGCTCGATCATGCGGCGTCTCGATGTGATTCCCGCGATCCGCTCTACCGTTGCGGTTGAGGGTCGCAAAGAAAGTCGCGAGATCGCCGTGGCCATGCCCAGGAGGGCGTGGTGTCCGTTTAAATCATCTCCTTCGTACAGTTACCTCATGCTGGATACGGGCGGTTCTCAAATGCTGTGCCATCACGCATCATCCTGAACAGGATCGTCGCGAGCTTTCTCGCAAGCGCGACCCGCGCCTTCCAGCTGCCCGAACGAGCCACCAGTCTTTCCGCCCAAGTGCGCAGTCCGAGCGCACCACCAGTACGGTAAAGGATAACAGTGGCAGCCTCGAAAAGCAGACGGCGTGTAAGTCGATCGCCACACTTCGAGATTCGACCGCCTATGTTGACCTCGCCAGACTGGTAGCGCGTCGGCGTGAGCCCAAGATAGGCGCCCACGTCGCTGGCGCGCCGGAAGCGGGATGGATCCTCGATCGCCGAAGCGAAGGCAACTGCTGTGAGTGGCCCGACCCCGGGTGCCCCCATCAGTTGCCGGCAGGTTGCATTTTCACGTGCGATCCGATGCAGCTGGCGATCAAATCGACGCTTCCTCTCGCGCAGCAGCGTCAGTGTTTCGAGTAGGCTCTCCAACAAGTCACGAACAATCGGATCGTGCGGCAATGCATTCCGGACTGCCCGGTCGAATGAGGCTCCTTTGCCGGCGCCGATGATCACGCCGAAAGTCTTGCCAAGACCTCGAATCTTGTTGATCAGTGCCGTGCACATCCGCACGAGTTGATCCCTTGCAACTAGGATAGCCCGTATCCGGTGGGTTGCGATCGACTTCATGGGCACAGCCTCATACCAGCCCGATCGAACAAGTTGTGCGAGCCCACGGGCATCGTTGCGATCAGTCTTGTTTGCCTGCAGTTTTAACGCGGCAGCTGCACGTCGAGCATGAATGCAGTCGACCGGCATCCCCGCATCGCGCAGGCCGTGAGAGAGCCATACCGCAATTGGGCCTGTCTCCATGCCTCCCGTTCAAGTTTGGGGGCATGGCGGGTAAGAGCCGATGCGATCGTCTCGATCGTCGTACCCACCTTGCCTTCCCAGACCACGGAGCCTGCCTTGTCGACCACGCAGATCGCGGTCTCCTTCAAAGAAACATCCAGCCCAGCGTAGTGCGTCATCGTCCTTCCTCCTCTTCAACGACGACGCAGCGTAACAGGCGGCTAAATCCGCACCAGATTACGCCATGTGGTTCACATGCCAACCTTCGGCGCCGAGCAGTTCACCAACCTTGCGATAGCCGTACCGGCCATACTGTTTGGCCAGCCGGATCAGGGCCAGGCGCAGATCATCATCACTCCTGGTTGCAGGCTTGTACTGCAAGGTGCTGCGGGCAAGACCGACAACCCGGCAGGTGTGCCGTTCCGACGTGCCAAGCTTTTGGCGTGTGTGAACGACCGCCTCTCTGAGATCGTCAGGCTTCAGGCCTTTGGTTTTAAAAAATCAAGGCTCCCCTTGAGGATCAGCTTATCCAGCTCAAGGTCAGCAACAATCTTCTTCAGCCGCTGGTTCTCTTTCTCAAGCACTTTCAGCTCAGCCAACTGCGAGCGTCCCATGCTGCCGAACTTCTTGCGCCACGAATAGTATGTCGCATCGCTGATCCCCACAGCCCGGCAAGCCGAGGGAACATCTGAACCAGACGCCAGCTGTACCTCTATCCCGCGTAACAGCTTCAAGCAGTCTTCGTCAGAATAACGCTTCCGGGCCATCGCGTGCTCCTCTCATTGGCAGCATCATAATGGCTCAGTTTTATGGGGCAGGGACACGACCTCCCACGGTGCAGGCATCTTGCGCGGCTCAGTCATCAAACGACCTCTGGTCTGGCCCTCCGGCCTACTTGCCTCTCAGTTGACCGTAAGCAACTTACTGTTTGCCAGCAGTGATAGCAGCAAGCTGACTCTTGATGTCGGCCAAGTCCTTTCCAAAAACAACAAAAGGAGAGCACGCTAATGCTCCCCTTCGCTTGTCTCTATTTGCTTTGTCGCTGCTGCCGTCAGACGCTTAGTCGATGGGCTTTCGGTAGTGGTGGCGGTTCTGCCCCCCTAATATTGGCTTCCAGGTTTCGCACCTTGTTGTCCAGTAGGAAGACAGCACAGACTCAAATCTTGCACTGCCTGCCGTAGTTCATCGATCTCACTCATGTCAAAACCCTAATCATGTATACCAACCCTCAGAATTACCGGCTGGGAGAACAACCAGACCAACAGCAGAACCGCCAGCAAACCAGCAGCGCCAATGAGCCGTACGTTTGCCGTTCTTCTGGCTGACATAGCAACCGCCCCATCCGAGAATTATGAGGTCACCAAGGCGGTACCCTCGCGGGTCGTCAGTTGTCTTGTAGCGGAGAGTCGAAGGGTCCTCTCCCAGTTCCTCCAGCGCCACCTTCGGCAACACCGTCAGCCCCTTCACGTAGACCGGCAACTCCATCTGCACGGGCTATCAGGGTTAACGAATACCATGGTGTTCATGCTGCACGTGCCTTAGCATCTCTTTACGCAAGCCGAGTAGATACCGCTGCAGTCGGTCCTGCATTCTGCGCCCCAACTGCTGCCCTTTGGGCACTTGCGTTTGCAGCTCTTCGCTCTTTGGCGGCACGTGGACCTGCACGAACTGGCGATCTTTTGGATGACTGTCGTGCTGTCCGCTTGACGGTGCGGGATCACCAAATGAGAAATGCGCCGTTCTTGCGCAATTGATGTCGCGCAAGCGAAAGCCAACGCGATAAATGCGAGGCAAGAGCTGCTCACAGACTTGGCCAACATGACTTGCTCCTCTCAAGCAAACCGTTATCGGTAGCCATAATCTGCCCCCCTTCAGCCATTGTAGAAGCATAGCGGAAATCTGAGACCATTCATACTACTCGCTTACTTGGGGCAAGAACGCCAGGCGCGACAGAAGGGTTGCGTAGAACGCGCTTGCCGAGCGGGAGACAACTTCCCATCCAGCTATAGGGTGGCGTCAGAGTCTCGTGCAGCGCCACAGCCAAAGAGCGCAGCTATCGACCAAGCGGTATACTCGTCTCGTTCGCAATTTATCGCGACGTCAAAGATCATACTCTTGACGTGATCAGCGTCTCTAATATTGCCGGTGAGTAGAACGCCGATTTCCCTACCTGGTTCCGTGTTTACGTAGTACATCGTTAACTCTCCCAACCAGTGTCACAAAGGCGGGCAAATCGCCGTGACAATGATTGCCTAAGTTATTGATATGAGAAGGGTTAGGGGGGTGGCGGCGTACATGCTGCAAACGTGGCATCACAAAGGAGCTGACGCAGAAGCGGGATTACTGCGGAAAAGTTGTGGCGAATGAGGCAATATTCGCCAATATCCAGGATTCTGAGTTCCTTCGCCAACCGATCAAAAAACGGGGATGGCCATTACGGCCACTGACCGCCGACGATGACGAACATCATAGCGCTTGCCGAGGGCACGGACCTGGTCGGCGACTACACCATTGAAAAGGTGCTCGGCGCTGGCGGATTCGGCATTACCTATCTCGCTCGAGAACTGCAGCTCGATCGCCCTGTCACGATCAAGGAATACTTCCCAAGCGACTTTGCCGCCCGCAAAGATGGCTTCGAAGCTGTGCCGCGATCGCAAGAGAGCGCCGGCGACTACCGTTGGGGGCTGGAGCGGTTCGTCTCTGAGGCGCAAACCCTCGCCAAGTTCAATCATCCCCACATCGTCGGCGTTCACCGTTATTTCCGCGCCAACAACACCGCTTACATGGTGCTGCACTACGAAGAAGGCCAAAGCCTGAAGAACTGGCTGAAGACACTCGGCCGCGTCCCGCGTCAGTCCGACCTCGACCGCGTTCTGCCCTCGCTTCTCAACGCCTTGGAGATGATCCACAACGCCGACTTCCTGCATCGCGACATCGCCCCCGATAACATCATCATTCGCAAGGACGGACAGCCCGTGCTGATCGATTTCGGATCGGCGCGAGGCGAAATCGCGCGCCACTCGAAGACGATTTCCGCGTTGGTCAAACCCGGCTACAGCCCCTACGAGCAGTACGCCGAAAAGAATAGCCGGCAAGGCCCCTGGACCGATATTTACGCGCTCGGAGCAACGCTCTACTTCGCCGTGACAAAGAAGCGCCCCCCCGATGCGGTCCTGCGCGTAACCAAAGACGAATACCGTCCAGTTTCCGAGCTTGCCCTTGGTGCCTACCGCAAGCGTTTCCTGCGCGCCATCGACAAGGCGCTGGCCGTGGATATCAAGTCCCGACCGCAGTCGGTCGCGGCCTGGCGAGGCGAAATTCTTGGGCCCGACATCACCAAGCAAGGTTGGCTCACCGGACGCAGACGCAAGCCCGTCGAGGATCCCCACGCGCTCTCGGATGCCACCGACGAGCCTCTTACCGACCCCGGTAAGGTCCACACAACTCCGCCGCCGCCGGACGTTCCAGGGCGGCGCGGCGGCATGCTCGATTTCGTTGATGGTCTAAAAAAGCCGCACCGGCCGCTTGCCGACGCGCTGCGCGCCGAAGCCGATGGCGACACTGCCCTCAAAACAAACCCGAACGATCCACAAAAGCCTGCCGCACCCAAACCGGCTGATCCAGTACCGCTTGCTGAGACGGTCCGGGTCGATACGCCTCTCGCAGCCCCACTCTTTCCCAAACGACAAAAGCCAAAACCCGCACTGCGCCGCGCGCCCCAAGCACCACCCTCCGAGCAACAAGCCGCGCAGCCCGCTGCAGGCGACGAGGCGCATCCGCTAGTTCTCCCTGTACCTGTTGAAGCGCCACGCAAACCTCCAAAGCCTCCTCGTGAACAACTGGGAAAGCGAACCGCGCGATGGGGCGCATCGCTGCTCAAGTACCTGATCATCGGCCTGATCGCTGCAGGCATCTTCGCCAATCGGGACAAACTTCAGAACATCGACCTTTCGGCGCTCAACGACTTTGTCGCCAAGCTGCCCAAGCCCTCGGCAACGGACAATCCGCCACCAGCAAGCAGCAAAGCGGCTAGTAAGCAGCGCGAGCCGCAACCAGCGGTCACCGAGCGGAGACCACCGCCCCCAGCCGAGCGGGTCCGTACGGTTGCAGCCCACAGCGGTCCCATTACAGCAGCAGCTTTTGGCCCGATGGGACGCCGGCTGGTCACCGCCGGAAAGGACGCCACACTTCGAGTATGGTCGGCGGATTCCGGCGACATCATCCGCATCATCAACATTGACCATGGCCCAGCGACATCATTGGCCTTGCGCGATCGATACGCTGCAACCGGTCATCAAAACGGCTACACCGCCGTTTGGGACCTCGAGGCCGGCACCAAGATCGCAGACCTGCGACGCAACGAAGCTCCGATATGGTCGCTAACCTTCACCGCCTCTGGACGTCTTGCGGTCGCGAGCCACGACTGGACCGTAAGCCTTTGGGATATCCGCAAGCCGGAATCTCCCATTCACGTTTTTGCCGACCACGAAAACCCGGTGCAGGCCGTAGCGCTTTCCACCAACGGCAATTTTCTCGCTTCGGGCGGCGCTGACAAGAAACTGCGGTTGTGGAACCTCAATACACTCGATCTGGTCCGAACTTACCGCCGCCAGGGGGACTTCATCTCCGCCCTCAGTTTTTCTCCTGACGACCGGCTCATTGCATCCGGCACACTCAACGGTGGCATCAGCGTTTTCAAGGCCAACTCCAGGTCACGCGTAAAACGACTGGGCGGGCACAACGGCGAGATTACAGCAATGGCCTTCTCTCCGGACGGCGCGCTGCTCGTCACAGCTAGTAAAGATAGTACAATTCGGGTTCGCGAAACCCGACGCTGGCGAACGCTGAAAACACTTCCCGACCACCAGGGTCCGGTTACATCGCTCTTCTTCGCCCCCGACGGTCAAACCTTCGCCAGTACCGGCGCCGACGGCAAACTACGTATTTGGGCAACCCGCGCATTCACCCGCTAGGGTGTGATCGTTTGAGACGTTAGCGATTAGCGTCGGTTGAGAAGCAAAACGCGCTCCCTAATCGAGCCTCCCCCAAAAAAAGACCGGACAGGTTTCCCCGTCCGGTCTTCCCCCCGCTGCCGTGCGCTTTCGCGCTGGCAAAACCTGTCACACCGACGGACTAGGCGTCCGTCAACTCTTTCGCTGTTGCGCTACCCTCTGCCTCGACGCGGGCCATAGCGGCACGGATCGTTTCGACGCTTTCGCGCTCGCGCCGCTTGGGTGCCGGAGCCTGGAAGGCTCGCCGCGCATGGTGTTCGCAGTACGGTAGACCAGGCACTGCCTTGCCCCCGCAAAAGTAGAAATCTGGAGTCTGTGGATCGCCAACCGGCCAACGACAGCTGCATGCCTCAAGCGACTGGATCGTCTTTCGCTGCGCTTCCGGGATATCGATTTCCTCGACCGCAGGGATATAGGGTTCGCCACTATAGAGTTCGCGAACCGCTGGATTCCCTGCCGTTGGGAAACGCGGCCTAGCCGGACGCTTAATCGCGTTCGGATTGCGTTTGCGCGGTCGGTGCGATTTGACACGGGACGTTGTCGCCCGTCCAGACAGCCCCAATCTGTGCACTTTGCCGATCACCGCATTACGGGTCACGCCACCAAGCCGGCCCGCAATTTGGCTGGCACTCAATCCTTCGGACCAGAGCTTCTTTAAGAGCTCCACTCTCTCGTCGGTCCAGGACATGCTTTTGCTCCTCACAGAATCACAATAGAGTCGCGCTCTGTCAGAAGCGCAGACCTACTGCCGGTCGCCGAAGCACACGCAGTTCATCTCGAGGCGCGGCCCAATAAAGGCGCGCAAGACTCTGCACAGCCGAAAGCGATCGGTTGCTAAAACTTCACTGTTGACGCTGGACGAAAACTCACGCGAACAAATCAGAGCCGGGATACACATCGGCTGACGCGTGCTGGCGACGAGATAGAGCGGAATACTTGAAACGCGATACTACATGTCGTGCCAGACCCCTCCTGAATACAACAGAGCGATCGCAGGCCACAAGGCCGTCGATTGCGTTTACCGGTCGTTGACTTTTTTTGTGTCCCTAACGCCACATCGACGATTCGGACGGTTGCATCCTCGCCCAGACCGTGAAGCCGCCCGAAAACCGCAGACACCGGCGTTCAGATGAGCGTTATCTTGCGTTGACAGTACGCCTCCTCACGCCTATTCACATTATTTCGCACGTGGCCGCCTGATTTGGCGGCCTTTTTGATTTTGGATTGAGTGGGACGCTTGCGATGGCTGAAGTGAAAGCAGCTTCCGCAATTGTTGCTTCAGAAGTTTCGGGCCCATCGCCTGCTGTGATGGGAACTTACGCACGCCTCAACCTTGTTTTCGAGCGCGGCGAAGGCTCCTGTCTGATCACTGAAAACAATGAGCGGTATCTTGACTTCGGCTCTGGCGTCGCCGTCAACGCGCTGGGTCACGCCCATCCGCATCTCATTGAGGCTCTAAAGTCACAGGCCGATAAGCTGTGGCACACCTCCAACCTCTATCGCGTCGGCGAGCAAGAACGTCTCGCCGAACGCCTGTGCGCGGCAACCTTTGCCGACAAGGTCTTCTTCTGCAACTCCGGCGCCGAAGCCTGCGAGGGCGTTATCAAGGCCGCCCGCCGCTACCATTATGTAAAGGGTAATCCCGAGCGCTGGCGCATCATCACATTTGAAGGCGCCTTCCATGGCCGGACATTGGCAACGCTGTCGGCAGCCGGCAATCCGAAACACCTGGAAGGTTTCGGCGAGGCCGTCGACGGTTTCGACCACCTGCCGTTTGCCGATCACGACGCCATCGAAGTAGCCATCACACCGCGGACAGCAGCCATCATGATTGAGCCCGTCCAAGGCGAGGGCGGTGTCCGGGTTGTCCCACCTCAGTGCCTCCAGGGTCTCCGCGAGCTCTGCGACAAGCACGAGATACTCCTTATCCTCGACGAGGTTCAAACCGGCGTCGGTCGAACCGGCACCTTGTTTGCTTATGAGCAGGCCGGGATCACCCCGGACCTCATGGCTGTTGCGAAAGGGATCGGCGGCGGCTTCCCGCTCGGCGCGATACTATCGACCGAAGACGCCGCAAGCGGTCTTCAGCCGGGAACGCACGGCTCCACTTTCGGCGGCAATCCCTTGGCCACCGCAGTCGGCAACGCCGTGCTTGATATCGTCCTGGAGCCGGGATTCCTGGAGGACGTCAGCCGCAAGTCAGGCCTCCTGCGGCAGCGTTTGGCGGAAATCGAGGACCAGTTTGCGGATCTTGTAGCCGAGGTGCGTGTCGCTGGCCTGCTGTGCGGCTTGAAGCTTCACGATCGGATTGCCTCCAGCGATCTTGTCGCCGCCTCCGCGAACGAACATCTCCTCATCGTTGGAGCGGGCGACAATGTCGTGCGCATTCTTCCCCCTCTTAACGTGTCGGAAGACGAAATCAGCGACGGCATCGCTCGACTGTATCAGGCTCTGTCCCGGCTTCGCAAAGACACCCTCTGAAAATCTAGTCCTCATGGAGACCGCGGGTTGAACACATGACCCTCCGCCATTTTCTCGATTTAGATTCCATTGACGCGGAAACGCTGCGTGGCATCGTTGACACGGCCCACGCCATGAAACGCGCCGGCAAGCGTGTTCCAGAAGCGATGCGGCCCAAAGACGCCGACACGACCGTCCTCGTCATGGTCTTCGAAAAGCCTTCGACCCGGACGCGCGTCTCTTTCGATGTCGCCATGCGCCAGCTCGGCGGCCAGACGATCATGTTGAATCACACCGATTTGCAGCTTGGTCGCGGCGAGTCGATCGCCGACACTGCGCGCGTTCTTTCGCGTTACGTCGACGCTATTATGCTGCGCGCCAACTCTCACGACACCCTGATCGAGTTCGCACGGCACGCTTCGGTCCCGCTCATCAACGGCCTCACAGATCGCAGCCACCCGTGTCAGATCATCGCCGACATTGTCACCTTCGAGGAAGCCAAGGGTCCAATCACCGGACGCACCGTCGCTTGGGTCGGTGATGGCAACAATGTCGCCGCCTCCTGGATGCAGGCCGCGGTCCAATTCGGGTTTGAGCTGCAAATCGCCTGTCCGGAGTCACTGCGCCCTGATCCAGCTATTGAGAAGTGGGTCAAAGTCAACAAGGGCCGTATCAGCATCACCGACAGTGCCACGTCCGCCGTCAGCGGTGCCGACTGTGTGGTGACCGACACATGGGTTTCGATGGGCCAGAAGGACGCCGACCGCCGCAAGGCTCTGCTCCAGCCCTTCGCAGTTAACGAAGAACTCATGGGTAAAGCTGAAGAGGACGCCATCTTCATGCATTGCCTGCCAGCCTACCGCGGCAACGAGGTCACCGATGAAGTTATCGAGGGGCCCCACTCGGTTGTCTTTGACGAAGCCGAAAACCGCTTGCATGCGCAAAAAGCAATATTGTCCTGGTGCCTGGGCGCATAGCCCATATTCACATTTCAGTACTTGAGAGACGTCGTGGTGGAAGCTTCGGGTAACGGCAGCAACGACGGGGGCGATGGAAACGGCAGCTCCGCCGCACTCACCGACGATCTCGTACTCCCGTTCCAGACCGTTCGTTCAAACATCTCCGGACGCATTGTTCGGCTCGGACCTAGCCTCGACCGCATCCTCTCTCGCCACGAATACCCGGACGCTGTCGGCGAAGCTCTCGGACAGTCGCTCGCACTGACATCGCTGCTGGGGACAGCGCTCAAATTCGATGGGCGACTGATCATGCAGACCAAGACCGACGGTCCGCTCGACATGCTGGTAGTCAACTACGACACCCCCGGCCACCTGCGTGGTTATGCCAGCTTCGACGCCGAACGTTTGCAAGCCGATCTCGATGCCCGCAACCCTCAAGATGCCGGCCGTTCAAATCCGGCTCAACCGCTGGTCCTCGGCTCCGGACACCTTGCCATGACAATCGATCCGGGCGGCGACATGGACCGCTACCAGGGGATCGTCGCCCTGCAAAACGAAACACTCACCAGCGCGGCGATGAACTACTTCCGCCAGTCCGAGCAGCTGCCGACTTTCCTTCGTCTTGCCGTCGCCCGCGTCTACGAGCCTAGCAGCGGCGGCAACGCCTGGACATGGCGGGCGGGCGGTCTTCTCTTGCAGCACATCGCGCACTCCGGCGGCACGCCGCAAACGGAAACCGAAGGCGAGCCCCTGCCCTTATCGGGCGAAGACGACGACGATTGGCGCCGCACCAAGTTGCTTGCCGCGACCGTCGAGGATCACGAGCTAATAGATCCGAAATTAACGCTGGAGCGCCTGCTCTATCGCCTCTTCCACGAAGAGGGCGTCCGCGTCCAGAACCCGCACCCACTGATCGATCAATGCCGCTGCTCACGCGAGCGCGTGACAGGCTTTCTCCATCAGTTTGCCGCCGAAGGTCTCGACGACCTTCGCGAGCCAGATGGCGCGATTACAGTTACCTGTGAATTCTGCAACGAGAGCTATCGCTTCGAGCCGGGCGATGTGGAGTAGGTCACAGCACGTCAGGTGCTTGCAAACCTCACGCGTTTTCGTCGGCCCGGAGCCGATAACCGATCCCGCGTACAGTCTCTATCGCCAGCGCGGGGCATGGAATGCCGATGTAATGTGCACAACGGGGAGATACCGTGGACATTGTGGACACCGACGTTGGTCGATGACAAGATGCCGCCAAACTCGACCGCCACATACTCCTCGCTCCAGATTGCAGTGTTTGAAACTGGGGTGCCGGACGTAAAGTCCCAATAAAATAGGCGAAACCGGAGGAAACAGATGAACGAACAACCCAAGCAGAGTGTCTTTTTTGGCGGTTGTCCGCACGATTGTCCCGACACATGCTCAATGTTGTTCGAAGTCCAAGATGGGAAGCTAACGAGCGTAAGGGGAAACCCAGACCATCCCATGACCAGAGGCGGTCTGTGCGTAAAGCTGAAGGATTATGAAAACCGCCATTATCATCCAGACCGCCTCCTGCACCCGTTGCGCCGCACCGGACCAAAAGGTTCAAAGCAGTTTGAGCGCATTACCTGGGACAAAGCTCTCGACGAAATCACGAGCCGCTGGAAAGCGATTATCGAAGAGCATGGCCCCCAAGCCATCATCCCTTACAGCTACTTGGGGCATCAAGGACTGGTCCACGGCCTCAACGGTGGCGACGCCTTCTTCAATTGCTTGGGCGCCACGGTTTGCGAGCGGACCTTTTGCGGTGAAGGGTCGTGCACGGCTTGGTTGCTGACAGTCGGCCCGACCGCTGGTCTCGATCCGGAAAGCTACATTCATTCAAAATATATCGTCATCTGGGCTTGCAACAGCGTCAGCACCAACCTCCACCATTGGGCAATCGTCAAAGACGCACAAAGGGCTGGTGCGAAGGTAGTCGTCATCGACGCCTATGCTTCGAGGACCGCTAAGGAAGCCGACTGGCACATCTGTCCTAAGCCGGGGACCGATGGCGCGTTGGCGATGGCAGTGATCAATTCCATCATCGAGCAGGAACTCGTCGATCAGGACTATGTCGACAAGTACACCTCTGGCTTCGCCGAACTGAAGGATCGGGCCAGCACCCGCACTCCGGAATGGGCATCTGAAAACACAGGCGTTGCGGCCGACGACATCCGCACCCTGGCGCGCGAACTTGCCACCGCCCAACCGGCGGCGATCCGCATGGGCGTAGCCCTTGAACGGCACAATGGCGGCGGCCAGACCATCCGTGCCGTTACCTGCATTCCAGCGCTGACTGGAGCGTGGCGACACGTCGGCGGCGGCGTCACCCAGTTCCCCGTCTGGGAACACCCCTACAAGTTTGACGTTATCTGCAGACCCGACCTAATCCCCAAAGGAACACGCGTCGTCAACAACCTGCAGATCGGCCGCGCCTTAACCGGAGAAATGCAGCTCGATCCACCGATCAAATCCATGATGTGCTGGAACTCGAACCCGGTCACCCAAGCGCCCGAAACCGACAAGATCGTCGAAGGCCTGATGCGGGAAGATCTATTCGTGGTATCCGCCGAGCACTTTATCTCCGATACGGCCTCCTACGCGGATATCGTCCTACCAGCCTCGATGGGTGCCGAGATGGAGGATATGATCCTGTCCTGGGGCCACCTCTATCTGACCTATAACGCGAAATGCGCCAACTCCCCTGGAGAAGCCATTCCGAACAACGAGATTTTCCGCCGCCTCGCCCAGCGCATGGGATTTGAGGAGGAAAACTTCAAATGGTCTGACTCCGAATGTCTGGAGAACTACGTCGACTGGAATGCTCCCGCTTGCGAAGGGATCGACCTCGAATATCTCCGCGAAAACGGATACGCGCGCCTTAACGTCGGCACCAAGGACGACCGAGCACCGCATAAGGAAGGCAACTTCCCGACGGAAACGGGCAAATGCCAATTGTTGGTCGAAGGGGCAACAAACTTCGTCGCGGGACCGTTCCGCCAGATGTACGAAGGCTTCCAGCCTGGCGAACCGTTGGATCCCCTACCCGACTACACACCGCCAAGAGAATCGCCGGCCAGCAATCCGCAATTGGCTGCCAAGTATCCGCTCAGCATTGTCTCACCGAAGAGCCATCGGATTCTTGAATTCCTGCTACGCAAACATGGAGCAAAAAATCAAGGGACAGGGTGAACAGTTCGTGCTCATCAATGCTGCGGACGCCGAACCGCGCAGGATCGTCGACGGTGACAAAGTCCAGGTCGCCAACGGACGCGGCGCTTTCAAGGCCTTGGCCAAAGTGACCGATGACGTAAATCCTGGCGTCGTGGTTGCAACGCTTGGTTATTGGCGGCAGTTGAACGTTGGCACCGTCAACAGCATCAGTTCCGCGGAATTCACCGACATGGGCCACGCCCCGTCGTTTTCCGACAATCTCGTAGAAGTCACGCGGAGCAATTAAGTCGAGGGAAGCCGTAGGCGGATGATCGGCGCCAATTTGGTGTCGCCGCCCCCCTGCCTGTATCTCAGCTACTCTTGTTTCGGTTTGATCCCCGAAAGAAACGCGATGAGATCGTCCGTCATGTGGTGGACATGCTCAGGCGGCGCGCTCCAGCCTTTGATTTTCGACTGCACGGGATGGTCGTAGTAATCTGAATGCACCAACACGGTGGTCATCCCGAGCACGTGCGGCGCTTCCAAATTGTGTGGCATATCTTCAAACATAGCCGCGTTCTCAGGCGCAAAACCGTGATGCTTGACCATCCGGTCGAAGGCTTCCGCCTCGGGCTTCGGCACAAATTCGCAAGTCTCGATCGAGCAGATGTCTTCGAACTCATCGAGGACGCCGAGCTTTCCCGCAACTCTCTCTGCGTGCCGACGCGAGCCGTTAGTGAAGATCAGCTTGCGCCCAGGCAACTCGCTGATTGCGGACTTCAATTCCGGCAGCTCAGGAACGCAAGTCAGATCGATGTCGTGAACGTAGTGAAGAAACGGCTCCGGCGCCAGCTTATGAACCTGCATCAATCCTGACAGAGTTGTCCCGAACTGCCGGTAGTAGGCCTTCTGCAGGTGCCGCGCTTGCGCGAAGGGAATGCCGAGTTCCTTTGCGATGAACGTACCCATACGTTGGTCAACCTGCGCGAACAGATTGCACTCAGCCGGATACAGTGTGTTGTCGAGATCGAAGACCCAAATCAAGGTCTCATCGAACCCGCGTGGGACGCCGCCAAGAACGGTCTCCGTCTCGGCTGTCGTCCCGTTCTCCGAGGGATTACGTTTTCGCGGCTTCCTACTCACGAGATCCTATTTTCCTGACCGACCAGCGTACCCACACCATGCTCGGTGAATAATTCCAACAGCACGCAATGCGGTACGCGTCCGTCGATAACAACAACGGCTTCTACTCCTGCCTCGACCACTTCGATGCACCCTTCGACCTTCGGGATCATGCCGCCAGTAATGGTTCCATCTCGAATGAGCCCACGCGCTTCTGCAACCGTCAAAGTCGAAATAAGCGAGTTGTCTCCATCCAGCACGCCGGCGACGTCGGTCAACAGCAACAGACGCTTCGCCTTCATCCGCGCCGCCAGTGCCGAAGCGAAACTGTCGGCATTGACGTTGAGCGTCTCACCGTCCAGCGACATCGCGACGGGCGCAATCACCGGGATCAGATCTGAATCTGAAATGACGTCCACGATATGCGGATTCACATACTTCGGATCACCAACGTACCCGATATCGACCGCCTTCATGATATTGGAGGTAGGGTCGGGCATCTCGGTGATCCGTGTCGCGATCATCAAGTTGGCATCCTTGCCGGAAATGCCGACGGCCTTGCCGCCCTGCCGGTTGATGGCGGATACGATCTCTTTGTTGATCGCACCTGCCAGCACCATCTCCACGACTTCAACAGTCGGCTTATCGGTCACCCGCAGACCGTTGACGAACTCCGATGCGATCGAAAGCTTGGCAAGCATCTTGGCGATCTGCGGCCCGCCGCCATGCACAATGATTGGATTGACGCCTGACTGCTTCAGATAAACCACATCCTGCGCGAACGCATTGGCCAGCTCTTCATCGCCCATGGCGTTGCCACCGAATTTGATAACAACCGTCTGTTCGTCGTAACGAATCATATGCGGAAGGGCTTCGGCCAGGATTCGCGCTTGCACGTGCGCCGTGATCTCATCCGTTCCCGCTTGAGAGCCCGCCAGTTGCGGAGCATGCGCACGTTTTTTCTTACCATCCATCGTTGCCGTTCCATCGCCCGTGTAAAAGGCGCCGTCACCCAGAAAAAGAGCTGTAATCGGGCGTGATTGCCACAGATTGTTGCTTCTCGGCACTTATATATCGCACTTGTACTGCGCTGCGAAACAAACAGCGGATTTCGCACACATTCTACTGCTATCCGACCTAACCATAACGCTATAGAAGGTCGCTGCGGGCGCAACTCAGGTATTTGGCGAACAGGCGGAAGGCTTAAGGGGAGCACGACATGGGGGCGGGCATCGCCGATCAATTGGCACCGATACCGATGTCGGCAACGCTCGGCCAGACGCTTGCGCGCGCCGCCCAGTATGCACAGGAGCAGTCTCACACCGAGGTTGCGCTCGACCACCTTCTGCTGTCGTTGACCGAGGACGAAGACGCCCGCCAGGTCATGATGACCAGCGGTGTCGAAATTTCGAATCTGCAAACCGACGTCTCGGAACAGATCGGCCGCATCGAACAGCGGTTACCGCCAGGCGAAGGCGGCACTGCAGCCATTTCTGACGAATTACGCCGTATCCTTAACGCCGCCGCCGTCGCCGCACGCGCAGGACGCCGCAATCTGATCGACGGCGCCATTGTACTTGCGGCAATCATCGGCGACGGTCGCACTAACGCCGCGGGGCTGCTTCGCGCTCACGGCCTCACATTCGAAGCCGCAATACAAGCAATCCGGCAGACCACAAGGACTGCACCCGAGCAGCCCGCCTCGCCACCCGATGAGATCGGCAAGCCCGCCCAGTCGGTCGAGGAAACTGCGGCAGAACCACCCGCCCCAGCAGCCGAACCTATACCGGCACCAACTCCTGCGCCACAACCAGCGGGATCGGGACAGCGCGCCCCCGACACGAGCGAAATCCTCGCCAACGCACGTGCCCGCATCGCAGACCGGCGGGTGTTGGGTTACAGCGAAAAAGCCGAACCTGCCGGCGAAGACGATCAATTCGCACAATCGGAAATCTCCGAGCAACAAGCAGCCTCGCAAGATGGCATCACGCCGGACACAGCCGAAGCTGAGCAAACCGCTGCACCGCCGGAAACGGCGGACTTTACCAATCCCCCTGAGCCCGCAGCCGCAACACCGGGGCAGGACGCCCCAGCGCAACGTTCCGCGCCCGCGCAACCACCTCCGACTTCCCGTGCGCAGCAGCCACGGCCCGCCACGCCATCGCCTGTCGCAGCGCCCCCGGGACCGGGTTGGGCCCCGCCCCCTTCGGGGCCGGCGCCAACGGTAACCGCACCGACACCGCGCGGCGCGCCACCTCCGATACCGCCAGGAGTCCCTTCGCGACCACCAGCCTCCGTCCCAGCTGGCCAGTCCGATGCCGCCAGTCATGAACGGCCGGGTGGCGAACAATTCCGGCGCGAGCCGCCTTGGACCGGCTTGCCAGCCGCGCGAAACCCACCTGCGCCACATCCCGGCGGAGGATACGCCGCCCCGTTACCATCGCCAGAAGAAGTCTTCGGCCATTTTGAGCGGGCGACCGTGCCGCAACAGAGTGCGCCGCCGCCGCCCTCCGTGCAGCCTTCCGCGCACCCCTCCACGGTCATGCCGGGGCAACTCATCGAGACCATCCCCCGGCGCATGCGGGTCGGCCTCACGGTCCCCGTTGAAGTGCGCATCGCCAAGGCCGACGTTAAAGCGATTTCCGACGGCCTCGATGTCGGTAACACGGCCTTCCGCCACGAAGTTCGGGTGACCAAGGCGATGAGCGTCCGTCTACGCTCTCCGGAAGGAGGCTTTTATATCGAGACGGCTTCACCGGAGACGCAATGGATTGAGAACGCCCTTGGCCTGATGGCTGACGACTACGCCCGCTGGCGCTGGAGCATCACGCCAAAACTGCGCGGTAGACGGCGTCTTCAGCTGATTGTTGCGGCGAGAACGATTGGCCCGGACGGCTTGGCCGCAGAAACTGCGCTGCCTGACCAAATCATCGAGATCAAGGTTTCCGCCAACTATGGTGTGCTTGCCAAACGCGCCGCGGGTTGGACCATTGCTGCGGTAATGGGAGGCCTCCTGGCGCAATTCGGCGCCCAGATCTGGACGGCGCTGGAGCCGTTCATCGAACCGCTAATGCGCCAATAACCCAATCAGAGCACTGCTTGCTGCGCCACCGGCGAACCGCAAGAAAACTGGCGGGAGGCATTCCAGAAGCCAGATGAAACTATTCGTTTCGCCAGGTCTCTTCTGCGGCGTCCGAGTTCCCGGGACTTGCCGGCTCAGATCTCGAGCACCTGTGCCATGGTCCCACGCAACGCGGAAAGACCCGTTCCCTTCGTTGATGAGACCGCAAGCACCAACGGAAAAGCGGCCGGATGCGTTGCTAGCGCCTTTGCCGTATCAGCCTGCAAGGCTACGATCTGAGGTTCCTTGATCTTGTCGGACTTGGTCAGCACGACCTGATAACTCACCGCCGCAATATCGAGCATTTCCATGATCTCGCTGTCGACGGGTTTGATGCCATGCCGTGAATTGATCAACAAAAACACACGCTTCAGCGTCGGACGCCCGCGCAGATAGTCTTTTACGAGCGCTGTCCAAGCATCGACCCTGGCCTTTGGCGCTTTTGCGAATCCATACCCTGGCAGGTCGAAAAGAAAGACCGGTGGGGCGATTTCACCGGCAGCCGGAGCAAAAACGTTAAGCTCCTGCGTCCGTCCCGGAGTGTTCGATGTTCGGGCGAGCCCATTCTGCCGCAACAGGGCGTTGATCAGACTCGACTTCCCGACGTTCGAACGGCCAGCGAAGGCGATCTCGGAACGGTCGGCCTCCGGCAGGTGCTCTAACGCGGCCACGCCTTTGACGAAGTCCCAGCGGCGATGGCAGAGCGCTTCACCAGCGGCGATATTATCGGCTGACGGTTGAATGTCGTCTTGCATATGGAATCCGGCTCCCAGCAGGCCATCGCCGGGCTATTGGACGAGGACTTCTCGACCCCGCCCTATTCGCTTTTGCGTTTAAGTATCAAGTCGCCGACCACCGCGAACGTCTTTTTCAAGTTGTCGATCAGCGGTACGTCAGCACCTTGCCGCTTCATAATCACGTACTGCTGGGTCAACGAGAGGATGTTGTTCCAGGCCCAATAGATAACGAGCCCCGCCGGAAAAGTCGCCAGCAGGAAGGTGAACATCACTGGCATCCAGTTGAAGATCATCTGCTGGGTAGGATCGGGCTGCGCTGGGTTGAGCTGCATTTGCAGCCACATCGTTATACCCATGATGAGCGGCCACACGCCGATCATAAGGAAGTCGGGCACCGCGAACGGCAACAGCCCGAACAGATTGAAGACCGATGTGGGATCGGGTGCCGAAAGATCGGTGATCCAACCGTAAAACGGTGCGTGCCGCATATCGATCGAGACGAACAACACCTTGTAGAGGGCAAAGAATACGGGGATCTGCAAAAGGATAGGGAAGCAACCGGCAAGCGGGTTGATCTTTTCCTTTTGATAGAGCGCCATCATCTCCTGCTGCTGCTTTTGCTTGTCCTCAGGGAAACGCTTCCGCAGCTTCTCCATCTCAGGCTGCAGTTTCTTCATCTGCGCCATCGATACATATGCCCGATTGGCCAACGGGAAGAATGCCGCCTTGACGATGACGGTCGTCGCCAAAATCGCCAATCCAAAATTGCCAAACAGCCCATTGAGCCAGTTCAACAAGTAGTAGAGCGGCTTCGTAATGAAGAAGAACCAACCCCAATCGATCAGATAGCTGAAATCCAGAATCTTATATTTGTTTTCATAATCTTGGATTAGGTCGACTTTCTTGGCACCCGCGAACAACCGGGAAGTTACCTTAGCGGTGCCGCCGTTCACGACCGTGACCGGGCTTTGCTGATAGTCGGTTTGGAAAGATTCGCGCTCAGTCGCGCTTTTGCGTGACGGCGTCGAGAATTTGACCGAATAGGTTTTCTCCTGATCGGGAATCAGCGTGGCCGCCCAATACTTATCGGTAAAGCCGAGCCAGCCACCCGTGATATTGCTGAACGTCTGCGGCTTTTCCTCGTCCAGGATTCCCGAGTAGCTGAACTGCTGGAGACGGTCGGTTTCACCGAGCCAGGCAATGATACCCTCGTGTTGAACGAAGAAGCCCTCGATTTCAGGAGTACCATAACGATAGATCCGCCCGTACGGATGCAGGATGACATCGTTACCCGAAGCGTTCGAAACCTCGTCGTCGATAGTGAACAAGTAGTTCTCATCAACGGAAATCGTCCGCTTGAACGTCAGCCCCGCTCCATTGTCCCACGACAGCACCATCGGCTGATCCGCGGTGAGTTGGGCCCCATCGGGGGCCGACCAAATGGTGTTCTTGTCCGGAACTTTAGCGCCCCCTGGCGCCAACCAACCGTGCTCGGCAAAATAGGGATGCTGCGAATTCGAGGGTTGCAGCAGCAGCACCTTCGGGCTGCTGGGGTCCGGCGTTTCGTGATAGTTCACCAGTTGAACGTCATCGATGCGCGCACCCTTGAGCGAAATCGATCCCTCGATCGATTGGGTTTTGATCGCAACACGTGGGCTTGCCGCTGCACTACGTTCGGCGGCATCCAATCCGCCAACAACTCCAGGTGTACCGGGCGAGGTCTTCGACGTGGGCGCCTCGGTTTGCTGCTCTGGCGCACCCACGGGCTTCGGGGGCGGAAACGCCAGCTGCCACATCAGCAACACCGCCATCGACAAAACGACTGCCAGCAGGAGATTGTTCTGATTGCCCGGATCTTGACTTTGCATCACCGCCTCGGCTCACGTTCCTGTCAGCGCCGCCATATCGAACCGCCGTCGGTTCCGGCAGGCATGTTTCTCGCGCTCGTCTATATCGGTGGCGGCGAAATGCTTCCACCAAGCACGCTCAATATAACCCGCTCACTCAGTTTTCGGCTTGGCATGAGGACTTCGACTAGCATGCGGCCGTTTGGTTCGACGCGCTGACGTCCCATCAAGGACGGCATGAATGCGGCGGAAAGCCGTTGTGACGTCCTCGGTGAGCTGTGCGAATTGTTGCGTCAAGGCCCCCCGCCGCGCGATCAGCACGTAGTCGCAATCAGCCCTGGCGTATGCTGGTGCAACGGCCCGAACTGCTTCCCTGAGCCGTCTGCGAATGCGGTTTCGGGTGATCGCGTTGCCAATCTTCTTTGTCACTGTGAAGCCAAATCTGGCGCTTGAGATCTGCTCGCTATCCGGCAATTCAACGCTTCGTTCTCTTCCGCGCGCATCCGGCGACGCCAAGCGACGTGGCCGGGCCTCCATGACAAAGGACATCGCACTCCAACGTGCTCCGCCTCGGATACGCAGAAACTCCGCGCGTTTCTTAAGTGTTTCGATAGGCGGTTGGCCGGCCCGCGTGGGCAAAAACTTACGCCGATAGCTTTTTGCGGCCTTTCGCGCGTCGCCGAGCCAGCACCCGGAGGCCGCCTTTCGTCGCCATCCGCTTGCGGAACCCGTGACGCCGTTTGCGAACAAGCCGGCTGGGTTGATAAGTGCGCTTCACGTCTTCTCTCCAAATACCTGAGGATCGCCACCCCGCAATATGTCCGGGTAGCCGGCGACATCGCTGGATAGCGCGCTGCCGACCACCGCGGAGCGCCGCTGATAAAGATTGCCCGGATCTCGACCAAAATCGTCGAACACGCGCTTATACGGGCGCATTTTGGCAAAGTCAAACTCCGGTACGAAGCACGAACGGGAATACAATTCCTTCGCCACAAATGGCCTGACACTGGATCCACTGTTCACGGCCCTTCACGAAGACTCCTCCGGCTTCACGAGTGCTTGAAAGGCCGTTCTATTCCCGCGCAACCTCGTTCATGTTTCCGCTCGCTGAGGGACCAATTGGCGGCTCAACCAAAAACATGCCTGAAACAGGTTGAACCGTCACGAGCATTTGGCCATCGGCAAATGAGCAAACTGAATAATGAACGAGGACTTATGATCATGAGCGTTCCCACCGCATTTCTCAACCGCACCGCCGGTTGGGTGATGGCGGCATTTCTGGCCGTCTCACTCACAACTGTCGCATCGGCATCGGCGGAAGACATCACGAAAACCTTCAAGGCCCACGCTGCCACTTCGGCCGACGCCGTCGATCATGGTGCCTGGAACGGTCTTTTGACCAAATACGTCACCGCCGGCGAGGATGGCATCAACCGCGTCGACTATGCCGCCTGGAAGGCAACCGGCCATGCGGCCCTGAAAACCTACCTCACCAAGCTCCAATCGCTCGATCCGCGCAAACTGAACCGAGCCGAACAGTTCGCATACTGGGCAAACCTCTATAACGCCAAGACGATCGACGTTGTGCTTGATCAGTATCCCGTCGACTCGATCCGCGAAATCACCATCAACGAAGGCCTGCTGGGCTTTCTGAAAAAGAGCGTTGGCGCTGGCGGACCCTGGAAGGCGAAAATCATCAAGGTCGCCGGCCACGATTTGAGCCTCGATGACGTCGAGCACACCATCATGCGGCCCATCTTCAAGGACCCGCGCGTCCATTACGCTGTTAACTGCGCTTCTTACGGCTGCCCCAACCTCCTGCACGAAGCATTCACCGGGGTAAAACTGAATGAGCAGCTCGACAACAACGCCAAGGCCTACATCAACCATCCTCGCGGTATCGACGTGCAAGGTAGGAGTGTCAAAGCCTCATCCATCTACCAATGGTTCCAGGCCGACTTCGGAGGCACGGAAGCCGGTGTTCTCGATCACGTCCGCAAGTATGCCAGTAACGACCTGAAGGCCAAGCTCAAAGGCACGGATTCCATCGCCAGCTACGATTACGACTGGTCCATCAATAGCACTCAGCGCGGGTCATAAAGCCGGTTCAGCGCCAGATAGACAAGGAATGGAAAGATGCAGACAGAAGAACCGGCTAAAACCCCGAAAGCGAAGCCCAATCCGTTGCGTACCTGGGGTCCCCTCATCGCCATCGTTGCACTCATGGGCTTGGTCTTTGCCATGGGTTGGCATGAATATCTCTCTCTCGAACAGCTGGGACGCAACTACGCCACGCTTGATGGGTTCATCTCCGAAAACCTTCTGGTTGCGATCCTCGCCTATGCGCTTCTTTACATCATCGTCGTCGCGCTTTCCCTGCCTGGCGCACTTGCCTTGACACTCGCCGGCGGCCTTCTGTTCGGCTGGCAGATCGGTGGCCCGGTGACCGTCGTTGCCGCCACCATCGGAGCCACCATCATCTTCCTGGTCGCCAAGACCTCGCTCGGTGAAACACTTGCGGTCAAGGCTGGCCCTTCGATCAATAAGCTACGCGAAGGCTTCCAAGAAAACGCATTGAGCTATTTGTTGTTCCTTCGTCTCGTTCCGGCTTTCCCGTTCTTCGTCGTCAACCTCGCCCCGGCTTTACTTGGCGTTCCATTGCGCACGTATGTCATCGGGACGCTTTTCGGTATAATTCCCGGCACCATGGCCTTCTCTTTCGCGGCTTCTCAGCTCGGCACCGTTATCGAGAAGACCAACGCCGAGCACGCCGCATGTGTTACAGCCAATGGGGAGGCGGCGTGCCCATATGTCATTGACGCCGGGACGCTGGTCAGCAAAGAAATCATTTTGGCCTTTGCCGCCATCGGCGTAGTGGCCCTAATCCCCGTTATTGCCAAGAAGTGGAGCAACCGCCATGCAGCCGCATAACACAACAGCAGATGTCCTCGGCCGCAGCACTCCACCTACCAACGGCCCCTCCGCCGGCGCACCAGGCGGTCGCGCATCCGGCTCGGCCGAGGCCAAGCGCGATGAGACGATCGAGTGTGATATCTGCGTCATCGGCGCCGGTTCAGGTGGCCTATCTGTTGCCGCGGCAGCGGCTGCGTTTGGCGTCAGTGTCGTACTGATCGAAAAGCACAAGATGGGTGGCGATTGCCTGAACTATGGCTGCGTCCCATCGAAGGCGCTGATCGCCGCCGGCAAGCGCGCCCACCTAATGCGCGCAAAGAACGGCTTCGGCATCTCACCGCAAGAACCACGGATCGATTACAAGGCCGTCCACGGCCACGTCCAAAGCGTCATCGAGGCCATTGAGCCTAACAACTCCGTCGAACGCTTCACCGGTCTCGGTGTCCAGGTCATCGAAGCCGCCGGTCGCTTCATCGACAAGGCCACGGTTGAAGCCGGCGACCGAAGCATCAAGGCCCGCCGCTTCGTTATCGCAACGGGCTCCGCTCCCCTGGTACCGCCGATCCCGGGCCTCGACTCCGTCCCCTACTTCACCAACGAAACGATCTTCGACAACCAGCAAAAGATCGAACACCTTGTTATCGTCGGCGGCGGTCCGATCGGTCTGGAACTAGCCCAGGCGCACCGCCGGCTCGGCAGCCAGGTCACCGTACTTGAAGGCGCCAAGGCGCTGGCCAAGGATGATCCGGAGTTGACCAGCCTCGTTTTGCAGCATCTGCGTGGAGAAGACATCGACATCCGCGAAGGAGCTCTCGCCACCGGCATCGAAGGTGGCCCAGGCAACGTTCGCGTTCACATCAAAGTCGGAGACCGGGACGAAGTCGTCGAGGGGACCCACGTTCTCATCGCGGCCGGCCGCAAGCCGAATGTTGACGACCTCGGCCTCGAAGCCGCCGGCGTCAAGTTCGACAGGAAGGGTGTCAAGGTCGACGCCGGTCTCGTCACCTCAAATAGCCGCATCTACGCCATCGGAGACGTCATCGGCGGCCTGCAGTTCACCCATGTCGCCAACTACCACGCCGGTATCGTCATTCGCAAAGCTCTGTTCCGCATACCGGTCAAGGTCAACGAGGACATCATCCCGTGGGTTACATTCACCGATCCTGAGCTTGCCCATGCCGGATTGACCGAGGATCAGGCCGTCGCCAAGCATGGCAAGGTCTCCGTCTTGCGCTGGCCCTACCACGAAAACGATCGTGCCCAGGCCGAACGCGTCACAAGCGGTCACGTCAAGGTCGTCACCGACAAGAAGGGGCGCATTCTCGGCGCCACGATTGTCGGTGAACACGCCGGCGAATTGATCCAGATGTGGTCGCTTGCTATTTCGCAAAAGTTGAAGATCAAGGCGATGACCGAATGGATCTCACCTTATCCAACGCTCTCGGAGATCAACAAGCGCGCCGCCTATAAGTTCTATGCCGGCGCAACCTCAAGTCCCCTGGTACGTAAGGTGATCGGGCTTCTGGCAAAGCTCGGTTAAGCATCAATGCCGTCCGCAGGCGGCGCGAAGAACGCGAAACGCCCAACAATACGGCCCCCGGCCGGTCGATCCGGTTGGCGGGCTACCGTGCTTGGCGCACTTGTGCATTGCAAATAAAGCCCCACGTTTCAGTGACGGTGGTTCTGGGCACCACAGGACTGGTCTAAAGAGACCGTTTCTTTAAACTTGGACTCGCACCTTAGACTGAGGCTTGTCGCTGAAAGATAAGCCGACCGTTCGCGGAACCGCATGGATCAGAAAGCCGATACGCCCCAACGGCGACCCTATGACGGCGAAAGCTCCCAGCTCGACGAGCAGCACGCTGCCTCGGGAAGCAAGCTCTCCGTGCTCAAACGCCTCCCCTTCTGGTCGCGGACCAGTCAGACCGCGACCGTGACCACCTGGCAGAAGCTACGCCTCCCCCTCAAGTTGCTTGTACTCACGACGGCCTTCGTCATGCTGGCCGAGGTGTTGATCTTCGTACCCTCGGTAGCGAATTACCGTATCAACTGGTTGAAGGACCGCCTGATGGCGGCGCACCTGGCGGCCCTGGCGGCCGACGCGGCACCAGGCGGCGCAATTCCCGCCCCCTTGCGCGACGAACTATTACGCACCGCCGAGGTCAAAGCCGTTTCCTGGCGGCGCGAAGGCCGCCGCAGCATCATCCTGCCGCCAACCGAGCAAATGACGATCAACGCGCATTTTGATCTACGCCCGATGGAACAACGCAACCTCCTGTCCGAAGCCGGCCACCGCCTCTCGCTGATCGGCGAAGCCCTTCACGCCCTCGTACGCAGCGACAACCGCACCCTGCGCGTTAGTGGACCACTCAACGGCGATTCCAACGACTTCATCGAGATCGTCATCCCCGAAGCGCCGTTACGGCAGGCCCTTTTGCGCTACGGCCGCAACATCCTCTACCTGTCGATCATCATCTCGCTGTTTACGGCGGCGTTGGTTTACATCGCGCTGTCCAATCTTCTGGTCAGGCCGATGATGCATATAACCAACAGCATGCTGCACTACGCGCAAAACCCCGAAGACCCGAGCCGTATCATCGAACCCTCTAAGCGCGGCGATGAGATCGGCATTGCCGAACGTGAGCTAGCCAGCATGCAGCGCCAGCTTTCACAATTGCTCTTACAGAAGAACCGGCTGGCCCAGGTCGGCCTCGCCGTTAGCAAGATCAATCATGACCTGCGCAACATGCTGGCCAACGCACAGCTCATTTCCGACCGTTTGTCGACCTTACCCGACCCGACCGTCCAACGCTTTGCACCTAAGCTGATCGCCTCACTGGATCGGGCCATCAGCTTCTGTAACGATACCCTTCGCTTTGGCCGTGCCGAGGAAGCCGCTCCCCGCCGCGAGCTAATGCGCTTGCGACCCCTGGTCGAGGAAGTTGGTGATGGACTGGGCCTGCCCCGCGCCGGCTGCATCGAGTGGGTGCTTGATATCGACGATGCCCTGCGCGTCGATGCCGATCGTGATCACCTGTACCGCGTGCTGACCAACCTGTGCCGCAACGCGGCACAGGCGCTCGAGGGGCAGGCCAGCAATTCTGCACCGGGCGAGATTGCGATCAGCGCCGGCCGCGACGGCCGCCAGGTTGAAATCGTCGTGCGTGACAACGGCCCCGGCCTGCCGCCCAAAGCCCGCGAGCACTTATTCCAGGCTTTCCAGTCCTCGCAGCGGCGCGGTGGTTCCGGCCTGGGACTTGCCATCGCCCAAGAACTCATCACAGCCCATGGCGGCACCATCGAACTCCTCGACGGTGGACCAGGCGCTGCCTTTTGCATTTGCATCCCCGACCGCACACCAAAGGCCTGAGGGCTCTTTACCGCGCGGCCCGGAATCCCGCGATGCTGGTCTCTTCACTGAGCCACTCTCCTCCCTGAGCCGGTCTCTTCCCAAAAATGGAACACTGCGGCGACGTCCGGACGGTTCATCACTCCGGACCCTTCCCATGACGGTGCCCCCGTCCGCCCGGACGTGGGCCCTCCACGACCATCAACGCCACATCGCCGAGCGAACGCCCGCAATCCGCGCGACAACATGGCTGTGATTTCCCGATCCCGCGGCGCGCAATCTCCAAACCAGCTCCAGCCGCTCCCCGCCACCTGATCCAAGATAGCCCGTTTGCCCGACAGAGGCTTGCAACCACACCGCGGGCCACCACTTGCTTTGTGCGTCGCAAGCGAGTAGAAGATCGCCTTCGCGGCCACTGACGCCCCCCAATGCGGGCGGCCCGTCAGCCAGCATACGCGATCAGCACCGGTAGCTCAGCTGGATAGAGCACCAGACTACGAATCTGGGGGTCAGGGGTTCGAATCCTCTCCGGTGCGCCATATAAATCAATAGGTTGCACGAAAACCGCCCCGCACAAGATAGCGTTTTGGCCCATAATTGGCCCGCAAGATCGTTGTCTCACCACTGTCGCTCCGCGCCTCTTCACATCTTGTGCGTCCAATGCCGCTAAGAGCCGCTCCATCAGGAAGGCCAGAGTATGACGTCAACTGGCGACGGAGATCGGAGCACCGGGAACCAGGGTAATAGGTTCGAGCCAGAGCCACACTGTTGTCCTTCCAAATTCGTATCGATTTACATTGAGAAAGATTTTGAGGGTCTCCTCTATTCCGCTGTCATCGACCAGGGCGAGCTTAACCGTATAGCCAGGCTAGGAGAGATACCCCAGCATAAAATCGAGGTGTTCGAAGAACGCTTACGATGCCTCCTCATCACATGGGCTACAAGCAAAAGCGAGCCGCGTTTTACCAAACGCCAACTGCTGAACGAACTGTCAAAATTGGCAAACCTTCCAAAAGACGCACCCGTACCTATGATCCCGGAGTGGGTTTGGACTGAGATCGGACTGACCGAAATTCGTCGGCAGGAGGAATTAGAGGTCGGCCCTTTACCGTGGAAAACCACGTCAGCCGAACAGTCCCTCGACGTCGGTGAGAAAGCCCGCTTGCGCATGCTCGAACGGTGGAACAAGAGCCACCTCGATCCCGACGAATTACGTTCTTTAGCAAGCGATGTGCATGCCGCGGTAACCGCCCGCGAAGAACACACGCGGGAGTACTACGCGACAAAAAGAGCCCTGGCTCCTGAGCGTTCGCAGGTTGCAGTGAACGTGTACGGTTTTTGGACGAAGGTATTGGGTCGGCCTGGCAAAATCACGAAATCGATGATTGCGTTTGCTGATGCCGTATATCGACTGAGCGGAATTCGGATGAAACCCGATGCCGTCAAAGGCCAGCTGGTTCAGGCTCGCAAACTAGCGAAGACCTAAAGGTCACAGGCTCCAAAATTACTGTTTTCTCGAGGTTGGCGTATCTGCGCCGCATGCTGATTTCTTCCGATTCCAAATTCTCACCGGTTTGTTGCAGCCTTGATTTAAAAGCTGTTGCATCATCCTGGGCATGCAACCGAACACACGGAGCTGCCCATGCCCAAACAATCAACCAATCAACTCGACTTCCCGACGCCCAATCATGAAAAGGGTCGCCGTGCTCTTGAGCGGATACTGTCTACGAAAGACGTCGTCGAGCTCTCTGGTCTGAGTGCCACGACCATATGGCGCGAGTCGCGCGCCGGCCGGTTTCCTCGGCCGGTTCGCCTTTCACCTAATCGTGTCGGCTACTGTGAGTCGGACATCATTGACTGGGTCCGCTTTAGAAAAAATGGACCTGATAAGATGCCCGGTCATAACGCTCAGCCGTGAGTGTGATCGACCCAATCACGGATCTTTTGCCGGTGAGGCGCCGCTTGACGTGCAGATGACACCGCGGTCGCAAGCCCTGAGTGCGATCTCGTAAACACTGCCGCTTATCCAGCAGCCCCAACCCGTCGCTGTCCACATACACCAACTTCTACGTCAGCCCAGTACGCCAGGGCGAAGGAGGACGCATGTCCGCCGACGACGACACACGCCTGTTCGCCGCTACCGATGAGGAGCTCTGGACAGAGAATTGGGACGAACCGTCGCCATGCCCGTTGACTAGCATCCCGGGCCCGCAACGCGACCCTTGGCACCGGCCCCAACGCGGCCTTCTCGCATATGAAGTTCCACTGCGGTCAGAACTTAGTCTCTCACCTGCTTCTGTTATCGAAGAGGCTCTTGGGCTGAACCCAACATCGAAAAAGCAACGCTGCGCGGCGGTCGGCCTCCTAGCTAATGCGCTATACGGCTATTCAAGGTCACCTGACACATTCATTTTCTACAGCCGAGACCGAAATCATTATGCAAAGACGAGAAAGCGGCTGCGCTACTTTCCGACCTGGTATTCACGCGGGAACGTGCTCGCCGCAATCGAAGCGCTGGAGGATGCAGGACTGATCGAGCACCGGCGCACGAAGCCGTCGCCGACCGCAAAACATCGTTCCCGATTTGCAGCAAGTGAACGCCTCGTCTCGATTGTCGAACGCACGCCCGTCGAATTTCTTTTCGAACCCTGCGAGATCATTATCCTGCGCGGCGCCGACGGTTTGCCGATAAATTATCCAGAAACGGATCGGACTTTCAAAAGCCGGCGCGATGTTAAAGCCCACAACGAATTCCTCACCAATTTCGACATCGGCATCGACCATCCAGATACCATTGAGGACGCCCGCGGCTTTTTACGGGTCGGCGGATGCTGGCTTGATACTCGCCGGCGCAGCTATCGCCAAATCTTCAACGACAGGCTCTGCTTTGGTGGCCGCTGGTACGGAACCTGGTGGCATAATTTTCCGAAAAAGGTACGCGAGGCCATCTCGATCAACTGTAAATACAGTCGAACTTGACTACCGCGCTTGTCATCTCAGGCTCTTGTACGCCCAGCGCGGCCTCGCCCTCCCGTTCAAAATTCACACCACAAGACCCCTACGAGGTCCCAGGCTTTCCGCGAACGCTGACCAAGTTCGCCTTTAACGTCATCCTCAACGCCAAAACGAAACGGAAAGCGCTGGGCGCCATCGAAAAGCGCTTGAAAGAAGATGGCCTCCTCGAAGTTCGTGAGCATGCCAGGGCACTAACGAATGCGGTCGCCGACCACTTCCGCGACCTGGGCCAGGTCTGGTGCACTGGCATGGGGATGAGGCTTCAAAACACTGATGCAGAGATCTGCAGGCGCGTACAGCGCCAGCTGCGAAAGGCAGACGTTCCTGCCCTGTCGGTTCACGACAGCTTCATCGTTCAGCGTCCGCGCAGGAGCTGGTCAACGATGTGATGGGAGAAGAGATGTCGCGCGCCTGCAAGGGGCTCTCATGACCAGTCAAAAACAACTTCAGAGCGCTGAATGGCGCAAGCCGAATTAAACAAAAGTTCTCAACTGTTTCATGACGTTCGTCGGAATTGGTCTGACCTTATGGAGGAGGAGATGGAGATGGAGGTGATGTCGGGATCAGGGCTTGTTGCTCGTCATCATCGGCGCCCCTCAAAGCGCCAGAGCGTTCAAGCGAAAACAATGTCCTCAAGGCACCCCGGCCGCCATTCTTTCTAGCGTAGTTCGGTGAGTGGCGTTTTGCTGACTTTTTTTTAACCTAACAGGAGTCCTAATGGGCAATCTTAAGATCAATAGAAAAGAAGACGTTGAACTTATCTCCGCGGCGATCCAAGTCGAACGGTTTTGCCACCTAGAGTTTCTTTGTTTCACTTACCAGACGAGAGACAAGGCATTCGAGATCGTCGGGGAACGCGCCAAAATCGCAAAGGCCGTTAGAGCTCGCATCGATGCTAACACGAACAACCAAGGCGAGCTGAATCTACCGGTGATGATCTCATCTGGGCAACAGAGCAGTGGGACGGGTCTTTCGGCAGTACAAGCGCGGCAGTTTCAGTCAACTTCGGGAGCAAGGCGGTGACATCGATCGCCTTTGCCGGTTCGTCCGTGGAAACTTCAAACAACTCCGGCGACTAGAGAAGAACTTCAGGGCCCACCAGGAAGCGATGGATGCTGCAGCAGGGAGCGCGCACAAGCGGATCCAACCAAGCTCCACAATTGTACGTGACGACGTTTCTATCGTTGTGACTTGCCTCAGATTGGAAGGCTATGCACGTTTGCTCGGCGAGGGCGAGGAACTCGGTATGTTCGCTGTTAACTCGGATAACGAAACCGATTTTCGTTACTTGATTGACGACAATTTTGACGATGAGGGCAACCTGCACCTGTCCAGGTATAACGATATTATGGCTGTACTTGATGCTACCGAGGTAGCAAGGGAAATACTCCAACGCCACGGCGAGACCTTTCAGGAAGAGCTGCAGGAAATAGACCGAATCGCTGATCAGTTACTGCGCGCCATAGGTGCCCCTTGCCCTTAGCACAGCGAGAAAAAGCTGCTTGAGGAGCAAAGCACAATTGTCTCCACCAAGCGCGGCAAGAGCAGTGCACTGAGCATCTTCCGCAATGAACGCTGATGTTGGGCGATCTCGTGAAGTCGCCTACCAAGCTTTACTTAGAAATGGATGTCGGGGGATACCCCAGTGAGTCTGGACAAGTTCCTTTGGGAAAACCCGTGCGGGGGTGTGCCTGCTGACCAGGCACAGGTCATGCCTGCGCCTATTCCCGCTTGTGACCCTGACCCTGGTGCTGCTGACAAGCTTGGTCAGTGGGGGCTGTGCCTGCTGTTTGTTTCACAGCCTTGTGCCTGGCCCGGGCTTCTTTGTTTCCCTACCCCCACTCCCTATCGACACTCTCCCCTACAGATCAGACCTCCTCCCCTACCAGACCAGACCTCCTCCCCTACCAGACCAGACCTCCTCCCCTACCAGATCAGACCTCCTCCCCTACCAGACCAGACCTCCTCCCCTACCAACACTTAATACCTCCTCCCCTACCAGACCAGACCTCCTCCCCTACCAGACCAGACCTCCTCCCTGATCATTAGACTCCCTCCCCCTACCAGACCAGACCTCCTCCCCTACCAGACCAGACCTCCGCCCCTACCAGACCAGACCTCCGCCCCAACCAGACCAGACCTCCGCCCCTACCAAGATCATCTTGCTCAACCAGACCAGACCTCCTCCCCTACCAGACCAGACCTCCGCCCCTACCAGACCTGACCTGCTCCCCAACCAGACCTGCTCCCCAACCAGGCCAAGCCTTTGCCTTGTGAGCAGGCGAAGAGTGTCGCGGCCCGGATGTGGCTGCCGAAGCGGCGATCGAAGCTGGAACGATTTTGCTTCTTGGCGCTCCGGTGCGACTTATCAACAAATCGGAATAACCTGGGTCCGGCATGGCCACAGTTCGGCCATTGACGTTTAGCTCGCTGGCGATCTGTTCGGGTCGAGCGCTTTTGATGCCGCGCAACCACCTCGCGCTCCCCGACTTTTGGCCCGGCATGGGTGATCGATCGAGCCACCCTACGCCGGGCCCTTTCCGTTTGACCGATCAAGAAGGGTCTTTCACCAGGCAGGAGGTCGTTAAGCTTCTCGGTGCTGGCGCATCCATCATCTCGTTGGAGACTTATGGCTGGCCAGGACGCCACTTCTCCAGGAAGACTAGTCTACCTAATATAAGTACATCTTATCAACAAAAGACTTCGACTGAAAACCTAGCCTTATCATAAAAAAGATCGGCTCATTTTTTTCGTGAACGAGATCCATAAATCCGCATCTCATAAATCGCCATCTTATAGAAGTCGGTGAAAGTCAGCGCAGGCCCCAGACTGATCGTACGGTCGGAATTTTCTTCCGACACAAGTCGCCCCCACAAGGCAGCAATTTTGCGATCCGGGTGATCGGGCGCGTCGTGTACAGCCCACGCCGGTTGGTGATCCCAAAACAGTTTGCAATCCTTCCGAAGCTTTTCAACAGTCCGGAACAATTCATCTTCTTCCTGCGTTTCCGTCATAACTCACCTTGTCATTTGAGTTGGCTGCACCGTTAGAAAGACGCACAAGTTCCGTAACTGACGGTCGCGTTGAAATCCTGAGCCTTCGATCGGTTCTCTCCTGTCAGTTCGGCTTCAGCAGCGCCTGCAACTTCACGATGTTGGAGGCCACACTCCAGG
>CAVWAT010000012.1:0-74801 GCA_963753045.1 uncultured Alphaproteobacteria bacterium
TTTTTTTTTTTTTTTTTATGTTTATGTACATCTACTCAACTTTAGTTACGTATTGCTGTAGTGGGTGAGCAACTATTGCGATGCGCATTGTTTTACATTTGCTGAGTTAAGAACGGGGTGTGGTGGCGCCCACCTGTGGCGCGCTATTTACTAAAACCTCTAATCTATCGAGGTCCGGCAATTGCTGTAAGGCTGAAGCGCAACTGTTTTCCGAATCAAACAAATATCCCGAATTGTGGAAATTCGGTTCTAGGGAACGAAAAGCGATGATGGCAAATGCGCAAGGTTCGATCCCCGGCGTTGGTAAATGCGAAACAATAGCAATTTCCGCTGAGCACAGTTTAGCTTTTCGATTAAACTATTGGCGCAACGCGCTATGGAAAAAGTCTTTCTTTGTTTAGTGTTGCTCGGTATTCGCCTTGAGGGCTACATCACGGATCTTGAAGCCGTGGCAGTAATTCAGTTCAGGGTGGCCCGTGTTACCTCCGCACAACAGAGGAAGTGGAGAAGTTGACGGAACTCAACACATATCGGTGTGAGGGTCTGCTTGGTTAGCTGAGCCGACTTGTTTGCCTTGAGAAATTAGGGTAATGGCTTTGATAAATCTTTGTGCCATCGCCTCAGCATTGAACGAATTGTCTGTGGCGCGTATAGCTGACTTCGACATTGCGTTCAGCAGTTGATCATCCGAAATCGCTTTTGAGATGACTGTTGCGAGAGACTTAGAGCTGCCTTCATCGAAAAGAAAGCCGTTTATTTCGGGCGTCAGTGCGGCAATTTCAGGGTTGTGCTTCCTTGGTAAGTTATGAACGATGGCAGGTAATCCATAGCTAAGGCCATGAATTAGGCTCAATCCAACCAACCCGGGTACACGAACAGCTTGTAATATTCAGCAACAGCGCTAATCCGTCGTTCGTCAGTCGTTGCCCCATGCCATCGGATCCGAGACTGTATTCCTAGTTTTCTTGCTCATTTCTGCAGGTTTGGCTCCATCTCTCCCGATCCGATAATATCGCATTCAATATCAGCGCACCTCGGGTGGGCCAAGGCCTCTAACAGCAGGTTAACCCTCGCCTTGCGTGTTAGGCGTCCAATAAACAATATACGATCTTTGCGATGAGTTGCGTCATATGTTCCGCGAAGTTGCATAATCTCGCCAGTTTCGATCCCGTTGTTCAGCGCAAACACGTTCGAGAAGTGAAATCCTCCAACGGTTTGAATGTACGCGAGTTTTGAATCGGTGTAGAAGAGTATATAGTTAGACAGCCTCATAATTAGCAGTCGCAAGCTGGCGCGCCAGGCTTTACTTGTTGAGGACATATAATGCCCCCACCATACGGTTTTCGCGCCTTTTAATCGTGCCTTTATCAGCACGGCAAGATTTGAGAGGCAGCGCGGTGCTCCAGATACAATTATGATATCGCCTCTCTTGATGTCGATGTCGAGAGCGCCAACCTGCCACTGAAGGCCCGGTGCAATTTCACAATAGGACCCAAGCGGTTTCTTCCAATCATATTCTTCCAGACACCCGGCAAGGCCAGCACGAGTTTGCTGTGATGAATGTACAGAGAATTTGGAGCCTAATTCGGCACGCAATCTCTCAAAGAAATCCGATACGACGGAACTACGGGCTGTAAAATAATAATCTTCATTTTAGAAACTATGTTGTCTTCTGTCTCATTGGTTCAATGCAAAAGAAATGTGAGGGCTGTCGATTGCATTATCCGATATTGTTTTCGGCGTGTCACCCTAGTGCGGTCATCCGCGTGTTTTAACCGTTTGCTCTGCTGGAAGTTAAGTATCGGTTATAAATGTCGAACGCAGTTAAATTTGAACAATGCGCGCAGTTAAGGCTGGCGTTAATAGGGGCTTGCAGAAGAGACTTGTTGACAAACTTGTAGGTTGTAAAAAATTACATTGCGGCAAAGCTGCACAAAAAAGCAACAGCAATCAATTTTTCTCTATTTCCTGATGAAACACGTATGGCCGCTGCCGCCACAATAGGAAAGCAAATGTAAAAATAGGTGATTAGTCGACCAGCCAGCTCTACAGAGAAGAAAATATTAAAAAGTATGGCGTACATTCAGCGGTGACAAGATATGGCTCGAGCTCTTTGCTCTTATCTACAATCTTCTTCCCGTGAATGATAATCCAAACCATGAACAGCGATTTAAGTATCACGCCCAAACTTGTTCCGTTTCTTGTTGTTGCACGAGTGGCCTTGTTTTCCGTGCATATCGTAGGTTTGCAAGATGCCAATGTTGTCCAAAATGCTGTTAATTGGGCCTCGCACAGCATCTATGTTTAAGGTGCCAAGAAATGCTAGTGAAGCTAGGTAAGTTATTAGCGCAACTTTTGTATTGTACGCAAGTAGGTAACAAGGTATGTCGGCGCGACAATTAGAACGGACAAATGAAACAAGCTGGCCACAGCAATTAGTGACACATAATGAAACGCTTTCCTTTCAAAAATATATCGAACCGAAAGAAAAAATATCATAATTGCTATTGACTGCCTTAGTCCGCTCCAGTCCAGAAAAAGAAGCCTGTGGAAATAAGGAAGAAGAACATGAGCGGCAAGAGATATTGATGGGTGTGCGACCCTTTGATAAAAAAATAATAGGTAGCGCCAGTTACTGCGCCAAAGAAAATCCGCTCGGTATTTCAGCACTCGCTGCCCAAAAATTTACATAATGCCACCCGATTTCCTTTCCAACAAGTCGGTCGGGCCACTGTTGGTAACGTAGCAAGTAGCTATAAAAATCATGATAACCGGGATAGTCGTCGCCAAATCCGGTGCCGCGGACCCCTGACAAAAGGGCTATTAATAGCAATACAAAGTGTAGGGACGTTCCAGCGAAAACCAGATGTTTTGTAGAGCTCTGCTGCGCCCGTTTCGGAAATATTCTCCCGGGAAGTAGGGCCATGGTCAAAGGCAATAGCGCGGCGAATGTGATAAAGTAAGTATCCATGATAGTTAATTGTGCGAGCTGATCAGAAGTCTTTGGGGCGCTGCTTTTATATAGCCTGAGATCTGGGGTGCGTTATTTTTTTGGGTCATGTTTGTGCTTCGGCAACTAAATAGTGGCTTATGAGTGTGTCATCGGTAACCAAGTTCGTGGATCGCCTATGTGGAAATAGCATGGAAATGGGTCGCTAGGACTTCCCGTGAATGGGCGCAGATCGAGCTAGGCGGTTGAGAGTGCTTTTTTTTTGAGAATGAACTGGATTGAGGTGCTTCTTCAAAGTCGAGAATGGTAAAGTTTTCGTTGTTAGTAGTTGATATAACCTATATGTTCGATGTGAGACAGGCCGGCGGTATACTTGTTGCAAGGCATACAACCCAGTGGTCGATCCCGGCTATTACCGCAGAAATATTTTTCTGTCAGAAGTCCGTGGCGAAGTTGGTTGCTGATTACCCCGATGAGATGCAAGGGCAGCTGGTGGGATGGAACATGTTCCCACCAGTGAATAATAGAGTTTTTGCAGCGTTTCTCATTATGCGTGCCTGGTTGCTTTCTCCGTGTTGGGGGAAATGATGAATTGGTGGGGAGTTTGCGACCCGGACGACATAGCCCGCTTCTAATAGCCGTATGCAATAGTTCTTTTCTTCACCTTGTCTTCCTATCCCGCCGTAGCCGCCGAGTTCTCGAAAAAGAGCCACTCTTTTTCGCTAGCCGCCCCGCCCGAATAGTTCGCAACGCAGGGAAAGTCCGACCAGTCGGTCCAATCAAAGACGCGGATCTTTTGGTGGGTGTCGCCGATGAAGTTGATAAGGGGAATAGCAACGGCTCCGACGCGCGGATTTTGAAAGCGCCTAACCGTACTTGAAACGATTGTCGGGGCGATGAAAAAACCGCGTCGTCATCAAGGGTGAATAAGATGGGAGTGGACACCATAGTGGCAGCGAGATTGCGCGCCGTGATTATACCAAGAGGTCTTTCATTCTTATGCACCTTGGCGTTCGGGAACTTCCGGCGGATTATATCATATGTTCCATCAGTTGATCCGTCGTCAATCACCAAGAGATTAAGTAAGACGTCTTGGCGGTAAACCGACGCGATTGCGTTAGGGCCAAATCTACACGGTCTCTTGTTGTAATCAGAACCGTTGCCAGAAGATGGTCATTCTGTGGCGTCATGTGATGTCTTTGTTTTGCTGTGGTTGGACAAGGACTGTACTATTGTGATGATATCTCTTGCATCGCGAATAGCTAGAACAGCTACGCTAACGAAATATGTTAGTCCGCCTACTATAACAACTGAGGCTAGGCGTATGAGATCATAAATTGGGGTGTCCAGAAATTTGAGCCAACGCAACTGTAGCAACACATAAAGCGATTTCCGATGCCAGGCACGCCGGCACCAGTATAGAGCTTATAGAAGAAAAGCTTTTTGATGCAGCTCGAAAAGCGGGAACGCCGAAGAGGAATATAGCTATCGTCGCATGGGTGAGGACGCCTGTGGCGGTACCAACCATCCCGGCGAGGTAGGTTGAGATGGCGACAACAAGCACAAAGAGTAAACCTGATATAACATGTAGCGCGGAATATAATGAAAAGCGACCTTGCGCCTGTATGAGGCTTGCGGCAGGCGCGGTGACTACACGGAACGCCGCAGCAATACTAAGGATTTGCAGCGGAAGCCCGGCGGCTAGCCATTTTTCGCCAAATGCTAATCGCACGATGGGCTCGGCTGCAAGAGCTTGCGCTGAGCATAGTGGTACAACTGCTAAGGCTTGAGTCGTGCTGAACGTTCGGTTTGTGCAATTTGTCTCGAAGGATGGGCGCTTAGGTTACTAAGGGCTGGCATAAGCGCTGATTGAAATTTTCCAACCATAAGACGACAAAGCTGTACCGAAAGCATAAAGGCAAAAGCGTAAAGACCAACTTCGTTGGCTTCGCTTTAATAAACCGAGAATTATGTAGTCGCCATGCTCCACTGCAGCGAACGCTAGTCCTGCAATGACAAGTGCCGTGCAATCTTTGATTAGAAAGGGCCATCGCCCAATTTGTGGTCGGAATTGAACTGACGGTGTTGCGAAGATCCAATAAATAATAGCCTGGAAGAACGCTATGAACGGACGAGCTAGGACAAAGGATTAGGACTCCGAAACCATAGTAAGCCAGAAGAACCGCCGAAATTGTCTGTAGTACTGACACTCCCGCTGAAGTAACAGCGATTACGCCAAAGCGCAGTTCAGCTCGCAGGATCCCTAGGGGTGCAGAGGAAAGTGAGACGAACAATAGCTCGACGGCTAGTATCTGGAGTACGAGCTCAAGAGCGGGTTCCCTGAGGGTAAACGCTATGCCGTTGGAGCAAGCAGCCATAAGACTGCCTGCTACAAGCCCCACTTGTTAGCGACAACCAAACAGCGCAAGACCCCCAGCGGGCGATTTCGTCATATCGTTGGATAAGAACTTGTCAAGCCGAGTTGCGCCAATTGAGACGAGAAAGCGAGCACAAGGCTAAACCGGATCCGAAAAACTCCCCAGTCATCTGGTAGAAGAAGTCTTGCGAGCGCAATCTGGCCGAGAAAGGCAACAGCCTTGGTAAATAGTGCTTGTGTGGCGAGATAGGCTGCCCCGCGTGTTGTGCGCAATGTTAGAGTATTGCTCATCTCAATAGAGCAACGTTCGGCATCTGTGTCATGGAGTGATCATAAATTCCTGAGATTTTGTGATAAGAGCCTTCAGAAAGAAGGTGTCACTCCCAAGAATTGCCGAGGATGCCTACATGAAGTCGGTTTGTCGCGACCGCTTCAGAGCGCCTGATTAAATTGCAAAACGTTTTAAAATCCGCAATGTCAGGATTGCTAATATCCGCTGCAACAATCTTATGTTCGCGGATTTCTGGCCATTTATCCCTTAGGACCAACAGCATACTCTTTGCGAATGCGCTGTCCTGGCGCTGCGCGGCTTTCATCCGATTGATTAATCGCTTTGCTATGCGGCGATATTCTTGAGGCAGGGCCGCGCGCAAGCGTGGCAAAGGGTAAGCCTTTTGCGGCGCTGCCGTAGGAAATTCAATGTCTTGGCGCTCCACTATAAGAATGTGTTCATTGGTTGATGTTTCGCGCCAGGTTTCGATCAATTCACTTTGGTTTAACCGGAAAGCTAAGTCATGATCAATTCCAACATCTACGACTGGCGGGAAATTGAAGCGAGACAGCTCTTTCAGGCTCTGTTTTTCGCGGGCAAACAAGAAAACCGGAGACACCCGTTCCGTGAAAAGCGCTCCAAAATCTCGGGAGGAATTTAACGCTTTGTGGCAAAACAATCAGAGCTGCGATAGGATTTGATTGTAGCGCGTTGAACAATTGAGACGCCCGACATGGAAAAATCATTCAAAAAGCCGCCTCCGCGAATGACGATAACTTCGGCTTCTTGAATGTTATTTGATAGTATTAACCCTGCTTTCTTTAATGCGATGAGGGAGCCCTGGCGAATGAGTTCATCGCCATTATTGCCGCCGTCATGGCAGAAGTAACACTTTTGACCGGAGTATAGGGAAAGCACGTCGTCGACGGTTCTATTTTTTGCGGGCGTCACTTGAGATTGTCTTTCGATATTGAGTTCAGCTTTAGAGTACAGCTTCATGCCACTACCACCCGCAGAATTGTTGGCCAGGAACTTTGACGAGAACAAAACCCAGGTTCAGAGCATTTAGCCGTGGAGTAAAAATTGTCGAAGAGGCCTATTGCAGTTGAGTAGGCCCGAGGGTCATGTTCTCAAGCAGGGAGCGCTTGTCGTGTGTGGTGCCGCCTATCACCATGTTCTTCCGTCTTCCTACCAAGCAGCCGCCGCCTGCGGTCCTTCGCAAGCATCGAGCCGGCTCGTCGCGCCACAAACGGCATGGGCTTAGAAGGGCAGTTATTATTCAAGACTGCGACCGCGGCCCGGTGCGAGCACCGACCACGCGGAGGGCCAGTCGGCAATTTCGGGCGGTGTTGCCCGTGATCGCAAACCACCCAAATTTATCGAGCGACGCCCAACCGACTTTAGGAAGGTTCGGCAGAGAAGTTGCTCGATGATGCAGACTGGTACGCTCGGCTTCTAACCGACAAAGATGCAGTCCTCGCGGAGGCAATCGATCGCGGCCCGGATGAGCCGTGCCGCATACTGCGGCAGGCCATTCCAGGATAAGGCGACGTCATGCCGCGATAGCCGGGCAGTGGCGAGGATGGAAGTTTCATGACGTCGCCAGCCACCTACTTGTCCGTACTGTTCATTTCCGGCGGCCGACAACTAGCATCTTGTTGCGTACCGGAAAGACGGAGAGCGCCGCTTTGACGACCGGCAACGTGATGCCAACCACAACATCCGATTTGAAGACTCTTAGATAAAAGCTATACGGGAACGAAAGTTCGTGGAATTTTCTGAGCTCCAGCAGCTCCAGGCAGACTGCCTTGTATAGCGCCTTCATCCCGAAGGTGGCGAAGATCTGCTTGTGGCCGAAGCGGTGCGCCGAATACATGGCGTCGAGAAACATCGGGTATCTGCCACCCGAGAGGCGATACGAGAGCGCGCCCGCATTGTGATAGAACGCATCTCTGCAGGGCGTATCGACGAGCAAAAGGCCGCTTGAGGAGGCGTACAGCGGCGGTGAGCGTGGCGAGCGGATAGTTGACATGCTCGATCACGTCCCAGAGCGTTACGATGTCGAATGTCTCCTTCCTTTCATTCCAATATTCGTCCTCGACGGGACGCTTCACGATTTCGATACCGTGCCGGGTCGCTGCATCATGTGCCCGCTCATCCGCAAGCTCGATGCCCACGACCTTGCTGCCCTCCTTCCTTATCTTCGAGAGGAACAGACCGCCGCCGCAACCGATGTCGAGGACCCGCTTTCCCTCGACCGCGACGTGGCGCTTCACGGCCGCGACCTGGTGGCTGAAACGAAGCTCGTTCGACTGGGGAGCTGCCTCTCAATGTAGATGACCTCATCGTCGGTTAAGCCTTGAGCCGTCGATCGTCGGCGAAATGTTCTCGACCGGATCGAGGTAGTCGATGTCGTGAAACCCGCCCGGCGACACAATGACTCGCGTTCGGAGAGCTGGTAACGCGCAGGCCCAGCTGTTTGCTGCTTCACCGCGTCTATATCTTCCATATAGAACAATGATGTCTCCTTCAGTTCTCTATCGTGCACATCGGCGAGCGGGACCATCGGACTTGTTCCATGCGAAGAGGTGGGCGAACTTCACAAGTTCTCTTGGAGCACGCGTAAGCAGTCCGAGACCCAACTGTCCGTACGAAACCGTCCTCTTTTCCCCTTCGTGCTCGTCCTCACACGCCGTCATCTCTATGCGCGATAATCATTAGGTTTAAGACCCCGACTGCGGCCCTCACTCATCTTGCCCCAGTCAAACCTATCGGGCGTCTCCCAACCAACATTCATCAGGTCAAAGTCTTGAGACCGGGCGGGCGCATGTCAGGCAGTATTCAAGGCCGCGACTGCGGCCCGGCACGAGTGCCGCCCCCGCGGAGGGCCAGCCGGCCCAGTGGCCGGCGGTGCGGCCCGTGAGCGCAAAAACAATCAGAAGTTATCGAGCAGACGCCCAACCGACTTTAGGAAGGTTGGCGCACGGGGATGCGCGATAAGTCTGATTGCCACTCTTGTTGTCCCTCTACAGATCTCAAGACCTTGCCCGGATGAAACGTGTTGCAAGAGCGACCAAGCCCCAGCCGAGTGCGATGCCGAGGAAATTGCCAGCAAGATCGAGGGCGCTGGCCGTGCGATGAGGCAATATCAGTTGCGCCGCTTCGAGGCTCGCTGCCAGTGCCACGAGCCCGAGCACGGCCAAGTGAGCACGCCGGGCCATCGGCAAAATCAAAAGCGTCAGTAAGGCGAAGGCGCTGGCGTGCATCAGCAGGTCCGGGAAACCCACTGGCTGCAGTGAGCGTGGCAACGGAATTTTGGGTGTCAGGGCGAACAGGAAGATAAAACTCACCAGGCTGCAGGTGGCCACCCAATGCGCTCCAGACAGAACGGTCATGACCCAAGCGTTCGAGGTCAAGCGGGTTTGCCTTATGACTTCTCTCGCCGATGATTGGCTATTGGAACTGGCTTCCTGCGTTGCCGCAGCCCGGAGCGCGCAGCCTTACTCAAAACGAAGACACCCCATGCTGATGCTATCCCCAGTGCGTTGGCCCCCAGATCGAAGAAGCTCACGGTGCGCATTGGTACGACGCCTTGGGCGGCCTCGAGTGCCGTGGCAAAGATCATGATGCCCACCAAGGTGAAGGCCGGTCGGCGCGCTAGCGGCAATATGAGGAGCGTCAAAATGCCGAAGGCGCAGGCGTGCCGAAGAAAGTCGATATATGGGTTATTATATGGGTTATCTACCCAAGTTCCGGAAGACGGGGGCTTGGCCATCAAAGCAAGGGCCACGATCGTTGCTACCACCAATCCCGCGACTACCATTTGAACGACAGACGTGACGTTCCGACGGGTCGAAATAAGCAGCGACTTGCCCGACGCTCGTGCGCCTTTGACCGGTGGACTGTGAGGTCTCTTCGAACCCGAAAAATCAAGCGGAAAAAGAGGTCTAATGTGTCACGCCCAAAGCTACCGCACTTCGGGTGAAAGGCTCCCCCCGAAGAAATTCAATTTTGAACTTGCCGCCCGCCGGAAGTTTTTTGACGGGCGACTTAAAACCGCGCCTAGGGCGGCGAAATTTTTGTGACGCGATTGCCGACAGCTGGGCCGGCGCCGCGTCGTGCCAATCCTCAAGCGGCTGAGGGCATGCGTTTCGTCGTCACCATCCGGCAGAGGCCGCCCCGGTGGCGTGGTGGCGTTATTTTTCAGGACGCCGGCGCTCCCAAGATCCTGCCAGGCGCGGGCAATCAGGCTCTGAGAGATGGTTTCGCCGAAGAGGATGATTGGAATGGTGCGCAGCGAGAATGCTGAGATCAAGCAAGAGGCTTGCGTGCTTCACGTACCAGACGTCGAGTGCGGCCTTGTCGTCGGCTGATATGGCGCGCCCACCAACGACCTGCGCCCAGCCCGTTAGTCCCGGCCGCACCAGGAGCCTGGCGCTGTCGGCTGGAGATTGATCGCGCAGCAAGAGGGGACGCGGTCCCACGAAGGACATGTCGCCGCGAAGGATATTGAAGAGTTGCGGCAATTCATCGAGGCGCGTGCGTCGCAAGAAGGTGCCAAGTGCGAACGTGCGCTCCTCGTCGGTCAGTAGCCGACCATCTGGGGCGTGGGCGGCCGCCATGGTGCGGAATTTGTAAAGCCGAAATGGACGACCGCCCAATCCAGGTCGCTGCTGCCAGAACACGACTGGGGATCCAATCGTGGCCGCCAACAAAACTCCGGCGATAATCATCAGAGGCGCCGCAATGATCAGGAGGACCAAAGCCGCGCCGCAGTCTATGACGCGCTTCAGTGTCCAGTAAGGTCGTGCCGCGTTCTTCTTAATGGAACCGGGTCGAATTTCAAAGCGGACTTGTGGTGGCTCGGCAAGGCTCGCCTCGACCTCTTCGGGGCTGCGGGACGCAGTGGTGTCAACTAAGCCCAATTGTTCAATCAAACACTGCAGCTCAACCGCGCCCGATCGTTCCAACTCCAAGAGGGTGAATTGGGCCTTGGTGGACAGCGCCGCGAAGGGCTCGGCGACAACAATGCGATCTACGGTGATGCCGTGCACTTGCAGGTCACCAAGGATCTCGCAGACGTTGTCGGCAACCCCGAGCACTTTGTTGGCACCAACGCGGCGGCCAATGTGGCGCTCTTTGCGTGCCAAGAGACCAGCGACTTTCAATCGGCGGGGGGCAAATTCGGTAACAGCGCGCACGTAGGCTTCAGCGACGCCAGACATGCCCACGACGAGCAGGTTCTCCTCGGTGCCAGTATGGCTAATGCGAAGCGGCATCTGTGTCGCTTGGCGCGCTTTGCGGACTTGGTGATGGGCGCGCGCGAATATGCGTCCTCCAACCAACAAGCCGACAGCGACCAAGCCGTGTAGCAGAGGAAGTGAACGAGGAACGCCATCGAGGCGGTTGTAGAGAAAGGTGACTGCGACGGCGCCGATGACAACTGCTGTGATCGCTGCGAGTACGCGCAGGTAATCGGGAAGGGACGAAAGCCTCCAGACCGTCTTTTCGAGGCCAAACAGTGGAATGAGGACGACTGCTAAAAGGGCGGTCGCCGCGGCGTAGGGTATTAAACCGAGCAGGCGCACTTGAGACGGCTCGAAATTATCGCGCAGAGTGCTTGCGATGATTATCGCTAGCACAATCAATAAAATATCGAGTGTCAGCGTCCCAGCAGACCGCACGATGCCCCCATCGGTCACAGCTAATATTGCGTCGCACAAGAGACGCCTGCAGCATCATTAAGAAATGGCGTGTGACCGCAACAAGGGATAATGCGGTTCATCGGCTGATAATCCCCGTTATCAACAGATAACTCATCGGGAATTCTTATCGCCACGGTCGGGATGTTTCCAGGCCTCAGGCCAGTCGATGTTCTCGCCCCAGCGCTTGCGCGCTCTCTGGGGTGCGTCGTCCGCGCTCGGCGCTGGCCTTGGCGAGGCGCCTTGACTTCGCACTGCACTATCGTGCTTCACTCCGGCGTCCGTTTGGGCTTTTGCGGCTGCAATCTCTTGCAAGCGTTCTGCGGGCTCTGGACCTGCGGAGATGTCGTCACGCACGATCGCGGCCGCCCCGGCCTGTTCCAAACGCGGCGGCACTAAAGTGGCCGCGCAGAAGGCAAACACCACCGAAAGCGCGGTCGTGCGTAGTGGGTAATCAACGAGCGAGTGGGCTAGCAGAAGCGCCAGCACTATTGTGGCTGCTCGGACGCAGCGTGATGTCGCGTTGACTAAAATCGGACCTTGGTCCGAAAACCACACCCGAGCCGACGCGTGAACAAGCCAGATCACGAACGCTAGGATCAGGACGGCTCCGAGCACGCCAGCTTCGAGACAAGACTTCAGCGAAATCATTGTGCGCGCGATTGGCGTAGTCTGTGAAAATGTCTGATGTTTTTTCATACGATGGCGTACACGGGCACGAACGACCCGACGCCGGTGCCGAAGGGAAGGCTCTGCAGCGCCGTCTCAAGCGTTGTGTTAAAAAGCGGGACCCTCAAATCTTCAAACGGATCGCGACCGAAGCGGGAGAGAATGCGCTGCATTCCAAAAAGCGCGGCGAATAACCCAGCAAATCCAACGATTGCCACAGTGATCCGGCGGGATTGCGCGGCCTTTGCGTTCCCGTCGATCTTTGATCCGCCCTGATCTGCCAAAACGATGAGCGCCACTCCGACGAGCGCCGCAATTGAAAGAAAGACCCCGGCGCGGGAGCGGGCCATGGCCAGGCCCGCTGTTACAGCCGCAACGATTGCGATGACGGAGAGAAGCCAAAAGATCGCCGTGGTGTTCAAGGCGCCTGGTTGCACGGCGGCCTTGATACTGGGGACGAGCCAAACGGTCGTAAGGACGAGCGTCACGTAGAGAAGGGCGGCGAAGTGGTTTCGGTTGGCGAAAAAGCCGACGGCTTCACTCCAATTGGTGAATTCAAATAGCCGCAGGGGGCTGCTGGGGCCTTGAGCAACTTGAAGCAAGCCGATGAGGCAACTGAGCACGCCAAAGACGACGAGAACGCCAGTGAGCCGCAATCTTGCAGCCCGGTCGAGCTGGGTGGTGGCGAAGAAAATTGCAAGCGGCGGCAATAAGTGAGGCTGCTGCCGCCCAAGTTGCGTGGGGTGTCAGAGAAAGGGGCCGCCACGCAGAGCCGATGGGGTTCTCACCAGTAGCACCAAGGCCCACGGGAGCGGCGCTGAGTATGGACCACATTAGAGGCGGGAGCGGTACCAGCTGAAGGATAAACACCAACACAAGACCGGCGACGATTGCCCAATGCCAGCTGAAGCCGACCGTTGATCGATGCCTCTCCGATAAGTAGCGTCCAGACCGCCAAAAGAAGAAGTGGTATGGCGAGTAGCTGAAGGACAACGTCACCGGCAAAGCCCGCCCGCGTTCCACCGCCCAAGGCTAGGCAGGCAACCAAAAAAAAGCACGTAACGCTAGACAATACGGACACGTTTTTTTTACCGCTTGATTGTGCTGGTTGCTCAGGGGCTGGCTGGACGAACAGGAGCCCCGTCGTTATCACCAGATGCATTCGCGATGATAGCACCGATCCCAATCACCGCCCCGGCGCCCGCGACGCTGATCCCGAGAAGCTGAAGCTGCGTCAACTCACCTGGTGCTCCCTGTCCCTCGTAGGCGGCGGGCTCGCAGTATGGGTCTTCAGGAACTCGGTAGCTTTGTCCCTCGAGCACCGTGAATCGCGCAATTGGGCCCAAACGTGATCGTGACGCTGCTCCCCGGTGCAGCGAGCACGCGGTTTCCAGGCTCAAGCTGAGCACCGACTTGGAGTGGTTGAAAGCCGCCGCCGCGGTTCACCGAGCCTTGACCCTCAATCGAAGCGACGCTCGCGGCTTGCGCGGCGACTGCAAAGCTTGCGGTCATGAGTGCTGTCAATAAAGCTCGTAAGACCATCTTAAAGTCCCCCACATAAATCAGGCTCAAGTGCAGCGGCGACGCTGCACCCACTGCGGCCATGCACCAATAGCGGATAAGAGCACATCGTGATTCGGTCAACGCACTCCGGCCTATTTGTGGCCTCAATTGGAAGACGTGGCGGGACTGCAACGATGTAGAGCCCCGAAAGCGCCTTTCAGGTCATAAATTGACGGAAAATCTGTGCACCTATCGGGGAATGCTTGCCGAACTTGCAAGCGTGCCGTGAAGGTGACCGCCAAAACGAGGATGTGGGCATCCGCCGACTTCGAGTGCGTCGGCTTTCGGGAGCGCCACGATGTAGGCTCTCTCGTGGGGGATTGCCTCAGCGGCCGTTCCCTTCGGCCAAATCAAGGGCTCGACGGTGGCGTGTCGTCGCCTCCGCCAGACTGGGCGGCCATTATGACGATGCCCGTTACCAAGCCGACACCTGCAAGCCCGATGGCAATGGTCTCGACGCCGAGTTGGTCAAACTGTGCCGGCACGGTCTCTTCGTAGGCAGCTGCTTCGCAGCGGGGGTCTTCGGGAATGCGGTAGGTTTCCCCGTGGTGGATCGTGATCTCGCAATTAGGAGAAAAGGTGATGGTCACCGTGCTCCCTTCAGAAACAAGCACCCGACTTCCCGGCTGTAATTGCGTGCCAACGTCTATCCCCTCGAAGCCTTCGGCCGTAATGGCTGAGGCTTGACCCGAGAGGGCCGAGACAACGCCCGCGTGTGCTGCGCCGGCGAAACTCGACACCATCAAAGCGGCAAATAGGCCTCTGAGAATGCGCATCGATCCCCTCTAGGTTGGTTCCTGCGTCGAGCCTTTAGACACGCGACCAAACTACGGATGGGACTACGCAACCCATTGGTGGATAGCCTAATGTTAGCGCTAGGTGTGTTCCGATGATTGGTCAACGCGCGGATGCCCCGGTACTCTGGTCAGAGCTGCGGCGTTGCTCCGCAGCAACACGTTGCGCCCAGGCCAGCCTAGAATTGGGCGTGCACGAGGCTTGCCTGCCTTTTTCTTCACACAATTGAAAGTGGAAACGCGAGTTTCGTGGTGACACCGGGTCGACCGTCTCATCAAACATCCTCGAATTCTGGTTCTAGGTTCCGAGTGTGTAGCAGTGACACGCGTTGCATCGTCGAGCCCCATCAGAGGCGCGGGGAATTGCGGTGCGGTCTGAAATCGTTTTGTGAGCTTTTCTTGTCGTGATGTGGGGAGCGGGTCAGTCATGTACGATTTGCACAGTCATCTACTGCCAGGCATCGACGACGGTGCAGGGAGCCTCGACGTGGCTCTGGGAATGGCCAAAGAGGCCGCCGCGCAGGGCGTCGTTACGATGGCGTGTACGCCGCACATTCTGCCGGGCCTGTACGATAATCGGGGACCGCAAATCCGGAGCGCCGTGAGTGACCTGCAATTGCGTCTTGATGATGCGGGGGTCCCGCTGCAAGTCGTCACCGGTGCCGATAATCACATAACACCAGAGTTTGTCGGAGGCTTACAGAGCGGCCACCTTTTGAGCCTTGCCGACACACGCTACGTGTTGGTTGAGCCGCCGCACCACGTGGCGCCGGCGCGGCTCGAGGAGCTCTTTTTCGGCTTACTCCTTGCTGAGTATGTCCCCATTCTCACGCATCCGGAGCGCCTGAGGTGGATTGAGAACAAATACACTGTGATGCAGTCACTGGTTGCCCGCGGCGTGTGGATGCAAGTGACTTCGGGTTCTCTCACGGGTCGCTTCGGGCGGCGCGCGCGCTACTGGGCGGAGCGCATGCTGGCTGAGGGTTGCGTGCATGTCCTGGCGTCGGACGCGCACGATCTCACGCGGCGGCCACCAGACCTTGCGGAGGGACGTCAGGCTGCGGAGAAGCTTGTTGGGTGTGAAGAGGCGCATCACCTGGTGGTGACGCGGCCGCGGGGTGTATTAGAGAATAAGGCGCCGGGAGAACTGCCAGCGCCTGAGGGTTCGGCGAGACCGAATGACATTGGGGGACGGGATGGGAAAGCACAAACTTGTGGCGATGATAATCGCGGCGGCGTGGCTCGGCGGCTGCAGCGTCTCCTCACTGGATGACATGAACCTCGCGTCAGCCAACCTCGGCAAGGACGCGGCAGTCCTTGGTGAGGACGCAGAGGGGAGCGTTGCCGCGACCCCAACAGCTCAGACGCCTGTCGTCGGAGCCCCCATCTCGACGGGTTCGATTGGCAGCGCGGCGATGCCCGCTGACGCCGACGCAACCGCGCGCCTTAAAAAGGTGGCAGCGGAAATAACGGCCGTCGCAGACCCCAAGAGCGCGGCCTACAAGATTGGTCCGATGGACGTTTTGGATATCTCCGTCTTTAAGGTTCCGGAGCTGTCCAAGTCCTTGCAGGTCTCGAGCGTTGGGACGATCAACTTGCCGCTTATCGGTGAAAGGGCTGCCGCGGGGCACACCGCTCGCGAGCTTGAACAAGATCTGACGCGAGAGTGGGGCGCCAAATACCTGCAGAACCCGCAAGTCACTGTTTTTGTGAAGGAATATAACAGCCAACGGATAACAATCCAGGGGGCTGTCAAGAAAGCTGGCGTCTACCCCATCCAGGGGCGAATGACGCTGATGCAGGCGATCGCCACGGCGCAGGGGTTGGACAAGAACTCTGACTCACAGGTTTTGGTATTTCGAACAGAGAACGGCAAACGCGCCGCCGCGCGCTTCAACATTGAAGAGATCCACAACGGAGCGTCAACCGACCCACAGCTTACTGCCGGTGATGTGGTAGTCGTGGGTACGTCTGCTACAAAAGAGGCCTTCAACAATGTCTTGAAGATTGTGCCGCTCGCGAGCTTCTTCCTGCTGCTTTGAAGTTGATCAAGGAACGGCCTAATAGTGCAGTAAAAAGAGGGTGCGTGCCGCAATGCAGGACGCAAATAGACAAACCAAGCCCGCCTGATGATCATCACCGCCGGCTGGTCCCGTTGAATGATGCCGGCCCAGTGCAACGGCGTCAGAACTCGTACGGGTCACTCGAGTTTTCAGACGGCATCTCCGATGAGGGGGATGACCTCGCGGCGACGCTTCAGTACTACATCCGCCTGGTTCTCAAGCGGAAGTGGCTCATTTCGGGTATCGCCGTCGCCTGCCTCATACTCGGCGGCGTCGCAACACTGATGAAGACCCCGAAGTACTCGGCAACGGCCCGCCTGCAAATTGAGCGTACGTCTGCGAAGATCGTCGAGGGCGCGGACGTGGCGCTTCCTCGAGTCGGGCGGCTACGACTACGACTTTCTGCAAACCCAATACGAGCTCCTGGAAAGCCAGGCGCTGGCTGAGCGCGTCGTGACGGCGCTGCAATTGGATGCGGATGCGAGCTTTCTGAAGAGCGGCCCCTCCCTCGATGGGGATGGTGCGAGATTTTATCTTGGGCCCGGCGGAGGAGGGACCCGAGCCGACGCTGGCCGACCTCCGGCTTGCGGCGACGTATCAGGTCCTCGGCAATGTCTCAATTCGTCCCGTGGCGGGGACGCGCCTCGTTGACATCAGCTACCTCGACGCCGACCCGGTCCGCGCTCAGAGGATCGCCAATGCCTACGGGGACGCCTTCATTAACTCGAATTTGGATAAGCGCTTCGAGGCGACAGGCTACGCGAAGACGTTTCTTCAAGACCAGCTGAAGCAATTGAAGATCCGCCTTGGAGCATCAGAGCAGGAGATGCTCGCCTTCGCCGAACGCGAGCAGATCGTCGCCGTCAATGAAAAGAGTTCCATCGCCGAAAACAACCTCTCGGCGGCGAACGCCGCCTTGGGTACGCTGATCTCCGAGCGGATTAAGAACGAGCAGGCGTGGCGACAGCTGGAGGAGGCGAAGGGGATCGACCTCCCGCAAGTGCTCTCCAATCGTGTCGTCGACGGTCTGCGCGCGCAGCGCAATGAATTGACACGCGACTACGAGGAAAAGCTCGAGATCTTCAAGCCAAGTTATCCAACGATGGTGCAGATCTCAAACAAGATAAAAGAGATCGACCACCAACTTGAGAACGAAGTCAAAAGCATTCGCGCGTCGCTGAAGGCGGCATACGAATCTTCGCGCGATCAAGAGCTCGAGATGAGCAAGCGGATTGAGGACTTGCGCGGGGAAGTGCTCGCCCTGCAAAGGCGCAGCGTGCAGCACAACATTCTCAAGCGCGAAGTTGCAAGCAACCGCAAAATCTACGACGACCTCCTTCAAAGATATAAGCAGGTCGACATCGCCGCGGGTGTCGGGACGAATAATGTTTTCGTCGTCGATCGGGCCACTGTCCCCGGCGCGCCGTCGACGCCGCGCCTGTCGCGCGCGTTGGTTCTTGCACTGGCCTTGGGGCTGGGAGCTGGCTTCGGCGTTGCTTTTTTGATGGAAATTCTGGACGATCGAATTCGTGCTCCGGACGAGCTCGAGGAGTTCACTGGCTTGGCCACGCTTGGGATCATCCCAAAGGCGCGCTCGCCGGAGCAATTCGACAACGATCTTGCCAATCCGCAATCGGCGTGCGCGGAAGCTTATCGCTCGTTGGCAACGGCACTGCAGTTTTCAACCGACGCGGGGCTGCCGCGTTCCATTGCGCTTACCAGTTCCGGGCCAGCGGAGGGTAAATCCAGCACGTCCGTTGCGCTTGCTCGGCACTTTGCCAAAGTGGGCCTGAAGGTCCTGCTGGTTGATGCCGACCTGAGAAAGCCCACGCTCCACACGAGGTTAGGTGGGGACAATTCCGTGGGCTTGTCGAACTATCTGACTGGATCGCTGACCCCCCCTGAAGTGATCCAGGAGACGGATCAACCTAACCTCGCCTTGATGACGTCGGGGCCTCTGCCGCCAAATGCCGCGGACCTCCTCGCGGGCTCGCGCATGTACTCACTCATCACAGTGGGACTAGAGGTCTTTGACTTGATCGTCGTCGATGCACCCCCACTGCTTGGGCTTGCGGATGCCCAATTGCTTACTACGGCGGCCTCGGCTTCGATTTTTGTGGTGGAGGCGGGAGGTCCGCAAAAGGGCATGATCCGCGCGGCCTTGAAGCGACTAGAGTTGGCGCGTGTGACGCCGCTTGGCGTCGTGCTGACAAAGTTCGACAGCAAGGCCTCCGGCTACGGCTACGGCTACGGCTATGGGTACGAACAGTACGCCTATGGCGGACAACTCCCGCAAACGTCCGACGCCCAAGAAAAGCCGCAACTGGTCACGGCCAAGGCGAGTTAAGCATGCGCGAGCCCGCGGCACTCCAAGCGGCCCTTGCTTTAGTCATGCGCCCCGCGCAGGCGCGGACGGCGTCGCATCAGCCGTTTCCCAGCGGCATGACATTTCTGCTTGAAGTGGCCGCAGGCGACAATGATGCTGTGTCCGAGGCGCGTCGCATTACGGGGCGTAGTGACCAGGCCCTGCGTCAGGCGGCAGGCTTCTTCATCGAGCAGTGTTTGCTGAGCCAGGCGGCCAACAGCTATCGTGTCTTGGGAGTGGGGGGCTGAGGATCCTCAGGCGATGCTTCGGCGGCACATGGTCTTGCTGATGAAGTGGCTCCACCCGGACACTGCTGAGCAGCATCGCTCGGCCGCCGACGTCGATCGGAGTGTGTTTGCCTCTCGCATCGCCGCGGCTTGGGATGATCTCAAAACGGATGACAGGCGCTCAGCTTACGATCAACAGATCGCGCGCCAAGGGTACCTTGGAGGTTCGGTTCGGACCGCGGCCGCAGCTATTAAACTTGGCCCAACGCGCCACGCAGACGGCGCGGGTGAAAAAGAAAAAAGCCTCAAGCATGCGTCCCAATCGCTGGGCGCCTCGCCCCAGACCACGAGCAAGAAATACGATCCCCTGCTTATTCGAATTGCGCGGCTGCTTTGGAGGCGAGGATGAAGCCCGAATTTGTAGCGCAAGGGACTTCGCGCCGGGACTTTTTTGTGAAGGCATACGGCAGCGTTTGGTCGCGTCCCGTTTTGCTCATTGTCTTCGGTGTTTTCGGCTGCCTGTTGCTGTGGCTGGTGCTGACAAAAAGCCTTCCGCTCGTCTTGGCGAAGACGAACTCCGAACTCGGCTGGCGCCTAGCTCCCGAGCATCCGGCCGTCCTGCTGGCGCGCGCCGAAAGCCAAAGAAGACGCTTGGTGGAGCTCATCTCAACGGAGCTGGCCAAGGAACAGAAGCTAAGGAAAGCGACATCTGAAACGACGGCAGCGGGGCGCTACGCAGCCCCAAGCATCGCGCAGGATGGTGAAACCAGCGCCGTTGACCGAGAGGCGCTTCGCACTGAAATTCGCGACCTCGCGACCCAAATCCTGAAGCAGGCGCCTCTAAGCGCGCGCGCCCATCGCCTCCTTGCTGAGGTTTCCGAGGAAGAAGAAACCGTTCGAAAGTATATGCTAGCGGCATTCCAGTCGTTCCCGACGCGAGACGACGGCGGCATTCTGGCTCCTCAACGACAGCTTTCAGAAGAAAGATATCCCGGCCGTCCTCAACTACGCCGACGTTATTTTACGAACCAAGGGCCGGCTTGCGCCCCTTATTATGAGCTATCTTGGCCAACTTGCGACGGATCGGGAGAGCCGCGGCTTGCTTGTCGAAATGCTCGCCACCAACCCTACGTGGCGAGGCACTTTTTTCTCGCAATTTGCCGAAGTCGGTGCCGGATCCCAAAACGCCCCTGCTCGTCTTGCTGGATCTGAAGGGAACACCGCACCCCGTTACAGATGCCGAACTCAAACCCTATCTCGACAAATTATTGCGCGATGGCCGGGCGGAGCTGGCCTACAGTGCGTGGCTTCAGCACTTGCCGGCAAAGAAACTTACGAACCTTGGTCTGCTTACCAACGCGGGGTTTGACGAAGCACCGAGCGGTCTGCCCTTCAATTGGGTCATCACGAACCGGCGATACGCCAGAATTGAGCCTCACGCGAAACCGGATAAGCCAGACAATAAGGCGCTGCACCTTAGTCTTGGTCCAGGGCGCATTAAATTTGGTGAAGTCCGCCAAGTCTTGATGCTCGCCCCGGGAACATATCGGATCTCTGGTTTGATCAAAGGATCGCTCAAGGGCCGACGGGGCGTACGATGGCAATTACGGTGCATGAAGGTGACGGGGGACGCTCTGGGACAATCGGAAATGTTGTTTGCTCAATCCGCAACCTGGGCGTCGTTTTCATTTGAAGCTGTTGTTCCAAATGTCGACACTTGCCGCGCGCAAGAATTACGATTGTTCCACCACGCCCGCAGCGCTTCGGAAGAGCTTATATTTGGCGAAATTTGGTTCGACGACTTGCGGCTGCAGAAGGCAGACGACAAGGCCCAGGACGTGCTGCCGTGACGAAAACAACCAGATAGAATAAGTTGATGCGCGCAAGAGAGTTAGACACGCATGATCCAGCAGTATTCAGGAAGGCCGGCGCGATATTAGCAAGGGGCCGCCCCATGCCGGTCCACAGGCCCAGCGTTTGCGCTCTTTGGGGCGACCTATATTTTGTGCGGGACCGGAGGTATGTTCCCCACTTCTTGCGTCGGTATGGGATATACGCGACGCGTGTTCTCGACTTTAAGAGTTCGGAGGCGTTCAGTGGAAAATTGTGAGCTGGATCAGACGGACAACTGGTTGGTCGTGAACACTCAACCGCACAAAGAAACATACGCCCTCGTAAATCTCAGGCGCCAGGGGTTTGTTTGCTACTGCCCTATGGTTGTTAAGCGCATTCGTCACGCCCGCCGGGCCTATGACGCTAACAGGCCGATGTTTCCCTCCTACATCTTCGTCAACTATGCCTCTACGGAAGGCAAGTGGCGGCGTGTCCAGTCAACCTTTGGGGTCCGGTCGATTGTGCTTCAGGGTGAAATGCCCGGGCTTATTGCTGACCACTTCATTGATGATCTGCGGTCTCGAGAAGTCGATGGTGTCATCCTCAAGCCTTCGGCGCGGTTTCGCGTAGGCCAGTCAGTGAGCCTCCAAGGCGGTCCGCTCGACGGCCTCGTTGGAGACATCCTGGCGCTCCGAGAAAAGGACCGTATTGTTGTCCTGCTCAGTCTGATGGGCCAGGCGGCAACACTGAATGTTGGGGCGGACAGCCTGCGCCCTCTCCAGCCATGATGACGCAGTCCGGAACGATTGTGGAGCCTTATGCCCTCTGTCGAAGGCATATGGAATTTTGAGCAAAGCGGGACTGCGCTCGTCGCTTGCAAACTTGACGCCGAGCGACTTCGCTGCCCAACTTGAAGAAGCCCGAAAGATCGCATGACGACCGGACCAGAAACGGGCTGAGCTCCAGCCGAGCTTGAACTAACATTCAACTTGGACCAGCCGATTGGGGGCAGGCCACCCGTCTGCGTGAACAGCACTGCCCAGACTTACTGAGTGGTCAGCTCCGAATTTGGAGCCAGAGCGCTCAGCCCCTTCCATGCGTTCCAAAAAAAAGCATATTCATTGAAAGACTACGTTACGCCCTTGTTGTAATGAGTTTGGGGAAGCCTAATGTTTAATAGAGCGCTTGGCGCCAGCCGGTTCCTGATTATCGTTGCTGTCGCTGGATCACTTCTAGCTGCAACTACGCTAATCATTTATGGCGGACTCGAAGCGGTTCAGTTGGTCGCAAACACGATCGCCGAAGCGGAGTTGTCAAGAAAGAGTGCCAAGGCTATCGCCGTAGAATTCATTGAGATCGTGGATCTCTTTCTGCTTGGCACAGTGTTCTATATCGTGGCTCTTGGCCTCTACGAACTCTTTATCGATCAAGAAGTGCGGCTGCCCGACTGGCTTACGATTAAGACGTTGGACGACCTCAAGGACAAGCTGGTCGCCGTTGTAATTGTCGTCTTGGGCGTTTTGTTTCTTGGACAGGTGGTAAGCTGGGATGGTGAGCGAGACCTTTTAGGGTTCGGGGCTGCCATTGCGCTTGTCGTCGCCGCATTGACCTATTTTCTGACAGCAAAATCGTATGATAAGCAGCCGAAAGGTTGATGCGTTTTAGTGATGTGTGTTTCGGCTCTTTGACCATAGTAGCCACAGCCAACATCAGGCGTCATCACACAGCCTCATAGTGTCCCAGCCCCCACTGGCTGGTCTGGTTCGCATGCCGCTTCCGAGGCACGCCAAGCTTCTTCGGCGAGTTCGACACGCGCCGCGCATGGGTATCATCGATTTCATTGGTGGCGGAAGTGCGTTTCGGGCGCAAAACACAACAGCAGGACGTGCGCTATCGTATCCAATCGTGCGTTTGTTCCTAAGTATGCGAACGGCCCATTGCAGCCACTCGGTCGCAGACTTAAGTGCTGCACCGCGAACCTAAACGCGGCCGTTCACCGCAATGCAAGTGAGTGGGCATCCGATCGTGGGCGCTCGTCGGACAATTGCGGCACACCGGGCTACCCAATACAACGGGTTCGAAATCAAGGCTATCGTAAGCTTCCCGCCGTTTTCGCTCCGAAGTAGAAGGCCACTATGGACTACGATGCGATTATCCTCGGCGCGGGCGGTGCAGGTCTCTTGGCTGCGGCGACAGCGGGGAATGCTGGGGCACGGGTCCTCGTCATTGATCACGCGGACAAGCCCGGGAAGAAAATACTGATCTCGGGCGGCGGGCGGTGTAACTTCACCAACACGTGGACCGAGCCAGAGTGCTACCTGTCTGAGAACCCGCATTTCGCAAAATCCGCGCTCAGCCGCTACACTCAGTGGGATTTCCTCGCGCTGGTCGAGCGCCACGGCATCGCGTGGCATGAAAAGACCCTCGGACAGCTCTTCTGCGACGGTTCCGCGCGACAGATCGTTGCCATGCTGCTCGACGAATGTCGCTGCGGCGGCGTGGAGATCCGGCTTTCCACGGACGTCGGTGAGATCGGCCATGCGGACGGGCGGTTCCGTGTGGGAAATGCAACCGCGCCGCAGCTTGTCATCGCAACAGGCGGTCCGTCGATCCCAAAGATGGGAGCGACGGGTAAGGCCTACGAGATCGCGCATCACTTTGGCCTCGATGTCGTGACACCGCGCCCGGCGCTTGTGCCCCTTACCCTTGGCCCGGAAGAGATGTTATTCCGAGAGATTTCGGGGGTGTCCTGTCCGGTAGTGGCGCGGGTGCGCGACATCGCCTTCAAGGAGGCTGCGCTCTTCACGCACAAAGGGCTCTCGGGTCCGGCGATCCTCCAAGTCTCGTCCTATTGGACACCCGGGGAGACCGTGTCGCTCACCCTGGTCGCGGACGCCGCCGATATGCTGCGAGCCGCGAAACGGCGGATGCCACGCGCGCATTTGAAAGCGGCTCTTGCGGAGCGACTTCCCAGTAGGCTGGCCGAAGCACTCGCCACCCGCATCGGCATCATCAAGCAGCTCGGCAATGTAGCGGATGCCGAGCTCAACAACGCCGCCAAGACCTTGACCCAGCTGACGTTCCGGCCGACGGGCACTGAAGGCTTCGCCAAGGCCGAAGTAACAGCGGGTGGTATCAACACGGCCGAGCTGTCGTCGAAAACGATGGAGGCACGCCGTGTTCCGGGGCTATACGCCATTGGTGAAGCCGTCGACGTGACAGGCTGGCTGGGTGGCTATAATTTTCAATGGGCCTGGTCGTCAGGCGTTGCCGCCGGTTTGGCGATATCGAGGCTGCTTCCACGCTGCGGCATCTCATCGACACAGTGACTGTCTCACGCGACCCAACCGGAAAAGGCGGCGTCGAAGTCGAGATGTCTGGACGCCTCGGTTGCCTGCTCGTCCCGTAGGATTTCCCGAACCGTTTTCTCGGCGCTGCCGGGAGGGCGCGGCGGAAAATTTCTGCCGAGGAGGAGGTCCGCATCGTGCTGGAGGATCTGCGCGGCGAGGAGGCGATTGCCGAGCTCTGTCGCAAGGAAAATACGAACCAGAACCTCTACTGCCGCTGGTCGAAGGAGTTCCTCGAAGCTGGCAAGAAGCGGCTCGCTGGTGACGCAGTGCGGGAGGGGCTGAAGGTTCTCACGAAGCAATTAAGCGTCGGCGGCTTTGGCTGAACGACGGTTCGTGCCTGCGATCGTGAACATTAAGTCTGGAAGGATGAGGACAATACTAGAGTGGCCTTCCGCCACTGTTGGTGACGACCCGGATCGCCAGAAACCTTTAGGCGGGATCCAGGTAACTCGTAGCCTCAGACGTGAGCAAGTATGGATCTGAAACGAATACCTGTCGGCCCATGAAGCGAATACCACCCTCTCGTTGAAGTCCCGCAATTATCCGGGATAAAGCGGCAGGGCTTGTTCCCAGAAGATCGGCTAGGTCTTTGCGCTGTATCGGAAGTTCGATCCGGAAAGCGGCAGTCTCATCCAGCTCCCCATGACTTTCACTAAACGTTGCCATCAATCTTAAGAAGCGCGAGCGTAACTTTGAGGTCAGTAATCCCGCGCAGGTTGTTTCCGATTGATCGAGGTCGCGCAGAACAATTGCAAGCAGACACTCACGCATCCAATGATTGCGTTGAGTGAGCCACTGAAAAGCGGATTTGTTGATAAAGTAAAGCTTGCTCTCCGCGAGCACTTCAGCGGTGTTCTTATGCGAGGTTCCGTTAATGAGGGAGCGGTAACCGAGGGCTTCTCCGCTCTGAGTTAAGCGCAGCAGCGCGGAAGTGCCGCTCTCATCAAAGCGGCGCAACCCAATCAATCCCAATTCGACCAAGTATATTCCCAGACATTCCTGGCCTTGTGAGAAAACCACCTGCCCGGCGGAATACAACTTTGTTCGAGCGGCTTCGCGAAATGTCTTTTGATCGTTTTTATCAAGTCGCTCTAAAATTGTTTTATAGGTTAGAAACCCCGAACGGGCATAGTCTCGTTATACGACCTCCTTACACAAGACTGCCTCCCTGGCGAACATTTACAAATTAATTCTAGTTCAAGCTTCCCGAGCTCTTCACTAACAACGCTCTAACGGCCTTCCTAATCTCGACCCACTTACTAATCGCGTCCGTCTCGCCTCGGTCACGAAGCTCGTCGATGCGCAGATCAACCTCCTGTGGGGCCAAATCGCCATACCGCAAAATCATGCGACGCGCGGCCATAAGGGTGTCGGCCTCGTGGGTCACGCCTTTGTTCCTCCGTAGCGTAGCAAGAGTGTTCCGTTGATTGTTCTGGGAGTGCTTTGACGTAGGTCAAAAGGTCGCACATTTCATCTAGAGCGGCATGATTTAGCGAGCCTGCTGTTGAACCGTTCGTTGTAGCCGTTCTCCAAGGACAAGCCCGGATAGATGCGGATGGGTTAAATGCCGACGCGCTTCAGCCAATCCTGCAGCGGCGCGGCTCTGAACTCTGGGCCTGGCTTAGGGCGCGCCAGCCGGCGAGCTTAGGCCAACTTCGCGTGCACGAATTGAAGCATTGCTTCGGGCGGCGCTTGCGTGCGGTTGGTGTCGGCTTTGAGGATCGCCAGGACTTATAGGGGAACCGTTCTGGACGGATTACCACGCGCTACTTAGCGACCGAGTTAGGCTGTCTGATCGAGGCGGCGGAAAGGGTTTGTGACGTAAAGGGTCGCAAGCCTGAACTTGTCGTGTTGCGGGGGATGGTGAGCAAATTCCCGCGAAACTCCCGCACGGATCGACCGCGTCTTCGGGCACAAGTCGGTTATGCTATTGAGAAAAGTGGTGGCGGAGGCGGGACTTGAACCCCCGACACGCGGATTATGATGACGATCCGCGCACCTCTAAGTTAGCAAAATCAATTGGTTAGCGCGGTGCCCGTTGCAATGCCTGCCGGACCATTCACAACTATGCATACCCAAGTCCCGCAAAATTCCCGCAGTCATTTTGGGCTACGCGACTGCGCGCAGAGCCGCCAGTGCGAAAAAATGGTCGGGCATCGGTATCATTATTTCAATCCTCTCTGCTGAGCGACAGCAGCCGGGTTCTAACTTAGAAACTGGTATCGCGGTTGTGGGCAGCCCAGCAGCATTTCAAGAATAGCAATGCGTCGGAGAGCGAGAAAGCGAAAGCGAGCAAGGACCTCTAACATGCCACGGCGGTATTCGACACGGTGAGCATTAAAATCATCGACTAGCGACTATCTGTGATTTGACTAGCCCCTACCAAAGAAGGCGACCCAACGTAGGTCCATGTACGGTGCCTACGCCGGAGCGAGTGCCTTAATCTTGTCATAGCGAATCATGTTGGATGGGGGTATCCGCCAACCTCGCAGAGGAGATGACATTTGCTACAGGAGATTAGAACCAAGGACGTGGTCGCAGTCGCACTGATAGCCATCGCAATTCTTATCGCGGTCGAGATGTACGTGAACCCGTTGGCAGCGTAACAGTATTCAGCCCCTGCACAACAATCGCACTCTGCCTTTTCGCCGAACAAAAAAGAACCAACGTGTTCGCTCGGGGGGGAGCCACGCCGGGTTGCCGAGCACCAGAACGCATTTCGCGCCAGTTCAAAAACCGCCACGCGGGGCATGGTGGCAGCGACGGTCTCAGGAACACCGCGCGACCAACCTGGACGAAATAAGAGTTTATACAACTTCATGCACTAAACGGCGTCCACCACGGTTCCAAATAACGTTGGCAAGTATACTGTGACGCGGCTGCCGAACTTAGGCCCGCATCGCATTTCACAATCATATTTTGGAAGTCGCCGACACACGTCACAACCGGTTTGCAATCACAAGAAGCCGAGAAGCTTCGCGAGAGACGTGATCGCCCGTGTCTTACCCGCAGGTCGCGTTGTGCTGCTCTCGCCGATGTCCAGCAGCATCCGCGTTACGCCGTCGATTGTAATCGCGTAATCAGCCTCCGCCCGCCGACGCCTCGCCTTATCCAGTGTGTGGTGGGCATGGCGTGGGTTGTCCACATCTTGACCGTGACACCGCAAGACGGACTAGCGGGAATCGTGTTCAAGATCTGTGATCTCGAATTAAAGCTCACCGTGGCGCGTGCCGGACCGTCAGACCGTTGCGACGCAAACAAAACTAGGCAAGAAAACCATGGCAAACACCCGTACAAAATCGGTCAAAGACATGGGGAATGGACAAAACATGGGTCTTAGCACGCCAAGCCTGCTGACATTTCTGCTCTCATTCGTCATCATGCTGTCGGTCTTTTTTGTCAAGTTCTTCGGAGCGACAATTCCCGGCCTGAATGGTGAAACGACACAATTTGCTGGGCTTCTGTTTGCTTACATTATCCTCACAATGGGCTGTCTTCTGCGCTCATTCTGATTGCCTCGGCAGCCAAGCGCACTACATGGGTGTTTGAGCTAAATAGTCGGCTTCCGCAAGGCCATGTGTTGGCACGAGTCTGAACCCGGCGGGGGAAGCAGAACAGCGCACCCAGGCAACGCGCACGCTCGCGCGTAAAACAACGGTAACGCATTCGCTGAATGCACCTCCCCGGTCCTCTAGTGACAGGCGCCTTTCTGCACCTATTTCTCGTGAACCCCGTCAGCACTCGCAGGACAGATTAAGGTGTTAGCGTTAAGAGGGACCGCGGTTTATCTCAGCCCCGAGGGGTAGACATAACTGCCGCGAATTCGCGCCATCCGGGCTGTGCGCACAATACGGTTCGGGATACCCCTACGGCGTCACTTCGAACGTTCTTTGCCAATGATAAACAGGGTTGCGACCCACTGACCATACGCGGGTGCTCCCCAATCAGGATGTCCTTGGCGAACGTGATACAACCTTGATGAACGAAAGCTAGAAGAACTCTCTCATTGCCGATGCAGTGGCAGACCATCAGCTGATCTGGGGGGCATTTAGCGCTGCGTTTTTTGCATCGATAGGTTCAAAGGATTTCATTGCGCCCATCGCCAAGCAGCTCGAAATAATCGGCTCCAGGATTGCACGTTAGCGCGTTGTCACGCCAAGTTTTCCAGAAAAGGCATTACCCATGCACCGCACCACAATTGCTTCTGCTCTCCTGCTCTCGCTGACCAGTTTCGCTAGCGCCTCAGAACCTGCCTACGTGGGAACGTGGGCTAGAGACATTGCCCAGTGCGCGGTGCCACAAGAGCAAGAAGGTGCCCCTATGGTGTTTTCGAACAAAGGCTACGATCAGCACGAGGCGCATTGTATGTTTAAGAGTGTGACCGGAGAGGGGAGTGTATGGAAAATTAGTGCCGTCTGTTCGGTTCAAGGTGACACGCAAGACTTAAATTTCAACCTCTCCCTCGACGGCGAAAACCTTGAGATAATCGACGAACGCGGCCCCCAAGTGCTGGTTCGCTGCAATTAGCCTACGCTGTATTGTCGCTTCAAACATCGCGAAGCTGCCAGGCCTCTTAGGGCGCGAGGAAACGCCGGCGCCGGATGAGGAAGATCCATGCGCCGGCCAAGATCCGATCAACAGCAGTTACGAAGAGCCGGCGAGCTGATAACAAGAATCGATGACTTCCAGATGTCGTTTGAGATACGGATGGCCAGGGCTAGGTAGGTGGTCCGAGGTAAGAGGCGCCTAGCTCCGGCTTCTCGCTGCGTTGCCGGGACCAATGGGTGGGGGCAGAATCCGGCACGGAGTATGCGGGCCAGAAAGAGGGGCTGTTGGCCGGCCAATCAGATCATACACGTTGAGGCAGACGAGGCGTTTCCTGCGCAAGGTCTTTTCCCGCCGGTTTGGGTCACTGGGAAGTTGCGCACCGAAGGTAGCAAGCAGTCCGTAGGGCTTTCTGATGGAACCTCCACTTTTGACGTTGGCTATGTTCTCAAGGCGAGTTCCGTCCAGATTTATGGATAGTTTCAACCATCGCCAGAGTTTTCGGGATACCTGGGCATCTCAGTTAAGAGAGTATCCGGCCCATCTGTATTTCAATTAGGCTGACGCTTTGACGTGGGTGCGGCGGCGTAATCATTGGAGTAATTGAGATGGCGGATGAGAGCGGCGAGGTCGAAATCATGAGACGCGATATTTGTTGCAATTCAAGCCACACAAATCACCACACATTCATCTCGTCGTTGACCACCTTGCTGAATATGAAAGGCGGGACGTCGTTTCGCTGAACGTGGATAGCGTGGAAACGAAATATCGGGTTGAGAGCATTGATGGCCACTTGGATTTCGAGAGTTTGCCGGTCGTGCCGGGAACCATTCCATCACACCTAGTTACCCAGCACATCCGGGAAGTGCACCTCGTACCTTTTGCGGAAGGCGACGATGAAAAATGGGTAGATTCTGCCTTTCCAATGTAGGCAAAGTCGCAGGGTGCGGGAGGATCATACCGCACCCTCCATTCCCTCATTGGTGCCCTCTGTAATTATCAAAGACAGACAACGAGGTGCTAATAATTCAGTTGACGCATGTCTATCCATCTCGGGCTCGTTGAATTTCGACCCGGAAACGCTCGCCAGGGGAGCCGATGAAAAGGACTGCTTCTTGTCTAGGCTATTCCCTTCTGTGTGCTGCAATCGTTGCTGCGTGTGGCGAGAGTGAGCACGTTGACCACGTTCGCAAGATGGGAGCTAAAGAGTGTCGCATGTTCGAGAAGCATTCTCAGCGACACCCGGAAAGGTCTGGCGTCGATTGCGAGAACGGCATGGTAACAATCAACGACACGGATAAATTGGCAGATAAATATCAAGGACCGGACGGCCCCAGGCGTCTCAAGGCTGACCACTACGAGCATGAGTGTCTAGACCGGGAAGGGTTCACGCGCATGAACCTCGGCGTCATCTACAATGCTTGGCAGTCCGATGGCACGAAACTGACAGTTAGGATCCTTCCCAAAGACTGCGAGAGTTACAGGAAAAGTAGCAGATAGTCGTTCGCGACCGCACCCCCGCTATCCAGAAACCAAAGAACTTCATCGTCGCTATTGGCTGGAAAGTGATACTCGCAATTGTTTCAGTAGGTGGGTTCTTTGGTGTCAAGCGGGCGACCCATGCTTCGAGGGCTAGTCTGCCAGGGCCAGCGGCCGTTCATTTAAAACACTTTCGCCCAACCAAGTGCCCTTCGAATTACAATCATCATCGAACGCAGGCCCAAGTTTTCGAGGGTCGGAGCCAAGATGATGGGGGCCTGGGTTTGCAGAAGCGGTTTAATCCACCGCAAACAGTTGCCCTAGGTCCCGCAAAGCCTTGAACTCCAGTGCATTGCCTGCGGGATCCTTCACGAAGCAGGTACGCTGCTCGCCGGGCTGCCCCTCGAAGCGTACCCGCGGCTCGATTAGGAACTCGGCGCCGTGCTCTCGCAGTCGGTCGACGAGCGCCTCCCAGTCCTCCAACGACAGTACCACGCCGAAATGGAAGGCCGGCACCTGGTCACCATCCACGGGGTTCCGCTGCGCATCGGACATGTCATCGACGAGGTGGGCAACGACCTGGTGCCCCCACAGGTCGAAGTCGATCCACTTATCGCTTCTGCGGCCTACGCCGCAGCCAAGGACGTCGCGATAGAACTCCTCGGCCTTCGGCAGGTTGTTGACGGGAAAGGCGAGGTGGAACGGACGCATCACCCTGACCATGTTCACGCCCTCCATTTGATGTTGCAGCCCATGCCCGGCTCCTAAACCTCGACGCGTTCTACGCGCATGCAGCCGTAATCAGGTTTCAGCATCCAGGGAGGGAGGCAGCACGCGATCGCCGCAAGCGTTAACTAGCATCATAAGCGAGGCGCGTAGCCTAAGGTGAAATTAGCCCTAGCTCAACGTCCGCACTGTAGTTGGGGTGGATGGTTCCTGCTCCACGGGCGTCGCGATCCGCCATAGTGCAGTTTTCATACGCTGCATAAAGGAGAAACCACCAGATGTGTATTTCAACTGTCGGCATCGATCTTGTCTCGAACATTTCTCAAGTTCACGCGGAGACATCTGACGGCGAGGTTGTATTCAACCGCGACCTACGCCGTCGTCAGGTTCTCGCATTCTTTGAGTGGCTTGAGCCGTGCCTGGTTGGGATGGAGGTGGCCTGCCCATGATCGCGGTGCCAGTTCCTAATTTAGAATCCGACCGCCATCGGCCAGCATCTGGTCTGTCCGTAGCGTAGCGTGGGCTAGGTCGGGTGCTGGCGACAAGGTCGCTTCTGGTGCTGGAGGCCGATAGCCGAGCGAAGAGTGCGGCCGGACTGCATTGTAATGGCGTCGCCATTGCTCGATCAGCGCGAGGGCTTCGCGGAGTGTTATGAAGATTTCCATATTCAGAAGTTCGTCTCTGAGTTTCGAGTTGAAGCTCTCGTAGGAGCCGTTTCCCCACGGACTGCCTGGCTCGATATAATGCGTCTTGATGCCGATCCGAGTAAGCCAGCCACACACGTTGCTCGCGACGAACTTCGGCCAACTGTCGCAACGAATATGTTCCGGCCTGCCGTGTTCGACGAAGAGATCAGCAAGGCAATGCAGCACGTCGCCGAACGAAAACGTTGTTCGGAGACAATCGCCATTGAACGGCGCGTGCGCTCGGCGATGACCGTGAGCATTAGGAACGGAAGTTCATCTTGCGTGCGGTTCTGAATGAAGTCGTAGCTCCACACGTGGTTTGGCCGCTTTGGTCGGAGCCGAACGCACGATCCGTCGTTCAACCACAGCCAACCGCGCGTAGGTTGTTTCTTTGGAACCTTCAGCGCCTCACGGCGCCGCAGTCGTTCCACGCGCTTATCATTAACCTGCCAATCCGGGTCACGCTAAGGACGCAACACGATTTTGGGGGTAGCAGCACTTCCCGAAAGGATGTCGGTGAAGGCCTGCTGACCGTCACAAAGAGGACGGATTTCGGTCCAATCAAGCGGCCCAAGCCCGCCTGAAACGATGGCCGCGAGGGTCTCGCGAAAATCAAGCGCCGTGTAGGTGTAGGTGCCTATGAAGGTCACCTCCTGGAGGGTCATCCGGCGGACATTGAGCCCGCCCTCGGCCCCGGACAACCCGATATGAGCGATGACCCCGCCGGAGCGAACAAGGGCGCTAGCCGATTTTCGGGTTGCTCGGCTGCCGAATGCATCGATCACGAGTTGCGCGCTCCCGGCCTCCGGTCCGTCGTCAGAGATTGGATCGTAGACGTTGAACGCGCCTGCACCACGCAACGTATTGCGTCGTTCCTCATTCGTCTCCGCGATGGAGATGTCGACCGCACCGCGGCCCGCCAGAACGAGCGCAGCGCCGAGGCCGATGGCGCCGCCGCCAAGCACAACCGCCCGGGAAGCCGCAAGAGGCCTGCGCATGGCCTTCTCCGCAAGGTTGATTGCATGCCAGCCACAGGCGATAGGCTCGGTCAATGCCGCCCTGTCTGCCGATAACTTGTTCGGAATGTCGAGAAGGTTTTCCTCCGGCATGCGTAGCAAACCGGCGAACGCGCCTTCGCGTGGCGGCATCGATATAATCTGGCGCGCCGCGCACAAATTCGTTCGTCCGTCCACGCAATCTCCGCAAACGCCGCACGTAACCAGCGGATTCACCGCTACGCGTGCGCCCTTGCGAGGACCGCTCAGAATTGTTCCGGCAGCTTCGTGGCCCAAAATTAGCGGGGCCGGCCGGCGTTCGTCATGGCCGAGAAAGGCGTGCATGTCGGAGCCGCAAATTCCGACGGATTCAACCTCCACAAGCGCCTCCCCGGATTCCGGCGCCGGGTCGGGAACGTCCTGAAACTTGACCCGCTTCGGGCCGGTATAAACGAGTGCTTTCATCAAGGCCTCATTTGGCGGTGAAGCCGCCATCGACGGCGAGCACCTGGCCGGTGACGTAGTCGGACGCGGGAGAAGCCAGGAAAAGGGCCGGACCCGCGATATCCTCCAGGCGTCCATTGCGTCCGATGCAGGTCTGCGCGGCAACATGCTCGGACAGCTTGGTGTCGGAAAAGACCGGGCCGGTCAGCTCGGTTGGGAAGAAGCCAGGCGCCAGCGCGTTACACATGATGCCCCTGGCGGACCAAGCCTCAGCCATGGCGCGCGTGAGCTGCGCGATGCCACCCTTGGAAGCGCCATAAGCCAGACCGTTAGCGAAAGCCCGTTGCGACTGTAGGGAAGCGACATTGATAATTCGGCCCCAGCCCTTCTCAGCCATCGCCGGAACGAGTTTCTGGGAGAGAAAAAATGGCGTTGATAAATTAAGGTCCAATGTGTGCCGCCAGGTCTCCAGGGTAAGGTCGTCGGCATGTCGTCTGGGATTGATACCCGCGGCGTTGATCAGGATATCCGGGGCGCCGAAATGCCTCCCCGCCTTGCCCGCCACTTCATCAAGCGAAGTAGGGTCCGACAAGTCCGCCTGCACGATTGCGGCGCGCCCGCCGGCGGCACGCACGCCGTCCGCCCAGGACTCAAGCTCTGACTTTCGGCGTGCGATCCCAACCACGGCGGCGCCTGCCTCGGCCAATGCACCCGCCAGAAACCGGCCGAGCCCGCTGCTGGCTCCCGTGACGCACGCGATGCGACCATCGACTGAGAAGCGGTAGATCATCGGGCTGCCGCCAGATCAAAGCTCTCATCCGGAAAGTATTTCTCCAGGTGGATATCCTCCGTCCGGGCGTGCCCGTCCATGCCTTCAAGTCTCGAGATTCGAGCCGTCGCCCCGGCCACAGGCTTGACGCCGTCCCGGCTCGAACGCTGCCAGGTAACAAGCCTCATGTATTTGTGGACGCTAAGACCGCCAGTATAGCGCGCCGCACCGGATGTGGGCAGCACGTGTTTCGGCCCGGACGACTTGTCGCCGAACGCCACGGTGGTTTCGTCGCCTAAGAACAAAGAGCCATAGCATTGCAGTCGCTCAAGAAACCAATCGAGATCGGCTGCCGGCGCATGCAGATACTTGGGTGCATAAGGGTCCGCCACCAGGGCCAATGTCTCGCGATCGTGTGCCACCATCACCTCGGCCATTAGACAACCTCCTTCATTTGGGCGCTTGCACCCTCCCCAAGCTGTTTGAAAACGCCCAAGGTGGCCAACTGCTTTGAATCCAGGCGCGCGATGCGATTATCGGTCACGATGGTGACGGCGCCCGACCAAGGGTCAGGCGCGCCCGGCAGGTAGACAACCACTTTTCCGCCTGCAATGCGCTCGACTTCAAAGCCGATCTGCCATTGATCATCGAAGCGTAACAGGACGGTTGTTGCCTCGTCCTTTTCAAAACACAACTGGGTAGTCAGTTTGGTTTTTGCGAGTTCGTATCCGGGGACCTGGGACAAAAAATCGGACGCCAGCGAGGCAACCAACCTGCCGGCACGAGGCGTTTTCGCTGCCAGTCCGGCAAGAAAACAGATCAGCAGTAAAAGAGCGAGCGCCAGCAGATCCACGACCACAATGCCGACGACCCTTTCCACCGGCACGATAGCCAATACCGGGGCAGCTACCTTGCTTATCATTTGATGGGCCTTCATAAAGACGGCAATTAAAATGATAACCGGGACAAGAAACAGGATCCCGCCGAGGGCCGTGGTCTTGAAAAATTGGAACAATTTCGTTCCCTCAATGGCTTTCAGCCTTCCACAGAACGCATGCCACACCGCAACTGGCCGCCAGCAACTCGTCTGCTTCGCCCAAACGAGTAGTACGCTAAAAGGCTCTACGCGAAGCGCCACTGCAACTAGACGAAGCGCATTGATGCGCATCAAGGGCGCAGGTATCCGGCTGGCCGGCCAATGTCCGCTTGTGATGTTTAGGGTGGCCCGGGTGCCGGCATGGTATTGACACGTTAACAACTGTCGCCCGCAAGTGATCGCAATGAGTGCTGTGTTCCCCGTTGGCACTCACGGGACAGCTTGAGCAGATTGCCTAAGAGAAACTTTCCGGTTCATCCTAGCCCCCCGGGAGGTAGGCGATGCTCACTACTCCAGACAGCCCCAGCGTCTTTAGGTACTCGCCGGCGGAGCCACGGTTCTCACTTCAGTACCTATAGGTCGATCGTCTCGCCTGATTTGGGTTTGTAGGTACGTTGTTCACCAAGCACTGTTGTTTTGATCAGCGGTGGGCTGCATTGAAGGTGCTTGTGTAGTGTGTTGGGCGGCAATGTGAAGCTCTTGCCGTCGACGGTGTAGTCAACTGGCTGGCCTCGCGTATTGCGTACAGCAAAGCGGAACGCATCGGCGATCGGCTTCGCGAACACCTGGACCGCGTAGTACCGCCAGGCCCCTCTAGGAAGACCTTTTGCATCAGAGCGTGCGACACCGATCCCGAGTCCGGTGACGTACCTGGCTTTGAGGTTCTTGCGATGCCCCGTTGAACTGATCCAGCCCGACAACAGGCGAACAGCAATTTCCTTGGCCGTGGGATTACCAGGAAATTCCACAAAAGCGATATTTTCCCGCACGATGCAGTGGTCGTATCCGGCTTGACCGACACGCTGAGCTGGAGTTTGCCCGTCTACCTTGTGTCCATACTGGCCGGTCCGTGCCATGAAGTGGGCATACGCGTTGGCAGCCTTTTGCAGACGCTCGTCCCGCAATAGCGGTTTCAGCCCCTCGCGTTGCCGGTACGCATTAGTCTGTTCAGTGATTGTTTGTTCAATTGCCTCAATAGAGGTAATGGCAACAGCGTTTGGTGCCGGCGCTACTGTAACAGTGAATGCTACCGCAGCCGCTGCTCCAAACACTGCTTTTAGAATACCTTCTCGCATGACCAGTTCGACACGGTCCTCACTGTGATCTTCGCTTTCAAGTGTAGAGCGGACACGGGCTGGTCACCAGTCATGTTTATGTACTTGTCCCTGCCCCTAACGACTGGTCCGGGGCGACTGCCGCTTCCGAGCCATGCTTAGCTTCTTCATCCAGTTCGACACTCGCCGCGCATCGAGATCGTAACGCCGCGTAATTCGGGCGACGGTTAGGCCTGGCTCGCTCGCTTCGGGGACAACACGCTTCTTGAAGGTCTCACTCCAACGACGACGCGATGTTCTCGATCGTGATGCCATCAGCTCCGCGCCCACTCAAATCCAGGCGGACATCATCGCCTCGTTCGCACGGCTTTGTAACGCCGCCTGCGGCGGACGTGTGTGGACGCCCTGGTAAATGCAAGCAAATTCTTTTCTTCGGTGAGCATGTGGTCAGGTGCTGACGTGTGTCCGGCCTCGATGTGCGGCTCTTCACGCGCCGCGGGCCTGTATGGAGATGCGAGGGTTGGGTCCAATACGCTTACGCGCGCGCGATAGGCGCTGTCCGCCTGGCCTGGTTTTCCCAATCCCGTCTCAATGACCGTTTGCCCATACCTCCGATCGACCTGCTCACATCTTCGACAGCCTCGCAGCGTTCGTGCAGCTTAAGCGGCACGTGCTGGAGTTCGGTATATTCCTCCGTGAGCCATAAGTGCCCAGGCGATCCGCGCCATCTTGTTGGCCAATGCCACGACAACCAACATAGGTGGTTTGCGCATAAGCATGCGGGCGAGCCAAGAGCCTTCTGGGGCACCTCGTTTCTTGGCCCAACATACAACAGCCGATGCGCCGATAATCAGGAGACGACGAAGATCTCGCTGACCCATTTTTGATATTTTGCCAAGTCTCGGCTTGCCGCCAGTTGACCATTGTCGGGGTGTTAATCCCATCCAGGCAGCGAAGTCACGACCACGCCTGAAGGTCTCGGCAGGTGGAGCCAACGCCTCTAATGCCGTCGCGATGACGGGACCGACGCCAGGGATCGTCATCAAACGTTTGGCAACCGCATCGGTGCGGGAGCGGGCCCTAATCTCAGCATCGAGTGCGCGGATTTGCTCGATTAGAGTTCGCACAAGATCGATGAGCATCAGGCAAACGGCGCAGACCGGTTTCGGCAGACCAGTATCAGGGGCCTCGACATGGCTCATAAGTCGGCCCAAATGAGCCGTCCCTTTGGGACCAACAATGCCGAACTCGGCAAGGTGGCCTCGCAGAGCATTGATCGTCTGGGTTTTCTGGCGAACCAGGAGATCGCGGGCCTTGAAGATCATTGCGGACGACTGTTTGTCTTCGCTCTTCACAGCGACGAACCGCATGGTCGGACGCTGTGCCGCCTCACAAATCGCTTCAGCATCCGCTGCATCATTCTTTTGTCGTTTAACGAAAGGCTTCACATAGATCGGTGCGATCAGACGAACATCATGACCTAATTCGCCGAGCGCTCGTCCCCAATGATGGGCGCTGGCACAAGCCTCCATCGCAATAATGCATCTGGGGTGCGCGGCCAGAAATTTGAGCACCTGGCTCCGGCTTAACTTCTTGCGGAAGACAACGGCGCCGTCTGCACTCGCCCCGTGGAGCTGAAACGAATTCTTCGCAAGATCTAAACCAATTATGCTAACTTCTTCCACGGACGCCTCCTTTGTACGCGGTTCTCAACACCGCAATCCTGGCACTTAAATGCCGTCGAGGGGCGTCCACCCCATCGCTTACGAAACAGACAAGGCCCAAGACGTTCTAGACGTCCGCTTTTAGGCCAATTCTGGACACGTCTCCCAATGCTCAAGGTGCCCTGGCTAACGTTGGCAATGGACCCGCGGGTGAAATCCGTGCGGTGGTTACTCCGTCAATCCACTGGTGTAAATGGGAATGCCTTCGCCCGCAGGGCTGTTGACGCAAGTCACGATTGTTCGCCGTCAGCACTTATGGGACAGATTGAGCTGATTGCGGAAGAGAGACTTTCCGGTTCATCGTAACCCCGAGGAGGGAGACGATGACTGACAGGAATGGGCGCCATCCCTGCAGCGCTGATAAGACGGTTCGGGATATCCGTAGGGTGGCACGTCAGAAGTTTTCTGCTGAGGAGAAGATCCGCATCGTGCTTTAGGGTCTGCGCGGTGAGGTGCTGAATGCTGAGTGGTTTACAAGCATCCACCAAGCCCGTGTCGTCATCAACCAGTGGCTCCGCCAGTACAATCACACCTGACCGTACGAGGCGCTAAGCATGCGTCCGCCCGTTCCGGAAACTCTTCATCGATGTGGCCCATAGCGAGGGGCTGGACACCAGGACACTACTCAAGGTCACGACCTCTCACGAGTCTCCATCAGTTGGCTGTCTTTCCTCAGCCAGCTCGCATCAGACTTTAACGGCGCTGGGCCTTCTTCCCCCGCGCCGGTCTTTTTTGGCTAACTCAATGTAGAATGAGCTTGCCTGCTTCCTCTGGCCTCGGGATGATACCTAAGAGAGTTACGAGGCTGTGCACACTTAATTTGTCCAGCCTCGTCGACCCTGTGTTGTGCACCCCCTAACACCATCACGGCATAGAGGTCGCGGGCCAGGGCTGGTTTCCCTCCTAGTAAGCTAGTCCTGGTTCCCCTCACTAAAGCCCTCCGACTTTTCCCCAAAACCATGATTGCTGTGGACTGCCCTGGCGCGCCTGGGGACAAGGGTTTGCGGAGCTCTCGCCATCGCTAAGCGATCCGCTAATTTGCTCTCGGGATCGTCGACTTGGTTTGTACGCACCTCGTTAGCCTGCGATCCCATCCCTAACTCCCGTGCGGTGCGACCGCATTAAGACTGTTCAACCGGGTCCGTGCATGTCCCACAACGTGCATTGACCCGGTTTTCTTTGTCTTGTTTGACGCAAGTCGGAAGAGATCTCTGGAGTTATCACAATAGTTCCATAAGGTTAGCGTAACCAGGCGCTTGGCCGGCCAACAGTCCCTACCTCTGGCCCGAATACTCCGTGCCGGATTCTGCCCCCCCTTGGTCGTGGCGACGCAGCGAGAAGCCTAAGCTAGGCACCTCTTCCCTCTGACCACCCCACCTAGCCCTGGCCATCCGGATCTCAAACGACATTTGCAAGTCATCGATTCTTGCTATCAGCTCGCCAGTTCGTCCTAGCTGTTGTTGATCGGACCTTGGCCAGCGCATCGATCTTTCTCTTGCGGGGCTTTGATCCAGAGAAGCTGCTTGTCCATGTCCATGGTTGCACGATGCCTCAAGCCTCTTGCGGCATCAGGGCTGCTGAAGGTCACCATGTGGATACACAGCGTCCACTTATGGAACCGCGTAATTGGCAACACAAAGATGTGTCAATCTGGAAAAGCCAGGCAAATTGGCGGAGGCGGACATTGGGCCAATACTGGTTGTGCTAGTGAGAGATTAGGTATCCCGTGGCCCAGTAGTTAGCCATGATCCGAGGGCAGTTCTCGGAGCTCTAGGCCGATCGCCTGACTACCCTTGATTGATAATGGGAGCTCTGCACGTTGTACAAGTTGATGGTTTTCTTGTTCTTCACGGTATTTGTTACAAGTTCGTTTCTGGCAAGGGCCGCCGACCTGGGGACGGCCGAGCATGACCACCCTACCGCCACCAGGGTACCCGATCCTATGCTGGCAGATCCCACCCATCCATTCTTCCGGCATCGTCTTATGCTCCAGGCAGGTGCTGCATTCAATAAAATCGACTCCTCGGCTTCAGTCGGCACAGAGAGCGGCACGCGAGGAACGCGTCTCTCGTTCGAGGACGATCTGGGGCTTGCATCGAGCAAAACTGCGTTTGATGCTCTGATACGATACCGCGTAACCAATCGTTGGATGATCGAGGGTGAGTACTTTGACCTGCCGAGAAACAGTTCGGCAAGTACGTCGGGCACAATCCAATTCGGCCGACTGAGCTTTCCGGCCTCCGCTGCTGTAAGTGCGGATTTCGACATCAAGTCCATTCGGTTGGCAGGTGGTTACGCATTCCATAAGTCAGCCAATGCTGAGGTTGGTGCCGCGCTGAGCCTCTATGTCACCGACTTCGGCGCAGCGTTGAGCGGTCGTGCGACGCTCGGAGGGCTGGCCGCAGGATTTCAAAGTGAGAAGTACTCAGAAGCGGCCCCGCTGCCTACTATTGGTCTCTACGCAAATTACGCTATCACTTCGCGCTGGCTCACGAGCGGCCGCTTGGACTTTACGGATTTCAACCTCTCTTCATTCAAAGCGTTCGGCTACAATCTAGAAGATGTGAATGGGCAAGTACTCAGCCTGGAAGCCAGCACGGAATACCGGCTGACAGAGAATGTCGGTGTTGGGATCGCATATAGATACATGGACGTTTCCATGGGAGCCACCTCCTCGGGACTGAAGGGCGATATCAACTATAAGGTCTCGGCCCCGGTGGCATTCGTCAGAGGAAGCTTTTGACGTCTGAACTGTTCGGTATCAAATCTCGTGTCCCTGCCCTTTAAAACTGGGCCCCAATTTTGTTAACAGTTTAGGGACTGGACGATGGCCGGGAAGCGTTATTCCGATGATGATGTTTTGAAGTTGTTGCGCTAGACCGAGGTTCCTCTCGCTTCCCGCAGCATCAGGATGCACGAGCACGCCTTCCTCGTTAGCTTTTCTACCCATGCCGGTATTTTCCGCAGCCCTCAAGCATTGGACTGGCAAGACAACTAGTGCGACGCGCGGCCTACCTTCAGCTGTCGGGATTGCGAGTTACGTCTAAAAATTGCGGTAAAGCATAGCTATATGGATGGTATTACAACCTAAGATTAGAGGTTTGCAATGAAAAGAAGCATGAGAGGCGTGGTTATTGCAGGCGTAATCGCAATGGCAGGAAGCCTGAGCGCTTTGTCATTTGCAGCCGCCGAGCATCGCGGCGCCGGAGGGCACGATCACCAGTGCAAGCACCATGGTAAGCATCATGGTAAGCAGCACGGCAAACAGCACGGCAAACATCGGGGCTGTGCTCAGCACGGTGGCATGCATGGGGACGGCGGCATGCAGGGAGATGGACGCCGCGGCTGGCATCGCGATGGACGTATTGGCAGACTGCTAGAACGCTTTGATGCCAATAAAGACGGAGAGCTGACCCAAGCCGAACTGGATGCCTCCCGAAAAGAGCTTCTTGAGAAATACGATACAGACAAGGACGGTAAGCTGTCGCTCAGTGAATTTGAGACCCTTTGGCTCGATGTGAGACGTCGTCGTATTGTGCGCAGTTTTCAGTACATTGATGAAGATGGCGATGCTGCAATCACGGTAGAAGAGTTCGTAAAGCCGTATGCCGGCGCGGTGGAGCGCATGGATCGCAATGGCGATGGTGCAATAAGTCGTGGTGAGCGCCCTGAACGGATGCGCGGCGGACGCGGTCCAAACCCGTCTGAGCAATTCGACGAAGAAAAGCCAAATTAGACTTTGGCGCCTACTGAGCCCCTCCGAATGAGTTGGTCCATCCGATTTCCGAGTAGTAGAGGACTGCAGATGGCCAAAAAAATCACCTGCACCGAAAGTCATCATCACATTGCATGACAGGTCGAGCATGAACTAACATTCAAACCGGACCACTCGATGGGGGCAGGTCAACACGCTTCAGCCCATATAGCTGACTAGGTGGCGCTCCGCGTCGAACAACAGTGGCAGCGGCTGCGTCACAGAAGTTCAATCAACTGAGCGCGAACAATGACTTGGGTCTGGCGGAACGTCGTCTCCAGCTGCTTGCGAAAGTCTATCCACCATGATTTGTCGAGCGTTTCGACCATGACTTCGATGACCAGAACGTCATCATGCTGGGTCTTCCCGCTCAACTCCCAGCGACCTTGGGCCGGGACGCGGTTGTACGCTGTGATTCCGCCAAACTTCTTCGACAGGTTCCCGGCGACATCTTCAAATGGATGAGGTCCAAATGGCTGGCCCTCGTTGTCTCGCACCGGCAGCAGTATCTGGATCAAGTGCATTGTGACCTCCTCGCGTAAGCCGCCTCTAGTTTCAAAGGCGTATTCCACGTCAGCACTTATGGGGCAGATTGAGCTGATCGCGTAAGAGAGACTTTCCGGTTCATCGTAACCCGGGGAGGGTGACGATGACTGACAGAAATGGGCGCCATCCCGGCAGCGCCGAGAAAACGGTTCGGGACATCCGCAGGGTGACGCGGCGGAAGTTTTCTGCCGAGGAGAAGATCCGCATCGTGCTTGAGGGTTTGCACGGCGAGAAGCGGAAATACCGCCAGCCGGCATACTGGCTGATATTAGGCGGAAATTGGTGGCGGTGATCGGAGAGGGTGTGCATCGGCATTTGATACCCAACTAGCTCAACGCCAAGAGTTTGTGTAACAGCACCCCCCGTGAGTGCAGACGGGGATCAATCCGGTGTTGCCTCCGGGAACTTCCAGCGACCGTCGATGAATTCGTGCCGTGGCCGGTATAGGCGAACGAGATAGTTCCAGCCAGGCATAGTCCGCAGATAGTTGAAAGCCTTTCAGTCGCCTCCCAAGCGGACAGTTACGGAGCCTTCGGCGTCACGCGTGGCAGTGACACTATTGACCGAAGTTGTCGCAGCTGGTTCCTCAAAAAAGCCCTTCGCGTTGTAGACGGTTATCGACCAAAAAACCGTCAACGGATACGTCCTTCAACCTCAGCACCTGCGGCGTGTTTGCGTCAGCATCCGCGGGCACGAAGTTGACGTAAAGTGCGTCCCTGGAGGGATTGCCGCCACAGCCGTTTGCGGTGCCGATTAGGTGGCGGACAGGTCCACTGGATTTGCTTGCCCAGAATGAAACCGTGATTTGGGATCTGGCTACCGTGTTGCGTTGGCTACTCGAATAGAGATCCTTCAATGCTCTCGCCGGTCATCCTCGTATACATGTGCTCGTTCCAATAGGGCGTCCAGCAGACCAGCGCTCTCCCAGTACCGCTAAAGACCCGCATGCGGCGCTGGCCTGAGATCAGATTTCGCGGAAAAGGTGCTGAACGCTGCGATGAGAAACGTAGCCCATCGGTCCGACCCAACACCAGCCGCCCCTGCACACGTAGCTCGCCATCATCTAAGGTGGTCACCTCAACCGGGCCTGGAGCTCTAATCGCAACACGACCGTGACCCGCGAGCGTCGTTTTCCATGCAAGGAATCCATCGCCGGCCCAGAGGCTTGGCCAGAAAGGCTCGCGGTGGACGCCGAGTTCAACGGTACCTTCGCAGGCCCAATAAACTCCTGGTTCGAGTATCCACCGCTCCCCTTCCACCACATCGACAAGGTGATACCCGCTAAGCGACGGTTGTAGAAGAATTGAGCCAGTTCCACTGTAAAACGGACGAATGCTTGAACTTATTGTTGAAGAAAGCACGAACACCATCCTCGACGTTAGGAAGCCGTGGCGTCATCGCAATATTGCCCCGCATATTTGACAGAGCCCCATAGCGGGCGCGCACCGTTTCATCCTGTATGTCAAGTTGGACTTGGCGCATGCCTTCAATTTCGCGGATTAGAAATTCCGCCATGGCGTCCTCCTCAATTCAAAGGCTCGTCCCAAACCATCGCCCGTTCCCAGAGCAGCACCAGCGGGTCAGGCTTGAGACCCGACTCCCCTCTCAGAGGTTTGTCGAGTGTGACGATGACCGCCAGTATTACCCCAAGAAATACGGTGGTAATTGCCCCAAGCGCGAACTGCTGAGCAAGGCGTATGCGGAACAAGATGAGTAAAAGGACGTTGATAGCGGCACCTACGAGCACTGCGTACCAGAGCACGGTGGGGATTTCGGTGATGGTCCCAGTCAACCGTCGTTGCCGCGCCCCGGCAAAATTCTGGAATGCAGAAATAACTTCCGTGTGGAGGATCTCTTGTCCTGTCGTCCTTGGCTCAAAGCCAGCGAGTTTCTGACGCATGGCCGCCGTCCTGTTGAAGCCGCCGTCCATAACTTCGCCTTTTCGATGGGCCGGCCAATCCTTGTAAATCGTGAATAATACATAGTCACGCAGCATGGCCTGCATTTCAGACCTGAGCGGCTCAGGGTAAGATTTCATATCCGCATAAAGCGAACCGAGTGTCGTGGCTTCGGCCATAATGCCTGCTTTCACGCGCTCGCTATTCTGATAGGCCGCAACCGTCAACAGGCCCAACAGTAGCCCATAGAAAAGGCTGAACCCAGATGTTGCGTAGCTGATAGTTTGATTGAACTCTGGCCCGGTCCCGATCAAAATCCTGAGGATGGGCTTGACGACGAATATTCCAAGAAGGACTGCCGTTATGGCAATCAACCCAAAATAGATTGCCAAACTGTAAGCTGAAATATCATAGAAAAAATCCGGCATTGATATTTAACCTCACCCGGTCGAACTCCATAACGACGTGTTTGGAGAGCTCCAGAATGATTGCGATTTTCAAGTTGAGCAACAAAAACAGTGCAAGCCAAAGCGAAGCCAACCCAAGCGTACGAACTTCTTCTAAGGTCGGCGCGCCCTTGGTAAGGGCGTGCGCGGCACAAATGCTTTGGTTGATAATACTTTGCACACCTTATAGCCCCCTGCGCGCAGGGGAGCTGCAACTCTTCACATTAGGCTCGGGAGGGGTCTCGGGAAGTTACTATGCTGCGGCTCGCGCCCTCTGCGATGAAGTAAACCGCTCTGAGCGCGGGCGATTGCGATGCAGCCCGGATCCAACCGCCGGATCGATTTACAATCTTAGGGCGCTGCGTCAAGGCCAGGTCGACTTCGCATTCGTTCAGTCTGATTGGCAGCGACAGGCATATGAAGGCAAGGGGGACTACGCAAATGTGGGTCCTATGCAAGACTTGCGTAGCGTATTGGGGCTTTATCCCGAGGCGATAACGATCTTAGCTCGGCGAGATGCTGGGATCGTCAAAGTCGAGGATTTAATCGGCAAGCGCGTTGATATCGGCCACCCAGCTTCAGGACGGCGGGCAACGACTGAGAGGCTCTTAAGCGTACTCAAGGCATCGGCAGTGGATTTCGCGCAGTTGGCAGAACTATCAGTGGGTCGCGCTATTAAAGGAATTTGTGAAGGGCAGATTGATGCGACCATCCTTGTCCTCGGTCACCCTAACACCAATGTCGGCCAGGCCTTGTCAGACTGCGGGGTCATTCTTGTTCCGGTTGAAGGTCCGCGATTTGACGCTGCAATAGCTGACGGTGTCGATTACAACCGCTCCATTATTGCTCGTTCCACCTATCCGAGCCTCGATGCAGATGTGCCAACGTACGCCGTAACGGCGACGCTTGTTACCCGTAGTTCCGTCGACACTAACCTCGTTGAAACCGTGGTCAGTCGCGTTCTGGAACGGCTGCCGCGACTGGCGCTAAGCGCGCCAGTTCTTGCTGGTCTGAACGTTTCCAATATGCGGCGGCGCGGCCTAACGGCGCCGCTGCATCCAGGTGCCAAAGCAGCATTTAAAGCAGCTCTGGAAAAAATTCGCTCACGCGTTTTGCAGGGCCCGGGACACGTCGGCGATTGATGCTTTCTCAGCGTCGCTCACTTTGACGCCACCGAAGCCCAGGAACCCGCCCTCAGATGCGGCTTCGGAGACTTTATGTGCAACACCTTCCAGCCATGCTTTAAAGACCGCCGCGTCTTCCGGAGCCTTGGCGTCCAGGATCCGAGCTGCCTCCTCGAGCTGTTCCATCACCTGCGCCTTGATTTCGGCGGGTGATTTGCCTGTCAGTTCGCTTTTGAGCTTCTCTTGCGCCAAACCGCGCCCCTCGGAGGTCTGGAATTCAGAACCAAGCGCCTTAATGAGCTCGTTTGCCCCAGCGTCGGACTTGGCTTCAATCAGGGCTCGGGCATTAGCCATACCCTCCTGTATCATTCCCCATATACCGCTCGGATCAGCAAGCGTTACAGCCGTACTTGCGAGCATGGGGCTCGCCATGACGGATTTCCATTCCTCGGGTGTGAAGCTGTTTTTATTCGCCATGGTTATCCTCCGAAGGCGTCGATGATTGTCGTTACGGGCATCTGTTCCTCAACTCTTAGCTAGCTGATCGAGGTGCGCGCGCAGTTTATTAATGACCGGCTCTGCGATCTGGGAAACCCCGGGTATCGCGAGAACTTTTGCAAAGACTTTTTCGATGGAGGGGCGAGCGTTCGCGACCAGGGTCGCTAAAACCGACTGCCCTTCCGTGGGCAACTGGCCTGAAAGTGCGGCAAGTTCTTCAAGCTCTGTCGTTGCCGCATTCAACTGCGGCAGAGCCGACTGGGCCGACACCGGATCGGTAACTGTCCCGAGTGCCGTTGTTAGGCCCTTGAGAAGTTCTGTCCCAGCTTTGACGGAGATCGGTGCCGTTAACGACCAGGCCTGTTGGAGTTGGTGCTTTTTCAACTGCTGCTGGTTGAGCGGGGGGTTTTGGGGGAACATCGCTGCTGCGGTCACCAAGAAACCACCACGCCAATCCCGCGACGGCCACCAGCGGCAAGAGCCAAGTCGTCCAGTTCCTGGATAACGTTTTCACCTCGGTGGAGGTCGGTGTCGCGGCTCGAGGCGTTTGACCTGCTATCGCCGAAAAGCCGGGAATGTCGGCGTCCTTAAGCAGGTCGCTAAACCCAGCGGGCATAGCGGCGGAGACGTTGTCCTTCTGGGACGTAAGGAGTTGCGCCAGTCCGGAGGCATCAAGTCCTTGCTTCTGCTTTTGCTGGCCGAGGAGCCCAAATAGGGCTGGCGCGAGCATACCAAGCAAAGACGTGCTCGTTCCTTGGTTCAGGCCTGAGAATTTTCCAAGCGCCCCGGCGAGCGAGGGAACCGAAGAGTTGCCAAGGAGCGAAGAAAGCGCCCCTATCCCGCCCTTGATTAGGTCCTGCTGCCCTGATCCTCCGATAATAGATGATAGATTGTCGAGTAGACCCGGATCTTGCTTGTTGAGCATTTTATCGAGGTTGATAGCGCCACCGGGCTTTGATGCTACGCCGCCCAGACTTCCAATGAGTGCGGGCAGAGCAGCTGTCACGGCTTTGCCGATCAAGGTCCGATCAGCGCCAAGCGCTGACGCTATCTTAGCGATGACTTCAGGAGTTAGATATTGCAGGCCAAGTGAAATCAGGTTGGTACTCATGGAGATACTTTCGAAAGCAGTATGTAGGGATCACATTTTGCGAGGACAAAGTTCTTCTCAGTCAAGCGCAAGCCAATGAGCTGGGCCAAGGTGGCTGTCCGCCATCACTTTAAAACATGAGACGAAGAATTGCCGGATATCCGCAGAAGGCGCGCGATACGTGGTGTCAAAACCATCCGAGAAGGTTTTGTAAAGTTTTAAGCGATGTGCCACATGCGTGGCAAGCCCTATCATCCGATGGCCGAGCGCCGGCCTCTCTCGCTGGAAAGCCGGTTGCTGCTTGAAAACTATTATCTGCCCGGCAATCAGTAACGTGCGATCGCCGACTTCGTCGACCACTATAAACACCGACGCTATAACGAGAGCCAGGACAACCTCACGCTAGCTGATGTGTACTTCGGCCGAGGCCAGTGCATTGGAGGGTGTTGTCACGGTAACGCGCCTGCTCAGTTGATGCCGTATGCTATCAACGTCCGATGAGCAGTTCTTCCTATCGTCGCCATCGCTTCCCGGCCGCTGTGATCCAGCAAGCGGTCTGGCTGTACTTTCGCTTTCCTCTGAGCCTGCGCGATGTCGAGGATATGTTGTCCCAACGCGGCATCGATGTCTCGTATGAAACGGTCCGCCGCTGGTCGTCTAAGTTTGGCTTGGCCTATGCCAGAAAGCTCAGACGCTCGCACCCGCGTGCTGATACGCGTTGGCATCTCGATGAAGTCTTCGTCTCGATCAACGGCAAGAACGTATACCTGTGGCGCGCCGTTGATTGCGAGGGAGAGGTCCTGGACGTGCTGGTGCAATCGCGCCGAAACAAGCGAGCAGCCTTGAAGCTGAAGCGGAAACTGCTCAAGTCACAAGGCTTCTCGCCAGACGCCGTCGTGACAGACAAACTGCCATCATATGGCGCGGCATTGAGCGAACTTGGGATGAGAGCTCGCCACATAACCGGCGGTCGGATCAACAATCGGGCCGAGAATTCTCATCTCCCGATACGGCAAAGAGAACGACGGATGCAGCGATTTAAATCCGCCGGTGCCGCGCAACGATTTCTCTCAACCCACGCCGCTATCTACAACACTTTCAACGTCCAGCGTCATCTGATCTCACGCAGAACAATGCGACAGTTCCGAGCGGCAGCTATGGACAGGTGGGATGCCATGACTGCTGTGGCGTGAAACATGGCGACGCCGTGCATTTTCGCGTAGTACACGAGTAAACGTGACAATGCCGGAGCGGCGGCGGCAGGCTTAAGAAAAGACGCGCTTCTTCGCTCAAAAGAAACTCAGAAGGCTCTTGCTCTGCCGCCTCAGAAGGCTCCTGCGCCTGCGATACCCATCGCGGCGCGAATGGTCAGCTGAAAAGCGCCGGGATGCCAAGTTTCGCGTGGATAGCATTGGTATCATTGGGCGCTAAGCCGAGGGCTCTGGAGAGTTGGGCCAGATATTCGGCCTCGGCCTGGCTGTCAAGGTCGATGCCCATGACCGAGACAGCATAAATCTGACTTTCCAAGCCCTTTGGTACCTGCTTTGCTAAGCCATTTACATCGACGGGCGCGGAAAGTTCTCGCTCTACGAACGCCATGTCCTCCGGTGAAGCATCTCCAAGAGCCTTACGGATCTTCGACTTCTCCCCTTCGTCGATCTTTCCATCAGACTTTGCGGCTTGCAACATCGCGCGGAGCATAAGGCCGGCCGCTGACTCTTGTTGAGGTGTAGGCGAGACCTTGGGTTCGCCCCAGTTCTGAAATGACTGGTTCAAGGCATCACTAAAGGAACCTTTAGACTGTGCATTGCCGGTTGGTGCCATTGCTGCGGCGCCTGCTCCCGAGGCCGCATCGGCAAGGCCTTTAATCAGCGCGTCAAGCCCACCACCGGACGCTTTAGCGCCGGAAGCGGAACCAGCACTCGTGACACTTGTTGCAAGCTGCTCGAGAAGGCTGCCGAGGCCCCCGGCAGTGCTGCTTTTGCCACCAAGTATAGAACTGAGCGGGTCTTGGGACTGGGTGCTCGGCACGTCCGTCGGCGCTGGCTGCCTAGCCCGAGCAACGACATTACCTATGCCCTTTGCGGCTGCGACAGCAAGCGCAACTTTGGCGAGGGTTCCGACTAAACTCATCCGATATGCTCCTTTATTACATTACATATGCTAGGACTTGCGCAGTGGGCCAAGTCCGTCCGTGTGAAGCCCCGAGTGGTCCTTGCGCGACTCGCCAAGGGCAATGCCATCGATCGTTGGTAGATCTACTAATCCTGTATCGTAGGATCCTTCACGGTTTACCCACGTGGTACTCCTTGGTTGGCTTCGGCTTTGTCGCTCAGCTTTGCGGCGCGCCTGTTTTTTGTATTTCGTCACCCAACTTGTTGATGACGCCTGGCACAAGAAAGATGCGCGCGGTGCTGCCAGTATATTTGGGCTAAATCAGTCTCGTGAGTGCTGACGGGGAACAATCAGGAACAGTAGTTTTCTTTCTACTTTCACGTCTGGTAATTGGCTGATGCTCAAAACCAATATATCGACAAAATTGTACTGTCGGTAATTGAAGACCAAGGCCGACAAACTATTACGTCCACTGCTCAATTCGCAACGCTACCCTTTACGTCAACTGCGACTGGCACGCTCTTACCGTCCTTTGTAGCGGTGCCGACCCACTTGCCGCTTTCGTCCCTGACCAACTCAGAAACGGCGGTGTAGCCCTGTCGAAGAAGGTGCTCGCGGGCGTTCTCCATTGTGAATGGATTTCCAGAAGTGGAACCGGCGGGGGCCGCGGCCTCAGACGCTGCTTTCTTATCGGGGTCGCCAGCTATCGCATGAGAAACCAAACCTGCCACAAGAGCCGTGGCCAACAAAAGAAATCGGAACATTTTAAACTCCCTGCTTTATGTGTTTTTAGCGGATTGCAGCTCGAATGCAGGAACGGCGCGCGCTAGGCGCTAACCTGCTTCTTGCTGGCACAATTGTTCATGCTTAGACGGATGGTGATCTCTTGGAACCGCCGACTAGCTAGGCGCAACGGTGCGAGGCTGGCACAGAGTTTTCACAACGGATCTGGGCAGTGTGCGGGCCCTCCTTTGTAGTTCCCGGCAGCGGCCTCGAGGCTCGTGGCGAGCGCGTTGGCCAACTGCTGCTGATCGCCCTTTGTCTGTTGCTCGATTGTGCGGGCAACTTTGGCTGCACTGGCGAAAGCGTGTCGGCTTGGATAGCGAGCGATGTCAGCCAGCTCTAATTTCAACGTTTGAGTTTGATTACCCAGGCGGTCTGCCGTCTGATGCCAAACGTTAAAAAGTTCGTCGGTAATTGCAAAATGCTCGACGTGCGCCCTGATAGTCATGGCAGCCTCCTTAACGGCCCATCGGGCCGTCTTGTGATATCCACCTGGAAATAGGGTGATAGGATCCTGCAGCAGTTCTCGCCTACGGCTTTTACCAAGCAAGGGGCGTGCGAACCGCTGGTATCATATTTTTCTATAAATCTACGCTACCACTTACTTAAGTTAAAGCAAAGCGCTGCTCTGGCGTTGAAGGAGCGGCTCAGTGGAGTTGACCTGCCCCTGTCCGCCGTCAGCACTCACAGGACAGATTGAGCTGATTGCCTAAGAGAGACTTTCCGGTTCATCGTAACCCCGAGGAGGGAGACGATGACTGACAGGAATGAGCGCCGTCCGGGCAGCGCAGACAAGACCGTCCGGGACATCCGTAGAACGACGCGCCGGAAGTTTTCAGCGGAAGAGAAGGTCCGCATCGTCCTTAAAGGCCTACCAGCTGTAGAGGCATGCGCGAGCGGATTCCCCATTTGGGCGACCCGAACTGCTCGGGTGACGCCGGATAGATGTTTGCAACGGGCCTAGCCGATCAATTCAAAATCGACTTGCAACGGGAGAGCCGTCCATAGAGGTAATAGGTCAGCGGCGTCACACCAATCTGGCGGATCCCGTCGGCAACGGTCGCGCCTTGAGACGTCAAAACATCCACCTGCCGCAGCTTGGAAACGATCTCTTCCGGCTTGTGTCTCTTGCCCATTTCAAGTCCTCCTCGGGTCCAAATCAATACTTCGAGTCGGACCACTTCGGTGGGGGAGGACCACCCGCAAGCTGGCGGCACACCTGTTGGCGCACTCACTACGACAACGCCCCCGTCTCACTCGGTGTCTTGCCGGTCCAACGTTTGAAAGCCGACGTGAAACTCGCGTGCATTAAGAAGCCCAGCAGAAACGCAAGTTCCTGCAGCTTAACCTTGCCCTCATCGAGATAGCGCATCGCGAGGTCCTTGCGGATGTCATCGAACAGCTGATCAAAGCTAATGCCCTGCTCAGCCAGGCGGCGGCTGAGTGTGCGTTCGCTCGTGCCAAGATCGGCGGCAACCACCAGAGTGCGATCTCCCATAGACTTCGCTTGGCTGCCTTAAGCGTCGCAACATCATTAGGTACTCGCTTCGCTGCATGTTCGGTGTAACCGTCAGGCCTGAACCGACTTAACGCTCACCGACGAACTACTTCTCTGGCGTTACGATTAGCAGAGCTTAGCTACGCCGAGGGCTGGACGCTTACCGTGCTGCCGCCGAGCTGTACGCGTACCATCGACCATGGATAGCCTCTGCGCAGCCGTTTAGCGGATTGCTTATCTGACGGTAACACTTCCCGTCTCCACAAAAAGATTTCGTGACTGTGACCCGGGTAACAGTCAGCGCTGTTGGCGATCGGCACATTCGGTTCATCGCAACACGCATACTTTAAGGTGGAGGGTTGGATGTCAGAACCCACTTATACATGGCGAAACGCGTTTTATAGCGGTCTCGCATTTGGGCTGATCTTCGGGCCCTGGCTCGGCTTCGTAAATGGCTGGCTGCCACCATCGAACCTCGACAACTGGATCGCACTCGCCTGCGCCATTCTTTTCAGTGGCAGTCTCTTTGGTTTGATCACAGGTTTATTTGCAAGCTCCGGAATCATCCCGAAGGCTGGAAGTATATATCTTGCGTCAGAAGAGGTCATTGTGCACACCGGCGTCGCCAACCACGTCCTCAACCTCGAGGCGCGCGGCGGAAGGCTGGCGCTTACAAGTTCGCATCTCATTTTCAAGCCCCATAATGTTAACCTGCAGCAATGCGAACTACGGATACCTCTCACCAATATTGCCAACGTTAAATCAAGTCGCACCTGGGGCATCATTCCAAATGGTTTGGCCATACATCTGCCTGATTACCCCTGTTCCTCCACAGTCTGGCCGCGGGTCTGACGCAAGACTCTGAGATTATTTGCCGAATTGCAAGTTGCGAGGAGGTTAATGTGGCACGCAATCGGATCCAGTTCGGCAAGGGGCTGAGCCTTTCCCAGTTTCAAGAGCGCTTCGGCACGGAGGAGCAATGCCGTCAGGCCGTTATTGACTGGCGCTGGCCAAAGGGCTTTGTGTGCCCGGCATGTGGCGGCCGCGATCATGCGATCGTCGGTAAGCGACGTCTCTATCTGTGCCATGGCTGCCGCAAGCAGACGTCGGTCATCGCCGGTACGGTGTTTGAGAACTCATTGGTGCCATTGACCAAGTGGTTCCAGGCGATTTGGCTGATCACGCAATCGAAGAACTCGATCTCCACGCTGGAGCTGTCGCGCCAGATCGGCGTCAAGTGGGACACGGCCTGGCGCCTGCGCCAGAAACTTGCCTCGGTGATGGCCGAGGTCGAAGCCAAGCGTTCGTTTAAGGGCCGCATCGAGATGGACGACGCGGTTCTCGGCGGCGAGAAGAGCGAGGCAGAAGGCGGCAAGCGTGGGCGTGGAGGCGCAAACAAGGTTCCTTTCGTCGTCGCGGTCGAGACCAGCGCCGAGGGCCGACCACGCCGCGTCCTTCTCCATCTCGTCGAACGACATGACGGCGAATGCATCGAGGCGATGGCACATGAGAAATTCACCGCAGGGACCCATGTCGTCTCAGATGGCCTCGGTTGCTTTCGCGCGGTCACGCGGGCCGGCTGCACGCACACGCCGATCGTCTCGGCCCGCGAACCCGAGCAGGCAGAAAAGATCCCGGCGCTCAAATGGGTGAATACCGTGCTCGGCAACCTAAAGACCGCCATCGCCGGAACCCACAAGTCAATCCGCCGCCCTTATGTCGGACGCTACTTCGCCGAGTTCCAGTTCCGCTTCAACCGCCGCCATGACCTGCCGGGCCTCTTTACCAACCTACTTGCGGCAGCCGCTGGCGCAGACCCGAGAACCTATGCAGATATTAGGCTTGCGTAGGAACAGGGGTAATCAGGAACACCTGAATTGTGGCGCCCGAGAAAAGTTCGTGGTCAACAATAGTAGTGCATGGGCCAAACTACTAAAGTGAGCGTCCGCGAACCGGATCGGCTCACTCGGCCTGGCAATAACGCCACGGGAGCAACTCGTCGACCCTGTTGATCTTGTGGTCGGCGATACGGGCAAGGACATCGGTCAGCCAGGCTTGCGGATCGACGCCGTTGAGCTCGGCTGTCTCGTTCAGCGCATAGGCAACGGCCGCAGACTTGCCGCTGACCGCCTTCGCCGTCCGTCGAGCACTGGAGCTCAACCCGGAAATCGGCCTTGCACTGCAATCTGCCGGGCATGGCAACTCGGTTCACTACTCGGCCTTCTCGATATTGCCGAGTTGCCAGGATTTGTCGAACGCCGCAGTGATTTTATTGGGGGGGGGGCGACCGCGCACAGCGACTTCAGTCAATGGTGCAACCCCGGATGGAGATTGATGCTATCCAGCGCATTTTGTTCCAGTCAGCAATCATGGGATGGATCGAGCAACGCGTAGGATTTGCATTAATTACGATAGGCGGCCGAACCATCTATTCTGTCACGTAGTCCAGGAACTCCTTAGCCTCTCGACCATTATGTCAACGCCGGAGAGATTTTGCAGCAGTTGGCCGGTGCAAAAGTGCAATCAGCGGACTTTCCCGACCGGCCCGCACAAGGTCGGCTTTCAGAGTTCAGGAGCCATTGTACGCTCGGCGTATGTCGCAATGGGCCACAACCGGTCCTCGCCTCCTCCCGCAACGAGAACGTTGTCAAACAGGGGAACGCCGCCTATCGGTTTTCAGCAGGGAAGAAGGTCACCTGTGTCGGGTTGAAGTACTTTCCGCCGACGGTCGCAATTGTAACGGCTCCTTTGATTCCCTGTCGCCTCAAGGTCTGGCGTAAGTGTGCCTCAAAGGTTCGCCGAGGTCCGGCATCCATCTTTGGAGCCTTCTGAAGGGCATCACTTACCCCGTTAGGGGAGTAAGAATGGAGTAAGAATAATGAAGCGCTCATCTAAGTGGAGCGGCGTCGTTAAGGCTCCGCTCGCCGCTATTCTTTTGCTTGGCGCACTACCAGCTGCCAGCGCGGAACGCCCGAAGCTCGTCTTGCAGATAACTATCGATCAACTGCGGGGCGACATGCCGCTCCGCTTCAAGAACCGCTTCGGACCCGACGGCTTTCGCTATCTGATGGATCGCGGCGTCAATTACACCAATGCTCATTACAGCCATTCCACGACGTTCACGGCGGTGGGCCATGCCACGCTTTACACCGGCGGCTACGCGGCCCAGCACGGCTTCGCCGGCAATGACTGGTACAATAAAGAAACTGGTAAGCGGGTTTATTGTGTAGAAGATGATCGCCATGCCATCCTCGGCAAAAAGCCGAAAGCCCACCAAGGCACGTCGCCGCGCAACTTGACCTCGACCACGATAGGTGACGAAATAGTCATATCGAGCGGCGGCAAGTCGCGCACCTTCGCTGTTTCCATCAAGGATCGCGGCGCAATCATCCCAGCCGGCCACGTCGGCAAGGCCTTTTGGTACTCGAAGGGCAGCGGCCAATTCATCACCAGCACTTACTACTATGATGACTATCCTGAATGGGTGAGTGCGTGGAATGCAGCCAAGCACGCAGACCGCTACAAGGACAAGCAGTGGTCGCTGCTGGAAGACCGCTCCAAGTACGTCTATGCGCACATGGACGATCGGGCTGTCGAGAAATCGTATAAGCAGCTGGGGCGCACATTTCCTCATCCGTTGGCGAATGAGAAGCCGAAGAACTATTACGCCGCGCTGCGTTTCACGCCTATGGGCGATGAACTGACGCTCGATTTCGCCAAAGAACTGGTCAAGCAGGAGAAAGTGGGGCAGGGCGATGCGACAGACGTATTATCGATCAGTTTCTCGGCCACAGACTATCTCGGTCATGCTTTCGGCCCGAACAGTTTGGAGGCGGAAGACAATCTGCTTCGCCTGGACCAAACGCTCGCCAACCTCTTCAAGTTTATTGACCAAACCGTGGGCCTTGATCAGACATTGATTGTGCTGTCGTCAGACCACGGCATAGACGCCGTCCCAGAGTACAAGAAGTCACTCAATTTCGATGCCGGGCGGCACTATCCAAAGAAGTTTGTCGAACAGGTAAACAGGGCGCTCCAGCAACGCTTTGAAACCGACAAGAACCTCGTCGCTGCATTCTGGAACCCAAGCCTCTACTTGGATTTGGGGGCATTGAAGTCTCTCGGCGTTGACGTTTCCGCAGTCGAAAGTGCCCTTGTGGATGAAATCCTCAAAGTGCCCGGCATTGCTGTTGCGATGACCCGCACGGACCTGCTGTCGGGGCTGATCACGAAGACGCCGATCACACGAAAAGTGCAGCTCGCGTTCCATCCCAAGAGATCGGGCAACGTTCTCATCGTTCAGGACCAGTTTTGGTACCTGTACCCCAACGCTGACCAGTTCTCAGCCATGCATGGATCGCCATATGAGTACGATACCTATGTGCCGGTCATGGTCGCAGGCCCGGGCGTCAAGGCACAGACGGTGAGCCGTCCCGTTGGACCTGAGGACATTGCCGCGACGATTGCCGCTCATCTCGGCATCAAACCGCCTTCGGGTTCGGTCGGCAGACCGCTTGATGAAACGTTGCCCTATTTCATCGCCAAAGGGCAAGCGACTGCATTCCAGAAATAGCTGAGGCACGAAGGTTCGGGTCCACCCTATCGCGAATTGTTCCACGTCAGCATTCACAGGACAGATTGAGCTAATTGCATAAGGGGCAGGTCAGCTTCCACTTGGCCAAACGCCGCGTGGTCCAGTTTTTTCCCGTCTTGCCTCAGGACTGACGTCAAATGGCGCTGGGCACACTTCGGTTAAGGCCTATGATGAGACGTCTCATACAGCGAGGAAAGCGATCAAAGAATCAACCGGAGGAGAAGCGGTAGAAGTATCGCGGTGGCAAGGGCGTTGAGGCCCATGGCGAGGCCTGAAAATGCCCCCGCGACCTCGTTAACCTGAAGGGCCCGCGCGGTGCCTATACCATGGCTTGCCGTGCCCATGGCAAGCCCTCGCGCGGCCCAGTTCCTTATGCCGATGAGATTGAGGATCGGCGGGCCGAGCATTGCCCCCATGATACCCGTTACGATCACGAGTACCGCCGTCAGCGATGGCAAGCCACCAAGACGTTCGGCGATTCCCATAGCGACGGGAGCGGTAACAGATTTCGGGGCAAGCGAGACAAGCGTCTCTCGTGACGCACCGAGCGCCCAGCCAAAAGCCACGGCCGTGACTGCAGCGGTCAGTGACCCTGCCACTACGCTGGAGATAATAGCCAGTGCCGAGCGGCGGACTTTGTGCAACTGCCGATATAGCGGTATCGCCAAGGCGACCGTGGCTGGCCCAAGCAGGAAGTGAACGAATTGGGCGCCGTCAAAATACGTTTGATATTTGGTGCCCGTCGCCAGGAGTATCGAAACGATTAAAAGCACAGCGATCAACACAGGGTTCAGCAGCGGATTAAGTCGCGCCTTGCGGTAGCACCACATACCGGCCTGGAAAGCTGCAAGCGTTAGCGTTAGATGCAGCAAGGGCGACGCACTGAGATAAACCCAGATAGTTTGCAGGTCCTGCATCACCCTTTCTCCGTCTCAGGCGATTCCTCTGCACTCGCATCGCCTGGTGGAGATAGAAAGTTCATCAACGCTGCAGTGACCGCGATCGTTAGGCTGGTGCTCGCGATCAATGCGACTGAAATCGGCAAGAGATCGCGACTGAGCAACGACAAATGAAGCATCACGCCCACACCGGCCGGCACGAACAGCAGGGAAAGGTTCCCGAGAAGCATATCTGCAATCGCGGCGAGCCCGCTTGGTAACGCCCCCCAGACGACGAGGCCGACAAAAAGCAAGGCCATTCCGATTACGGGTCCGGGGATCGGCAATCCGGTCGCCGCAACGACAAGTTCCCCGGCAAGCTGGCAGCAAAAGATGAGCGTCAGATATTCGAGCATGAGGATCTACCGTCAAATTTGCCACGTCAGGGCAAGTGGCTTCCTGTCAAGGAATTACCGACTTAGCACGAGGTTGCCTATCGCTTGCCGAATGCGGCTTCCTTGAAGAGGTCTTTCTGATCGCGCGACCGGCATCGCCAGTATTACTTTCGGCCCCTTACCGATGCGCCGAGTTTCGCGGCGGCATGCCAAGACCATATCGGATCGTAGAGCATGCCGCGAGCGAGTAACACCGCGTCCGCTCTTCCGTCAGCGATGATCTGTTACGCGTGCTCGGGTTCGGTTATCAGGCCGACGGCAATAATCAGAAGGCCGGTGACTGCTTTAACCTGCTTTGGGAAGGACAACTGATAACCCGGGCTGAACTTGATCTGCTGGCGGGTTGAAAGACAAACCGAGGTTTGCACCAAGCACGATCAGAGGCCCTGGAATGACATAAGAACGCCCATGAAAATCATGCTGAGAAAGGTACTGCTACCCAAGCCGACAAGGGCGGTCAGCCATCGGCCATGTCGCTTATTCTGCTCTTCGAATTCAAGGATACGCGGGTCATGGGGCCCCCTCACGCCGTCCAGGTTTAGAAACATCAACTCGACCGTGTCGCAACCAATCCGGAAGCACTGGATTAAGCCGACGCTACCGATGATCGGAAGCGCTCGAAACACGAGGCCGAGATCTTTGGACGTAAGGCCCGGGATCCAGCCGTGCACAACGAAAGCATTGAGCGTGAAGTAGCCGATGATGCTGGCGAAGCAAACAGCAACCGTCCAGATTGCCACGTGATTATAATCCGATGTTTGTTTAGATCTCATTTGCCCCTCACCTGATGCACACCTCGATTGGATCGACGGTCTTTTCTGAGGGACAGCCTTTGATTAGGTCAGTTCCGCCGGGAACGCGATGGCAGGATTTACGCTTAGCGCTGGGACTGGGAAGTGCAGGTGCCAGAACTTGACACCTCTGTCTTCATTATCCCGGGGCAAAGGGTGAAGAATGGTGATGAGCGTTTGGTTGTACTCAACCGCATAGCGGCTTCGGTCGTGGCGGACCAACGCCGGTGCCATCCCACCTACGTCTTCGCGCACAATGGCAACCGGGTCTCGCGCATGCTCAATCGGGTCTGGCTCAAGGCCCGCAAGCAGGCTGGCTTGAGCCAAGTTCGGGTGCACGACTTGCAGGATACGTTCGGGCTGCGATTGCGTGCGGCCGGTGTCGGCTTCGAGGATCGCCAGGACTTATTGGGTCACCGTTCGGGACGGATCACGACGCACAATTCTGCGGCCGAGTTAGGCCGTTTGATCGAAGCAGCTGAACAGGGTTTGTGACGACAATGGTCGCAAGCCCGAACTCGTCGTTTTGCCGGGGATGGTGGGTCCCGCAAAACTCCCGCACGGGCCGGCCGCGTCTTCGGGCAAAAGTCGGTTAAGTGATTGAGAATGCTGGTAGCGGAGGAGGGACTTGAACCCCCGACACGCGGATTATGATTCCGCTGCTCTAACCAGCTGAGCTACTCCGCCGAAGCCCGGCGGGCAGGTGCCAGTTAACCGGGGGAACGCAGTCTATAAGAAGCGCCGGGCAACGCTGTCAAGCACAGATCACACCACGCCTGACCCAACTCAGAAAGGACTGCGCGGGCGGCGCCGAGGACGGGCGCAAACGATGGAGCCGCGCCTTGTCAACCAACAGGCCGCGGCGCTCTGGCAAATCAACTCGCTATCGGCAATTCGTCATCGCGCAGTGTCGAGTCGATCCAACCGCCACCCAAAATCCGTGCTTCGCCTGCCACCGTCTGAATAGAACACGCAGGCCTGTCCGGTCGCGATGCCGTCGGCTGCGTCGGCCAGCAGCACGTTCAGACGACCATCGGCCCTGGACTGAAGAACAGCAGGTTTTGGCAACTGAGTGGAGCGGACCCGTGCATGGATCTCAAGCCCATTGCGGGTCACGGCTTCTAGCCGCTCATCCCCCAACCAATTAACCTCACGCAATGTGATCACGCGCGTCGCTAGGGCTTCGCGTGGCCCGACGACAACCTCGTTTTTGTCGGCATTGAGTTTGACCACATAAAGGGGCTCGCCACAGGAAATGCCAAGCCCCCGCCGCTGGCCAACGGTATAATGCACGATACCCTCGTGTTGGCCGAGGACACGCCCATCGACATGAACAATTGGTCCCGGCGTGAGTGCTTCGGGTTTTAGCCTTTCGATGACATCCGCATAGCTGCCCGACGGCACGAAACAGATGTCCTGACTGTCCGGCTTTTCCGCGACCGGTAGCCCTAGCTTCCGTGCCTCATCACGAACCTTGGATTTTGGAAGGTCGCCGAGCGGGAACCAGAGCTTTTCAAGCTGCGCTTTCGTTGTCGAAAAAAGAAAGTAGCTTTGGTCGCGGTCTGCATCTTCAGCCCGAGAAAGCTCGGGACCGTACTGACCCTCTCTGCGGCGGATGTAGTGGCCCGTTGCCAGTACGTCGGCGCCAAGCTCCTGAGCAGTGTCGAGCAGGTCCTTAAACTTGATCTGTATATTGCAGTTGACGCAAGGGATGGGAGTTTCGCCGGCTAAATAGCTGTCGGCGAAACGATCAATCACAGCGCTCTTAAAGCGCTCTTCATAGTCGAGCACGTAGTGCGGTATCTGCAACTGTTCGGCAACCCGGCGCGCATCATAGATGTCCTGGCCAGCACAGCAGGCTCCCTTGCGGGCAGTGGCCTCGCCATGGTCATAGAGCTGCAGCGTGATCCCGATGACTTCGTGTCCAGCGGCTTTCAGCATCGCCGCTACAACTGACGAGTCAACGCCACCCGACATCGCAACTACCACGCGAAGTGGTTTCTGCTTTCCATCTCTGTGCATTATTGTTGTAGTGTTATTCATACCTTGTGGATCATCGGTTAAGTTAGCCGCTCAGGATAAACCCCTAAGGGCATGGAAACCGCAGGAATTGCTCCGCGATGTTCGGATAGAAGCGCTGCGCTCGATAATTGTATTAAAGCCATTGTCCGGACATTAGATCTTCGGCCACGCGATGCGCAAGTGCGGACAAGTTGGCCCGCAGATTGCAGCGAGATGCATCATAAGCGGACATTGCTTATGGATGCGGCGTTCCGCTTCCCGATGACGAACAAGCGTCCGTTAAGTCTTAGTGGAAATTAGACTAAGCTTAAAGGGTGTTTCGAATCCTTGGTGTTAAGCAAAAAAACGCCAGGGACGTTCAGAATCGGTAGCGGGAAAGCCCCATGAATACTGATCTGGACACTTGGTTATACTATGTTTACTGAGCGCCTTAGCTTGTCTTTAATCGCGTTGGTTTATTAAAGAGTCAGGCGTCAAAAAGAGTGTAAAGCGTACCATGAACGAACAACAGATGCGCGCGCGTGTGCGCTATGTGATCGGACCGGACGGAAGTCCCCTCACCATCGCAGATTTGCCACCCAAGAACACCAAGCGTTGGGTTATCCGACGTAAGGCTGAAGTCGTTGCGGCAGTCCGTGGCGGGCTCTTGAGCATTGATGAGGCTTGCGAACGGTATCGGTTGACGGTGGACGAATTGCTGTCTTGGCAACGTTCCATCGAGAAACACGGTCTACCAGGTCTGCGGGCAACGCGGCTGCAGGATTATCGCGAATAGGACACGTCAGCCCGACCGCTGCACGTGGAGGATGGCAACGGCAGGTTGAACGCGCCGCACCAGTAAAAGTGTGACGCCTTCAACCCGCCGCGCTTGCCGTACTATCGCTTTTTGCGTCGCGCTTCCTGGGTCCTTTCTTCGGAAGTGCCTTGGGAGCCAGCGTTTGGTGTGGTCCAACCTTCGGTTATGGGGGCCTTCAAACATCCCTCTTCCTCAGCCGCCCATCGTTCAACATCCTCGCGCATACTGTCGCCTTGTGCCTGCGGTAACGCCAGGTTTTCCGCGACGACTGACGCTTGATCTCCAACCGGCGTAATTGACACGCTGAAGACCTTCCGTCCGGGTTGATTTGGTGCGCTGTTGATGCGTTCGTGAACATTGATCTCTGCGGCACCGCCTTGAGTTCGAGGTTTCGCTTCAGCTTGAAACAGATGCGTCCCCTTCAGCGATCCGTGAGCCCCCATCCAACACGTCAGAACCCCACGTGCGACGCGGGTATAGACTTCGGTGGCCGAGCCGACCGGGGTCTTGGCGGCAACTGGTATCAACGAAACAGCCGCTTCCGGAATCCCTGCGAGCCCGCTCGTCTGTAAGTTCTCCAACTTGAGACCACTCGAGCAACCAGACGACACGACAGCGGTGAAACCAATAAAAAGTAAGATGAGCGCACCAAGCCTCTTCATGCGCACTTTTCAAACCTCGTTTCAGGACCAGTCAGAATTCGACCACCAACCTTCAATGCCAGGGCGAAAGGCATCAACAAAACTCATCGCATTAACGAAAATGCGGCGACAAGCAAATTGCTTGTCGCCGCATCAAATTTCGCAGCCGTTCATGTGGATTTCGTTGCCAGCCTGGGACGGTGTCAGCGCAACGTTGCGCCTTCAGCATTATCCCGCAGCGAAGTTAGGCTGCCGGCATCGTCCCGATCGTAGCGCGCTAGCTGTGAACGGGCTTCATCGTGATCTTTCTCCGCCGCATCCAACTTCCCGCGAAGTTCGGCTGCCGACGAAATCAGATTGTTACGGCGTTGCATAGCTGCTTTCGCGAACGTGGAATAGGCAAAGTGCCCAGTGTCTTTGATCCCTGTACGATCTTCTTCAGCCGCAATTTGGCGTTCCAAGTCAATCGCCAGCTGCTCAAAATCACGGATCATGTAATGCAGCTCGGCAACCCGCCGGGCTTTTTCCTCAAGCTCGAAACGCTTAACACGTACAACGGAGTCCCTTGACTTCATGGCTCGATACCCCTCACTCAACTCAACCAATCACCGAGACCATTATACAAAACCTGTGCCAACTGCGCGCGAGTTCAATTTCCGTGTGCACACATACAGCTAAAGTGCTCTAATAAAAACGAAACGTCAAGTTGACGCCCTTAGCTCGGATTGGACATTCATCCTAGTTCACTGAGCTTAACGTGGCGCTAAAGCCACGGTGCAGACCTGCTCTCAAAAGTAACCCCTCGGAAACAGCTTTTTCTCACCTCGGGCACTAGGGAGATGCCCCGAATAATGATAATTGTTAATATGTCGCAGTAGGGGGTGACATTGCGACGGTTCTGGGGGGTGGCGCCGAGTCGGCAGATTGTGCGGCTCGGGTTTGTTGTTGAAATAACGAATAGTCACAAGTCCATCGTAACAGGTCCGCGTTTGCCTTGAGCCCGCATATTGGCGTTTCCGTTCTAAACCCCGAGTTATTCTAAGTGGATCAGTAGCTTGCAGCGTCGCGTGGCGTTTTTGTGGGCGGCTTTTTGGTGTCTAGAGTATAAACGAATGTGCCGAAAGGTGCGTTGTCTGTAACGGGTTATTAGGTTTTGTTAACTTCTAAATGCTAATTTGCTATCGATGCGTTTGCTGAAGAGAGGTCTCGGATTCTCTTCGCATTCGGGGCAACGGCCCTGGGGAGGGCCGGAAGAGAGAGGATAAGGCATGCGGGTGCTTCTGATTGAGGACGACAGCGCCACTGCGCAGAGCATCGAGCTCATGCTGCGGTCGGAGGGGTTCAACGTTTTCACGACAGAGCTTGGTGAAGACGGCGTTGAAATTGGCAAGCTCTATGACAATGACATTATTCTACTGGACCTCAACTTGCCGGATATCTCTGGCTATGAGGTGCTGAAGGCTCTTCGTGTCAGTAAAGTCTCAACACCGATCCTGATCCTCTCGGGTCTGGCCGGAATTGAAGATAAGGTTCGCGGCCTTGGCTTCGGCGCTGACGACTACATGACCAAGCCGTTCCATAAGGACGAACTGGTCGCCCGCATTCATGCCATCGTCCGCCGCTCGAAAGGCCATGCGGAGTCCGTGATTCAGACTGGGACATTGAAGGTCAATCTCGATACAAAAACCGTGGAGGTCAACGGTTCGCGTGTCCACCTGACCGGCAAGGAGTACCAGATGTTGGAACTCCTCAGTCTGCGCAAAGGGACGACGCTGACCAAAGAGATGTTCCTCAATCACCTTTATGGCGGCATGGACGAGCCGGAACTCAAGATCATCGACGTATTTATCTGCAAGCTTCGCAAAAAGCTGGTGGCTGCGACGGGTGGTCAGCACTACATTGAAACCGTTTGGGGTCGCGGTTATGTCTTGCGTGAGCCGGATAATGCGTCGTCCGCAGCATAGCGGTCAACGTACTTGGTGTAAGCACATTAACGAAGGCGGGGCCCATGCCCCGCTTTATATTTTGTCCCGGTCCATCGATCAAACAGCATCGGCTGGCCACCGACCCCACTTGTCGTCTACAACGGGATCGTAATCGCTAGTCGGGAGATTAAATTGGCCGACGCTGAAAAGCGGTCCCTCAAGGCCGCCATCATTCCCGTAACCCCCCTGCAGCAAAACTGCTCCCTGATCTGGGACGCCGCGACCGGCTCCGGTGCGGTTGTCGATCCGGGCGGTGACGTCGCCGAGATCCAGGAGGCGATTGCCCAGGTAGGCATGAAGCCCGTCAAGATTGTCCTGACCCATGGGCACATCGACCACGCCGGTGGCGCCGCGGAGTTAAAACAGCAACTCGGGGTTCCAATTGAAGGTCCGCACTTAGCAGATAAGTTCCTGCTTGAAGGTCTCGAGGCACAGGGCCGCGAATATGGAATAGCGGCCAGGAACGTCTTGCCCGATCTTTGGCTAAATGAGCCAGGCACGCTGAACATCGGCGGTCACGATTTCGAAATTCTTCACTGTCCGGGCCACTCGCCCGGTTCCCTGGTCTTCGTCAACCATGCCCACAAATTCATTTTAATGGGAGACGTCCTGTTCCAGGGATCGATCGGTCGCACGGACTTCCCCTATGGTGATCACGACGCGCTGATCACTGCGATCAAAACCAAACTCTTGAAGCTTGATGATGCCTACGCCTTTATCCCAGGCCACGGCCCAGGTAGCTCCATAGGCATGGAGCGCCAGTCCAATCCATTCCTGGTCTAGCGCCCCGGCCTCTGGCTCAGAAGCTGAAGTTGAAATCAAGGCAGCCAAAGACCCCGCATTCCTGGGTCACCACCCCGTCGTCCCGGCTGTCCCAAAAATCGATCGTTTCGACACGCAACGTTTCTGAGCAGCTGCGCCGACAGTATTCCCAGGTGCCACCCGGCAATCTGACCTGCGGGCCAAGCCTGCGAAACCGGACCGGGCCACTCACCGTCCCATTGCCGTAGCGGCTCTCGGCGACAACATACCCCTGGGAAAGGTCTTCAGGTGCGCGTCGAAAGCCAGCCGAGGCCGCCGAGGCGATCAGTCCCACCCCGAAACAGGTAAGCAAAGCAATCACCAACACCTTGGCTGGGGGCAGATCGTTGAACATCTTGCGTCTCCTTAGGCGTGGCGACCGAACCGCGAGTTCATCACCGCGCTGCTTCCCTCACTTGCGTCTGAAACTTAAACTAACGCCCTGCATCTCGTTGCCGCCCGTTGAAAGGTTCACTGTCTGTTTTTTGCCGCGCAGCGAAATCGACAGAGACCCCGAGATGCTTCCTCTTATCGACAGACTTAAAGATGAGCCGGTTGCCCGTCCCGACACACTTCCGCCGGCGTTATACGTCCGCTCTTCCCAAGTCCCCGAAATCGTCGAGCCACCCTTTTTTAAGGCACCCCGCATGTGGATCTTACCGGACGGGCTGGCACACCGGATGGCAATTCCAAGGCCCGTGCTGCCGCGCATTGTGTAGTAGGCTCGGCACCGAAGTTTTTCGCGTTTGCCATTGGCAAGCCGCACCGCTCCGCCCCCCGACCACGAGCCGGCAAGGGCCGCGAATATATTTGCCCCATGGCTCGGTGTGGTCGCAACCGGCAGCAAGGCGGTAAAACTAAGAATTACCGCGAAAATGGCGAAGGTCCGCATGAGTTTCAGCTCGCAACAGTTAAAATACAAAACTTTCGGCGAGTTTACTGTGTCCGTTTATCGGTGGCGAGAGCAGCCAGGTCACAACGGCTAACGAATAGCGCCCGTTAGCATTAAATTTGCGATAATGCCGTGAAAATAGCGCCGTTCTTGCTGTTAACCACCTGGCCGCCCGGTCTTTTTCGGTCGCCGCCGGCGGCCCTTTTTCTGTGCAGGATCGTCGAATTCGACGGTCCGGCCTGAACGCATCGGTTGCTGCTCGGGATTACGGGGAATGGCGCTCATCGCATGCGGTCCCATTTCATCGAGCGTTGGCTTGTGAGCGCCCTTGATGTTCTCACCAAAGGCGCCACCCCCACCCCCGGACGCATCATCGCGTCTTGGCACTGCACGATCCGTCCCCGGGCCCATTTTGCCCAACTCCGGCTTATGGACCCGGCCCTTACTCTTGGCTGGAGGAAGATTGGCCCTCGAACCGTATTTAGCAGGACCAGCATAACTGCCGGCCTGCGCTTCGACTTGCGCCTGTCGGGCCATCGGGTCGTCGGCCACTGCCAGTTCCGTGTCGCGCAAACGCTTGACCTCATCGCGCAGCCGCGCGGCCTCCTCGAACTCAAGATCCGCCGCGGCCGCTTTCATCTTGGCTTCCAGGTCGTTGATGACCGCCGCCAGGTTGCTGCCGTAGGTGGCTGGCGCTTCGGCGAGGCCGGGATCGACTGATACGTGATCTTGTTCGTAGACCGAGCCAAGCACGTCGGCGATGTTCTTGCGTACGCTCTGTGGTGTGATGCCGTGCTCAGCGTTATAGGCTAGCTGTTTTTCACGGCGCCGTTCGGTCTCGGCAATCGCTCGCTCCAGTGACCCGGTCATTCGGTCAGCGTACAACAATACCCGCCCATCGACGTTCCGCGCCGCGCGTCCGATCGTCTGAATGAGGGAGGTTTCGGATCTCAGGAAGCCTTCCTTGTCGGCATCGAGAATAGCGACCAGCGCGCACTCTGGGATGTCGAGACCTTCACGCAACAGGTTGATGCCGATCAGTACGTCGAAGGCCCCAAGCCGCAGATCCTGTATGATCTTGATGCGCTCAACGGTATCGATGTCCGAGTGCATGTAGCGAACGCGGATGCCGGTCTCATGCATGTACTCGGTGAGGTCCTCGGCCATACGCTTGGTCAAGGTCGTCACCAGCGTTCGGTAGCCCTTCTCAGCGGTCTTGCGAACCTCATCGAGCAAGTCGTCGACTTGGGTCGTGGCCGGCCGCATATCGATGACTGGATCAATCAGTCCAGTCGGCCGGATTACCTGCTCGACAAACACACCGCCGGTCTGCTCCAGTTCCCAGCGTCCAGGTGTCGCCGAGACGTGCAGAGACTGCGGCCGCATGGCGTTCCATTCCTCGAAGCGTAGCGGTCGATTGTCCATACAGGAGGGCAAACGAAACCCATATTCAGCCAGGGTTGCTTTGCGCCGGAAGTCGCCACGGAACATGCCCCCGATCTGAGGTATCGTAACGTGGCTTTCGTCGACAAAGACGAGTGCATTGTCGGGAAGGTATTCAAACAGGGTCGGCGGTGGATCGCCCGGGCGTCGCCCAGTCAGATAGCGCGAGTAATTCTCAATCCCGGCGCATGATCCAGTCGCCTCCATCATCTCCAGGTCGAACATGGTACGCTGCTCAAGCCGCTGCGCCTCCAACAACTTGCCGACAGCGTAGAGTTCTTCCAGCCGCTGTTTCATTTCCCGTTTGATCGATGCCATCGCCTGCTGCAGCGTCGGGCGTGGCGTGACGTAGTGCGAGTTGGCGTAGACTTTGACCAGCTCCAGGTCGTCCCACTTGGCTCCTGTCAAAGGATCGAACTCGGTAATCGCCTCGATTTCATCGCCGAACAGCGAAATCCGCCAAGCTCGGTCCTCCAAGTGCGCCGGGTAGACTTCAACCGTGTCGCCGCGAACCCGGAACGTGCCTCGTTGAAAGGCGTGGTCATTGCGCTTGTATTGCAGCGCTACGAGGTCAGCGAGCAATTGCTGGCGCGAGATGCTATCACCGACCTTCACCGCGAACGTCATCGCCGTGTAGGTCTCAACCGAGCCGATGCCGTAGATGCAACTTACCGAGGCAACAATGATGACGTCGTCCCGCTCCAGTAGCGAACGCGTGGCAGCGTGGCGCATGCGGTCGATCTGTTCGTTGATCGAGCTTTCTTTCTCGATATAGGTGTCCGTGCGCGGGACGTAGGCTTCGGGTTGGTAATAGTCGTAGTAGGAAACGAAGTATTCGACCGCGTTGTCTGGAAAGAAGCCCTTGAACTCTCCATACAGCTGCGCCGCAAGCGTCTTGTTGTGCGCCAGGATCAGCGCTGGGCGTTGGGTCTCGGCGATCAAATGAGCCATCGTGAAGGTCTTGCCCGAACCGGTGACGCCAAGCAGTACCTGGTCCTGTTCGACATCGTTGACACCTTTAACCAGCTCCTTGATGGCAGCCGGTTGGTCGCCCTTGGGCTCGTAATCCGAGACGAGCTCAAAACGCACCCCCCCTTCGCTTTTGTCAGGGCGTTGCGGTCGGTGCGGAGTGAAGTCGATTTCCGAACCCGCCACTACAGGGTGGGCGGCCATCATCGGCTGCTGCTTGAGAATGTCCTGTTCGTGTTGTCCGCGCTCGTCGGGTTTGGCCAACAGTGCATCGAGGTAAGCCGTAAGAACTCCCTGTGCCACTCGTTGGCATTAGAGCCTGATTGCGCAAGGCTGGCAGCGCCCCCGGACCATGGTCGAAGCCAGCTTGTGAGGCTTCGCCAAAACCACCCGCCCGCGTCGCGGTAGCATCGACAGCCGCTGCCTTTGCGTTTGGTTTTGCCGATTTAGAGCGCCGTGCTGGCTTGGCCAGCCCAGGCGTCTGCGCGGCTGTCTCCTCGGGCGGCGGCGTAGGTTTGCCCGAGCGCCCTCGCGATGGGCGCGGCTTCTTGGCAGCAGGCTTCTTCGCCGTTTTATTCGGTGTGCTGTCGGAACGTGGTGTCTTGGCCATGGAGGCTAATATGGCGCGCCAGTGCGCCGCCGGAAAGGGGGATGCGAGTTACTCGTCGGTTGATGCCGCAGTCACTGCACCTTTTGCGCCGAGCAGCGGAACCGGCGCAGCGCCGCCTCGGTCGAAGGCTGGTATGCCCGGCCTTTATCGGGCGCACGCAACGCCACGATGCCGCGGGCGCTGCGTAGCGTTTGCGGTTTCTCAGAGGTGTTGGACATTCCGAGTGCTTCTGGGGTTAACCCCATGAAGCGCTCGTTCGCGGGCAGGATTCGGATGCGCAGATTGGTGCGGCGAACATCAACACCGGTGGCGGCGTAGATGTTGTCGCCATCAGGAGTGTGTAATGCCAGGGACCATCCGAGATCGGGCAGTTCGGCTGTAACGATAACTGGTGCATCTGTAGTGTCGTAGCGACACATCGCATAGCGCACGTCGGGTGTCATAAAGGGTATTGGCTGGGAGCCGGGCGTGACCGGCGGAAATACGACCGTTTCATTGATCGGCAGCTGCGGCGAAAGCCTGTCGAAGGCTGAGCGCACCATCAGCATCGGCGCCGCAAGGGTTGCGCAAACATGCAAAATGCCTATGGCGCAGATCGCAGCAAGCGCTAGACGCAGGTTAATACGAATTCCTCCAAGCCACTTGAGGATGGGGGCAGCTTTTTCCAGTAACGGGTGTTTCATCGGCAGGCCACCCGCTCGATTGACGGTAGGTTGATCTCAGCGGCTTGCGCTTCACTGTCGCCCGCAATAATCGCCTCACCCTCTAACAGTGTCATCGACACGGTCAGCCTTCCCGCGCCTGCTGTTGGCAACCAGTTGCCCGGTCGCGCGTCGCGAGCCAGCGTGATCTCGAAGGTTCCATCTTGCGAGACAGCGATGGTATCGCTGGTGAAGGAATACCGCTGTGAGGGATTGCGTATCAGTTGGCCCAGGTCATTAAGCGCGGTGATGCTCCACCAGCGTGCATCGAGCTGGTCACCGCTGATCCGATAGACGCACGAGGAGTGCAGTCGCATGCCCTTGCTGTCGTGACTAGCCAGATACGTTTGCGCAATCTCTGTAGTCAAATTGAGTCTACCAGCTCGGGAGAAGTGAGCGCGCGTGTAGGGATCGGCATCATTTCGGCCAGCATGTGTCCAGGTCTTCCAGGGTCCGACAGTGCGGGTCGTCAAAGCGCTGCCGACGCTGACCATATAGTAGCTGCTACCCAGGCCACCGATCAGCACGATGCCAATGAAGATCGCCCAGTCGGAGACCTTCACGATGATCGCCTGGAGCTTTTTCTTGGCCCTATGCAGGACGAAATGCATGTGCGCTTCCTGCCCTGGCTGAGATCGGAAAATGGCAAACGGCTTGCTCTGGCTGCAAACGCTCCAGCGAAGTTCCTGTCATCGAGCCACCCCTCCGGGACCTCGCGAGCGGGCATCTCGTCTCAGATCCACTCGCTGATCCGGCATTCCTTGTGAGCCCGCCGGTGGATTTGGCTCCAAGTCCTTTGCCGGCTCTTTGCCGTTGGCTTTTCGCATGGCCGACGACAGCTTACGCAAGGCCTGGCGTGTCTTGTCTGGCAGCAGCCCCGCAGTATTACTCCGCTGGTCCGCACCGTCGGCGAAGGCCGGTTCCATGCGACGCAGGTAAGCCAGCCGCTCCGTTTCCTCAATTTGCGTGGGATGCGGACTGAGTCCTGGGATCGTTGCAATGTTCATATCGGTGTGAGCAACTGAGTTGTAGGCCTGCCAAGTTTGAGCCGGCAGACTGCCCCCCGTAACCCGGTTTGTCGGACGGAAATCGTCATTACCGAGCCAGACGCCGGTGACGTACTTGCCGGTGTATCCAATGAACCATGCATCACGATAGCTCGAACTCGTTCCGGTCTTGCCAACCGCATGCGTAAAATCAAGTTGAGCACGCCGGGCCGTTCCCGCGTGAACGACTTGGTAGAGCATTTTGTTGAGGTCACGGGCGACCTGCTTCGATACGACCTGCGGCGCTGGTTTCTCATCCCGCTCGCGCGAATAGACAAGTTCTCCACGCGCGTTGACGATCTCTAAGACACCATAGGGTTTGACCAGTTTGCCGTCGTTGGCGAATGTCGCGTAACCGCCGACGTGCTCCAACACGGTAACGCCGCCGTCCCCGAGTGCCATCGAGCAAGTCTTGCGCACACCGCTGACGCCGAGCCGCTTGACCATCTCAAGGACCTTCTCGCGACCAAGAGAAAGCGAAAGATCAACCGCTGTCGTGTTGAGCGACTTGGCGAGGGCGTACTGGAGTGGGATTCGCCGTCCGCTTCCGTGGCTCCCGTTATAGTTCTTCGGCGACCAACGACCACAACTGCGCGAACGGTCACGTACCGTGGTTGTCGGGCGCATGCCCGATTCCAACGCGACCGCGTACACATATGGCTTGAACGAGGAGCCAGGCTGCCGGCGGGCCGATGTGGCGCGGTTGAACTGGCTGCGACCGTAGTCTGTGCCGCCGACGATCGCACGCACGGCACCGTCGCGCTCCATTGATACAAGCGCACCGGCTCGAGTGCGCTTGTAGCGGCCTTGCGTCTTGATCGTCGAAACGAGCGCCTCTTCTGCGGCGCGCTGCAACTTGCGATCGACCGTCGTTCGCGCCGTCAGGATGAACTCGCCCTTGCCCCGCGCAATGCGCTGAACTTCCTCATAGGCCCAATCAAGAAACCAGTCGGGACTGTCGGGATCCGTCTGTTCGATGATACGAGCAGGAAATAGGCGCGCGTTATGGACCTGTCCGGCGGTGTAGAAGCCAGCTTCAACAAGGTTGGAAAGGACTTCGTTGGTGCGCGCTCGAGATGCGGCGAGATCGACGTGCGGCGCATACTTCGTCGGTGCTTTGAACAATCCCGCTATCAATGCTGCCTCAGCCAAGCTGATCTCTTTGACTGACTTGCCGAAGTAGAACTGGGCCGCAGCTTCAATTCCGAAAGCCCCGCCGCCCATGTAGGCCCGGTCCAGATACATCCGGATAATCTCGCGCTTCGAATGGCGGGATTCCAGCAGGAAGGCCAGAAAAACCTCTTTAAGTTTGCGCTGGATCGAACGTTCTGGAGACAAAAACAGGTTCTTGGCGAGCTGCTGTGTCAAGGTCGACCCGCCCTGAACGGTGCGAGACGCCTTCAAGTTCTCCACAACGGCGCGGGCGGTTCCGTAGAAATCGACGCCGATGTGCTCGAAGAAGCGGCGGTCTTCGGTGGCAAGCGTTGCCTTGATCAGAGCGTCGGGAATTTCCTCCAGCGGCACCGCGTCCTTGTGGAAAATCCCCCGTTCGCCGATCGTATTGCCGTCCCGGTCGAGGAACGTCACGGCGTACTTACCGGTCTGATACTTGCTTTCGTCGAATTCCATAAAAGCCGGGAGCGCAAGGGCGTAGAGCAAAACCAGCCCGCCAGCACCAAGCGTCAGGGTTTCACAGGCCACTTCGTTGGCAATACGCCTCCAGCCTGTCAGCTTGAAGCGTGCAAAAAAGGTGGTAGCCGAATTCCAAGCGTCGCGCACCCGGCTCCACGATTCGGAGATCATGGAATCGATCTTGGAAGTCGAGGCTGAGCCAGTCGAAAATGCGGTCGCGGCCACCCTGCTTGAAGAACCAGTCGCTCAAAGCCTGCTGTCCTTGCTCGTTCTGAGCTATACGATGATTGAGAATCGAGGGCTATTTAAGCCCAGACCGGCCTGCGAGACTAGCTTACCTAGCCCCTCCTGGCCAACTCTCCGATAAACTGTGCTTCTGTGGCATGTATGCGGCGCCATTGTTGCCGAAACTCCTTTGATGGTGGATCAAACGATCGCCGGTGGAATTGATGAGCGCAAAACACACCCCCCCCTTCTGGCAGACAAAAAAGCTAGGCGAGATGTCGCATAACGAGTGGGAGGCGTTATGCGATGGCTGCGGCCGCTGCTGCCTATTGAAGCTAGAGGACGAAGACACCGGCGAGATTTATTTGACGAAACTGGCCTGCAAACTGCTCGATCTCGGTCAATGCCGGTGCCGCGATTACGCCAAGAGACATGAATTGGTGCACGATTGCCTATCGATAGACCCAGAAGCTGTAAAGGCTCTATCCTGGTTGCCGGCATCGTGCGCATACCGCCGTATTTCGGACGGACGCAGTTTGGCCTGGTGGCATCCCCTTGTTTCGGGCGATCCGGAGACCGTACACCGAGCCGGTATTTCAGTGCGCGGCTTTGCCCGCTTGGAGACCAATGCCAACAGCGACGAACTCGAGCGCTACATTATTGACGACTTTGACGAAGAATGATTTTTCTACTTCAATTGTCCAAGTAAGTAATACTGCGAGCCATTCTGCACACACCGCTTCCTAAGGGGCCGCCACAACCAGACCGGCTCGAATAGCCGATATTTAACGGTCGGAGAATCATGTCCAACAGACCCTCGCCCGGCTCGGTAACCGCGTCGACTATGTCGTCGGCAAGGTGTCCATCCCCCTCGTTATGGGCCGCTTATGTGTAGAGTTTTAGGTTCCGGTGACCCCATGCTGAGCGCCTGATGCGGGCGGATATGATTGTGCTTATGGAGCCACTGACAGATGACCAGCCGCGCTTCGTCAAGGCTGTTAAACTATTCGGCATTTAGAACCTCGCGTCGCAGCGTTCCATTTAACCGCTCGGTGTATCCATTCACTCACGCAGAACCCGGGCAGATCTGGATGGTCTTGATATCGACCCGCCCAAGCCGATCCTGCAAAGTCTCAGCGACGAACGCGGAGCCGTTGTTGGAACGCAGATATTTCGGATTGTCACGCTCCAATAGCAAGGGATAAAGGGCATCAAGCACATCTCGGTCGCGACAACCACGTAAAGTGTTTCACGTCTGTACTGATCAAGCACCATTGATGAGTTTAGCTAATCCATTTGTAAGGTGACGAACTTAGCTTGAGCTTGCTACGAAGGGGGCCACCAGATGATTTCGGACCCGTCTGGTGGTTCCTTTGCGTGCGCTGCCAGCAGGCGGGGAGCCCGGCGCGTAACACAGGGACATTTGTGCCCTAGGGAGAGCTATGCGCTAAAGTTGGTGACGGCCTGAATCGGTGAAGGCGGCATATCGTGAGGTTGCTTGACGACCTCACTTCTCCAGCGAAGGAGCGATATGCCGTGTCGAACGATAACGTGACCAAACTGATTCAGCCAGGAGCCTTCGACGACCCACTCACAGAAGTCCTGCGCAACGGCGCCCGCACGCTGCTTGCCCAGGCTGTCGAGGCCGAGGTGACTGCGTTTCTCAGCCATCATGGTGACCTGAAGACCGACAATGGGCGGAGGCGTGTCGTCCGCCATGGCCATCTCCCCGAGCGCCAAGTGATGACTGGCATCGGCCCCGTTGCCGTCAGGCAGCCGCGCATACGCGACAGGGGCGCGGCTGCACATGATGATGGGCGCATCCGCTTTAGCCCTGCGATCCTGCCGCCCTACGCACGCCGCTCGAAGAGCCTCGAAGTCCTGTTGCCAGTCCTCTACCTGAAGGGCATATCCACCGGCGACTTCGAGGAAGCGCTGTCAGCCTTGCTCGGCAAAGATGCCCCAGGGTTATCGGCATCGACGATCGCACGTCTCAAAGAAGTTTGGGCCGACGAGCACGACCGTTGGCGAAAGCGCGATCTTTCCACGCGCCACTACGTCTACGTGTGGGCCGATGGGATCCATCTGCAGGCCCGCCTCGAAGAGGAGAGGCAGTGCATCCTCGTGATGATCGGCGCGACGCCGGAAGGTAAGAAGGAGCTGATCGGCCTCACCGACGGCGCACGGGAAAGCGCACAGGACTGGCGCGAGCTGCTGCTCGACTTGAAGCGCCGGGGGCTATCACACGCACCCAAGCTCGCCGCCGCCGATGGCGCCCTCGGTTTCTGGAAGGCGCTCGGCGAGGTCTGGCCGACAACTCATGAGCAACGCTGCTGGGTTCACAAGACCGCCAACGTCTTGAACAAGCTGCCAAAGAGCCAGCAATCCAAAGCCAAGCGATCACTGCACGACATCTGGATGGCCGAGACGCGAGGCGAAGCTGAGGCCGCCTTCGACGCCTTCATCGAAACTTACGAACTGAAATACGAAAAGGCGGCCGAGTGCTTGGCGAAGGACCGCGAGGCGCTGCTGGCGTTCTATGACTTCCCTGCCGAGCACTGGAAGCACTTGAGAACGACCAATCCGATCGAAAGTACGTTTGCCACCGTGCGCCATCGCACGATCCGATCGAAGGGCTGCATGTCGAATAAGACGGCGCTCGCAATGGTGTTCAAGCTCGTCGAGGCCGCGAACAAAAGCTGGCGCCGGCTTGACGGCCCGAACCAGTTGCCGAAGGTCGTTCTCGGTGTAAAGTTCACAGATGGGCTGGAGGTGGTCTCGACTGCCGATCCTCAGCCCCAAACCGCCGCCTGAACCCACAGGCCCGTCACCAAGATTTGGCCATAGCTCGCCCTAGGGCCAACGTCTCCATTCACTTATAATTG
>CAVWAT010000013.1:0-13811 GCA_963753045.1 uncultured Alphaproteobacteria bacterium
CTGAGGCTATCGCTTCTTCGAGCGGCCGCGTCTTGATCGCGGCTGCGGCAGGTACGTCTTCCGCCGACGCCCGTCGCAGTTTGCGAATAAGGATGGCTCTGGTTTTCTCATCCGGCATGGAAGCAAGAGCATCGGTACCATCCAAGATCAATGCGGTGACATCGTTGTGCCAATAAAGTCGCGCGACCCGGTCGGCTGGAAGACGGGGAGCTGCAGTGCCGCGGAGCCGTTTAGCGCCTGTGTCAGAGAGCTCAAAGGTCTCGTCGAGGACGGGAACGATCATGTGCTCATGATCGACGATGCCCTCCAAGCGGTTCGTCAGCCCCGAAATTGCGTCCTCTTCTCCATGCACAAGGAAAAGCCCCTGTTTGATCGGAAACCGTTGCGCAATCCAGTCGACGAGCTGCGGGCCGTCAGCATGTCCGGAATAGCAGTCTATGGTCCTGATGCGGGCTCGAACTTTGAATTCCTGCCCCTGAATACGTACCGAGCTGGCGCCGTCCTGGAGAATTCGGCCGAGTGTGCCGACCGCTTGATAGCCGACCAGAAGCACGGCGGCTTCATCCCTCCAGAGCCAGTTCTTCAGCCGGTACCGTATACGTCCCGCCTCACACATCCCGCTTGCCGCGATAATGATATGGAACCCTCGCAGCCGATCGAGCGCAATGCTTTGCTCGACAGATTCGGTAAAATGCACCGCGCGAGACTTAAGCCCATGAACGAGCATCGCGCCGTCCTTTAATTCCCGCCAGTTCTTGGCAAACACACTCGTTGCTTTTTCTGCAAGCGGAGAGTCGACGTAGATCGGAATCGATGGGAGGTCTCCTTCCGCGATCAGCTGGCTCAAATCGCTGATGAGTTCCTGTGCGCGCTCAACAGCGAATGAGGGGATGAGCGGACTCCATCCGGATCATCGCAGCACGTACTTCGTCGCGCAATAATGCACGACGTTGATGTTCGTCGATATCCACGCGATCCGTATCCCCGTAAGTGGATTCGCAAACCACATAGTCGACGTCGCTGGGGGCCTCCGGGTCGGCGTGCAGAAGCTTGAAATCCGGACCGATGTCGCCCGAAAACAAGAGGCGCATTGGCACCTTATCCCCTTGTTGTTGAACCTCAAGTTCGACCGATGCGGAGCCGAGCAAGTGCCCGGCGTTCCAAAATCGTACCCGCACGTTCGGCAGAACAGGAAACCAGTTTTTGAAGGTCTGAACTTCAAATAGCTTGATACGTTTTTCGACGTCGGCAGCAGTATAGATTGGCTCGACAGCGGCGCGGTGCCGGCGCGCGTTACGGCGGTTGAGCTGCTCGACTTCGATCTCTTGGATGTGGGCGCTGTCAGGTAACATGACGGCAGATAGATCTGCGGTCGCCGTCGTGGAGTGGATTGGCCCACCAAACCCGTCGCGAACTAGCTTTGGGAGGAGCCCCGCGTGGTCAATATGAGCGTGACTTAGAATGACAGCGTCGACCTCGCTCGGATTGAAAGGGAAAGCACGGTAATTAAGCTCTTTCTCTGACTTCGCTCCCTGATAAAGTCCGCAGTCGATAAGAAGTTGACCAGCGCCGGTCTCGAGCCTGAAGCAGGATCCGGTAACGGCCTGCGCGGCACCGTGAAAGGTCAGTCGTGGATGGCTCATTTAGAGGTTGGCCGAGTCTTGATTTTCAGTTCATCGCGGCAACGAGAAAGCCGCATAGACGATCGATGAGATGCTCAGGAGAATTTCCTTCAGTGACCGGCGGCCGTCGCCGGCCACAACTCCTTAATATCATCGGGCAACTGTCCCTTGACGTTGGCGATCTCTCCGGAATCGCAATGCCGGGCGAGAAGGCCGAACACGGTCGTTACGGCCCACTCGACCGGGAAAGTATGTGGCAGGATCTCCGAACTCAACTCATCGAGGAAGGCCGCCTTCGAGCAAATCTTTCGCGGCACCTTGTGCGGGCGCCAGTGCTCAAAGTAGAGGCCCCGCACCATGAGCGGCATCTGAGCACTGAGGTCGACAGCTTCCTCAAGCGTGAGCCGATCCCGCAGCTCGTGCAGCACTGCCCGCAACACCTTGTACGCGGCCGCTTCGTCGGCCAGTTCTCCACGATCCTTTAGCTCCTTTAGCCACTCCTGCATGGACTGAACGGCGTGGGCAACGGGCGTGGACACGGTCATGGTGGACCTCCTGACGGGCTAGTTAGTTTTTGTCGAATTTTCGAGGTGATTAGCGCCATGCATGCAGACCAAGACTGTCATTCCAGGCCAGCGCCCTGTTATTCAATTCACGCCAAGCCTCTTCGGGACACGGAAATCCTCTTCCAAGATCCGCTACGCGATTATCGTAGGCGAGACACGCGGCGCATTGATCCTGATCAGGAGGACGGTGGGATCGCTCGGCGGCTCCTGTCCTGTTGCGGCTATCGCGGTAGTGACACACGCTTCCGTGAGAGGGTGAAGACGGGAAGGAAAAGGGGCCGGAGGACGGGGGGGCTGCGAAGGGGAAACAGAAGTCCCAGCAGCCCGCTGCGAGGTCTCTTCCTGGCCCTTCTCGTCGATACGGCAAGCGCTGCTGAATGTCTGCAGCTGAAGGTATCGCGTCGGCGTTCGCGCTTCTTGCCGCGACTTACCGTTGCTGAAGGTCAAGCCGACATGCACAGTGCCGGCGCCCACTCACCCTAATGACCCCCTGCAGACATTCAGCACAGCTGCAACAGTACCAGCCGATTTCTTGTATTCAGGCCAGCGGCGCCGACTGAAGCGCCTGCGCTGCGCGGGTGTCGTTGCGAGCCTGCGGCTATTCGGTGGGTACGGTCGTGACCGGGCCGGACGGCGCCGGAGGGGCCGGCTCAGAAACCGAAACGGGCTCGAGGCCCGGGAATGTAATGGACAACGTGGCGACCCGGAAATAGGCGAGCGCGCCGAAGATCAGCCCGAACACGATCGCGGTCGCCAGGGCGTTCACAAACTTGTTGCCGAATAGGATCGAATTGCCAATCCAGGAGATGATGAAGACGACGATCGCGGCGATCGCGACCGGCTCGGCCCAGGCGTATTCAGCTGGCATGAACATGGCGAAACCCTGCATTCGCTTACTACTTTCACCGTGTGAGCGTCAAACGGCGTCCGGGTAGCGCTGCATTCCGATCGACTGGCTACTGGCCTCTGACGCCGTGCGCGCACACTCGTGGCAACGCGAGTATGGAGGTTCATGGTGCCAATCCCCGTGATCTCGATCAACCGACAGGGCCCCATCGAGCGGCCTAGCTGCAATGAATGTTAGTAAAGGGGTGGCCTCGAGGCATTGTCACGTTTACTCGTGTGCTGCGCGAAAATGCACGGCGTCGCCATGTTTCACGCCGCAGCAGTCATGGCATTCCACCTATTCATCGCTTCAGTTCGGAACTGTCGCATTGTTCTGCGTGAGATCAGATGGCGTTGAACGTTGAAAGTGTTGTAGATAGCGGCGTGGGTTGAGAGAAATCGTTGCGCGGCACCAGCTGATTTAAATCGCTGCATCCGTCGTCTCTTTGCCGTATCGGGAGATGAGAATTCTCGGCCCGATTGTTGATCCAACCGCCGGTTATGTGGCGAGCCCTCATCCCAAGTTCGCTCAATGCCGCGCCATATGATGGCAGTTCGTCTGTCATGACGGCGTCTGGCGAGAAGCCTTGTGACTTGAGCAGTTTCCGCATCAGCTTCAAGGCTGCTCGCTTGTTTCGGCGCGATTGCACCAGCACGTCCAGGACCTCTCCCTCGCAATCAACGGCGCGCCACAGGTATATGTTCTTGCCGTTGATCGAGACGAAGACTTCATCGAGATGCCAACGCGTATCAGCACGCGGGTGCGAGCGTCTGAGCTTTCTGGCATAGGCCAAGCCAAACTTAAACGACCAGCGGCGGACCGTTTCATACGAGACATCGATGCCGCGTTGGGACAACATATCCTCGACATCGCGCAGGCTCAGAGGAAAGCGAAAGTACAGCCAGACCGCTTGCTGGATCACACCGGCCGGGAAGCGATGGCGACGATAGGAAGAACTGCTCATCGGACGTTGATAGCATACGGCATCAACTGAGAAGGCGCGTTACCGTGACAAACCGCACGAACTTCTCGGCAGTTCGCTGTCGTGCTTCTCGCACATAATCCGTGACGATCGTGATACCGCCTTTGAAGCCATGCTCATCGCGAAGCCGCTCGAAGATCCTTCTGGCAGTATGGCGCTGCTTTCTTGGCGCGTCTCTGTCCGCCATTAGGATCGCATTGATGATCGGCACAAACGGATCAAGCTTGGGCCGGAACGGCGGCTTCGTGCGCACATACCCTGGCGGAACCGAGAACTTCAACATCTTGGAAACCGTTCGCGGATTGATCCCAAACAAATCCGCCGCCGCACGCTGGCTCATCCCTTGGATCTGAACCGCATGCCGAACCCTTGCGTAAAGCTCCACTCTCTTCATCTCTCAGCCCCCGCCGCCAACGCAGGCACCAGGGCTATCTCTGCCGCACTTTTAGTCCGGCGCAACTGAACTAATCAGCCGCTTCAATGAGGGATTATTGCTCCGGCTTTTACACTCTGAGTTTATCCCGGCGGGCAAAATTCTGCGGCAAGAGACGCTCGGTCTGCAACGCAGGTGCCGTCGAAACGACCCAGTCGAAGGAACCTGCATCGCTTCGGCCCGAAGATGTCAGTTGCCAAGCTCCATCGACGCGCTCGATCCGCTTGATTTCACGCTGCTGCTGGACTTCGACGTCTTCGGACAGAGCCTTGCACAGCGATGTCATCCGCGGCACGGCCGTGTAGAAACCTTGAGTATCAACTACGGCTTGTGGCGATTTTCCGCCTTCCAGACTGACCAGTATCGGCTGCCCGTCCCGAACCAATCCTAATTCAATATGGGGCTCAAGAAATTGCCGAAACTCCTGCGACTTTGCCGTGAAGTATTGCGCGCCGTGATCGAATGAAAACGCGTCCTGATAGCGAGTTGCCATCCGCCCACCGATGCCTCGGGATTTTTCAAATACCTTGATGTTGGCGATGTTGCGCAGTTCCCCGGCAAGCACAAGGCCTGAGAGCCCGGATCCAATAATGGCGATGCTGGTCATGTCCGCGGCTCCAAACCAAAATGTATCCATTGTCTATTTGAGCGTGCCAAGAAACCGGGCCGCACTGCGCAGATACTCAGCCTTCCTGTCGTCGTTCATCCGATCCCATGTGCTGTAAGTCTGCGCCAGACGGGGATTGCCGCGCAGCTTCTCTTCGTTGCGCGCCAGGAAATCCCAATAGAGGGGGTTGAACGGACACGCGCCATCACCGGTCTTCCTCTTCACATCGTAGCGGCAGTCCACGCAGTAGTCCGACATCCTATTGATGTAGTTGCCACTAGCCGCATAGGGCTTCGAGCCGAGCAGACCACCATCCGCAAACTGGCCATGCCTAGGGTATTCGGCAGCTCGACCCATTCGTAGGCATCGGCATAAACCGCGAGATACCATTCATGCACGGACTTGGGATTGACGCCGGCCAGCATCGCAAAATTGCCCGTCACCATGAGCCGCTGAATGTGGTGTGCGTAGGCTTCTTCCGTGTCTGATCGATCGCAGCCTGAGACACGCCATGCTCGTTTCGCCCGTCCAATAGAAATCCGGCAGCGGGCGCGTGCCCTCAAGAAAATTCTGGTCCACGTAGTCGGGCATCTTCATCCAGTAGATGCCGCGTACATATTCACGCCAACCGATAATCTGGCGAATAAAGCCCTCCACGGCATTGAGCGGCGCGCGGCCTTCCAGGTATTCTTGCTCGATGCGCCGGCAGACAGCCAGCGGATCGAGCAGCCCGACGTTCATGTAAAGGGCGATCAGGGAATGGTAGAGGAACGGTTCACCGCTCAGCATCGCATCCTGATAGTCACCAAATGATGGCAGCCCGACCTCGATGAAATGATCAAGCACGCCTTCTGCTTGCTCAGCGATCACCGCAAACCAGAACGGCTTAAGAACGCCGAAATGATCAGGGAACCGAGCTGCCACCAAATCGAGCACCTCTGTGGTGATCCCATCCGGCTTTGTGCGTTTGGGCTGCGGAAAAGAGAAATCGACGTTGGCTGGTTTTCTGTTTTCGGCATCGAAATTCCACTGGCCGCCGGCGGGTTCATCGCCGTTCATCAGCAGGCCCGTCTTGCGCCGCATCTCGCGATAGAAGAACTCCATGCGCAGCTGCTTGCGACCCTCGGCCCATGAAGCAAAATCAGCTTGCGAGCACACGTACCGATCGTCTGCGAGGATCTCGACATCGATGCCGAACCGCTCTGCCCATCGGTCCACAGCTTCGCGCACGCGCCATTCGCCGGGTTCTGTGACGACTATTTTTTCCGGTTTGTGGTCGTTAATCGCCCGCTCGATCTCGCCGGTGAACGAACCGGTGTTGTCCGGCGCATCGAGCTTCGAATAGTCGATCGCCCAGCCCGCTTCACACAGCGAGTTGGCAAAGTGGCGCATGGCGGAGAAGATGAACGCAAGCTTCTTCTTGTGGTGCCTGACATAGGTCGCCTCTTCCAACACCTCGACCATCAGGACCCGATCCTTATTCCGGTCGGATCGCGACAGCGACGAAATCGAAGGCGTCAGCTGGTCGCCCAGAACGCATACTAGGTTTCTAGTCGACATCACGAGTCCTCCCGCTGTGACAAGCGCGTTCGTGCGTATATCTCGCCTGGTAGCGCCACAGCCCAGATGACCGCGAGTACGAGTGAGACACTAGAACCGGTTCTGCGCGAAGGGCAATCGCCAGCGGAAGCCAGTTCATGCCGCGGCCCTGATGCTGTCGCTTCTCATTGTAGGCGGTGAGATAGGTGGGAAGAACCGTTTGCATCTCTGCCACCGTCTCGACCGGTGCGTCGGCTTTCAACCCGAAATGGCTCGTCTGAGACCCCGTTGGATTTAGGGATTGCTGGAATCCGCTTGAAAGAAGGCCAGGCGTGAAACGCAGAGATCCGCGTCGAATTCGCGCCCGATGGCGACGAAGCTGATGCGTCTCAAGCACGAGAGATCGAGCGGAGTATCAATACGGTGGGGCTTGACATCACGGAACAGCAATCGGACCAGCTGCCAATCTTACTGAGCCCGAAAGGATTGTCGATAAGACTGCCAAGAACGTAATGTGTCCGTTGTCCTCAAATGAAAATTATACCACTCGTCATTTCCCAGTAGCGTGCATTCGATTCCTGCATAGGCTCTGGCGTCGATCGAACTGCCATCCGCTGAAAGATCGAGAGAAGCCTGCACGAAGCCGCCATTGTTATCGAGCTGAACACTGCCGCGCATACGCAGTGCCGAGCGGCCGCCCACCTTCTCGTGCACGATCGTTCCCCGCGAAACCCCGCCCATCACTTGATCTGTGAAGAGTTCCCAACGGGCGCCGCTGGAAGCGACTAAAGGGGCACTGAAATCGTCAATAATCACGCGGCGATTGTGCGGCATTCTTCTAATCCTAAGTCTGACGTTTGAGGAATCCGCGGCCTGCGATGTTTGCCTATTTCTATTGAATAGGATGCACGGGCTGCCGCGCAAAACTTATCCCAACAAGGACACTCCGTTCACGGGCGTACTAGGTAGTGAGCAGTCTATGAAGAAACCCGTCGATTTTTCGATCATGCCACGTTTCGCCATATCCCCGTTCGTGGAAACCGACGTAGCCACCACTTCGGGAGATAATGAGCTCAACATTGCCTAGGGATTGAGGCCGCAAATTGCGGTACGACGAAACGGGGATCCACGGGTCGTTGCACCCGTGCAGCATAAGGGTGGGCACCTCGATAGCACGCACGTGGCGGGCGCCGGCGGTCTTCTCGTAGTAGTCGCGTGCATCAAAGAAGCCGTTGCGAGGTGCTACGAACCGGTCATCGAATTCATAAACGCTCGTCGCACGCTCGACATGCTGGCGTTCCTGATGCGACAGCGTGGCGGACGATAGCACGTCACTCTTCATGCGTCGGAGAAGAAATCTCTGATAGACAGCATTCCGTGGTGCCATGATCCGCCGGCAGGCTTCGAGCTGTTCGATCGGCGCCGAAACTGTAGCAGCGCCGATTAGGCCATGCATCAGGTTTGAACGACCCAGCAGGTTCAGAAGGATGTTACCACCGAGAGAAAAGCCGATAGCGAAAACGCCGTTTGCGGTTTCCTCAGGGTCCAATCCGTCGAGCACGTCCAGAAGGTCCGAAGCGCAACCTGCGTGGTAGTAACCGCGGGCCAATTGCCCTGAGCTGCCGGCGCCGCGCAAATTGAGCCGGAGGACCGAACGGCGACGCACCAAATGGAAGCGCCCTGACTCCCGCACGTAGGTACTATCCTCACACCCCGTGAGGCCGTGTATGAGCAAGATCAGAGGACTTTTTTCATGGTCTTGGGGTTGTTCAACCGTACCCGTAAGTTGGTCACCACCCCCATCCGATGTTGGAAATATGCGAACTAAGGACTGGCCTGGCAAGGGCAGTTGCGCTGACAGAAAGTGCTTGCGCAGGGTTTGCAGATCGCCACCCCACCAGGGCGCGCGCTCTTTCAAATCACAGACGCCACCGGCCATGCTGTTCATAAGTTCAGACTTAGACGTCATTTACTCCATATCACGGCGTCAAAGCGGAAAACGAATGATCACGGGCTTTTCACAGTTCAATGGTCCAGCTTCAATACGTTGAACGATAAAGTCCGCAACGTCAGCCCGAGAGATAATCCCGTTGCGCCATTCAGCCGGCTTTGACAGAACGCGATATTTCCCGCTTGTAGGCCCGCTGGTGAGCACGCCGGGGCGAACAATCAGCCAGTCCAAGTCGCTTTCCTCGATCAGCTGTTCTTGAACAGACTTGTCATCGTAGGCGCGCTTTAACAGCAACTTGAAGGGGAGCCGCTGCAAGATATTGATGCTTTTGTTGCTGTCTCCGGCGCCAAATCCAGTGACGCTTACGAGCCTTTGCACGCCAGCTTTTTTCATTTCTGGGAGCAGCACACGCGTCGCCTCAGAAAAGAGGGTCACGGGCTTTAGGACAAGGTCTAGTGAAGGCGGCACTCCTAAGGCTTGGACGACCACGTCGATCCCGTCGAGCGCTCGTGCGACGTCCGCCGCATGCAGCGCATCTCCTTTCATGGCCTCGCAATTGTCGCCGACGTTATCCGGCATCTTGCCGCTGCGCGAAATAGCTCGAACCATATGTCCCTTAGCGACGGCGGCCTGGCATACAGCCCGACCGATGCCCCGGCTTCCTCCGATGACGAGTATGCGTGCCACTGAACGTCCTTCATCCCGGCTGACGGAATGTCTTTTTAATACGACTGGCCCGCAGACGGCGATCACATATGCCTCGACGGATCATCTCCCGACCGAGACCGCGGGCAAAGAACAGCAAGCCTGGCCAATCGCAATATCCTCGCGCTTTCAAGCAAAGCCCCTATATGGAGAGCAGCTGCGCCACTGTTGAACGTAAAGGTCAACCCATGTCAGCCAAACGAGCGAAGATATTATGGGCAATCGCAGGAATTGTCTTCATCCTAGCCATAGCGGCCATTGCGACCGGCCCAATAATGAGCCTAGTTGAGCAACCCGCATACAAGGTCGCGGCTTCCAAAGGAGCGATCGAGGTCCGGGACTACGGTCCGATGATCGCGGCAGAAGCCGAGGTCATCGGCGAGCGCCAAGCGGCAATCGCGGAAGGGTTTCGCCTGATCGCAGCCTACATATTCGGCGCCAACAAGCCGAACGCCAAGATTGAGATGACCGCCCCGGTCCAGCAGCAGCGTGATCAGACGATCGCTATGACGGCACCGGTCACCCAGCAAGGCGATGGCGGCACATGGAAGGTGCGGTTCATAATACCCAAAAACTGGACCATGGAGACATTGCCGGCACCCAACGACACGCGTGTCAGGCTGGTCCGAGTGCCGGCCAAGCGGATGGTCGCTATCCGTTTCACATGGCGCGCGACTGAAAGCCTAATCGCCGCAAAGACCGCCGAGCTTCGCAAATACGTGTTGGAGGAGAAGCTCGTAACGGTCGGGGAGCCTTTGCTCGCCTTCTACAACCCGCCATGGACTCTGCCGTTCTTTCGCAGAAACGAGATTATGCTCGAGCTTGCCGGGACGTAGCATGCCGAGTTCGGAACCAGTTCGGGACGATCGTTCCCTTTGGTCGATCCGGCCGTCCGATCCGTAGATCCGCACATCGGTTGTAACCCTGCCATGGACGAACGGATACCAAGCCGAGGCGCGTCAATGTCAACGCCGGTTGGTCAATTCCGAGGCCTAAGCGATTTCGTTCGACATGATCTGGGTCTTGTCGTCGTTGAACGATGCAGGCACATGGCCAACATTGACCCCAAAGCGCACCGTACGACATAGGCAATCGAAGGTGGAGGTTCCGGAATGCATGTTGGTGACATCATTGAAGTCAACGACAAGATGCAATCCAATTATTCGTATGAGCTTGTCGCGCCAATTGGCAAGGACTTCTCAGATCGATTCAAGCCATTTTACACACCAAAAGAAATGCTTGCGATGGGTGTTTTCGAGGGGAAATACTGCAACGATTGCACTGATGAATTTCCTGATGAATGGTTTCAATCAGCCAAGCTCAGCGACACCCCCGATGCCTCTTTGAATTATTTCGGAATTAAGAGCCGCCAACCGCTGTCGGTCTGGAGACAAAATGGTTGGATTTATGGCCCCGATCCCAGAGGCTGGTTCCAATGGTACTGCCGATATTTCCTGGGAAGGCGGCTCCCCGAAATCGACGACATTCAGATCAAGCGTTGGAGAGCGTTTGCGCGACACGCCGGTCAGATCCGTGCGAATTGTGATCCCGGCGACATCTTCTGCCGCCGACGTCAGCGACAAGCGCTTCTGCAGTGGTCCTATGATCCTTTGATATAGACCTGCTTCTTCGATTGCCTCGACTAAATCACCACGCGGGAGCTACAATGAGCGACGCACCCTTTACCCGAGAGCAGTTCCTGGAAGCGTTGAATGGGATAGCTGGCGGTCGAACCACTGCTCAGCAGTTGACCAGGAATCTACGGCGAGCGTTGCTCGATTTTGGATCAGAAGCGCCTGACAATCTTAATTGCGCCGGGCAGGTTGAGGTCGGTCCCGTCGGGTCCGAGATCGGCCCGAAGATCACTGGTCGGGACGTGCTATTTAGTGACATTGCGCATGCTTTAAATTCAGAGCCATTGCCCGAAGGGCATTGTCACGTTTACTCGTGTGCTGCGCGAAAATGCACGGCGTCGCCATGTTTCACGCCGCAGCAGTCATGGCATCCCACCTGTCCATAGCTGCCGCTCGGAACTGTCGCATTGTTCTGCGTGAGATCAGATGACGCTGGACGTTGAAAGTGTTGTAGATAGCGGCGTGGGTTGAGAGAAATCGTTGCGCCGAACCGGCGGACTTGAAGCGCTGCATCCGTCGTTCTCTTTGCCGTATCGGGAGATGAGAATTCTCGGCCCGATTGTTGATCCGACCGCCGGTTATGTGGCGAGCTCTCATCCCAAGTTCGCTCAATGCCGCGCCATATGATAGCAGTTTGTCTGTCATGACGGCGTCTGGCGAGAAGCCTTGTGACTTGAGCAGTTTCCGCATCAGCTTCAAGGCTGCTCGCTTGTTTCGGCGCGATTGCACCAGCACGTCCAGGACCTCTCCCTCGCAATCAACGGCGCGCCACAGGTATACGTTCTTGCCGTTGATCGAGACGAAGACTTCATCGAGATGCCAACGCGTATCAGCACGCGGGTGCGAGCGTCTGAGCTTTCTGGCATAGGCCAAGCCAAACTTAAACGACCAGCGACGGACCGTTTCATACGAGACATCGATGCCGCGTTGGGACAACATATCCTCGACATCTCGAAAGCTGAGTGGAAATCGAAAGTACAGCCAGACCGCTTGCTGGATCACAGCGGCCGGGAAGCGATGGCGACGATACGAAGAACTGCTCATCGGACGTTGATAGCATACGGCATCAACTGAGCAGGCGCGTTACCGTGACAACACCGCTGCTCGGCCAGACTAACTTCAGCGTCGGGCCAAGATGCCCCGATGGCGACGTCAGCCCATCCGAGAATCCTACTCAATGTGCCAAGATCCAGCGGCGAGCCTCCCCGGCTTTGGCGTTCGGGAATACCTTCATTGGGGCCGGCATAAGAAAAGTGAATAACTGGAACGTGTTCTTGATCCAGGCGACGTCGGTGACGACCACAATCCGCTCCCAACTGCGGCGCACGCACCCCAACCAACTGACCGCTCCTGAGTTGATTCAGAGCAAATCAGCATATTGTGCATCGTGCCAGAATTATATTTTGACGCGCAACCTCGCCCCCAAAACGTGCAAGGGACTCTTTCGAAAGGACTGAATATGCACATCGAGATCAGCACGGACAGGAACATAAGCGGGAGTGATGGTCTCACCACCCATATCAAAGAGTTGGTGCAGAACGCGCTCATCCATTTCGGCGATCAGATCACGAGGGTGGAAGTCCACCTTACTGATGAAGACGCTGGCAAGACCGGGCAAGATGATAAACGCTGCATGATCGAGGCTCGACTCCAGCAACGCCAGCCCACAGCGGTCACGCACGCGGCTGAAACGATGGACCAGGCGGTCAGGGGCGCGGCCAACAAGCTGAAGAGATCGCTTGAGAGTACCTTGGGGCGATTGCAGGACGATCATTAGCCTATCCGCGCTCTGCCAAGGCAGAGCGGAACGCTCACAACTGCCTAAGAGGCGGGGCTTGGCTCGGCGGGCGATATCGACTCGGTCACTCATGTGAACGGGCCCTTCTAAAAGGAAGGGCTGAGACCTCCTAGTCGAAGAACGGAGATGTCGATGCGCCTAACTCTAAAGACATGGATCAGCAACGGGGATAACGTCCGCGCTGGTTCTCTCTTTGGCATTGTAGACGCTGACAACCCCGACTTGCTGCCGTTAGCCATGGCCAACGGCCACTGGGAAATGTATCGAACAATTGATGAAGGTGAGTTCAAGGGCATTGTCACGTTTACTCGTATGCTGCGCGAAAATGCACGGCGTCGCCATGTTTCACGCTGCAGCAGTCATGGCATCCCACCTGTCCATAGCTGCCGCTCGGAACCGTCGCATTGTTCTGCGTGAGATCAGATGACGCTGGACGTTGAAAGTGTTGTAGATAGCGGCGTGGGTTGAGAGAAATCGTTGCGCGGCACCAGCTGATTTAAATCGCTGCATCCGTCGTTCTCTTTGCCGTACCGGGAGATGCGAATTCTCGGCCCGATTGTTGATCCGACCGCCGGTTATGTGGCGAGCTCTCATCCCAAGTTCGCTCAATGCCGCGCCATATGATGGCAGTTTGTCTGTCACGACGGCGTCTGGCGAGAAGCCTTGTGACTTGAGCAGTTTCCGCATCAGCTTCAAGGCTGCTCGCTTGTTTCGGCGCGATTGCGCCAGCACGTCCAGGACCTCTCCCTCGCAATCAACGGCGCGCCATAGGTATACGTTCTTGCCGTTGATCGAGACGAAGACTTCATCGAGATGCCAACGCGTATCAGCACGCGGGTGCGAGCGTCTGAGTTTTCTGGCATAGGCCAAGCCAAACTTAGACGACCAGCGGCGGACCGTTTCATACGAGACATCGATGCCGCGTTGGGACAACATATCCTCGACATCGCGCAGGCTCAGAGGAAAGCGAAAGTACAGCCAGACCGCTTGCTGGATCACAGCGGCCGGGAAGCGATGGCGACGATAGGAAGAACTGCTCATCGGACGTTGATAGCATACGGCATCAACTGAGCAGGCGCGTTACCGTG
>CAVWAT010000014.1:0-8544 GCA_963753045.1 uncultured Alphaproteobacteria bacterium
ACAATACCATCAAAAGCGCTCAACCCGAACAGATCGCCAGCGAGCTAAACGTGAATGCCGAACTGTGGCCATGCCGGACCCAGGTTATTCCGATTTGTTGATAGTCGCGCCGGAGCGACAAGAAGCAAATAGTTCCAGCTTCGATCGCCGCTTCAGCAGCCACATCCGGGGCCGCAACACTGTTCGCCTGCTCACAAGGCAAAGGCCTAAGTTGACGACGCGGTCAGCGCATGCATGCCCGCCGTGACGGCAGAAACCGGAGGCAGCGGGATATCGCCGCCTCCGGCCGCCAACACCGTTGGGGTCAGAAAACGAAATCCAACTCCGTCAGGTCGTCCGAACTCACTTCGTTGAGCGTGATAGACGAGTTCCCGCTTGTGAACACCCATGCGTCACCCTGTTGCGCCATATGGCTCGTCGCATCCGCGAAGCTGTCAAAGCCAGTCAAGTGGCTCAGGTCGACGTATCGGAGCCACCTCGAAGTCCGTAATCTCAATGTGGGTTTCGGAGAAATAGAAATCCGCAGGGAAAACGAACTCATCCTCTCCGGCACCACCGGTCGGAATGTCGTTGCCTCCAGCACCATCGAGGATATCGTTGCCAGCGCCACCTTCAAGGATGTTGACCTCAGTATTTCCTATCAACGTGTCGTCGTGGGAACTCCCAATGAGGTTCTCGATGCCTAAAAGCTCGTCGCCTTCGGCATGACCGCCCTCGGCTTGACCAGACATTAGGCTCACTAGCACGCCAGCGTCGCTTCCAGCGTAGCTTGCGAAATCTATTCCGTAAAGCCCGTTGATTGTGTCGCCGCCGGCGCCGCCTGTCAGAACGTCATCACCAAAGCCGCCATTGAGCCAATCGTTCCCGTAACCGCCTATGAGTGTGTCATTGCCATCGCCGCCGTAGAGGATGTCGTCACCATTTTGGCCGTTGAATACATTATCCTCAAAATCGCCACGGATGACATCATCGTATTGCGTGCCGATGATGTTCTCTACGTCAGATATATACCCGTTTGTCCAATGCTCTTCGCCCAAATTCGAGCCTGGACTGACATAATGATGACCTTCGAATGAAAATTCGTGAGTTGACAAATTGACGTTAACTCCCCCATGGTCAGTGATATCACCGCCCCCCCCGTCATAACGCCAGGTGCCCTGATGGAATGAGACCGTATCGATGCCTTCGCCGCCATCGATCTTCAACGTTTCCTCCGGATGCTCCCAAAGGTATAGAGGCCCGCCACCACTCAAACGAACATTGGATTGGTCCTCCCATGCGTCGAAGGTTTGATTGTCGATAATTTTGATGACGTCATTGCCGCCACCGCCGTAGATCTGCCTGAACTGCCCACGCGCCTCAATCAGATCGTCACCGCCTTGCCCATATACGACATCGTCCCGCCCGTAGGAGACGATCTTGTTGCCTTGCTCGTCGCCGATAAGTCTGTTCCCGGCGGCATGGCTGCCTATGATGTTCTCTATCTCGGAGTAGGTGTCCCCCTGAGCGTCACCACCCGATCCGTTTCCTCCCAAGAGATTGACTGTCACGGCCTCGACAAAGTCAACGTAACTGACCGTGTCGACCCCGCTGCCGCCGTCAAGGTGGTCTGCTCCACCGTCGCCGAACAGCGTATCGTTACCCCCCTCACCGTATAGCTCGTTGGCGCTGGCGGAGCCATGGATGTGGTCGCCATACTGAGAGCCGCGCACGTTTTCAACGCTGGAATAAGTATCGCCCTGGGCTTCATATCCGGAAGAGGTACCAGAAAGGCGAACCGTTACTGAGCCGGAGGAAAAGCGATAGTCTGCGGTATCGTTTCCTGTACCGCCGACCAAATGATCGGCGCCCAAGCCGCCGTCGAGGTAATCATCCCCGGCACCGCCATTCAGCAAATCAGCACCGCCGCGGCCATACAGGAAATCCTTAGCGTCGCCACCCGACAGCACATTCGCGCTGTCATTCCCATAGAGCCAATCCGAGTAACGGGAGCCGGTTAGGTTCTCGATGCTGGTGTAGGTATCGCCGAATGCGTCGCCGTAGCCACCGATGCCCGATTTAAGATCGGCCATAACACTACCTCTGGCGTCCGTATAGCTTGCGGTGTCGGTTCCGGAACCGCCATCAAGATGGTCGCCGCCGGCGCCACCGATAAGGACATCATTCCCATAACCCCCGATGAGTTTGTCATTGCCACCGCGTCCGGCAAGCGTGTCGTGGCCGCTGCCGCCGTCGAGCGTGTTGGCAGAATTGTCCCCGTAGAGCCTGTCGGCGTAAGACGAACCTTTGACGTTTTCGATGCTGACATAGCGGTCGCCTTGTGCATCACCACCCCTGCCAGTCCCGGCGAGCAAATCGACGGTGACAGCTGATCGGGACTGCGAATAGTCGGCCATATCACTGCCATCGCTGCCATGCATTTCATCAGCACCTGCGCTGCCCATAAAGGTGTCGTCACCGCCGATGCCGTACATGAAATTGTCGGCGCTGTTTCCGAAAAGTACGTCGTCTTCTGCAGTGCCATTGATATTTATTTTCTGCGTAACAACGCTCGTGGTTCCAGGGTACGGCATCTGGAACGAGGTCGAAATTCTGGTGAAGGTTGCCATTGTCTGAAGTCTCCTGCTCCCTGGGGTGTGTCAGCAGAAAATTCACCATTAGACGCGCAGGTCGCAGTTACTTGAGTAACGCGTCCCCCCAAAACTGCAGTTGATAGTTGGTGTGTTGCTGTGGACCGTGAAGGCTTCGCTTTTCCGCGAATTGCAGCCTTCAGCACCCGCTCATAAGAAATGACCGTTGGCTTCTGGCTATAGCCCCAACGGGCCGTTCGCTGCGAGCCGGGCGCTTCGGTTCATGAGGGTTGAGCCGTCTCAGGCGCCGTGTTGTTGTCAGCTTGGGGCAAGGTCTATCGAGACAGGCAGGCCTAGCAGGCAAAGGTCAGGCAAGACACAGAAACCGTGGCCAGCCAACCTGCATCGCTAAGGAGGAAGCCCCTGGATGACGAGCCGCCGAATGCCCGCCCCCCTGCACCGACGTCGAGTTTCATTGTCGAAGGTGCTGTCACATAAATATGTCTCGATCGCAGTCCATCTAAGACCAACCGATCTCAAGCCGCCAACGTCACGTCTTGCCACGTAAGCATCGCGGCAGCTCGAAACTGCCGAAGTATACGACGTGAGATCAAATGGCGCTGGACATTGAAGGTGTTGTAGATTGCGGCGTGTGTCGAAAGAAATCTCCGGGCCGAGCCGGCCGATTTGAAACGTTGCATGCGCCGTTCTCGCTGGCGTATCGGGAGATGCGAATTCTCGGCCCGGTTGTTGATCCGACTGCCGGTTATGTGGTTGTGCTTCATCCCGAGAGTTTCGAGCGCAGCACGATACGAGGCTAGCTTGTCCGTCACGACCATGATCGGTGCGAAGCCTTGTGCCTTGAGGAGCTTGCGCATCAACTTGAGCGCAGCCTTCTTGTTGCGTCGAGATTGGACCAGGACATCCAGCACTTCCCCTTCGCAATCCACGGCACGCCACAAATACATGGTCTTGCCGTTGATTAAGACGAACATCTCATCGAGATGCCAACGCACATCGGCAGGTGGATGTGATCTTTTGAGCCTTCTGGCATAGGCCGAGCCGAACTTGATCGACCAGCGGTGGACGGTCTCATACGAAACATCAATGCCTCGCTCAGCCAGAAGGTCCTCGACGTCTCGAAAGCTGAGAGGAAATCGAAAATACAGCCAGACGGCATGCTGGATGATCTCGACTGGAAAACGGTAACGACGATAGCAGAGATTGTGCATCCGCCACCGGTGCCACACGACCTCAATGCCAAGAATTAGTGTGACAGCACTTACGAACAATCAGCTTTAGCACCGCATCGCAACCCAACAGGCGTTTCCGGGTCGTGCAAATGTGTCGCTTGCGGAGCACAAACACAATAGCTTCAAAGACGCGCAATGTTACTCTGGGAACTTCCGTCGGAAGATATTGAGCGTATGCACTGTTTCCAGGAGCAATTCTTTCAACTGGAAGCGGATCGGTAATGTCAAGCAAGACGACACCAATCTCGGCAGCCGTGGACGCCCTGAAACCGGCGCTCACATCGGCGTTGGTCATGAGCATCTTCATCAACCTGACGATGTTCGTGATTCCGATCTACTCGATGCAAATTTATGATCGCGTTCTGTCGAGCCGAAACAGCGGCACGCTGATCATGCTCACCCTCATCGCATGCGTTTTCATCGCACTATATGGCCTGCTTGAATGCACGCGCCGTGGCGTCCTCGTACGCGCAGGCGCTCGATATAACGACGTTCTCTTTGGACCACTCCTTGACGTGGTATTTCGTGCGCAGCTTGCCAAAGGCGAGAAGCCTGCAATTCAGGCAATCCGGGATGGGGAAACGGTCCGCGAGGGCATCGCGAGCGGCCTCGTTGTTCCGCTGTTTGATATTCCCTGGAGCCTTGTCTTTATTGGCCTATGCTACCTGCTTCACCCCGTCCTTGGACATGTGGCGCTGATCGGTTCTATTCTGATCTTGTTATGCGCCTTGATTAGCGAGCTTGCGACCCGCGCCGGCTTAGAAGCCGTAACAAGACATGCCGCCGAAAAGAACCAGTTTGCGCATTCATCTCTACGCAATGCGGAAGCAGTCTTCGGGCTTGGAATGGGCAAAGCAGTTGCGCACCGGTGGCGCGAATTCGATAATAATGTCGTCGCCGCACAGGGCACGTCGAGCGAACGTACAGCTGCACTCCTTGGTGTGTCGAAGACAATTCGGATGGCCGTACAGATCGCACTGCTCAGCGCAGGCGCCTGGTTGGCTATTGGCCGGGAGATCTCTCCAGGTGCGATGATCGCCGCCATGATCATCATGGGTCGTGCGCTGGCGCCAATCGAACAGGCTGTAGCAAACTGGAAGAGGATTGCTGAATGCCGTTCGGCCCATCGCCGGCTTAACGCGCTGTTTGCACAGTTTCCCGAGCGGCAATCAGGTACAGAGTTACCCCGGCCGCAAGGCCATCTGTCAGCGGAGCAGCTTTTCCTTGTTCCCGCCGGCGGCGGCGAGCCGGTTGTGCGGAACCTCAACTTCGAGATCGAAGCTGGCGCTGTCCTGGCAGTCATTGGTCCTTCGGGTTGTGGAAAATCGTCCCTGGTTCGCGCCCTTGCGGGCGTGTGGACACCGGCCAAAGGTGCTGTCCGGTTGGATTCGGCCAACCTGTCCCAATGGGATCCGAACGAGCTTGGTCAGTGGATTGGCTACCTGCCGCAGGAGGTTGAGTTTCTGCCGGCAACCGTTGCTGAAAATATTGCACGGCTTGGTACGCCCGATGACAAAGAGGTTGTGCGCGCAGCGAAGGTTGCCGGTGTGCACGACACGATCCTCAAACTCCCGCAGGGCTACGAAACGCCTATTGGAGATGGAGAAATCGTGCTTTCCGGCGGGCAGCGGCAGCGTCTTGCATTGGCGCGCGCTTTATACGGCCGTCCGTGCCTCGTCATCCTCGACGAACCCAATTCCAACCTCGACGGGCAGGGTGAAGCCGCACTCGGACGGGCAATTCAGACTATGAAGGCCTACGGGCAAACCGTCGTCATCGTCACGCACAAGCCGCAAGTCATGCGTACTCGTGGACAAGGTCCTGGTCATCGTAAACGGCGTCATGACTGAATTTGGCGATCGCGACGAGGTCATGGCCAAAGTCTCGGGCACTAGGATCGCAAAGTTGCCCGTGCGCGGCGACCAAAAGGCTGCCGCCGGAAGCGGCAGTGCATCGCCTCACCGCAGACCAGTTACACCGCCCCCCCCTGACAGAGAAACATCCATTTCTCAGGTGGCATGACGCAGCATCGTGGCGAAAATCAAAACCTGGTTTTGGAGACAACCCAATGACACGTAACAATCCCGGACCGTCCGTGGCGACCGATCACAGGGGTTATGCCCGACTTGGATACTTTGGCATCGCCATCGTATTCGCCGCGTTTGGCGGATTTACCTGGAGCGCGCCGTTAGACAGCGCTGCAGTCGCTCCGGGGCGGGTGATGGCCGAAACCGCAACCAAGCCCATACAGCATCTGGAGGGCGGTATTGTTCGCGAGATCCTCGTTAAGGAATCACATCCGGTACACAAGGGAGATGTCCTTTTCCGCCTTCAGTCAACTCAGGCCCGCGCCAATGCTGACATGCTGATGAAACAGCTTGATGCCGCCATGGCGCTTGAAGCGCGCCTGCTTGCCGAGCGTGACGGGGGCACAAGCGTATCGTTCCCATCCAAACTTCTGGCACGCCAGACCATCCCCGAGACTGCAGCAGCAATCGCAGACCAGAGGATGCGGTTCAAGGAGCGCCTGCAGATGCTCGGAAGCGAGACCCAGATCCTGCGTGCCCGCTTGACACAAGCGGAAAAGGAGCATGCCGGCTTAACACATAAGCTGTCATACCTGAGCGAGCAAATAGAGAGCCTCACCGACGACATCGAAGATGCGACCAAGTTGATGCGAAAAAGACTGTACCGTCGCAGCAAGCTGCGTGCCCTCAAGAGGGAGCTCTCCCGTCTCAAAGGTGAGAAAAGCGCAACCAAGACCCGGTTGGCAAGTGCAGTGGAGGCAACCAACGAGGCGCGCCTGCAGATCGAAAAAGTCGTTCAGAGATTTGTCGAGGAAGCTTCACAGCAACTTCCCGAGGTGCGTATCCAGCTGTCAGATTTGGGTGAGAAAATGAGTGTGGCCGCTGACGTCATGTCCCGCATCGAAATTCGCGCGCCCCAAGACGGCATTGTCCAGGGACTACAGGTTCACGCCCCTGGCGCGGTCGTCAAGCCTGGTGACGTGCTGGCCAAACTCGTGCCAACCGGAGACAAGCTTGTCATGGCGGCGCGTGTCTCGCCGCTCGATATCGATAATGTCGCTAACGGCCAGAAGGCGGAAATCAGGTTTCCGGCTTTCGCGTCCCGCGGTATTCCGACGATCCTTGGAAAGGTTGAGACCGTCGCGGGAGACGCTATGCAGGATGAGTATACCCGCGAGCCGTATTTCCTGGCGCGCGTTGTCGTGGACATCACCACCATACCCAAGGAAATTCACGAGCGTCTGATGCCGGGAATGCCTGCAGACGTCCTGATCATCACGGGTGAACGCACCCTGCTTCAGTATCTTGTCAGCCCGGTTACCGATCTTCTCTTCAAATCAATGCGCGAGACTTAATTGGCGCGAACAACGGAAGCTTGAAATCAAACTTGGACAGCTATCTTTTTTTATGAAGCCCGTATCCTCACGCCACGCGGGCTCCATAAGCTTGGCTTGTGGTCATAATGGCCCTTTTAATTGAAGCCAATTACGTATCCATTTTTTTCGAATATTTCGGAAAAATCGATATAAAAATACATTTCTCATTTCTGGCCTGTGCGCCGTCAGCACTCACGGGACAGATTGAGCTGATTGCGTAAGAGAGACTTTCCGGTTCATCGTAATCCCGAGGAGGGAGACGATGGCTGACAGGAGTGAGCGCCGTCCGGGCAGCGCAGACAGGACCTTCGGGTGTCGCTGCCGGTGGCTGGGCAGCTGGCCCTGGGCAGTAAACCTGAATTGTTCGGAACCGAATGGAGCGCGTTTCTAGCTCATTTGAGCGACACTAATGTCCTCACACTTGCGATCGACGAAGATTGTTTTTGGCGAGACCCATTGGGCTCCAAATGGTTCTTGATACTCGTGGTTGAAGCAAGCCATGGGCATTGTCACGTTAGCACGTGTATCGCGCGAAAAATGCACGAAGTCGCCATGCTTCACGCCGCAGCAGTCACGGCATCCCACTGTCCATCGCCGCGGCACGAAACTGCCGTAGTGTTCTACGTGAGATCAGATGACGCTGGACGTTGAAGGTGTTGTAGATAGCGGCGTGGGTTGAGAAATCGTTGCGCGGCACCAGCTGATTTGAATCGCTGCATCCGTCGTTCTCTTTGCCGTATCGGGAGATGAGAATTCTCGGCCCGATTGTTGATCCGACCGCCAGTTATGTGGCGAGCTCTCATCCCAAGTTCGCTCAATGCCGCGCCATAGGATGGCAGTTTGTCTGTCATGACGGCGTCTGGCGAGAAGCCTTGTGACTGGAGCAGCTTCCGCATCAGCTTCAAGGCTGCTCGCTTGTTTCGGCGCGATTGCACCAGCACGTCCAGGACCTCTCCCTCGCAATCAACGGCGCGCCACAGGTATACGTTCTTACCGTTGATCGAGACGAAGACTTCATCGAGATGCCAACGCGTATCAGCACGCGGGTGCGAGCGTCTTAGTTTTCTGGCATAGGCCAAGCCAAACTTAAACGACCAGCGGCGGACCGTTTCATACGAGACATCGATGCCGCGATGGGACAACATATCCTCGACATCGCGCAGGCTCAGAGGAAAGCGAAAGTACAGCCAGACCGCTTGCTGGATCACAGCGGCCGGGGAGCGATGGCGACGATAGGAAGAACTGCTCATCGGACGTTGATAACATGGCATCAAATGATCAGCCGCGTTACCGTGACAATACCACCACCGACGTTAAA
>CAVWAT010000015.1:0-577978 GCA_963753045.1 uncultured Alphaproteobacteria bacterium
TGCATAGGGCTCATGCCGAATCTGACCCGATAATTTTTAGCATTGGCCTGCCGCGCCAGTGACACGTCACGGCGGGAGGAAAAACGCGTGAGAAAAAACGAATGACTAATCCTCCAAAGTAACGGCGGACAAGAGTGATCTAAATTGCCTAAAATGACTAAAATTAAGGAAACGCTACGCTCTATCTGTTTTTATAAAATTGACAGAATACCACAATTTTAGCTCATTTTCTTAGTTAAAAGTACAACCTTTTGAAATTCGAATGAAATATAACGCTGAACCTTGAACCCTAAACCCTTCAACCTATATTGTTGCCAAGGAGCACAAACATGAAGATCACGGCATTAGAGCTATTTCATATTTCCATACCCTTTGCCAAACCCTATAAATTATCCCGGGTATACGGCACCCGCTATGATGCCGAAGCCGTCATCTTAAAGGTTCACACGGATGAGGGAATTGTTGGGCTGGGGGAGGCCGACCCGCTAAATCCATTTTCCGAGGAAACTCCCGCCACCGTGATGGTCGTAACCCGAGACCATCTTGCTCCTCAGCTGATTGGTCGGAACCCAAGCCACATTACAGCCATCGAATCCAATCTGGATGTGATGGTACATGGGAATTTGCTGGCCCGGGGAGCAGTTAATATGGCTCTATTTGATATTGTCGGCAAAGCCAACGATATTCCCGCCCACATGTTACTGGGAGGGCTGCATCAATCAAAATTGCAGCTGCTATCCCCTATCGGGAGCGGGACACCGGAAGAGGATGCGGCTTCAATCCAACAGCAAATCGAGGACGGCTACAAAACGGTCATGATCAAAATGGGTGCCCTGCCGATCGCTGATGAAATTCAACGCATGATCGCTGCCCAAGAAAAGTTTGTTGGCCGGATAAAAATTATTGTCGATGCCAACCAAGGCTGGTCAGTGGCTGAAACTTTGGAATTTTTTGACGGCATCGGCAGCTGTCGCCCGGATTTACTTGAACAGCCGATCGACCGTCACGACATCAGTGGGCTCCAGCGTATTCATCATCGGGCACCCTGCCTGCTGAGTGCGGATGAAGGCGTGGCTTCTACTCAAGAGGCGGCCGCACTGATCCGCGCTCAGGCGGTGGATGCATTCAGTATCAAAGTTTCCAAAAACGGCGGATTAAGCAAAGCCGGAAAAATTGCGGCGACGGCCGATGCTTTTGGTCTCAAGATCCTGATGAACAGCATGCTGGAGTTCGGCATTACCCAGGCGGCCTCCTTGCAGTTAGGCTGTGTCCTGCCCAACCTGCTGAACATGGGGCACGCTTACATGTCGGTGCTGAGAATGTCGGACGACATCACCGACTTTGGCCAAAACATTTCCCAGGCCACGGTCACGGTCCCATCGAGGGCCGGTTTGGGCGTTCGCGTCAATGAAGAGAAACTTAAAAAGTATACCAAAGATTATCTGAAAATTGAAGGAACCAGCTCATGACAAAATTAATAAAACGCCCCAAGTTTGCTGTCCTGGGGACCGGAAACTCGGGGCAGGCCTATGCCGCCGACATCACCCTTAAAGGCTTCTCCGTCAATCTGGCCGAGGTGCCCGAGTTTGAGGCTAACCTGCGTGCCATCGAGAAAAAAGGAGGCATTGACATATCCGGCGACGCCGGCAACGGTTTTGCCAAGCTGAATATGATTACAACCGATTTGAAAGAAGCCGTCAGGGGCGTTGACGTTATCATCATCGGCGGCTCGGCTTATGCCCATGAGCCTTTCAGCAGAGCCCTGGCCAATCATTTCGAGGACGGACAATTTATCCTCTTCACTTCCAATTTCGGGGCCTTGAGATTTAAAAAATGGATGCACGAGGCCGGCGTGACCACCCGGGTGACGCCGGTGGAAACCATGTCTTTACTCTATGCCACCCGCGCGCGCGAGCCTGGAGAAGTTGCCTGTTTCGGCATTAAAAATCAACTACCCAGCGCCGCCTTGCCGGCCGGCCGGACAGGCGAATTTTTAAATCTGATCAATCCCGTATTTCCCCAGTTTATTGCGGCCGAAAATGTCTGGACAACCAGCATCAATAACTTGAACCCCATCGTTCATCCTCCGATGGTATTGTTTAATGCCGGCCGGATAGAAGCGACCGGCGGCCATGGCTGGAGCCTTTATACGGATGGCGCCACCGAGTCGGTTTGTAAAGTGATGCTGGGGATGGACGCCGAGCGCATGTCGCTGCTCAAAAAAATCAGCAGTGATGGGATCGCCTTTAAAAATGCATTTGAAAATCTCTACGCGCAATATTGCCTGGAGAAAACAACGTTATCCGAAACCCTCCGGAAAAGCCCGATACATGGCGACCCCGCCCTCCAGGCACCTGCTTCCGTCAATACCCGCTATTTAAACGAGGACCTGCCTTTTGGGCTAACGCCCTGGTCGTCGATCGGCCGTATGTGGGATGTGGCCACGCCCAAAGTGGATGCAGTCATTCAGATTGCTTCCACCATGACGGATGTGGATTACTTCACAGAAGGCCTGACGGTTGATGATTTGGGGATCAAGGGGATGAGCCCGGAAGGTGTTAAGGCATTGGTTGGTTAAAAAAAAATATCAGACAGGATTTGCAGGATCGCCCGGATAGAAGGGCCTGCGGCCCAAGGGCATCTTGCCGCAGGCGGAAAAAATAATACGAGTGAGTTTTACGCGAGGGCAGAAGGATACCTGTTGACATCCGGGGCTTTTGGTACCATCGTCGAGAATCAAGGGAACGAATATGGTGATTTTCGATCCAAGTGTGCTGTCAAATCCCCGACTCCACTGCTATTTCACTTATTTTTTTGATCCACTTACACTTAAAATTACCTCTTTAATGTTCGCTCCTTCCTTGATTTTCATGTTCTAAAAAAACCATTTTTTGTGAAATAAATTACATATTATTTAACCGCCTTTTTCCACAACATTCATAAGCATCGTTACTTGTCCAGTATGTAACTAATTGTTATAAATGTAATAAAATATATTTCACAAAAAGGTAAAAATTTTGCACGATTATTGCTATGCCCAACATATAGTTAAATGAGAAGTAAGTGAATTAGCCAAACTCCAAGGCGATGTTTTTTAAAATCTCAAATTTTTTGGAGGGATAAATCATCGATACAAGATTATTGATTATTGTTGGTGCAGCGGCCATATCTTATTTATTTGGAGCGATAACTTACCTGATTTCGATATCAAATGCAATCCAGAATCCAGATATTTAGGAAATCGACATTGTAAAATAAGTGGTGGAAACATAATGTGAATATCTGGCGAAGATTTCTCCATCATACGATGTTTCATAGCGCGGAATATAAATTGTTCAAGAATCGCAGTGCTGTGAATTTGAAGACCATAAAGTAAGGGGTTGACGCTGAATTTCCTTCTCGGATGTGCGTGCATCTATTCTGCCTGTCTGTGCAATTTTTATTAAGGCTCTGCCAAAGAAACACAGCACTGACCGGAGAAAATAACGGCATCTTGGAAGGTTCCGGATTAAAGGCAGGCTATTATATATGCTCTGCCTTTAATTTTTTAACAAACTGAGGTTCGATTTCGGGATCAGCTTAGTATGGAAATGAGGGGATTTGGATGGCGACGGTGATTGCGATGGTTTAGATATAAAAATAATCGCCGGCAACCTCGGCCGGTAGCTCTATGAACCCTTGATGGGCCAGGTAGTTACCTTGGGTTATGTATGGAGACCCAACACAGCCTACCGAAATCAAAGCAATGCCCATGAGGAACATTTTTAAAATTTTCATGAATACTTTCCTTTCTTTGGTGTGAGCTCTCAGTTCCGAAAAATTATGGCCCTTGGCAATAGTATTGGTGTGATAATATCACTCTGCGCTTAATAGAGAATCTCTTGAACCCATCGGCCTTGAGTTTCAATTCGTCTGGTTAATACTGTGCAAAAACCATGCAATAATAGTTAGTTATAACTATTAAGATAAAAATATCATGCGGTTGCAGCATTTGAAGGAAAAAAATAGACTTGCAAATTCATGGAAAAATTTTTTAAATTTGTGGGATAGACTTCACAATAATGTGGAGTGTTTTACACATTATGACACCGGGAATTCTTGACCCGGCCCCCGAAAATGTCCGCCTTCGACCCCTGGATTGCGCACCTCAGGTCCGATGAGTTTTTTTTCTTGACAAGTTTCCGGGGACCTTTTATAACTACTTTATAGCTAAATTATAGCTAATTTGTAGCTGGAGTGGCGTCACCTTCTGCCTGCGGGCCGGCGCTGATCGTCAGTAAAATCATAAACAAATTCAATCGCTTTACAGAGCCACCCAGCCGTCATCGGAAATTCGGCCGGTGCCAACCTGAAACACCGGCGGATGCGGGTAGAAAGGAAATCAACGTGTTCCGCCACCCTAGGAGAGTATGGTCGCCCTGAAAACAGAAGTGGGCTTGAAAGAGATCAGAGGGAAGCCGGAAGATCCCGGCAAGTCCCCCAGGGCCAAGTTCGGCGTTTTCGGGGAAGAGATGATCGAAAAAGAAGTCAAACCGAGCGGAAACAGCGGCCGGGTCTACCTGCCACTGGATTGGGTGGGCAAGCACGTCAAAATCATTCGCATCGATTGATGGCGAGAGGGACGGCTTTGAAATCGTATCCAGGAAATCATAAACACACTTTTTTCTTGACACATAATCACAATATAGCTACATTGTATTCACATTTTAGGCAATTTCAATCTCCAGCCGACAGGTGAAGACCGTTTTGAGTTAAGTGTCTGCAACCCATGATCAATCAAAAAGTAGGCCACGGGTTCAGGTAATCTAGAAGGGGAAGAAAATGAGGTACGCAGAAACAGGATTTAATTTAGAAATCGATTTATCCCGAGGAAACATTGAGCGGGTCGCAACGGACCCGAGGGACACTGAGCTTTATTTGGGGGGGCTAGGTACGAACGCCAAGATATTATGGGATAGGGTTCCGCCTGATATTGACGCCTTTTCTCCTGAGAATCTATTAATATTCGGCACCGGTCTTTTATGCGGCACAGCGGCTACCGGTTGTAACCGCACCATTGTTACTACCATTTCGCCTCAGACGAAGTTAATGGCATTTTCAATGATGGGGGGCTATTGGGCACCGGAATTGAAGTATGCCGGTTATGACAAAGTGATCCTGCGCGGCAAATCCCCCGATCTGGTCTATTTGTGGATCAACAATGACAAGGTAGAAATACGAGATGCATCCCATTTGCAGGGCAAAGGTGCGATTGAAACGGCCGAACTCATTAAAAAAGAGTTGAAACAGCCGAAAGCCCAGGTGTCCGCTATCGGCCTGGCCGGGGAAAACAGGGTTTTTTACGCGTCCATCGAGCAAGGCCGGTCCAGTGCCAGCCGGGGCGGCATCGGGGCTGTTATGGGCGACAAAGGGGTAAAGGCCATCGCTGTTCGTGGAACCCAGGACATCAATGTTGCCCGACCGGCCGAATACATGGAGCTTTGCTATGAAGTGCTGGATTATATCAAATGGCGCGAAGACAATCCGATTCCCGGAGTCATACCTATTTTAGCCATTCTTGGATCACCCCAGGAGATGGCCATCCACAATGAGCAATGGCACACCGAAAATTTTTCCTGGGGAAATGCGCGCCTCCGCCGAAAAGGCTTCTGGACCGAGGAAGTCTCCGATGAGTGGCTGGAAACCATGAACAAAGCACGCACGCGGCTCATCAGTTGTTATAACTGTCCGGTGGCATGCGGGGCGTCCATTTCGATGCCGGGGCTGCCAACCTACATGATGAAATGTTTCACGAAACTGACTTACACCATGGCGGCAATGTCAAACCTGGATTTTGGTTTGACCATCGCGCAGCGCGCCACGGAATATGGCGTGGACGGATACTCAACCCCGCAAGTGATGGCCTTTGCCCTTGAGCTTTTGGAAAACGGGATTTTAACGCATAAAGATTTTCCGGAAATGCCGGAGGATAACGAGGGCAGATTCTTCTACCTGCTTGACAAAATTGTTAATCGCGAAGGAATCGGCGATATCCTGGCCAATGGCACCCATTGGGCCGCCAAGGAGATTGGTAATGGTGCGGATGCATATGCGCATAACAACATAAAGAAACATGAGCAGTTGCCGCTCAAGCTGTCAATGCTCAATCCCATTTATTTTCTGATGTATTGTACCGGCGAGAAGATGAACATTACCCAGATCGAGGGTCAGTTTCCCCAGGCTCCTTTTCCGAAAAAAGAGCATCGCGAAAAATTTGTCAAGGACTGGTTTCAGGTCCCGGATGATAAATTCAAGCAATACTTTCTGGACTGGGAACTCCGTGGAGAAAACTCGAATCCCTACTACCCGACACCGGAAATTGCGTGTGACATCGTCGACTGGCAGGAGCGGATGCACTACATTGATGACGCCCTGGGAATGTGTGCCGGTTTGTCATCATTTCACCTGAAACCACCCTATCATATCCACAATATTCCGAAATTTCTCTCAGCCGGGGCTGGATTCGATATGGATGAGGACAAGCTATCCCAAGCTGCCAAGCGTTATCGGACGCTGGTCCGGGCGATCAATATCAGAAGAGGCCTGCGCAGAAAAGATGAGAAGCCGCCTGAGGACCATTGGAAGAAACGATTCCCTGAATTGGAAAAAGAGCTCTTAGATACCTATTACAACTATAAAGGCTGGAATGAAGAGGGGATTCCAACTGAAGCGTCTTTGCATGAATTGGGCCTGGACTTTGTCGGCCAAGACCTTATTCAAAGGGGCATCTTGACCGCCGGCGAAGATACTTTGAGTAAAGAAGCTTCTGAAGTCAAAGAGACAAATTAGAGTGGAGGGTGCGTATCTTGAGTGATGCAAAGCAAAAGAAAATAGTTAAAACCATAAAAATTGATGTTGATAAATGCCATGGGTGCCGGGCATGCGAGATGATTTGTTCCGCCTTTCACGCCGAACCCAAATACAGCAGCAATAATCCGGCCCGGGCCCGTATTCGAGTTATTCGTGACCCCCTGCGAGACGTATATGTTCCTGTCTATGCGGGAGAATATACGGTTGCTGAATGTGCCGGCAGGGACAAATACACAATTGAGGGCAAAGAATACGATGAGTGCGCCTTTTGCAGGGCTTCCTGCCCTTCCCGGGAGGAGTTCAAAGAGCCCGATTCCGGTCTGCCACTGAAATGCGATATGTGCGAAGGAGAAGAAGAGCCCTTATGTGTTAAGTGGTGTACGGTTGACGCTCTGGTGGTCGAAGAAAGGGAAGAAGAAGTCGAAGAGCAGGTGGAGCAGGAAGACCTCGAGGTCGGCTTGGAATCATTGGCAGATAAATATGGTATGGACAAAATACTGGATGCCGTTGCGCGACTGTCCAAGAAGGATGAGGTTTAAAAAGACCGTGGAAACGATAGCCCCCTTTATAGAAGTCATAGATGAGATAAAAGCGGCCGGCGGGGAAGTCTTTAAGTTATGCTTTCAATGCGGACTATGTGATGTTGTTTGTCCCTGGAATAAGGTTAGAACCTTTAGCATGCGCAAGATAATCCGCGAGGCGGCATTCGGTTTAAGTGAGGTCGAAGGTGAAGATATCTGGCGTTGTACGACCTGCGGGACTTGCCCGGCCCAGTGCCCCAGAGGCGTCAAACAGATTGACGTCAGCGTTGCCCTGCGAAGACTGGCCGCGGAATATGAAATGTTTCCAGCCTCTGTTAAACCGGCCCGCACAGCAAGAGCCAGCCTGATTTCAGAAGGCAACCCCCTCCAGGGGGAGCGCGGCAAACGTGCTGATTGGGCCAAAGGGTTGTCGATTAAACCCTACGCAGAAGGGATGGAAGCCCTATATTTTGTCGGCTGCTACTTTTCCTATGACCCACGGATGAAAAAAGTAGCGCAAGCCACAGTCAATATCCTCAAACAAGCCGGTGTTAATTTCGGTATCCTGGGGGAAAAGGAAAACTGCTGTGGCGAAAGTATTCGCAAGACGGGCAGCGAAAAAGTGTTTAAAAAGCTGGCCAAAGAAAACATCAAAACGTTTATCGATAATGGTGTAAAAAAAATCGTCGTTTCTTCGCCGCACTGCTACCATACTTTTAAAAACGAATATCCCGAATTTATGGTCAACTTCGAGGTTCTGCATATGAACCAGTACGTACTGGAACTGATCGATGCAGGCCGACTCGAATTTTCAGGGGAATTTGAAAAGACCGTCACTTATCATGACCCTTGCTACCTGGGAAGACACAATGGGATTTATGATGAGCCCCGGGACCTGTTAAACAAGGTTGCCGGGGTGAGTCTGGTTGAGATGGCAGCTTGCGGTAAGAATAGTCTGTGCTGTGGCGGCGGCGGCGGCAGAATCTGGATGGACACGCCCCAGGAAGAACGGTTTTCCGATATCCGATTGAAGCAGGCCGAAGCGACCGGGGCCCAGATTCTGGCAACTTCCTGTCCTTACTGCATCACCAACTTTGAGGAAAGTCGCCTGAACCTTGAGTACGAAGATGTCCTGGAAGTCAAAGACATCACCGAAATTATCAATGAGATCCTTTAGGGAAGCTCTTTAAAAAACGATTTCCAAAAACTTTATCTGGAAGACGATAGATCCGAAAACGATGGACCCACAAAATATGACGAGGAGATAAATAGTGGGAAACGAAGTATTGCCACAAGAAGTCATTCAGCAAATATCCGGAAATCTCGGCAGCAGTGATTTTGGAGACGTTTTGGTCGTTGGCGGAGGGGTCAGCGGCATCCAGGCCTCGCTCGATCTTGCCACTGCCGGTTTTAAAGTTTATCTGGTTGAGAAGGGACCGAGCATCGGCGGGCACATGGCCCAGCTGGACAAGACGTTTCCCACCAATGACTGCTCGATGTGAATCCTGGCCCCCAAACTGGTCGAGGTCGGCCGGCATCCAAACATAGAGGTTGTGACATTTACGGAAGTTGTGCGTGTGGCAGGGCAGGCAGGTGACTTTAAGATAACCTTAAAAACAAGACCGCGCTACATTATCGAAGACAAATGCACCGGGTGCACGACCTGTGTAGAATACTGCCCGGTGGAATATCCGGATAAATTCAATCAGGGAATATCGGATAACAAGGCGGTCCATGTATACTTCTCCCAGGCCATTCCCCTGATCACCTATATCGATGACAGCTGTCTTTTCCTTAAAGAGAAAAAATGCGACATCTGCAGGAGCGTATGCCAGGCAGGCGCCATAGATTTCAAGCAAACAGTCCGGGAAACAGAAGTGAAAGTGGGGGCGATTATTCTATCCTCCGGGATTACGCCTTTTGATCCTTCGGTTAAGGATGAGTATGCCTACACAACAATGCAGAACGTGGTCACCAGCATGGACTATGAACGCTTGTTGTCCTCCACCGGCCCTTATGGCGGTATGGTCCTGCGAGCTTCGGATAAGAAACATCCTAAAAATATCGCCTGGATTCAATGTGTTGGATCCCGACGGGTTACCGAGGGGGATAACAGCTACTGTTCCGGGATTTGCTGTACCTATACCCAAAAGCAGGTGATATTGACGAAAGAACATGATGTTGACGCCCGTTGTACCATTTTCCATAACGATATCCGTTCTTTCGGCAAGGATTTTGAACGCTACTACCAGAGAGCCGAACAACTCGAAGGCATCCGGTTTATCAGAAGCTATCCATCCATTGCCGAAGAGAACCCGGAAACCAAGAATGTGGTTATCAGATATGCGACTTCCGACCAGGGCGTCAAAGAAGAAGAATTTGACATGGTGGTCCTGTCCATTGGGTTGAATCCACCGGCGGCGTATAAAGAAATATCGGAAAAATTTGGCATAGCGCTCAACTCGCACGGATTCAATAAAACAATTGATTCCAACCCCATGGTGACCAACCAGCCCGGGATATTTGTCAGCGGGGGCTTTCAGGGACCCACGGATATTCCCGAATCGGTATTCAGCGCCAGCGGTGCCGGTTCCCAGACGGGCGAACTGCTTGATTACAGGCGGGGCAAACTCGCCAGAGAAAGGGTCTATCCGGAAGAAAGGGATGTCTCCAACGAAGAACCGAAAATAGGCGTTTTTGTATGTCATTGCGGGGCAAATATATCCAGCATTGTCAACGTTCCGAATACCGTTGATTATGCCTTGACCCTACCCAATGTTGTCTATGCCACCGAGCAGATATTTTCATGCGCGAATAACTCCGCCAAGGAAATTGCTGAACTGGCAATGGAAAAAGGACTCAACCGGGTGGTAATTGCGGCCTGCTCTCCCAGGACGCTTGAGCCCTTGTTCCGGGATACGCTGCGGGAGGCAGGGCTGAATCAATATTACCTTGATATGGCCAATATTCGCGAGCACTGCTCCTGGGTTCATGCCAAGCAAAAAGAAGAGGCCACCCAAAAGGCTCAGGATATCGTCCGGATGTCGGTCGCACGGGCGAGCTATTTGGAACCGCTAAAGGAATTTGACCTGCCGGTTAACAAGACGGCGTTAGTGGTTGGCGGCGGTATAGCCGGCATGACCTGTGCTCTGTCCATCGCCAGACAGGGACATGAGGTTCAGCTGGTGGAAAAGGATAAAGAATTGGGCGGCGTGGCACGTCGGCTGCATACCACCATAGAGGGCCTTGATGTTCAGGCACATCTGGATGATGTCATCAGCCAGGTCTATAAAAACCCGTTGATACACGTATTGCATGAAGCAGCCATCAAGGATGTTTCCGGTTATCTGGGGAATTTTACCACAAAAGTTGAAACTGAAGGCAGAATTAAACAGATCAAACACGGCGTCACCGTTCTTGCCATCGGTGCCCAAGAGTATCAACCCACTGAATATCTCTATGGTCAAAACGACCGGGTGTTCACCCATCTCGAGCTGGGAGAAGAGATCGCCAAGGGTAATGAAGCGGTTACCCAGGCCGAGAACCTGGTGATGATCCAATGTGTGGGCAGCAGAAATGAAGAAAGAAATTACTGCAGCAGGGTGTGTTGCAGCCATGCGGTAAAAAATGCGTTGAAACTGAAAAAGATCAACCCTGAAATGCGGATCTATATTCTTTTCCGGGATATGAGGACTTATGGGTTAAAGGAAGATTTTTATCGGGAAGCTTCTGAAAGGGGCGTTCAGTTCATCCGTTATGAGCCGGAAGACCCACCCCAGGTGGAAGTTGCCAAAGAGGGGGGCAAAGATGTTATCCGGGTAACCGTCCCGGATGATATTTTAGGGCAGCGGCTTGAACTGGATGCCGATATTTTATCTCTGGCCGCGGCGGTGATTCCGTCAGCTTCCACGAAAGAAATTGCGGCCCAGTTCAGGGTAACGCTGAGCCCGGATGAATTCTTTAAGGAAGCCCATGTCAAATTAAGACCGGTTGAGTTTGCATCCGATGGTGTTTTTCTTTGTGGAACCGCTCACTACCCCAAGCATATACAGGAAACGATCAATCAGGCGTATGGGGCTGCCGGTCGCGTGTTAACGCTTCTTTCAAAAGATACGGTGGTCGCCTCCGGCTCCGTGGCCAAAGTCACCGATTTTGAGTGTGTGGCATGCGGCGCCTGCATTACGGCCTGTACTTACGATGCCATTCAGTTCCGTGATACACCGATAGGCAAAAAAGCCATCGTGAACCCCATTCTCTGCAAAGGAGATGGTCTGTGCTGTGCAAAATGTCCGACAAATGCAATTATTCTCAAGCATTTTACCAATGACGCTATTGTAAGCCAGATTGAGGCGGCAGTGACGGATGAAGATATCATCGAACAGATGGATGCGGTTCTCGAAGATGATAAAAACAGGTTAGCCGGTTGAGCCCGTCACCGGTTGACCCGTTTAGATCGAAAGCACTTTTTTACTATCGGGCTCAAGGGGTGAACTGGAAACGGCCGTAACCGAGAAACATGACAAAGGAGGTTCCAACGGATGAGTACAGGTCTTGAATTTAAGCCAAGAATATTGGGTTTTGTGTGCCATTGGTGAGCATACGGTGCTGCTGACCTGGCTGGAGTTTCCAGACTGCAATATTCAACTGATATGAGGCTTATTCGCGTCATGTGTTCCGGTAGAGTCGATCTGGAATTTATACTCAGAGCCTTCTCAAAAGGACATGACGGCGTGTTTATTGGCGGCTGCAAGTTTGATGAGTGTAATTATGTGACCCATGGAAATTACGACGCATTCGCCATTACGTACCTGTGCAAAAAAATATTGGAACACCTCGGCTTGAACCCGAAAAGACTGAGGACCGAATTTATGTCCGGCGCTGATGGAAACCTGTTAGCCGAATATACCGATGATTTCAGTCGACAAATAAAAGAGTTAGGGTCGTTGGGAAAAAGCGAAGGCATGGATGCGAATCTTGTGAGGTTTAAACTGGAAGCGGCCCGGAAACTCGTCCCATATATCCGGCTGGTGGAAAGGGAGAGGCTCAGGGTTCCGGTAAAATCAAAACAAGCCTACATTGAGTTTTTTGAAAGTGATGAAATAAACGCTTTATTTGATAAAATATTTTCAGACAAACTGGCAATAAGCCAGATTTTATTACTATTGGGGGAAAAACCCCTTTCGACGAGGGACATCTCAGCGCGGCTGGGCCTCAACCCTTCGGATGTATCCCGGTACATGATTGATTCATCAAGACACGGAATGGTCCGCTACGACACAGCCGGCAATTGTTATGCGCGAGTCTAAGGGGTAGGGTGATGAAAATCACGATAAAGAAAGCATTAATTTCACCAGCCCAGTAGCAGCGTATCGCAATAGAAAAGGATACAATTAGGATAGCGCCAATGGAAATTGATAAAATAGATCGGATTATTGATAAACATCGGGGAGAAGCAAGCTCTTTGCTTCAAATATTACTCGATATTCAGAGTGAAAATAGTTGGCTTCCCAAGGAAGCGCTGGGAAGGGTCAGCGATAAATTAGACGTTCCCTTAGCCCGGATACAGCATATTGCCACCTTCTATAAAGCCTTCAGTTTAGTTCCGAAAGGGCGCCATAAGGTTCACATTTGTATGGGAACGGCCTGCCATGTTCGTGGCGCAACCCGTATTCTTGACACGGTGGAAGAAGCAACAGGCCTTAAACCGGGTGAAACCGACCTGGATCTGAAGTTCAGCCTGGAAACGGTCAACTGCCTCGGCTGCTGCGCCCTGGGGCCCGTGATGGAAGTTGATGGAAAGGTTCATGGCAAAATGTCGCCCGTCAAGACAGCAGAAGCGATAACCACTTATGAGTAGGGGAAAATTATGGCGCGGTTAAATTCGCCTGAAGAGTTGCGGAAGTTTAGACAAGCAATAGTATCCAAAAGAGATCCGGATAATCCATGCATTTCTATATGTGCCGGTGCCGGTTGTGTGGCCTCAGGTGCGGATGAAGTCATTGCCGCCTTTAAAGCTGAGATTGAAAATCAGGGTTTGCAGGCTGATGTGGATACCAAAGGAACCGGGTGCCCCGGATTTTGTGAAAGAGGACCGGTGGTGGTAATATATCCCGCGGAGATATGCTATCTCCAGGTTAAGGCCGAAGACGTTCGCGAGATTGTCGAACAAACCATAAAAGAAAATAAGATTATCGAGCGTCTGTTGTTCGAAGACCCGGTAACAGGGGAAAAAGCGGTCAAGGAATCTGATATCTCTTTTTATAAGAACCAGGAACGAACCGTTCTGTGCAATAACATCAAGATTGATTCCAGGAGCATCGATGACTATCTATCCATTGGCGGCTACTCCGCGTTGGCCAAAGCCCTTAGTGAAATGACCGATTTAGAGGTTCTGGCAGAAGTTAAAAAATCCAACCTGAGAGGTAGAGGCGGTGCCGGCTTTCCTGCCGGCAGAAAATGGGAAGGGTCAAGGAACGCGTCCGAGCCGATCAAATATGTTATCGTCAATGCGGATGAGGGTGACCCCGGCGCATTTATGGACCGCGCGCTCCTTGAAGGGAATCCGCATTCAATTTTAGAGGGCTTGATCATTGGCGGATATGCCATCAGCGCTAACGAAGGCTATTTTTATGTTCGACAGGAATACCCTCTGGCCGTCGAGAATATTAACCTTGCCATCAAGCAGGCAGAAGACTATGGCCTGCTGGGCAAAAATATCCTTGGTTCCGGTTTTGATTTTAACGTTATGGTACACCAAGGCGCCGGCGCTTTTGTCTGCGGTGAATCAACGGCTTTGATGACATCACTGGAAGGGAAGGTCGGAGAACCCAGACCCAAGTATACCCGCTCCAATATCAAGGGGCTATGGAATAGGCCCAGCGTGTTGAATAATGTTGAGACCTGGGCGAATGTGCCGCTTATTGTCAATAAGGGAGCTGACTGGTTTACGTCTATCGGGACCGAAAGCAGTAAGGGGACCAAGATTTTTTCCCTAGTCGGCAAGATCACCAACACCGGTCTTGTGGAAGTCCCCATGGGTATGACCCTGAAAGATATTATCTACAAAATCGGTGGTGGTATCCCGGGAGGAAAAAAATTCAAAGCCGTGCAGACCGGGGGGCCGTCCGGAGGATGTATCCCTGGGGAGCTGTTGGACTTGGAAGTTGGTTTTGATGAACTCTCCAAAGCCGGCTCGATGATGGGCTCCGGGGGGATGATCGTCATGGATGAAGATACCTGTATGGTTGATGTCGCCAGGTACTTCATTAACTTCCTGACGGATGAATCCTGCGGCAAATGTGTCCCATGCCGTGAAGGCCTGAGGCAGATGCACAAAATCCTAACGAATATCACCGCAGGAAAGGGCAAAGAGGGTGACATCGAACTTTTGCAAGACCTGGCCGAAACAGCCGTTGAAGCCTCACTATGTGCTTTAGGCAAGAGTGCGCCGAACCCGTTTTTAAGCACCTTGCGCTATTTCAGAGATGAGTATGAGGCCCACATCAAAGAGAAGAGGTGTCCGGCGCTGTCATGTAAAAAGCTGATCGCGTACCACATTGATCCGGATAAGTGCCAGGCCTGTATGATTTGCCTCAGAAAGTGCCCCGCTGACGCTATTGACGGCGGTAAGAAGAAGATCCATATCATTGACCAGGAGAAATGCACAAATTGCGGGACTTGCTTTGAAGTTTGCCCGCCTCGCTTTGGTGCGGTAGAAAAGATTTCCGGTGTGGCGATGCCATCTCCTATCCCTGAAGATGAAAGAAATATAACCAGAAAGAGCACAGAAAAATGAGTGAAATTCTTTTACGGATTGATGGAAAAGAGGTTAGAGCAGAGGAAGGGATGACTGTCTTGGAGGCTGCCCAAGGTGAAGGGATATCCATACCGACACTCTGTCACCACGAAAAATTGGAACCATTTGGGGGTTGCCGAATTTGTATCGTCGAAATAGAAGTTCGTGGTTGGACACGACTTGTTGTTTCCTGCGTTTACCCGGTAGAAGAAAATTTGGTCGTCAGAACCCGGACTGAGAAAATAGATAGAATTCGCAAAACCATCCTGGAGTTATTGCTGGCGCATGCTCCGGATGCCCCTGGATTGGTGGAGTTGGCTCAAGAATATGGCGCCGACAAAAACCGTTTTGAAAAAGATGCCTCATTTTGCATTCACTGTGGTCTATGTGTGAGATACTGTGCTGAGGTCAAGAAGAAGAATGCGGTGGGATTTGTCGACAGAGGCATAAGGAAAGAGATCAGTTTCATTCCGGAAATAGCCGCCAAGGAGTGCTGGAACTGCAAGGAATGTTTTCCGCTCTGCCCGACATCGTATCTCCAGGCAGCTTACGTGTTGACCGAAGCCCTTGCGTTTTCCTCGCCTTCAACCGAAACCGTGTCGGAGGAATAGGTTACGCCTGGGTCAGAAAGGTTTTATAAACCCATTTTTGTTCCTCTACAAGTTGAGTGCAATTTTAGATTTAAGGAATTCTGTCCATTATAATTGATAGAGCGTAGCGATTCCATCAATCCGAAATCCGCAATCTAAAATCCCAAATAATAACTTGTGACGTCATAGGAATAAAAACGGAATGAATTTGTAAATGCAGATTTGGCATATATTCACCACGCCAGGTTACGCCATATCTTTTTCCACAAGCTCAGCGATGTCCATTGTCTTGATCTCCTCTTCCCTGCCCAACTCTTTCATTCCATCTTCGATCATCGTCATGCAGAAAGGGCAACCAACCGCCACATTCGAAACTTGCCGCCTGACGATTTCTTCCGAGCGCTCCAAATTGATTCTTTTACCGATGGTCTCATCCATCCACATTCTGCCCCCGCCGGCACCGCAACAAAAGCTTTCCCGGCCATGTCTTTCGAGTTCTTTGAGCACACCTTTTGAAACAGATCGCAGGATCGATCTCGGTTGATCGAAAATGTTATTATATCGTCCCAGGTAGCAGGGATCATGATAGGTCAAAGCGCCTGCCAATGATTGTTTCAATTGAATTTTACCTTTTTGGACGAGTTGATCGATGAACTCGGCATGATGAATGACGTCATAGTCTCCTCCCATTGGAGGATATTCATGTTTAAGCGTGTTGAGACAATGCGGACAGGCTGTGATTATTTTTTTGACGTTATAATTGTTCAGCGTTTCGATGTTTTCCTGGGCCATCATTTGGAACAACATTTCATTTCCGACACGTCTGGCATAGTCGCCGGTACATTTTTCTTCAATACCTAAAATCGCAAAGCTGATTCCTGCCTTTTGCAGAATTCTAACCAGGCTTGTGGTTACTTTTTTGGATCGATCATCGAATGAACCGGCACATCCAACCCAAAGGAGATAATCGACGTTCTGATCGTCCGCCATTGTTTTGATGTCCAACCCTTCGGCCCAATCGGCGCGTTTATCATAACCGATTCCCCAAGGGTTGCCGTTCCGTTCGAGCCCTTTCAGAGCCGGGTTCAATTCCTTGGGATATGCTTCCGCCATCAAGAATTGGCCCTGTCGCATGGCGGTGATTCTGGGTACATGTTCAATGGCTACCGGGCAAACTTCTTCGCAGGCACGGCATGTCGTACATGCCCAAAGTGTGTCTTCCGCGATTACCTCACCAATTAATTGCTTTTTGCTGTTGAGCGCGTTGATTTCCTCCTTGAGTTTTTCAATTTGGGCGGAATCTTCGATTTGCTCGATGGTGGATGATAGTTTGGCTTTTTTGATGATATTATCGGCATTTTCCAATAATTCTTGCTTCAGTTTATCATTGAATTCATGCAAATTTAACGGCTTGTCGGTGGTATATGTCGGACATACTTCTTTGCAACGGCCACATTCGGTGCAGGTGTAAAGATCCAGTCCCTGTTTCCAATTGAGCTGATGGATATGATTAATCCCCAGGGATTCGTCCTCCCAGGCGGCTTCGTCTTCCAAATCCAGCAGCTTCGGTTTTTCGTGTGGATAGCCCAGGCTTTTCAGAAAAACGTTGGGAAGGGCGGTGATCACATGAAAATGCTTACCCAAAGGGAGAAGGTTCAAAAAAACCAGCTGGGTACAGATGTGTAGCCAAAACATAATGGTCAGAAAGGCGGTGTTGGCATCTACGCCCAACCCTGAAATCAGGCTGGCGGCTGCCACCGATATCGGCGTCCAAAGAAATTCGGAGCCATATTGGGGATTATTGAAGTAGTGGATACTTCCCGGGTTGTTATATAGTTGGATTAAATTGTAGCGGGCACCGTCGTACAATAGATCGGACACCATCAGGATCCCGATCAGGCCCAAGACCAGATAGGCTTCGAAGGTATTGTGCATTCGTTTTGGTTTTAGAACGGCCCGACGAAAAAATGCGAAGATGATCATCAATAAAACGATCGCTTCAATGATATCTTTTAAGGCAACATAGAGATAGCCGAGTAAATAGTCGCCGCCCAAAAACGGCAGGTGGTATCCTTGCTGAAATCCCTCTCCATATAAAGTCAAGCTGCGAATCAGTAAAATACAGAATCCCCAAAAAATGAACGCGTGCATAATACCCGAACTTCTTTCCTTTGCCCTTCCGACAAGGCGTTTCTGGCCGATAGCCAGAATTACCATATTCATCAGCCGTTCCTTCAGATGATTGACTCTATCGGCGGGTTCGAGTGCCTTTAACAGTTGAATTTTGCCAAACATCGTGCGGCCGAAAACCGACAGGGCGACAATGATTAGAAGAGATATCAATAGGGGATTCATGGTTACCTCATCAACGAATGTCAATTATATTTGGCGGCCTATGTTCTAATTTTTTTTATCTCTTCGCGGAGAATCGGAACCACTTCGAAGAGGTCGCCGACGATACCATAGTCAGCCACATTGAAGATGGGTGCTTCAGGGTCTTTATTAACGGCCAGAATCACTTTTGAGCCGTTCATTCCTGCAAGGTGCTGAATGGCACCGGAGATACCGAAGGCCATATAAAGGTTAGGTGCTACAATTTTTCCGGTTTGCCCGACTTGCTTACCATGGGGCATGAAGCCACCATCCACCATGGCACGCGAAGAGCCAAACCCCGCTTTTAGATCGTTGGCCAGTTCTTTGACAAGATCGATACCGGCTTGATCTTTGGCGCCGCGTCCCACTGAGATAACGATGTCGGCATCGGCAAGATCGATGTCTCCACTTGCGTCCGATACGAGCTCCTTAATCACGGCCTTTAAATCAGGTGCCGGAGGGGAAAGCTTGATGACGTTTTCGGTTCCCGTGATTCCTTCCGTCGCCTCGAACGCGCCTGCTCTGACAACTGCCACCAGTTCTTCGATATTGACTTTGACGCGTTGCATCACTTTGTTTGTGATGGCGGGTCTAGTGACTTCGATTTGATCTCCATGGAGCGTCACATCGGTAATTTCGGTGGCGCAGGCGGCATCCAGTTGAGCGGCAACCCTCGGCGCGACGGCCTTGCCGCTTTCGGAAAAACCGAACCAGATCAGATTGGCACCAAATTGTTTGGCCGCATCGACGACACAGGATGCGTAGGGACCGGCTGAAAACAGCTCCAGTCCAGGATCATCGGCGACATATTGCGTATCGGAGCCGGCGCTCACCAAGCCGGGAATTAGCGATTCAATATTACTGCCAATCGCCACCACTGCGGTTTCGGCGCCGATGGCTTTGGCTTTTGATAAAAGTTCGGTTGTGCTGCTTTTGATGACACCCTGTTTAATTTCTGCAATTACGAGTACTTTAGCCATGATATTATTTTCCTTGTATGAATCCGGTTAGTGTCCAATAATGATCGCAAATTATATTTTGAATTCGTTAAAACACCTTGGCTTCATTGGCCAAAAGATCGACGACCTGGGCGGTGATTTCGGCCGCATTGCCTTCAAATTTTTGTCCGCCCTGGCGTGTGTCCGATTTCAGAAATTCAGCTATTTCCGATTTTGGGGTGGCACATCCGACTTCATCGGGCGAAGTACCGAGTGCTGCCAGGTCCATCACATCGATTTTCTTTTTCTTTGCCATCATGATGCCGCGCATTGCGGGCAATCGAGGTTCATTTATGCTAACATCAACCGTGACGACGGCTGGTAACTCCAGTTCAACAATTTCGGTTCCGGCATCACCCGAACGGGATACTTTAATGTGCTGGTCGTCCAACACTTCGATGGCGATCACATTGCTGACACAAGGTAGCCCTAAATACTCAGCCAATATGATTCCGGTTTGACCATTATCCGTATCCTGGGCTTGTTTGCCGGTGATGACGAGATCATAGTCTCCCTTTTCGTAAACCTTTTGCAACACTTTGGCGTAGACAAACGAATCCGCTGCGCCCAGTGTCGGATCTTCGATATGAATCCCGTTTTCAATTCCCATGGCATAGCATCTGCGGATCATATCGGTGTTGTCTCCGCCGCCGATGCTCACCAACGTCGTTTCCGCGCCGCTATTTTCCTTAAGTTGAACAGCGGTTTCCACCGCATTTTCATCCCAAGCGTTTATAACATATTGCAGCCCGTCTTCAACAATGGCGCCGTCCTTCACATGGATAGTCAATTCCACATCGACTACTTTTTTTACGGTTGTGAGAATTTTCACATTGGCCTCCTAAATCTATTATGTTTTTTTGGTTCAATCACATTTAATTTTTAGATACCTTGTAGCTTGCCGCGAGGCAGTTCATTTCCCCAGGTTGGCGTGTAAAAAGTGAATACGATATAGCTATATTGTAACTATGTGTCAAGAAAAATGTGGGTTTCTGTAAAATGATTCTCTAGATCAAATTCTTCGTTCCAGATTAATAATGGTTTTGGAAGGGCTGAATTGGTTTGCGTTAAAGAAATGCATCAATTTGGAATCATTCCGGTCGACCAAGGTGTTTATTTTTTGAACGCCGAGTGCTCTCAAATGATCCAGGAATTCATTAATCAACTGTTCGCCGATACCCTTGTGTTGGTAATCTGGATCAACGCCGATGGTATCCAGGGTTGCTTCTTCCTGAAAAATACCATATTCTCCCATATAGAGTTCCCCCATGATAAACCCCGCCAGCGTTCCATCTTCTTCCTCTGCCACAAGCGATGTGGGCAAATAATCTTTGGAGTTAAAAAGCTTTTCAAACTTCATTTCATAGTACTCCGGCCGGGGGGCCTTGAGTACTTTCTCGTCGATCCCAACCACAGCGTCAAAATCGTCAGCTTTCATGAGTCTAATTTTAATGGTGCTATCGTTCATGGGGCCTCCTTTCTCTTTTGGGGTCATATTTTGAAATCCAATAAGGAAATTTGAAAGGTTAAGTACCGTTTATCGGAAGACCTTTGCTTTATTACCACATAAATTGAACGATTTTCAATCCTCCATCAATATTTAGAATTATAAGTATTCATATAGCCCGATACCCCGTCAGCACTGCTGCGGGGAACCTTCATTGGTATTCGGGGTAAAACCGGGAGAGACACCATTTTTATTAATTAAATGAACCATCTGATATCGACCCTCTCGTCATTCCCGCGAAGGCGGGAATCCAGTAGTTGCAGGATCTTTTCTGGATTGCCGATGCTCTTTGCGGGGAATGACGAGTTTGGTTGCCGGGTTAATCACTTGACATCACAAGTTCCATTAATTATTAATAATAATTAATAATCATTTCATGCTCACCGCTTTTGTTTTAAAACCTTAATAACGGGAGTCTCGCATGGCTCGGGAAGGTTTTAAGCGCAAACTTGCCGCAATCCTAAGTGCCGACGCTGTCGGCCACAGCCATCTGACGGGAGCGATGAAGCGGCAACTGTCCGTCTGATAACATCCTAAAGGCAAAAATAGTCTATATATTTCAAGCATTGACAGGAATTGCACAGGCAGTATGAAGATCATCGAACAAGATATAAACAAAAATCCCTGGCGATTTATTAATGCAATTATTAGGCGCAAGCTCATAATTATACAGATTTGTGCCAATCTGGCCGGCGCAGGCATCGTGACGCTCTACTTTATGTTTTTTGATGAAGGCCCTAAGGTTCTGGATGCTAAACATGATCTCATCGCGATCGGCATCATGTTTGTCGGGCTTGTCATTCTTGCTGTTGTTTTAATGCGCCGCTGGCAGAAAGACCTGATGCGATTCGTCGATTTGAAAGTTCACGACCAGGCAGTAAATTTAGATCTGCACAAAAAGGTTCAGCGCAAAATCCTGAATCTGCCATATGTATGTGCACTGACGAGCCTGTTCAACTGGTTTCTGGCGGCCAATATCATGACCATATACTTTGCAAATGACATAGTTGAAGGCTCATTTGCCATTAAGTATTTTGAGGGGTCACGAACTTTTATCGGGGTGATTATCGCCGGAATGGTCACCTGTGCCATCGTCTTTTTTAGCGTTGAGAGATCCTGTGCCAAAATATGGCCCCATTTTTTCCCCGACGGCGGCTTGATTAAAACTCCCGCTGTTTTTCGTCTCAGGCTTCACGTTCGCATGCTCGTCATTTTTGGTCTGGCCAGTGTGATGCCCATCATTTTAATGGCTGTCTTATCGTATAACAAAGCCAGGATGATGCTGGTGCTCCCTCCCCAGGATGTCATCGGAAGCCTCTTGTATCTAACGGCTTTTTTGCTGATGGTGGCGTTGGTCACCACTATATTCCTATCCGGCACATTTTCCAACAGCATTATTGCGCCGGTCAGGCGGATGGAAAACGCCATGGTTAAGGTTGAAGCTGGAGATTTTACGGCTTTTGTGCCGGTGGACACCAATGATGAACTGGGAGCCCTGGGCGAGCATTTCAACCAGATGACCGAAGGTCTTAAAGAACGCTACCGGTTGCGGCGATCACTGGACCTGGCCAAGGAGGTCCAGCAAAACCTGCTGCCCAAAGAAAATCCCGTTGTCGAAGGGTTGGACATTGCCGGCAAAAGCGTCTATTGCGATGAAACCGGTGGGGACTACTATGATTTTATATCGATTGGAGAAAATGATAACCACAAAATTGGGGTGGCCATTGGTGATGTATCGGGGCATGGTATTTCTTCGGCGTTACTTATGGCCACTGTCCGATCATCTTTGCGACAGCGGGCATCTCTAACCGGAAATATTGCCCAAATTATTTCTGATGTGAACCGTCAGCTTGTACAAGATGTCGAAGATTCCGGGCAGTTTATGACAATGTTTTTTTTGACTATTGACACTGCAACGAGACAACTCGAATGGGTGCGGGCGGGACATGATCCCGGTATTGTTTATGATCCGGGTTCAGACGCGTTCAGTGAGCTTGGCGGAGCGGGAATAGCACTTGGTGTGGATGCCGAATGGATCTATGAGGATAATAAGAAAACCGATTTTACCAATGGTCAAATTATATTTCTCAGCACAGACGGAATCTGGGAAGCCCGCAACAAAAAGGGCGAAATGTTAGGCAAAGAGCCGATCCTGAGTGCAATTCGACAAAACTCTTTTTCAAGCGCAACCCAAATTATGGCTGCAATTTTTGGCACCTTGAATAAATTTATAGATGGCATGAAAATCGAGGACGACATAACAGCCGTGGTTATTAAAATGCAAAATTGACGATGAAGGCCGGGATATTGATGAATTACGTGAACTCCGGAGCGTGCTGGGTCATAATTTTGAGGCCGTGAATGTCTCCTCTCTGATGCTGGATCCCGACTCCGGACAATCCATGCAGCAAAACCAGGGCCCGGATTATGACGGGGACGGCGATGTCGATGGCGCGGACCTCGGAGAATATTCAAAGCGTATACAACTGGGAATTGCCGCATTAACAGTGGGACAGTTTGCCTTGGATTTCGGTAACTGTCGAATTGTTGAGAAGGCAAAATGCCTGCATTCGAAACTCCGCCAAATTTGGGGCTAATTTTTGAGGATATCGTCATTTTAGTCAAAGTCCGGAAATTGGTTGACAAAAACCCATCGATTTGGGTATGAAGAAAAATAGCCTATCGCTGATCCTCCTATTCCAGCTGACCTGAAGTGGTTTTCCTTTTCCTGAGTCGATTTTGATTCCCCCATCTGAATACATATACAGAGTTTTAAAAATCATAATATGAATCTAAGATACAAACCTCATACACCTCGGTTGAAAATCGTTGACCAATATATAAGAGAGGTGTTTAGAGATGAATTGCCAGACGGCATTAAGTTTCATGATGCCAATCATACACTTCATCCTACCAAGGGAGTCGTTGCTGTTGCCAACAGGATTGCAATATCTGAGGATATCTCTGAACATGATAGAGAATTGTTAATTGCCGCGGCCTATTTTCATGACACGGGTTACATTAGAGAATATGATAAAAACGAGCCGATTGCTGCACGAATGGCGGGCAGAATACTTAAATTAATTGGTTATAAGCCAAACGAAATTGAAAAAGTTCAAATGATGATACTATCAACTGATCTTGATCGTGAACCGAAAACCCATGTTGAAAAGATCCTTTGTGATGCCGATCTTGACAACCTGGGCAGAGAAGATTTTTTCAAATTGGATGGGAAATTAAGGGAAGGACGTCGTGCAAGAGGATTAGATGTCAGTGATGACGCTAAATGGTATCAAGGTACCCTCGAAATTATAAAAAAACATCAATATTATACCGAATCTCAGAAAAAATTGAGAAAAAAAGGGAAGCAAAAAAACCTTAAGAGGCTCTTAAACAAATTGGAAAATATTGAAAAAAAGAAACGAGAGCGAATATAATACTGTATCGTTTTGTGGGTCATATTTGGTAAAGGGGCTTATTGATGCAAAATCAGGCTTCCACCAAAGGTTTCTATGGGATTGTATCCACAGCTACTGGAATTGGCATAATCGTGGTTATGGTTCTCAATGTTGCCACTCCCCTGGATTTTGTTATAGAACATTTCTATGAGTCTCTTCAGAGAGACAGAGCCATTTTCGGATTCCAGCTGATTGCACGCCTGCTTGGACTTTTCATTTTAATACTGACAATTTGCACACCGCTGATGGCGGCGGTAAAGTTGATCCTAAAGCCCATCACCGCATTTTTTGCTGTGGTTCGAGACGGCCAGGAGCCAATTGCTGACCTAAAAGAACGAGCATGCCGACGATTGCTTAATCTACCCTTCATCTTTGTACCCATCAACATTGTTATGTGGATGCTTATCCCTGCCGCAATTTTCATTCCCGGCTATTTGATGAAACTGTATGATCTTCACATCGCCGTGATTCTGTCTATAAGAGCAAGCATGGTAGGGTTGATTTCCTCGGCTATCGCTTCATTTTGGATCGAATCATATTCCCGCCGGCGCCTTGTCCCCTTGTTTTTTCCCAATGGCCACCTGTCTAAGCTAAAAGGTGCAGCCCATCTGTCTATTTCCAGACGGATACGATTGTTCTATCGCTTGGGAAGCATGGTGCCAATGACGATCCTGGTGATTACCTTGTTGACCTTACAGTGGGAGGTGGAATCAGTGGCTATTTCGGCAAAGGACTATGGCAAGGGCATACTTATCTTCACCGTGGTGTTGGTTATAGTCTTCTTTGTCTTAGCCGGAGTACTCAATAAATTTGTTAGCAGATCCATTGTTAATCCTCTGAAAAAAGTACTGGCCATTATTCCTAAAATCCAAGAAGGGGACTACACTGCACGCATCCAGGTCATAAGCAACGACGAAATCGGACTATTAGGAGATGCTGGCAATGCCATGATTATGGGATTGGAAGAGCGTGAGATGCTTAGAGCCGCTTTTGGAAAGTATGTCACGCCCGAAATCCGAGATGAGATCCTTAGTGGCCGCATTCCTTTGGATGGTGAATTTAAGCAGGTGAGCGTTCTATTCGCAGATCTGCGAAATTTCACCCCTCTGGCTGAAGCTAATGACCCCAAAACTGTTGTGAAGATCATTAATGCCTACTTCACGGAAATGGCCTCATCCATTCAACAGAAATCTGGTTTGGTCCTTCAATTTATCGGCGACGAGATTGAAGCCGTTTTCGGGGCACCGCTATCGCTGGAAAATCATCCTGTCAAGGCTGTTCAGGCAGCATTGGAAATGCGGATGCGGTTAGATTTGGTGAACAATCGGTTGAAAAAGCAAGGTCATCCTCCACTGCGTCATGGCATCGGTATCCATACCGGTCAGGTTGTCGCAGCCAATATTGGTAGCCCTGATCGCCTTTCCTACGCGCTTGTTGGCGATACTGTAAATCTTGCTTCCCGCATACAAGAATTAAACAAACAATTAGGTACGGACATACTTATCAGCGAGACAACCCAATCCCGCCTAAATAATGCAGTTCCGGTTAAGAAATTGCCTACGATTAAAGTCAAGGGAAAGATCGAGCCTATTGCGGTTTTTAAAGTTATTTGATGCTCAGAATATGTGTTTGGGGACTTTAACAAAGCTATAATTTTTAATGGCTAAAATTGTTTAAGATATATTGGAGCGGCGGCCGGAGCGCTAAATTATAGGTAGCTGCCATATATTTTAACTTTTTACATCTACAGAATATTTGCCTTTCTTTCCGATTCATATTTCTGGCGATAATTATGAGAGCCCGATTATCAAGTTTTCCGATGAAAAAAACTGATAAATACCGGCCGGTTTGAGTTCGTCCGAGAGCATTATACAAATGCTCACCTTCCACATGAGGAGGGCGTTAAGAAGGAAGCCAACTTTTCAATAGCCAAAAGCACCTGCTTAACCTGGTATGCTTTGGCTTTTCCTTTATGATTTCGAGCTTGACTTTATATGTAAATGTAATTACAATGATTACAAAACGAATTCAATAATAATTTGAGGTGCCATGACTATGGAAAAACAAATACGTGCAAGGGATATAAAACTTGTCCCTATTGGAAATTCTAAGGGGGTTCGCATACCCAAAGCACTCCTTCAAAAATATGGTCTTAATAACTCCCTTTTGCTTGAAGAAACAGACAGGGGACTCCTTCTTCGAAAGAAAGGCGACAATAGACTTTCCTGGGAAGATACATATAAAGCCATGGCTAGTGAAAAAGAAGACTGGGGCGATTTTGACACAACGCTTCTTGACGGATTGGAGGATGAAGACTTTGAATATTAAAAGGTACGAAATATATTTTGCCGACCTCAATCCCACAATAGGAAGCGAAATTAAAAAAGTACGTCCTGTTGCCATAATCAGCCAGGATGAAATGAATAAATATTTAGAAACTGTTGTCGTATGTCCCTTAACCTCAACGCTGCACCCACAATGGAGAACCCGGCTCCAGATTAAATGTGCGAGTAAAAAGGCTGAAATCGCAGTTGACCAAATACGCACAATTAGCAAACAAAGATTGAAAAAGAGAATCGATAAATTATCAAAGACCAAAGCCGCTCAATTACGCAAGCTCATAACTGATATGTACGGGGAATAACCTTTAAAAAGCTTATTTTCCGGGCAAACTGGACGCTTCGGCAGCTAAATCTTCGTAGGTCGGATTGGGTTTCATTAGGCTTCCCTGCTGCAACGTTTAGCTTTCATCAAAGAATCTGCCAGGCGATCAGCGGCCACAGGTTTAAAAATAAAATCCACCGCACCGCTCTCCAAGGCTTCTTTTTCATAATTACCGTGGGCGGAAACAAAAACAATGCTCGCTGAAGTGGATTGAATAGGGGTGTCGTTTGCTACACGAGAGACTTCCTGACGACGGTCCACATCCGGTTGTTCGCTGCTCACCGGCAGCGCGAAATGAAATGTCGAACCCTTGCCGACTTCCGACTCAACCCGAATATCGCCACCGTGGAGCGCCACTAGCTGCCTGGTAATAGACAGGCCGAGCCCGGTTCCGTCGTATGCCCGGGACGAGGTCGCGTCTTCCTGCTCAAAAGCCTGGAAAATCATCTCAAATTCGCCTTCAGGGATTCCGATACCGGTGTCCGAGACGGATACCCTGATCATGGAATCCATTTGGATGGCCGCTACCCGGATTTCTCCCCGATCTGTAAACTTGATCGCGTTTAAGGGTGGGCGAAGTTCATGGGAGGTGTTGGCCAGAAATTCATCTTTGATCTTGTCCATTCCGGACAATTCGATGTTGGCTTGTGTCAGCTCTTCAGACAATGACTTGACCGCTGAAAAGGCTTTTGAAAACCACTAGGAGATCAAAGCCGATATCAGAAAGGTACAGACCAATATGCTGATGTTGGACAGCTGAGGACCGTGTAAGATGCCGTTTTCGATCAAAAAGTCGTAAAACGCGCTGAGGAAGGTCAGGCCGATCCCGACGGCAAGAAATTGCGCACCCTCGTTTTTGTGGAGGATGCTTTGGCACACACATACCCCACTTAAATACTTCCGTCCTCAGGTCTTTCATCCAGTTGCTGTTTAAATTCATGACCCTGAATTGCCGCAGCGCTTCGATGTCAAGGATGGCGGCCGCCATGGTATTATAGCCGGAGGCGGAATAGGACATGACGTTGCCGTAATAGTCGACAATGTGGGATGTTTTCTTCGATGGTTTCCAGATTGATTTTAATGTGTTTGCGTTCGGCAATGCCGTATACAACAGTGGATAGACCGACGGCCATATAGGGAGCGACCGGTTTTTTATTATTTCAGACATCGTGTTTCTCCTTCCAGAATTTATCGGCTTTTCCCCGTTTACCATAGCCCAAGAGATCATCTCCCCAGAGAAACAGCGGGTTTAGAAAAGGGAGATTCTTGATACCCCACCTGACCGAATCGTGAAGGCGGCCGCTGGGCTTGTTAAACGGGCAGGTTCTGATGCAGTTGGAGCAATCCGTCCCGTTTGCCGCCCAGAAGCCAAGGCAGGTCTCGGCATTGATCGGCCACCGCAGCAGGCCCTCGCGGTTGGATATATTATTGGGCTTTTCCGTTGGCTTACCATACCTAATGGACTGGCTGGGGCATTTTTTGGCACACTTTTCACACCGCATGCAAAAATCCCAAACTCCGAATTCGATCGGTTTATCGGCAATGAGGGGCAAATCCGTAAAAACCTTGGCCAATCGAACCCGGGGGCCGAATACCGGTGTGATCAGCAGGCCGTTGCGGGCAAGCTCTCCCAGACCGGCATCGATCGCTATGGGAATGCTGCAGGCCGTATCATTGCCGCACGCTATGGCCTTATACCCCAACCCTCTGATATAATGAGCGAGCAGACCGGCTATAAACGCCATTTTTGAGTATCCCAGACCGGTGGTTGCCGAAGATGGACTCGCCGGTGAGCATTGGATGGCCGTGTAATCCATCTCGATGGCGAGGGCAACGGCATATTGATATTCATCGGATAGTTCGTTGGGCAAAGACTTTCGCTCTTTTTTCGGATATACGGAAGAATAGAGCCAGCGCCTGTCCAACTTGCACACGCCGGCCAGGGCGGCCCCAAAGAAGGTTGCTGCTTTTTTCAGATCACGGGTTACGCCGGACGGATCAGCCGGATCAATTTTGAGCCCCGTCGGTACACGGGGATATTCAAAAATCCGGTCCCATTCCCAGGCATACATTCCCATCCTGCCGCCGGCCACGCCCTGGGCATAGGTATTTTCCAAATGCCACCCGGCATTTACCAGGGCCTGGTCCTTTAACCGGAAGCCCGGTTTATCCCTGGGGGGCACTTCCGTCATATAAAATTTTTTGCCCAACTCCAGCATTGCCGGATCCCATAGAGGCCGGCAGAACATCTCATTTTTCTGATCAAACCCCTCCGCTTTTCCGATCACATATCTACCGGCACCCTTTTCTGCTGAACCGATTTTCATAATTTATTTCCTGAGATTTAATAGTTTAATAAACTCATTCGTAAAGGCGAAGTTTCACGGTAAGTTCAGCGACCCTTAACCATGATACCGCCATCTACCACTATTTCCGTTCCCGTGATGTAGGCGGATTCTTCCGAAGCCAGGAACAGACCGCAATAGGCGATATCTTCGGCGGAGGCCAGACGGCCCAGAGGGACCCACGCGCTTATCTCCTTTTTGGTTTTTTCATCCCAATCCTTTTGCATAGGCGTGTCGACCGGTCCGGGATGGATGATGTTGGCCCGGACATTGTCTTTGGCATAGACAATGGCGATGGATCGGGTTAGAGAAATCAAGGCGCCTTTACTGGCGGTATACGCGTCCTGGGAGGTGGTGAAGCCCATGAGGGCCGTGCCGGAGCCCATATTAACGATGGAGCCGCCGCCCTGTCTGATCAATTCGGGGATTCCATGCTTGCAAACCCAAACCGCACCTTTGAGGTTAATCGCCATGATACGGTCCCAAGTGGCCTCATCGGTCCGGGTGACTTCCAAGTCTTTGTCACGCCACAGAACACCGGCATTATTGTAGAGAATATCCAGTTTGCCGAAAGCAGAGATACCGGTTTCAATCGCTTTTTTGATATCCGCTTCCACCGCTACATCGCATAATACGAATACGGCATCACCACCCCGCTGCCTGACCATATCAACCGTTTGACAGCCGGCATTTGCGTCGATGTCGGCAACGACTATTTTCGCACCCTCCTTGGCAAAAATCAAAGCGGTGGCGCGTCCCACACCTGATGCGGCCCCCGTAATGAATGTCACTTTGTCTTTCAGCCGCGATAAGCCATGGCAGAATGGTGTGAATGCGAAATTCGCGGCTGAAAGCCGCTCCCACCAGACGAAAAGCGTATTCATTTAATAAAGTGTCGCTATAGTATTAACAGCAGTCTATATATGAAGTAAATCCTACGCGATTTTGTACACCATTTCTTCCCTGAAACCGGTCACCACCCGCACGTATCCCCGCAGCATAACATCCACCTGATTATCGCCGGTGTCCACCAAAAGCGGCCTGCGCTGCAGAGAGGCAAGTTTAGCGGGAGTTGCAGCCACGATAATGTTTTCAATGCCGGACTTCCTGATGACTTCAGGGCTCAATTGCTGATTTCCGCGGCCGAATACGTAACCTTGCCCCCCGATGGGGGTGACGATGATTCGTGTTTCATAATCATCCATCAGTTTCAATAGCCGGGATTCATTCAAATCCGCAGCTATCAGGTTGCCGCCCATGACGGCATCGATGCCCAGCAGGGTGTTTTGCAATCCCAATCGTTCCATGATCGCCCGGGGCGTCGTACCCGAGCCGATGATATACAGATAGCCGGGTTTCATGGTTTCAACAATCTGCTCGGCGATGGATTGTCTGGCGGCTTCCTCGTTGGCACTATTGGAAGAAGCCGCCTTGGCTCCCTGGGTGAAGCGTCGTTCGAGGGGAACTTTCAGATAACCATAAAGCCGGGCTGAAATCCGTCCCTTACGAAAGGCATCTTCGTCGATATCCATGACTTCCAATTCGCCGAATGCTTTGACCTGTCCGCCTAAAACCATTGCAGCAAGTTGGGCGGCCCGGTCCGGGGTGGTGGCATAGACCCCGGAATGGATTTTGACACCGGCCGGTATGCCGAGGGCCGGTATGTGGAGACCGATGGCCTCATAGACATCGCGGGCGGTGCCGTCGCCGCCGGCAAAAAGCAATAGATCCACCCCCAGGGCAGCCATTTCCGCAGCGGCCCGGCGGGTATCTGCCGCCGATGTCCGGTTCGGGATGATTTGCCCGATGACCCGGGGTGTGAAACCAGCCTGACGCGCTTCCATCGCGCCCATCTCAGCAGGATAAGTAATCACCTCGATTTGATCGGCGAGCGGCTTAAGACCCGCAAGCGCCTGCACGACTCGGTCCGGTGCGGTCGGTTGGGCGCCCAGTTGGCGGGCTCTGCGGAGGATTTCTTCACCATCACTTCCTTTTAGACCCACCCGTCCGCCCATGCCCGCGATGGGATTGACGATCAGGCCTAGTTTTTTGCGATTGACTGTCATATTGTTTGGTATGGCATCTGATCCGGATACTACGGTAATGACTATTCAATCTTCAATGTGAAATAGAGTAAAAAGCCGAAACCTATTTTTTACACAAAATGCACAAAATTAATTCCTAAAGCCATTAAAATTTAAGTCCTTTTTTCCGGTACATCCGCCAGGTCAGGGCCATGGATTCGGGGTCTTCGGAGGCGGCCATGTCAATTTCTCCCACGGCGCAGTTCTGTGGTCCTTTGAGAATCACCTGGGGGTTTTCGTAGGCCTCTTTGCTGACAGCACGCACAATTTCGATGAAATTGTCGATTTCGTGCTTATCCTGACTTTCCGTCGGCTCAATCACCCATGGCTCCTCCACGTAAGGGGGATAGCCAAGGGTAAAGGTACTGTTGGGACCGAAGTCGGCCACGCGCAGGGCGAAATGGTGGGCGTCAACCCCGGTTTCGTCCAACATCTGCTTCAAGCTGAAAACCGTCTCCTCCATCCGGTTGCGGCCTTCGGCCAGGGGCACGCTGATGCCTCGTATCTGTCGCAACTTATGGCAGAGATAGTTGTTGTTCAATACCGCAATGTCCGTGGCCCTGGCGATGCCCGCAGGGCCCATTGCCAGGATCCAGGCATAGGCCCTCACCGCATTGGGTACGTTGCCGTAAAACTGCTTTATCCGGCCGATGCTCAGGGGGCGCTCGTCGTCGAGGTAATAGCGTTGCCCATCGAGGGCCACCACCGGCGAAGGCAGGAAAGGGGCTAGTTCAGCGGACACCGCGACCACGCCCGTGCCGGGCCCGTACCCGCCGTGGGGGCTTGAAAATGCTTTGTGCAGGTTGTAATGCACCAGATCGAACTTTAAATCCCGGGGCTTGGCCCGCCCCATAACGGAATTGGTATTGGCCGCATCGTAGGCGAAAATGCCGCCGACCTCATGAATCATGTCCGCCATGGTCAAAAGATTGGTATCAAAGATGCTCAGGGAGGTCGGGTTGGTCTGAATCATGCCGGCCGTTCGATCGGTGATGGCGACTTTCAGAGCTTCGAGATCGAGGTTGCCGTCTTGGGTCTGGTCGACGGTGATCACATTGAACCCCGCCATTTTGGCGGCCACGGCATTGGTGCCGTGGGATGTATAGGGCACAATCAGGTCGGTTTTGTGATGGTTGCCATTGTTTTTGTGATAGGCGGCGATAATCAGACACTCGGTAAACTCGGATAAAGTCCCCGAAGGCGGCTGGAAACTGACCGCATCAAAGCCGCTGATGGCCTTGAAGCATTCTCCCAACCGATATAAAATTTCAAGCATTCCCTGAACGCTCTCCTCGTCCTGGAAGGGGTGGAGATTGGCCACCTTGGGCGACCCGGCCAGGGCTTCGTTGACTTTCGGATTGTATTTCATGGTGCAGGTTCCTTCGGCGTTGAACCCGCTGTCCACGCAGGTGCTTTCCTGGGAAAGTCTGAAAAAATGCCGCATCACCGCCACTTCGGAAAGCTCCGGGATTTCAGGCGGCTGTGTGCGCCGCATGTTCTGGGGGATGTACGCCCAGCTATCGCCGATTGTATCTTTGATCTCCTGCTCCACGGCCGGCACAACATGACCCCGGGCGCCCCGGCACCCCATTTCGAAAATGCAGGGCTCATCGTATCGGGCTTGTCGATACATCGAGGTCACCTCCTTTTGCAATGTCGTTCAGGGCTGCGATGAGTTGTTCGATATCCTCGAGCGAATGCGCTTCGGTAACACAGAACAAGGCACTTTGTCCGAATTGCGGATACTCGCCGGACAGGTCCTTGCCGCCGACAATGCCGTGTTGGCGGTAGAGAATTTTGTTTACGGCCGAGACTGTGAGAGCGAGCCCGTCGAGATTGACAATGAATTCTTTGAAATGGGCGCCATCGAGGACCGGCACCTGGATGCCTTCGATCCGGCCCAGGCGCTGGATGGTATAATTGGCTTTGGCGGCAATTGCTTCGCCCAGTTCAGTCATTCCGCGGGGGCCCATCAGGGCCATGTAGACCGCCGCACCGATGGCGCAAAGATTGCTGGCCGAGCCGATCAGGGAAGTGGCATTTTCACGTTGGCTGAAAAAATGACGGCGGTCCCACAAGGTATCCAGATACCCCCTGCCGTTACCGTCGGTTGTGGGGGCCACGGCACCGACATAGCCGGGCAGCTGCTCCAGGTAGGCGGGATCGTCCCGGCAGCCGAATATTCCCAAAAAATTGCCGCCAAAGTTCATATGCAGCCCCAGCGGCTGAGCCTCGCCGACAACCACGTCGGCTTCGTAATCACCGGGCGGTTTTAAAATGCCCAGCGATGAGGTGTCGACCCCAACCGCAAAGAGTGCGCCGACCCCGTGGGCAATCCCGGCGACTTCTTCCACCTGGTTTTCGATGACTCCGAGGTAGCTGGGATTCTCGATATAGACGGCCGCCGTTTCAGAGTCGATTTTTTGTTGCAGATCGTTCAGGTCCAACATCCCACCGGCCGGGTTAAAGGCCACGGTTTCCACCCGGCCGCCGCTGGATTCGGTGTAGGTTCTCATCACCCCCAGCCTGTCCGGGCTGATGTTGGCGGGTACCAGGATCCGGCTGCGCCCGGTCAGGCGCCGGGCCATGTTGGCGGCCTCGCCGGCCGCCGTGGACCAATCGTAAACCGAGTTGATGACGACATCCATGGCAATCAATTCAGCCATAAGGCTCTGGAATTCGAACAAGGCCTGCATCTTGCCTTTTTCCGGTTCGGGTAAACCGAGATAGGCGGTCTTGAATTCCGTTCGATTGATAATCTCGTCGACGACTGCCGGTACGTAATGCGGCCAGCAGCCGGCACCACAAAAAACCAATAGGCGGTCGTTGTTTCTTGAAAGTATTCCATCGATGCGGCGCCTTAACTCGTATTCACTCTCGGGGCCCGGCACCTTGACCGGTTCGGATTGAACGGGAAGATCCTGAAACAGCTCGTCGATATCATCGATACCGATCTCACGCATCATCTCCTTTATGACCTCCGGCACGGAATTCGGAATGTACGGGTGTATGAATGGTGAGGGCATTCTCCTCTCCTTTTTAAGATTTTAGGTGTTAGGTTTCGGGTGTCAGGCATCAAAGATGCTAAATTCTGAAACCTAATATTTAACTACTTTCCAGCGGTGGCGCTCGCATGAGATTCCGCCTGGCCGGAACAGAATGAACGTCGAACGTTCGATGTTCGATGTTCATCAGTTTCTTTCTCGATTAGACTGGCCGATTTTCAGGCCAGAGGCGGCGCTTATATGAAACTACTTTGCATTTGGTAGGTTGGGTTGAGCCCACTCCAGGCTTTGTTGGGTTTCGTTGCACTCAACACAACCTAGATTTTGCCGGTGTTACTGCGAAATGCGAAACCCAACAACGGCCGATTTCGGAATCGAGCCCCAAAAGTTTCTATTTCGATTAAACTGGCCGCTGTTCAGGCCAGAGGCCAGAGGCGTCGCTCGTGTGATACTGCATTAGGTTTCTTCTACGATCAGAAGAGATCAAATACCCGCCACAACCTCCAGAAGTATTTCAGTGGCCTTCTCACAATGTTCTCTCGTGATGGTAAGGGGCGGCATAAACCGCAGGACATTGCCATAGCGGCCGCACGGCACCATGATGATGCCGCGATTGAGCAGGCCGAAGACGACCTTGCCAATCGTATCCGGATCCAGCGGTTCCCTGGTCTCCTTGTCTTTCACAAGTTCAATACCGATCATGAAACCCCTGCCGCGCACGTCGCCGATAATGCGGGTCTCCGCGGCGCCCTGTCGAAGTCTGTCTTTTATCTCTTCGCCGACTTGAGCGGTGCGCTGAATCAATTCGCTTTCATTTTCTGTCAGAATATCGATGTTGGTCATGCAGGCCACAGCGGCGACCGCATTGCCGGCAAAGGTGTTGGGTTGTGATCCGTCTTCAATTTTGTCGGCCAAATCCTTTCTCAAGGTCAAACCGGCCATGGGCATGTCGCCCCCCATGCCTTTACCCCATGTCAGCATATCGGGCACCACGCTGCTGTGTTCGATGGACCACATTTTTCCGGTGCGCCCGGTTCCGGCCTGAACCTCATCCGCCAGAAATAAGGCACCATGTTTGTCGCAAGCTTCTTTTAAAATTTCCAGATATCCCGGCGGCGGGGGCACATAACCACCTTCTCCCTGCTGCGGCTCAACAACCAGCAGCGCGACATCATCAGCTGCGGTATAGGGCGTGTTGAGGACGTAATCCACATATTTGGCACATTGCAGGTCGCAGCTTGGATACTCCATGTTGAAGCAGCAGCGATAGCAGTAAGCATAGGGCACGTGGATGACGCCGGGAATGGACGGGCCGTACCCCAGGCGGTACTGCGCACCGGTGGTCAGGGATCCGGAACCGCACCACACGCCGTGGTAAGCGCCGTGAAACGCGACAAATTGGGTTCTTCCGGTAATCCGGCGGGCAAATTTAATCGCGGTTTCGAGGGCGCCGCTGCCCCCCTGAGTGAAGTAGCTGACACAGTCACCGCGCAATCCTTCAGGCATGACGCCGGATACTTTGGCAGCAAGCTGGATCCGACGGGTGTTGGTCATGTCGGTGGCGTGCATCAACTTCGTCAACTGCTCTTCGATGGCCTTTACGACCCGTGGATGTCTGCGACCCACGGAATTGACGGCAACCCCGGCCGTAATATCTATAAAGAGATTGCCGTCGGGGTCTTTCACCGTGGAACCCAGGCCTTCATCATATACACACGGAAAACGCCCCGCGCCCCGCGCCATTGATTCGTATTCAGCCGAATCTTCCAGCAATTTTTGGGTTTTCGGACCGGGCACCTTGTCTGTTACCATCTTGGGGGCATCCGGATAAGACAGTGCTGCCAATTCTTGTTCTGAAATCATGATCGTCTCCTTTTGTGGGATGTCGATTTAATTAATAATAGTTTCTTCTCCAAAATGACATCCAATAAATTCCAAAATTCAAATTCCAAATAAACCTCAAATTTAAAATATCAAATCCCAAACAAAGCTCAGCTTGCAGTGACTCAAATCGATTCAACTATAATTCAGGTATCTTGATAGAATTTTTTAATTTATTTGCGGGACACAACACTACAACATCTTTTCGGGCAGCCACAGGGCGAGCTGGGGAAAAAACATGGTCAGCAGCAGGACAAGTAATTGTATGGCGACAAATGGCGGTATTGAGCGCCAGATGTCCTTTGTATGGATTTCAGGCGGCGCAACCCCTCGCATCAAAATTAAAGCCCAGCCAAATGGAGGCGTTAAATAGGCCACCTGCATGTTAAGGATAAAGACGATCGAAAACCAAACCGGATTGAAACCCAGAAAAATTGCAATGGGCATAAAGATCGGCGCACAAATCGTTAATACGGCGTAGTCATCCATGAACATACCGAATATGAGGAGAATGATTTGCATCGCCGCCAAGATGAGCCAGCGGTTGACCGGGACTTGTTCGACAATTTCCATCACCATGTCCTGGGCTCCCGCACTGGTATAGACAACGCCGAAAAGGGTGGCCGCCACCAATATCCACAATGCCATACCGCTGATTTTCATGGTTTCCCGGCATGAGTTTGCAATGACGCTCCAGGTCAGCCGGCCGTAAATAATACATACGAACAAGGAACCGAGTGCACCGATGCCGGCGGCCTCCGTTGGTGTTGCGATTCCCATGAAAATGCTTCCCAATACGAGCACCACCAACAATGAGGGCAGGACGATATCTTTTAGCGAAACAATTTTAGCCTTCCAGGAAGTATCCCCGGTCGCCCTGGGTGCAAGGTGCGGTTGGAAATAACACCGAATGGTAATGTAAAGCAGATAAAACAAGGCGGTGATAAATCCGGGAATTGCCCCGCCGAAAAAAATTTTACCGATGGAAATCCGTGAAATGTAGGCAAAAATAATCATGATGATGCTGGGGGGGATTAGTTCACCCAGAACGCCGCCGGCCATGACACTGCCTAAGGCCAGATTCTTGTTGTAGCCCTGTTTCAGCATGGCCGGCACTGCAATCAGCCCCATTGTCAGGATACCGGGGCCGAAGCCGCCACACATGGCCAGGGCCACGCAGACGCCGATGGATACGATGGCCAAACTGCCCCTCAAAGCCGACAGCCAAATATTCAAGGCTCTAAAAAGGCGATCGGAGATGCCCGAATGAATTAAAAAATTTCCCATGAGAAGAAACAGGGGAATGGTTATCAGCCCGGGATCTGTGATTTGACGGTAGGTTGTGGTGGCAACGATGAATAAGTCGGTGGTCCCCCCGATTAAAAACAGGATGATCACACTGATGCAACCGAGTGCAAAAGAGACCGGGACGCCTATTGCCAAAAGGGTTAGGAGCCCACCGAATAAAAAAAGTGTCACCAATTCAGTACTCATGAAATCAGATCTCCGGGGTAATATCAAACCTCGTAATTTCGTTTACAATTGGGCCATATTATTTGGATAAAAATGCTGCACCATTAATGGACCAAGATGCTGGATACTTGATACTGGATTGACGAGGTATTCTGTCGATTTTATAAATAGAAGAAGAGCGACTCCTTTTTCCAGCATCCAGTAACCAGTATCGAGTATCATGATTGTCCAATTCTCGTGCAATCGATTTATATGAGAGGTGTTGCACCATTTTTCAATATAAGATTAACATAGGTTGAATCGTTCAACGTTCATAGTTCCCGGTTAAAGTGCTCAGATGTTGGTCAAGCCGGGACCAAAATTGAATCACGTTTTTTTATAAATGGTCAATCATCACGTCTGAAATATACAGCAATCCCTTGCAGCAAAAACAGAAGGGCGCCGATGGGGATGAGAATTTTAAAGGGGTAAAGCGGCATGCGGAATGCGCCCGCAAGTTTTTCCTTCATCATCAGTGAATTCCAGCCCATCCAGGATCCTTGCCAGACCAACACGCCCATGAAAATGACAAAACATGCCAGGGCAATCCCTCTTGCGATCATTTTGATTTTGGGCGGAAAATGGTCATAGAGGATCTCGATCCTGATGTGCTCCCGTTTGGACATGGTATACGCACCCGCAACCAGTATGAAAACGCCGAAAATCTGCCTGTTGAGCGGCCAGGCCCAGGTGGTCGGATGGTTGAAGACGTAGCGTCCAATCACTTCCGTCGAGGTAATCAGCATCATGATGAAGACCAGAAGGCTCGCCGGTTTGCTGATGTCTTCCGTAATCCTGGTAATCAAATTGGATCGAGAATTATTTCCCTTGGCCATGACTTCAGTCCCTTAGTGCTCCTATTCATATTTAAAAGTTGATCAAGAGGAGTTGAAATACCCCCTCCTGATCAACTTTTCCACAGGCTTTAGTAAAAATTTTCTTTTATAAAAACTTGAAATTATAATGGTTCTACTTCAGTGTTTTTCGCCAGTCTTTAACCATTTGAACCGCTTCAGCAACCGACGGATCCCTTTCGGCGACCTTATCCCACAACTCGTAAGCGACCTCGGCATGCCTTTTTTCGCAAGCCTCATCCAGGGGAACGTAAACGACTTTACCCTCCTTAACCAGTTTGTCGACGATCTTCATCTCCTCCATATACAAATCGTTGAGGGCATTGAAGTAATCTTCGGCTGCACCCGCCAGCGCTTGTTTCAGATCATCCGGCAGTGAGTCCCATTTTTTCTTGTTAAACAATATCTGGCCGGGAACCACATCATTGCCCCCGCCGATAATCCGGTATGGCGCGACCTCGTGCCATTTCAAACCGGTGATGGCGCTGACATCCCACTGGGAGGCATCAATAGTGCCCAGCTTGAGACCCATGTAGGCCTCCATGCCACTGATATAGGTCCCGCGAGCTCCCAGCATATTGTAGTAATCCATCCAGGCGCCCTCGACCCTGAATTTCTTGCCCTGAATGTCGTCACAGGTTTTCATGGGTTTGGTGGAGAGGGTGAATAGTTCGCCATAGGAGTGGACATCAAGCCAATAGAGTCCCTGTTTGGCATACTCCTTGCGGAGCAGATCAACGAATCCGCTGTCAAAAAAGAATTTGCGCACGATTTCCGAATTCTCTTTGACGGATTTCCCCCCCGGGCTGTTCCACATGTAGGGCAGGCCGAATTCTACTTCGCCCACCGGGATGATACCGCCCCACATGGCAGCTACGGCATGAATCATGTCCAGCGTTCCTTGTTGGCATGATTCGAACAATTGCTCGGCCGGGACCAGTTCCGGATCGGCAAACACCGTTATCTTTATACGTCCGTTGCTTCTCTTGTTGGCGGATTTCGCGAATTCCTTAAGCAGCTCCATGGACAGATCACCGCGCGGATAGGCGGATTGGATTTTCAGGCGGTATACCTTGTCGGCGGCATCGGCGTTCAGACCGCCGATGGTCAAACCAAGGGCAAACATTGCAGCCATGATGACAGATGTCATTAGAATTATGCGTTTCACTTTTACGGCCCTCCTTTTGGGTTGAGTTTTATTGGTTTGAAATCGATTTTAACCCCCTTTAGATCTCACCTCCTTTTCATAATCGGAAACGTTTAAACTTCAAACATTGTACTCCATTGTTGAGAACTCTATTCGCTGATTTTTATCCAGTATTTTGAACTACGTTTAATATATAAAAGCCAGTTATGTCAACCTGGAAGTGCAATAAAAGCACATTGTAGTGTAAAGCTCCATTGCCACTATATTTTTCGGTCGGGTCAGAACTTTAACATTATCCCTATCAAAAAAATATCTAACATATTGAAATAAATTGAGATGAAACTTCAAAAACTGATTAATCAAAGGTTGCATTGCTTTCATCAAAAACAACTTTGCCGCCGACGATGGTCATCAATACGGGAATTTCACCGATCCTGTGAGGATCCACTGTCAGTATGTCGTCTCCTATAATACAAAAATCAGCCACCTTTCCCACTTCGAATTACTCGTTTAAGTAATGATAAACCAGGTTCGCATGGATTGCCGCCTTCAGGGCCAAAGCATCTTCATCGTCGTTGCTTAGGATAATTACGAATCGATGGACTAAATGGCAGGAAGTATGCTCTTCAGACCCTAAAGCCGTCGTGTGCCTTTTCGATCCTGAACGCAATAGACTCCCCGCCCGGACCTTGCCGCGCCCAGACACCCATTGCACGAAATACAGGTCGCTTTTCGCAGATCACCGGATTGCCAGCGTGCGATCAACCGCGGTTCGCGTATGAATCGATTGGGAAGTGCTAAGTTTTTGATGGTTGTCGGCGTGAAGAGTTTCGGCATTTTTACTTTTTACCAACAAGATAGGAACCGATCATCGCCTCCGCTTCGATTTCGACGAGGTGGGCCGGTCTTGCCAAAGCGCTGACCTCGGCCAGGATCGTCACCGGCTTTATATTTTTGAAAAATTCAGCATAGGCCTGCATGTATTCCTGTGACCGGGCGATATCCGTGACATAGATACGCACCCGATACACTTGGGACAACTTGGCGCCGGCCTTGATCAGGGCTTGTTCAATTTTCTGCAGTATTATTTTTGTTTGCAGGTAGGCGTCACCTTCGGCTTCAACCACACCTTCCGGGGTGGTCGTCGTTGTTCCGCCGACGAACACCATATTGCCGATCCTGACAGCCCGGCTGTATCCCACCTTGTCCTCGAGAGGCGCTCCCGATGAGAAGTTTTCACGCTTTAACAGCTCCATTTGATTCTCCTAACCTGGACAGCTGGAATTGAAAATTAGTATTTGTTAATTGAAATTTTTAGTTACTGAAACCCCTGGCCGCAGACCTAACTTTGAATAAATCTGGAGTGATAAGACATTATTGGGATCTCTTTGCAGTGAACTGTAAGATTCCGTCATATCGCACCAGGGCGGGCTGGACACCGACACCTGAAATCTCCGGAAGATCAGATCACCAGGCAAAATCGATATCAATTTTTCAATACGGCTCCGCAAAAAGTTTGGTGAACTAAATTACGTTTGTGAATTCTCGCTCCATATTATCGAGCAAGGTCTCCATCAACCAATACGAATCCGGGATTTCAGCAGTTTTGGCCAGAACGTCATCTTTGCCGCTGACAAACGCGTTCGGCACCCAATCCTGGCTGTGTTCGGCGGCGTAATAATTGACCATCTCCCGGGTGTACTCCGGATGAAATTGTAACCCCACCAGCGGACGACCGTTGGATACAAAAGCTTGATTCTCGGAAGCTTGGCTATAGGCCAGCCTGATGCAGCCTGGGGGCAGGGAAAAATGGTCGCTGTGCCAGTGAAAGCTGACAAATGCTGCCGGGATATTTTTAAAAAGAAAGGACTCCTGTCCGGGCTGGGTCAAAAAAACCTCATGCCAGCCGATTTCTTTGTGCTCATTGGAGAAGAGCCTCCCGCCCAGGGAATCGGCCAGTAACTGGGCCCCAAAACAAATACCCAGAAACCATTTGCCTTGGGCCAGAGCTTCACCAACAAACGCTTTTTCTTCTTTCAGCCATGGGTTTGCCTGCTCGTCCCAGGCATGTTGCGATCCGCCCATCACCATCAACCAGTCGAATGAATCTAACGCAGGCAGGTCTTCATTATTGCAAACATAGGTCTGCCTGACCGGGAAACCCTTCTTGGCAGCCCAAATAGATATGTTGGTGCGTGAAAAGTCTTCGGCATCATGCTCTATAAGTTGAATCCTCATACTTCGATCCCGTAGCGGTAGCGAAAATCGTCGTTCATAACGCATCGCCGGATCAGGGTGAACGTACTGGGGCGCGACAGTCCTTCTCCCCCGGTGGAGATGTGCAACGATTTAAAACCTTCGCCTTCGATGCCAAGGCCGCCGATGGAGGATGCATTTTTTACAAACTGGGAGGCGTCGGCAATGCTCGACATGTAAGCGATATTGTGCAGATCATTGGAGTGGAAAACGATGGTGTGTCTCAGCCCCTGTTCTGCCGCCACCCCCGCATTCATGGCCTCTTTGGCGTCGCGGCAGCGTACGAATGGCAGAATCGGCATGATCTGCTCGGTCCAGACGAGGGCGTGCTCCCTGTCGGTCTCCAAGATGGCAATTTTGGTATCCGGCGGGAGTTCCAGTCCGATGGCCCGTTTCAATATAACGTCCGGCGGTTTGCCGATATAGTCCATGTTGATGACACTCGGCACCCGGCCCGGATGAATTTCTTTGAAGATCTCTTTGACCAGAGATTTACCCTGATCGTCGCTGAGCTCGTAGGCGCCGTATTTGATCAGCAGTTGCTTCAGCTTGTCTGCGACAGACTCGACCACGAAGATTTCTTTCTCGCTCGAACAGGGGGTGCAGTTGCTGAGCGATGCTCCCCGAATGATGCACTGGGCGGCGTGATCCAGGTCGGCGGTTTCATCCACCACCACCGGCGGATTTCCGGGACCGCCGGCGAGGACCCGTTTGCCGGTCTTGGTGGCGAATTCCACCACCCGATGCCCGCCGGTAACGGCGATCATGTCGACCCTGGGATGGGTCATCAAATATTGTGCGGTGGGGATTTCCGGCTCTGCGACAGTGGTAACGCAGTTGCCGGGTCCGCCCGCCGAAACAATCGCCTGATTGACGTCTTTGACCACCCGGGCGGAGATGATTTTGGTTTTCGGATGGGGATTATTGACCACGGTGTTGCCGCCGGCCAGCATCATAATGGCGTTGTGGATGATGCCCGGCGCTGCATTGGTGATGGCGTTGACGGAGGCGATTACCCCCACCGGTATACGTTCATTGATGGTGACGCCGCGGTCGCCGGTAAAGACCTCTGATTTAATGTCTTCGATACCGGGTACCCCGCAGGCTGTTTCCAGCTTTAGCACCGTGCCGGCGACCGCTCCCAAATCCGTTTCTTCCAATTCCATCCGTCCGTATTCTTCGCGGTTGGCCCAGCCGATATCCCGAATAGCCTGGATGATTTTTGCGCGTACGGCCAACGGCAGCCGCACCAGTTGCTGATGCGCAACCACGGCGGCCTGGATGGCGTCATCCATTTCCTGAAATACACCCCCGGCACCACCATTGCGAATAGCGGGGGAGGTTGCTGGTTCGGCGGTCGACAGCTTTTGCAAAACCTGCTCCACGATAAGTTCAACCTGTTTTTTATCAACAGCCATATTACCCCTCATATAATTGAAGATTGACGAATGAAGATTGAAGATTTATGGAAATTTTGTCGATTTTATTTCCGTTGTTGTCTTTATTTCTGGAGGAGTTTAAATGCCGATCAATTCTTCACTATTCACTTAACCCCAAATATTAAAAATGATAGGATACCCCCAATATTCAATCTGCAATATTCAATCTTCAATTCTTAGGCTCCATAACGGTAACGAAAATCATTGGTCAGGACACAGCGCCGGATTAAGGTAAACATCCGGGGCCGCGTTTGTCCCTCGCCGTTGGTAGCAATGTGAAACGATGTATAGCCCTCGCCGGCGACGCCCACACTGGCCAGTCCGCATGACCCGTTTTTGACAAAGGCGGCGCATTTGGCCTTGTTGGTCATTTTCTGGATGGTTTGAATGTTATTGGAATGAATTGCCATGGTGTGGCCGTTGCCCTGCTCGGCGGCCAGGGCGGCTTCAATGGCTTCATCCACATTGCGGCAGCGGACAAACGGCAGAACCGGCATAATTTGCTCGGTCCAGACAAGGGGGTGATCCCCATCCGCTTCGAGAATCACGATCTGAGCATCAGCGCCGACATCGAGACCAATGGATTTAAGAATAAACGCGGGTGACTTGCCGATGTAGTCCATATTGATGACGCCCGGTTCAGCGGGGCCTTTGATTTCCTTAAAAATGTGTTTGAGCAACTGTTCCGACTGGGCTGCGGAAATTTCATAGGCGCCGTATTTCTTGAGATTTGCCTTCAGTTGATCGGCGACGGATTCAACGACAAAAATTTCTTTTTCGCTGGCACAGGCCATACAGTGGGAAAAGGATGCACCTTCAATAATACACCTGGCAGCCCGGTCAAGGTCGGCGGTTTCGTCAACGACCACCGGCGGATTGCCGGGACCGCCGGCGATTACCCGTTTGCCGGTCTGGGTCGCAAAGGCCACCACACCGTGTCCGCCCGTGACGGCGATGAGTTTAATTTTCGGATGGGTCATCAGCGTCTGGGCCGACGGTACGGAAGGCTCTTTAAGACAGCAAACACAATTTGGCGGGCCGCCTGCAGCAACAATGGCTTTATTCAAATCCCGGATGACCCGTGCTGCCACCGCCCTGGTTTTAGGGTGGGGGTTGTTGACCACCGCGTTGCCGCCGGCCAGCATCATGACGGCATTAAAAAGGATGGTGGGCGAACCGTTGGTGACCGGGTTTATCGAGGCAATCACGCCCACCGGTATACGTTCGATGATCGTCACCCCTTTGTCGCCGCTGAACACTTCGGGATCGAGATCTTCCATACCCAAAACCCGGCAGGCCGCCTGGTTTTTCTTGGCATTGTCTTCTGCTTTGCCCAGGCCGGTTTCTTCGAACTCCATCTGTGCATATTCATCCGCATGGGTCAAGCCGACCTCCCGGATGGCCTGAATGATATGCTCACGAACAGCCAAGGGTAATGCCACTAATTTTTTCTGGGCCTTGGAAGCTGCCTGGATGCATGCCTCCATATCCTGAAAAACCCCGTCCATGACGCCGTCGGACCGGGAAGGCACCGCACCCGGCACCGGTAAATCTGCGTCTTGCTGTTGTAACCTGCTGACCACTAATTCGACGATTTGTTCGATCTGTCCTTCGTTTAGACCCATACTATTCCTCTTGAGCTATAAATGTGCTGCCGAATCTTTAAAGCGATGTTATTCACTTCGCTGACCTTGCGCATATCGTAGGTTGGGTTAAGCCGACGGTCTGCAACCAATCTTGTTGGGTTCGCTAATTTTATTGCTATTTCAAACTTTTGAGATGCATTAAGATAGGCGAACCCAACATAAATTGTGCCGACATCCCGCTTAACCCAACCTACGATTTACCGTTTAGGCATACAAAGTAGATTCCCCTTTTTTTTAAATCACAATGAACCTAACCCGGACAAGCCGGAATTGCATATTGAATATTTGCAGATGTCGCTCTCCGAGGCGTAGGCGCTACAACCCCTACGAGCCGGAGGCTTCGCTCTGTCCTTGTTATGTTCTTTTTTTAAAGAAAATGATAGCGCATAGCGATACACCAAATCCCTCCGGGGCGTAGGCCCTTGTAACCCCTCCGGGCCGGAGGCCGTAATTCAAAATTCAAAATCTAAAAATGCCTCAATACCTGTTATCGGAATAAAATTCATCCGCGATTTTCATGCCGTCATCAAATTTTGAAAGATGCCTGACCGCCTTGGTATTGTCCATAAACGTGATCTCATGAATCAGGGCTGCCAAATAGGTTATAATATGGGCAAAAGGATCTATAAAGGAAACTGATTCGAGATCGACGATAATGTACTGATCGGATAGGGCGATTATGGGTGATTTCGGGGTGTCACTAATGCCGATTATTTTGACTTTGTACTTTCTGGCCAACTCCATCAGTTCAATGGTCTTGCGAGCGTATCGTGGAAAGGCGATGACAAACATGATACGCGATTTTCCGTTTCTGATGATCAAGTCCTTAATTTCCCAGGACAATGAGGTATCCAGAAAAACATTGTCTCTTATTTTTTTCAGCAGATAACCGAAATAGTAGGCCAGGGTAGCAGAAGCGCGATACCCGACGACATAAACCGTTTCAGCCTTGAAAATGGCTGCAGCAATTTTTTTGAGATCGCTTTTCGAAATTGAATTCCTCAGATTTTCAATGTTATCAATCGTATTTTGACAATATTTATCGAGGGTATTGCTTTCATCAGATTGCTGGCTGGCTTTTTGCAGTCTCTCTACGGCCGTCAATTCGATGTGAAGCAGTCCTTTCATGTACTGGACAAATTCCATGTAGCCGGAAAACCCCAGATCATTGGTAAAACGGATGATCGTCGGTTCGCTGATCTGACATTCCCCGGCGATTTCCCTGGCGGTCATGAGAAAGACCTTCTTATGGTCTTTGAGGATGAAATCCGCCACCCGTCTTTTTTTAGGAGACAGCGCAGGATAGACCTTAATGATTTTGTTGAAAAGATCTTCTCTGGCAGAGTTCATGGGATTCAATCCGGGTTTGTAACCGTTCACAGGTTCAGAGTTCACCGTTCTGGGTTTGCTTTCTTTCGTTAACCTTGCACATAGGCTACCCCGCCAGACTTATGGCGGCGTGAAACTACAAATGGCAGCGCGGAACAGTGAAAAGATTGAACGTTCAATGTTCATCTTTTAGTTAACCGCAGTTTCTTTCTCGATTTGACCGGCCGTTTTTTCTGGCCGGCGACTGGGCTGAACCCTGAACCTCTGAACCCGTCAGCGGATCAATGATCCTTGCCATCCAAAGCGAGCAGGCATTCTTCGGCGGCCGCTTTTGCGGCCTGGATCTCGGAGGTGCTGCCGGCCAGGTAGACTTTACCACTGGCTCCGAACACCGTCGCATGGATCAGTTTCACATCGGCTGCTTTTTCCGCTTCATTGGCTGCATATCCGGCGTAGCCGGCCGGGAGACATTCGAGGATATACAAGGTTTCATCCACGAGCATCATACTGGCGGCCCGAAAGCGGTTAACGATCTGACTCATAAACGGGTCGATTCGCTCAATGGTTTCCGCAGCCAGGATTTTCGGTTTTAAACGATCTTTTTCTTTTACACCCAGATAATCCATTGCCACCTCACCCGCTTCCCTGACATCCGCCGGGGAGTCGGCGTGCACCTCCAGCATCCCGTAAGTTCTTTCCACGACCATAGCACCGGGCAGCACATTGGCTTTCTTCATGATGGCATCGGTGATGGAATTGATCTCGATACCGGGGGCGACCTCCATAAAAATTGCAGCCTGGCCCGCTATGGGGTAATAACCTCGGGCCGTGCTGCCGACATAGCCGGCCAGCTGTTTCTGTAATTGATCGATAAACGCAAAGGCTCTGAGTTCCACCATAATTATATTTCCCTAATCCCAGCCCAGACTTGCCGGAATTGAAGATGTGAAATTGAAGATTTGATGAATCGCTATGCTCTGTCATTATTCATTAAATTGATAGAATTCCGCAATTCTTCAATCTTCAATCTTCAATTTTCATTACGATTAAATGCTCTTCAACCATTCCCGTTTCATGGGACATATGGCCGTGAATGTGGTACAGGCGGCATTGCCCTGACAGGCGCATTCCTGATCCGATCCCCTGCTGAAGCGGCCGTAACAAAAATCGGAAATCGGTATCGAGGTCGTGCAGTCCATGATTAATTCTGAAATCAAGCGACCAATGATCGGGGCCAGTCCAAATCCGTGACCGCTAAAACCGGTGGCAAAGACGAAGCCGGGAACCTCCTGGGCGAATCCCAACACCGGGATTCCATCCGACATTTGAGCAATGAGACCGGACCATGTCCGAATCACGTGGACGTCCTTGAGAACCGGAAAAAAATCAATCACCATCCGGGAGGTTGCCGGCCCGATATAATGGAAAAGGGGTTTGCCTTCACGATAAATGAACTGTTCGGTTCCCACGAATCCTCCCCAGAAAAAGGGGCCGTGGACCGTCTGACGTCCGTAAAACAGTCCCTTTGCATGGCCGATCATCTGTTTGAAGAGTGCCGGATAGGGTTCGGTGATCAAGGCTTCAGAAAATAGGGGCCGCATGGGAAAATCCAACCCCACCATGTTGGCTACCTTGCGACCGGCCGTGCCGGCGGCATCGACCACCAGGTCGGTTTCAAATGTATTTTTATCCGTCACGACGGCAGCGACCTTTCCTTTCTGCAAACGAATTTCCCTGGCTTCTTCGTGGGTATAAAATTGCGCTCCAAGGCTTTTGGCCTTTTTAAAAAAGCCATAGGTCACCAGAAAGGGATTGACATGACCGTCGGTTGGGCAAAAGCTGGCGCCGATGACCTTTTCACCTATATAGGGGTTGATTTCCAGCACCTGCTTGCGATCGAGCATCTCCAGCTCCAATCCGGTGGATTTTTGATTCTCAATGGATTGTCGCATGGATTCAAGCTCTTCATCGGAAGTGCAGAGCCTGAGATTTCCTTCCCGCACGTATTCCACATCCATGTCCAATTCTTCATGGAGCCGGCCATAGATTTGGATGCTTTCCATGGCCAGGGGCATTTCTTTAAGGTTTCGGGCAGACTGCCGCACACCGCCACCATTGCTGCCTGAGGCCTCGCCGCCGATATCGGATTTTTCGATGACGACGGGCTTTAAACCTTCTTTGGCCAGATTATAGGCAATGCCGCATCCCATAACGCCGCCGCCAATGATGACTGCATCTGCTTTTTTTGGCATCCTAATTCCTCACCTGGGTGATGTTATTACTATAGTAATAGTCTGTATCATGATCTCGGTTGGTTTATAACCTAGCTATTTGCAAACACCTCCAGCCGTAGCGGTCTCACCGGTCCTCTGGCGGTGGTGGGGTCCACCTCCGCCGCACTGATGCCGAGTTCTTCCGACAATATCCGGGCTACCAGACGTTGACAGGTCTGACCCTGGCAAAGACCCATCCCGGCCCGGGTGATGCGCTTGACGCCGTTTAAGGTCCGCATACCGTTGCGGATGGCGTCCTTAATCTCGGCCCGGGTGATTTCCTCACAACGGCAAATCACCAGGTCATCCTCGTCCGCCTGTTCTTCCGAGGTTTTTTCAACCGTAGCGCCTTCTTTGGGAGTTGCTTCAGCCGGTTTGAGACCTCTGACCTCTTTAAAGCGGGCAATGACCCGTTCGACGATATCTTCCAATGCCGCTTCGGAAATTTCGTCGCTCGTCTTAGCCGGCGGCTCAATCCTGACTTTTTCCCCTGCGGCCTCATCCTGAACTTCTTCAGGAACTGCCGGCCGAGCTTCTGCCGCTTTAGTTTTACCTGCAGGTTCGTCGGCAGTCGTCACCGCATCCGCCGGGCCGGTTTTGATCCGGAGTTGATTGTCTTTGATGAGTTCCCGGGCGGCGGCCGATATGCGTGCGCCATGGGGAATCTCGATCTCTTTTTCCCCGGACTGCAGGATTTTTCTGACTTTTTCAGCAAATATGAAAACAGGTGCCATGGCGGTACTCCCGGTAATAAATCTCGAATTAAAAGATCCAAATTTCAAATAAATTACAAATTCAAATATCGTTGATTGGTTAAGTGGCTGTAAGTATCTATTTATCCCATACTTGCAGAATAATTGGACACTTCATGTTTCAAAAACCGTAACATTCTAAAACTATGACTATAATTTACCTAATCAACCATTCAACCAGTAAACTATTCAACTAGTTCTGAAATTACAATTCACAATGACCAAATCACTGGCGTCACTTCTTTCCCTTTTTGGGTCCTGATTTTTTTTGCGGTTCTTTTTTGGGTTCAGGCTCGGCGTTATCTTGCGAACCGTCGGGTATCATTGCATCGATATCATTGTGGGGTCTGGGGATGACATGTGATGAAACGACGGTGCCCACCCGTTTGCCGGCCGCAGCCCCGGCGTCCACGGCCGCCTTGACCGCACCGACGTCGCCGGCCACCATGATGGCCACCAGACCTCCCTTGACTTTCTGGCGGCTTAAAAACCTGACTTTGGCCGCTTTGACCATGGCATCGGCGGCTTCGATGGCTGCCACCAAGCCCCTGGTTTCAATAAGTCCCAAAGCTTGCTGCATGATATGATTCCTTTCTTAATGCCGCGATATGGGCAATTATTTTTTATGTAGGGGGGGTGCTCTATTTCACAATGAGTAAAATCCGAAAATCGAATATCGAAATCCGAAAAAATATCAAATGACTGAAATTCCAATGATTTAAACAACCACAGCCACTCATCTTCAGATCGGATTTGGATCGTTTTTAACATTAGAACATTCGAGTTTTTAATTTGTTTCGAATTTCGGATTTTGTGCTTCGGATTTAATATCGTTTCAGTTGCCCTAAGAATTCAATCCCTCAACGCTCCATCCCTAGTTTTGAAAATTATATTACTTCTCTCGTCCTTTTAATCCGTTTAATGTTTCAACAACTTTTTGGGCCGCTGTCAGGACCTCGGATTCGGTGCCGGCCAAATAAACACGTCCGGCGGCGCCGTAAAAACGAATGTCAACCAGCCTGACATCGCAATGCTTTTCTGCTTCATTGGCGGCAATGGATGAATACGCCGCCGGCGTAACCTCCAGCAGATAAACGTCGTCATCTCCCAAAATAAGCATGCCCTTGCTGTTGCGGTTAATGATCACCGCCTGATAAGGATCTACCTTGTTGATGATACTGGTTGCCAGAATTTGCGGAGCGACGCGATCTTCCACCTTCAATTCCAGTTCGTCCAGTATCATCTGTCCGGCATGCAGGACTTCTTCCTGGTCAAAGGAATGGATTTCCAGCATGCCGTACCGTCGTTCAACAATCATTTCACCCGGTCGGGAGTTTGTTATTTTCAGTGCAATGTCCGTCAATCGATTGATTTCGATACCGGGCGCCACTTCGACAAAAAGAGCCGCCATGCCTTCCACGGAAAGAAATCCGCGGCAGGCGCTGGCAAACAATGAAGCAAACTGGGGTTGCAGTCGATCCAGATAGCAGTAGGCTCTCAGTTCAGCCATTTATCACTCTCCTTTAATTATTTTCAGGGCGTACTCTTTAGCAAGATCTTTGGCCAATGGTGTTATGATTCCGCCGGAAGCCAGCCTGATCGGATTCCGGCCGCCGTCAACAGCCGTTTGGATATCCTTGGCGGTGACCAGTTTGTGGGCTGGTGGCGTCGTTTCGGTCGCTGGGTTTCTTTTTTCCGGAAATTCAAGTTTTTTTTCCTCATTTACGAGCTTTTGAAAGGTGGCGCATAGCTGATCTGTTTTGCAAAAAATCATGCCAAAGCTCTGCAGCCTGGCCAGGATGCGATCCATCTCATCTCTGATCCCTGAATTCAGGAGCAGATCACAAATCCCAAAGCCATCTTGGGCAGCCAGGACCTTTTTGCCCTGGACCAGAGCCGAAAAAACAATGGCGCTTTCCTGGTCGTCACTGATCAAACGCGCCGCTTTTGCGGCCGTTTTGAAGCAGAACGTCGGCAGTACCAGGATATCAGACTTTAACAGCGCTTTTTCGAGGCCTTCCGGTTTGACCGTATCGAGAATGCAGCGGGTGCCGGCTTTTTCTTTAACATCAGCGCCGCATACCCAGGCCCGCGCCGAATTCACCGTAAACACGCTGGACCTGCCGGCGATTTTTTCTATCCGGCTGACTTGTTCAAGGGCCTGTTCCAGTTTTCGCACGCCGGCGTGAAATACACTTAGAACCGCCGGTGCCGGCCGGGGTCGTTGGACACGATGTTTAACCGGTTTGTCCGAGGGACTGTCCAGCAATCCTTTTTCTTTCAGAACTTCCCGCACAATATTGCGGATGTCTTCCTTCATTATTCAACCTAAAGACTAAAGAAATTCCAAATTATAATACCCGAATCAATGTCATTCGCATAAGACTTGGTGTTTTCTCTGTGGGAGCGGCTTTCCAGCCGCGATTAAACGATTGCGAAATTAGCGCGATTTTTTTCGTGGCTGGAAAGCCACTCCCACGAGCAGTTGATGTTCATTTAATGCCATCGACGCCTATACTATTAATCAATCATTAATAACGCGCTCATTAATTTTAGCTTAACTGGGACCCCCGTTTTCATCCAGACACGAAAGGGCGATACCCAACGGGGTAATGAATCCCGGAAATTTTGGACGGAAGGTTTCCAGGTTCAGGGATTTTTGCGCGACTTCCGTGAAGCCATCCAGTTCACAAGTTCCCCCTACCAGACACACCCGGGTTAAGTCATCGAAGGGTTGCAGGCAAGACGCCACAATGCTGGCAATTTTTTCGATAACCGGGTGTACAACGGGAAGTATTTCCCGGTTTCGTCGCCGGTCCATCTTTACTGCTTCAGCCTGCTCATAACTGATTTTGTAATTGCCGGCGATTACCAGCGACAGGTGCACACCGCCGGTTGCTTCGTCGTCGGTGAACACGATCTTGCCGTTTTTGATCACCGCAATTCCGGTTGTGCCGCCACCCACATCCACAATGGCCCCGTTTTCCAATTTCAGCACACAGTTGGCGGCCGTGGGTTCATCTAATACTTTTAAAACGTTCAACCCCGCTCCTTCTAAAATATAACGGGTGGCATTTATATTTGCGTACTCGGTCTGAGGCGGATAGGAAGTGGCGCCTTTTTCGATGGGCAGGGGGCTGGAATCCCTGATGTCTTTAATCATTTCACGGACCATATTCTGGGCTCCGGCGTAATCCACAATCAGGCCGCTACGCACCACTTCCGCCCGTCTCATCGTGGCGGCCCGGGGCATACCCACTTCATCGACAACAATCACGATCGCTTTATAGGTGCCGATGTCGACTCCGGCATACAATTGTCCGGCTCCGGAGAAATCCCATTTTTCCGGATGATTAACGATACTGCTTAGATGTTCGGCAAGGTCCGTCATAGAACAAACCTGATAATATCTTTGCTGGGCGAGGGCATGATTACATGGCTCAACACCAGCCCGGTTCCCTGCAAAAGATCGAGGCCGCCTTGAACCGCGGAATTTATCGAAGCCACATCACCGGTGAGGTAAAAAAAAGATTTTCCGCCCAGGCCGGTGGCGCACCGAATTTCAATGATGTCCACATCAGCGATCTTGACTGCGGCGTCCGCCGCCATGATGGCGGAAACGACGGAAAAGGTTTCGATGACAGCCAGTGAAGCGACGTCATGAATCCTGGTGGTGGCCGTCAACGCCGGAAAAACCGAAGGATGAACATTGGGGATGACAAAATCATCCACTAGAAATTCGCCGGCCACCTCCTTGCCGACTTCCGATGCACGCTGCACCGAGTCTACATCGCCGGAAACCAGCACCATATACTTGCCGGCACAAATCGGCTGGGCCATGACCAGATCAACAGCGGCGGCTTTTACCATCTCATCAGCGGCCTCGACACCCTTGGCGATGCTGTTGAGCTCTATCATGGCGATGGCTTTGAGTTCCATAAGTTTAATCCTAAAGCGAAATGATCCTACAGATATTCATAAAGAGCTAAAGTTTGAGTTGCTTTACCCTGATAGTCAGAAAATACGAAGCACGAAATAAGAAATCCGAAACAATATCGAAATTCTAAAATTCAAATGCTTTAAACTTTGAGTGGGATTCGTGCCGAGACATAAATTTCAATTTCCTCTTTTCGTTTTGAATTTTGGTCATTTATTATTCGGATTTGTTTCGCATTTCGAGATTTGAATTTCGAATTTATTTATTCTAAAATCTGGCCAATTAGATAATACTCTCGCTATTGGGTAATAACTATTTTTTCATTTACTGATTCAACGGTCCCATCTATACTCGCATGCACCCTCGCTCCCAGGGCGCCCTCGGGGATTTCTCCAATCAAATCGCCTTTCTTGACCCGGTCTCCTTGCTTTACGACCGGCAGGGCCGGCTGGCCGATGTGCTGCTGCAGCGGGATGCTGACTCTGTCTACCCGGATCTCATCCTCCAAAAAGGGCGGATGCGAATCGTAGCGCGTCACGTCAAGTCTTTCCATGAGACGTTTAAGCGGAATTTTGCGTGTGTCCTTAAACGCAGAGACACTATACATTTCTCTTTTGGGTTCTCTTTTGATTCCTGCCCTCATCAAGTGTTGCTTGATGGCGGCGTTGATTTCCCTGGGGGAGAGCATCATGGGGCAGGCAAATTTTTCGCAAATACCACATTCCGAACAAATCAGCGCATCTTCCAGCACTTCTCCAAGCATCCCCGGATTGTATGCCAGATGCCGCATGATTCGGTGAGGTTCGAGGGCATGTCCGATCAGGTAGCGCGGGCAAAGATCCGTGCACCTTGAACACTGGGTGCAGGCCGACTTGGCGATAAAGCGCATCTGATCCAGGTTTCTTTGTTTGTCCCGGATGACGCTGTGGGTGGGGGGTAAAACGATAATTCCGCTGGTTGTTTTCGTGATGGGTTCATCGCCGTTTGCCAGTACCTTTCCCATCATCGGTCCGCCCATGATAAGCGCATATTCGGAAATACCGGGTCCGCCGGCCAGCTCGATGACGGCACTGGCAGGCGTGCCGATGGGAACCTTGCAGATACAAGGGTCTACGACCTCACCACAAACCGTCAGGTAGCGGTCCGTAACCGGATGTCCGGCCATAGCGCGGGATATGTTTAAAAGAGACTCGACATTGCAGACCACCGTCAGCACGTTTAACGGAATCCCACCTTCAGGGACGATTTTGCCCAGGACTTCATGGACAAGGATAAACTCGTCGCCGGCCGGATAAAAGTTTTCCAGCTCAAATACCTCCAGCTTCCCGCCATAGCCATTGTTCGCAGTGGTTTTTCCGAGCTTCGCGACGGCCTGATTGTATTTGGATTTCAGACAAACGGTGCCGCCTTCCGCAGCCGTGCACCGCACGACCGTGGCCAGACCGTCCACTATGGAATCGGTGTGATGTTCCATGAGGTACGGATCGCTTTCAAGCAAGGGTTCGCAAGATGCGCCATTGCCAAGGACCCGCTGCACGTCAAACTGCAGTTTTATATGGGTTGGAAATCCGGCTCCGCCTGCGCCCACGACTCCGGCTGCGCGGACCTTATCGACAATTTCCTCTCTCATTGTTTCCTGTCCGCCGCCTTATCCGCCATTTCTAAATTATCTACAATCCCGATGACCACAGCGTCGACAGGGATCAGCTTTTCCTTGTTGAAGGCCTGCATGGCCGGTGCCCCCCGGGTGACGATGACCATCTCCTCAAATCCCGCCCCGATCTCATCAGCGGCGACGATGACCTTGCCGGCAGGCTGCAGGTCTTCACCCAAAGGCTGGATGAGCAGTAGCCTGAGGGCGGAAATCTCGTCCTTTTTCTTAGTAGACCAAATGTTGCCGATGACCTTTGCGAGTAACATTTTACGATCCTCCGGCCCTTTTATATTCGCGGCTGGAAAGCCGCTCCCACAAGGGCATGATGCTATGCCAATGTCCGAAGAGGATTGGAATCAGGCTTAATCATTGGAGATCTTCAGCCTGTTCAACGGCTGCAATACTGGCTTTTACTTCCGCGATATCTCCAAAAATTCCAATCATGGTGATATGCTGCGGACATATGCCTTTCAGATCAAAGACGCGGACGTTAGCGGCTTTTTCAGCCACATCAGCAGCAGCGATCATATCCACGACTTTACCTTGAATGAGCCCTACCGCAGTAAAAGAGATCTCCGCTTCAGCGAAGAGCTTCTTGCCGACTGCTCCCACGCGTTGCCTCAGAAATTCAAAGACTCCGGGGGAAGGGTGGGATATTATGCGCACACTAAATGCCATGTTGAACCCCTTCGTAATGCACGATTAACAATTCGTTGAGTACCCAGTGCCCAGTACCCAATACCCAGTACCGAATATCTCTTCAATTGTGATTGACCCAATTGGAGTATGAGTCTAATTGAAAGTAGCGCTTCACCACCCCAGTTCGCTGGTAAAAGCGCTACTCGGTTTTTGGAATGGTAAATTCGATATCACTGTGGGGTCTTGGGATGACGTGCACCGATACCAGCTCGCCGACGCGCTCGGCGGCTGCTCCACCGGCATCGGTGGCAGCTTTCACCGCACCGACATCACCGCGCACAAAGATGGCAACCAGGCCGCCGCCGACAAACTCGCGGCCGACAAATCTTACCTTTGCGGCCTTTACCATGGCATCAGCTGCCTCAATAGCGCCCACCAGACCTCTGGTTTCAACCATACCCAATGCTTGTTCAGCCATTCTTTTTCTCCTCCTGATTTAGAATTAATAAACTTAATCAACTAATCAACAATCAACTTAATCAACAAATCAACCTAAAAAACTTAATCAACCCAAAAAAACCAATAACCGCCATCAACTATGAGCTTCCATCACTCCCCAACCGACAATCCGCAACTTACAACACGCATTTCGCATCCAGAATCCGTATCAGCGTGCCACCCGAATTGCTCTGGCCCTCATGGACCATTCTCTCTTTACTTCGATCGTGACGGTGGCGGTCCGATCCATTCGCTGGGTTTTCCTGACGGCCACAACCTTTGCATCTCCTAATTTTTGGCCGGCACGATCCAGGGCGCTGACAACATCTCCCTTTTCCGGCAGAGGCCGGTATTCATAAGCCATCATTACCGTAGCCATGCCGTTGGATAAGCTCTCATCCACCATAAAGATCGCCTGGCCGGGGCAAATGTAGACGCACGTTTGACAGGCGACACATTTTTCTTCATCCAAATGAGGGATATTGGTAATGTCCTCTCCCACGAAAATTGCATCCACATTGCAGCTCGATTCACAGGGGTTGCAGGGAATATCTTCCAGGCACTCAATTGTCGCCACCGAACCTTTCCGTCGTCTGGCCTCGGAAGGAACCCCCGGGCTGTTTTTTAGTTCTTCGTCAGACAGAAAGCCCGTTTTTGAGGAATCAGAGGGCATTCATCGTTCCTTTCATCACTGCGTTTAAATATTCTTTGGCTTTGCCGCGTTGCTCACCGTGGCTTCCGCTGCGCAGACCTTTCATGCTCGCATATTGCTGCGTGCGCTGCTCGCGAAACGATGGCTCATCAAGATAGCCCAGACTGTGAGCAATGGCCAGTCCGGCGATGCGACCTTCAATGACAGCCGTGCTGGCTTCTTCGATACCCGACACATCACCGGCCACGTAGATGCCCTTAACGGATGTTTCCTGGTTTAAATCGTGAGCGGGTAGCCTACCGCCCAAGGCTGGCACGAAAGCCGTCTTGCAGCCCGCCATGCGTAGCAGCTGGGTCATGGGATTGAGGCCGACGGCGATGCAGATGGTGTCCACCTCAAACCGCTTTTCGGTTCCCGCAATTGGCTCCCAGGAATCATCGACCTGGATGACGGTGGCGCCTTCAACGCAGTCGCTGCCGTGGGCGGCTTTGATCGTGTGGGACATCAGAAACGGTACGCCGGTTCGGGCTATCTTGGCGGCGTGCACTGCATAGCCGCCGATTTGAGGGGCGGCATCAATCACCGCCGCCACACGGCTGCCGGCCTGCATCATCTGGTAGCTGACGATGACGCCCACATTGCCTGAGCCCACCATGAGGATATCGTTACCCGGGCGGATGCCGTGGATATTTGCCATGGTTTGGGCAGCGCCGGCACCAATGACACCGGGCAGCGTCCAGCCCGGAAACGGGATCATGTTTTCGGCAGCACCGGTGGCCACCAGGGTTTTTTGAGCCATGACCTGCTCGATGCGGTCTTTGACCATGACATTCATGGCGCCGTTTTCATAAATGCCCAGGACCACCGAATTCAGGGAGACCTCCACGCCGAGTTCTTTGGCTTCATTCAAAAAACTGTTGCCGATGCTAAAACCCCGCTCTTTGGCGCGATGTTCCTGAGATCCGAAAAATTTGTGGATCTGTTTGAACAGCTGGCCGCCGGGTCGATCATTTTCGTCAAAGACGATTACCTGAACACCATGTTTGGCCGCTTCGATGGCCGCTGCCAAACCAGCCGGCCCGGCCCCTACACAAATCATTTCATACCTACGCATGACTTACTCCGTTGCAGTCATATTGGATAGCCGTTTTTTGCGGCTGCTTAAAAAACAAAACACCCTGCCGGCAGAATTGGCCGGAGTAATGGAGTGTTGGAGTAATGGAGTGTTGGACCTGGCCACCACTGATGTACAAAACAGGTTTTACGGGAGAAATGACAGATTTAATATTTGTCGGATAAATGAATTTCAGTAAAATCATTTCAAATATACTTATTTTAAGCTGTTATCGAAATTTTGGTCCTCTGGGCCAGGATGCTTTACTTAAGTTGACCTCGTACAAAGGCTTAAATGTTTCACCACAGAAATAGGGTTGTTAACCGATTTTCCAATACTCCAATACTCCATTACCCCTCTCATAAATGCTCGGTCTATTCTCTGGTGCAAAGTAACTCCACTTTACTCGTTCTTTGACGCATCATTTGGTCCCTGTCCCTTTCCTATCTGGGTTTCAACAACCATGCCGGCCTTCAGCGGTTCCACACAGGTACGGATATTCGGTCGGCCGTCAACAACCATGATGCAATCCGTACAGCGTCCGATGGCGCAAAACATGCCGCGCGGTTCGTTTCTACGGGATGTATAGCGGTGAATCAAAACACCGTTGCTGCGCAGCGCAATGGCGATGGGCTCACCCTCGAAGCCTTCCATGGTCTGCTCGTCAAAGGAAAATTGGACTCTGCTGCCTTTTTCAAAGGTTCCCAAAACTGGGTGATCTTCTATGCGCATAATTGTTTATCCTGCTGATTCCCAATTATTGATTGCGAAGACAGAAACCATTTACTGCGCAAAACAATAAATAGATTCTGGATTCTTGATGTTGGATTCTGGATAATTTCGATGATTAAAGCTTACGGTTGTTGATCGAGTATCGAGTATCCTGCATCGAGTATCGGCGTCGTCTATTAACCACACTAATTTAAGGACACCGGCTGAAAATATTTGCGATGACGCTGCTTAAGGTCTAGAAAAAGCCAAAGGGCTCGGTAAACGTATAGTTGGTGCCCATCAGCGGGATACCGGTCATGGCGCAGGATTCCAGGGTCATGGACCTCAGATCTTCGCGCTCCATATTGGCCAAAGCAGTCTTGCCGGCGGCCTTGGCAATGAGAATGGCCTCGTAGGTCATGCCCTGGATATAGTTGGCGACTCTTTGGGCGGCATCGTCAATATTGAGATTTTTGCGGCGTTCCGGGTCCTGGGTGCCGATGCCAAACGCGCATTTGCCTTCATGACAGCGCAGGCAGACCACGCATCCCATGGCAATCATTGCGCCGGTTCCGATTGCCACGGCATCCGCGCCGATCGCCAGTGCTTTGACAACATCGGATCCATCCCGGATGCCGCCGGAGACCATCAGGCTGATTTCCTCTTTGACGCCCATTTCTTCCAAAGCGCGGACAGCCTGAACCAGGGCGGGCAGGGTCGGGATCCCAAGGTGGGCCGAGGCAACCACCGGGGCTGCGCCGGTACCGCCTTCGGAGCCGTCAATAACGATCCCATCGGCACCGGTCTTGGCGGCAATTTTGACATCCTCCTTGACACGGCCCGCGGCGATTTTAACAAATATCGGTATCTTCCAATCGGTAACGTCTCTAAGCTCCTGGATCTTCAGGACCATGTCATCGGCCCCAAAGATATCGCCGTGACGCGGATGGCTGTGCAGATCAATGCCTTGCGGAAGCTGACGAAATTCGGCGATTTCCTTGGTGATTTTACTCCCCATCAAATGACCGGACAGGCCGGGTTTGGCCCCGATGCCGCAAATGATTTCCAAGGCATCCGCCGCTTCAATATTTTCCAGGGAAAATCCCATTCGACTGGGGGTAATCTGGACCACTTGCTTATAGGAATTATCCTTTTCCTCCGGCAGCAAACCGCCCTCTCCATTGTTAATGGATGTTCCCACAATTTGGGTGGACTTCGCCAGAGCGGTCTTGGCCTCTTTGCTCAGGGCACCGTAGGACATACCGGAGATCATAATGGGGGTCTCAATGACCAGGGGATTCTTGGCAAAGCGTGATCCCAGGACGGTTTGGGTCTTGCAGTCCTCACGGTAGGTATCGATGGACAGACGTGAGAGCTGGGAGGGTAAAACCAGAAGATCGTCAAAGGAGGGATACTTTTTAGTCGAGCCGCAGCCGCGGATACGATGCTTGCCGGTTTCGGCTTTGTGTTTGATCTCCGAAATCGTCTCAGGACTCCAGACACCGCGCTGAACATCCTTTACCTTCGTTTTTTTTGCTTTTTCCGTCATTTTGGCGCCTCCGTCCGTTTATGGGTTGGTTTGAAGAGAACGTATTCATGCCGGCCGGAGACGTTCGGCACGATACTTTTAAACTCATCCACTCCCTGTTCAATATTGTATTTCTTAAAGAGCGCTTCTAGGGCTTTTTTTTCTTTGTCTTCAATGGCGATCAGGGTGACATTCCCCCCGAGTTTGTTTTCAACCTCCGGATCGAGAACGTGGATGACACCGTTATACATCGACTCTCCAATTCCTTTGCCGACCTCGCCCAGGAAAATGATACGGCCGCCCAGGGTCATCTTGCCGCACCAAAGGCCCACGTTGCCGCACACAATCAGATTGCCGCCCTTCATGCCCCAACCGGCGCGGCTGCCGCTATGGCCTCTGACCACAATGGTGCCGCCCACCATTGACGGCGCGCAATTACTGCCCGTATTCATTTCAACGATAATTTCGCCGGCACTCATATTGTCACCGGTGTATAAACCGGTATTGCCCTTGATGATGATGGCCGGTCCCTGCAAAAAGCCGCCGGTATAAAATCCGGTGCTGCCCTCCACCGTCACCGTCTGCTTGCCTTTAAGTGCCGTGGCAAAGTTATGGACGGAGTGGGGGTTCTCCACAACAATATCGTCGTCTTGCCGGATCAACTCCCTGAGTTTGCGATTCACATCCCGGGTGCTCATCCCAGCTATATCTAAACGGACCATATCCTGACACCTCCTGGTTCCATCTCCGTTGCATAAACATCGGAGATAATGGGGGTTAATGAGATCTGTTCCGACCCGAAAAGAACAGTTCCGTCTTCTCCTTCATAAAATACCACCGGTTTAAATGCCAGCCGATCCCGCAAAGCACCGATCTGATCACCGGTGGCGACCAAAATGGTAAAGAGCCCGTCAAAGGTGTCCAGGGCCGTATGAAGGGCGCCTTCCAGGTCCTGTCCCTTTTCCTTCATCTGATAGGCGATAAAATGAGCAGCCATTTCAGTGTCGTTGGCTGTTTTGAAGCGAACCCCGAGGCTTTCGAGCTTCCTCCTCATTTTGAAATAGTTCGTAAACTGGCCGTTGTGTACGAGGGACAGTTCCGGGTAGAGATAGGACACAAAGGGGTGGGCGAAGTTGATATTCTCAACGCTTTCGGTTGCCAGCCGCACATGGCCGATGCCGTGGCTACACCTGCCGGCTTTTATCTCATGGAATTTTATAAGATCTTCGGCCGAGCCCTGATCTTTGTATACTTTGATTTGTTTTCCCAGCGAGTGGACGCATAGGTTTTCATCGGAGTCTAGATACCCAGTGCAAATTGGATATCCGGCCCGGGTCCATGTCAATCGACCCTTCGAAGAAGGAGAATATTCCTCCCCCACGGTAGACGTTCGAATTCGTGATGCGGCCGTATTTTTCAACGATATCGTGAAGATTCGTTTCATACGCCGGGTCCGTCATGGAGACCCGGGCCTGAATATCGTCGCGTTGTTCATAAATGGCCAGACCCGTGGCATCCCGACCGCGGTGGACCAGTTCTTTGAGCATATTGACCAAATCGGATTGCAGCGTATCACTTTGCCTGACGATGAGTCCTGCTATTCCGCACATGGCAAACCTCCCAGGATTGTTTGTTAATTATAAATGTATAAGACCTCGTTGAATAGTCTACCGGTTGAATGGTTGATTAAGTTTAAAGGATTCAATTCATTTAAACCAGTCAACCCAATCAACGAATCAACCACTCAACTAAACCAGGCACTTTTGTTTTGTATTATAACTGGAAGGAGTATTCATTAAACTCCCAATCCGTAACGTGTTTACGGAAACGGTCCAATTCGTCTTCTTTAAGGGCCACAAAAGCCTGAATCAATTCCGGGCCCATGGCCTCGCACAGCACCTTGTCCGCTTTGAGTTCTTCCAGGGCGTCCTGCAGGTAAAAGGGCACGGTATCATAGGTTCCGGGTTCCACGCCGTAAATATCGCCGACGGCATGTTCACCCGGATCAATTTTGTTTTCGATGCCATCGAGTCCGGCGGCAAAAGCGGCCGCAAAGATCAGATAAGGGTTGGCCGAGGCACAGGGGGCGCGGTTTTCCACCCGGGTTGCCGGCCCTCTCTCGCTGGGAACGCGGCAATAGACCGTGCGGTTGTCCAGTCCCCAGGCCAGATAGTAAGGCGCGAAAGAATCGGGGACATAGCGCTTGTACGAATTGATGGTCGGTGCAAACAGGGCCGACATCCCTTTGGCATGGGCCATTTGGCCGCCGATGAAATAGCGCGTCAGATCAGAAATTCCATGCTGTCCGGCCGGATCATCAAAAATGTTCTTGCGGGTCCCAGGATCACTTAACGACAGGTGAATGTGGTAGCCGCTGCCGCCGCCGTCGGTGGTGGGACGGCCCATAAAGGTCAGATGCAAATTGTTCTGGGCCGCCATCTCCTTGCAGACATATTTGAAAGTGAAGCTGTCATCGGCTATCTTCAGGGCTTCGTCATGCTTCCAGTTGATTTCGTACTGGCTTGGAAAAAATTCGTGATTCATGTAAAGAATGTCGAGACCCAGGTCCATCAAGGTATGTTGGAGCTTATGTAAAAAGCCAGCCTTGTCGCAGGTGGGATTGAGCTGGTAGACACAGGCGAGGTTGGAATTGTACAACTCTGTGGGATTGCCGGCGGTTGGATCGAAGAGGAAGAACTCCAGCTCGGAGGCGCAAACAGCCCGCAGATTTTTTTCGGTGTATTTTTTCAGGATGCGCTGAAGGCAATTGCGCGGATCAACCGGTATGGGCTTGCCATCCCGGAAGGCATTGCCGATCAAACGGGCCGTGCCGTCCAGATAGGGCAGAACTGCGAATGTATTCAGGTCCGGCATGATGGTCATGTCTTTCCATTCGATCTCATAACCACATCCGGTGCCTGCCGCCACATCGTTGCCCAGGTGGATGGCATATATCGCCTGGGCGAAGCCAAGTCCTTCTTCGGCCACCGCTTCCAGGTGTTTGGCCGGCATCATTTTGCCCCGACTGATTCCATAAAGATCCGGATATTCAAGCCGCAAAGTGGTAATATTTTTGGCCTTGATAATTTCCTGAATTTCTTTTAGCTCCATGGTGCTCTTCCCTCCTGTCTTTGGACCCAAGTGTAATAAAAATTACATTTGTATCTGATAATTGTAATATTTAATTCATCCTGTATTGTCAAGCAAAAAATCAGCTGCCAAAATAAGTTTCTCGAATATAGGTTTCCTGTCTCAATTCGTCGGGGCTGCCTTTCATCTTGATGGTACCGGTTTCCAGCAGATATATTTCTTCGGATAGGGTGAGGGCAAAATTCACGTTCTGCTCGGTGATAACAATGGTAATGCCGTTTTCTTGATTTAAACTTTTCAGAACCTGGGCGATTTCCTTGCAAACCAGCGGGGCCAGACCGATGGTGGGCTCGTCGATTAACAGCATTCTGGGGTTGGACATCAGCGCCCGGCCCAACGACAACATCTGCTGTTCGCCGCCGCTCAATGTTTTGGCCTCCTGGTTGCCACGTTTGGCAAGTATCGGAAACAAGTCATAGACCATTCGTAGGTTTTTTTCCTTATTTCGCCTGGCGCGATAGGCCCCGATTAAAAGATTGTCTTTGACCCCCATATAGGAAAAAAGATTGCGCGCCTCCGTGGCATAAGCGATTCCGCGGCGCACAATTTCGGTGGCAGCCAACTGCCGCAGATTCGTGCCGTCAAATGAAATTTCCCCGTGACAATGGGTCAGCCCGATGATCGAGTCCAGTAAGGTTGATTTGCCGGCACCATTGGGTCCGATAATTCCGATAATCGTACCTTTTTCAACGGAAATCGAGACTTTATGCAGGGAGCAAGCCTTGCCGTAAAATACTTCAAGATCTTTAACTTCCAGAAATGCCATGGATGCCTCTGTACCAGGGCAATTTTAGATTTTGAATTTTGGATTTTGGAATGAAGGAATTCTGTCTATTATAGCTGATAGAGCGCAGCGATTCCATAAATCCAAAATCCTCAATCTAAAATCCCAAATATAAGCAATAACGCCATATGATTTTAGGGTGCGAAACCTAATATATCGATTAGGTGAATTTTCGTTGAATCAACAGTCATGTCCCCAAATATGCCTCGATTACCTTTTTATCAGCGATGACGTCTTCAAATGAACCCTGGGCTATGAGCTGGCCGAATGAAACGACCACGACCCTGTCGACCAGCGGGGCCAATGATTTTAAATCGTGGCTGACAATGATATAGGTCAGGCCGTCCTTTTTTTTCTCTTTGAGCAGTTCGGATAATTCAGCGATTTCTGCGGCCGTCAGGCCGGCGAAAACCTCGTCGAGCAGCAGAAGTTTGGGGCCGGTTGCGATGGTCCTGGCCAATTCGAGTCTGCGAAGGTCCCCCATGGACAGTTCATTGGGGAGGGCCTGCAGGTGGCGGGCACTAAAGCCGACACTTTTTCCGATCTCCCTTTCCTTTTTACTTGCGGAATTCATATTCAATACACGCAAGATGTCATCGGGCATTACCCCCACCCGGATATTTTCCGTGACCGTCATATCATTGAAAGGGCGTGGAATCTGATAGGTACGGGAGATGCCGATTTTTACGCGTTCATGGGTTGGATAGGCGGAGATCTCCTTGCCCCCAAAGTATATCTCGCCTTCATCCTGTTTGTGCTCACTCATTATCAAATTAAATGTTGTGGTCTTGCCTGAACCGTTTGGGCCGATCAGACCCAGCGACTCTCCCTCGTCAACGTGGAAGCTCAAATCATACACGGCTAAAATGCCGCCGAATTTCTTGGTTAGTGATTTCAACTCAAGTAGTCTGGCGGTCATATCCTTCACCCTTCATTTTACTGCCCTTTATCCGACTGCCGACAGCATTGACAATCGTGTAAAGGCCCTTAGGTGCATACATGTAGACGATTAAGGCAATCGAGCCGTAAAACAAATAGCGCCAGGCGCCCGGGATGTACGGGCGCAGAAATTCCAGCAGAAATGTCAAAAAGTAAGCCCCCATTATGGGACCTATGATGGTGTGCTCACCGCCGATCAGGGCCGCGATCAAGATTGTGAACAGAAAGTTGATGTCGAACATACCCCGGGGGGAGATCGATCCCAGGTAATGTGTGTATAAAACTCCGCCGATGCCGGCCACCAGTGCGCTTAACATAAAAGCAAACAGCTTGAATTTCGATGTGTTCAAACCGGCGCTCTTGACAGCACCCTCGTCCATGCGGATGGCACTGAGCACCGTCCCCACGCCGGATCGGGTCAGTGCCCACAACCCGAAACCAATTAAAAGCATGGCAAAAAGAGAGACATAATAATTCGATACAGCGCCCGTAATCAGCAGCGGCAAACCGGTCAATCCCCTGCTGCCGCCCGTCACCTGCGGCTTGACGACCTGTACCAGATGATAGGTCACTTCCATAAATGCCAGTGTGACCAATGCAAAGTAAGTTCCTTTGGTTCGTAAAGCGGGAAAGAAGAAAAGAGAGCCGGCGATCAAGGTCAGTATAATTGCCAACGGCATGCTGATGTATAGTGGCACCGCATACTGGTGGGATAATATGGCACTGGTGTAACCGGCAACACCGATCAAAAATGGATGACCAAAACTGATGTAACCCGTATATCCCGACAGGATATCCCAACTCATGGCAAAAATTGCGATAAAATTGGCGAAAATGAAAATCCTAAGAGTTCCAGTGGAAAGCAGCAGGGGCATTAAGCTCATTATGACAGCAAAAAGCAGCCACCAGGGTAATGCTTTTTTCAAAATTTCTCCTTAAGTTTAGGCTTCCTCTTTACCAAACAAACCTTTCGGAAGAATGACCAGAATTATGATAATCAGCAGCAGGGTGAAAACACCCCTCAGCTCCGGTGCGATCACAGTCGTGGTAATGGTTTCCATGAAGCCGACGATGTGGGCAGCCACCAGGCTGCCCATGATGCTGCCGATACCGCCGATGATCACGACGGCAACGGCAGTTATAAGGGGTGAGACCCACATGGTGGGGTCCAGTTGGGTATAGGTCGCAAAGAACACACCGGCCAGTGCGCCCAATGCCCCGGACAACGCCCAGGTCAGGATATTGATGCGTTCAGGGTCGATACCCGACAGCAACGCGCCTTTGGTGTCCATGGAGACAGCTAATATCGCTCTGCCGAGCTGGGTTTTTCTCACAAAGATCAGCAATGCGCCCAATACCAACCAGCTGGTAATCATGGCAAAAAATATGTTCCATGAAATGGTAACTTCATGTACCCGCGTAATGCCGGTAATGATGGGCCAGATGGCCCTGGGCGCCGGTGAATAAATTAAGATGATGACCGCCTGCATGACGACTGCCAGAATGAGGGTCGAGATTTCTACGGCAATGGGGTTGCTTAGTAAGCGCTTTACAATGCCAAAATAGGTAATAATACCAAAAAGTATTCCGACAACGATTGCGCCCAGCAAACTGATTGTTTTTGAAATTTCCAGCACCTGGGCCAGGGTATAGTAGGCGTAGCCTCCCAGCATAATGTAAACGCCGTAAGCCAGATTCAGTACGCGGCCCACGCTGAAGATCAGGGTGAATCCCACTGAAATCAATGCATAAAGACCACTTATTAAAAACCCCTGAATGATTATTCCGATCATGCTGTGTTGCCTTATATCCCAGGTGCCGCTTTTTAAATCGGCGCTATTTCCGGGCCGTTGCGCGGATTGATCTCAAGAAAACGGCATATCTTACTTTTTCACCCATGACGGAACGGCGAATTCTCCATTTGCGTACTTAGGCGGGTAAACACACTTAACCGTTCCGTCCGAATACCATTGAATAACGATAAGAGATGGGATCCCTTCATCGAGGGGCGGGGAAATATCAAACTTAATGTTGTGAGGCCAGGCTAATTTGGTTCGCTGTTCGATCTCACCCGGCTTCCAATAGGCGTATCGGAGCCAAAGTTTCCCATCTTTGTAAAGTTTAATATCTTCATTTTCCATCTCTTTTACCCAAGCATCCAGCGGTTTGAACCCACCGGCGCGCTCGGCAGCGTTGACGGCATTGTATATACCGTAATAGGCGTTAAACCCGTTGAAATGAGGGTAAACTGGCCGTGACTTATATTTTGCTTGGTATTTCTGGATAAATTTTTCGGTACGCGGATCCATGTCCATACCCAAGGTCGGCGGTGGCATCAACGTAGACATGCCGCCGCCCATTTTCCCGGTGTCGCTCCAATACTCAAGTCCGACCGCTGCAACATTGATTCCCGTAATCGGAATCGGTACCTGCATTTTTACATATTGGGATGTCGGGACGACACATTTGACCGAGGAGATTAAATAAATAAAATCGGGGTTAGTTTTTATGATCTTATTGTAAATTGGACTGAAATCCACTGTATTGACGTCATATACGATATGATCCAGCATTTTGATGCCGGCCTCGGGTAAGATGTCACCTTTAATAAATTCGAAGGTTCCAGCGCCATAGGCAGTATCTTCCTGCATAATTACCGTCGTTTTATAACCCATCTTTTTGGCAAGAACGTCTTTGCCGAAATCGACGTACTGGGTTCCCAGAGCAGCATCGGTGGGAACATTCATGAAATACATTTTGTATTTTTCATACTCATTTCGGACTTTTTCAATGGCCAGATAAGATGAGGTCCAGGTGTCAAGTGTAGGGGTTTTGTATTCCACCATGCGTGGCAACCATCCTAAAGAGACATCATCGATGCAGCCCGAGATGATAAAATCAACTTTTCCTGTCTCATTCAGATATTCATATGCTTTAATACCTTCGGTTACGTCTTGCCCGGTATCCGCTTTTACCAATTTTATTGGACGGCCTCCTAAGATGCCTCCTTTGGAGTTGAGCTCCTCAATTGCAATTTCAGCGCCTCGCAATGTACTTTTTCCGCTGTCACTGTCAAAAGACCCGATAAATCCGATCACCACCGGCTGATCGGATGCTGAAAATGCCGGGCCGGTATAAGCAAGCAGCAAAAAGACCAAGACCGGAAGCAACACTAAAGTCAGTAACGATTTTTTTTTCATTTTCCCCCTCCTTTTTGTTAGTGTAAACGATTTATCAGCAAAAAAAGAACTTTTTGATGGTCTCATAAAAAGTCGAAAACGCGAGTTTTTAACTTCTGCAGGCTTTGGTGGAGATGTAGTGTAATCAATATTTCAATAGTTATGAAATTTCTTAGTATTTTATACATTTTTGAATGTCAAGAAAATAATGATTACGATTCAAAAAATACAATATGATTAAAATATATAAAAATTCGACATTAATTACAGGTGTTTATAGATTTACAAGGCTGAAATTTACATTACAAAACAATTAAATCAATGATTTTTTTTATTCATAACACCAATTTCGAAAGCACAATACGTCAGGTGTTCATGGGATCCGGGCCGGGCGGAATCGGGGAGGGGGGTAAAAAATCGGTTGACGCCTATGAAGACAGATGGCAGATGACAGAAAGCAGAAAACAGAGCATAAAGAGTTGAGAAACTTATTCATGGACACAACCAGCAGGAAAAATTTACATCTGAAAATTTCAATATGATTTTTTCATCGAAATTATTGCTCACCTGCGTTATGTCCTATAATTAGCAATTTAATGGATGCTCTAAATTTTAAAAGGAAAAAAATCATGGCATTTAATTCACAGCTCAAAATTCGGTTTGGTGACATCGACCGGGCCGGAATCGTCTATTATCCCCGGTTTATGCATTATTTCCATGTGGCATTGGAGGAATTCTTTGCGAGGTGAGTTGACAATTGAGTATCATACCATGGTTGAGACCCACCGCATCGGTTTACCCACCGTTCATTTACAATCGGATTTCAGCCGCCCGTTCAGCTATGGGGACATTATCGAGGTGGAAGTCTCCGTACTTAAGGTCGGCCGCAGCTCCATTACCTTTGGCTACCGGGTATTCAAACAGGGAGAGAACGATCCCAGAATTGTAGGGCACAATGTAACCGTCTGCCTGGATATGGATACCTTTAAAAAGCTGGTGATTCCACCCTGGTTTCGGCAGCTGCTTGAGCAGCAGCTGAATGCAGATGAGAACTAAGGTGGTGAAAATTCACCTGTAACTTGGTGTACATAGACTTAACCTTTACAACCGTTTTGTTCCAAAAATTTGGTTTCAGGTGTCATGTTTCAGGTTCAGGAAAGGTAGACGCAATATCATGTCCTGAGCATTTGTACGAAACTGCACGCGGACGGAACAGCGAACCGCAGAATAGCGAATATCGAACCGCAGAATGTCGAAGGATGGTTTCGCTTCGCTCAGTTCTTTTTTAAATTTATTAGTTTGTCAATATTATTTTCCAAAATTCCATTTGCAAATCGATGGCTTCTCGCATAGGTTATTCTCCATTATTTCACGATTCCATTGTTCCATCATTCCCTCCGGGGCGTAGGCGTTACCCTACGGGCCGGAGGCCAATTGTGAGCGAAGCGAACTAACTTGTAAGGAACACCTTGGCAAAGTGTACAGCAGAGTCTGAAAGTGGAAACCTATCACCTGAATAATCTTGAAATTACGATTGACAAAGAAGGGGCCGGGCAATTCACCAAGGTAACTTATCCGATCCGGTACGGAAGATTTTGCGAGATTAAAACACCGGATTATCTTTTTCAATTCAACTTAAATGGTGAAATTAAGTATATTCGCGGTTTGTCGCGAAGTTGGCCTCATCCAGCAGAATGGTTGAAGCGAACCGATGCCGATGATTGGGTTTTTTATTCGGTCGGCGGATACAATGGAATTTTTCACTTAATTGGCGAATATTATCTTCCATGCCTTCCCTATCGGAGTAATTCGATTTGGACTTACAACCCCTTTATTGATTCCAATATTCAGCAGGCATTTACTGGGTGGACTCAACTGCTAGCCGATCTTAGTGCCTTGCGTACCAATGGTATTCCCTCGAGGGTAAGGAATTTTTTGGCTCTCATTTCCGGCCACGATCAGCACACCCTGAACACCAGATCAAAATCATTGCATCGGATTGTCGGCGGGCAGATATCCGTCCTTCCGCCGGATACTCGCCATGTCGATTATGATGTGATCCCCCTTATGATTGCCGATGGTTGCCTTTACCATTGCGACTTCTGCTGTATTAAAACCAGCCAAAAATTTCAGCCGCGTGCTAAAGACAATATTCTACAACAGATTCAAGATTTACGGGGTTTCTATGGTGCTAATTTGAGCAACTATAATGCCCTTTTTTTGGGTAACCATGATGCCCTTGCGGCCGGCCATGAACTAATCCACATGGCCGCTGCCGAAGCATATTTTACCTTTGATTTCGAAAAGTCACACCTTAAAAACCCCACCCTTTTTTTATTTGGGAGTGTGGATTCCTTACTTGATGGTGGTAAAACGCTAATGGAGGCAATCCACCGACTTCCTTATTATACCTATGTCAACATCGGATTCGAGTCTGCGGATCCAGCAACCTTACGCCGCCTTAATAAACCGCTGGAAATCAGTAAAATCGAAGATGCCTTCCAGATGATGCTCGATGTGAATCGGAACTGTCATAATATTGAAATTACCGGAAATTTTCTCCTGGAAGATCAGTTCCCGCCAAACCACTACCGATCGCTTATCGAGTTGGTTCGCAACGGACTTGATCGATTCTACAGCAAAGGTGCTATTTATTTATCTCCTTTGAATACCCGCCAAAATAATCGGGCACTGATCCGCAAGTTTGTTGAAATTAAAAATTTGAGTCGACTTCCTACATATCTCTATCTGATTCAACGGCTATAAGCTAAAAATAACCTCTACCTTACTATCAAATCCAATGCGCGCTTGGACAACACCTCGCACCCGGTCTCAGTCACTACGACCGTGTGTCCGAAACACATGGCGTGGTTGGTGCCGCTGTCCATCAAAATCATATGTAAAAAAAATACCATGTTTTGCGCGGCAATGACCGGGTTGCCGTGATAAAACATGGGCCAATCCATCCAATTGGGGGCAAAGGTCGTCCCCAAACTATAGCCGGTGGCGTTTAGCCGGTGCTCCCGCATTCCGGCGGCGTCACAGACCTGCGCATAGGCGTCAAATACTTCACCGATGGGACGTCCGGGTTTCAGCGCCTCCAGGCAGGCATCCATGGCATCTATGGTGACGGCGTGCATTTTTTTATGGCGCTCGGTTGCCCGGCCGATGGGAATGGTGCGCATCATGGCGGCATGGTAGTGTCGATATGCCGCCGCCCACTCGAGGGTGAGCTGATCCTGGGGGTCAAGCTTACGGCGGCCGGATTTGTAGCGGCACAAGAGCGCGTCTTTACCCGAGCCGATAATGAATTCATTTCCGGGATAATCACCGTCGCCGGAAAAAATTACCCCTTGCATGGCTGCCAGAATATCGCCTTCATCCGTTCCCGGACCGGCCAGGCGATAGGCTTCATCACCGGCACGATCGGCCAGTTCGGCAGCCTTGCGCACATATTCCAATTCGGCGGCACTTTTTACCACCCGCAGCCGACTCACCAGATCGGATGCATCCTCAAGGGTACAAAAACCAGACAGGGCGGCTTCCAGGAGTTTGCCGTTTTTGGCTGTCAGACCATAGGCATCGTATTCCACGCCCAGCCGCCGGCCTTTGCAGCCAGACTCTGCCAGAATATGTTTTAGCTGCCTAGCCGGATTGACATCGGAGCCGTCGGTCCAGATGCGGATATCTTCGATAATGGACGTGTGACGCGCCTGTCGAAGATCCGGTTCACGGGTCAACAGCATCAAATGCCCGTCGGCAGTGAGATACAGGCATTGGAAAAATACATATCCGAAGCTGTCGTAACCGCTCAGGTAATACATGCTTTCCTGGCGAAACATGAGAAGCCCGTCCAGTTTGCGGCTTCTCAATGCCTCAACCGTGCGTCGGTTCCGTTGGGCGAATTCATCTGACGAAAAATGCAGGGCCATGGTGTCTCCGAACCCGGATAAGCCGGGATTGAATATTGGCGATTGAAGATTGAAGATTTGTTGTATCGCTTCGCTCTGTCTTTTCAATTTAGAAAGAATACCTTCCTTGGCATTCTATATTCATTATTCGACCTGCCCGCAATACTTTGAAACCGGGGTGGGTAAATTCAAATAATTGAAATATCATTTTAGAATCGATCCACGATAAAAATTAACTGCCGACTAATGGAGCCGTAAATTTTGATACATCGGATTGTTCTCTCCATCCAATATTTCTCTCAATTTTTCGGAAAAGCTTTTCATGGTAAATGGTTTTTGGATAAACCCCTGGCAGCCCCGATTCAAGATGGCACTGGCCTCACCCATGATGCTATAGCCGCTGGAAAGAAGAACTTTCACGTCCAGCTTGAGCGCTTTGATGCTGTCGTAAGTTTCCCCGCCGCCCATACCGGGCATGATCATGTCCAGAACCACAATGTCGATTTTATCTCTATTTGCGGTATAGATTTCAAGGGCCTCTTTACCGCTGCCGGCAGTCAAGACCGTGTACCCCAATTCTTGCAGGATTTGCGATCCAACCTTGAGTATGAAATCTTCATCATCCACCAGCAAAACAGTCTGCGGGCCGTTATGATCATATTCAAAAAATGGCTTTTCGTCTTTTATGACTTTTTCGGATGCCGGCAGGTAAATATGAAACGTTGTGCCCTCATCCACCTGACTGTCTACAGCAATAGTCCCCTGGTGGTTTTGGATAATTCCGTAGGCGGATGCAAGCCCGAGGCCGGTGCCGTGGCCAAACTCCTTTGTCGTGAAAAAAGGTTCAAAAATTCTTTGCCGGGTTTCCTCGTCAATGCCTACGCCGGTGTCTGAAACAGATGTTCTCACATATCTGGCCGGCGGCAGTCCGAATACCTTGGCATCTTGTGCCCCAAGAATTACATTTTTTGTTACCAGGGTGAGATCGCCCCCTCCGAGCATAGCCTGTCCGGCGTTAACAAATATGTTCAACAGCACCTGTTGAAGCTGCCCCTGGTCTACCTCAACAGGCCAGATAGCCTCCTCATATTCCTCATAGATACTGATTTCCTTTTTGGTCCTGCCAAACATCCGGATGGTGTCTCGGGCTATTTCATTCATATTGGTCGACTTGACATCGTACTTGCCATCCCTGGCAAATCCCAGCAGTTGTTTGGTCAGATCTGCGCCGTTCTGGACCAGCTGTTCGATGCTGTTTAAATTCTTATAATGTGGATGTTCCGGGTCGGTTTTTAGCAGCATTAAAGAAGCGTACCCCTGTATACCCATAAGAAGATTGTTGAAGTCGTGGGCGATGCCTCCCGCCAGGGCGCCTACGGCCTCCATTTTCTGGGCATGTCGCAGTTGGGTTTCCAGTCGTTTCCTATCGCTGATGTCTCTGGCGATTCCGTAGGTTCCAAGAAACTTTTTGGAACTGTCCGTTATATCCTTGTCATAAATACCGGTGGACTTCAGCTCGATGGTCAGGTGTCGAACTTCGTAAGATTTAGGTTCGCCGCACTCCTCAGAGGATATAAGCCTCAATTCAACACCCGTGGTCGATCGTTCCCCGGTTCTTCTCTCATTAAAAAACCATTTGGCTTTTTCCTGGTCATCTTCGTGAATAATGGTGTTATAGTGCTTGGAGATCAGGTGCTGTCGATCCACGCATAGCAGGCGCTCGGCTGCGTTGCTGATAAAGGTAAAGTTGCCGGCCTCATCCAGCGCGTAAATAATATCGGGTGAATTTTCTACCAGACGGCGGTAACGGCTCTCCGACCACTCCAGCTTTTCATGTATGATTTCGTTTTCTCTCTTGAGCCTCTTTTGTTTTAACGCATTTTCAACCGTCGTCAGCAGTTCTTCGAACTCAAACGGCTTTCTCACATAATCATAGGCGCCTCTCTTCAAGGCACCAATGGCAAATTCCAAAGACGTGTTACCTGTGATGACAATCACGTCGGTATCCGGGTTCTTTTGGTTGATAAGGTCCATCAGTTGGTGGCCGTCCGTGTCGGGCATCACCATGTCCAATAATGCCACGTCAAACTGCCTGTCTTGCAAAATTGCCCGGGCTTCCGCGCCGCTGCCGGCCGTGTAAACTTCATATCCATTTCCGCCTAACAACATCCGGAGGCTTTCACACATTCTTGGTTCATCATCTACAATCAAAATCTTGGGTGAAAATGCCATGACCTCTCAATCTCCACGTGTTTTTCCAATTTGCAGGGGAGCTTAGCACGACTTTCGCGCTTTGAAAAAAATGCAGTATATTTAAATTTTTATGGCGACAGCCACTACAGAAATTCCCTTTATTTTTTAAAACTAAGCCAGACTATTGCCTTAAAAGTCAGATTATTAAAATAGATACTATTATCAGTGCAAAACAAACACCACGGGATAATCCGAATCGGTGGGCTCAGCGTTATGGGCCCGTCGTGCGATCCCTTAACCCAGATAGCACTTATCCGTTAATAAGCTAAGCAATTGTTATGCCACTGTAAATATAGTTGAAATTATGGATTTTTTTTAAGACAGACAGGATTGGAGAAACGATTCCGGGACAAAGGTGCACATAATCGCGTGCATCCGGTCCGTTTTTGAAACTACATTGAAAAGAAAGTCTAGGTGCTGGAATTATTTTCAGACCGGCTGTTAATATCCAGCGCCTTCATTTTTTGTATCAAAGTGTTGCGATGAATCCTGAGCATCCGGGCCGTTTTCGCCTGATTATACTTGCAGATTTTCAGAGCACGCAGAATATACTGCCGCTCGAATAGTCGACGCGCCTGCAGGAGCCCTTTTTCGACCCGTTGGCCGGCTTTCATGGCGTCTTCATTATACAGCAAATCAAAGGGCAGATCCTTTACATCTATCCAACGTTCGTTGGATCTGAGCACCACGAGTCTTTCGATGAGGTTTTCCAGCTCGCGAATATTGCCGGGCCAATGATAGGTTTCCAGAATGGCCATAGCTTCCTGCGTAATGCCTTCAATTTTCTGGTTGAGTTTGCGATTAAATTTGTCCAGAAAAAAATTTGCCAGAAGGGGGATATCTCCCCGGCGATTACGCAAGGGCGGCAGCTCGATCGGGATGACATTCAGTCGAAAATAGAGATCTTCCCGAAAACGGTTTTCCTGCACCATCTGCTTTAACGATATGTTGGTAGCCGTAATCATCCTGACATCCACTTTGATGGATCGATGGCCGCCGATGCGGGTGAAATCCCTTTCCTGGAGAAACCTCAAAAGCTTGGCTTGCAATTCCAGCTTCAGGTTGGATATCTCATCCAGAAACACACTGCCGCTGTTGGCGAATTCAAACTTGCCGATATTCCGGCTGTATGCACCGGTAAATGCGCCCTTTTCGTGACCGAAGAGTTCACTTTCAATCAGTTCCGGGGGGATCGCCGCACAGTTGATTGCAACAAACGGCCTTGAAACACGCGGGCTTTGGTTGTGAATTGCGCGGGCCGCCAGTTCCTTGCCGGTTCCCGTTTCACCGGTGATCAAAACATTACTGGAAGTGCCCGCCACCTTATTAATCAAGGAGAAAACCGCCTTCATAGGCCGCGATTCACCGATAATTCTGGTTTCATCGAACCTGAGCGCCACCTCGGAGCGCAGATAGCGCACTTCTTGTTCAAGAGATCTTTTTTGTAAAGCCCTTTCGATGGCGGTGAGTATGGCATCGGCGTCAAAAGGTTTGGTAATGTAATCATAGGCACCCGACGTGATGGCAGCAGTCGCCTCACGGGCCCGATCGGTGGCCGATACCATGATGACATCAATTTGTTTATCATATGCCTTGATTCGTTTGAGTGTTTCAATCCCGTCCATGCCCGGCATAATCAAATCGAGAAGCACCAGATCAAAGGCTTCCCGGTTCAATTTGTCCAGTGCGACCTGGCCGTCGGCCACACAGGCGACATCATAATCATCTTCGAGAATTACTTCCAGCGCCTCTCGCGTGCCTTCATCATCGTCCACAATGAGGATACGGGAATGGTTTGCCGTTTGATTTGCCACGTGCTGACTCCCTTCTCAGAATGAAATCCACCGTGCTTCACCTCTTCTTATCACAACTGGTCTTATTTTTGCACAAATTTATGTGCACCAACCAGAAAAATGTGCACATGCGATATATACTTATGGTAATAGGATTTAGGGGGATAATTCTATCTTCGGCCATTTTGTTCGGTTGCGCTGATAGTACAAAAATGGCTGGCAAGTAGGTTGGGTTGAGGAACGAAAGCCAACAAAAGATATCGGGATGCTCAACCCAACCTACGAATAAGCCGTGGCCGATGATAGAACCAATCCCGGATTTCATAATACATTGTATACAAGTGCATATCGGAATGTGCGCACCTGTCTGGTCTGCGTGAAACGCTCAATATACGATCAAAATATAATTCCTATAAATTTCAATTAGTTATACTAAAATAAGAAAATTTTCATAGGCTGGCATACGCCTTGCTTTATGGAAAACTACAAAACTACAGTCACGTATGCTTTTGTGTTGCCTGCATCCAAACCCACAACCGTCGAAACAGGAGGAGGAAAAATGAAAAAATTAGCGATTCAAGTATTCGTCATCGGCACCATCATTGCAACCTATGCCTTGCCGGTTCTGGCTTACGGTGGCGCCGGTCCCTAATCATAGATCCGACCATCTCGTTTTATTGCGAAACGAAAAAAAACACAGGTCCAGTGACCTGTGTTTTTTTTTGTGGTATCGCTGTGACCGTGCCGACGGGGTGTCATGGGAACAGGAATCGGAGCGTATTTCCGGTGCTGCGGGTCGAACACCCATTGGAAGGTTCTTGATTTCAATAGAAATTTAGATTATGTAACTTATGATCAAATGCATCGAACCAAACCGGTTTATCGACCCACCCCGATTAAGATGATTAAAACAATCCTAGGCGCAGCGAATAGAACCCATTTGATACATGCATCTCTGCGGCTTGTGAGCAGCATGTGTGTTATACTGCTGCTTGCCGGTTGCATCCAGCAAGAAGATGCTGAAGACGCAACGGAGAACAAAAAAGCCCAGGAACAGGACTCTGTTCAGCGTGGCGGTGTCTATCGCTATCCACTGATGAATAATCCCAGCACGCTGGATCCGGTATACCTGCAGGATCAGTATGGCATTCCGGTTGTGCGCCAACTCTTTGAAGGCCTGGTTCAATTCGGTCCTTACCTCACCGTATTGCCGGCCCTGGCTGAGACCTGGCAGGTCGACAATGACGGTAGAACCTATCGATTTTTTCTGCGACCCGATGCCCGCTTTCACAACGGCCATCCGGTCACTGCTGAAGACGCGATATTTTCCATCCGCCGGCTTCTACGCGTAAATCCACCACCGACCATATTGCCCCAACTGCTGAAAATCGAAGGCGCCCGCTGCTTATCGCGACCGGCAAAGCGATGGGATCCGGGGACTAAAGCGCATCAACGATCATGAATTTACGGTGACGCTGATTGAACCGCATGTCCCTTTTCTAACCGCCTTGGGAATGTACCAGGCCGCCATTGTTCCAAAATCGGAAATAGAAAATAATGAAAAAAAATTCGGCCGCTCTCCGGTGGGCAGCGGCCCGTTTCGATTCGTCTCGTGGACAACCGATGATTCGATTCAACTCGATCGTTTTCCCAATTACTATGCCGGTGATGCATATCTGGATAAGATCCTGTACCGAATTTATCCCGGCGTACAAATTGACCGTGCATTATCAGATTTTCAAACCGGTGGGCTGGAAGAAATGCCGGTCTACGGTAATATTCGTCAGGCACTCTCAGAAGGACAAGACTATCAGTGGTTTCATCGACCTTCCCTTGGCCTGCTATTTTACGGGATCCGAAGCGATCACCCCGTCTTGAAAAATGCTGCGCTTCGCAAAGCCTTGTCCCTGGCCATCGATCGGATTAAACTCGTCCAACAAGTTTACGGCGGTCAGTTCGAGCCGGCGCGGTCCATACTGCCGCCAGGTATGCCCGGTCATAAAAACTTGGAAGAACTGTTGTCCCATGATATGACAGCGGCCCGCAAGCATATGAATCAGGCCCTGAAAGACGATAGGGGAACCGCCCGGCGGATCGAAATTGTTTCCGGGTCCCAGTCCGCCTTTGCCCGCAAAGAACTGGACTATGTTCGCAGCCGCTGGGAGCAGCTCGGGTTACAGGTGGATATCAAATTTATTACCGACTGGGGGGAATTTAAGCGATATATCCAATCAGATGCTGTGCAGATCTACCGCTATGTCTGGATCGCCGATATGCCGGACCCGGACAGCTTTTTATTTCCTTTATTTGCTTCCGACTCCCCCGTAAATTTCACCGGATTTCGTAACAACCAGGTAGATCAAATGCTGGCTGAAGCCCGCGGGATCGTCGACCCGGTGCAGCGCGCGGAAATGTATCAGCAAATCGAAAAGCGAATTCTGCAAACCTGCCCCATCATTCCATTGTTTTATTTGAGCATTGACCGCGTATATCAACCCGAAGTACAAGGTGTTAAGATCAGTGCCCTGGGAGCCGCCACCATGCCCCTGCATCGCATTTGGTTAAAGGGCAAATCCCACCGATAATTTTCTGAAATTATTTTATGCCCGGAAATATGCCGATGAAACTTAGCTGGAAAGGGCCCAGATTTATCCCGCTGCGTTATCGCTTTATCATCATGAGCGCATGCATGCTGGTCTTTTTGCTGAGCACGCTGGCCCTGGTGATTGATTTTCTTCAAAGTCGAACGATCCGCCGCCAGCTGGAGGGACGGGGTCTGGCCATTGCCCAGAGCCTGGCCGCCACTTCCATTTCCGACCTACTCACATACAATTACGTTGCACTTGAACGAACAGCGAATCGTGCGGCACAGGATCCTGATATCGTTAGTGTTATATTTCATGACAAGGAAGGTAAGGTTGCAGGATTCAGCGATAGACCGGAATTGCAAAACACCTTTTTAGACGATAACATCAGCCGCAAAATCCTCACCTCACAACAGCCCATAATTCAGACCATCTCTTTGAAAGCGGATAAACAACCGGGACTGGATATCGCTGTTCCGGTATATCCTCCGGGGACCGGTGCGCGCTGGGGCACTGTTCGTGTGCGTCTGTCCCTTGCTCCGATGCACCGGCAGATACGTCAGATAAAATGGGTCCTCCTGATCATAGGTTTTATCGCCCTTGTCTTCGGGACGCTGGTATCCACATGGGCCGCCCGCCGAATCACCAAACCCTTGGACAATCTGGTTCACGTTACCCAGGAAGCCGCCCGCGGAAATCTGAGCCAGGAAATTCGGGTCCGCACCGGCGATGAAGTGCAAGTACTGGCATCCAATTTTGATGCGATGATCCGGGAAATTATCGCTCACCGGGAGCAGCTCGAAAAACAGCTGATGGAAATAAAACGATTGCAGCGCTATACTGAAAAACTACTGACCACTATGAGCGACGGCCTGCTCAGCCTGGATATGTCCGGAAAAATATCCACGATGAATCCGGCCGCCGGCCTGCTGCTGGATATTTCCGGTGACCGACCGGTTAAAGGTCATCATGTGTCCAATACGCTTTTTAATTATCCGGCGCTTAATGACTATTTACAGCAAGTCCTTGAACACCCCGGTGATCGAAACCCACGGGAAATCCAATTGCTGGGAGAAAACGATGGTCGCAGCATACTGATCAGTGCCAGCATACTCCGGGATCGTAAAGATCGGCCCCAGGAGGTTATTCTGAACTTGCACGATATCACCACGCTGAAAAAACTGGAAGCGTCCATGCGACAGACCGAACGTCTAGCGGCCTTAGGGACACTGGCCGCCGGAATGGCCCACGAGATTAGAAATCCGTTGTCTTCAATTAAAACATTTGTCCAACTGTTGCCTCAAAAAGTAGAAAAACCCGGGTTTCTCGAAAAATTTCAGCGAACAGTTCCGCGGGAACTGAACCGGATCAATGCCCTGGTGGAGGACCTTCTGGATCTGGCCCGGGTTCCCAAGTATGTATTTCAAAGCACTAACCTCAAGACCCTCCTGGAGCAGGCGCTGGACGTGACCGATGCGCAGCTGCAGGCCGGGCACATCCAGTGTCGTTGTGCAATTGCCGATAATATGCCGCCGGTTCGGGCCGATGCAAGCCAGTTGGCCAGAGCGTTTCACAATCTGATTCGCAATGCGGTTCAGGCCATGCCGCAAGGCGGTAAGTTGCATATCAGAGCTTCTTTTCACAGGGGCAATCCATCCCAGGCAGAACCGGGGAGAACCGGCGTCGACCGGGTTACTGCGGTTTTTCAGGATACCGGTCCCGGTATTCCGGCAGCAGAACTCGAAAATATCTTCAATCCGTTTTTCACGACCAAAGATAAAGGCACCGGTCTGGGATTGGCGATCACCCATAAGGTGATCACCGAGCACGGCGGACAAATTGAAGTTGAAAGCACCCTAGGACACGGCTCGCGATTTATTGTCCATCTACCGATCTGAGTCGGTCTGCCCATTTTTATGTACAGGGCGCCCTGATTTGGATGCATATCTGATCGATTTGTTTACCCGCCGCATCACAGCAATCAAAACTTTTCAGGCCACATGCGACCAATGCCCCAAATGGCATCTTTTTTGCTTTAACTATTACGGAATATGAGCGTGCCGGCTGCAATTTACCGCTAATATTAACCGCAGCGGACTGCAATATACGCAATATAGTGGTCTAAGAGGAGGAAAACCATGAAAAATTCGCAGGAAGATCTGATTTTTATTGTAGATGACGATCTGGGAATTCTGGAATCATTTGATGCCATGCTTGGAGATGACTATCATCTGATCATGATAGACAACGGCACGGAAGCCATTCAAAGGATAGATGATCAGAATCCCAGTCTGTTATTTCTGGATTTAAAGATTCCGGGACGTAATGGTCTCGAAGTGCTGGCAAATCTTCGTGAAAAAGGAATAGACACCCAGGTCGTGGTCGTCACCGCACTGGCCCAGGATCATTATCAGGAGACTGCGGAAAAATACGGTGTTCACAAATACCTGCATAAACCGCTGGATGTGGATGAAATACAGGAGATCGCCCGCGCCGTGGTGAATTGAGCGGATAGAGAAACCGGGCCCATGCTTTTTTCGAGACTGCGCTCGGAAAAAGTGGCCTCTGAATGGCAGCAAGCACTCTGATAATTTAACGTCTCGGAATTGTAACATCCCAAAAAGCACTGGTAGTAAAGAAAATACCAGGATAGCTTCGTTTGTGCTTCTCATAGCATGTGATAGACTAATTTTAAAAGGAGAGAGAAGAAAATATTACCCTGGGTTCAAAGAATGTTGTCGGATCAGATCTGACAAGTCGGGAATAATACCGATATTCTCGATTCGATCTTTGAGATATTGCCAAAACGATACGCCCAATTTGCGGCAGGTTTTCTTCAAGCTTGTAAAGGTATCACGGCAGCGGCGGCCAGACTCACTTCGAGTACTACCGCTGATTTTGCGTTTTTTAACATACTCGCGGATTGCGTTTTCAGCGCCATTGTTGTGCAAAGGGATATCCGGACGTTCCAAAACCAGTAGCAACTCGGATTTGTTGTTATTAATTCGCTTCAGGGCAGCGTTTAATAAGGCACTGGAAGTTGTTTGCGTAAATATTTCGTCAAACATGTCATTCAAACGTTTTTTGTCTGCCGGCTTGGGGTTTTCTTTGTATTCTTTTAGCCCCTCATATAGCAGCCATATCTGATCTTTTACCGTATCCAGGTCTTTTTTAGCCTGATCGGTATATGCAATAATTTTGTCGATGGCTCGGTTGGCATGAATCCAACACAGCGCATGCAAAAGCACGTTAAATTGGCCGGCATCATCGCTTACGATAACCAGATGTTTTGAGATACCATGTTCAATGATGCTACCGATCAGTACGCCTTCGGTGGCGATTCGCACGTGTTGATTACTTATAATGCCATTGTCAGCTAAAAATTCATTCCAGTGGCAATCATTGGCGAATATGGCCCCCAGATGGGTAATGATTGAGTTTAAAACATATTTTGGTAGCTTGTTGGCTTCCATATATGCGATGGCATCTATATTAATCAAATAATCTGAGTGCCCAGCACGCAACAGTTTTAAAAAATTGATCCGACTCTTGCTTTCAGTGCTTTCAAACCAGGAAAAGGATTCATTGCCAATATGGGTGCAATAGCCGTTTTTACCGTTATGCCGGGCGCCGGTATCATCAACATTGATGTAGTTGGAAACCTCAAGGCCAACAGCTAAAATGCGATCTTTTTCTTTATGAAAATCCTGTTTGCTTTCAATGAGAATATTGCTCAGGGTGCCCTTTGAAATATCGGCACCAAATTCATGCAACTGCTCAAGCAACAACGGCTGGGTAACGCCGCAATGGTGATATTGGTACAAGATAAAACAGATAAGTTCCGGGTCAAAATGCTTACCGTTGAGATGTTCAGGCAATTTGCTGCAAATGTAATCGCCGTCAGCGGTCTCATAGGTTGCAAGAAGGTACTTGGTATTATGCAACCTAATTTTAAGCCCCTGAACTACAAAAGGTTTATATCCTTTAAACTCAGCTCCGTCTGGAATATTTTCCAAAGGGATGGGAACTGTTTCGTGAATTTGCAGCTCGGCTGTTTTCTTTCGTTTTTTAGATCCAGGTCTTTTGTCCTTATTTTTTTTTGATTTGCTCTTTTTCTTTTTTTCTAAACTGCTGGGCTTAATATCTGGTTTGCGGGGATGATTCTTAAGCCGAGCAATTTCGTCTTTGAGTTGCTGGATTTGCTCTGCTTGTTGCTCGATAACAGCCAAAAGCTGCAAGACCAATGGTGTCTTTTCGTCTTCGGGAATTGTTGAAGCCATTAAATTTACATTCATATATGATTTTTATATCACAATGTAATGGGCTTGTCCCGTACTTTTTTAATTATTTTCCGTAACTGATTGAGAACTGACATATTAAATTCGGAAAAACTCGTGTTTCCGATGCGCGGAAACTAAGATACAGGTAAGTTTACTTATGTCCTCAATGGACTTATCTATCTGTTTTTATTGGATATAGTGTCGGTGGGCCTGGAAATGAATATTTCATATGAAAACAACATGTTACAAGAATTATTACAAATTTGTAAATTTATTGGAGACATAATAATGTGAGTATAAGCGAACTGGTATATCCATCTGACCTCCTAGTACTACTATAATTTTTTCATAGTACTAAGTATAGGAAGACCCATTTGGGGCTTTATACCCCCCAAACTAATTTGTCCAGAATATGCTTGCTCAAAATTCATACGGCTCATACATACACCTCATATCCGCTGTGATAATATCACAAATATATATATTTTCAAGAACTTATACAATGTTATGTCTCCAACTGCCATAACGTATAGAATATATGAAACATTTTTTTATTTGACGGCCCCCAATTCAACTATTTTTTCAAAATAACAAAACTGAATAGTACAAGTCTGCCGGAGTGAAGATAGTAAAGGTATGGACATGCCAGGCAGTGTGTGATGAAAAAATTTGCAGCGCTGGAGAGGGGCCTGGTGTGGCGGGGTATGTTTTTTATTAAAACCGGCGGGATACTTTTTTTAAAATTGCAGGGTAAGCGAGGTATGTTTTTTTATTGGGCGGGGTATAGGCGGGATACTGGCGGGGTATCTCAATTGTTAGAGACCTAAGTTTACAGTATCTGCAATCTTTTAGGATGGAGTATTTTTCAGAAACGTTCGAGCTATTACAAGAATTTAATTTAATCCGATGGCTACCAAATCGTGTGGCCGGTCTTATGCTTTGTATTGATATGGTTGAATAATTATTACTTGGCCGACTTAATGAATAGGATAATTATTCTTGAAACTCACCGCATTTGATTTTGGATTCCAAAATCTATTGTGAGGAACTTAGTTTACCCATATGTCCAGACATATCGAAGGTTTTTGATGTGGCTGATATCCTGAGAGGAAAGATGCATATCAGAAATGATCACTTTTTATGATTATAAGATACGTAGGGTCATCAACCTCGCTAATGTCGGCCCCAATCCATAGTGCTCGATCTCAATAATTGATGGCCAGGAACTTGATGTGCTGGGCGGGGACAAAGAAAAAATAAACCAATAATCCAATGGTATGTTTCCAAAATTCCTTGGAACAAAATTTTAATCCCCCCTTCTTTCTCTTTTTCTTGCTTCTCGACCCGCCTTTTCAAGCTCCCCTATTCTCCTTTCTTCTTTTTCGCCTTCTTTTCTCTCTTCTCCTCTGGCTTCTTTCCGTTCTTCAGCTGCCAGCTCTTCTCTTTTATCTTGTTTCTTAGATAACCTTTTCTCCTTTCTTCCCATCCCGCTTCTTTCTTGTTTTCTTGCTTCTCGCTCCGCCTTTTCAAGTTCCTCAATTCTCCTTTCTTCCCTTTCAGCTCCACTTCGCTCTTTTCCTCTCTCTTCTCTTCTTGCGTTTTCCCCCTGTTCCACCAATATCTCATTGTAGAATTTGAAAGCTACGTTTATAATGTCTTCGGCTCTTTCACTCATAAATTTATAATTTTCAATTTCTCTCCCAAGAGAAGCAGCCTGATCGGTGTGTCCTTCCTTCTCTATCTTTTCTTTTTCTTGCTCCGTCGCATGCATGGTCTTCGACGCTAGGTTCTGGATAACTTTGACGTATCTTTCCCTTTTCCCCATGTTTTTAGCGGATTCGAAAATGGCCTTATCCATTGCCGGTCTATAGTTGCCGCTTTTTTCCGCCTCTTCGATGAGGATATCGAGACCCTTTTTGGATATGGCCGCTAACGGATTCAGATACAAACAATTACTGAGAAAATTATATAATTTTGTATCATCTCCGCATAGCTCCTTCAACAAACTTTCTTCTTTCTCCTTTTTCTCCTCTTTCTCCTCTTTTTTTTTCCACATAATTAAGTCTCCCTCTTTAGTTTTTCATATCTGCGTAATCATATACTGATTGAACTCTTATTTCTTTGGGAAAAATCGTCTTAATTGAACAGTGTTTGGGTTTGGGGTCGAAATTAACCCCCCACACTTACGCGCGCGCTATGTTCGAAGGTATTCAGAAAAAAACTGATAAGAAATTACTTTATATGATGAACTGCATTCATATAATAAATGAAGTAGTATGTCAAGAAAAAAAGTTTTTAAGATATGGGTCTTTTTCAGGCCCTTCAGGGGAGAACATGACAGGAACAGGAAGCTTTTGTAGTGGGATAAGGGGGACCCAAGACAGGAGGCCTCGCCGTGTATATGCAGACCGAGAACCGTATCCATAGGATGGGCCAAAAAGACAGTGTGCTCTCTTATTCTTCGGTCGCCCCTTCTCCTCGCTGCTTAGTTGCTGAGTCGTAATTTTGATGCATTAGAAGATAGCCATGTTTTTTCTGCCCAGAAATTGCTGGCTGTTATGTTATCGCACATACCGAACTGCTAAGGGATAAAAACGACAGAACAATGTTTAATGATGAAATATCGGTTTAGTGGCGTAAATATAGGCGCCCGACGCATATATTACGTATAGAATCTATGCATGTGTGGATAGAAATGTGTATTGAAAGCGTGAAGCAAGCTGGAAATGAGACCTGCGAATGAACACGATTTGACACGGATTAAGCTTTGAGATGCAATCAGGGCCAAGCGTGGAATGTCAGACTTTTCACACCGATGTCATCCTCAATAGATCTTCTTTGAGCCATAAGTGCTGATCCTAAAAAAAAGTGTCAAAGTTCATAACAACAGGCTGCACAGGGATTCGAACCACTTTTTGACTATCACCTGGGAGCCAAAGCGTATGTGACCTGAAAAATGCAATAAATAATCCACTAAATCTAAACATGAAGGAGTTAAAAATGGCAGAAGCAAAAGGATTGATGAAACCGGTAAAGCTGAAAATTGGGCTGGCAGAGCTTCTGGGAGCAACAGAACTTCCCAGGACAGAGATAACCAAAAAACTATGGGACTATATAAAAGCGAATAAACTTCAGACAAAGACTGAAAATGGAAAGCCTGAGAACGCAGGCAAGTTCGTTGTGGCTGATGATAGTTTGCTCCCGATCTTCAAAAACACAAAATCAAAAAGCAAATCAGGCAAGGTCACCGACCTCACAAACCTGAAGGTGGGCCAGACGATCAACATGATGCAAATAGCCGCTGTTGTCGGCGCAAACATAGAATAATCTTTAATGTGTCGGGCCTCCATATGAATAATGCTGACCCGACACAGCTTAGAAAACAGTACGAAGCTAACAAATTAATCAACCGACACCTGACAGCACCGGTTATTAAAAACGTTGAAGCCCGCACAGATGTCAGACATATCGCAGGTTTTACGGCTGGCTGATATCCTGGGAGCTCCACAAAAGGTCAAAAGTTTCGGCAGGTCAGATTTTACTCAGGGGCGACTTGACTCAAAAGGAAGGATTTCGATAAAATTTCATTATTGCCCGAGGGGCGGATTTTAATAATAATAATCGGCTGCTAAAAAGAATCGGTTTAATACATATGATAGGAGTCATGAGATGAAAGGCGGATGCGATGCTTATAAGAGTCTTGAATACACAATTTGAGAGGTATTGCCATTTTAACCACATTCTGTTTAAATTGAGGTTAAAGGGAGCCAGAGTCTATTTCGGCACAGAAGTCGATGAACAATTCAAAAAATGAAAATCAGCAGCAATGATAAGTGCAAAGAGTAAATTTAACGGAACGATACTGCTTTGTAGCTAATTGGTTTGGAAATCAAATATTTTAATTTCATAAGTGTGTCAAGATAAATCCCACATGTTGTGGTTTGCCAAAAATCAAAAAATTCCGATACGTTGAGATGATCTAAGTTCAGAGAAAAGTTTTGATATGCTCTAAAATTGCCCCAAATTTGACATATTCCCGGCGATCGATTTCTTGCCAAAACATACAATGATCTGATATTCCTCAAAAGCAGATAATCGGAATATTCAATATTATTAGCCATTGTCTTACAGAAAAAAATTATTAGTCCAGGTCCAACTTCGCTTTGCACTGATTACAACTAACAACGCCTCGAAAAACCTTATTGCCGCATTCAGGACAAATATAACGAGCTTCTTCATCTTGAATCCATTTTTCAGTTCCAACCTCACGCCAATATGGAATTGCCCGCAAAATGACCTTTTTACCAACTGTCATGGGAAAATCTTCAATATGCTTACAGGGAAATTCATCGCATTCGTGACATCCGCTGTAACCTTTTTCTTTAGTGCAGTCCCTGATTTCACATTGCCTGCAATGTAAAAATCGCTCATTAGATAAGCAACCACGGCATTTAATATCTTCTATGGAAAGTCCATCACTATTTGGAAGAGTACCTTTTTCGGGGACGTCTCCCTTGTAAAGATTCACGAGTCGCTCCTTGAATTTTTTATTGTTGTCACGGTGAGCGATATAAATGGCACAGACCCCACAATAAAGGCCACATGGAGAAATAAAATCCGGATTTGTTTTCATAACTCTATCCTCTAAAGACATTCAATTTTCCTAATAAAGTCGCTTGGATCTGGAGCTCAATTCTTATATTTGATTTTTTCCATTATTTTCGATCTTCCATTTTTAGCTCTAAATTGTTTTATTCATTAATTCTGGTGCTTTTGAAACAATGTCTGTATTTTTTGGATTGCTGCGAAATAATTCGAGTTCCTCATCAGTATACCCAAGATGTTGCTGAATAAATTTCCAAGCATGTTCTTCAACTTTCATCTGACACCTCCTTAATGTGATATGGTGTTATCAATCTGCAAATTTTAACCATAATAGAATTACCGTTGGGATGCAATACGCTGGTGTATAATGGTGAAGAAAAAAAAGGGCCGATCCATTTCGGTCCTAAATTTCGTTCAATATAATCGATATTCCTTGAAAACCAACGTTTGGACTATTGCTGGAGCATAGCCGTAGGCCTCGGTAACGGGCACAGGAATCTATTGGGGTATCAAATGGATATCACAGTTTTTAAACGAAACAGCATATAGTACTTTTGACCTTCAGCTGTGGGGATCCAATTGCCTTCCTTACCCTTCGGTGCTTTTCGTCCCATGTAGAGATCGACGGTTCCGTCCTTATTTACCTCAAGGCCCTTATCGATGGAACTCACGCCGGCTGACGGCATGTCCCGGATAAAAGCTGCCGTTTTAATGTCGTCGGCAGTGAGCGCCCAGAAGCTCTTGACTGGAACTTTCGCCGGCACCGTCAATTTGTAGTTTTTGCTGCCGTCAAGCCAGTTATTGTCTTTGTCTTTGGCGACATCGAGATAAAAACTACCTGGACCGTAGTGCTATATGATTCGCTACAACCTTATATTTTTAATCGAGGGCGACAGTTTCCAGTCTGTACCATCAACTGCAGGAAGCATCTGTCCGATATCCTCACCCACTTCATGTTCAATAAGTGCATTCAATTTAGCGTTCATCATCTGAATAATATCGCCGTACTTGTTGCGGTTAAGTGCCAGAGTTTTCATTTCCAGCGGATCGCTATGCAGGTCGTCCAATTCAATATCATTATTAAAAAACAGTTGCTCAATCGTCTTGGGCGTATGGTGTTCCAGTGGTGAAAAGTAGCGATTTAGCTTATATTGGCCATCAAAGACGCTAGGAATGGCCCCGCGTTTGCTCAAGTTTGGCCTGAAATCCTGCTTGGGAAGATCTGCTGGTGCTCCACCTTCCGCAAAGAATCTTCCGATGCTGGCGAAGAAGTCCTGATCAAGATAGGCAAACATATTGTAGTTATAGAGAGCGCCTTCACGCAGTGCACTGGTGGACGCTGCTTCCGGGTTATCAAGTAACGTCGAAATATCCTTGCCGGGCAATCCTTTTACGGAGGCAGAATCTCCGCCAGCTAAACTCACTAAGGTGGTTGCAATATCTACATGCGAAGTTACAGCTTTACAGCGCTTATTCCCGCTATGAGAGGGATGAACTATAGTAAAGCAAACATTGTTTTGTTCGCGGTATGCTGACGCACCCTTGCCCGACAGTCCATGGGCTCCAGCTAACTCGCCATGGTCTGCTGTGAAAATGATAATGGTGTTATCTGCAATACCAAGATCGTCTAGTTCATCCAGTATTTTAACAATATTGTTATCAACATCTTTAATGCAATTGAAGTAATAATTATTCAACCTTTTCCAGCGAGCATCATCATCGGGTACTACACCAACCATCACGCCGCGTGAATTCCTGTAGTCAAGATATGCGGTGGGCCGCCCGCTCTCATTAATGGGTTGCCTACGTGAACTAGGTAATTTAACATCCCATTGTTGTTGGTAAAGTGCGTTCTGCGGCTCTCGCTTCACACACAACATAGCTTTCCCCGACTGTTGATTCTGGCCGGGGAGGTCTGTGTTGTAATACATTACATCATGAGGGTTAACCAGATTCACAGCCATAAACCAGGGCTTTTTCTCCTCACGTAACTGCTCTCCCTTACCCCGCAACCAGCTCCTGCTCATTGCTGAAATTACATTATCGTGCAAATAGCCGCCTTCAGTATACGCTATGATGTCACCGATGCCAAAGTAATCTGAAAAGCCATATTCTTCCATTTCTTCTGAGAGCAACTTCTTTGGAGAGTGTAATTTATTGGCGGTTTCGAACTCTTCGGTGAGATGCCACTTACCTTTGTAGGCGGTGTAATAACCTTCTTTGCGCAATAGATCTCCTGCTGTATCGATTCCGGGCGACATACTGCCAGACCAGGGAAAGTTAGTGTTATCGAACATGCCATTATTCTGGATATGCTGGCCGGTATACATTACGGCTCGGGAAGGGGTACACACACATGATGCCACTTGATGGTTCTCAAAGGTGATTCCCTGATTGGCCAACCGTTCATGCCCTGGCAAACGATAGCCAGGGGGCAATTCGTTTGGAGCCATATATCGTTCCTGGTCTGTGACAATCATCAAGATATTATAGGGGCCACCGCTGTCTTTTTTAATGACCTCTTTGGCTTCGGCGTGTACAGAGGTGGAACTGCCCAAACTGCTAGCGACACTGGTCCCTAAAGCTGCCAGCCCTGCCGTTCTTATAAAATTCCGTCGTGAAAATTTAACGTCATTTTCCATAATTCACCTCATTTTCTGTTTATGCTGAAGAAGATATAACAGTATTATTAGTTGGAAAATTTTCCGCCTATTAAAAATTAGTATACCCCGGCATTAAACTAAATCATTGATCTCATTTTCCTTGTGCAACCGACTCTTATGCTCTTATTTAATTGCAACAACACAATGAAAAACTGATTTCCCTTTTTCTCTTGATAGAATACTTACATTATTTGAAAAACCGGCGTTGATAAGAAGATTTTGAACTTCATCTTTGGTATAAAGATGGAATACCTTTTTATTCAATCTCCGCTGCTTCAATTGCTGAATATCTTCGAAACCTAAAATCAATCTCCCTTCAGGTTTCAAAATCTCTGCGATTTTTTTAGCAGTATGTTCTGGCTTAGGCCAAAAATAAAGGGTATTTACACTGCATGCCTTTGTGAACCTGCCTTTTTCATATGGAATTTCATCAAAATTCCCTTCAATGATTTTTACTTTTCCATTTGCAATATTGTTTTTATTTTTTTTCTGGGCCATTAATACCATCGTTTTTGAAAAATCGACCCCTTCGATTATTCCTGTATCGATTTGTTGGGCCATTTTATAAATCAGTTTTCCGGTACCAAACCCAATTTCAATTATACGATCATCGATTTGAACTGATATTAGCTCATTTGCAAATCCATTCAAGAAGGCATTACCTTGATCGAAGATAATGGACATTACAATACGTCCAAATAACCCAGCAGGTTTTCTGGCTTGTTCTGAAAAAAAGGCTGAAAAATTCATTCTCAACACAATTAACCGCTATCCCATAAAGTTTCTAGAATGGATCTGATATTATTTAAAAGCCATTATCAGGACTATTATCGGTACATTGCCGTAGTGTGTATTTTTAGATGACTGCCGGAAGCCGAGGACTAATGGTCGTATTCCTCGGCCTCTGGGATACACGATTTATTTATTCAAGATTACTGAGATTTTCAGGGACATCAGCTTTTGCCCATTGGATAATTATGGTTGAATGGGCCACATCATCCGGCTCTTGAACCATTAGGCATCGGTATTTCAGGCACTGCAAGGCAAGGAATAATGTTGTCAGCATAACCAATATCGAAAAGCATTCCTTGAGAGACCTCCCCAGCCATTTTCTTTTCAGGTAGATTCAGTACGAAGAGAGCTTGTTTTCCCTCGATTTCCTGCGGATTTGCACGCTCTTTCTTTATTCCTGCAAGGATTGACCGAGTGTGATCGCCAAGGTCAACGGTTAACTTCATTAATTTGTTTGATTTTGCCACTTCTGATACTGAGGTGATAGTTCCGACTCGTATGTCAAGTTTTTCAAAATCTTTAAATGAGATTGTTTCTTTAATCGGAGATGTTTTCATTTGTTCGTCCTCTGATTCCTTACATTTGCCAATTTTAGGTATAGATCAACAGTGATAAGACACCGGCCCGCAATGCATTTCCAAATTACACCAGAATTGTCAGTAAACACAACCATCAGCCATGATTTGGCATCTGGTTCCAGCAAGCACTGTTGCCAAATAGTTTTCACGTTCTACAACCGCGCCATTCTTGCCAGAACAGTCACCAATCCTATCCGGAATCATATTTCAAGAATGCATCGGATATTCCGGTGCAGCCAGTTTCGAGAATATCGTCAGACCATAGCCGTAGGCTTCAGTTTTGCGAATAAGGGAAATCCCAGATACCATACCGTTATCCAGCAGCTACGTCTTTAATTATTTACAATGGATACCCCCGTCAATAATCAATGAATGACCGGTTAAGTAAGATGATTCATCAGAAAAAAGCCACAGAACTGCCTTGGCCACTTCTTCAGGTTGGCCAAACCTTTTCATTGGAATTTGGCTGATACCCCATTTTTGCACATCTTCGAAACTAAAACCGGGTACTTTATTGAATGTCCGATCCAATCCAGGAGTTTGAATGATTCCGGGACAAACAGAATTTATGCGAATATTGCTGTCCACGTATTCTAACGCTGCGGATTTCGTTAAACCTATGATCCCATGCTTGCACGCCGAATAGGTTGATGAGCCTTGAGAACCTCTTAGACCGGCCATTGAGGAGCAATTTACAATGGCCCCTTTAGTCTGATCTTGCATAATTTGAATTTCATTTTTCATACACAACCAGGTGCCTTTAAGATCTACAGAGACCATTTTATCAAAGTGCTTTTCGGTCTGCAAGGTAAGCGGAGCAACCTCTGCCTCAGCACCGGCGGCATTGAATGCACAGTCCAATCGCGTGTATTTTTCTCGAATTTGAGAAAATAGTGTATCAACCTGTTTTGAATCTGAAATATCAGCTTCGACAAATTCTGAGACTCCGTTCAGATGTTTTATATCTTTAGTTACCATCTCACCGGCTTTGATGTCCCGACCACAAATGATTACCGTTGCCCCTTTTCGGGCTAATGCCATTGCAGCAGCCTTACCCATGCCTGAAGTTCCGCCTGTTACAAGTACAATTTTACCAGAAAAAGAAATGCTCATACCAATACCTCCTTTTATTATTAATATGAGCAGGATAATTTTTTTTCCGGAGAATTTCTTGACAGATTTTGCTTTTTTTACCCTTGAATCGGTATCAATATGTCTATTACACTATTATTACTCTGACTTTTAAATCGTTGATCAACAACAATTATATCCAAATCCATAGTGGGAATGTTGCCGGTGAGGGGAATCCAGCTGCCATATATACGGTCATAGGTTTGCTCGATTTCCGAAATTGGCCCTTTATGTTTAAAGACCGCATAAGTGCTTTCAGGAATATTGACAGATTTAATTTCTTTTGGAATATGGAATTCTCGATCGATCTCAATACCTGCACAATATACAAAAACTTCGTTATTCCGCATATCAATGTCGTGCAGACAAGCGCCAAGACACCCGCTATTATCAAGAATTATTTTTCCTTCCTGGACCATTAGCCAAAAAGCCTGCCATAAATTGAAAATTTCATTTGTATCATGGCCAGAATAAGTCAACCCGGCAATTGAGAAACTTGATTTGTGAAAAATATCGGGTTTCAATTTTACTTTGCCTTTTTGCAGGTTCAGCTCAATAGAACCGATCGAACATTTATCGTAGAAACGGGTGTTGGGCTTTTTTTTCCGAAATTGACTGGGGGTATGAGAATACTGCTTTTTAAATGATCTTATAAATGATTCGTGAGAATTAAATCCATAGTCAAATGCGATATCAATAATACGCTTATTTGAAGAAATTAAATCTGCAGCTGCACTGGAAAGTCTCCTTTTTTCAATATATCTGGATGGTGGGTCTCCAATCAGGGCTCTAAAAATTCGATGAAAATGATATTTAGATAAAGCAAATTTTCTGGCAAGTAATTCAAGATGAATATCTTTATCAAGATTGGCCTCAATATATTCAATCGTTCTATTTAGCCTCTTGATATGATCCATTCTTCAAATTCCAATCTGAAAAAGTTAAGAAGTCACAAATAAACTGAAAGACCAATTGTTGTCACCTTCACATAATGATGTCAACTATTCGAAATAGCGGATATAGATTTTGAAGACTTCTTGCCATAGTCCAATTTCAGGCAAATTGAGGAACAGAAACGATATTCCCCAGATTAAATCAGGTTCGTTTGCTATTTTATCAAAAAAAATGAAAATGGCCTGTGAGTTTGCCTGTCCAGCGGGAGGATAGTCAGCTGAACTTAAAGGGCCATATGAACTTGGCATTGACACACCAGCGGCTATATTCTATGTTCCCTTTGCCAAAAGGGAAATTTAAAGAAGTTAAAATAAGGAGGTTATTATGACAAAGCTCACGGACGAGGCGAAAGAGGCCATCGCAGAAATACGCCCATCGTTGCTGGCGACCGCAAACAAGACCGGAAAGCCCAATGTCTCTGCCAAGGGTTCGCTGCGCGTTCTGGATGATGAACATGTCGTATTTGCAGACATTGCCTCTCCCCGAACCGTCGCCAACATCAGGGAGAATCCCCAGGTGGCCGTCATCTGTTTAGATGCAGCCGCGCGAAAGGGCTGCCGCATTTGGGGGCAAGGCAGTATCCTCAACTCGGGTGAACTCTTCGATCAATTAACCGCCGAATATGCGAAGAAAAACATGGAGGTCAAAAATGTGGTAAAAGTGGCTGTTGAGGAGGTTGAGACCTTCTAATCAGAAACGGTGTCACGGTGCTTTTGCCGGCCGGGAATGATTTTCCCATTAATTTCAGATATTGTGCATTATCAAGAAACAACCGCTGGAATGTGCAGGGAGAACCGACGCTTTATCTTGCAAATGACAAAGGTGTTGCGGCAGGTGAATTTGCCAGAAAACTCCTTTAAATTTCTTCCTAAAGCCCAAAAAAACGGACATATAGAATAAGATACTAAGCTTTTTGCGAGACTGTGCTCGGAAAAAAAGGCTTCTGCGGGGCAGCAAGCACGCTGATAAGTTATAGAGGTTTCAGGTGTCAGCTCAGCCGCCGGCGATAAAACGGCCGGTCAGATCGAAAAAGAAACTGAAGTTTCATACGATCTGCATAGTATTAGGTTGAGGACGCAGAGTGTGTGCATGCGATTTAATATGATTCATTTCGTACTCGTCCTCGTGAATCAGAATTTTATCGAGGACGAAGGACGAGTACGACGACGAGGATGAAGTCTCATAAAAGGTGTCAGGATTTGGCACCTTTGAGGCCCGACACGCCGACACCTGAAACCTTCATTTTCTGACATGATGTTGTCAGATAAAGCCCGGAAAGGGTCTAGAAAGGGATATCATCGTCTGCGGGTCCCTGGGCCGGCATCCCTTGATAATCCGTAGACGATGTGCTCCGGGGCTTGGCGGATTCAGAACTATCCCGTGCGCCGAGGAACTGAACATCGGTCGCCACTATTTCAGTCGTATATCTTTTGTTTCCATCCCGATCTTCCCAATCCCGGGTCTGGAGCCGTCCCTCAATATAAACCTGCTTTCCTTTTGAAAGATACTCCCCGCAAATTTCGCCAAGCCTTCTCCAAGCCACGATGCGATGCCATTCGGTGCGCTCTTTTTTTTCACCAGAGTCCTTGTCTTTCCATTCCTCCGAGGTTGCGATGTTGAAGTTGGCAACCGCAACGCCGCTCGGTGTGTAACGAACTTCCGGGTCACTTCCCAACCGACCAATCAAAATCACCTTGTTTATTCCTGCCATTATTCCCTCCTTTTAAATTAACCGCTACAATTTCGATTTTTGATACCGTAAACCAATAGCAATGTCAAACGAAGTTCTTGTGGCGCGAAAGATACTGTTTACTGGTTTCCAGCTGCAGGATTGAATTCATTCGACACTCGTTAAAGGTTTCATGATTCTGGTTGTTATCCACAGGCCCCAGGTTTCTGCAAATATTTTCGGTCTCTTCTCAGCTGTCTGTCTTCCTTTATCTGTTTCCTGCCATCTGTCATCCGTTCTCTGTTTTCTGCCCTTTTCCATCTGTCGGCTGGCAACTTGTGCTTGCTAAAGACAATGGCTATCCTCTATAAACAATATCTGTATTCAAATAATTACTCTTGGAAATCACCCCATGCAAACTGAGATCTCGCTTTCCAAACGCATCAAACGACATGTCATCGGCCGGACACGGAGCTATTTTATCGCATGTCCGCCCGGTTTTGAAACGCTTTGCGCAAAAGAGCTCGCGTCTCTTGCGCTCAACGTTCAGCAGACGTCCGTAATCCCGGGCGGCGTTGAATTTCAAGGGCGCCTGGACGATTGCTATCTGGCAAACCTCAATTTGCGCACAGCCAACCGCATCCTTCTGCGCCTTGACGCCTTTAAAGCCAGCAATTTCAAACAGCTCGAAAAAAGACTTGCCGAAATTCCCTGGGAGCTCTATCTCTCTCACCAGAACACCTTTAAAATCCATGCAACCGTCAAACATTGCCGGCTTTATCACACCGGCGCCATTGAAAAACGTTTCCTGGAGAGCATTGCCAATGGTCTGCCGGCAATTGCCATTAATGATGAGCATGCTCAGGATCCGGTGTCACCGCAACAGATTTTTGTGCGCGGCAGCGATGATCATTTTACAGTCTCCCTCGACAGTAGTGGTGATAATCTGTACAAAAGGGGCCTCAAAAAACACACCGGCATGGCGCCACTGAGGGAAACCCTGGCCGCTGCATCTTTATTGTTAGCGGGTTATTCCGGCAAGGAACCACTGGTAGATCCCATGTGCGGTGCCGGAACCTATTCGCTGGAAGCGGCACTGATGGCGAAAAAGATACCTCCCGGCTGGTTCAGGGAATTTGCATTCATGCAATGGCCCGCTTACCGGTTGAAACGGTTCGAATACCTGAAACGGCAGTTTGAAGATTATTTCGTACAGCCTGAAAAGCCGTTGATTTTCGCTTCCGACAAAGACCCGCTGGCCTGTCGTCAATTGGAACAGTGCACACGGCAATTTGGTTTATCCGATACCATCAGCATAAACAACGCAGACTTCTTTGAACTTGTGCCGGGAGATTTTGCGGATCGGCCCGGTCTGGTGACCATCAATCCACCTTACGGCCGCCGCATCGGGACCCGGCCGGAGAGTATGGCGCTATTCCAGGCCATTTGTGACAAGCTGGCGCGTGAATATGCGGGCTGGAGACTGGTCTTGATTGCACCAGGCAAGCTGCTTGAAAAAAAAGTTCCCATCAAACTAAAAACTTATCCGCTTTTTCATGGAGGTCTGGTATTAAAGTTGATGGTGGGGAACATACGGTGATATTTGAAAATAATGTGCTCAAACAGCCACATTCTCCACTGAAAAAGAATTAAATTAGGACAGATTTTCACAGATATTTGGTTTTTTATAGCTTTTAATATCCTGGCAATCCGTGTTCATCCGTGTCCCCAAATTAGAAATTCTGAGACGTAAATTAATCCTATAACGTATCCGGCTGACAAAGATTTTCAGCCTTTGCCGCAGCACGGCCACACTTTTTGCAAACAAATTGCGGATTCCGAACATATTTTTTATAATCTTCAAGATTGCTTTTGACGAACCCCATGTTTTCGGCCATACAAAGATGGGCTTCATGCCCCGGATGTGGCTCGGTGAGTTTTTGTGGAAATGGAAACCAATCAGCCATTTTTTGGACTCCTTTCTTGCGAAAATAATAGTGCAGACTGCTAATGGTATTGGAATATATATACAGCTCAAAATTGATCCAAGAACCTAACCCTAATATAGGAACCAAATTTTTAGTGTCAATTGAATTCACTCCTGCCTAACACCCACAGCCCGAAATTGAAGGTTGCAGATCGAATATCGCTCAATTCAGGTCTTGGATAAACGTGCCACATGCGGACCGGATTTCATAATTGACAGACCACTTTTTCTAACCTATTTAAGGTTTTCATTTTAATCGATAAAATATTCAATCATCAGGAGGTAGGGTTATGGATCTTAAAGACTTGAGAGTAAAAGGCAAACGGCTGCAGAGCACCCTGGAAGATATGGCAAAAATCGGTGCAACGCCGGGCGGCGGCGTCCAACGGTTGACCCTGACGGATGAAGACAAGCAGGCCCGGGATCTTTTCGTCAGCTGGTTAAAAGAGTTGAACCTTGAAGTTGCTATCGACGAAATGGGCAATATCTTCGGCAAACGCGCGGGCAAGAACAACGACCTGCCGCCGGTGATGAGCGGATCGCATATCGATTCCCAGCCAAAGGGAGGGCGGTTCGACGGTATTTTAGGTGTCATGGGGCCCCTGGAAGTCTTGCGCACCCTTAACGAAAACAATATCGAAACCGAACGGCCCATTGTCATCGCGGACTGGACCAATGAGGAGGGCTCCCGTTTTGCACCGGCCATGGTGGCATCCGGCGTATGGGCCGGCGCTTTGGAGAGAGACTGGGTTTACAATCGTACCGATATTAACGGCAGACGATTTGAAGATGAACTGATCCGGATCGGATACAAGGGAACGGTGCCCTGTAAAAAGCAGCCGGTCCACTGCTATTATGAGTTTCACATCGAACAGGGGCCGATCCTGGAGCGCGAAGGCAAGACCATTGGTGCCCCCAAGGGAATTTTATGCCTGCACTGGTACGATGTTTACCTTGAGGGAGAGGCGAATCAGGTAGGCCCCACCCCCATGGAGGGACGACACGATGCCCTATGTGCGGCCGCCGAAATGATTTTAAAAGTCAATGAACTCCCGGGCCGTATGGGCGGCAATATGGTGGCCACCGTCGGTGAAATTCAAAATTACCCGAATTCCAGAAATATCATCCCGGATAAAGTGCACTTCACCGTGGACATCCGCTCCTGGGATGATGAACATGCAATAAAGGCATGGAAACTAGTCCGCCGGGACTTTGAAGACATTGCAGCCCACAGGGGATGTCCGATCAAAATCGAAGAAACCTGGCGGGTGGAGCACTCCCCCTTTGATGAAAAAAGGGTACAGCTGGTTCTGGATGCCGCCGAGGCCCTGGGATACTCCAGTCTGCACATGGTCAGCGGGGCGGGGCATGATGCCAGCTATATGAACCAGGTGTGTCCGACCGCTATGGTTTTTATTCCCAGCATCGGCGGCCGCAGTCACGTGGAGGTGGAAAAAAGCCGCTGGGAGGACTGTGAAGCCGGGGCAAATGTGCTGCTGCACGCAATTTTACAATCGGCCAATGAAAAATCTAATTGACAAAATTATGATAGACATTATCCTTACCATATGGTAAGGATAATGTCTATCAATTTGATAAGGTAAATGAAATGGAAATCAGTACAATTTCTTCCAAAGGCCAGGTTACGATACCTAAAAAAATTAGAGACTTTCTCAATGTCAGAACCTTCGATAAAATTGCATTTATTCCTCTAGAAGATGGTCAGGTATTAATTACGACTAAACAAAACTCAGCGACCTCACTCTGCGGGATGCTTAAACATAGAAAACTCAAGAAACCCGTATCGATAGATGAAATGGAAGCCATTATTCGAGTCAGGCGAACCAAAAGAGGGATGAAATGATCTCTCTGGATACCAATGCGCTGGTCCGAATGTTGATTGAAGACGACGAAGATCAGTTTCAAGCAGTCCGCAAGGCCATTAGCCTGGTCGAAAAAAATTCCAGACAAATTCTTCTTCTATCAGAAGTCCTTATGGAAACGATCTGGGTACTGGAATCAATCTATCAGTGCACCAGAGAAGATATTTCCGAATTTTTAGAAAGTCTGACTATCACGCCAACCTTTGCCTTTGCCGATCCTGAGGTCATCCGCCGCGCGGTTCACCAATATAAGCAAGGAGGAGATTTTGCAGACTTGATCATCGTAGGTAAAGCTAAAGAAAGCCGTGCAAAAAAATTTTTCAGTTTTGACAAAAAGCTGCAAAAGAAATTCCCGGATTACGTTGTTGGTGAAATTAGCCTTACTGACTTATAAAAAAATTTAGAATCCTTCAAAAGGCTCGCGCTTCACAAACCTTCCGTGGCCGACCTTACCCACAAACTCCATCTGGTCGCCGTTCCACCGGGCCACTTTTGCCCCGCGGGAGTAAACCGCGCTGGGCATGCCGGTAATTTCCACGCCTTCAAACGGGGTGTAGTCTACATTCATGTGCAGCTTGTCCTGGGAAATGGTGAAGGTTTGAGTCGGATCAAAAACGACGATATCTGCATCCTTGCCAACGGCAATTTCGCCCTTGTCTTTCAGACCGAACATGCGCGCCGTACCGGTGGACAATATATCCACCATACGTTCCAGGCTGATGCGGCCCTTGACCACACCCTCGGAATGCAGCAGCATCGCCAGGGTTTCGATGCCGGGTGCGCCGTTGGGAATTTTTTTGTAGTCGTCTTTGCCGAACATGTCCTTTTTACCTTTAAAATCAAAGGGGCAGTGGTCGGTGGCCACCACCTGAATACTGCCGCCTCGTAATCCTTCCCACAGGGCATCGTTGCTTTCTTTGGTTCTCAATGGCGGGGACATGACGTATTTGGCGCCGTTGAAATCCGGCTCCTTGTAGCGTTCATCATCGAGCAGCAGATACTGGGGGCAGGTTTCGGCATACACATTGACACCGTGATCCCGCGCTTCTTTAACCTTCCACAGTCCCTCTTTGGAAGACAGATGCACGATGTAAATGCGCGATTTGGTCAGCTCCACCATTTTAGCGGCCCTGCCGACAGCTTCTTCTTCGGCGATGTTCGGGCGGCTGACGGCGTGATAATAAGGTTCCAGCTTTCCTTCTTTTTCAAGAACCTCATTCATATGCTGGATGATGTAAACATTTTCCGCATGCACCTGGACCAGGCCGCCGTACTTTTTTGTCTCTTCCAGCAGCTTGATCATGGTGGCATCATCCACCCGGAAATCATAGACCATAAATATTTTAAAGCTTGGCGTACCATATTCCAGGCAAGCCTTTTTGACCTCCTCGATCACATCCGGTCTGGGATCCATGATCGCCGGATGCAAAGAATAATCCACACAGACTTTGCCTTCCGCCAGTGCTTTTTTACGTTCCAGGGCCTCGAACAGGGTTTCTCCCTTTTGCTGCAAATCAAAATCAACGACACAGGTGACACCGCCACAGGCCGCTGCGATGGTGCCGGTCTCATAGTCATCCTGGGCATAGGTTCCCATAAAAGGCATGGAAATATGGGTGTGGGGATCAATCGCCCCCGGCAGAATGTATTTCCCTTTGGCATCGACGACTTCATCGGCCGCATTATCCAGATTCGTGCCGATGGCTTTAATGGTGCTGCCATCGGCAAATACATCGGCCAGGTAGCGACCCGTAGTGTTCACGATGGTGCCGTTTTTAAATAACACACTCATTTGGACCCTCCTTTGTAAATGGCTCAACTTTTACATTTTTTTCCAAACTGCTGTCCATCACTGCCGTCTCGCGACGATGCCAATCCCCGGGCATTTCCTTAAAGGAAATCAGATCCGGGAACGGGGCACACAAATTTACACAGCATGCAGCTCAAACATTTGTCCTCAATCACATTCGGCCGGCGGGTTTCAGCATCCCATTCAATCGCCTGACCGGCGGCATCCTGACACACGATGTAACACTGGCCGCAGCCGATGCAACGATCCAGATCGTACTGGGTGATACCCTGCCGATCGACTTCAAACGCCTCGGTTTCGTGCAGATTGGGCAGTGCTTTGCCCACCAGATCGGAGATCCTGTCAACCCCCCGTTCGGCCATGAAATCGCTGAGGCCTTCGATCATGTCCTCAACAATCCGGTATCCGTAATGCATAATGCCGGTGGTGACCTGCAGGGTCGATGCGCCTACCAGAATAAATTCCAGGGCATCGATCCAGGTCTCGATGCCGCCGATTCCGGACAAGGGCAATCCGAGCGCCTCATTTTTGGCCATGGATGCAATAAAATTCAGTCCGATCGGTTTGACGGCCGGGCCTGAGGTACCGCTGATGGCACCTTTGCCGAAAACGTTCGGTGTCGGAACAAAATCATCCAGACCAACACCTGAAATGCCTCTGACGGTATTGATGGCGGAGATCGCATCGGCGCCGCCGTTTTTGGCATACATGGCCGGTTCATTCATGTCCGTAATGTTCGGTGTCATTTTGGCGATCACCGGAATGGACACCGCTTTTTTGACGGCTTCGGTGAATCCTTCCAGCAGTTGAAATGCCTGGCCCACCTTATGGCCGGCACCTTCGATACACATGTGGGGACAGGAAAAGTTCAGCTCCAGCATGTCGGCCCCATTGTCCTCAGCCGCCTTGGCTAAATAGGCCCATTCATCGGTAAAAAATCCCATGATGCTGGCAATGATCGGATGGTCCGGATAGTTTTTTTTCAGATATAGAAAATCTGTCAGATTATCCTTCAGGGGCCGGTCTGAAATCATTTCAACGTTCTGAACGGCAACCCCCTTTTTGGCGCCGTAATCAATGCAAGCCATCCTGGGTGATGGATGTACGATCGGCAGCCGATCGGAATTCAAGGTTTTAAACACCACCCCGCTCCAGCCGGCATCAAACGATCTGGCCACCATCTCGGCACTGTTGGAAACCGGAGAAGATGAGAGCAGAAAGGGATTTTTGAATTTCACACCACAAAAATCTATGGATAAATCAACGTTATTAGTCACGAATATTGCCTCCTGTCTGGGTGAGGTATTTCGATTGAAAATTGTCGATGTGAATAATGATTATTTTGAAACTATTCTTAAATGACGGAGCGAAGCGACATCCACAATTCGTCATTCGTCATTCGTCATTCGTCATTCTCAGGTACTCTTTGATCGCCCGGGCAGCCACTTTGCCGTCCTGAACAGCCTGCACCACGAGAGCCGGGCCGCGCACAATATCTCCACCGGCAAAAATGCCGTCAACCGAGGTCGTCCCGGTCCGCATCCGATTTTTGGACAAAACCATCCGGAGGCGTTGGTTCGAGACTTCGCGCGCAAGAACCACCTCCCGGCGATGCAACTGGAAAACCCCTACACGGTCACTCTGGTGAATACCGGGCAGCAATTGGTGCTGTTCGATACGGGGAATGGCGAAGCTAGGCGTGATGCCAACAAGGGGTTGTTGCGCGCGCGGATGGCCGAGGCGGGCTATAGGCCTGAACAGGTCGATATTGTTGTCATTACGCACGGGCACCCCGACCATATCGGCGGCCTGTGGGAGGCCGGCGCACCGGCTTTTCCCAACGCCCAGTATGTTTTTGGCGAAGCCGAATTCGATTACTGGAAGCGTGGCGAAGCCATACCCGACCGGCGCAAAAAAAATCGCGCGCAATTCATGAGTGTAGCCGTACCGTTTGCGGAAAAGGCGACGTTCATCAAGCCGGGGCAGGACGTGGTGCCGGGCATCCAGGCCGTCGATGCATTCGGGCACTCGCCGGGCATGCTTGCCTACCGTTTCGAAAGCGGCAACAGTCGACTGCTCCTTTGGGCCGACCTAACAAACCACTACGTGATGTCGCTCATGAAACCCGACTGGCACGTCCTGTTTGACCATGACAAGGACCAGGCCGTCGCGACCCGCAAACGTATCCTAGCGCAAGTGGCGGACGACCAGATGCCGTCCATCGGCTACCACATGCCGTTCCCGGCCGTCGGTTTCGTCGAGCGCTCGGGAGACAGCTTCCGGTGGGTTCCCGCCAGCTACCAGTTCAATTTTTAGGGACGCTGTTCGTCGAGATACCGCAATACGCCGGGGTGGATGTGGGTGCGCTCGGCGGCCGCGCGGGTGTTCTCCGGCGTCGTCTCTCTCGCCTGCAGCAGCCTTGATGCAAGCTTTTCCTGGCCATCGCCCAACGCCTTGGCAAGCTTGTAGGCGATATCATCCGGCAGGTCCTGCCTTGACAGCAGGAAACTCCAGACACCGATGGCCTGAACCGGTTCGCTCTGCCCCTCATAAGAGCCGGCGGGCAGGACCATCGGCTTGAGGAAGGTGTGCTTTGCCGTAACTTTCTGAACCTGCGCCTCGGTGAAACCAATGAAGCGCCCACCGGCCGCCATGACACGCTTGAAGCCCGGCCAGCCTATTCCTGCGCCCCAGAATGCGGCGACCTCACCATTGAGGACCATCGGTGGCCCATCACCGGCACGCTTCAGGAAACGCGGCTGGAAATCCTTGTCGCGGTCGAGCCCCAGGCCATCCATGATGTAACGTGCCATGAGCGTCAGCCCCGACGTCTTGGTGCCCCAGGCGATTGGGTTGCCGACAAGGTCTGCGACCGAGCGGGCCGGATGATCCGCCCTTACGACGAACATGCCAGGGCTGGAGTAGATTGCTGCGATCACTTTCAGGTTCACGGGCTTCTGTCCGATGCCGGAGAACGCCTCATGGGCTGCCACGCCCTGGACCAGCCCGAGGTCAAACCTTCCCTCGGCGAGCAGGCCGATGTTCTCTAGGCTGCCCTTGGTATTCTTAGCGACGACATTGACCGAATGGTCGACCTCGTTGATGACGGCTGCCGCGTTGCTGCCATACAGTTCAAAGCCGCCGCCTTTGGTGGCGGTGGCGAGCATGATCTGTGTGGGGTCTGCAGAGACGGACGCCGTTGCGATAAACAGGCCCGACAGCAAAACGCCCCACACCGCGATGCAATGCTTCACTCCAACCTCCGTCATGACCAAGTAATGCTCTGGTTTAAGTCAACCACGTCCCGTAATTGCCGATAAGCGGACACCGTCCAGGCACCGGGCGGTGGCCGCTTTTAGGTGCAAAGCTGAACATACTTGACCTGAGTTAGTCAAAAGCCCGCCTTGTCCGCTTTGATCTGCCGATTCAACCGATCGCCGCAACACACTCTGCAAACTTCTCTGCTGGTGAATGATAGTTCAATGTCTTGCGCGGTCTATCATTGAGTTCGCGTGCCACGGCGTTCAGCTTGGCCTGGCTTAAGAAAACGAAATTGACCTACGCCTGTAAAGCCCCCTTCTTCTGGGCCACTTAATTGGTGGTTCTCTGGATTATTTCTGGCACCGGTGCTCGCACGTTGAGAGCCTCGTTCAACGAGTAGAACTTCTCAGCGTCAAGCCTTTTTTCAGTGACCATAGTCCTGCGGAAACATGTTGCGCATCATGAAGATGTAAGTCCGCGTGTTGAAGGCAGGCCCTGCCCACATCCCCTCGAGACCCTGTCGCTCCCACCATGCTTGGCTGGCTTCGCGCGCGCGCGTGACGGCGTCGCAAAATTCAGGATGAGCCGCAATCCACCGGTACATAGTCGCCCGGTGCACACCTAGCGCAAGTGCCATTTGAGTAAGGCTGGCACCCTCCCTTCCAAGCTTCAAAACGCGATCACAGTGTGACGCCTCGTAGGCTGTTGGACGCCCCGTTCGTGTTTGCTTCTTCGGAGTTCTCCGAAGGCTTTCTTAGGCTTCGCTTCTTCACCATCATTCTAATCTGTCGGTTCCTTCACGCGGACCTAGCTATGGCCGTGATGGCATGAAACATCCCAATTAATCTCGTCGCTAGTTACTGGCGCACCGCAAGTGCTTCAGCCACCAAAGTGCGCACAACTTCCCCTTTCGTGATCCCTTCAGTATTCGCAAGCTCTTCAATCACAGCGAGCTGCGCGGGCTCGAACATAATTGGCAAGGATCGCTTGCGCTCGGCTGCTGGCAATGGCGGTCGCCCTCGTTGTGATTTCCTCGAAGCCTTTCGTGATCTAGGCATTAATTAAATATATCATATTATATATAAAAAGCAAATTTGTCATGACGAAGCCTCTCGTGCGGTGTGTGAAACGGTTTGAACTAACCCGCGAACTCTGCGCCAATTGGCGCGAACTCGTTTATACGAGTAGCCCGTTTGCATTTTGTCATTAACCAAAATGGTCTGACCCATTGCCACTACTCCATCACCATCCGTTCCGCCGCGAGAGCTATTGTGTAACAGGCGGCACACTTCCGAGTCGGGTCATTCTCGCCCATCTCCGCATGATCATACGTCCGGTTTTCCCCACAACTCACTCCTGCAATTAACCCCTCCCGTCCTCTGCAGTTTGCAACCCAATCATCCTGATTTCATAATGCTTGGTGTAATTTTTTCAGTCTGTGACCAACGGGAGATGGAGCCATGATCAGGGCCGTTCTTAAATCCTTTGTCTTGATCGCCTTGCTCACATCCGGTGTCCTTCCCCTTCAAGCCGATGACGACGCCAAGTTTGCGGTTCTCTCCAAGATATTCACGACCGTTGTCGACGACGACGGACACCTCACGCAGGACATGCACGAGCGTTACTGGAAGAATCTTGCCGGCGTTCTCGATGAAGGCGCACCTGGGTATGAAGGCTTCTGGTCCCTGATCGATAAGAAGGTCACCGTTGTCACGCACCGCTACGTCCGTGCAGCCTCCGAAGAGTGCATGCAGGCGCTGCTCAAAAAAGATACCGAGCTTTCTTCCGAATACAAAAATGCCAGAGCCAGTTTTCTCGCCCTTGTCGAGAGTGGAGAGGACGCCGAGGAGCTAAATGAGGCGGTCGAAAGCTGGGATGCAAACGTCCAGAAGCTAGGCAGCAAGAAATACCGGCCGAGCAACGAGACGAAGTCCGGCGTCATCGAGGCGTTGGACGTTTCCGCGTCGACAGCTCAAGCGGCGCTGCACAGATATGCAACTTTGAGGCAGCCTCAATGGCAGCCGGCTGTCACAAAGCGCAAGTACCGCTCAATGCCTGTAGCGATCAACTGGCCTGGCGAGTTTGCCCTGACTGTTCAGGTCGAAAGAAAACTCAAGGCGCGAATGCTGTACCACTCGATGAGCACGATCGATCAAGTCAAGGTCGTCCATTACAGAATGGGAAAACGTTCGAGCAAATTCTACAAAACCGCGCTCCGCCAGATGGCCGCTGGAGCCCTCAACGAATACAACGCTGCTGGCGCAAAGCCTCAGAAGGAGAAATGGCGTGGGCTGATGTCGTACACGGTATCTGGCAATGGTGATGCTGACGGCGTTCCAGCAAACGTAATTGTTCGCTTCCTCCCCTCACCAGATGGCAACGGGGTTCTCGGCCTTTACGCGATCAGTTTGGGCGACGGCGGCGACGCATCCAGCAACTTCGCAAAGCTGCAAGACGCCGTGCTGTTTGAATAGACCCCGGCACCGGCCAGGGCGGTCGCCACCAGCGGTTTTTTTAGAAACGTCCATACAGAATCAAACACCAGAGCGGTGTTGTCACATTAAGTCTGTTTGACAGGAATTTGCCAACAGCAGCTGATTGTAACGGGTGGGGTTTCAGAGACTTATCCTGCCGGTCGATCGTCCATATTGGGCGAATTTCGCTTAATGTGACAACGCCCTCACGGGACAGATTGAGCTGATTGCGTAAGAGAGTCTTTCCGGTTCATCTTAACCTCGAGGAGGGAGACGGTGACTGACAGGAATGAGCGCCGTCCGGGCAGCGCAGACAAGACCGTCCGGGAAATCCGTAGAGCGACTCGCCCGAAGAAGCGACACGTTGGGCAGACTTCTTTGGTCTCTACGGGCATAAGTATCCGGCGTGATGGGAGCGTTTCGTAAATAAATAGCCGTCTTTAGGCTCAGCATCTTGAACGTCGCAATCACACGGCTCAGCTAGGTCCCTGCGGACTGAGTGAATGTTGTGCGCTCCCCCGAGTACGTCCGTGGCCATTGCTGTTGTCATGAACCAATCTTGTCCCTCTTGCAGATAGCCAAGTAGGTTCTTTATCCCTTGTAGGTCCAATCTCTTCGTGAACCGAAACCCTTTCACATCTGGTGTGGACTCGAACGACTGTTGAATGGCTAGGTGACAGTTACAGTCGTTGGCCATTTGATCCATCAGTTTATCGGCATTGACCCCGAACCAATCTACAGCCGTCTCTCGCGGAATGAAGAGGGTGAGGCCAGTAGGAAGTGATTTAAGTTGCAGCTCAAGTGCACTTGGGTCGAGCATTGATCTACTCCATTCCTGCGAAACAGCGGCGTGACGAGTGGAGCTGCTGGCGGAAGGGGGGCGGCGTCTACGACACCTTCGAGGTGCAACCCTTCGGGTAGCCTTGCTTCGCACCACCCACTATGCCCGAAAGTTGAGGACTGCCAAGCAGTCCGCGGGCTTATCTATGAAACGCCAGTTGAATGACGGAAGCGCATCTAATGTCCAATTATGTTGACCCGACGAAGGAAGATCTCGAGTAAGCGATGGGGTGGACGCCCCTCGACGGCATTTAAGTGCCAGGATTGCGGTGTTGAGAACCGCGTACAAAGGAGGCGTCCGTGGAAGAAGTTAGCATAATTGGTTTAGATCTTGCGAAGAATTCGTTTCAGCTCCACGGGGCGAGTGCAGACGGCGCCGTTGTCTTCCGCAAGAAGTTAAGCCGGAGCCAGGTGCTCAAATTTCTGGCCGCGCACCCCAGATGCATTATTGCGATGGAGGCTTGTGCCAGCGCCCATCATTGGGGACGAGCGCTCGGCAAATTAGGTCATGATGTTCGTCTGATCGCACCGATCTATGTGAAGCCTTTCGTTAAACGACAAAAGAATGATGCAGCGGATGCTGAAGCGATTTGTGAGGCGGCACAGCGTCCGACCATGCGGTTCGTCGCTGTGAAGAGCGAAGACAAACAGTCGTCCGCAATGATCTTCAAGGCCCGCGATCTCCTGGTTCGCCAGAAAACCCAGACGATCAATGCTCTGCGAGGCCACCTTGCCGAGTTCGGCATTGTTGGTCCCAAAGGGACGGCTCATTTGGGCCGACTTATGAGCCATGTCGAGGCCCCTGATACTGGTCTGCCGAAACCGGTCTGCGCCGTTTGCCTGATGCTCATCGATCTTGTGCGAACTCTAATCGAGCAAATCCGCGCACTCGATGCTGAGATTAGGGCCCGCTCCCGCACCGATGCGGTTGCCAAACGTTTGATGACGATCCCTGGCGTCGGTCCCGTCATCGCGACGGCATTAGAGGCGTTGGCTCCACCTGCCGAGACCTTCAGGCGTGGTCGTGACTTCGCTGCCTGGATGGGATTAACACCCCGACAATGGTCAACTGGCGGCAAGCCGAGACTTGGCAAAATATCAAAAATGGGTCAGCGAGATCTTCGTCGTCTCCTGATTATCGGCGCATCGGCTGTTGTATGTTGGGCCAAGAAACGAGGTGCCCCAGAAGGCTCTTGGCTCGCCCGCATGCTTATGCGCAAACCACCTATGTTGGTTGTCGTGGCATTGGCCAACAAGATGGCGCGGATCGCCTGGGCACTTATGGCTCACGGAGGAATATACCGAACTCCAGCACGTGCCGCTTAAGCTGCACGAACGCTGCGAGGCTGTCGAAGATGTGAGCAGGTCGATCGGAGGTATGGGCAAACGGTCATTGAGACGGGATTGGGAAAACCAGGCCAGGCGGACAGCGCCTATCGCGCGCGCGTAAGCGTATTGGACCCAACCCTCGCATCTCCATACAGGCCCGCGGCGCGTGAAGAGCCGCACATCGAGGCCGGACACACGTCAGCACCTGACCACATGCTCACCGAAGAAAAGAATTTGCTTGCATTTACCAGGGCGTCCACACACGTCCGCCGCAGGCCGCCTTATGCACCCGCTGGCATTCAGTCATGATGTCCCCCTGAATTTGAGCGGGTTCGGACAGCGGCGGCAGATCAGCAGCTAATGCCTACACGCTGATTGAGACAGCCAAGCTCAACGGCGTCGATCCGCAAGCCTGGCTCACTGATGTTCTCAGCCGTATCGCCGATCACAAGATCAATCGAATCGACGAGTTGCTGCCTTGGCGATATGCTCAGCAGAGATGAGAGAGGACGAACGCCGGACGCTCACCCACCAATCGTGTGGACGTTCAGTTCATGGACGATGCCGGCCGCCGGCGCTCTTACGACCAGCCGGTCGAGTCGATCCTCTAACCCGGCCCGTTTTTCACTCAGCTCGGCTAGCTGCACCGCCAGTCATGGTCAGGCAAACGATGCAGCCCCGAACACGCCCTAAGGAGCTGCACTACATTTTGTTACGGCAGGCGCTTTTACGGATTGCGACGTTTTAAGGCGAAGTGGCGGTTGACGTGAATCAAAGCGTTTAACTTCAAGCCCAGCTACCGGGTTAACTTCCGATTTTTTTCGAGAGAGATGAAATGCGGCTACCTTACATACTACTGGCAACGGTGGCGCTCGCGGCGTCGGCGAACGCCGCGGACATTCGCTCAAGCGTCACTCAGACCGATCTGCCCGAGGCAAAGCGGACGTCCCTTGGCTTGTACCTCTCCCCAAATGATGCCGCCGCGGCATTGGAGGCGGATCCTGGTATCCTATTCTTGGACGTGCGCGATCCAATCGAGATCAACTTCGTCGGCCATCCCACGCCGATGGACGCTATCGTGCCGTTCCTGATCGTCAAGTATGAGTTCGACGAAAAAAAAGGCGCATATAAAGCGGTGCCCAACCCCGCTTTCGTGACCAACGTAAATGACGTGATGGCACGCGAAGGATTTGAAAAGAACCATCCGGTCTTCGTGATGTGTCGATCGGGAGACCGCTCGGCTAAAGCCGCCGATGTTCTCGCCAAGGCTGGTTATACGAGTGTCTGGAGCCTCGTGGAGGGCTTTGAAGGCGATAAGGATAAGTCAGGCGCGAGGACGGTAAACGGTTGGCGCAATGCGGGGCTCGCCTGGACCTACAAACTGACGCCGAGTGAGGCATGGATTCCATCAAAGTAAGAGAAATTTGAATGCCCCCGAACTGCGAGCCTACGAAGTATCGCGCGCTGAATTGACGATTTACAGCGCGGTGAATTGGTCCAACGAATTCAAATTCAGGGTGAAGCGCTATGGGTACGATGACAATCAAAGGCAAGACAATGCGTTCTGTCGACGTGGACTGGAACGAGTTCTATTATACGAACTGTCCCCTCGTATCTCCCAGTAACATCGACCAGGAGCTCGGGTGGGTTCGGGAGGAATTCAAAAAGATCGGAGTGGCATACAAGTTTCTTCGTTCCACACGTGAGAACGATTGGTACCCCCACTATGTCCACAACCTAGATAATCTGATGCGCTATGGCGGTTGCTTCCCGGCCATCCACGTTCAAGCAGACATCCGACGCACTAGGCTGATCGGCACGACGCATGTTTATGAAGGGGGCTGTATGCTGGTGCGCTCCCGCGATCCCATTTTTCGAATGAAGGATCTGAAGGGCAAGAAGATCGGTCTGACAAGGAGTCTCAACGTCATCAAAAACGACTGGTGGCGCGTCCAGGAGGAGCAGGGCATTGAACTGATGCTCATGATGAATGACATGACCCGCGACGACGTGGAGATCGTGGATTTCCCCTATCCGGATGACTGGTATGACAAACCGGAGATGCTCACGCCGATGGAAAACCCATCTGAGCTTTGGCTGAAGCGCGATCATAAGCACGATCTGGCTTTCCGGCCTCTCGAGACAGCGTTGCTCAACGGCAAGGTCGATGCAATCTACACCCAGACTGGGCCCTTCCAGCATATCCAGGAGCAGACTGGCAAGATCAAGGCAATCGAGAACCTGGCAAATTATCCGGACTGGACACTGCAAGGAGCGAATGTGCCGGCGACCTGCACAGTGAGTGATGTCGCGTGCAGGGAGCACCCCGAGCTTGTCATTGCACTCCTGAAGGGCCTCATCAAAGTCGGACGTTGGGCGAATGAGCACAAACATGCCGCTGCCGCGATCCTCGACAAGCAGACGTATTATCTCGATGTGGAAGATACCTATCGCAATATCTTGAATGTCGACCTGGTGCCAAACCTGTCGCCTTATAATTTGGAAGCTTTGCAGATTAATAAGGACTTCATGCTGAGCCACGGTTACATCGAGAATGATTTCGACGTGGATGAGTGGGCGGCGCCAGAGTTCATGGAAAAGGCCGCAGCGGAACTGCTCGAAGAAGAGTGGAAGAAGCGTAGCATGGCCAAGCTACCGGAGCCCACTTCACTTGAAGCTGCCATGTCGACGCGTCTTGGATAGTCGAACCAGCGCTCATATTTGCGGCACCCTCACCAGTCAAGTCATCGGGACGGTGAAGGTGCTCAGTGCCTATTAACCCACTGCAAAAATGTTGACTGAGGAGTTGAGTAAATGGGCAAACAAGAGCAGCCTGACGTCCAGTCAACTCAACTGCCACCCAAGAACAAGCAAACCAGCCTTGGCCTCTATATGACTGCGCAAGAGGCCTACGAGATGTGGAAGTCCGATCCAGAACGGGTCAAGATTATCGATGTGCGAACGCCTGAAGAATACGCATTTGTCGGTCATCCTGACGAGGCTTGGAACATTCCGCTAGCCTTCGTAACGTATCAAAGAGAGAATGGCGTTACAAAATACGGTCCGAATTGGAATCCGGATTTTGTCGAGGAAGTAAGAAAGATCGCCGGGCCGACGGATACCCTATTGGTCATGTGTCGCTCAGGTGACCGATCGGCCATGGCGGTAAACCAACTCGCGAAAGCCGGTATCAAAAACGCTTACACCATCACAGACGGTTTTGAAGGCGACAAAGTCGATGATCCCGGCAGCGTATTCAACGGCAAGAGAATGAGAAACGGCTGGAAGAATTCGGCACCCTGGGTTTACACCATTGATCCAGAAAGAATAATACTTCAGGGATCAGCGCCTGAATAAGCGAAATATACAAAAAAGCTATTGGCGTCTCCGGTATTGTCGGTGTCGCCCATGAATCAGAGCTGACAACTCTTGATAAAAAACGGGAGCGTAGAGAGGCCTTGGGTTGCGCATAAACCACGTTGCTCTGTTTTCACTCTGTCTCGGGCTCATGCTTGGCTCAGATGCTGCGTTGGCCGCGGTAAATGCTGCAGGGATCAGGCAATTTTCTCTCGACGAGATCTTTGCATTTCTTTTTCTTATGCTTGGACCATTTAAAATCATTGCGCCGTTTTTGAAGATAACCGAAGGTGCCGATAGTGCCGTCGCGCGGCGTACTGCCGTCCAGGCAACAGTGTTTGCAAGCACCGCTCTCGCAATCGCTGCAGTATTGGGCGAGCAGATTATCATCAAGTACGGCATTCCCTTGCCAGTACTCACTTTAGCGGCAGGGATCATACTATTTCTCGTAGCCTTGCAGAATATACTTCACCAATTTGAGGCCACTAGCGTAGCAGATGTGGGAGCCTCGCCGGTTCCATCCATCCGCACCGCCATGATGCCACTGGCCTTCCCAACGATCGTTACACCATACGGTATTGCGGCACTGGTCCTATTCGTCGCCGCAAGTCCGGATACACAAAGCAGCCTCTTGATTGGTGGCGCTGTGCTTTTAATCATGGCGGTGAACCTGGTAGTAATGTTGACAGCCCGCAGCCTTCAGGTGGTCCTGGGCGTTGTGCTGCCGATCCTCGGCGCCATCGTCGGTGTTGTTCAAGTGGCATTGGGGTTGAAGATCATCAACAATTCGCTCAGGGCAATGGGAATATATTGAGCCTAAGGTCCTGTTGTTAGACGGTAAAACAAGACGAGCCCGATGTCAGATCAAGCTGTGGTTAGTTCACCGGAAGAGTTGCCGCTTGTTACCCGGCTCGCTCTTGACCGCACCCGCATTGCCTACGAACGCACTCTTATGGCCTGGGTGCGAACGGGTACATCACTGATTACCTTCGGGTTTGCAGTTTACAAGTTCTTTCAGATCGAGATAGCAGGCACGGTACCGCGTGCCGGACTGATCAAGACGACAATGATCGGGCCGCGCGAATTCGGATTGGCATTGATTAGCATTGGACTCCTGTCGCTGTTAATCGGGACGTTCGAGCACGGGCGGGATTTGAGGGCTTTGCACAAGGAGTATCCCGGCATGCCTTTCTCGGGCACGCGCTTAATCGCGGTCTTGATCGGCACGCTCGGATTGCTTGCATTTGTGGCTGTGGTCTATCGCTTCTAATGCAACATGTCTCACGGACGGGTGCGATTGACGCAATTGGCGTTCTCCTCAGCGAAATGATCAGTCAATCACTGCATTCCCAATGACCCGAGTTGGAGTGTATCGACGGTTCCACCGCCTATCAAACTTTCTGCTATCGTACCCACTCGCTGTCCGTGAGCGTCCGGCGTTCGTCCTCTCTCAGCGCTGCTGATCGTATCGCCAGGGTAACAGCTCGTCCATCCTGTTGATCTTATGGCCGGCTCTTCTGTTGCAAGTCGATTTCGAACTGATCGGCCTGGCCCGTTGCAAACATCTATCCGCTGCATGGTGCAGACAAAATCACCGAGCGTCCGGTGTGTCATTTGGGTATGGGTCCAGGGCACCCTGCGGTGTCACGCTTCCCTTCGTGACATCAGGATTGCTTCGCGGCGAATGTCACGCCTCAGGCGGACGGCATAGGCTGATGTCCCGCCATAGAGCCAGATCACGACAACCAGGCTTGCGCGATGGCAAAAAAAACGCCACCGAACCGAGGGAGGGATCCGGTGGCGTCGTGGGTTTTACGCGTACTCATTAGTTTTGCTCAAGAGCTTGGCGCTGAGGGGGGGGGTGATCAGCACGGGGGGCAACTGACCGTTCAGCGCTGCTCTTGAACCTGTGGGTTATGTAGTGCTGTTGTAGATAAAATAAATTGACGATTCTCAAAGAATACTCCGCCGGTCCGATTTGTCGCAGCAGCGCACCCGAAAAGGCCAGGATTTAACCCAAACTGCACCTGGAACAAATCTGGTACAAAAGCACTCATTTTACCTTTGACTATTACACTAATCACTAGTAATGCTATCAGAAGATCGGGGGTCAGACATGTCGAAAAACGTTCCTGCGCCATCTCAACAAACCACAGCCCTAGCCAAGCGTCAGAAGTTGGCCGAGCGCGCCCGTGCCTACACCCAGTCGGCCTTGAGCCCGCACACCCGCCGAAACTATGCCGCGCAGATCAAGCTTTGGCTCGCCTGGTCCGAGGAGCACGAGCGTCCAGGGTTGCCTGCCGATCCCACTGACGTTTCGCATTGGCTCACCGACCGCGCCGACGCCGGTCAGAAGGTCGGAACATTGCGCACCGCCATCGCTGCCCTTAAATCGATGCACGCGGCCAAGGGTCATCCATTCGACACGACCCATCCCGACCTCGTCCACGTCATGAAGGGCATTGCCCGCGAGCATGGCTCGGTGCAGCGCCAGGTCGAACCGCTCCGTGCCCTGGACGTGATGGACATCGTTGCGGCATGTGAAGCGACCCCGAAAGGCCGTCGCGACGCAGCACTGTTTGCCCTCGGTTACGTGTTTGCCCTACGTCGATCAGAACTGGTCGGGCTGGACTTCGATCAACTCGGCTCTGGCACCGGGTTCATTCAAATCAAGGCTACAACGATCGAGCTGACCCTCGCCCGGTCCAAGACGGCCGGCAGCAAACCGGAACCCATCACAATCCCACGCGCGCCAAACGCTGATGCCGTCAAGGCAATCGAAGCCTGGCTGGAAGAGGCGGGGATCGGTCCAGGGGAGCCGCTTCTGCGGCGGGTGACGAAAGGCGGTAAGATTTTCGGACGGCTGCACGCGCAATCCGTCGCGCTCATCATTAAGACGCGGGTGGCCGACCACCACGTCCGCCAGGGCGTTCCTCTCGTAACAGCCCAGGCCGAAGCGGACAAGTTCAGCGGCCACAGTCTGCGGGTTGGTTTTGCGACGACAGCCGCGGAGAGCGGCGCTGACCTCAGAGCCATTTCAAGCGTCACCAGGCACAAGACAATGGAAATGCCTCGCCGGTATGCACAACGGGCCGATCAGTTGAAAACATCACCGTACAACCTCGACGGTGTCGGCCTTGAACAGAGGCGACTTCAAGGAGGCGAAGCAGCCTGATCACAGCTCAGAGTGTCCAGGCGGCAGGTTAATCGCATCGGCGATGACTTGCTCGACAAACGGGGTCGGTAAGAGGCCCGCATTTTCAATCGGTGATGTCCGCTTTGGAGGTTACAGCGGACGTTAGCCAAGAGAATGTAAACGCCGGAGCAATAATCCCTCAAAGAAGCGGCTGATTTGTTTGGTTGCGCCGGCGTAAAAGTCCGGCAGAGATAGTCCCAGTGCCTGCGTTAGCTGGCGGGGGCTGGGGGATGAAGACGGTGGAGCTATACGCAAGGGTTCGGCATGCGGTGCAGATCCAGGGGATGAGCCGTCGTGCTGCGGCGGAACGGTTTGGGATCGATCCGCGAACGGTTGCCAAGATGTTGAAGTTCTCTGTGCCGCCAGGGTATGTGCGCACGAAGCCGCCGTTTCGGCCGAAGCTCGATGCCTTCACCGGCGTGATCGATGCGATCCTGGCAGCGGACAAGGATCGACCCAAGAAGCAGCGGCATACATCGAAGCGCATTTTCGAGCGGCTGCGCGACGAGCACGGTTTTACCGGCGGCATTACGATCGTGAAGGATTACATCGCGGGCTGGCGCCAGCGCAGCCAAGAGATGTTCGTGCCGCTCGCGCACCCGCCGGGGCATGCCCAGGCTGACTTTGGCGAAGCACTGGCCAAGATCGGTGGCACCCTGCGCAAGATCCACTTCTTGGCGATAGATCTACCGCACTCCGACGCCATCTTTGTCGTGGCCTATCCGGCAGAGACGACGGAGGCGTTCTGTGATGGCCACGTCAAAGCCTTCGCGTTCTTGGGTGGCGTGCCGCAGTCGATCCTCTACGACAATACGAAGATCGCGGTGGCTCGCATTCTTGGCGATGGCCGCCGTCGGCGCACGCGTGTGTTCAGCGAACTGCAATCGCACTACCTGTTCACGGATCGCTTCGGTCGCCCCGGTAAAGGTAATGATAAAGGCAAGGTTGAAGGGCTTGTCGGTTACGCGCGGCGCAACTTCCTGGTACCGGTCCCGGCGTTCGAGAGTTTCGATGCGTTGAACGCGCACCTTGTCGAGTGTTGCCGGAAGCGGCAGGGCGACCGGTTGCGCGGTCATGAGACTAAGATCGGGGAACGGCTAGAGCGGGACCTTGCCACCTTCCAGAAGCCGTTGCCGGCGCCATACGATGCCTGTGACAAGAAGCCGGGCCGCGTCAACTCGCTGTCACTGGTGCGCTATCGCCTAAACGACTACTCGGTTCCAACGGCCTACGGACACAGACAAGTTCTGATCCGTGGTTATGTGCATGAGGTTGTCATCTCCTGCGGGGCGCAGATTATCGCACGACATCCACGCTCCTATGAGCGCGAGGACTTTGTGTTCAATCCTCTGCACTACCTGGCACTGATCGAGCAGAAGACCAACGCGCTCGACCAGGCTGCACCTCTTGCTGATTGGGCGCTACCCGAGGCGTTCACAACGCTGCGCCGATTGCTCGAAGCCCGCATGGGTAAGAAGGGCAAACGCGAGTTCGTGCAGGTATTGCGTCTGATAGAGGTGTTCAAACTTGATGACGTGGCTGCTGGTGTTCGCGATGCAATCTCTCGCGGGGCGGTTGGCTTTGATGCCGTCAAGCATCTCGTTCTGTGCCGCATCGAGCGGCGTCCACCACGACTCGACATGACGATCTATCCCTATCTGCCAAAGGCCGTCGTCGCCACGACATCGGCGCGGTCGTACATGGATCTCCTAACAGAGGTGGCAGCATGACCGACACGCCACAGATCTTGCTGGCTCATCACCTGAAGGCGCTGAAGCTGCCGACGTTCCTACGCGAGTACGACAAGGTCGCCCAACTGTGTGCAGCCGAAGGTGTTGATCATCCGCGCTATCTGATGCGGTTGGCCGAGCTGGAGATGATCGATCGTGAGCGGCGTATGGTCGAGCGCCGGATCAAGGCTGCCAAGTTCCCGACCGTCAAAAGCCTCGACAGCTTTGACTTCTTGGCGCTTCCGTCCCTGAACAAGATGGCGGTCCTGGAGTTAGCACGTTGCGATTATATTGATCGTCGCGAGAACATTATTGCCGTTGGCAACTCCGGCACCGGCAAAAGCCACATCGCACTGGGGCTCGGTCTGGCGGCCTGCCAGAAAGGCCTGCCGGTTGGCTTCATCACCGCAGCTGCCCTGGTGCACAGCCTCATCGAAGCTCGCGATGAGAAACGCCTGCTGCGCCTCCAACGTCAACTCGCCGGCTATAAGCTTCTGATTATCGATGAACTGGGATACGTCCCATTGTCACCAATCGGCGCCGAACTGTTGTTCGAGGTGTTCTCGCAAAGATACGAACGCGGCTCCACAATGGTCACGAGCAACCTGCCGTTCGACGAGTGGACATCCGTGTTCGGCTCAGAACGCCTGACAGGCGCCTTGCTCGACCGCCTCACCCATCACGTCCACATCCTTGAGATGAACGGCGACAGCTACCGCCTCGCTCAGAGCAAACGTCGATCACGCCGCACGAAGCCCAAGCCGCCACCGGCACCCACCACTGAGGGATGAGACGCGACAAGCAAGAAGGCCCCCCGATATCGGGGGGCCTTCTTGCTGGCATCACTGCTGCACTTTTGCTCCGGCCAACTGCTGCAAAATCTCTCCGGCGTTGACACATCGCCGCACTTTTCGGACGTCTCTTCGACCGCAGGTAAAGAACGCGCAAAAACGGCTTTGCCGAGAGCTAGCTCCTTCAGATAAGCAAAGGCCGGCCCACTCGATGGGGGCAGCTCACTCCTGGTCAGCCCCAATTGAGTGGTACGGCTTGAGAACCGCCTGCTCAATAGGTCCGGCTGGTACTGACGCAGGAGTAATTTTGACTTTTATATATAATATGATATATTTTAATTATGTCTCGATTACGAAAGAACTCCGCACAAATCACAACGAGGGCGGCCACCATTGCCAGCAGCCGAGCGCAAGCGATCCTTGCCAATTATGTTCGAGCCCGCGCAGCTCGATGTGATTGAACAGCTCGCAATTACTGAAGGGATCACGAAAGGGGAAGTTGTGCGCACCTTGGTGATTGAAGCACTTGCTGTGCGCCGAAAGCAGCGACGAGATTAATTGGGATGTTTCATCTCGCCACGGCCATGGCTAGGTCCGCGTGAAGGAACCGACAGATTGGAATGATGACGAAGAAGCGGAACCCAAAAAAGCCTTCGGAGGCTCCGAAGAAGCCAACACGAAAGGGGCGTCCAACAGCCTACAAGGCGTCACACTGTGATCGCGTTGTGACGCTTGGGAGGGAGGGTGCCAGCCTTACTCAAATGGCACTTTCGCTAGGTGTGCACCGGGCGACGATGTACCGGTGGATAGCGGCTCATCCTGAATTTTGCGACGCCGTCACGCGCGCGCGCGAAGCCAGCCAAGCATGGTGGGAGCGACAGGGTCGCGAGGGGCTGTGGGCAGGGCCTGCCTTCAACGCGCGGACTTACATCTTCATGATGCGCAACATGTTTCCGCAGGACTATGGCCACAGAAAAAAGGCTTGAAGAATAGAGCATTCGGTCGAAGCTCGGCTCGCCGATATACAATTGCGCAGTAGCCTCTCCTAAAGCAGCCGAGGCCTCGGGTAAGGATCAGCTTGAATCGTGAGCCGCCCGAGTATTCGCCCCCCCTAATGGAGCAATTTTTACCATGTGCTGAGGCTAGGCGAGCCTCGCTGAACTCGTCCCTTATCCGTCAAAAAATGTGGACCTTACTCGAACGGATCAGCCAAACAAATCCAGATTGGACTGGTTCGGTTCTAAAATCGCTACAGGTTCTTTTGGCAAAATGTAGACCGTCACACGCGGGCGTTTCGCCTTGCTCGTCTTGTAGCTCACGAGGCCCTTCTCATGGGCTTTGATGTCACGGACCTTCTTTCGAACCTTCAGCTGTGACAGCGCTTTCGACAAGGCTCTATCGCTGACGGCGCGCGCGCCAGAAAACTCCGCGAATTCCTGGGATAAGACAAACAACCTGGAACAATCAATCTCGCCATGGATGCCATTGTTGGCGCACCAAATGAGAAATCGCCGCGCGAAGGGAAGGGCCTGTGACAACGATGACAACGGCTTGCCAACGTTGGCGGGCCGTCGATCAAATGGTTTTTCCACCGAGACCGAAGGAGCGCCCGATTGATCACTCAGACGCCAGGCATGGAACGCCCTAACCACTGTTCCCTCCATTAGTCAGAGCTTTTTCAAAAAAGAGACGTTATTTCAGCAGGTTGAGGAGAACGTTCGTATCTCCTTTTGCCAGCTGGTGTTTGGCCCTCTCCAGGACGTCTTGCATGACGTCGTCTAGCAGAAGCTCTTTCGTTGCGGGGGCAATGAACGAGTTGTGGACGCTAAGCACGGGATGGCCAAGGGCGCGCATGGCGCGTTGCACGTGGGCGCAGATGTGCGCGTCGACAGCCTGGAGCTGGAGCCCAATTCCGGCGCCCCATGTGTGTTCAAAGGCTGGGTGGTACTGCTTGATGGCTGCAATGACGCGTTTGGCATGCTTGCCGGGTTCCCGCCGTTTTTGTTTCACGAAATAATTCTGCAACGCGCCGACAGCCGCGCGCATTGTTTTTGCATTGATCAAGATATTGAAAGCTTGCTTGGTGTCGCGGCGCGCGAACCTGGCAATCAGGTAGGGATCCTCTTCGCCAAGCTCGATGCCGGCGTAGGCTGCCAACAAGGTCGGATGGATGTGCTGGTAGTCCAATTCGACCACGGGAGCGCCGTTGATTGTCAGGCGAGCCCGGTCCTCTACTGACAAATTCTGCCAAAATGGTCCGAAGATACGCCCTCCAAAGTGCCATTCCTCGTTGAAGACGCGGTAGCAGTGAGACCGCAGCGGATTGAGCGTCCTCTTATCATTGGTGAGAAAACCGTGACGGGTCAAACGCCAGCGGGGAGACCTGATTTCAATGTTGAGCGTCTGGAGCGCTTCGTTCTGATCGATCACGTCGCAGCGTAGCCAACGGACATGATCTGTTTCCCGGTAGTCGACCAGCTTCCTGGATCGTTTAAGACGGATCAGTTCGCCAGGAAAAAGATCGAGCTGGGCGGTGGAAATGGTCGGGAGGCGTTCAAGTAAAGCAAGTGTCGCGCGCATCCTTGAGCATTGGACTTTTGACGAGGCTTGCTTGGCTGCCGGGGTCGGCCGCGTGCGTTGCTCCTCGATCAAGTCTTCGGACAGGAGCGTGTCAATGGCCCACATCAGGGCATTGTAGGACCACAAATTTCCGAAATACCGCCTGAGAGTTGCGAAGCGACTGCGATCTCTCGGATAGGCCAGCCATTGATCTCCATGTTCCCATGCCGCGAGCACGCACGCGATGATGACGGCGTTGCGGACTTCAAGGTGACGGCGATTGGGCGCAGGCGAGGCGCCGAGCATTTGCCCGAGGTCAGTATTGTCGGCGAACCTAAAATCAAGGCGCAGGAAACCGTCGTCAGCGGACGCGTGCCCGCCGGCAACGAAACCAGAATTGGTTCCGTGCATTTTTCCCTCTCAGAGAGTTCCACTGCCCGACCCAGCGAGCGTTCGGTGGAAAGCCGCCGAGCACTCCGTCGAAGATAGAGGTCTGGTATCAGACCCGATCGCTAACAGGGCGCCTGCGCTCTTCGACGAACGCTTGGAGATCGGACAGTCGGTATTTGACAAGACGGCCGACCTTGACGAAGGGCAACTCGTAGCGCCGGGTCGAGGCCCAAACTTCGAGTGTTGCGACCTTGACGCCCAGCAAGCGCGCAGCCTCCTGACGCGACAAAAGGGGATCCCAATCGTTCCTGGTCATGTCACCTCCGTGTATAAGAAGTGGCCAGACAGACCCCGAGCGATCGTGGCAGCTCTTCAATCAACGGACGGCTAATGCCAACTAGCGGTCCACGCTCCCCGCTTTTCCCACTGCAGGGCACTCGTGCCAGGCCCGGCACGGGCGGATACCCGGCAGCGACCCGGAGTAATGCGGCAGTCGAATTAAGTGGCGACGATAGCTGGTTGTCGTCGGGTGATGTTCCATTTGCAGGCATAGCAAGCTCCAAGTCCGAATAGGAATGCGCTCAACCTGGCACAAGGTGCGAAAGTTGAGTCCGAATTGGACAACGGCTTGTGGAATTCGGAGAAGCCAGGTGGGCTGGGGCAGGACGGTGTCTCGGCTAGTCTCTGTCGCCACTGAGAAGCTGCGCTGCCTCTTTCAGCAGCTTGTTAATCGTATCCTCGTTGACGTCAGCGTTGTGTTTATGGGTTACATCCATGATGCGCCGTGCTGTCTTCTGGCGCAGGTTGTTTGGATTGTACTGATAGTGCTCGCTGGCAAGCGCATAAATGACACGGAGCATCGATTTGCTTCTGTCGGGTGGTTGATCCACCTGCCGCGCGAGCGTTTGCCGAGCCTGGCTACTGCGGCCCTTCCGCGTTACCGCCCTTAGTGCTCCAGCCTTCGGCTCTAGTTGCCGTCGCCACTCCTCCAGGCTGTCGCCGGCCTCTCGATGGACCTGCGTAATTGCGCTTAATATCGGCACCAGGTTCTCAAGATATTGCTGAAGTTCCGCGCCATTGCCAGGCTCTCTGGCAAGACCTGTCCCGTCGCTTGGGATGAGATTGCATCCCAACCGATCCACTGCCTGCGCCATGGAATTCGCTACATGCCGCGTCCTACATGCGGGAGATAGAGGCACGTGCTGCGCTAGCAGACAGGAGCATCCGTCAAGCTGGCTCAACGCGTTACGGTGCCGTAGAACGTCTGCAATCAATTCAGGGGTCTCGTCTCCAATCCCTTCAAAGCGATCAAACGTTCCGAATAAATCAGAAAGCGGTTTTCTCCCGCCGCCTGTTCTGGACATACTTGGCCTCTGGTTCGTGTCCTTGGGGGACAGGTGCAACTTCTAAAGAAGCTGCTATCTCAGTCCTGCTTCTCGGAGAGCTCTAGATATGGGTTTTTCAAGCGAGCCAAGATAGAGACTAGAATGTGCACGAACAAGACCCTTGAGATACATTCGGTTTCCGGCGACGGGAGAAGGGCACTAGCATTCAGATCGTTGCTCAACTTGGCAAGCAAGTCACGGACCCGTTAGCTGCAATCTCTTTCCATTCGGGGCCGAGTTCAGCCCGCGCCGAAATGGCGTTCGATCCCAGCGGATCGCCATCGCGGAACATCTTCACAATCAACGCTTGGTTATGTGTGCCACCCGTTATGGGTTGGCCACCGGTGACTGTCGTGGTCGAGGCGGTATTGATCGTTGCGGAATTCCCGTAAACGTGACCGTAGGCCGTGCCAGACGATTGCGCAATCACGGGCGTATGCCCGACCACGCGGACATTGTTGTGGTAAGCTCCATTTGTAATCACAAACCGATCATAACCGCGATTGATTGTCTCAACGGCTGCTCGCTGCAGCGCGACCCTCTGCGCTCCTGTCATGCCGCACATGGGCGCGGCAGCCGAAGTGATCTGCACGGTGTCTGCTGACAACGGAATGACTTCCGAGTGAGCACACCCTCCCAAAAGCAAAGCAAAGACGGTGATCGCTCGCCACATGTGTCATGCCCCCCGAATTGTTAGATCACGATCTAGGTTAGCACCTTCGCGACAGTGAAACGGCGATGTCTTACTCGTCATGCTAGGCGCCCACAAAGTTCCCCGAACCCGCCTGTTGCAGGCAGTCGAGCTGCGCTATTCCGACTTTTCTAGCCGCAAGTCTTCTAAAGAAATTCGAGACAGCCTGACCTTGGCTTGGTCGCGGAATGACAGCCCTCCACAGCTTACAGCGGCGGGCTAGCACTACCAGTGAGTGGCTCGTTCAAAGCGTCAGCACCGCCTTGCATGCAAACAATGCTATGTCGCCTTGACGAGCTTACTTTGCTCAAAGCGCAACCGCTCTATTTGCCTGCGCTGATCGCTGGGAACTTTCATGTGGCCATGGGAGGGTTGCTCAGCGTGGCAGATCATACACAGGGCCCGAAGGTTACTCTTCGTGTTATCACTGCGTACGCCGTTGACATGATGGCAGTGGAGGAGCGATGGATGCTCGGATAAGTCAACGCCGCAACCTTCACACGTCCACCGTCGGAGCTCGCGATAGCTGTTCGAAATCTCGTGCCAATTTTCTGCATAGTCATCTAAGGCCGCATTACTTGCTTTCCGCGAAGGCAAGGCATGAAACAGCGTGACGTATTCAAAAAGAAAATCAGCGATATCAAAGTCCAACGTAAGCGATGGGGTGGACGCCCCTCGACGGCATTTAAGTGCCAGGATTGCGGTGTTGAGAACCGCGTACAAAGGAGGCGTCCGTGGAAGAAGTTAGCATAATTGGTTTAGATCTTGCGAAGAATTCGTTTCAGCTCCACGGGGCGAGTGCAGACGGCGCCGTTGTCTTCCGCAAGAAGTTAAGCCGGAGCCAGGTGCTCAAATTTCTGGCCGCGCACCCCAGATGCATTATTGCGATGGAGGCTTGTGCCAGCGCCCATCATTGGGGACGAGCGCTCGGCAAATTAGGTCATGATGTTCGTCTGATCGCACCGATCTATGTGAAGCCTTTCGTTAAACGACAAAAGAATGATGCAGCGGATGCTGAAGCGATTTGTGAGGCGGCACAGCGTCCGACCATGCGGTTCGTCGCTGTGAAGAGCGAAGACAAACAGTCGTCCGCAATGATCTTCAAGGCCCGCGATCTCCTGGTTCGCCAGAAAACCCAGACGATCAATGCTCTGCGAGGCCACCTTGCCGAGTTCGGCATTGTTGGTCCCAAAGGGACGGCTCATTTGGGCCGACTTATGAGCCATGTCGAGGCCCCTGATACTGGTCTGCCGAAACCGGTCTGCGCCGTTTGCCTGATGCTCATCGATCTTGTGCGAACTCTAATCGAGCAAATCCGCGCACTCGATGCTGAGATTAGGGCCCGCTCCCGCACCGATGCGGTTGCCAAACGTTTGATGACGATCCCTGGCGTCGGTCCCGTCATCGCGACGGCATTAGAGGCGTTGGCTCCACCTGCCGAGACCTTCAGGCGTGGTCGTGACTTCGCTGCCTGGATGGGATTAACACCCCGACAATGGTCAACTGGCGGCAAGCCGAGACTTGGCAAAATATCAAAAATGGGTCAGCGAGATCTTCGTCGTCTCCTGATTATCGGCGCATCGGCTGTTGTATGTTGGGCCAAGAAACGAGGTGCCCCAGAAGGCTCTTGGCTCGCCCGCATGCTTATGCGCAAACCACCTATGTTGGTTGTCGTGGCATTGGCCAACAAGATGGCGCGGATCGCCTGGGCACTTATGGCTCACGGAGGAATATACCGAACTCCAGCACGTGCCGCTTAAGCTGCACGAACGCTGCGAGGCTGTCGAAGATGTGAGCAGGTCGATCGGAGGTATGGGCAAACGGTCATTGAGACGGGATTGGGAAAACCAGGCCAGGCGGACAGCGCCTATCGCGCGCGCGTAAGCGTATTGGACCCAACCCTCGCATCTCCATACAGGCCCGCGGCGCGTGAAGAGCCGCACATCGAGGCCGGACACACGTCAGCACCTGACCACATGCTCACCGAAGAAAAGAATTTGCTTGCATTTACCAGGGCGTCCACACACGTCCGCCGCAGACCGCCTGGGGTGTCATCGCTTTTTCGATGCCTTTTGATAATTGCGCGGTGAGCGTGCTGTCGGGGCCGTAGTAGAGGCTGCAAGAGACATCGATGATGTCTACAGCCGCCTAAGACGGTGCAGGCCGAGCCTATGCCGCATAGAAGCGACAGCCCGTGTGAAAAGACAAGCCATGCTATCGTGGGCCCTGCGCGAGGGTGTGTATTCCGCCGACGTCGTGCTCAACCTCAAATGCGCCTGGTCTTAGCGTCATTTCATCAGTTCGATCTCTCCCGGTTTCCAGGTCTTGTCGAACCACGGCTCCAGCGGTCCGTAGAGGCGCAGGATGACGAACCAGCTCTTGCCCGGCACAGTTTCGATCCAGTTGCTTTCCTCGCCCTGCGGCGCCTTCGGACCAAAATAGACGTCCACCGATCCGTCGGCGTTGCTCTCAATGGGATTGCGCAGGTTGTTCAGACTCGGAAATGGATTGCTGGTCTGCAGTTCCGAGCGGGTCTGGGTGTCGTAGACCACCAGCGACCAGAAGTCCTTCGCCGGTACATTCGCCGGGATCGTCAGCTTGTAGGTCTTGCCACCATCGAACGGATTACCGTCCGGATCGCGCATGGCGCCGGCATATTGCGACCCGAGCCCGACCATCTTGGCGACCATGGCCGGCGTGTTGACCGTGGCGATGTAGAAGAACATGGTCCGCGCATCGAGAAAGCGGCCGCCGTCACCGCCATCTTTCAACCACCTGTAATCCCCGCCGATGAAACCTTCCTGCCAGATGCTGTTTTTGTAGCGGTAGGCTTCCGGATACGGGGTGTTGAAGGCGATTGCCCGCGCGGTGGCGTTGGCCACGGCGACGGCCTCGGTCAAGGTTTTGCGGGTCGCCGGATCGGGATCGAACTTCCGGCCCTTCTGCAACCCGATGCTGGCGAAAATGCCGCGCAGTTCGGGATCGATGAACTCGACCGGCTCCTTGTCGAGCACATGCGCCAGTTCCTCGTAGAAGGTGAAATCATTGGCGTGAATGGTGTTGTAACGCACCTTCGAACCGGAAATGATCTTCATTTCCGGCGGATCATTCTTTTCCGCGAGTGGATATATCTTTACGCCGGTGGAAAACATGTTCGCCGCCGCGTCCGGTTTTCCGTCGACCAGGAAGCCACGCAGGACAAGGGCGTTGATGTAGCTGCGCGAGCGCGCGACGAAATAGCCTCCCGGTTCCTCACCCTCATAGCCCGGCGGCAGAATTAGGTACTTGCCGCCCTTGCCCTTGTCCGGCCCCGGCGCACCCATGTCGACGACAAAGCGGAAGAAAGCGTCATTGACCGTGCCCGGCCCAGATCCTGGCGGCACTTCGATGACCAGCGGACCGGTTTTCTCGAGGTCGAAGGCATTGAAGGCATAGACGGTGTCGGTGTTCGGGGTGAGGAACAGCGGATCGGAATCCATCAGTTCATCGGTGACCACAAGATGATGCGCCTCCGTGGCGCCGACACTTGCAAGGCCAAGCCGAATGGCCTCGATGGAGGCGGCGGGTATTCCATTCAGGAAAGTCTCGATACCTCTCAGGAACACGAGGTTCTCAAGAACCTTGCTCGCTGTATCGCCCGTGGGGACGCCATCGAAGAACGTCAGCGTACCAAGCCGCGTCTCCACCTTATCCGGCGTCAGGATCGACTTTGGGATGGGCGTGTTGAACCCCGGCGGAATCGTGTCATCCGCCGCCGCAGCGCTTGCGATCGTCGCTGCCAGCGCGACACTTAGAAACAATGTCCGTGTGAACATGGAAGGTCACTCTATTTGGGAATGCCAGCGATCGCCGGTCTCGACCGAAAGGACGCGGCCAATCGCAATCCGTGTCTCCATTAACAAGCGCACTTCCACTGAATTGAATTTGATAGAAATCAAAGGTGAGCGTCCGACGCCTGATTTAAGTCAGTGTGCCTGATGGTACCGCCAAGGGTGTTGTCATGGTAGCGCGCCTGCTCAGTTGATGCCGTATGCTATCAACGTCCGATGAGCCGTTCTTCCTATCGTCGCCATCGCTTCCCGGCCGCTGTGATCCAGCAAGCGGTCTGGCTGTACTTTCGCTTTCCTCTGAGCCTGCGCGATGTCGAGGATATGTTGTCCCAACGCGGCATCGATGTGTCGTATGAAACGGTCCGCCGCTGGTCGTTTAAGTTTGGCTTGGCCTATGCCAGAAAACTCAGACGCTCGCACCCGCGTGCTGATACGCGTTGGCATCTCGATGAAGTCTTCGTCTCGATCAATGGCAAGAACGTATACCTGTGGCGCGCCGTTGATTGCGAGGGAGAGGTGCTGGACGTGCTGGTGCAATCGCGCCGAAACAAGCGAGCAGCCTTGAAGCTGATGCGTAAACTGCTCAAGTCACAAGGCTTCTCGCCAGACGCCGTCGTGACGGACAAACTGCCATCATATGGCGCGGCATTGAGCGAACTTGGGATGAGAGCTCGCCACATAACCGGCGGTCGGATCAACAATCGGGCCGAGAATTCTCATCTGCCGATACGCCAGCGAGAACGGCGCATGCAAGGTTTCAAATCCGCCGGTTCTGCCCAGAGATTTCTTTCGACGCACGCCGCCATCTACAACACCTTCAATGTTCAGCGCCATCTCATCTCACGTCGAACACTTCGGCAGTTTCGTGCTGCGGCGATGGACAGATGGCAAGAGGTGACAGCGACCGCTTGAAACTGGTTAGCCTTAGACTTTCTACGACCGATACATTTTAATGTGACAACGCCCCCTCGAACACCCACGCTTGCGAATGAGGGCAGGGCGCACAATAATTCTCCTGCGTAAGGAGAACGCATGTGTCGATCAAATCAAAAAAATGCTCTCAGAGGAAACGCCATGATGGGAATTCCAGAATTCTTTTGCCCGACTTAGGCAGGCCGCAGCAACGGCTATCGCGCTGGCAATTGCTGCGATTGCCTTCGCAGCTTCGGCAGCCGCCGCTGCCGTGCCTGGTCCGCTCGTCGATGCCGAGTGGCTCAAGGCAAACAAGGATGCTGTCGTCATACTCGACGTCCAGAAGAAGCCGGAGGCCTTCACCGAGAAGGGGCACATTCCAGGCGCCCGGCTCGTGCCGTGGAAATCCGTGCGCACCACTATCGATGAAGACGGTGTTTCGTACGACAAGATGCGCCTCGCCCCTGCTGATTTCGCCAAGCTTATGTCGGATATGGGCGTCAGCGACGACAGTGCCGTCGTACTGACCATGTCGGGTACGTCGCCCAGCGACGTCTATCTTGCAACCCGGCTCTACTGGCAGCTCAAATTCGTTGGCCACGACAACGTTGCTATCCTCGACGGTGGCAATGCGGCCTGGTCAGCAGCCAAGCATCCGATTAGCAAGGACGCGGCCGAAAAGCCCGTAGCAGGGTCATTTGCCGTGCGCGGCGTGCGCGATGAACTACTTGCCACCACCAATCAGGTAGCAGCAAGCGTTGCGGCCAATTCGACAGCCCTGGTCGATGCACGCCCGCTCGACTACCACCTCGGCCTCGAGCAGAAGAAGAGCTACGTGTTTGCAGCCGGCCACATCCCCAAGTCGAAGGTTGTACCCAACGACTTGCTTCTTGCGCACAATCCACCGCTGCGTTTCCGCAAACTGGATGAGATCTCGTTGACGCTGCGTGCGTTGGGCGTCGACCTTGCGGCAGTCAACACGACCTACTGCAACAGTGGGCACCTTGCCAGCGGTCTCTGGTTTGCCATGAGCGAGCTGGGGGGTGCCAAGGGCACCAACTCTACGACGGTTCGATGCACGCTTGGACCAAGGACAAGAGCCGTCCGGTCACCTCCGGCCAGCTGAATTGATCGTGCCGACGTCCTTCGTCGGTGTTGTCACATTAAGTCTGATTGACTGGAATTTGCCGACGACCGCTGATTTTGACGCGTGGGATTTCAAAGGCTTAGCCTGCCGGTCGATCGTCCATATTGGGCCAATTTCGCTTAATGTGACAACGCCGATGAATGCACGGCAGCAATGATTTTGGCGAACATTTGATGGCTAAGATGAAGGACGGTAGCTGGCAGCTCTGCGAGCACGAGCAGGTCATAAGAGGCAACGAAGCTCTTTTCGGCCAAAAGCATTTGCTCGTCGCCATGACGCGGATGCGCAATGAAGCGCCGATACTGCCAGACACGCTGGATTATCTCTCCGGCTTCGCTGATGCGATTATTGCTTATGACGACGCTAGTACCGACCAGACGGTCGAAATCCTGCGCAATCACCCAAAGGTTGCTCTTATCGTCGTCAATGAGGCTTGGGAGGAGAATGTTGATGCGCGCAAGCGCGCAGAGGCCCGCCATCGAGGCCTCCTCCTTAATATGGCACGGTCCGAGCTGCCCCATGAATGGATGTTCTGCTTCGATCCGGACGAACGCGTCATCGGCGACGTCCGAGGGCTCGTGCAGTCTCCAAAGTCAAATCGTTGCAGTGCCGTGCGCATCCGGCTATTCGACGCCTACATGACAAAAGAGGATCAAGCGCCTTACACGTCGGACCAAAGGCTATTGCACTTCCGGCGCTACTTTGGTCCCGAACAGCGCGACATACTCATGCTTTGGCGCAACCGACCAGAGGTTCTATTCGTTGAAGGCAAGGGACGCATACCGCAGGGAACCGGTCACGTTGAGACGGAGCTCTACTGTCAGCATTACGGGAAGTCTTTGTCGGTAACCCATTGGGAAGAGACGTGCGACTACTACTTTCGACACTTTCCTTTCGAGACCTATGGCAAGAAATGGCAAGGTCGGAAGGGCAAGGCGATCCATTCGGAGTCAGATTTCAAGCACCCACTCTATGAATGGGGAGACGGCCTCTTTGCCAACGCTGTGTCTATCTAAGTCCTAATGATCACGCGATTTCGCCGACCCACTTATGCTTTGCGCCTGAAAGCAGACGTGCGCAGCGTCAGGATTAATGTCCGTTATGTGCTGAAATCGAAGGCCAGCAGCCTAATCGCTCCATGGCCTGAGCAAGAGGTCGAGGTCCTCGACCTTTGTCGTGTCATCGTAGACGCCCGTGCCCACCCCACATCCAACACCTCCCAATCCTCCGCACTATTGCACCCCAGCGACAATCATCAAACGGAAAGCCCGGTATGCGGCATTACGCGCACCGCTCCGCCTTACTATAGCAATTGTTTAGATGTAACGGATACGGAGGGATCAACACTTTGCGCGGAAAGGGCGGCAACATCCATGCCTTTCTTTGACACATCAGGTTTGCGGCATTCGCTTGCCGTGCTGCTTGTTACAGTGGCACTTTGTTCGAGCGGGCACGCGAACACGCCAAGCAACGCTGCGTGCAAAGACGTCGATTATAACAAGATGATCCTTGAGATCATTGCTGGCCTTCCCACAGGCGGGGGCTACGACGTCAGAGCAAGCCGCGTTGCGCTGCCGGTCGTAAGTGTGCACCAGCTCGGTGCCCGCTTAGGGATGCATGTTCGCGATGGCCACCCGTCCCATTGCACAAGCGCGACCTACGCCCTCTACACGCATCTGGCGGCCCGCTTGCACAACAGCAGACAGATTAACTTTAGCGTCGACCAAATTCGCTCCCTTCAAGCCGTCAAAACCAAGCCGGACGGAACGTCGATGTTCGATGGCCAAGGTCCGTTTGGGATCTTCAATGCCAACGGCGCAGGGGCCGCGGCCTTTTTGAAACATACGGGCACGGGCATCAGTTTTCGCGACGATGAGCTGTTGCATGCGCGTCCGGGCGATTTCTTGAAAATTTTCTGGAACGAGAACGTCGGGATTGAGACCTACAAGAACGGTGGTGTTAATCGGCGCAAATCCGAGCGCGGCCACCAGGTTGTGTTCACCGGCCGCAAGACGATCGCGGGCACTGACATGATCTGTTTCTGGGGAAGTCAGAAACAAGGTAAGACGAAGCGCGGGAAGCGACGTGAGGTTCGCTACTTCGCAGCCCAAACCGGCGGCAAGGTTCACAACGGATATGGCGAGGTTTGTCGGCCGCGCGGCGACATCAAGCACATGATTTTTTCGCGCATCGTCTGCATGGAAAATCTGGCGTCCGGGCTTGAGGTCATGCGCGTGAAAGCAGACGTGGGGGGCAAACCCCGCGTTGCGACGCCGTCCGAATTTGTGGATGAGTTCCTGCTGTCGATCCAATCGCAGCCGTCCGATCACGACACGTTGGATCGCCTGTACGATATTCGGCCGGCACACCAAGTCTTTGCGAAAAACTAGCCCGGGCGAAGACGGTGGGGCAATTGCACGCCTCGGCGTCCGCAATGCCGGGCAACTAGTTCGACGCCAGCCCGCTTCGGCCCTCGCGCGCAAGGCAGCTCAGCAGCACCTAAAACGTCATCCCCCAAGTGTCGAAACCGCGGGTGGCGCGCAGATGCGCCTTGGTGTCGGTTTCGCCGAAAAACACCTGCGCTAAGATGGGCGCGAGTGTGAGGGTGATCATAAATTCGAACCGTGCGGCGATGGCTCCGGCGGAGTTGAGCAGGGTGGTCCATCTGCGCTTGTCAGTCATGGGAGGGTGCGGCATGGGCGGAGCGTGGGCTCAATCTGTTGGAGCGGTGGTGTTGTCACGGTAACGCGCCAGCTCAGTTGATGCCGTATGCTATCGACGTCCGATGAGCAGTTCTTCCTATCGTCGCCATCGTTTCCCGGCCGCTGTGATCCAGCAAGCGGTCTGGCTGTACTTTCGCTTTCCTCTGAGCCTGCGCGATGTCGAGGATATGTTGTCCCAACGCGGCATCGATGTCTCGTATGAAACGGTCCGCCGCTGGTCGTCTAAGTTTGGCTTGGCCTATGCCAGAAAGCTCAGACGCTCGCACCCGCGTGCTGATACGCGTTGGCATCTCGATGAAGTCTTCGTCTCGATCAACGGCAAGAACGTATACCTGTGGCGCGCCGTTGATTGCGAGGGAGAGGTCCTGGACGTGCTGGTGCAATCGCGCCGAGGCATTGTCACATTAAGCGAAATTGGCCCAATATGGACGATCGACCGGCAGGCTAAGCCTCTGAAATCCCACGCGTCAAAATCAGCGGCTGTCGGCAAATTCCAGTCAATCAGACTTAATGTGACAACACCCTCGCGGCGATGGCGGAGGACAATTTCTTCGGCAAGACGACGCCGCAGGAGCCGAGTCCAGAGCGCATGACGGCGACTTTCTTCGACAACAAGAAAACCGGCGTGAAGATCATGGACTGGGAGGTTGGGGCTTCCGGCTATGCCGCTGTATGGGCGACGGACAACAGCCGGGCCTCGATCTGGGATGCCATGCAGCGCAAGGAATTTTACGCCACCACCGGGCCGCGAATGATCGTCCGTTTCTTCGGTGGATGGGACTTCGCGCCGAGTGATGAGACGGATCGACTGCCCGCGCGCATTGGCTACGCGAAGGGCGTTCCGATGGGCGGTGACCTGACCAGCGCTCCCGAGGGCAAGGCACCGACCTTCCTCGTCGCCGCTTTGAAGGATCCGATCGGCGCCAACCTTGATCGCTATCAGGTCGTGAAGGGCTGGCTCGACGATCAGGGAGAACTCCACGAAAAGGTCTATGACGTGGCCTGGTCCGGCGACCGTCAGCCCGACGCCGGTGGCAAGGTGCCGCCGGTCGGCAACACCGTTGATGTGGCGAATGCCACATGGTCCAACTCCATCGGTTCGCCCGAATTGATAGCGGTCTGGACGGACCCGGATTTCGACCCGGCGCAATCGGCCTTCTACTTCGGCGCGTGTCCTTGAGATCCCGACGCCGCGCTGGACGGCCTATGATGCCGAACGGTTTGGGGTCGAGCCGCTGCCCGGGACGACCATGATGTTGCAGGAACGCGCCTACACCTCGCCCATCTGGTACACGCCACAGTCCTAGAACGGCATCATAGACCTATCTTCTGGCGCGGTTAGTTCTGGCCGACGTAGCTGAAGTTGTCTTCGCGCTTGCTGCGGAATACGGGGCGGAAGAAGATTTATTCTTGGCGTTCGTCCGGCAAAAACGGGAAAAGCGCGGCGGTTTCTCGAAGGGATACTTCTATCTCGGCGACGATGCCGTATCGAACCGCTGACGATGGCGGGAAGGCGGCGGTTGTCCCTACCCCGTCCGCTTAATAACCTAGGCGGACCACGTTTTGAGCTTTGGTGTGCGCGCTGCTTAGCGCAAAATCGCTGTAACTTAGTCCGCCCCAACTTCAGCAGAAGCGGCTGTCTTCAAAACCTTTTCTTGCAGCTCCAGGATCCGGGCCCGACGTTCAACCGCAGAGCAGTCCTTTACGGTGACGTCGACTTTGGCGGTGGCGGGGTTGTCTTGATAGCCAAGCCAAGTTTTTTGGCTTGGCCAGAAACCTGGCCTGGGCCGGATTGTCGACGGCCTGTTGCCACAGAAGCATGCGCAATTGCGCGCGGCCGATTTCTTTGCCCTCACCCCAGGCTTCCCTAGCTTCAGGATAGGCTCGGAAGAATTTTTGTAGCGTATCCACGTGCACCTGGAGAATGGCCGCGGCTTCCTTCTGAGTGCACATGCGGCTGGCGAGTGAGCGAAGGGTTCCGAAGGTTTGCTCCGTCGGTTCCAGCTTCCGCCGGCGCGGTTGTTTGTAACGGAATGCCGGTCGCGACCTGGCGGCGCGCTGTGTCCCGCGATGCCCTGAATTGTCTAGAATGCATTTTTCATTTTTCGTCGCCATCACAGCCTCTTAGGGCGTTGGAACACCTTCAGGCGCAGATGACTGAGTGTAACCGATTCGATGCCCAGGCCGAGGTATCGGACACCCCTGCGCCGGGCCTCTTAATGCTCCGTCGACCGGCGTTTGGCGGGCATTTTAAGCGGCAACGGGGCTGGGGCTGAGCGTGCCGAGATGGCCCGCCGCGCTTGGTCAAGGCTGGTGAACCTCGGCGCCGATCAACTGCAGCATCTGCATAGCATCCTCGTTATCAGGCTCAAGTGCGAGCACTCGCCGAAAGTCCGCCTCAGCTTTGCTTTTGCTGTTTCTCTCGAGAAGGAGAATTCCACGCATGAGAATGGAAGTAGTATCGCGCGGGTTTTCCCGAAGGAACTTGTCGAACTCTATAATCGCCTCTTCAGGCTTGCCGACTTGTACCAGGAGAGTTGCCTTCAATTTCCTCGCAATTTGGTTGTTCGGCTGAAGCTCAAGCACGGTGCTGCAATCGGCTATTGCCGCTTGACGGTCATCCATCTTCACGTATTCGGCACAGCGCTGAAGGTAGGCATCGGTGTAAGTTTCGTTGCGTTTGATAGCCTCACTGAAATCAGCGATAGCGCTTTCGGGGTTTTTCGCCAGGCTGAACGAATTGCCACGGTTGTAAAACTCAAGCGCGCTGGCTTTACCAGTCGAGATTGCGGCTGTGTAATCGGCAATAGCTCGATTGTAATCATTCTGCACATGATGAGCGACGCCCCGGTTATTATAGGCAGCAGCGAGCACTTCTGGGTTAGAGCCGTTGCTTTCGATAACGCGGGAACAGGCTACGATTCGCTCTTGCGCAGCGTTAGGGTCTTCGCACGTTACGAGGTCGCGCTCGAAGATTACTGTGTACATCACTGACGCCATAATCCCGGCGAATATGACGATGGCAATCCGCACACTGGACGTATTCGTTGCGGGGTTTTCGTTTTTCATGGCGAGCGCTTTCTCGAATAGAGCTGTGAGGTTAAAGAGGCTCTGGCGCTGCTGGCTGCGGCCAGTCATGTTGAATGCTCTAGTCGTGAGCCGCGCTTCACCTGCGCGCCCTTCCAACACCAGGGACGCCATTCGTGTCTGTCGCCTGGGTTACAAGCAGGGGTCCCCTTGGTCGGTGGTGGTGCCCTAGAACCTCTGATCGAGCCTTCGCAAGACGCTATCAATCCGGCGCATCAAAGGAGCCCGTCAGCTCTTGGCGGCACACAAGCTTCGCGTGTAGTGCCTAATCGTCAACTTGCGGACGTGGGAACCCAGGCAACAATGGTCTCAGGCTTGGAGCGGCGCATGAAAAATATGCTGCGCAGCGTGCAATGAACGGACTCCCGGTCAGTCACGCCCAGGGCCGATTTTACTTCCGGTTTCGGTGGTCCACCTGAAACTCGCGCCAAGCCGCTGACATTTTCATCGGTTGTAGGATTCCATAGTTGTCAGGAATTTAACGCCAGGCTGTCGCGCTACAGGAAGCATATATGTCCTCTGCCTGAAACCCGCGGAACAGCAGCTGATTATTTCTGATCGTATCTCCCAGCCGAGAGCAGCAATAGCGCTCGTGCTGCCTCCCGAATAAACACAACTGAAGGGAACAGGAGATACGCTATGAGACCCAAAGCCGACCAGACATCCAAGATATCTGCGAACGATTCGGACCAAAACACGCAAACAACCCTTAAGCAGCAACACAAGACACAAGACGGCACGGTTGGCTTGCAGAAGGGGGACAGGCATGGCGAGGACGTCAACGATCGCTTCGGCAGCCTTGAGAATCCCTTTGGCGACCAGATCGCGGATCTCTCGTCTGGGGAGCAGGGTGCTCTCGACGGATTGCTGCCTAATGCTTCATACGATGACATTACGAGTAGGGCGGATCAGGGCGTTGCGTTCGAAGCCGAGGTGCAATCCGCACCAGAGGTTGATCCCAGGAGCATGGTCGCCGATGACTTGTTTGACGAGGTCATGGCGGATGTTTATGGGCAGGAAGACGAGGGAACGGCGCCCGATGGGGGAGGAACTCCCGACGGTGGAACGGAGGTTGGCGAGGACGTCACTGGCGCAGGCTACAAGATTCCCGGTGTCACCTACTCTCCTGACGAAGGGTTCCAGGGTACTCCCTCGCAAGGTACGGGCTCGGGGTTTTTCAACAAGCTTGTGGACTATTTGTTTGCTGGTGCCGAGAACAGCCCAAAGCGCCAAGTGATCGACGCCGCCATGGCCGACATCGAGGACGCGGATAGTAGCATTCCGGATTCCCAAACACCGGGTGAAACGGATCCAACAGAATCAGAACCGGCTGAGCCCGCGTCACCTCTTAATGGCAACGAAAAAGAAGAAGAGGAGGACGAGGGTGGTTTGTGGGATTCGATTGCCGACTTCATTTTCGGAGACGATGAGGAGGCTGGCACCGACGATACGACGCCCGACGAAGGTGCCGACCCGCCTCCTGATGAGAATGAAAATGGAGAAGAGGAGGACGATACCGATGACGGAACCGATGATGACGGGACCAACGATACTGCCGTCGATGAAGCTGCCGACCCGCCTCCTGAAGAACAGGAAGACCAGGATCCCGAATCCCAGCAGCCTAGAACCATGACCGATGAGCAACAGGATGAGGCTCAAGACAAATGGGAAGGCCAGCGGAAATGGGATGTTGATCCGGGTTGGGATGACCCTTCCGGTGACAATCCCAACCCGTCCGATTTCAGGATCGACGACGGACGGCCGAAGGTAGATCCGATCGAATGGATCGATGGCGTGCCCCGAGAGTTGATAGAAGACATCGACACGTCGGTGCTCGATCTTGCTGGACGCCTCGGCGAGCTGGTCCAACCGACTGATGACGACCCCGACGGTATTTGGGGTGGGCCACCGTCAGGAGGGACACCATCCGATCCGTTCGGCGGCAACAACCCGGTGGCGGTGAGTACGGCCGGCGCTATGGTGGCCGACATGAGTGGTGCAGTCAGCGCCGATTTTGCAGGTTTCTCTTTGAAGGATCAGGTGGCGGACACATCGAGCGAGTACGACTTCTTTTTCTAGGCAACCCGCAATGATTGTGGCTAGCAGACGGGCACACCTAGGCTGGCGTGCCCTTCTCTGTCCATCGGTTGACTTCCAAAGGGTTCTTGCCGCTCACCGGCAACGCATGTGCGCCAAGCTGTTCGCCCCTGATGCTGCGACGTCGTTCGCTACCTATCTCGTTGAACGATAAATTCCCCGACGTAATAGCCCGTCATATAGCGGGAGACATTGCTGCACTTACGCTCTTGGTTCATCGTACGCAATTGCTTATGCCAGGCACCAACCCTGGCATCCAAAATGGTACGTACGGAGACGTCCTTCCGGAAGCTCTCGATCGCGGTGTGGCCTTCAGCCGTCAGCTGACCGCGGCAGTCCTCCGCGTTAAAAGAAAGTCTCTTCGTTGCCTTCGTTAAAACGCAGCTTGCCAAGGCTCTCTTTACCGCGCAGGCCATCCAGCACGTTGCGAATCTTCTCGTCGGCTAAGAAGTGCGGTGGGTCACTCTGCGGCTGACCCTGGCGGGCCATTCTGCTCACCGTGGCGCCGGCATGTCCCCGCGTCTCATCGCGTCCCTCCTGGACTCACAACGAGCCCAAACCTCTCGATTTGGAAGTCGTCTAAGTCTGTGCGTCGTACCCGGACACGGGACAATAAGATGCATCTAAAAGGGTCTTCATCAGGTGGGTTCTGTTTCCGACGAAACAGACGCTCGCCAGGTCTCCACACAGAGTAGTCCGCGTCCACAAATCCAACTTAGGAGACCTCATATGAAGATATCTGCTTCGTGCTTGGCTCTTGCATCGGTACTGTCCGCTTGGGCAATGACCGCTGCCAGTGCCGACTGGGCCTCGCCCATCGCCTCTCAGCAAACGGCAATTCAAATGCGCATGGCTGCGTTCACCTGTGCTCAAGCAGCGGCCCAGCTAAACAAGTCGGGATATACGTCGGTGACGCCCACCGATTGCGAAGGGCTACAGTATTCGTTTGATGCGGAACGCGGTGACGGCCGCTTCGTCGTTATGTTCAACGCAGAAAGCGGTGGAAGCGTTGCTATTCCGCGGTAAGAGATACGTCGAACTTTAGGCCGGCTGGAAACACGGAAGGATGTGACCAGTCGGCCCGTACTCTGCGTTCGGACTGTCGATAAATGCAATCGCTTGCGGCCGACAGCCGTTAACGCGCCTGCTCAGTTGATGCCGTATGCTATCAACGTCCGATGAGCAGTTTTTCCTATCGTCGCCATCGCTTCCCGGCCGCTGTGATCCAGCAAGCGGTCTGGCTGTACTTTCGCTTTCCTCTGAGCCTGCGCGATGTCGAGGATATGTTGTCCCAACGCGGCATCGATGTCTCGTATGAAACGGTCCGCCGCTGGTCGTTTAAGTTTGGCCTAGCCTATGCCAGAAAACTCAGACGCTCGCACCCGCGTGCTGATACGCGTTGGCATCTCGATGAAGTCTTCGTCTCGATCAAAGGCAAGAACGTATACCTGTGGCGCGCCGTTGATTGCGAGGGAGAGGTCCTGGACGTGATGGTGCAATCGCGCCGAAACAAGCGAGCAGCCTTGAGGCTGATGCGGAAACTGCTCAAGTCACAAGGCTTCTCGCCAGACGCCGTCATGACAGACAAACTGCCACCATATGGCGCGGCATTGAGCGAACTTGGGATGAGAGCTCGCCACATAACCGGCGGTCGGATCAACAACCGGGCCGAGAATTCGCATCTCCCGGTACGGCAGCGAGAACGACGGATGCAGCGCTTCAAATCAGCTGGTGCCGCGCAACGATTTCTCTCAACCCACGCCGCTATCTACAACACTTTCAACGTCCAGCGTCATCTGATCTCACGCAGAACAATACGACAGTTCCGAGCGGCAGCTATGGACAGGTGGGATGCCATGACTGCTGCGGCGTAAAACACGGAGACGTCGTCCATTTTCGCGCAGCACACGAGTAAACGTGACAATGCCAGGCGGACACTATCGACTTCTTCGAATGGCTTCGGAAGGCGGTCTGCGGCGTACGCTAACCCCCATGCGGCCGCTTGCCTACTAGAGAAGTTGAAGGTCCGCTTTCCCCTCCATAGCAGACCACCCTCAACACGAGCCGCGACTTCGCCTTCGGACCAGAACCGGAAGTCGGGCTTCCGTATGTGTGCTCAAGCAATCGACGTTCGCTGCAGAGGAAGAGCGGACCTAGCCAACAGGTCACTGCGCTGGAGCAGGCTTGTGGCGCGGGGCTGGCCAGAGGAGGCCCCTCGGTAACGGTAGCCTTCACTCGCAGCAGGGCAGGATATGCTTGTAGTGCGGCTGTGTTCCGGGCACGCCGCCACCAAAGTCATGCGGAACTGCGTAGAATGTGTTCTTCCAGGTCTCGACTTTTAGCGGCTCCATTCGGCTTTCCGTAGGTTCGAAGCGGATCGGCTGACCGGGATTAACGTCTTTGAGCACCTTTGAATCCTCGACGACGACCGTGCCGTTGACCACGACATAGGGAATGCCCTCGGAGGGCAGCGTGCCCTTTACGTAGGTCGCCTTGTCGGTCACGGTCTTCGGGTCGAAGATGGTGATGTCGGCAACCATCCCCTTCTGCATCCGGCCACGTTCTTGCATCGCTTTCAGCCCCATCTTGCTGAGCGGGAGAGCTGAATTGTAGCTGAGCTGTGCGATACTCTGCATGAGCGGGATCTTGTGTTCCCGTCCCATGCGCAATGTCCGAGCGCACGACCCCGCACCGCGCGGATGGCTATTGGGCAGCTCTTCATAAGGGGTATCCCAGGTGATCGTGTCGAGCACGATCGGCATCGTGTCAGAAGCGATGGCGACGCCAGGCATCCGCAGCCAGTCGGCAATCGCAGATTCAGGCATCTTGTAGACCTGAACAATCCGGGCCGGCTCTTTTTTCAGCATCTCGGCGCGGCTTTCCTGGGTGTACCACTCGCCGGTCAGCGCGTCCTGGATCGTCTCCTCGTACTTGTAGCCCAGCTGCTTCACCCAGACCTCCGGCTCAAGGAACACGGCGTTTAGCGCGGTGGAACCGGCGGCATATGGATAGAGCTCGCCCCAGACATTCATCCCCCGTTCGCGCATCCGGGTCAGTAATTCATGCACCAGATTGTAGCCGGGGTTGTTGAAATGGCAGGCGATGGCTGGCGCACCGAGCGCCGCCGCATTGGCCAGCAACTCCTGAATGCCGTTGGTCTCCATCGTGTCCGTGCCCGGCGTGTAGCGGAAATGGAAGCCGCATTGACGGCCATAGAGGCTGGAAAGCTTCTGGATCTCGAAGGCCTCCCGCGCCGAGACGCCGTCGCGCATGTAGCCGAGCGTCGAGCCGACCCCGATGGCGCCCGCGGTCAGGCCGGCGTCAAGCACCCGCAGGATCTCGTTACCCTGGTCGAGGTCCGGCCGCGTGGACGACCAGCCGGTCTTCTCTGAGCCGCGATGATTTATGGCCTCGGGGGTGTCGGTCGTGGTGATGCCATCGAGGACAAACGCGCGCGCGAATTCATGGGAGGAAGCGGCCCCGAAGTTCGTCTGGTTCTTGCCCTCGCGCTCGGCATACCACTGGTCGACCAATGTGCCGAGCGTTCCCATCTCCAGATCGAGAACCGTCGTCCGGCCGTCCCGGAGCGCCAGCTTGTTCCCCATCGGCCGCGGCCAGTGGTAATGGGTGTCGATGAAGCCGGGCGCGACAACCAAACTGCGGGCCTCGATGACTTTACCACCGGTGATGGCCTCCTTGGTGATCTCGACGATCCGACCGTCCTTGACACCAACGTTTGCGATCTCATCAAAACCCGTTTCCGGGTCCATGACACGACCGTTGAGAATGGCGAGATCGAAGCCGCTGGCGGTCATCTGCGCACGCGCCGTTCCAGGAGCACTGGCCACAACGGTCGCCACCGTTGCGGCGGCGGCCTGGTTGAAGTCGCGGCGGGTCAACTTGGTCTTAGTCATAGGGGCACCTCCTGGCTATACGCTCGAAATTTTTGCTCTTAGGCAGAATAATTTCGTCGAATTCTTCATAATCTAATTGAGTTTGGTAATCCGCTTTCTATCTTTGCATTTCGTGCCGCATGGCCGAGAATCCTGGCGCGTCAGGCAAACACTGTAATACGGCGAAGGGCCTTAGCTAACGTTCCAGGAGGCATCAGGCCGAATGACATTGTAGGCCGATCCAAAGGGCCAGACTTCACGCCCACTCGCGAAGATGGCAGTTTTACAATCGCCAGAGGAAGTTGCGGTGCGGTATTGTCACGGTAACGCGCCTGCTCAGTTGATGCCGTAGGCATTGTCACATTAAGCGAAATTGGCCCAATATGGACGATCGACCGGCAGGCTAAGCCTTTGAAATCCCACGCGTCAAAATCAGCGGCTGTCGGCAAATTCCAGTCAATCAGACTTAATGTGACAACACCCTCAGGACACCTGTTCGCGTTATGCGCTCGGACAAGGGTGGCAGATAAGCTCATCGACAAGGACCAGTCGATTGAAGCACTATGCCCGGTTGGATCGCGTCTTAGAAACAGCGCTCATGACATAACACTGAGTGCGCGGCAGCCGGTAAATCCTAAGTCCAAGCCAATAGCCGCAACAAAATCCGGGATCGTCGCTTATTTGACTTCGTTATTTTGCTCTAGCAGACCATAGATGTGGCGTGACTGTTTTCCTGTGAACCGAAGGGTTGGCAAGTGGTGATCGCGGCAGCTTGAGAATGGCACGCATTGCAGTCGCTTGCGGCCGACAGTTGTCAACGTGACAATGCTCGCAGCACAGCATGGTTGGCTTCATCAGCTCTAAGGCCTGATAAAGTCATCAGATAGACCCTGCCTAATGATGCATTTTCTCCCTGTATTTGAAACGTTCAAAAAGACAGCGCAGATCGGAAACATTTGCGATAGATGTTAGCTTTCGGAGGCTTCAGCATGCTTAAAACGGAACAAGTGAAAGATATCCTCGGGCACAACTCACTGTTTAAGTTGTGTAGTGATTGTACGCTCACCGATATCGCGATGATTGCCGTTGAACTCGACTTAGAAAAGGGACAGATCATCTACCGGCCCGGTCACGATGCCGTCAACGTGTACGTTCTCGTGGAAGGGATAGTAACTTTTATAAATAAGGCCGGTCTTGAATTTCTCAACGTTCAACAAGTGATGGACCGCTCCAGGGTTTTTGGCTGGGTTGCTTTGGTGCCCGAACACCCACACCGCATAGGCACCGCTCAATGCTTGGAAAATTCAAAAATAATTTCGATCAACGGAGAACAACTTTTGGGCATTCTTGATCAGGATACTCAATCTGGATATTTGGTAATGAAAAGCTTGTGCTCAATGATTGCTAGCACTTTCGACCAAAAGCCCTGACGGGTAATATTCGATTTGCGTAAATTCGGGTTTGTGTCGCTTGTTCGCCATCTCAAGGATGCTGTCACACTAATTCTTGGCAATGCGCGGCAGGCCTATGCCATGGCTGGCTATTCGCAGAACAACTCGCTGCCGACCCAACAGAAAGAGGCCTACAAGCTATTATACCCCCCAAGGGCTCCCCGAGGATCAGCGAGTTGCAGGCCATTGCACAGCGCCGAGCGGAGGCGGAATACGGGATAACTGTCGACAGGCTAACGGACATGTTGATGGACACGTATGAGAGCGGCTCCGACGGCCACGCTGGGTCTGGAAATCAGGCCACCACCGAACTAACATTCAAACTGGGCCACTCAATGGGGGCTGACCACCTCGTCCAATGTCCGCTTTTGGCACAAAGCGAACGTCGACACGACGGATCACCTATGTCCGCTCATTGATCAAAGCAGACAAGGTAGCTGTCTGGCAAACGCAGCTCAGCCACGTTCCGCTTTGCCTTCGAAAACGAACATCATCGGTTGGGTCGAGAACGTCTGCTCGGCGGGCAAATCCGGACGCGCCAACCACGGCCTCAGCGCACTAGGCCCGTGTCGGCAATGTCTACTTAGCGGAAGTGCAGAAAGCCAAGCCTGACTTCCGCTAATGACCCTGGCTGTTTTAAAACGCGAACGCTGTTAGGATTCTGCGAGGAGGCACTCCGCGGGGGATCTGGTGAAGCATTTTGTCGAGGGGGCGGATCGGGAGCAGGCGACCTTGTTTCCGGAAAGCCTTGAGGACTGGGTGGGCGAGGACAATCCGGTTCGCGTAATCGACGTCTATGTCGACGAACTGGATCTTGCAGAGTTGGGCTTCGCGGGTGTGGACCCGAAAACGACGGGCCGGCCGTCCTATCATCCTTCGGTTCTCTTGAAGCTCTACATCTATGGCTACCTCAACGCGGTGCACTCGAGCCGGCGCTTGGAGCGCGAGGCTGGCCGCAACGTCGAGGTGATGTGGCTGACGCGACGGCTTGCTCCCGACCACAAAACGATTGCCGACTTCCGCAAGGACAATGGCCCTGCGATCCGCAAGGTCTGCGCGCGGTTCGTTGAGCTGTGTCGTAGGCTCGGGCTGTTCGCGGAGGCGAGCGTCGCGATCGACGGCTCCAAGTTCAAGGCCGTCAACAACCGCGATCGGAACTTCACCGAAGCCAAGATAAAGCGGCGTATGGCGCAGATCGAGGAGAGCGTCGCACGCTACCTCCACCAGCTCGAAAGTGCGGATCGCCAGGAGCGCTCGAAGGCGCGCGCGATGAAGATCGACCGCCTGAGCGAGAAGATCGCCAAGCTGCAAGAAGAGATGCAGCGCCTTGAAGCGCTCGACAAGCAGCGTCTGGCTCAACCAGACAACCAGGTCTCGCTGACCGATACGGACGCCCGCTCGATGGCAACCAGTGGCCGTGGCTCTGGCGTTGTTGGCTACAACGTGCAAGCCGCCGTCGATACCACTCACCATCTCATCGTGGCGCACGAGGTCACGACGAGTGGATCGGACCGTTCTCAACTCGCTCCGATGTCGAAGATGACCAAGGCGGTACTCGGCGTTGGCAAGCTCGATGTCGTTGCCGATCGCGGCTACTTCACCAGCGAGCAGATTTTGGAATGCGTGGAGGCTGACGTTACAGTGACGTTGCCCAAGCCGCAGACGTCCAACAACAAGCTCAGAGGCCGGTTCGTGAAGTCTGACTTCCGCTGCGTGGCAAGCAAAGATGTCTACATCTGTCCGGCGGGCGAAACTCTGAAGTTCTATTACACGAACGAGGAAAAGGGGCTGACGCTGCGACGCTATTGGACGAACGCGTGCGCGTCTTGCGCGATCAAGTCAAAATGCACGACGGGCGCGCAACGGCGCATCACGCGTTGGGAGCACGAGCATGTGCTCGAAGACGTCCAACGCCGTTTGGATGAGAACCCGCAAGCCATGCGCGTCCGCAGAGAAACGGTCGAACATCCGTTCGGGACGCTCAAAGCACGCATGGGCGCGACGCACTTCTTGATGAAGCGGTTGAAGAACGTGAAGACCGAGATGGCGTTCGCCGTGCTCGCCTACAATCTGACCAGGGTCATGAACATCATCGGCATCGGGCCACTGATGAGGGCCATGCGGGCTTGAGGCGGCGTATCGGTGGCGAAATCTGCCCCCTCAGCGCTCAAAGTGCCGAATGGGTCTTCACATAGACCGCCATGGGCCCAAATAATGATGACCTGGCGCTTCACGACCCAGCCGAACTACACACCTCTCGTCTGGAGCCTTTTCACACGGCCAAGACCCACAACAGACCAAGGCGACCACCAATCATCTGGGACCGCCTCATGCGGCGAAGCGTGCAACAGGATCAACTCCGCACGTTCATGATCTAAATCATGATCGCGCTGCCCCTACAGATGTCAAAATACATTAGGTACCGTGCAAGCACGGCGGCGTTGCACAGTCGTCTGAAATGGCCGTCAAGAATGACAGAATATGCAGATCAGATTTCAGAGTCATATTCGCGGTACTGGGGTTGGCCGGGCTCTTCGTCTATCTGCTGTTCGGCAGCGGCGACGATCGCCAATTGCCGGATGGGATCGTCGTCGGCAATGGGCGCATTGAGGCCGTTCAGGTCGATATCGCCTCGAAGATTCCGGGGCGAGTTGATGCCGTCCTGGTCCAAGAGGGTGATCTCGTCAAACCCGGTGAGCCGCTGGCGCGGATCAACTCAGCGCAGTTGAAGGCGCAGCTGCAGCGCGCCATCGCCGAGATTGCGAGTGCCCAAAGCCAGGTGGCGCAGGCCGAAGCACAGATCGCTCAATCCACGGCACAGCTCAAGCTGTCCGAACGAGAACTCGAACGCGCAAGCAGCCTTCTGAAAAAGGGGCATACCAGTCAGGAGAACTATGACACCCGGCTGAGCCAGCGTGACGTCGCCAAAGCCAATTTGACGGCAAGCGGCGCAGCGCTCGTTTCGCGGCAGCGCGGTGTCGATGCCGCGCAGGCTGTCAAAGCCGAAATTAAGTCGCAGATCAGCGATTGCGAGCTTGCCTCGCCATTACTCGGGCGCGTGCTCTACCGGCTGGCCGAACCTGGTGAAGTCGTCCAGTCGGGCGGAAAAGTGATGACGCTCGTCAATCTCCAGAACGTCTACATGGAGATTTTTCTCCCGGCGGCCGCCGCTCATCGGCTGGCAATTGGCTCTGAAGCCCTCATCGTGATCGACGGCGCCGATTTCGCGGTGCCCGCAAAAGTCACATTTGTTTCTCCGAAGGCTCAGTTCACGCCCAAGCAGGTGGAGACGGCGGACGAGCGCGAGAAGTTGATGTTCCGGGTCAAGGTGCGCGTGCCCACCGAACTTGTCGAAAAACACATCGACTTTGTCAAAACGGGTATCCGCGGTGTGGCCTATGTAAGGCCCGGCCTTAGTCCGCCGCCGTGGCCAGATTGGCTTGAAAAGCGCTTCAAGCCACCCGTCCGCCAAGCCCCAGGTTCGTGACGTGGCGTGATGGCAGCTTCCCAACACATCGTCGCCCGAGCCGTCGGGCTTTCGCACGTCTACAAGAAAGTGGCTGCATTAGAAGACGTCAGTCTCGAAGTGCCCGCCGGCTCCACGGTTGGGCTTGTTGGGCCGGATGGCGTCGGCAAGTCGACGCTGCTGGGCTTGCTGGCGGGGGCGCGACGTCTGCAAGTCGGGCGCATAAACGTGCTCGGCGGAGATATGTCGAGCCTGGAACACAGAACGGCTGTGTGTCCGCGTATCGCCTACATGCCGCAGGGGCTTGGTAAGAATCTCTATGCCGATCTCAGCATTGTAGAGAACCTCAATTTCTTTGGCCGTTTGTTCGGTCAATCGCGCAACGAGCGCGGCGAACGTATTGCGCGGCTGACGGTGGCGACGGGTCTCTCGGAATTTCTCAACCGTCCTGTCGCCAAGCTTTCCGGCGGGATGAAACAGAAACTCGGCCTGTGCTGCGCGCTGATACACGATCCTGACCTGTTGATCCTCGATGAGCCGACAACCGGCGTGGACCCTCTTTCACGCCGTCAGTTCTGGCAGCTGATTTCGGCGATCAAGGCCGAACGCAAGGACATGAGCCTCATCGTTTCGACCGCCTACATGGATGAAGCGGAAGGCTTCGATTGGCTCATCGCGATGAACGAGGGTCGCATTCTTGGGGCAGGCACACCGGCCGACCTCATGGCGCAAACCGGCACGAAGACGCTGGAAGCCACCTACGTTTCGCTGCTCCCCAACGCAGACGGAGCGAGACGCGATGAGATCGTTATTCCGCCGCGCACCACCGACGAAGGAGAATCGGCGATCGCAGCCAAGGGGCTCACCCGCCGGTTCGGAGACTTCACCGCCGTTGACAGTGTCGATTTCACGATCTCACGCGGCGAGATCTTCGGCTTCCTGGGATCGAACGGTTGCGGCAAGACGACGACGATGAAGATGTTGACGGGCCTGCTGCCGCCGACCTCGGGCGAGGCCTATCTTTTCGGCGAAACCGTCGAGGCAGGCACGCTCGCAATGCGCCGGCGGGTTGGCTACATGTCGCAGTCGTTCTCGCTCTATGGTGAGTTGACGGTTCGCCAAAACCTCGACCTACACGCCCGGCTGTTTCAGCTTCAAGCCGACAAGGCCCGCCAGCGCATCGACGATCTGGTGCAGCGCTTCGAACTTGGCCGCTACCTCGACGCACTGTCGGGTGGGCTTCCGGTCGGCCTGCGCCAGCGGCTTTCGTTGGCCGTCGCGATCCTGCATGAGCCGGAAATGCTAATCCTCGATGAGCCGACGTCAGGGGTCGATCCGCTTGCGCGCGACGATTTCTGGAGATTGCTCATCGATCTGTCGCGTAAGGACAACGTGACGATCTTCATCTCCACCCACTTCATGAACGAAGCCATGCGCTGCGATCGCATTTCGCTGATGCACGCCGGGAAGGTTCTTGCGGTCGGCACGCCCGGCGCGTTGATCCAGTCGCGCGGGGGAACTTCGCTTGAAGCTGCCTTCATAGCCTACATGGAGGAAGCGCTCGGTGGCGGTGAAGCCGGCGTTGTGCAACGGGACGGAACGGCCGGCGGCCGGGATATCGCTTTGACGCAGCCTGAGCTGCGTACGCTGCAGCCCTCTTCGGGCATTAGCCTCTCGCGCCTCATGGCCTTTGCGTTGCGCGAGACAAAGGAAGTCCTTCGCGATTCTGTCCGCCTCGGATTTGCATTCGTTGGCAGTACGATCCTGCTGTTCATATTCAGCTATGGCATCACGACCGACGTCGATGAGATCAAGTTTGCCGTGCTCGACCAGGACCGCAGCCCGCAAAGCCGCGCTTACATCTCCGAATTCAGCGGCTCGCGATACTTTCGTGAAAGGCCGCGTCTCACCAGCAAGAACGAGCTGGAGGCGCGTATGGCATCAAACGACATCTCGATCGCCATAGAGATACCTTCAGGTTTCGGTCGCGACCTGACGCGCGGCAGCCCGCCCGAAGTTTCCGCCTGGATTGACGGCTCCAACACCATGCGGGCGTCGACGATGAGCGGGTACGTTGAAGGCGCACACCAGAGTTTCCTGGGGCAGCTGGCCGACACGACGGGTCAGCGGACGCAGGCCCGCCAACCGGCCAAATTCGAGACGCGCTACCTCTACAACCCGAGCTTCGAAAGCATTTACGCCATCGGCCCGTCGGTTCCCGCGATGCTTTTGATCCTGTTTCCGGCCATTCTCATGGCGGTCAGCGTCGTGCGGGAAAAGGAAATCGGGACCATCGTCAATCTTTACGTCACACCAAGCCGCCGCGCCGAATTCCTGGTCGGCAAGCAGCTGCCCTACATCGCGATCACCTTGGCGAACTTTCTCATCATGACGTTTGTCGTGATCAATATCTTCGGGGTTCCGCTCAAGGGAAGTTTCTTCGCGCTGGCGCTCGGCGCGCTCGTCTACGCTGCTGCGACGACCGGGTACGGGCTGCTTATTGCGACCTTCACGTCGAGCCAGGTGGCGGCCGTGTTTGCCACCGCAATCCTTTCGATGATGCCGACCTTCCTGTTTTCCGGGTTCTTGCAGCCGGTTTCATCCCTGGAAGGCGGGGCGAAGGTCATGGGAATGCTGTGGCCGACAACCTATTACATGCACATGAGCGTCGGGGCCTTCACGAAAGGTCTGGGTTTTGCCGATCTGGCCCCCGATATCCTGGCGCTCATGGCCTTCGTTCCGGTGTTGGTCGCAATCGCAGTCTTCTTCCTGCCAAAACAGGAGCGCTGATACGATGGGAGCGCTGTCCAAAATCTTCTGGCTTGGAACGAAGGAGGTTCGCAGCCTGTTACGCGACACGGTGATGATCGCTCTCATCATCTGGGCGTTCGGGCCGGGTCTCTTGACGCGTGCCACAGGCCATGCCGAGAGCGTCAACAACGCCTCCGTCGCCTTCGTCGACGAGGATCATTCCGCGCTGTCGCGCTCTCTGATGGACGCGTTAACGCCACCTTATTTCCAGACGCCCGTCGCGATCGAACCCTACGAGTTGGATCGGGCGATCGATCAGAGCCGTTATACCTTCGTCGTCGCCATTCCGCCGAACTTCGAATCCGATATCCGTCGCGGGCTGCAACCCGAGATTCAGCTCAACGTCGATGCGACAGCGGTCATCCAGGCGGCGACCGGCAGTTCCTATATTCAGGAAATGCTGATGCAGCAGGTGGCTATTTTCGCGCAGCGCTCCGATCCCATCAGCGTGTCGGCTGTCGATCTGATCACACGCCGCGCGTTCAACCCGAACGGTGTCCAGGCCTGGTTTGAATCGGTCGTTGCCTTGCTCGATCAAATTTCCATCCTGACGATCGCCCTGACCGGAGCGGCGCTCTTGCGCGAACGCGAACATGGCACGATCGAGCATCTTCTCGTCATGCCATTGACGTCCTTCGAGATTGCGACGTCCAAGGTGCTGGCGAGCGGCCTTGTCATTATGGCAGCGTTCGCAATTTCAATGGCGGTCGTGGTGGAATATGCCATCGGCGTGCCGATCGCCGGGTCGCGCGCGCTGTTGTTCCTAGGCACGTTCGTTTATCTCTTCTCGGCCGCAGCCGTCGGAATCTTCCTCGGCACGGTCGCGCGCACAATGGCTCAGTTCGCGCTTTTGATGCTGCTGACGATCATGCCCATGATGATGCTCTCCGGCGGCATGACTCCGATCGAAAGCCAGCCGGCATGGTTGCAGCCCATTACGCAGCTCTTACCCTCACGCCACTACATGGCGTTCTCGCAGGCCATTGTTTTTCGCGGCGCCGGGTTTGAGGCGGTCCGCGATGAGTTCCTTGCTATGGCCGGTTTGGGTGTCGCGTTTTTCGGGTTGAGCCTAATCCTTTTCCGCCGCTCGATCACACTGTCCCGCTAGGCGCTGCCGGGCAGCCGTGCCAGCTGATGATATCCGTTCATTGCCCGTAGCGGTCGTCAACTCGATGCTTCCGATATGTCCGCTTGTTGATCAAAGCGGACAAGGGGGCAGGCAGAAGAAGCCAGCTTAGGCATGTTCCGCTCTGCCCCCGAAAGCGGACTTTGCCCAGCGCATTCTTGATGTCTGCTTCTCAACCAACTGCGGACATCTCAACGGCGGCCTGGGCGCATATCGCCAATGTCCGCACGGTCCACATTGCGGACGTTCAGGTTAGATCAGCTGTGTGCCGAGGGTGTTGATTGGCTTCTCGCTTTTTGGGAGGGGGCGCCGCTCAACATGAAATGTAAAAGGCCACCTCCGAAAAGGTGGCCTTAATCATATGGCGAGGGATTAGCGTCCCCAATCACCAACGGCATCGCTGCCGGGTAAGTCGAAGCCAAGGTATTCTTTGACGTCGAAAGGCATGCTTTCGACGGTAGCCCGGACTCGCTTAGCTATCGCCTTGGTTTCCGGCCGCGCGTTCGAGAGGCCGGTGTAGGGGATCCCCTTGCCATTCTCGACATCGGGATACTTCTTCTTAACCAGCTCGTGGTGAGCGCGCATCCGATTGAATTGGCCTTGCGTGTGTATCAGCGGAACCAACTGCGGGTTCTCCTCGCGAGGGTCCATGTACAGGTCATAGTAGGCCTCCGGCATCCCCGATGCAGCCACATCACCGGCACCAATCCAATGCCGCTTGTAACGCCCCTTAACGGTCGCTGCGAGTTGATGGCCGGCGTAGATGAAAACGTAGTCACGGCGACCATGGGTGTCGCCATTGAATAGAACCGCGGTCTGCTCGAGACCATCAACAATCCGATCAGTTGGTACGTACTTTGTCGCCCCGCCTAATCGGGCGAATGTCGTGTACAAATCGGTAACGTGAACGATGTCGACGACGACCTGGTTTGATTCGATCATGCCGGGCCACCACGCAAACGCCGGGACGCGAACGCCGCCTTCGGTGAAGTCGCCCTTCCCCCCTCGATACAGCATTGGAAGCATGCCCCAGCCTGGAGGCGGACTGTGCACCATCGGACCGTTGTCAGCCATGGCAATGAAGAGCGTGTTTTCCGCAATGCCGAGTTGCTTTAACTCGTCCATAACGGTCCCGATGAACTTGTCCAGCATCGGAAATGCATCGGCCACCTTTAGCCCTGCAACAGAATTCTTTGGAATGACCGGCTTCAGGAAGTTCAGGAAGTTCGGCCAATACGATACGAAAAATGGTTTGCCCGCTTTTGCATTCTTGCGGATGAACTCAAGGGTTCGCTTCTCCAACTCCTGGTCCACCTTGTCGTAACACTCATTCGAAGTGCCGCACCATTCGCGTCCGAGCTCACCTTTTTTGCCTTCGATGTTCATCACCCATCCCTCAGGCACGAGCCCGGGGTTGTCCAAGCGATAGGGGTCTGGTGGATAGATGTCCGGAAACAGACCCAACACCGCATTCGCCGCATTGCCCTGATGGTTATAAAGAGAGGTGATCTGGTTCATCGGTGTAAACAGGGCTTCGTCAAAGCCCTGGTTGTGAAGATAGCTCTCTTCAATATCGCCCAGATGGCCTTTTCCGAAGAAAGCGGTCGCGTAACCCGCTTCGGATAGTACTTCGGCGATTGTTACTTCCTCCGCGCGCAGTCCGGAGAACTCATGCGGCATGCCGACCACGCCCATCCCGTGACGTACCGGTAGACGGCCTGTCAGAAAGGCAGCGCGTGTCGGCGTGCAAGACGGCTCCGTGTACATCCGCGTGAAGTTGATGCCCTCCATCGCCATCTTGTTCATGTTGGGCGTTTCGTAACCGAAGTTTTTCTGGAGCGCTGGAAAACCAGCTGCGCCAAACGCGGTATCGTCCCACAGGATGTAAACGATGTTGGGGGGCGGCCATATTTCTCACGGAGTGCAGCCAGTTTCTTGTCCAACTCGTGGTCTTCGGCCGCCCAGCGTCCGCCGTTCTGGGTCTGGAGGATATAATACTCAGCATCGTGGATGATCTTGCTATCGGCAAGAGCGACTGATGCCCACGCCCCGAGATCAAGTGATGCCATCAACGACACCGTGAACCGAGCCTTGAGACGCATTCTAATCTCCCTGTGTTCATGACAATTTTGAAGAGACCGGAGTTTATCTGTCTCAGGAAAGCCAGCCTCGAACCCAAAATGGCAATTTGCAGGGCACAAATCGAGTTGAAATTCGGGCTTACGAGTTGGTCCCGGCCGCCAGGCTGATCCGCGCGGCCAGCCTGAGCTACGGACGTTCGCTCTGCAGGGTCAGCCCAAAATGTCCCGCAACATTGCAAAGCCTTCAGTGCTAAACTCTAAGGATTGATCTCACCGGTTCGGAGGCGTTTATGCTCATCAAAGTCGGCGCTGGTTTATCGTTCGTGGTTTTGGCCGTAGTTGTTCAGCATGGCTACGCGGAAGCAGCACCAAAAGGGTGGCGGTGCCAGTACAGTATTTATGGCCCCTTCAATAGGAAGCGTGGCCCCGTGTTCTATTCGTGTTATGGAACCAGCCTGCCCAACACTAGAGAGCGAATGAAAGCGCGATGCCGCGCGCTCGACTCCTACGATTGCAGCTCTGGCCCATGTTTTCCGCTCGAATATGCTCCAGGCAAGTCGTGTGAAAGATGAACGCCGCGTCCCATCGCACGGTTCAACAACTCGCATGCCAAGAAGATCGGGCTTTTTCATGTAATCTGCTGAATCAGTTGCCTCGCCTAAGGGTTGACATACATATAATTGGCCGGGAGACCCATCCGCCGGCAGGCCTGAACGGCCGGGTGGCAGTCCAGGACAAGGCAATCTGCAAACAGGTGTGCCGCCATGTCAGCGTTTTGGAGAAATCGATGACAAAGAATAAAGTTGAAGCATGGCTCGAAAAAAAATACCAGTCACGGGTTGCCAATTCCGGGGCTTGAAATTGAGGCCGGACGCACAGCTGTCGTGATTACCGACCGGCAGAACGATTTCCTTCATGAAAAAGGTGTCGCCTGGGGAGTTGTTGGAGAAAGCGCGCGGGAAAACAATACCATCGTTAACTTGAAGAATTTAATGGAGACCGCGACCAATACGGGGACGCCTTTGCTGATCAGTCCGCACTACTACTACCCTACTGACTATGGTTGGAAGATGGAGGGCGGGGCACTCGAAAGGCTCATGCACAACATCCATATGTACAATCGCAAGGGGGCTCTCACCCTTGAGGGCTTTGAGGGTAGTGGGGCTGACTGGCTCGAAGAGTTCAAGTCTTCAATCTACCATGAGAGAGCAGTGATCTGCAGTCCGCACAAAATCTTTGGTCCGCAGAACAACGATCTGGTTCTGCAACTTCAAAAACTCAAAATCGAAAAAGTCATTCTCGCCGGAATGTCCGCCAATCTGTGTGTAGAATCACACCTTCGGGAGTTGCTCGAACGCGGCTTTGATGTTGCGGTTGCAGCAGATGCCACTGCGGCCGCCAAGGTGCCCGGGCTAGATGGAATGGCCGCAGCATTGACTAACTACGTAATGCTTTCGAGCGACGTTTGGACAACAAGCCAGGCTATAAAAAAAATGAAAGCTGCATCTCGCTGAACCGATTCAGAGCTTTTAGTCGTTCTGTCTACGGGTGAATTGTCGGCGGCGATACTAGACCGACAATCGTCATGACCTGCCCCCCAGAACTACCTAGCCCTGCCCCCTTGGTGTCCCTGATCATAAACAGAGTTTGTTCTGGTTATGGTCCAGGGTGGACCGGGTTGCAAATTCGTTCGGTGTGAGGCCGCCAAGGCTCGTGTGGGGTCGCTCCTCGTTATAGTCGGTCTGCCATTGGGCAATCAGCCGACGCGCTTGCCAGAGTGATCGGAACAGCGTCTCGTTCAGCAGTTCGCCATTATGGAGCAAGCGCACCACGAGCCGTTCTCGACGATTGATCGTGGCGGCTGTTCAATGGGGCATGGCGGATCCACTCATCATCAAGGCTCTTCAGGGCAAGCGTGCGGAGGTCCATGGCCGGATCAGCGCCTATCAGTCGCAGATTGCGCAGGCGAAGCACGATCTGGCGCATATCAACGCTGCGATCCGCCTCTTCACGGATGAAGAAGGTCAGCGGGTTCGCTATCTCGTCAGCCATGGCTTCTTCAAGAAGGGCGAGATCGCCGACATTGCCGTCCGGCATTTGGAAGTCGACGGCGAACTGACAACCCGGGAACTTGCGGAGCGCGTGATGGGTGAGCGCAAGCTGGACGTCTCGGATTCAACGTTGCGAAACTCCGTAGTCTTCAAGGTTGTCCAAGCCCTGCGCCACGCTGCCGGCGCAAACTTGTTCGCATGGTCGAGAAGCGCAAGGGGATATGCGTGTGGGCTTCCGGCGAAGCCGTCAGCGTTCGCGTTGCCAGTATCCCTTCCAAGCCCGACTGACGGGCGCGAAAAGCCCCGTACCAATCAATCGATCGACAAGATCGCCGTTGCTGGTCGTTCGGTGAGTCTTCAAGCCAGGCGGCATGGGCCGCGTAGCCCTTCAGATAGGTCGGCCCGACGCGGTGGTGCTGTCCTCGGATCATTCGACGCAGGCGTGAGAAGAAACTCTCGGCGCGGTTCGTGTGGATGCCATCGTCAAAGCTGTAAGCCGCTGAATGATCGATGCGATCTGCGTGAAACGGTCCTCCAGTAGGTCCCAATGAGCGATCATGTCGGCCACAACATGCGATCCAGGAGCAATCCGCGCGTGTGCGAATGCGACGCCTTCGCGTTCCCTGAGAAAGACATCCGTCAGCGTTCGACCTCCGCGCTCGCGCAAGGCTATGACGCTGCGCCGAGCAGCGCGCCTGTTCTCACGCAATCGCCGATCGATACGATCGGAGCTGCGGTTCGTGGGGCGCACTTGGCCGCCGACGAACGCACCATCGACCTCGATTGTGCCACTCAGTATCAACCCAGCGGTCTCGGTGGCAAGCGCCTCACGCAGCTTATGGAGCAAGACAAAAGCGGTTTTGTAGGAGACATCGATCGTGCGCGCGAGCTGAAGCGCGGACAGGCCCTTAGCGGCATTGGCAATGAGTGCGATGGCACCGAGCAGGTCCACAAAGCTAAGTTTGTGGGACGCGAAGATCGTTCCGGACGTCACACTGAACTGATGATGGCATGCGTGACACTTGAACTTGCGTTGCGTTCTAATCCCATAGGACTTGTCAAAACCGCAACGCGGGCAAATCGGCTTCCCGTTCGTCTCAGGCCACCGCAAACGGCAGAAACGCCGATAAGCGGCCTCTTCCCCGTCAGCGTAGATCGCCTTCAGTGAAAGCGTCCGCGCCGCCGCCGACAATAGAAAATGCTGCGCCATCATCTTCGCTCCGCCCTGATCGAACAAGCGCAGACATGCCAAATGTTCGAGTGATGCTCACGGCGACAGCGCGGCGCTCGTGCGGCTTGGTGCGCTGTCATAATGGCCAGCAGTTCGTCGCGCAGTCGGCCGTTGAAGCTCTCGATGAACGCATTCTGCGTCGGTTTGCCGGGTGCGATGAAGTGCCAGCTAACAGCGCTGTGTTCTTGCCAAGCCAACATGGCGTTCGACGTGAACTCGGTGCCGTTGTCACTGACAATCGTCTTCGGCTTTCCACGCCGCGCAATGATCGCATCAAGCTCGCGAGCCACACGCACCCCACACAGCGATGTGTCTACCACCAGCCCAAGACACTCGCGGGAGAAGTCATCGACCACGGCCAGAATGCGGAAGTGGCGGCCGTCACTCAACGCATCCGAGACAAAGTCGGTTGACCAACGCTCGTTCCTGGCCGCCGGGACTTCAAGTGGTGCGCGGGTCCCGATGGCCCGCTTGCGCCCGCCGCGCTTCCTGACAGTCAGCCGCTCTTCCCGATAGATCCGAAACAGCTTCTTGTCGTCTAATTGCGCAAGCCATTCTCCCGGGACCTTGATCGATCTTTGTCAGCGGATCGTTGTCGTCTTCGCGGTCAGCGTAAGGTGCAGCCGCATGAGTGGCGCTCGATCATGCGGCGTCTCGATGTGATTCCCGCGATCCGCTCTACCGTTGCGGTTGAGGGTCGCAAAGAAAGTCGCGAGATCGCCGTGGCCATGCCCAGGAGGGCGTGGTGTCCGTTTAAATCATCTCCTTCGTACAGTTACCTCATGCTGGATACGGGCGGTTCTCAAATGCTGTGCCATCACGCATCATCCTGAACAGGATCGTCGCGAGCTTTCTCGCAAGCGCGACCCGCGCCTTCCAGCTGCCCGAACGAGCCACCAGTCTTTCCGCCCAAGTGCGCAGTCCGAGCGCACCACCAGTACGGTAAAGGATAACAGTGGCAGCCTCGAAAAGCAGACGGCGTGTAAGTCGATCGCCACACTTCGAGATTCGACCGCCTATGTTGACCTCGCCAGACTGGTAGCGCGTCGGCGTGAGCCCAAGATAGGCGCCCACGTCGCTGGCGCGCCGGAAGCGGGATGGATCCTCGATCGCCGAAGCGAAGGCAACTGCTGTGAGTGGCCCGACCCCGGGTGCCCCCATCAGTTGCCGGCAGGTTGCATTTTCACGTGCGATCCGATGCAGCTGGCGATCAAATCGACGCTTCCTCTCGCGCAGCAGCGTCAGTGTTTCGAGTAGGCTCTCCAACAAATCGCGAACAATCGGATCGTGCGGCAATGCATTCCGGACTGCCCGGTCGAATGAGGCTCCTTTGCCGGCGCCGATGATCACGCCGAAAGTCTTGCCAAGACCTCGAATCTTGTTGATCAGTGCCGTGCACATCCGCACGAGTTGATCCCTTGCAACTAGGATAGCCCGTATCCGGTGGGTTGCGATCGACTTCATGGGCACAGCCTCGTACCAGCCCGATCGAACAAGTTGTGCGAGCCCACGGGCATCGTTGCGATCAGTCTTGTTTGCCTGCAGTTTTAACGCGGCAGCTGCACGTCGAGCATGAATGCAGTCGACAGGCATCCCCGCATCGCGCAGGCCGTGAGAGAGCCATACCGCGATTGGGCCTGTCTCCATGCCTCCCCGTTCAAGTTTGGGGGCATGGCGGGTGACAGCCGATGCGATCGTCTCGATCGTCGTACCCACCTTGCCTTCCCAGACCACGGAGCCTGCCTTGTCGACCACGCAGATCGCGGTCTCCTTCAAAGAAACATCCAGCCCAGCGTAGTGCGTCATCGTCCTTCCTCCTCTTCAACGACGACGCAGCGTAACAGGCGGCTAAATCCGCACCAGATTACGCCATGTGGTTCACCTCAAAACCCTCACGTCGAAGCAGAATGTGCAGGCGCCGATAGCCAAAACGGCGGCGCTCAGCCGCCAATGCTTTCAAACGCGTGCGAAGCACACCATCGTAACTTCGCCTCGGCTTGCGGCGGAACGTCCTGGCGTGCAGTCCGACCAGACTGCAGGCGCGAGCTTGCGAATAGCTCTTCACTTGGATTGCCCAACTCACGGCGCTTCTCCTTGCGTCGGGCGTCAGAAGTTTTTTGTCAGCATCTCTTTAAGCGTCGAGTTGTCGAGCATCTGCTCGGCTAGCAGCTTCTTGAGCTTGCGGTTCTCGTCCTCCAATGCCTTCAGACGCTTGGCTTCCGAAACTTCCATGCCGCCGAACTTCGACTTCCAGGCGTAGAAGGTTGGTTGAGAAATGCCGTGGCGCCGGCAAACCTCGGCGGTCTTCATGCCGGCTGCCTGCTCCTTCAGGATCGAGATAATCTGTTCTTCTGAAAACCTGCTCTTCTTCATCGTCCGTCTCCTCGGGGGATCGACAGACTCTAGCTTAGATCCAGGACCTTTGAAGGGGCAGGGTCAAGTTCTCCGAACTCAGGAGGTCAGGCCGCTTCTCTATGTTCGAAGCAACTCTCCTGGCCTCATCTCGTGTAAATACGGGAGGAACACACAGTTTCAAAGTCGATCTTACGGTGATCGACTACTCTGGCCTCTTCAGTTTAAATGTGAACTATAGGATCGCGATCTTCGGGGCGGCAACTCGGAAGTCAGCACCGCTCATGAGATAACTCAGAGAGATGCGATGAAGGCGACCCAGGCGGACAGCATGAGAGTGGATAATGCCGTGTAGGCACCGTTCCAAACCAATCCGATATGCCAGGCGCTGACCCGCGCAATGTTGCCGACCAGCATTGTCGTTGCGGCAAAGGGTGAACTTGCGGCACTGAGAGCCCAGCCGGCGGTCAGCGCAGTTGTCACTGCGGCCGGGGTCACGCCCATTGCCGACGCCTTTGGTAAAAGCGGTGCGATTAGCGATACTGACAAAATGGGGTTCATGCCGATCTGGCCCGTGATCGGTATTAGCCAGACAAGAGCAACGAGTATCAGCCAACCAGGGAAAACCGTAAGGTCGTAACCCGATGCAGCAAAGATCGGGCTCACGAGTTTGGCGCCGAGAGTGCCAATAAACCCGGCCATGGTGAGCAGGAACAGTTCAGATCGGTAGCCGGGAAGATCGCGAACCAGGTACTGCGCAGTTCGAGATAAAGTTCTGGCAATGGGCCTGTCGCCAAAGTTCTGCAACGCGAGCCAACACGCCGAAATGATGGGCACAACGACCATCACAACCCCGACGGCACGAATTCCTGTTGCGATGTGGAGCGCGCCAACGGTCAGGACCAGGAGAGTAAGAAGGGTGAGCAGCGGCAACAAGCAGGCCCATGTCCCGTTTGGCTCTGGCCTCGGTGAGCTAGGAATCGAAAGGCGGGGTTTGAAAACCGTGTCCAATGCCCAGCCAATGCCAGCGAGGATCAAGGCGCTTACTACGCAGTAGCCGAGGGCGTCCGCCCAACTCGCGCCGGGCACAAGCGAGGTCGAAATGGCAACGGCAAATGTCAAAGGCGACCAGGGTAGCGTGGAAACGAAGCCGCGCTGGATAGCGAGGAGCATGCGGCGGGTACTATGGCCTCGGATTTCTCCATTAGGCTCTCGTCGTGCACTGGCTTCGGCAAGGTTCCCTAAAAGCGCGATCGAGCCATAATTGAGGATTAGCGAAAACAAGTGGGCTCCGACGGTGAGCGTCGCGTAGCGGCGGCCGGGTGGCTGTTCGGCGAGGAAACGGCCGCACACATCAATTGCCGCTGACGAAGCGGAGGCGTTGCGCAGCCATGTGAGCGCGGTGAAGAACGCGGCAATGAACGCTGCGCTACTTAGTGCGGCTTCCGTAATCGCTAGCCAGTCCGGGCGGGTGATCAAGGCCCAAATGAATAGCGTGAAACCGGCGACGGCGAAGGCAATCCTCGACCACCCGACCCGCGGTATCGCAGCGACGACAAACAAGATGACGCCGATCGCGGCGAAGCCTTGCCAGGTTGTTCTGCTTGTCCATTCCGAGAGAATAACAAGAACCGTCACGGCAAGCAGGAAGATGCCTATGAGAACGTCCTGTATAGCGGGAGGTTTTGCCGTGCTCGGGCTTTGCTCCATTGATTGTGTCCGGTTAGGCTGCGAGTAGCTGGTGTGCATCGTACTCAGCCTTGCCACCTTGAGAACGGCAAGTATCTCTCACCTGGGATGAATGCGACCGGGTCAAGGCAACAATCTTGCTAGTTCTTTCCAAGGGCAAGACGCTTTGGCAGGAGCCTTCGCTCCGCGGCCGCGACCGTGGTGGTACTCGCTGGGCGTCAGCCCTGACCGGCGGCAATGGCGCAGGGGAGTGACGCCGACGAAGTAAAAAAGGGTGACGTTTTGGAAGAATGAAAAGCGACTTCACGACAATCGATCCAGTGGTGGGACAGCAGTTTCCAGGTTGACGCGGACAGCCTCTTTGCTCACGGCTACATCAACTACCAGAAGCTGATCGCCGCGTCAGATGGTGAGGAGGGCGTGACGCTCGACGAACTAAAGGCGATCGTGGCATCGTACCACAGCGCCTTTCCTGGTACGAAAGTGGACATCCTAATGCAGATCGCCGAGGACAACCGTGTTGCAACACACTGGACTTTTAGTGGTATGCAGACAGGAACCTACGAGGGTCTCGCCCCGAAGGACAAATCCGTCACATGGGCCGGAACCTCGATCGACGAGTACGATGCGGATGGCAAGATCACCCAGAGCTGGGTGGTATGGGACAAATATACGATGTTCCGCGAGCTCGACCTTATCAAATGAGACTGAAACGCCGCTGATGCAGTCTTGGGGAGTGGACCATTTCGCTTGGGAACGGCAATCAAACCGCCTTTGGACTTAGGCTTGAACAGCCGGCGATGATTCCGGCACCTCCAGTTGCTCTCTTGTTACGTCCGCTATTTGATCAAAGCGGACAAAGCGGCAGGCAGAAGAAGCCAGCTTAGGCATGTTCCGCTTCGCCCCCGAAAGCGGACATCACGCAGCCCATTCTTGATGTCTGCTTCTGCACCAACCGCGGTCATCTCAACGGCTGCCTGGGCGCATATCGCCAATGTCGGCTTTGTCCACTTTGCGGACTCTTGAGGAAGAGCCGCCGAATGTCCGCTTGTGACCTTGGCCGTGTGAAAAGGCTCCAGACGAGAGGTGCGTAGTTCGGCTGGCGTCGTGAAGCGCCAGGTCATCATTATTTGGGCCCATGGCGGTCTATGTGAAGACCCATTCGGCACTTTGAGCGCTGAGGGGGCAGATTTCGCCACCGATACGCCGCCTCAAGCCCGCATGGCCCTCATCAGTGGCCCGATGCCGATGATGTTCATGACCCTGGTCAGATTGTAGGCGAGCACGGCGAGCGCCATCTCGGTCTTCACGTTCTTCAACCGCTTCATCAAGAAGTGCGTCGCGCCCATGCGTGCTTTGAGCGTCCCGAACGGATGTTCGACCGTTTCTCTGCGGACGCGCATGGCTTGCGGGTTCTCATCCAAACGGCGTTGGACATCTTCGAGCACATGCTCGTGCTCCCAACGCGTGATGCGCCGTTGCGCGCCCGTCGTGCATTTTGACTTGATCGCGCAAGACGCGCACGCGTTCGTCCAATAGCGTCGCAGCCTCAGCCCCTTTTCCTCGTTCGTGTAATAGAACTTCAGAGTTTCGCCCGCCGGACAGATGTAGACATCTTTGCTTGCCACGTAGCGGAAGTCAGACTTCACGAACCGGCCTCTGAGCTTGTTGTTGGACGTCTGCGGCTTGGGCAACGTCACTGTAACGTCAGCCTCCACGCATTCCAGAATCTGCTCGCTGGTGAAGTAGCCGCGATCGGCAACGACATCGAGCTTGCCAACGCCGAGTACCGCCTTGGTCATCTTCGACATCGGAGCGAGTTGAGAACGGTCCGATCCACTCGTCGTGACCTCGTGCGCCACGATGAGATGGTGAGTGGTATCGACGGCGGCTTGCACGTTGTAGCCAACAACGCCGGAGCCACGGCCACTGGTTGCCATCGAGCGGGCGTCCGTATCGGTCAGCGAGATCTGGTTGTCTGGTTGAGCCAGACGCTGCTTGTCGAGCGCTTCAAGGCGCTGCATCTCTTCTTGCAGCTTGGCGATCTTCTCGCTCAGGCGGTCGATCTTCATCGCGCGCGCCTTCGAGCGCTCCTGGCGATCCGCACTTTCGAGCTGGTGGAGGTAGCGTGCGACGCTCTCCTCGATCTGCGCCATACGCCGCTTCATCTTGGCTTCGGTGAAGTTCCGATCGCGGTTGTTGACGGCCTTGAACTTGGAGCCGTCGATCGCGACGCTCGCCTCCGCGAACAGCCCGAGCCTACGACACAGCTCAACGAACCGCGCGCAGACCTTGCGGATCGCAGGGCCATTGTCCTTGCGGAAGTCGGCAATCGTTTTGTGGTCGGGAGCAAGCCGTCGCGTCAGCCACATCACCTCGACGTTGCGGCCAGCCTCGCGCTCCAAGCGCCGGCTCGAGTGCACCGCGTTGAGGTAGCCATAGATGTAGAGCTTCAAGAGAACCGAAGGATGATAGGACGGCCGGCCCGTCGTTTTCGGGTCCACACCCGCGAAGCCCAACTCTGCAAGATCCAGCTCGTCGACATAGACATCGATTACGCGAACCGGATTGTCCTCGCCCACCCAATCCTCAAGGCTTTCCGGAAACAAGGTCGCCTGCTCCCGATCCGCCCCCTCGACAAAATGCTTCATCAGATCCCCCGCGGAGTGCCTCCTCGCAAAATCCTAACAGCGTTCGCGTTTTAAAACAGCCAGGGTCACTAGCCGACATTCCGCTTCTCTTGCTTGATGGTCCGTAATGTGGACTTTGCGGACATTGGTGATGTGCGCCTTGTCCGCCGTTGGGATGTCCGCTTTCGAAGGCCAAGCGGAACATGCGTGAGCTGCGTTCGTCAGAGGTCCGCCGCGTCCGCTTTGATCAATAATCGCACATATACCGCTACCGCGCACCAGGGCTTGGACTCCATCGGCAACGACGCATCCATCAGTTGAAAGCGAGCCATTCTGGTCTGAAGATTAGCAGAGCGCCAATAACGACCATGGCGGTTCCGCCGATCAGATGGGAATACCGGGAATAGCCGGCAGTCAGGCCAGTCGCCTGAAGTGTGACCATGGCAGTAATAAATATAATGGCGTCATCGGCCAAAAAGACCGAGATATACAGCAAAAGATAACCGTAGTACTGCCACGACGAAAGGTCGCTTAGTGACAGGACATTTGTAAACACCGCAGGAAGACCGGCCGAACACAGCAGCTCGATAAGATTGACTCCGGCAGCCAGCACGACAATTCCAGCAAGCGCCAGCCAGAAGTGCTCCTCTTGTACTGTTCGTTTAAGCGCATCCATGATGGTGCGCCGCTCGCCCGGATTGGTGACCTTACAAACAGCATCCGGATTGAGTGCAAACTCTCGCAGATAATAAGCCCCGCCAACGATTGCGAAACCTCCGACCGCGAGCCGGATCCATAGCAAAGCTCCCAAGACCAGGAAGATGTTCAGCCAAGCGGAGAGGAATAGAAAATAGACCAGGGCAGACGTTAGCAGGAAGGTCCCCCCAAGAAGCCACATCCGTGCTTTGTTTTCCATTCCAAGAAGAAGGCCTATCAGGAAAACAAGTACCCACATAGCGCATGGATTGAAGCCATCCACCGCCGCTAAGAGGACTGTCAACAACGGAAGTGACAATGTACGCGTGTTCACTTCTCCAATAACAGGCAAGTCGATCTGACTTGGCAGACCTGGTCGAGTAACAGGCGCACTCAGCGTATCATTTGGTAAAGGAACGTTTCGCAGCTGGGACAGCGACGCGGCAACTTCGGCATAAAGATCGCGGCAAGGGACACCGCTGCATAGTCGGGCAGCTTCCATTATTTGCGCACCCGTTGTCTCCGGAGCATCGAAGCCGATAAAAGGGCGTGCGCCAACGAGTATTAACGGGACACCCGGTCGCTTGACTCCGAGCCTTCGATTTAGCGCCTCAAACTGATTTATCGCTCTTGCGTCGGACTGAATGTTGTGATCGATCACCTGCAACCAGGGCAGCTTGCGGGCTTGGTCTCGGAGGAACGACTTCGCCCGCTGACAATATGGGCAGCCAGGTTCACTATACACGTGAACCACCAGCCGGGACCGATCTGCCTTGGTGGCGCTGTCCGCCTGTGCGGCGAATGGGAGCATGACCAAGGCGAGTAGCAGTAGGAATCGTAGTGTGCAAGTTAGCGGCGGCTGCCGATCTACCGTCAATGTCGTGAGCATAGGGATCCGTTAGCTCTGCGCACTTCCGCGTAACTTTTTGCGCAGCACCTCCCGGTGCGTAAATGATGAGTGTCAATTGCGGCGATCTGCCTCGCTAGTCTGAAGCGAAAAAGAGCGTTGCGAAGGGGCTTAATCGAAGCTGCGGTATGCCAAGGGTGCTCTGACAAAATTTCGATTGATCATCATCATGGTTCACGACGACGGACCCGAGCAAAGTTGGGCTGCGGTTTTGAATCTTCAGGAGCCTCGACATGAATGTCTTCTACACAACGCTGATAGCCCTATTGGCGTTTGCGGTAATGCCGACTGCTACGTTTGCCAATGATGATCCTCTTTTTGTGAACCTAACAACCGACGACACTCACCGTGCGCGCATGGCGCTCGTCTTTACTAGCAGGCAGCAACAACTTGGCCGACCCATCACTTTATTCCTCAACGACCGTGGCGTTTTGCTCAGCTCAACAAAGCACACGGACAAGTTTAAGGAACACCAGGAAGTATTGGCTGGGCTGATTGATAAAGGTGCAACCGTCCTAGTCTGCCCCATGTGCATGGAGCACTACGGCGTCGACAAGACTGACTTGGCTTCCGGGTTTAAGCTCAGTAATCCAGAGGTTGTTGGTGAATCGCTGTTCGGCGACGACGATACAAAGACCCTAACGTGGTAATCGGAGCGTCGAGGGCACTTGTCGTGCGGCTGCTTATCATAGACCACGCGCCTTTTTTTGATGCGGCCTAGCGAGCCGATCATAAGAGGCCAGATAGATTTCAGCGACTTCCGATCATCTCCTTGCACTAATCTCACTTGCGTTCTGCAGCCGGTCCATAGATTTGATCAAAGCGGACGTTCCTTCAGGTCCAGAGTTGTTACATGCGCTCCGGTTGATGTGATGCCAGCAGTGACCGAGGAAACGGGTGTAGGCAGCCCGATGCCCTCCGACCTCTGCAATTATGTCCAATGTTCTGACTGAATGAAATGGAACCGCCGGACGGCTATCGGGGGATGGAATGCCCCTGATGCCAGTCCGACCATCTTCGAACAGCGCAAGTGGCGGCGGGTGGAAGGTCAGTGTTGAGTAGGCTGCGATCTGGCAAAGAAGTAATCCCACTCCAATAGCGCAAACCCGACTGTCCCGGCTTTTGGCGGCCATCAATTGGGCCGATACGAGCTGACCAGCCGCAATCGCGAGGGCAAACGTGGTGATGTCGAAGACAAGGAAATTTCTGCCAAGGATAGAGGTGTAACCATAGAAGATTACGACGATCAGGACCGGCGCGACCAGAAGCGCGTAGCCTTTCGCCGACCAGAATGCCCACGCGTTGGGCTTGAAAGCCGCATATCCGATTAGAGCCCAGAGCAAGCTGGGCCAAAAGGCGAGCTTCAAGTGCTCCCAAACGGACTCGTTGACGGCCGCTATGATTGCAAGCGGCTTCCAGTATCCCGACCAGTCGAACGCAAAGTGAAGTGCCGACCCTGCGAGAAAGACAACAGGAATGCCGAGCAGCTCCCATTTGGCGAGTGGAGACTGCCTAATCATCCCTCTAGCCCCCTCTGTAAGTATGATGCCAATGGCCGCAAGGACTCCTGCTTCCGATGCCACGAGGCTGTATCGACATGGTTCCCGCTCAGCTCGCGGCAGAAGATGGGTCGCGCCGACATGTCCGGTCAATGCCGGAAACGAGACGTTTGCAACGCTCTGTGCGAGGTCTGCTATCGAGGGACAAGCGGAATATTCTTGAGCCGCGTTGGTCATTGAACGACCTTGTGAGCATTGATTAATAAGCGGACATTTGAGCGTCCTCATTGACGTCACGGCAAGGAGCCGGCACGTGACTACCCACGCTCTGCACTAAATTGGGACCAAGGGGGTACTTCGCTCCAATAACTTACCTCCGCGAGAGGCACCTTACTCCTGGTAAATTTAGCTGGAGAAGCTTGCCCAATAGCGTACATTTGAAGCGAGTATCGGTGCCTGCGGAGAGCGAGCGTGAGAATACAAGGATTATCGGTCGCGTATTTGGTCAGCATATTTCTGGCAAATTTCCACCCAGCAGGTGCTGCCGCCGAACATTTTCAAAGAGAGAAGAAGTGTCACGGAATAGACGTAAGCATCCGTTGGGAGGATGGCTTAACCAACGTGTCGTCGGCAGAGCTTTGCGGCTACGTGCGTCGCAGCCTTGAGAAAATGTCGGAGTGCGGCTTGAGCCTGCGCAGAGCCTTGAAGATCGAGGTTGTCGACGAAGTCAAACATCCGTGCGGACTTCCGGTCGTCGGGAAGTTCACCGCGGAAAACTATAGTATCCAAGTAAGCTCACCGAGCCTATGCGCTGAGGCAAGCAAGACAGAGCCGGGCTTGGCGAAAATTCCACAAACACACATTCACGGAAGCATTGCGGTCCACGAAGTTGCGCATGCGGTCTTTTGGGAGGAGACAAAGCAGCGGCAGCTGCCAGCTATCGCACACGAGTACTTTGCATATGCGTTCCAAATTGACTTTTTACCTGAGCAGTATCGAGAGACGTTTCTAGAAGCCTATCCTAGAGCAGCGCCAACGGATCTTGGGCCGTTCAATTTTACGTACTTGCAGATCAGCCCCCCCGGCTTTGCTGCCAACGCCTATCGCCATCTGGCCTCGCAAGAAAACCGCTGCACCTTCATCAACAAAATCATCAGCGGAGCAGCTGAGTTTCCGGATTGGGAGGAGTATGAGTGATTTGCCGGGCGTAACACTGGCGACAGTTCGTCGACAGCGCTGAAGCCGAGGCTCCGGAAAACACCCAAGATTTCGAACGGGGATTGCCGAGTTACTTGGCCTGAATTGTCGAGAGGTATTCTATGAGGGCAAGGATACGCGTCTTTGCATACTCTCGATTGTCTTCATCAGTAAAACTGGCTTCCTCGTCATTCCAGGATCGAGAGAAGAATCTGTACCCCCATGTAGGCATTTCGCGGGGCCCGTGGATGCGCACCTCTTCGGTACCATCAATCGTCTTGTAGAGCTGATTGACAGGAAAAACTCCACCATTGTTCTTCTGAAGGACGGTGAGGTCTGTAGTTGTTGTGTTCAGAAACTCGGCGAGCCATCCATCCCCTTTACCAGACGCTCCATGGCATTGGGCGCAGCTGTTCCTGTATTCAAATTCGCCGAGGCTGATGGCCTGCGCATCCAATGATGTGAGACCGACGGTTGATACTGCAATGAATGCGCTGAGACTACGCTTTAACATGCTTTCATACTCCACTAATCAGGGTCGCCTGAGAGGGCGCGGCAAGAAGCTTTTGGCTGTGCCGGTCATCGCAATTCCTTGCGACTAAAGTCTCAAACTATGGAAGTGGAGGCGCGGCGCCATGATATTGATCAACGGGCAGATCTTTCGATCCGCACGATCGACTTTGCTCAATTCCGAAAGCACAGCTTGGCGCTTCCGCCTGATGCTGAGGTCCGCAAAGTGGACAAAGCCGACATTGGCGATATGCGCCCAGGCAGCCGTTGAGATGACCGCGGTTGGTGCAGAAGCAGACATCAAGAATGGGCTGCGTGATGTCCGCTTTCGGGGGCGAAGCGGAACATGCCTAAGCTGGCTTCTTCTGCCTGCCCCCTTGTCCGCTTTGATCAACAAGCGGACGACCCGGCCCAAAAGATCCAGTTTCAACAATTGCTATCAAGAGGCTTTTGCGGTTAAGCGAAAGAGATAGCAAGCACGATTATTAGCAACAAGGGATAGGCCATCCTCGATAACTTGTTGACGCGTTCTACTTGAATGATATGCCCGAGGCTGATCAAGTATGTCGATATAACTGTTTGAATTAAGCCCACAAACACGAGAAGCGTTGACAGTAGAATGAAGTCATCCATCCTCGTCAAATAAGAGACTTTCGGCAGTAGAACTGTTATCGCAAACAAATAGGCGACGAGAAGTTCAGGAATGCTGTCGTGGAGATGCCAATGCTAGTGCCGCTCTCTTTTGGGTCAAGCCAGCGGGGTATCCAGGACATGATCACAATGAGGCAGAGCGGAAAGATTACCTTCCAAATAAAGTATGAAGGTCTTCGCTTAATTTGGATTTCCATTATATAGCCCGGCGTTCCCACTTCACCTTCGAAAGGAATGTAAGGGCGGGATTCTGCTTTCCAGCTAATCACATCGAAGTCGGGCAGTGAGAAGTCCTTGTGGATTCCAGACTGGCGACCCTGAGCCTGCTCAAGAGAAATAAGCTTGACATCGCTCTCAAGCAAACCCGCTGCTCCTAAATGGATCGTCAATGTTTGCCGATCCAATGGAAAGTCGCTCAGATTGAGGGGTTGTGAAAACCACCCCCATACCTTTTGTCTCAAGACTACCTCGCCCTCGGGCGAGACCTCTACGAAAGATGGGAAGGCCGACCACGCCTGCTGTTGATTGACGATAGCAAGCCGGGGCGTCCAAACCTCCGTTGTTCGTCGAATTACTGGGCCAGGACCTTCATGACGGAGTGTGGGATTGTCCCAACGAGCCTCATAGTAGACGCTTGCCGAAAAGTTTTGGTTTGCGGAGTTTACCTCATCGACATCGATCAAATAAATACGGACTTTAACATATGTAGGCTCGCCCCAACGGCTCGGACGCTTTAGCTCTTCAGATTTTTTGGATTGGGCAGCACTGCTGTCTTTGGTCTCGACGATTTCTTTAATCTTGCCAACTTGAGCATCAACGCCTTGAGCGGCCAGGGGTCGGTACGCTGTCTCAGTGAGAGCGCAAGTAAGAACGAGTACGAGGACGGCTAAGATGATGATCTGTGGCTTGTTGTAATTGACCCGGAGTAAGTAGAACTCGTGATTTGGAGCTGGTCATGGCGCAAGCAATTGGAAATCGCCTCCCAAAATGGTTCGTGCAGCCTTAAGGTCGAGCGAATTTCGCTGGCACGATTAAGGGCACGAACTCCAGCTGCTACCCGCATCGGTGCAACTACTTTGGACAGAAGGACTGCCGGACCGCCAATATGGACCAGCGCGGAACTGCTCCGGAATGATGTCAGTCAAATTCTCCTCAGTCACTTCACCGGTCACGATGGCGAAGACCAATGTCCGTTATGTGCTGCCGCTTCAACCGATCGCCGCAACACACTCTTCGAACTTCTCCGCTGGTGAGTAGTAGTTCAACGTCTTTCTCGGGCGCTCATTGGGCTCGCGCGCCACGGCGTTTAGTTTCGCCTGACTGTGGACGGACAGATCTGTGCCTTTGGGGAAGTACTGGCGCAGCAAGCGTTGAATCGGAAGTCGAAAGAAGACATCGGTGCTTGTTCAGCCCCGCCTGGTGTCACCTAGATTTGAGTTCAGCGCGGGGCATGGTCCATTCGCCGCTCCTGATCGCTTCCTTTGGAAGATAATATCGCGTTGCCAGATCGAACTTGCCGTTCGGAACTTCAAGACAGTTCTGATCATCTTCCTCGCAGCTTGTCTTGAACAAAAAGGTGACGGTACCGTCCTTGTTCTTGACGGCGGCGGTGTTGTTGATGTGGTACCTGTCGTCCTTGTTGGGGTGAAGAAATCCCCCACGGTCCGTGTCATACACTGTGACAGACCAGAAGGCATCGACAGGCGGATCTTCGGTCGTAATGGTGTACGTGCCATTCTCGCCAATCATCGGTTTGTCGTCTTTGTCAGCAAAAATCATCTCATACGCACTGTGGGACGTGACGGGCCCACCCCAACCGTATTTGGTCCCTGTCGCCAACTTCAGGTGGGAAACCTTGTCCGGCACGTCATCGGGACCCGCGACCAAATCGCTGACTGGTGTGGACTTCGAGGTTTCCTCCATCTGGCGATTTGCTTCCTTTATGACCTTCTCATCGAAGCCGCCCAAAAGATCCAATTTGGTTATGGCTGTGATCTTCGGGCCGGAGATCGTGATGCCATTGAAAACCGCCTCGGCGTTGCGCATGTCATCCGCATTGCTCCTGTCCTTCACCTCGACGCGGACAATTAGCGCCACCAGCTTGGATGGTGCCTCTATGGCTTCGCCTTCAATATTGGCCGGCTGGTTGCCATGGAACAGGGTGTAGGTCCCCTTCGGGCGGATCACATTGCGAAAATTGACGTTTCGGTCGTCCATTATCTGAAACGAACTGAATCGATTGTCGTCCGATTTCTCTGACTGCAGACGCACGGGTCCATTTTCAAGACTGATGAACGCCAGCTTGTAGAAGGTGTCATTGTTCATACGAACGATCTTGTCGTCGCCCGCTTTCACAAGCTCAGGTTTTGCTCCGATAACCCAGACATTCAACTTGGAGGGATCTCCATCGGTATACCGCATCATGTAATCGAAGGTGTCTTGGAAAGGGAACTTCTTGAAGTAATTGGCAACCTGAGTATCTAAGGACTCGGCCTGCACTTCGGTCGCAACGATACCTGAGAACAGTATGGCTATGGTTGAAAGAAACGCCATCGTACGCATCGCAAACTTTCCTTTTGAATGTAAGGATTAAAAACCAGTAGTCTGCTGTGCCCGCATTATTCGACGAGTTTGAAATCGCCGGGCTTCCAGGTCTTGTCGAACCACGGTTCCAGGGGGCCATATAGCCGTAGAAGTACGTTGTAGCTCTTTCCCGGAATCGTCTGCACCCAATTGCCTTCCTGACCCTTGGGGGCTTCGGGGCCAAACCAGACGGTATAGGAACCGTCTTCGTTGGCATTGATATCTGGGCTTTTGCTGTCGACGCCGCCTGTCTTCTGGTCTGTCTCCAGGATCGAGCGGTGCTGACCGGAGTAGACCATGAACGACCAGAAGTTTTTGGCCGGAACCGGTTTTGGTAGTGTGACCCTGTAGGTCTTGCCGCCGTCGAGATATTTCCCTTTCGAGTCTTTGGCGACTGCAGCGTAGACCGATCCTTTGCCGACAGCCGGCTTTGTCATTGCTGGTGTGATACCGGTTGCGTAGTAGTGGAAGTAGGTCCGGTCATCGAGGACGCGCTCTCCATTGCTGACAAATTCGTGGCTGCCGCCTGCAAATGGCGAATTCCATTGTCTATCCTCATAGAAAAAGACGTTCTTTTTTCTTGGGCTGAACGTCAGAGCACGAGCCGTCGCGTTGGCGATAGCGGCTGCCTCGGTTAGGATTTTCTTCATCCGCGCATCAGGCTTGAAGGGTTGCCCCTTCTTGATGCCGATAGAAGCAAAGGCTCCCACCAGTTCGGCCGGGAACGCATCCGCCGGTTCCTTCTGGATGACTTCGTTGAGCTCCTCATAGAACTCGAAGTCGTTGGCATGCACGGTATTGAACTGCTTAGCGGAGAGATTGTGGAATGTCTCAGGCGGCGGGTTGTCGGTCTGGGAAAGGGGAAAGATGTTCAAGTGTTCCTTGACCATTTTCACAGGCGTCGCGGTATCACCATCCTTGACGCTCGCCCGCAAGGCGACCCAAAGGTCAAAGGTTTTTGATCGTGCGATGAAGTAGCCGTCGGGGATGCCGCCTTCATATCCTGGGGGCAGAAAAAGGAACTTACCGCCCTTGCCCTTGTCGGGGCCGGCCACTCCCACATCGATGACATATCTGAAGAAGGCATCGTCTACGAGGCCAAGCATTTGAGGAGGGGCATTCATTACGACCGGCCCGTCGCTCAGATCAATCTGCGCCAATATGTAAATCGTGGTGGTATTGGGGGTCAGCAGAAGCGAGCGGGCGTCCAGCAGCGTTTCGGTTATCCCGACCTCGCCGGGTGCCACGCCGGCTTCCCGAAGACCGCGATTCACTGCGTACAATGAGGCTATTGGAATCCCATCTAGAAACGCGGTTATCCCGCGGGTTAGATCAAGGTTCTCATAGACCTTCTTGGTCGTTTCTGGGCTGGGCATGCCATCGAAAAATTCCAGCGTGCCTAAGCGTTCAGTTTCGACCTTGTCAGGGGTCGTCACAGATTCTGGAACATCGGCGGAATATTTTGGCTGCGCATATGCCTGGGGAAAGCACGCCATTGCCAGACAAAAGGCCGACAGAATGCATAAATTTACAAATCTTGAGCTGTGACTTGCCATTTCGGCCTCCAACACACTGATATATCCCGTCGGGATCGCTCAGTCCTTACATGGCCAGACGTTGGGCTACACTTCGACGAAAGTTCAGCGTTGAGGTATTTCGTTGCTGCGTTCCGAGAGGTTCTTCGGATCTGGCGCGAGACGTTGCTTGGCGTCCGATGTTCGCTTCCCGGTTGAAAGCGGTCGTCGAATGTTCGCTTCTGTTATTACCGAATCTGACCCAGGGCGGACCTAAGCGCCAGTTCGTCGCCAGAGAACTGCTCCGGCCCTATCAGACCGGAGCAGAGTGGCGTTACTTTACGAGTTCGATGTCGTTGAGTTCGAAGCTGCCATCGTAGACGCCCTTCTTGGGACCGTAGAACCTAAAGAGCAGGAAGAACCTCTTGCCCTTCTGCGTCGGGATCCAGTTGGCTTCTTTGCCGGCGGGCGCCTTGGGACCGAGATAGACATCCACGCTGCCGTCCTTGTTCTTCTTGAGGTCAGCTTGGTTCGAGTCGACGCTGCCCTTCGACACCTCACGGATATAGGAGGCTGTCAGGAGGTCATAAGCCGTCACCGCCCAGAAATCGCGAGCCGGTACATTCGGCGGCACCACCAGCTTGTAGTTCTTGCTGCCGTCCAGCCACTTGCCATCGGGCGTCTCGGCAATGTCGAGGTAGAAGGTCGCCGTGCCGTAGTTCTTGACGCTCGTGATGACGGCGTAATACAGCGCGCCGCGAGCGTGATAGTCGAAGTAGTTCGGGAACTCATAGGAAAAGTCCGTCTCGATCGCGCCGGGCGGGGCCAGCACGCTCCACTTCTTGTTCTTGTACATCCACGGGTTCAGGAAACGGTGGTACTGTTCCAACATGTACTGCAAAGCGTCGGGAGCCGCCTTGTTGAATACGGCTTGCGCGTTGGCGTCGGGCTTGAAGGGTACGCCCTTCTTGATGCCGATGCGCGCGAGCAAACCCATCATCGCCTTGTTCTGTTCCTCAACGATCTCTTCCTGCAGGATCTCGTGGATCTGGGCGAAGATGCTGCCGTCGAGGACCGGTGTCATCTCGTTGAGTTTTCCGTAGATGTCGACATATTTGTTCTGCGGCGGCTTGGCCGCGTCGGCCAGAGGGTAGACCCTGATCTTCTTGGCGAAACCCACGGCCTTGGCGATGGTCTTGGGGTCTTTGTCAGGAATAATCGCGCGCAGGACGGCAAACCCGTGGTTGGTGCGTTGCTTGTAGACGAATGCTCCGGGAAGCACCGGGCCATCGTAGCCTGGCGGGACGAGGACGTACTTGGCGCCACGACCCCCGTCGCGGCCCTTCGCACCGACGTCATCGATAGGTCGTTGCCAGGCGTCCATGATGGTGCCGAAGATGCCGACACCGTCGGCGGACGGCGGGACCTCGACGACCATCGGCCCGTCCTTGATGTTCCAGTAGAAGTTCACGTAGGGCGTGGTGTTGTTTGGTGTCGCCGTCTGAAACTTCCAATCCTGGATCTTGGAGTGATAGGCGATGTCATTGTAGCCGACGCCGACCGAAGCGTGACCGTCGCGGAAGCCCTTGAAGTTTAGTAGCGGCATCGCCCACACCACCGCCTCGACGGCGCGGCTATGAAACATGCGGTCGTGAATGGTTTGCTTGGAGTTGTCGGTCTGTGCCTCTACACTGCCAGCGCCAATGGCTGCCAATACAGGGAAGCTAAGAGCCAATGCTTTTAGGAAGGCTTTCCCTGACATCGGATTCTCCTTTCTGATCGCAATTTTTCGCTTAGAGACATGTGGTTCGATTACTTGACCTGCTCGATGTCACCGAGTGCCCATTTTCGGCTGAAATAGTCCTCAAGAGGCGCGTAGAGCCGCAGATAGGCGAACCAAGAGCGGCCGGGTACGGTTGGAATCCAGTTACTCTCTTTGCCTTTCGGTGCTTGTGATGCGAACCAAATTTCCGTAGATCCATCTTTGTTGGTTTTTAGGTCCTTCATCCTCGACGATCGGTCGGCCCGCTTTTGCTTGTTTTTTACCAGTGTTCGGGTGTCAGCATCGTAGGCGGTGACGGACCAAAATTGCTTCGCAGGAGCATTGGGCGGTACGATTAACCGGTAGGTCTTTCCGCCATCGAGGGCGCGGCCCTTACTGTCGCGGTAAGCACCTAGGTAGGCCTGTCCAACGCCGGGGGTCTGCGAAACCATGCCTTCCGACGTCAGCATCGCCTCGTAGGTGTAAGAGAGACGTTCGTCGATCTGGCTTGTACCGTCGACGTCTTGCTTGGGCGTTACCTGGATAACCACATCCCATCGTGCATCGTTCCGGTAAAGTGCGCCCTTGAAGCGCTTGTCGAAACTGGTTATGCGGGCCATAGCCTCGCCGACAAACGCAGCTTCAGTCAGGATCTTGGTCTGACGGTCGCCAGGCTTGAATGGATAACCGAGTTTGATTCCAAGCGGCCGCAGCATCGCCATGAAGAAGCGATCGCGCTCTGCCACCGGCTCGCGCTGCAAAATCTCGTGCAAGCGCCGCCAATAGTCCATGCCGCGAGGTTGGATATTAAGAGCCAATTTGACATTGTCCTTCGGCGTCAGGAACTTGGTTTTTGGCGGATTGAAACGCGTGGCGTAGGGATAGATGCGAACGGACTTCTTGAGCTGCTCGGCTTTTTTGGGATCCGTTTCTAGCACGCGGTACATATAGATTATGTTGTTTGTCTGCGAGCGAACCGTGAAATCAGCCTGCGGGTCCTTAATCACCTGCTCCGGTCCGGTGACCAGATAACTTGCGCCTTTCGCCTTGTCGGGTCCGCTTTGACCAAGATCCGTTACCGGACGCTGCCAGGCATCATCGATCATGCCGGCGCCTGCTCCGGCCGGCAGTTCGATTACCAGCGGTCCCGTTTTGGTCAAGTCTGCGAAGCCGAGAACATAAGGCGTGGTGGCATTCGCCGTCAGCCACACGCCAAAATTGCGATATCCCTGATAGGTGACCATGTCGCCATCAGTGGCACCGCTACTCTTCATGTGGTTGATCCGCGATTGCTCGAATGCAACGATCGGTGACGCCCAGAGATAGGCTTGCACCGCGCGCTGGAAATCCAACTCGTCATAGAGCCTCGCGACTGTCTCTTCTGCTGGTACTCCCAGTTCGAACTTGAGCTCCCCAATTCGGGTCTTGACGGTCTCCGATCCCGCCAGGGGTTTTGGCTGGACATATTGTGCTGCCGCGGAACAAGCGCCCGTCGCGACGAGCAAACCTGCGAAGGTTAGTTTTCTAACTGTGTTCCGCTTCATCGAGTTAGACATCGCAACGCCCCTTGAATTATGCTTGAGGTTCGCTGATCCACGTAGCCGCCGATGCAGGTACGGCTTTCGGCGGGGCAAAGTCACCACCCAAACGTCGCTAAACCTAACAGCGCGTAGAAATCGAAACCATCGCGGTGCATCGACAGTGGTCATAAAGAAAATCGATTGCACCGCCATCGATTGGCAGACACTGAGCACCTTCCTCGCAATCCTTGAGGTCTCCTCAGTCTCTCGGGCGGCCGAGCGCCTTGGGGTCACGCAATCGGCGGTCAGCCAGCAGATCCTCGACATCTCGAAAGCTGAGTGGAAATCGAAAATACAGCCAAACGGCATGCTGGATGATCTCGACTGGAAAACGGTGACGGCGATAGCAGAGATTGTGCATCGGCCATGGATACCACACGAGCTCAATTCCAAGAATTAGTGTGACAGCCCCGGCTGGCGTATGGCGGGGTGGGCAATCCTAGCACTAGCTTCTCGCTCCATCGCCGGCACTAGGGTGGGGGACGGAGACCGGCGTGGAGAATGCGAGGCTGGAAAGGAACGATCGTCCAGCCTGGCGCGCTGTGCAAGCTTATCCGTGGGGTGGGCTTGAGAAAAAGGACGAGCACTCAGGACGGTGGCAGGTCCACCATGTCCACCATTTCCGCAAATCGGAGCAAGCCGCAGATCATGAGCGATATGGCGCCCACGCCGGCCAGGCGCGCGCGTTAGCCTCCGCCCGCACGGAACATCGCGGCATCGTAGTGTTTCATAAAGGACTCTGCTTGTTCATCAGTGTACCCAATGCACATGATCTCTACCTGGGTCAAAGGAAGGTCCAAAGACCCTAAATGCCTCTCGCCCTCGTAGGTCAGATTGATGACAACGGTTCCCTTGTCGGAATGTCCGAGCACACTGTTGCCGCGAATCTCATAATCCATGTGTCCGAGAGCTCCGGGTATCTCCCTCATGTATTGGGACACAGTGGTCTGCACTTCCCGAACGATTGCCTTTGTCATTAAGCCGACTCCCTAATAATGCGCTTCCAATATGTTTTGACCCGATCGATAATACGTTCAATCCGATGTGAGACAACCGCTCACGCATGAACTTGACCCGTTCTTGGACCATCCGGAGCTAGAATTTTCCGGCTCTATCGCTCATGGCGGGCTCGGGCAGATCAGGAACGCCGTCTCGATCCGGGAAAGGCGGGCGCCGCCTGCTTAGGGACACGCGGTCGTTCCTCGGGTCCGCGCATTGGCAGTCAGCCGTCACGCTCGGTTGGGAGCCCGTCGCACGCTTTGGGATCAACCCGCACGCGCCCCTGATCGACGTTGGCGGACAGGGCCCAGTGACCGGTTTGGCGCTGTCCAAAATGCCAGGATGCTTCGGTCGGCTCCTGGGTTTCGTCTATGCGCTTGGCGATGTGGGCGAGCGCCTCTTCCACCTGGTCCACCAGAATCAGGCACAGATCGCCCGGCGCGAGGCGCGCCAAGGCGGTGTCGATGGCAGAGAACTCGCCGCGAATTTCATCGATCTGCTTTGTACGTCGGGCATTGGCCAAACCCTCGCGCAGCAATACCAGTACCTCGCAGTCGGCACGGCCGCGCTGGCACTGGTCTTGATAGAGAATGACGTCGTCGAAGGCGTCGCCGAGTATTTCCGTTTGCTTGCGAATGTCCTCGTCCCGCCGGTCGCCGGCGCCACTAATCACCACCGAGCGCCGTTTCGCAGGCATGGTATCCACTGCGCACACCAGGGCGGCAATGGCGTCCGGGTTGTGGCCATAATCGGCGATCAGCGTCGCGCCGCGGTAGTCAAACACGTTGAAGCGGCCGGGCGCGCTGCCGGCATCGTTGACGAAATCGGCCAGGCCGGCGTGGATGACGTCCCAGTCTAACTCCAGCGCCCAAGCGGCGGCGGTCGCTGCCATGGCATTTTCCACCTGAAAGCCGATGGTACCGCCGCGCGTGATCGGCACGTCCGCAAGTGGTAAGCGGTGCCGCACGCCGTCTTTGGCGCAGACGATTGCGTTGCCCTCCACGTAGACGACGCGTTCACGCTGCGCACGGTGCATGGTAATCACCGGGTGGTGACGATCGGTGGCGAAGAAAGTGACCGATCCGGGGCAGTCTTGCGCCATCCCGGCGACAATGGGATCGGCGGCGTTCAGCACGGCCACGCCGTCGCTGGCGACGTTCTTGACGATGATCCGCTTCAGGACCGCCAGATCCTCCGGGGTGGTGATGTAGTTCAGGCCGAGGTGGTCGCCGGTGCCGACGTTGGTTACCACCGCCACGTTGCAGCGGTCAAAGGCGAGCCCCTCGCGCAGCATGCCGCCACGGGCGGTTTCGAACACGGCGGCATCGACGTCGGGATGCATCAGGACGTTGCGCGCGCTGCGCGGGCCGCTGCAATCGCCCGTGTCGATGCGCCGGCGCTGGATATACACGCCGTCCGTATTCGTCATGCCCACGCGCAGCCCGTCGACAGCCAGGATGTGGGCGATGAGGCGCACCGTCGTAGTCTTGCCGTTGGTACCGGTCACAGCAACCACCGGGATGCGGCCGTCCTCGCCGTCGGCATACATGTTGGCGATGATGTCCTCGCCCACCGCGCGGCCCTTGCCGTACGACGGGCTCAGGTGCATGCGCAGGCCAGGCGCGGCGTTCACCTCGACGATGCCCCCACCTTGTTCCTCCAGCGGCTTGAGCACGCTGTCGCACACCACATCGACGCCGGCAATGTCCAAACCGATCATCTGCGCCGCGGCCACGGCACGGGCGGCGACTTCCGGATGGACCTCGTCGGTGACGTCCGTCGCAGTCCCGCCGGTACTCAGGTTCGCATTGTCGCGCAGTAAGACGCGCTGGCCCTTCTCCGGCACGGATTCCACCGTCAGCTGCTGCGCGGCGAGGCGGGTCAGCGCGGTGTTGTCCAGGGGGATACGAGTTAGCAAGGTGGCATGACCGACTCCGCGCCGCGGGTCAGCGTTGACCTGGTTCACCAGTTCGCGAACGGTGTGCACGCCGTCGCCGATTACATGGGGCGGATCGCGACGGGCGGCGGCGGCGGCCTTGTCGCCCACCACCAGTATGCGGAAGTCATGGCCGGGCAGATGGGGCTCGATCATTACACGGTCGCGGTACTCCGCGGCGGCGGCATACGCGGAAAGCAGGTGCTCGCGGGTCTCGACATTGATGGTGACGCCCTTGCCCTGGTTGCTGTCCAGGGGTTTCACAACCACCGGCAAGCCGATCTCACAGGCGACCGCCCAGGCATCCTCTGCGCTGGAAACCAAGCGCCCCTTTGGCACTGGCACGCCAGCGGCGTCGAGCAGCAGCTTGGTAAGGTCCTTGTCCTGGGCAATGGACTCGGCGATGACGCTGGTGCGGTCGATCTCCGCGGCCTGGATGCGGCGCTGCTGGCTGCCCCAGCCGAACTGCACCAGGCTGCCGGTGGTGAGCCGGCGGTAGGGGATGCCGCGCAGTATGGCTGCCTGTACGATGGAGGCAGTGCTCGGCCCGAAGCGCACGGCTTCATCGAGTTCCCGCAGCCGGCCGAGTGCTTCGGCCAGATCGAAGGGGCTATCCTCGAGCGCGGCGCGGCACAACACTTGGGCAAGCTCGAACGCCAGGCGACCGACTTCTTCCTCTGTGTATTCGACCACCACCTGGTAAACGCCGGGTTCGACCGTCTGCGAGGTGCGACTGAAGGTTACCGGGCAGCCTGCTTGGGCCTGCAGGCCTAGGGCGGCGGATGCCAGCACGTGCGCTATGGTGATGGTTTCCAGGTGGCTCGAGGGATCGATGACGCCGATCTCAGGGAAGCGCTCGCGCAGCCTTGCTTCGAAGCCGGGCATGCCCTCGATCGCGCATCCGGCGTCGCTACAGCTCACGACCGCTTCGATTGCGGTGTGCCGGCTCCACAGGTTGGGGCCACGCAGGGTCCTTATACGTGAGACTTCCATCGACGGGTCTTCCTTAGGTGGGTGATCGTGGCGCAGGGCACCCCATGGCATCGGGTGTTAGGCGTTCGTCAGCTTGTCCTGCTTTCGTCTTCGGGCCGCGGGCGATAGGCGGCTCGGGCGGCAGCGCCGGTGCCGCATCCTCCAGCGAGAAAGTAACGACACCGGCGACGATGAGATCGCTCGCCAGGCCGAGCGCCAAGGCGGCGCCGACGCCGGCTAGCAGTGCCTCTAGGGAAAGCGCGCCTATGGCATGGGTAAGGCAGGGGAACGCCTCCAGCCTCGCCAGGACTTGTTCATGGCGGGCGGACGCAATGATTAGTTGGCCGTCGCGCACGAACACCGCGCGGCCGCCATTGGCGAGATGGGCGACAAGGGCTTCCGGAATCGGATCGACGGCATACAGCATGACCTCGCCGTCGCACAGTTCCGCCATCGGCATGACCCGAGAATCTGCGGCATTCAGCACCGCGACGCCTTCGGGGAGCACGACATCCACCTGCGTACGCAACACATTATAGACTTGGTCCGCTTCGTCGATGTAGAACTCGCCAAGGGTATCGGCTCCATCAACGTCAGTGACCACGCCCACCTGGCAGCGATCATAGGATAGTCCTTCGCGCAGGATCATCTCGGCGCCATTCTCGAGCACGGCCGCATCCACAGAGCGGTTGATCAGTAGACGCCGCCCCGCCTCCCACCTGGCGCAATTGCTATTCTCCACACGCCGTCCGCACAGATAAAGCCCGTCGGCGCATGCAAGGCCGACATGCTTTCCGGCCGAATGCAGCAGCCAGGCGACGAGGCGCGCAGTCGCCGTCGTGCCGCGGCTGCCGGTGACGCCCACCACCGGAATGCGGCCGGCATCGGCAGACGACTCCGGCGGAAATAGGTGCTCTGCGATGGCGCGGCCCACCGGCCGAGGCGTGCCGATGGCGGGCTTGAGGTGCATGAGTAGGCTCGGTCCGGCATTGACTCCGACAATGGCGCCGCCCTGTTCCTGCAGCGGGCGGGAAATGTCCTGCGCCACCATATCGATGCCCGCGATGTTCAACCCGACCACCCGCGCCGCAAGTCCCACGGTGGCGGCGACGTCCGGATGGACCTCGTCGGTGACATCGATGTACATGTCGCCGCTGCGCTGTATCAGCAGACATTGTCCTGCGCCGGGCACTGAATCGCCGTCCTTGAATTGGCGCGCCGAAGTCAGGCTGACGACGCCGTCGCGCTCGAGGGCGATGGTCTCGAGCGGGAACTCTTCCGCATGGCCGCGGCGCGCGTCGCTATTGAGCTGGGTGTCGATCAATTGGCGCAAGGTCGACAAGCCGTCTCCTTCGATCCACATGTCCTCGCCACGGGTGGCCGCCACTAGGCGCCCACCGACCACCAGGAGGCGGTATTCGGCGCCGAGTATGAAGCGCTCAACGCTCACGTCGCTGCCCTCGGCGTCGGCCAGGAGAAACGCGGCCTCGATGTCCTCGCGGTGGATGAGGTCGAGGAATACGCCGCGAGAGTGGTCGGCGTCGCTGGGTTTGACCACCACCGGCACGCCAATGTCCTCGGCCGCCTCCCACGCGTCCTCCGGGCTGTCCACAATGCGCCCCTCGGGCACGGGCACGCCGCAGGCGGCGAGCAGCGTCTTGGTCAGGACCTTATCGCTGGCGATACCTTCGGCGATGGCGCTAGTCTTGTCGGTTTCCGCCGTCCAGATGCGGCGCTGGCGTGCACCGTAGCCGAGCTGCACCAGATCGCCTTCGTTGAGTTGGAGCCACGGGATGCGGTGCTCGGTCGCGGCGTCCACGATGGCGGCGGTGCTCGGACCGAGGTGGTGGTGATCCACGATGTCCCGCAGGACGGCCAAAGCGGAATCGGGGTCGTACGGCCGATCCTCGATCGCGCTCATCACAAGGTCTCTTGCCGCTGTAATGACGGCGCGGCCGACGCGTTCGTTGAGCGCGCGCACGGCGACCTTGTAGATACTGCGCTGCGAGGTCTGGCGCGCCCTGCCGAAGCCCACCTGCATGCCGGCAAGGCTCTGCAGCTCGATCGCCACGTGTTCCATGATATGTGCGGGCCAGGTGCCTTCCTGCAGTCGCAGCAGGAAACCTCCTGGTTCGCCGACACTGCAGCGGTGAGTCGCTAGGCTCGGCAGCCACGCCGCCAACCTCTCGGGAAAGCCCGGAATCGTGTTCGACGGGAAGTCTTCGAGATCGCCAATGTCTACCCATGCCTCGATGACGGGACGATAGGTCCATACGTTCGGTCCTCGCAGATAGGTGACGCGGAGCAGTTCGATATCTTTGCGTTTCATGGTGTGCCAGTGTGATATGGATGCCGCAGTAACAGGGGCAGTTCTGCCTTTATCACTGCGGTATACTTCCCCAAATTGCGCGCCGCGCCGGGGCGCGAGAATACTGCGATTCCTTCCCTTCCGTGGATCCCGCGCTGGCGCGGGTTCCGGGGTCAACCGGGCGTGATCTCGAGCATTTACACTCCCTTGCCGGCGTTTCGCTGGCGATCAAGCGCCTCCGAACTATCACGGTTACGCAAACTAAGATGACATCGCCGACACATACTTCCGCTTCCGTTCCCGCATGCGTCCCGTCGTCTTGGCAGGCCGAACTTGCGACTGTACTGGAAGAGCGCGAGAAGATCGAGTTCTGCCTGGAACTGGATCTGGACGCGCGGTTGCGCTTCGAAAAGGGCCTGGTCGCCGTCACCGACCGCCGCGTGTTGGCCAGGGCGCCGGGCGAGGAGGCATGGCGCGATTGGGCGTATCGTCCGGGGCTTGCCCTTCGACACCACGACCATGCGGGGGTTGGGACGCTGGAGTTGGTAGATGCCGGTGGTCGGTTGGCCTGCTGGCGCTACACGCTCGGGCAAAACCTGGCAGTGATGCGCATGGCCGACCGGTTCGAACGGCGGCTCGCCAGCCATTTGAGCGGGCGTGAGGTGGAACTGCCCGCCGAAAACCTGTGCCCCACCTGCAGAGCGCCGCTGGACCCGGACCGGGAAGAGTGTCCGGTATGCGCCAGTGAGATCCACACGACTCCGTCCGCCTGGACGCTGTTCCGGCTGTGGCGCTTCGCGCGGCCGTACAGGTGCCAATTGTTCGTCGCCCTGATCCTGACGCTGGCTTCCACCGCTGCCTCACTGGTCGCGCCCTACATGACCATGCCGCTGATGGACAACGTTTTGATCCCGTTCCAGAACGGCGCGCCCATAGACTTCGGGCTGGTGAAACTCTACCTCGGCGGGATGCTCGGCGCCGCGCTGCTGGCTTGGGGCCTGGGCTGGGCGCGCACCTACATCCTGGCGCTGGTGTCCGAGCGCATCGGCGCGGACCTGCGCACCACCACTTACGAACATTTGCTCCAGCTGTCGCTGGAGTATTTCGGCGGGAAGCGTACCGGCGACCTGATGGCGCGCATTGGCTCAGAAACCGACCGCATCAACGTCTTTCTTTCACTGCACCTATTGGACTTCGCCACCGACGTGCTCATGATCGCCATGACCACGGCGATCCTTGTCTCGATCAACCCGTGGCTGGCACTGGTGACGCTGACGCCGCTGCCATTGATCGCCTGGCTGATCCATATGGTGCGCGACAGACTTCGCACCGGCTTCGAGAAGGCCAACCGTGTCTGGGCGGAAGTGACCAACGTTTTGGCAGACACAATACCTGGCATCCGCGTGGTGAAGGCGTTCGCGCAGGAGAAGCGCGAGGCGCAGCGCTTTCGTGACGCCAACCGCCACAACCTGGCGGTGAACGATCGCCTCAACAGCACGTGGTCGCTCTTCTCGCCGACGGTGACGCTTGCTCACGGAGATGGGCTTGCTGGTAGTGTGGGCGTTCGGCATCTGGCTCGTCGCGGGAAACCAGATCACCGTCGGCGTGCTGACCGCCTTCCTCGCCTATATCAGCCGCTTCTACACGCGGCTCGATTCGATGAGCCGCATCGTTTCTGTGGCTCAGAAGGCGGCGGCCGGCGCGAAGCGCATTTTCGACATCCTCGACCAAGTGTCGAGCGTGCCGGAGCCAGTCAATCCCGTGCACCTGCCGCAGGTGAAGGGCGCGATCGAGTTTCGCGACGTAGGCTTCCGCTACGGCAACCGATCGGTCATGCGCGGTCTTGATCTGATGATTGAACCAGGCGAAATGATCGGCTTGGTGGGCCACAGCGGCTCGGGCAAGAGCACGCTGGTGAACTTGATCTGCCGCTTCTATGACGTGACCGAGGGGGCGGTGCGGTTGGACGGAGTGGATATCCGCTCGTTGCCGGTAGCTGAGTTCCGCCGCAACATCGGCCTGGTGCTGCAGGAGCCGTTCTTGTTCTTCGGCACCATCGCCGAGAACATCGCCTACGGGAAGCCGGAGGCGACGCGGGAGGAGATCATCGCCGCGGCGCGCGCCGCCCATGCCCACGAGTTCATCCTGCGCCTGCCGCAGGGCTACGATTCGCTGGTGGGCGAGCGCGGCCAGGGAATGTCCGGGGGCGAGCGCCAGCGCATCTCCATCGCCCGGGCGCTGCTGATCGACCCGCGCATCCTCATCCTGGACGAGGCCACGTCGTCGGTGGATACCGAAACCGAGAAGGAAATCCAGAAGGCCCTGGACAACCTAGTGCAGGGCCGCACCACGATTGCCATCGCGCACCGCTTGTCCACCCTGCGTCGCGCCGAACCGCCTGGTTGTGATGGACCGCGGCAAGATCGTCGAGGTGGGCAGCCACGAGGAGCTGATGGCCCGCGAGGGGGTCTATTACCGTCTCTATCAGGCCCAGGTGCGTAATGTTGATGCGGAAGAGTTGGGCGGGGGCACCGCCTGGCCGGCATTGCCGCCACCCCAACATCCGCAGAAAGCCGAGGAGGCGCAATCATGACGACGCCGAATTTCCGTATCAACCGCAATGCCTTCGGTCACCTGGAACTGAGTCTGCCGGGCGGCGTGACGCATCAGGAGGTGACGCCAGTCCGCGCCTCGCCTATCGCCGCGCCGGAACGCGGCATCTCGCTCGTGGGTACGGACGGCCACGAACTGCTGTGGATCGACCACCTGGCCGACCTGCCGGCGGAAACCCGCGCCCTGGTACAGGAGGAATTGGCCAGCCGAGAGTTTGTGCCCGAGATCGAATGCCTGCGAGCGGTATCTAGCTTCGCCACGCCGAGCACCTGGCAGGTGGACACCAACCGTGGTGCCACCAGTTTTGTGCTCAAGGGCGAGGAAGACATCCGCCGCCTGGGCGCGTCCACCCTGCTCATCGCCGACAGCCACGGCATACAATTTCTGATCCGCGATCTCGCCGCGCTGGACAAGCATAGCCGGCGGCTCCTGGACCGCTTCTTATAGTGCGGGTGGCCTTAATGCCAATCGTTTGCCCGAATACGACGACGTAGGTGGGTGAGTTGCAGTTCGCAGCCAGACGCACCGCAGAGATGATATAGCCACGGTCAGCAACCACGCTGACAAGTGTACTCATCCGGCAGCCAAGTCCTTCCTCTTGATGCTCAATCTCGTCCTTGCATCCCACGACATGCGAGATGTTAGACTCCATGCCAAGGGTGTATGGCGGGACCAAAGGCTTAAAGTCATCCAAATCCAATTTCGTGAGTGCTTGGCCGCAACCGATTTTGGTCATCATCCCCCTAAAACTGAGGGGGACACGCCCGAAGGACATCGTTGCCTTGGTACTGTTCTTCTCAGCAAAGCTGCCAGCCTGACGCGGATCAGTTTCCACTACCCTTCCAAGCATCATCGTCTCCCCCTTCGGAACTACGATGAACGGGAAAGTCTCTCTTACGCAATCAGCTCAATCTGTCCCGTGAGTGCTGACGGGCCACGTAATGCCGCCGGCTTAGAATCGGGTGAATAGGCGCGTCCCTGGCCTGCTCCCCTGAGACGGTACCATTCTGATTGAGCGAATCCGGCTATTTCGAACCTCAGATGAGGAGACGATGGAATGGCACGGAAGCGGTACACGACGGAACAGATTATCGGCATGTTGCGGGAAGCCGAAGTAAAGCTGAGCCAGGGTGAGACAGTGGGTGTGATTTGCCGAGGCTTGGGCATTTCGGAGCAGAGTTATTATCGATGGCGCCGGGACTACGGCGGTCTGAAGCTTGATCAGGCAAAGAAGCTCAAGGATCTGGAGCGGGAGAACGAGCGGCTGAAGAAGGCGGTCTCTGAGCTGACGCTCGACAAGTTGATCCTGAAGGAAGCTCTTGAGGGAAAATACTGAGCCCTTCCCGAAAGCGAGCGTGCGTGACCCGCGTGCGCTCGCAGTTGTCGGTCTCCGAGCGACGCACCTGCCGGGTTGTGGGACAGTCTCGCACAACGCAGAGACGCCAGCCTAAGATACGCAGCGACGAGAAAAGGCTGACTGCCGCAATCATCCGTCTTGCCAAGCGGTACGGCCGCTATGGCTATCGGCGGGTGACGGCGCTACTGCGCGCTGAAGGCTGGAAGGTGAACGTCAAGCGGGTGCATCGCATCTGGCGGCGGGAAGGGCTCAAAGTTCCCAAGAAGCAACCCAAGCGCGGTCGGCTTTGGCTGAACGACGGTTCGTGCGTGCGGTTGCGGCCAGAGCGGCCGAACCACGTGTGGAGCTACGACTTCGTTCACGATCGCACCCAGGACGGCCGTCCGTTCCGAATGCTCACGGTCCTTGACGAGTTCACGCGCCGTTCAATGGCGATTGTCGTCGCACGACGACTGCGTTCGGACGATGTGGTGCACTGTCTCGCTGATCTCTTCGTCGAACACGGCCCGCCGGAACATATTCGTTCCGACAATGGGTCTGAGTTCATCGCGAAGAACGTGCGAGGCTGGCTTGCTCGGATCGGTGTCAAAACGCTTTACATAGAGCCAGGAAGTCCATGGGAGAACGGCTATTGCGAGAGCTTCAACTCGAAACTCAGAGACGAGCTGCTGAACATGGAAATCTTCACAACGCTCCGAGAAGCCCAGGTGCTGATCGAGCAATGGCGACGCCATTACAATGCGGTCAGGCCGCACTCTTCGCTCGGCTATCAGCCCCCAGCACCGGAAGCGATCTTGCCGACAGCATCTGAACTGACCTACGCTACGCTCCGGCCAACCCAGATGCTGGCCGATGGCGGCCGGATTCTAACTTAGAAACTGGTCCCGTGATTGGGGGCAGGCCATGATGTTCGACTGGAATTGTATGGCGGTGGAGACCGGACGCTAACTTTGGTGCAACTGTTAGCCGTGAACCTCAACCGTCCCATCCGCGTGCACGCGGATCGTATTGCCAGTCATGACGGTGTTTAAGAAGTCGGGGCCTAGCAAGTCGACGGTAACGATTCGCTTATCGATCCAGTTGTCGGCCATCAGAAGTCCACAGGCGGCCAAGGAGTTGATGTGATTGGCGAACAGCATCGCCTTTGGCGCGATATCTTTTTCGCAAATTGTCATAAATAAGCATGCGGCACTGCTGGATCCGATTGTCTGCGGTACACAGACGACCTTGTCGGCGAGATCCCGTCCGAAAAGATCTTTGTTGTCGTGGTCCTGGCAGACACCGGACTTCGTGCCGCTGATCATCACATCGACATAGGTCGCACAGGTATTGAATCCGATATGGGACACCTCGGCGGATCCCTGCACGTCGCCTGGCAACGCAGGTCGTCCCTTAAACGTCCGTATCTCGGCCATCGTCTTGTATCTCTCCAAAACCGGGGGGCTTAGGCGCCGGGCGGTAGCTCGCCAGTGACCATGATGTGCACGAGGTCATCATCGAGAAAGAAGCGCCCCTTTGTATAGACTCGCGTCTTATTGGAGTTTGTAACGTCCATCTCGTCCATTTCGACGGGGGTTGAGAGGTACATCATCGGGCAATTCAGTGCGATTACGGCACCGTTGTCGGTCAGGGACTTGGCGATGTCGGGATATTTCAGCTGAAAGGCGTCGCGCACATATTTCGAAGCGAACAGGTAAGTTGGGCACGCGACCGTCGTTTTGCCGAACGCTTGCAGTCCTTTGTCAATACGCTCACCCCATTCGCGGAGCTGCTCCACCGTATTGTGCGGACAGCCGATGAACACTCGCTCCGGTTTGTGATGGGGGTCTTTCCAAAGATTGGGGTAGCTGTCGTAAACTCGTTTCAATTCGGCGTCGTCGATCACGTATGTTTGGTAGCCGTCTGACAGCAACTTGCGGCCGTACTCGATCGCATCGGGCGTAATGCCTTCAAGGTGATACAGACCAACGGCACCATTGCTGGCCGTTGCCGCACCCATGTCCTTGAGCCATCCGCTGGTGCGATCATTCACCTCGCCCAGGAAATCCTTCAGTCCCGTGATAAATGGAACCGCCTCCATGACCTTGAGGCCAATGGCGGAGCCGAGCAGCTCGGGGTGCGGTAGTTTTGCGGTCTTGACGTCAATCAGCCAAGGGGCCTTGCGGCCCTCGTCAGTCATTAGGCCGAACAACGGGGCCTTGCCGAGAATATTGCAAAGCATGTCGATGCCCATCGAGTTGCGATTGGTGCGGGCACCGAGTACCGAATTGGCATAATTGATCGCCGAGGATTCTGACCAGGCCAAGTAATCTCCGCGTTTAGGGGTGTTACCCATCTCCTTGACGTAACAGACGCAACTCCAGTCGTCCTTGCTACGCATGCCGAGCCTGAGATTGATTTCCTGCAGCTCATCTTCCCGGTCGTAGATTTTATCGACGATCGCACGCTTCTTCGGTCCCGGATCCAGATGCTCGTTGTCCATCGGCTTCGGGTCGGCGGTGAAAGGCTTGTAGGTCTTCAGCCCCGCATCTGCGAATTGCTTGTAGATCTTCAGAAACGGTTCAACCGCATCCGTACCCCAGCTCATCGCCATATGCGGAGCACCACCTAGATCCACCAGGCGGTTTGCGCTGAAGAGTTCGCCATAGGCCACCACAGTTCGAATGGCCTTCTGCAGAAGTTCACCATGCTTTCCATCATAAATCGCCTGCTCCTCGGCCGTCAGCTGCATCTTTGACTGATCGGTAGTGGGCTTAGCGTCAGGCGGTGAGTATCCAGTTTGCGTCGTCAGTGTAAAATTGGCGTCGGTACCGATATGACCGCCAAGACCAGAGTTTACCATCGGCATAGACTCCCCAAGACTATTTCTTGCTTCTCCGCTCTTGTCCGAGCGTCCACTATTTACAGGCTCAGCGATCCAGCCACTCCGGCTTGCAGGAGCCAGGTACATAGAGTAACGGATCATCCCAAAACTGCGGAGTTTTCGACATCTCAATCTGGGATCCAGGTTTTGTAAGCTCTCCGAATGGCGTTTGCCCCGTGATCAGATTTGGCTTTACGATCTGATGTTCTGGACCGAGGCCTTCGAGGTTTTCAAAGACCCGCTTGTCGTTGAAACCGAGGCTCATAATAAACTGAACGGTCTGGGTCAGCGATACGCGGACACTGTAGCTGCCACCTTCCTTCGCGCGGCGCAGTAGCGCGGCCTTGACGCCAATCGCGCCAAGGTAACCAGTCATGATATCGCAGATCACGTTGACCTGCTGTGGCAACATCGGCTGATCAGGCGTCCCTTCGGCCGTAAATAGGCCGGCAATTCCCGCGGCGTTTACGTCGAAACCGGGCCATAGCGACCAGGGACCCCGATGGGCCATTAGCTTCACGCTCACGGCGATTATGCCAGGCTTGCGTTCTGCTAATGCTTGATGCGAATAGCCCTCGCCATCGGCGACGCCGGGCCGGAGGTTGTCGACAAAAACATCGGCATCCTCAATAAGCTTGTAGATATGTTGTCGGTTTTCCGGTTTACGTGCGTCCAGATAGGCTTGCCGCAGGCCGATATCCGCCTGATAAAAGAAATTCCCGTACTCGATCCAGTCCGGCATGTTGATGTTCAGGCATTCCGCGCCCTGACCCGCAAGCGTTCGCGGGCAACAAGGCCCTGCAACTGCGTGGACGAAGGACAGGCAGCGCAATCCTGACAACGGTCGTTCGCCTTGCGGCAGGGGGACCGGGTCGCCCTCACCAATCTTCTGAATTGAGATGAGTGGGGTTTCGGCGTGGACTTGGCCCTGCTCTGACGCCTCAAACTCCGCTTTGGTACGGATCATTTGAAGGGGGACCTGCGCGGCCGCCGCAGCGGCTTCCATTTCCAAAGCTTCGCGCTTTATCGTAGCTTGCGCGATCTGCTCGGGCGCGGCACCGCAGTTCATGAGTTCGAAGAAAATCTCTCTCCTGCGACGGATAGAGAGGACACATCACCATCCAACGGCCGTCGCGCGAGGGGACGATCGGGTTCGTAACGACGTAGGAGCCCAAGTTGAACATCTTGTGCTGGCCGTTGACCAGCGTGTAAGGCACAGCGTCCAGCTGCCAGGGACTTTGCTCGATCCACGCCTTTCTCAGGTCCACGTGTATGTCTTGGCCCTCACCGGTCCGTTCGCGCCAAATCGCGGCTTCGGCGACTGCATTCGAAGCCAAGATGATCGCGGGCGCAGCACCAGCTTTAATTACGGTTTTGCGAACGGGTTCCATGCCAGCAAAGGTCACTGAGCCGCCGCAATCGCCTATCCCCATGCCAACTTCGCGCAGCATGTCGTCCGCCACTTTGTGCATGTCGTCGTGGGTCGTCACAACTTGATCGAGGATCATCCGTAACTCTCTAGTTTTTAGGAAGACCCAAACCGGCCACCTTTAAAGACTCTAGGCACGTACCAGATGAGCGACGAATAGGCGCGTTCCTGGATGGTCGCCGGCACGCCCTCGGGCAACGGCAGGATGTTGCGGACCGCGTCGTCGGTGCTCTAGCGCGGCGTTCAAATCGGCCCCGTTTCTTGTCAGTCTTACTCCATCATCGAATTTGGCCGGCCTTACTCTATTAAAAGTGTCGCTGGTCGCCGGAGCAATATGTAATTTCTGCCATTCGCCGCTTAGGGATAGGAACCTAGGAAATTGTATAAGCTGGCACTGAGTTTTTAGGAGTTCGGAGTGACCATAAAAGCCATACGAAGCATTGAGGTTGTTCAGTAATCCGCAGCCAGCGGCCTGATCGCCCCGACGCAAATCAGCAAGAACCCGGTAGTGGGCAGCATTTGCTTCGCATAAGTAACCCGGAGGCGTTCTGGTCCATGGCCAGTATACCGGCGACGTGCAGGTCCGCGGACCACTCTCCGAAACAGCTGCAACGCTCGGCATCTTGATCGACGGCTCGCATGCAAAGGCGAATGGACAGACGATAACACCGGGGGATCGCTCTCTATTCCTTCGGGCTTCGATCATGACGCCATCTATAAAGGTGGGTTGGATTATCTGTTGTTCACTGTCGATCGAATCCAGATACTCGAAGCGGCCCGGCGCGACGGCTTGCGAGTGCAGAAGACCGCGCTTGATCTGCCGATGACCGGTGATCTGCCGCAAAACTGGTTCGAACAGCTGCGCTCAAGAGCGCAGCGGGTGGTCGAGGTTTTCAGGGCGCAACCGGATGTCGCCGGCCATCCGGTTGCAGGCACGACCCTGCCGGACGAATTGCTCAGCCTATATCTGCGCAGCGCTCGGGGGATGGGACTCTGTGAATCCGAGGACCGGTGCGACTTTCAGGATGGCGCGAGTGTGGTCCGTTTGGCCGAGGACTGGCTTCGCGCAAATCCTAGCCCAGTGGTTTCTATAGATCACCTCTGCAAGGCGCTTCGCTATTCACAGCGCAGCCTCTACCGCGCGTTTCAGTCCGAACTCGGCATTAGCCCCGCGCGCTAACTCAAGCTCTACTGCCTTTCTCGGCCACGGCACCAACTTACTAGTGCCGAACCCAAGCAGACAACTGTCGCCGAGATCGGCCTGAGATGGGGCTTCTGGGAATTGGGGCGTTTCGGCAGAGAGTATCGTACGATGTTCGGAGAGCTACCGTCGGAGACCTTACGAAAACGGTGGAGCGACTGACGCCATTTATTGCAGCCAGCGCACGATGCGCTCCTCGACCACGTCGCGGCTTTCAGAGAATTGGCGCCCATTTCTGTCAGTCATCGTCTCCCTCCTCGGGGCTACGGTGAACCGGATAGTCTCTCTTACGCAATCAGCTCAATCTGTCTCATGGTCGCTGACGTCGAACAGGGAGCGATTTAGTGTATCGTTGGTATCGTTTTTCCCCCGGCTGGACGGGGAGCTTTGATAGCGCGACAGTCCTGCAAGCCATTTTCTGACCTGGCAGATGGCGCTGCAGTCCATAGCGACAAGGTTCCGCCTCGTAGGCTATGCCCGCTCCGTCGGTGTCATTTTTCCGCTTTGCTCTGCTGCCAAAGTTCCAACGCCCCGAGAAACACGACGAGAAGGCCAGCAACTATGTGCCAAACGCGAAGCATACCAGTTCCGCTGTAGCCAAAGATGAAGGGAGATGTCGCGACCCACATCCCGCACGCCAGCTGGCCAACTTCCGCCCAGCGCCGAAACTTTACAAGGTCCAGTTCAGCGAGCAGCAAGACAGCAATTCCGGCCACGGCCGCATTAACAACTGCCGCCTGATTGGAGGTCTCGTTGACGATCCAGGGGGCAAGCATGATCGCAAGGCCCAAGCCGATGCTGAGCCAATCTTCCCAAGCGCGATGCGACCTAAGGAAATTCCAGTTTGACATGGTTGCCTCCTGTGTTTGTTGCGGCCGTCCTGAAGCTTAGAGAATTTCGCAGTTAGTCGATCAGATGACGACGCGGCATCTCACGCGCTAGCCGAACTTCGCAACGACACTCTCTTGTTCTTTCGGCGATGAGGTTACAGAAGGCCAGTACTAGAATGTGCTCAGCTCTGTCGATCGTATTAGCAAGGCAGCAGTTCGTTGATCTTGTGGTCAGCGATCTTTGCGAGGATATCTGTGAGCCACGCCTGTGGATCGACGCAGTTTAGCTTGGTTATCTCGATCAAGGTATAGGCAATGGCCGCCGAACACCGATTGGCGCGCAAGACCGACCAGGCTATTAAGCCGATTGGGACCGATGCGGGTGTCGACTAGGTGCTCGCCCACCTGATAATGCAGACGCATGGAGCTCCAGCGTCGCACGACCACGCTTAGAACGACGTTGTCATTCTCAAAGAATATACCGACGAAAAATCGAAGTCGGTCGTGAATGCTGGGTCCAGGATGGCCTGGTAACTTAAGGTCGTGTCGACGTCCGGGAGCAGTGGAAAGCGATAAAAGGTTTCCCAGTTATACTCATCTCTCGTGTTCTCGAAAGCCGAATTAACCCAATTGAAGGCCGTGCCAATTGCATCGTTCTTGAACCGACCGAATGGATCGTAATACAAGAGATGCACCGCGGCTTGTTGATCATAAATCGCTGCTTTTTCGAAACTTCTTCCGTATCGCCCAATGAGAACCAAGCGGCCATCGTACGTCAATTCTTGCTCGGCCACGATGCCGAAACCCCATCCGGATTCGCCCGTGTTCGCGTTGATCGGCTGGCGATCCTTTGTCCCATCGGTATGCCAGAGCAAAAGTTTGGAAAAGCTAGCCTTTTTCGTTAGCGGAGCAATCTTCACGCCGAGCTCCACGCCCTTATAGAATTGGCCCGCGCCCACATCACCCCAGTTAAAGCGATCGCCGTTCGAGTCGCCACTCCCCCGCCGATGTAAACGCGATCGTTGATATACCAGGCACCAGCGACTCCGAGGCCAGAATCTGCAAATCCAGAAACGAACACGCCCGTCCCTGCATTTGGCAGAAATGTCGCGTTGGGACTGATATGACGATTGGAAAGAAACAGAGCATCGGTTGTAATTTTGCCGAGCCTATACACCCAACCGGCTTCTTCGCTGCCTTGATGGTAGAAGAGGTTGCGCAAAATAAATGACGGGTCATAGGCTGAGAACGTGTTTGCGGTTCCGCCTGCAGTCGCGACGTTGCTGAAACCAAGATCTTGCGGGCCGACCGTATTGTAATCCCAACGACCTTCGACGCCGAACATCAGCTCGCCCTTCGTCGGCTGACCCCGGCGAAACAGTTCCCAGCTACCCGTAAAATCGAAATCCGTGGCAGTTCCGGAGTTAGCAGTCCCGGGCAGCACGTCCGATGCACCTTGGAAAAGATGATGGAAAGCCAGCCCGAGCTTCATATGTGCCGGATTACCCCTGTTCCTCCACAGTCTGGCCGCGGGTCTGACGCAAGACTCTAGAGAATATTTGCCGAATTGCAAGTTGCGAGGAGGTTAATGTGGCACGCAATCGGATCCAGTTCGGCAAGGGGCTGAGCCTTTCCCAGTTTCAAGAGCGCTTCGGCACGGAGGAGCAATGCCGTCAGGCCGTTATTGACTGGCGCTGGCCAAAGGGCTTTGTGTGCCCGGCCTGTGGCTGCTGCGATCATGCGATCGTCGGTAAGCGGCGTCTCTATCTGTGCCATGGCTGCCGCCGACAGACCTCGGTCACAGCCGGCACCGTGTTCGAGAACTCACTTTTGTCATTGACCAAGTGGTTCCAGGCGATGTGGCTGATCACGCAATCGAAGAACTCGATCTCCACGCTGGAGTTGTCGCGCCAGATCGGCGTCAAGTGGGACAGTGCCTGGCGCCTGCGCCAGAAACTTGCGGCGGTGATGGCTGAAGTCGAAGCCAAACGCACGTTCAAGGGCCGCATTGAAATGGATGACGCGGTGTTGGGGGGCGAGAAGAGCGAGGCCGAGGGCGGCAAGCGTGGGCGTGGAGGCGCAAACAAAGTCCCTTTCGTCGTCGCGGTCGAGACCAGCGAGGAGGGCCGACCACGACGCGTTCTCCTGCATCTCGTCGAGCGACACAACGGCGCCTGCATCGAGGCAATGGCACATGAGCACTTCACGGCAGGAACGCATGTCGTCTCAGACAGGCTCGGTTGCTTCCGCGCCGTCACGCGGGCCGGCTGCTCGCACACGCCGATCGTCTCGGCGCTTGAGCCCGAGCAACCCGAAAAAATCCCGGCGCTGCAATGGGTCAACACCATGCTCGGCAATTTGAAGACCGCTATCGCCGGAACTCACAAGGCGATCCGCCGACCTTACGTCGGACGCTACTTTGCTGAGTTCCGGTTCCGCTTCAACGGCCGCCACGACCTGCCCGGCCTCTTTACCCGCCTACTTGCGGCTGCCGCTGGTGCAGAACCGAGAACCTATGCCGACATTAGGCTTGCGTAGGAACAGGGGTAATCAGGCATATGTGAGGTGCGGTACAAAGCGTCGTTGAAATCCTTAAATCGATCACGAAACGGCTGCAGCGGCGAAAACGGAATTAATCCGTCTTTTTGCGTCGCACGAATCTGAATATCTTTAAGTATATTTTTCGGATCTTGACGAGAAGCACCGAAACCACTCGATTCCTGCAGGGTGACGGCTACGGTCTCACCCGAGGCCTCCTGAGACACAGCCTCACCACAGAATTGAAACGCGAGCAAACAGAGGAATAAAAATTTTATCGCTTTTTTCATTCTCACTCTCTGCGGCTTTCATTGATTCGGGCCCTGCTAAAATTATATAGAGTTGCGCAAGGGAAGAAATTTCTAACGCCTCCCCCAGGCGATTAATTCGCTGGCGTAGCCGATATGTCACCTGTCCTCAAGAGCCCCCTCCTGCTTCTGGGTCAGCGTATTGTCCCAAACCCGCTCATCCGGACACTGAAAAGCGTCCAGCCGGCACCATGAGCGCGTTTAGCAAATCGGGAAGATAGTGCTTAAAATTGCAGGCATGCGAATGGTCGCCCGTGGCTTCGGTGCCGGCGCATGGGGTTGGGACAAGGTTTATCCTGGCCAAGCTGGCTGATGAGGAGGTGTGCTGCATAGCCACTCCTCGAACCGTTGGCTCAGGACCACGCGATGATCCGGCGGGCCACTCAAAGGCAATGTGACGGGGCGGTTTAACAAGCCGCCCGTTCTAGGGAAGCTCTGAACAACCACTCAACCATGGCACACTCTCGATATTGATTCGAGGGAGTGCCTTGCTATGAGCCAGCTGAGCTTTGCGACACTTGATCACCGCAATAAGAAGAAGCAGACCAAGCGCGAGCGGTTTCTGGCCGAGATGGACGCTGTCGTGCCGTGGCGCGCGCTGCGTTGGCCTGATCGAGCCGCACTATCCCAAGGCCGGCAACGGTCGTCGTCCCTATCCGCTGGCCGTGATGCTGCGGATCTATTTTCTCCAGCAATGGTATCAACTCGTCCGATCCGGGCGCCGAGGAGGCGCTTTACGACATCCAATCGATGCGTGCGTTCGCCGGTCTCGAGCTTGGCCGCGATGCCATTCCCGACGAGACGACGATCCTCAACTTCCGCCATCTTCTCGAAGCCAACGACCTGACGAAGGCGATCTTCGAAGCGGTCACCAAGCACCTTGAAGACAAGGGCGCGTTGTTGCGCGGTGGCACGATCATGGACGCGACGCTGATTGCGGCTTCGCCATCGACCAAGAACAAAGCCGGCACGCGCGATCCCGAGATGAGCCAGTCGAAGAAGGGCAATCAGTGGTATTTCGGGATGAAGGCGCACATCGGCGTGGATGCCCGAAGCGGCCTTGTCCACACCGCCGGCGTGACGACGGGCAAGGTCCACGACGCCAAGGTAATGGATAATCTCATCCGCGAAGATGACCGCGCGGTATTCGCCGACAAGGGCTATGTCAACGAGAAGAAGAAGCGCGCGGCCCGGGCCGCAGGCGTTTACTGGGCGCGTGAAAGAGCAGCGCAAGCCGGGTCGGAAACTGTCGTCCTCACAGAGAAGAAGCGAACCGGCGCCATGGTTCGCGTCCGCGCTAAGGTCGAGCACGTCTTCCGCGTTCTCAAATGCCAGTTCGGATATCGCAAAGTGCGCTATCGCGGCATCGAAAAGAATGGTGCGCAGGTGTTCTCACTGCTGGCGCTCGCCAACCTGTTTCTGGCGAGAAGACAGTTGAGGTGCGCCTGATCGATGGAAGTGCTGCCTTTGCGGCGGCACTTCGCGCCCGATTAGCCCGAGATAGCACCCCAAAACCGCGCTGCGTCACCTGCCTGCTCGATCAAAACTGACCTGTTCAGAGCTTCCCTAGTTCGAGGGAGTGCAATAGCGCTTGGTCTATGCCTTGAGTGTGGCCACCAGAAACGGCAAACAGAATCAGCGGCAAATTGAATGCCCAAACGCAAGGGCAAACAGTGCATACTCCACAAGCCGGATAAAATTCCTGTGGCGCACAACATAAGAACTTAAGTGAGAAAGAAGATGGACCAAGAACAATTCAATATGTCGCTGCGAAAATTCCTCAAGCAGGTCGGTGTCACCTCGCAACGCGAGATCGAAGAGGTTGTGCGCAGCGGCGCCGTAAATCAGGGCTTCCTCAAGGTCAAGGCCGTTGTGACGGCCGAAGGCACCGACCTGAATCACGTCGTTGAATGCGAAATCGACCTCGGCTGAAACCTCCAACGAAGTGCAGCCGAAAACGACAAACTTGGAACCCCTGGTCAATCGGGGTTCCAATGATTTGTTGAGTGCCTCTCTACCGGCAGTTGCCCGGCAGGCCGCCGGAAGCCAATGCCCTCCAACGCGAATTTCTCCCCCGATCAGGTAGCAACACACTGACGCGCTCGAACCGGCCGGTTCGGGCTCGGCTGTATGACACCAGCCATGCAATGTGCCGGCTGCAAGGACATCGAAGGCCGTCGAAACACGAAAGCGACTTGCGCGAATTCTGTTTCGAGTGTGCCGAACGGTACAGTCGAGTTTGTTTGGTTATCAACGAGGTTAAGTAATGACAGAACGCCCGCCGTTTCCTCCATTCAACCGCGAGTCCGCGATACAGAAAGTGCGTCTGGCCGAAGATGGTTGGAACAGCCGCGATGCGGCCAAGGTCGCGCTTGCTTACACGCTCGACACGCAGTGGCGGAATCGCGCGACATTTATTAAAAGTCGCGAAGAGGCTCAAGCCTTCCTCACCGGCAAATGGATAAGGGAGCTTGAGTATCGGCTGATTAAGGAACTCTGGGCTTTTACAGACCACCGCATCGCGGTGCGCTATGCCTACGAATGGCACGACGACAGCGGCAACTGGTTTCGCTCATACGGCAACGAAAACTGGGAATTCGAACCAAACGGCCTGATGCGCAACCGGTTCGCCAGCATCAACGACCTGCCGATAGCCGAAGCGGATCGAAAATTTCATTGGCCGCAGGGCCGACGCCCGGATGACCATCCCGGCCTCTCAGAACTGGGACTGTGAAACCGCGGCCAAACTCGTCACAGAACGCAGCGATATCCTGCCAATCCTTGGAGAGGTGTTCCGGGAGCATGGGGTCGAAGGTGCGAGTCTGTCGACAATTACAGAGGCGACAGGCCTCGGTAAGGGAAGCCTCTACCATTTCTTCCCCGGCGGGAAAGATGAAATGGTGGAGGCGGTGCTAGCGGAGATTGGCGACTGGTTTGAACAGCACGTCTTTCAGCCGCTCGAGACGACCGATGACCCGGAACGGGCTGTGAATGACATGCTTGATGCTGTCCTAGACTATTTCCACTCAGGCCGCCGCGTATGTCTGATCGGCGCGCTGTCGCTGGCCAAGACCCGAGACTCCTTTTCCGAACCGATACAACTCTACTTCAAGCGTTGGCTGAAAACTTTGGCCCGGGCGCTGGAACGGTTGGGTCACTCACGCAAACGGGCCAAAGAACTCTCCGAAATGATTGTCCTCGGAATTCAGGGCGCGCTGGTTCTTGCCCGAGCGAGCGATGACCGAGCGATTTTCACCAGGGCGATTGGTCGTTTGCGAACCGATGTTGCCCCAGTGGGCTAGTTGCACCTCGTCCTACTTTTGATAGAAATCGCCGAAGCCCGATTGGATGTAGTCCCTGATGTTGTCGTGCTGACGCTTCAACTGATCAAGCATCAGTCCTTGGTCACCGCGAAATGACTCGGCCATCAGCAACGCAAACTGCATCATTAGCGCTCCTGCTACCGCGCTATCAACTTGGATGCGTTCATCACGCGTCAGGGCCGTCATCTGCAGGTCGACAACAGCCTCACCGATAGCTTGTCGGCATTCGACCATGAGTGCCTCACTCATCTGACTCTTGCTCATTGATAACCCCCGTCAATAGATCCGGCACGATCGCCGCCTTTCTATTGATTGATCGCCTTCGAAGGCGATCTCAAGCGATCTGTGCAACCTTTCCCCGGTTTCCAAAGGGGGCAAGAAGCTCATCGGCACGGGGGCCCAACCGTTGCCCATCCTCCCCAAGGTCTACAAAGATCAAGAAGCGGACGTGAGAGAATTATCACGTGAAAGCCCGAGACGGGCGATAACCGGTCATTCGAGGCCCTAATGCTGAGACCAGAATAAACGGCAGTTAAGTAAAACGGTTGTATCTATGGTGCTTTAAGCCGGCGCAACATACCTCTCGCGTGGACGACCGCGTGGCCTGTTCCCGTGAAGCGGCAACACCCTGGGGGCGATCAGGAAAAACAGAATGGGTAGATACGCGACTTGAGTTGCCAGGCCACAAACGCACTGGCCACGTCGACCCTGGACCGCGCTCCCCTACATCACACCCTCGCGGTTCGGAGGTCCCGATGCCGGGACTGGGCCCTCTTCCCTGATAGGTGGCCTAGTCCGGGCTATCCGCCTCACCTCAACTGCTCCGCCTTTTCCACAAAACCGTGATTACTGTGGACCAACCCAGTGCGCCTGGGGACAAGGACTTGCAAACATCTCGCCATCGCCAGCTCATTCGCTAACTTACGTCTGGGACTGTTCTGCATTGCAATGGGTTGGTCCTCGTTGGCAGCACAGTCCCAACCCCTAAACTCCTATGCTGCATTACCCGCAGCAGGATTGCGCAACCGGGTCTGTGCATAATCCCTTTCGTGCACCGGCCCGGTTTTTATTTGATTTCTACTCCATACTGTCCAGTCCCGCATGCTTGAGCACCCTGTTTCGTATCCTAAGGGGGCACCTGCTTGTCTAAGCAGCCGTTGACGATGCCTCCCTTTGGGAGCGGAAGCAGACACGACATCCTCAATCTGAGGATTTCAGCTTCTGACCCAAACAGGTCGAAGCCCCCTCTTAGATGAAGGCTAATGCCCTGATCATTTTCATGGTCGCGTTCCATCCTCTTTGACACACATTCGCGCGTCAGAGTTTCTCGTCGTTCAGGTAGTACCAGCGGTACATTGCACGCTGACCGAGACGTCGAAATGGCGTCAGGATGCCGTGGCTTGGAAGTTGCGAAGTGAATATTGGCAGATCCAGTTTCTCACCTTTGCCGGCGACCATCTGCGCCATGCGTCGGCCCGCCTGAGCTGAATACATGACACCATTGCCGCCATATCCAATGGCGTAGTAGATAGTCTTATCGGGATCAGGCTGGAATATGCGGGGCATCATATCGTGGCTCATGTCGACCCATCCCCACCAGGAATAGTCAAGCTCGACGCCGCTTAGCGCTGGGAATTTGCGGTACAAACCTTGCTGCAATGACGCGAGGTGGTTGGGATTCTCCGCGTCGGCGCCACTGATTGCGCTGCGGCCGCCGATCTGGACCCGACCATCGGGCAGGTGGCGATAGTAGTAACGCAAAGTGCGCGTATCGGTGAGCGGTGAACTGATCTGAAATCCGCATTCTACTTTCTCTTCGTCTGTTAGCAGCCTTGTAACGATCGAGTTTGACAGGATCGGCATCACTCGGTTCTTGGTGTGGTTGCTGAGCCCCGGGGGCGTGTAGGCCGCGGTCGCGAGTGCCACGGCGCGGGCGCGGACAGTCCCTCCCGGCGTCGTCAGGTGGTGGGTGCCGTTTCTGATCTGCCAATCTATCACTGGACTCGCCGGATGAACCGTCGCGCCGAGCTTGCGCGCGAGATTGAGATAGCCGAAGGCCAGTTTTGCCGCATGAATGCAGACGCCGTCCGGCTCAACCATCGCGCCGGCAGCCTCTTGATCCTTTACGTAGTTTTCGTGCAGTTCCTGACGCGAGATTATGCGCGAGCCATAGCCAAAGACTTCGTTCAGGAGCTGTGATTCCTTCTCCAGTCTCGGCATCGCGCCGGGTTTATGAGCAATGTAAAAATGCCCGCCATCCTGCGGCTCGCAATCAAACTCGCCGGAGCCAATCAGGTCGCGAAATAGGTCAAATGCCTCCGCGACCTCGGCGTGCATTTTCTTTGCGACATCAACGCCCCAGCGCTCGATCCATTCGGATCGCTTCAATCGGCCTGACGAAATTTGCGCCTGCCCGCCGTTGCGCGTAGAGCAACCCCAGGCAACGGAATTCGCCTCCAGCACAGTCGCCTTGATGCCGTGCTCCTTTGCGAGATGGATCGCGCAACTGAGCCCCGTATAGCCTGAACCGACGACGACCACGTCGGCGTCCAAGTCACCAGTCACATGTCCATCGTCTTCCGGGGGAGGTCCGGCAGTGTCGATCCAGTATGACGGTGCATAGTCCCGATTATGTCCCGGGCCGGCATCGACAAGCGGGTCATAGAGGGGATCATAGCTGGCCTTTGGCCGAGGTTGTGGCCTTAAATGGTCCGGCAATTCCGTATCCTCAAAGTTGCTGTTAGCCGCGATTGCAGCACATAGCATTGTCGACGATCCAATTAGAAATTGGGCGCAGGTTCGAGCGCCGGTCCAGGAGCCCATGTCTCGGGCTATAGCCGCGATCGATATCTTCGAAGGTGTCGCACTGGATCTCGACGTTCGCTCGATCGCGCGCGGCCTCCAAGGCGGCAACAAGCTGCGCTGCAATTTTGTCGTCGTCGAAGTTCGAGTTCGCCGGATTGCGATCCGCAAGGCGTATCACGGCCGCCAATCGTAAGTTCGACTGCGAAAGGCATTCAGCCAATTCTGGAATTCGTTGCCCAGGGTCCTCATCGAGATTAACCTGAAAACTGAGACCAAGTTGCATAGTCGGGGTGGCAAGATTTGACGCCGCGGCAACGACCTCATCGCGCTCTTTCCATAGAAACCCGGTGCTCACGTTGTGTGCAAAGGCGCCACTCTCGTGGGTTTCGTCTGCCGACGAGGTGGATTTACTGATGCTTAAAGGCTTGCGCCATTGCTCGATGAGCTCGATGAGACCGTCTTGTAAATCCGAAAACGTCTTATCGCGACCCACCACCTCCAGGCCTGCAACCAAATCGGAATGCTCGGCAAGCAACTCTCGAGAAGCAGCGTCCGGCAGGCCTAGAGTGAAGAACGAGAACTGAATTCCGGCGGCGGCGAAATCGAGTACGCGACGGCGGCTCACGGGATCAGTGAGGTCGCGCAAAGGCGTGCGAATTGTGCGGATGCCGAGTTGCCACAATCGCAGCAGTGGGTAGTCGTTTCGCGCCCGCTTGCGGCCGAACTCTTCCATAGGTCCGTTAAAGGGAAGGGTGCTCGCCTCGAACCATGCATGGCGCATGTGGGGAATAAGTGGCGTAGCTGGCTGACGCAACTTTTGGATCTGAGGGCATTCACCGGGCGCGATTTCCCGGCCGTGTGTCGGTGCAATCCTCAAACGATGCCCGTCCGCAAAGATATCGATAAACGTGACCCCGTACTTGTCGACATCGTCGCGACCGAATTCATTTGCTGGCGCGCCGCGGTAGAGTTCGGCGTAGTCCTGGCGGTTGAAGCTCGTCGGCTGCAGGCAATAGAGTTTAACACCGCGATAGCGGTTGAAGAAAAACTGATGCACGTGGCCGGAGAAGATTGCCTCGACCCCGTGGTCGACGGCCAGGCCCAACAACCAGGAACGGCCCGGCTCCGCGTAGTTGTCGTAGTGCTCTTCTTCATCTGGCTGGTCAATGAAGGGTGGGTAGTGGGAGAACAGGAATACGCGCTGACCTTCGGCCTCGCGGAGTGTTTTTTCGAGCCACTCCCGTTGCCTTTGTTCGGCATCCCCACCCGTATTCACGAGTGATGAGTTGATAACAATAAAGCGCACGCCGCAATTTTCGAAACTTTTCCAGGGGGGACCGAAAGCGGCCTCATACGCAGTGCAATTGTTATCCGTCACAGGTCCGGCAGGTGAGGCCGGCCCTGGCTTGTCGCCGATATCATGATTACCTGGCACATAATGCAGTTTGGGCATCAGGGGCGCGAAGATCCGATGCGCTTCCGCACAGGCTGCACCGTAAGCGGGCAGATGCGGCAAAGGATGAACCATGTCGCCAAGATGCACCGTTAAGTCAGGAGTATTGGCCTTCACCACTTCGACCGCGTAGCGGGCGCGAGCATTGGCGCGCTCATTGACCTTGAAAGGCGAGGTAAGATCTCCTTGCGGCGCCCGTATGTGGGTATCGGTAAGAACCGCTATGGTGAATTTGAAGTCGTCCGGCATGCGAACCTTCTCCCGTTACCCTCGCTGCTTGCCAGCGGATCTGGCCGCGTCGCGGCCCGTCCGAATATTTATTCCAAAGACTGCTCAATTAGCCTTGAGGAACTTCAGGGTTGCAATCTTGCTTCGTTGTGTGACCAGGCTGATCATGGGCAGCTTTCTCGACTGGTCTATGAGACTTAGTTGGCAGGCTGAATCCAAATGCTGGCGGCATGCTGACCCATTTTCTTACAAGTGGTCCGGCCGCGGAGCGACAGTTTACGCGCCCGGTTTGTTTGACAAATTCCCTAATGATCTGGATCAGACGCTTGAGGCGCGCGTGGAATTCGTCAAACGTTAGTTGGCCCAGAACATCAACGCATGAGTTTGTGTTCTGGGCTGATGCTTGGGTGCCAAGCGATAGACCCGGAATTCTAGTCGGCAAGTCGCGAGAGGTAACTGCTCAAGCATCCGCCAATGGCTTCGGCTTTCCTTTTATGGCCGACCAGATTGTCAAGCCGATTACGAGAGTGGTCAAGGTCCAGAAGACCCAGCAGATCGTTGACGAAAAGAAGATCCCCAAGCTGCCTTTTGAGATCAGCAGTGATTGTCTAAAATTGTCCTCCAGCATTGGGCCAAGTATGAAGGCGATCAGGAACGGTGCGGCGGGGATCTCGAGTTTCAGCATCGCGAAACCGACCAGTCCCATGATCATCATGACCATGACGTCGAACGTTGAGTTGTTGACGGCATAGGCGCCGAATACGCAAAGCACGAACACGATCGGAAACAGAATCCGGTGCGGTACATCGGCGATCTTGCTGATCAGTCGAATTGAAAATTTGCCAACAACAAGCAGATATATCGAGCTTAGCATGATCCCGATGAAGAGTGCGTAGATCAGGTCGATGTTCTCTTGGAACATCAGGGGGCCGGGCCTCAGGCCATGGATCATGAAGGCGCCGAGAATGATCGCAGTGATAATGTCGCCCGGGATTCCAAGTGCCAATAGAGGGATCAGTGTGGCGCCCGCCACGCCGTTGTTGCCAGCCTCAGCTGCGGCAACGCCTTCTAGTTCGCCTTTGCCGAAATTATTCTTGTTCTTTGAATTTCGACGGGCCTCCGAGTAGGACAAAAACGCTGCCGGCGCGCCGCCAATGCCTGGAATAGCACCCAGGATCACACCAATGATGCTGCCGCGGATGATCGTCTTCAGACTGCCCATGAAGTCGGCCAGCGTTGCACCCGCACCGGCGAGCGGACTTTGTTCGTGCTTGGCTTCTGTTCGCATAAAGTAGTTGATGATTTCGGGCAGGGCGAACAGCCCGATCAGCACTGGAATAAAAGACAGGCCGTTCATCAGGTTAAATTCGCCGAATACAAACCGATTGGTGCCGTAGATCAGATCGAGGCCGACGGTTGCTAGGATCAGGCCGAGGCAGGCTGAGCCGAATCCCTTGAGCAATTGATCCCCAGAAACGCCCGATATAATTGTTAACGAGAACAAGATTAGTGTGAAAACTTCGGCGGGCCCGAACTGCAAGGCAAAGCTTGCAAGTACGCCAGCGAATAGGATCAGCGAAAGGTTTGAGATAAAATCAGCCACACATGACGCATAGAGCGCCATGTCAAGGGCACGCCGCGCCTCGCCGCGTTTCGCCAAAGGGTAGCCATCGAGCGCGGTGCAAGACGCTGCCGGTGTCCCAGGCGCGTTGATCAGGATTGCCGTGATCGAGCCGCCATAGATGCCGCCTTTGTAAACGCCCAGCAGCAACAGAATTCCCGTCACCGGCGGCATGGTAAATGTGAAGGGCAGCGAGAGGGCGACCGCCATCGGTGTTGTCATGCCTGGAATGGCGCCAACGAATGTTCCGACGATCACACCAATGAACAATACAAGGACGTTGTTCCACGTTGCAAAAAGCACAAACGCATTGGAGAGAGTGTCAAGCATGGCTCAGATCCTTTGCAGAATAGGATCGAGAATGCCTCCGGGAATTGGGACACTCGCGAGCTTTGTAAAGAAAAGGTAGAGAACGATTGGCAGAATTATCGCTACGCCAAAGACTATGAAAGGATTGCGCTCTCCTGCCAGTGCCATCAAGACGACGAGCGCAACAGCGGACGCCAAAACAAAGCCTGCGTGAGGAAGCGCGTATGCGGTTGCAAACAAGACGATGAATACCGTGACGACCTTTCCCATCGCATAAAGGTCAACGGACGATGTGACGAAATCGTCGTCCTTGCCTTTCAGGGATCCAATGCAGATCGCCAAACCGATAAGGCTCATCGCAATCGCGATAATGCGTGGGTAGTAAGAGGGTGAGAGGACCGCGAATTTGATCCTCTTTGGCTCCACGACGCCGCTGGGGATCAGGAAGGCAATCAGCACTACACCGAACAGCAGAAATACGAGTCCAGACCAAAAGTCCCTATTACGAAGCAACATAACAGTCCTCCACGTTTCGGCTCGTAAATTTTTTGTTTCTCAATGACTTATGCGGCTTTGAGTTTTGCCAGGTTGAGGTCTCCAGTGAATACGTATTCTTGAAGAGCGACGCTGATCGCTGCATTGGCCGACGTGATGGTGCTGCGCTCGACGAATGCGTTGGCGTTTGCGCGGCCGGCTTCTTCCAAGGTGTCGAGCAAGCCGGCGAAGTAGTCGGGTTGCCTGCCGACCTCGCCAGAGAGAATGATGGTCTTGGGATTGAACAATGCGATAGCCGCATCGACCCCGATGCCGAGGCGACGGCCGGCTGCGTGAAACGCCTCGCGAGTTGCGGCATCGCCCGCCTCGGCTGCGAGGACCGCCTCATTCAGTCGTTGAGATTGAAGCGTTAGCGGGATGCTCGCCTTATCAAGATTGGCAACAATCGCGCGCCCAGCGGCGGTGACTTCCAGGCAGCCAAGTCGACCGCAGTCGCAGGGCGTTGTTTCTCCCGTAAGGCGGAAATGCGATAACGAGCCAAATCCTCTCGAGCCTGCCGCGATGAAGCGGCCATCCAGGTGAGCGCTGACCCCAATACCCAGGGCAACGTTGACCAGATAGATGTCTGAAGCTTCCGATCTCTGCTTCAGTTCGGCGCGCAAGATGGCGCTCGCGCGGTGTTCTACGCGTACCGGCAGACTAAGTGCAGTAGAAAGCCGCGGGCCGACAGGCACGCTTCGCCACCCAAGCGGGTTTGAGATTACTGCGTCGTGATTGTTTGCTTGCTGGACACCGGTTGATATCGCCGCAGAGACGCCAACACCGAGAAGCCGACTCCGATTGAAGTCTGCGTCGTAGATCAAGGCTTTTGCTCGGGCGGCCAGCGCGTCAAGAAATTCCAGCGCGTCGCTCGGATCAAGATCATCGCAGGCCTTTTCGGCGACGACTTCGCCCAATGCATTCGCCAGCGTAATGCTGCGGCGGTTGGCGGTCAGCGAAACAGCAAGAACAAAGGCTCCGGTCGGGTTGATCGACAGGTGCGTCTCGCGTCGACCGACCCGGCCGAGCGGCTTTTCTCCTTCGCTTTCGATCAGAATCCCCGCTCCGAGCATCTCGCGCGTGATCCGCGAGATTGCTGCGCTAGTAAGCCCGGTCTCCTCAGCCATCTGCCCGCGTGTCATCACAACCCGCTGGCCCAAGAGATTGATTAGGGTCTCGCGGTTTATTCGCCTGAGCGAGGATGTTGACGTTGCCCCAGCGGCGCTGCTCTCAATTTCTTCCGACATTGTTTATTCCAGATAATGAATTATTAGGCCCATAAATTACTGGAAAAACAATTTATTACAATCGGTAATTAAATATTGATCCGTCAAGAGGCGCGTGCTACGCATTCGATGATCTCAAAAGCCTAAGAGCGACCCAAGGGAGGATTAATGTGCATCAACAACTCATGAAGTTTGCTGCCGTGGCTTGTGCGGCATTTCTGGCTGCTCCGGCGGTAGCGAAGGACTATCCGACGCGTCCAATAACGATGGTAGTGCCTTATGGGCCGGGCGGAGCTGCTGATCTGTCGGCCCGCCTTATTGCCGGAACGGCGCCTACTTATCTTGGCCAGCCAATCCTCGCTGTGAACAAGACCGGTGCTGGAGGCGTAATCGGCTCGACGTTCGTGGCTCGGTCAAAACCCGACGGTTACATGCTGCTTTCGGCCCGAGTTGGCAGCCAGATGGGCGTGCCGGCGATGAACAAGACGATCCCCTATAAGTGGGACGACTTCACCTTCATCGGCCTGACCGAGACAAATCCGTTTGTTCTTGTTGTTGCCGGTGACAGCAAGATCAACAGCTTTGATGACTTCAAGGCGAAGGTGAAAGCCGGTGAGAGTATGACCTACGGCTCGGCCGGTGTTGGCACGCTGCTGCATATCGCTACTGCGGTGATGGCCGATACCATGAGCGTCAGTCTCGACAATCTGACACACGTGCCGTTCAAGGGCGGCGGCAAAGCGCGTGCCGCAATCATCGGCGGTAAGGTTGACTTCATGTGGCAGAACCTGTCCGGCGTGATCAACGCGATCAAGGCGGGTCAGCTAAAGGCGCTCGCAATCACAACGCCCGAACGTTTCCCGGCAGTCGCAGACATTCCGACCGCCAAAGAGCTTGGCTACCCGGATATGGAGAAGATTGTCGGCTGGTCAGCCGTCTATGGTCCCAAGAACCTGCCGAAGCCGGTCGTCGACAAATGGGTCGATACACTGCAGAAGCTGAAGAAGGACAAGGCCTGGAATCGGATGACAACGGGTCTCGGCAACGTCGTTGACATTCGCAGTCCAGCCGACACTAAGGCGTTTGTTGAAGCTCAATATGAGACGTTCGATGCGACGTTGAAAAAGCTCGACCTTCGCGTCGAGTAGTCCGCATCAACAATTGGCGGCGATTGGCTTGCGCGCCGCCACTCCCCTCAATATTTCGCTTAACTGGCGGAGCCCCCTAATGCCGTCCGACCAACCAAATTTTCTATTCATCCAGGCCGACCAGATGGCCGGACCGGCAATGCCGTTTAGCGGCAACAGGACGGTGAAGGCTCCAGCAATGTCCCGCCTCGCCGATGAGGGTGTAGTCTTCGACAACTGCTACTGCAATTTGCCGATGTGCGGTCCATCACGGGCCTCAATGCATGCTGGCCAACTACCCTTCGGCATTCAGATGTACGATAACGCAAGCGAGTTTCATGCGGCGATCCCGACATTCGCGCACTACCTCAGGTCGCTGGGCTATCATGCAGAACTGTGCGGAAAGATGCACTTCGTCGGCGCCGACCAGATGCACGGTTACGAAAAGCGGCACACCACAGAGATCTATCCCGCGAATTTCGCCTGGACTGTGGACTGGTCGAAGGGGCGCGAATTTCGACCAACAAATCTGACCATGGCGCCGGTCATCGAAAGCGGCCCTTGCATACGCACTCTGCAGATGGATTATGACGAAGAGGTCGCGCACCATGGGATGCAGGCGATCTACGATCTGGCGCGCAAGCGCGACGACCGGCCCTGGCTGCTGACAGTCTCGTTCACGCAACCCCATTCGCCGTTCGTGATTTCGCAGGAGTACTGGGATCGCTATGACCACGATGACATCGTGTCGCCGGCAGTTCCGGAGATTCCCCTCGATGAGAAGGATCATCTGAGCCGGAACCTGCACTACTGCCAGGGCCGGCACGAATACACGGTCACCGAAGACCACAAGCGCAATGCGCGTCATGGCTACTACGGGATGATTTCCTTCATCGACGACAAGGTCGCCATGCTGCGCGCGACATTGGAAAAGTGCGGGCTTGCCGACAACACCGTCATCATCCTGACTGCCGACCACGGCGAGATGATGGGTGAACGCGGCATGTGGTACAAACAGCACTTTTTCGAGTGGGCCTGCCGCGTGCCGTTGGTGGTGCATGCGCCCAAGCGGTTCAAGCCGGCCAGGGTTGGGCAGAATGTTTCACTTATCGACGTGATGCCAACGATGCTTGATCTTGCGAAGGGAGAGGCGTTTAGCGATTATGTCGGCGGCGAGATTGACGGCAACTCGTTGGCGCCCGCGCTGAATGGCGATCCAGCCGCATTGGACGATATTGCCATCTCTGAGTTTGCCGCTGATGGCTCCACCGGTCCGAGCCGCATGGTGAAGATGGGGTCCTGGAAGTACATGTACCTCGAGGGGATTGACGAACTCCTCTACGACGTAGCGAACGACCCCAACGAACTCAACAATCAGGTCGATAACCCAGTGCACGTCGAACGCCTCGCCGAACTGCGTCGCACGGCATTCGACGGATGGGATCCTGATCGATTGCGCGTCGAGATCCGCGAGGATCAGGAGCGGCGACTGCTGGTCCACAAGTCGACCGGCGGCGCGCCGACCTGGGTCAATATCGTTCGGCTCGACGATAACGAACGCTATATCCGCAACGCAGGGGCGGCCGACACCAAGGCCATGGCGCGGCTGCCCTACGTCCCGCCAGCGAAGCCGGACCAAATCTCATGACCTTCGATCACATCATCGTAGGCCCAAACAGAGGGGCTCGATAAGCGCCGGCGTCTGGGATCGTATCCTGGACGGCGTTGCTTGCGCGGAGAAGGCTGACGTTTAGGTGATACTTCTCTCAAGCCCGCCTGTTGATCTGAGCGGAAGCTACCAAGCACTGACCAAGTGGGGAGCTTATATCTGCTTGGGATGAGATATGGTTAGACCAGGGCGCAATGTTACGCGTCGGCCTAAGATTAGGGAGCTTTACTGAAGGTGTAGTTGTTGTCTGCGCTTCTTCAAGAAGCGGACATGACCTGGTGCGTTGACGATGTCTTCTAATGGGCTACTTCTGGACATGCTGATAGTTGGTCAAGCCGATTGGGCCATGGTGGCTGCCGGAGCGTCTATTCGGTGTCGGCAATCTTGGGCAGGACTATGCCGCATGATGTTTGGGGTCAGGTCCTCTGTGGGCAACTTCAAAAGCTTCTTACTTTTTGACGAGTATCAAATCGCTTATTTGGCACCTTCGTACAATCCCATCACTCTCTGAGAGCGAGGCACTCATTGATCACCCCCACCTGCGCCGAGCTCCAGAGCATGGATCGATCATGCTCCTGATAGATCGAACCCTAGTACCACCGGATCGTCCCTCGGATCCGGTGGCCTTTCCGTGCTTGGATCGCAAAGAAGACAATTGCTTATAGGGTTCTCCAAACAAGGTTTCTGGCATTGCGAATACCCTGTCGCATTGCCGACTTTGCAAACGTCGTTTGCTCTTTCGGAAAGTCGAGACGCAAGCGTCAATTCGATGCCAACAGGTTGTCGACCTCAATTTTGAAATCGTTGAGATCGTACGCCATCCCATTGAGTACGGTGCTCCAATGCCTGACGTGCGCCGCCGCTGCAACCGCTTCGCGTATCTCGGACTCAGTGGCCCCTTGTGCTCGCGCCTTCTTGTCATGGACATATACGCAATAAGGACATGGGATCTGGGCAGAAACGCCCAACGCGATGAGCTCGCGTGTCTTGGCATTCAGCTTGGCCTCGGGGCCCATCAACGTTTTATCCGCTTCTAACATGGCCCTGAGTGCATGTTCGGGGTAAGTTTTCGAATAGAATCGAGGTGGCTCCGCTGCCAACGCCGAGGCTGTGAGAAAGGCGAGTGCAGAGATGAGGCTGATAGTGCTCGTAAGCTTCATAGTTCATTCCTCCGTGGTGCAGTGTCACTATGCGTGAGGAAGCGATACGGCTGATGCAGTGGCCAACCACCAGCCCTGTTGGATAACGAGAAAGCTGCATCGTCGCGCCAACCGCCAACGCGATTGGCTTGGCCCTAGTTGAGCTTGGTGCTACGCTTCTCAAAAGTCCTGATGTAATTCCGTTTTTTTTCCGACAAATCTCTAACGGATTGTAAATGTGAGGCTTTTTCGCCTCCGATAGGCTCGTGTACAGTGGGTAACTCACTACACAGTCATGCCGCTTTCAGACTCGGCGATTACCGCATTGAGCCATCGACACTAACCTTGAGCCAAGGCGGGGAGACCGTTCGAAGTCGAGGCCAGGGCTATGCAGCTCCTCGTGTATCTCGCTCAGCGGGCTGAGCATGTGGTGAGCCGAGAGGAAATTGAAGCGGAGATTTGGCACGGGCAGATTGTCACTGAGGATGCGGTTACAAGTGCGATTGCAAAACTGAGGCGGGCACTTGCTGACAATGCTCGTCATCCTAAATTCATTGAAACAGTCCCCAAGGTCGGTTACCGGCTGATGCTACCGCCTTCGACAACCGGTGCGAGAGCGGAGACAGGCGGACAGCGATTCGGAGACCCTGCCGCTGAACGGTCAAGGGATGGCAGGGATCAAATTCGATGGACTATTGTTCCGGTGACCACGGTGCTGTTGATGGTGGTCTTTTGGGCGCTTCTGCTCATCGGAACATTTTTACCCCCGACATCACGGCCCGGCGATAGAAAGCCAGCTGTTGCAGTCCTGGCCTTCAAGAACCTTGGTCCGTCGCCGAAAGAAGACTATTTCGCTAGGGGGATTGCCGATGACCTCATTACTGACCTTGCCAAAGTTTCGAGCCTTTCGACCATCGCTAGTCGCTCTATCGATTACTACAAGCAGGGCGCTGCGCGGCCGCGACAAATTTCTGCTGAGCTCAAGGCGGACTACATCGTCGAAGGAAGCGTGCAACGTCAGGGCAATAAGCTGCGTTTCAATGTCCAGCTTGTTGAAGGGCGAAGTGAACGCGTCTTTTGGAGTAATCGCTATGATGGCTCTGCAAATGACGTTTTTGGGCTTCAGGATGCACTGGTCGTTGATGTGCTTGCGGCCTTAAGAGTGAGGCTCACGCCTGATGAAAAAGCATCGCTCGCCCGTCGCCCAACGATTAGTATTGAAGCATACGATCAATACCTGCAGGGCATAGAGCAGCAGGGCCGACGCTCCCGTGAGGACAACCTAACCGCTAAGATCCATTTGAAGCATGCGATCAAATTGGATCCGGGTTTTGCAAGAGCCTATGCGGGGCTAGCGATGGCCCACTCTCGCGATGCTATCGATGGTTGGGTGGCTGATCCGCTGAACTCACTTGAAATGGCTAAAGAGATGGCGTTGAAAGCTGCTCGCATAGATCCCTCCATCCCGCAGGTCCAGTTTGTTAAAGGTCAAATCGAGCTGTTCCGCCGTCGCTATGTCCAAGCAATCGCGGCAGCAATTCGAGCTATCGAAATTGATCCTGGTTATGCGGATGCCTACGCGTTGAGGGCATGGATCCTCAATTATGCTGGTCGTCCCGAAGAGGCGAAGGCCGCGATTGAAGAGGCATTTCGGCTAAACTCTCGACCGACGGCCTCGTATTTGGAGGTTCTTGGAGAAATTCGCTTCGTGCAAGGTCGCTACTCGGATTCCGCGTCTATTTTTGAAAAGGTGCTCTCCATAAATCCCTCCTATATGCGGGCTCGAATGTGGGCTGCCGCCGCACATGCTCTTGCGGGCGATCGGGAAGCTGCCGAATGGGACGCCGGTGAACTGCTAGTCTTGGCTCCTGATTTCAACTTGGACCACTTACAGTTCGCGTTCCCATTTAGGGATCCTCGCGAACTGGACACCCTTGTTGGTGGACTAGAAGCTGCGGGACTGTTGTTGCCGCGTTTAGAAAAGACAAAGAGTGACTTGGACTAGCGCTTGCTGTGCTGGCGAGGTGGAAGGTCTCAATTTCCGTAGGATTTGTCATCCCTTATTGCTGATGCTCCAAGCGCCGATCAGCAGGCGCTCACTTAACCTAAGCCAAATGTCAGCTTATTTAGTAAAGTGGAACATGCGGATGACGGACTAACTCGGTTGCCGGATGTCCGCGTGGGATGAGAAGAAGAAAAGCTAGGGCAGAATGTTACGGTTCTGCCTTGCCTCTCAAAACTCCGAAGATCAGCGATAGTGGAGGTTCTGCTTGATGCCGTCCTTGGGGCACGGCTCGGCAGTCGTCTCTTAGCCGCTGATGGGGCACAGCTCGGATCGGTGTCAAGACGCTTTACACCTAGCCGGGCAGTCCATGGGAGAACGACTATTGCTAGAGCCCTAACTCGAAACTCAGAGACGGACTGCAGAATAACGAAATCTTCACAACGCTCCGGCCAGCCCAGATGCCTGCCGGTGGCGGCTGGATTCTAACTTAGGAGCTGGCACCGTGAATGTGGGCAGACCAATTGTTCTCGGGCGGCTGGAAAGTCGATGCCAACTCTTAAATGCCTGTCACCGGGCCACCGGATCAGTGCATTCTAACTACCCAGGGAGCCGGTTGCTGGACTTCCGTCGACGCCGATGTCCTATCTAGAATACCTGTAGAACTATTTAGGTGCGCCTGTGACGGCGATCTATAAGGACTCGCCGCATTCACGCGTCGTGGATGTCGAACTGGCGTGGGTAGGCTGCCAACAACGTCGGCGGACAAATGCTCCAAGACTGGATCTGAACTAACCACACGTCCCAGTGGGGTCTTAGTGGTAGGCAACTGCGCTACCCCAACGAAACTGGCGATCGCAACTCCAAACACCGTCACTGCAAAAATGTGGTTCCACCACCGCGGGGCGGGGCGCCAAACGAAGCCATCTTGGTTCTGGAGGACGAAATGGTGGGTCGATCTCACAGGGCGCCTCCTCTCCGAGTACTGAAGGGCCAGTGTTAGCGTAAGAGCTTCTCATAACGAAGCACGGCTGTTCAGTAAGCCTAATCCTCGGAAGAAATGCTTAGGGGGAGCCAATCGATCAGAGAGACATCGGCAGGATCCAAATTATCTCGCTGTTGTCGACGAATATCGATTTTAGCCCTATCAAGGGGGACTTGAGGTGGGCGACGAATGATGACGCAAACAGAACACCAACGAGACCGGTGAGCGCGTATGCGGCGGCCACGCAGGCGATAGTAACTATCGGGTTGGATTTCTCCTCCGCTTCGAACGCTACTGACGAGGATCGCATTCAACCTTCTCTTATTTTGGAGCCTAGCGTGCTGAAAGACTTCTTATAAGACCATTCGTTCGCATCCTGGACAAGTCGTCAATGTCCAAAATCGATACTTTGGTTATTTCTCAGTTTAGCATGATATCCAGCACGGTGCCCTAGGCAATCTATGAGGTTGCCCCAATCACCAGGATGTGACCTACGGCGTGTCCACCCCTAGTTCATGAACGGATCCATCGTCTTGCAGACAACTACCGCGGTGTAGCTTTGCAGTTGTCCCGGGCCGTTTCTTCCGCGCGGCTCCAGAACCTTCTGGGCCGCAAGCCGATCTTGCCGCGCTCGCAAAAGGTCGGTGTTTCGCTGGTTTAGCCGGGCGTTATCCTTTTGTCTTCCAGTTGACAAGCGTGTCCCACTCGCCTTCGGGGTCGTGTGCGGCGCGGGCCTCAACAGCGCTTTCAATAATGTGCGGCTGTTGCCCCCGCTGCGAGATCCCGTCCTGCAACTTGAGGCGCATGAAGGCGCTCGTCGTATAGCGTGACGTCGTCGCGTAATACCGGCTCATCATGAAGTTAACCATGTCCACGAAGTCGTCGTGGAGATCATCGGCGATGCGGCAACCGTCCTGATTGACGACCGCGTTAACGAGCTTGCCGGCTTTTTCGCAGGCTTCGACGAGCACTTTCTGGAGGTCTTCCAGATCGCTCTTCTTGCGCATGCTCCAGCCTTCGAGATTGAGGAATAGAATGTTGCGCTCCGCATCGTAGCTGACGCGCTCATCGAGGTTGCGGTTGGTTAGATCCGCGAGAAGTTCCATCGGCGCGTCGCGGAAAATCCGCCCGTTCATTTCGATCGGTGACTTGATCACCGGCATGAAATCCATGTGGGCAAGGATGTCCCGTTCGATCTCGATGCCGGGCGCCACTTCGACCAGTTCAAGCCCTTCAAGCGACAGTTGGAACACGCAGCGTTCGGTGACGTAAATTACAGGCTGTGAGCGCATCGCCGCATAAGTCCCCGAAAACGTGATCTGCTCAACCCGCTTCACGAATTTTTTCGACCGCCCTTCTTTCAGGATTTTGAGTTCACCGTCGTCGACTTCGACCTTGAGCCCACCTGCGGTAAATGTGCCCGCGAAGACGACCGCCCGGGAGTTCTGCGAGATGTCGATGAAGCCGCCGCAGCCGTTAAGCCGTCCACCGAAGCGGCTGGTGTTGACGTTGCCGGCCCTGTCGCATTCGGCCATGCCAAGGCAGGTGAGGTCGAGCCCGCCGCCATGGTAGAAGTCGAACATCTGGTTCTGATCGATGATCGCGTGGGCGTTGACTGAAGAGCCAAAACTCGATCCGCTGGCCAGGACTCCGCCGACCGCACCGGCCTCCGTTGTCATCACGATGTGCGGCGTGACTTTTTCTTCGTTGGCGACGGCCGCGACCCCGTCCGGCGCCCCCACGCCTAGATTGATCACGCCGTTCGGCGGCAGCTCGAAGGCTGCGCGCCGGGCGATGATCTTGCGCTCATTGAGCGGCATTTTCGCCATGGCCTCGACGGGCACGCGGATCTCGCCGGCTAGAGCTGGATCGTGAAGAACGCCGTAGTTCATTCTGTGCATCTCCGGCGGATCGGCGACCACCACGCAGTCGACGAGGATGCCTGGAACTTTGACGTCCTTTGGCTTCAAGTAACCCTGCTCGACGATCCGCTCGACCTGGGCGATGACGACGCCCCCGTTGTTATGGGCAGCCATGGCCTGCGCGAGAACGTCGAGCGTCAGTGCCTCCTTCTCCATGCTGAGATTGCCGCTCGGGTCCGCGCTGGTCGCTCGGATGAGAGCGACATCGATCGGAGTAGCCTTGTAGAACAGCCATTCTTCCCCATCGACCTCAACCAGCTTGACGATATCCTCGGTCGTCACCTCGTTGACCTTGCCACCGTCAAGGCGTGGATCGACGTAGGTGTGCAGGCCGACCTTTGAGAATAGGCCCGGGTGCCCCGCCGCACAGGAGCGGTAGAGTTTCGCGATGATGCCTTGTGGCAGGTTATAGCCCTGAAGGAGGTTGTTCCGCGCGGCTTCGGCGACCTTCGGCATGCGGCCGAGATTGCCGGCGATCACCCGCTTGAGCAATCCGGGATGGTGGAAACGCCCGGTGCCGAGCCCCTTACTGTCGCCCGCACCCGCACACATGATCAGCGTCAGATCACGCGGCTTTGCGCTCTGTACGTAACGTTGCTCCAAGGCGGCATGGAGCGCTTCTGGAATGCAGCTCTGAACGAAACCGCTCGTGGCGATGACATCGTTGTCGCCGATTAGGGCAATGGCGTCGCTGGCTGAAATGATTTTGTTCTTTTGCACCCGGCGTCTCCCGACTGTTCCAATGAACACAGCGCGCGGTTTCTTATTGCCTGTTTCGGGCGTGCGCCGCTGAAGTATGCTCCAGTCATGCGACCAGAACTTCATTCTGGTACTTTTGTACAGTGTGTCGGGGGTGCGCAATACTGCAGGTCTTGGCCGTGCCGCTTCATATCGCCCTACGCTACCGCAGAGCCGGGACGCTACCCCAAGCCTGCCGAAGACCGACAGTTGCTTGCGATTTGCCAATCCCGCTGCATCGAGTGTGGGCTTAGGTAAGCAGACTGGTTTCGATACTTGCCTGACCTGCTAATCTGTCGAGCTCGATGAGAGGTTGGGCGCTGAACCAGTTGAGTATGAAGTGCCCTCGCGATCACCCTACTGAACAAGACCAGCCACAACAAAGCCGGAATTGCTTGATTTCACCGCGCCCACCTTAAGGGGGGACATGAATGATAGAGATTGCGTTCAGACGCACGCTAACATGCGGAATGATTGCGGCGTTGTTAATCCTCGTATATCCGACCGCGCCGGGGGCTCAACATGGCAACCCGCTCCTTGCTGTTGATACCAGCAGTCCGCAGGGGACAATGCGGACATTTTTTGATCTCACGGAGGAACTAGAGTCAGCTTATCAAAGTGCAAAGGCTGACCCGAGTCCCGCCAGACAGGCGAGCGTGCAGCGTATAATGGAGAAACTGCGACGCCTGCTTGATCTGCAGCAAGTACCTCCCGCATCCCGACGGAAAGTTGGAGCTGATACGATTGTCTTTCTAGTTGATGTGCTGCGGCGGATAGACGTGCCATCGCTCGAAGCAATACCTGATGCCAAAGCATTGCGTTCGTCTGGCGAGCCAGAACACTGGTCTGTCCCCGGCTCCGAGATTACGATCAGTCGTGTGACGGATGGTGCGAACACAGGACGTTTCCTTTTTAATTCGGAAACGGTATCCCAAGCGGAAGAGTTTTACTCTCTCGTTAAGAATCTTCCGTCGAAACATCCAACAAAAGTCCCAAGCTGGCGGAATGTGCAGCTGCAGGCGCACGGCTGGATGATCCCCCCGCAGCTGGTTTACAGTTTGCCCGAAAACCTAAGATGGTCGGTTCTTGATACGCCACTGTGGAAGCTACTTGGCAGCTTCATCGTCCTGGCGTTAGCAGCGGCAACGGTCGCTTTATGGCATCGGCTAACCTGGCCAAAAAACTCGGGCCGCGGCCCAGCAAAATATATCCTTCGCCTCCTGACACCTCTAGCGTTGCTAGGTGCTATCTGCGTTGCCAGAATTCTGATCAACGACCAGATACTTGTTGTCGGAACTTTCGCAGAAATATTCGAATTTGCGGCAGACCTAGTCATTTACCTGGCTGCGGCGTGGGGGGTATGGCTCACGATATTTTCAGTTATCGAATGGGTCATTGCCTCTCCAGCCATTCCCGATGAAGGCCTTGATGCAAGCTTGCTCCGCTTGTTGGGCCGGGTGAGTGGGATTGTTGGCATTGCAATGGTAGCCGCGCATGGCGCGCAGCAACTTGGTTTGCCGGTGCTGGGAGTTTTGGCAGGACTTGGTGTCGGTGGCCTAGCCGTGGCGCTTGCGGCTCAAAGCAGCCTTGAAAACTTCATTGGAGGAGTGAACCTTTACGCTGATAGACCGATACGTCCCGGAGATTTCTGCGAATACGGCGCGATCAAAGGGCATGTCGAACACATTGGGCTACGCTCCACTAGGATCCGCGCCCTCGATAGGACGGTCACCTCGGTGCCAAACTCCCAGTTAGCCAAGACGCACGTGACTAACTATACGTCTCGGGATCAAATGCTTTTTCAGCACATTCTCGATCTCCGATACGAGACAACAACAAAGCAGTTGCGCTTCCTCGTTTTCAGCATTCGCGGCTTTCTGTCTTCGCACCGAAAGGTGGGCAAGGATATCGCGGTGCCGAGGGTTCATGTCGTCGGTTTTGGTGACTGGTCGATCAAGGTCGAAGTTTACGCGTACGTGACCACGAGAACGCTACCAGATTTTCTTGTTGTGCAAGAAGAGTTGATGCTGCGTATCATCGAGTTGGTAGACCAGGCGGGGTCAGGTTTCGCGTTCCCCTCGCAAACGACATACATCGCGCGTGATACGACTGCAGCGGATGAAGCAACTCCTCACAGGCCTGACCGGATTGCCATGCCTAGTGCACAATCGCTCCCGTTTCCCGAGTGGATCAGCTGAAGCTTTGCAGTGCCGCTGGCGTATTGCATTCTCCCCGAAACTACTGCTCGCCGTGATGACTTACTCGCGAAAGCGATCATGCTTTTTTGGGGATTCCATTTTCCAGAAGTATCTCTGTAAGCGCTTTTTTAGGATCGCCGATATCTCGGCGCAGCTCCTTTCCCTTTCTGGATATTGCCTTGCGTTCCGTATCGCCCACGAGTCGCTTCCTGCTGGCCTCGAGGAACTCCTGGGACCATTCGCAATACAGGCTCTTAGCGATCCCTTCGTGTCGACACAACTCGGCGATTGAGTATTCACCGCGTAGACCTTCCAGAACGATGCGGAACTTTTCCTCCGCACCATACTGGTTGCTCGATTGATCTTTCGGACGTGGGCTGCAGTCGTGACACGCGGAGACCTGGACTTCTGTCTCATGGTCGCTGACGGTCAACCCGATATCACCTAATCCTCAATGAGAAATTGGATCTGTTTCGGGGTAAGATAGCCGGTCGTATCGTCGCCGGAATCAGCTTGATAATCGCGGATCCCCTGTCTGGTCAGATCGCCAAAAATTGCATCGATCGGCCCATTGTAAAAGCCATGTTTACGCAGCCGGCGCTGAAGCTGCTTTTTCTTCGAGCGTCCAAGCAAAGCTTCCACGACCTTGAGAGCGTCTACATTCGGTTCTTCGCGCTGGGGCAGCTCGGCTGCCGGTTGCTGTGCGGCCGGAGTTGGTTCGTTAGCAGCCGCGGCGGCCTGTGCCTCGCGAGCCCGCTTAGCCTCAAGCTTTGCCCTGGCCTCCGCATTGCGTGCTCTCGCCTCTGCTTCACTGGCCCGTTTTTCGGCGTCGCGTGCCCTGAGTTCGGCAACTCGCCTTGCCTCGATCTCTTCTTGAGATGGCTTTGATGCTGCAGCTTGTGCAGCAACCACAGCCTCTGGAGCTTTCGAAAGATCAAGTTCAGCGACAGTCCCGATGATTTTGCCGACATCGCCTGCTAAGGCGGCCCCGACAAGTGCCGACATCATCAGCGGCGTCTCGATGGCGGCATCCGCAAAATCCAATGCGGCTTGCCGTGATACAGTTGATACCCTAGACACCGGCACCCTGTCTGACGTGGAAAATACAACGAAGATGTTGTCTTTAGGCGTCGAGCTCATGGATGGGCGTGCGCTGATGTTCTGCAAAGTCGATGATAAATCGGCGACCGTTGTAAAGAAGAAAACCGCACCGGTTTGGGCCCTGGCGGCAATCTGAGCGACGCTCGAAACAGCGACAGCCCGCGAAAATAGATCACTGGCGCGGCGGATTTCCACATTTGAGGGTAAGAAATAGGCGCGACCTCCGGAGCCGACACCATGCCCGGCCAGCACGACAATCGCCACACGAGCATTCTTCGCCTTCTTCGCAAAATCTCGCAATTTGGCTCGCGACGTGGAGTTGTTCGCGTTGGTCACTACGTCGATGCGAAATCCCTGCCCCTTCAACGCCGCGCCCATTTTACCAACGGTGTCGGCATTGATCTCAGATTTTCCGTATTTGGTGTAGTCTTGCGCGGATAGAATGAGGGCCACCCGGTCTTCGTCCGCCGCTGCAGAAGGCAAAATCCAAAACATGGCTAGGGCAGCTGCAATCATCCGGATAGAGTTAATTTTGTTCCGCAGGGAGCAGCATCCTGAACGAAAGCCGATCAGAAACGGGCTTTGAAACATACTGCGAGCTGTCATTGTGAAAGCCTGGATGTAAGTTTGAGAACGAAACGTCGCGCGTCGGTCGGGACTTAGACATGTGTAGGACGAAGAGGAGGAAGCGTCCATGGGACTGCGGCTCAAGTTCAACTTAATCTTGGCGGCGTGCTTCATTCTTGGCCTCATCGCCTCATCGGTGGTGTTTTATGAAGTCTCCAAACAGAATGCGTTGGAGCGTCTGCATGCGCAGATTGGTGTTCTTCGCGCTCAGGCTCTTGCTGTTCGGCGGTACACCTCTGAAGAGATCCGTCCACTTCTTAGCGATATGTCGGATGTGCAGTTTCTGCCGCAGACCGTCCCTTCGTTTTCCGCACAGACTGCATTCAGCAATTTCCGCGATCACTATCCGGAATTTTACTACAAAGAGGCAGTGCTTAACCCTACCAATCCGTCTGATCTCGCCAACGACTGGGAAAAAGGCCTGATCGAAAAGCTGCGCAGGGATGCGTCGCTGAAGGAATTGGTCCAACACCGCGAAGGGAAGAACGGCCAGGAATACACCGTCGCTTTCCCGCTCAGGATAAAAAGCGAGAGCTGCCTCAACTGCCACTCGACGCCAAACAAGGCGCCCGCCTCGATGGTCGCTCTTTACGGAGAAAAAAACGGTTTCGGCTGGAAACTCAACGAGGTAGTCGGCGCGCAGATCTTCTCGGTTCCGCTCAAGGTCGCCGAGGAACAAACCTGGGAAATCCTCCAACTGCTGATCGGTGCCATGAGCGCGATCTTCCTCACACTCCTCGTACTTATCAATATTCTGCTGCGCTGGATGGTCGTTTCGCCTGTGATTAAGATGGCTGAAATCGCCAAGCAAGTCAGCATGGGCGACAGCTCACCGCCCGAGTACGTCCATTCCGGCTCCGACGAGATTTCGTCGTTGTCTCATTCTTTCAATCGCATGCGTCGTAGCCTCGACAATGCGATGAAAATGCTGGAGGGCTGATTGGAACCCGTCACTTCACCGCAAGAGCGGCCGCCACCGCATGGGCGTGACTGGCCCGGTCGCGAGGAGACGAGCTGATGAGCAGTGGTCGGAACAGCAGCGACACTTCCACACCTGGTGTCCCGATTAGAGACGACGGGCCGGCGACGGTTGGCAAGTATCGCGTCGATGGCGTCATCGGACGGGGCGCAGTCGGTGTTGTCTACAAGGGGTATGATCCGCAGATTTGCCGGGCGGTTGCCATCAAGTCACTACGCCGCGAGGTTCTCGACAGCGTCGACGACCAGCCTTCGCTACTTGCGCGTTTCGCGAGCGAGGCGCGCTCTGCCGGACGCTGCCAACACCCCAACATCGTAACCGTCTTTGACTATGTCGAGCAGGACGAGACGCCCTTTATTATCATGGAGTTCGTCGAAGCCGGAACGCTAGAAAACGTCACTCGCTCGGGCACCTTTCTGCCTGTGCCGCAAGTCGGTGAGGTTATGGTCCAGCTGCTGTCGGCGCTTGGCCACGCTCACGATAAAGGTGTCATCCATCGAGACATCAAACCAGCCAACATCCTGTGCCCGGCCGCCACGTCGATCAAGGTAACCGACTTCGGCGTTGCCCGCTTTCAGGACCTGGGGCTGACCCGCGATGGAGGGTGCGGCGCTATTGGGACGCCGAACTATATGTCGCCGGAACAATTTCTAGGGCGCGAAGTTGATGGCAGGTCGGATCTGTTCGCCGCTGGTATAATTATGTTCCAACTACTAACCGGAACGAAGCCGTTTCCAGCAGATGACATCCCAAGTCTGATGCACAGGCTACTCAACCATACACCGCCGCCCATCAAGCAACTCCGGCCTGAGGTCCCCGATTCCGTTGACGAACTCGTCGCTCGCGCGCTCGCCCGAAATCCGACTGACAGACATCAGACGGCCGAGGAATTTATAACTGCTCTAGAAGAGGCTCTGCAATGCACAAACTCGGCACCGCTCGCGCGGATTGACCTCACCTGCCTTCCCAGCAGTCCTTCCGGCGGTCAAGGCGATTCCTCCCAAAGCCTACTCAGCCAGACGATGTCAGAGAAGCTCGCACCAGAAACTCTTCATGCCCTAGAGGAAACGTTGGCACGGGCGATTGGCCCCATTGCGCGCATTGTCCTGACCCGTGAAGCGCACGAAGCCACCAATGCAGAGAATCTGCTCGCCGCCCTGGCGGACCGAATCCCTGGTGAACAGGAGACCGAACGCTTTCTTAAGGCTGCCGACGAACGGCTACGGGAAGATCACGGTGTCGCTGGGGCCCAACTTGGAGCAGTCATTTCGGAGGCCGACAAGCTGCACGCCGCTGAACTCCTTCGGCCGCTGATCGGGCCGCTCGCAAAGGTCATCGCTGAGCGGGAAGCAGCGACTGCGATCGGGCTTGACGACTACTACGAGCACCTTGCCCGCAAGATCTCCAACATTGCCGATCGAGAAATATTCCTAACCGCTTATCGGAGGTCGACGCGGGCTGTAAACAGCTAGCTGATAGAAACCAAATGACGCCCCCCCCCCCAGAGCCCGATCAATTGGCGCCGAAACGTAAGCGCAGGTTACGTGCCGCGCTAGCTGCAGATATCGCGAACTTCAGTGGTCGCGTATCCGTAAATGAGACCCGGGCGTTCGGGAACCTTTCGAGTATCCTGAAAATCGGTCGCGAAGAACTTGATCGTCATGACGGCGACTTGATTGGTATGCCCGGCGACGGATTGTTCGCCTTATTCGAAAGCGCCGTGGACGCCGTACAATGTGCCCTGGCCATTCAACAACGACTATCTGAAGAAAATAGCCTGGGCGGGATGCGGCTGCGCATCGGCATCCATGTTGGCGATGTGCTTTTCGAAGGCGACCTGCCGTTCGGTGAAACGCTTAATATCGCCGCCCGCCTTGAAAGCCTGGCAGATCCGGGGGGCATCCTTGTTTCGGGAACGATTGTTGATGCCGTCTCGGCTCGCATTTCAGCGACATTCGAAGATCGCGGAGTTCCGCGATTGAAGAACATACCCCGGCGTATCACGACATACGCTGTCCACTCAGCAGAACGCGTAAGCGATGAAGAGCTTGGCGGGCCAGACCGGGCTCCGCTCGACAAGACGATGCAGATCCCGCGGGAAGAAAAGCGCCCAATCGCGAGTCCTTCACTCCAAGAGCGCTTGGCAGCGCCGCCAGACCCTCTTATGCCGCGCCCACCCGAGTCGCCCCCGCCGGTCCATGTGAAGCCCTCTGAACCCAAACCAGAGATACCAGTGGTCTCTGATGTGTCGTCTACTGTGGATCGACCTCTGCCCACCACCGCCGCCAAACCTGCTCTTGGACCTACTGCCTCGAAGTCCTCTTCTTCACGTCTGCCGTCTTCGCGGATTAACGCCCCATCACCTGAAGACATCGCGCAAATTGTCGATGCTCTCGCAGTTCATCTCGGACCTGTTGCGCGGGTCATGGTCAACCGCAAAGCAAGAACAGCCCAATCAACTGGCGTGCTAATCGAGGAGGTGCTTGGAGAACTAAAAACTAGTGACGAGCGAGCCGCGTTTCGCTCGCAATTATTAAAACTGATTGGCAGGTGACGGAGAATCGCAGCGCGACTTCGCCCAGGCGCTTTGGATCCGGATGGTTAGCGTCCGAGCGATGCGTGCGGTCAGCTGCGTTTATGGTGACGGCACCAGTTTTCATTGATGAGCCAAGCCGCCTTGAGCCGGAAAAAAAGTTGGGCATTGAGCATGGCCTGCTCCCGTGAAACGGTAACATTCCATCGTTTCCTCATCTGAGGTTGGAAATAGCCGGTTCGCTCACTCAGAATGTTACCGTTTTACGGGAGCAGGCCAGATCTCTGAATGGTCGTATGCTCTCGGTTGCACTACCGCGCAGAGGGCTGCTGAAGAAGACATTGGGCCTCGTCAAGCCGGGTGCGCGAGCCCGGATTTCCTAAAATTTCCAACTGTATGCGTGTTGGTGAAGTGCATCCGGAGTGCGGGTGCGAACAGAGCGAATCCCGATGCAACCTAAAAAAGTCGGCGACATCGACCCAACAAGTAACGGCGTGCAGTGCAGACAAGGCTCGACACCAACTGATGAACACGACTTGGCTCTACTATTTACGTTCACCCGCTGCCATAAATTTCATTCTCCAGGGTGCTGCGGAATCCAGTCAGGCCATTTGAGCTGGGCATTTCGCAGAGATGGACAAGAAAAAATAACTGTGAGCTGACGCAGACCGATATCTCTTTTTTTGCATGCGTTTCCGCTGTCGCGTTGACGATTTGTCCGAGTGCCGTATCTGCCGATGTTCCTGATGAGCTTTACGAGGCTTTGAATGTCAGCAAAGAGCTATCTTCAAAAGAGCTCTATGAAGATCCAACCAAGCGCTACTGCGATCCCAAACAGAGGGGGCTGGACATGCTTGAGCGGCATGGCGTCTTCGTCCAACCGATTAACTATCCCACCGTCCCGCGAGAGGGACCGAACGATTGCGAATAACGACGACACCATGCCACTCGCAGGACATGACAGCCGCGCCGGTGAAGGCGCTGTCGGAGACCGGGTCTAATTCTGATCTGCCGCTTCGGGATATTACAACGGATGATGCGACCCGGTAGGCTGAAGCGTTGGGTGACCTCCAGGCCGACAGGCAATTGAATTCGCAAGTCTCACACAAACGGACGAATAGATTGCTGCCCGCCATCACACGCAGGCTTTTAACCACGATATGTTAATCCGGCGATCAAGTCGGGTCGGTCGGCGACTCGGACGGAGGACAACAACTCCTCCGTCAGTGGAAATCAAGTCTAGCCGTATCGTTGGGCTAACAGCCACTGTTTGGCGCAGTTTCAGCCAGCGCCTCGTTCTCATATTGCACCTGGACCAACGGGCAGGCCTCGGTCGGAGGTCTAGAGCCCGTCATGCCCACCTGCGACTCCCAGGCTGTTGTCGGTATTTCGCACTCAGTCCTTGAGTTTGCGAATGATGAATGTCGAGCAGTGGGCATGGTGAACCACCCGCGCCGCGGTCGACCCCAATAGATAGTCGGTAATATTGGGATCGTGAGACGCCATGATGATTAGGTCTGCTTCGGTCTCGTCGGCATAGTCGAGAATTGCGCGTGCCGGCTTTCCCTCAAGCAAGACTAACTCGGCACTGCCTGTAAGCCCGGCGGACTGTACGATTGCTTCGAGTTTCTTTTTGGCTTCAGACAGGACCAATTCGTGGGTCCCGCTCGGCAGTGCAGACTGCGCGTATCCGGGAATGCCCGGCACGACGTAAAGAACGATAATCTTGCCGCTGTCAGCCTCAGTGAAGCGTTTAGCCACCGTGAGCTGTTGGGCCGGAATGCTCTCTGCATACATGTCGATCGGAACAAGTATGGTCTTGAACACTGCTTTGCTCCTTCTGATGCGCCTCGGCCGCTTTGGCCCCGTTTCATGCGTGCGTCCGTCGTGTCGAATATGTTGGCCGCAGCTCAAGTGACGGGCACTCGGTCACGCGACATCGATGGAGGACAACGCCGCCCAAGCTAAGTGCCGCCGTCGAAGTTGCGTAGGAAAGTATACCACTACGTCCAGCAGCATGCGAGAGTGAAAGTCATCCGGTCGCGAAAGGTTCGCCTGCGGTCTACGGCCCGTCACCGTCGCCATGACAACAGGCGCTCGGGCGACGCTGAAATCTGATTACAGGTGAACCTGACCATGCCCGTGCGTGTGTCCGTTCCTGCGCTTTAAATCGGCAATAGCAGAAATATCGCGCCTGGAACAATCGCGCCTATGACACAAGGAACCAGCACGGGATCACCGAAAGCAATGATGACGAGTCGCTGGCCGATATAGTCCGTCCCTTAGAACATTGCCGCCAGGCCGTTGATAAACCCTGCTTCGGCGGCGCCTGCAGCATTGTAGAAATAGAATTCGCTTGCCACGGCCGATGCTGCCATCGAGCCTTTGCAGGCCGTTGTGCGTTGGGTCTGTTCTAATGTTGGAGTCGGAATTCTAGAATATGTTCAGCAATAGTTTGTGCGCGGTCTTGCCGAAGGCGAGCACGCAGTTTGCGCCCGGAACATGATCAAAAAAGAAAATATTAGATCGAGTTCCCCAGGCCGCCAAAGATAGTTCGGACCTAGTAGACCAAATTCAGGACGGACAGCGAGACGACAAGAAAGAGAACCGTCATGATCCCCCCAGCGCGAACGAAGTCGGCGACCCGGTAACCACCTGGTCCCATGATCAGCGCATTCACCTGATGGGTCGGGATTAGGAATGAGTTTGATGTTGAGATGGCCACCGTCAGGGCAAACAGCGCGGGGCTGGCTCCGACCCCCAGCGCGATGTTAACCGCGAGCGGCACTAATAACGCGGTTGCGCCGACATTCGACATGACCAGAGTGAACAAGGTCGCAAGAACCGCGACGCTGGCCTGAATGATCCAAATGGGCATTCCATCCAACAGGCCGATGACAACTCCTGCGATCCACTCCGCCGTGCCGGAACTCTGGACAGCCTGTCCCAAGGGGATGAGACTGGCGAGCAAGAAGACCGTACTCCAGCTGACGGCCTGGTAGGCCTCGTCGATCGTCAGAACGCGGGTAACGATCATGCCCATGGCGCCAACCAGTAAACAAAGTGACAGCCGCAGCTCCGAGAAGAGTACGAGCGAAATGGCGATTGCAAAGAATATAACTGCGAATCCCACCTTCTTGGGGCGTAACTTTTCGTGCGGAAAATCGGTCGTGACAACGACAAAATCGCGGTCTGACTCCAGTCGCGCAAGCGCATCCCACGGCGTGTGACAGACCAGTGTGTCGCCGGCTTGATAGGGAATTTCCCCCAATCTGTTGCCGTCCGCACGAGTAAAAACCTCGCCTGCTCGGTAGATGGCAAGGGGAGACAGGCCGTACACGCGTCGCATGACGATCTCCCGGCCCGTCTTGCCGATCACACCTGATCCCGGTGGAATGACAACTTCGGCAATCCCGGCCTTGGAAGGACCCAGTGTCTCCGAGAATTGATCCAGTTCACCGACTTCCTGAAGGCCAAACTCACTGCCAAATGTCTCGACATCTGCTTTTCTGCCTATGACGCCAATATGCGCGGGCGCTTCAATAAGAATGTCTCTGGGCGGAGCCACAAAGGTCTTTTTTTGATAGTTGGTCGCGATGATCAGGAGCTTGTACTTCGTTTCAAGCTCGTCGATTGATTTGCCGACCAAGGCGCAGCCGGCCGGCACGGAAAACTCGTGGACCACGCCATCCAATTTGTAGATCTTGTTGAAATAGTCGAGTAGCGAACGCCCTTTCGTCCCGTTCTCCGACTGCACTACGGGAAGCACCATTCGACCGAACACAATGAAGTAAGCAAGACCGGTTGCGATCAGTGCAATCCCAATCGGGAAGACGTCGAAGAGCTCAAATGTGGACATCTTCTGTTTAGTGGGCAACGAGTCGTTGATACCGACAATCAGGTCGTTCAGCAGGATCAGCGGAGATGAGCCGACCATTGTCATTGTGCCGCCGAGGATCGCGCAAAAGCCCATTGGCATCAGCAGCCGAGACATCGGCAGATCGGTGCGCACGGAAACGCGCGACACAACGGGAAGAAACAGAGCCGCCGCGCCGACATTCTGCATGAAGCTGGAGATGACTCCGACCGTACTAGAAATAAGCAGAACAATTCGCGATTCCGTAGCCCCTCCGACCCTAGTGATCCACGCAGCCACATTCGACATCACACCAGTACGATCGAGTCCTGCACCGATAATCATAACGGCGATAATTGAGATCACCGCATTGCTGCCAAATCCGTTGAAGATTTGCCTAACATCCACGAGCTTCTCGAGCCCGGGAACCATCGTCAAGCATCCCAGCAAAACCATTATCAGGATCGCCGCAACATCAACCCTGACAATTTCAGAGACGAACAAGAAAACGGTAAGAGCGAGAACGCCCAAAACGACTGTCATTTCATATGTTAGCCCCAACGCGTCCATGGTCACTTACGCCTTTTCGTAGTGATTTCTACATCTAGCAGAGTGTTCAACCCAGATGGCCCCAAATTCTGTTTCGCAAGAGGCGGGCCGTGCTGGAAGCGCGCCTTCGGGAAGACGGTACCGCTTGGCTTGGAAACCCAAACGGTGCGGTTGAATACGCTCTAACCTCAGGCGCGCGCGCTACCATAGAACAGCATTGAAACGTGCCGGGCTTCGGCGAAAAACAGCCAGCGCTCAGTCAGAATGCCAACGGAGGCACAAACGATCGCAAGCAAAAAGAACAGAGTGGCCCCCCAGCCGCCGACGGTGAGCAGCAACAACATCGACAATCCCGGCGCAGCAAAAAGGAAGGCCACTACCAGGCGGCGCAGCTTCTCAGCGTGCTTGCGTGCAACGTCGTAACCCATCTCGCGCATCACGAAGTTCGGGCGCGTGTGAGGAGGATCGAGCGGCTTCACACGACCCAGGTGACCAAGACCCGTTGCCATCTCGGCCGTGTATTGGCCGGGGTCGGCGTCGATTGTCTGCCAGTAATGAACTTTTAGAGCCGCCGCGACCGCGAGGCCAAGCAGCGACACTGTTGCAGTCCACGCTGGGGCATGCCCGAAAACCGCCAGCAGAAAACCCAACAACAGCGCCCCTGTGGCCGCTGCGAGGGCAAGATAATTTGCTGGGACCAACCCAAGATGCCACTGACGGATTGTTCCCAGAGATGCGTAGATCATGCCGGTGCAATAGACCGTTATAACGGCGCCCACAGCCGACAGAATCGCCAGCGGGATTGTCAATGAGGAACTCGACGCCAATCAGCCACAACAGGGCAAGCAATCCGGATGGCATGTATGTCGCGACCGCTGCTACACCTTCTCGGGACAACCAAGAGCTGCGCCATTGCGAGAAAGCACCCATGGCGCGCTCCGGTCGGCCGAGATGGAGGGTGGAGGAGATGAGGCCGATCGTAATCAGCAAGAGCGCCAAAGCCATTGCGACGAAAAGCACGAACGGGGAGTTAGGTGTCAGGCCAAGGGCGTATGCCACCGATAACCAGAACATCAGGCCATAGCCCGCCCCGGAGGCAGTCGTGAATAGAATAACCGAGTAAGCAGGATGCATCTTCCGTACTTCCCTAGCGTGACAAAGCTTGATCAGCCCAAGCAAACAAACGCTCGACGGCTGAACCGTCGGGCTTCGGCATTCGCTCCGGTTGAGTGACTATGGCCGGATCTCGATCGGAAGCACCGGTGCGTGGGGGCAGGTACTTGTTGACCGGCTTGTAGCCGAATTCCTCAAGCAGGTTAAAACCGCCGCGCGCGGCCACGGATTGCGAAACAGCGCTGGAGGGATCGCCGAGATCGCCGAATGCCCGCGCGCCGGTTGGACATGCACGCACGCAAGCTGGCACGCGGTCTTCTTCCGGGATCGTCTCGTTATAGATTCGGTCAACGCACAGCGTGCATTTCTTCATGACGCCGTCATCGAAGTCATACTCACGCGCACCGTATGGGCAGGCCCACGAGCACAGCTTGCAGCCAATGCACGTGTCCGGGTTGACGAGGACGATGCCGTCCTCAGCGCGCTTGTAGGAAGCGCCGGTCGGGCAAACGGTAACGCAATCGGGTTCCTCGCAATGCAGGCATGAACGCGGGAAATGAACCGTCTTCGAACCGGGGCCTTCGCCGACCTCATAAGAATGGATGCGGTTGAGCCAGGCGCCGGACGGGTCGGCGCCGTAGGGGTCGTGGTCAGAAAGCGGCGCGCTGTAGCCGCCCGTATTCCATTCCTTGCAACTCGTCGCGCACGCGTGACAACCGACACAGATGTCGAGGTCAATGACGAGACCGAGCTTCTTTCCTGTATTCTCAGGTAGTGATGTCATCGACCGGACCTCTTGAATTCAGCTCCATAGGCGATTTTATTTGGCGGATGGCGCCAAGCCACCGGTGCCAGTTGGCTCAAAGAGAGGCTCGGTCTCATGGGCGCCGTCGGCCTTTTTGATCGCCACACGCAGATCGAACCAAGCGGCCTGCCCAGTAATCGGGTCCGAATTCGAGTAGCGATAACCGCCACCGCCTTCCGGCAGTAGTTCCGAGATGAGATGGTTGAGCAGGAAGCCTTGATTGGCTTCCGGCGAATCGTCGGACAGTCCCCACGCGCCCCGTCGTTTGCCAATAGCATTCCAGGTCCAGACGGTATCCGGATTGACGCCGTCCATAAGACGCACCTGGCATTTCACCTGGCCTTGATGAGATCGCAGCCAAACCCAGTCGTCATCGACGACGCCGATCTTCGCCCCCAGTGAGCGGTGAATGTAGAGCCGGTTCGCTGCCGTGATCTGGCGAAGCCACGCGTTCTGGCTGCCCCAGGAATGGTACATGTGCATCGGCCGTTGGGTGATGGCGTGCAGCGGATAGGCTCCTTCTTCCACCATGGTCTCTTCGAGCGGTGCATACCAGAACGGCAACGGATCGAAATGCTTTCGAATACGCTCGCGGTGGCTTTCGGGCGGCTGGCGGGTCCCGTGCCCCTCGGCTGCCAGCCGAAACGCCTGCACCGGTTCGCAATAAAGCTGGAAAATCGTCGGGCGCGGTTCGACCCGAAAACCCATCTCGACGGCCCAATTCAGATAGTCGCGATTGGCATGCTTGAAATAGGCCTGCTCGGGCTTCAATTCGTGAGCAAAAAAAGCTCCGTTTTCCAGATACCGCTCAAGCTGTTTTGGGTTGGGTGCGCCCTGACCGGTCTTGGAACCGTCGGCACCCCGCCAGCCGGCCAGCGGGCCGATGCCGGGCTTGCGTTCGTGATTGACCATGTAGTCGGGATAGCCACCGGGGTATCGTGGCGAGCCGTCCTCGTTTGTGAAAGCGGGCAGCGCGAGACGCGCACCCAGATCGATCAGTACCTCTTGAAAACCGCGCACGTTGCGATCGGGTTTGACCACCGGATGACGAATGGAATCAGCCGCCAACTCCGCCGTCGAAATTGGCCGGTCCAGGAGAGAGATGCAGTCCCATCGCTCAAGATAGGTGGTGTCGGGAAGGATGAGATCGGCATAGGGCACCATCTCAGAGTAGTAGGCGTCCGAGTATATAATCTTCGGAATGACATACTGGCCGTCATCGTCCTTGGCGGTCAGATTGTCGATGGTCCCCGGGACGTTCATGGATGAGTTCCAGGCCATGTTGGCCATGTACATGAACAAGACTTCGATCTCGTATGGATCTTTCTTTGCCGCGTTGTTGATGACCATGTGCATCAGGCCATGGGCCGACATTGGTGCATCCCAAGTGAACCCCTTGTCTATGCGGCTGGGCTTGTCGTCATCAAGCAGCAAGTGCTGCGGTCCAAGCGGGAAGCCCAGATGCGGGCCGCCAAGCGGTTCACGGGGGCGAATGTCTTCTAGCGCACCTTGAGGCAACAGCCATGGCGGGGCCTGTTTTGGGTAGGGAGGCTTGTAACGAAACCCCCCCGGACAATCGATCGAACCGAGTAGGATCTGCAAGATGTGGATCATCCGGCAGGTCTGAAAACCATTTGAATGAGCCGAGACGCCACGCATGGCATGCATCGAAACAGGCCGACCGATCATCTTGTCGTGCCGCCGCCCGGCCCAGTCCGTCCATGGCTGGTCGAGCACGATTTCCTGCTCGAACGCGACCTCCGCCAGCTCGGCTGCGATCCGGCGGATCTGCTCGGCGTCAACGCCGGTCTGCGAAGCAACTGCTTCGGGGGCGTATTCATCAGAAAGGAAACGCTCGGCCATCAATTCGAAAACAGGTCGTGCCGTTCGTCCATCGGCAAGCGTACGCGCCCCGGTCAGAGCCGGAGTCGTCTCAACGCTCATGGCGCTGGCGAAATCGCCTGTTGCTTTGTCGAATACAATCGGATCGCGATCCTCGCCGCGGGCGAACAGACCATCATCAGCTGCACCCGGATGCTGGATCACCAACCAGGGGGCATTGGTGTAGCGGACCAGATAGTCGAGATCGATTTTCTGATTTTGAAACAATTCATGGATCAGCGCGCCGACGAACAGCCCGTCGGTGCCCGGACGAATGCCAACCCACTCATCAGCGACTGCGTTGTAACCTGTGCGGACTGGATTGACGGATACAATCTTCGCACCGCGACCCTTCAGATGACCGATGCCAATCTTGATCGGGTTGGATGCATGATCCTCTGCCACACCGAACAGCAAGAAGTATTTGGTCAGCTCCCAGTCCGGATCTCCAAACTCCCAGAAGGCACCGCCGAACGTGTAAAGCCCGCCCGCTGCCATATTGACCGAGCAAAAGCCGCCATGCGCAGAAAAATTCGGCGTGCCATATTGCATCGCCCAGAGGCCAGTCAAAGATTGGCTCTGGTCTCGGCCGGTAAAAAAGGCCAACCGTTTCGGATCGTTTGCGCGCACTTCGCCAAGCCAATCCGTCGCCATGGTTAGCGCTTCTTCCCACGAGATTTCTTCGAACTCCCCCGAGCCGCGTGGCCCGACGCGCTTCATCGGCGCGCGCAACCGCGCGGGCGAATAGTGCTGCATGATCCCCGCAGAGCCCTTGCCGCACAGCACGCCCTTATTGACCGGATGGTCCCGGTTGCCCTCGATGTATCGAATCTTGCCGTCGCGCAGATAGACGTTGATCCCACATCGACATGCGCACATGTAGCAAGTGGTTTTGGCGACGTGATCGCCGACCGGATCGTTTAGGTTGATTGCTGGTTGCTTTGACATATCAGCCTTGTTCTAGCTTACATTTTTCGGGCGTTTATTTGCGCCGCAGCCAGTGCCCCGGTGATTGCGATCATTTGGTAGACGTCCTGGCTGCTGCATCCGCGCGACAGGTCGTTGGCCGGATGCGCCAAGCCCTGCAGTATCGGTCCAAGCGCGGTGGCCCCGCCGAGCCGTTGGGCGATTTTGTAACCGATATTGCCGGCACTGAGACTGGGGAAGACGAATACATTGGCGTGACCCTGTAGAACAGAATCGGGTGCCTTTTTTCCAGCGATATCCGGGACGATCGCAGCATCGAATTGGATTTCGCCGTCGACAATCAGACCAGGTTCGCGCTCCTGGATCATTGCAACCGCAGTCCGGATGCGGTTGATGGATTCATGTGCATCCGCCCGTACGCTGCCCATCGTGGAGAAGGAAAGCATGGCGATGCGCGGCTCCTGTTCTGTCAGAGCCTGCAGCGACTGCGCCGAGGCAATCGCGATATTGGCCAATTCCTCGGAAGTGGGCTGCATTATCAGCCCGCAATCGGCAAACACGACCGGGCGCGAGAACGGCTCCCGCAACAGCATCAGGAAGTAGCTCGATACGACTTCGGCGTCCGGCGCTTTGTCGATGATCTGCAGCGCGGTGCGGACGGTGTCGGTAGTGGTTGCCACCGCGCCGCCGATGGTACCGTCAGCATCCCCCTGGCGCAGCATCATGGCCGCAAATCCCAGTCCGGTCTGCATCACACTGCGCGCCTTCTGAATGTCGACGCCCTTGTGTTTGCGCAGCTCAAAGTAGGCTTCTGTATAGGCCTCCAGCTTGTCTGAAGTGTTCGGGTCGTGGATCTCGATTTTGTCCGCCCCTTCGACGCCTGAAAGCAGGCTGCGAACTGTGCCTTCGTTCCCGACCAGAAGCATCCGAGCAAGACCATCCAGCGTTGCCTTGCGCGCGGCTTCGACAATGCGCGAATCCTCGCCCTCCGATAGGATGATGCGCGGACAAGCCGTCCGGGAGACATCGCAAATGTCGTCAAGCAGCGTCATTGATCACACTCGAGTAAGTGATTTGGAAAAAGGGGGCGCGGCGGTCGGCGCCCCTCAGGTCTTCGCGGAAGGAGACGCTAGAGCCTGGGCTGTTGGGGACGCATGTCCTTGGCATCGACACCTGCGACGACGACCGGTTTAGTCATTGCATCACGCCGGAAGGGCTCGCCGAGTTCCTGGTTCAGCACAACCTCAATGAGCGTGGTTACATTGTCTTCCATTTGCTCCTTGACGGCCGTCTGCAGCATCTCCGTCAGCTCTTCGGGCGTATTGGCCTGCACTCCCTTCAGCCCGCAGCCGTCGGCGACCTTGGCGTAGTTGACGCCGACATTGAGTTCGGTGCCGACAAAGTTGTCTTCGAACCAGAGCGTCGTGTTGCGTTTTTCCGCGCCCCACTGGTAATTGCGGAAGACCACCATCGTGATTGGCGGCCAGTCGTTGCGCCCACATGCCGTCAGCTCATTCATCGAGATGCCGAAGGCACCGTCACCGGCAAATCCAATACAGGGCGTATCTGGACAACCGATCTTGGCGCCAAGGATTGCCGGCAGGCCATATCCGCACGGTCCGAACATGCCAGGCGCGAGATACTTGCGGCCCTTTTCAAACGTCGGATAGGCGTTGCCAATAGCGCAATTGTTGCCGATATCCGTTGAGATGATGGCGTCTTGCGGCATCGCGGCCATGATCGCACGCCATGCCTGACGCGGGCTCATCCGATTGGGATCCCGCTCGCGGGCCCGAGCGTTCCAAGTGATGCCTTCGTCGTCTCCCTCATTCTCCATAGACGACAGTTCCTGCAGCCAGCGCGACTTGGTCGAAGCAATCAGCGCCTTACGCTCCTGCCGGCCCTTGTCGCCGGCGGTGCCCGAGAGTTTGCTGACGAGTTGCTCGGCAACGAGCCTTGCATCGCCCTGAATACCGACAGCCACCCTCTTCACAAGACCGATCCGGTCGCCGTTGATGTCGACTTGGATCACTTTGGCGTTCTTGGGCCAATAGTCATACTGGTAGCCAGGCATCGTGGAATAGGGATTGAGCCGGTTGCCAAGTGCCAGCACGACGTCGGCCTTCGAAATCAGCTGCATTGCCGCCTTGGACCCGTTGTAGCCGAGCGGCCCGACCGACAAGGGATGCGATCCAGGGAAGGCGTCATTGTGCTGATAATTGCAGCACACGGGAGCATCCAGTCGCTCTGCCAGCACGCGCGAAGCATCAATGCCGCCGGCCAGAATGACGCCGACGCCGTTCAAGATGACCGGGAACTCGGCTTCGGACAGAATTGCTGCCGCCCGCTCAATGGCATCTGGATCGCCGCCAGGATGCTTCAAGTTGATGATCTGCGGCATTTCTATATCGATCACCTTGGTCCAGAAATCGCGTGGAATGTTGATCTGCGCCGGCGCGCTTCCCCGCCAGGCTTTCTCGATCACGCGGTTCAGCACCTCTGCGATGCGCGAGGGATCGCGGACTTCTTCCTGATAGCAAACGCAGTCTTCGAACATCGCCATCTGCTTGACTTCCTGGAACCCGCCTTGACCGATCGTCTTGTTTGCCGCCTGCGGCGTCACCAGCAGAAGTGGTGTGTGGTTCCAATAGGCGGTGATGATCGGCGTCACGATGTTGGTGATGCCAGGACCGTTCTGGGCGATCGCCATCGACATCTTGCCAGTCGCCCGCGTATAGCCGTCCGCGCTCATCCCGGCGTTGACCTCGTGGGCGCAGTCCCAAAACTTGATGCCGGCAGCCGGAAACAGATCCGAGATCGGCATCATCGCCGAGCCGATAATCCCGAAGGAATGTTCGATCCCGTGCATTTGCAGAACCTTGATGAAGGCCTCTTCGGTGGTCATTTTCATTTTACGGCTCCCTTAACTGATAGATCTTCGGACAACGTTTCAACTCATGCGAGTTTCCGCAACATTCTGATTGCAGGGACTCCTAGGTCGCGAATTGGCAAGGCGGTTAGTGTTCGCATTCTTTAAGAGGCTCAGCCGACCGGGCAGCCAACTTCGCTCGGCCTTCATTGGAAATGATCGTGATCTCGTTCAACGGAAAGCTGGAGGCGGCGGAGCCGAAGAAACAGGTGCAGCAACGCTCCAACTCACTAGGCGGGACAGTCAGTTGCCTCGCGTTGTAATTACGATGTCCTTTAGAACATTGACTTCGAGTTCTTTTTCTTCGAGCCTGGTTTTGAGCGCGTCGCGAGAGCCGATGACCCCCAAAATGGTATCGCTATCGAGCGCGGGGACATTTCTAAAACCCTTACTGTACATGATCTGTCGGACGCGATTCATGGAGTTTTCAGGACTGCAGATAGTCACGCTCGTGGTCATTAAATCGCGAGCACAAAGCTCCAGCGTATCGCCCCCCTTTTCACCCAGGGTGCGGACGACGTCGCGCTCAGAGACAATTCCGATCATACGACCTTCCGCGTCGCAAACGGGCAACGCGCAGGCGTTTTTGCCGCCAAGCATACTAGCTATCTTTTGAACCGAATCCTCAGGGCAACAGGTCACGACGTTGCGTTCATTGAGCTCAAGATATTTTCGAATGTTCATCTGACTCTTCCTGACTTGTCTCGTTTTCTAATCTGTTTTCTCTACGCGGTGATCAGTTCTCGCCAATTGCTCGCTCAACGAGCTGCATCCTCAAGGAGCATGTCGCTGGCCTTCTCGCCGATCATGATGGCCGGGGCATTGGTGTTGCCGGAAACGAGAGTTGGCATGATCGATGCGTCCGCGATCCGCAGGCCAGTCAAACCACGCACACGTAAGCGGTCATCGACGACCGCTAACGGGTCGTTCCCCATTCTGCAGGTGCTTGTCGGGTGGTAGATCGACTGACCCATGTTGCGGGCCGCGTCGAGCAGTTCGTCGTACGTCTCGGGATTACCCGATGGCATATGCTCGCGTGTGATGAACGGATTAAGCGCCTTGGTCTTGGTCATGGCGCGAGCAAACTCCACCGCCCGGACTGCGCAATCCTGATCGCCCTTGGTCGACAAATAGTTCGGCACGATCTTGGGATGATCCGCAGCGTTGGGTGTTGCGATGTGGACGTGTCCACGGCTTTCGGGACGCAACTGGCAGACGGAGGAGGTAATGCCTGAGAAGGGGTGCATGACGATGCCTGGTTTGTCCGCGCTCAGCGGCTGGAAGTGGAACTGAATGTCCGGCGTCTCCAGCACATCCATCGACCTGGCGAAAATGCAAACCTGACTTGCGCCCATGCTCATTGGTCCGGTGCGGGTGAGCACGTACTGAACGCCAATTCCCATCCGATGTAAGAAGTTGTTGATTGCATCGTTCAGGGTCGGGACGTTGACCTCGTAGACGAGCCGGATCTGAAGATGATCCTGCAGACACTCGCCAACGCCGGGCAATTCGTGGCGCAGATTAACGCCCGCCGCCTTCAGCACGTCTGCCTTCCCGATCCCGGAAAGTTCCATGATCTGCGGAGAGCCGATTGCGCCCGCCGAAAGGATCACTTCACCGCCGGGCTTCACCTCTGCGGTTTGTGGTGAACCCTTGCGCAGATAGTCGACACCAGTGATGCGATTGGGGTTGTCATCGCTGAAGTTAAGCTTCTGGGTGTGCGCATGGGTGACGATGTCGAGATTCGCCCGGCCGCGGATAGGGTGCAAGAACGCCCGCGCACTTGAACAACGGAACCCGTTTTTTGCGGTCTGCGGAAAATAGTCGACACCTTCCTGAGTTGGGCCGTTAACGTCGTCTGTGCGCGGTACGCCCATTTCGACGGCGGCATCGATGAAGGCTTCGGAAATCGGGCTCTTGGCCCGCGTCTTGTTGACGGCGAGACCGCCGCCGGAACCATGGTATTCAGTTTCGCCCTGTTCGTAGCTTTCCGAACGCTTGAACAAGGCCAGAACGTCATCGTAGCTCCAGCCCTTGTTTCCCAGCTGTGCCCAGGTGTCGTAGTCTTGGCGCTGGCCGCGGATATAGAGCATGCCGTTGATCGAACTGGAGCCGCCGAGCGTCTTACCTCTGGGCCAATCGATCGATCGCCCATTGAGGCCAGGATCGGGCTCGGTCTTATAGCACCAGTCGGTCTTGGGATTATGCAGTGTCTTGAAGTATCCAACCGGAACGTGAATCCAGGGATTGATGTCCCAGCCGCCGGCCTCCAGCAGCAGCACACGGTTGCTGGGGTCAGCGGACAGGCGGTTGGCCAGCACGCAGCCGGCCGAGCCGGCGCCGACGATGATGAAGTCATAGGTCATGATACATTGTCCGGCTTTGTTGGCAGAACAGAAGGGAAGAAGGGGAAGAAGAGGAAGAAGGGAAGAAGGGAAGATGCACCTTGGCCTTGTCATTGGTGGCCTCCGCATTGCGGATGTAACGATCATTCCCGTCAACGTGGACGATGTAAGCCCAGGTGGGTTCGCAGCCTGCTGAGCCAGCCCTGACTACCAAGAAATCTCCATCGATCTCTTCCATTACGCGCCCACTCTCTCACGGCTCAATCGTGATTTGCTTTGCCTAAAAAAAGCTTCTTAATGAGACTGGAAGTTGCAATATAATGCTTGCGGGCACACCTATAATATGTTTCCAATGGGACCGCAAGTATCATTACTTAAAAAACCTGCAGGGAGTAAATCATGAAGGTGTCAGACAAACTTATTGCTATCTCGCGCCGCGACTTGTTTCGCGTCGCTGGCCAATATGGGCTTTCGTCGACCCTTCTAGCTGCCGGTGGAATGGGGGGAGTTGTCTCGCTGACGGGCCTCGCGAATGCCGCGGAGTCGACCTACAAGAAGCGCTTCAAGAAAACCGCCAAACATACCCTCAAGTTTGGCGCCGCTGGCTTCAACCAGCGCAACCTTTTGATCGAGCGGGCAGGCCCGCTTTTCTTCGCTCAGGATTTGGAAGAAAGAACCGACGGCGAAATCCGCATCGATTTCATCGGCGATAATCAAATTTGCGGGCAGTTGTCCTGCGTGAAGAAAACTCAACAGGGTATCGTCGATATCTATGCTGCCTCGACACAGAATTCCGCTGGCGGCGCACCCTTCCTCAACGTTCTCGATTACGCCTATGTATTCCCCGGCCGGGCCTCCCAGTACCACTTCCTTTACAGCCCAGAGAGTCAGAAAATTCTGCGCGAGCCGCTGGAGAAACGCCACGGCCTGAAGTTCCTCTTCAGTCACTGCGAATTGCGCGGCCTGCAACTCGGCCTGAAGTGGAAGGACAAACCTACGGTCAACAAGCTGGAAACGCTTTTTGGCACCAAGAACCGGGTGACGGGCACGCAACTGGGTCGGATTGCGATGCAACAGTTGAACCTCAACCCGGTTCCAGTCGCCTGGGAAGAAACCCTCGACGGTCTCAAGCAAGGCCTGATCGATGGAGCAGAGACTTGGGCCTCGGCGGTCGCCTACGCCAACATGTCACCCGTGGTGTCCCAGTCAGTCGACCTGAAATTCTTCTGCGGGACCGAACACACCTCGATGTCGGCGAAGGTGTTCGATCGCCTCTCAGCCGAACTGCAGGATGCCGTCATGGAATCTGCATATACGGCTCAGGTGCACGTGCAGGCTGCCAACGAAGCCGCACTGGTCAAAACGGTCGGATTCTCCGAACCGCAGCTGCCCAATACAATATTCGTCAAGGACAACGTGCGCCCGGCGTTTCTTCCTGCTTCCGAAATCAAAATGGCAGAACAAATGTGCTCGCCGGAATTCAAGCCGGCCCCGTGGGAGCAATGGCGTGCGCGCCTCAACAAATGGGCTGGTGGCATCGATACCTATAAGGAACTGCACCGCGTTGCCCGCGAGGTGCCCGCCGATATGCTGCCCGAAAATGTCGAGCCGCGTCGCTGGTGGAAATAGGCCTAGAGGTTGGACGTCACTGGAGTGGAGGGGCTATTGCGCCACCACTCCAAACCCGACGCTGCTTGGAACTCATAAGTTAGGGCGGGAATTTCGTTCCGGCCGGCTCAGTTCAAGTGGCTCGCACGGTTTCCATCACAAACGAACTGGTCTTAAGTTTTCTGAGACAACACGACAGTACCGCACTTAACGCGGCTTGCCTGGGTTATAGGCTGCCCAGTGGCCAAGGGAAATGCCGGGGAACTCTCGGCAGAAGGAGGAAATGGGATGTCTTCAACATTCGAGGGCCTCGGGACTATCGTGTCCGCAATTATATCAACGGACTCATTTGCAATCACCGAAGCGCTCGATCATCAGGCCGCTTACGTATTTGGAGCGGGCATTGTATTGATTGGCGGATTATTGCTGATGTTCCTGTTGCGTGCGGTACCGTTTCTTGACCGATACCTGGAACGAACGGTCCTGATCACGACCTATCTAATCATTGCGGCTGTGATCTTTGTCGAGGTCATTCGCCGCTTCGTTTTTCACGTGCAGGCACCATGGTCTACGACGCTACCGCCCTATTTGTTCCTGATCATGACCTGGGTGGGTTGTGCGTATAATACCAAGCTGCGCACGCATCTTTCCTTCTCGGAAATTCGAAGCAACCTGCCACGTGCCGGACAACTCGCCTGTCTCACACTCGACGCGGTCTTGTGGTTGATCTTCGCCTTGATCGTGATCGTTACAACGCTGAAGCAGACCGCCAACTCGGCTTCGAATTTTCAAATCCTGTTGGGCACCGACAACGTCATGCAGTGGTGGTTCTACGCGTGCGTCCCCGCGAGCTGGCTTCTGCTGAGCGCTCGCGTCATGGAGAATCTGACCGAGGATTTCGCGCGCTACCGTTCAGGTGAGCCACTTATTCAATTGACCGCCATCGGTGGCGAGTGAGGGGATTGAGACATGACTGATGGTACCTTGGTTACACTTATATCGCTTGGCGTGACCGGACTATTCATGCTCGGCGTACCGATCTTCCTCGTCATTGGATTTTGGGTGGTATTTTGCAGCTTCGTTCTGGGGCTTACACTCGACAATATCGGGGTCGCGTTGTCGGACGTGTTCACAGATGGATTTGCGCTGCTTGCTATGCCGTTGTTCATCCTCACCGGCGACTTGATCGCCAAGTCGGGGATCGCCCGGCGATTATCGGACTTCGCGTATTCGTGTCTAGGCTGGCTGCGCGGCGGACTGGCGATGGCAAGCCTTGGAGCCTGCGGTCTGTTTGCGGCGATCTCGGGTTCTAACTCGGCAACCACCGCAACGATTGGTGCGATGATGCATCCAGAAATGGTCAAAGGAGGTTATGACGAACGGTTTTCTGCCGCCACTGCTGCGTCTGGCGGTACGGTCGGTATTATCATCCCGCCTTCGATCATCTTCATCGTCTATGGATTTTTGCTCAACCTGCCAATTTCGGATCTCTTCGTCGGTGAAATCATTCCCGGTGCATTGATGGTTGTCGGTATGATGGTCGCCTGTTGGATCGTGTGCTCGATAAATGGGTGGGGGCACCTGATCTCGCTCAGCCTGAACCGAGTGACGAAGACAGCGTTTGGATCCTGGCTTGGTTTTTTTGCTATCGGCCTGGTGCTATGGGGGATCTATACTGGCAAGTTTTCGCCAACCGAGGCGGCTGGTGTGACGGTCGGTTTCTGCATGATCGTCGGGCTGATTTCCTTGCCGCTTTACCGCATGATGGGATTTGAAGGCAATGCGGACAAGCCGGTTCAAGACAAGAGCTACGCGGAGATGGCTCTGGTGGAAGGTTTCACGATTATTGAGATCCCTAGCATCGTCATCCGATCCGCACAGATTACTGGGATCCTAGCGCCGATGATTGCCGTCTCGGTCGTGATGCAGCAGATCCTGTCGCTACTTGGCGCTAAAGAAACGATCGAGGCCTTTGTCACAGGCATGGGCGGATACTACGCGGTGTTGTTCACCGCCATGGCGATTGTTTTTGTTGCGGGCATGGTTCTGGAAAGCCTGCCAAATACGATTATTCTGGCTCCAATTCTGGCACCAATCGCCCATTCGATCGGCGTTGATCCTGTGCACTTCGCGGTGATCTTCCTGGTTGGCGGTTCCATCGGCTTTATTACTCCACCGTATGGCCTTAACCTTTATGTCGCCAGCGGAGTAACGGGTGTCCCCTACTTCAGATTATTGAGGTATACAATTCCCTACCTTATATCGCTAATCTTTGTGTGGCTTCTCGTGGCGCTGGTGCCCGAGCTGTCGACAATATTGTTGCCGAATAGGTGATAACCAATTGGAGGGTCGGCATTGACGTTGGACGCTGAGGACAAGCTCGACACAGTCCCCCGCAGCCTGCGGGCCCTGCTGATCCTAGAAGAGGTTGCTCGGGTCGGCGTCCCAATGACGCCGACCGAGATTAACCGCTCCATCGGCTTGCCGAAGCAGACCCTGCACCGGATGTTTTTAGTGCTTGAGGAGGAAGGTTTTCTGCAGCGCGAATTCGATGGCCGGGCTTTCTCACCAGGACCACGTCTCCGGGCCATGTCGATTGGAACCATGTCGTCAGTTCGAGCGCGAGCTAGTAGGCTTGCGGTCATGAATGCACTGTCGTCAAAGATCGGTGAGACCATTAATCTCGTCGTTCCGGATCGGCTCAATATGATTTATCTCGATCGCGTTGAGACGAACTGGCCGTTACGCATTCAGCTGCCGATTGGAACACAAGTCCCCTTTCATTGTACGGCTAGCGGCAAGCTCTACCTGAGTACGCTCCCAAGTTACCGGCTAATGCCAATAATCAATGCTGGGGGCTTTAAAAAGATGGCCAAGAGGACAATTACTGCCCCCAAAAAGCTCGCGGCGGAGATCAGTCGCATCCGCGAGGCTGGTTTCTCTCAAGACAATGAAGAATTTATTGATGGAATGGTTGCTATCGCGACTCCTGTTAGAGATGTGAACGGGCGCATGGTGGCCAGCCTTGCACTCCACGCGCCAACTCCACGCATGTCAATCGACGAGGCGCTAACCCACATTCAAGATCTACGTGCTGCAGCTGATGAGCTGACGAGCATACTCGCGGAAGAACAAAAAAGAACTTGTTAGCCACGTCTTCAATAGGCTGAAAGCGGCGGGCAAGCGACGATGAGCGCGCTAGTGAACGACAGTTTGCAGGAGGTCGGGTTTCGCCCTGTATTGGGGCCATGCTGTAGCACGCTGTCCAAGATGCGGCCGCAACGAAACCTCAACGTGGGCGGCTTCGAAAAGAAGGCGGACCAGACGATCACCGACCCTGATGGGCTTTCCCTCGAAATCGATCGCATCCGCGCGAATGGCTATTCGCAGAACAACGCGGAGTTCATTGATGGGATTGTGGCGCTAGCTGCACCTGTCAAAGATTCAAGCAGACGTATTGTTTGAAGCCTCGCCTTCCAAGCTCCAACACTACGCATGTCGCTTGAGGTCGCCCACACTTACCTTCCTCAACTCCGGGAGGCAGCCGACGAGCTATCTCGTATTATTATTGAGGATAACAAGGTCCGGACTTAGCAACGCTCGGCTGGCAATGCTCGTGAAACAGCGCGAACGTTACGGCGCTTCCGCTCTACACGCGCAATTAGAAATAGCCTTGCGCATCTCAATGGCCCAAGAGCGTCGGGCCTTTCATTGCCTCAAACCGTCCCTGGTGCCGCAAGGGCCTTTGATCCGCACTTGATCCAACGAGAGCTGCTCGACAGGCTGAGGCGCTACTGTCGACGTAAGCTTCGTCCACTACTCGGATGTTGTATTTGGCTAAATTCGACACCTGTGGAACAATGCAAATCACTGTGGTCTCTAGTATCGGAGATTTTGTGGTGTGAACGAGTTCGCCAACGCCATCGGAGGTATTGTCAGCCATTTTTTGAGACCTTGATTGATCGGTATCACAGCAAAATCAAGCTGGTGTAATTTACTGACAGTTATGTCTACATTTTTCAGATTTAGCTCAGCCGAACTAAGAATTTTTATATTTTCTGTAGTGGCCATTTCCAGTGTATCCGTTCTCCCGGCGTCTGCAGAAGACCGCCTGGTAGACGAGATTATTATCCATCCGAACGGGTCATCGCGACAGGATGTGACAGCCGGACTGGTTGGAGCTTCCCACGAGGAACGACAGCTTGTGCACGAGGGGGCGAAACACGCAGTCAGTCTGCTCGGTCAATGCGGCTTGGAAGCGCCGCCGCATATCAGAGTGATGATCGAGAAGAAACCGCTTAATGTTTGCGGTGTTGATGCATTTGGCAGCTTCGATGCCGAGGCTCAATCCATCCGGCTGGTCAACAAACAGACGTGTAAGAAGATGACTAGCGTCAATTCAGCGTATGCTGGACTATCGTTCGACGAGTTCTTCAAGAGTCTCACAGTCCACGAGATGGCTCATGTTATCTTCAGACACCGTCTGAATGGCCGCCGGGTGTCGCGCGCGACACACGAGTATATTGCCTACGCCATTAAGATCGCTTCGTTCCCGACAACCGTACGCGCTGAGTTTCTCAACTCGTTTACACGCGAGCCGCCTATCGATTTAAGCCCGTTCGTCGACATACTACTTCTTATGTCGCCGGAGCACTTCGGTGTACTGGCCTACGATCACTTTTCAGCTCCTGATAACGGCTGCAGAATATTAACGGGGATTGTGAAGGGTCAGGTTGAATTTCCAACCCTGGAAGAGCTTGAGTAGAGGCAGGTTTGCTGCCCCCAGGTCTGGGCTACTCATACGGCATTTCTCCGAATTGTCTTAGGCACCGCCACGTGGTCTTGGCGTTTGATACAGACGCACATCAGGCTCCTGCAGCAGAACATGGCGGACGAAGTCGTTTCCGCCGCGCTGATGGCCGAGCATGTGGCAATGAAGCATTCACTTGCCGGGATTGTGCGCCTTGAAGGCGATCGTCACGGTCTCGCTTGGCTGCAGGACTGGAAAATCAGCGAGCACGTTCTGGCGCTGACGACGTTTTTCATCAGACACCAGCCAGCCAGCCGTTAGACGCTCGCGGCCGGCGTGCGCCACGATTTCCGATTTTGTGCCTGGATCCTTTGTGCAGTCTGGAATGAGGTCCGCACGCTGCGCGGGCGCAAGAAGAATAGTGTTGCGGGCAGGAGCAAACGGCCGGTCAACGGGTTGTCCGTCCAAGGCTACAACCAGTGGGTCATGACCATCGAATGAGATCCCCATGACGCGGGCGTTCGCAGCATTGATGAGACGAAGACGCAGGCGTTGACCTGACAGAACAGGGAAGTCCGGGCTGAAATTGCCGTTCAGCGTCAGGATGTTTCCAAGACGGCCAGCATGCGAAATGTCGTGCATGCTCTCGAAACTAGCTTCGTCGATCTTTCCTTTCGTGCCGATCCGCCAGTCGTCGAAGATCATCACAAGGTCCTGATCAACCTCGGGCGGTTTTTCCTCATCGACAATCAGGGCGCCAGCGGTTCCGCCGAGTTCCAACCCTTCCCACTATACGGATTCCATGACCGTGAGCGGTGACGGGCCTACCTCACCGAGAATAAGCTGTACTATCTGATCGAGGCGCTCCAGGCCTCCGGAACGGCAGAGACCACCCACTTTACGCCGACGAGAGGCAGGCTTGCGACGAGTTCGGGATCGGTGGCGTCACCGTAGACGACGTCGAGCCCCTCGTTTTGCAATTGCTTGATTACGGCTGGATTGAAATCGACCCCCACCATGATCCGGCGCCAAGGGTGCGGTTCGCGTCAATCCGGCGCGCCCGGAATATCTGGCTTTCGCTTTTAGACCAAGCTAGAATTCAAGGCGGGACACTCATTCAGGTCCATCGTGAACAAGGCCGGGCAGCGTACGTTATTCCTTCCACTGGACGAATTGGAGTGTTCCCGGGAAACGTTACGCGGCCGCTTGAAACGAGAATCGGCGTCACCCATGAAAAGTTCATTGAAGCACGGGGAAAACCCACATCAAGAAGGGTTCGTGGTCATCGACGAGGAATCCGGTGATCCGCTTGCCATCCAGCATTTCAAGACGGCGTCAGGCGAACCCCTATCGGTTCATGCCGAATCCGTGGGGTGGATCTACCTGACAAACCTTTTCCGCGGAGTTGACGCGCTAACCCGCGTGGCAGCCGCTTTTGAGCGGAACACCGAAGCCGTTCCGCGGATTTGCATTCTGGTGCAGCATGGAAATACGTGCGGGGCTGCATGCGGGTCCGCCGAGAATGTGCTGCATCACGCCATCGATACCAATTATAGGGCCTCGTTCGATTCGCTTCTGGTTACGAATGTGCCGCTGACGACGGAGCTGGCTTACCGTTTGCGCCAGTGGATGCCGGCGGATAGGCCGTTTTCGGGGATTGTGGCGCCGATGATCGAGGAGACCGGAGCAGGCTTCTTCGCGCGCAAGAAAGGCACGTGTCGGCTCCTTTCCAACCCTGCGCTCGGGGAAGTTGGTGTCGGTACTCTGAGACCTTTTCGGCAGGTTCGTAGCATACGCGGGGCGACGCTGACACAAGCGGCAAACACGTTCGTTCCGCGCTTTCCGAGAGACTGGAGTCAGAACCTGATCGAGGACATGTGCCTTGCTTGGGGGGTGTGCGCGGCGAGCGACAGCAATTGCATTGCCGCCGCAAAGGACGGCAAGCTGGTTACGAACGCCGTCGGTCAGCCGTGTACGATGGGCGCCTGCGAGTTGGCTGTGCTGCAGGCCGATCAGCCTGGGCGTGGACGGCCCTCGTTGCTTAACGGGGCCGCCGTTGTCAGCGACTCGTTTTTCGCATTCGCCGATGGAATCGACATGCTTGCCCGCAAAAAGGTCCGGGCCATCTTTGCGACCAGGGGCTCGCAAAACGACAGTGCGATCATGGAACATGCCAAGCGGTTCGATGTCGTCGTGCACACGGTTCCCGATGAGGAAGGACGCATCTTTGCAGGCCATTGATCGTCGCCGTGGGACGGCTGGGCGTTACGTTACTTGATGGAGGCGAATACACTCGTGCATCGTCACTCCTAGCGGACGTTCCACCGTTATGGAGGTGTCGCGCGTATCGACGAAGCCGCGGAAGTTTTTCGTTTGATCGCTTCCGATAGCCTGGTGCGCGCGGTGTTGACCGATGGTGAGCGACAAGCCCAACAGAAAGGGTCCGCCAAATCACGACCGAAGGGTCATTGATCGGCGGGCCGATGTGTTGTTCCGTTACCGCTGTTTGAAACCCACGGAGCCGATGCCGGCGCCCCGAGTTTGCTATGCTTCGGCGCGTTCGATCCGCGCCGCCGTCCGTTTGTAGGCCGGCGTTTTTGATGCCTTGTCGTAGGTGCTTCCGGTTAGCCGGTTCGCGAACGCCTCGCTGAAGTGGAACGGATAGAAGATTGCTCCCTCCGGAGTCCGATCGGTGACATGCACCTTGACCTCGACCGAGCCATGCTTTGTGACGATGCGTCCCCTGCAGCCGTTTTCGAGATTGTAGCGGCGTGCGTCCTCAGGATGTACCTCGACCTCGCCCTCGGGCCGCATATGATCAAGTCCACGGGAACGCCGCGTCATGGTGCCGGTGTGATAGTGCTCGAGCAACCGGCCCGAGTTGAGGTTCAGGGGATAGCGGTCGTCGGCCACGTCCTCGCCGGCATCGTCCTGCTCGACGATAGAGAATATGCCCCTGCCGCTAGCGGTCGGGAAGCTCTCCGCATAAAGGAAGCGGGTGCCGGGATGCTCGGTGTCAAGGCAGGGCCACTGCAGGCCGCTGCCAGCAAGCCGGTCATGGCGGATGCCGGCGTAGGACGGCACCAGTGAGGCGATCTCCTCCATGATTGCCGCGGTGCCGGGGTAGCTCATTGGGTAGCCCATCGCGGTCGACACGTCGCAAACGACTTGCCAGTCGGGCCGTGCGTCGCCAGGTGGATCGACGGCCTTGCGCAAGAGCTGCACACGCCGTTCGGTGTTGGTGAAGGTGCCGTCTTTCTCGGCGAAGCTCGCAACTGGGAATACGACATCGGCCAATGCTGCCGTCTCGGACAGGAATAGATCCTGCACGACCAGGAAATCGAGGTTCTTCAGCCCGTGCTCGACTTCGTCGATGTCCGGGCTGGACCCCATCGGGTTCTCACCCATGATGTACATCGCCTTGATGTCGCCCTCGACGGCGCCTTCCTCCATCTCGATCACGGTCCGATAGGGATCTTCAGGCATGGGTACGCCCCAGGCCTTCTCAAACTTTGCGCGATCCTTGGGATCTTTGATGTCGTGATAGCCTGGAAGGTTGTTGTGCTGGCCTTGCATGTCCGAGCAGCCTTGCACATTGGATTGACCGCGCAAGGGTATGAAGCCGGTTCCTGGACGGCCGACGTGGCCGGTCAGTAGCGACAGATTGGCCATGGCGAGTGCACCGTCGACGCCGGTCAGATGCTGGGTGATACCCATACCCCAGAGCAGCATTCCGCGCGCCGCCTTGCCATAGATCAGAGCAGCTTCCTGCAGCCGGCTGGCCGGGACGCCGGAGACCTCCTCGACATAGGCGGGTGTGTATTTTTCGAGGCTCCGAACATAGGCTTCCAAGTTCTGCGTGCGCGCCTCGATGAATTCGTCGTTAGCCAAACCGGACTTCAAGATGATATGCGCGAGGCCGTTTAGTACGGCGACATTGGTACCGTTCTTCGGTCTCAGCCACACGTCGGCGTGATCGACCATCTCGATGCGGCGGGGGTCGATGACAACGACCTTGGCGCCGCTCTCATGCTTGGCCTTGAACACCTGGCTGGAGATCACCGGGTGCGTCACGGTGGTGTTGGATCCGCAGACGATGAAGGCCGTTGCCAGGCGCACGTCGGGGGAGGACGCGGAGGGGGCGCTGGAACCTACCGCCAGCTTCAAGGCTACGGCGGACGCCATATGGCAAAGCCGCGCGCAGTGGTCGATGTTGTTGGTGCCGAAGGCGCAGCGCACCATCTTTTGGAAGACGAAGTTGTCCTCGTTCGATGCGCGCGCCGACGTCAGGCCGGAGAGTGCCTGAGCGCCGTGCTTTGCCTTAACTTCATTGAGGCGCTTCGCGGCAAATGCGATTGCCTCTTCCCAGCTGGCTGGTTCGAGCGGGCTATCCCTGCCGCCGCGCCGCATGAGGGGCACCGTCAGGCGTTCCGGGTGATGGATGAAGTCCATGCCGAAGCGCCCCTTGACGCACAGATTGCCGAGGTTGGCGTCTGAGACGTCGGAGGGATTAATGGCGACGACGCGTCCCATTTCCGTTTCGATTTCGATCGCGCACCCAACTCCGCAATAGCCGCAGGTGGTCGTGGTTTTCTGGCGCAGGTTTTTTGGTAAGACGCCGGTGTCCGAGAGATCCTTCAACGCACCCGTCGGACAAACGCCAACACACTGTCCGCAGTTGTTGCATTGTGTGTCGCGGAAGTCGTTAGTGCCGCTGACGAGTTCCGGATAGCCGGATTTTCCGACAGTGTAGACCTTGCGATGTTGGACTTCGTCACAGATGCGCACGCATTGCAGGCACTTGATGCACTTCTCGAATTCCAGCTGGAAAAACGGCCATGACACGAGCGGGGGCGCGATGCCGGCGTCCACCTCTTTGATCTCGAGTGTTAGGTTCATTTCCATGCCTCCTTGCCGAGGTATGTCTTGGTTCCGGCGCCGTATTTGATGGCCAGGCTTTGCAATGTGCATACGCCGGCCGCCTGGCAACGGCACATGAGGCATCGGCTTGCCTCGCGCAGCGCCGCTTCTTCAGAAAAGCCGATCTCGACCTCGGCGAAGGCCGTGTCATTGTCAACGTCGCCGCCATGCTTGGTATTCTCGAAGGCTTCGATACGGCCCTCTCCGTCGAGCACGGGCATCTCACTCATCGGGGCTGCTGATTTGGCCTTCGCTCCAATGTCGAAAAATGCCGGTCTGTGCTTGGCGATCGCGGCAGCAATCTCGCGCTCATTTGCCCCATTGAGGTAGGCGTTTATGGCATATGCGCTCTGACGTCCGGCACCAACGCCCTCGACGACGGTGGCAGCTCCGCTGATGCAGTCACCTCCCGAGAATACTCCCGGCAGATTTGTCATCATTGTTGCCTCGTCGACCTCGATGGTGCCCCACCTTTTGTCGAGGCAGAGATTGCCCTGGTTGAGTGAAGCAACATCGACGTCCTGTCCAATCGCCAGGAGGATCGAATCTGCTGGCGTGAAGTACTCCGATCCAGGTATCGGGACTGGACGGCGGCGGCCGCTTTCGTCGGGTTCGCCGAGCTCCATGCGTTGCGATATTAAGCCGACCGCACGCCCATTCTCGATCTTCACGGACACCGGGGCCGTGAGGAGTTCGAGCTTTACGCCTTCGACATCGCATTCGTGTATTTCGTGCGCGGCGGCCGACATCTCCTTGCGCGTACGCCGATACATCATCGTGACTTCGCTGGCACCGACCCGCCTGGCCGTGCGTACCGCGTCGGCTGCCGTAAATCCTCCACCGATGACGATGACGCGTTTGCCAACTGAGACTTGTTTGTTCCAGTTGACGTCGGCTAGGAATTGGATCGCCGACCTAACCCCTTCGGCGTCCTCACCGGGAATACGCGCCGGCTTTGCGGCCATGGCACCGATGGATAAGAACACCGCGTCATAGCCCTGATCCTTGAGCGTATCGATCTGGAAATCTCGGCCCATGGTGCAGTTGGTCTTCAGCTCCACGCCGAGTGAAAGGATGTCGTTTATCTCTTGATCAAGTACGCTGTTGGGTAGGCGGTAGGGCGGGATTCCGAAACGCAGCATGCCCCCCGCCTTCGCTGCCGCTTCAAGCAAAGTGACCTTGTGTCCCTCGAGCGCTAGGTAGTAAGCCGCGGACAATCCTGCGGGACCGGCGCCAACCACGGCGACGCGTTTTCCACTCGAGGGTTTCGGTTCAGGCTGCGTTGGCAAACCCGCTGCTGCGGCCTGGTCGGCTGCGAAGCGTTTCAAGGCGCAGATCGCGACAGGGTGACCGTCGATTTGAACGCGCCGGCAGGGATCCTCGCAAGGGCGTGGGCAGACGCGTCCGAGGACGCCTGGTAACGGTAGCATCTGCTTTATGAGAGCCGTTGATCCCACGTAGTCTTTCTGCAGAATGAGGTCGATATAGCCGGCAATATCGATACCGGCGGGGCATGCTGCCGTACACGGCGGTTGGCAATAGGCATTGTGATCGGAGAGATAGCAATTGAGCGTCTGCTTGCGCTGCGCGTTCAATTCCTCCGTCTCGGTTCCGATTTTCTGGCCCTCGGCGACAGCGGTCATGCATGCCTTCACGGGGCCGTCTTGGCCGGCAACTAAAATCGTGCATAGCCCGCAATCGCCGGTGGGCTTTATGCGAGGGTCCGCGCACATTGCAGGGATCTCGATCCCTGCGTTCGTAGCCGCCTGGAGGATCGTTTCACCCTCGCGCGCCTCAACGGGCCTACCATCGATCACAATCTGAAAGCTGGCTTGAGTTTCCGCCAACAGCGGAGCATTGCCGACCGCCCGGGCAATGCCGGAACTTGCCGGGGGGACTGATGGGTCCTGATGCCCGTTCCCTGCGGGCTGATCGCGCCCCTTGCCGGTGTTGTCCTCGGTCATCGCTTCTCCTCCCTCGCGCTTTTTTGAGGTGGAATTTTTTGCAGCACAGCAACAGATTGCGCCGCAGGTACGTCTTCTGCAGGCAAACACTCTGCCACCAGAGCAAGTGGGCCGAGTTTGACGCAGAGAGAGCCTGGAGTTTCAGGTGCTAGCTAGCGCCAGGATTCGGGTGTGGAGATACTTTGATCTCGCAAATCGGGCAGGATACGGCGTTTGATTTGTTCTCCGCCCGAGGTGATTTTATCACGTTGGTCAGGTCCGTCTCATTGATCGCGATCATGGTTTGGGGCGGCGATGAAGGCGATTGTGAAGAGACCTGAAAGCACGTTCACGCCGGCTCGTCGGCGCATCGTCACTGGCTCATCGTGTTCAGCTGTGCATCGACGCTGGTTGCCTTTGTGGTTTTTCGCACCGCATCATTCAGCGGTATTCAGGGATGACGGCGATTGCCGTGCAGTCGAATTCCGTTGGCGCCAGAGACCGCCGCTGGTTCTGGTCCACCACCGGTTTGATGATGAGCACCTTTGACGCGGCTTGACAGCAAGGCGACCTTTTCTTCCACTCGTTTTCCATGGTCGAGCGAACTTGAAATGCTCTGAATTGGACCTTTTGGTCTTTGGCCCGAAGCGTTTGCGGATGGTCCTGGGAGAAAAAGATGCGGGTCGCGACCTTCAATCTCGAAAGCCTCGATCTGCCACCAAGGGCAGCTCGCCCCATCAAGGCACGCATTGACATGTTGCGGCCGGAGCTGGAACGCGCCGACGCTGATATTCTTTGTCTGCAGGAGGTCAACGGGCAACGCGTGCCCAATGAACCGCAGCGCGTCCTAGCGGCGCTCGAACAGTTGCTTGAGGGAACCCAGTACCAAAGCTTCTATCGTTCGGCGACGCACCACACGGACGGCTCCGGTATCGCCGACGTTCATAATCTCGTCAGCCTCTCACGTTGGCCGATCCTATCCTCCCGTTCGATCCACCATGACTTCATCAAGCCTCTGCGGTACCGAACCGTCACGGCTCAGCCGCCGGCGCAGGTCGATGAGGAGATTGGATTCGACCGCCCGGCATTGGCAACCGAGATCGAGACCGCCGGTGGCCGAACACTGCATGTCGTCAACTGCCATTTGCGGGCGCCTTTGGCCTCCAGTATCGCCGGTCAGAAGCAGGCCCCGTTCGTGTGGAGTACGATATCGGGTTGGGCCGAGGGCTTTTGCATTTCATCTATCAAGCGCAATGCCCAGGCCCTTGAGATCCGGTTGTTTGTCGACCGGCTCATTGAGGCCGATCGGTATGTGGACGTTATTCTGGCGGGTGACTTCAATGCCGAGGATACCGAGTTCGCCTTTGCGGCTCCTTGTCGGTGCCGAGCAGGATACGGGCAACGGTGCTCTGGCGGCTGCTTCAATGATCGTACTGGATCGCGGCGTTCCGGCTGACCGCCGTTTCAGCGTAGTTCACCAAGGGCGTCGGCAAATGCTTGATCACGTGCTGTGCAGCCGTGCGCTCTACGGACGCTTTAAAGAAATCCAGGTCTATAACGAAGCCCTCAGCGACGAGGCTGTTGCCTACGCCCGGGTGGACCGCCCGACAGGATCGTCGCACGCCTGTGTCGTTGCCGAGTTTTCTGATATTGCTGTCTCAGCGGTCTAATTCAGGTCGGCCCGTTCCACTATGCTGACCCCGTCGGCGATCCGGTCGCTGGGATGCAGCACAACTCGTTCGCCCTTTGAAAGCCCCTTCAATACAGCTGCATGCTCCGTGTTGCGATGACCGAGTTCAACGCTCCGCAAGACAGCGGTTCCATTTTCGATGACATACACGGTCCATACATCCTGGAGACGGAATAGGGCACCCAGTGGGACGACAAGCACGTCTTTCAAATCCTGAACGACGATTCTGACGAATACCCGATAATCGTGGCCGAGACGTTGGATCGCTTTACCCATGACGGCCTGGTCGAAATGAAGAATGACCCGAACACGCTGCTCCTCGATCCCCAATGCGGAAATCTTGGTGAAGCCCGCAGGCTCGATCCGTGAGACGGTTGTGTTGAGATCGCCGCCACCCCACGAGGTCACTATGGCGCGGGCGCCGATAGGGACACGTACGGCATCGGCGGACAGCAATTCGACGACAAGCTCCAGCTTCTCCGGATCTCCGATCTCAAGCAGCGGCGTGCCTTGAATGACAATCTGTTTGCTCTTTTTGAGCACCTTGAGGACGCGGCCGCTAACGGGAGACTTCACCGCCATGCAGCAACTTTCGGCATAGCTGTTGGTGTTGTCTTCTTCGGGGCCAGTCAATCGAGCGATGGCGCTTTCCAGCTCACGCTCGTGGAGGACCTTGTTGGCTTTCGCTCGGGCCAATGCGGCCGATTTTGTTTCAACTTCGATACTGGCCTTTTCCAGAACCCGTTCCGATACGATCTTCTTGATGGACAATGATCGGGCTCGTTCGAGATCGTTTTCAGCGAACTTCAGCTCCGCTGTGGCCCGTTTCACCTCTGCCTCCGCAAGATCGATCGATGCCCGGGCGGCCTCGATCTGGGCTAGCAGTTCGCGGCGGCTTCTGAGGTCGAGGAATGGGGGAGGGCTTGGTTCAATGGCAGCGACGGTTGTTTGAGTGCCCACCACCATATCACCCTCTTCAAGCGGAGATCTCAGAACGCGACCGGTTATGGGTGCTGACACCACGAAGACATCCTTGATCCGTGTCTTGCCTTCTTCATCGACCGTGACGCGGAGATCATTTGGAGCGATCGTTGCGGCGTCAATGGGGACCGGACTGGGCGAAAGCGCGTAGAAGATGGCGCCAACTATTGCCGCCACCGCCAAACCAGCCAGCCCGCGTTTGATCAAGGTAGATTTGTCGGAAGGGCCCGTCACATCCTACTCCCGTGTTTTAAGTGCGGAGATGAGATCAAGACGGTTGATCCTGCTCCGCACCACCAGTGCTGAGACCAATGCGGCAAGCAGTACGACAAGTGTCGACCATGCAAAGGTCGACGCATTGATAATAAGAGGTATGCGGTATAGGTCGCTCGAAAAACCTGAAATCATCAACCACGCAAAGCCGTACCCCAAGGCCCAGGCCAAAGGTTGCGCGGCCAGCACCAGAATGGTGGTCTCCAACAGCAAGACTCTGCTGACTTCCGCACGGGTGAAGCCAAGCACACGTAAGCTGGCGAGCTCGCGTGTCCGTTCGGATAACTGGATGCGCGCGCTGTTGTAAACGACGCCAAAGGCGACAGTCACAGCCAACCCAACGTAAATTGTCACCATCGTGCTGATGTTCATCGCGATTGTCTCGCGGAACTTTTCCAGCGAGACACCCCGCAGACCAATGGAGACGATCGCAGGGGTTGATTTGATTTCCTTGAATGGGGCGTCTTCGCAGCGGCTGTCGTAGGCTACATGGACGCCGGAAACCATATAGCCCTCGTCGACCATACGATTGAGCGCTTCCCGGCTCATGAAAGCGGAGATACCGAAGTAAGACTCGACAATATCGATGACGGGCACTCGTGCACGGCCTTTCGGGCCCCTCGCGAACTGGGTGGCTTCATCACCTCTTTTGGACGTGCGGGCGAAGGGCATATCCGCGACGCGTCCGGCACCGCGCCAACCGCCAAGGATCTCCAACTCGACAACATCGCCTCGTCTCAAACGAAGCAGTTCGGCGACGCGGGTATCGACCACGATACCGTCATTCGGAAGAACGATCGGTTTCATCTGGCGATCGATGATACGAAACAACTGCGGGCGCTGAGGCTGGCCGTGCAGGGCGAGTTTCTTTTCGAATTGCCCATGGCGCATGCGAACCAGCAAACTGCGGAACGGCTCAACCTGCATCACCCCTGGTAGGTTGGCGACGGCTTGCAGCACGCGCTCGTGCTGTTCGTCGGCCAAGCTGAGCGTAGCGTCCTGTCGTTGCGACAGAAAGAAGCTGACGTCGATCATGTGTTCGATAGAGTCGACCGAAAACAGCGATACGACCATTAACGCTCCACCCAGGGCGAGTCCGAGTGTCGTCAGTGCGGCACGCAGTGGCCACCGAACGATGTGACGAAGGGTGATCCTGGTGAGCTGTGAAAAGTGACGGAAAAGGCCGAGCCTCTCGCTCCACAGCTTCCGGTAGCGCGGAGGTGCCGGCGGCTGCATGGCAACGGCGGGCGCCAGGGCCACAACGCGCATGACCGCATGCAGTGCTCCTAGAACAGCTGCGCCAAGTGAAATAACGGCTGCAATTGGATAGATATTTGCATCGCGTTTGAATACAAGAAACGGGAAGTGAAAGAACTCTTCGTAGAGGCGTGTCAGGCCGTGTCCGAAATAGGTCCCAAGAGCAAAGCCGATGACGATCCCGAAAACGGCGATGATCAATACCAATTTGACATAGTGCATCGCTATGGCGGTTCGCGTGTATCCAAGTGCTTTCAAGAGCCCAATCTGTTCCCGTTCGAGCGCCACCAGCCGGGTCAGCGTCATGTTGATAAGAAAGGCTGAGACGAACAAAAAGATCGGCGGAAGGATGCGGGACATGGCCTGAAGCTGCTGAAGCTCGGCGTTGAGGAAGGCATGGCTGATCTGGTCTTCGCGCCCGTAGGACCCGGCCCCGCCGTAGCGTTTCAAAAGAGCGTCGAGGTTTTCGATGACATAGGATTCAGATGCCCCACGCAGCAGTTGGACCGATACGGCATTGAAGGTGCCGTCGAGGTCGAAGATCTCAGCCAGGGCTTCCTCGGACATCCAGATGACGGCAAACCGCTTATCGTCGGGCACTAGGTCACCGGGGCCAATGGCGTAGATGAATTCGGGGGAGAGAAGAATTCCGGTGATGGTGAGACGGCGTTTGCGACCATTCAAAATAGCCTGGAACTGATCACCGATTTCTAGACCGTGCGCTTTAGCGAATGCCTCGTTGATGGCCACTTCGCGCGAGGATTTGGCTTCCGGAAAACGGCCCGCTCGGACGTAGGTCTGATTGAGGCGAGGCGGACGGTGGTCAGGCAGCGACAAAACTAGTCCGGTGACAGGTGGAGCAAACTCGGGAATATCAAGGATCACTGGTTTGGAGATGCGCGTTTCGACCGTGCCGATGCCGTCGATGGCCGTGATCTGCTGCTCGAGCTGCTTGGGTGCGCGGGTGAGGACGGCAAACACATCGGCAAAATGGTAGCGTTGATAATAAGCGTTACGGGTTTCATCGAGCGACTGGTAAGCACCTACGGACAGGACCAGTGTCGCGACGCCGGCGGCAAGCACCAACGCGATCGCGAGCAATTGCCCCCACATGCGCACGAGATCTCTGAGTATTTTTTTGTCGAGCGCGCGCACGGTGGTCACCAGGTAATGTCGGCTGGTTCGAGCCGTTGGGTGTTCTTTTCAACGCGCGTAATCTTGCCGTCGGCAAAGAACGCGACGCGGTGCGCGACGTCCTTGATCGATCTGTTGTGGGTGATGACCGCCGTGGTTGTGCCGAGCTCGCGGTTTGCGGACACCAAAGCGTCCAACACGAGGGTGCCGGTCTTGCTGTCGAGAGCGCCAGTCGGCTCATCGCATAGGAGTACTTCGGGCCGCTTTGCAATAGCCCGTGCGATGGCCACGCGCTGCTGCTCACCGCCTAAAAGCTGAGAGGGGAAGTGTGATCCAAGCGGTGCTTCAGTCCAACCAGCGATAGTGCCTCTTCGGGCCGCATCGGATTGCTCGCGATCTCCGTCACAAGCGCCACGTTTTCACGCGCCGTCAACGATGGAATGAGGTTGTAGAATTGGAATACGAACCCGACGTGCTTGCGCCGATAGTCCGTCAGTTCGCTCTCATCAAGCCGCGTCAAGTTCGTTTGCTTGAAACTTACCGTTCCCGACGTTGGTCGGTCGAGCCCGCCGAGTATATTGAGAAGCGTTGATTTGCCGGATCCGGAGGGGCCGAGCAGAACAAGCATCTCGCCTTCGAACAGCTCGAAATCAACGCCATCGAGCGCCCGCACCTCCAGGTCACCTGTGTGGTACACTTTGGTGACGTCACGGGCCCGGAATACGATGACATTATCAATCGTGTCCAAAAACTCGATGACCATTGTTCCCGCCGCCGTTGGGGTGCGAAATACGAAGGCTTCAGCTTGTACCTGTCCGGCCAACCGATACGTTGATACTGATCAATGCGCCGGTCGCTCCTGCCACTGATCCTCGCTGGCCTTCTGAACTCCTAGATTTGGTGCTGCCTGGGCATCAAGGGCAATTACTTCGTAGTTCTCGATGCCGAAAAAACATACCGCAGGGCCTAGGACAAGCAGCCAGAGCGAGGGCTCGCGCCCGCTGTTGCGGAACATGGGCCCACTGCTGCTGACCTTATACGGATTGAGTGTCACCATTGGGGCCGGCGTTTACGTCCTGATAGGAGACGTTGTCGCACGGGCCGGCATCCATGCGCCCATGGTATTCCTTGCCGCTGGCGTTCTGGTCGCGCTTTCGGCTGCCAGCTACGCCGAAATGGCTTCCAGATACCCCGTCAGTGCTGGCGAAGCGGCCTATGTTCGTCACGGTTTCGGAAAAGGCTGGCTGTCACTGGGTGTCGGCTTGATGGTGTGCGCGACGGGTATCGTTTCATCCGCCGTTCTTCTACGCGGCGGTGCCGGATATATCCAAGAATTCGTGCCGGCATCGGCGTGGCAGATCCAGGTCGTATCCGCCGTCGTCATCGGTGGGATCGCTGTGTGGGGTATTTCCCAGGCCGCCTGGACGGCAGCCGTACTTGCGGTCGCCGAAATCGGCTTTCTGGTGGCGCTGGCCGTCGCCGGGTTTTCCGATCCGGCGGCAGTTGCCAGATCGGCATCGGTGGCTTTCACGCTACCTGAGCCAGGGTATGTGTTTGGTGTTTCAAGCGCGACCTTGTTGGCTTTTTTCGCCTTTATCGGCTTCGAAGACATGGTCAATGTCGCCGAGGAGGTGAAGCGGCCCGAATCCACCATTCCAATGGCGATTGGGGCGACGCTCATTATCACCACGATCCTTTACGTCCTGGTTGTTCTCGTCGCTATGTCGCATGTTCCTGTCGCCGACCTGACTGCCAGTAAAGCACCGCTATCTTTGTTGTCCGAACGCTTGTTGGCTCTCGACAGCCGCGTCATCAGCATGGTCGCTGTTTTGGCCGTGTTGAACGGTGTGCTGGTACAGGTCGTCATGGCCAGCCGTGTGCTCTACGGGCTCAGTCGCATGGGGGCTTTGCCGAGTTTGTTCGGAGACGTCAGCGAAACCACCCGAACACCCATCAACGCGACCCTATTTGTGCTGCTGATCGTTATTGTGCTCAGTCTTACGACGGCGACCGCGTCTCTGGCGGATTTTACATCGTCGTTGACCTTAGTCGTGTTCGCCATCGTCAACTTGGCTCTGTGGCGTTTGAAACGCCATGACGACGGTCTTCATCCAACGTTCCGCGTTGCGGGTTGGGTTCCGATCCTCGGTTTTCTCAGCGCTACAGCATTTTTGGTTTTCGAGTGGACGATCCGCATTGCGTCGCTGGCGAACTAGCGAGTTCGGCGCTCTTTCGAAGTGTTTGGAGTTGCCCCGGTGAGATCCGGTTCAAGGCGCCGATGACTCTAGAATAGCCGACTGAGTAGGGCGATCGCGCTTGGTTCGATGGTTACCGCCTCCGCCGAGCGTGTGACCGGGCCGTGACAAACGGCTTCGATAGTGTTGCCGTCGGGGTCCGTCACTGAAGCCGAATAGTAGTATGGGTGGATTCTCTTATCGTAACCGGGCGCGGAATTCTTCCCACCCCCGGCATCCAGCGCAACCGCGAAGAACTGTTCCACCATCGCTTCAGATCCCGCCTGTAACGCGAGATGTATTCCGCGCGAGTGTTGTGGCGTTCCCTGTCGTACGAACAACTCGTCGGCAAGAAACCAGCCCTCGCCCTCGCGCTCGATGGGGATGGCGAAGACCGTCAGGACCGCCTCGTAGAACGCTCGGCTGGCTTCGATATCTTTTGCGAACAACAACACATGGTCAATAAGGCGGCCACGATGGAACTCCACTGCGGGTGGTCCTTTCTACGTGTTCGGGACAGGCTGGTCGGTTCTAGCAAGTCGCTTCTGGACTGTGGCGTTTGAGCTGGCGGAGATGAGCATCAAGCAGGATATCGCTAATGACGTTGGCTGCGATCGGCCGAGGTGCCTTAGATTTCGTGTGAGCCACTCCCGCACACTAGATCGTGGCTTGCGCTGCGTTTTGTAACATTCATAGTACAAGCCTCCAACGTGCAGGTGGCTGGCACAACAGAAGGCTGAATACGGAACCATTTTTTCGGTGTGCGCTTTCGAGGTCAATGCAGCCTCGCATGATTTTTCCAGTCAAGGCTCGGTTGCATGGCAATGATGCCGGGCCTCGCGTTTGTTGAGTAGTTAGCATGGCATTTGATTTATCGACCCTTCTTATCCTGGCGTTCGCGGCGATGGCATTGCAGCCGATCTTGATGGGACGCTGGTTTGCTTATGAGCGTGAGAAAGCCATCCGAGCTATTGAAGATTCCAACGGTAGCCGTGTGATCACCATGATCCACCGGCAGGAAAAGCGAAGTCTGTTTGGCTTTCCTGTCGCCCGCCATATCGACCTGGAGGACGCTCAGACAATCATCGCAGCGATCAAGGAGACACCAAAGGACCGACCGATCGATCTGATCGTTCACACACCCGGTGGACTTGTTTTGGCAGCGATGCAGATCGCCCGTGCGGTTGAAGCGCATCCTGCGAAGGTCACCGTTTTCGTGCCAGTCTACGCAATGTCGGGCGGGACACTCATCGCACTGGCGGCCGATGAAATCGTGCTGGGCGAGTTTTCCGTTCTCGGTCCAATCGATCCGCAGATCATGGGACTGCCCGCCGCCAGCATCCTGCACGCACGTAACGCCAAGCCTGCGGCCGATGTATTCGATCTGACCCATGTGCTGGCCGATGTGAGCGAGAAGGCGCTGGATCAAGTCAAGCGTGGCGCGGTGGAGATCATGACCCCGCGAATGGGGGTTGCGGAGGCTGAGATGCTTGCAGAGAAACTCGCCGGCGGACACTGGACACACGATTACGCATTGACGGCGAAGGAAGCGGCGCATCTTGGGCTGCCGATCAAAACCGGCATGCCGCAAGATATTCTCAAGCTGATGCGGTTGTACCCGCAACCGGTGCAGCGCTCGGGTGTCGAGTATCTGCCAGTCAATGTGCCAAACCAGCGTTTTTAATGACGATTGGATAGCCTCGGGTCGCACCTTGCAGATGATCCTAAACAGCGCGTCACCCGTGTTCTGTTCAGCCGGCCATGAGACCCGCTGAAAGTTGTTAACACCGCGCCGCTGCGCCATGAGTTCTCAAGCAGGTCGAATGATCGGATCTCTACCCTTTTAGCGAGCCGAGGCGTTTTTCCCAGTTCAGGGCCTGGCTGACGATCTTATCAAGATCATCATGCTGAGGCGTCCAGCCAAGTGTCCGCCTGATTTTGGTCGAGGCGGCAACGATGGCGGCAGGATCACCAGGACGGCGTTCTGCTAAACGTACATTAAGGCCGACACCGGAAACGCGTTTGACGGCCTCGACGACTTCTAACACGGAATAACCCTTCGAGTAGCCGCAGTTGAAGATGTTCGAAGTGTCCTTCTCGCGAAGATACTCTAGAGCTTCCAGGTGGGCACGGGCGAGATCGGTGACGTGGATGTAATCGCGGATACAGGTGCCGTCCGGAGTTGGGTAGTCAGTGCCGAAAACCTGCATATGAGAACGTTTGCCGATTGCTGCTTCGCAGGCGACCTTAATGAGGTGCGTTGCCCGCGGTGTCGATTGTCCGCTGCGTCCTTCCGGATCGGCGCCGGCGACGTTGAAGTATCGCAATGCGACGTAATTGAAATCGTGAGCATGCGCGGCGTCGGTTAGCATCCACTCGGTCATCAACTTCGAGCGGCCGTAAGGTGACATCGGCTGGAGTACGGCGTCCTCGAAAACCGGATTTTCGGACGGGTTGCCGTAGACAGCGGCCGTTGAGGAGAAGATGAAATGGCGGACACCGCTCTCGATCGCCGTTGCGATCAAGGAGCGGGATTTCACTGTGTTGTTGTCGTAGTAGCCGAGCGGATCGGCGACGGACTCCGGTACTACGATGGAGCCGGCGAAATGTACGATAGCGGAAACATCATGTTCGGCGATGACCCGCTTAACTAGACCCGCATCACCAATGTCACCGACGACAAGAGTAGCATCTTCGTGGACCGCCCAGCGAAAGCCCGTCGACAGGTTGTCGATGACAACGACTTTTTCGCCAGCGCCGATGAGTTCCAGGACCATATGACTACCGATGTAGCCTGCTCCGCCCGTGACCAAGATTGACATAGAGATTGAGGCCCAAAATTTTTTGACGTTAAAAGTATTTGGAGTGCCTGTTGTGGCGTGCAGCATAGCGCCATGCAAGGCACCTCAGTGCAGGATGCTAAACAAAGCATTGGAAAGTTTATCTTGTCACCATGTGGGCGCGGTTAACCTTGCTCCATCCACCGTGCTGGCGGAGCTTCTTATGTGGTCTTTTTCGGAACTAGGCGCCGTTGCGGTTAACGCCGACGTGGTGGCGGCAGGTCGGTGCAGACGCCCTCAAACACCTCGGCAGCCATGCCGACAAATTCAGCCAGCGTTGGGTGCGGGTGAATCGTCTTTCCGATATCGACGGGATCGGCGCCCATCTCCACAGCTAGGCAGACTTCACCGATGAGATCGCCGGCGTGCGTGCCGACAATCCCGCCGCCGATACACCGGTGGGTTTCTTCATCAAACAGCAGCTTGGTGAAACCTTCGTCGCGGCCATTGGCGATGGCTCGTCCCGACGCCGCCCATGGGAAAACGGACTTTCCGAATTTGATGCCCTTGGCTTTGGCCTCCATCTCGGTGAGGCCGGCCCAGGCTATTTCCGGATCGGTGTATGCGACCGAGGGTATTTGGCGGGCGTCGAAGACGCTCTTCATGCCGGCGGCGGCCTCGGCGGCAACGTGTCCTTCGTGAACGGCTTTATGCGCCAGCATCGGTTGTCCGACGATGTCGCCGATGGCGTGGATGTGCGCGATGTTGGTGCGCATCTGTTTGTCGGCGGGAATGAAGCCGCGGTCGGTGACGGCGATACCGGCCGAGTCGGCATCGATCAAGCGGCCGTTTGGTGAGCGGCCGACGGCGACCAGGACCATGTCGTAGCGCTGCGGTTCAGTGGGTGCCTTTTCGCCTTCGAAAGTGACGTAGATGCCGTCGTCCTTCGCTTCGACCGCAGTCGTTTTGGTCTTCAGCATGATGTTGTCGAAGCGGGGTGCGTTGACCCTCTCCCAAACCTTGACGAGGTCGCGGTCTGCGCCCGGCATCAGGCCGTCGAGCATCTCGACACAATCCAGGCGCGTGCCGAGCGTGGAATAAACCGTGGCCATCTCCAGGCCGATGATACCGCCGCCAATGACCAGCATTTTCTTTGGAATCTGGCGAAGCTCCAGCGCGCCTGTTAAATCAACGATGCGCGGATCTGCAGGGATAAAGGGAAGTTTCACTGCTTCCGAGCCGGCAGCGATAATTGCCTTTTCGAAGCGGACGACTTTTTTGCCGGAACCGTCGGTCAGCTCGACCTCGACGTGGTTGGGATCGAGAAAGCGACCAGTTCCGGTGACGACATTGACCTTACGGGCTTTGGCCATTCCCGCGAGGCCCGTGGTGAGTTTGCTGACGACCTTGTCCTTGTGCGTTCGCAGGGCCGAGAGTTCGATTTGAGGTGGACCGAAGGTAATGCCGTGCGCGGCCATGGCTTTGGCTTCGTCTATAACCGCAGCGGTGTGGAGCAATGCCTTGGACGGGATGCAGCCGACGTTGAGGCAGACGCCGCCGAGCACTTCCCAACGCTCGACGAGGACGGTCTGCATGCCAAGGTCGGCGGAACGGAAGGCGGCCGAATAGCCGCCGGGGCCGGCACCTAGGACCATCATTTCGCATGTGATGTCGGCGCCGCCGGAATGCGCCGCCGCGGTTGGCGCTGGAGCGGAGGGGGCAGCTGCCGCAGAGGTGGGTTCCGCGGACGCGCCAGTGGATGGGCCGGCCGTCGCGCCATCGGCAGGTTCCAGCGTCAGAATCAAGGTGCCTTCGGAGATCTTGTCGCCAACGCCAACCTTGAGCTCTACAACCTGACCGGCCTGCGGTGCCGGTATTTCCATCGTTGCTTTGTCGCTCTCGAGCGTGATCAGCGGATCCTCTGGTTGGACCGTATCGCCTGGCTTGACCAACACTTCGATGATCGGGACATCCTGGAAATCACCGATGTCGGGAACCTTCACGTCAATGGCGGCCATAATCTGATGTCCTTGTGTGGAGGATATGCGCTGGCGGGAGCTCGTTAACGCAGTTTGCCATCTACATTGTGAGTTCGTCCATGCTCCGTGGTGCTTAGCGGGCCTGCATCGCGCGCATCGGATTAGCCAGCAAGAAGGGCCAAAGCTTCCTCCGCATCAAGACGACCGTCATAGAGTGCCCGCCCCGTGATGGCGCCCTCAAGCATGCTGTATTCGGGGAGGAGCAAGGCCTTGATGTCTTCGATCGAGGCAAGCCCACCGGAGGCGATGACGGGGATCGAGGTGGCGCGGGCGAGTTCTGCTGTTGCTGGCAGGTTGAGGCCCTTCAAAACACCGTCGCGCTCGATGTCGGTGTAGATGATGGCGGCGACGCCGGCGTCTTCGAAGCGTTCGGCGAGTTCAATCGCTGTTAGCTCACTTGTTTCCGCCCAACCCTCGACGGCTACTTTGCCGCTCTTCGCGTCGATGCCGACGGCAATGCAGCCGGGGAACCTGCGGCATGCCTCTTGAACGAGTTGCGGATCGCGGACGGCGACAGTGCCGAGAATGACACGGGCGATGCCCTTGTCCAGCCAGGTCTCGATCGTCGCGAGATCACGGATCCCGCCACCGAGCTGAGCTGGGATCGACAGTGCACCAAGGATCGTTTCAACGGCATCGGCATTGACCGGACGGCCCTCGAAGGCACCGTTAAGGTCGACAATGTGGAGGTAGTTGAAGCCCTGGGCTTGAAAAGCTTTTGCCTGAGCGGCCGGGTTATCGTTGAAGACGGTGGCATCGTCCATTTCGCCGAGTTTGAGACGGACGCATTGGCCGTCCTTGAGGTCAATCGCTGGAAAGAGGATCACGGGGGGCGCCTTATCGAAGCTTGGTTGGTTGCGTAGTTTGGACCAGTGCATTGTCGGCTTGGGCGGCCCGGTCAAGTCGCAGATTGTCCTGGTCGAATACATGGCTGCACCTGCGGCCACGGAATTGCTATGATGTTCCTGTAACGTACCATGCCAGGTCAACTGCCAGTTTGTGAGGACGGTAAACCCTTGATGCGTTCCATAGTGCCCTTCGAGATGTCGACTGCGAAACCACAGCCACCCGGCATCGTCAACGAAACCGATGCTGTCGATATCTGGATCGCACGTTGGCTTCGCGTGCGGCGGATTGAAATCCTGAGGCGTTATGGATGCGATCCGCGGCAACTCTACGAAATCTGGGAAGGGCGGCGGTTTCCCGAGGCGCAGGAGCGGGCGATGAAACTTTTCCAAGAACGCTATCCGGAGCTGGTCGACCGGACAGATTTCGGAAAGCACCGGGTTATCCCGCGCTCCAACAACGCGCCGGAACAACTCAGTCTATTTGATTGAGACGGGCCGCTGAGGGCTCCGGAAGGGCGCTGCTGCAATCTCCGCCATGAGAAGTTCACAGTTCGTCCTCGGCGTGAACAAAAGTCGAACTTAGGCTTTACGGGTGGCGCAATTCATGTCATGTTCTCATTACGTTCTTCGCTGCTGTCGCCCCAAATTGTTCCGCGTTTAGAGGGCCTTAGTCAAAACCGACGAGAGCCTCACCATGCGCACCTACCTGATCTCTTACGACCTCGCCAATCCGAACGCCAAGAAACGGGCGATTGCTGAAATCATCATGAGCACCGGGGAGCGCTGGGCGCGTCCGCTGGAGCAGACGTGGTACGTGGAAAGCCACGAAACCGCAGAGGAAATCGAAGCACGGATGTCCTGGCTGCTGGGTGATGAAGACGGGCTTCTCGTGCAAGCCACCAGTCACGGTAGCGTGCTGACCAACACGTCGCTGCGCTGGTTCCGGCAGCGTGGAGTTGCGACGGCGGAACGGTCGAAGCCGAAGGCTGCCGTCGAGGCCGATGCGGTTGCAAATGTCGTGGCATTCCCAGCCGGCGATGGGGCGATCGCGGCCTAAATACGCGGGCTACGGCGACCACTTCAAGAAATTGGCGAGGAGTTTCAGACCGAGGGTCTGGCTCTTCTCCGGGTGGAATTGAGTCCCCGCCAAGTGATCACGAGCAACCATGGCTGTGATGGATCCGCCGTAGTTTGTTTCCGCAACCACGTGTACGCGGTCCTCGGGCACCAAATGGTAGGAGTGCACGAAGTAGGCGTGAAGGCCATCGGATCCTGTTGGGATGTCCACCAGAAGCGGGTGGGCTGAGATCTGATTGAGCGTGTTCCAGCCCATGTGCGGGATCTTGAGTGAAGAATTGCTGGGGGCGATTGCCTTTACTTCGCCGGGGATCCAGCCAAAGCCGTCGGTGACACCAAATTCGAGGCCGCGGCTGGCCATTAGCTGCATTCCGACACAGATCCCGAGAAAAGGGTGCTCACGTTCCATCACGGTGGCGTTGAGTGCTTCGAGCAAGCCAGGAACGGCCTGTAAGCCGCGCCGGCAATCGGCGAAGGCGCCGACACCTGGTAATATCACCCGGTCGGCGGATGCGATAACGGCGGGATCGGAGCTGATTTGGACCTGGGTTTGGGATTCTCCCTCGCGGGCCGCGCGTTGCAGGGCTTTACCGGCCGAGTGGAGGTTGCCCGAACCGTAGTCAATGATGACAGCCGTCTGCATTGCGTTTACCGGACTTCCTCAGCCAGCCATCGTTCAAAGAAACGGCGTTCGCATTCGCGGGTGGTGGCGCCACTGACCGATCCGATCATGTGCCAGCCTTTTCGGTCGAGCGACCAGCGCTGGATCGAATCTGCCTCGAGCGCAACGAATAGGTTCAGTCCCAGATAGGCCAATACGCCCCAGCTCGGGCCGAGCTCAAGCAGCGTTAGACCGCCGCCCAAGGCAACGGCCACAACGACGTAAACCAATAGCGCCAGCCAAAACCTCTTCGCCAGCAGCCAGACCGGTGCGAAGAACAGGGCAGCCCAGCTGATCCCATCTCTCACAAAGGTCAGCTGTTCGGCCCGTTCGGCTGGGTCGAGTGAGATTTCAGGCGGCTCATGAACAGTGTAAGCGACCACGCGGTTTGATGCTCCGATTCTTGAGGGTATGAGCAACATTCGTTAAAGGGTTCCTTTTGTCGAGGGCACGCGCTCACCCTGGCGGGGATCGAGCTCGATAGCCTGACGCAAGGCCCGGGCCAAACCTTTATAGCAGGTCTCTGCGATGTGGTGGCTGTTGTCGCCGTAGATATTGGTTACGTGACAGGTAATGCCGGCGTTTTGGACGAAGGCCTGGAACCACTCACGGAACAATTCAGTGTCGAATTCACCGACTTTATCGCGCGGGAACTCGACCTGCCAGACAAGAAACGGCCGTCCGGAGACGTCGACGGCGACCCTCGTTAAACACTCGTCCATGGCAAGATGTGCATCCGCATACCGGCTGATGCCCTTTTTTTCGCCGAGCGCTTGCTTGAAGGCCTGACCCAGAGCTATGCCGCTATCTTCAGCGGTGTGGTGGGCATCGATGTGCAGATCGCCCTTGGCCTTCAGCTTGATGTCGATCAGCGAATGGCGTGCCAGCTGCTCCAGCATGTGGTCGAGAAAACCGATCCCGGTGTCGATCGCGTAAGCACCGGTCCCATCGAGATCGATGCCGACGGAAATCTCGGTCTCCTTGGTCTTGCGGTCGAGTTGGCTTGTTCGTTTTGCCGCTGCGCTCACGGTGAGAGATCCTTAAGTTTCGGGCCGGATATGGCGCCTTTGTTTTGCCGAAGGCTGACGGGTGAGGGTTTCCGACCGGTTAAGATGCTGCATTTATCAGCTTGCGCTGCCAATCGCCAGCTTTCAGCCTTGCGATCAAGTGGTGATCGGACAACCTTGACAGGTCGGGTGCGAGCGCCCTTATCGAGCAACTATGAACATGCATAGCGACAATTCTGGGCAGTCGGCCGCACACGGCTGGCACGCCACTACCATACTCACCGTGCGTAAAGATGGACGCGTCGTTATCGCTGGTGACGGCCAGGTCAGCCTGGGCCAGACGGTGATCAAGTCCAATGCGCGCAAGGTCCGCCAGCTCGGCCGCGGGGATGTAATCGCCGGTTTCGCGGGGGCGACCGCAGATGCCTTCACCCTGTTTGAGCGGCTCGAGACGAAGTTGGAACAGTACCCCGGGCAGCTGATGCGCGCGGCCGTTGAGTTGGCTAAGGATTGGCGTACGGACCGCTATCTGCGCCGGCTCGAAGCCATGATGATCGTTGCTGACGCCAATACAACCCTGGTGCTTACCGGTACCGGCGATGTGCTGGAACCCGAGGCTCATGTGATGGGAATTGGTTCGGGCGGTAACTATGCGCTGGCGGCTGCTCGGGCGCTGCTCGATCAACCGCTTGATGCAGAACAGATCGCGCGAAAGGCGATGGGGATCGCAGCGGATATCTGCGTCTACACGAATACGTCTCTGGTCGTCGAAAGCCTTGAGTCGCAGCGTTAAATCTTAAGCTCTGAGCGGGGATCGAAATGGCTTGGGTGTACTTGCTTGCGGCCAGCATGTGTGAGGTCGCGGCGACAACAATCTACCGGTTTACGGAAGGGCTGACACGTGTTTGGCCGACAACAGGCCTGGCTTTGCTCGGGGTGTTCAGCCTCTATTTTTTGCATCGAGCGGTCAGCCCGACGGCCGGTGAAGCCATTCCCATCGGCACGGCCTATGCGGTATGGACCGGCATCGGCGCGGCCGGCACGGTAATCGTTGGCATGGTGGCTTTTGGCGAACCATACGAAGCACTGCGTATTTTGCTGCTCATCTTGATCATCGGTTCGATTGTCGGTCTTAAGCTCATTTCTGGCGTGTGAGCGCGCATGGATATTCGGCTTAATCCAATTGCCGATTCTCATGTGCCGATGCTGAAGGGTTGGTTGCGGGACGCCCACGCGCGCCAATGGTGGGGCGATCCGGAGACGCAACTGGAGCTTATCGGAACCGCGTGGGACACGGGCGAGGCGGTCGGCTATGTTGCCTCGATCAACAACGTGCCGACGGCCGATATCCAAAGCTGGGTGTCATCGGAGTTTGATGAAGAGCCGTGGCAACAGGAATTTCCGCATGATGCGGTCGGGGTCGATATTTTCGCTAGCCCACGCCATAAGACGGGTCAGGGGTTTGGCGTGACAATTATCAGGAGCTTTACAGAACGGCTCCGCCGCAAAGGAGGACGCAACCTCTTCGTTGACCCGGATTTGCGCAATGTTCGGGCAATAGCCACTTACAAAAGTGCCGGGTTTGTCCCATTTGCAATCTGGAAGGATGTAAGTGGAGGCACGCTTCTCATGTGCTATCGGCCGCCAGAAAAATAGCGAGACTCATGACCAGCTTTTCTCCCCGCGAAATCGTATCCGAACTTGACCGCTACATCATCGGTCAGAACGACGCCAAGCGCGCCGTTGCTATAGCTCTGCGCAACCGTTGGCGCCGGCAGCAGCTGACTGGCGACCTGAAGGATGAGGTGCTGCCAAAGAACATCCTGATGATCGGTCCGACGGGTGTCGGCAAGACGGAGATTTCGCGACGGCTTGCGAAACTGGCCGGCGCGCCCTTCCTGAAGGTCGAAGCGACGAAGTTCACCGAAGTGGGATATGTCGGACGCGACGTGGAAAGCATTGTGCGCGACCTCGTTGAAATCGGCATCGGGCTTGTCAGGGATGGGAAACGCAAGACCGTTCAAGCAGCTGCGGAAAAGGCTGCGGAAGAACGCGTTCTTGATGCCCTCGTCGGCGCAACGGCGTCGCCTGCGACGCGGGATAGCTTCCGCCGCAAGCTTCGGGCCGGCGAGCTTGACGAAAAGGAAGTCGAGCTTGATATCACCGACACTTCAGGCGGTATTCCGATGTTCGAATTGCCCGGACAGCCCGGAGGATCGTTCGGCGCCATCAATCTCAACGACATGTTGGGCAAGGCTCTCGGCGGGCGTACGAAGAAACGGCGCATCACCGTCGAGCAGAGCCACGATCTCCTTATCAATGAGGAATGCGACCGGCTGATCGATCAGGAAGAGATCACGTCGGAAGCCGTCGCGGCCGTCGAAAACAACGGCATCGTCTTCTTGGATGAGATCGACAAGATCTGCTCGCGGTCAGATGGTGCGGGGCGGGTTACCGGTGATGTCAGCCGTGAAGGTGTGCAGCGCGATTTGCTACCGCTGATCGAAGGTACGACGGTGGCGACCAAGCATGGCTCGGTGAAGACCGACCACATCCTGTTTATCGCATCAGGTGCCTTTCACGTTTCGAAGCCGTCCGACTTGTTGCCGGAGCTGCAAGGGCGGCTGCCGATACGGGTCGAGCTTCGGGCGCTGACGCGTGAGGATTTCCGTCGCATTTTGACGGAGACCGAGGCCAGTCTCATTAAGCAATACGTGGCTTTAATGGGGACCGAAGGCGTGGCGCTGGAATTCACGGCTGACGCCGTTGATGCGTTAGCCGATACGGCGGTTTTGGTTAACGAATCGGTTGAGAACATCGGTGCGAGGCGTCTGCAGACGGTGATGGAGCGCGTGCTAGATGAAATCTCTTACGAGGCCTCCGACCGCGGTGGTGAGACGATCGTAATCGATGCCGCCTATGTCGACGACCGCGTCGGTGAGTTGGCCAAGGACGCAGACTTGTCACGGTACATTCTGTAAGGCCGCAAGAAGCCGTCGTGACTGTCACTCCACGCCGATAAGCCGGTCGACGGGGGCGAAGTCGTCTGTGAGCAGGAGTGGTTCGGTTAGCTGCTGCAGTTTTGCGGTTTCGTCCTCCGGTATCCTTTGCCAGGAGGATTCCGGGTCGACGCGAGAGTAAAGCGTCTTCTTTGGTGTCGGCGTCTTTGCGGCTATTAGGACGAATGTCTGGCGGGTGCCCTGGCCATACGGTTGCCAGAGTTCAACGCTGGGAAAAACGGATTTGAGGGTGCGCTGGATGGACAGTGTCAGCCTTGGCCGGCTGCCGTTGTCTACGACGTTCATCAGGTAGACGCCGTCGCCTTTCAAGCGGTTGGCGATCAGTGCGAAGAACTCGCGTGTGACCAGATGCTGTGGCACGGCGATGTCGTGAAAGGCATCGCCGACTATGACGTCGAAACTTTTTTCAGGTTCGGATGCCAGTGCGCGTCGGGCGTCCTTATGCTCGATGGTCAACCTTGGGTCGCCGTTCAGCCAGAACGATTGTCTGGCGAGCTCTGTAACAGCGGGATCGATTTCGGCGACGGTGATTTTTGCCTTCGGCCAGCGGGCCAGCCAGGCGCGCGGAAGCGTGTAGGCGCCTCCACCGATAAAGAAGGCGTTGAGTTCTTGCGGGTCTTGGAAGTGGGTTCTGACAAGCGCATCCTGGGCTTCGACGTAGGGCGTCAGAAAGATGTCCGGCTGATCGCGCAAGTTGGTGCCGTGGCCGAGATGGTCAAGGACCATGGTCCTGGCCGGGATGCCGATATCGCCGCTGATGTCGATGACGCGGATACAGTAGTAGGCGCTCTCCTTGGTGCAGTTGTCGACAAAGGCGCTGACGGCTCGGCCTGATAGGACGACGCCGCCGAAAAGCAGCGCAATGACGGCGACCGGGACAACGGTTTGTCTCGCCAAGAGAGGTTTCTTCTCGCAGCGTCGATCAAGTGCGAAAAGGATAGCCGCCATCATCAGGTAGAGCAGAGCGACGGTCAGGATTGTGCGGATCGAGCCGAAGTAAGAGATGAAGACGTATCCTGCCGCCAGCGTGCCGACGATCGAGCCGAATGCGCCGACCGCGTAAAAGGCGCCAAGCAGGGTACCCATGCGAGTGGGTGCTTCATCGATCGCCAGTTTGGTTAACACTGGTGAAGGTATGCCGACGAATAGGCTCGGCGGAAAAAAGAGCACGAAGGTTAGCAATAGGATAGTCGGCACGGCCGGCAAGCCGATTGCGATGACCGGGCCGGATAGCGTGCGCAGCAAGACAAGGCTCAGTGCGGCGCTAAGTCCGGCAAGGCAGAGGCTTATGGCAACCGCACTGCGGGCAGGCCCGGATGGCTTCTCGGCAAGCCAGCCGCCAATCCAGTGCCCGACGGAGAAGCCTGCCAAAACGACGGCAATAACGGCGGTCCAGGTGTAAAGCGACATTCCAACGTAGGGCGCGATCATGCGGCCGGCGACGATTTCGATAACGAGGCCGCAAGCCGCGGACAGCCCGGTTACCGCGAGATAGATCGCGATCGTAAGATTGCCGTTTGGCGGCATCTTCGTGCGGGTGTCCGGTTGGGCTGTCATTTGCGGGCTCTTCATCTGCCTTAGACACGTGCTGGCGTTTATCGCCGAAACGACAGTGGGTGACTGGTACTTCGGCGCGGGTCGGCTATGTATATCGTCTCCGAGGGTGGCCTCGACGTTTGTAGCCAGAAAGAAAAAGAAGCCAAGAGATGGTGCTGATCCTCAATAACCTGCCGACGTCTGATGGGGCGGGCGCAGATGAGTCCGTGGCGCTTCCGACGCTGGCTGGCGCAAGCCGTGCGGAGCTGATCGAGGCGCTCGGTTCGCTTGGTGTTCCCGATAGGCAATTGCGCATGCGCTCAAGCCAGCTTTGGAGCTGGATTTATGCACGCGGGATCAGTGCTTTCGATGAAATGACCGATGTTTCCAAGGATTTGCGCGCAAAGTTGACGGAGGCATTCTCGCTCGAGCGGCCGCAGATCGTTTCCGAGCAGGTTTCGCAGGACGGAACCCGTAAATGGCTTCTGCGTCTGCCGAAACGAGGCGACGAAGCGGAGGCTCCCGAAGTGGAGACCGTTTACATCCCGGAGGCGGACCGTGGCACTTTGTGCATCTCCAGCCAGGTCGGCTGCACGCTGACTTGCACGTTTTGCCATACCGGCACACAGAGGCTGGTGCGCAACCTGACCCATGGGGAGATCGTCGGGCAGATCCTGCTGGCGCGGGACCGTATCGGCGACTGGCCGGGAGCGGAAGCACCGCAAGATGGTCGTTTGCTGCCGGATTCCGAGCGCAAGATCACCAACATTGTGCTGATGGGCATGGGTGAGCCGCTATACAACTTCGAAAATGTTCGTCAGGCGATGGAAATCGCCGCGGATAGCGGCGGGTTGGCGCATTCGAGGCGGCGGATCACGTTGTCGACGTCGGGGGTGGTGCCGGAGATCGAGCGCTGGGGCGCGGAAGCGGGCACCATGCTGGCCATTTCGCTGCACGCGGTTAACGACGAACTGCGCGATGAGTTGGTACCGATCAACCGGAAATACCCGATCAAGGACCTGTTGGAGGCCTGCCGCAATTACCCGGGATTGACGAATGCGCGGCGCATAACCTTCGAATACGTGATGCTCAAGGGCGTCAACGACAGTCGCGGAGATGCTCGCGCGTTGGTCAAGTTGCTTGCGGGTATCCCGGCGAAGATCAACTTGATCCCATTCAATGCCTGGCCGGGGGCAGCTTATGAGTGTTCGGATTGGGAGCAGATCGAGCGCTTCGCGGAGATCGTCAACAAGGCGGGATATGCTAGTCCCGTGCGGACGCCGCGCGGGCGGGATATTCTGGCGGCGTGCGGGCAGCTCAAGTCGGCTAGCGTGAAACTTCGTGCTTCCGAGAGGACCGCGGCCACCATATCGAGCGGAGATTAGGGGTGTTCTGGAAGACTGTCGGGCGGATGCTGCTGGTGCCCATCGCCTTTTTTTTGGGAATGCTCGCGGCGGGGTTTGTGCTGTTCACGCTTGGACTTGAGCGGATCACGCAAACGGTCCATGCGGACGAAGCGGGCGTTGAGAGCTTTGAGCAGGTCATGGCGTTCATCGAGCAAGGTTCGGCCTTGGTTGCCGCTTTCACGATTATTCCGGCGCTTGTGTTTGCGATTGTCGGTGAGGTCGCCCGGATTCGCTCCGCGCTTTATTACATTATCGGCGGAGGTGCCTCGATGGCGGTGACGCCGCTTATCGCGCAGGGCAGTGCTGGCGGACCCGCGGTGCTGTGGCAGGTATTCGCGGTCGCGGGCTTCGCGGGTGGGTTCATTTACTGGCTTGTTGCCGGGCGAACAGCTTGAGTCGAGAATTCGGCAGTCGGTTGGGTTTGCGGATTTGCCGGTGCGTGGTTGGCTGCATATAACCTGAGAAACTTGATCAATCTGAAAACTCTCGCAAATTGGGTGTCCAATGATCGCGGCGATGGTTCGCATCCTGTTTGGTTTTGTCCTGGCCTGTCTGGCTGGCGCTCTAACACAGGTTCTGTTCGTTATTACGCCGGCTGATATTTACGGTCTGGAGGGCGCTCCACGCTGGCAACGGATTGCCTTCGCTTCGGCGATTACGCTGTCGGCGGCAACTCAATCGGCCGTGTTTTCATTGCCGTTCGTGGCGGTCGTCGTTTTATTCGGCGTCGTTCGGCGCGTTCAGGGCTGGGCCTATTACGTATTCGCCAGTCTGGCGGTCGCGCTTTTGGGCTTTGCAGCGCTCTATGTGAGCGAAAACGGTGGACAGCCGACGATCGCTAACGGCTATGCGGTGGCGGCATTCGCTTTCTCGGGTATCATCGCGGGATATGTCTATTGGCTGGTGGCGGGTCACCAGGCCGGCTCGTTTTATCGGGAGCGTGACGATGTTCTTGATGACGTTGCCGAAGAAGATACCCGCCGTCAGCATCTGACTTCCAGGGATTATGACCGGGCCGATCGGATTGTGCCTGCGGTTTCTGATCCAGGTGTGCGCAAGACGCACTGATCAAGCCTTGTCGTTGACCTAAAGACGTTATTTTGCGGTGCGGAAATCTGTTGTTGCGCCGCAAAATGTGAACTATTGTGACCTAAAGTGCAGGTTGGGGTGGCCAGCTCGACCGGCGCTCTTCCATTCCGTTTGTACCAGAGCCCAGCCGAACGCCAGTTCGTTGCGGGTGAGTTTGCCGATATGGCGAGGTTAATCAATATGCTCGATGCCGATTCGCAGGTTCGTTTCAACAAGAGCTGCACGGAAGCGGTCGTCAATTACATGAACGCGAGCGGCGCGGCTTATCAGGCCATGGCCCAACAGATGCTGCAGATGTGGGGGCAGTCCGTCGACAACTTGTTGGAGACGGCGCAGCAGCAAACGAATAGCCGCTCCTTGGCCCCGCAGTCCTATTCCGCAGAACGTAGGAACCCAATGGGTGCTGCGGCCTGCATGATGCCGTGGGCGGCGATCCCCAACGGTATGATGAATGCCAATCCAATGGCGACGCTCAATCCTTTCGGGATGCCTTACGGGGTGTTTACGCCATTCGCGCCGTGGTTGGAAATGATGAAGCCCTCACAATTCAACGCCTGGCCGATGGCCTTCGGGATGATCTCCGTGGGTGTGCCAGAGAAGGTCGCCTGGCCGACAGCGCGCGCCAACGTTGCCGCTTTGGATGCCTTCAACGTGGCCGCCAATTCGGTCGAAAAGGCGTTGGCCGACTATCGGACGGAGGCGAACCCCAGCCCGATCAGAACGACTTCGGTTGCTTCGAACCCCTTCAGCGTGGCGTTTTCCATCACTCCGTTCAATCCGAACCTGCTGATGCAGTTTTTCTCGCCGTTTCGCTCGAACTGATCGGAATTGAGTGAGGCGTCAGACTGATCTTGTGGCATTGCGACAGGCTGCTCATTGGCGGCCTGTTTCCTTTTTTACCGGTCGCTTTCTACAATCGGCCTGGCGAGGCTTACCCCTGACCGTCGTAGCCTTGGATTGACGCTGGCTATCAGCCGGCTTGTGGGCACAGACGGTTTGCCTATAGTGCCGCGCCAACTGCGGTTGGACGCATCCAGACAGGAGCAATAAGAACAAAGATGGCAGCAGCGAATGCGGCGGGCGGTGAAAGCAAAGTCAAAAAGGTTGTTCTCGCATATTCGGGCGGACTGGATACATCCATCATCCTGAAGTGGCTGCAAGAGCATTACGGCGCGGAGGTGGTCACTTTCACCGCTGACCTCGGCCAGGGCGAAGAATTGGAGCCGGCGCGGCAAAAAGCTGAAATGCTCGGCATCAGCGACGACAATATCTTCATCGAGGACCTGCGCGAAGAATTCGTCGCTGACTACGTGTACCCAATGATACGGGCCAATGCGCTTTATGAGGGCGTTTATCTGCTCGGCACATCGATCGCCAGACCGCTTATCGCCAAGAAGCAGATCGAGATCGCCCGGGCGACAGGCGCGGATGCGGTATGCCACGGCGCGACCGGTAAAGGTAACGACCAGGTGCGCTTCGAACTGGGATACTACGCGCTTGAGCCGGCGATAAAGATCATCGCACCGTGGCGGGAGTGGGAATTCAAGAGCCGCGAAGACCTGATCGACTTTGCCGAGAAACACCAGATCCCGGTACCCAAGGACAAGCGCGGCGAAGCGCCGTTTTCAGTTGACGCGAACCTTTTGCACTCGTCTTCGGAAGGCAAGGTACTGGAAGATCCCAACGAGGAGCCACCGCCCTACGTCTACATGCGTACGGTTGCCCCAGAAGATGCCCCCGACGAAGCGACCATCATCAGCATTGGCTTCGAAAAGGGTGATGCGGTGTCGCTTGACGGGGTGAAGCTATCGCCTGCGACGCTGTTGGAAAAGCTCAACGATCTTGGCCGGGATAACGGTATCGGGCGGGTCGACCTTGTTGAGAACAGGTTTGTCGGTATGAAGTCGCGCGGGGTTTACGAGACACCCGGGGGGACCATCCTACTGGCGGCACACCGAGCCATCGAAAGCCTGACGCTGGACCGTGGAGCGGCGCATTTGAAAGACGAGCTGATGCCGCGCTATGCCGAGCTCGTCTACAACGGTTTCTGGTTTTCTCCGGAACGCGAAATGCTTCAGGCACTGATCGACAAGAGCCAGGAGCATGTTGCTGGTGAGGTTCGCTTGAAACTGTATAAGGGCAACGTCATCGTCATCGGACGTGACAGCGACAAGTCGCTTTACTCTGACCAATTGGTCACCTTTGAAGATGACCAAGGCGCTTACGATCAAAAGGACGCCGAAGGCTTTATCAAGCTGCAAGCATTACGCCTGCGAACACTCGGAATGCGGGATCGAAGTTAAGGCGCCGGCCACCAATCAACCGCGCTGATAGATGGGTTCCGACTTCGCGTGGGCGAATTCACGTTTGACCTGGTGCGGCTTTTCCAATGCGGAGAAGGCCGCATTAACCCGTCGCGACATGGTATCAAGATAGTTCGCGACCTCTTCGGGCAAGTCGAGATTTGCATAGCGGTCCGGGTGATACAGCTTCGAGAGGCGGTGATAGGCTTCCCGAACAGTTTCCCACTCCGCGCCGTGCCGCACGCAGAGGATATTGTGCGGATCGAACTCATCAGACCCATTGGCAACCTTAAGGTGGTTGTTCTTGGGGATGTTGGTCAGCCGGACGGAGCGGATCGCGGCTTTTGAGATTAGTTCGCGCGCGCCCTCATAAGGCTGGAAATCGAGAAAGACGGCATTGCCGTTTAACTCGTCGTAGGCCTGGCGCGACGCGGCGACGAAGAAGCGGCCTTTGAGGACGCAGCCGTCGTCCATCGTTAGTTCCACAGAGATGGCTTTTTCACGTTTGTTCGACGGGTTCTCGGTGCGGTTGCGTTCAAACATGGGCGCCTTGGCATTCCGTTGTTTCAAAATGGCATAGCCGATGATGTCTTGTTGAGAGTTTGCAAACGCCGGGCCGTTCAGAACGCGCCGGGCCAGGCGTGGGATCGGACATGTTGGGCCGTGGGATGAGATGGAGATGTTTGGTCGCAGGTTCGGTACGTTCGTGCGGGTGACAAACAACTGTGTTGTCCTGCCTCACGCCACATCGGCGTACACGACGCATTTTTTTTACCTATCTCGTGGAGTTCTGCAAACATGGCCCAATCCGATAAGCCACGCTCCATTCTTTTTGAGGAAGTTGAAGACGGCGTCTCCAACACCAGCACCAATCCCACCATTGGCGATGTTTTGGCGGAACGTTTTTCGCGCCGGGATTTAATGCAAGGGATGTTGGCGACGACGGCGATGACCGCAGCGGTTTCACCAGCGTTGTTGATCGCTGCATGCTCGGAAGACACATCATCGAAGACGCGGTTCAACTTTTCGGAAGTCTCGGCCGGGGCCAACGAGCGCCACTATGTCGCCGATGGCTACCTTGCTGATGTGCTGATCCGCTGGGGCGACAAGGTCGAAAGGGATGCTCCCAAATTCGACGTTAAGACACAGACCGCGGACGCGCAGGCCAAGCAGTTCGGTTACAACAACGACTTCATTGGGTTCGTCCCGCTTGGCGGGAGCTCCAACCACGGCCTTCTGGTTATTAATCATGAGTACACCAACGAAGAGTTGATGTTCCCTGGCATCAATCCAGCGGCCAATAAACAGAAACGCTTTTCCGAGATGAGTGAGGAACGCGTTGCGATTGAAATGATGGCTCACGGCGGTTCGGTCATTGAGGTCAAGCGTGAGGGCGCTGGGTGGAAGGTAATCGACGATTCCATTTTTGCGCGACGGATTACGGCCGCGACGGAGATGGAGATCACGGGTCCCGCCGCCGGACACGAAAAGATGAAGACGAGCTACGATCGTGATGGCCGCAAGGTCATTGGAATGCTCAACAACTGTGCGGGCGCCATCACGCCCTGGGGAACGTGGTTGACCTGCGAAGAGAATTTCAACGGCTACTTCTGGAACAAGAAGGCAGCCGAGAAGTCACCGCACGCGGTTGCCTTAAAGCGCTATGGGGCGCCGGCTGAACGCTACAACTGGGGTCAGTATCACGATCGTTTCGACATCGCGAAAGAGCCTAACGAAATCAATCGGTTTGGCTGGGTCGTCGAGATCGATCCACTGGACCCGAATTCAAAACCGAAAAAGCGTACGGCTATGGGCCGCTTTAAACACGAGGGGGCCGGCAATCTAGTAAACAAGGATGGCCGTCTAGTCGTCTACCAGGGGGATGATCAGCGGTTCGATTACATCTACCGGTTTGTCACCAAGGGCAAAGTCGATGAAGCCCGCCGGGACGGCAACAAGGATCTGCTAGACGAAGGCACGCTCTATGTGGCCCGCTTCAACGCTGATGGTAGCGGCATCTGGTTGCCACTGGTTTTCGGCAGCGGGCCGTTGACGGTAGCCAGCGGTTTTTCCGATCAGGGTGATGTTTTGATCAACGTCCGGATCGCCGCCGATCTCCTAGGCGCGACAAAGATGGACCGGCCGGAGGATGTTGAGGCCAATCCACGGACCGGTAAGGTCTATTGCATGCTGACCAATAACAAGAAGCGCGGCGAATTTTCAGTCGATGCTGCGAACCCGCGAGCGGAAAACGCTTTCGGCCATATTATCGAGATGACGCCGGATGGCGGCGATCACACGGCGCCCACGTTTCGTTGGGAGATTTTGGTTAAATGCGGCGATCCAATCGTCGCGGAGGTTGGAGCCACCTTCAATCCGGAGACCAGCGCGAGCGGCTGGTTTGCCAATCCGGACAACTGCATGATCGACAATGAGGGTCGTTTGTGGATCGCGACGGACGGCAACTCGTTGGCAAAAACCGGCCGGACAGACGGCTTGTGGGCTTTGGAAACCGAGGGAACGGCCCGCGGAACCGGCCGACTGTTCTTTCGCTGTCCGATGGGCGCGGAGCTATGCGGACCTTGCACGACACCGGATTCCGAGACGTACTTTGTTGCTGTACAACACCCGGGGCAAAGCGAGGACAATAAGGTTTCGACATTTGACAGCCCCTCGACACGGTGGCCAGACTTCCAGTGGGGCATGCCTCCCCGGCCGTCTGTGATCGTCATTACAAAAAGAGGGGGCGGAAAGATCGCAGTATAACGCAGGGCGACGTCAGATCAGCTCCGTCTGAGGACAAAGCCGAAGATACGGCGCTGGTTCGGGCTGGCGACATTATCGCGTCCCGGTTGCGTTGGTGATCGTTGATGGCCTGGCTGAGGCCATGCCTATGTGGGCGGATTCTGCTACGGGGCACTGGGTATATAGTGCCGGCCCGGCCCGTTGACCCGCACCAACGTCGCTGTAGTCTGCAGCGAAGCACCCAACGGCCATTGCGACGAACGGGGACGTTGCAGCCATCGCGGCAGACGTTCATTGATGGGCCGATTGTGCCGGGGCACCCTAAGGAGAAGAATGGCAAATGCTGGATAACCAGATGAGCGATGTGGCAACCGTCGCCGGTGAGACGGGCCGGGGGCAGGATGAAATGCGTCACGACTGGTCGCGCGAAGACGCGCAGCGCATCTACGATCTTCCCTTTAATGAGCTTTTGTTCCAGGCGCAGTGCGTGCACCGGCGTCACTTCGACCCCAACACCGTTCAAAAGTGCCAGCTTTTATCGATTAAGACCGGGGGATGCCCTGAAGACTGCTCCTACTGCAGCCAATCCTCACGTTATAAGACTGGCCTCAAGGCGTCGAAGCTAATGGCTCTCGAAGAGGTTTTGGAGGGCGCGCGGGCGGCAAAAGCGAACGGTGCGACGCGTTATTGCATGGGTGCTGCGTGGCGCAGCCCGAAACAGCAGGATATGGCGGCCGTGCTCGACATGGTGCGCGAAGTCAAAGAAATGGGCCTTGAGACGTGCATGACGCTTGGCATGCTGACGAATGAGGACGCCGCACAACTGAAGTCGGCGGGTCTCGACTATTACAATCACAACGTCGACACCTCAGAGAGCCACTACTCGAAGATCATCTCGACTCGGACCTTTGCGGACCGTCTTGAAACGTTGGCGCGGGTGCGGGATGCCGGGATCAAGGTGTGTTCTGGTGGCATCCTCGGCCTTGGCGAGACGGACGCGGACCGCATCGATATGCTGATTACGCTTGCAAATCTTCCTGAGCATCCTGACAGTGTACCTATTAATATGCTGATGGCGATCGAGGGTACGCCGCTTGAGGGGGCCGAGAAGGTAGACGCAATCGGTTTCGTGCGGGCTATCGCTCTTGCTCGGATCATGATGCCGAAATCCTACGTGCGGCTGTCGGCGGGACGGAGTGAAATGAGCGACGAGTTGCAAGCCTTGTGCTTCTTTGCCGGCGCCAACTCGATTTTCTGCGGCGAGCAGTTGCTGACGGCGAATAATCCTGGCGAGGATGCGGATGACGTGCTGTTCGCAAAACTTGGCCTCAAGGCTGAGGCCGGCGGGTAGGAAACGCGGATTGACCGAACGAGATGACAGCTCATTGCATCACCCAGTACACGCGCGTGGGCTTCAGGCCTTGGCCAGCCGCAACCGATTGAGGCAAGTCACGCATCGCGAAGGATGGGATTTCTCGTCCAACGACTATCTCGGGCTCGCCTGTTCGCCGGAACTGCATGGCGACTTGATGCAGGCGATGGCAAAGGATGCAGCCATGGGATCGGGGGGATCTCGGTTGCTACGTGGCAATCACCGCGCGCATGTTGAACTGGAAGATGAGGCGGCGCGCTTATTTGGCACTGAAGCTTCGCTCTACTTCAGTAGCGGATTTCTCGCCAACCTCGCCCTGTTTTCGACGTTGCCGCAGCGTGGGGACATCGTGGTGCACGACGCGTTGATCCATGCAAGCGTTCACGATGGGATGCGCCTGTCACGCACCGATGCCGTTGCAGCCGAGCATAATGACGTTGACGCGTTCAACGATGCGATTGTGCGCTGGCGGCGGGATGGGGGGACGGGTCGACCATGGCTGGCCGTCGAAAGCCTTTACAGCATGGACGGTGACACGGCGCCGCTTGACGATCTTTTCGAGGTGGTGAATCGCTACGATGGCGTTCTCGTCATTGATGAAGCACATGCGACCGGTGTTCTTGGCCCTCATGGTCGCGGCCTTGGCGCGCATCTCGAGGGGCGTTCAAATGTCGTGTCGCTGCACACATGCGGCAAGGCGCTTGGAATTATGGGTGGGTTGATTTGCGCGCCACGCGTGTTGATCGATTTCCTGATTAATCGCTGTCGGCCATTTATCTATACGACGGCCCCTCCGCGTTTGATTGCGGAAGTTGTGCGTTTGACGTTGACGCGCGTTCTTCAAGATGACAGTTGCGATGGAAGCAGCCGCCGGGACCAACTGAAACAACGGGTCTCGAATGCTGGTGTTGCCTTGATGGCGAAATGTGGTCTCACGTCTACAGGGACACATATTCAGCCGATTCCGGTTGGCAGCGATGAGTATGCAGTGCAGCTGGCTGGAGCCCTGCAGAAACGCGGTTTCGATATTCGCGCCATCCGGCCTCCGACCGTTCCTAAGGGCACCGCGCGGCTGAGGATGTCGCTGACGTTGAATGTCACCGACGAGATCCTATCGGATTTCGTTGAGGCGCTGGCGCAAGAGCGGGAGCTGTTTCGCTCATGAGCGGGCAGCGAGCTTTCGTTATAGCTGGAACCGATACTGGGATCGGGAAAACCGTGTTCGCGGCGGCTCTCGCCAATGCGCTTGCGGCCGACTACTGGAAGCCGATACAGGCGGGGCTTGATGAACCAACCGATAGTGACGTCGTTGCCAGTTTAGGCCGATTGTCACCTGGGCGTCTGCATGCGGAAGCCTACCGTCTGCAAACTCCGGCATCTCCTCATCTAGCGGCAGAGAGAGACGGGCTGGAAATCGATGTGGCGCGACTGTGCCCGCCTGTGCACGATCGGCCTTTGGTCGTTGAGTTGGCGGGCGGGTTGCTGGTGCCGCTAACGCGAACTCTTTTACAGGTCGATGTTGTGGCCGGTTGGCGGTTGCCGGTGATCCTGGTGGCACGTACGACGCTCGGGACGATCAACCATACGCTGTTGTCGCTCGAGGCACTTCGGAGCCGCGGTGTTTCAGTCACTGGAGTGGGCTTTGTTGGCGACCAAATCGTCGATACCGAGGAAACGATTTGCGCAATCGGTGGCGTTCGCCGATTGGGCCGGCTGCCGTATATTGAGCAACTGACGTCGGCTTCTTTGGCGCGGGCCTTTGCTGCGCATTTCGATCTGGAGGACTTCCGATGACCTCGAAGTCGCCGGTCTGGCATCCATTCACCCAACACGCGACCACCATGGAGATCATCCCGGTGGCGCGCGGCTCAGGAGCATGCCTGGAGACGGCTGATGACGATCTCATCATCGATGCAATTTCGTCTTGGTGGGTGATCACTCACGGCCATTGTCATCCGCACATCGTCGCGGCAGTCCGGGAACAGGCTGAGCGGCTGGATCAGGTGATCTTTGCGGGTTTCACGCATGAGCCAGCAGAGCGGCTCGCGCGCGGGTTGATCGAGTTGACGCCAGAGCGGCTGACGCGGGTCTTTTTTTCCGATTCAGGTTCAACGGCCGTTGAGGTGGCGTTGAAGATGGCGCTTGGCTATTGGCGCAATATCGGTTCGCCGCGCAAGCGTATCGTGGCATTGGAGCATGCCTATCATGGCGATACGATCGGTACGATGTCTGCAGGTGCGCGCGGAGTTTTCAACGCGGCTTACGAGCCGCTGCTGTTCGATGTGACGCGGTTGCCTTTTCCGGCGGAAGACCGCGAGCAAGAGACGTTGGATGCTCTCGAAGTTGCGTGCCGGACGGACGACGTCGCCGCGTTGATCGTTGAGCCGCTGATCCTTGGTGCCGGGGGCATGCTGATGTGGCGACCTGAGACACTGGCCGAAATGCGGCGCATCTGCGATCAGTATGGTGTGTTACTGATCGCCGACGAGGTGATGACCGGCTGGGGTCGTACCGGTACGATGTTTGCTTGCGAGCAGGCAAACATCGTTCCAGACATCTTGTGCCTTTCGAAAGGTATCACGGGCGGCAATCTACCGCTCGCGGTGACGTTATGCGCGGATTCCATTTTTGAAGCGCACTACTCGGAGGACCGGTCCAAGACGTTTTTTCATTCGTCCTCCTACACCGCGAACCCGCTAGCCTGTGCGGCGGCGCTCGCCAATCTGGAGATTTGGACGAGTGAACCAGTGCTGGCGCGGGTTGAAGCTCTTTGCGACATGCAGGAACGGCGCATCGCGCGGCTTGGGACGGACAACGCATTCACCAACGTGCGGCGTATGGGGACGATCACTGCGTTTGATATCGATGTGCACGATGAGGGGTATCTGTCGGAAGTCGGGCCAGTGCTGCAACACGAATTCCTCGCCCGAGGCGTCCTGCTTCGGCCGCTTGGCAACACGGTCTACGTGATGCCACCATACTGCATCACGCCTGACCAAATGGATGCTGTCTATTCAGCCTTGAATCACGGTGTTGATCGCGTTTTGTCCGGGAAGCGATCATGAACCGCGGCGTCGAAATCCTTGGTCTGGGGCATTACGCGCCGAAGCGCGTGGTCCTAAACGTTGAGATCGAAGAACGGCTCGGCCTCGAAGCGGGATGGATCGAGCGGCGCACGGGTATCGCCGAACGACGTTGGGCGGCTGATGACGAACGCCTTTCGGATCTGGCCGTCGCCGCCGGCGAGATGGCGTTGAGCCGTGCCGGTGTGACGCGCGGTTCGGTCGGCTTGGTGTTGTTAGCAACGTCGACACCCGATCACCTGTTGCCGCCAACAGCTCCACTTGTCGCGCACAGGCTTGGGCTCGAGCGGGCGGGTGGCATCGATCTGACCGGTGCGTGCGCTGGGTTTCTTTATGCGCTGACGCTGGCGGATTCCTTCGTGCGGGTTCACGGCGCGCAAGTGCTTGTGATTGCCGCCAATATTTTGTCTCGACGGATCAATTCGAAGGAGAAGGCGAGCGCCGTGCTGTTCGCGGATGCTGCGGGGGCGACGCTGGTCGGGCCGTCGACTCGCGCCGACGCGGGTGTGATTGCGGCAGAACTGAAATGCGATGGTGGCGGATACGATCTCATTAAGATCGCGGCCGGCGGCAGCGCGGTTCCCTATGGAGCAGAGCTCGAAGCCGAAGACGTGCTGATGTGCATGTCCGATGGCCGTGCGGTTTTCCAAAAGGCGATCTCGATGATGACTGAGACATCACGGGCGGCGTTGACGAGAGCTGAGCTCAAGCCTGGCGAGGTTAGGCATTGGGTCCCCCATCAGGCCAACGTGCGCATTATCGAGGCGGTGCGCCGGGGGCTGGAGATTAATGAAGAGGCTGTTTGTTCAAGTGTTTACGCCTATGGAAACAGCTCTGCGGCGACCATTCCGTTTACGATGTCAATTTTGTCGGACCAGCGTAGCTTTCAGGATGGCGATCGCGTGTTACTGTGTGCAGCAGGAGCCGGGATGAATGGCGGTGCTGTCCTGCTCGGCCTTTGACCCGCCTTACGTGGGGTTCCGCGTTACGGCCCTTGGGTGCCTATTGTAGGAGGTTTGTTGGATGGGGATGGATCAAGACGCCGCCGGGGTTGCCGAGGTGCTCGCCGCCAACGAACTGTTTTATGATGCGTTTCGCTCTGGCGATGTGGCGGCCATGGAAGCGCTCTGGTCGGAACGCGACGATGTTTCAATATACCATCCCAACTGGCCCGGAATCACGGGCCGGGACGACGTCATGGCGTCGTGGCATCAGGTCATGGTGCTGAGCGAGCCGCCCGCGATTTTTTGCTCAAACCCGACGGTTATCCGAAGGGGCCGTGTCGCCATCGTATTCTGCACTGAGGATATCGAGGGCCACGAAATGACGGCCAGCAACGTCTTCGTCGATGAAGGCGGGGTATGGCGGATGACTGGTCATCATGCGCGGCCATTGTCGCTCAATGGGCAGAATACCGCCGAGGACGATGCCGGCGACGGCAGTGACGGCGACGACGCTGTTTAGGGGCCGGACCGACGGCGCGCCGACCGGCTTTCAAATCGGTTACCAGCGACCGCCACCATTATCGTCACGGAAGCCTGCGCAGATGTCCTGAACCCTTGGATCGTGACCGATCCATTGGCAGATCTCCTGCTTCTTGCTGGGGTTTTGGCGGATCGCCTTTGCTGAGACACTGCTACCATATCCGCGTGCGACTTGCGCCAGGTAATTGTCGCCGCAATACGGAGTGGCGATCGAGTTCCCCTGAACGATTTGGAAGGGACCCTTGCAGCGGATTTTGGCTTCGGCGAGTGTGGGCGCGATCGCCGACACGGCTGCGATTGCAACGAGGGCGGATAATGCAATTTGTGTTTTCATGTGTGACCTTCATAACCGGAATGTACGTCAATGCCGGTGATGCTCTATGTGTCAGGTTCGTGCACCAGCCTCGCGCGGTGTTCTGGCGGGCGCAAGTGTTCAGCTGGGCAAATTAGTTCATAGATGCGTTACGAGAGGTGCGACTGCTGTCGGTCGAAAAAGTCGTTAGAGCCTAAACGCAACGTAACAGGGACGCAGCTTGCACGGTCGCGCGCCCTGGCGCGGCCGGCTGTGGGTCACTGCTAAACACATCCTTTACGACGCTTTCCAGCAACGGTCGCAAAGCTGATCTGCATCAGAGATAGTGTGATATCCATTGCCGGGGAATACCTTATTAACTTTATTAATTTCAATGCCTTGGACGGCATTTCTTCAGATGAACTGTTTCTGAATGCGCCGTTCAAATTCAATTCAGGGGCGGGACGACAATGTGGCGGTGGAACGACGGACAACCCCTCTAGGAGTAGAAACACATGTCGACGCAAGCAACGGCCGCAGCCACCTCTTCTCACCGCAGTCTTTTCACTCTCTTCATTCTTCCTGTTCTCGCCGCCATGATGATGATCGGTGCTGCGGGTTTCACGGCGACGCCGGCTGAGGCGGGCGCCTATTCGCAAGGCTACGCAGCCGGCAAAAGAGCCGGCCGCAATCACGGCTACAAGGACGGCTTCAAGAACGCTTACAAGGCTTCATACGTGGACGAGCTTCTGCGTGGCGGTAGCAGCAGGTACCGTACCGCAAATGTCAACTCGGCCGAATACATCGCCGGCTACAAGGCCGGTTACCGCGACGGATACGAGCGCGGTTATCGCGCGGGTCGTCGTGACGGCGGCCAGGCTGGCCGCGAAGATGCAAAGAACTGGAAAGAGGATCTGCGCGACAAGATGCGTGAGTGTATGCGCAGGGGCGGTTACGGCTGCTGATTGCGCTGTAACTCGAAAGCCTCGAAGCTTTCTTCGGCCGCCAGATGCAAATTGCGTCTGGCGGTTTCTGTGTGGGGCTGGGTTCAGCGCTGGCATGGACAAGCCAGACGCAGAAATGACGCACAGTTGGCGTATTGAGTTCAGTTAGACCGCCAACCGCCTTGCACGTATCGATCGTGGAATCCCGCGGCGACAAACCTGCATTGTGAGATCCAGAATGATTGCGAACTCGGCTGTTGATCGGCAGTCGGTTGCCCCCTCGCTCTCGCGTGCATTGTTCAGTTCGCCACTTGCGCTGCCAATCAGACAGCAAAGGGGGCCGAAGCCCCCTCGCCGTTTATTCTAGTTTTTCTCGCTGCCGGTGTTGCCGCTTAGTTTGTAGAGCCGCTGCAGCATGGCGTCGAAGCCGCCGGTCTCGCCGGTGTGCAGGTCGATGCGGCCGACCTTCTCGACCAGTTTCTCCAACGCTTCGAGCTCCTTCAGGCGGAGCAGCAGCGGGTTGTCCTCTATCAGCCGCGCTGTGTTGAGCAGGGAGCGGGTGGCGGCGGTCTCCTCTTGGCGGCGGATCAGGTTGGCCTTGGCGACACGCTCGGCCTCAAGACACGCGGAACACGCCATCCGCATAGCGGTGCGCGCCCGCCGGGTCTCAGCGAGACCGGACACATGGCCTGTCGAAAGGAGGTGCTTGGCTCACGGAGGATTTGGGCGAAAGTATAGCAGGCTTCGTCAAAAGACCGATGCTTGCGTAATCCTTGAGGATGCCGCGGACAGCGCGGTTTACTACAGCTGCCACAATTACTTAGGTGGGACGCGATCAAGGAGCCTGAAGCTGGCAAGAAGTTCGTCGACCACGTAGCGGGACGGGTGCCGGCACCCGATACGGCGGAACCGGCCGTCAGCGAGTTTATTGTCCGCTGGGACCACCAAGAAACGGTGGCGGTGCGAATACCGATGTTCAGAGCCGCGAGCTGGTTTGGCAACAAGTTTGTTGTGACCGATTTCAAAAGATTGTCGCACGGGCGGTGACGGGCCCACGTATTGGGCTTAAAACTCCGGCAATGCAGCTGATTTTGACACCTGGGGGCCCCCATGAGCCGTCTTGCTAAGCCGGTGGAGCAATTGCGCGAACATTACGATGTGATCATCGTCGGTTCGGGTTACGGTGGCGGTGTCTCGGCATCGCGACTGGCGCGTGCTGGAAAGAAAGTCGCCGTTCTCGAGCGCGGTAGGGAATTCGTCACAGGCGAGTTTCCTTCGCGGTTCCCGGAGTTGCGCAGCGAGTTGCGGATCTCGACGCGGTCGATGTCTTCGGGTTCGCCGACGGCCCTCTACGATCTGCGGATCGGTGAGGATATCCACGTGCTGGTCGGTTGTGGGCTTGGTGGTGGTTCGCTCGTCAACGCCGGCGTTTCGCTGCGCCCTGATCCACGTGTTTTTGGTGACGAAGTTTGGCCGGGGCAGTTGCGTCAGGATGGTCTTCTCGATGACGGTTATCGCCGAGCGGAAGCCTGGCTGCGTCCCTCGCCACACCCACGGGCCGGTGAATTTGATAAGTATCAGGCGATCGCGGGGGCGGCCGAAAAGATGGGCTGCCAAATGCGCAACACACCGGTTGCCGTCAGCTTTGAAGAAAATGTCAATCCTGCGGGTCTGCTTCAGCCGGCGTGCACTTCATGCGGAGATTGCTGCTCGGGCTGTAACGTTGGCGCAAAGAACACCGTTGCGGTGACATATCTGCCGGACGCCGTGCGGCACGGTGCAGAGCTTTTCACCGAGATCAAGGTTCAGCGGATTGCCAAACGTCCGGATTATACCTGGCAAGTCGAGGCGCGGCCGTCGGGCAGCAAGACCAATGGCAAGGGCGGCGGTGATCAAATACTGCTTGAGGCCGACGTCGTCATTTTAGCGGCAGGGACGTTAGGATCGACAGAGATCCTACTGCGCTCGGCAGAGGCGGGATTGGAGGTATCCGACCGTCTCGGTCAGCGTTTTTCGGCCAACGGGGACATCATTGCTTTCGGCTATGGGGGTAGCCAAGTCGTCAATGCTATCGGTGTCGGACACCCATCAAAGATCGAAGGCTTCGAAGTCGGCAGTTCGGTCACGGGGCAATTGGAGTACCGTGATAGCGATAATCTCGATTTGGAGTATGCGGTGCAGGATGGTGCGATGCCGTCACCGATCGCTCCAGTTCTGCCGGTGATGTTCTTGCCGAACGGCCGACTCCTGGGGGCGGTGCAGAGTTCTCATCAGCGGCGTCTACAAGGGGCCGTTCGCGCGGTTGCAGACGTTCTTTGCCGTCTCCCACGATAGTGCCTCTGGCCGGTTCGCGTTAGACGGCGACCGCCTCAATTTGAGTTGGCCTGGGGCAAAAGACGAACCTGTCTATGAGCGTCTCGGTGTGGCCCTGTCGAAGATTGCAGGACATGTTGGAGGCAGCTACGTGCAAAACCCACTTGCAGGCACGGTAATGGGGCAACAACCGGCGACGGCGCATCCACTTGGTGGTTGTGGTATGGGATCCGAACGCGGTGATGGTGTTGTCAATCACAAGGGGCAGGTGTTCGATGCGGGAGCGGGCCAAGACAGCACGGCAATACATCGCGGACTCTATGTCATCGACGGTTCGATTATTCCGCGTTCGCTTGGGGTGAATCCGCTGCTGACGATCACAGCCCTGGCCGAGCGGGCGATGCTTCACATGCGTGCCGACTTCGGGCTGTCATTTGATGTAGAACCCGTTGGCACGGAACGGGCTGCCGATGTAACCGCGCCAGGTGCGGTTCAATGATTGGCGCTGCGTGCAGCTTTACTCGATCTCCTTGAGGATTCGGTAGACGCTGCGCTCGCTGATTCCGAGCGTTCTGGCAATGTCCGACCGATTGCCCTTGCGGCGTTCGGCAACGATGCGCAGATAGGCGTTTCGCACCTCATCCAGGGTTGGTTCGTTTGTGAAGCGCAATTCCACCCGGGACTTTGGATTGGATGCAACCGCTCTGTCGGTGACAGTTTGCGGCAAGCCGAGGTGCTCGACCTTGATATCTTGCTCGTTGCGGGAGGCCAGCAGGGCGCGTTCGATCACGTTGCGCAATTCTCTCGCATTACCCGGCCAGTCATACGTCTGTAGCACAGCGGCCGCCTCCGGTGTCAGCACCTTGTCGATCTGTCGATCAAAGCTGCGTGTTACGATAAACAACTCAGCGATCTCAACAATGTCATCACGCCTGTCGCGGAGTGGCGGGACGTCGAGGACTAATGCCGACAGCCTATAATAGAGATCACGACGAAAGCTGCCGTCTTGCGACATCGCAAGCAGATCCCGGTTGGTGGCCGCCACGAACCTTACATCGCACGCGATGTTCCGCGTTCCACCGACACGCCGAAAGCGACCCGTCTCGATGACGCGAAGAAGTTTAACCTGTTGTGATAACGGCAGGTCACCGATCTCATCGAGAAACACCGTTCCGCCTTCGGAGACCTCTACTAGGCCTTCCTTTTTTTGATCCGCGCCAGTGAAGGCTCCGCGTTCGTGGCCGAACAACTCGGATTCAAAAAGAGTATCTTGAAGGGTGGCGCAGTCGACCGCTGTGAAATTCGCTGCGCTGCGAGGACTTGCATCGTGAACCGCGCGGGCAACGAGTTCCTTGCCAACTCCGCTTTCTCCCAAGATCAACACGGTTGCTTGGCTTGGGGCGAGCAGCTCGATCTGTTTGCGCACTTCGCGCAGTCCTGGGCTCGACCCAATTAACGTTGGCGTCTTACGCCTAGCCTCATCCCGGAGGAATTCGTAACTGCGGCGGATTGAACTGGTTTCCAGCGCACGTTCGATTACGGCCTCAAGCGTGTCGGGATTGATGGGTTTGATCAAATAATCGATGGCACCGGATCTTATGGCACGGACCGCGTCGTTGATCGAACCGAAGGCTGTGATCACAACGACTGGAGCGATTTCCTTTAGTTTCGGAAGTTTTTCCAAACCGTTCGCATCGGGCAATCGGACATCGAGCAAAATTAACGAAGGTTGCAGGTTTGCCAGTGCCGTTTTTGCCTCGCTCCAACTTTCGACACCGGTGACCGCATAGTCGGCGCGCTCGAGACGCTTAAGTATCAGACGACGCAGCGTGACGTCGTCCTCTATCAGCAATAGGTGTTTAGGTTTCGGCGTCATGGTACGCAACTCCAGCATCGGCGCAGGGTAGCCATACCGTGAAGCAGACACCGAACTGCGGTCTGTTCTCCACGGCAATACGGCCGCCCCAGCTTTCGACCGCGGTTTTGGTTAGCGTCAAACCTAGTCCGGTGCCGCGAGAGCCGTCGGCACGTTTTGACCAAAACGGTTGGAATATCATCTGTAAGTCTTCTGGCGGGACTCCATCGCCGGTATCAACGAAATCAATTTGTATATCGTCGTCGATGTTTCTCGCGGTCACGTTAAGATCGCCACCGCCGGGCATGGCATGAAATGCATTTTGAGATAGGTTGATCACGATACGCCTCAACTCTCCATCCGAGACTTCTGCACGCAGTCCGGGAGGCAAGTCGAGTTTAATACGAACATTCGCTTTTTCAGCTTCCGGCGCGATAAGTCGCAGTGTTTCTGCTATTGTCCCGCCAACGTCGACGAGTTCCAACGCGTCGGTTGCCGGTGTCGAAAGCTTCAATAGGCTGCTGGTGACGGATATGCAGCTGTCGATTTGATTCTGAGCGACACCGATGTATTCACGCGCGTTTTCCGACTGACCATTGACACAAGCAGCTTCGGCCTCCGACAAGGCGAAGCTGACTCCGCCGAGCGGGTTGCGAATCTCGTGGGCGACGCCGGCGGCGAGCATCGACAGTTCGGCAAGCTTTTGTTCATGGGAAGCTTGGATGTCGGCGTCAAGATCGCGAATGGATTCGACAATGCCCCAATCCGTCGAATTCACCCGTGGGGATTTTGATCCTGGCTGTGCGCACCTCGACCAGACAGCTTTCGCCGTTTGCGCGTTGATGCCTGGCGCGGAAACTCACGGGGGTGTGAAGTTTGTTGGTTCGTGACAGTTCAATCGGGCAGATTTCCATGATTGCCGGGCATGGGGAACAGCGGTGATGGCTGGCCGCGTAACAGGGCTTGCCAACGACAGTGTCGCTGGTGCCGCCGTGCAATTCGAAAAATGCCTTGTTGGCTTTGAGGATACGATAATCCGGACCGATCACTCGAACGGCGTCCGGAATTGCATCGATCATGGCTTGCTGAAATGCTTCGTTGGCGGCGCGCTGGATCATAGCTTCCTGCAGACGTGATGCCATCTTATCGAAGGACTGGCCTAGTGCGCCGAGTTCGTCGTCGCTGACATGCCGGCTTCGCGATGACAGGTCACCGAGCGCCAGGCGGTCACTGGCTGATTTCAAGCGTGAGACGGGCCGGAGGACCCAGCGTTGTAGTGCGAGCCAACTTCCCAGTGCCGCGATCAGAGCGACGCCGAGGCCGGCGCTTGAAAAAGCGAGTGCCGTTCGAACTGCTTCTTGGCGGATCGCTGAGGCGCGGTAGTCGATGACGAGGATGCCGTTGACTGGGTTTTCTGCAACCGGTCCGTGGCACGTCTGACAGGGCTTTCGATTGGATACGGGGATGACGCTGCGTAGAATGTCGGACGCGTCCGCATCGGTGATGAATGTCTCTCCCGGGGTGACCGGCAAGATCTGGCCGAGCTGACCGGTATCTGATGTGAAGCGGACCTCGCCTTGCGGATTCAATATCGCGACGGAGGCGATGTTTTTTTCGGCGCCAAGGCGTTCAACGATGGTTTGCAAGCCCGCCAGGTCGCGCTTCAACATCGCGTTCTCGAGTGAGATCTGCAGGAATCGATTGATCTGGCGCGCGGTGTTCGCGCGTTCGTCGATCAGGTTGCCGCGGTACACGGCGACAAACAGCACCAAGAAGACCAGCGATGCCAAAAACAAACCCGTAGCCGTCGCGGCAACGATCTTGCGATGTAGTTTTTCTCCGAGCCAACGCGGAAGGTTCATGCATTCTCCAAGTCACACCCAGAGCGTCTCGAAGACGAGTGATGTGCATTGTCTTCACATATCAATCAGCCGCGTTAATAGTGTTTCCTCGGGAAGCGTTGTGGGATCGAGAACCACCTTGCGGGGGCTAGGCGGGACGTCGCTGGCAAACACGACCAGCGGCACGATAGCGACTGGACCAGTCCTCAAGGTAAACCGTGACAGCCAGGCGGCACGTTCATTATTCGACTTGGTCGACAGCAGCGCTTCAGCATTCATGATCATGCCGCCACCCTCGTCGATATATTCATCAAGTTCCGACAAGGGCGTTGCGAATGCCTCCCAGCCCTTGGGTTTTAAAATCTCAGCGCGAAAGTCACGTAGCATAAGACCGCACTTGTCTGCGACGACCTGGATCAATACCGGCCGATAATCCGACATGGCCACGATGTATCCGCCGCTGCGGGCATTGGCATCGATGGCGGTGAGGACTGGTGAAAACCAGCTATCATTGGCTTGTGTCATCGTCTGGGTCCTGCAACACCTGATAAAGTGTTTGAGCGTGATTGACCTTTTCACAGATACGACAGAGCTGCTTTTCTTGCGCTTGGCTTAGAGGTGTCCGGAAAGGCGCACCGCAGGCTCCGCACCGTCTTGTCTTAAGCTGAAGGTGCGGTGGCGAGGATGTCATGGTGTGGATCGCAACAGCATCGGATTCACATACATCGACGCAAAGGCCACAACCGACGCAGCGCTCTGGCTGGGCGGCATAGCTTTCCTGTTGGTCGGTCAGCGCGCCATGCGGACAGATGCGTACGCAGGCGTCGCAAGCGACGCAGGAGTCGGCACTGATCACGGGGACGAAGGCGTGCAGCGGGCTGGTTTCAGCATCGGGAAAAACGACCTGCGCCTGTTCGCCGACGGACCGGTGGGCTGCCGGCGTCACGACCGCGCGAAATAGTTGCCTACGGCTCAATACCGAGTTGGGCGCGCCCGGGTTGACCGCTTGTGTGCGCTCGAAGGCCTTGCGCCACTGTGGCGGATCGAGGCGGCCTAACTGGATTGGTTTTGCACGGCGGCTGGACAGCAATGTATTGAGCTTGTTGCAGGCTTCCTCGATGGCGACGGCACCACCGCGATTGCACGTATCACATGGCATTTTTGCGAGAATGATCTGGCGCACTCCTCTCCGCCAAGCGTCGGTAAGTACACGTAGTCCGATGCGATGAGCGCATCCTGGTCCCGTACCGGAAACCTCGCAGCCAACAAACAGGGCCAAACCGGCTTCTGTTTCGGATAAGCCGGGTTCGCCGATAACCGTTATTGCAGCCTGCGGGCAAGCAGGCTCGCAGAGGCCGCATCCGTCACAGTTTTCTTCGAGAATGCCGAGCCCATCTTGTGAAACAAACAATGCCCGTTGCGGGCAGGCGTTGGCGCATGCTTCGCAGGTAGCCGACGCGAATAACCCGTGCACGCATCGGCTTGCGTCGATCTCCGGTAGGGCGACCGGGTTCACTACCAGCTCGGTCCGGTGCCCGGGATGAATTTCAGGGCGTTCTTCAATTGGCAAAGGTCAGGCGCCTCGGGCTTTTCAATCTCAGGGGGATACCAACGCGGTTCGTCAAGCGCTGTCTCCAATAAGTCTCGGGTTACCTCAGCGTGGGCGGCGGTAGCTGCGGCCAGGGCCTTGAACCACGGTTCGCGCGCGCGCTGTTCGATTCTGGCCGTGAAATCTCCGATCCAGAGTAGTAGATGCCGGTCGAGGAAGCGGGCCGCATCGCGCAATGCGATCTCAGTTTGAAATTCGGCGAGATGGGAAAGAAATAGTAGCTGCAAGACGAGATGGTCATCGGAACGGCGGCGCCAGTTTTCTGTCTGCATCCCATACAGCGTTTGCCAGCTGCGGACGTCGAACATGGAGTCCTGGCAGACGAGGTTTTCTTCGTCGCGCCAAAAAGATTCGACGGGTGCGGCTTCATAGGTGCTTACCAGGTAGATATCGGCGTAGTCAGCGGCCAACGAGTTCAGTGCCCGTTGATCGATGGGATCGGGAAGTGCGGTGAGTGCGCCATCAAGTGCGTCGTATATGGACTGCTCTAGGCGGACGCCGAACCAGTCACTGGCCGGAGTCGCGCGCAGTGCCGTCAAGGTTTCAGCGGTCGGTTCGCGGTCATGCAGCGCTGCGAGAAGGCCGAAGTCTTCGCTGACGGCATCAGCTAGAAGCACCAATCCCTGGGGTGGTGCGAGGTTCTTTTCATCTAGGCTCATTTCACCGTGCCCTTGGAATGTGGAACGAATGCGATCGAGGGCTTGGTCAGCTCGGGATCGGCCATGTTCTTGACCTGGCGAACGACGGCCTCATTCGCACCGACGGCCTTGCTCTTTTCGCCAAGCACATCGACCGCCTCGCCAGCCCAAATCTTCTCGATCGGCCCGATGTCGAGGACACGCATCATGCAGGCCATGACGCAATAGGGCTTGCGGCCAGCGTCGATTTCGTCGACGCACATGTTACATTTCTTGACGAGCCCGTCTGAAGGATCGAATTGCGGCGCGCCGAAGGGGCAGGTCGCCTCGCAGCGACGGCAGCCAATGCAAAGCGTTGAATCGATGTCGACGATGCCGTCCTTCTTGCGCTTGAAAATCGCGCCGGTGGGGCAGGCGGGAAGGCAAGCAGGTTCTGCGCAGTGGTTGCAGGACATGTTGACCTTATAGGCGAACACCTCCGGGTAGGTGCCGCCTTCGATGTACTGCACGCGGCGAAACCGTGGTCCTGGTCCAAGGCCGTTCTTGTCCTTGCATGCGATTTCGCAGGCGCGACAGCCGATGCAATCAACGTTGTGATGAACGAAGCCGTATTGTTCATCGGGCACGACTGGGATGTAGACCTCGCGCTTCACACGCTTAACGGCGGCCTTGATCTTTGCCTTGTCGATCTCGGGTTTAGCCATAGCGGGTGCCCTTTTTCAAAGATCTCTGCGGAAAACATGGGAGCGTGCCGTCGAAAGGCGATCCCAGCCGGGTTTATGAATGCGATCAGACTTGCGGACGTCTGCCAGAATCGTGTTGTAGGCAAAGGATCCGGCCGGGCTCGGATTGTCGTCCGTTAGGAAGTCAGGATTTCCAGACAGATCGGCGCCGTCCTCATCGATATCCATCCATGAGCCCTCGTGCACGACGAGGACACCCGGCATCAGCCGTTCGGTGACGTAGGCGGGTAGTACGATCTTGCCGCGGTCGTTCCAGACTTCACAGGTATCGCCGGTTTTGATGCCAAGTTTCCTGGCATCAGAGGCGTTGATTGTGACCTCCTGCTCGTAGGTTTCACGCAGCCACGGAATGTTGTTGAAGATCGAATGCGTTCGCCAGCGCGGATGTGGCGTGATGACGTGGAAAGGAAAATCCTTGACCTTTTCGGATCCAAGATATTCCCAGGGTTCGATCCATTTCGGGATTGCCGGGATGGGATAGCCGTATTGGGTGCGTTTCCAATCCGTAATTGTCGCCAGCTGGCTGGAGAAGATCTCGATCTTTCCGGACGGGGTTTGGAAGGGGACGCCGTTTTCGATCTGCTGTCGAAACGCGACGTGTGGCTGGCTGAGCTTGAATTTGTAGATTCCGTAGCCTTTGAATTCGTCCCAGCTCATGTCGACGTGCTGATGGTGCATGACCTTTGAGTCCCACCATTCGCGCAAGTAAGTCTCGTCGACAGCATCGGCGTCCTTGAAATAGTCGCGGTCGGCCTTTGGATTGTAGCCTTCACCAAAGCCGAGGCGGAAGGCGAGTTCTGTAAAGACCTGGAAGTCACTTTTGGATTCGCCCATCGGTTCGATGACCTTGGGGCGGTGGATGTAATAGTGGCCTTTGTACCAGGGCAGGGCGACGTCATGGCGTTCGAAGTGGGTGGCGATTGGGAGTAGGTAATCGGCCCAAATGCCCGTTGGCGTAATCGTCGAGTCCATACAGACCAAGAGGCTTTCCTCGTCACCGTCGGCCTCCAGCTTCTTGATGGCCTCGATTTCCTTGTTGATGTTGGTGAGCTGGTTCAACCAGTCGGAGCCCTGCCAGAAAATCCCGCGGATGTTTGGAATTACGCCGTCGAGATTGTCACTGCGCGGCCATAGGCCGGCTTCCTCGCGGCTGACGTTTGGATAGTTCAGGACGATGTGGGCCCAGCGATCGGATTTAATCGAGGCGTACCAAACGTTAGCGAACTGGTCGTAGGGATAAGCGACAGCTTCGGAGTGCCAAGCCTTGCCGACGCCCTCGGCAGAACCGCCGAGAATGCCGATGTTGCCGGTCATGGCCTGCAGGGCGGCTGCCATTCGATTGTATTGTTCGCCATAGGCGTTGCGGCCTGGTGCCCAAGAAGCTTTGAGAGCGGCCGGTTTGGTCTCGGCATACATCTGCGCCAGTTTCTTGATATCGTCGGCAGAGACACCGCAGATTTCGGACGCCCATTCGGGGGTCTTTGGCTGACCATCGTTGGTGCCGAGGATATAGTCGCGGAAGTTCTCGTGTCCCTGCGCCCAGTCCGGCATGGTGTTCTTGTCCATGCCCTGTACAAAGCGATTGATGAAGTCCTGATCGTGAAGGTCGTTGGCGAAGATGTAGTGCGCCATGCCGGCCATCATCGCCGCATCTGTGTTGGGTCTGATCGGGATCCACCAAGCATCATAGGCGGCTGCGGAATCAGTGTATTGCGGATCGACCAACACGAACTTGCAGCCGCGCTGCTTGGCCAGGCGCATGTAGTAGAACGTGTTGCCGCCGTGGAAGGTATAGGCGGGATTCCAGCCCCACATGATCATCAGTTTGGATTGGGCGAAGGTATCGTCTTCGTTGCCATCCTCGATCGTACCGAAGGTCATGCGTGAGGAAAAAGTGGTGCCCTGGTAGGAGGGCACGGACCAACTGGAGGTGCGGCAACCGAACATGCCCATGAACCGCCCCAGCAGTCCTTCAATCTGGTCGGATTTGTGCAGCACACCGTAGGACGCGCCCGCGTAGGATTGGTCAAGGAGCGCCGTGGGGCCGTACTTGTCCCTGAGATAGACCATGCGGCGGGTAATGTCCGAAAGGGCCTCTTCCCATGTCACCCGTTTGAACTTCAATTCACCGCGCTTGCCGACGCGCTTCATTGGATAGAGCAGCCGCTCGGCCGAATAGAGCCGTGAACGATAGGACCGTCCACGAAGACACGCGCGGACCTGCGGTTCTTCTTCGGTGTCCTTGCCGAAATGGCCATCTCGCTGATAGGTGCCGTCGTCGGCCGAAAGCCTGACGATCACATCACCCTTCTTGTGGGCGATCAACGCATGGCGTGAACCGCAGTTGTGCGCGCAGCTGGTGACCACGGTCTCAAGTTCGTCGTCGGTTGGATAGGGCTCATAGGCGAAGGCCTGTGCCTTGTCGGTTTTACCGGCGGTGACGAGACCGGTGGCGGCGGTTACGGCGGCGCCCTTCAGGAATGAGCGCCTGTCCGTATTGAGCGCTCGCTTGAGGTGCTCGCGAAGCACGAAGTCTTTCAACATCTCGCTCTCCCTGAGGGTCATTTGGTGCTCAAACGGTATTTGTCTTCGGATTGGGTTGGCCGGTTTTTCGCCCAATCTGGTACTTCTTCATCCATGTCTGGGAAGGGATTGCGTGGATATGGATAGCTGTTGCGATACCACGCACGTCCGCCGTGGCAGCCGAAACAGACATCGGATGAGGATTTGGCTGCCTGCTCAATGGACTGCGCATTCAAGTAGGTCACGGCGTGTCGTTTCGTGCGGAAAGTTTCGCCATGGCAGGTCAAGCAGCCGTTAGGGGTTTCTTCGTCTTCGACATCGGCTCGATACTCGTGCCAGGGGGCGGTGCCCATGAGCTCATAATCGTACTGGCCGTGGCAGCGAAGGCAACTGTTTGACGGATTGACCATCTTTCGCAGGCTGAATGCACCCTCTTGCCCGCCACCGTATGTTGGATCTCCGGGGCTCTCTTCGCGCGGGTCATTGCCTTGGTGGCAGAAGTTGCACTTCAGGTTCATGACCTTCTTGGCAAAGGGGCTATTGATATGGCGGTAGTGGAAGGTCTGCTGATCGCCTTGGTAGGTGTCCAGCGTCTGGTACCAAGCCAGTGCGTCCTTCGCATTTATACCGGCGGGAGCAGTCTCCAGCGGTTTGCGGTCTAGGATCTTCTTGTGACAAACCAGGCATTCGCCATCGCTCGCTTTGTCGATAGCCGGCTTGAAGTGGATCGGATGCCAACGAGCGCGTTCGTAATCGAGCGCGGGCAGGCTCTGCTCAAGCGCGTCAACGCGGTTTGCGATTTCGGTGAGTTCGGCTTCAGTTGCCTTGGGCGGATCGCGATAAACGACGGCCTGCTCTTGCGTTTGTTCATCGCCGGCTTGTGCTTGGGATTCGTCGTTGGCCACTGCGGCGGTGGCCGCCGTCGCCGCGGCGGCCGTAGCCAAGCCGAGCGCTTCAACCGATATCGGTTCGTCGGCTTGCTGGGCTAGCCAGGCGATTATATTGTTACGGTCGGATTGTTTCTTGATGCCGGCAAATAGCATCTTTGTTTTATTTACGGTTTTCTTTGGTGAAAGCAGGAATTCATCAAGCTTTTCGACCGTCCAGCTTCCAGCCTTCAACTCCGCCATCGCCGGGGAATATTTAAATCCTTCGCGTGCTGCGATCGGTTGGTTGACAGTATTCCAAAGATTTGGACCCACTTTGTTTTTCGCGCCTTTCTCGGCGGAGTGGCATGCCTTGCACTTTTTAAAGGTTTTTTTGCCCGCCGCGATACTGATTGCCGCGGCGGTGGTTGCCGGTTCCTCGTCAGCCAGTGAGGGCGTCGTGGCCTTCTCTTCCAGTTTTGCCGTCTGGGTTTCTTTAATAGCCTCTTCTTGTGATGGGGCTGTTTCCGTTGATGATTCTTCGATTTGAAGTTGGGCGCTGTCGCTGGGAGGAGAGCCACTTAGGAGTAGGCCAGTAAGTGACGAAATCCCGTAAATCACGACCACCGCGATCACGCACGCAAAAATAAACCCGACAGCTGTTTTCATTCTGGATGCCCCAGTCGACCCAAACGGTGTTTAGGAAGGCCTAAAAGAAGGCCTTCCCATAAACTGTTGTTGACGGCACTAGGCCCGTTATCCGTTTACGTTTTTACTTTTTGGAATCGCCGGACATGCCACTCATGCCCTTCTGACCGGACATGCCACCCATGCCGGACATCCCGGACATGCCGCCCATTCCGGACATGCCGCCCATTCCGGACATGCCACCCATTCCAGACATGCCGGACATTCCGCCCATGCCGCCTGAGCGGGACCATTGCGTGCAGACCCAGCCGGGGCCGCCGGCCATTCCAGACATACCGGCCATTCCGCCCATACCGGACATACCGCCCATGCCGGACATGCCACCCATACCGGACATGCCTCTCTGGCCGCCCATACCGGACATACCGCCCAGCCGGCATGCCACCCATACCGGACATGCCTCTCTGGCCGCCCATTCCAGACATACCGCCCATGCCACCCATACCGGACATACCGCCCATGCCACTCATACCGGACATGCCTCTCTGGCCGCCCATACCGGACATACCGCCCATGCCACCCATACCGGACATGCCTCTCTGGCCGCCCATACCGGACATACCGCCCATCCGCCCATGCCGCCCATTCCAGACATGCCGGACATTCCGCCCATGCCACCCGAGCGGGACCATTGAGTGCAGACCCAGCCAGGACCGCCGGCCATTCCAGCCATACCGGACATTCCGCCCATACCGGACATTCCGCCCATACCGGACATTCCGCCCATACCGGACATTCCGCCCATACCGGACATGCCTTTTTGCTTGTCGCCCGCGTAAGCTGCACCTGCGCATAGCGCCATTACACAGGCGGTGATCATCAACTGACGTCGCATAGCCATGAGATGTTTCGCTCCTATTTTCTGGGGGTGCCGCCAAGCATTGTTGCTCAGCGGTCTTCAATCCACGCCCCCCGATGTGGGGGGCGCGAAACCGTTAATCCGTTGAGGAATGCCAATTGCGGAGGTCGTAGGGGCTGGTCATGCCCGGTCGGTTGAAGGGCGTGTACCAAGCTCCCTGGTCTTCGAGGAATTGAAGGCTCGGCGGGTAGGGTTCCTGCACACCTTGCAGAGCCTGGTCGCGCCAATCACTGGTCTTGTCATATTGGTCGATAAAGGGAGTGCCCTGTGGACGCTGCGAGGGCTCAATTCCTGCAATCGGTAGCTGCCCAGAGAATGTGGGCCCGGTGGAGACAACCAGCGTCGCTGTCAGCACCAGCAGGACTTTGACCAACGAGTAACGCAAGGTCATTTCTCCACATTAAAGGGCCGCGATGCGTCGATATACATTTCCGCTCAATGAGAGCTTGCGATCTGCCGACGAACAATGATTAAGATCAAGGCCGACAAACAATAAGTAATAAGCAAGGAGCGTGCCAGGCATTAACGCCCTAGGTAAGTGTTGGAAAAGCTTTGATAAATTATGAATTTCTGTCGCCTGCACCCGATCAAGCTTCCTGCCAAATTGGCAGTTTTGATTTGGCTTTGAAGGGCTCTCGGCTGCGGTTTATGGGGGGGTGACAGAATTGAACCGCGCTCAGGTTTTCTGCCAATTTGGCAGGTTGAGGCGCCGAGCGCAGGGACTCTTATGGCGTCGGTCCGAGTAACGCGTTTGTTGGTGTCTATGCTCACTCGCACTGCTTGGAATCGACCGCGAGCGTTTGGCGTAGCCGTCATCAGGTGGAGCATGAGGTTTGACGGGCTGCGGGCGCTTGCTGGTTTGGCCTGGCACCAATCGATCGCGCACCTGCGTTTTCTAGAAGGAGGTGCCGGCATTCGGGATGTGCCGACGAGCCGCGCGAGCTCGGCCGGTCGCCGACAGCCTTGAAGCTATCCTAGCTTTTTGAAGCTGCTTTCAGGTCGGCAAAGAGCGCCTCGCGCAACACATGGAACTTGTTGGCAAGATGTGATTTCAACAATGTGCCGAGGCGTTCGCCGTCGCGCGTGCTGAGTGCTTTTAGGATTGCGCGGTGCTCCTTGACCGCGGCCGCCCAGCGTGGCCGCGATAAGTTGGCCATGTAGCGCGCGCGTCGAACCCGCCAGGAGATGCTTCGAAAGATCTGGGTTAGTGTCGGGTTTTGTGCCGCAGCGAAGATCAGTTCGTGAATCTCTTGGTTGGTGCGAAAGTATCCGCTGAGGTCGCCAGCCTTGTGCTTGGCCTCAAGTTCTGTCTGGAGGGCTTGTGCGCGTTTGATCTCAGCGTCGGTTGCATGCCGGCAGGCAAGCTCACCAGCGAGCGCTTCCAGGGCGCCCATGACCGGAAAGATTTGCTCCAGTTCTTCGTTCGTGAATTCCGTGACCGAGGCGCCGCGATGCGGTGTCAATTGCACCAGCCCCTCCGTCGCGAGCAGCTTGAGCGCCTCGCGCAAGGGCGTTCGCGAAACGGCAAACTGGGCGCAAAGATCCTTCTCCGAGATTTTCGAGCCCGGTTCTAACGCGCATTCAATAATCAGTTGCCGCAAGTGTTCGGCGAGTTCCTCATGTAAGGGGCGCCGAGCGATTGGGGCGGGGATCAAACCGTCCTTCATCGTCGTCCTTTATTACCTTCAGAATGCATCGGTTGCCTCCAGTAAGACCCGGGAGACGTGTACGGCCTCGCGTTTCGCGCCGTCGGTAATCTGGTGACGGCATGATGTACCATCAGCGATGATTATCGTGTCGCCGTCGGCCTGCCGAATACGCGGTAACAAGCTCAATTCCGCCATGGCCTTAGAAACTTCGAGTGTTTCCGCCTGGTATCCAAACGCGCCCGCCATACCGCAACAGCTCGACTTAATCAGCTCAACGTCGAGCCGGGGAACGAGCTGGAGAATCTTTTCGATTGGCGTGACGGCGTTGAACGCCTTCTGATGGCAGTGGCCGTGTAACAACGCTTTGCTGGCCTTGATGGGCTTCAATGGCAGTGAGATCTCGCCGGCTTCCTGTTTGAGTGCAATGAACTCTTCGAGCAACAGAACACGCTCACCGAGTTCCGCGCTCCATTCGGTGCCGAGCAGGACGGGGGCTTCATCGCGGAACGTCAAAACGCATGAAGGCTCCAGACCCACGACATAGGCGCCTCTTTCCAGTGCCGGGCGAATGGCTGCAACTGTTCGCAGCATCTCCGCTTTCGCCTGCTCGGCGAGGCCTGCTGCAAGAAATGTCCGCCCGCAACACAAGGGGCGCGCAGTTTTGGATGATGCAGCCGGCGCAATTCCCAACCCAGTCCGGCGCAGGACCGTCTCGGCGGCACGCAAGTTCTCGGGTTCGAAATAGCGGTTGAAGGTGTCGGCGAAGAGAAGGACGTCGGCGTCTTCCGGGGCGATGCCGTTGGCGGAAAAACGATAGGGTTCGCTCGACCACTTCGGCAGGCTGCGGGAGGCCGCCAGACCGAGTGCGGCTTGCGTCAGCCATGCCGCGCCGGGGAGGCCATCGCGGAGGTTCGGCAGCCAGGGTACGCGGGCGGCGAAGGGCGCGTAGTGAGGCAGATAGGCGACCATCCGGTCGCGCAGGGAAATGCCATTCTTAGCAGCCCTGGCGGCCAGTACCTCGATCTTCATTTTCGCCATGTCGACGCCGGTCGGGCATTCGCGACGGCACGCCTTGCAGGATACGCACAGCGACAGCGCTTGCGAAACTTCATCGCTGGTATAGGCATCGGGACCAAGCTGACCCGAAATCGCAAGCCGTAAAGTGTTCGCGCGCCCACGGGTGAGGTCGCGCTCGTCGCGTGTTACCCGATAGGATGGGCACATCGCCCCGTCCTTCAGCTTGCGGCAAGCGCCATTGTTGTTGCACATCTCAACGGCACCCTGAAAGCCGCGGCCGGCGCCCGAGTAACCTGGCCAGTCAAACACGGTCTTCATTTCGGTGACGACGTAACCTGGTCCGTAACGCATGACGCGCTGGTCGTCCATGCGCGGGCTGCGCACGATCTTGCCGGGATTGAATAAGCCGTCGGGGTCCATCCGGTCCTTCACCCAGGTGAAGTTTTCGACCATGCGTTGGCCAAACATCTTGCTGTGAAACTCTGAGCGCACGATGCCATCGCCATGCTCACCGGAGTGCGACCCCCGGTAGCTCTTGACCAGATCAAAGGTCTCTTCCGCAATTGCCCGCAGGGCTTTGCGGTCTGTGTCAAGTTTGAGGTTCAGGACAGGGCGAACGTGCAGCGTGCCGACGGACGCATGGGCGTACCAGGTTCCGTCGGTGCCGTGCTTTCTGAAGATTCCGGTGAGGCTGTCGGTGTATTCGGCGAGATCCTCAAGCTGGACGGCGCAGTCTTCGACGAAGGATACTGGTTTGCCGTCGGATTTCATCGACATCATGATGTTGAGGCCCTGCTTGCGGACCTCGATGATTTGCTTTTGGAATGTGGGGTCGATGGCTTCGACAACGCCGCCTTCCTTTTTGCCGGGATCGCCCCAGCGGAAACCGAGATCTGCCATCACGTCATGCAAGCTGGCGAGCCGACGCAGGTTTTCGTTCTGATCGTCCTCGGCGAACTCGACAATGAGTAGAGCGGCGGGTTCTCCACGCACAAAGGAATCGACAATCGGCCGGAACATGGCGATGCCACGCCCCAGTTCGATCATGTTGCGGTCCACGAGTTCGACAGCCGTCGGGTCGAGTTTGACGAGGTGCTGGGCTGCGTCCATGGCTTCGTAGAACGTCGGGAAATGGCAGACGCCAAGGACTTTGTTGTGAAGGATGGGGGAGAGCTTAAGGGTGATTTTCTCGCTGAACGCGAGCGTTCCTTCGGACCCGACGAGCAAATGGGCCAAGTTGTTGCCAGCGGCGTTGGGTAGCAGTGCGTCGACATTGTAGCCACCGACGCGACGCAACACTTGCGGAAAGCGCTGTCTGATCTCGTCGGCCTCGCGTTCTCCGAGCGCCAATAGATCGCGGTACAACTCCTGCACCGCGCCGGTCTCGTTGACGCCACGCAGATCGCGTGCGACTTCGCCGAACCGAGCTCTGGCGCCGTCGGCTAGGATCGCATCGATAGCCAATACGTTATCGCGTGACATTCCGTAACGTATCGAACGTGAGCCGCAAGAGTTGTTGGCTGTCATGCCACCGATCGTCGCGCGCGAGGAGGTGGAGACATCGACGGGATACCAGAGTCCGTCGTCCTTGAGCCTGTTATTGAGGTGGTCAAGAACGAGGCCTGGCTCAACGACTGCGGTTCTTGCTTCCGCGTCGACTTCAAGCAGTTTGTTGATGTGTTTTGAAAGGTCAATGACGAGCGCGCGGTTGACGGTCTGTCCGCATTGCGAGGTGCCACCGCCGCGAGGCAATACAGGTACACCTTCTTCGCGCGCGATCTGCATCGTCGCGACGACGTCGTCTATCGAGTTCAGGTACGACGACCCCGAACGGCATCATTTGGTAGACCGACGCGTCAGTCGCATAGCGACCCCGGCTGGCGAAGTCGAGCATGACCTGACCGGAAATCGCGCTGTCGAGCCGCTGTCCGATGTCGGAAAGATGTTGCTCGCTCAACTCGGCCACACGTTGTCCTCCATGTTGCAACGCAGCTACAATTCCCGATTGACAACCGACCTACCGTGAATTTGTATTCAAAATACATAGTAAAAAATTCATGACCCTGACAAGGGCATTCTCGCCCCATCTTCACAGCCCAGGCCGTCAATTGGGAGGCGTTCTGAAGTGTTTAAGTCTGGTCGTCACTTTCTCCAAATTCCTGGACCGAGCAATGTCCCGGACCGGATCTTGCGGGCCATCGATATGCCGACGATGGACCATCGCGGTCCGGCTTTCAGTGACGTTGGTCATCAGGCCATCACTGGCATGAAAGCTGTCTTTAAAACCGAACAGCAGGTTGTCATTTTTCCGGCCTCCGGAACCGGTGCTTGGGAAGCCGCGCTGGTCAATACATTGTCGCCCGGCGACCGTGTGCTAATGTATGAGACCGGTCATTTCGCAACATTGTGGCGCACACTTGCTGAATCCATTGGCCTGAGGCCTGAGTTTATCGCAGGCGATTGGCGCGGCGGTGCGGATCCTGTGGCAATTGAAGAGCATTTGAAATCCGATACCAGCCACGAGATTAAAGCGGTTTGCGTTGTTCATAACGAGACCTCGACGGGATCGGTGACGCAGGTGGCGGAAATCCGCAAGGCGATCGACAGTGCCGGTCACCCGGCGCTATTGATGGTCGATTCCATCTCTGGGCTTGCTTCGATCGACTTCCGGTTTGACGAATGGGGGGTCGATGTCGCGATCAGCGGCTCGCAAAAAGGTTTGATGCTGCCTCCCGGATTGTCGTTCAATGCTGTTAGCGCCAAGGCGGTTGCGGCTGCGAAGAAGGCTCAGCTGCCGCGGTCCTATTGGGACTGGGACGCGATGCGAGGCCCAAATGAGAAAGGATATTTCCCTTACACGCCTGCTACCAACATGCTGTACGGTCTTAATGAGGCCATCACGATGCTGATGGAGGAGGGCCTTGAAAACGTCTTTGCCAGGCACGCACGTTTTGGTGAGGCTGCTCGCCAGGCCGTGCGCACTTGGGGTCTTGAGATCCTTTGCAGCAATCCGAAGCACTTTTCAAACGTTCTGACGGCCGTGATTTTACCTGATGGGCATAGTGCCGATGCGTTTCGAAGGACGACGTTGGATCATTTTGATATGTCGTTGGGCAATGGATTATCGAAGGTTGCCGACCGCGTGTTCCGTATCGGTCATCTTGGTGACTTCAACGATTTGATGCTTATGGGCACGTTGTCGGGTGTTGAAATGGGGTTGAAAATTTCTGGCGTTCCGCACAATCGTGGCGGTGTCCAGACAGCCATGGACAGCCTGACAAACTCAGCGACCGCTTCTGCTGCAGCCGCCGAGTAAGAACGATACGAACCAAAAAAAGCAAACCACAATCAATCTCGAACCCTTCTGGGAGGAAGAAAGAATGAAGCGCTCTTATCTCGTTGCCGCAGCGGCAACCGCCATAATGGTCGCCAGTCCGGCACTTGCCGACAAGCTGATCTTGAAGTTCGGTCACGTCGGCAAGCCAGGCTCACTGTTCGAAACCAGCGTCAACGCTTTCGCGACTTGCGCCAACAAGGCGCTCGGCGACAAGGCCGAAGTGCAAACGTTCGGCTCCTCGCAGTTGGGTAAGGACAAAGAGCTGCTGCAGAAGCTGAAGCTCGGCCAGATCACCTTCGCGTTGCCATCTTCGGTTATGTCATCGGTGTCCGAGGTGTTCGGTGTCTTTGAGATGCCATACATCATAAAGGATCGCGATCATATGCGCCGGGTTCAGAAGGCGCTGATGGACTCGACCTTCCAGCCTGCCGTCGAGGCCAGGGGTTACCGCATTATCGGTTTGTTCGAAAACGGCTTCCGCCATATCACCAACAACACGCGGCCGGTCAACACGCCAAAGGACCTGGCCGGTATCAAGTTGCGCACTCCGAAGGGGGCGTGGCGTGTGAAGATGTTCAAACTCTATGGGGCCAACCCGACGCCGATGGCGTTCTCGGAAGTGTTTACGGCGCTCAAGACCAATGTGATCGACGGCCAGGAAAACCCATATGCCCAGATCGCTTCGGCTAAGTTCCAAGAAGTGCAAAAATATTTGTCGATCACCGGCCACGTCTACACGCCGGCTTACGTTCTGACTTCGGCCAAGCACTTCGCTAAGCTGCCGAAAGACGTGCAGGCGGCCCTTGAGAAATGCGGAGCGGAAACGCAGGACTTCGTTTACGACACGGCGGCCCAGTTGGAAGTCGATCTGCTGAAGGTGATTAAGGACGCCGGCGTTGAGGTCAATGAAGCGGACAAAGCGGCCTTCATCGAAGCTTCAAAGCCGATCTATGATGAGTTCTCGAAGAGCTACTCGGGCGGTCAGGCGCTGGTCGACCAGGTGCAGAGCCTGGCAAAGGGCTCGTAGACAGATCAACGGATCTGGATCGCGGGGAGCCGTAGTGCCTCCCGCGATCTTTAACTAGAACCAAGTTTTACCCCATGCCCGGTTTCACGCCCGAGCGTCGTCAGGAGCGTGTGATGATCTTGGCTCTTAAGCAGCGGCTTGAGAAAATCCTCGAATGGGTGATCATCATCTTGATGATTACCCTAACCATCGTCGTCATCGTGGCGGTCCTGTTTCGCCTCATGGGGGATTCGTTATCTTGGTATGACGAAATCGCCGCGATCCAATTGTCGTGGATCACCTACTACGGCAGCGCGTTAGCGGCGCTGAAACGCCGGCACATCGGTTTCAATTCGGTGCTGTTGGCGATCCCGATGCCAATGCGGATGTTGGCGCTCGTGTTCTCGGAGCTAATCGTCATCGGTTTCTTCGTTCTGCTGGCCGTTACGGGTATGCAAGTCATCGAGGTTTTGGAAGGCGACATGCTCGTGTCACTGACCTGGGTGCCGGTGCAGTTCACACAATCAGTCATTCCCATCGGCGCGGCGTTATTCATCATTTGCGAGCTCATTTCGCTGCCCGAATACTGGCGGATGACGGCCAGTGGCAAATCCTTGGAGCACGCCGAGATCGAGGAAGAAGTCGAGACTGAATTGAAGAAAGCGGAGGCGCGTTGAGCGATGTTGATGCTCGCGATTTTTCTGGCGCTTCTGGCAATGATCTGTCTCAACATGCCGATCGCCGTGGCGCTTGCTGTGTCGGGGGTGATTGGCCTTCTGGCCACCGAGGGCTTGGACAGCCTGCCGACGGTGGCGCTGGATATGTACGATGGCTCCACGAAGTTTTCTTTGATCGCGATACCCATGTTTGTGCTCGCCGGTGCCATTATGAATGCTGGCGGCGTTACCGACCGTTTGATCAATTTCGTATCAGCATTGATTGGCTTCGTGCGTGGCGGTCTCGCCATGGTCAATATCGGTGTGTCGCTGTTCTTTGCGGAGATCTCCGGATCGGCTGTTGCCGATGTCGCTGCGTTGGGTTCCGTTCTCATTCCGCAGATGAAGAAACGAGGCTACTCCGCGCCTTTCGCGGCGGCGGTGACGTCGTCCTCCGCCTCGTTGGCGATCATCATTCCGCCGTCGATTCCGATGATTCTTTATGGCACCTCGGCGAATGCTTCAGTCGAGCAGCTTTTCGTCGCTGGCTTCGTGCCCGGCTTCCTCGGTGCGATGGGATTGATGGGTGTCGCTTACCTTTTTGCCCTGCGCTACAACCTGCCGGTTGAGGAAGCTTTCAATGTACCGAAGCTGCGTGCGACGTTCATTGACGCGTTGCCAGCGTTCAGCCTGCCGGTCATCATTCTTGGCGGAATTTTTGGAGGTTTCGTCACGGCAACGGAGGCTGCCGGTCTGGCCGTGATCGCCGCGATTCTGGTCGGGCTGTGGTATAGCGAAATGGACTTCAAGCATCTGAAGCGCGCGATGCTGGACGGCGGCATGCAGACTGCGGTGGTGATGCTGCTGGTCGCTGCGTCGGTGTTGATGGGCGGGTTCCTGACGCGGGCTCAAGTGCCCCAGCAGCTGGCGCAAGGGATCTTGGATCTGACTTCGAACAAGTACCTGATCCTACTGATCTTGAACTTCTTCTTCCTTGTCATAGGGTTCTTTTTGCACTCCGCGGCGGCGATCATTCTGGTTGTGCCGATTGTAATCCCGTTGATCAATGCAGCGGGTATCGATCCGGTCCACTTCGGCATCATCGTGACTTTGAACCTAGCCATCGGACAGCAGACGCCGCCGGTCGCAAGCGTTCTGATCACATCGTGTGCGGTTGCCCGTGCTAATATCTGGGAAGTTTCCAAGATCAACGTCTACTTCGTTGCCGTCCTGTTGGTCGTGCTGATCATCTGTACCTATATTCCGATCGTTCCCATGTTCCTGGTTGAATACCTGTACCGCTAGGAGAGGAAGCATCACTGAGCTGGTGGGATCTGGGCTCGCCAAACTCACATCGGTCAAGCGGACACTTGGGCCAGAGATGGGACTACCGGCAATGGCTTGCCATGCTCACTATCGATCGGTGCCGCACCGAAGAGCAGTGTGAGGGCGACATGACCAACAACAGCGAATTGACGATTCCGACCTTTGAAGATGTCATCGCGGCGCATCGGCTTATCGCCCCTTACATCCACCGAACGCCGGTTCTGACATCCAGCTACCTGGATGAGCTCACCGGCACGCAACTGTTCTTCAAGTGTGAAAACTTCCAGAAGGCCGGTGCCTTCAAGGCGCGCGGCGCGTCAAACGCGGTGTTCGGGTTGAGCCAAGAGCGGGCGGCAAAGGGCGTTGTAACGCATTCTTCGGGCAACCACGCGCTGTCACTTGCTTATGCGGCAGGCCGGCGCGGCATTCCCTGTACGGTCGTCATGCCCCATACGGCCCCGCAGACTAAGAAAGATGCCGTGTGCGGGTACGGTGGGAAGATCGTCACGAGCGAACCCTCCATATCATCGCGTGAAACGATCTTGGCAGAAGTCTTGGCGGAGACCGGAGCCGAATTCGTTCATCCCTATAACGATCCGCGCGTGATCGCGGGACAGGCCACGTGTTCGCGTGAACTCAACGAGCAGGTCGATATGCTCGACGCGGTGATCGCTCCAATCGGCGGTGGCGGAATGATCTCGGGCACCTGCCTGACGCTGTCCAACCTCGCGCCGAAGGTCAAGATCTACGCGGCGGAGCCGAACAACGCGGACGACGCTTATCGCTCATTCAAGGCCGGATACATAATTGCCGATGATGCTCCACAGACCGTGGCCGATGGGCTGAAGGTGCCGCTTAAGGAGCTAACCTGGCACTTCGTGTCCAACTACGTCACGGATATCCTCACCGCGACCGAAGACGAAATAATCGCCGCAATGAAACTCACCTGGCAGCGGATGAAGATCATCATCGAACCAAGTTGTGCTGTTCCGTTGGCGACCATCCTGAAGAACCGCGATGTTTTTGCAGATAAGCGTGTCGGTGTGATTTTGACCGGCGGCAATGTCGATTTGGATAAACTTCCTTGGATCAAAAGCTGAGGAGATGCCGTCTTGAACACCTCATTCAAGAACTTTGAGGTGGGCTATGACATCCCCGCCGTCCCCGGCATGGTTGCGGCCGATGTTCAAACGCCTTGTCTCGTGGTCGACCTTGATGCGCTGGAGCGCAACATCGCGAGGATGCAGGCATTCGCGGATGAGATGGGCGTGCGGTTACGTGTTCATGGTAAGATGCACAAGTGCGCAGAACTTGCCCTCAAGCAGATCGCGGCGGGTGCCTGCGGCATCTGTTGTCAGAAAGTCAGCGAGGCGGAATCGTTTGTCCGCGCCGGCATTAAAGATGTGCTGATATCAAATCAGGTTTGTGAAGCCGCTAAGGTCGACCGCTTGGCAAGGCTCGCGGGAACTGCTCGAATGATCGTCTGTGTTGATGATGCCGCCAACATCGCCGACCTTTCGGCTGCCGCGCATAAGCATGGTTCGACGATTGAGGTCCTGGTGGAGATCGACTGCGGCGCTGGACGCTGCGGTGTGCGCTATGGTCAACCGGTCGTTGATCTGGCCAAGGCGATTGTAGCGGCAGCCGGTCTGACGTTCGCCGGCCTGCAGGGCTATCAGGGGCCAGCACAACACATTTACGGATATCGGGAACGTAAAGCCACGATCGGCGAAGCGATCCGGCAAGTGCGGAAGACAGTCGAACTGCTGAAAGCCGAAGGGCTCGAATGCGCGATCGTTGGGGGCGGTGGCACGGGATCATACTACTTCGAAGGCAAGTCCGGCGTTTACAACGAATTGCAGTGCGGTTCATACGCATTCATGGACGCGGAATACCAGCGCGTGAAAGGTGAAGACGGAAGGTTCATTTTCGAATTTGAGAACGCGCTCTTTATTCTCACGTCGGTGATAAGTCACGCTAAGCTGGGCAAGGCTATTTGTGACGCGGGTCTCAAGGTGTTGTCGGTCGATAGCGGTTTGCCGGTCATCTTCGGGCGTAATGACGTCACGTACGTCAAATGCTCGGATGAACATGGGGAGATCGCGGATCCGAATGGCGTCTTGCGGATCAACAACAAGCTGAAGCTCATCCCCGGGCATATCGATCCCACATGCAATTTGCACGACTGGTATGTCTGCGTGCGCGAAGGCAAGGTGGAGATGCTGTGGTCCGTGACGGCACGCGGTAAAGCATACTGACCGACTGTCGTGCGAACTGGTCGCCCTCGAAAGGTTGATCGAAGCATTCTATTGGTGAATTGCAAAGCCACCCCGGGTCGCGTTGGAACGCGAGTTCCGCAATGCCTCATCGAGTTCCGTCACGTTGGCTTGTTCGAAGCTGGCCAGCACAAGGTCTGGGCTTGGCGTCTGGACTGGGTTTCGAGCTGGGGCGTGAGGATAGCCTCCGGCGCCCCTGCACTTGCTATTGCTGTGCGGCGCACACAATATGCCGGCCATGTCCGAGCAGACCCTTCATATTCTGATCATCGACAACAATCGGCTTCGCGCTTCAATTATCGAGGACGGCCTGCGTGATGGCGGAAGCGTCCGCGTCACGGTGCTGGATGAGACCGCGCAATTGTTGCGGAGGATCGTCGAGATCGATCCCGACGTCATCTTCATCGACTTGGAGAATCCGAACCGTGACGTCCTCGAGCACATGTTCGAGGTGTCCCGGGCGGTAAAGCGGCCGATCGCCATGTTTGTCGATCAAAGCGACCAAGCTTCGATCGAGGCGGCCATCGAGGCGGGCGTTTCGGCCTACGTCGTTGGCGGACTGAAGAAGGAACGGGTGCGCTCCATCCTCGATACGGCCATCAGTCGCTTTAACGCTTTTGAGCGTCTCAAGCGGGAACTGGAGGAGGCTAAGACCCAACTGGCGGACCGTAAGGTCATCGAACGCGCAAAGACCTTATTGATGCAGACACGCGGCCTGGCGGAGCCAGAGGCTTACGCGCTATTGCGAAAGACCGCTATGAATCAGAACCGACGCATCGCCGAGATCGCAGAAAGCCTCGTGCTCGCCGCGGGATTGCTTGGCGGGGGGGAAGGCAAATGACTTCATCGATGTGCGAGGTTCGCGCTGGGTTCATGCCGCTTGTTGATTGTGCGCCGTTGGTTATTGCGCGCGAACTTGGCTTTGCTGAACAGGAAGGCATCGAACTGCAGCTGGTAAGGGAAACCTCCTGGGCGACGATACGAGACCGTCTGGCGGTGTCCCATCTCGATGTAGCCCATATTCTGGCGCCCATGCCGGTGGCTGCAAATCTCGCGCTTGGTCCGTTGCAGATCCGGATGCTCGTGCCGATGGCGCTGGGGACTGGCGCCAACTCAGTGACCGTCTCGCGCGAGCTCTGGCAAGGGTTGAGCCAGTACCTGGATGTGGCAGACTTCGATGCCGTAAATGCGCTCCGTGCCTTGGGCCGGGTGGTGAGGAAACGCGAAACCCAGTCTCTCCCGTGCCTTTCATTGGGCGTCGTTCACCCTTACTCTGCGCACCACTATGAGCTGGCTTACTGGCTCGCGTCGGCGAGTTTAATACCTGGGGCAGCGATCGACCTTGTTGTCATTCCGCCACCACTGATGCCGGTGGCGCTCGCCAGCGGGCATATCGATGGTTTCTGCGCTGGAGAACCTTGGGGAACCGTTGCGGCGACGGATGGCAATGGCGTCATCCTCACTACCAATTCCCAGATCTGGCAGAACAGTCCGGAAAAGGTTCTGGGAGTTCGCGAAGACTGGGCGGAGACGCATGGGGACGGCGTTTCGAGGTTGGTCCGGGCTCTCTACCGGTCCGCCGAATGGTGTGATGCCATTGGCAACCAAGAGGAGCTTGCGACGATCCTGGCGGACGACCGGTATGTCGGACAAAAAACTGAGCAAATCCGGCCATGCCTTGCGCGCCGGCTGAAAACCGCGGACGGCGAATTGCTGCCGGTTGAGGGCTTTTTGAATTTCGCATCGAAGGCGGCCACCTTCCCGTGGACCAGTCACGCGCTGTGGTTCTTTAGCCAGATGGTTCGCTGGGGACAGGTATCGTTCAGTCAGCAAGGGGTTGAGATCGCACGCGGCACTTACCGCCCCGACCTTTACCGCGCCGCACTTGAGCCACTGGGTATCGAGATCCCGTCGGCTAACGCGAAGGTCGAAGGCGCGTTGAAGATCGAAACTCCTGCCGGATCCGCGCTCGGCCAGTTGCGGCTCGGACCCGACACTTTCTTTGATGGTGAGGTCTTCGATCCTGATCGTTTGGAAGCGTATCTTGAAGGCTTCAAGGCCAATGATTCGTTATAGCGAGAATGATCCCCGATTGGGTCATGAATTATTACGCTGCATTGCACAAACGAGCGCCACGCGCCTTCAGATTAGGCAGAAATCGCATTCGCTAAGGCACCGTGAAAATTCCTGAAAATCATCCCAAGGCTATGAATTTATAGGATTTTTTTAATCCAGCTCGTGTGGCACGATTTGTGCCAATGAGTGCAGCGAGGCCAATGAAGGCCCGCAACGAACACAGCCCTCAAGTTCGGGCCCCGGCAACGCCGCCGAAGGGAAGGAAGACGCTTTCGTCTTCCCAGCTTCGCGCGGCGTTTTTTGTTTCGGTCTCGATGAGCAACGAGTCACCCGGCCCATCAAGGGTGACTTCATAAAGGCAGGAGAACTGTATGTTCACCACTTCCCTAGCGGATCGCAGCAGCGCAACGAAGAGGCTTTTTGTGGCCGCAGTTGGCGTCATAGCGTTGCTGTCGGCATTCGCGGCATCAGGCGTTAAAGCTGATATGCTGGACGTTGAAAAAGACGAACTGAAATTTGGTTTCATTAAGCTGACCGACATGGCGCCGCTCGCCGTTGCAAAGGAGCTTGGCTACTTCGAAGACGAGGGATTATTCGTTACCCTTGAAGCGCAGGCCAATTGGAAGGTCTTGCTAGACCGGGTCATCACTGGCGAGCTGGACGGCGCTCATATGCTGGCTGGCCAGCCTCTCGCTGCCACTATCGGTTTCGGTACCAAGGCACATATCATCACGCCGTTCTCCATGGACCTCAACGGCAACGGCATCACGGTTTCCAACGAAGTTTGGGAGCTGATGAAACCGCACATTCCCAAGCAGGCCGACGGCAAGCCGGTGCATCCGATCAAGGCTGAGGCGCTTATCCCCGTCATCGAAAAATTCGCCGACGAGGGCAAGGCGTTCAAGATGGGCATGGTGTTCCCGGTCTCCACCCACAACTACGAACTGCGCTACTGGTTGGCTTCCGGTGGGATACACCCTGGCTATTATTCGCCAACCGACACATCCGGGACCATTCAGGCCAAGGCGCTACTCTCCGTGACGCCGCCACCGCAGATGCCGGCCACTCTCGAAGCCGGTACGATCTACGGCTATTGCGTTGGTGAGCCCTGGAACCAAGCTGCTGTCTTCAAGGGTATCGGCGTGCCGGTGATCACCGACTACGAGATCTGGAAAAACAATCCAGAAAAGGTCTTCGGCATCACCAAGGAATTCGCCGACAAGTATCCGAATACGACAGTGGCGCTCACGAAAGCTCTCATCCGCGCTGCGAAGTGGCTTGATGAAAACAGCAATGCAAATCGCAGGGAAGCGGTGAAGATGCTTGCCCGTTCGGAGTATGTCGGGGCCGATGAAGAAGTCATTGCAAACTCGATGACAGGCACCTTCGAGTATGAGAAGGGCGACAAGCGCGACGTGCCCGACTTCAACGTCTTCTACCGCTACTTCGCGACCTATCCTTATTACTCCGATGCGATCTGGTATCTGACCCAGATGCGGCGCTGGGGTCAGATCGCGGATGGCAAGGACGACGCGTGGTACTTCGAGACCGCCAAGAAAGTTTACCGTCCCGACATCTACATGAAAGCCGCCGAAATGCTGATCGCGGAAGGTCAAGTCGCGAAGGCAGACTTTCCGTTCGGCACCGACGGCTTTCGACCACCGGTTCCCGCCGAGGACATGATCGACGGCATTCCCTACGACGGTAAGCAGCCGAACGCTTACCTCAAGAGCCTGAAGATCGGTCTGAAGGGCGACGACAAAGTCGAAGGCGCCGAAGTCGTAAGCAACTGACGCGGGCTCAATCCCCCTCCTCCCAACGCGATCGCGGAACGGCGGCTCAGTTGCCGTTCCGCAAAAAATAGAACTCAGCCGAGATAACCCGGAGATGATCATGGCTGCCGTAACTGACTACGTTGACACGAACGCCGAGGAGGCCCGCGCGAAGAGGGTCCAGCGCATTTACCAAAGACTCAATGGTGCCGCCGGCATGCTAGGGGTCTTCGGTTTGGGATTCATTGTGCCGCTGATTAAGTTGGCCATGGGCGACAGCGTGAAGCAGAACTTGAGCGAGCTGTGGCAGAAGCTGTTCGTTCCATTGATCGGCATTGTCGTTTTCGTCGCCGCGTGGGCCTACATGGCGCCGCAGGTAAAAACATCGTTGGGGGCTATTCCAGGTCCCGCTCAGGTAATGGAGCAGGCTGGGAACCTCTATCAGGACCACCTCAACGAGCGAGAGCGTCAGGTGGCCTTTTACGAGCGTCAGGACAAACGCAACGCCAAGCTGCTCGCTGCCGGTAAAGAGGATCGCGTCAAGCATCGCTCCTATACCGGCGCTCCAACATTTTTCGATCAGATATTTACCAGCCTCGTTACCGTGGCGCTCGGTTTCTTTGTCGGCGTCATTATTGCGATTCCGCTAGGCATCATGTCGGGACTTTCGCCGACTGTGAATGGCGCGCTGAACCCACTGATTCAAATCTTCAAGCCGGTTTCTCCACTGGCCTGGCTGCCGATCGTGACGATGGTGGTCTCAGCCGCATACATGAATCCCTATGATTGGCTGCCGAAGTCACTTTTGATCTCTGCTATCACTGTGACGCTCTGTTCGCTGTGGCCGACGCTTATCAACACCGCGCTCGGCGTGTCATCCATAGATAAGGACCTACTCAATGTCGGTCGCGTTCTGCAGCTTCCGACCTCTCGGACGATTACGAAGCTGGTGCTTCCATCTTCGCTGCCGTTGATCTTCACCGGCATGCGTCTTTCGCTCGGCGTGGGTTGGATGGTGCTGATTGCCGCGGAGATGCTGGCACAGAACCCGGGACTTGGAAAATTCGTCTGGGATGAATTCCAGAACGGGTCGTCCAGTTCGCTAGCTAAGATCATGGTCGCGGTGTTGACCATCGGCATCATCGGGTTCCTGCTCGACCGGCTGATCTACGCGCTGCAAGTCGCCTTCACCTATTCCGACAAGCGCTGAACGAGGGGACCAGCACCGGCGTGCCGTGTGGTGGCTATGATCAGGAGAGCAAAGATGGCATTTCTCGAACTCAGAGGCGTGCAGAAATCCTACGGAGAAGGCAGTGCCGTTACCGAGGTCCTGAACGACATCAACCTTGAGGTCGAAGAGGGCGAGTTTGTCGCGATCGTGGGGTTCTCCGGCTCCGGGAAAACGACACTCATTTCGACGATCGCAGGGTTGGTGTCTGCCGATAGCGGTGAGGTGTTGCTGAAGGGTGAGCCGATTACCGGGCCGGGCCCAGACCGGGGTATTGTTTTTCAATCCTATTCGCTAATGCCGTGGCTGACTGTCTTCGACAATGTGGCGCTGGCCGTCGATCAGGTGTTCCGAAAGGAAAGCAAGCCAAGCCGCGACACGCGGACCCGCCACTACATCGAGATGGTCGGGCTCAGCCATGCTGCGGACCGTCGGCCGACTGAGCTGTCAGGCGGCATGCGTCAGCGCGTTGCGGTTGCGCGAGCGTTGGCCATGAGCCCGGAAATCTTGCTGCTTGACGAGCCACTATCCGCGCTAGATGCCCTGACCCGCTCCAAGCTGCAGGACGAGATTGAAAAGATCTGGGAGCAGGACAAGCGCACCGTTGTCTTGATCACCAACGATGTCGACGAAGCAATCCTGCTTGCGGATCGGATCATCCCGCTGACACCGGGACCCCAAGCCACGTTGGGCCAGGAGTTCAAAGTCGATATTCCACGACCTCGCGATCACACATCACTCAGTGCAGATCCAAAGTTTCAAAAGCTTCGCCAGCAAATTACCAGCTATCTGATCGACATGGGTGCGGAGCGCGCTGCGGAGACAGCTGAGACGAGAAAGCTGCCGAACATCGTTCCCATAACACTGGGCGGCAACAAGGTGGCGCTTCCCAGAGCCTATCAGAAAGCGGCAGCTTCTCCGCGCACTGATCGCTACCTCGAATTCTCTCAGCTCGAAAAGGTTTACCCGACGCCGAAGGGACCGCTGAAGGTCGTCGACGGTTTCGATCTCAAAATGAAAAAGGGCGAGTTCATCACGCTGATCGGGCATTCAGGTTGCGGCAAGTCCACCGTTTTGTCGATGACTGCCGGACTGAATGATATCTCGTCGGGCGGCATCATCCTCGACGGTAAAGAAGTTACGAACGCAGGTCCCGACCGAGCGGTCGTGTTCCAGGCTCCGTCACTGTTTCCATGGTTGACAGCTCGTGAAAACGTCACCCTCGGCGTTGACCGGGTCTACCCGCACGCCAGCAAGGCGGAGCGTGACGACATCGTCGCGTATTACCTCGAGCGCGTCGGTCTTTCCGATGCAATTGACAAGCTTGCCAGCGAACTTTCCAACGGTATGCGTCAACGCGTTGGCATCGCGCGGGCATTCGCGCTGTCACCAAAGTTGCTTTTGCTCGATGAGCCGTTCGGCATGCTCGACAGTCTAACACGTTGGGAGCTGCAGGAAGTGCTGATGGAGGTCTGGAGCCGCACGAAGGTGACGGCCATCTGTGTGACCCATGATGTCGACGAAGCCATCTTGCTAGCTGACCGGTGCGTGATGATGACCAATGGTCCCAACGCCAGAATTGGCAACGTCATGGACGTAATCCTGCCGCGCCCGCGCTCGCGTAAGGAACTGCTCGAGCATGCCGATTACTACGCCTACCGGCAGGAGCTGCTTGAGTTCCTCGAAGCCTATGAGGGAGGCGCCAATCCTGATCCTGAAGTTCTGGCCGGCGTCAAGGTGAAGCGTTCCGAGAAAAAGCCCGCGGCGACAATCGAAGCGGCTTGAATGGAGGCATACGATGACCAATAGGCTTGTCGTTATTGGCAACGGCATGGCACCCGGACGGGCACTCGAACGCTTGTTCGAAGCCGCTCCTGGGACCTACGACGTAACAATCTTCAATGCGGAGCCGCGCACCAACTACGACCGTATTCTGCTGTCGCCGGTTCTGTCTGGAGAAAAGTCCTACGAGGAAATCGTCATTCACGGTGACGCCTGGTACGAGCAAAACGGTGTCAAGTTACACAAGGGCAAAAAGGTCGTTGCGATTGACCGAGCCGCTAAGACGGTTACCGCGGAGGATGGCACCACAGCAGCCTACGACAAGTTGCTCATTGCCACCGGTTCGGTGCCGTTCATTATCCCAGTTCCCGGTAGAGATCTTGCCGGCGTTCTAACCTATCGCGATCTAGATGATGTCAACGCCATGCTGATCGCCGCTGAAAACGGTGGTCATGCGGTCGTCATCGGTGGTGGGCTTTTGGGCCTGGAAGCAGCGGCTGGCCTCAAAGCGCGCGGCATGGAGGTCACCGTCGTGCACTTGATGCCGACGCTGATGGAGCGTCAGCTCGATGCGGCCGCTGGAGGGCTCCTCAAGCGTGCCCTGGAAGATCGCGCCATCAAAGTTATCACCAAGGCAAATACGAAAGAAATTTTGGCGACCCACGATAGTCGAGGATCGACGCGCGTCCGCGGTGTTGTGCTCGACGATGGAGCCGAGATTGCCGCCGACATTGTCGTAATGGCCGTTGGTATCCGCCCTAACGCCGCGATTGCAAAAGAGGCAGGGCTGGAAACGAACCGCGGCATCGTTGTTGACGAACGCCTGCGCACTTCGGATCCAGACATCTTGGCCGTCGGCGAATGCGTCGAATTCAACGGCAACGTCTATGGGCTCGTCGCGCCACTCTATGAGCAGGCCAACATCGTCTCCAACGAGCTTACCGGATTGGGCGGGGCGGGATTTACCGACAAAGCCCTTGCGACTAAGCTCAAGGTGACCGGCGTCGATTTGTTCTCTGCTGGTGACTTCGCCGATGCTGAGGGCCGAGAGGAGATCGTGCTGCGCGATGCTACTCGTGGTGTCTACAAACGCTTGGTGCTCGAGGATGATAAGGTCGTCGGCGCAGTCCTATTCGGCGACACCTCCGACAGCAGCTGGTTTTTTCAGCATATCAAAGATGGCACCGACATCAGCGAAATGCGCGATACGCTGATCTTTGGTCCGGCTTATGCGGGAGGGACCCAGGCGGACCCTTCGGCGGCCGTTGCAACACTCCCGACTGATGCCGAAATCTGCGGCTGCAACGGCGTTTGCAAGGGGACGATCGTTGCGGCGATAAATGATCAGGGGCTGACGTCGATCGATGATGTGCGTGCGCATACCAAGGCGTCTGCCTCTTGCGGGACTTGCTCTGGGTTGGTGGAACAGCTGTTGGCTTTGTCGCTTGGTGATGCCTACGACGCAGCAGCCGTTAGGGCGATGTGTGGTTGCACGGATCTGGGCCATGCCGAGGTGCGCCGCTTGATCGTCGCCAAGGAACTCAAATCGATACCTGACCTGATGCAGGAATTGGAATGGACGAGTTCGGGTGGATGCGCCAAGTGCCGTCCGGCTCTCAACTACTACATGCTGTCGAGTTGGCCTGGTGATTACGTCGACGACAACCAGTCGCGCTTCATCAACGAGCGGGTTCACGCCAATATTCAAAAGGACGGCACCTATTCGGTCGTGCCGCGCATGTGGGGCGGGGTCACCAACCCGCAGGAACTGCGCGCGATTGCGGATGTCGCTGAGAAGTTCGAAATTCCGACGGTGAAATGCACTGGCGGCCAGCGCATAGATTTGCTTGGCGTCAAGAAAGAGGATCTGCCCGCCGTCTGGGCGGATCTCAATGCAGCGGGGTTAGTGTCGGGGCACGCTTACGGCAAGGCGCTGAGAACCGTTAAGACCTGCGTGGGAACAGATTGGTGCCGCTTCGGCACCCAGGATTCAACTGGCCTCGGCGTTCGCATCGAGAAATTCATGTGGGGCTCGTGGACCCCGGCGAAAGTCAAAATGGCTGTTTCCGGGTGCCCGCGAAACTGCTCCGAAGCGACGTGCAAGGACGTCGGCGTCATCTGCGTCGATAGCGGCTTTGAGATCCACTTTGCTGGAGCGGCCGGGCTTGACATCAAGGGCACGGAATTCCTTTGCCACGTTAAGACCGAGGACGAAGCTATCGAGGTGATCGTTGCGCTGGTGCAGCTCTACCGTGAGCAGGGGCACTATCTGGAACGTATTTACAAATGGGCCAAGCGGGTTGGCATCGAGTTTATCCAAGCGGCCGTCATTGTCGACGTGGAGCGTCGTAGGAGGTTGTTTGAAGCCTTCGCCTTTTCGCAGAAGTTCTCGCAGAGCGACCCATGGGCCGAACGCGCACGCGGCATCAAGGATGCCCACGAGTTCGCACCGATGGCTGACTTGACCCGCATGGAGGCGGCCGAGTGACCATTATGGACAACATTTGGATTGATGTCGGAGCGCTTGAGGATATTCCTAGGCAAGGCGCGCGGTTGGTCAAAACCGCGGCCGGCTGTGTTGCGCTCTTCCGGACAAAAGATGACCAAGTCTTCGCGCTTGACGACAAGTGTCCCCACAGGGGTGGACCGCTGAGCCAGGGTATCGTTCATGGCAACGCGGTGACATGCCCGCTGCATAACTGGGTCATCAACTTGGAAACCGGTCTTGCCCAAGGTGCTGATGAAGGCGAGGTAAAAACCTTCGTCGTGAGAACCGAAGCAGGGCGCATACTGCTCGAATCCTCGAAGTTCGTCCGTAATAAAGATGCTGCATAATGGACGGCTCTTGGACGAAAACGACCTGTCCCTACTGCGGCGTCGGCTGCGGCGTCCTCGCAAGGTTGCGGGCGGACGGGGGTGCCGATGTGAAGGGCGACCAGGACCATCCCGCAAACTTTGGTGGTCTTTGTTCAAAGGGCTCGGCGCTCGGCGAGACTCTTTCGCTCGATGATCGGTTGCTTCATCCGCAGATCGAGGGTGCACGCACGAGCTGGGAGGAAATTCTCGATTTCGTCGCTGGAAAGTTCACCGAGACTATCCGTGACCACGGTCCCGAAAGCGTAGCGCTTTACGTTTCGGGCCAAATCCTGACCGAGGACTACTACGTCGCAAATAAGCTTATAAAGGGGTACATCGGCACCGCCAATATCGATACTAATTCGCGCTTGTGCATGGCCTCCTCAGTCGCTGGCCATAAGCGGGCTTTCGGTTCGGACACCGTTCCTGGAACCTATAGCGACTTGGAGCAAGCCGACCTGGTCGTCCTGGTCGGGTCCAACCTCGCGTGGTGCCACCCGGTTCTATTCCAGCGTCTTGCTGCCGCTCGCAGACAACGAGGCACTAAGATCGTGGTCATCGACCCGCGGGCTACAGCAACTTGCGAATTCGCGGATCTGCATTTGGCCATCGCCGCAGGAACAGACGTCGCGTTGTTTTGCGGATTGTTGGCACATCTTGCCGCAACTAACTGCTTGGATAGCGCCTACATCGCCCGCCATACCGTTGGCTCTCGCGAAGCCGTCGATGCCGCCAGCTCCCTCGACCTGTCTGAGATTGCCGAGCTTTGCGACCTGCCAATTTCTCAGATCATCGACTTTTACGAATTGTTCGCCGAGACCGAACGTACCGTCAGTGTCTACAGCCAGGGGGTGAACCAATCCACCTCCGGCACAGATAAAGTCAACGCCATCATTAATTGCCACTTGGCGTCCGGGCGCATTGGCAAACCCGGAATGGGCCCTTTCTCGGTGACTGGTCAGCCAAATGCCATGGGTGGGCGTGAAGTTGGTGGTCTAGCAAACATGCTGGCCGCGCACATGGAGCTCGGTGACGCTGAACACCGCCGCATCGTGCAGGACTTTTGGGACTCGCCGCGCATTGCCAGCGCACAGGGTCACAAGGCCGTCGAGCTGTTCGATGCGGTGGCTGATGGGCGTATCAAAGCGCTTTGGATCATAGCAACCAATCCCGTCGACAGCCTGCCGGAAGCAGATAGAGTCCGCAGCGCAATCGACGCCTGCCCTTTCGTCGTGGTTTCGGATGTGACACGCCATACCGACACCACAGCCGTGGCAAACGTCCTGCTCCCAGCGGCCGCCTGGGGTGAAAAGGATGGTACTGTTACCAACTCCGAGCGACGTGTTTCGCGCCAGCGCGCCTTTCTTGAGCCGCCCGGGGAGGCAAAACCTGATTGGTGGCAGATCTGCGAAGTGGCCAAACGGATGGGCTATGCTGAAGCCTTCGATTTCACCAGACCACATCAGATTTTCGCCGAATACGCGGCGCTGACTGGTTATAAGAATGAGGGCCGCCGCGACCTCGATATTTCCGCCTACGCCGACGTATCCGTCGAGGACTATGATGAGCTGAGCCCATTTCAATGGCCGCAACGTAAGGGCAGCCTCATTACCGAAACACGCTTCTTTGGCGAAGGCGGCTTCTTTACTGTAGACGGGCGCGGCCGCTTTATTCCAACGATACCACGCAGTCCAGCTTCGCAGGTATCCGAAGCATTTCCGTTGGTTCTCAACACTGGTCGTATTCGCGATCAGTGGCACACAATGACACGCACGGCGAAGGCACCCAGACTGATGACGCATTACGCAGAACCGTTCGTCGAGATGCACCCCGACGATGCTGCTGACCGCGGATTGGGCGCCGGGTCGTTGGTTGTAGTCGAGAGCCCGCATGGCCGGGCTATTCTGCGCGTTTCGATTTCGTTGGGCGTGCGTCGCGGCAATGTCTTCGCGCCGATGCACTGGACTGACCGGTACGCCAGCTTGGCTCGGATTGACAGCCTCATTTCAGCGCTAACCGATCCGATTTCGGGTCAGCCGGAGTCGAAATTTACGCCGGTCGCAGTGCGCGACTTGGAGGCTGCTTGGTACGGTTTCGCGATTAGTGCAAGACGGATTAACGTTCCCGACACCGTCTACCACGCCATCGCTCCAGCCAAGTATGGGTGCCGTATCGAGCTTGCGGACCTTACCGCGCCGGACGACTGGGATGCGTTCGCAGCAAGGCTTTTTGTTGAAGAGGCCGGGCCGGAAGACGAGCTTCTCACTTACCGGGATGTCAGAGCTGGCCGGTATCGCTGTGCAAGATTGCGCGATGGCCGTCTGATGGCGGCTCTATTCGTCTCAAGTATTCCCCTTACGGTCTCCCGCAGCTGGGCCGTTGGAGAATTAGGGCGCCCAATCGCACAGGCCGAAAGGCTGAGGCTGCTGGCCGGCAATCCAGGAGCGGATGTGCCCGATCCTGGGGCCACTATCTGCTCGTGTTTCGAAGTTGGAGTGAACCAGATCGTCGAGGCTATCGGCAAGCAAGGATGCGCCACGGTCGATGCGGTGGGGGCGTGCTTAAAGGCCGGCACCAACTGCGGCTCGTGCCGCGCTGAAATCGCGAGGATTATCGATGGCAACACCGTCTCGAAAGCCGGCTGAAGTGCCGCCGCGGCGTCGCGCGTTGTGGGAACGATTTGTTGAGCGTGCTTTCGGCAAGTCGCCGGCGGAGGCGCTGTGTTCAGCCGGACGGGTTACGCTTGTTGGCGCAGGACCCGGCGATCCGGAGCTTTTGACCTTGAAAGCCGTTCGCGCGTTACAGTCCGCCGATGTGATCTTGTTCGATGATCTCGTGTCGGACGAGGTGTTGGAGTTGGCGCGCCGCGAGGCGAAGCGGATGCTAGTGGGTAAGCGTGGCGGTCGGCAGAGTTGCCGCCAGGATGATATCAACGACTTGATGATCAAGCTGGCCAAGCAGGGCAAGCACGTGGTGCGCCTTAAATCCGGGGATCCGATGATCTTCGGACGCGCGGGCGAAGAGATCGAACGCCTCGATCTGGAGCGCATAGCGGTTTCCGTCGTGCCAGGTATCACATCGGGCATTGCACTGGCCTCCGAACTCGGGGTGTCCTTGACTCATCGAAACAGCGCTCATTCCGTACGGTTTGTGACAGGTCACTCGCGCGCTGGAAGACTTCCTGAAGACCTTGATTGGAAGGGGCTTGCCGATCCGGAGACGACGGTGATTTTCTACATGGGAGGCCGGACGGCGGCTCAGATCGCCGAGCGCCTGATACGAGAGGGTTTGAGTGAGGCGACACCCGCAGTGATCGCGACCGGGGTTTCCCGGAAGGAGGGGAGCCGTATCTATATGTCCCTGGGTGACTTGAAGGTGACCAGTCCCGATTCACCTCGGGGACCTGTGCTCATTGGCATCGGGGAGGTCTTTAAGCAGCGTGAAAAAAGTGCGCTGGGACAAAACGATCTCAGGTTAGCCAGCTGAACAGGTTTACCGTTGAGCGCAGGTTGCGGACGACCCGCATGTAAGCTGGATGCCGGCTCACCGTCGCACCACATCATCGCCCCAGATAACAAGGATGTTGGGTTTTTGGGGCGTTTGCGACTACAGATGACTGGGAAAAAATGTTGTGACCAGCAGTGCGGCCATGAGCCAAGCTAGTCTAGGCCATGACCAGAGTGCGAACTCCGACATTGGGCTTTCCTCCTATACTCCAATTATTGATTGCGAGGAAGAGGTCCTGGACGTGCTGGTGCAATCGCGCCGAAACAAGCGAGCAGCCTTGAAGCTGATGCGGAAACTGCTCAAGTCACAAGGCTTCTCTCCAGACGCCTTCATGACAGACAAACTGCCATCATATGGCGCGGCATTGAGCGAACTTGGGATGAGAGCTCGCCACATAACCGGCGGTCGGATCAACAATCGGGCCGAGAATTCGCATCTCCCGGTACGGCAGCGAGAACGAGGGATGCAGCGCTTCAAGTCCGCCGGTTTGGCGCAACGATTCCTCTCGACACATGCAGCGATCTATAACGCCTTCAACGTTCAACGCCATCTGATCTCACGCAGAACAATGCGACAGTTCCGAGCGGCAGCCATGGACAGGTGGAATGCCGTGACTGCTGCAGCGTGAAACATGGCGACGCCGTGCATTTTCGCGCAGCACACGAATAAACGTGATGGCATGGACGCCCCTCCTGACTTCCCAAAGAATGATGATGGAGCGTTTAGATCGTTCCGGAAAGAGGAGGCGTCCATGACGAATATTACGACAATTGGGTTGGATCTGGCGAAGTCAGTATTTCAGGTGCACGTTGCGGATCGGGATGGCAGGCCGGTTTTGCGCAGGAAGCTGCGTCGTTCACAGGTCCTTGGGTTCTTTGCCAAGCTTCCCCCTTGTGTGATTGGGATAGAGGCTTGTGCAAGTGCGCATTATTGGGCGCGAGAGCTTCAGGAACTCGGTCATTCGGTGCGGTTGATCCCTCCGCAATATGTGAAGCCGTTTGTGAAGACGAATAAGAACGATGCGTCTGATGCCGAAGCGATCTGCGAAGCGCTGAGCCGTCCGACGATGCGCTACGCAGCCGTGAAGAGCGCCGAGCAGCAATCGGTTCTGACACTACACCGAGCACGCGAACTTCTGGTGCGCCAGAGAACCATGCTCATCAATGCTATCCGGGGTCATTGTGCTGAGTTCGGTATTGTTGTTGCGCAAGGTGCGTCCAAGGTCACGGCACTGATCGGAATAATAGAGGACCACCAAGACGATCGTCTTCCTGCATTGGTACGCCAGGCGCTTGGTTCTCTTATTCGCCAGTATGAGATGGTTCAGGAACAGATCCTTGGCCTTGAGAGACAACTGACGAGCTGGCATCGCGCGACTGAGGCAAGCCGACGACTTGCGACGATCCCGGGTGTTGGAGTGATCACGGCCACGGCTCTTGTCGCGACGATCGGCGATGCCTCGCAGTTCCGCTCCGGGCGTCAGTTGGCGGCCTGGCTTGGGCTTGTTCCCAAACAGCATTCCAGCGCCGGGAAGGACCGGCTGGGGCGCATATCGAAGCGGGGAGATGGCTATCTGAGAAAGCTCCTCGTTCATGGCGCGCGAACCGTTCTTCTGTGGTCCAGGCGCAAAAAGGAGGAACGATCGCGATGGCAGGAAGCCCTGCTGGCGCGCCGGCCTACAAATGTTGTTCTGGTGGCAATGGCCAACAAGACCGCCCGTATCGTGTGGGCATTGCTCAGCCGGCGTGAAGTCTTCTGTGCCAAAGCTCACGTGACGACATAGCGCGAAGTAGGCCGGACACTATTGCGAGGGTGACATTGATGTGATGGCGAAACAGGGTAACCGGGATCGGCTAAACCCGCGGCTTTGTCCGAGCGCGTAGCTCGATAACGTGAATGGGCGTCGATCCTCGGATTCCATCAGGGCCCGCGGCCAATAGGAGGCTGCTCAACGAGGCCGGATAGATGACTGCAAACCCAACTGCCCATCAGATCGAAAAACACTTGCAATCAACGGGGCGTCCATAGATGACAACGCCTAGCTACCGGTACTTGGCCGAGGTAATAGACTGGAGCGCCTCCAGTCCACGTCCGATTGCGCAGACAGATCTTAAAAGTTGCCAATTCTTATTTGCGCCGTTTTCCACACTTCGCTTGACCAGAGAACACATATATTGACCTACCACAGAGATCCGCAGCTCTTAGTCCCCGATAGTTGCCATCAGGAAGAACGAGGTGTCATCAATGATTAAGCGATTGCTGATGGGCGCTGTTTCGATGTTTTGTGTCGCTGGGTACGCTCAGGCGGATGTGCTGTCCAAATGTAAGTCGCGAGTATCCGTGCATGACCGGATCGATGCCTGCACAAGGGTTGTGTCGGGATCCGGATTTAAGCCGATGGAAAAGAGCGCTGCCTATCGCATCCGCGGCACTCTGCGCATGGAAGCAGGTGCTGATGAGCAGGCAATTCAGGATTTCAACAACGCCATCGCGCTCAATCCGAAAGACGATAAAGCCTATTCAGGGCGCGGCACGCTAAGGTTGGCTGCTGGAAATCAGTCGGCTGCGATCGCCGATTTTGATCGGGCCATCGCTCTCAAGCCGAGACTGATCAACTACCTGGTTTTGCGCGGGCACGCTCTGCTCGTTGCCGGGAAACTTGATGCGGCCATTGAGGACTTCAATCAAGCGATTGCACGCAACCCGACAAACTCCGTCGCGCTCAACAATCGGGGACTTGCTCACCGAAAAAAAGGCGATATTGAGAAAGCTATCATCGACTATACTGCTGCTATCGCGGCTAGCCCTCTTTATTCGCTTGCGTACAATAATCGCGGATATGCCTTCGAGGCGATGGCAAAAAGAGCTGAAGCCGTGCAGGATTTTAGGCGTGCCCTTTCTATCGATCCATCGTTGTCCGGAGCGCGAATCGCACTAGAGCGGCTAGGGGCAGAAGGTGACCTGGCTGCACAGGCAACCCGTCTCACAAAAGAGGGAAAGACGCTCGCCGAGAAGAACTGCGCTTGGTGCCACGCAATCGAAATGCAGGGCAATAGTTCGAATCCGGATGCCCCTCCGTTTCGTGACCTAAAGCGCCGTCATCCGCTCCTGACTCTTCGAGAACCATTGGAGCGTGGCATTGCAGCTCCTCACGAAGCGATGCCGCAGTTCGAAATGACAGAGGCGCAAATCCAAAGTCTTGTAGCTTTCATCAACAGTCTCAAGTGACTTAGCCGATCCGGATTTGATCGTTTGCGACGGTCGCGTGTCCGCGCGCCTTGCGAACTTTCCAATGTCCCTCCGGCCTCCAAACCTAACGATCTAGGCTTTTCGCAGCGGCTGAAACTTCGAGTAGGTCAACGAACGCCAAACCCATTCGAACGGACCGTAATAGAACGCGGCCATCCACATCACGCTAAATATGATTTGAAATGTCCATACCACAACGATGATAATGGCGATTTCAGATCGCGTCAGTTGGTTGAATTGACCAAGGCCAATTCCATAAAAGAGAAAGCCGCCTATGACTGATTGGAGCAAGTAATTGGACAATGCCATTCGACCAACAGCCGCCAAGCAATCGCCATAGAATTTGAGCAACTCATTGTGAAAAAGGAATATGATCAGGCTTAGATAGCCTATTACAAACGGAAGTCGACCAACATCAAAGAATATGAGATAATATTCAGATTTAAGTGGGTCCAATCGGTTTGTCATCAGGCTCCAGCTAATCCACGCGTGAACAAGAAAACCTAGAGATAAGCCAAGCAATGCGATTGCCAATTGAAGAGGCTGGCGTGCATGGTGCTCGCCGAAGAAATTAAATCGGAACAGTATTATCCCAATGACCATATACAAGAAAATGTCGAAGAAATCTTCCTGATAGAATATAGTAGTTTGCTCTTCAAAAGCCTTCCAGGCTACGTGTTTGAATAGCGCAGAATGCTCACCGGTCTTTATTTTTACCTCATTATCAATTAGATTGTAGTCTGGCTGTAAATCCCTCTGCCTCTCTTGCCATTGACCTTCCATCTCCTTCGCCTCTGGAGTGATCACCTGTCCTTTCTGCGCGCTTCTCTCGATCTCGCCCACATTTTCTTTTAATGCTGCAACTTCACTGTATCTCAAATAGGGTTGGGCCGTCAAAACTGTAAGGCTGGCCATTGCTAGAACAATCAACGCTCTTGTGGAGGCTAGTCGGAGTGGGAACAGAAGTGCTCCCAATAGGGCGTATTTAAATAGTATGTCGCCCCACCACAAAAAGAGATACGAATTCAACAAGCCAAAGGCGGCAAGCCACATAAGGCGTCGGAAATAATAACGAGCATCTATTGACCCTGTTTCTGGGTCTGTAAGTGTTTGAATGACCAGCATTGAACTTGCGCCAAATAGTATGGCGAATAACCCTCTCATTTTCCCGTAAAGGAGTATCTCTAAAGAAACCCCGACAAAATTACTGAAATATTGTTCTTTGTCGATGAATTGGAAATAAAATGCAAGGTCTTCGGGGAAGGCCATTTCTTGGATATTAATGGCGAAAATGCCAAGCACAGCCACTCCCCTCACAATGTCAATTATTCGGATCCGATGAGGACTTGCGGCTTGACTATTCAGCATGGGAGATTTCGTGCAAGTGTGGTGGGTGACCGATTCTAAGAGCTGCTGGTGTTGTTACGGTAACACGCCTGCTCAGTTGATGCCGTATGCTATCAACGTCCGATGAGCAGTTCTTACTATCGTCGCCATCGCTTCCCGGCCGCTGTGATCCAGTAAGCGGTCTGGCTGTACTTTCGCTTTCCTCTGAGCCTGCGCGATGTCGAGGATATGTTGTCCCAACGCGGCATCGATGTCTCGTATGAAACGGTCCGGCGCTGGTCGTTTAAGTTTGGCTTTGCCTATGCCAGCAAAGTCAGACGCTCGCACCCGCGTGCTGATACGCGTTGGCATCTCGATGAAGTCTTCGTCTCGATCAACGGCAAGAACATATACCTGTGGCGCGCCGTTGATTGCGAGGGAGTGGTTCTGGACGTGCCGGTGCAATCGCGCCGAAACAAGCGAGCAGCCTTGAAGCTGATTCGGAAACTGCTCAAGTCACAAGGCTTCTCGCCAGACGCTGTCATGACAGACAAACTGCCATCATATGGCGCGGCATTGAGCGAACTCGGGATGAGAGCTCGCCACATAACCGGCGGTCGGATCAACAATCGGGCCGAGAATTCTCATCTCCCGATACGGCAAAGAGAACGACGGATGCAGCGATTCAAATCAGCCGGTTCAGCCCAGAGATTTCTCTCAACACACGCGGGGGTCTACAACACTTTCAACGTCCAGCGTCATCTGATCTCGCGCAGGACAATGCGACAGTTCTGAGCAGCAGCGAGAGGTGGGACGCTGTGACTGCTGCGGCGTGAAGCATGGCGACTTCGTGCAGTCTCGCGTGAACCACGTGCTAATGTGACAATGCGGCAGGCTTTCTTGCTCGGCTTTTCAACCCACGCGAGTTTTTCCGCGGCCTTCAAACGCAGGACTGGCAAGAGGCCGAGTGAGACCAAGTCGTTGTCGTAGTGAGTGCGCCAACAGGTATGCCGCCAGAATGCGGGGGCAAACTGGCGGCTACTATTGGCCGGTTGCAGGTGGGTGGGGGTGCGAACCGGCTAACCGCGCTGGCATCGAGTAACGGGGGGCATTCTCGTGTGCGCGGGTGTCAATTTTAATGCCACGTGAAGCGGGTTGGATTGATGCCGATCAATCGCAAATTGATATCAACAAGCGGCGGCCAGATAGGGGGCGCGACAAAATGGTGCCGCCAGAGGCGTTGTCACATTAAGTCTGATTGACTGGAATTTGCCGACAGCCGCTGATTTCGACGCGTGGTATTTCAAAGGGTTAGCCTGCCGGTCGATTGTCCATATTGGGCCAATTTCGCTTAATGTGACAATGCCTTCAGCAGAGCTAAGATAGACCGAACGCCGAACGCTCACTGATGATGTCGATGACGCTGCTGCCCGACTTCGTCGCTTGCGAGCCTATACGTGCCTCAAATGCCTCTTTGTGTCTAACCGGCGTTTGCCGGGCTAGGGAGTTGCATACCCAGCCATGCGTTTATCGGACCACAATCGTCAACGGCGGTCGGATTAACGCGCGATCAATGGGTCATCGCCATGAAGCCGTAATAGGCTGGAGCGAGAACGAGAACCGCCCAGATCACCGATGAGGCAGCGCTGGCCAGAATGAACTTTGCGCTCGACATGCTCGAAGCGCCCACCAGCATCGGGACGATGGGGCGCAGGGGTCCAGATAGCTTAGAGGCGACGACAGCGGCGGCACCCCACTTTTCGACAAACCGGCGGGCGCGCTCCAGCTGGTTGGGGTGGTCGCGCAGAAGCCACATCTTGGCGAGGTTACCGCGGACGCGGTAGCCAATCGCATATGAGACGATGTCGCCTGCAAGAGCGCCCAAGCTTCCGGCGATTATCAGAGGAACGAGAGGCCCTTCGGCTGCGCCTTCCAGTGCACCGACGCCGATGAAGATGGGGGTTGAGGGAACGAATACGGAGGCAAAAAGAATTGACTCCGCAAAGGCGAATACGAAAAGTGCGACCTCAATGAAAGTTTCGTTCTCGCGAACGATCTCAATAGCGGCCTGCCACCAGCTTTCAAGGTTCACCCGGCTCGTCCCCCGAACGACGCCGGCCGCTTCGTGAGCGCCGACGATTAGAAAGGTGCGAACTCAGCGGCTCTTCCCTTGTCGGGAAGGCCACCAAGTTCAGATCAGCGTTTCCTGTTTTACTTACGCAAAGGGCTGAGAAGCCTACCGAACCGTGATCATCGATTCCGGGGGCAATTCCGTTTTTTGCCAGAATGGCTTGTCGCCGGCGCCCGGATCAAATGAAGGATTCTGATCTTTATCCTTGTACAGCGAGACCCACAATTGATCACCAGACATTGGCGTCTTCGTCAGCTTCACCTTCAGGTTTCGGTGATCGCCCGGTTCGAGTTTGGTGTAACCGATCGCTTCGCCGGCGGGTTTGCTATCTTTGCCCACCTTGTAGACGGCGACATAGCCCTGCGCGGGCAGTTGCACGTAGTCGAGCATGATGCTGTTTTCTTTCAGAGGCTGGTCAAATGCCAGCACCGAAGGCGGCGTGGCCGGCCCGTCGGTGCTTGTCGCTGCGTGAACAGGAAGCGCTGCAGCACTCGCACCAAACAACATTGCGACCACTAAAACCGACTGCGTGTATCTCATCATTATTCCTCCGTAAGTCATGTTCCAAGACACAGCGGACGAGGCGTTCCAGGCGAGCTTGACTAGCCCGTTCATGCGAGTTAACGACCTGCTCACCGCTGGCGATAACCCGGAGATGGTGAAAGCCAAACCATCGTTCCAATAGATGTTTCTTGCAGCATTGATCGGATTTAACGATTGCGCCTACTTGCTGAGTATCGCGAATTCAGAGAAGTGCTTTTGGATCTGGATCCGCAGTAGCTGGGCTAGTGCGCGGTAGTTTTCATGACGGGCACTGGTTTGCCGCCAGACTAGGCCAACTGTGCGGTAAATCGTTCGTCCCTCAAGTTCGACGATACAAATACTCTTGTCGCGCGCGACCACGGACTTGACGTAAAGGCCCGGAAGGAACGTAACGCCGAGGCCCATGGCAACCATCTCGCGTAGCGTGTCGAGACTGGTTCCTTCGTACTCGAACCGCAGACGCGCGCCGAGATCCTGACAAAGCGCGAGAACGGCATCGTGAAGTTGATGCCCCTTCCCCAGGGCTAGAACGTCAATGTTCGCAAGCGACTCTCGCTTGACTTGACCGGTTGCAGCAAGTGGGTGGTCGCGCGAGACAGCAAGCGACAGCGGCTCCCGGAAGATCGGCTCGTCAACAAGTTCGGCACCTTTGACCGGAAGCAACGATATGACCAAATCGAAGTGGCCGTCCTGGAGCGATCCGGGTAATGAGCTTGGCAACTCTTCGCGCACGTAGAGTTTAAGTCCTGGGTAGGCCCGCTGCAGCTCGGGGATAACGATAGGCAGCAAATAGGGACCGATCGTCGATGGCAAGCCGAGCCGCAGGACACCAGACAGCTCGCTTCCACCGCTCGCCGCAAGCGCCCGTATCTCATTGGCATCGGACAGCATCCGCCGGGCGATCTCAACGACCTGCTCTCCCAGCGGGGTCAGCAGCACCTTACTCTTCGAGCGTTCGACCAGCTGAGCGCCAAGCCGGGTCTCAAGGGCTTTCAACTGCTCGCTGACAGTCGGCTGGGTTGTATTAGAACGCTCTGCTGCGCGCCTGAAATGTCGCGTTTCGGAGAGAGCGACGAGATATTCGAGTTGTCTAAGGTTGGGCATCACAAATCCATTTTGGGGCGGGCGGAGCTTAGAGCTAGCCGCTCCAGTCCACCATCCCTGATCGAAAAAACCGATCAGGGGCGCGTCCGCTTACCCAGGAGCTCTGGATTGCACGATGGTAATTTCCTCATCGTACGAGCATGGCTGAATGCGACAGCCGTAGGCCCTCGGCCGAAACCTACGATCGCTCGTTTTACGATGTCCTCGCGTGCGCTTGCCAGGAGTTGGAAGCGACCGTCGATGATCTCCCTCTCCTTCTCTCGCAAAAGACGTGACTGCTCCTCCTTTCGCTTACCTATCTTTGCCCTATCGGGAGATGAGAATTCTCGGCCCGATTGTTGAACGGTGCAGACCGTTCTTAATTGCAAGTCGGCGTCAATCGATGGCGGCAGAAAGTTGCTGGATCACAAAAGAAAATGTGAACTGTAAAATTGAACTTACGGACCATCTGAAACTCGTGACGTTCGTAAGCCATATATCGAAACACTAATCTACAGGCACCGATATGCAAAAAATGCTCATGGGCGCGGTCGCGGCTCTCGTTCTGGTTTCACCAACTGCGAATGCAGCCAACATTGTGGAAACAGCTAAGGGTGCAGGTGTGTTCAATACGCTGCTGACCGCCGCAACGGCTGCTGGCCTTGCAACACCACTGGCTGAAAGTGGTCCTATTACCGTCTTCGCGCCGACAGATGAAGCCTTCAGCAAATTGCCGGAGGGCACCGTTGAGTCCCTACTTAAGCCCGAAAACAAAGATCAGCTCGCGGCCATCCTGAGCTACCACGTCTTGCCGAGAAAATTGACCTCCAACATGCTTCCGCACAAAGCAATACACGTAAAAACTATCAAGGCTGGCGGGGACCGGTTCTTGACTGTTTCGAAGTCCCGTGGAGGCGTGACCGTAGATGGAGCGAACGTCGTCGATGCGGATATCGCTGCTGATAACGGGGTTATCCATGTCATTGACAAAGTGATGCTGCCGTCCAGCTAACCGATTTGCGGGTGCGCTCCCTTGAACCGCATCCGCCAGCTCCGCGAAGCTAATTGTGAAGTTACGTGCTGAGAGTTTGTGTTATGCACCGCCTGTTCGTTTTCCTGTTAGCCTTGGGGTTTTTCGCAGCGTCAACTTTGTCGATGGCTGAAACGGCTGGGTCTGTATTTCCCACGATTACAGCGCAAGACTTAAATGGTCGTGCCGCGACCTTCCCGGAACAAATGCCCGGGGATCGAACGGTTGTGCTCATTGCATTTCACCGGAGGCAGCAACAAGAGCTTGACGTCTGGATTGATAAGTTGGGTTTGAACAAGGAGGGCGCCCCAGCGTGGATCGAAATGCCCGTCGTGCCAAACTACGGAAGCATTTGGCGCGCATTTGTCTACAACGGCATGCGTTCGGGAATTAAAACTACTGAGGCCCGGGCACGGGTTTTTACAGTTTATGGAAGCCGTGACGAATTTTGTTCAAGGCTCAATCTTCCCAGCGATGACCAAGTCTACGTTCTGGTCGTTGGAGAGGATGGCTCTGTTGTTGCCCGCGCCAATGGTCAATACTCCGACGCCAAAGCAGATTCGATCCGCAGCGCCCTATCCCTATGAAGATGTTCGGCGTGCGGGCGGGCAACTGGCGTGTCCTACCCCGCTAACGATCGTCGCCGCCTTGTCATACTGCCGTTAGGCCTCTCGGGAAATCGTCGGTATTTGGACAGAAGGACACGTCGCACCTTCCAGGCCGACACGTACGCCATCCAGGGTGAAGCTGACGGGACGTTCGTGAAGGTCGGCTGATAAGAGCATTGCTGCCACCTTAGGCTTGGCGGTCTACTTTCTCAGGATTACCCTCTGCGGACATGTCGACTTTGTGCCCTGCATGCTCAATGGGTTGCTCTCGCGACATTTCTAAACGCATTGAGAATGTTGTAAGCCACGTGGCCGATGGATGAGCCGGGCAAGCGACAGTGTCTAACACTATTCAATTGGAAGTTGCGGCTGATTGGGGCCGGGCAATCCGATGGTGCAGACAAGGCGTTTAACATTTAGCTTTGAAAGGAGAAGCGCCCATGCTGAAGAAGTTTACGCTGACCCTTGCTGCCGCAACGATGATCTTTGCGCCGGGTGTCGGTTCGGCAGGCGCCGCCAAACAAGCTCAGCTTTCGGACTTTTATTTCACGGCGATCGATGGATCTGCGATGCCGATGTCGGCCTTTGGCGGCAAGGTGGTGCTGCTGGTCAATACCGCTTCGTTTTGTGGCTTCACGCGCCAGTATGAGGGTTTGCAAGCACTGTGGGAACGTTACGAAGAGAAGGGGCTTGTAGTTGTCGGTGTTCCGTCGAACGATTTCAACCAGGAGCCGGACGGTGAAGAAGAAATCGCAAAATTCTGCCAGGGCGCGTTCGGTATCACGTTCCCGCTGACCAAGAAAGTCAGCGTCACGGGCAGCGGCGCCCATCCGGTCTATAAGTGGATCAATGCCGCGCTCGATGGAAAAGGAAAACCAGGATGGAACTTTCACAAGTTCCTGATCGGTACAGATGGAAAAAGTGTGCAGAGCTTTTCGACGCGCGTTACGCCCAATGCACCCGAACTGAAAGCGGCCATCGAACGCGAACTCACCAAGGTTGGCGTTGCAGAACACTAAAATGCCGGCCGCAGCGGTGTTGTCACGGTAACTCGCCAGCTCAGTTGATGCCGCATGCTATCAACGTCCGATGAGCAGTTCTTCCCGACGTCGCCATCTCTTCCCGGTCGCTATATCCAGCACGCTGTCTGGCTGTACGTTCGCTTCCCTCTGAGTCTGCGTCGGTCGGGCGCTTAGCATTGCTGATGGGAAACTAGGCATCAGGCACCGCGATGACAAATTCGTCGCAGACCGCGAGTTTCCAAAATGATCGATGGTCGCTGCGGAGTAATCCTTATATGCGGAGGAAGGATAGTGCAGTCGCTCAACTTAGCGTCAACTGCCTTGCGAATTTGCCCATGATTTTTGCGATGCACAAATTTACAGCATCGCCGCTAAGGTGGCCAACCGCATGATATTAAAAAGATAAATCTCCAAACTTATGTTGGCATAATTCTCGCAATTGGAAGTCGTTCGCGACTGCATTACGTGCCAGCACGAACAAGCGATCCGACGCTGGATCGCAAAACCGTCAACGTCGCCAATCCGAAATCCCGCTTCGAGCAAGCAGCTGCTCGGATCGCCGCCCGCTATTCGCGAACGGCTTAAGGGGACCGTGCAATCTGATTGGAGCGCGCTGTGCCGGACATTTGGCTGAGCAACGATAAAGAAATGCAATTCGGGGACGGGTCGACATGAACGTGAACCTCCGTCCCAACAGCATTGCCTCCGCGCGAAAGGTAAATCGATCGCCGGTAATCGCTGCCCACTCGCAGGCGCAAGGTGCCGCCGCTCCGGTCGTCATTATTGGTGGAGGACCGTCCGGAATCCGGGTTGCGCAAGAACTGGCGCGCAGTGGATGCGACGCAATCCTCTTCAATGCCGAGCGTTGGAAACCCTACAATCGCGTCAAGCTTACTCCGCTGCTTTCCGGCGATGTGCAGCTGGGCCAGGTAACGCAGCCGCTCGATTTTCCTGGGCCTGGCAAGGTGACCCTCTACTCCGACAACAGCATCGTTGACATTGACCGCGCGGCTAAGACAGTCACCACGAGGCTTGGCCGCACGTGGCCCTACAGCAAGCTCGTGATTGCAATGGGCTCGCGCGCCCACATTCCCCCGATCCCCGGGGGCGATCTGCCCGGAGTTTACACATTCAGAAATTTCGATGATGTCGAGAAACTGGTGGCACGGTCGTTCAGTTCGCGCCGCTGCGTTGTCATTGGGGGCGGACTGCTCGGCCTGGAAGCCGCGCGCGGAATGAAAGATCGCGGCGTTGACACTTGGGTTGTGGAGCACGAAGCACACCTTATGTCCCGACAGCTTGATGCTCGCGGCGGAGAACTACTCGGCCAGGCTATTGAGCGCATGGGCGTGCATGTTCTCGTCGGGACCAGGGTCGTCGCCTTCGAAGGCGACAGCCGGATAGAGCACGTCGCCATGGCAGGCGGCGCTGGCATCGATTGCGACACAGTCATCATTTGTACCGGCATCCGCCCGAACATCGAACTGGCGCGCGACGTTGGTCTCGCCGTCGGCCGTGGCATCAAGGTCGCCCCAACCCTACAAACCAGCGACCCGGACATTTATGCGATCGGTGAGTGCGCGGAATTTCAAGGCCATGTCTACGGTCTTGTCGGTCCCGGCTTCGAGCAGGCGATAACTGCGTCCGGGCACATCACTGGCGGCAAGGAAAACTACTCAGGCTCAGTGCTGGCAACCAAGCTCAAGATCATCGGAACCGATGTCTTCAGCATGGGGGACGTTGAGCAGCTTGCGCAGCGTCGCGATGTCACGACCGTTTTCTATGAGAACGAAGATGGATCTCTCTATCGCCGGCTGGTTCTGAAGCGCGGACGCCTGGTCGGCGCGCTCGCCATAGGGGACTGGTCGGAACTCAACCGGCTGCAGGAGGCTGTCAAGGCCCGCGGTCGGCTCTTCCCGTGGCAAAGGCGTCGTTTCCAATCGACTGGCCTCGTCTGGCCCGTCGGCGAACCAAGAAGTGTCAAGGATTGGCCGCGCGCGGCAACTGTCTGCAACTGTACAGGAGTTACGCGCGGTCAGATAGGCGACAGTGTCGCGCTGGGAGCGATGACGCTCGATGACGTAAAGCGCGAGACCGGCGCCTCGACGGTTTGCGGCAGCTGCAAGGTCCACATCGGCGAACTGCTCGAATCGCCGGCGCTCCGCGAACCCGTAAAGGCTTGGGCGGTCATCGCCGCTTTGTCACTGCTGGCCCTTCTCGCCGCGTCGTTGACCGCACTATTGCCGGTGGTCCCTACCGCATCGCAAATTGAAGCGCGCGGTCTGTCAGATACGCTTTTCCTGGATAGCTTCACCAAGCAGGTCACCGGCTACACACTGCTGGCGCTATCCGTCCTTGCTGCAGTTCTTTCGCTTCGCAAGCGCATTTCTTGGTTGTCGTTTGGCGGCTTCACGGGATGGCGGGTGTTTCACATCGCGATCGGCGTCATCGCTCTCATCGCGCTCTTTGCGCACACCGGCTTCCGACTTGGCTCCAATCTCAACATGTGGCTGATGCTCACTTTCCTCGGTCTAGGCATGGCGGGCGCCGTCGCCGGTCTCGCGACGGCTTACGAACACCGCGTGTTCGAGTCCACAAAGACCGCAGCGCGGCTCAAGTCTGCATCCTTCTGGATGCACGTTATTGCGTTCTGGCCGTTCCCGCTGCTGCTCGCCGTCCACATTCTCACCGTCTATTTCTATTGAGGCCGGCATGAGCAAGACCGCGAAATTCTGGCTTCTTTGGTTGACCTTCACGCTCGTCGCTGCAGCTTTTCTGTTGACTGGCATGTTCTACGGCGGACCAAGCCGGGCAACGCTACTCATCGGGAAGACATCGAGCGGGCACCATCAAATAGAGTTGGCCTGCGGGGCCTGCCATACCTCTGCCTTTGCCGGGTCCGAGGCAATCGAGAAGACTTGCCAAGGTTGCCATGCCGAGGAGCTCAAGGCGGCAAAGGACTCCCATCCGCTTAAGAAGTTCCGCGATCCTAGAAATGCCGACCGTCTCGATAAGCTCGCAGCCAATAAGTGCATCACCTGCCACACCGAACACCGCCCCGACATAACCAACCCGATGGGCGTAACGCTGCCGACCGATTACTGCGCGCTGTGCCATCAGGACGTTGGCAAGAACCGTCCAAGCCACAAGGGGCTCGCCTTCAACACCTGCGCGACGGCCGGCTGCCACAACTACCACGATAACCGGGCGCTTTATGAGGACTTCCTCGAAAAGCACGCCGGCGAACCGGACATCAAATCCAAGCCCGTTGTTGCTCTCAACAGCGAGAAGATCGAGATAGAGACTGTCGGCAAACCACTCACCGCTGCTGCCGCGGCCGACGCCCCGGCAGCCCATAAGGGCGGACCCGATGTGATGTCCGAATGGCTGGCGACCTCGCACGCCGCCGCCGGAGTCAACTGTTCCGGCTGCCATGCGCCAGATCAGAAGTCCGCGGCAGCCGTCGCCGCGAACTGGGACGCCAGACCCGATCACAAAGTCTGCGCAACTTGCCACGTCATGGAATCCGCAACCTGGCTGCAGGGCAAGCACGGTATGCGGCTCGCTGCCAACATGCTGAGCGAGACCGCGGGCCTCTACGGCTTGTTCACAGACAAACCATTGACACCGATGCGGGCGGAACTGGCCCGCGTACCGATGCAATCCAAGCCGCCGCACACGGAACTGACATGCACCAGCTGTCATGGTGCACATGGCTTCGATACGGCGAAAGCCCAGATCGGCTCGTGCAAGTCATGCCACGCCGACGAACACACCAAGGCCTACGAGGGTTCACCCCACCATAAACTGTGGCAGGCGGAAATCGTGGGCATTGCCGCCAAGGGTAGCGGTGTCAGCTGCGCGACTTGCCATATGCCGCGCGCCTGGATGGAAGACGAGGCTGGGTATGAGGAATTCCTGGTCGCCAATCACAACCAGAACGCCAACCTCCGGCCGAACGAAAAGATGATCCGCGGCGTCTGCATGAATTGTCACGGGCTCGGTTTTTCCATCGACGCCCTCGCCGACAAGGATCTCGTCAAACGCAATTTCGATGGGCAACCCTCGGCGCACATCGAAAGCATCGATTGGGTCATGAAGCGCGTCAAGGAGCGAGGGTCGAAATGACGTTGCGCGTAACAGGCCTGATCAATAACCCGAAGGAGTTAAATTCATGCTGAGATTTTCCAAGACTTCTCGTTGCTTCGGCGGTCGCTGGAGGTTGCATTGTTTGCGGCGGCGTAGTCGCGACGGTTGCCGCTAAGGGCGTTGAGTATAAGGATGTCGCCGATATGTTGATATCCGTAATGGTCGCTGATCGCACGGTCTATACAAAAAAAGTCGTCCAGCGTCTGGCCGCGAAGCACAAGGTGATCAAGGCCTCCGAACACTTTGACGATGACAAGGCATTGCCACTGCCGGCGCAGATGTTCCGCTTCGGAGCCGAGCACGTCGCCGACAAAACCGATAAGTTCAGCTATTCGCTGCTGTCGCTTTGGCCCATCAACAAACAGAATGCGCCGCGCACCGAAATCGAAAAAGTTGGCCTCAAGTATGTTGCCGAAAACAAGGGCAAAAATTATTACGGCGAAGAAACTCTGGGAGGTCAGAAGTACTACACTGCCGTCTACGCCGATGTCGCGGTCGCGAAGGTTTGCGCCAGCTGCCACAACGATCACAAGGATACCCCCAGGTCCGACTTCAAGGTCGGCGATGTAATGGGTGGTGTTGTTATCCGCATCCCTATGGCCAACTGAGATCAACCGCGCGGGGCATGATTGGTGCCCCGCGAGTAGCTTTCACGAAAGACGATCGAGCCAATTCGACGAAGGAAAGAAAAATGACACCGGAACAAGTCAAGCTGGTCCAGAGTAGCTTCAAAAAAGTCGAGCCTATCGCCGAACAAGCCGGCGACATCTTCTACAGCCGGTTGTTCGAGATCGCCCCGGAGGTGCGGCCGATGTTTCCCGACGAGATGAGCAATCAGAAGAGCAAGCTAATGAGCATGCTAGGTACCGCCGTGAATAACCTGCATCAAGTCGATGTGATCATTCCGGCGGTGCAAGACCTCGGCCGCAAGCATGTTGATTATGGTGTCAAGGATGAACACTATCAGCCGGTCGGAGAAGCACTCATCTTCACACTTGAAAAAGGCCTCGGGGATGATTTCACGCCGGAGGTTAAAGACGCCTGGCTCACAACCTACACAACGCTACAGGCAGTGATGACAAAGGCCGCCGCAGAGGTCACAGCACCCGTCGACAAGAAAGGCTTCTTTGGTCGGATGTTCGGTTGATATATCAGGCCAACAGCGACGAGTAGCCGATCAGAATCGGCTCTCGCGCATGTTCGCTAGACCGGCGCACCCTGTAACGTGCCCTGCGACAAAGCCGACGAGACTCGTCCCTTTTGACAGCCGTCAATTCGCTTCATCATGGTCGCTGACGGTAGACAGTCTGGGAGGCGATGTGGTGGAAATGTCGGGGTCGTCGCCGGGCGGTTCGCTAGGGATCCCAGGGCAAAAGTGAACTCTTGTGATAACGGTGAAGCGGAGCATCAAAGACTTTATGAATTGTGGTCTCCAGAGGATTGGTCCGAACGCGATACCGGACCGGCTGTCACGTCCGGGAAAAACGTTGAGTAAGGTGTAAGCTGCTGGCGAGCGGTCATAGCTAGAGGTCCGGAGGCTGCAGTCTCCTTGCTGTGTAACGCCCGCGTTTGCTTACAATCGCGACTTGTTATCAACGCTTATCATTGCGGGAAAGGCCGAGCATGAACTATCATTGAAACCGGACCGCTCGTTGGCGGCTGGTCATCAGTTTAAATGGCCAATTACCAGGGATTGATCGATAAAGAAGCGCGGCCCGATGAACACAGCAATTCGAACGTTCTGGAGCCAGCATAAGTGGAGCTCGACACCTTTGTGATCCCCAAAACCGGGCACACGCTTCAACGATAAATTGCAACGCCTCTCCAACGCAATCAGCTCAATCTGTCGCGTGCGTGCTGACGGCGAGCAGGGGAATTTGACTCGATCATCGCTATCCCCCGCGATACGTGTCTGACAATGTCTTATGTCGGCGATGTGTGGAAGCGCCTTAGGAGACAGGTATGTCACGAGAGATCGAACGAAAGTTCCGCGTGCAAGCGGATGATTGGCGCCCTCTGGCAATGTCACGCCGATCTCTGAAACAGTTTTACCTATCGGTACCGGGAAACTGCAGTGTCCGCATTCGGATCGAACGTGGTGTGGGCGCGTGGCTTACTGTAAAGAGTGGCGAGCATGGGTTAACGAGAAGCGAGTATGAATATCAAATTCCAGTTCCGGATGCAGAGGAGATGACCGCATTTGCAGTAGGCACCGTAATTGAGAAAGTCCGCCATGTTGTCCCCTTTGCTGATCTCAAATGGGAGGTCGACGAATTTCTAGATAAGAACGCAGGCCTAGTGATCGCGGAAGTGGAGCTGGAAACAGAAGACCAAGATTTCAAGATTCCAGACTGGGTCAGCGCGGAGGTCACCAATGACCGCCGCTTTTACAATGCGAGCCTTGCGGAGAGACCATATACGAGCTGGTAAGGCCCGGCTGAGACTTGCAGGAGTTGAGGACGACGTTCGGTCCAACGCGTCTGTGCCACTTAGGCCAGCGCGATGGCTGGGGTGCGTGCACCTGGCTGACGCTTCCTCGTAAGATATGCCGATGGCCACGTAGAGGGGCGCACGACAAAAGAATTGTGCTGCCCGGAAAGTCTCTCTTACGCAATCATCTCAATTTGTCCCGGGCGTTCTGACGGGGAGCAGAGGAATTTGACTCGATCATCGCTATCCAACCGGCTCTGCCAAGATGGCGAAGTGCTAAATAATTTCGGCAATCCCCCGACCGTTTCTGCATGATGGCAGCCGCGACAATGTCGAAAACTTTTACTTTTGTCCTTCGATCAAGCTTGCCGCCTGCGAGAAGAAACAGCGACACGTATAAGCTCAACTTGTCGAGCAGATGCGCTTCTGGCAGGTTGAGCCTTACATTAGCACCTTTTTGCCGGTCTATCAGCTCGTTGCCATGCTCTCGTGCATATCGTCCTGGCCTGGAGTGCCATGAACTATTGCAGCGTTCAGGATGGCTTGATGCGTGCGCGGTACCCATCTCCACTACCCTATGCAGTCGTAGCTACAAGAGCTTGACACATGCTCACGCATCTCCAAGAAAGTTTTGCTTGTTTTCCACTATTGGTCGCGCCGCAACATTGGTGTCACCGTGATTGGGGGCTGGCCAATTGACGCCAAGCTGCGGCAGTTGATTGTTCTGACATCGCAATACTGCACCGTGACAGATGCCGCGGGCCACGGTTCATAACAACCGCCACCAAGAGCAGTGATCTGTTGCCCCCGGTATTCGCTATAGGTGCGAATGGCTTCCGCGAAGCTGGCCGCCTGGTACGCGGTGGTGAGGTCCGACCCGACAGCCTGATGCAGCTCGATCGCGTGCAAAAGCTTCAAAATATCCTCGTCCGAATACCGCTTCCGGGCCATGCCAATCCCCCCCAACAGCTAACCAAATAATGGCTCAGTCTTTGGGGGGCAAAGACAAGTACGAGAAACGTCGACTTCTCGCCCATAAGCAGACATTGCTCGGCGCCGGGCCAAGGTCTGCAACGGGCCACAAGCCGTCGTCACGCCATCAAATGTTGGGGCGTGACGATCCAACTATCATTGTGCCTGCTAGTGCTTTACTCGATCAAGTAAGGCGAGGATCCGATCCGAAATCTTCAACCCATATTCTTCGAGTGCGAAATGACCGGTATCGAGAATGTGGAACTCCAGGTCCTTCAGATCGCGCTTGTAGGGATGGGCACCTTGCTCTGGGAAAATGTGGTCGTTCTTACCCCACATTAATAGCGTCGGCGGTTGATGTTTACGGAATAACGCCTGCCATTTTGTATATTCCGGCACGTTGGTTCCGTAGTCGAGAAAGAGCTCAAGCTGGATTTCCTGATTGCCGGACCTATCGAGCAGATATTGAACATGCCAGTAGTTGTCAGGACTGATCAGATCAGGCCGTTTAGTGCCATGCGTAAATTGCCATTTGGTTGCTTTCAGGTTCAGGAAGCCGCGCAGCTTGTCGCCATTCGCCGGTGTCGGCTCGGCCCAGTATGCCTTTATCGGATCCCAGAACTTGCGCAGGCCTTCTTCATAAGCGTTGCCATTCTGGATGACAAATGCAGAGACACGCTTAGGGTCGGATGCGAACATGCGGTAGCCGACAGGTGCGCCATAGTCCATCAGGTAGACTGCATAACGGCCGACCTTTTTGCGATTTAAAAGCTCCGTCATCATGCGGGCTATGTTCGCGAACGAATACTCGAAGTCATTAGCAGCCGGCATGTCTGACGCACCGAAGCCTGGATAGTCCGGGGCCAAGACGTGATAGTGTTTGGCGAGCCGCGGGATCAAATTCCTGAACATATGCGATGATGTCGGGAAGCCATGCAGGAGCAGGATCGTTGGTTTTGTACGATCGCCAGCCTCACGATAGGCAATCTTCAGACCATCAATTTTTTCGCTGAGAAAGCGAACCTGTTCAACCGTCTCGGTGATTCCGGAACTTGCCGCCAGCACCGGTTGTGATGGCAGGAGTGGCAAGGCCAGACCCGTAGCGAGAGCAACAGCGGAGATCATGGTTTTCAGTTTCGAAGACATTTCAATTTCCTTTCATCCACGGGGAACGAACTGACCATTTGTCTGGGGTCAGGAGTTGGGCTTGGACCGGTCGGTTTCAAGCAAAGCTTTGAGATCTCTGTTCTCAGCCGTCAGGCGCGCAATCTCTTCGCGCAATGGTGAGAGTTGAGGCTCGAATTCCTCCCGCGTCAGGCGCTGTGGGATGTGCTGCGGGCAGTTCCAGTCGTAGGCTTCGACCGTGATTATTATGGCGCGTTCAGGTGGCGCCCTGTATCCATCGACGTGCAACGTTGCGACAAGTTCGGGGTTGTCGGATACGTCCACGAGTTTCGCGCGACCCCAAACTTTCAAGCGACGCCGATTGGTATAGTCCATCAGGATCAGCGAGACCCGGTCGTTGTCAACGAGATTGCCAACGCTGAGATACTGGCGGTTGCCGCGAAAATCAGCGTAAGCGATTGTTCGGTCATCAAGGATTTTAACAAAGCCCCTTGGCCCACCGCGAAACTGCACGTAAGGCCAGCCAGTTTCAGACACTGTCGCTTGATAGAAGCCGTCACGCGAGGTGATGAAATCGATCTCTTTATCACTTAGCCGATCGCCACGATCAGCTTCCGGTGCCAGGAATTTTGCATACCCGTCAGCTGATCCCTGCGCGGTTTGTGTGGCGCGTACTGCTGGGGTAAATGCGATTTCTGAGAATGCCCGGGCCATGTTGTCCTCCTAACCGTTCAGTCTCTTTCGAGTTCATGAGTTGGAAGATCGGTCATTCCAAGTTAGATATGAATTGCCTATAATTAAAACAATCTATTCCGGAATTCAGAACAATGGATCGCTTCAAGCAACTGGAAACGTTTGTCGCCGTTGCAGATGCAGGTGGCTTCAATGCTGCTGCGCGCCAACTCCAGATGTCACCACCGTCTGTGACGCGCCTTATCGCCGATCTGGAAGAACGGATTGAAACGCGATTGTTCGTCCGAACAACACGACAGGTGGCACTCACCGAAGCAGGCGAGCGACTGCATCTGGATGCCGCTCGAATACTTGCAGACTTGGAGAATGCCGAAGCCTCGGCGGCGGGTGCGCATGTCGCTCCGCAAGGCGTGCTGACAGTCACGGCTCCTCAGTTGTTCGGGCATCGCTTTATCGCGCCGATTGTTCGCGATTACCTGGATGTTTACCCGACTGTAACTGCGCATACATTGTTCGTAGATCGTGTCGTCAACCTGATCGAGGAGGGGTTGGATGTGGCGTTGCGGATTGGCGAGCTTCCTGATTCCTCGCTAAAGGCTCTACGCGTTGGATCTCTGCGGCGTGTCACAGTCGCAAGCCCGGCATACTTCAAAAGCAATCCACGCCCAAAGCATCCAAAAGACTTGATCAATCATAAAACGATTGCCCCCGTGGGCCTAAGCCCGGTTCCAGCGTGGGAATTTGCGGCGAAAGGAAAAAGTCAAATTGCACACATAAAACCAGGCCTCAGCTGCAACACGATTGATGTTGCACTCGATGCTGCTTGTTCAGGTTGGGGCATTACCCGCTTGCTATCCTATCAGGTCGCCGACGCGGTCAAGTCGGGAGATCTTGTCGAAGTACTGGGCAAGTTCGAAGACCGCAGAATGCCAATTCATCTGGTGCATTCGGAAGGGTATTTGACTGCAGCCAAAATTCGGACCTTCGTTGACTTCGCCGCAAAGGTGTTGCGCCAGCACGCAAAGAAACTCGAAGCTGTTTAAGCCAACTCATGCGAACAATGCGCGACCGGTCAACCTCCAGAAACTGGTCCGTAAAGCTCAGGTTAAATTCTTTGGAGCCGGGCCATTTCAGCGATATCTCGATCTTGGCAATATCAAGTTCGCCAGGTGTGTACGCATGAACACTTATGCGTACGGTTCGGAGTTTGATTGTTATTGATTCATGATGCCAGTTCATTCCGAGCGCAGGCTAGCTTCGAAGCCTTCGCGGTCTTTATTGATCTTTTCCAACGCGCCGCGCATTGCAATCGATCTGTCATCGTGCGCACCGCTCCAGATAATGATTTCCATGATGATCGGTGCCAGATCGCGTCCCTTCTTCGTCAGTGAGTAGATGAAGCTCCGACGATTATCCGGATCGCGCGATTTTTCCAGAATGCCTTCAGCCTCAAGGTGCTTCAGGCGATCGATCAGGATGTTCGAGGCTATTCCCTCATCGGCTTCCATGAACTCGCTGTAGGTCTTTTTATCCGTCAGCATGATCTCGCGAATGATCAGCAGGCTCCACCGATCACCGAAGGTGTCCAGGCCAAAGGCGACCGGGCATCCAGTCTGTCGCTTCTTGGATTCGTGTCTCATTTCAGAAATATAAAAAACAACTTGTAAATTGCAAGGCGTGTTGCTACGTGCGGACACGTATTGCAAAACGCAAGCTAATTGAAAGGACCGAAATCATGCCCCTCATTCAGGTAACAGCCCCACGGGGAGCGCTGGGGAAGAGAGATCAAGACATCCTCATCAAGCGCTTATCCGATGCCGTATTGACTGCCGAACGTGCACCACTTGACGACGCCGGCGCGCAAGCCCTCGTTTGGGCCCACTACCACGAGCAACCGGCTGGCACCTCATTCGTCGCCGGCGCGCCAATTGAAGAAGCGCCCATCAGAATTGCGATCACGACACCCGAAGGGGCACTCGACGATACGGCAAGACAGGAACTCGCCGTAGCTGTTGGTGAGATTGTTGACGACATCGTTGGGCCGTTCGAAGAACGGCTCAACCACTGGGCCATGCTTTACGAGGTCGACGAGGGAAGCTGGGCTGGCGCCGGGCAGATCTTTCCGCTCTCAGGCATCAAGGCGGCAATGAACATCAAATCGGTTCACGTCTCTTAAGCAGAGCCGCCGGGCAACCAAAAGCAATCGATTTCGACATTTATGCAGGCGCGCCCGCCGCGCCGACCGACGGCGCACGCTTAGTCCAACTGCACTGCAAGCTCTAGCGCTTAGAGGAAAACGTCATGACTGTAAAAGCATTCGTCTATACCGAACTTCAGATCTCAGTGCCATTCAATGACGCGCCGTGGCGTGACGTTAGCGATGCGATACGCGGGCAACCGGGATCATCAGCAAGACTTGGCTCTCCGGCGTGGGCAATAATTCGGTTCGTGGACTTTACTCGTTCGACAGCATCGACAGCGCGCAGAAATTTGTCACCGGCTACTTCCCCGGTGAGGCCAGAAATTTTGGCGTCGCCCACAACACACGCGTATTTGATGTGACCCTGGTCAAAGAAGCCAGCCTGGGACTTAACTTCCCGCACTTCGGAGGCAAGCTGAACCAACCTCCCGGTGCATTTGTTTACACCGAAGTTCAGGTCAATGCGACCTTCGCGAACGCCCCATGGCAGGCACGTAATCCAGTTTTGAAGCAGTAACCCGGGTTGCTGGCCAAGACTTGGCTAAGTGGTCTTCATACCAACACGCTCGGCGGCATCGACACATTCGATACGCTCGAGAATGCCAAGTCCTTCGCGCTGGACGCGATTCCGAAAACGGCACTCAACATGAACGCTGCCTTCTATACGCGTGTCTTCGATGCAACCGCAGCAGAGGAGGCGAGCCGATACCTGAACTCACCTTTCTACGCCTGAGCGATCAGTAGATCGCGGTCTGACACGAATGACTTGAAACTCAAAATTTCAACGGAGAAATACAATGACACACTACATCCGGTGCGCGGTGCGCGGTGCGCGGTGCACGGTGCGCGGTGCATGGGAAGCTGCATGGTCGTGGGACGAAACACGGCTAGTTCTACAGCAGCATGGTCATAAGGTTACGGCCATCGATCTGCCAGGCACAAGGGCCAACGAACGAGCCGTCGCGCAGGTTACGATGGATAGTTACGTGCAAACTGTTGCCGACGTGATCAAGGAACAAGGCCACAAAGTAACGTTGGTCGGCCACAGCTTGGCTGGTGCTGTGATTTCACAGGTCGCCGAATTTACGCCCGAAAAAATCGAACGATTGATCTATGCCGCCGGCTTTCTTTTGAAAGATGGCGATAGCGTGATCGAGGCAATGCAGCGCGATCCGGATGGTGAATTCCTTCCAGAGCTTGTGTTCTCGGAAGATCAAAGCTCGGTCACTGCTGCACCGCATGTATGGCGTGACAAGGCGTTTCACGATGTCGAGGAGACCAAGATCCTAGACGTGCTGCCGCTCGTCGATCATGCACAATCAACAGAGCCGTTTGCGGAGAAAGTCCAACTCAGCAAAGAGAAGTTCGGTTCGGTTCCGAAAATTTACGTTCGTACCGCACTCGACAAAATGGTATCGCCGAAACTTCAGGATGAGATGGTCGGGAATTGGAACGTTGATGAGGTTCACGTCTTACAGGCTGGACATTTCCCGACGTTGTCGATGCCGGAAAAGTTGGCGGAGTTGATGCTTCACAAGGTCTTAGAACCGGCTTAATCGACCGACGAAGGTCTCCAAGTGCAGTGAGATCGATCTTTCGGTCCTCTTTGGAAGGTCGATCTCCTGCCGTCCGACGAATTAGCACGGCACGCCCGAAAGCATTCCTAAGCGTTCACGCAAATGTAATGGACACATTATGTGCTGACCCTTGACCCATACTTCCACAGAGTGCATATGCACGCACATGACAAAGAAACAAACTAAACCCAAGACGGACGATCCTCTGAATATGGCTCTGTGCAGCTGTGCGACTATTCGCAAGGCGGCACGGATCGTGACGCAAATGTATGAGACTGCACTGCAACCGACTGGTCTGAAGGCGGGACAAGTCACTTTACTGGCGGTGTTATCGAAGCAAGGTAACATGCCGCTTACGACCCTTGCTGATGCGTTGGTGATGGATCGCACAACGCTCACTAGGAACCTGAAACCAATGCTCCGAGATGGTTTCGTCAGAATCGATACAGAAAAGGATCAGCGCGTGCGCAAAGTCGGACTGACGGCCAAGGGCACCAGGAAACTCGAAGAGGCATACCCGCTTTGGGCTGAGGTCCAATCGCGGTTGGTCGACGGACTCGGAGTTCGAACGTTGGTCCGGCCTCGTTGTTGATCTCAATGCAGCCGTCGACGTGGCTCGGGAAGACTGATCAGGTCACTTTTTAGGTCGAAACGTGCATATCCACGTACCTGTGAAGGAAATTTTATGTCTGTAACCAAACAAAGCTACCGCAATTCGAAACGTGAAAGTTTTTCAGAAAACAAGAGCACAGGAGAGTGACATGTTACAGCGCGTCAATACAAACGGCATCCACACTATTGAGGTGGCAGATGGTCAGCTCCTGCGGTACAGCCAGACGGGAAGCGGTGAGCCGCTTGTTCTACTACATACAATCCGCACGCAGCTTGAATACTTTCGCGAGATCATTCCCATTCTTGCGCAGCAGTACACTGTTTACGCCGTCGACCTTCCTGGTCACGGGTACTCCTCGATCGATACTCGCGCAATATATGACGAGCCATATTTCCGCGCGGCTGTAACGTCATTTATCGAGCGGCTCGATATTCAGGACGCTACGATTGCCGGTGAATCGATCGGCGGTGCACTTGCGTTGACAGTTGCGGGTGCGTTGCCGGAACGCGTTAAGGCCGTAATATCGATCAACCCTTACGATTATGACCGTCACTATGGGGATGGAGTGCGTCGAGGCAACCTGTTTGCGAACGTCATCTTGGGTACCTACCAATTTCGGCTGCTCGGTGCGGTTAATGCGTCGCTCGAGAACCGGTTGTTTCTAGGGTGGGTTCTCAAGGGCGGACTTTATAAGAAACGAAATTTTCCGCGCGACCTGCTAACAGAGTTTGACCGTGTGGGGCGCCAACCCGGGTACCGCACCGTCGAGCGTAAGACGTTTGCGGGATGGCAGTCATGGAGTGAGGCACGCGCACTCTATTCCGCCGTCAAGTCACCTGTGACACTCATCTATGGTGACCACGATTGGTCCGCGCCCGGGGAACGCCAACGCAACAGTGTTGAACTTCGAGGTGTCCGCAACGTTACGCTCGATCAGACGGGCCACTTCGCGTCCCTCGAACGACCCAGTGAGATCGCTGATATCATCCTTGAAGCTCGTAACTGAAAGTGGAGTTGCGGCGCGGCTCTTCCAGGACAACGCACACTGTCTCCCAGCGTAAATGACTGACTAAAGCAAAACGGCAGCTCACGAACTTAACACAGAATGTGCACATGCACGTAAATATGGAGCAGATGAAATGACCACAACCACTCAGAACCCAATTTGGACTGATCATCGATTGCCATTCGAAAACTCGGCAGCAGCGGCTTCTGGTGCCGCGATGCTTGACGCCCCCTTCGTAAGGGAAACGGATTCAAGGCAGGCGTTCAACGTAACAGCCCACGAATGGTTCGCAGGCGGCGGAAGGGTTCCTTATGATCGCCGCAAGAAAGAGATCCTGCGGTCCGATGATGCAGCCAAGCGACGTGACGTAGTTCAAGTATTCCGGCGGATCGCGAAAGATGCAGCAACGGATGAGGACGCGGTCTGGACATCCTTCCTGCCCGGTTGGCCTGATGGCTCATTCGGATGGGCGAAAGTCGACCAACATTTGACTGGTAAGACTGTCGGGCCGAAGCTCTTCGTTGAATATATAGGGCACGGCGATTCCGACAAACCCGTCGATTATTCGTACGGTACGATAGAGCGTGCGAACCTCGTCGAAGCATTCTGGAAAGCTGAAGGAATCAAATCGACGTTCATCGTCGGGTTTGACTACTCGTCCATCGTTGCTCTCGAACTTCTGAGCCGGCAGCAGGATCTGCGCGACAATGGGGTCGAACCGACCACCAGGATCGAAGGCGTCCTGCTGATCAACGGTGGCTTGTTCGTCGATGCGCATAGCCATCCCTGGTTCACGACGCCGGTGCTCAAATCGCCGCTGGGGGGGCTGGTGACGTCGTTGGCGCAGCGCTCGAAGTTTGCTTTTCGCGAATTGATGAAGCCGTTGTGGTCGAAGGACTACGAAGTAACGTCGGAGGAAATCAACGAACTCTACAACGCCATCGCGCGGCGCAATGGGGTTTACGCCTTGAGCAAATCCGCGGGTTTTGTCGATCAACACAAGCGCAATTCAGAACGATGGGACCTGGGGCGACTATTTCATGCGTCTCAAGCTGCTGTGTCGTTCCATATCGTTGGTAGTGAAGAAGATCCATTCGAGGGCAGGCAGGCAGAGGTCGCACGCGAGCGATTGGGTGCTTATGGACTCGATGTCCGGATCGTACCCGGTGGACATCTTGCGACGTCCGAACATCCGGAACTCCTGGCGGAAATAATTCAGGAAGTCGAACCACAACGGTGAGCACTGAGGGGACATCCCCCGTCTCTGGGTGCTGCGACTGACTTGGCTCGCAGAGGTTAAATAGAAAAATTCTTTTACAACATAACGTGCATACGCACTTAAATGAGGAGCAATTGAAATGACTGCAACGACACAGAGCGCGCCTTGGACTGCCAAGGCAATCGTCATCACCACTGGACTTCTACTGATACAGTTTACTGCTGCCTACGTAATCGGATCAGAGCATCTCTTGAGAAATGGTGGCGGCATGCTTTTCCCGCCGATCGCCATCACGGCCGTCATCCCGGTGGTTGGCTTTCTAGCTGCTTATAATCTAATCCCAACGTTTCGGGCATTCGTTCTGGCGCAAGATATTCGCACGCTCACGATGTTGCAGCTTTGGCGCGTCGTCGGCTTCGCGTTTCTGCCTCTCTATGCTTTCGGGGTTCTGCCCGGCCTGTTCGCTTGGCCTGCAGGGGTCGGTGACGTCGTCGTCGGATTGTTAGCCTTCTTTGTGGTCAGCAAGTTCGACCGCGATCCGGACTTCGTTACATCGACTAGTATCGTCGGCTTTCACCTGCTGGGGCTGGCGGATTTTGTCATCGCCATTGGCACCTCGGCTTTGGCGGCAGGCGCATTCCCGACGCTGATTGCGGGTGGCGTAACGAGTGCTCCGCTCGACGTCTGGCCGCTCAATATCTTCCCGAGCTTCATTGTTCCCACATTCATGATCGCGCAATTATCGGTGCTTCTCAAAATCCGCGAGGCACGCCGGATCGCAAGCAAACACGCGAGCACCGCACGGCATACCGCTTAGCTCTTAGAGGCAGGCATCAGGTTTCGCCGCCGTTGCCGACCCACTCTCAATTCATGGAAAGTCAGGAGATAACCAAATGCCCGGCAAACACCAAGAGGGTCAATCAATTGCATCACTTGTCAGAAAGGACATCCTGCTTCGCGCTTTCTTTATTGCCCTAGCACTGGGAAGCGTCCTGACGATCGCCAACCAGTCCGGCGCCATTCTTGGCGATGACACGATACAGGTTCTGCCACTTGTCTTGGTCTATCTCACGCCTTTTGTCGTGATCACGGTTTCGCAAGTTCTGGGACTTCGCCGCGCGACGTTGGATGCCCGATCCCTGCGTTCGTTTGCAGGGCATAATACTGCATTCTTTTCGACGGTAATATCGCACGGCATCCCTCGCAGAGCGCTACTGGTGGCTCTGGTCATCGGAACCGCAAACACATCCATCGTCGCATCAAGTGCACTGATGGCGACCGGGTCTCTGTCCAATCTTCCGACCGCATTGATAGCGCAGGCGTTCGCGCTGCCCATGCTGTTCGGTTTGCTTTCCCAAACGATTTCTTATCGCCGCGCGATGTCAGCGATTGGTCAACGACTTCAATCGGCGCCGCAAACACTGTCCACCTGCCTCAACTAACCTATTTATTTAATTGACTTTGAATTTGAAGTTGAGTTCTCGAATTTGTAACCATATGAAATATTTTAATAAAATCGTGGTCTTGGTTGGGCGCGCGCGATGCCTACTTATACCGAACGTCATTTAGACTGTGACGGTGTATGACACTGGCGCGGCAAACAAATCTGCCAGGATGAGCACAGATTAGGTCTCTCCGACTTCGGACGAGTGGCCGGATGCCTCCGTGTCCGCAGCGAGGTAGAACGTTAGTTCTGGGTCGGTCCCGAGGAGCCCTCACGCTAAATTACAGAAATCTATTTTGTCGCAGGTGGTTTGCTTTGAGGATAAGCCAACAGGACTTTGAGGCACTGGTTGAGCACGCTTCTCGAAGACCCGCCGAAGTTCCTCTTGATTCATGCTTTGAATGCTCGTTGTTCTAGTCGAATGGAGCAACGACTTCTTAGATACCCTAGGGGAAGGTGCGAAAAGTCGCTGAGATTAAAGCACCATGTCGGGCGTTCGAAAATCCAGAAAAGCGGCGCTTCTGTTGGACTTCCGAAAATTGAATATAACCGACTTAGGCCGTGTGCGCCGGAGCCAGCGTTGGCATGTCTTAAAGTCGTTTCGAAGCGGACACCAACAATGCGCCGCACGAAGTCCGCTTTCGGGAGAAGGGCGGACAAAGGGGATGCTGAATACAAAATCAGGCGTCGGTCAGCGCTGACTACCCTTCGCCAAAGCTCTGTAGGTTCTTGGCCATCTCGCGTGATAGTGGCAGGTGCCTGGCACAGAACCGCTCAATCTGATTGACGTTGGTGCAAGCGTTCTTTGCCAGGTTGCCTCTCGGGGGGCAATATTAAGGAATGCGTGGCGCGGCCTAGAGGCTGGCGCAACTACCATCCGACCTTGGGTCGGTCGCGGCTCTGATAACACCATCAGGTCCGATCGAGACCATTCCAGCATGGCCCATCTTGTCCTCGTAGGCGTCGACCACCTGAACGTCGTGCCCGGCGCTTCGGAGCTGTTCCACGATCCGGCTGTCGAAGCGGCTTTCCAGTTTCAGGTTTGTTGAGGTCTCGCCCCAAGTGCGTCCAAGCAGCCACCGAGGAGCTGTAACGGCTTCCTGCATGTCCTGGCCGAAGAAGACGTGCCGGCTGAAGATCGCGGATTGCGTCTGCGGTTGTCCTTCGCCGCCCATCGTCCCGTAAGCGAGGTTGGTGCCATCGTCGAGGCGGGCCATCGCCGGGTTCAGCGTGTGGAAGGGAAGGCGTCCAGGGGCGAGTTCGTTGGGCCCCGGTTCAAGGGTGAAGCTGGCGCCTCGGTTCTGCCAGAGGATACCAGTTTGCGGCACGACCAAGCCGGAGCCGAACTCCCAAAATATGCTTTGGATATAGCTGACGACGTTGCCGTCGCGATCTACCGCGCCCATCCAAATCGTGTCTCCGGGTTTGGCAGGAGGGGGCCAAGGTGCCGCGGACTTCATGTCGATTACGGCGGCTTCCTTGGCGATCGTTTCGTCGGAGAGCCAACTCTTCCATTGATCTCCCATCTGGACAGGATCTCCGACATGCGCGTTGCGAAGCAGGAATGCGCGCTTCGTGGCCTCCACCAGTGCATGGACGTGCTCAAACCCTTCCGCCTGTTGGATACCCATGGCCTCGAAAATCTTCAGGATCATCAGCGAGGAAATGCCCTGCGTGGGCGGCGGCATATTATAGAGATGGCCAGACTTGAACCGCGTTTGTGCTGGAGCGACCCGTCTTGGTTGATAGGCTTCCAAGTCGTTCAACCGCAGCGGGCTGCCCGCCGACTCCAAACCCGCAGCAAGTGCTCGGGCAAGATCCCCGCGATAGAAATCATCGAGGCCTGTTGCAGCGAGGCGTTTTAGGCTCTCAGCAAGTGGCTTTTGAGTCGAGTATGAATCCCTCAATAGGCGGTCCACCGGCAGCGAAGGTCTCTGTGAAACCTGGGGCCGTGTGCAATTCCTCCCACTTCTCGCTCGTCAGTCGGGCTTGTGAGCTTGAGACAGGGAACCCTTCCAGGGCGTAATGAATGGCAGGCTCGAGAAGCCTCGATAGAGGAACGCCACCGCCGGTTTCTTCGGCGAGCCTTTTGGCTTCGGACCAGCCACCGATCGCGCCGGCGACTGTCAAGGCCGCGCGTGGTCCCCGTGTCGGAATTGAGGTATCGCCGTGAGACGTATAGAACGTGCGGTCGGCCATGCCCGCCGCCGGTCCGCAGGCTTGAATTCCAACCGGCGGTTCGCCAGAACGCGAAACAAGCCAGAAGCCGTCGCCACCAATGCCATTCATGTGTGGGTAGACAACTGCAATCGCGGCGGCTGAAGCGATCATGGCTTCGATGGCGTTGCCGCCTTCGCGGAGTACACTGGCTCCTGCCTCGGCCGCCAGGTGATGGGGTGCGGTCACCATACCGCCAAGGCACGTGCGGGTACGTAGCATGTTCCGTCTCCCTGTATCGTCGAGCTCTAACGGTTTGCCGGCATCACGGTCGGCATTTGGCAACTTGGTGCAAGGAGGAAAGGCATTTCCGGCGCCATGGCGACACAGAACATTAGCAAACTCGATGAGTTGGCCGTCACTCTATTGGGACACCAAGATCGCCAAAGGTCGGCAAGTGGCCCATCCCTGACTTGAGCCCGCTAAAAACAAGCTCTCCCACCGCCCCCCAGGATTGCTCGCATCGGCCGCCGGGAGGAACCGCAGACCCGGGACGGCATTGTCACATTAAGCGAAATTGGCCCAATATGGACGATCGACTGGCAGGCTAAGCCTTTGAAATCCCACGCGTCAAAATCAGCGGCTGTCGGCAAATTCCAGTCAATCAGACTTAATGTGACAACACCAGTTCAACCGCTGACCGGTTGCTCGCGCCCCGACCGCTCAATCAATAAGTGCTCCTCTCAGGCGCCCTTTTCGGTTTCTCCTTCACCGGTCTTGTTGAAGTACACCCATGGGGTGCTGTTGGAGGCGTGCTTCATCAGGACCGGATCGGGCGTGCGGAAGCCCCACTTATCCCAGTTGGCGAGCACCTTGTCCTGGACGGCCTTCGGCCAGGCCCGCCGGAAGGTCAGGATATGCGGCTTGGGTTCCTCTACGTTCTGTTCCGTACCGAGGCAGCTGTAGAGACCTATTCCCGAGCCGCTCTTGATCTCCTGTCCCTCGACGCCAACCCGACCGAAATAGTCTTCATTGGTATGGTAGGCCTCGGTCCCGACGCCGAAGAATGGTGAATCTCAAAGTACCAGACTCCCTTCTCCGGGTGGTTGCGGGTGGCAAAGGCGTAGGTCACGGCCAACGGGTCTTCGGGATCGATGTCTTCGCCCACCACCAGGACCTTGGTGAAGCAGCCGCCGATGTGATTCCACCAGATGAATTTGCCGAGCTTGTTCATAAACTCGTCGAGGCTCCAGCCGGTGAGTTTGTGCCAGTTGTTCTTCACGCGGAGCACGAACCAGCTGCCGGAGGACTCGATGGTTGCGTGACCGTCGATGACCGGAAAGCCCTCTTTCTTGAGGCTGAGCACCACGTCGCTACTGTTGCAGACGGCGATACCGATCACCGTGCTGTTGGGCGTCACGGCGGGGACGGCGGTCGGAAAAATCGCGTTGTTCCTGAACGTCACGCAGGTGATGTCCTGCCGCGGTTTCGGGAGTACCTTGTGTTCGAAGTGATAGCCCGCGTGTTCGCCATATGGCCCCTCCATGAGCGTCTCCGAAATCGAGACGGTGCCCTCGATGACGATCTCGGACGTAGCGGGAACGAGCAGGTCGTTGGTCTCGCACTTGACCATCTCGATGGGCGCGTTGAGCATCTGGCTGGCGACATCGTACTCGTCGACGTAGTCAGGGACGCGGCTGGCGCTCTGCCACGCACAAACCGGCGGCACGCCAAAGGCGATGGCGAAGGGCATGTCCTCGCCCTTTTCCAGCCACTGGCTCCAGATCATGCCGTTGTGCTGGGTCGTCGGGATCCAGTAGCCCTTCATCGTGTTCTTGTCATGCACGGCGGAGCGGTTGATGGACCAGTTGGTCCATTTGCCATCGGGGGTCTGGCAGATATTGACCCCGGCGGACTGCAGCATGCGCTCGGCGTCGCCAGCGTGCTGCAGCGGCACGGGGAGCTTGAGCAGATCTATGTCGTCCCCGACCCACTTGTTCTCCTTGCAGGGCGCATCCTTTGCATCGACGATTTTCGGCGGGTGCACCGGGTTGTTTTCCATGGATTGGATGTAGGCGGCCTGGATTTCCATCAGCGTAGCATCCAGCGGCGCGCCCACGTTGGGCGCCACCCGGCACCAAGGCCGGCCAAGCGTTCCGCTCTTGGTAAAGCCCCATTCGGCGGCGCGGAATCCCGGGCTGTCCTTGACCTTGTTGAAGATCGGCGAGGGCGACAGCGTCTCGTCCGCATAACGGCAGATCGCGCCCATCTCGAGGTCCCAGTCCACCTCGTCGTCGATGGCGAGGTACTCGCCTTCCTTCTGCATCAGTTCCAGGTATTCCCGATAGCTGCGCGGGATACTGCTGTAGTCAACCTTGATCGTCATCTGGATTTCCTCCTCTGCTTCATGTCCGGTTTTCCGCGCTCATCCGGTCCGGGGGTAAGCAAGGTCAAATCATTTCGCACCAGCCGGCTCAAGCGACGCGGCGCTTAGCTCGCGGAGGGGCTCCTGCGATGGTTTCTCCGGTCGGCCGTTCGCACCCTCCCAGCGTTTCAGGATCCCGGCGTCCAGGCCGAACAGATCGAGGACTCGCCCGACACTGTGGTTGATGATGTCGTCGACCGTCTCGGGCCGGTTGTAGAAGGCGGGCATCGGCGGCGCGATGACGGCCCCGAGCTGGGCGACCTCGTACATCAGCTTGCAGTGGCCGACGTGAAGCGGCGCCTCCCGGGGCATGAGGACCAGCCGGCGGCGCTCCTTCAGCACGACGTCCGCGGCGCGGGTCAGCAGGTTGTCGGCCAGCGAATTCGTAATCGCGCCAAGCGAGCGCATCGAGCAGGGCGCGACGATCATTCCCTCGGTCCTGAACGAGCCGCTGGATATCGACGCGGCCTGGTTGCTGGCGTTGTGGACCTCGTCGGCGAGACCCTCGACGTATTGCTGCGAGTGGTCGGTCTCGATCTCGATGTTCAGCCGCGCGAACTTGCTCATCACGAGATGCAGCTCGAACCCGCCGATGGCCCGGAGGATTTCGAGCGTGCGAATCCCGTAAATGACGCCGCTCGCGCCCGAGATCCCGATGATCAGCCTCTTCATGAGTTCACGCTCCCTTTCGTCTCGCTCTCGTTCGGCGCACCCTGAATGATCTCGAGCACGACCTCGTCGCCATCGCGCTTGCCCAGCGCATCGCGCAGTTCGACCGGGGCGATCACCTCGACCTGGCTCTCCGGGTAGGCTTGAACCTCTGGGTAGACGATCGCGCCCAGCACGGCGCCGTCGACCGAGACGCCGTAGCAACGGGCGTCGCAATCATTCGGGCCATCGTTCGGGTTCTCGATCCGGATCCCCGGCGTCCCGCGCAGCGCTATCCAGGCGGCGAAATCGCCGGGGTCTTCGATGAGCAGGTTGAGGGTGCCGGGGAATGGGTCAAAGCCGAGCCGAACGGCGAATTGCGCGCGCGCCCAGTCGAGCGACGTGAAGTACCGTCCGCGACCGATTCCGCTGAATAGGCGGCCGCGGAGACGCTCACGCGCCCCTGCGCCGCCCTTCAGCCACTGCAAGAACGTGACCGGGATGCCGTCGGGATCGCGCATCTGGAACAGGCGCGCGCCCCATGACGCCGTCTCGGGCGGCGGCGCATCCGCCCGAACGCGATGGTAGGTCTCTTCGATATCCGGCACTTCGACGACAATGTGAAAGCGATCCGCCGGCGCGCCGAGCGCAAGTGGCTTGCGTTCCCGCTCGTTGTCGAGCACCTCCAGCCGCATATCTCCGATATCGAAGCGGATGCCGCGGCCGTTCCGGCGGTCCCAACGGTCGACGATCGGAAAGCCGAGCTTTCCCCGGTAGAACGCGACCATCTCGTCGTAGCGGTCGGTTGCGAGCGCGACGTAGCTCATCACGCCAACTCCGGCGACCGATACGGCGCGTTGGCGGCGAGCGCAGCCGCGCAGGCGGGCCGCACCCGCTCGGCGAGAAGGCGCAGGCTGCGCTCCCACGGCTCGATTTCGCCCGCATGGTCGTAACTGACCGCAACGAGACGTCCGAACCCGCCGGTGACCCTCTGAAGTTCGAGAATGCGCTCCGTTACCGTCTCCGGCGACCCGACGAGCCAGAGATTGTCGGCGAGATACTCCAAATCCACGGCCTCGTCGGGCATCGACGGATCCCGTTTCAGGAACGGTCCGATGCCCAGACCTAGATAGATCGGCAGGAGAAATTCGCGCCAGCAGCGCCCCATGGCGCCGTTGATGGCCAGATCCCGCGCCTCGGCGTCCGTCGGCGCCACATAGACGTCCCGGATGATCCTCCACGCCGCGCGGTCGGGCCGCCGACCGCTGCGCGCCGCGCCCTCGATGACTGCGTCCCAGTGCCTGGCTGTGATCGAGGCCCCGGGATCCACGCTGAGACTGACGGGGATGTACCCCTTCTCGCCGGCGAGCTTGTGGTTCGCCGAACCCGGCGTGAGGCCGGCGATCGCCACCGGCGGATGGGGTTTCTGCAGCGGCGCGAGGTGATATCCTAGCCCGGGTAAATCGCTCCGCGGCTCTCCCATCGACCAAAACTCGCCGACGAAATCCTGCGGCCCCTCGGTCCAGAGCCGAGTCATCATCTCCAGCGCCTCGAACGTCATCTTGCGGTTCACACCGCCGCCCGACGGGAGGCCAAACAGGGCATGATCCGTCGGAAGCGCGCTGATGCCGACGCCAAGCTGGTAGCGGCCTTCCGCGATGTGATCGAGATAGGCGACGCGATGCGCCAACTCGACAGGATGGTGATAGGGTAGCAGATGGCCGAGCGACCCGAGCCGGATGCTGCTAGTGAGCGGCAGCGCCTGCGCGATGAGGAGATCAGGAGCGGGGCACGGCTCCCAGGCGGCCGTGAAGTGCTCGCCGATCCACGCCTCGTCGAAGCCGAGCCGATCGAGCCGGACGAGTTCCTCGAGGTCGTGGCGATTCCCGTCCCGAACAAGCTGCTCCGGAGGGTGCGAAGGCATCAGCAAGGCGCCGAGTTTCATGTTGAGTGCTTCCCTATGCTGGTTCGGCCTCGTCGTCGGGAAGATTAGACGGCATCGCCGACGCCGCGCCTATGCAGTTTCGGACTCGGACCGTTGGCTGGCGAAACGGCCAGACCGCTCGCAGAACAGAAGGGGCGGACAAGGGCTGTGCGCCCCGCGCCAAATACTTGATATGCATTAATTTCGAAGCGGCGGGCCTGTGCAATCCTTGCGACAAAGTGGTGTCACGCCGCTCTAAAAAAAGAGACCGAGCGCGCCACGCATGTCTCGCACGGCGACGCGTGTAGTGGCTGAACCGAATTTGGCTTCACTCGAGTACCAGAACGAAAAAAGGCATCGGAAAATTGACGGGCGAACGATGAGAGTCGAAACACACACGGACTTCGAGGCGTTCGTCGACGCTAACCGCCAGGCCGAGCACCCCAAAAGCGATCGACGCTGGATGGCCAAGAATAATGGAGGCGGGCTCTGGAAGACGGAAACGCTTAGCGCTGGCGATTGCATGATGTTGCGGGGACACTGTGGCGCCGAAATCATCTCGGAAGGCGTCGCCCCGCCGCATGGCTACACCTTCTATACTCCTAAAGAAAATAATTCATGGATAAATCTGGGTGAAGAATTCGGCAGAGATGCGCTCTACATTTGGGAGCCAGGCCATGAATATTGCACAGCCTCGACTTGCGCTGCCACATACCATGGCTTTTTCGTGCCAAAACAAATTGCTGAAGTAAGCATCAAGCGGCGGAGCGAGCGACAGCGTCGATCATACCTTCTCCATGACAACTTGCGCATCACAGAAACCGTAAGATATTTGTTTCAGAGCGCAATCGAACTCGTCAGTAAAAATCCATCTGCTGAGCACTCAGGCGCGATGCGAATGATAGAGGCGGAACTAAAGTCCCTGCTTCTCCCGCTACTAACGCGCGATGGTGGACATAACACAGCCTTTAATGATTTTGATCATGCCCATTACAGTAGTTTCGACTATGTAGCCATGGCGCATCGATATATTGAAAATATGGCCAATCGACCAATACACGTCTCAGAAATTTCTGATAACCTTGGCATTTCTGAGAGGACGCTCCGTCGCGCCTTCAATGAGACATATCAAATTGGCCCACGCACCTATCTTTTTTTGCGGCAAATGCACAAAATTCGCAACGATCTTGTGAGAGCGCATTACAAAGAAACGACCGTAACCGATATTCTCACACGCTGGGGCGTTTGGGAGTTTGGCCGTTTCTCCGGTCGATACAAGAAGCACTTCGGCGAATATCCGCTACAGACGCTGCGGCGTCCGCCGCTATTGACCCGTTTTGTCTGAACGGCCATGGACAGGGCGATTCGCAATCTCCCGCCAAGGCCCTGCTGCCGTCCATTTGGTGTTGTCACATTAAGCGAAATTGGCCCAATATGGACGATCAACCGGCAGGATAAGTCTCTGAAATCCCACTTGTTAAAATCAGCTGCTGTTGGCAAATTCCAGTCAAACAGACTTAATGTGACAACACCCCACTAAGTATTGCTTGGCTTACTGAATTCTATCCATTTCCAAATCTGGCCCGTTTTTCCCGTTGTGCAAATGGCGTTTAACTTTTTCGGCTCCAGACCTGGGCCACCGTATACATGGTGAATGCGGTATCGGGGCGAGCAAGGTGCTCCCGACACGTGGTAATCGTTTCAGAGAAGTCATTCTCGTCCAGCAAGCCGAGCTTCAGCACGACCGAGCGCAACAATTCGACGGTCGAAGGTAAATAGTCGACCATCGGGTCCATCGATCGTACGCCGACGACAAATGGTCGAAATTGGACGTCGGCAAGATCTGCTTGGCAGACTATATAATATAGGCGCCTAGCAAGTTCCAGATCGGCACCCACGCCGCTGAAGGCGCCAAGCAAAGCTGCCTTCAATTTTTCCCAACTCGGGTGGGGCGGATAACAGTTCAGCGTAGAGCCGTCAGGTTCCTGGAGGGCAATTGTCCCGCCCGGCTTTGCAAGTCGTTTGGCTTCCTGCAATAGCCGTTCGGGTTCACCGGCGGTGCTCGCTACAAAGCGCATATGCACTAGATCAAATGTTTCCGCAGGCAGCCCAGAGCCGTAGGCGTCGCCCAGAACGAACTCCGTATTGGCGGCAGCCGAGGATCGGGCGTACTCAAGGAACCCAGCGTTCAGGTCCAGACCAACGACACGCCCGCTTGGTCCGACAAAATCACTCAGCAGGCCCGTAATCCCGCCCGGACCGCAGCCGATGTCAAGGCAAGACCAGCCGTCACGAACACCAATAAGTTCGAGCATTCGCGACGTATCTGGGGCCATTGCAAGGCCTTGGACGTTGAGACGCTCGATCTCACCACTTCGGGATTCAATTGGGTAGCTACCAGAGAATTCATCGCTCACTGAACCCTCCATTGCTAGAAATCGCATGCTGGACGCAGCATACTGCCAAAAATCTTGGAAAGCCATTCGTAGTCTAATGTCGCGATCCTCTGAGTACGCCGGTTTGAAATTGCGAATTTACTGTAGAGACGCCCAGCAAAGCATTGTCTCCTAACGCCTTGTAGCCGACGGTCCGGCAAACAGAGCAAGGTCCCACCAGTACGCCAGCTGTTGGTGGCCTGCTCCCCTGAGACGGTACCATTCTGATTGAGCGAATCCGGCTATTTCGAACCTCAGATGAGGAGACGATGGAATGGCACGGAAGCGGTACACGACGGAACAGATTATCGGCATGTTGCGGGAAGCCGAAGTAAAGCTGAGCCAGGGTGAGACAGTGGGTGTGATTTGCCGAGGCTTGGGCATTTCGGAGCAGAGTTATTATCGATGGCGCCGGGACTACGGCGGTCTGAAGCTTGATCAGGCAAAGAAGCTCAAGGATCTGGAGCGGGAGAACGAGCGGCTGAAGAAGGCGGTCTCTGAGCTGACGCTCGACAAGTTGATCCTGAAGGAAGCTCTTGAGGGAAATGTATGGTCCGCCCCGGGTTTGCAATAGCTCGTTCCCGAATGTGGCGTAGCCAGTCTGCATAAATGTATCCGGCCTGTTTGTGGCGCACCGAGGCGCCTGGCCATGATGGGGATCCGCGTGTCGTTGGCTCAATTAATTACATCGGTCTTTGACGACCGCTTTCGAGCCGAGCTGCAACGACAAGGGATTGACTGCGCTGCCATCGGTATCGAGTTACTGCAAGGCGGGGAACGGTTATCTCCTCATGTCTGCGATCACGCTTTGACGCAATGATAGACGGACCCGTCACGCATGACGGCCCAACAGATGCGGGCGAGCTTGTTGGCAAGAGCGACAACCACAATGTTGCGGTGCGCCCCGCGCTGTGAGAGCTGGTCGATCCACTGTCCCATGCGGTGCGGCTCACGGTTCATATTTAGATAGCAGCTTCGCGCTCCATGGATCATGAGCTTTCGCAGGTAGGAACTGCCGCGCTTGGAAATGCCCAAGAGGCGTTGCTTGCCACCCGTTGAATGTTCTCGCGGCACAAGGCCGAGCCAAGCCGCAAGCTCCCGCCCACGCTTGAAATGACGGCCGTTTCCGACCGACGCCACAAGCGCTGTCGCGACAAGCGGGCCAACGCCCGGGATTGTCAGGAGCCGGCGGCAGTCGTCGCGGGATCTGGCGATGGCCTCGAGTTCCTTCGAGACCGCGTTAATATCTTCATCGATGAAGCACCACTGATCGCGGAGACGGCAAATGAGTGAACGCATACGTTCAGAGAGCCGTTGATCCGGATCCTCCAGAATTGCAGGCAAGGCCCGGGCCAGAGCGGCACGACCGGTTCGCACAGTGATTCCGTTCTCGAGCAGGAACGAACGGATTTGGCAGATAATGCTTGTTCGTGTTCGAACGAGACGTTCGCGGACCCTATGCATCGCCTGGAGATCGTGCTGTTCGGTTGTCTTGGTCGTCACAAAGCGCATCGTTGGACGGCAAACTGCCTCGGCGATCGCTGCGGCATCATTGAAGTCGTTTTTGTTCGACTTGACGTAGGGTTTTACGAACTGCGCCGGCATCAGTCTGACCTGATGGCCAAGTTCCTCGAATTTGCGAGCAAAGTGCTGAGAGCCCGGGCAAGCCTCCATGCCAATGAGGCAGGGCGGATGATTGGCAATGAACTCGGTGAGCTTCTGGCGTGTGAACTTCTGTCGAAACACCGGTTTGCCGGCGCGATTTGCGCCGATCACGTGAAAGCTGTTCTTGCTGATATCGATGCCTAAGGTCGTAATATCCATGGTGGTCTGCCTCGAGTTGGATTGATCGACACCCTCCATTGTGCCCGCAGAGGTCCGGGGCGGACCATCCCATTAATACTGAGCCCTTCCCGAAAGCGAGCGTGCGTGACCCGCGTGCGCTCGCAGTTGTCGGTCTCCGAGCGACGCACCTGCCGGGTTGTGGGACAGTCTCGCACAACGCAGAGACGCCAGCCTAAGATACGCAGCGACGAGAAAAGGCTGACTGCCGCAATCATCCGTCTTGCCAAGCGGTACGGCCGCTATGGCTATCGGCGGGTGACGGTGCTACTGCGCGCTGAAGGCTGGAAGGTGAACGTCAAGCGGGTGCATCGCATCTGGCGGCGGGAAGGGCTCAAAGTTCCTAAGAAGCAACCCAAGCGCGGTCGGCTTTGGCTGAACGACGGTTCGTGCGTGCGGTTGCGGCCAGAGCGGCCGAACCACGTGTGGAGCTACGACTTCGTTCACGATCGCACCCAGGACGGCCGTCCGTTCCGAATGCTCACGGTCCTTGACGAGTTCACGCGCCGTTCAATGGCGATTGTCGTCGCACGACGACTGCGTTCGGACGATGTGGTGCACTGTCTCGCTGATCTCTTCGTCGAACACGGCCCGCCGGAACATATTCGTTCCGACAATGGGTCTGAGTTCATCGCGAAGAACGTGCGAGGCTGGCTTGCTCGGATCGGTGTCAAAACGCTTTACATAGAGCCAGGAAGTCCATGGGAGAACGGCTATTGCGAGAGCTTCAACTCGAAACTCAGAGACGAGCTGCTGAACATGGAAATCTTCACAACGCTCCGAGAAGCCCAGGTGCTGATCGAGCAATGGCGACGCCATTACAATGCGGTCAGGCCGCACTCTTCGCTCGGCTATCAGCCCCCAGCACCGGAAGCGATCTTGCCGACAGCATCTGAACTGACCTACGCTACGCTCCGGCCAACCCAGATGCTGGCCGATGGCGGCCGGATTCTAACTTAGAAACTGGTCCCGTGATTGGGGCAGGCCAAGGTCGATATTTTCGAAGGGTATTTTCCGGCGAAGCATTGATGCGAGTTTTCGAGGGGACGGGACGGCTTCTGATCTGCCGAACGCCGTATTATCAGATGAGACTGTTGAGGGCCACCGAGCGATGAGGCCTGATCTGTTTCAATTTTCAGTCAGGCGACGCTTGAGAGGGAACATCCGCAAAAAGGCGGACCTTAGTCCGACATTTGAGTCCCAGGCTGAGGAGCAGGACGGAGGGTGTTGTCACGGTAACGCGCCAGCTCAGTTGATGCCGTATGCTATCAACGTCCGATGAGCAGTTCTTCCTATCGTCACCATCGCTTCCCTGCCGCTGTGATCCAATAAGCGGTCTGGCTGTACTTTCGCTTTCCTCTGAGCCTGCGCGATGTCGAGGATATGTTGTCCCAACGCGGCATCGATGTCTCGTATGAAACGGTCCGCCGCTGGTCGTTTAAGTTTGGCCTAGCCTATGCCAGAAAACTCAGACGCTCGCACCCGCGTGCTGATACGCGTTGGCATCTCGATGAAGTCTTCGTCTCGATCAACGGCAAGAACGTATACCTGTGGCGCGCCGTTGATTGCGAGGGAGAGGTCCTGGACGTACTGGTGCAATCGCGCCGAAACAAGCGAGCAGCCTTGAAGCTGATGCGGAAACTGCTCAAGTCACAAGGCTTCTCGCCAGACGCCGTCGTGACAGACAAACTGCCATCATATGGCGCGGCATTGAGCGAACTTGGGATGAGAGCTCGCCACATAACCGGCGGTCGGATCAACAATCGGGCCGAGAATTCTCATCTCCCGATACGGCAAAGAGAACGACGGATGCAGCGATTTAAATCAGCTGGTGCCGCGCAACGATTTCTCTCAACCCACGCCGCTATCTACAACACTTTCAACGTCCAGCGTCATCTGATCTCACGCAGAACAATGCGACAGTTCCGAGCGGCAGCTATGGACAGGTGGGATGCCATGACTGCTGCGGCGTGAAACATGGCGACGCCCTGCATTTTCGCGCAGCACACGAGTAAACGTGACAATGCCGTATTCGGAGAGCGGGACGGCAAAACCAGCCAACCCAATCCCCAATCAATACACGTCGTGTTGGGTATTGTAGACGTTGAATTTGCCTGTCGGTGTTATCAGACGCTTGTCCTTGATCACTTTTTTCAGCTTGAGTGTTTTATCATCAACGACGACAAGGGCGGAAGGCTCGTTCTTGGCGTTCCAGACGGAAAACCAGATGTCGGTCCCCTCCTTGTTGAATTCACCTTGAACGACGCGACGCACTCCCTTCGTGATGCCTGACCATACGCCAATCGGCAACACCTTATATTCCTTTTCGAGCGCCTTGATATCGAACACCGCAATGGACTGGGATGTTTCTTCATCCGGATTGAGCGGCGTATCCACATAGAGGTGTGAGGACTTAGGATGTGTTTTGATAAACAGCGATCCGCCACCTTGACCTTCGAGAGTTTGAACAACCTTCCAGGCATGTTGGGGATGTTTTTCGGGATCGGTGCCGATAATGGCAACGGTCTCGTCACCTAAATGGCTGGTTGCCCACACCGGACCGAATTTCGGATGAACGAAGTTGGCGCCACGCCCGGGATGCGGCGTCTGCCCGGTTTCAACAAGCCCCGCAAGTTTGTTTTCCTTGGTATCGATGACGGCCACCTTGTTGGAGGCGTTGGCCGCGACGATGAAATAGCGCCCCGAAGCATCAAAGCCACCGTCATGTAAGAAGCGTGCCGCTTCGATTTCCGTGATTTTGAGATTCTTGAGGTCGGTGTAATCGACCATAAGAACCTTTCCGGTTTCCTTCACGTTGACCACGAATTCGGGTCGGTAGTGAGAGGCGACAATCGCAGCCACGCGGGGTTCGGGATGATATTCCTGGGTTCCCACGACCATGCCGCGCGTGCCAACGATTTTCAAAGGCTCTAATGTTGCCCCATCCATGATAACGAATTGGGGCGGCCAGTAGGTGCCGGAAATGGCAAATCTGTCTTCCCAACCCTTGAACTTTGAGGTTTCGACCGAACGGGCCTCGATGCCGGTATCGATTTCAGCGACGGTCGTTGGAGGGTCCATCCAGAGATCGATAAGATTGATCTTGGCGTCGCGACCGGTTGTGAACAGGTAACGACCCGAAGCCGATACTCTCGAAATATGGACGGCATAGCCGGTTTTGATGATTTGCTTGATCTCGTAGGTCTTGCCGTCTATTAGCGCGATCTCGCCAGAATCGCGCAGGGTGACCGAGAATAGATTGTCGAGATCCCAATCATTCATTTTCCTGGTTGGGCGCTTGTCGACTGGTACGTGGACTTTCCAAGTGGCCTTCATATCCTTTAGGCCGAATTCCGGCGGCGTCGGAACGTCCTGCAGGACAAAGCGCGCCATCAGATCAATTTGATCCTCGGTCAGTTCCCCCGACGTGCCCCAACTCGGCATGCCGGCCGGCGAGCCATAGGTTATGAAATTGACGAGGTGCTCGTAGCCAAGCTCACGCGTAATTTTGGGCGTGAGCGGTTTGCCGGTAGCGCCCTTGCGCAACACGCCGTGACAACCGGCGCAGCGCTGAAAATAGATTTCCTTGGCGGCTGCGTATTCTTTTGCCGACATGACGGGAATTCCGGGCTTTGCGCCGGGCTGTTCAAGGGGGATTTTCTCGGAAGGGCCGAATGGAAGGTGTCCCTTTGAATGATCCTCCTCGTGCTTGCCCTGTGCAAGGGCAATAGCTGTCGACAAGATCACAACAGACGTGGCTATCGCTGCAACCATTGCATTTTTCTTCATGATTTTCCTCCCTGGTTTTGGGCCCAAAAACCAAATGGTCGTTGATATTAATGTGCATACAACTAACAGCCATACGCCTTTGGCGACACAAACATAGCGATCGAAAAATGTGAGACGCTTGATATCTATCAATTCACCATCGGCCCTAAAACAACGTTTCAGAAAAAACGAAATTCATTGTTTTTGCAATCCGTTTGCATCCTATTCCGCTCTGGGTCATTTACGTCGATCGCCGTCCTTCCGCAATCGGGCCAAAGCGGACCCAACGCAGTGGCCTAATCCGCCAATGAAGCCGCTTAGGCTCTATTCTTTTTCACCCGCAATATCGGCGCGATCTGGCGATAGAACCATGATCGATATCGGGAGGGTGGCAGTGACACAGACGACGCGCAGACAGATTTTGGCCGGTGGTGCGGCCTGTGCCACGTTCCTCGTTCCAATCCCCGCTGCTTTCGCTCAGGCGCCGGCCGATCTCAGCCCGGCGTCCCAAAAGTTCAAAGACACGTTCAAGCGGGCATTTGCGATTTGGGTTGAAGCCTCGGAAGCCGTCGAGGGCATTGTCACATTAAGCGAAATTGGCCCAATATGGACGATCGACCGGCAGGCTAAGCCTTTGAAATCCCACGCGTCAAAAATCAGCGGCTGTCGGCAAATTCCAGTCAATCAGACTTAATCTGACAACACCGTTCACTGTCCTGGCAAGTCCCCAGAACGGGGTGATCGTCGCGATACGGCTCTTTGCAAAGACTGATAAAGAGAAGGAGGAGCTGTCAAAGAAGGTATTGATTTATCCCTACAGCAAAAGGAACAGCCCCCCGAAAGAATCCCGCCTTATCCACCCGACAACCAGCCCGATGTCGGCACCGCCGAGGGGTATGGAGTATTGGAAGCTGCTGGCCGAAATCATCAACAAGGAGCCGGTTAAAGAGCGCGACCGGTTCATGATGGCGATGCTCAAGCGACTGGGCATCGAGAAGGGCAAACCCTTCAAACCTGATGCACGCCAGAAGAAGATCTTGACGGACGCGGTGCTGGTGGGCGAAGCGATGGCCAAGGCAAACTGGGCCGATCGGCAGATGGAAAGTGCATTCTACCGGAAGGGCTCCAACTGGGAGATCGCTACCACCACAGTTCCCGACCATCGTGCCAAGTATTACGATGAACTCGACGGGCGAGCCGCATGGTTCTACGAGGCGGTCTTGAACAATGTCGCGATGCACTCCTACAAGCCCGGCAAGACGCAGGTCTATCTCGGCGGCTACCGTGATTCGAACGGGGATTTTCTGGATGGCGGCACTAACTACGTGCTCCATGTTCCGGCCAACCCGCCACAGAAGACTTTTTGGTCGGTCACTGTTTATGATGTCAGCCATCGGACAATGATCGCCACTGACCAGAAGAAACCGACGGTCGGTTCTATCCAGGGTTTCGACAAGAATGCCGATGGCTCCATCAGCGTCTACATCGGACCGGATGCGCCGAAGGGCAAGGAAAAGAACTGGATCAAGACTATTCCCGGCCAGGGCTGGTTCTCCTACTTCCGGCTCTACTCGCCGAGCAAGCCATTCTTCGATGGAAGTTGGGTACTGCCTGATTTCGAGAAAGTGAAGTAGAGCAGGCCGGATAGGGAATCAGGGGCTTGCCAGCTAGCAAACTGGTCGGCAGGTCTCAAGACACTCCCCCCGCCGCTCCTTTTGGCGCGGCGGGGGGAAGGCTCGGCGCAGCCAGTGCCATGTTCTTGGCGGCGTATCGGGCCACAGAGCGAGGGCGGATGGTGTCTTCCCGTATGGCTTTCTGTCTCCTTCTTGCGTTTCGGGCTTCAAGCGTCGGAGCGGAGGAATTGAAAGAGCCCAGCGAGTTCGAGCCAATACACTCCGTCCGAGATCGCCAAGCAGCTACACAACCCACTGAGCAATCTGCGGGAGGTCATATTCCAACTGGACGTGCTCCCCAATGTCGGTCCCAACGAAGGGACCGAGTGGACCACCACGATCCAACCCGTCTGGCCCTTCCCTCTCGTCGCCCGGCATTGTCACATTAAGTGAAATTGTCCCAATATGGACGACCTACCGGCAGGCTAAGCCGCTGAAATCCAACGCGTCAAAATCAGCGGTCGTCGGCAAATTCCAGTAAATCAAACTTAATGTGACAACACCCTCAAGGAAGTTCTCGACAACTGCGGGCGGGAACGTGAAATGATCCTGCAAACCGCCTTCGGTCGGCCGTTCACCAGCAACGGCTTTGGCAATTACATGGCCGACAAGATTTCTCGGGCCGGCTTGCCCGATCGCTGCGTGGCACATGGATTACGGAAGGCGGCGGCACGGCGTCTTGCCGAGGCCGGCTGCACGGCGAACGAAATCGCATCTATCACGGGCCACGCCACGCTGCAGGAAGTGTCGCGCTATACCAAGGCGGCTGAGCAAAGAGTACTGGCGCAAGCTGCTATAGAGCGTCTCAGGACTCGAAATACGAACACCAACTCCCAACCCTTCCCGAAAAGTTTGGGAATCCCGCCGAAAAATCTCAACTCTTCAAAGGGGGTCTCAGAAGGGTGGTGGAGCCGAGGGGAATTGAACCCCTGACCTCCGCAGTGCGATTGCGGCGCTCTCCCATCTGAGCTACGGCCCCATTTGGAGCTGGAGATTTAGTGAATAGCCGAAGAGAATGTCAAGGAATCGGAGCGGCCGGCGGGCGAGGGTCCCGGTCGCGCACTTGCCGTCGGCGCGGCGCGAGGCTACACGTCGCAATGGATCCTCTTCTTCAAAGCGGGGCGCGATGGGCAACCTCATAGTTATCATTCTAGAATTAACGATACAGGTTATCCAGCTCTACACATTTGTGGTGCTGGCTAGTGTCATCTTCAGTTGGCTGGTGGCTTTCGGTGTCGTGAATCCAAACAACCCGACCGTTCGATCCGTCTATCATGCGCTTGCAATGCTGACAGAACCGGCCCTGCGCAGGATCCGGCGGTGGATGCCGGATCTCGGCGGTATAGATATCTCGCCGATCTTCCTGCTTTTGGCCTGTTGGTTCGCTATTCGGGTCATTGCTGAGGTGATCATTCCGCAGGTTCGGGCGTTGGGTTTGTGACGAAGTCCGTCGATCCTTGGGGGCTCATGCAATCGGGCATTTCGCTCAGGGTTCGTGTGACGCCGAAATCGTCTGTGGAGTCCGTGTTGGGCCTGTGCGAGACGGCTGAGGGTACGGCTTTGCAAGTTAAAGTCCGCGCTGTGCCGGAGGATGGAGCGGCCAATGCTGCCGTTGAAAAACTGATCGCGGCCTGGCTAAAAATGCCCAAATCCTCCGTATCGCTGCGATCGGGCGCGAAATCGCGCGTCAAGTTGCTGCATGTCCACGGGGATTCCTCTACTTTAGTACGAAGGCTTCGCGCGGAACTCTACAAAGCCGGGGCCGGTTAGCGGTATCACGCTCTTTTTTGCGCAACGACAGTCAGATGCAACAAACCAGAGAGGAAACTTCGAGCATGTCGGGTGCACGTATTATTGACGGTAAGGCCGTTGCAGCGCAGGTTCGCGCCGATCTCAAAGTCAAAGTCGAGGCGTTGAAGAGCGCGCATGGATTTACGCCCGGCCTTGCTGTGGTCCTCGTTGGCGAGGATCCGGCCAGTCAAGTGTACGTGCGCAATAAGGGCCAGCAGACAAAAGAAGTTGGCATGAACTCCGTCGAGCACAAGCTGCCGGTGGAGGCGCCGGAAGCGGAGTTGCTGGCTCTGGTCGATTCGCTCAACAAGGATCCGGCCATCAATGGGATTTTGGTGCAGCTGCCGCTACCCAAGCATGTCGATGCAGAGAAGGTTCTCAACTCAATCGATCCGGCAAAGGACGTCGATGGGTTTCACCCTGTGAATGTCGGCCGGTTGTGGATTGGAGAAGCGGCACTGGCACCTTGCACGCCGACTGGCTCTCTTATTCTCGCTAAGTCGGCGCAGGAGAACCTTTCGGGAATGGATGCCGTTGTGATCGGGCGATCAAACATCGTCGGCAAGCCGATGGCGGCTTTGTTGCTGCGTGAGAACTGCACGGTGACGGTGGCGCATTCGCGGACGAAGGACATTCAAAGCGTAGTTAAGCGGGCCGATCTGGTGATTGCGGCTGTCGGCATCCCTGAGTTCGTCAAGGGTGATTGGATCAAACCTGGTGCCATTGTGATCGACGTCGGCATCAATCGGGTCGAGGTTCCAGGCGGCAAGGCTAAGCTGAAAGGTGATGTCGCATACGCAGAAGCCGCCGCAGTCGCGAGCGCCATTACGCCAGTGCCGGGTGGTGTCGGCCCGATGACGATCGCCTGTTTGTTGAAGAACACGCTGCAGGCGGCGCAGATGCAACGCGGCATTGAGATTACGGCCTAGACACTTTCTTGCCGGTCTTTTCATTTGCCTAGGTGGCTTGGGCGCTTTTTCTGCGTCTCGCCGCGGTAGGATACTGCCTCGGCGATGCGGAGGCGGGTCATGGTCTGGATGCTGCCGAGATTAGCAAGTGGGCGCACCCACGAGCCAGGAATGCGGCAGCCTTTCAGCATCAGCCAGAGGGCGGCCTTGCGTTCGGCGGTCAGCCCGGAATAGTAGCGCCGCCGCCGCAATGCTTTGCCTGAGCTTTCTTTCCGCGCATCGGCTCGACGCTCGTTAGTTCGCATCGCCCGCGGCCCGCCGTAACGTCAGCCCGAGTTCATAGACGCGTTTACGCGGAACGCCGAGGTCATCGGCGATCGCCTTGGCGGCGTCCCGGAGCGACATTTCATTAAGCGCCTCGACCAGCCGCGTTTCGAGATCGGCGTCTGAAAGCTCTGTTGGCAGCGGCGGGCCGACAACGATCACGATCTCGCCCTTGATCTTGTCGCGGTTCTGGAAATCGGTGATCAGCTCGCTCAAACAGCCGCGGGTGAACTCTTCATTCAGTTTGGTGAGCTCCCGGGCCACGGCGGCCTGGCGGTCACCTAGGCCATCGGCGAGATCGCGCAAGGTATCTGAGACGCGGGAGGGTGCCTCAAATAGGATGAGCGTGGACGGTATTGACGCCAGTTCCTCAATCCGCGCCCTGCGGGCTTGGGTTTTGGTTGGCAGGAAGCCGGCAAAAAGGAAAGTGTCGGTCGGTAATCCTGAGGGGACGAGTGCGGCGAGCGGGGCGGACGGTCCGGGAATGCTGTCAACGGTATGACCGGCGGCGAGGCATTCGCGGACGAGTTTATAGCCCGGATCCGATATCAGCGGTGTGCCAGCGTCCGATATCAGGGCGACGCTCTCGCCGTTTTCCAGCGCCGCCAGAATCGCGGGGCGTTCGCGTTCGGCATTATGTTCGTGATAGGGGCGCAGCTTCGCTTTAATGGCGAAGTGGCTTAAGAGCCTGCCGCTGTGACGCGTATCTTCAGCATAAATTACATCGGCCACCGCCAGCACCGCGAGCGCTCGCAAAGTTATGTCGCCGAGATTGCCGATAGGCGTCGCTACAAGATGCAAGCCCGCCACCCGGCTTTGTGCACAAAGTCGCGTCAATTCGCTGGCGGCACGGTTTGCGATTGGCACCATTGCGCCGGATTGCGCCTCGACCGCTTTCGCAGCGGGCTTGTCGGGGTTGTCTGGGCTGTTGGAGGGTGCGTCGCGTTCATCCACAGCGTTGGGTCCTTTAGTTCGATCAAGGACATCCTCCAACTGTGGCGCTCTGTCCCCACCAAACAGCCGGATATGGCCGGTGCCGGTCCGATCTCACGAAACACTTATTGCCACCCTATACATGGCCTCGTGTGCTTCACGAACATCATGATGGATTTGTGCGCTTCTCCTTCGCGGCCAGATCATCTAACCAGATTAAGTGATGATAGCGAATCAGGCAGGAGTAATGCGCTCTTAAGTACAGGTGCGGGCGAAGGGTTATGAGAGGATCAAGCGGCTGATGCGCAAGCTGGCACTCAACAGTTATTCACCGCTCTGGGCGATCTGCGTGGGGCGAAAGGCCCTGGCGGTTGTAGCGCTGGCCTGCATTAGCGGTCTCGCGGCGGGATGCGCAACCAATCTCAACAGTGTGCCTCTGGCGGGGCAGGTTGATGGCGGAGTGCAGGGTTCGCAAACCGCAGACACCGGCAAAAAGAGCCCGGTGACGGTTGCCATGGTTCTACCGCTGCAGGGTTTTGGACCGAGGGCTCTTATTGCCAAGGGTATGAAGCAGGCTGGCGAGATGGCGCTGTTTGATGCTGATAATCCGAACGTGCAGCTCATCGTCAAAAACGACGACGGTAGCGCCGCTGGGGCACAGGCCGCGGCACGGGAAGCCCTGAGTGAGGGGGCGGAGTTGATTGTCGGGCCCTTGTTTGGCGCATCCGTTCCAAGTGTGGCCGCGGTGGCACGCACAGCCAACGTCCCGGTGCTTTCGTTTTCCAATGATCGCTCGGTTGGCGGCAATGGCGTCTATTTGATGAGTTACCTTCCGCAAGCCGAGGTAGAGCGGATCGTGTCGTTCAGTCTATCTCGCGGCAAGCGGAGCTTTGCGGCGTTGGTCCCCGTGGGGGCTTACGGCGATGCCGTCGAGCAGGCCTTTCGTGATGCCGTGATGCGCGGAGGCGGGACAATCGTCGCGTTGGAGCGCTTCGAGCTAGGGGCCAATAAAATGTTGGAACCGGCGAAACGCGTCTTTGACACCATCAACGAGATTGCCTTGACTGGATCACCCGTCGATGCGCTGTTCCTGCCCGGTAACAAGGACTCACTGCCGACGCTTGGGCCGCACATCGCCTATGCGAAAATCGATACGAGTAGGACGCAGCTCATCGGTCTGAGTGGTTGGGATTATCCAAGCATAGGTCGCGATGAAGTCTTTATTGGTGGTTGGTATCCGGGCCCTGATCCGCGCGGCTGGCAGAGCTTTTCGGAGCGCTTCGCAAATACATTTGGGCAAGTGCCGCCGCGGGTGGCAAGCCATGCTTATGATGCGATCCGACTGGCCATCTCGCTGTCGGGCCGGCCTAGGGGGCAGCGGTTTACGCAAGCAAATCTGACGATGCCCGGTGGTTTTGATGGCGTCGATGGGCGTTTTACACTTCTCGCGGATGGCACCACACAGCGTGGGTTGGCCGTCTTTGAGGTGCAGAAATTCGGCGGGAAGCTAATCGGTGAGCCCGCACAGGCAGGGCTGGCGGCACCGTTGAGCGGGCAAATCAGGCCGCGTTTTCCAAACCGACCGTTTGCTGGACAGTCGGTCGGCGCTGCGCCGCTCTAGTGCCAGGTTTCGTTCAGCAGCTCGCGCGGAATCCGTTTGCGAACGGCGCTTTCATTCGGCAGGGTGTGCGGCTCGTGTTCCGTGTTTGAAGGGCCTGCGCCGTGTTCGAAATCCTGTCAATTGTCGCGCCGGTATTCGGGCTCATTGCTCTCGGCTACCTGTTTGGATGGCGCGGATGGCTGTCATCAACCGCCGAACAGGGCGTCTCTGAATTCGCCTTTCATCTGGCGATTCCTGCGCTGCTTTTCAAAACAATCATCACCGCCGATTTTCAGAATCTGTCGGTAGCGGGTGTCTGGCTTAGTTTCTACGGGGCAGTCGTGGTGACTTATGCTGCTTCGGTGCTCGGGACGAAATTTCTGCTGCGAAGGCCATCGGAAGATGCCGCGTCGATCGCCATGTCGTCGATGTTCGGCAACGCGGTGATGTTAGGCATCCCGATTTCGCTGACCACTTTCGGCCCCCCAGCTGCGGCTCCACTTGCGCTTGTTTTATCCATCCATGCCCCGACGTTGTGGCTGATCGCGACACTGCACGCCAACATCGCCAGTCGAGATGCTGGGGCGGGTGCCGATGACATCGTGGCAACGTTGTTCCGTGATCTCAGCCGGAACCCCATCATCGTCGGAATCGTGTTGGGCGGATTGTGGCGTTTCAGCGGACTGCAGATGCCGGACGTCGGCTTGAAAGTTCTGGGATTGCTTGCTCAGGCTGGTGTGCCGGCTGCGTTGGTCGCTTTGGGATTATCTCTGGTACGGTTCGAGATTAGGGGGCAAGTGCCGACGCTGGCTATGATCGTGGTGCTGAAACTTTTGTTAATGCCGCTTGTTGCAATCATTCTGGCGAGCCTTGTGTTCGAGCTCGATCGGCTGTCGCTCGGCGTGGTAGCGATTGTTGCGGCCGTGCCGACAGGTGTCAACGCGTACATTTTCGCCAACCGAACCGGGGGAGCGATTAATTCAGCCTCGGGTGCGGTGGCACTGGGGACCGTTATTTCGGCTCTGACCGTCTCGATCCTGCTGGTGTTCATCAAGCCTTAGGGCTGAACCCTTCAGCCTGCCGTCAGAACACTCTAGCCATGCAGGACGCGGGCGGCGCGGGCGAGTTTTTCGATGAGATCCTTGTAACGCTCCTGGGCGACGACGTCCTTTAGGTGGCCGTTCTCCTCGAAGGCTCCGGCGGCTCTTGGCACGGCAAACTGCTCGGGCAGCACGAGGGCGCCAAGGCCCAATTCCAAGACATGCCGCACCGTGTAGAGGCCGCGCAAACCGCCCATGCCGCCTGGTGAAGCTCCAGCCAGTGCGAATACACGTGTGCGGTACACCTCAAGCGGTGCCTCGTCCTCATCACGGATCCGGCTGACCCAGTCGAGGGTATTCTTCAGGAGTGGCGAGATCGACGCGTTATACTCCGGACAGGAGATGAGAACACCGGTGTGGAGGCTGAAGAGTGCCTTCAATTTCGCTGCGTTTTCGGGAGGACCTTCGTTGCTTTCGATGTCGCCGTCATAGAGCGGCATGGGGTAGTCCCCGAGGTCGGCGAAGGTCGAGTGGATGCCGTTGGCTTCAGCGATGCGCGCGCCAAGCTGCGCAACCTTTTTGTTGAACGAGCCGCTGCGCGCGGAGCCAGCAAAGAACAGCAGTCGGGTCGCTTCGCTCATTGTCTTTTTGATCTCCGGAGAACCTGATGATTATTCGATGGAAGCCCGGTCTATTTTTGGTCTGAAGGAGCGTTGCCTTGCAAGGTCTTTAGGAAGGCCAGAATCGCTTCACGTTGATCTTGTTTGGGGATGCCGACGTGGCGCATGCGGACATCGGGCGTGTCAAACGTCGTCTGAGTCAGCCAATCGTTGAGCGTTGAGACCGACCAGGCAATGTTCAAGTTCTTGATATTGCTTGAATATGTGTAGCCTTTGAGACTTCCGGCTTTGCGGCCGAACAAGTCGTGCAATGGCGCGGCGTATCGGTCTTGCCCGATTGCGACTGCGTGGCAATTTGCGCAGCGCTGCGTGACCAAGAGTTTGCCGAATTCGACCTGCGACATCGGGGGCAATTGCGGAGGGGGCTGTGCAGGCGGGTCTGCCGCGAGGGCTTCCGTGCCAACCAGCGAAACCAACATCAGCACGTAGTAGCCGTGCTTCTTCGAGTTTTGACGCGCCATTTGACGTTTCTCCCATCGTTTCTACTTACGTTCTGTTACGCAATGGAAGCGGTGGGCGATCAATCGGACTTTGCTGGTGGCTGGGCGAGAAGGCTTGCTCAAAAGGAAAGCGCCGGCCATAACAGTCGGCGCTTATTGGGTCGAGGTCTGCGATCGTGATGAGTTTTGAGTTTACTGCGTGGACAGGTTCGTCAAATACGTCAGCAGAAAGTCCTGTTCGGTCCGGTCGTCAATGCCGACATGGCGCATACGCGTACCGGGCATGAAATCCATCATTGTCCGCCATCCAGGCGCGCAGTGTGTTTTTGTTCCAGATAATGCCTGAGTTCTTCATGGCGTCGGAGTACTCGAAACCTTCGAGTGAGCCGGCTTTGCGTCCGATGACGCCAATCAGGCTCGGCCCGTAGGCCTTACGGGCGGGATCGTCAGCGTGGCAGCTGCGGCAGCGTTGTTCAAACATGATCTCGCCGGCCGCCTGCATTGCTTTTTTGCCAGCATCGGTCATGCCAGCTTGTGCAACGCCAGCATGCAGAGCGATGGCTGCGGAAAGCGCCACAAGGGAGAGCGTGGTTTTCGTGAATCTCATGATCGTATCTCCATTGTCGCCGGGCCGCTTGTTATGCCCCGGCGGGGGTTCGATACGACGCTTTATGGTGCTGATTATTGATTGCGATCAAGCCCGAAGCGTGGCCTATCCGCCTGATGCACTTGTGCTTTAGTCGAGTTGAGCCTCAGCTTGTCTTTCCTTCGAACAGGCCCTTCATGCGGTCAAAGAAGCTTTGGCTTTCAGGGCTTGTTCCTGCGTCACTGAGTTTTTGGAACTCCTCCAGCAACTCGCGTTGGCGCTTTGTCAGTTTGGTTGGCGTCTCGGCTTCGACCTGGATGTACATGTCGCCGGTTAGCTTGGAACGCAGGATCGGCATGCCCTTGCCCTTGAGGCGGAACTGTTTACCGCTCTGGGTCGCTTCAGGGATTTTCACACGCGAAATTGCGCCCTCGACGGTGGGCACTTCAATCTGGCCACCGAGGGCGGCCGTGGTCATGGAGATCGGCACGCGGCAGAAGATGTCGGCGCCATCGCGCTGAAAAATGGAATGCGGCTCAATGGACAGGAAGATGTAGAGATCTCCTGCAGGGCCGCCACGCATACCGGCTTCACCCTCACCGGCGAGACGGATGCGGGTGCCGTCTTCCACTCCGGGCGGGATGTTGACCGACAGCGTGCGTTCCTTGGTGACACGTCCGGCGCCGCCGCAATCGGCGCAGGGGTTCTGGATGGTCTCGCCGCGGCCGTGGCAGGTCGGGCAAGGACGTTCAATCGTGAAGAAGCCCTGGCTGGCGCGTATCTTTCCCGCGCCTGAACAGGTCGGGCACGTTGTCGGTTTGGTTCCGGACTTGGCGCCGCTGCCGTCGCAGGTTTCACAGCCGACGCTTGTCGGCACCCGGATTTGCGCGGTCTTACCAATGAAGGCTTCGTCGAGCGTGATGCTCATATTGTAGCGCAGGTCGGCGCCGCGTTCGCGCCCGGAATGCCGGCCACCTCCGCCACGCCGTCCACCCATGAACTCCCCGAACAGGTCATCAAAGATGTCCGACATCGAGGATGCGAAGTCGGGTCCAAAGCCGCCTTGCCCACCGCCTGGGCCGCGTCCACCCATGCCCTCGAAAGCGGCGTGGCCGAACTGATCGTAGGCGGCGCGCTTTTGCGGGTCTTTCAGGGCTTCATAGGCTTCGTTGACTTCCTTGAAGTTCTTCTCCGCATCAACATCGCCGGGATTGGTGTCGGGGTGAAACTTCTTGGCGAGTTTTCGGAATGCGGACTTAAGGTCCTGATCGGTGGCGCCTCGATCGATGCCGAGAACTTCGTAGTAGTCGCGCTTGGCCATGGTCGTCATTGCTTCCTTGCCGGTTTAGATGCGCATGAGAACAAAGCGCTGGGCTGCGCCGCGCGAAACACCGAACCTTTGCAATCTGCTGTAATCTGCCAACGGTGTATAAACCCTTTTTGGGCGGGCGGTATGGGAGTTTTGAGACGGTCGGCTCAACGCATTTCGGGACCCGGGCTGAACCCGGGTCCCGATGAACACGGTCATCTAGGAAATCAGGCCGACTTTTTGTCGTCGTCAACTTCCTCGAAATCGGCGTCGACCACGTCATCGCCAGGCGGCGATTCCGAGGCGGCGTCGCTCTCGGCGGCTTCTTCCGCGGCCTGCTGCTGTCCGGCGTAAATGGCCTCACCGATCTTCATGGAGGCCTGCGTAAGGTTTGCCACGGCGGCCTGGATCGCTTCGGCGTCCTCACCGGCCATGGCTTCCTTGGCGGAGGTGATGGCAGCTTCGACCTCGTCCTTCACGGCGGCGACCTTGTCATTGTCCTTGTTTTCCTCAAGGGTCTTCTCGGTCGCATGGATCATGGCTTCGGCCTGGTTACGCGTCTCAACCAGTTCGCGGCGGGTCTTGTCCTCGCTGGCGTGCGCCTCCGCATCCTTGACCATGGTCTCGATCTCGGAGTCGGTCAGGCCGCCCGAGGCCTCGATGCGAACAGACTGTTCCTTGCCGGTCGCCTTGTCCTTCGCCGAGACGTGGACGATACCGTTGGCGTCGATGTCGAATGTGACCTCGATCTGCGGCACGCCGCGGGGCGCTGGAGGGATGCCGATAAGGTCGAATTGGCCAAGCATTTTGTTGTCAGCGGCCATTTCGCGTTCGCCCTGCTGAACACGTATGGTGACGGCGCTCTGGCCGTCCTCGGCGGTGGAGAATACCTGGCTCTTTTTGGTCGGGATCGTCGTGTTGCGATCGATGAGGCGGGTGAACACGCCGCCCAGTGTTTCGATGCCAAGCGACAATGGGGTGACGTCGAGGAGTAGGACATCTTTGACTTCGCCCTTCAAGACGCCGGCCTGGATCGCGGCGCCAACGGCGACGACTTCATCCGGGTTAACGCCTCTGTGTGGTTCCTTGCCGAAGAGCTGCTTGACGACCTCCTGCACGCGCGGCATGCGGGTCATGCCACCAACGAGGACGACTTCGCTGATGTCGGCGGCCTTCAGGCCGGCGTCCTTGATGGCCTGCTGACAGGGTCCCTTGGTGCGGTTGATTAGATGCTCGACAAGGCTCTCCATCTTGGCGCGGGTGAGCTTCATCGTCAGGTGCTTTGGACCGGACTGATCGGCCGTGATGAAGGGCAGGTTGACTTCCGTCTGGGCGGAAGAGGAAAGCTCGATCTTGGCCTTCTCCGCAGCTTCCTTGAGGCGTTGAAGCGCCAGTTTGTCCTTGCGGAGATCGATACCGTTTTCTTTTTTGAACTCATCGGCGAGATAGCCGACCAGCGTCATGTCGAAGTCTTCGCCGCCGAGAAAGGTGTCGCCGTTAGTTGATTTCACCTCGAAGACGCCGTCGCCAATCTCCAGGATGGAGATATCGAAGGTACCGCCGCCAAGGTCGTAAACAGCGATCGTGGTCGCCTCGTTCTTCTTGTCGAGGCCGTAGGAAAGGGCTGCGGCGGTTGGCTCGTTAATGATGCGCAACACTTCGAGGCCGGCGATCTTACCGGCATCCTTGGTGGCCTGGCGCTGAGCGTCGTTGAAGTAGGCTGGAACAGTGATCACCGCCTGGGTGACGGTTTCGCCAAGCTTGGCCTCTGCTGTTTCCTTCATCTTCTGCAGGATGAAGGCCGAGACCTGCTGGGGTGAGTACTTTTTGCCGTTGGCTTCAATCCACGCGTCGCCATTTGGCCCTTCAATGATTTGGTAGGGCACGAGGGCTTGGTCTTTCTTCACCGTCTCGTCTTCGAAGCGCCGGCCGATCAGACGCTTGATGGCAAACAGGGTGTTGAGTGGATTGGTTACGGCCTGACGTTTCGCAGGCAAGCCCACCAGCCGCTCGCCGTCCTCGGTAAAAGCGACGATCGAGGGTGTGGTATTGGCACCTTCGGCGTTGTCGAGAACCCTGGGTTTGCCGCCTTCCATGACAGCTACACAAGAGTTCGTCGTGCCGAGATCGATGCCGATGACTTTGGACATTCTTAATTATCCTCTTTTGTTGCGGCAGACCGTGTAGGCCCTTTGCTGCGGCGCCTCAATAACCTCAACGCCTGCTGAAGACGTGCGCCAACAACAGGCGCCCGGGCACGGTCCCCATATTACTGCCAATACCGGGCGTGCCGGTGCTGGGCTTGAGATCGTAGATCACGTAGACGTTATATAAGTCGGCTAATTTGCCGTGCAACCGCGTAGAGCCGGGCTTTTGTTGATGAGACAAATACCTGCTGGCGCGAAAGTGGAAATACGGCACTGGACCTCATAACTCCGATGGGTAAGCGCTATGCTGGATGGATTCACGCATCTTTCGAGATATTTCGCACCCTCCGAGCAGGTTGAGCTCATCAAAATGGTGCAAAAGCTGGTGGCCCAAGCGCCGCTTTACCGCCCGACGATGCCACGTTCGGGGAAGCCCTTCTCGGTAAAAATGACGAACTGCGGGGAACTTGGTTGGGTTTCCGACAAGGACGGCGGTTACCGCTATCAGGCAACTCACCCGGAAACTAGCAGGGCATGGCCGAGAATGCCCGAACGGTTTTTGGAACTTTGGGCGGACGTCGCGGACTGTCCAGCTGATCCCGAGGCGTGCCTCATTAACTACTATGCCGCCGGCACGAGGCTTGGCAGCCATGTTGATAGCGATGAAGCTGAAACCCGTGCACCCGTTGTTTCGGTTTCGCTCGGTGATGATGCGGTGTTCCACGTCGGCGGGCTAAAGCGCAGCGACCCTAAAACACGCTTGGTGTTGAAATCAGGGGATGTCGCGATACTCGGCGGCAAATCCCGGCTCGCTTATCATGGCATCGATAGAGTGATGAAGGAGACGTCGGAACTTATTGGAGGCGGCGGTAGGTTTAACCTCACATTGCGACGAGTTACGCCGCTGCCCATGTAGTGGCAGTTTGCTTCAGTGCAGAACTAAATATATCAACGGGTGAGGTTGCTGCTGTTGTCTTGTCTCGAGCATTATTGTTTCATTTTTTCTTCGTGACTATTTCGCTGGTCCGGTTATCTCTGCGCTTTATTATGTATTTACATGTCTGATGTGGTGGACCGCCCCGTCGCAAGGACGCGGAGGCCCACCTTGAGCATCGGGGCGATAGTCGCCAGACGGCTGCAAGGCGTGCTGCTCGTTCAGCATTGTGATCAGCCGGTCGCGGTGCCGTTTTTGGTGCCGAAATCGTGGATTGTGCTGTCATTGTCTTTCGGCGTTGCTTCATTAGCGCCGCTGCTTGCCGGGTCCGTGTCCGCATCTTGTGGTGCTGCGGCCTCCTGGTCGGCAGAACCGGCTTCCGCCCCCGGTTTGACCGGTTTCGGTCCACCTCTGGCAACAACGACCATGGCCGGGCGCAGCACGCGTTTGGCGATGACATAGCCCGGCTGATAGACTTGGAGCACGGTTCCAGACGGCACTGTCCGGTCTTCTTGCTCCATCACAGCTTGATGCTGATGTGGGTCAAACGGCTCATCCCGGGGGGAGATACGCTTGACGCCGTGGCGCTCCAGTATTTTGAGGAATTCGCGCTCGGTCATGGTGACGCCGTCGAGGAGTGACTTGAGAACGGGATTGTCCTTGGTGGCGTCGGCCGGGACAGAGTTGATGGCGCGCTCGAAGTTATCGGCTACGGCGACGGTATCGCGGGCGAATTTGGTGATGGCGTACTTGCTAGCTTCCTCGGCCTCTTTTTCGCGGCGGCGATGCAGGTTTTGGATCTCGGCTTGGTAGCGGTGAATGTCCTCTTGCGCCGCGGCGAGTCGAGTGGCCAGCTCGGCTTGCTGTTTTTCCATTTCGTCGAGCTGCGCTCTCAGCAATTCGGGCACGTCAAATGGCGGCACGCCGTCGGCAAACGGATCGGCGTGCTCGGATTCTTCGCCCGGGTTCAGCGCGGCCGTTGCGGTTGGCTGGGCGTGATCCGTCGGCTTATCCGCAGCAGGATTGGACTTCGGTGCGTTGTCATTCTGACCGGGTTTATTGGTCTCGTCGGTCATTATCTCTCCCATCCGGTGCGTTGGAAAAAGCGGCCTATCAAGAGTGCGATCGATGCGTGCTGTGATGGCGTCGGTTTGATTTCAGCGACCTCGATATCAGTGTGAGGGCTGCGAGTTCAAGTCAGCAGCTTGCTGACCAGCTTGGCGGTGTAGTCGACCATCGGGATAATGCGGGCATAATTCAGCCGCGTCGGGCCAATGATACCAATGACCCCGACGACCTTGCGCTGGTCGTCGCGGAACGGGGCAACCACCATCGAGGACCCCGATAGCGAAAAGAGTTTATTTTCTGATCCAATGAAGATCTTCACCCCTTCAGCTTGTTCGGCAAGCCCGAGGATCTGCATGAGATCACTTTTCGAATTCCAGAGCGTCGAACAACTGGCGGATGCGCTCTAGATCCTCCTGGGCTGAGACTTCCTTTAGCAGGTTTGAACGGCCGCGGACGATCAAGCTCTTGCGGTCGTCAAGCGCACCTGACCATTCGGCGAGGCCCAGACTGATGACCCGCTGGGTGAGCTCATCGAGTTCGACGCGTGTTTGTTTCTCCTCGGTTTTTAGTTTCGAGATTGCTTCAGAAATGGTTAGGCCTTGGATCCGGGCATTGAGGTAATTGCTCGCTTGGGTCAATGCCGATGGCGGCAGTCCGGCAGGTAGCTCGATGATGCGGTTTTCAACTTCGCCGCTTTCGCCAACAAGAATGGCGAGTGCCTTGCCGGGTGCCAACGGCACGAACTCGGCATGCTTGAGCCGTTCAACCTGCTTGTCGGCCAGCACCACGCCGGCGCAGTGCGACAGGCCGGAAATCAGCTCGCCGGCCTCGTTCAGAAGCGTATCAAAGGACCCGGACTGATGGCTGGTGATCTGGGATTCGATTGATCTGCGCTCGTCGTCGCTGAGATCGCCGACTTCAAGCAGCCCGTCGACGAAGAGGCGCAAGCCCATCTGGGTTGGCACGCGGCCCGCCGAGGTGTGCGGGGATGCGATTAGTCCAGTATGCTCCAAATCCGACATCACATTGCGTATGGATGCGGGGGACAAATTCATGGGTAGCACACGGGCGAGGTTCCGTGAGCCGACGGGCTCGCCGGTTTGAAGATAAGATTCAACGATCTGGCGGAGGATCGCGCGTGAGCGCTCGTTCAACGCATCGATGGTGAAGACCCTGTCCGCTGAATCAATTCTGGTTTCCTTCATCGCTTTCGGTTTGCCTTCGAGGCTGCCATCGCCGCTGATGCAGCTGCACCATTAGCTAGGCATTCTCTGCGTCACGGTCAATTTGAGTATCGGTTGATACCCGGCAGTTTGCAGGCTTGCACCTCTCGTCAGGCTCTTTTAGGGTCCCTCGCATCTCGCGCTACTTGCAATACACGGGTCGACCCGGCTGCCATCCCATGCCGCGGTTTCAGGCCGTCACCAGAGCCCATTTCCATGCGTCCCTCAAATCGTCAGCCTGATGAACTGCGCCGTGTCTCGATCGACCGTGCTGTGTCCATGCACGCAGAAGGATCGTGCATGATTAATTTCGGCAATACGCAGGTGCTTTGTACCGCGACGCTGGAGGAACGTGTACCGCCTTGGCTGAAGGGCCAGGGACGCGGCTGGGTAACAGCCGAGTATGCCATGTTGCCACGCGCGACACTCGAGCGCACCCGCCGCGAGGTTACGCGGGGTTCGCCATCGGGCCGTACCCACGAGATTCAGCGGTTGATCGGGCGTGCGTTGCGGGCTGTCGTCAATCTGGAGCGGCTCGGGGAGCGGCAAATCTCGATCGACTGCGATGTCATCCAGGCGGACGGTGGGACGCGAACGGCGGCAATCACCGGCGGATGGGTAGCGTTGCACGATTGTATCGAGTGGATGAAGGTCCGCGAAATGGTCACCTCGGACGCCTTGCCCGATCAAGTAGCCGCCATCTCTTGCGGGCTTTACAAGGGTATGCCGGTGCTCGATCTCGATTACGCCGAGGATGCGAATGCCGATGCTGATGCCAATTTTGTCATGACTGGCTCGGGTAAAATCGTTGAAGTGCAGGGGACGGCGGAAACCTCTCCGTTCAGCCACGAGGATTTCGAGTCGTTGATGGAACTTGCCAAAAAAGGCATTGGCGAGCTGCTACAACTCCAGAAGCTGACGATAAGCTGATCCGGTCGGGCGGCTGCTGTTTCGGTCTTGTGGGACGAGCTGTTGGTGCGCGCCATCGTTAGGTCATTTGCTATGAGGCCAGGATGGACGAGTTAAAGCCACACGGTATCCTGGAAACGATCATTTATGCTGAAGATCTCCAGGCCATGGAGGCGTTTTACTGCGAGGTGCTCGGCTTCCAGGTGTTCTCAAAGCAGCCAGGCCGGCAGATCTTCTTTCGCTGCGGCGACCAGATGCTGCTGGTCTTCAACCCGAAAGCCACCGGTTTACCGCCGCCCGCGGATGCGAGACTGCCTGTTCCGACGCATGGCGCAGCCGGTCCGGGGCACGTTTGTTTTCGTGCCGACAGCGAGGAACTTGCCGGTTGGCGCAAGCGCCTCGAAAGCCAAGGTGTTGGGATCGAAGCGGATTTCGAGTGGCCGCAGGGTGGCCGTTCGATCTATTTTCGCGATCCTGCGGGGAATTGTCTTGAGTTTGCCGAACCACGTATTTGGGGACTTGAATGAGTCATTCGCTGGCGCCAGGCATGCGGCTGGTGGTTGCCAGTCACAACGCCGGTAAAGTCTGGGAAATCAAGCAACTGATTGCGCCGTTTGGGCTCGAGGCCGTGTCGGCGGGCGAGCTTGATCTGCCGGAACCGGAGGAAACCGAGACAAGCTTTACAGGCAATGCCCGGTTGAAGGCGCTCGCGGCAGCGAAGGCCTCCGGAATGCCGGCTCTAGCCGACAATTCCGGTCTTGAAGTCGAGTGTCTGGGAGGCGCACCGGGGATCTACTCGGCGCGCTGGGCGGGGCCGCAGAAGGATTTTGCGGTGGCGATGCAAAAGGTCGCCGAGGAGGTCAGGCAACGGCATGGCTGGGCTGCGCCGGGCCCCCGGGCGAATTTTATCTGCGCATTGTGTCTGGCTTGGCCTGATGGGGAGGCGGAATTCTTCGAGGGTCGGGTGGACGGGGTTCTCGTCTGGCCGGTGCGGGGCGGCCAAGGTTTTGGTTATGATCCGATGTTCAAGCCTGATGGCGAAGAGCAGACGTTTGGAGAGATGGAGCCCGCCAACAAGCATGCGATGTCGCATCGGGCACGGGCTTTTGAAGCTTTTCGGGCTGAAAAACTCATCGAGCTTGGTTCGGGCGGCCAAGCAGATATCCTAGGCACGCCGACGACTGGCGCCGGCGCCTACGAGGGGCTGGCAGCCGCGGCGGCGAACCTGTCGACACAGGACGAACTCGTAACGTTCATCGCTAATTTGCGTGATGATCTCAAAAACAATTCGCAGAATTGGGCAGACACGGATTTGGCTGCTTTTTTGGAGGCACTTGGGGCTTGGATCGAGAAACGCCAAAATCTGGGGAAGGAGCCGCGTTGGCGCTTGATGGCAAAAGCCCTGTTGGCGGGCAGCCGTCACGAGTAGACACGCCGTTTATCTCGGAAAGAGCGGAAACGGTTGGTCCATCAGGTCTCACGGACGCTGGATTCGGCGTCTATGTGCACTGGCCTTTTTGCGCGCAAAAATGCCCCTACTGCGACTTCAACAGCCATGTGCGGTTTGGTGGATCGGACGGCCGTAGCGGCTGGGACGAAGAGAGATTTGTTCGCGCCTACCTGAGCGAATTGCGTTATTGGCGTCAGCTAAGTGGGCCGCGCCGGGTGACGAGCGTGTTCTTCGGCGGTGGTACACCATCGTTGATGCAGGCCGATACAGTCGCCACCATACTCTCGGAGATTGCGGGGCTCTGGGATCTGGATCCGGCGGCTGAGATTACGTTGGAAGCCAACCCCGGTTCGGTTGAGGCGGGACGGTTTCGCGGTTATCGGGCGGCGGGCGTAAACCGGATTTCGCTTGGCGTGCAGGCGCTTATCGAATCAGATCTCAAGGCGCTGGGACGTATTCATAGCGTTGGCGAAGCCCGCTCTGCTCTGGAGATCGCCAACAACACGTTTGAGCGTGTGTCTTTCGACCTCATCTATGCGCGCAGCGGGCAGACGCTTAAATCTTGGCGGGCGGAACTGGCGGAGGCTTTGTCCTTCGGCCCTTCGCACGTGTCGCTGTACCAATTGACCATCGAGCCTGACACCGTTTTTGAAAAGCTTTATGCCGCGGGCCGGCTGCAAGTACCTGATCCAGAACTGGCCGCGGATATGTTTGAACTCACCCAGGAGATGACGGCAGCCGCCGGGCTTCCCGCCTATGAAGTGTCCAATCATGCGCGGGCCGGTCAACAGAGCCGCCACAATCTCGTCTATTGGCGTTACGGGGAGTACGTGGGTGTGGGGCCGGGGGCGCATGGCCGAATCGTTGCCGACGGCGAACGTATGGCGACGGAGACTGAGCGGCATCCTGAAACATGGGCGAAGCGGGTCGAGACCGGAGGGCAGGGTATTACCGCAAGGGAGCATGTTTCGAGGCAAGCTGCGGCTGATGAGATGCTTTTGATGGGATTGCGGCTCGAGGAAGGGCTCGATCTCAGCCGGTTGGCTGTGGTCGGCGGTGTGGCGATCGGCCCTGTCGTTGTTTCGCGGCTGGTCAAGCAGGGGGTTTTGGAGTTATCGGTTGACGGATGCAAGCTCCGCGCGATCGGTCCGGGCCGGCTTCTGATCAATGAACTCGTCTTACAGCTTTCGGAGAGTTTCGTTCCCCATCAGTCGCCATCCTGACGCCGTGCTTGGCGTTTCAGACACGCCCTAGATCCTTTACCTCCATTTAATCCCGGTACCATGATCAGACGCCTTTATGACTGGACGATGCGGGCTGCCGCCCACAAAAACGCCGTCCCCTCACTGTTTACGGTTTCATTCGTCGAGAGTTCGTTTTTTCCGATTCCGCCGGATGTGATGCTCATCCCCATGATTCTGGCGGAGCGGGCGAAGGCTTGGTACTTCGCGCTGGTGGCCACGCTCGGATCGGTGCTTGGCGGTGTGTTCGGCTATCTCATCGGCTACTTCCTGTTCGATGCGATCGGTCAGCCGATGTTGGAATTATACGGGTATGCAGATAAGTTTGAGAAGTTTGCTTCGCAGTACAATGAGTATGGCGCGTGGATCGTATTCTTTTTCGGCGTGACACCGTTTCCCTACAAGGTCATCACCATCGCCAGTGGTGCGACGGGTCTCAACATTGCGGTTTTCATGCTGGCAAGCGTGCTGTCGCGCGGATTGCGTTTTTTCATCGTAGCCGCGCTGCTTTACTGGTTTGGTCCACCTATCCGGGATTTCATTGAGAAGCGGTTGGGGCTGGTGTTTACGGTCTTTGTGGTCTTGCTCTTCGGTGGGTTCATTGCCATCAAGTACCTGATCTAAAACTAAGGCCGTGTAACGGGAGTTGGTAATGCGTTCAGAGCAGGTTAACCCCCTCAAATCACATGCATATGAGCTTGGCGGGTGGATGCTGTTCTTGTCCGCCGCCGTTATTCTAGCGGCGCTTACCTTCGAGTACATCGGAGGGTATGCGCCGTGCCCGTTGTGCCTTGTACAGCGATACGCCTACTACGCTGGTGTGCCGCTGCTGTTCGTCTCGCTGATCTTGCTCAGTGCCGACAGAACGCGGATAGCGGCCCTCGTATTCTTTCTTGTTTCGCTGGCCTTTTTGTTCAACTCCGGTCTCGGTGTTTATCAGGCGGGAGCCGAGTACGGCTTTTGGCCGGGACCGCAGTCTTGTTCAGGCGGGCAAGAGATTACACCGACCGCCGGTGCTCTCTTGGGCGAACTGCAGAGAACAAAAGTCCCACGTTGCGATCAACCGGAATGGTGGTTCCTCGGCCTCTCATTTGCCGGATGGAACGTGTTGATCTCCTTGGTGATTTCCATTGGGACTCTGAAGGCCGCATTTGCTGCCGCCGAGCACCGCTGACCGGTCTGAAAATCCACAATTCATGGTATCGCGAGATGAGGTGCGAACAGGCAGCTGTTGCCTGTTCATCTTGCGTCAATGCATTTGCCGTGTAGGGGTCTACTTCACGTCTTTATGTTGCCCAAATGGGACGCTTAATTCTAGACAGCCGCCGGGTTGTACCCCTGGCCGACGAGATAAGGGAATGACGGCAGTCAGTAGAAGTTGTGTTAGCTGCATTCCTTGGTTGCGAGTACCCACAGAGTTCAAGTGAGTACGTCCGCGTTCCAAGGGCGTCGCCGACAAACCCAGTCGGTAGATGCTGAGTCGTTCGAGCCGCGTAGTTTGGCTCTCCCTGTATCGCGTAGTCGCGTTGAGTTTTGTCAGCGTCGTAACGGTGAGTGGCGTTTCCCCATGAGAAGTGTCCTGTTGAGTGGCGTAGTTCCAGCGTCTGAGTTGCAGTTGCGTGAGTTGGCACCAGGTGTGTCGACAACGGATAGTACCGCGTCTGAGTTCCTCGAGTTGCGTTTGCGTAATCGTGCCGCGTTTGTATCGAGTTCCTCGCCCAAGAACACGCTACCCGCACTGTTCGAGGAGTTGAGGAGGTTTGCCCGCCGGATCAAATCCATGCGTATCGGTGAGCAGATTAATACCCCAGTCGTTTCTGTAGCGTGTCGTGCGTCGTAAGCATTTGTTGGACCTCTCCCCGCGGAATTTGGCGTTAGAGAGGTCGCCGCGGCCGGCGTGGCTGTGCGGCGCCAAAGAGCGCCGGTCGTGGTTCACGTACAAGGTAAGTTAAAGAGGTGTATGGTGAATAGTTGTGAGGCGACATGGCGACCGATTAGTGACGTCGTCGATTTGGTGCTGAGCGGCGTTAGCGTTCAGAAGTAACCGCGTTTCGGTTGAGTGTTGTTTGCGTTAAGCCCTTAGCCCTACTGTGAGATTTCAGATGCGGCACCGGTGAGCGCAAAAGCCCGGGTCTGCACGGAATGGCAGGTGCGTCGAGCGCGAGAGCGTACTGCTCGATCGAAGTGCTGTGTATCCCGGTTGCGCGTTACAGCACACCTTGTTCCTCGCACCTGCCGCTGTTCACTGGGCTGCTGAAGTAGATGGAGCACAGAGAAATGCAGATGTCCCCGGAGTACGTCGATACAATGCAATGGCACCAGACGCTCGGATATGCCCGACAGGTCTGCGCGCGGGTATTTCGCGATGGCGGCGCACCGGCAGATGCGTTGGGGGCGTTCGGCCTGGCGCGTTACGCTGAAAAGGCTGACGGAGATTGGAGTAAGGCGGTCGAGATCATCGCAGAGGCGATGTGTGCGCCGGCTTCGAAACGGGCCGCGTAGAGATCACGAGAAAAAAGGGCGCCAAGTGGCGCCCTTGTTGTTTGTTAGGTTTCCGCCAACCGTTACGGTTCGAGCTCGGTATCCCAATACAGGTAGTCGAGCCAGCTATCGTGCAGGTAATTGGGTGGAAACAGGCGTCCGTTCCGGTGCAATTCAAAAACCGTCGGCCGGTAGGGCGTCTGCCTCGGCAACATCCCCGCTACCGCGGGCATATCGCCACCCTTTGCGAGATTGCACGGCGAGCACGCGGCCACGACGTTGTCCCAACGCGTAAGCCCGCCGCGTGAGCGGGGGGTCACATGGTCGAACGTTAAGTCGTCGTGAGCTCCGCAATACTGACAAGAAAATCGGTCGCGGAGAAATACGTTAAATCGCGTGAATGCCGGAAACAGTGCTGGTTTGACGTAGGTCTTGAGTGAGACCACGCTGGGTAACCGCATTTTGAAAGTCGGGCTGGAAACGAGGCGGTCGTACTCAGAGACGATGTTTACGCGGTCGAGAAAGACCGCCTTCACCGCATCCTGCCAGCTCCAGAGCGAAAGCGGATAATAACTCAAGGGCCGGAAGTCGGCGTTGAGAACCAGGGCCGGAGAATTGTCCAGCATTACAGCAGAACGCTCCACGTTCGTGCCTCCTGTTGGGTTCTTTCAAGAATTGGTCCGCGCCACCAGACCACGGTTCGGATACTAGACATGCTTGTCAGCTCTGTGAAGCTCCGCCAAGCGACATCCCACGTCCAGTGGAAGGATTGCACTCCGTGGGTTGCGGTGTGACGGGAGGGACACGAGTCATGCATCTCGGATCCGTTCGAAAATGGTGCGAGAGTGTTAGTTTTACAAGGTTTTGGCAGGTCTTGGCGGTTGGTCGGGGCGAACCTCGCGCCGGTTAAACTTGGTTGGTTCTCGCGGTCGCGTAGTAGGACCACAGAAGCCGTGCTGCAACACCGCGCCAAGGTTTCCAACGTTCGGCGAACGCCAAAAGCTCATTCGGACTTGGCCGTGATTCGCATTGCATTGCGATCCGGAGGGCCTCCTGCAGGGCCAAGTCGCCGGGAGCAAATGCGTCCTGTGCGCCGAGACAGAAGACATGGTAGATGTCCGCCGACCAGGGGCCGATGCCAGGAAGCGCGGTCAGTCTTTCGCGCAATTCGATCCCATCGCAATGCTGGAGGGCGTCAAAATTGATCCGGCCATGGATGACCGAATCGGCGATGCCTTGAAGTGTTTTGATTTTTGGACGGGATACTCCATATGCGCGCAGTTCGTCTTCGCTGAGGTCCAAAAGTGCGCTGGGTTCGAATGGGACGACGCCGTTTGAGAGGCGGGTCCAGATTGCGTCGGCGCTGGCGATGGAGAGTTGTTGTCCGACGACGATACGCGCCAAGCCGGTGAACCCGCCCTGGCGGCGGCGTAACGGTGGATCGCCGACGGTATCGTGTATCATTTGCATGTGCGGGCAGCCGCGTCGCAGGGCACGGCAGCCGCGGCGAATGTCTCTGGCCGCCTCAATCGTGCGCTTAGCCGGTGAATTCTTGCGGCGTGCGGGCATTGGCCATCTGATCCTCAACTGGCTGCGGGCAGTAACTTGGTTTGTGAGATCTACCATCCCAACGGAGCCATCGGGAGAGTGCGTGACAATGAAAAGGGCGCAGTTAAAGCCAGTGTTCAGGTTTGCGCCTAGCCCAAACGGTTTCCTGCATCTGGGGCATGCGGCTTCGGCGCTGATCAACAGTGCGTTGGCGCGGCGTTACGGCTCCCGGTTGTTGTTGCGCATTGAGGACATCGATAAAGGGCGCACAAGAGAAGCCTTCGTCGACGCGATCTTCGAGGACTTGGAATGGCTGGGCCTAACTTGGGAGCAGCCGGTTCTCCGGCAATCGCGGCGCCTTGAAACATACGCCGCCGCCGCCAAACGTCTCGCCGATCTCGGTTTTCTCTATCCTTGCTTTGCAAGCCGCGCGGAGATCAACGAGGCCGCCGTTCGCTGTCAAACGGGTCTCGATCTGGACGGGGCGCCGATTTATCCGGGACTGCATCGCGATCTTTCAGCCGTGGACATAGAACGGCGCATCTCGGCGGGCGAACCATTTGCTATGCGGCTCAACATGGAGCGTGCTGTGAAATGGGTGCGGGAGCGTACTGAGGGCGAGATCTCATATCAGGAGTTCGACGGCGAGGATGGCCGGCAAACGGTGAGTGTCGATCCCATGCGGTGGGGTGATGTTGTGCTCCAGCGCAAGGATGTGCCAACCAGCTATCATTTATCCGTTGTGGTCGACGATGCCGATCAGGAGGTCACGCACGTCGTCCGAGGTCTGGATCTGCAGCCGGCAACGGCAATTCACCGGCTGCTTCAGGAGCTGCTCGGGTTCGCGGCGCCGGTTTATCATCATCACGCGCTCATTCGTGATGCCTTGGGGAACAAACTGTCCAAGAGCGATGCTGCGACCAGTTTGAGGAGCTTGCGTGAGGCTGGGTGGTCGCCAGCTGATGTGATCGGGAGACTGGGCCTAGAGGGCCTGTCCGGTTAGCGCCGCCGGTCCTTTGCGTGGCAAGTATTTTTTCTAGCCGGCCCATAGATCCGCCACGACAGTGCGGTTTAAAGTTGGAGAATTGTGTTTTTATCATCATGGAGATCCGCTAGTGCGTGTCGCGGACCGCTCGTTCATTTCGGCCATCGGCGCCGCCATCATCTTCGCATTGACGTGGTCTGCGTCATGGAGCCTTCCTTTGCGGGCCGAGACTGCCGATGTGCAGCAGAGTTTCGCCATGGATCTTGTGGCGGCGGCGCGCCAGCAGCGGGCTGTGCTGGCAATTTATGACCCTAGCTATCGTCAGCTCAACTACCCGATGGGTGATGTTCCTTGGTACATCGGCGTCTGTACCGACGTCGTTATTCGCGCTTACCGGAAACTGGGTATTGATTTGCAGTCACTCGTGCATCAATCGAGGCTTGGTTCGGGTGACCGAAATATCGATCACCGGCGGGTGCGTGTCCTGAAGAAGTTTTTTGCCCGGAAAGGAAAGCGATTGAAGGTGAGCGACAACCCGGAGGATTATAAGCCGGGCGATCTCGTCACCTACCACCTGCCCAACGGGACTTTCTCAAAAACGCATATTGCGATCGTTTCCGACCGAAAAACCTCCGCCGGAGTGCCGCTTATCATTCACCAGATCGGCTATGGCGTGAGCGAGGAAGACTGGCTTTTCGGAAGCAAGATCACTGGTCACTTCCGCTATAAAGCGAAGCCCAATATTGAGGGCTGGAAGAAATGATTACTTCAATTTGAGGGGCTGGCAGTCGTTTTGATTTGGTTCCGCGGACCCGTGACTTTGCCAGAGATGAATGTCCAGACTTGAGGAGGGGCATAACGCGCTCGCCGCTGTCACGCGGGCCGAATACGGTGGCCTATTGTGTTTTCGTACTGGTCAATTGTCGCCAGTTTGAGCTTGCTGTTGATTGCGCACCAATCGCGCCAATTCTGTTTCTTTAGTTATCGCTTAAACTATTGCTAATCATCTTGTGCGAATTAGTTTATATTAAGCGTGAAAGCGTTTGAGTTTTGAGCTGATCATTTCGTCGTATTTTGTACGTTAGCGGCGTTGATTGGTAGATGAAGCGTCCGACTGGCTCTTGATACAAGTGCTCGGAGCCGTTTCGCTTTCGCAAGGCGGGCTCATCCCCGTCTGACTTCTCAAGTGAAACGACCCAGCGTCCGTGAGTTTCAGCGAGTGCCCCTAGTGGCAACGCGCGTTGAAATTTTTTCCTCGCATGCAGCTCGGCTGTTGGAGCGAAGGCGACGATGAAGGAGTGTTCTGGTGAACCTCTACATGATCCCCGCTATTGGATTTGAGGGGGCTGTCATTCTCTCGGTTATTGCGATCGTGAGCTTGGGACTGGCTGGCTTTCGTTTCTCAATTGCCAATGTGCCGCGCGCGCCGGGAGATCAACCGGCAGGACGCGCGTTGCCAACCCGCGTTGTTGCGCGGACCGGCACCGGGACGGCAAGCGGGGGACAAAGCAATCACGGCTTCATTTCTCAATTGATGCGCCTGATCTGGGCGATTTCTTCTTTTCCGTTGCGGTTGTTCCGGAGTACCCCGGAGGAGAAATCCGTCAAAGAGCTCGCTCCTCCGTGTGATCCAATTTCCCAGCTTGTGTCGCCAGAACCCGATTGTCCTCAGACACGCGGAGCCGAAGTCGGTGCACGCGATGCTGACTGGGACCAGCGAATGGATACGCAGACACAATGGGACCGGGTGAGCCGTGTCGTCGAAGACGGCATTGAAAAGGCGAATGAGATTGAGACGCTGCACGAGGCTGCCGGCCGGCAGCTCGACGCGGTCGATTATGCCTATGAGCGAATGTTGCTGGAATTGAGCGAAGTTTTGCCGGATGTCACTGAAAACAGGACTGTTTGCAGAGCAAATCGTGACGAGGCTTATGCGGAAGCCGCCGACTTGGATCAGATTGCAACTGAAATGGCTCAGGAATTGGCTGCTGCCTGTGAGCCAGCGAAGCGGAAATCGCAGAAGAAACATCAGTCTCAGCAATCGGTGGCCGCCTGAGCGACCACCAATCTAGCGAACACCGCTATTTTACGGTGATCGTGATGACCTCACTCTCGACTGGGGACTTGTGAGGGATGTGGTTGTGGTCGCCGAGCAAGAGCTGCAGAGTGTGCTTGCCAGGTGCCAACTCGATCGTGGTTTCTGTCTGACCGCCGCCGAAGTGCTTGTGATTGTCGTCGGCTGGCACGGGCGCGGTGTAGTCCTCCAACTTGGTGTCGATGAGCAAATGGTGATGACCGGTCTTGGCCTTCTCAACACCAGCCGGCGCCACTCCCATGCCTGATAGGCCAAAACGGACCGTCACGGGCCCTGAGACCACGGCTCCGTCTGCGGGTTCGATGAAGTAGACCTTCGCGCCTTCTGGAGCAGCAGTTTGGGCGATGCCCGAGCCGGTCATGATCACGAGTGCCAGGGCAGCCAATAGCAGCTTTCTCATAACAGCGTTTCCTCTGTTTCAGATCGAAAGTATTGTTGTTTGAAGTGCATGAGTCTCTGCGCCGGTATGATTAGAAAAAAATCAAGGCAGCGGGCGCAGCCTTATCAGCGTATCATCTTTCAACGATCGAATAACGAAATGCGCGAACGTCTAGATCAGGTTCTTGTCCGGCGTGGTCTTGCCAAGTCGCGCTCGCGGGCCCGCGACTTAGTGCTGCGTGGCGCTGTTCGTGCCGACGGTATGATCGCGGAAAAGCCGGGGCAACTCGTCGAGCCCGATGTTCCGCTGCATGTCGATGCCGAGGCGAACGCCCACGTCGCACGTAGCGGCGCCAAGCTCGTGGCCGGCCTCAGAGAGTTTGCGTTTTCGGCCGAGGGGCGTGTGGCGCTGGACGTTGGAGCGTCAACCGGTGGGTTTACGCAGGTTTTGCTGGAGAGCGGCGCGGCTCGTGTTTATGCGGTGGATGTCGGGCAAGGGCAGCTCGATGCCGCCTTGAACGCCGATCGCCGAGTTATTTCGCTTGAAGGACATGATGTTCGGCGGTTATCGGTTGCGGAGGTTCCCGATCGAGTGACTGCCATTGTGCTCGATGTCAGCTTTATTTCGCTGGCGCAGGTGTTGCCGGCTGCCTTGTCTTTTGCAACGGGGGATTGCTGGTTGGTTGGCTTGATCAAGCCGCAGTTTGAAGTCGGACGCGAGGCGCTCGGAAAGCGCGGGATCGTGCGTGACGAAGAGGCGGTCACGGAGTCTTTGACGCGGATACAGCACGTGCTGACGGAACGGGGTTGGCGGGTGCTAGGCACTTTGCCCTCTCCATTGCCGGGAAAAAAGGGAAATGCAGAGTATCTAATCGGGGCGCAGCGGGATGCCTGAAACGCAGCGGTTGCAGATCGAGCGGCTCGGAGCGCAAGGGGACGGTGTCGCTGAGACCGATGCTGGTTCGGTATTTGTCCCGTTCGCGCTGCCTGGCGAGACAGTCGACGCTGTGGTCGAAGCTGAGCGAGGCCGGCTTGCTTCCGTTGTCGCGCCATCGCGGCAGCGCGTGCAACCCGTTTGTGAGCACTTTGGGCGCTGCGGAGGGTGCGCACTGCAGCACTACGATGCGGAGGCTTACCGCGGCTGGAAGCGTGGGCTTGTCGCAACGGCCTTTTCGATGCGCGGGATAGAGGCCGATGTGGCACCCCTTGTTGGTGTGGGGCTTGGATCGCGGCGGCGGGCAGCGCTTACGGCGCGGCGAGAGGGCGCAGACGTACGGATCGGTTTTCACGAGGCCGGCAGCAACGCGCTCGTCGACCTTCAAGTTTGTCACGTGCTGGTGCCTGAGATCGTGAAATTATTGCCAGGATTGCGTGAGCTTCTGAAGCTACTCGTTGGATCGCCGTCAGAGGCCCGTTTGCACGTGCTGCTGGCCGACAACGGGCTTGATGTCGACGTCTCTGGAAACTGCGCGAAACTCTCTCCCAGTGCGCGCGCCGCGCTGGCGGAGGCGGCGGCTGCACTCGGGTTGGTGCGGCTCAGTCTCGACGGCGATCCTCTGTTTCAATCGGGCGTGCCGCTGGTGCGGGCGGGAGCAGCGCAAATCGTACCGCCACCAGGGACGTTTCTGCAGGCTTCGGCCGAGGCGGAGGCGTTGATATCGAAGTTGGTCGTCGGCGCATTCGGCAAGCGCAGCCGGCAGGCCGCCGATCTCTTCTGCGGCGTCGGGGCGTTCAGTTTCGCGTTGGCGAGCAAGGCGAAAGTGCTGGCAATTGATAATGATCGACCGGCGATTGAGGCTCTTGAAGAGGCCAAGCGGCGGACGCAGGGCGTGCGAGCCATAGAGACGCGCCTGCGGGATCTGTTCCAGGAGCCGCTGGCGCGCAAAGAGCTCGAGCCGTTCGACCTTGTTTTATTCGATCCGCCGCGGGGCGGTGCCAAGGCCCAGGCAGAGATGCTGGCCAAGTCGAAGGTGGTGACCGTGGCAGCGGTATCATGTAATCCCGCGACGCTGGCGCGAGATCTGCGCATCATGATCGATGGGGGATATCGGCTCGAAAGCGTGACGCCGATCGACCAGTTTCTATTCACGCATCATGTGGAAGTTGTTGCGGTGTTGCGGCGGTAAGGTCCTCAAACTGCCAGGAGCGTATTCACATAGGACGGGACGAGTTCGGTTGCCGCTCCCTGATGGCGTTCGGCGAAATAGCTTGCCGTGTCGGAGGGCTCAAGGTTGAGCTCGACGGTATGGGCGCCGGCTTCGGTGGCGCCGGCAACAAAGCCCGCTGCAGGATAGACATTGCCGCTGGTGCCAATCGAGATGAACAGGTTGCAGGCGGCAAGTGCAGCTGCGATGCGGTCCATCCCGTAGGGCATTTCGCCGAACCAGACGACATTGGGGCGAAGGCCGCCGACCAGTTCGCATTCCGGGCAGACGAGTTCGGCTGCGAGATCTTCCCTCCAAGGCTGGCGGGCATCGCAATTGGTGCACAAGCTCGTGGCCATCTCCCCGTGCATATGGATGAGGTTTGTCGTGCCGGCCGCCTCGTGCAAGCCGTCGATGTTTTGTGTGACGACAAGCACTTCGCCGGGATGCTGCCTTTGAAGCTGGGCCAGTGCATAGTGCGCGGCGTTGGGTTTCGCCTTGCTGCCCTCGCGGCGGCGCATGTTGTAGAATTCATAGACCAGACTGGGATTGCGCGCGAAGCCTTCCGGAGTCGCCACGTCACGGTAATCGTACCGAGCCCAAATGCCGCCCTTGTCGCGGAACGTAGCGAGACCAGATTCCGCAGACAGACCGGCACCGGTCAAAACTACGATTTTGTCGTATCGTGGCATTCTGACGTGGTCTCCGTTTGGGTGCGGTTGTGATGTTAGCAATCGCACAAAAGCGCACCGCAGGATAGATTTTGCCTCGGGAGAAGCAGCTGTATCGGAATCTTAATGCCGTGAGCTGCCGTTTTTGTCGAAGGAGTTGCACAAAGCCATGGCTGATCGGATGGGAATGGCCCTCCAGCTCGCAAGCAATGTTGCCCGGATGACGTGGTACAGCGGCATCAATTGGGTTGTGCAACGGCAATCGAGACGGATCACCATCCCGGCTGGCTTTACGCCAACACGGCCGGTTCCGGCTCGCAACGAACTGCTGGCGGATGTGCGTGAGCTATTGCGGGCAGATGCCGAGGCCGTAAGCGAAGGGCTCTATCCCCCCGGCAACGAGGAGACGGCGAACCCGCTGGAGCACTTGCGGCGTTTGCGGGACATGTTTCAGGACCTCCCCGATCTCGTCGGCCGCCGGAAGGAACGAGACGCGACAAGTGTTCAAGACGTCGTCGATGACGATCTGCCGGATTACTTCACGCAGGATTTCCACTTCCAGACCGGCGGATATCTGACGGAAGGTTCTGCACGACTCTACGATGTGCAAGTCGAGACGCTTTTTTACGGGGCGGCGGCGGCCATGCGGCGCGCGGGTCTACGCTCGATCGCTCAATTTATGCAGGGCAAGGATCAGCGCCTCGTTTCGTGGGTTGATGTTGCCTGCGGGACTGGGCGGTTCCTAAGAGACGTGCGGCTTGCCTACCCGGCCATGCAGCTGACGGGGCTCGATTTGAGTGGCACGTACTTGGTGGAAGCAGAACGCCACATGGGGCGTCTAAGGCCGGTTCGGTGGCTGAAGGCCAATGCGGAAGCGATGCCTCTGGAGGACGCCAGTCAGGACATTGTGACTTGCGTGTTTCTATTTCACGAGTTGCCGCCGGAAGTGCGCCGCATCGTCACCAGAGATATCGCCCGCATCTTGAAGCCGGGCGGGCTTCTCGTGTTCACCGACAGTCTTCAAATGGGAGATAAACCCAGTTGGGACGGGCTCTTGGAGGCTTTCCCGGTGCGTTTTCACGAGCCCTATTACCGAAGCTATGCGATTGACGACCTTGATGGAATGTTCACCGCTGAGGGGCTTGAGGCCGAAGGGCAAGAACTGGCGTTCCTGTCGAAAGTGATGGTCCGGAGCAAGAATGCTTAGGTCGAGCCAACTGTGCTTTGCTCAAGCCAAAGGGGCTTCGTGCGGTGTCGGTTGTGCAAGGGGGTGCAACGGCTTCGGCGTTCGCCCTTCGAGCGCCGGGCGCCCCACCACCATTTGCGCGGTTGACGGCAAATGGGTTGAAGCCTCATCAACGCAGTGAAGACGGACTCTCGGCAATGTGATCAAGGCGAAGGCCCGCTTCCGCTGGAGGTGGGGCTGCCATCGTGTAGCGCCGCGCATGCCCGACGATTTCCGGTTACACTTCGGGTTTAATGTCTTGACGCTGCTGCAAGTGGGAAAGAACGCAGGCTGGAACGACAGTGGCCGAGTACTGGGAGTACCTGAGGAAATGGATAAGAAACTGGCTGCTGCGGCCCTCGACTACCACCGATATCCGAGACCGGGGAAAATCTCGGTCATGCCCATCAAGGGTCTGACCAACCAGTTAGACCTGTCACTTGCATATTCGCCTGGGGTTGCCACTGCGTGCATGGCGATCCATGCAGATGCAGGTGAGGCGGCGACGCTGACCGTGCGGCAGAACCTCGTCGGCGTCGTTTCCAACGGAACCGCCGTTCTCGGCCTTGGCAATATTGGACCCCTTGCCAGCAAGCCGGTAATGGAGGGCAAGGCGTGTCTGTTCAAGAAATTCGCCGGCATCGACGTCTTTGATATTGAAGTTGCCGAGACCGACCCCGACAAGCTCATCGAAATCATCGCCGCGCTCGAACCCACCTTCGGCGGTATCAACCTGGAAGACATCAAGGCGCCGGAGTGTTTCATCATCGAGCGAGTGCTGCGCGAGCGCATGGGCATTCCAGTCTTTCACGATGATCAGCATGGCACAGCAATTATCGTGGCTGCAGCTATCACCAACGCGTTGAAGCTCGTTGGCAAGGATATATCGCAAGTGAAGCTTGCCGGTTCGGGGGCCGGTGCGGCGGCGCTCGCTTGCCTAGACCTGCTCGTCAACCTTGGCCTCAAGCGTGAAAACATCACCATCTCGGACATCGCCGGTGTCGTCTATCAGGGACGGACCGAGCTAATGGACGAATACAAAGACCGCTTCGCGCAAGATACCGAAAAGCGGACGCTGGCGGAGATCCTCGAAGGGGCCGATATCTTCCTGGGTCTTTCGGCTGGCGGCTTGCTCAAGCCGGAAATGCTGGCGAGCATGGCCAACAAGCCCATTGTCATGGCGCTGGCCAATCCCGACCCTGAGATCCTGCCTGAAATCGCCAAGCAAGCCCGTCCCGATGCGCTCGTGTGCACAGGCCGCTCAGATTATCCAAACCAGGTCAACAACGTTCTCTGTTTCCCTTTCATCTTTCGCGGCGCTTTGGATGTCGGTGCCAGCGGTATTACCGAGGAGATGAAGGTGGCGGCCGTCTCCGCCATCGCCGGGCTTGCGCAAGCGGAGGCCTCCGATGTCGTCGCCCAGGCCTACGGGAACCAGCCGTCGAGTTTTGGACCGGAGTATCTCATCCCGACGCCGTTCGACCCGCGTCTCATTGAACGCATCGCGCCGGCAGTCGCCCAGGCGGCGATGGACTCAGGTGTTGCCACACGTCCGATCGCAGACATGGACGCCTACCGCCAAAGCCTCGGACGCCACGTCTACAAGTCGGGCCCAGTCATGAAGCCGGTTTTCGATACGGCGAAGCGGCGGCGGATGCGGGTGATATTTGCCGAAGGCGAAGACGAGCGCACGCTGCGGGCGGCGCAATTGAGCGTCGATGAGGGCATTGCCTATCCTGTACTTGTGGGCCGCGACTACGCAATTAAAGAGCGCATCCGGTCGCTTGGTCTGCGCATCGAACAGGGTCAGGACTTCGAGATCGTGCAGGGGGTTTCGCACCACCAGCACCGCGACTTGGAACTCGAGTACTACGACCTGATGTCCCGGCGCGGCGTCACCATGGCGATGGCCAAGGAGGAGATGCGCGCGCGGCCAACGCTGATCGCGGCAATGCATGTCCGCCGAGGCTACGCCGATGCCATGTTGTGCGGTCTGCGCGGCACCTACGCTGAACACTTGACTTACGTACGCAGGGCAATCGGCCAGCGGCCCGGCGCCAATACCCTTGCGGCCATGAACATGCTGATGCTACCGGACCGGCAGTTGTTTGTTTGCGACACGTACGTCAATCACCATCCGACGATCGATCAGATCGTCGACATGACACTACTGGCTGCTGAGGAAGTCCGGCGTTTCGGGGTGATCCCCTCGGTTGCCCTGCTATCGCATTCGAGCTTTGGAAGTTCGGAAGCTTATGAAGCCCGCACCATGAGTGAAGCCGTGAACGCGATTGTTGCTCGTGCTCCAGATCTCGAGATCGACGGCGAAATGACTGCCGATGCCGCCTTGAGCAAACCGATCCTCGATGAGGTTTTACCGGGGACGCGGCTGAAGTGCGAGGCCAATCTTCTCATCATGCCTTCGGTCGATGCGGCTAACATCGCCTATAACCTGCTGAAGATGACATCGAGTAATGGCATCACAGTGGGGCCGATGCTATTGGGGGCGGCACGGCCGGCACACATCATGGAGCCGACGGCAACCGTGCGCCGCATCCTCAATATGACGGCATTGGCGGCCGCTGAGGCCGCCAACTAAAGCAGCACCTGAGATCCGAACTCAGATTTGTTGCAAGTGCAGACGTCAGCTTTTGCGTTCGCAGGTGTTCGCGCCGATCAGTACGTAGGCCGGGCAAAAACGGACGAGCCCGGTCAGGATCATGATCACGCCGATCGCGGGAATGCCGTAGAGTGCAATCGGGTTGGTCCACAACTCCAGACTGGTGATAAGGGGAAGTGCAATCAGCAGTGCACCGAGGCTTAAACGCAGCAGGCGATCGGCGCTCCCGACATTGGCGGATTTGAACATCTTGCTCTCCTGTTGGAGTTTGCAGTGATCATTCAGAAGCATTCATTATTTTGAATGCGTGAATGTGATAGCCGGCCTTGCCGCAATGATCAAGCCAAAAGCCGATTTGGAGATAACCTTGGCGCACCGCGTGAAACCACCCATTCAGGGGTCTTTCGAGGAGCAACAGGCGGCAGTCATCAGATTGCTTGCCGACCCCAAGACGCACGGTGTCGAGTTCGTGCTTCGTATCGACACGCCCATATCGCACGTTTTTATTGCGGGTTCGCGCACCTACAAGCTGAAGCGGGCAGTGAAGCGCAATTTCGTCGATTACTCGACGCTGGAAAAACGCAAGACGCTGTGCGAAAGGGAAATCGACGTCAACATCGTCCATGCGCCGCAGATCTATAAAGGCGTCGTGCCGATCGTGCGCACGGTCGAGGGTTTGCAACTTGGCGGCCAAGGTGAAGCCGTCGACTACGTTGTTGCGATGTCCACGTTCGACCCGGAGCAGGCATTCGACCGGCTGGCGAACGCAGGGGCGTTGGACGTGGTTCATATACGGCGGCTAGCGGACACCGTCGCACGGCTGCATACGGCGGCTCCGATGATGCGCAGCTATGGCGGTTCCGGAGAGGTTGGCGAGACGATCGAGCAGGTTGCTGGAGCCATTGCCGAGGCGCCGGCTGGCTTCAAACTGGCCAAGGAAGTTGCCGCTTGGCAGGCCGCTGCCGAGCCGGCTCTTGCCGCTATGGCCCGGCGGATTGATACCCGCAAGCGGCACGGCTTTGTGCGCCGCTGCCATGGCGATCTGCATCTTGGCAATATCTGCCTGTTCAACGGCGTGCCGACACCGTTTGATGCCATTGAATTCAGCGAAAGAATCGCTTCCATCGACATCCTGTACGATCTGGCGTTCGCAGTGATGGACCTGCTGCACCGGGGGATGCTGGCGCACGCAAATGTGCTCGTCAGCCGCTACCTCAACGTCACGCGAGATTATTCCGGCTTGGCGCTGATGCCGCTGTTCGTCTCGTTGCGCGCCAGCGTGCGCGCCATGGTCGCCGCGTCGAATGACGACCCTGATATCGGTTGGCAGGAGGCTCGTGCGCGTCTTGAGTTTGCGACGAACTGCTTGGGTCTGCGGCCAAGACCGCAATTGATCGCCATTGGCGGCCTATCGGGCTCTGGCAAGTCGACGCTGGCTCAAGCCATCGCGCCGGAATTGCCGGGGCTGTGCGGTGCTGTGGCGATCCGCTCCGATGTATGCCGAAAGCGGTTGTTCAAGACGTCGCCGGAAGAGCCGCTGGCGTTGGATGCCTACACGCCGGAGGTCAGCACCCGCGTTTACAGGATCATGCAAAAAGATGCGGCACGCGCGCTGAGGGCTGGGGTTTCCGTTATTCTAGATGCAACATTTATCGATGGCGATGAGAATCGCAGTCTTGAACGGATCGCAGAGAGTGCGGGGGCTGACTTCACCGGGTTGTGGTTGTCGCTTGATCTTGACGTGCTGCAGGCGCGTATAGGTATGCGTGGTGCCGATGCTTCCGATGCAACAGCAGCTGTCGCTGCTGCTCAATGGGAGCGCGTGAGCGCCAGCCCAGCATGGACAGTGTTGGACGCTGTCGGGACGCCGGAAGAAGTTGCCAAGAAAGCTCTTGAAGTGCTGTCAGTGCAGGTCCGGGCGTCGACCTAGCTTGCCGAGTTCTCCGCGCTCGCCATACCGGTGTCCATTTGGAAGCGGACGAGTTCAAGGTCTTCCTGATTGGTGCTTTCCTTGAAGCCGAGGTTCCGACATAGAGTGAGCATGCCGCCGTTCCAGCGCAGCACGTCGCCATAAAGCGTGCCAATGCCTTCCTTGCGGGCGTACTCGATAAGGGTCTGCATGAGTGTCCAGCCGATACCCCGACCCTGCAGATCGCTGCGTACGACAACAGCGAATTCCGCCTCAGTGTAATCGGGATTGGAAGCCAAGCGCGAGACGCCGAAAAGATCCCCGCTTGATACATCGATGGCCACAAACGCCATGGCCCGCGCGTAGTCGATCTGCGTGAATCTTGCGATCTGTTCGTGGCTTGGATTCATCATGCTCAGCGCGAAGAACCGTAGGCGCAGGTCTTGCTGGGTGATCTTGGTAAGAAACTTGCCGTAGAGCTTTTCGTCCTGAGGAAGAATGGGGCGGATTCTCAGCGCCGTCGACTTGACCTCAACGGTACGATCCCAGGCTGAAGGGTAGGGCCGAAGCGCAAATCGTGGATTACCCCCGGGCGCGGCCGCTTCGGCTTTTTTGACGGCGATTCTCGCGTCGAGCGCCACGACGCCAGTTTCATCGGCGAGCAGCGGGTTGATGTCGAGTTCTCGGATCTCGGGCATGTCGGCGGCTAGTTGCGCCAGGTGCACCAGCGACAAGGCAATGGCATCGCGGTCCGCCGCGGGCCGGTTGCGGTAACCGTTTAGCAGGCGTGAAATACGTGTCTCGTCGATCAAGTCCTGCGCCAGAGTCAGATCCAGCGGTGGCAGCGCGACGGCCTTGTCGCGCACAGTCTCGACTGAGGTGCCACCAGCACCGAACAAGACCACGGGCCCGAACACCGCATCGTCCGCCAGGCCGAGGATCAGTTCATGCGCGTCCGGGCGGTAGATCATCGGTTGTACGACAACGCCGTCTAGCCTTGCGTTGGGTACCAGCGCCTTGGCTTGTGCGATCATGGCTTCGGCGGCATCGTGGGCTTCTTCGGGCGTGGCGATGTTGAGGCGCACGCCGCCGACGTCAGATTTGTGCGTTATGTCGGGCGATAGGATTTTCAGGACCACGGCGGCCGAGTTACTCAGCATCTCGGCAGCGAGACCGGCTGCTTCTTTCGCGGACTTGGCGATGCGCGTGTCGACCGTTGCAATGCCATAGGCTTTGAGCACGGCTTTTGCTTCGGGCTCGTTGAGCCAGCGCCGACCGGTCTCGAGCGCGTCGGCCATCGCCGCCTTGGCGCTGCTGCGATCAGGCTCGAAGTCGCCGGGAATACTCGGCGGCGTGCGCATCAGCGCCTTCTGTGCTTTTGATTGTTCCGCTAAATACGAAAAGCCGCGAACCGCCTGGGCGGGTGTGCGGTAGACTGGGATGCCCGCCGGCGCCAGTATCGCCGTTCCGGCTTGCGCATTGGCCTCACCGAGCCAATTTGCCAGTATCGGCTTCGGCTCGCCGTGTTCCGTTTGCGTTTTCCTCATCAACGGCAACGATTGCCTTGGCGATATCAGTGGAGGATGCCAGCCCCGTCGGACAATTCATCACCAAAACCGCATCCGACTCCGGATCCTGCATCAATGTGCGCAAGGCGTCTTCGTAACGCTTCGCATCGGCGTCGCCGATGATGTCGACGGGATTGCCGTGGGACCATGTCGGCGGCAACACTGCGTCGAGCTTCGTCATGGTTGCCTCAGATAAGTTGGCAAATCGCGCCCCGGTTTCCGCCAGTGCGTCGGCGGCGAGCACTCCGGCGCCGCCACCGTTGGTCAGGATTGCCAGCCTGTCGGAGGCCAAGGGCCTGTGGCGGGCCATCGCTTCGGCGGCGCCGAAAAGGTCTTCAAGCTCTTCGACACGGAGAATGCCCGCGCGTCGGAAGGCTGCGTCGTAGACGGAATCCTGGCCGGCAAGGGCTCCAGTATGGGAGGCTGCAGCGCGTGCCGCCTCCTCCGAGCGACCGGCCTTCACCGCAATAACGGGTTTGGTCCTTGCGGCCGAGCGCGCCGCCGACATGAACTTGCGCGCATCAGTTACCTGTTCCAGGTACATGAGTATCGCACGCGTGTGGTAATCGCCGGCGAGGTAGTCCAGCAAATCACCTGTGTCGACATCGGCCATGTCACCTAACGAGGCGACGACTGAAAATCCGATTCCGCGGGCCTCGGCCCAGTCCAGCATGGCCACGACGATCGCGCCGGATTGGGAGAGTAATGCGAGCTTGCCGGGGCGTGGTGTCAGGTGTGAGAAGCTGGCGTCGAGACCGATGCCTGGGACTTGCAGCCCGAGGCAGTTCGGACCGAGGATGCGCAGGCAATAGGGCCGTGCGGCATCCAGCATTCGCTGGCGCAATCCATTGTCGCCGTTGAGGCCCGCCGTGACGACCACCGCCGCGCGGGCACCTGCTTCGCCGAGTTCGTGGATTAGGTTTGGCACGGTTTGCGGGGGCGTCACCACGATGCCGAGATCGGGAGGTGTTGAAAGATCAGAGATCTTGGCAAAGCACGCTGTTTCATTAATCTTGGCGTACTTCGGATTGACGAGTTGGATGCTTCCCTTGAACCCTGACGACATCAACCGATGCATGACCGTCGCGCCCATGGAACCCGGTTTCGGGCTTGCACCAATAAGTGCGACCGACCGAGGGGCAAAGAGGCGGTCTAGGTTCCTCACGCTCATGATCTTGATCCTTGAATTTCGAGCAAAGTGGTAGGCGGAAGCATAGGAGGCATTCTCGTACTTTATTGTAGGTGTTGTCAGTTCGCGCCACCCGCCGGTAAGTTCGATCGCGACATGGGGTTGGGGCTGATCCGTGTCAATGCGTTTCTCGGCGCGACACAAGAAGAGCGCTTTGCGGGTTCGTGGGCGGAACCGCACGATGCAATTGATCGGCGTCAATGAAAGTCTCATCACTTTGTACAGTGTAGGTATTGGAAACGGAACAGGCGCGCGCATGATTTCGGGGCGCCGCAAATCGTATCAAACAGCAATGGAGATTTGGTATGAGTGGATCGTCCTTGCTTCCACAGTTTGGGCGCGACCCAACAGCGGGCAAGAATAGTTTTGACCGTCTGCAAAAGGAAGTTAGTCGTGTTTTTGACAGTTTTTCGCGCGGCTTCCCGCTCGCGGAAATGACGAAAGGCGAACGCTTGTCGTTCGGCGGCTTTGCGCCACGGGTTGACGTTACGGAAAGCGATGACCAATTGATGGTTGAGGCAGAGTTGCCGGGAGTTCCCGAAGACGCGATCGAAATCTCGCTAAGAGGCAACGTGCTCTGTATCAAAGGCGAAAAGAAATCGGAAAGCGAAGACACGAATAAGGACTACCATGTTCTGGAACGCTCTTACGGAATGTTCGAGAGGATGATATCCTTACCCTTCGATCCGAGCGATGCGGAACCTGATGCGACGTTCCGCGACGGGGTTCTGCATATAACGATTGCAAAGCCGCCTGAAGCCACTGCGAAGACGCGCCGGATCAGAATTAAACCAGCAGAATGAAGCAATGTCCGCCGGGCGATCGGCGGACCTAATCAGACAATCAACGTGTTAGGCGCAATAAGGCCATGAATACAAATGCAAACGTTGGGTTGACGGATCGTTCGTTGCGCACACTCGCGGGTATTGGTCTGATCGGCTTTGCCGTATCTGGCGACAGAACCGGATATGAATGGCTTGGTTGGATCGGTATTGTTCCGGTCGTTACGGGGCTAATTGGGATCTGCCCTTTGTATTCTCTGCTTGGCCTGAATACGCGTGGCCACTGACGGTTGGGCCGTCGTGCAATAATGGACCCAAAATAGAATTGGAGTATCGGTATGGCGTTATCACTCAAAAGCCCGGAAAATCCCTGGAAGCATGCCTTGCAGGGTCTTGATGACACGACAATGGAAACGGCCACCCAAGCTTATCAGACTTGGTTCCGGTCGATGATGGCGATGAATGCCGAGGCGACCAGATTCTTCACTCGGCGTTTGCAACAGGATGCGCAGTTTCCGATGACCATCATCCAATGCCGTAGCCCGCAGGATGTCGTTCAGAAACAGATGGAATTTCTGAAGACGATGGCCGATGACTATTCAAGTCAGACCGACAAGATGGGTGAGATCATGAGTGAAAGTTTTCACGCTATTGATCGGCCTGCGACGCTTTCCTGGCCAGTGCCGGAAAAACCGCAAATTGCTGAAACTCGCGACGCCGCCTGAGGGCGGGTTTGGCCGCGGCGAACTGACGTTCAGGCTTTGGGCCTGGCGATGGCGGCATTTTGCCTCTAGCTTTTTTGTTGGTGCCGGAGTGTTTGCCGCGGACCATTGATCCTAGTCAACGAACATCCGTGCGGCTGCGTTCACCGTGCGCCGCAGCATGAGATACGAGCCCCAAGAGACCATTCAACCCCAAGACTCTGGGGTCGATACTCCCGACTGTGTCGTGGTGCCGACGTGCTGCGGGCTAATTGTCATGTTAAGAAGCGATTTGGAAGGTAGTTCAGCGAGACCGCTCAAGGACATGGATAGGAAAGCTGCCGACGGCGAACGGCGCTCTGCCTCCGGGTCGCGAACTGCCACTCCAGTGCATGCGCTCGGTGCCGATGCAGTCCTGGCTCTGCTGGACGTGGATCAGGCACGCGGCTTGGGCAGTGGCGAAGCGAACGCGCGGCTACAACGCCATGGCCCCAACGAGATCCAGAAGAAAGAGCCGATCGGCCTTCTGACGTTGCTGCTGCGTCAGTTTATCAGCCCCGTTATCTGGTTGCTGATCGCCGCGGCGGTCGTCGCTACCATTTTCGGCGAGGTGTCCGACGCGATCGCAATCGGTGTGGTGCTTGTCCTCAATGCCTCGATCGGGTTTGTCACCGAATACCGAGCGCGCCGCTCGATGGACGCAATCCGTACGCTGGGGCAGACCAGAAGCCGTGTGCTGCGCGATGGCCGGCAACAGACCGTCGGCAGCCGGGACTTGGTTGCTGGAGATATCGTGTTGCTTTCGGCTGGCAATGTTGTTCCGGCCGATGTCCGGGTCATTGAACTGACTTCGCTGCAAGCTAGCGAAGCGGCGTTGACCGGCGAATCCGTGCCTGTCGAAAAGCAAGTCGCCGCGGTGCCGGCATCTGCACCATTGGGCGACCGCGCCTCGATGTTATTCAAAGGCACCGCGGTGACGCGCGGTGACTGCAGCGGAGTTGTTACTGCGACGGGCATGGACACCGAGCTCGGCCATGTCACACGTCTTATGATGGGAACTCCGGATGCTCCCTCACCGTTAGAAAGACAACTGCAATCGCTGGGCGGTCAACTGTTGTGGCTGACCATCGTTCTGTGTGCGCTCATCACGGCGATCGGTATGTTAGCTGGCCGCGAAACCTTCCTGATGATCCATGCGGGTATTGCATTGGCGGTCGCGGCCATCCCGGAAGGCCTGCCGATTGTCGCGACGGTTGCGCTTGCCGGCGGCATTTGGCGCATGGCCCAACGCAATGCGCTGGTGGAGCGCATGGCGGCGGTTGAAACGTTGGGTTCGACCACGGTGATTTTCACCGACAAGACAGGGACGTTGACCGAAAACCGGCTGGCGGCTGCCGAAGTCTGGCTCGCTTCGGGGCGCAGTTCGCTTCCAGTGCGCGGCGATTCCGTTGGCCTGCGCGAATTGCTGGAGACGGGGGTGCTATGCAATCACGCCAAGCTTTCCACTGAAGGTGAAGGTACTGGAGATCCCCTCGAACTTGCTCTGCTCCATGCTGCGCGGGATCAGGGTATCGATGTTAAAAAGCTGCGCGACGGGTGGCGGCAGACGGCGGAACGCCCTTTTGACAGCGCTGTGAAAATGATGTTGACGGCGCACCGTTCCGACGGTGAGGCACGCTTGTTTTGTAAGGGAGCACCGGAGCGGCTGATTGAACTCGCGTGTTCCAATCTTACCGCTGACGGGGATACCGTTGCGATGACCGCCGACATGCGCGGCGAATGGAGCCGGAGAGCGGACGAGATGGCCGCTTCGGGATTGCGTGTCCTCGCCTTGGCCCGCAGCGTAGACGGTGACGGTAAAGGGTCGGTCGAGGACGTTGGAGACCTTGTTCTGCTTGGACTCGTCGGTTTTCAAGATCCTCCACGCCACGACGTCGAGGAGGCTATTCAGGCTTGCCAAGATGCGGGTATCCGCGTCGTGATGGTGACGGGCGATCACATCGCAACCGCGACCGCCATCTCCCGGCAGGTCGGCATCGAGTTGCAGACGGCAACCGGGATCGATGGAGCCCGGCTTGATCAGCTTTTGCAGTCCCACGACGGGGGACAACTTGAACTCCGGGAAGCCAATGTGTTTGCGCGCGTGACACCCGAGCACAAGCTGCGTCTCGTCGAGCAGTTGCAGGCGGCCGGTGAAATCGTGGCGATGACCGGCGACGGCGTTAATGACGCGCCGGCGTTGCGCCAGGCAGACATCGGGGTGGCGATGGGGAAACGCGGTACCGACGTTGCGCGTGAGGCCGCCGACATGGTGCTGCTGGACGATTCGTTTCCGACCATTGTCGCGGCGATCGCCCAAGGTCGCATTATCTTCGAGAACATTCGGCGGTTCGTCGTCTATCTATTGTCGTGCAACTTGAGCGAAGTTCTTGTTGTCGCGCTCGCCATTTTGTTCGGTCTGCCGATGGCGCTATTGCCGCTGCAGATCCTGTTCTTGAACTTGGTGACCGACGTATTTCCTGCCTTTGCCTTGGCGGCGGGAAGGGGCGATCCAGACATTCTGAAGCGTCGGCCACGGCCGCCGTCCGAACAGCTCATTGGAGCGCCGGAATGGAGCGTGATCATCCGCTACGGTCTGACAATAACGGCGGTGACCTTAATCGCGCTTGTGGTCGCGGTACGCGGGCTCGGTCTTGATGCCGCGGAAGCGACCACAGTTTCCTTCCTGACCATTGCGGTCGCCCAGCTTTTGCACGTCTTCAACATGCGCAAGCCGGGCTCATCATTCTTCGTCAACGACATCACGCGCAATCGTTGGGTGTGGGCGGCGCTTGGACTTTGTGGCTTGCTGCTGGCGCTTGGTGTCTATGTTCCTTGGGCAGCGGCGGCGCTACAACTCACGCCACCTACGCCGTCGGCGTGGTTGCTAATCATCGGGCTCGGCATCACGCCGGTTATCGCTGCACAACTCTTCGAAGCCTTTAAAATGAAGAATTCGAGAATTATTGTCGCTAACACATGAAACGATTGCTGAAGTGCTGTTGTTTAACTTGAAACTCATGCGCCTCGCCCAATATCCCAGAACGTTAAATGATGTCGAGGTGAGCTATGGATAAAGCGTCGAATGGACGTTTGAAAAATGGCGTCGAGAGCGAAGAAACTGGTGGACCTCGCTACAATCCGAATGAAGTGACCAATGTGTCGCATCCGGCGGTTGGCTACGATGACCTCGATACAAGTCTGATGCGGGATTCCTATTCGGCAACGGCCGCGGCTGAGGTTCTCGACCGTTCGTTTCATGCCGGACTGGCACGTTATACCTCGGGCATTTCTCCGGCTGCTCTGACGAACGCTTACGTCGACTGGGCGATCCATCTATGGCTGTCGCCCGGCAAGCAGTTCGAACTTTATCAAAAGGCGTTCCGCAAGCTTGTCCGCTTCAATCGCTTTGTTGCCAGCGAAGCCCTCGCTCACGGCAATGGACATTCGTGCATCGAGCCGCTCGAACAGGACCGGCGCTTCACCGCCGAAAGCTGGCGGGAATGGCCATACAACCTCATCTATCAGTCTTTCCTGCTGCAACAGCAATGGTGGCACAACGCCTCTTGCGGCGTTCGCGGGCTTGATCCCCGCCACTCCCGGGTCGTTGAATTCACGACGCGTCAGATGCTTGATATGGTCTCGCCATCTAACTTCCTGTTCACGAATCCAGAGCTGCAGGAGGCAACTCGCGAACAGATGGGGCTTAATCTCGTGCGCGGTGCGATGAATTACATAAACGACTTGTCGGACGCGGTCGGCGGTCATCACCCCCGGCAATCGATGAGCCATGTTGTGGGCCGCGATGTTGCGACGACACCAGGCAAGGTGATTTACCGAAATGACCTAATCGAGCTCATCCACTACACGCCAAGAACGAAGAAAGTCCAGGCTGAGCCCGTTTTGATCGTGCCGGCGTGGATCATGAAATACTATATTCTCGATCTATCACCGCATAATTCTATGGTCGCGTATCTCCTGGAGCAGGGCTTTGACGTTTTCGTCATTTCCTGGAGAAATCCCGGACCAGAACACCGCGACTTGGGTTTTGAAGATTACCGAAAACTGGGGCCGATGAAAGCCCTCGACATTATTGGCGAAGTCACGGGGCAGCGGAAGGTTCACGCCGCTGGGTATTGCCTTGGAGGTACCCTGCTGGCGATAGCCGCCAGTGCGATGGCGCGCGATGGAGATGATCGGTTGAAGTCCATCACGGTACTGGCCGCGCAGACCGATTTTTCGTCGCCGGGCGAACTTGGACTGTTTATCGATGACAGCCAGCTTGCATTCCTTGACGATATGATGTGGGAGCAGGGCTTTCTCGATTCGAGCCAGATGGCTGGGGCATTCCAGCTGCTGCGCTCGAACGATCTGATTTGGTCGCGTATGATCCGCGAGTACCTGCTTGGCCAGAGTGAGAACAGCAACGACCTGATGTCATGGAACGCGGATGCCACGCGTATGCCCTACCGTATGCATTCGGAGTATCTGCGCTCGCTGTTCCTGAATAACGATCTGGCGGAAGGTCGCTTCAAGGTTGACGGCCGCGCCGTGTCGATCGGTGACATCCGTGCGCCGATGTTTGTCGTCTCAACGGTTCGGGATCATGTCTCGCCATGGCGGTCGGTCTATCGGGTTCATTTGCTTGCCGACGTTCCGGTAACGTTTGTCCTGGCCAGCGGCGGGCATAATGGTGGCATTGTGTCCGAGCCCGGCCGTCAGCAACGCTCCTACCGGATCGATACGCGGCAGCCGGATGAAAACTTCGTCGAAGCAGAGAGTTGGGCGGCGACGGCTCAACGCCACGAGGGATCTTGGTGGCGTTCGTGGTCGGAATGGCTTGTGGGGCGGTCGGATGGTCTAATGCGGGATGTTCAGAAAACATCGTCGAATGGGCACCGCGCACCACTTCCCGAGCCCCTCTGCGATGCCCCTGGGACCTATGTTCACGAGAGGTGACGACCGAGACCTCGGCGCTGATACTGATCAATATTGTGGTTCTCTTTCGACTGAATTATGAGAAAAATTATGCACTAAGCGAGGGTTGACACTCTTGTGGCGTCCGCCCCAACAGATTAGCATCTGGTGAAAAATGACCACCGGAGGCGCTGTACGATGGCCCACGACCCAATTCGGCTTGGGCATAGTAACTGCGAGAACTGCGCGCTTCGACATCGCGCGGTCTGTGGTGCGCTGAATGACGAAGAATTGGTGAGCCTCAGCAGGATCGGCCGGATACGAAGGTTCCGGGCGGGAGATATAATACTCGCCGATGAGGAGCCGACCACGTTCTTTGCCAACGTGATTTCCGGCGTTATCAAGCTGGAAAAGACCTCCGCCGATGGGCGCCAACAGATTGTCGGCCTGGTGTTTGCGCCGGATTTTCTGGGCCGAGCCTTTTCACATTCAAATCCATACTTCGCACAGGCCGCGACCGACGCGGTAATTTGCACTTTTCCGCATACCGGATTTGAGCAGGTATTACGCAGCTACCCGGGCCTTGAGCATCGCCTGTTTGAGAACACGCTCAACGAGCTCGACTCCGCGCGCGAGTGGATGTTCGTCCTGGGCAGGAAGAGCGCCCAGGAAAAAGTGGCCAGTTTCTTACACTTAATCGCAAAGCGGCAGCCGATGATCGGATGCGCGCCAGTGGATGCGAGCGCGCATGCCGCTCGGTTCGAGCTGCCGTTGACGAGAGCGGACATCGCCGACTTCCTCGGTTTGACGATTGAGACGGTCAGCCGCCAACTTTCCAATCTGAAGCGTCAGGGCACCATTCAGCTGGTCAGCGGCCGCGAGGTCATTGTGCCCGACCTTCGCAAACTCGAATCTAAAGCCGAAGGCGATGACGAAGCCGTCGCTTGATTACATCCGCTAGTGCAGAGTTTTGGGTGCAGGCATTTACGAAGACGGTTCAATTGTCATCCGGTGGGGTCTGGGAGCTTGTCAGACTCCCGTAGCTGTTTGTGATGACGTCCGAGACAGTCTCAAGGATCCGCAAACCTTCGTCGTTGCAATTGCGCGCTGTGATCGCTTCGCCCAGCTCTGCAAGGTCCGCCTCGGTCAATGTGCGCCGCGCGAGGGGAATCACGGTAGCGTTTTCCCACCTGATGTGGCGCCGTTGCGAAATGAAGAAGCCGCGGAGCATGTAACCCAGCATCTCAGCATTCTTAGGCGCCTTCGCTTCGGCGATGTGCTCCAGCTCGTCGGCGATCTCATAGGCAAACGACTCGTTGCTGCCGTGCTCGTGTTCGAGCTGCAACAAAACCTTCTTGCAGGATTGATCCCTTGCGTTGCGACTTCGCAGCAAAGGGAAGAGATGTTTTTCTTCAAGCGCAACATGCTCAGGCAGTCCATTGCGAAGGCATCTTACTGCAACGGTGGCTAACGATGCATCAGCGGTGTGAGGCAAGGCGTCCGCGATACTCTCTAAGACGTCGCAAAGGCCCAGTTTCAAGACGTGATCAACCTCGAAAGCAGAGATTGGATCCATGGCAACCACCGAATTGGAAATGGCTTCGTCCGCGTCCACGAGGCGCAGGTGGAGTGGCTGTGACGGCATCGGCTAATAAGCCTCCCGACGGTTGGAACCAACATGGCGCACCCTTTATGGCTGCCAAAGTAAGTCCGTCCAATGTAGCCCTCATTGATCCTGATCAATGCTGATAGGTTGTGTGAAAGACATGAAAACTATGCGGGTATAGGGGGCACCAAGAATGCGAAGTCAAACTTGCCCTAATTCCGACAATTCCTCCCACTGACCGGAGAAAAAAAGCAGATGGCTGTAGCAAAAAACGGTGAGGAGATGTCCGCTATCTCCGATGCACTTGCTGTGCTCGGAGCAGCTCTTGTGGCGTTCCTCGGGTTCTACCTAACCTTATTCTCGCAAGATCCCGTGATGAGTTTCCACGGCGCCGTGCTTGGCGTCGCGGCAGTGGGTTCCGCAATCTGGGTACTATCGTCGCTGTCCGGTGACGCGGGGGCGTCCTACTACAATGACGGGCCCATAAAGTTCGCGGCGATCGCGTCGGTTTTCTGGGGCATCGCGGGCTTCCTGGTCGGCGCGACCATCGCCTGGCAGTTGGCCTACCCGGCTCTCAACTTCGACCTACCGTGGACGAGCTTCGGCCGCTTACGACCACTGCATACGTCGGCGGTGATCTTCGCGTTCGGCGGTAACGCGTTGCTGGCAACTTCATTTTACGTCGTTCAGCGAACCTGCAAGGCGCGCCTGTTCGGCCGCTGGTCTCCCTGGTTCGTGGTTCTTGGCTACAACCTGTTCATCGTCATCGCAGGTACCGGTTATATCCTGGGCGTCACGCAGAGTAAGGAATACGCGGAGCCTGAATGGTATGCCGATCTCTGGTTGACGGTTGTGTGGGTCGTTTACCTGATCGTTTTCGGCGGGACGCTGTTGAAACGAAAAGAGCCGCACATCTATGTTGCCAACTGGTTCTACTTGGCTTTCATTCTGACCATCGCAATGCTGCACATCGTCAACAATCTGGCGGTGCCGGTGGCACTGACCAGCACGAAGAGCTACGTCCTCTTTGCTGGCGTGCAAGATGCGATGACGCAGTGGTGGTATGGTCACAACGCCGTGGGCTTCTTCCTGACGGCCGGCTTCCTCGGTATGATGTACTACTTTATCCCGAAACGAGCTGAGCGTCCGGTCTATTCCTACCGTCTGTCGATCGTGCATTTCTGGTCGCTGATCTTCCTCTACATCTGGGCAGGTCCGCACCACCTCCACTACACGGCTCTCCCGGATTGGGCGCAGACCCTCGGCATGACCTTCTCAATCATGCTGTGGATGCCTTCATGGGGTGGCATGATCAACGGTCTAATGACGCTGTCGGGCGCTTGGGACAAGCTGCGCACCGACCCCGTCATCCGTATGATGGTCGTTTCGGTGGCTTTCTACGGCATGTCGACCTTCGAAGGTCCGTTGATGGCGGTGAAAGCGGTGAACTCCTTGAGCCACTATACGGACTGGACCATCGGTCACGTTCATTCCGGTGCTTTGGGCTGGGTTGGCATGATCTCGTTCGGCGCGCTCTACTGTATGTTCCCATGGTTGTGGAAACGTCGCGGGCTCTACTCGATGCGTCTCGTAGAATGGCACTTCTGGATCTCGACGGTCGGCATCCTTCTTTACATCACCGCGATGTGGGTGTCTGGAATCCTACAGGGTCTGATGTGGCGGGCCTACGATAAGCTTGGCTTCCTCAAGTACTCGTTCGTCGAGACCGTGGATGCCATGCATATCCCCTACATCATCCGTGCCGGTGGCGGTTCGCTGTTCGTGATTGGTGCACTGCTGATGGCTTACAACCTCTGGCGCACGGCGCGTGGAGACGAACCTGTCGATGCCGAGGATCAGCCTCGCGTGGCAGCCGCTCCTGAATTGCGTCCTGCTCTTGCTGCAGCCGAATAAAGGAGACCAAACCCCATGCTCAGTAAACATGGTGTCTTTGAGCGCAATGCCTGGCTCCTTTCGATCGGCACTCTGATCGTGGTGTCTATTGGTGGCATCGTCCAGATCGCGCCCCTCTTCTACCTGAAGTCGACGATCGAGAAGGTGGAGGGCATGCGTCCCTATTCACCGCTCGAACTGGCGGGGCGCGATATCTACATCCGCGAGGGGTGCTACTTGTGCCACTCGCAGATGATCCGCTCGCTGCGTGACGAGGTCGAACGGTACGGCCCCTACAGCCTCGCTGCGGAAAGCATGTACGACCACCCCTTCCAATGGGGCTCGAAGCGTACGGGGCCTGATCTGGCTCGCGTCGGGGGCAAGTACTCGGATGACTGGCACGTTGCACACATGGTCAATCCGAGGTCTGTCGTGCCGGAGTTGATCATGCCGGGTTACCCCTGGCTTGCCCAACGGAAGCTTGACGCCTCAGATGTGGCTGAACGGCTGAAGGCGCAGGTCGCCGTTGGGGTTCCTTATACCGAGGAGATGATCGCAAACGCTGCCGCAGATCTGGCTGCACAGACGGATCCAGACAGCGACGGTGCGGAGGATGTTGCCACCCGTTATCCGAAGGCCGTGGTCAGTGACTTCGATGGCGATATCTCGGAGGTCACTGAGCTCGACGCGATGATCGCCTACTTGCAGATGCTTGGCACGCTGGTCGACTTTACGAAGTACGACGCAGCGGGTCCGAACCTGCGATAGGAGGTGCCATCGTGACCTACCAAACCGTAGCAGAGTTTACGCAGAGCTTTTCGTTGCTCCTGTTCTTCGTCCTATTCATCGGCGTGGTCGTCTACGCTCTTTGGCCTGGCAACAAAAAAGTCTTCGAGCGCGCCAGCCGGATGCCGCTCGATGGCGATGAGCATGATCCACATACGCAACAGCATACCGGAGGCCGGACGTAATGGCTGATCAAAAAAAAATCGATGAAGTGACAGGCGTCGAAACGACGGGCCACGTCTGGGACGACGACCTGCAGGAACTCAATAATCCAATGCCCAAGTGGTGGCTTTACATCATGTATGCGACGATCATTTGGTCGATCGGGTACATGGTGGCGTATCCGGCCTGGCCATTGGCTTCCGACTATACAAGAGGAGTGCTTGGTTACAGTCAGCGTCAGGTGGTGATGGATCAGGTTGCGGCCGGCAGGGCGGCACAGGCTGAATTCCGCGACGCCATCGCCCAGGCGGAACTCAACGAGATCCAGCAGAACCCGGAACTCTTGGAATTTGCTCTGGCCGGCGGAGCGGCGGCCTTCGGTGGCAACTGCGCACCCTGCCATGGGCGTGGCGCGCAGGGGTTCAAAGGATATCCGAACCTCAATGACGATGACTGGATCTGGGGCGGTGATCTTGAAGCCGTGCACACGACGATCCGGCATGGTATCCGCAATGCCGATGAAGATTCACGGCAGAGTGATATGCCGAAGTTCGGCCAGGAGCAGTTGCTGGAGAAGGCGCAGATCAATGATGTCGCCGAGTATGTCCTCTCGTTGAGTGATGCAGCCACTGATCAGGAGGCCGTCGGGCGCGGCGCGGAGATCTTTGCCGAGCAGTGCAGCTCTTGCCACGGTGAGAATGGCGCCGGTAACGCCGAGTTGGGTGCTCCCAATCTGGCTAACGGTATCTGGCTTTACGGCGGTGATAAAAAGGACGTCGTTCTGTCAATCCATACCGGACGCGGCGGTGTTATGCCGCCTTGGCATACACGACTTGATGATGTGACGCTCAAGCAGCTTGCCGTTTACGTTCACTCGCTGGGTGGCGGCCAATAGTTGGCGTTGCGAGAAGACACGCGTGGCGTGCGGTGGAGCGATAAAGGATCAACCTTTTTCGGCTCGGCGCTCGCCACGCTTCACTTTGAAAATCAAAAGACTATGGCGAATACGGCCTGCCGACTGTCACATTGTCGGAAACCGCCATCGAGGATGATGCGTGCATGGCGACCACTTCAGATAGCTACATCATACCGAAGGTGGAGAACGAGCCAGTCGAAGCGGCGCCTGGCATCATGCGACACGACGTTGAACCTGTTAACGCCAAGGACGACCGCCCACTTTACGTTGATCGCGTCGCGATCCATCCCAAGCTGGTGCACGGAACTTTCCGGAACCTCAAGTGGATCGTCATGGTGCTGACGTTGGGCTTCTACTACTTGGTGCCGTGGTTGCGCTGGGACCGGGGTCCGACGCTGCCGGATCAAGCTGTATTGATCGATTTTGCAGACCAGCGACTGTTTTTTGGTCCGATGGAGATTTGGGCGCAGGAGTTCTACTACGTCACGGGTTTGCTTATTCTGGCGTCTCTGGCGTTGTTCCTAGTGACCGCGCTCGCGGGGCGGGTGTGGTGTGGTTATGCTTGTCCGCAGACAGTTTGGACTGATTTGTTCGTCATGGTCGAGCGGTTCTTCCAGGGTGACCGCAATGCCCGTCTGCGTCTGCAAAAGGCGCCTTGGAGCTCGGAGAAGGTCTGGAAGCTTGGTATTACCCACGCGACCTGGCTGTTCATTTCGGTGCTGACTGGCGGTGCCTTCGTCTTCTACTTCCGCGACGCACCGACGCTCGCCTATGAATTCATGACGGGGACAGCGCCTTATATCGCCTACGTCTTCGTCGGTGTTTTCACCTTCACTACTTATGCTCTCGGCGGTTTGGCACGCGAACAGGTCTGCATCTACATGTGTCCTTGGCCGCGCATCCAGGGAGCCATGTACGATGATCACTCGATGTTGGTGAGTTACCGACCGCATCGGGGTGAGCCGCGCGGGCCCCACAAAAAGGCTGATACCTGGGACGGGCGCGGTGATTGCGTCGACTGCAAGCAGTGTGTCGTCGTCTGTCCGGTGGGAATCGACATACGGCAAGGTGCGCAGTTGGAGTGTATTCAATGCGCGCTGTGCATTGATGCTTGCAACGAGATTATGGGAAAGGTCGGGCGTCCGCCAAACTTGATCGCCTACGATACGTTCCACAACCTTGAGGCCGCTGAGACCGGCGGTACCGTGCCGGTCAAGGTTTTCCGCACCCGAACAATCCTCTACATGGTTCTGATCCCCGCGGTGCTCGGGTTAATGACTTACGGTTGGGTCAACCGCTCGGAGCTGCAACTCAATGTCTTGCGTGACCGCAATCCGCTGTTCGTGAGGCTCTCTGATGGGGGCATCCGCAATGGCTATACGTTGAAGATCCTCAACAAGCGCCACCAGACACGTCAGTACAAAGTGTCGATTGAAGGATTGCCCGCGACAGCCGTCGATCCGAAACTCGATTTTGTGGGCTTCAAAGAAGCTGATCCGGTCATCGATGTTGTCCCTGACAGCCTGCGCGCCATCCGCGTTTATCTATCTCTGCCGAAACCCGCCGTCAGCCAGCTCAAAGACGAGTCCACGGATCTGACTTTCGTGGTGACTGACATCGAGGACGGGACGGTGACGCGTCGTGGCACGAAATTCCGGAGCCCTAAGAAATGAGTATTCACGAAGGACTGCATGAAACGGGACCCAGTGGCTGGACGCTTAGCGGCTGGCATGTGTTGGTGGCGCTTCTTAGTTTCTTTGGTGTGATGATCGCGGCCAATATGGTGTTCGTGTACTTCGCCGTGACGACCTTCACCGGTATCGAGACCGCCGATGCCTATCGCAAAGGGGTTGCCTACAACGCTCGGCTGGAAGAGGCTCGCCAGTTCGAGAAACTCGGTTGGCAAGGCAAGATCGCGGAAAAAGACGGGCGTCTCGAAGTGGTCCTTCTCAGCCAGGATGGCACTCCGGTCCGCGGGGTTCGCGTCGGCGGCAAAGTTGGACGACCGGCAACCGATCGCTTCGACCAGACGGTGGTGTTCGAACACACCGGCTCGGGTCGCTACCGCACCGAAAAAATTGACTTGGCACCTGGGCATTGGATCGTGACCATCGAAGCCCGCGAACCGGTTTCCAATGAAGTGGTTCGGCTGCGCTTGAAGGAGCGCCTATGGCTTTCGCAGTAGATATCGACGCGGGAGCCGCCGAACGGGTCGCAACCGGTGAGCCGCTTACGCGGCCCCCTGGGAAACCGGAAAACGCGGTTCTTGCAATCGAGAACATGAACTGCGGTGGCTGCATGCGCAAAATCGAGCGCGTGCTGGGAACTGCACCAGGGATTGCTTCGGTCCGTGCCAATCTTTCGGCAAAGCGTGTCACGGTCGCCTTCGATCCACAGGACACGGGCACCGAAACGATCATCAAGACACTGGCTGATGCCGGTTTCCGTGCCGCAGATCTTGCGCACAACAACATTGATGACGGTAACCGCGCCGACCAGGATTTGTTGCGGCGTCTTGCGGTCGCGGGCTTCGCCGCAGCCAACATCATGCTGCTTTCGGTGTCGGTGTGGGCGGGGCGCGCAAGCGACATGGACGTGGAAGTCCAATCGCTATTCCACTGGCTGTCCGCATTGATTGCGTTGCCCACCGTCGCCTATTCCGGTCAGCCGTTTTTCCGCTCCGCGGCGACGGCGCTGAAGGCGTGGCGTCTCAACATGGATGTGCCGATCTCGTTGGCTCTGGCGCTGGCGACGGGTATGAGCTTGGTGCAGACCATTCGCGGCAGCGAGCAGGTCTACTTCGACGCCAGCGTGTCACTTGTTTTCTTTCTGTTGATCGGCCGTTATCTCGATCAGAGCTTACGCAGCCGCGCCAAAGGTGCCGCCCAGAACTTGATCGGCATGAAATCGGGTTGGGCTACCGTTGTCGCAGAAGATGGCACCAGCGAGCGTATGCCCGCGCGGGCGCTTGAACCGGGTATGCGCGTTCTTGTTGCGGCCGGTGAGCGGATATTCGTCGACGGCCGCATCGTCACGGGCCGCACCGACATCGATGAGCAGTTGATCACCGGCGAGAGCGTCCCCCGTTCGGCTGGGGATGGCGACCGGGTCTATGCGGGGACCGTCTGCCTGACGGCGCCGATAGAAGTCGAAGCGACCGCCGCCGACAATGATACACTGTTAGCCGAGATCACTCGCCTGATGGAAACGGCGGAGCAGAACAAGGGCCGCTACGTGCGGCTTGCCGATAGGGCGGCGGCATTCTATGCGCCGGTGGTTCATACTCTCGGACTGGTTACCTTCTTAGGTTGGATGTGGCTTGGTGGGGGTTGGGAGATGGCGCTGACGACAGCCATTTCGGTGCTTATCATCACCTGCCCATGCGCGTTGGCGCTGGCGGTCCCCGCCGTGCAGGTCGCCGCCACCAGCCGGCTATTCAATCGCGGTGTCATCATGACCGCCGCCGATGGATTGGAACGCCTCGCGGAAATCGATACCGTTGTTTTCGATAAGACGGGGACGCTGACCAAGGGGGCGCCGGAATTGTCCAACAGCGCCGGTATTTCAGAGGAAATACTAGCTGCTGCTGCTGCGTTAGCTACCAACAGCCGTCACCCGTATGCGCAGGCCGTGGTCCACGCGGCGCAGAGCCGAGGTGTTCGGGTCGTGCCTACTGACGGGGTTGTGGAGGCACCCGGTGCGGGACTTTGCCGGCACGCTGCTTCGGGTGATGAGGAACGGCTCGGATCAGCGGAGTGGTGCGGCATTGGTCCGAATTCGATCTCTGCTGATGACGCACAGGCCGACGCTTCACTGTGGTACCGACCTTCGCGGGGGTCTCCTGCCACCGGATTCCAGTTCGTCGATGCCCTGCGCGCGGATGCCGCCGAAACCGTGGCAACGCTCAGGTCCGCTGGCCTTGGTGTGCTACTGGTCTCGGGCGACCGGGAGGCGGCCGTCAAGGATGCTGCCTTAACGGCGGGGATCGAGGATTGGTTTGCCGGGCAGCGCCCCGATGAAAAGATCGCGCAGTTGAGAAAGCTGGAAGCTGCCGGCCGCTGTGTCTTGATGGTCGGGGACGGGCTCAATGACGCGCCCGCGTTGGCAGCCGCGCACGCTTCGCTATCTCCAGCCTCTGCCGTCGAGGTCAGTCAGATCGCGTCGGATGGCATCGTTCAAGGTCAACGACTGGCGCCCGTCATTGAAGCTGTCGCCGTCGGCCGGCGTACGCGAGGTATGTCTCTGCAGAATTTCGCCATTGCGGCGGCTTACAATGCTATCTGTATCCCACTCGCCATGGCCGGGTTTGTCACGCCGCTCATCGCCGCGATTGCAATGTCGGCTTCATCAATAGTGGTAACGGCAAACGCCTTTCGGCTGACGACGGCGAAGTTGAAACTCTAAGTAGCAGTTCTCCCAGGAGGTTTTAGAAATGACAGCGCTTGCCTGGCTCATTCCGGCAGCTCTTGTTTTAGGGCTGCTTGGGCTTGGCGCGTTCTTATGGGCGCTGCGAACCGGCCAGTTTGAAGATCTGGATGGGGCCGCCTATCGGGTTCTAGATGACGATGAGCCGCCAACTGATGGGAACGATCGCGGCGAAGACCGCGACCGATAAAGAAGAGCTCATTCATTCAACTGGCGAGCGTTGCTTTAGCGGCCGCTCCGGGGACCGAGTGAACGAGTTCCCGATAGGCATGCCAGGTCGAATGTCCGACCAGCGGGAAGGCCACGATCAGACCGAGAAATCCGGTGGCGATACCGCAGGCCATGATCGCGGCAATCAAAATAGCCCACAACAGCATCGGATTTGGATTCTTTAAAACGGCTCGGATGCTGACTGAAATCGCGGTGAAAACATCGACACGATGCTCCATCAACAGCGGAACCGAAACAACCGAAACGGTGTAGGCCAAGAGCGCCAAGGCGGCTCCAAAGGCGGTGCCAAAAATGAGCAAGCCAAGCCCGTGAGGCGTGAATAAGAGCTCAGGAATGAAGCGCTCCGCCGGGGGGAGGACCTCGCTTCCAAAGAATACCGCAAAGAGCAGGAACGCGATGCGTAGCCAAGCCGAGAAGATGAACAGCAGGATGAAGCCCATGAAGGCGAGTTGTCCCGGCGAACGGGCACTCAAATTGGCTCCGACGGCCTCACCTTCGGCGCGCCGGCGAGAAATCTCGTAGAGGCCAACCGCAAACAATGGGCCTAGGATCAAGAATCCCCCGGCCATTGCTATGACCACCGATTGCCAGCCAATCTGCGTCATCCCATAGGCAAGACCAATTGAAACGAGCGCGAAGATGGCTCCGTAACTTAAGCTCAGTACCGGCGTCGCGGTAAGATCCCGCCAACCGGCAGCGAGCCAGTTCCAAGGGGCATCGAAAACGACGGAGTTGATGACGAAGCTTTCAGTATTGTCTTGTTCAACTTGCCTTGTCGCAACCATTCGTTCCGATCCAATGTTAATAGGTTGTCGTCTCTCGTCGGGCAATGCAACTATAACATACTTCATGCGAGTGGGCATTAAGGCAGGTCAACCGCTGCCCGTGTGCCCCACCGTTCTCATAACAGAAATCTAGATGACCGGGAGAGGTTCGAACCCGGTCCGTTTCATCATTGTCTCATAGTAGTCTCGCACGTGCTGCGGAAATTCCAGTCCCCGCACCGTGGCCGCCGACCTTAACAGCGGCAGGATGCGGACGTCGTCCCGCGAAAGGCGTCCGTTGATCGCCTGCGGGTTTTCGATCAGCGGGTCGAGATCGTTGAGTACCGGTATCAGACCACCAAGGAATTCGCGCGTGCGGACGCGAAGTTCGGCAAAATCACCGAAGGTTTTCCGCTTGCGAGCGGTGAAGTGGTCACGTGCGGCAACCGTTGCGAATTCAGGCAGATCGAGCAGGGGATAGCGCGGCATCGTCAGGCGAGGCATCGTTTGGAGAAGCCTCGCCTCGATGGCGGAAATCTCGCGGCGCTCGTGACCGGTCAAAACCGGATCCTCCATCGCGTCGAGATATGCGACCATATCCATGCTCTCGAGCATAGCCGTGCCATCGTCCTTGACCAGGATCGGGATCACGCGCCTGCCGACCAGTGACACGAGTGTGTCGGTATCGTCGTCGAGGACGACCTTCTCTTCCAGGGCGAGCCCCTTCAATGCCGCCGTCATACGGACACGAAAACAAAGCGAACAGTGCTCGAACATGTACAGCTTCATTGGCATCGACTTAAGGACAATAAGGATGGGTGCGTCATGACGGTTGCACAGTTTGCGGAGGATCTATGGATTGCGGAAGGGGAGATCGTCAACTTTTATGGCTTCGCGTACCCGACGCGAAGCGTTATTATACGTCTGTCCGACGGCAGTTTGTGGGTTTGGTCGCCGATTCGATTGACTGGTGACCTCAAAGACGAAGTCCTGAAGCTTGGCCAGCCGGCACATTTCGTCAGCCCCAATAAGATCCACCATCTGTTCCTCAGCGCTTGGCACGAGGCTTTTCCCGAGGCCAAACTTTGGGGACCTCGATCGACTGTCGGAAAGCGTACCGATTTGCCGTTCGAGACGCCACTGGAGGATCAACCGCCTTTACAATGGGCGGATCGTTTGGACCAAGTTTGGTTCAATGGATCGCCGATCTTGGACGAGATCGTTTTCTTTCACAGGACAACCCGGACGGTGATTCTCTGCAGATCTCTCAGAAAATTTCAGCGACCGTTTTCTCAATGAAAACTGGAAGCCGTGGCAAAGATGGATTGCCAAGCGCTGGGGGATCGTGGAAGGCTGCGGTTATGCGCCGCTCGAATGGCGTCTGACGTTCTTCGACCGAAAAGCAACTCGCCGGGCGAGAAACAGAATGATGGCTTGGGATGTCGAGCGTGTGATCATGGCCCATGGCGAGATCCAATACGCGGGTGGGAGGCGTTTCCTGGAAAAAGCCTTCGAGTGGGTGGGCTAAGATGTCTTGAACGACGGCGGCCAGGGACCGCTGGCATGGGACAAGGCCAGCGTCTATACCGATTTGCGATGCTGCGGCTCCCTGAACGGTACTCTCCGGGCGATGGATGCTTTTGGATGATACATTGATTCATAGCTTTCCATCGCAACCTGGCGCACCGTGCCGAAAAATATTGCTTTAGCAGACCGAGAACTTGGGACTTCCACACTCGTGTTTCATCCGCGCCACTTAGACGGCTTGGCAGTCTTTCTACATGGCTGTAGAGAGTTGTCGGTATCGCGGCTGGCGGCCGCCCTTGGAACCGCAACCAAGCGAGGATCTGTGCACAAGAGCAGGCATTTGAAGGACTTGGAGGCCGAGAGCATCCATATCCTGCGGGAAGTCGCAGGTCAGTTCGACCGGCCCGTGCTGATGTATTCGATCGGCAAAGACTCTTCGGTTCTTCTTCATTTGACGCTGAAGGCGTTTTACCCTGCAAAACCGCCGTTTCCGCTATTGCATGTCGATACGACCTGGAAATTCCAGGAGATGATCCAGTTTCGCGATGACACGGCAAAGCGTTACGGATTGGATCTAATCGTTCACATCAATAAGGACGGCGTTGCTGAGGGCATCGGCCCATTTTCACACGGTAGTGCCCTGCATACCGATATTATGAAAACCCAAGGGCTGCGCCAGGCATTGGAGAAGCACAAGTTCGATGCCGCGATCGGTGGTGCACGACGCGATGAAGAAAAATCGCGTGCCAAGGAGCGGGTCTTTTCACATCGGACGGCCGATCACCGTTGGGACCCTAAAAGGCAGCGGCCCGAACTCTGGCAGATTTATAACGGACGGCTGTCGCCAGGCGAGACCATGCGGGTTTTCCCGTTGTCGAATTGGACCGAGCTGGACATTTGGGAATACATCCTGGTCGAAGGGATCCCGATCGTACCGCTCTACTTTTCGGCGGAACGACCCATCATCGAACGTGACGGCATGTTGATGATGGTCGATGACGATCGCGTGCCACTTGAACCTGGTGAAACGCCTCAGAGTAGGCAGGTCCAATTCCGTACTCTGGGCTGCTATCCCCTGACGGGCGCGATTGAATCGCCGGCCGATACGATTGCGGATATCGTCAATGAAATCAAAGCCGCCCGCACCTCGGAGCGACAGGGGCGCCTGATCGATCGCGATCAGTCCGGCTCCATGGAGAAGAAGAAGGAAGAGGGGTACTTCTGATGGTCGGGGATGCAGCGCGAGCCAACGCCTCGCCAGAAGCCGGCGACGCCCTTTCGGAGATGGATGCGCAAACCGCGGAGTCCGAACTACCAATTCTCAGGTTTCTAACCTGCGGAAGCGTCGACGACGGTAAATCCACGTTGATTGGACGGCTGCTTTTTGATTGCCAGCTGATCCATGAAGACACGCTGGAGAGCCTATCGGCGGAAAGCCGTAACTTCGGTACAACCGGCGGTGAGCTTGATCTTGCTCTGTTGGTCGATGGACTGCAGGCCGAGCGCGAGCAGGGCATTACCATCGATGTGGCCTACCGCTATTTTTCGACACCGAACCGGAAGTTCATTGTCGCTGACACGCCAGGTCACGAGCAATACACGCGCAACATGGCGACGGGGGCTTCGCGCTGCGATTTAGCCATTATTCTCGTTGACGCGCGCAAAGGCGTGGTCACCCAAACTCGCCGTCACAGCTGCATTGCGCACTTGCTTGGTATCGAGCACGTCGTCGTCGCGATCAATAAAATGGACCTCGTCGATTTCGACGTAACGCGGTTTGCTGAGATCGAGAAGGACTATCTCGAGTTCGCTGGCGCACTAGGTATTCCACACATCACCACAATTCCAATGTCCGCCCTACAGGGCGACAACATTTCTCGGCGCAGCGATGCCACGCCTTGGTATGGCGGTCCGACGCTCCTGGAAAAGCTTAAATCGGTAGACGTGAGTTCAGCCGCTGCAAGCGGACCGCTGCGGATGCCGGTGCAGTGGATCTGCCGGCCGGACCTCAATTTTCGTGGATATGCAGGGACGATCGCTTCGGGCGGTGTCAAACTCGGCGATCACGTGGTGGCCTTGCCAAGTGCGCGGGCGAGTTCGGTGGCACGCATCGTGACCGCTGACGGTGATCTTAAATCGGCTTCCGCCGGGGACGCCGTAATGCTGACACTGAGCGACGAGATCGATATTTCGCGTGGTGACGTCATCTGCGCGGCAAACGACCGCTCCGAGGTGGCCGATCAGTTCGCTGCCGACGTTGTCTGGATGAGCGAGCGTCCACTCTTGAAAGGGCGGCCCTATATCCTGCGGATCGGGCAGCAGTCAACGGTGTGCCAGATCACCGATCTCAAGCACAAGATTAATGTCGAAACACTTGAGCACGTCGCCAGCCGCCAATTGGAATTGAATGAGATTGGCCTGTGCAATCTTTCGGTGACTAAGCCTATCGTCTTCGATATCTACGCGGACAACCGCGAAAGCGGCGGCTTTATACTGATTGACCGCCTGACAAACGAAACCGTCGGTGCCGGCATGATCCGGTTTTCTTTAAGACGCGCTCATAACGTGCATTGGCAGGCCGTCGATATTCATAAGAGTGCCCGCTCGACGCTGAAGCATCAAAGTGCCTGCTGTTTATGGTTCACGGGGCTTTCCGGGTCGGGCAAGTCGACAGTCGCCAACTTGTTGGAAAAGCGGCTCTACGTGCAGGGACGGCACACCTATCTGCTTGACGGCGACAACGTCCGTCATGGACTGAACCGCGATCTCGGATTCACCGATGCCGATCGCGTTGAAAACATCCGCCGGGTTACCGAAGTGGCGCGGCTGATGGTCGATGCCGGATTGATCACGCTGGTGTCCTTCATCTCCCCATTCCGAGCCGAGCGCCGCTACGCGCGCGAACGCTTTGAAGGAAGTGAGTTCCTTGAACTCTACGTCGATACACCGATCGAGATCTGTGAATCGCGCGATCCCAAGGGGCTCTACGCCAAGGCCCGCACGGGCAACATCAAGAACTTCACAGGGATCTCATCGCCCTACGAGCCACCCGAATATCCGGAGCTGACGCTACACAGCGGTTCGAAATCACCAGAATCGCTTGTTGATGATGTGATCGAATACCTGGTCTCGAACCAGATCATCGATGAAGTCTAAGCGTCCGTCGTGACGGGCCGAAGCGCTGAGGAGGTGAGCGCTTCGGTTTGACTGGCCAGCGATCGCGCTGACTGGTTTCGCAGGTTTGGCTGGAAGCGCGCGGCGAGTGCGTTTCTTGCAATATTTTGAAAATCCGTACGGGTGAAGCCGAAGGTGTCTTCCACACTGGCAAACTCGCCTTCCAGGTTGCAATCAAATGCCCCAGGGTCGTCGGTATTGATGCTGAAACTCATGCCGAGATCGCGCGCTTGTTGGATGGGGTGGTATTCCAATTTCGGTACTGTACCCATCTTGATATTGCTGGTTGGGCAAAACTCAATGTGTACGTTTTCGTTGCGCAACCGGTTGACAACGTGCTCGTCCCGAAATGCTGCAATGCCGTGCCCGATCCGATCCGCAAGGCCGATGTCGAGGGCTTCGCGAACCTCCTCGGGGCCACCGCGCTCACCAGCGTGGATCTCGATGCCGAGGCCATGTTCCTTTAGCTCATGGAACATGCGCTGGAAGCGCGATACTGGGCAGTCTTGCTCAAGGCCGGCAATCGAGATGCCGCAGATGCCCCCGGTTTCCGCGAAAGCAAGGCACCGTTCAATGTCGGCTTTAATTCCTTCGTCAGGCAGACTGCGCGGTATGAGAAGCAGGAATTCCATCTGGATGCGCCCGCGTTCGTGGCGCCTGACCCATTGTTGAAACTCGGCCAGTTCTTCGACCGCTGCGTTGAGGTTCCGTGGGAACATCAACGGTGAGATCATCAGTTCGCTATAGACGACACCTTGCTCCACAAGCCGTTCCATATGCCAATCCAGTATTGGCAGGAATGTCTTCCAGTCAGCACTTTTGTATGGCTCCACGCTCACCAGCCAACGGGCAAATCCTCCAGCCCCTTCGTCGCAGCCGACAGGTATGACGTCACCCGGAGCAACTAGAGGAGGATGCCCGGCGGCACTGATGGCTTTTAGAACGTGTGAGTTGAGTACACCGATCAGATGGCAGTGGAGTTCAACCTTAGGTACCGCTTCATGGACCATTTATCGCCCTTCGGATTCATCGGCGGAACAATGTCGACGTAACCGTCTTGCGAGACGATAAAGATCATCGACGGATACGCGCTGCTGGTGACGTAGTTGGCGGCGGAATTGTAGCGGCCGCCGCGCTGCCAGGTTCCGCTTTCGGTTGAGCAACCATCCATGATGGCGCCGACGGCGTGCACGTTGCCGTTGGTGTCGGCGATCAAGGTGCCGTCGATGGCGGTGAGCTGCGTTGTTACTTCCGGAGTGAGAGCCACGGGGCGGATGGGGATGCACTGCGAGGAGAGCCGTTGTGCTTCCTGCGGTGCACCCGGCGTGAATAGAATATTCGTACCGACTGGTTGCTCGGCAGCGATGGTCGCGATGTTCCAGAGTTTCTCAAGTCCGGCAGGGTCGACCGTGGGCAAGCACTTCTTTGCGTGGGCCTGGAAAACACCTTTGGTCAGAATGCGATCGGCCTCGACGGGCGTGCCATAAGAGACCATGGCCAAGAGCTTTTCGCCCCGCTGCATCGTCCAAATGCCACGACCCTTGAAAAGGATCTGGTGGCAATCCCGGATTTTATCGAAGTCGACGAAGCCGTAGAAATAGTCACCGTCGAACAGGAGCGCGAACCTCTTGGAAGCCATTTCGATGAGTTTGCGGACGCCCGTGTTGTGCGAAAGATGAATTGGGCGGCGGAACTCGATGCAGGGTTTGATGTTTTTGCTGCCGCGCCGGGCGAGGATGATGTAACCGGCTCCAGCGCGACCTTCGTACTGGGCTGCGGCTAGGTCGCAGCATAACTCGTAGAGCCCGTAGTTCATCCGGCTGGTGGCTTGCTGTGAAATCTTTTGCAGGTAGAGCTGCGCGGCCGCACGCGACAATAGGTCAGGTGCGAGCCCGAAAAACGTTTCTGAATGGCGGGGCGACAAGCAGTATTGCAGCGCCACATAGACAAGCGCGTCGAAGAGCTGCGTGATCACGAACGGGAGCGGTTCGGCGGTGGCGTGTGTTTCGCGGTTGCCGTCGCGCTTTGTGATGAGGAAACCGGCCGTGCGGTGATCGAGCTCGGTGCGCGTCGACTTGAAGACGAAATCAGCACCTCCGGATGCAATCTGCAGCCGGTCGAAGTAGCCGAGAATGGCATCTTCGACGACGGGATTTCGTTCGTTCTCGCATGAGATAAGTGTGATGTTGCTGAGTTTGCTGGTTTTCCGTTTGTGGCTGGGCTCTACGAAGGCTGGACGTGGATCGACGCTTGAGGCGATCACGGCGTTGTCGTGGTCGTGAATTACGATGACAAAGGTCACTTCGCAGTCGGGTCGGAATTTCGCCAATAGACCGCGCACCTGCTCGAAGGACTCCAGCGAGACTGAAATCCTCTTACCGGCAGAGGGCGCCTGTGGTGGCCGTTGCGGCCTTACTTCAGCTTCCATCAGCACGACTGGTTATGCCTCATTGCGCGTTATCATTCGTATGTTTGCCGGCCTTCGCTATATGCAAAAGCTCGTCGACATCGCCTCCGCCGAAGACTTGCATGCCAGCTAGTTCCGGCGGCTGGGCAAACTTGGCGTCCTGAAACCAAGCCGCGCCGCCAACCTCGACTTGTAAAAGCTTGGCCTGCTTACGGAATTCTGTACCTTCAAATCCGCAGGAAGCCTGGAAAACCGCCTCAGCATACGTAGCAGCACCTAGAAACTCGCTGTCGGTGAAAGCGGTTGCGCCACCAAAGTGGGCGTTGGCGAAGACGACATCGTTGAACTTGCAACTGGAAAACCAGCCGCCGCGGGCAAAGTCCGTATGCTCGAATACTGCTGGCCCGAGGATCTGCACCTGCCGAAATTGCGCGGGCTGCATGAATAGGGAATTGGCGAAATCGACTGGGCCGTAAAAAGAGGCACGTTCAAAACTCGTTTCGCCCAAAAAGCTCGCCTGTCTGAAAGTGGCACTGCCATAAAAGGTTGCACCTTGGAACCAGCAGTCGGTTTCAAACTCGCTTCCACTGAACTCAGCTCGGCCTGGGAAGACCAAGGCTGCAAAATCGACGCTTTCGGTGAAGCGCGTTCCTGAGAAATTTGCTTTGGCGAGGGCATCGCAAACAGCGACCAAGCCCGGGTCTGTGTCAGCAAGGCTCCGGACTTCCAGCATTTCCTTGGACCAGTCGTTCCATGCTTTCCGACCAGCTGCGAACCGGCTCATGGTTGCCAGCCTCTGTTCAAAGTGTGCTTTTTCGGAGATCGGTCCGATATTGCCCAGAAGCGCGCGAGCGAGGTGAACGATGTCGTCGTTATAGTCGGTGTTCTCAACCCACGGGTTCAGAAGCTTCAATTCAGCCACGACTGTCGAGTTACGCTGAGGATTGAACTTGGTCATGCGACTGGATAGTCCAAACTTTGATCATGTTGGATCGTGCACGGGTCGATTTAGATTGATGCGAACCAAAATCGCGCCGTTAGCTGTCCTGATGTGCGTGACGGCCGGCAAGTCGGTTGGGCTAGCTGCACGCATCCGCTAACAACTTTTGTTTTTGAAAGTCAATTCGCGGATTAACCCTTAAGGTAGTTGGTTCGCGTAAAGAGACTGCTAAGGCTTTTGTTCAATAAGGTTGGTATCGCCGACGAAAATCTTTTTCGTAGGTTTAGGAGATGGTTTCCAAAACAAGTTTCTTTAACAGTGTTTAGGAAGGCTATTTCCGCGTTTCCCAGTTTGGGATTGTCATAAAGAGTTTACAAAGGCGACGAGTGCGTCGCGCTCATTTTTTGATAACGCCGCATAGGAATCGCGTGCTGCGGCTGCTTCTCCACGATGCCAGAGAATAGCTTCTTCGATGCCGCGGGCGCGTCCGTCGTGAAGAAAAAACGTATGCCCGTTGACGGTTTGCGTGAGGCCGATCCCCCAAAGTGGTGGGGTGCGCCATTCGCGACCGTTGGCGACGCCTTCGGGCCGGTTGTCGGCGAGCCCTTCACCCATGTCGTGTAGGAGGAGATCCGTGTAAGGCCAGACCCCTTGATTGCTGAGGTGCGGTTGCCCGTTGATACGGCCGGGTTTGATTCAGATGTGTTCTGTGTATTCGAGATCACCGCCCGTCGTTTGAAGTGAGCATGGTGACGCGGCTTGTTGCCGGCTGTGAATTTGTAACCACGGGCTGCCGGTGCAGATGCCGTTCGGCCCGACATGCATCAATACGACCGGCATTTACAGCCCCTTGAAACGAGGTTACGACCACGAGCTTGATGGGCCTTGGTCCGCTACTTAAATACTAGGATTGGCGGGCCTTCCCAACATTTACGTATATCTGCCACAGAATTGGGTCGGTGAAGTTTCCCGCATCGGGCAGTTCTGCCGGGATCGGAGTGTCGATCCGCCGGCAAGCACTCGGGCGGCAGCAGACAATACCTACGCTGTCCGACGACGTCTCTATATGTCGCGACGTCGCCGACGCAATTTAGTTCTGACATGCCTGCCACTGGGGCGAAATTGCGATGGTTGGACGGCAGAGAATGCAATGATTTTCAGAGTGGTGAACGTCATTTTCAGCTCGATTTCTAATTGGTATTGAACAGCGAACCGATCCGGCCCCGGCAAAGGTTCGTTCAAATCGAATTAGTTCATTTTTGAGGTGGGCGCGGCTACGGCACGACGTCTCCTGGTGAGGGGTGGTTATCGGCATGACATTCGAAACCCGGATCGAACGGTCGCTCATTGCGGTCATCGATCGGCGTAAAGACCCAAGTGCGCCGAAGAAACTTTCGGCTGCCATTGAGTACGCCGTCTTTCCCGGCGGCTCGCGCATGCGTCCTCGGCTTTGCCTGTCGGTTGCTCAGGCGTGTGGCGACGGGAATCCGTCGGTTGCTGAAGCCGCGGCGGCGGCCGTCGAACTGATGCACTGCGCGTCTCTCGTGCACGATGATCTGCCATGTTTTGATGATGCGGCTACGCGCCGCGGCAAACCATCTGTTCACAGCGCCTTCGGAGAGCAAATTGCCGTGCTGGCCGGAGATGCCATCCTCGTGTTGGCTTATGAAGCACTGCTTGATGGGGCTGCGGAGTACCCTGAACTGTTGGTCAAACTCTCTCGGATTTTATCCCGGTCGGTTGGTGTCCCGGGCGGCATCATCGCGGGTCAGGCTTGGGAATACGAGGCAACACTAAACCTTGCGGTGTATCATCGGGCAAAGACAGCGGCATTGTTTAATGCGGCTGTGCAGTCCGGAGTTGTCGCGGCTGGATCGGATCCGATCCAGTGGAGGGATTTCGCCACTCGGCTTGGCGAAGCTTATCAGGTTGCCGATGACTTGCGTGATTGCCTTTCCACGCCTGAGGAGTTGGGTAAGCCGACCGGTCAAGACAGCCTTCATGAACGTCCGAACGCGGTCAGCGAGCTAGGTGTCGACGCCAGCGTTAAACGGCTTGGGTGCCTTATCGAAGATGCGCTCGCGTCGATCCCGTCGTGTCCTGGGCAGGACGAACTCAAGGCGCTTATCAATGCTGAAACGGATCGTTTTACGCCCCGCCGTCGATCTACTTACGCCGCTTGATATTAGAGGCTTGCTGAAAAGGTCTTGGAAGCGGGCGGGGTCGATACCGGCTCGACGAGCCGTTCGACCACTTTCGCTGATGATAAAACGCCCGGGAGGCCGGCTCCTGGGTGGGTGCCCGCTCCGACTAGGTACAACCCATCGATGCTTTCCGAGCGGTTATGAAAGCGGAACCAAGCCGACTGCGTGAAATGGGGTGCGATGGAGAAGCCGGCGCCGGATAAGCTGAGGTAGCGGTCCTTGAAGTCCTCCGGAGTCATGATGAAGTCCGCTGTCATGGACTCGCGCAGCCCCGGCAGCATGGTGCCGTCTAGGGCGTCGATTATCCGTTCCTTAAGCCGCGCTCCTTCAACGGACCAGTCGATGTCGGCATCTAGATTTGGCACAGGGCACAAAACGTAGAATGAATCGCAGCCAGCCGGCGCAAAGCTCGGGTCGGTGGCGGTCGGCCGGTGGACGTACAAGGAGAAGTCGTCGGCGAGAATTTTACGCTCGAAGATATCCTTGAGGTGTTCACGGTAGCGCGGTCCGAACCAAATGGTGTGATGGGCGACTTCCGGAAAAGTGCGTGTCGTTCCAAAATAGAGAACGTAAAGGCCCATGGATTTGCGCGAGCGGCGCTTTAGTTTGATGCTCGTCGATTGGACGCTTTCTGGGAGCATGTCACGATAAAGGTGCAGTGGATCGGCGTTGGATACGACGATGTCGGCGGCGAGATTCGAACCATCCTCCAATTCGACCCCGGTGACTTTGCGGCCGTCCAGCGTCAAGCGTTTCACAGTGGTAGCGAGGCGAATATCAATGCCTTCTTCAACCATGAGCCGGCCGATGCCATCGACCAGGGCTCCCGTGCCGCCCATCGCGAAGTAGACACCCCACTTGCGTTCCAGATAATGGATGAGACCGTAGATGCTGGTTGTGGTGAATGGATTGCCGCCGACGAGCAGTGGCTGAATGGAAAAGGCCTGTCGCAGTTTGTCGCTCTTGAGGTAACTGCAGACCAGCTGCCAGACGGTTCGGTAGGTCTGCAAGTATCCCAGCCGCGGGATCTCGCGAAGCATCGTGCGGATGTCGTGAAACGGTGCGTCGGCGAGTTGAGTGAAGCCGGCATCAAAGAGCTTGCGTGAGTGTTCCAGCATGCGCGTATAGCCGTCAACGTCGCGCGGTTCGATGCGGCGGATCTCGGCGAGGGTGTCTTCGGATGTTCCGCCGTAGTCAAAAGTGCTGCCGTCTTGAAACCGGAATCTGTACCAGGGGTTAAGCGGAACGAATTCGACGTAATCCTGACGGGATTTGCCAAAAAGCTCGAATAATTCATCGAACAGGAAGGGCGCGGTGATCACGGTCGGCCCGGCATCGTGGCGGAAGCCGTCCTTCTCGAATACCTGAGCACGGCCACCTAGTTTGTCAACGCGATCGAGCAGGGTCACGTGGTAACCTTTAGCCTTCAAGCGTAAGGCTGCCGCCATACCGCCAAAGCCAGCACCGATCACGACCGCTTTCGCGCTGCCTTGCGTTCCGAGTTCTTTGGGCTGCAGCATCTTTTGCATTGTTACACTATGGTGGCTATCGCGGATGGAACCTGGAGCAGCGGCTCCTCATCCTGAATGTGCGGAACGGTGTGTTAAACGATAAGGGAGGCCGACATGCAGTCGGACTTTTCAGTGTCTCAGAACTCGTTATCGCGGCGAACGGATCACTCTGGAACCAGCAGAGTTGACCGGTCGCGAGTATTGTAGGCTGTGCCTCGGGGCGGGGTTGCTAACCGGCAATGAACTGCTCTGCGTTCGTTAGCGTAGTAAAAACTGATCGAAAACGTGTAGCGCTAGGCTATAGAACCGGAATCACGAAGCCGGCTTCAAGTCGTGGACGAAGAAAAAACTATATATGTCGAATGAGATAATTATTCCGGCGATCGAGCCCGGTGGGCAACTTTACCCGATTGAGAAGCTCGATGCTCATCGCAAGGGTCTTTTGCACTTGGCGATCTCTGTGTTCGTCTTTTCGGGCGACCGTTTGCTGATCCAACGCCGGGCCGAGGGTAAGTACCACAGCGGCGGGCTGTGGGCGAATACTTGCTGCACGCACCCTGGTTGGGGGGAAGACTTGGAAGTTGCAGCGCATCGCCGGCTGAAGGATGAATTGAGCCTTTCGGTGTCGTCGCTGGAAGAACGTAGCGTCATTGAGTACCGTGCGCAGGTTTCCGACAGCCTGTGGGAGCATGAGCGGGTTCATGTTTTTCGCCACCGCTCAGAGACGAGCCTGCCGGAGTTCGAGCCCGCGCCGGAGGAAGTTTCCGCCGTTCGGTGGATCACAGAACTGGAACTGCGCACCGAGATGCTGTCCAATCCGGAGCGGTTCGCCCCATGGTTCCGTATCTACGTCTCGCGCTGGAATGAATTGAACCTTCTGGGGGACGCACCTGTGGTGTGAACCTTCCCCTGTCGCACTTGGCTCTTATTTTAAACCTTAGGTGTTATGCCGGGAGCGCATTTTGCCGCACGTCCACCGCCGTCTGAGAGGGAAGCGTACCAGACCTCGCCAACAGAGTGAACGCGGGGGGCACGAAGAAGAATGAGACGACGGTCGATAGTAAAACGCCTCCGGCAATCGACATGGCAAAGGGCGGCCAGAAGCCACCGCCGGCCAGGATCAATGGCACGAAGCCTCCGAAAGTGGTGAGCGTGGTGGAGACGATGTGCCGGCCCTGTGCCATGACGACATTGGCGATCCTATCGACATCGCCATGCAACGCTTTCAAGTCGGCCTGCAGTGCGGTCATGATTATGATGGCAGCATTAATCGAGATGCCAATCGAACCGATTACGCCGATCACGGCCTGAATTCCAAAGGGGTATTGGAACACCGCAAGTGCCAGCAAGCTAAGCCCCATTGAGAGGACGGCCACGACAGCCGTCACCACTGACAGGCGGTAGGATCCAAAGGTCAACACGATGCTGGCCACGGTCAGCGCGATGATCAATCCCATCGATCCTAGCAGGTTGCGCAAGGTTTCATCGCGAGCATCGGAATCTCCGCCAATCTCAAGCCGGTAGCCCGTTGGCATGTGCAATCCACTCTGCGCAATCTGTTGCTGGACCCGGCGCAAGGCGACTTCGGGTAAGACGTCGCGCTCAACAAACGCATGTACGGTATTGATGCGCTCACCGTTGCGCCGGTGGATCGAGGTTTCGGCCGGCACGACATTGAGATTGCCGAGTGCGGTTAGTGGGATACCTGTATAGGCACCTTGTTGGGCCAGCGCGGTCGCGTTAGGCGGGGCGAAATCGAGTGTCCCGACGGAGCTAACCGAACCGCGTCCGTCGTCATCGACTCGGACACGGATCGGTAGTTCCTCGCTGGCCTCGATGATTGATCCACCAACCGCGCCTTCCAGTTGCGTTTCGAGTTGGTTGGCGACGCCTGCAAGGTCGAGACCGGCTAACCGTGCATTCTCCTCTGAGAGATCGAAGCGTACTTTGGGGGCTCCGGCCGTTAGCTGTGTCCGTGCCACGGTGATGCCCGGTACGTCCAGCATGAGCAGTCGTATTCGATCTCCAATCTGGCGCAGGACAGCGAGGCTTTCGCCAACGACGCGAATTTCGACCGGCGCGTTTACCGGCGGACCCTGGACAAGGCCGCGTACGACAATGCGGGCAGCCGGTACTGAGGCATCGAGTCGACGCTGGAGGCTGTCGAGCATGGCTTCGGTTGCTTCCGGCGAACGGGTTGTGACAAGGGCTTCGGCAAAGCTTGGTACGCTGTCTTGATTGGCAATCATGTTGTAGTAGAAGGCCGGCGCGCTTTCCCCGATGACCCAGGTCAGTCCGGTGATGTCAGGCTCTTTTCGCAGCAATCCGTCGACTAGGCCTGCAACGCGGGTTGTCTCGCTGATCGAAGTGCCGTCGGGCAGTTTCACCTGCATATAGAACTGATTGCGATCGACACCGGGGAAGAACTGGGGCTTGAGTGTCGGGAATGCAGCGAAGCCAATGACCGGCAGAATGAGCGCGAACAGTATCGCCAGACGCGGGTGATACAAGGCAAGCCGCAAGGCGCGGCCGAAGAGCAAGCCCAGCGACGAAAACGACATGCCAGTCGCCAGCCACGACGCGTCTTTTGTTTGTTTTGGGTCCTTTAGCAGGAGGCCAGCCAGAGCCGGCGTAACGGTCACGGCGAGTGCGAGCGATGCGATCAGCATGATGATCACGGCAATGGCGATTGAACCGACAAAATCACCTGCCGGTCCGGGAAGGAGGACCATCGGCATGAACGCGAGCACGGTGGTCACCGTCGATGCCATCAAGGGTGCGACGAGCCGGCGTACCGACTGGTCGACAGCGGTGAGCCGTGTCTGACCTGCGGCCAATCTTTTTCGGATATCGTCGGTCATGACGATCGCCGCGTCGACAACAAGGCCTAAGGCGACGATCAAGCCGGTGACCGACATTTGATGTATCGGGATGCCGGCTAAGCGAAGCACAAAAATTGAAACAAGGGTTGCCAACGGCAGTACGAGCGCGACGACAAGTGCGGCCCGCCAGCCGAGCGTGACTAGCAGCACGGTCAGGACGAGCACCATGCCGATCAGCATATTGACCACCACTCCGGTCAGTCGCTCGGAGGTGTAGGTGGCCTGGTTGAACAGCCGGTGCAGTTCGAGGCCCGCTGGAAGCTCGGATTCGAAGCTATCGAGGACCGATCCGATCCGTGCGGCCCAAGCATCCACTTGGAGGTCGTCCTGCATGCGTGCGGCAATGAGAACGGCTTCGCGTCCGTTAATGCGCGCCAGGCTTTCGGCGGGCGTGCGTAGCGTCCGCTTAACTGACGCCACATCACCTACGCGCACGATGCTCCCACCGTCACCTTCGATCACAGGAATAGCGCGGACGCGATCGAGCGCTTTGATCTCACCGGCGACTTCGATCAGTAAGTCGATCCTGTCGCCGCGCACTTGTCCAGCGCGAACCTTTGCATCGCCGCGTGCGATTGAGTCGGAAACCGTTTGGGCGGTCAGTCCTAGGGAAACCAGCTTCGCGGTGTCGACTGTGACGCTGATCTCCTCATCGCGGGCGCCGTAGAGTTCAACGAGCTTAGTGCCGCCAACGGCCCGCAGGCGATCCTGCAAGACCTTTGCCGTTCGGCGCATGATCGCTGGGTTTGTGTCGGTGCCGGGCGCAGGCAAAAGTGCGACAATCGATGTGAACGCGCCAGTGCGATCATCGTCGAATTCCGGCTGCGGCACGCCGGGTGGAAAGTTGCGGGCAGCGTCATAGAGCGCATCGCGAATCTCCGCCCAAGCCTGTTCATTGCGATCATCGGAGATGAACTGAGAGAGCTCGATGCTGACAACGGAAATGCCTAGGCGAGATGCCGACGTCAGGTCGTCGATCTGGGGAATCTCACGCAGCTGCTCCTCAATCTTCTCGGTGACCAAGGCTTCGACACGCGCTGGATCGGCGCCGGGATAGGGCGTGATGACGGTCGCAAACAAGTTGGTGATGGTTGGGTCTTCCTGGCGGCCGATCGCCATCAGCGCGGATGCACCGGCGGCGACCATCATGAGGATTGCCAGGGCTAGTAGACGCCCGTCGCGATAGAACATGGTCGACATTGTGCTAGCCCCCGGCGAGCGCCACGCGCTGTCCTGTTACGACGCGGTTGGTTCCGCCGGCGACGATCTTGGCGCCGGGCTGAAAGGTGCCGCGGACATAGGCGCTCTCGGCTTCGATGTGCAGGATTTCGACGGTCTCGTTTTGCGCCAACTGTTGGCCGTCACGGGTGACGACGGTCAGCACGTTCCAAAGTCCGCGGTGGCCTTCGTTCAAGGCTGCTAAAGGCACCCATGTGCCGCGGGTTTTGATCCTCGTATCGAGAGCGAGAGTGACGATTTCACCAAACGGTACTTTGCTTTCGCCGGACACTTCGAAGAGCACCGTTACGGTACGCGTGCCGGCTTGGAGATCTGGACGTTTCGCGTCGATGCGCGCTTCCAGTTCGCCGACGCGGGTTTCGAGTTTGTAAGTCCGCGATGGGTCAAGCTTGACCGCGATCTCGGGAGGCAACCCAATTCGCGCCTGGAGGCGGTCGGCTTCAAGGACAGTGAGTAGTGGTGTGCCTGCCGCGACGACGGCACCCTCATCGATTGAGCGAATGCTGACGATGCCATTGAAGGGCGCGGTGATGTTTGACTTTGCGATGTCGATGTCGATCGAGCTGATCTGAGCGTTGACCCGATCAATGCCCGCCGTTAGCTCGCCGAGGGACGCTTCGGCTTCATCGAGGCGCTGCTCCGGGCTCCAACCCTTCTTTTGCAGTTTGGACTGGCGATCCAATGTCAGGGTGGCCAGGCGACGCCGTGCTTTCAATTCGCGCTCTTGGGCTTCGAGCTGGTCGCGTGTTGCTTCGAGTTGGGCGGTGTCGAGTTTTGCAATCGTTTCGCCGGCAACAACGCGGTCGCCCTCGTCCTTGAAGACAGATGTAACCAACCCGCCGCGCTCAAAGGCGAGCGCTGTCTGTCGCGCAGGTTCGAGACGACCGACGTAGCGGCTGGTCTCCTGGTAACTGTCCTGCATCTCGACGGTCAGCGTTTCAACAGGTGTTGGAAGTGGCCGCTGGGGTCCGGCTTCGGCGGCGGCGCGCAGGTAGAGCACGGTCGTGCCTGCTCCCATCAGCCCGACAAACAGTAGAGCAACCAAGCTTGCTGCCGTCCCGATCAGGAAGCTATTTGCCCATGACTGTTTTCTCTCTATCGCGGGGCTCTCTTGGTCAGCCGTATCGTCTTTGCGCATCGTCAGCTCCGTTGGCTGTTTCGGGGGCTCCAGTCAGCCCGTGTCCGGCCGACCATGATGATGTCTTGCGATAAGTTACGGTCGCTAACATATGTTAGATTGACTAACTTGCCAATCACAAGTTAGTGTTACTAACTTCCTCCTTTTGGAGAAGATGCGTTATTGTGCGAATCATCGGCAGACCAAGGAGCAGAAACCCGTGACGAGCGGAGACGCTGTCAAACCCAAGGCCAAGTATCACCACGGAGATTTGCGGGAGACGCTGGTTCAAGCCTCCTACGATCTCGTGGCGGAGCATGGTGCTGAAAATTTCTCGTTGGCGGACGCTTGCCGGTTGGCGGGTGTTTCAACTGCCGCGCCCTATAAGCATTTCCGCGATCGCGATGAAGTGCTGGGCTTGGTCGTCGAACGTGGATTTGACGAGATGTCGTCGCTGTCCATGGCTGCCGTTGAAAAGGTTGGGGTTGGGTCACTTGCCGGCATCACCGCGATGGGGAAGGCCTATGTCCGCTTTGCCGTTGAGAACCAGCGTGTATTCCGGCTGATGTTTGGTCAGCACCCGGTGCTCAAGAAAGAAGAGGGTGTTGTCGATGAGGGTATGGGCTGCTTCTCAAAGGTCATCGAGCAAGTTGCGATTTACTGCGAACGCAACGGTGTCCGCGGAGACCCGATGGCCATCGCAGTTCGGTTGTGGACATTCGTGCATGGTGCGTCTGCGCTATTGATCGACCAGGACTATGCGGCAGTTGCCCCGGACCTAGATATTGAAGCAATGCTTGAAGAGACTACGCCGTTGTTGCTGTCGGGGCCCTTGTCATAAACCAGCGCCTGCCGCTTAGTCGCGGTCAACCGACAATGCCGACGACCCTTTCGATGGTCCAGAATGCGGCCAGGGTCCCAATTGCAAAGGCCACCGCTACGGCGCCTTGAGGCAATAATTGCGGTATCAGGCGGCGGGTGAGTGCGCCGACCGTGAGCAGTACTGCGACGAATGCCAGCTGACCGATTTCAACGCCAACATTGAAGAACAGCAGCGCTACGGGGATGGCGTCGTCGGGTAATCCTGTTTCCGAAAGGGCACCGGCGAAACCGAGGCCGTGAAGCAGTCCGAAGCCGAATGCAACCAGCCAGGGCCGTTCGGCCGTAGGGCTTGGTTGCCTGCGATTCTTTGCGATGACCTCGGCGGCAACCAGGGCGATACTGAGGGCGATCAGCGCTTCGATGGGGCCAGATGGTGCCGATATGTAACCGAGGGTCGCGGCTGCCAGGGTGATCGAGTGGGCTACGGTGAAGGCCGTTATCGTCCAAACAAGTTTGCGGACGTTGTCGATGAGCAAAAGCAGCGCCAAGACAAAACAGAGGTGATCGAAGCCGAGCAGGATGTGCTCAATGCCGAGCATGGTGTAGACGCTGGCGACGCCGAAGATCGTTGAAGGCTCGGCGACAATGAAGGATGTCGTGCCGGCCATCAGCCGAACGCTCTGCGCGGCTCCGCCCAATCGTTCAAAGCGTGCGATGGTCTCAACCATGGTCCGCTCAAGTCCTGCGATGCGGACCTCTTTGCCTGCCAGGCCACCCGTACAGCGAACCGACCAGCGAACCGTGTTGGCGGCACCGTCGTTGATACTCACCGGTGGCGCTGTTTCAGCGCAGGTTTCGGGAAGCGCAACCGCGAGCCTTATCGTAGCGTTGCCACGAGCTGGCGTTTTCCAAAGTATGCCGTACTGCTCGGGTCCGGTCTCGCGGATCTCGAGGTAGGCCGGCCTGACTTCGTGGGCGACGGCTGGACCGAGGAAGAGGCTGGCAGCTGCACAGAAAAGGAAGAGGGCCCCGCGGATCATGCGCTGCCGTCTTTAGGTTGCTCTACATTGATTTCGTACTTTTGCTTCAGGGCGTCGATGTAAGCGGCGCGGGCCTTCTGGCGTTGAGCTTCGCGCCAGTCGCGTTCGACGGCTGCGCGGGCTTCATCGAGTTTTGGTACGCGTCCCTCTTCGCGCGAATCGACTTGCACCAAGTGGGCACCGTAGCTTGACCGGACCGGCCCGCTCCAGGCGCCTGGTTTCGTCTGGGCGAGAGTGCTTGCGAATTCCTTGCCGAAAAGCCGAGACACGGTCGAAGGCGAGACCTTTTCCATGGTGCGGGGCAGTTCAATAACGTCACCGAGCGCGGACGGATCGGCTCCGCGTTTTAGCTCCGCGAGAATGGCTGCGGCATCATCCATCAGGCTGGGGCCGCGGCGTTCGCTGCTTAAGTAGACCTGGCGAAAATTGAGCGAAGGTTCGAGTGCATATTTGTTTTCGTTATCGCGCAGGAACTTTTCGAGGTCCTGTTCGGTTGGTTCGCGAATGGCTGCCAGATCATCGGTTATGAATTCGATCTTTTGGGCGAGCCGCCGGCGGACGATGACATCGTCATTTTCTAGGCCAAGCGCCAAGGCCTCGCGGTAAAACAACTCTTCGCGCACTCGGGCTTCGATCAGGCCGTCGAACTCGGCTTGGGTCGGTGGACGACGCCATGTCTTGGAGAAGAGGGCGACAAGGTTCTTTTGTTCGGCCGATGTTATCGTAATCGCCTGAGGAGAGGCTTCGCTGTTTTTATTTGAGATCGAATAGAGACCGAATATCAAAAGCGCGGCGATAAAGAATTGTACCAAGGGGGAGTTTAGGGGGGTGCGTGCGAGCATTCAGGTTCTCATTTTGCCGTCATTTGATGGCCGTCCGCTGGATCGGCTCGCTATTTCGAGATTTGCCAACTTCCTTCAGGGAGGCCAGTGATGGCGGGCCCGGGCAGTGAGGCGCCCGGATCCATGTTGTGAATTCATCAGCCCTTCGGGGTGTACCAGATCGGCGACGTGTAGGCCCGCTCTTGGGTTTTCATGGGGACCTCTTTGGGGAGCTTCAGGTCGTAGCGGAAGGCGTCGTATGCGGTCCAACGCGGGGTCGGAATTTCGATGACGCGTGCGTAGTAGAAGGCGCGATGCTTCGCATCAAATTCCGGGTCGGTCCAAACGGCTCCCAATTCGGCTAAGCCGATCGAGTTCGACCAGGTTGCGCGGGAGACGTCGACGGTGTCGCCGACTGGCGGCAGTTTACCTTTGGCATCGGGTTTGCGGTCGCCGGCCCAAACGACATCGTAGACCTTCTCGTTCGTCTTGCCGTCCGCATCGAGCCAGCCTTTGACGATCTGGATCCGGTCGAGATTGGCGCCGATCGGATCTTTGAGTGCGTAGACCATGAAGTTGGGTGCTTTCGCGCCCTCGGCCATCTTCGGCAGGTCCGCCCCCATGGGAACGCCCTTGCGATAACCGATGAATGCAGGATTGCGTGTCTCCATATCGTCTTTGGAGAAATCCCATCCGCCAAACAGGCGTACCAGCATGCGTGGGCCAGTCGTCGCATAGACCTCCTTGCGCTCCATCGCATCAAAGATCGCTTCGCGGGTGTTTTCGACCGCCCAGACGGCAGCGAGCCCGGAAGCAACCTGCTCCCAACCGAGGATCGTTTGGTCGCCGAACTGACCGACCAGGTGCATTGGACGTTCCGGGCTGGGTTCGGTGCCGGTGTGTTTGCCAAAGAAGTTTTCTTCTTCAGCGGTCGCCAGCGAGGTGTGACTGTCGGTCGAACCGATCATGCCGAACTTGTACGGGTTGGTTCCAAGGCTCTGTTCAAGCTGCAGGCCAATTTTCAATGCCGAGCGGGCATACTCGCCGGCAAGCATGTCGTTAGTTTTGGCCTGGCTGAGATTGAGGTTACCTTTGTCCCAGGTTTCATAGTCGGCGAACTCGTCGTTGGGTGACAGGAAGGGGTGGGTTTCGCCATCGCCCTTGATCTGGGTTGCTTCGTACAAAGGCTCCCAAATGGAGCGCGCGTTGACGTACTCTTTGTCGAGTTTCTTGCCGTTCCACTGCGCCTTTTCCGGGAACATGATGCCGTTGGCGAGATTGCCGTTATGTGCAATCGCAAGCACATCGCCGTTGGTTGTCTGCTCGTAGGTATTCATCCACTTCCAAAGATCGCGTGGATCGGGGCTGCCGTAGGGTTTCAGCGTCGTGTAGGGCCCCATCGTGCGCGCCCGCGCGGCGCCATCTCGGTAAATGACGACGCGGTGCATGTTGTTGCCGTCGATCAGGGAGGTCCACTCGTAGCCAATGAAGGATGTGAAACGGCCTGGATCGTTGGCTTCTTCGGCGGCGGCGATTTGTCGATCCCAGACCGAGCGGAACAGCTTCGTCCCCGGCACGACGTCTAGTGCATCGGAGATTTTCTTGCCGCGCGAGAAGCTGTCGATCAATTCAATCGAGGCCTTCACGGCCTCTTCGCCGCCGGCTTTGATCATATTGTAAATGCGCTGACCTTCGGGGTCCGATGTGATGCTGCGATCGCCGTCGACGATCAGATCGAACAGACCCATATTGTCGGAGTGGTCAGCCACCACAAGCCAATCGAGAGGACGGGAAAGTCGGGTTTTCGTCCCCGTCGTTGCCGTCACCTCTTCGCCTTTCGCAAAGCGATAGGCTGTGCGCGCGTCGAGCCGGTTGCCGAACGCGCCGGCATCGAATGATGTCGAGGTATGCAAGTGGGTGTCGCCCCACAGCGGGAAGGTGGGGAAATTCCGGCCTGCGTAGGGCGAGTAGGATTTTCCTTCGAAAGCCTTGTTGAGGCTTGATGCCTCAGGGGTCGGCTCGAATGCCGTGGCGGGGGCAATCGTAAGAGCTAAGGGGAGAGCTGCAAAAAGCACTTTCCTAATCATTTGGATTTCTCTCTGAACAAATACTGAAAAATTCAAGATGAGCTTATTGTTTGGGCGTGTACCAAATCGGCGTGGTGTAGCCGCGTTCCTGCTGGCTTGTCGGCGCATCCTTGGGGATTTTTGTCCCCAGGCGGAAGGCGTCGTAGAGATACCAGGGAGGCGTCGGGATCTCGAGCACGCGGGTATAGTAGAAAGCCCGCTGCTTTGGGTCGAAATCCGGGTCGGTCCAGACCGTGCCCAGTTCCGCGGCACCGATGGTGTTGGTCCAGTTGGCGTTCTTCACATCAACTGTGTTGCCGACGGCTGGGAGCTTGCCTTTCCCGTCCGGCTTCCGGTCGCCCGACCAGGCGACGTCGTAGACTTTCTCATGCGTTTTGCCCTGGGCGTCCAGCCAACCCTTGACGATCTGTACCCGATCAAGGTTGGCGCCAATCGGATCACGCAGCGCATAGACCATGAAGGTCGGCGCCTTGCCTTCGGGTGCGTTTGACAGGTCGCCCCCCATGGGCACGCCCTTGGAGTAGCCTACGAAGGCCGGCTGGCGACTATTCAGGTCCTGCTTGGTATAATCCCAGCCGCCAAAGAAACGCACCACCATACGCGGACCGGTGGTGGCATATATTTCTTTGCGGTCCATCGCATCGAACAGAGAAGTGCGGGTGTTTTCCCTGGCCCAAACGGCCGTGTAGCCGGAAGCAACCATCTGCCAGGCAAAGAGTTCGCCATTCTCGTTTTTCATGAACGGATGGGCCAGCCGCCCTGGCGAAGGCTCATAGCCTGTATGCTTTCCGAAGAAATTGTCCTCTTCGGCGGTGGGCAGCGACGTGTGGCTGTCGGTGGCCCCGCCAACGCCGAATTTGTAAGGGTTCGTGCCGAGTTTTTTCTCAATCGCCAAACCGGTTTTCAGCGCTTCGCGCGCATACTCATACTGCAGCATGTCCTTGGTCTTGGCCTGCGATAGGTCCAGGTTGCCGACGTCCCAGGTGCCATAGTCCGCAAACTCGTCATCAGGCGACAGGAAGGGGTGGGCTTCGCCATCACCCTTGATCTGGGTGATTTCATACATGCGCTCCCATTTGGCGCGTTGCTCGACATATTTCTTGTCAAGTTTCCGGCCCGTATACTGGGCGTCCACAGGGAACATGATGCCGTTCGACAGGTTGCCGTTATGCGCGAAGGCCATCGCCGCACCGTTGGTCCTGGCTTCGTAGTCTTCCAGATATTTGTAGAGATCGAGCGGGTCTGTACTGCCGATCGGAGCTTGAGTTGTGTACGGCACCACCTGGCGTGCGCGATCGGCTCCGTCACGGAAAATGACGTTGCGGTGCATGTTTCCGCCCTTCACCAGCGACGTCCATTCAAATCCGATAAATGTTGTGAACCGGCCGGGATCGTTAAATTCCTCTGCCGCCTGAATGACGTCTTCCCAGATGGTCGCATAGCGGCGCGAGCCGGGCGAATAGTGGGCAAACATCTCCGGATCGACCTTGCCCTGCGAAAAGGTGCCGATCAGGTCTAGCGTGGTATCGACAGCTTCCTGCCCCCCGGCATTGAAGCCCTTGGACCAGCGTGCCCCCTGCTCGTATTGTGTCACCAGCGGTATTGCCGCCAAGGTATCGATGATGAATCCCATTCCATCGGAGTGGTCAGTGATTGCCAGCCAATCAAGCGGACGGGAAAGTCGGACAGGCTGGCCTGAAGACGCTGTTATCTCCTCACCACGGGCAAGACGATAGGCGTCCCGCAGGCCAACGCGATTGCCAAAACCACCTGCATCCATCGACAGCGATGTGTGCAAATGGCTGTCGCCCCACAGAGGACGTTCGGGGAAGGTTCGCTTCGCGTAGGGTGAATACGCCTTTCCGGTGTAGGCACCCGAAAGGTTACCCGACGGCATGCCGATATCCTGAGCGGCTGCTGGAAGGGCAAGTGTGAGTGCAACGATCGACGTTGCACCCAGCATAGCGAGTTTCATCCTATATCTCCGTGTGGTTGCGACGGCTTCCGCTCAGGTTACTTCGCTGGCGTGTACCAAATCGGCGACGTGTAGGCCCCGTTTGGGCCTTATTGGGCTTGATCAAAAAATGCTGTCGCGATTCACCGCAGCAATCCCGGTGGAATAACTATTTCAATTATTCCTGGGTTAGGCGGGTTGTAACGTTATCTACAACCGCCTTGCAGTCGTCGCCAATCTGATCCTTCTTGATCCTGAGACAGGCGTAAACCCGTCCCTGACCGGCTTCAACGTCGGCACAGTGCTTTTGAATATCGGGAGCACATGTTTCGAGCGCTTTGCGAACGCTGGATAAGAACCAATCCAGTTGGTCCGCCCCGTCGGCAATGGCAACATCGCACTCCGGTGAAATCTTGTCTTCATGTGCGTACATGCAGGCAAGTAAACGACCATCGCCGAGTGTAACCTGGCTGCAATAAGTCTTTATGTCCGCCTCGCAAGCTTTGAGCACATCCTGTGCTTGAGTAGCGGAGGTTGCATTGAGAAGCATCAATGCGGCGCTGGCGGCTGTGAGGAGGTGAGCACATAAACAACGCATTACAAAGTCCCCTAGGGTCAAGGATTCACGACAACATAAACCGTCCGTCCGTCCTGAACTGCGCCCCTGTAGTAGACGCCGCCGCAGTAGTAATAGCCTGAGCGAAGCGGGCATCCCGCCACGGACGTCCGATAGTTGACGCGGCGCGTTGTGCGTCTCGCTGTTCGCCTGCTGACGCGGCGTGCCTGGTGTCGGGGCGCAGCGGCCGCTTCAGTGAGGCCGACGCCCGTGACGACAATGCCGTGGCTTCCTTGTTCGAGATGGATTGTTGTGCCGAGACCGACTATGGCTGCTGAAATGGCCCATACGTACCAGTACTTCATTTTGCACTCCAACTCTACGTGGCAATTAAGTGGTTTCGATCCACGCAAAAAGTCGCAGAATTCAGATGCGCTTGCAAGCAATTCAATGCGGTAAATGACGTCAGAAATTCAGCTCGGCTCTTTAATTGAGAGCGCTCGGATACCGTAAGCCGATGGAGGCTCTATGAAGACCCGCATGCGCCCAGGGCCGGCGGTGTGATCATGTTGGTGTGCGGGATATGCAGAGTGTGGAGCGGGCTTCATTGTTCAACGCGAACTAGCGATCGCTGCTCCGTCGGTTGCGACGGATGTAGCATCAATCCGAGTACAAGTTATGCTCTTACGTCAGCGCTTAAAAAGAGGGCCCAACGGCATGGTTGTTTGAAGGTAGACAGAATCCCCTTCGAGCCGGTTCTTGGTATCAACTTCGTGATACCAGCGAAGCGATGTTGATACAGGTATGGAACGGATCTGGGTGTTGAAGTTCAAGCTTGGTCCAAGTGCAGTGGCTCGACCTTTGAAATCACCGAGCTCTGCACCGTCCCCACTATCACCGGTAATTTGTTGGTAATGAAAGCCGACGAGACCGGCTGAAAATGCTTTTGAGAAATGCTTCATAAGCGCATATTCGACATGGAATTCCGTCCCGGTCTTGTAGTCCGTGTCGGGATTTCGACCATTGAATGTGAACCCCGCAGTCGCCGACACCTCAAAGCCTATATTGGGATCCAGCCAAGTAAAGCCTCCGTGAATGTCGGTACCCCATCGGTTAAAGCCCATATTGGCGACGTTCTCATCGTCATAGGCTCCGATTGGAATGTTCGTCAGGCTCGCCAGTCTCCAGTGCCAATTGCCGCGATCCCAACCAATGAACGATAGAATAAGAGGGTCACCGAAACTGAAAGTGTCGTCATTAATTCCAAAAGTCGCGCCACGCTGGAAGGACCTTCCGTCCTGAAGCGTCAAGCTTGCCAGCGCGCTCACGTCAGCTGATATGTCCTGATAGCCAACTGGCGTAAGTAGCGCGAAGCCATAGCGCCCATTCAATAATTTGCGGGGGGCAACCCATAAAACGGATGGAACTTCGAGAAAAAGGTCGGCTCTGACGTCGACATCCACATCGAGTTCGAAATCGCCCTAGGTCATTAGCTCACAACACTCCTCGCCGGGTCTGCGGAGGCATCGCCGCCGTAATAGTATTTGTAATTGACAAGGTAAGTGCCTGGAGGCGGTACGATGTTAGCTACAGATGCATTGCTTCCGAGCAGGTAGAAACCTTTGGCGTCTTCGGCGGCCCGGGCGGGCGGAGATGGAATTGTCGTGATAAGAGGCAGGGCAAGAACGAAAGAAACAAGCGCGCCAAAACGCAAAAGCGATTGACGCGATTTCTTAAGAGCAGATCGTTCATGTCAAAACCAATGTATTAGTTGTCTATTTATCTTCTTTTGAACCCGAGTCTTTTAGGCGCGTCAAATCTGATTGGCATGTGGAACAATATCTCCGAATCAGTGCGCCATTGCTGCAACGCAGTGTTTCTAAAAAGGGTGGTTGTCCGCACCCTCCAGCTGTCTTCAACGATAGGTCGGCGTCCGGCGCCGCGACCGACCGTTTGTTCGCAGCACTGAAAACACTGACAAACTCGCCCCGATCCGTCGGTTGCGAACGATCACCGGCAGTGAAAATGCGCTTTGTCGCTGTCGGCGGTGCCCTGCCTAAAACTGCTTAAGCATCGACTGTAGGAACGCGTTGTCCGGATTGCGGGCGAGGCCTTTATTGAGTACGTCGCGGGCTCCTTTGCGGTCGCCCAAGGCCGCCCGGATTTTAGCGAGCATGACCCATGCATCGATCAGCTGCGGGTCCTGGCGCGCGGCTTCGCCAAAGGCCTGGAGCGCGGCGCGCGGATTGCGCAGGGCCAGGGCCGTGCCACCAACCGCCATATGGCTTTCCGGGAAGTCGGCGTTTGCGATAAGCGATTTACGCCACTCGGCCGAGGCAGCCTTCAGCGCCGGTGCTACATTGGGTTTAACGAGAGAACGCGGTGCGCCAATCAATGCCCGCGCGGCGGCGATACGCACCATTTTCAATTGATCATCTAACGCTTGCTCGAGACGGCTTATCCGCTCGGCAGGCGGGGCCGCCGTTTGAATATCAATGGCGGCGGCTCTCACAAGCGGGTCCGGATGGCGTAGCAGCCGCACGATACGTGTGGCGGTCTCGGGTCCTGTGTTGCGCAACAAATCAAGGGCCGTCGCCCGTACGATACCGGGTAATGCGGCGTCTTCGGCGATCGTGACGAGCTTATCGACTTGGGTTGCGGGCTCGCGCCGCGCTGCCGCGAAGACTTGCGAGAAGTGGGGGCCCCGGTGCTTGCTGTCGGGATAGCGGCGCTCAATTTCAGCGGCGGCCCAGGCAGCGTTTTTATCGCTGTGGCAATCAGTGCAGGCGTTCGGGGCGCCGGTCTCTTCGGACAGATCGGGCCGCGGGACGCGGAAGCTGTGATCGCGGCGACCGTCGATGCCCATGTAGACGCGCTCGATCATATGACAGCTCTTGCATTGTGCTCCTGGCGAACCTGGCTCGTGGAAGTGGTGCGCGGGGTCGTCGTATGAAGCTTTCTTCAAGGTCGGAAAACGGGCATTGCCGGCGGGTGAATGGCATTGGGTGCAGACGCCATTTCCCGTTACCTTTAATTTCGCTTGATGTGGATCGTGGCAGTCGCTGCACCGGACGCCCTTGGCGTACATCTTCGATTGCAGGAAAGAGCCGTAGACGTACACCTCGTCTTGGATCGAGCCGTCGGCGTGATACAGCCCGTCACGCAATAGCGCGAGGCGGTAGGCGTCGTGGAAGGGGGTGCCCGGTACAGGGCTTTGATCGCCAAATGGGCCGCGACGAGAGTGACAGGCCGCGCATTGCTGGATCTCAGTCTCGGCCTGATCGGGTGAATAGGCGATGGTCAGCCCCGTTTTCGAAAGCCCGGATTTGTTTTCGGATGCTTTCGCGTCTGGATCCTTTGCCCATGCGACGTGCGCCTCGCCGGGGCCGTGGCAGGCCTCGCATCCGACGCCGATCTCAGCCTGGGTGCTGGCATAGCTTCTGGTTTCGGGACGGTAGTTCTTCTGGAAACCGGTCGCGTGACACTCGGCGCAGCGGGCGCTCCAATTTTTGTATGGTCCTGTCCAGTGCAGACCGTCGCCGCCCTTTTGGTTCTGATCAGGATACAGGTGGTACCAGCGCTTCGCCGTATTGTCCCAGGAGAGGTCCAGGGTCTGAAGCTGGCCAGGTTTTGTTTCCAAGAGGTATTGCTGCAGCGGTTCAATGCCGGCAACGGATCGAACCTCGTAGTCTTTCAACTTGCCGTCCGGCCCGTCCGTCTCGATGAAGAACTTATCGCCGCGCCGAAAGAAGCGTGAGGTGACGCCATTGTGTTCGATATGGGCGTCTTTGAAGTCGCCGAGAACGGTCGAGTCCGTTGGCTTCTGCCAAGCTAATGCGTGATGCGACGGGGACCATGCCTCGGCGACGGCACCGTGGCAGTCGGCGCACGTTTTTGAGCCGACGTAGCCGGGAACCTTCGGCGGAGATTCGGCAAAGCTCAGTCCCGTTCCTAAAACGGCAAGAGCGGCAAGAATTGCGAGAGGTAATTGGGTGCGGAACATCGAGTGATTGGTTTAATGCGAATTTAGGCGTCTGCGGACTGAAGAGTATAGTCTGTGCCGTTTCGTGTTCGCGCAGGTCTTTTTTGCGCAAACTTCCTCACCGACGCCGCAGAGCATCGTGTTTCCGGACCTGGCAATGATCCTGACAAGGATATCGGCAGAATGCAAGCCGCGTGCTTGTTGCTGCAGACTGACTGAGGGCTGTGGTTTGAAAGGTTATGGTTCAGAAGGCCCAGGTGTGGCGAACGCCTTCATGCGCGCCGCGAAGATCGTGCCGCCCGACTCTTTTTGAAGCGATATCGGTTCCTGGTGGTGCCCGTTCACCGGGTGTTTTCGGCAGCCGCGTTGTCTTCCGCATGGGCGGCCAGCCTCAGCCCTGCAAAGTATTCACAACCCGCATTGAATACGGGTCGTGTATCCTTTCGTGTGCAAGCGTCATGCTGCGGGTATCCACCGACCCGCGTAGTATGTGAAGGCGACGGCGTCGCCGTGTTTCTTTATAGAATCCTCAAGCTTAGGTTTGTCGGTCACTTCCACTGGCCGATCACCGGTTTTCGTCATCTGGTATCCGCTCAGCAGTATGACCTTCTTGTCTTGGAGCTGGATCGTTGGGTAAGACATTCTAATGTCCTCAAGACCCCCGTCTTCCCGCCTCAACTATTGCATGCCCGTGCCAGACACGGTGGGGATTCCGGTGCTGGATATGATCAAATTGAACAACCTGGGTGAAAGACTTCGTGAACCTCGGTGCAAGGTGTTTGGCGGGTGTTGCAGTTGAATTGAAGCGCTGGTGTTGTGCCAGATTTTGGGCTGCCGGTTTTTATCTCATGGGGGTGAATTATGCGTGCACTAACAAGTCTATTGATCGTCGCCCTCATCATCGCGGGACTGGTCGTCGGCCGGAACTTTCTTGTTCCTCTGACGATCGCCTTTTTGATGACCACCCTGATCGCCGCAACTGGTGACCGACTGCAACGCTTTGGATTGCCTTCGGCTCTGGCCCTGCTTGGTTCCCTCATCGTCTTCACCATGGGGCTGGGTGCGGTACTCTACATTCTTGCTGGACAAGTTGATGCCATCTCGGAAGCCTGGCCACGTTATGTCGAGCGGCTCGAGGCACTCGCCGACCGTGCATCGGAATACCTTGGATCCGACATCTCCGAAAAGCTCGGGGAGGTGTTGGCTAATCTGAACTTGGTGCGGACGGTACCCAGTTTGTTGGGATCGGCCGGTAGCCTCATGGGTAACTTCATCCTGATCGCTCTCTACGTCGGTTTTATGCTTGCCGAGCGCGGGCAGGTCACCAGCAAACTCGGCCATCTTTTCGCGAATGAAAAGCATGCCGTTGAAGTGCAGCGGACGGTGGATGATATCGTCAATGGGCTTCGCGATTACATTTGGATCAAGACACTGATGAGTGTCTTTACCGCAGCGGTTAGCTATGCCGTCTTGAAGTGGCTTGGAGTGGATTTCTCCGAGACTTGGGCGCTTCTTATCTTCTTGCTCAATTATATACCAAGCATCGGTTCCGTGCTCGGGGTCGTTTTTCCGGCCCTCATTGCGTTGATACAGTTTGATACTGTTTCGCAGTTTCTGGTGATCGCCATTCTGCTGTCAGGTGCGCAGTTCTTGATTGGTAATGTTTTGGAGCCGGCGATCATGGGACGGACGCTGAATCTCAGTCCATTCGTGGTGATGGTGTCACTCGCCTTTTGGGGGATGATCTGGGGGCTTGTCGGGGCCTTTTTGAGCGTCCCGTTGACCGCGGCGATCGCTATTGCCTGCAGCAAGGTGCAGTCGTGGCGGTGGGTTGCCGTGCTGCTGTCCGAAAACGGCCGTATCGACGAGTGGCGAAGCCTAGCTAGCGCGAGTGAGCGCGTCCACTGCCTCAAGTGAAGCCGGTGCGTGTCATCTGGGGTGCGCAAAATTTGAAGGCACCAAGTTCGCAAGGCTGGTCGTTCAGAGCCATGGGTTGATGTAGTTCAGGAATGACTCCATGCGGATCATGACTTTTCGAATGAGGTGCGTCGCGCCGGCGCTGTCGGTGTAGATGGCCGCCGTTCCGGCGGACCCCGCCGGCAGGTCTTTTTCGGCCGACTTATCGTCGAGATCAACACGGACAAAGAAGGGTTCGGCTTGTATTTTTTGCGCGGTCGGAACCGTGCCGCTAATTACTGATTGGCCCTGGTTGGTGACTTGATAAATGGCTTGGACCTTGCCCGTGTAAATCTTCCCCGGGCGCACTTTGAATGCCAACTCGGCCGGTTGACCGACGCGCAAATGCCGTTGGTAGATCTGTTGGATTTGCACGCCAACCAAATTTCTGGATGTATCGATAAAAGTCATAGCGGGCTGGAGAGGAAAAGTGACCACGCGTTGGCCTGGACGAAGGGTAACATAGGTCGCGTATCCATTGGCGGGCGCGCGGACGGTCGTTTCGTTTAGGTTCCATTCGGCCTGTTCGAGTTCGGCCTCCAGCCGCTTAACCGCGGCTGCTGTTTCTTGAACCTGAAACCGTGTTCCCGCGGACTTGCTTTCGAGCTCGGTGTACTGCTCCAGACGTAGCTTTTGATACTCTAACTGCGCCCGTGTCCCGTCGACTGTGGCCCGGTATATCGTCGGGTCGATTTTGAAGAGGACATCCCCCTGCTGCAGCGGCGTATTGGGCTGCACGGGTACTTCTGTCACAGGACCTGCGACATTGGGAATAATCTGCACTGAGTACGTCATAATTCGCGCTGACCCGGCCGGTGCACCCCACTGCATGGGGATGAAGAGCACGACAAAAAGCAACAGCATCCAGGCTAGAGTGGAAAGCCACGTCCAAATCGTGTTTGGAAGGACCTTGAGCCAAACCAAGCCCGCCAGCACGGCAACGTAGCATAGCGTCATGAAGGCAATCATGATGTCTGCCCCCGCTGAGTGGTCTGGTTTGCTTCAAGTTCGTTTAGCCGATCACGCAGCGCGTTGAGTTCGGATGAGGTGACGGTGCCTGTTTCGATCCGGACGGGCTTGGTGAACGCCCAGATCAAAAACACCGGCCAGAGCACACCGCCGAGAAGGGCCCCTAGCCAGCCGCCGATGTTGATTGCTTCCGCTTGCGGATGGCCTCGGTTCTTCGCGATCTTGCCTGGCAGCATGGCAAGAGCCACCCATATTCCCAGTGCCGCAAAAAGTAAGATGAGCAATACGATGATTGCGAAGATGTCCAAGCCCGACATGGCAAGACCTCAGATTAATACGCGCAGTGTTCCGTTCGAGTATGCATGTGACGAATAATGCAACTCTCGTCGCGAAGTCAAAACGCGTGCTCCTCATATGGCGTAGAGGTCCTTTATGACGCAGCGTTTGTCTGAAGCGCGGTGTGGACATTCTTGATGCTTCGATCGGGTGCTTGGAGCCTGCGCTTTGTGTTGTTGCCGAGCCTTGAACCTAATACGTGGGTCTTCGGATAGGGTGAGGAACTTGCCCGCCCGGTCAGTGTTCTTCCCATCAGCGCGCGAGGGCATCAATTCATGAGATGCATGCGGATTTGCATGAGTGCGTGGTTAAACTCGGGGCCTACCGGCAACTCGAAACAGGCGTTCGTCCAAGCTGCGCGCCCCAGGCAAGACCTGATCGAGCTCAGTGCAAACCGTGGGCGTTTTCTTGTCTCCGAAAAACTTAGAAACGCCGCTCAACCTCTTCACATCAATTTTACACTGATTAGCGGATGGCGCGCCGGCCGCAGCTAATGGGCGTCGTTAGTGATTTCGCCTGGCGTCGGTGGGTGCTGCTGGGAATTTGTCAAGATCCTGCCTGTCAAGCCTTAAGGCTTTGCTGAGCTAGACTTCTCCGCATGAGGTGCTACCCTGCCACGGTCTTATTGTATGCACACGGTAGCGTTATGTCTGAACTAGTAGATTTGGGTCGATTAAAAGCGCATCCGCTCGGGGAAATCGCGCCGAATTCTACGGCGGGCTATTGCCTTCCTTTGCGTGTTAAAACGCTGAGAGCGGGTGAGGCGCTTTTTTACGTTGGTGAGCAAAAGGAATTCATTTACCGGGTCGAGCAGGGGCTGATCAGCGTCCGTTGGTCTTCGCCGCGCGATCCGCAGGATCTGGCTGAGGAATTGCGCCCAGAGCAGGTTTTCGGCTTGGGCTTTCTTGACAGTCATATTTATGACGCGGTGGCGCTGGTCGATACTTCGGTCAGCTGCTGGTCAAAGTCCGCTCTACCTTTCCTCGAGGAACTCGACCCCGCAGTCAAGCAGCGGCAGGCGCTTGAGACTGAACGAGAATTCATCCATCGGCGCGAGACACTGACCAGCGGAGAGCCGCTACAACCTTACCAGCGCGTTGCTGGGTTCCTTTCCGTGGCCTCTCGCCTGAATGCAGCTGACGGACGCGATCCTTACCTGATTGATGAAACGGTCGGTTGCGCTTCCGTCGCGGCGTTTTTGAAGCTCGATATCGATGAGCTCGGTCATGCGCTAGTAGAGCTCCAACGACGTGGCTTCGTGGCTTTCGATCCGCCACACGGGTTGCGCCTTCGGGATGTCGAGGCGCTGCAGCATTGGGATACGGATTTCGACAATGTCGGTCTTTGAGGCGAAAGTAACACGTATGTTTCGAGCACTTCTTTCCGCGGTAGCTTCAATCAGTTTGGTTGGAGCAGGTATTTTGCTGGCTCCTATGGCTGCCTCCGCTCAAGGCGCGTCGTGGGCCGCGGAAGCTTTCGGCGATGAATCCGAAGATTACAGCAGCAGCTATCTAAAACCCGCACCGGCACAGCGCCAATACAGTTTCGGTCCAAAGGCATTTCCGACGATCATGCAGGGCGGTCCGCAGCCCTACATACCGCCGATCATCCCACGGCAAGTCGCATTCGCGAACGATGAGCCGACCGGTACGATCCTGATCGATTCCGGGGCGCGGAGACTGTATTTGACGCTTTCGCCCGACGAAGCCTTCGTCTACCCGATATCGGTTGGCCGCGAGGGCTTCGACTGGACGGGAACCGAGAAGATATCGCGCGTGGCGGAGTGGCCCAATTGGCATCCGCCGGTTGAAATGCGGCTGCGCGATCCGCGTCTGCCCAAAAAGATGCACGGCGGAATCGAAAATCCGCTGGGTGCGGTGGCCTTGTATCTCGGCGATACCCTCTATCGCATCCATGGAACCAATGATCCCGATACGATCGGACAGGCAGCTTCATCGGGTTGTTTCCGGATGCTCAATGGTCATGCCGTCCATCTGGCGCGGAAGGTCAAGGTTGGTACGACGGTCAAGGTTTTGCCGCGCCTTGATAAGAAGGCTCCAGCGTCCGCGCAATTGCAGGGTTCAACGCGATCTGCAAGCGCCTGGAAACCAACCATCACTCGATAGACGGATCGGTCGTCCGAACAAATGCGATCTGTTCCTTCCCGCAGTTTGCCGGGGGCGGATGTGGTATGGGATCTACCGAGGAAAGGCTGCGGTAAGCTCGTTACTTCGTCTCGTCGTCTCGACGCTTATAGATGTCGTTCTTACGCGTAATATCGTCCTCACCAAGGTAGGCGCCGAGCTGAACCTCGATGATTTCGAGTGGGACCTTGCCCGGATTGGCAAGCTGATGCCACTGGGTGGCGACGATGTAAACCGACTCGTTTTCGTGCACGAACGTCTTCTCATCGCCAATAGTAACGAGGGCGGTGCCGCGGACCACGACCCAATGTTCGGAGCGATGATGGTGCATTTGCAGCGATAGCTCGGCACCAGGGTACACATGCAGGAGCTTGACCTGGAACCGTTCACCGATGTTGAGCTGTTCAAAGTAACCCCACGGTCGGTGGTTTCGAAGGTGCTGCTCGTGCTGATGGACGCCACTCGCCCGCAACTGCTTCACAACCTTGCCGACATCCTGTGAGCGTTTTTTATCCGACACCAGCAAGGCATCGGGCGTTTCGACGATGACGATGTCGTCGAGGCCGATTGTCGCCACGAGGCTGCGAGTGGAATGGACGTAGGTGTTGGTCGTATCGAGCAAGACGGCCTGCCCTGGCTCGGCCGCGAGCCCCGCAGTCACGTTGCCGGATTCATCGCCGTCCACGATTTCCCACAACGAGGACCAGGAGCCAACATCGCTCCAGCCGATATCCAGGGGAATCACGGCTGCCTTTGAGGTTTTCTCCATGACCGCGTAGTCGACGGAGTCGGCGGGAGAAGCTGAGAAATTCTCCTCATCGAGGCGTAGAAACTCAAGGTCTGGCTTGGCGGCCGCGAGAGCCGCTTTCGCCGCGGCTAGCATCTCTGGTTGGAGGCGCGCCAACTCGTCAATGAAGGTGGCGGCGTGGAGAACGAAGATCCCGCTATTCCAATAGTAGTTGCCGTTGGCAAGATAGCTGACGGCGGTTTCAGAATCGGGCTTTTCTGCAAACCGTTCGACGGCGAACGCCTGGTCGGAGCAATCCGCAAGGGGCTGTCCCCTCAGGATGTAGCCGTAACCTGTGTTGGGGGTGTCGGGTGTGATGCCGAACAAAACGAGGCGCCCGGTGGCAGCGACCTTGGCGGCCGTCGTTACGGCTTGGCGGAAACCTTCCGCATCGTTGATGATATGATCGCTTGGCATGACGACAATGACGGCGTCTGGATCGCCGTTGATCGCGGTGAGCGCCGCGACGGCAATCGCCGGTGCCGTGTTGCGTGCGACGGGCTCCAGTATTATCGCGGCAGGGGTTATGCCGGCGTTTTTGGCAGCACCGGAGACCAGGAAGCGATGGTCGTTGTTACACAGCACTACGGGTGCGTCGAAACCGTGGTGTTCCGGTAGGCGTGCCAACGTTGATTCGAGAAGGCTGCACTCGTCGTTGCCGATCAAATTTAGAAACTGCTTGGGGTAAAGAGATCGTGAGAGCGGCCAGAGTTGCGTACCGGCTCCTCCGGAGAGGATGATCGGCGAAATCCTCATGACGGAATCTCCTTTCAAAGGCGGCCTGCGACCGGTGTTTCGTGCGTCTGTTCAGACCCACATTGGCCCCCTTAACCCGACAGTGTCACGCTCCGCTCGGGGCTTAGTGCGTGGAAGGATGTTGATAACTGGAAGCCGTTCCCAGGGCAACGCCGATCCAGCGCTCTCACGGAGTGGTAGTCGAGTTGGCCGCCGCTATCTTGTTCGGATTCGTCTTCTCGATATCACTTGATACGCCATTAATTTCGAGGGCTCTGAGCGCGGTTCGCAGTTCAAGGAGAGTTGGGCTTGGTTGGCGTGTTTGTAGTAGCGGTGCTTGGGCTTGAAGTGCTCGATGAAGAATCCACGGTTGTCGACAGCGACCAATATTCCGAGCGAACAGAGATCGTCGCAACGATTGTCTTCGACGTCAACTTGCTCGCCAGCCAACAGGTCCTGGCGGGATCTTATTGCTCCGTGCTCACGGTGATGATTGATGTGCGCTCGTTGGGTCCACCAGGGGCATGCTCGCCGCGCCGTTTAGTCGCGCCTTGGGAGACCGCTTTTTCGCAAAGTCATGAAATGGTTAACGGCGCACGGGCCAGACATTGGTGTAATATACAAACACGTGCTTGTCGGTCAGCTTCAGGCAGCGGTCGGGACCAGCGTAAAAGTTCTGGAATGCTGCCACCAGTTCTGCTGATATTGCGGGCGCGTTCTATGGGAGTTGTTACATGTTTAAATTTACTCGAAGCGTATTTGCGAGCCTGATTGCCGGGTTGGCAATATTGGTGCTGATGGTGGTCGGCGGAAACGCGGCACCGCTGTCAGGTGCCGCGGCCGTAGAGCGGGCCGTTCAAGCCCCTTCCGCAATGGCCGGCCAGACCATCCTTACTCCGGTTCATTACCGCAGACATTACCGCAACCGTTACCGTCCTTATCGGCGCTATCGCCGCTACCGTGGGTATCGGGGTTACTATCCGGCTTATGGGCGTCGCTACTACAGAAGGCGTTACAATCGCCCGTACTACCGGCCGTATATTCGCCCTCGCTACTACGGTTACCGCCGCTGGCGCCGTCGTTGGTGATGGCTTAGCAGCACTGCTTCAGAAGTAGAGTGCATCTTCTTTGGCGAACTGCCGGACGAAAGAGGACGCGCGGCAAACAATGGCCGCGCGTTTTTTTTTGCCTGGGTCAACCGACGTCAAATTGGTGAGGAGAATTCCATTGCTTCTCGTGCGGCACGGCAGGCTCGGCTGTTTCGAGCAACCGAGCGGCATTTTCTTTCGACAGCGCGTTCAATCCGCTTCAGTCCCTTGCGCACTTTGCTGGCAGTTTTGACGACCTTGCGGCAGGTGCCACGGCAGGTCTTGCCGAAAGCACGGCCTGCCGTTTTTTGAACCTTGCCTATGCCCCGTGAGGCTTTGCCGGTTCCTTTGCGAAGTCCCCTTGCGCCTTTGCTGATGACCCGTCCGACCTTGCCCATCTTGGCGGTCTTTCTTTCGACGAAGTGGGCACCCTTGCCCACCAGCTTCAGACCGTTCTTGGCCTTCTTGAAGACGCCGGCTTCGGCAGGTGTCGCGATTGCCGCAGAGGCTATAGCGAGCGTTGTGGTTGAAAGCCCAACGGCAACAACGAGCGCGACGATCAAATTCGTTGCTTTTTAAAAGTTCTCAAACATTTCCCAGCCCTAAATTGATTTGTGACCGCGGTGCGGTCGGTTTGCGTCAACAATGGCAAAAGACCATCGGCGCTTTGAAGGTTGGCTTAACGCGTCGTTCTGGGCGGGTTCACGCGGTCTGGGGCGCCGCTCAATCCGACCATTGGTACCCGACATTCGATCAGTGAGTTGGTACAGGCGGGATACTGGTGTGCGACGCGGTGCGGCACTTGGCGAGGCAAAGCCGGCCGGCAAACTGGTGCGCAAAGCAGGACGAGGCAGAACGGATTAAGGAGCGTTCGGCTACCTTACGCCGAGTGAAATGCGCTGTCTTAAAGAGACGCAGTCTGCTGAAAACAATTTATCAACAAATCGGTAACATAATTAAGCGCTAGTGTACTCGCGTCACGAGGCGTCATGCTCAACGGTTATCTTAGTCCGCATCAATCATCTGACGATCCCGTTGAAGGGAGCCGAGATGTCGAGCGGACTGCATGCGATGCATCCGTTCCCGTTGATCATCATGGCGGGCGTGTAGCCGCCGATGTCGGAAAACAGCTATCCCCTCAAATTGCCGATTGGATGCGGCGCAAGAAACGAAATCGTCGCGTCGGTGTCATGCTCAATACGGGCTCGTGGGCGATCTCTTTTGCTGTTACCTCGGCGATTATCGCCGTTACGGTTTGGCTGCTGCCGGACAGGCCTGCTGTGCTTGAGCTTTGGCACGAACAGGCCCAACGCACCCTAGACGCCATGGAGCCCCGTCAAACCATCGAGTTGACTGCGGGGGAGCAGATCACTGTGCCGACGCCCAAGATGGTTTATTGATATTTTTTCGCTGCGAATTTCCTGCTTCTAATTCAACGTCGACGCCTCCAAACAAGAGCTGCAACGGGGCGTTCAGCCAAGAAGGTGACAACGGCCTCCGCGGGTGTGCTGAGCTACAGGGCATCAATTAGCCAGAGAAGTCGCCGTGGCGAAAAAAGGCCGTCCTGAAGGACAAGCCCTGCAACGCAATCAAAAAGCCGTCTGAAGGCTGGCGTATGAAGTCCACCGACGCCATCGGCTTATCGACGTGCGATGACAAAGCCATAACTTATGCCGAATTGTCTGCTTGGAACGGGTTGGGGCGTCTTAGGTATCGCGTGTTCATGTGACGTAACGACTGCCGTGCGAGCGCTGGAGTTTTGCCGACAGCTCGTGCGCTTCATACCCTGAGTTATGAATTCCCGCTAAAGATATGGGGGCAAAACTTTGAAGCCGGTGAGCCGCAGGCTTTGAAGTGAAACAGCGCTCCAGGCATCCACACTGGTGAACCGTGCGGCCGAGAAGCCGAAGTCCTATGGCCGTCGGGTGCCAACGGAGGCCATCATTCCGTAGCAACCCCTTTTCGGAAAGTTGTTCGGCAATCCACGAATGAAAAGGAGGAAGAAAACTGATGGGTTTCATCACCAATAACTCGAGCATTGCGTAATCGTTCTCGCTTAATTGGACCATCACACACCAAATCCCGCGCCAATCAATCGGCGAAGTCAGTCGTGAGTTTACGACTTCTTTTGAGTTTCTACTTTTAGGTTCTCAAGGCACCCTAGTCGCCGCATTGGGCGCCTGGAGCTACAAATCCCCATTGTGGAACCCGAACCTCGATGTTCGTTGGAGACTGGCGCAGCCCAGACAGGTTTGTGACCTATTGCTGGGCTGCCCAAATCCTGGAGTTTGTTCACCAAAGCTTAGAGCCGGGGCCCAGCTTGAAGTTGAGCTTTGCTCGAACGACATTCAGGTCAACATCGCGACTGGCGGTCGAGAACGGCAAAAAGCCATCTCCATCAGCTTTGAGGTTCATGCGCGTGTACTCAACGCCGAAGCTCATGTCATTGGTAAAGGCGTACTCAACGCCGCCGCCAAAAGCGATGCCGTCGGCTGTCTCGTTCTCTGCTCCTGCGAACGTTATGTCATCGTCGGTGTAGGAGGCCTTATGGTCGATGCCAGCTACCGCCCAACCAACAGTGCCGTATGTAAGCCAGCGGTTCCATGCGTAACCAGCTTTGAAAAGGCCAGAAGCCACCCAGTTTACGGTAGTGCTGCACGTTTGCGCTACGTTGAGCGGACCACCAGAAGGTCCAGTGAACTCGCAGCTACCCGAAGACCCGTCGATGTTCGCGCCGCTGAGGTTAAATTCCCCACCCAAGACCCAGTTGCCATACTGGCGGTTCATTCCAGCCTGGAGCCCACCAATAAATCCATTGACGTTATACGACGCGTAGTTTCCGACGATATCGTCAGTAAAAAAGCTTCCGCTCTCTGTCACTTTCGACTTTCCCCAACCGCCGCCGGCATTAAGGCCACCGTAGACGCCGCTCCAAGTGAAGCGAGGTGCGGGCGGGGGGGGGGGCATCTTTAAAGCTTTCATACCCACCCAGATCTGCGGCCTGCACGGTCATTGACGAAGCTACGACGAGCGCCAGTCCAGCAGCGCTAATATATTGACTGCGCATTTTTTTTCACCTCTCACATTGTGCTCTAAACTCTGCCCATGGCGGGGCTACACAAAACAGACCGGATATTTATCATTGCGTTTAGCGCGGCGCTGTAGCCCGCAAATCGCCTTCCACAAAACCGAGAAGCCTCAGGATTTGATTGAGATGGCTTGGTGCGAATCTGCAACAGTCGAACATGTCGCCCTGTTGCTTCCTCTAGGCTGCAGTGTGGAGAGCGCTTGATTTTTCGGGAGGAATGCGAGCTTCGGTGCTTTGGAAACAAGATTGATCGCGCGATTGCTCGACGACACGCGGGTTGGATCACAATCCGTGTCGGGGGTGTCGCAAAACAAAGTGGGGCGCTCCAATACCGCCAGGTCTGCATGTGCACAGACCAATCGTTATGCAGTGCACAGAAATTCAGCAGTTGATCGCGCGATTACGCGTTCTTCGTCGGTGTTGATGACGAGAACCGGTGTTTTCCCATTCGAAATAAGTGGTTCGTTTGAGCGGTTTCGCGTTTCGTCGATCGACAGGCCGATCCAGTCCATGCCAGCGCAGACACCGGTGCGGATCGATGCGGCGTTCTCTCCAATTCCGCCACAGAAGACGAGAGCATCGAGGCCGCCAAGAACGGCACACATGGCACCAAGCTCGCGTCGGATCCGGAACACGAAATAATCGATCGCCTGCCGTGCTTCCGGTAGGGGGGAAGCCTCGAGCATGCGCATGTCGTTGGTCAGTCCCGAAAGTCCCTTCAGTCCGCTTTCGTGATACAACAGGTTTTCGATCTGGTCCGGGGTCATCTTTTCCTGGTTCATCAAATAGAGCAGCACGCCAGGATCGAGCTGGCCGCAGCGCGTACCCATCGGCAATCCGTCGAGGGCGGAGAAGCCCATCGTCGATGCCACGCTTCTGCCTTCACGGATCGCGCACATTGATGCGCCGTTGCCCAAATGGGCGATCACGATACGCCCATTGGAGACATCTGGCGCCGATGAGGACAGCGCGCCGGTTACGTACTGATAGGAGAGCCCGTGAAACCCGTAACGTCGAACACCCTTTTTGTAGTAGTGCCGTGGCAGTGCGAAGGTGTCGTTGACCCACGGATGGCCGCGGTGGAATGCGGTATCGAAGCAACCGATCTGGATCGCGTATGGGAACACGGTACGTGCAGCGTCGACGGCCGCTAGATTGTGGGGTTGGTGTAGCGGTGCGAGTGGGTTCAAGGTACGCAGTCTTGTAAGGATCTCGTCGTCGAGACGGGTAGGCCCGGTGAAGTCGATACCCCCGTGCGCGATGCGGTGGCCGACACCAACGAGCGGACGCTGCTGCAGCATGCGTGAAGCATGATCGAGGATTTCGCACAGGGCTACTGAATGATCGGCAGCCCCGAGTTCGTGTTGCTCCCCATCACCGTTTAGCCCCTCAAACTTCAGGAGCGCTGCTGGGCCGAGGTTTTCAACGAAACCGCGAGTGAGCTCGGAAGGTTCGGTTTCGGCTTCGTAAATCGCGAATTTAATCGAGGATGAGCCGGCGTTTAAAACCAGGATCGCACCGGTACTCATTTGCCTTGCACCCACGCATCGTAAAGAGCTGCAACGGCACAGGACGCAAGCCGCGCACGGTCATCATCGGCGCGGCTTGTCAGGATGACAGGGCAACGTGCACCCATGACGGTGCCGCCGCCGTTGCCTGCGGCGTCGCGCCCTTCAAAGACAACGACAATGCGTAGCCCGGCTTTCTGCACCCAGGTTTGAAGCCGGCAGAGTTCCACCTGTAGCTTTTCCAATTCACGATTAAAGTGCTGTTTCGACATCCGCGGCTTCGCGGTCTGTGAAGACTTTTGCTCCTCTTTTTTGTCTTTCGCCATTGCCTTACGAATCCAAAATCTCTCTCGTGACTGACAATTTAAATCATGAAATCTCAGAAAGCTGGTCGGAATGAAGCGCCCGACATCCGGCGGGCGCTTGCAATGGGTATTCAACACGAATATTCCACGCGTGTCAGATGTTGGGCTCGTCCGCGGCCAACAATGTTTAACGAATATGCCTGGCTGTGCCGGCCAATTAGGGGACCAGCGGTGACGGCGTCGTCTCGCTTGGCGATTGCGTGCAATGGATGTGGGTGGAGCCTGGCAAAGAACCGGGTGCGTGATGGCGAGTTTCTTTGGTGTATTGTCCGCGGGGCTACCCAGGGGACGCCTAGATAGTCCTTGCATGACGGGAGGTCATCGCAGGGATAGGCAACATCGATGGCCTTCTGACAGCCATAGAGCGAGCCGCCGATACAGAGACTGAACAGCGCGTTGGGCTCGTCTTGGTAGCTGTTCATGACCTTCAAGGTGAACTTGCTGCATTTTTGCTGAATGCGTGACCAGGCTTTCTTCTTGATTTCGTCCTTATCTTTGATGAAGCCGTCGCCGCAAATCTCCATACCGTAGCTTTGTCCGATCCGGCGCAGCGTTTTGCGGCCCTCGACGCCGATCTCTTCAAGGGAGGTTTTCTTGCGCGGTGTTACCGGCGCGCCTCCTGGAGCGGACACGAGGACCGTTGGTAGGGCAATGAGGGCAAGCGTCAAAAGGGCGGTGACGATGTTACGCATTTTGCATCTCCCAAGCGTGTTTTTTCTTTTTGGCGAGGTTGAACTGGTGATTATCAGGGCTTCACCGTTACGCCCCATGGCAGCGCGCCGCCGGCGGGGACCGAGCGCACGGCTTTTTCGGCTGCAACATCAATCACCGTGAGGTCATTGGTCAGCCCGTTGGCGACGTAAAGCGTCTTGCCGTCTGGGTGTAAAGACATGTGCCATGATCGTTGGCCGACAAGTATGTACTTGCGCACCTCAATACGAGCCACGTCGACGACGGCGATCCCGTTGGCGGGGCCCAAGGCCACGAATGACGTTTTGCCGTCATTGGTGAAACGAATGCCCATCGGCTGAATCAGTTCGGGGCGAATGCCAGGGATCCGAAAACCGAGTTTCTTAACGATCTGCTTTGTTTCAGCGACGATGACGGGGACGGTGCCGCCGATCTCCGCGGACACCCAGGCCTGTTTGGCGTCGTTCGTGAAGCGGGCCTCACGTGGTCGAGTGTCAACGAAGACGTTAGCAATAACCGTGAATGTCCGGGTGTCGATGAAGTGCGCCATCGACGTCGTCTCACTGAGGGAATCCGCGAAAGCGAGACGCTTTCGCAACCCTCGCGCAAGGCAATCGAGCCGATCCTTGATGTACTTGTTTCAGGGGTGGAGGCTGTTGCGGGAGACAACAAACTGATTGGACCAATCGACGGCATCGTTATGATGGACGAAGCTTTGGCGCGCTATGCGCGGGTGTTCGACCATACCGGATGGAAAGCGCCGAGGCAGCTGTGAACGCAGGGTGGAGGAACCATGCTGGACCGGTTACGATCACCGCATGCAATCGGTATCGCGTTGTTCGCCAGTGCCGTAATGGCTGACGGGCAGCACCTTTCGGCCCGCGAACAACTTCGCGAGTGCGAACTCGACGCAATGTTGGTCTTTGACGCTTCAGGTTCGATGGCTGGAACGGACTGGCATGGTCAAGTGTCGCGCATCGCTCGTGTGAGAAAAGCGCTGAGCAGGGTGTTGCCCGATATCACACCGGTACGGAAGATCGGTTTGATATCTTATGGTCCCGGTCCCTACAACAAATGCGAGAACATTGAACTGCAGCTGAAGCCCGACCGTTACACGCCGTCGCAGATCATGTCGCGGATTGACGCTCTTGTTCCGGCAGGGCGGACGCCGCTGACTGAAGCGATCCAACTGGCCGCCGAGGAGCTGCAGTATACTCGGAAACCGGCAGTCATCGTGCTCCTGACCGATGGCGAGGAGACCTGTGGGGGGCGGCCCTGCGAGGTCGCGCAGAGACTGGAGGCAACCGGCGAGGATGTCACCGTCCACGTCATTAGCTACTTGTCACGCGAGACCTCAACAGGGCGCGGGTTGTTGGAAGTCTCAGTGCCTTGCCCGTGAGACCGGCGGTCTTCAAGTGACGGTCGAAACTGAACAAGAGCTCGTACGAGCCCTTCGCAAGACGCTCGGTTGTCCGTCCCTAACCCGCCGCTTCCCATCGCCCGGCAAGGCAGGCCGATGGGCGCACAGCATTGGCGGGTGGCCGCAAAATCTCTTCCGCCAGGTTGGGCGGCGGGTTCCGGCCCGTTCTTGTCATGTCTCGCTTTGCCGCGCGAGCGATTTCTAATTGAGCCAATAGAACTGGACCCGGAAGGAGGCCCATCCAATGGCTTACGACGCTATTCCCTCAGCATTCGCATTTTTCTCTCGTGAAAAACTAGGTGACAGGGTTCCCGTCCGGCTATTGCGGGCCGTGCCTTTCGTCTGTTGGGCTTTGTTTTCTTCAACGCACGCCGTCGCGCAATCCGAAGTGACGGCAGCCTCGACTTTGTCGGGTCACGAGCGGGCAGTTAACAGCGCGTACTTCAGCCCTGACGAAAAATGGATCGTGATGGCCTCCAGCGACAAGATCGCCAGGATTTTGGAACGGGCGACGGGGAAGCCGTTGCGGACACTGGCCGGGCATGCCGAGGGAGTCCGCCGGGCGGTGTTCAGCCCGTACGGTAAGACGATCGTGACAGCGTCGCTCGACGGCACGGCGAAGATTTGGATGATCGAATGAACCGCGGTCCGTGGAGAGGCTCGCACCATGAAGTCCAGCGTAGTCTTTCTGTTGGTCGTGTCTGCTTTATTTCGTTTCACGGTTCCGGCGGCTCATGCGGAGCCACCTCGCCCGCTTGATCCCGTACCGTTCGAAGCCGGCAAAGTTCCCGATCACTTGAAGCCGCTGGTCATTGGGACACGGTTCGTGAGGTCTGAAGATTTACAGGCGTCACCGGAAAGGCAGTTCCGTGAATCTCGGGTTCCCGTGGCAGACTTCAATGATGCGGATCGCTGAGTTGACCAGGCATAGATTGATGTTGCTCAAGACTACTTCAAGACCCTCGGCCGCATGCTTGAAACGGCGGGTTACTTCTTTCACATCCCGCCCGATGAGGTCGCACGGCTGACGGATGAATGCGCCAGCCGCCACGGCATGGCCCCCAAGGCGCTGAGTGTCGGCGGCACGAAAATCATCGCCTTCGGCAAGGTGGTTCCGACGAAGCAGGCGCCGGCCTCGAAAAAACGCTGCGCTGAGATAAGTTTTGGCTCAGCGCCCTTGCCGAAGTACTCGGGGATGGTACTGGCTGTCTCGTGTGATGCTGTGCCGGGGTTGGTTTTTCGTCCGGCGATTACTCAATCAAGCGGCACCGTCAGTTTGACGCGGCTGTTGACCTCACGAGATTTCTCCCTCGCCGAGACCATCAAAATCGGCGGTCGCCTCGAGTTTGTATTCGTCGGGCTGAGATAGGTTGAGACCAACCCCGACCTTGTCGATGGTGTTGTCGCCGGTGGCTTTGTCGGCCACGGAGCTATCCAGGCCGATCTGACTTGTGAAGTTGACGAAAGGTTCCAAGACGCCGCCGTTTTCAAGTTTTATGGGGCGGCGGATCTCGGGTGCCAACTCAATTCGTGTTGAGGCTGTTGAAGTCGCAGAACCATCGAGCGTGGCCGTGTCGTCGGTTGTGCCGCTGCGATTAGTCGTTTGCTCATCGATAATGGTTGCTTGCGGCACCAGTTTCCAATCGTTGAAATTCACGCGGGCCTGTAGGCCAGCTTTGTTGATCAACTTCTCTTGGTCTTGGTCCTCATGGAGTTCGGTGCCGATGCCCATCTTCAAATCACGGCCAAGTTTCCAGGCTGCCCCCAGTGCGGTCGCGTGACCTTGCCCGGCTGGATCGATTGCGAGACCCTTGACTTCCGTTGTGCTCCAAATGTTGAGCGGTTCTTCGGAGGCCACCCGTCCCTTCGGCAGCTGAAGTCCTTCCGGAGCGAATTCCTTGGCGGCTTCAATCTTTTGCTGTTCGCGGCGATCCAAGTAGGAGTTCCATTGATCGAGGCTCAACTTCAGGACCGCGTCGTCGCCGTTCGGTGTCACCACCAGAGGGCTGGTGCCAGCAGATGTGCTGGTTGGCTCATCGGCTGTTGCAGGTATCGCGCTGAAGTATAGTGCAGCTGCAATCAAGCCGAGTTGGATGCAACCTGCTAGCATGGCCAGATGCCGCCACCCCCCGTTTGTTTTGGTATCCATGGGCTAAACAATAGGTCCCTGTTTCAGACTGCGGGAAGCTAGCCAATGACTCGGCCGGATTTGCGGCGAACTGGAGGGCAACCGCGGTGACGAGTTGTCACAGGCTTGCTGCAATGTGTAATCGGGACTGACGAAAACCGACATCGTCGAGACTTAGCGCGGCCAATTGGGATTGGCGGAAAGGCAAGCTGCGAGCTTCGTGTATCCACTTGGGCATCTACAGCGGAGACGGCCGGCCTCGGACTGCAATACAGCAGGGGGGCTGCCCGGGTCTGTGAATGTTATTTCGAAAATGCTGCCAATGATGTTTCGAGTGCTCCGCGATGGCGGACGTCGGCATGCCAACACACGCTGCCGTCTGCGACCGAGACACGAAAAACGTGGCCTGCGCATGCGGCGTAGACAACAGCTTCATCTGACCATTGGATTGCGACCGGCTGACCGGCACAACCGCTGCAATGGTCCAATGATGCGATGTCGATCGACCAACACGTGCGGCCGGTGCCCGCCTCCAAGCCGAGTATATGTCCGGCATGACCAACAACGATCACTTACAGATCCTTTTCAGGCTTTGCGTCAGGGCGATCGTCATCCGGCAGGAGCAGAATGATCAGAACCAGGCCGATGCAAGCAATAAATCGGAACGCAGCCTGCTGCCCGTTCCATTTTTCGCGATTGCCACATTTGGAACCACTCCCCGCCGATCGTCAAGAAGCCTAGGAACCACAGTGTGAAGCCGAACGTCAGGCCGGCAACGGCAACGGATTTTGCGCGCTGAAAGCGAACGGAGGTTGCGGAGGTATGGCGCACCATCCAGATCGCTCCACCAATGCACAAGATGCCTGTGATGAGCTCAGAAGCAATAATGATCGCGTAGGCTAAATGATGGAGGTCCGGGTCCGTGATAGCGCGGTCCATGAGCGCGTTGCCCGGAAATGTCGTATCCATCGATAAGACGTGGCGGACAAATTCAAAATTTGAGCTGTAATCAATTATGTTGTCGACGCCGACAAGCATTGCGAACATGCCTATCTGCAACACGAGCACTACTTTGGCGAGGCGGATCAACATGACTAATCCTCAATACTGCGTTCGGTTGGTCGGCCATAGCCTTATATGATGCTCATGAGGAATGCTGAAGTCTTGCCCTGGCGCATGGGCCAATCTGTTTCGAGGGTTGTGTCAACCGCCTGGGGTCGGGCGGGGTGGGCTCGAAACGACCGTCAGAAGCGGCTGGGGTCCTTGAGAACAACTCCGTGCTGGTCTGCGTTCTGGGCGATGCGTGCCTCATAAGATATCGATAGAAAACCTTGCTGGTTATCGATTGCGGCCGGACCGGTTTCGATATCGGAAAAGAGATCGTCGAATTCCGTGTCGATGGCAAACGCGTAGGTCCGATTTACAGGACGCGCTCCGTTTTGTGCGGGACATACAAATGCATCAAGTTCCCCGAGGCAGCTGACTTTGTGGCCGACGATGCGGTAGCGAATGCCGGTGAACCGCCTATGCCAACTTTAAGACGCGGCAATCCGGTTCTCTTGTTAGATATCAATCTCTGAGGGCCCTTATTGGGGTTAAATAACCTAGCTACCCGCGCAGGTCCATGTGAGCTGTCAGTGGCGAAGCCGAAATTTGATGAGATTGAGCAATTTTCGCGGTGCGATCCTAGTCAGAGTTCTGCCTGGAGGAGAATGCCATGAGCACGGCTACTCAAATTAATCTGCTGATATCGCTGCTTTTGTGTTTCAAGCTTTCGATTGCAACATGCGTAGTCGCTGAAACCATCGATCCGCATCGCCTTTATGAGGACCAATGCTCTGGATGCCATGCTGCGCATGCTGGTGAATTTGTGCATGGCTCGCTAGATTATTCTCGTGGCGGTGCCATCGGCCGCAAGACGTCAAAGGGACTGCGTGCATTTCTCACGGAAGGGCACGGAGGTCTGAACGCTCAGCAAATCGATGCTCTGTTGGATCTCTTTTTGGGGATCAATACTCGCGGGCGCGTGTATCACGACAAATGCCGAATATGCCACGACCGAGCAACAGAGCTCGCGCGCTCAAGGCTGATAATTATCGATGGCAGGCTGATGGGCCGGTACTCGGGCCGCGACATCGAGGAATTCCTGTCGCGCCATGGACGTTTGGAGGGCAGGGAAGTTGAGATGATGACCCAGACTCTCGAGAGCCACGTGAGAGCAAAAGGGAATTGAGATGGAGCAACAGCTAAGTGCATGGGTAACCGCCGCTCGGTGAGTTCGTTCTCCAGACAAACTCCGACTTCAATCCCGAGGATGCCGAGATGGCTTCGGTGTTCTGTTGTTGTTTTAGGTGTTAGATCCTGACGGATCGGCGCAAATTCGTGCGGGTCGCCGGTGGATGCTCCGATGAATTTTCGCGCATCGCATCACGGTGTGAATATGACCTTGATTGAGTAGGCGCCGGCGGCGCTTCCATAATAGTCACTGACACGAGCATAATAGATGTTTCCTGGTGTGACTTTCATGGAAACGCTGATGTCACTGCCTCCGGTTGTGTTGTGATTGACTGCCGTTTGGGATTTGTTGGTGTCGTAAAGTGTGAGCTGAGGCCGGAGCGTTGCGGATCTGTTTGTCAGTTTGACGGTCATTTGGCGTGCTTTGGCGTCTGCCTTGACCTTGAAGAAATCCTGGTCCTGTCCGTCCATGATCGATGCTTCAACTTCTTCGCCTGCGGCAATGGTCGATGCGTTGAGAATGATGTCGTTTGGTTCGTAGGAATCGTAGGCTTTCGCCGGTGTGACCCTGAAGAGATAGGCGCCCACGCTATTGCCGTAGTAGTTGCTGAGCTTGACCGCATACTTTGACTGGGGTGCAGCAACAAAGCTGTAGGATAGATTAGCTCCAGGCGTCGTCAGGTGTCTGTTGCCGACGCTCGATTTTTCGTAATTGAACAGCTCCAGCCGCGGTTCCAGCGTTGCCGAGCGATTGTCCAGCTCGATCTTGATCCAATCACGATACTTCGGCGGGGTGGTGAACGAAAAGAAGTCGGCGTCTGTCCCAGCTCCAATCGAAGCCGTGACCCATTTGTTCAATTGGATCTTGTTCGTACTCAAGGACTTATCGTTGGGCTCGAGCTCCTGGGCACTCACCTCAATGTCCGTGGGTGTGATCAGTTCAAGCGTCTCCAACGCCCGCTCGCGGCGAACATCCATAACCTTCGTATTTAGTTCTTGCGATATCTGTCTCGCCTCCTGGAGGTTCAACTTGATAGACGCCTTTGCCGTGGCAGCTTTAGTGGGATTTGCGGACGCGGGGGCGTTAGCCTTGGTGTCGTTGGCTGCCTGCGTCGTCGTGCCCTCGCCAAGGGATGGTTCAAGGCTTTGGACGGCGGCGACTATCCCATCGACGCGATTTTCGTATGCGCGCGCCTTTGCTTTGCACTGCAGGAATTGCTCCGGGTTGAGTTGGCCGGCATCCAGCACGGTACAGCAGGTCTTGAGATTGAGAGCCGTCATCTGCGCACGCTCTGTTAGCTCGACCAGCGGTTCCCGGCCTATCTCAAACTCGCCGTTTGTTTTGAGAAAACTAATCTTTGTAGAGAGCCCTATGGCTGTTTGTTGGAAAATAGCTTCGCACGGCGAAGTGCGGGCAACGAGATAGTCATAACTGAGATAGACGACCAACATCGATAGCATCACCCCGGAGACGGCGAACAACGGTATCAAGCGATTCATCCAACCGCGATCATGGTTCTTGGCTTTGCTAGCAGGTGATTTTTTTTCGTCTGTAATCATTGCGCCGCTCTCTTAGCTCGTTGTGTGATCCCACGATCAGGAGAGCCGTCAGGTCCATGCCGGTCAGCCCGTGAGTTCACCATTTCTGCGAGATCAGTTTAATCGAAGTGCGAATGCTTCGGTGTTTGGTTCTAATCTCAGGCCGGGCGAGAGGCTGCGCGGACGGAACCAACCAGCCGAGAGTTGTGGGGCTGACGAGTAACGGAAAGTTACATCATCGCTGCTGGTAGCAACAAGGCCAGGTACTCTTGAACTTGGCTATGTTGACAGACTTCGGCGCCAGGTCCAGCCCCGACTCCGGATGTATTTGTTCTGTTCTCCTCTTCTCGCGAAATCATTGCAGCGGGTGTCGGTAAGTTTGGATGCGTGATAGCCAGCCGCGCCGCCAACGCTTGTCGCGAGGATTGTTTGCAATACGGCGCTTGAGCGCGAAAATCCCGCCGCGTCTGCAAATTCCGCGAGTACCTCGTCAGGGTTTGATGACGTCCCATTCATCACCAGCAGCACATCCTTCAGGCCCCAGCCCTCGGGTTTACCGGTTATGCGATTGGGAAAGGTTTCAGCTTGGGCTGATGCCTTCGCCCTTGAAATTGATGTAGTCGATCAGCGGGTAGAGATCCTTTGAAGCGGCAACGACGCGGTAGAATTGGTGGCGAACGTGTGCACGATCTTTCGGGTTTGGAATGCTCGCGAGAATCTTCGGCAATGCATCCTTCATACGAGCTACAAGAAATTGTGCCTGCAGGCCCATCGTATCGAGCAAAAACACACGCAGTTCGGTCATCCTTGGGGAATGGAAATCGCGCAGGAACTCTCGCTTCGTCTTCCAAGGACAAGGGACAACTGGTGACATGCTGAGCCATGTTGGTGGCGTCGCGCCGTGGTTGCGCAGGAATTCCAGCATCTCTGGAAAGCTTTCCTTGAACTTCGAACGAAGGTCCTCCGGAAACCAGATGAAATGACCGATGCCGAGGGACATAAAGTCCTCGGCTGTGTTCCAGGCCGTAATCGCATCACGGCTGCCGCCTGTTTCGTTGCGCCATACTTGGCGGCCGACCTTAGCAGCGGATTGCGGGCTGATCGTTATGGCTTGCTTTGAAGACGATACAAGCCGTGGCTTGTCGATAAGCTTTGGTGCAGGGGGCTCGCTAAGCGCTGCGGCCGGTTTGATCATCAAGAAGACGACAGCGAGTAATGGTTTCCAGCGGTTCAAGGACGAGCCTCATTGATTTCAGGCGATCTTAAAGGGCGAAAAAAGCACATTGTTGGCGGCACCATGGCTGAGGCATCCCAAAAAAAGTTTTGCACCAAAATCCCGACAGTGAGCCATGCGATCAGCCGATCTTAAAGGTTCTGACGGAGCTGGCGTAATGTTGCAGCGATAAGGACCAATATGCAGGTCCATGAGGCCCCGATCACAACGGCCCAAGGCCATGGGATGGGTGCGAATCCAAAGCCAATTCCCCACTGCGTTAGGATTACCACGACAACTATGCTGCTTAGTGCGGCAACGAGGCTTGCCAGGTCGTCGGCAAATCTGTGCAGACAGCATGCGACCAGAAACAGACCGAGCAATCCGCCGTAAGTGTACCCCATGATCTGTAGGCCGAACCAAAGAATTGATGGTTGCGATCCGAAGCCGATGGCGATGCCGGCAAGAACGATTGCGAATACGACAACCAGAATACGTGGACCTTGCAGTACGGATTTAAGCCGACCCCTACGTGTCAAACCCAAGTCGAAATACGCCGACGACGACAGTCCGCTAAGCGCAGAATCGAGTGATGACATCGCTGCTGCCAGCAATGCTGCAACGAGCACACCGCGCAGGCCGGCTGGTAACTCGTGCAGGATGAAATATGGAAAAATGTAGTCGTACCGGTTCTCTGCCATCAGTTTCGCAACGGCATCGCGTGGGAAGGCGTCGTAGTATGCGAACACCGCCGCGCCTGCACTTAAGAACAGAAGGGTGCTGATCAGGTCAGCTGCGCCCGCCGTTACAATTGCGATTCGGGATTGCCTTGCGTTGGGGCAGGCAAGGGCGCGCTGTGCGATATCCTGGTCGGTCCCTCCGGTTGCCAGTCCTAGGACAAGCGCGAATAGATTTCCCATCCAGAAGGTCGTCGGGTCGGCTAGGTCGAAGCTGAAATCAAACACGCGAAATTTGTCGGCCGCGGCACCAGTCTCGACGATTTGCGCGACACCGCCCGGCAGCGTCACACTGACGTAAGTGATCGCTGCGATCGCGCCGGTCAGGAACAGTAGAAGTTGAAGTACGTCGGTCCAAATTACGGCCCGCAGACCACCTGTCAGCACGTAGGCGGCAGCTATTCCAGCGATCAGCAAAATGGCATCTACGAGAGCAACTTCAAAAAAGACCGATACGGCAATGGCGCAACCTGCAAGCCTCACCGCACTCGCAAGGCAGCGGCTAATGATGAAGATGATGGTTCCTCCGGTTCGGGTTTGCGGCCCGATCCGATACCCGAGATACTCGTAAACCGTGGATACGCGTAGGCGGTAAAATTCCGGGATGAAAATTGCCGCGACGAGGTAGGCTGCCAGAAACGAACCAATCCACAACTGGGCGTAGGCGAAGTTGCCGGCAATTGCTGCTCCGGGGACGCCGATAAACGTCAACGCGGATAACTTTGTCGCCCAAGTGGATGCCGCGACTGGCGCCCAACCTTCCCTTCTTCCCGCCAGAAAGTAATCGGTGTCGCTCTCAGATGGGCCGCCGGCAAGGATCCCGAGCACTAGAACAACGACGCCGTATCCGCCGATGACAAACCAATCCAGAACGGCCATTTCACAAAGCCCAGGTTGCAATCGGCGCAACTCTTCGTCGTTGGCGTGTTGTCGAAGTACTTGCCATGATGGTGCCACCTCAAAGCGTCGAGGTCCGAACGTGAAATCACGCCCTTCGACCGGTTCGTCAAAGGCGAATACAGATCTGAGCGCGATAAGCCAAGGTCTGCTTGGCTCCAGAGGATCTTTTGTGATGCGTGGTGGACGCGGCTCTGGGGCTGCGTAGGGTTTTCGCCGGCATTCGATTTAGCGGCTATCGCCGGGGTTCGCTCAGCCTTTCAAATATGGGCCTGATAGGCTGAAATGGGCAAAGCAAAACGGCGAGCCGCATGGGCCCGCCGTCCGTCATTCACTTGAAAATTCTGTCTTAGCGGCCGAGCGAAGCCGAGCTGCGGCGCGTTTTGCGTCTTGGAAACATAACCAGCCTTGACCAGAGCGTTTACGCAACGGCGCGACAGCTTCGAACCGTTGGCGCGCATGCAGCGGCGGACGCCGGGGCTGCTTGGCGAGTGTGCGCTGCAGTAGGAGAGATAATCGCCCATGCAGGCATTTCTAACGGAGCTGCTTACGGCAAACGCCTGGCTGGTGGTTGTAGCGACGATGACGACGGTCAATGTGGTAAGGAATGTCTTTTTCATAATGCCTGCCCTCGATGACTCTGAGTGTTTGAATTTGGTTGGCGGCGTATGTTCGCCGTTCGATGAACCCAAAATGCCGGAGTTGTCGGCGCCCCGCTGTTCCGGGCGTCACAGGATCATGAAATTCTTGGAAATTATCGGGAGGGGCGATCCGCAGCCCACAGGAAGTATTTGTTCAGCCTGTGCGCTGAAATACGACGCAACTGCTGGCGTTTCGCTGGCGCGGAGGTTTTCGCCCGTGTGTTGGGAGATGCTTACGGTCACGTAGAGAGCTGATGCAACATGGGCGTGTCACAAACTGTCTTGTTACAGCGATTGATGCACTTGGAACCGTTGTGGCGGCGACGTGTCAAATACGAGCTATAGATTCTTGTAGCGATTGATATCGAGTATGCTGGACTGGATGGGGGCTGTGCGTTCTAGATATTCGGTGACACCATGTAAGATTTGCCAAAATTCGGGATGTGTTCTGCGGATGCCCCATTTCTCGACGAGCATGTCGAATTCTGTCGCGGTTAGGCTCGCCAAAAGCTCTTCTGTGAATGCTTCCAACTGCTCAGATTTCGCACGAAACATAAAGTTTGGATAGCTGCCTGCCACGCCGCGAACGATAGTCAAGCTATCCTTTTCCGGCTCAAGTCTGAGGTCCTCGTCCATAATGAAGGCCACATCGGTGTGGGCCCGGTTTCGAATGATGGAATAGACTTGGTTCTCTCCGTTGTTCAACTCGACGGTGAGTAGAGCAATGTCGGGGAGGTGTGCGATGTACGGCGCCTTACTCAAAGGCTTCCCGACCAGCTGCTTCAGCGCCTCCTGAACTTCGACCTGATGCGGAAATACTTCGCGCATTGGTTTACACGGTCCTTCAAGGCAACGGTTTATCGGGTCTTGCCTCCCGGCAGGGCCCTTTTCGCGTGTGAGAACTTGGTCAGCAAACTCTCTTCGTGGCTGAGGGGATCGATACTTGACTCGTGTCGGAGTGGTTGTGTCGGCGTTGGAATACGTCAGCTCCAGTCTGAGCGATGCAAGTCCCCGGTACCAAGAAAGGCGAGTTCTCCTCGCGTATGTCGGCTGGCAAGAAACGTAGATAGTTGAGCTCCGATTCTCGACGGATTAAATCGAAGTAGAGCCTTGTCTGCAGTTGGTGTGCAACATTTCCAAAAACATCAAAGTTCACCACCAAGCCATAATACGATCGCTCCAGGATTGCGTAGTCCATAATCCAAACGGTGCTTGGGTAGTTGCCAACAAAACCGTGAACGACGGACGCGTTGTCGAAGTGGCGGAATACGGTGAGCAGAGCTCCACGGTAGCGTCCTTGGCCATCCCAAATATCTTCAAGCGATGGACCCAGTGGCCACTGTTTCTGATATTCGGTTCGGCGCTTTTCGAGATAGGATTGGCGGGCGTCACGGTACCGTAACCATTCGGGACCAGCCTGCCACAAGTTATCGTCCTCACCGGGCAAGCCTAGCAAAGGGATGGCGGCATCTTGATACTTGGAGTTTGAGATAAAGGGATCGGAAGCCGGACGTTGAAACAGAACCCAAAAGTGATCTCGGATGACGTCCGTTGCAGCCTGCCCACGACATGCGGGGCCGCGGATGAAGGAGCGAACGAAGAACTCTGCGTTGTCGAGTAGAAACTGGTATCGCGTCTTTGCCGGGATTGCTCGGAAGGTTTCGAACGGATTTGCAGCGTTGGCAGCTCCGTAAAGAGGAAGGGCTCCGGCGGACCAGTTGCTGGTGAGAAAGAGCTCTTTGATTCGTTCCAGTTTTTCTCGACCGGCGTAGTAGGTGACGTGGGTTTTGTGGACCAGCGTCTCATTGAGTAGTCGCAAGCGGTAATAGAAGCGCACGTCTGGATCATCATTCGGTCGCCGGCTCGCTACGGGATGGATCGGTTCGCCAGGTGGCGTGCGGGACCTTTCCAATACAAAGAAATTGCCATTGCCCGCCGCATCGAAATAGAGGTGCGCGAGGAATAGGTGTTCGAAGAGATAGCGTGCAATCAAGGCAGTGCGTGTGTCCGACTGGTTTAGGAACGTCTCCCAGGACTTAATCATCTCTCGTTCGAGTGCCGTAGGCTTCACTTCTTTGACTGTGACGCGTGCACCGTCTGCTACCCAAGTCTCGATAAGTTCATACTCGCGGTCGGTGAGACCGGTTGTTGCGAGAGGCATTCCCTGTTCGGGGCGAAGTGCTGCGTAGCTGGTAAACTCCGAGGGCAAGGGGCAGGCATTTTTACGATGCAGCCCAAATTCAACATGGGAGGGTACCTTCTTGTTTGGCTCGAACGGGTTTGCATGACCAAGTCTGAGCATGCTCATGAGCGATGATGTATCGGAGCGCTGGCCAAGGCGCGTGCCGCCCAAAACGGAAAAAAGCCAAGCTTTCGCCAGTCCACAGTTCGCTATGCATCAACGAACAATCTCGTCGGCGTTGCTGGTGATAATCGTTCGGAATCGTAAGCGCCGTGCTTGGTTGCTCCGCGGGCAAGCCCCTCTGGCGCGGTCATCACAAGTTGGCATGGCGCATCATAGCAAGCATGGCAGGTGACGCACTTGCGTATCAGGATCGGTGCGATGTCTTTATAGAACTCGGGCGATGCTTCTGCGGAAGTGGATTGGGGAGGGGGTGAGCCTGGCTCCGTGGCAATCGCATGGTGTCCAACCGCGCATCCAAAGTATGCGACTGCGGTTGCCATAAAACACTTCAAGTCAGATAGGCGCCGGAACATTACATCTTACCTTTAGTCGGGAGGCTAACGCTGCAGCGCTTTGAGAGATGCCGTTCAGTAACAAGCTTCAACCCACGGCCATCAGAATTGACGCTCGGTTTTCTTAGGGCCTCGGCGCGCATCGGTCAGATCACGCAATAAATACACCATAATCGCATGACTTGGGCTTGGCGGAGCACGCCACCAGATGGAGCGAGACGGTGCGGGTCGGCGCAGGCGCTTGCAGCTGGAATTTTGAGGTGCGTACGTTTTTACTTCGCCCCATCCCTGAGGAATATCGTGGCCGCAGGATATGTGACGGCGACGCCCACAAAGAAGACGGCGAGAGCCGCTTGCGAGTTCATGCTCATCATTATTTTCCGCACAATCCGTTAGGCGAGATGCTTTGGTTCCATCACAGTAAAACCGAGCACCATCAAAAGGCCAGACAACCAGGTCCAATCGGCAGCAAATGCCGCGATGGCAAGGAGACCAATTACGCCGAATAAGATCCTACCTCCAGGCTGAGTTTCATATTTTAGCTGCAAGTTAGCCTCCCTTTGAGTGAGCATGGAGCATAACTTTCGCGTCGCACGTCACGTCAAGCCTGCACATCAACATGTCATCAACTGGTTCGGTGTCGACTAGCGCTCTTCGCTGTCTCGGACGATGGTTTCTGCGTACCGTTTATGGGCAAGATAGTGATGCCAAATGCGCCCGGTATTGACTTCATCATCACCAGATTGAAGGGCGAGGAACTTCGGATTTCCCCGCTTCATTTCACGCCAACGGAAATTGGACCGCAGCAGGCTCAAGCTGGGCCAGATCAAGCAAAGCACCACGGCTGCTTTAAAGAATGATAGTCCAAAGAGAAAGGCTACAATGGCTGTGATTAGCAGTGCCGTGGCAACCAGAGCCTCGTTAGAAATGTGAGCCATTGCATGTATCCTGTTTGAATTAGCTAGTTTCACATGCGCAACTCACTTGCAGACCCATATGGACGCCGGAGTGGGCCTACGCACAACTCCAGACTGCATCGTAAGACCATGGAGTATAAACTGAATCGCCGAAGTGCGTCTCGCCAAGGATGAGATCTCTGGCAGCTTTTTATTAGGACTTTCTAATCCCTGGGCAAAAGCTGCGCCAACGCTTGGTCACGATACCGACGTGGTTCCCAAAGACTACGTGGTTTCAGAATCCGATAATTTGATCGCTTCGGCTGTATTCTGAACACTTATCATTCGAACTGATTCTATCGAGTGTAATCTGTAATTTGATTGGGATGCGCGGTCGTCGTCCAACGAGCCGATGGAATAGGGTCTACTCAGACGTTTGAACGGCCATTTGCCCATCGCAGCGCCGCAACTGTGCATTGGCGGGTCGACCGTTTGTAGCTCAACGCTCACCACGAGCTATCCGCCGACATGTAGCCGATATACATTAGAAATGAGACCGCTCATGTTCCACCGAGCTGAACTTGGCCTACTGGATAAACCAAACATTATATCGATGGATTTACGACAGATTACCTTGGAATACATCCAGGTGTTGGATGCTTGTGAGCGCGATAGCCGTGAAGAGATGAGCCGCTATCAGGCATCCTTGCTGGAACGCTTATGTCGTCACGCTCGTGCGACCGTTCCGTTTTACCGTGACCGGCTCAACGTGCTCTTCGATAGCCAGGATCGCTTTTTGCTGGAGCGTTGGGATGAGGTTGCGATCCTCACCCGCCAGGATGTCATACAGAACAAGGAGGCACTGACAAGCACTGACGTTCCGGAAAGCTTTGGTCTGACTATTGGTCAGCCCCCATTGAGTGGCCCAGTTTGAATGTTAGTTCGTTGGTGGCCTGATTTCCAGACCCAGCGTGGCCGTCGGAGCCGCTCTCACGAGCGGAGACGGCAACGCGGCGCAAGAAGATCGCTGGTTTCGGCGTTATTTACGCCGCCACGTTCTCGGCGGGCCTGTTGAGCCGCGCACGACAAGCTCGACCTCGCATTTGTGATCGCGTTCGAGCGTGGCGCTGGGCCAGGTTATCATCTCAACCAGGACTTCGGCTGCCCGTCGGCCGATCTGGCACGCAGGCACGCGCAATGTTGTCAGCCCTGGCTCGACCGACGAGGATCCGCGGAAATCACCGATGCCGATGATGGAGAGTTCGTCGGGGACGGAGATGCCAAGTGCGAGGGCCGCAAACAGCGCACCGTGTGCAATCACATCGTTGGTCGCGAATACAGCGGTCGGGCGCGGTGTCCGGGACAGGGCCTCGATAACGATGTCCTTGCAGGCCTGAATTTCATAGGGGCAAGTGATTCGTTGATCTGGCGGAACGGAATTGCCTGCCGCTTTCATGGCAGCTAAAGCTCCCGCCCGGCGATCGGCAGCGCGATCATTCGCGCGGGGTTCGGCGAGCAAGAACAAGATGTCCCGGTGTCCGAGCTCCAACAGATGCTGGACTGCGGTCCGGCCCGCTTCGCGATTGTCGATCCCGATGCAGGGTCGTTCTTGGCGGTTGCGGTAATTCCAGAGCATGACGGCTGGGATATTGGCCTTCGCCAGCTGCTGGTTGGTCTGTTCAGTGTGCTCCAAGCCGATCAGGGCAATTGCGTCGATGCGGTGCTGAAGGAGGGATTCGGTGAGGATCAACTCGCGGGCGAGGTCATAACCGTGCGCGGCGATCAGCATGGTGCGCGCATGCCGGAAGAGCGTGATCGAGAATTCCTGGATCATCTCTGCGAAGATCGCATTGTCGATCGTTGGAACGATGAGACCGACAGTGCCGCTGGCATGTGGCCCCAGTGCGCTGGCTGCGTGTGGAACATAGCCCAGCTTGCTGACCACCGACGCGATCCGGCTGCGGGTGGCCTCCTTCACTTTCTCGGGAGCATTGAAGTAACGCGAAACCGTGGCCGGAGAGACGCCTGCTATCGAGGCGACATCGACAATACCCGGCAGTCCATCTCGGAGCGCTTTTCGTGCCATGCGGCGACTACATCACGGATCGCTTGAAAATGAAAGTTGTTGTGGCCCCGTTTTCATAAGTGCGTTCTGGATCGGCAAGGGAATACTTCTTAGTCAGAGGCTTGCCGTATCAACGTTTGAGCCGTATCAAAGAGCCCAGCGTTGCTCGGCCTTGTTGTCCGCAAATGAAAATGGTTGCGAAGCCTTTTTCATAATGCTGCATTAAATTGCACCAAGCGACAGATGGTTCTTTTTAACGCATCGACTGTCCGCGCAGGAACAGTTTTGGGGTGTTGGCACCGTGGAATTTTTGCAGCATTTCGGGCCCGTGTTCACGCTGACGTCAATGGCCATTCTTTGTGGTGGCACAATTGGCGGTCTGTTGTTAGGCGCAACTCCAGGCCTGTCGCCGACTATGGCAGTGGCCTTGTTGATCCCCTTCACGTTCCACATGACCCCGGTCCATGGCTTGATGCTTTTAGGTGCCGCCTACACGGCAACGGTGGCCGGTGGAGCAATCAGCGCGATCCTTCTGAAGATACCCGGCGCGCCAGCAAACATTGCTACGGCGCTCGATGGCAACGCCATGGCCAAAAAAGGCGAGGGTGCCCGCGCGCTTCAGATTTGCTTCATTTCATCGTTCATCGGCGGGGTTATCGGAATACTCGTGCTGATCTTCCTAACCCCGGTGCTGGCCCAGTGGGCGCTCGGTTTTGGCCCCTCGCATATGTTCTGGATCGCGATTCTTGGGGTGACCATCATTGGCTCACTCGACTCGAAGTCGGTGGTCAAAGGCTTGCTGGCAGGCGCTGTTGGTCTGTGGATCGCAATGATCGGGTATGACTCGATTCAGGGCGTGGAGCGTTTCATCTTCTCAGAACATCTCGAGGGCGGAGTGCATATCATTGCCGCTCTTATCGGTTTGTTTGCGATACCCCAAATCATCGAGATGCTCGAAGGTGGACGGATTAATCGCCAATACGAAATCGTCAAGGTGCAACCCCATAGTATCGTGGCTGCGTTCCGTGAAACCCTTTCCAAGACACGCGCTGCTATTATCGGGAGCGTCGTTGGTGTCATCGTCGGGCTTATACCGGGCGCAGGTGGCCAGATCGCCGGACTTGTTTCTTATGATCAGGCGCGACGCTTTTCGCCAAACGGCGAAAAATTCGGGACAGGCGAAAGCGAGGGCGTGGTCGCTGCTGAAACAGCGAATAATGCGATGGTTGGTCCATCGCTGGTGCCGTTGCTGACGCTTTCGGTTCCTGGAAGCCCGACGGCGGCCGTTCTACTGGGCGGGCTTTTGATCCACGGTATTTTCCCTGGGCCGAACCTGTTTGAAAAACATGCTGACGTCGCGTGGGCTTTCATTAATTCGCTGCTCGTCGGGCAGTTCTTGATGCTTGTGTTCGGACTCTATATCGCTGGACTGGCCGCTCACGTCGTCCGCATCCCTCCGCCCATCTTGGCCAGCGGCATTCTCGTCTTGAGCGTTTTTGGAGCCTACTCGGTTCAGAGTTCCTATTCAGACGTCGTGGTGATGCTGACTCTTGGTTTGGGAATGTATTTCTTGTCCAAGTACGGTTTCAGTCCAGCACCTCTGGTGCTCGGCGTTATCCTCGGGCCGATCGCGGAATCGAATTATGTCCAGGGCCAGATTATCGCAGAGGCAGGTGACGGTATGTTTGCGTACTTCTTCACCGGAGCACTCAATCTATTCCTGATTGGTCTTGTTGTGGCTTCGATTGTCTATTCGGTGATTTCCGAGATTCGCATTCGCCGCCTCCAGCCGCGTGTAGGAGTATCGTCGTGAGCCAGCAGGAACAAGTTGCCGGACGTCTTCAGCAATCCTTGCCGGTTCTCGCGACACTCGCGCTGGGGCTATGGATCGCTTATGCGAGCTTCTCGGTTGATGACCCGCAGCCGTATCTGTTTCCGCAGCTGATTTCGGTCGCAATGATTTTGCTGTCGGTTAGCGCGCTAGTCCGGGCTATTCGGGGAGCAAACCGCACAGGTGTGGGCATTCCCCTCGATCTTCTACTGCGCATCGCGCCAGGGATTGCAGTGATGCTGGCTTACGTTCTGGTGCTGGCACCCCAACTCGGTTTTTACACCGGTTCGGCAGTTGGGTTCCTCACGCTCTATTCCTTGTATGACCCGAAGCCGCACCTCTCAATTCGCACGTGGGCTATGAGGATCGCCGTTACCGTCGGGTTCATGCTGGTGATCTACCTCGTCTTCGCACTTGCGCTGCAAGTGCAAACGCCGCGCGGTCTGTTTCTGTAACGCATCGACCGAGCAATGATGTCTGATTGGAAAGCAAAAAATAACGGAGGAAACTCAATGAGCAAGTATGTGACTAAACTCGGTATGCTGGCGGTGATGGCCGCGGCGCTGGCACTTCCTGCTTCAGCGGGGGATTATCCAGACAGGCCTGTCAGTTTGATGGTTGCCTACAGCCCTGGCGGCGCAACGGATTTCCAAGCCCGTATCGTCACGATGGTGGCGGCGAACGAGGAATACCTGGGACAACCTATCGTCATCATCAACAAGCCGGGTGCAGGTGGCAAGGTTGGTTGGAACAGATACGCATCCAGCGCCAAGGCCGATGGGTACGAACTGGCTGCCTATAACGTGCCGCACTTCATCGCGCAGTCGATCAAGTTCAAAACCAAGTACACGATCGACAAGCTTGAGCCGATTGCGAACTGGGGTGCGGACCCGGCGGTGTTCATCGTCAACAAGGATAGCCCGTTCAATTCCATCAAGGACGTACAGGAATACGCCAAGGCGAATCCTGGAAAAATCACGGTGTCCGGTGCCGGGCTTTACGTGGGTCACCATATCGCCTACCTGCAGATTGAGAAATCACTTGGGACAAAGCTCAAGTACGTCCCACACAAAGGTGGCGCGCCGGCCCTCAAATCCGTTCTCGGTGGTCAGGTGATGGCTGGTGTCAACAATCTCTCCGATGCGTATCGCAGTCGCGACAGCCTGAAGATTCTTGGGATCGCCGATGTGCAACGCAATGAAGAGTTTCTGCCGGACGTACCGACGTTCAAAGAACAGGGATTCGATGTTGATGATTCTTCAGTGAATTTCCGAGGCATCATGGTTCGCAAGGGTACGCCGCAAGAGGTGATCGACGTGCTTGCCGCTAAGGTTCCCGAAATGTTCAAGAACAAGCGTGTCGCCAAACAGATGAAAGCCGGTGGCTCGCCGCTACGTGTAATGAACCGGGAGCAAGTGAAGGAAATGTGGGCCAAGCGCCAAGAGTTTCTAGAGAAGCTTCTCGCTGGTCTCTAAGAACGACTGTCTAGGCAGAATCGGTGTGGCCGCACCGCGCTCAACGAGCGCGGACAGGAGAAGTGCGGCCTCACCGATAAACCGAACGGGCGCTGGTTTCATGGTATCCAGAGCCGAATTTCTTGGAGTGGGTAATGACTTCGCTAAGCGCAAAGACTGACACATCTGGCACGACGAGCGGCGTGTCTGTTCCGGCTGAAGCAGACATTGATCCACAGACGCAGGTTGCGCATGTCGTGGCTCGGGCGCGAGCGGCGATGGAGGCCTACGAAAACACGAACCAAGAGCGCGTAGATGATGCCGTCCGTGCATTGGCGTGGGCGATCTACAAGCCGGAAAACGCCGAATTGCTGGCACGACTTGGCGTCGAAGACACCGGCCTTGGCAACGTGCCGTCGAAGATCATCAAGAACACCCGCAAGACGTTCGGCACGCTGCGCGACTTGCTGAGAGCCAAGACGGTCGGCGTTATCAGCGAAGAGCCCGAGCGCGGCATGGTGAAGTATGGAAAGCCGGTCGGCGTTGTCGGCGCTGTCTGTCCTTCCACAAATCCGGCGGCAACTCCGGTCAATAAAGCCATGATGGCCTTGAAAGGCGGGAACGCGGTCGTGATCGCGCCGTCGCCAGCGGGTTATGCGACGACGTCGAAGACCGTCGATCTGATGCGGGCTGAACTGAAGAGGAGCGGTCATCCTGAGGATCTCGTTCAGTTGTTACCGTCGCCGGTGTCGAAGGAGATGACACAGGCGCTGATGGAGCAGGTGGACCTTGCGGTCGTCACGGGATCTCAGAACAACGTAAAGCGCGCGATGCAGTCAGGGACCGTGGCGATCGGGGTCGGCGCCGGCAACGTGCCGGTCATCATCGACGTTTCAGCGGACCTGGACGCAGCGGCTGAAAAAATCTGCGCCTCCAAGATTTTCGATAACTCGACATCGTGTTCATCAGAAAACTCGGTCGTGATTCTTGATGAAATCTACGAAGACGCGATTGCGGCGCTGGAACGTGCGGGCGGCTGGCGTTGCAGTTCCGATGAACGCGAACGCGTGCGCAACACATTGTGGATTGATGGAAAGCTCAATCGCCGCATTATCGCCAAGGATGCGGATATCACGGCCCAAGTGATGGGGCTGCCCGAAGAAGCAAAGAGCCGAAGCTTCTTTATGGTGGAGGAAGACGCGATCGGTGGGAAACACAGTTTCGCAGACGAAAAGCTGTCGCTGGTTTTGACGGTCTACCGGGCCAAGGACTTTGCCGATGCAAAACGGATCGTTCGCGATGTGCTGAACGTTACTGGCAAGGGGCACTCTGCTGGGATTCATACCAAGGATATGGACCACGCCAGGGAGCTCGCCTCGGAGACCGATGTTGTCCGGATACTCGTCAATCAGCCGCATACATTCGGCAATGGCGGAAGCTTTGAGAACGCTCTCCCCTTTACGCTTTCAATGGGTGGCGGAACCTGGGCTGGAAACACGATTACCGAGAACCTCAACTACCGGCATTTCATCAACATCACGCACCTCGTGACCACCATTGCGGAAGACAAGCCCTCGGAGGAGGAGCTGTTTGGTCCGTATTGGTCCAGGTACGGGAAATAGTATCAGGCCGGAAAAGGATATCGCGCGATGAACTTCGAAGAACACGCCGCCAAGCCTTTGTTGGCAAAACACGGCATCACTGTGCCGGCGAGCAAGCTCGCTCACGATCCCATCGAGGCGGGCCGGGCTGCTGAAGATATCGGTCCGTGCGTCGTCAAAGCGCAGGTTCCAACCGGAAAACGCGGTAAGGCGGGAGGGATCAAACTTGCTGCCTCGGCGGATGAAGCTAGCTCACTTGCCGAGAAGATCATCGGCATGGAAATCGGCGGATGGCCCGTTGAGAAGGTTCTGATCGAGGCTCAAACGAAAATCGATCGGGAACTTTATGCGGCGATCGTGAATGACAGTACGACCAAAGGCCCGATGCTCCTGTTCTCGCCGATGGGTGGAATGGACGTCGAGGAAGCGGCCGAAAAAGATCCGAATGCGATGCGCCGGATTCCCTTCTCGATTATCGACGGACTGACGGAAACAACTGCGCGGGAGGCGGTTTCCGGTCTTGGATTGGAGGCTGTCGAGGATCAGCTCGTGTCGACTCTGGTCAATCTCCAAAAGGCCTACCGCGCGCTCGATGCCGAACTCCTGGAAATTAATCCGCTCGTTATTACTGCGGACAACCAAGTCGTTGCACTTGACTGCAAATTGACTGTGGACGATGGGGCGGCGCCGCGGCAAGAAGCCATCATTCCCCTGGCCGCTCCGGAAAAGAGAACGGAGCTGGAAGCCAAAGCTGCGGCGGAAGGGCTGAAGTACATTGAGCTTGGCGGTTCAGTCGGCGTCATTGCGAACGGCGCGGGTCTCACCATGACCACCATGGACGTGATCGCGCACTACGGTGGACAGCCCGCAAACTTCCTCGAAGTTGGCGGCGAGGCTTACACCAAGGCGAAGACGGCTTTGTCGATCTTGCTGGAAAATCCGAACATCAAGAGCCTTTTGGTCAACTTCTGCGGTGCGTTCGCGCGAACCGACGTTATGGCCGAGGGGGTGGTGAGCGCCTGGCAGGAACTCAATCCCGACATTCCGATCTTTTTTACAATTCATGGAACGGGAGAAGATGAGGCGATTGCTCTCGTTAAAGAGCGGCTGGGTATCGAACCCTTCGACCTGATGGACGATGCGGTGAAAGCCGCTGTCAATGCTGCGAACGAAAGGGTGAGCGCATGATCCCGAGAAAGCACCATAAGATCCTGGTCCAGGGCATCACTGGCAAACAGGGTACATTTTGGACAAATGCCATGCAGGATTATGGCACTCTTATCGTTGGTGGCGTTAATCCTAAGCGGGCCGGAACGGAGCATCTTGGCGTGCCGGTATTTGCGAGCGCGCGCGAGGCCGCGAAGTCGGTCCCGTTCGACATTTCGATCATGTTCATACCGCCGATGGTGGCCAAGGCAGCGGCTATCGATGCGTGTGAGGCAGGCGCCAAGATGCTGGTGTGCCTGACAGAGCATATCCCCGCGCACGACGTCATGGAGATGCACGTCGCAGCGGCTGCCAACGGCACGCAGATCGTCGGCCCGAACACGGCAGGCTTAGTCACGCCAGGCGAGTGCTTCGTCGGCATCATGCCTGCTTTCAATTATCGGGTTTTCCAGCCTGGCCGGGTCGGTGTGGTCTCGCGTTCGGGAAGCCTAGGGACCCTGGTTAGCCTCAATCTCACGCAACAGGGATTGGGCCAATCCGTTTTCTATGGCGTTGGCGGCGATCCCATGATCGGTACGACTTCTGCGGATGCCGTACGCATTCTCGATGCAGACGCGGGTACTGACGCAATCGTTCTGTGTGGAGAGATTGGGGGCAGCGCCGAAGAGGACGCCGCGGCCTACGCCACGACTATGAAAAAGCCCGTTGTCGCCTTCATTGCCGGCCGGCAATCCCCTCCTGGCAAGAAAATGGGACATGCCGGAGCCATCGTGGCCGGCGGGAAGGGCGATTATCCGACGAAACGCGCCGCCCTCGAAAGGGCGGGTGTTGCCGTTGCCGACACACCGAGCGGCATCCCGGGCCTGTTGAAAGAGCGGCTTGCATCAAGCGCGGCCTAGCGCATTGCAACCGGAAGATAGAGCAAACAACGAGACGAATTTACGAGGCATGAAACCGTGAAAATGACAACTGAAGAGGCCTTCATCAAGGTTCTGCAAATGCACGGCATTGAGCACGCATTTGGAATTATTGGTTCGGCAATGATGCCAATCTCTGACCTGTTCCCAGCTGCGGGAATCACGTTTTGGGATTGTGCGCACGAGGTCAACGCCGGCATGAGCGCTGATGGGTATACACGCGCCACGGGCAAGATGTCGATGGCGGTTGCGCAGAACGGGCCCGGCATTACCAATATCGTGACGCCGATCATGACGGCCTACTGGAACCACACGCCATTGCTCTTGGTTACGCCGCAAGCGGCCAACAAAACGATTGGTCAAGGGGGCTTCCAAGAAGTCGCGCAGATGGCGATGTTCGAAGACACGGTCTGCTATCAAGAAGAGGTTCGGGATCCAACGCGCGTCGCCGAGGTGCTCAACCGGGTAATCGAGAAGGCCAGGCGCGGGAGTGCTCCGGCGCAAATCAATGTGCCGCGCGATTACTGGACCCAGGTGATCGATATCGAGCTACCGCAAATCGTGCGGATTGAACGGCCAAGGGGCGGTCAGCAAGCCATCGCTTCGGCCGCGAAAATCCTCTCGGAGGCGAAGTTCCCGGTCATCTTGAATGGTGCCGGCGTGGTCCTCGCAGGTGCGATGGATGCTTCTCAAGCCTTGGCCGAAAGGTTGGAGGCACCTGTGTGCTGCAACTATCAGCACAACGACGCGTTTCCGGGCTCACATCCACTGTCGATGGGGCCGCTCGGTTACAACGGGTCCAAGGCCGCGATGGAACTGATCTCGAAAGCCGATGTCGTGTTGGCCTTGGGGACGAGGCTTAATCCGTTCTCGACGCTACCGGGCTATCAGTTGGACTACTGGCCCAAGGATGCAAAAATCATCCAGGTCGACATCAACGCCGACCGCATCGGGCTGACCAAGAAGGTCACCGTCGGAATCCAGGGTGATGCGAAGTTCGTCGCCGAGCAGATCCTTGAACAACTCACCGCTTCGGCGGGCGATGACGGCCGGCAGGCGCGGCGCAATCTCATTTCGCAGACGAAATCGAGATGGCTGCAGGAACTGTCGTCGATGGATCATGAAGACGACTCCGATCCTGGCATCACGTGGAATGAGCGCGCTCGCGAACGCGAACCGGATCGCATGAGCCCGCGGCAGGCTTGGCGGGCGATCATGACGGCGATGCCAAAGGATGCCATCGTGTCCACGGACATTGGCAACAACTGCGCCATCGGCAACGCGTATCCATCATTCGAGCAGGGGCGTAAGTATCTCGCGCCAGGCATGTTCGGCCCATGCGGATATGGCTTTCCTGCAATTCTTGGGGCAAAGATCGGCTGTCGTGATGTGCCTTGTGTCGGTTTCGCAGGGGACGGCGCCTTTGGCATCTCGATGAACGAGATGACCGCGTGCGGACGTAATGATTGGCCGCCGATCACCATGGTGATTTTCCGTAACTACCAATGGGGTGCGGAGAAACGAAACACCACACTCTGGTTTGAAGATAACTTCGTCGGCACCGAACTCAATGTCGGTGTCGACTACGCCAAGGTTGCCGAAGGCTGTGGGGTGAAAGGCGTGAAGGTTGAAACTCCTGAAGAGCTCACAGCGGCTTTGCAGACCGCGATCGAGGGGCAGATGAATGGCAATGTCACGACATTCATCGAAGTGGTATTGAACCAGGAACTCGGCGAGCCGTTCCGGCGTGACGCTATGAAAAAGCCGGTGTCTGTTGCCGGTATTGATCGCAACGATATGCGTCCACAGCAGGTGGAATGAGCAGAACGTTACGGTTTGCGGGTTGCGTCAAGGCGCAAACCGTGCGCGATCCGCGACCCGCCTTTCGCAGGGATGGGAGCAGCCCAGCCTGTCTGTGCCCCTTGCGGGATCTTGCTCCGCTTGAATGGGAACTTGTTCGATGACGGAGACAACATATATGCCGGAACAAGTGCGATTAAGCCGGCATCATTTTCTGAACGATGCCCCTTGTTGTCCGACGGGACTGATTGAGCGTGCGCGGCAACTTGGACCCTCGCGTACCGCAATCGTTTGCGCCAACGCCGCACTTCCCATGCTGTCGTGCCGGGCGGCCGTCAATGCTGAAATCATGGAGCCGATTTTCGTTGGCCCGAAAGATGCGATTCATAAGGAAGCGCAAAATATCGGTTGGGACATTTCTGAGTTCGAGATTGTCGATGCGGCGGACGAAGCGGTAGCTGCGGAGGCATCTGTTGCACTGGTGCGCGAAGCGCGCGCGGATGCCTTGATGAAGGGGCAAATTCATACCGATATCCTGATGCGCGCTGCAGTGAATCGCAAACATGGGATTCGTGACGGAGGCCGCCTGATACATATCTTTCACATCACACCGCCGCACAGTGACAGGCCGCTGCTCGTCACGGATGCTGCCGTCAACGTTGCCCCGGACATGGAAACTCGAAAGGCGGCCCTCCAAGCCGTTGTCGATGTCGCCCATGCTGTTGGTATCACCCGTCCCAAGGTCGCGTTGCTGTCGGCCACCGAAGAGCCAATTCCCTCGGTACCTTCGGCGCTAGAGGCCCGCGAACTTGCTCAATGGGCAACTGAGACTATTCCGGACGCCGTATTCAGCGGCCCGCTGTCACTTGATTTGATCTTGTCGCGAGAAGCCGCGTTGGCGAAACGCTTGGATGAGGATGAAGTTGCCGGGGCCGCCGATGCGATCGTTGTGCCGGACATCGTCTCGGGCAACGTGCTGTTTAAGTCTCTTGTCTACTTCCGTTCGGCCTGCGCCGCAGGCGTTGTCGTTGGCGGACGCGTGCCAATTATTCTGACCAGCCGAGCCGATCCACCTGAAACACGACTGGCTTCCGTGGCGTTGGCCAATGTTCTGAGCAAACAGAACCGCTGACGAAAACAGTTAGCACAGAGTTGGTTCGATTCATGAACTCGCCGAGCACGCTTAATGTGTCCCCGAAAGTTGTGGGCGAAGTCCGAGAAACGACCTGCTACATGTGCGCGTGCCGCTGCGGGATTAACGTCCACATGCGTTACGGCTGGGTGCATTACATCGAAGGCAATCTGGATAATCCGGTCAATCGCGGCGTGCTTTGCGCCAAAGGTTCGGCCGGCATCATGCAGCACTATTCGCCGGCCCGAGCAAAAGCATCTGCTTTTGTATCTCAAGGGAATTGGCGACATCGATCTGGCGAGCGCAAACGCGGTGTGCGAGGAAGCGGAGAGGTGCCGGGCGCATGGAGGTGCACTTTACATCATCGCGCGTTACCCGCCTCGGCTAAAACAGCTAAAGAAGCTGAACGTCATTGACCGTATCGGGGAGGGCCGCATCTTAGACAATAAGGGGTACGCCATTTCGGCAATTGTTCCCCAGCTCGACGGTAGCATCTGTGCAATTTGCCGTGCCAGGGTTTTCTTTGAATGCAGCAAGCAACCCGGGGGAAGTGCGTGCACGCGGCCTGAGCCGTTCGAAGCCACTTGAATAACGGGACGTCAGGCCTCGGTGTGGCGTCCCAGCAAGCATGAACCGGTAGCATGTGGAGATAGCTATGGCGATTAAGGATCTGGCGTTGGCCTATGACGGTAGCCCAGCTGCACATTCGGCACTCGAGTTCGCGGTGCAAATGGCTAAGAAGTATGAAGCCGAGATCACCGGCATCCATGTCTACTCGCCGACAAAGATCTCAGAAGACTTCAAGCGATGGATTGCGCAAGACGTCCTGGAGAATATTCAGGAAACCGCCAGGCTCAAAGTCGCGGAGATCGAGAAAGAATTTCATGGTCAGATCTCAGCGCTGGAATTCAAGGGCCCCGTGCATTGGTCTGTCGAGACGGGCAATCCCGGCATTGCGTTGGCCAGAAAGGGAAGGTTCTTCGATATCCTTCTGACCGGACAATTCGCCCGCGCGATCAGGCGCGAGCAAGGAGCGCTGCAACCCGAGGAGCTGATCCATAGCATCGGGACACCGCTGATCATCGTGCCTGAAAGCTACAAGCCTCGAGAGTTCAAAGAGACGGCTGCTGTCGCCTGGGATGGCAGCCGGTCGGCGGCGCGGGCGCTATCGGATTCGATGCAGATCCTGGAGACGAAACGCAAGCTCGATATTCTGGTCGTGGAAGGCAAGAAGAGCCACGAAGATCCCTATGCGCCGCTGCCGGCGGCGGAGATTATTACCCATCTTGAACGGCATGGAGTCAAAGCTGAGGAAGTGAGACTCGTGCCGGGAAAACGCAGCCCCGCTGAGGCGGTTCTGGATTATTGCGCTGAAGCCGATCCGGACGTGTTGGTAATGGGTGCTTTTGGCCGCGGGAAGCTGGGCGCGATGTTGTTTGGGAGCATGACGACCAAGGTTCTCGCCTCCATGAATGTGCCCGTCCTGGTTTCTCACTGAGACAGACTTCGCCGGGGGAGCGCTTGAGCTGCCGCTGCTCCAGTGTTGTCCGCACGAATACTTGAAGGAGAAATTGAGCTTCCAAAATTTGTGTCAAAGAGAATTTCGAAAGGGCGAGATATGGCTGTAACAGACCACGTCGGATATGCGGAGTTCATGGAAGGTGTCAAGAAGCGCAATCCGGGACAACCAGAATTCGTGCAGGCAGTGGGCGAAGTCGCCGAAGACATCTTTGACTATATCGCCGACAAGGAAGTCTATCATGAGTATCAAATCCTGCGGCGCCTCGTCGAACCCGATCGGGTCGTGAGTTTTCGCGTTTGTTGGGAGGACGATAACAACAACATTCGTGTCCAACGCGGCTGGAGGGTTCAAAACAATAACGCGATCGGACCCTACAAAGGCGGCATTCGCTTTCATCCGACAGTCAACCGCAGCATACTTAAATTTCTCGCGTTCGAGCAGACGTTTAAAAATAGCCTCACCGGTCTTCCCTTGGGAGGTGCCAAGGGTGGTGCAAACTTCAATCCCAAAGGCAAATCCGAGCATGAAATCATGCGGTTCTGTCAGTCGTTCATGACAGAGCTGTACCGCCACGTTGGGGAGGATACGGATATCCCGGCAGGTGACATCGGTGTCGGGGGGCGTGAGATTGGTTATATGTTCGGACAGTACAAGCGCATCACCAACAAGTTCTCAGGCGTCCTTACCGGCAAGGGTCTGGAATTTGGTGGTAGCCGTGTCAGGACGGAGGCGACAGGCTATGGTTGCGTCTATTTCGCCCAGAACATGCTCGAGCGCGTTGGACGGTCGATGGATGGCAAACTGTGCATTGTCTCCGGTTCCGGCAACGTCGCGACCCACGCCGTTGAAAAAATCATTCACCTTGGAGGGAAGGCGGTGACGCTTTCTGATTCAGAGGGTTTTATTTTTGATCGGTACGGAATTGACCAGGAGAAACTGCAGTGGGTGAAGGAACACAAGACCCACCGGAGGGGACGAATTTCAGAGTATGCGAAAGTCTTCAGGGGATCTGAATTCCATGCGGACAAACGTCCCTGGTCGGTGCCCTGTCAGATCGCGTTTCCCTGCGCCACTCAAAATGAACTCAGCGGAGATGACGCCCGGACACTGATCGGCAACGGTTGTGAGTGTGTTTCGGAAGGTGCCAACATGCCGACGGCGCTCAAGGGGATCAGGTTGTTCAAGGAAGCCGGATTGCTGTATGGACCTGGCAAAGCTGCAAATGCGGGAGGCGTTGCGCTTTCCGGGCTGGAGATGAGTCAGAATGCGGCCCGGTTGTCCTGGGATGAGGATCAGCTTCAGCAAAAGCTCCGGGATTTGATGCAAGGCATCCACGACCGTTGCGTGGAGCGTGGCGGCATCGCGGGTTCCGACCGCATCGACTATGTGCGCGGCAGCAACATCGCGGGATTTGTGAAGGTGGCGGATGCGATGCTTGCCTATGGCGTGGTTTAGGTCTGTGTCGCCACGGTCCCGACGCACGTTGGGTGAATCATTCTTTGCCAGCCGGATTTGCTGAAAAACTTAAGAGTTACTCGTGATAAGAGCAAGCTTCGGCACCCTCGTGATACGGGCTAACCGGGGTCGTGGCGTGAGGGCCGGGTCCTGTTCAAATTCGGGTCAGCTGTTCCCTAAGAAACAGTCGACGGTCGAGCAGTCAGCCATATTCGGCATTTGTTGCAGACCTGCTGAATTCCCCCTGATCAAGCTATTCTTTGAGCGTTCACGGGCAAGCGAAGAGCCAGCGATTGATCTTAAAGGGGTTCATAGGGAGGTGGCCGGAAGCGGCTCAGCCTGCCTGAAAGCGCGATTCCGAAATGATGGGTGAGAATGGTTAGCGCATGGTCGAAATGGTGAAATCGGCGCTGCAAGCGGATCGCAAGCTGGTTGCCATCTTGGCGGCGGATGTCGTTGGTTACTCGCGCCACATGGAGCTAGACGAAGTCGCCACGCTGGAAGCGCTGTCGCGCCATCGTTCTACTACTGACCGGCTCATCTTGGAACGCGGCGGCCGAATAACAGGGACTGCCGGGGATAGCTTAATCGCCGGGTTTTCGAGTGTGCTAAACGCCGTCGAATGTGCAGTAGAAATCCAGGAAGCGGTCGCGGAGACCAATGCGGCGATCGATGATAAGGCGCGCGTGCTTGAATTCCGCATTGGCGTCAACGTCAGCGACGTGATGATCAAAGGGCAGGATATTTTTGGTGACGGGGTCAACGTTGCGGCCCGCTTGGAAAGCCTCAGTGAGGCGGGTGCGGTGTGCGTTTCCCGGGGCGTGCGCGACTACGTCGCCAAACAGACGCCCTATGTTTTTGACGACGTTGGCGAGCAGTGGGTCAAGAATCTCGCGGAGCCGATACGCGCCTACAGCATACGGTTTGCCGAAGGACGAGCCTTACGCAATGCTGTCTGCCACAGTACTGCGGCAGTGGTGCCGAGCCCGACCGCATCGCCGCTGGGAAACACATCATCCTTGCTGTTCGCCGGTGGCCTATTAGCCGTGCTCGTCATCGCGCTTACGGCGAGTGGCTATCTTCGCGCGGTGGACGTCTTGGTGGTTGGTGGTCTCGCATGGCTCGTATTGAACTTGAGCGCCTTCTGCGACAACTCATTGCCGGCGCGAACGAAGGCCGTCGTGTCAGGCTGGCTAAGGCCGGCGTCCGGCATACGCCTGCGCGGCTCGGACGTTTTCCTGATTTTGTTCGAATGCGTCTTCACGAAAGACCACCTCGGTCGGAAATGCATTCTACGGTCAATGCTGCTTTCAGTTGGTGCGTTTGTTGTCCTTTTTTCAGCTTTCATGGATACGGCCGCGCTCGAGTGGCGGATGGGCGAACTCGAACAACAACCGCATCCACTAGAGCCTTGGATGCGTGTCGCGCTCGGTGCCATGGCACTCTGCCTGTGCAATGTTTTCGCAGACTACATTTCGCTGTGCGAAACTCGGTTGGTTCTCAAGCTGGCCAAACGCTATGGCATGTTGCCGTTGTTCGCGGCGCTCGACATTGTGCTCACGGCCTGCGTTTTCCTGTTCGTGGTTGCGGTTACTTTGCCGCTTATTTCGCTTGCGACTGGCAACATCCATGGCTTTCTCGAAAATGTCGGACGGCTATGGAGCAACACGCCTAATGTGGTCTCCCACTGTGTGTCGCAGAACCTTGTACGCTGGTTGAGGGGAGAGCCGATCGACTACGTCGCCATGTACGTGCTGCCATCAGTGATTACCACCTTTCTGACGACGATCTGGCTGGTTGCAGCGCTCATTTCCGCTCCAGCCCTGCGCGCCACGACCTGGAGCCGGACCACCGGCCTCACCATGCTCGGGCGGTTTGCGGACGCCGCGCGCCGACCCTTCACAGCGCTCGGCTACGCAGCGGCGATCCTGATTATCGGCCTCAGTCTTATCGTCTGGCCGTTTCGAGCCATTGTAAGCGCGCAGAGCACGAGCCTGGGACAGGTATCCGTGAGCGTGGATGCCGGTTGGAAAAGACCCAAACCGAACTACTGCCGAACAGACCCGACGGTCATCCCGTCGCTTTCCGGGGAGCATTGATTGCAATCTGTCCGCCTTCGCCTGCCAATCGGTTTGGAGCCAGGAGTTACCTGCGGGCTAGCTGCCCGGCGTCGGATACTCGGATTAGCTACGAGCAGTGCATGCAAGGTCACGCCACATTTCTGAGCGAGCTCATCGAGAGGTTGACCGGGCTGCAAAATGACCTATTTCTCGCAGGGACGACCGCTGGTATGCCCCGAATAAGCCGGAACTCGTATCGGGAAACCAATGGGGAGCTCACGAACGTTCTGAATGCGCGGATTGGCCTTGAGCAATACCTCAGCTGTAATACCGCAAGTGCGTGAGACACGGTCTAGTGTTTCCCCCTTCATGAGGACATAGTAGGAGCCGCATCCGTAGGGGGACACGTCGGAAGTACTCTGCTGAGGAGAAGACCCGCATTCTGCAAGAGGGATCGCGCGGTGAGGAGACGATTGCATCGGACGGCTGCTGCGACAAATCGGTCCGGCATGTTACTTTTTGACAATGATCAATTCATTTTATCTACAACATTTGTATGAATTGGTAGTGTCTGAGAGCGGCGCTCTGGCTGATCACTATCCCCCGTTGATCACTCCCCACCCGCGCCAGGCTCCAGATACGTGATCGATCAGCCCCCCAGATCGGTCGTGCGATAATGTCACCGGATCTCTCCCCTAGACCCGGTGGCCTCGTATTGATGACCACATCAAAATAAAATCGCGCCGTGAGGAGTGCATGTCGTGGTTAGTCTTGCCACTTTTCCGCCCGTTCGACCTTCTTCCGCAATGCCTCAGATGTGAGCCCGCTAAGCTTGCCAACTCCCAGCGACTTTCGGGTTGCTCGTGTTGGTTAAGGAGCTCAACTTTGACTGCCCTGTGGGATATGAGATGCCCGCGATACCTGTCTGTCTTGCACTGTGACAGCCGGACAGCTTGTTCGCGCTTCTCGGGCGACGCTTATTGCTCTAAGTCATTGCTCCCCTTTTTCGGGGCTACGATGAACCGGAAAGTCTCCCCTGCTCACTGACTTTATACTGTCTGGTGGCCCCGACAGAGGACAAGCTGCTCTTGCCCCATTCAGCGTTCGGTGCATCATTTTGAAGAACTGGGTAGGATTGTGTCGGCAGCTCTCTTTACTATTTATATTAAGGAACAAGAGTTCGCTTTCTTGTGTTTGGATCGGTCCCTTACAGGATGACTGTCGAGTATTCTCGTTCATCGGGGCATTTGATGTATTTGTTAGGCGAAATTGGTTCTGGAAGTCGCGATCATTCAGTATTTTGTGCACCGAAATCGATTTCCAAAAGCCAAAAAATTTTACTGACTGGCGCTACGGGTTTTGTGGGTAGTTACCTGCTCAAGGAATTGATTGATAAGACTGATGCAGAGATAGTCTGCCTTGTCAGGTCCAGTTTTGTCGGTCGATCAGCAAATGCTCGGCTGCAGCAAAAGCGTTCAGAGCAAGGCATCGATCCAAATACTTTTGATAAGCGCGTAAGAATTCTAAATGGCAATCTCGAGCGCGCGCATTTCGGCCTCTCCAAAGACGATTATTTGAAACTGGCCGCTGAGATCGACACTGTCTTTCATCTCGGTGCAAAGCTAAGCTACCTTTCATCTTTCTCAAGTTTGGAAATGGCAAATGTGGTGGCTGTGCGTCGGATCCTAGAGTTCTGCCGCGATGGTTGTTTGAAGGCATTGCATCACATGTCAACGTCGGGTGTTTATATGTCGTTGGATGCTGTTGAACACGGCTATCTAACTCGCGATGTGCCCCTTCGCGAATACCACAGACACCCGATCGGATATTTTCGATCCAAGTGGACTGCAGAACTGGAAGTGCAAGCTGCGCGTCAGGCAGGCCTCCCGGTGATGATATATCGCCCGAGCTTTGTTGGGGGAACGCTGAATCAAGGCTATCTTCCCGAGAGTGATCTGACGCGCCAATACTTAGCCGCTTGCCTGGAAGTCGGCGCCATGCCGGACGTCAACTTTCAGGTGGACCTCGTTCCCGTTGACATTCTTGCGAAGGCCGTGGCGCAGGCAGCTGCTCGTGACCAACATGAGCGACTGGATCTAAATCTTTGCAACCCAAATCCTCAATCGCTGGCTAGCTTGGCTCAATCAGTCCCCGCATTTGATCGCGCCCTTGAGCAGGTAAGTTATAGAGAGTGGCGCAACAAGCTTCACCGCGGCATGCCGACAATTGCAAAGAATTTAATGCGATGGGCAACCCGTCCCTGTCCGAATGCGCCTGATGGCTTGCTGGACTTATTTTCTCGGGTGCGCTCGGCGTCATCTGACTGCATCGACACCACTTATGCTCTTTCGGGTTGCGCAGACGAGTGTCCTCCAGTCGATGCAGTTATGCTTGATGCTTATCTTCATGGGTTGAGCGCCTTCAAACGATACCAAGACGCCTAGCTGGAGCGTACATGTTACTTTTTAGGACGTGAATATGGAGCGTTCCAAAGAACCTTCCATCTGCAACCCAGTGCAGACACGTCCAACATCGATGCAACATCTGAGAACGGCGTCTTGACGCAGAAGATCGCGAAGCGGAAATCCACTCCAGAAAGTGGCCGCAAGATCGATGTATGCCAAGCCTAGAGAATCTGGCGCTAAAAAGAGCAGCCCCTTGCCACCAGCGTGCAGCTGGGCGCAGCAATCCAACTGCGTGATTTACCCATTGATGGAGAGCGCCGTTGTGATCCCAGCGGGAAAGGTTATGCTGCCATTACCTGAACCATGTTGTCGAACGATTTCCCCCAAGTGGCTTCACAACGAGCGCCGCAAAATAGCCTCCTAAGTTTCGTGTGGCCGTTTCTTCGGCTCGCTGAACTCTCGTTGCGTTGGCCAAGGTTCACTCTAAGTCTTTTCTGTAGCTTGACCTTAGTAATGGCCGCCGGCCTCCAGTGGGTCTCAACGGACGATTCGCTTGAAAACTTCCTAAAGTCGCCAACACCCGATTACCAAGTCTTCGAGCGCATGCGCGATCGCTTCCCCTCAAGTGACCTTGATGTCTTTGTCACTATTGAAGCACGCGAAATCTTCACATCACAAAACTTGCAGCAGATGCAGGACTTGAAGTTTGCCCTGCTGCTCGCCGAACCAGTCAGATCTGTCGTTTCAATTTTCTCATTGAAAGAACCTCTTCAGGCCAACGCCCTGCCCGCCTCCATCATTCCCGATGAAATCCCGGACGACCCAGCCGAATTGAAGCGCTTAGCCGAGCGGCTCTATCAGCATCCATTTGCGCGCGACCGTCTTCTTTCGAAGCCTGATAAAGCCGGGCAACTCGTTCTCTTCATTGTTGCTCTTGACGCCGATCACGTGCGCGAACGAGGGCTGCCGGCCGTGATCCAGACGTTGAAGTCTGAGATCGGTGACGCCCTAGGTGCCAACCGACTAAAGGTGGGCGTCTCAGGCGTGCCTGCGATGAAGGCGGAAGTCATCGAGGGGACCGCACGCGACGTCGTCTTGTTTAATGCAGTGGGACTGCTCGTCGGCGGTGCGATCTGCTGGCTCTTCTTTCGCCGACCGCAACTTGTCCTCATGGCAAACATCCCCGCAATCGTAGCGATTGTTTTTTGCCTTGGATTGTTCGGCTGGACCGGAACTCGGATCGATCCACTGATGAATGCGGTCATGCCACTCGTGATCGTTGTTACCTTGAACAATGCCATGCACTTCCTGTTTGCCATCTGCCGTGAGCTTGACGCCGGCATCGGCGAAAACAAGGCTATTCAAAACGCAATTCACGAGATTGGGCCGGCCTGTGCTCTGACCTCGATCACGACTTCGATCGCATTACTGTCGCTACTATTCTCAACCTCCCCCCTGATCCGTTCATTCGGGGCTATGGCAGGAGCCAGCGTCTTGATCGCCCTCACACTAATCGTCGTGATCATGCCCATGCTGGCGAAGCTGTTCTTGCGAAGCAACAGATCTTATCTCGTTGGTGGGAGCCCCTATAACGGGGTGCACCTCCTCGATAGAGCGGCAATATTTATAGGAAAAGCTGTCTCGCTGCGGCCAGACCGCATTGCAGTCACTGGCGTACTTCTGACCGGCTTGTTTCTGCTGGCTTACACACAACTCGAGCCGCGCTATCAGTTGAGCGATATGCTTCCCGATCAAGGTCAGTCCGCAGCCGTCACGGAGCGCATGGCTGATCGCCTCGGTGGCGTCTTTCCTCTAAACGTCATGATTGAGTGGCCGGAGCGTCTCGACGTTACAGCGTCGAAGGTGAGTATCGTACTGGCAGAGGTTCACAAGGCCCTAGCGACACACCCTACAATTAGCAAGGTCAGCTCTTGGCGCGACCTACAGGCGTGGGCGGAATTAGGAGGGGTGGGACCTGATGAGGCAACCGCTCGCTTACTTGAAACCGTCCCTCTGGCTATCAAATCCAGGTTCGTCGACGAAGAGACCCGAGCGGCGCTCGTATCCGGTTACATCAATGACCTTGAGGCGAAACAAGTCCTAGGGATCTCCAGAGAGATCGAAGCGAAGCTGTCGAATTTGCGCTCTCTATATCCTGAATTTCGCTTGTCACTCACCGGGCTCTCCAGCATTGCGGCGAAACGTTCGACAGATGTTATTTCTCAATTGAGTATCAGCATGATGGGTGCCGTTGCCATTGTCATCTTGCTCATCGGCCTTGCATTTCGGTCTATGCTCATGGCGGCGCTCAGCATTGTGCCCAATCTTTTCGCGCTCTTTGCCACTGGGACGTGGTTGCTGTTCACCAGCGGCGGACTCGATTATGCGACGGTTGTAGGTCTGACGGTGGCATTTGGGCTTGCCGTCGATGATACGATCCACGTCCTCAACAGATATCAGCTTGAGAAGCGGGAGCATGTTTCCACGGCGGAAGCCATGGATAAAACATTGCGTCTCATCGGTACGGTGTTGATTCTGACCACCGTTGTGCTGCTTGCAGGTCTGTCGGTGACGCAGCTGAGCGTTGTGCCCCCGACACGACAGTTCGGGGCTATCTGCATGCTCACGTTATTCTTTGCGCTCATAGCTGATCTTGTGATCCTACCGGCCCTGATTCTGGTCACGGCCCGTGGTGCCAACGCCTCCCCTTCTCTTGCCAACCTGCAAAGGATCCACCCTTTGAATCGGAAAGACGAAAACAAACGCACAAAGTAGGAAGCTATAATGAAAGCAATTGTATCGGCTATCGTGACCGCAGTCGTAATCCAGCTCTCTTTCCCAAACCCCAGCCATGCCGCATCGATAGAGGGGAGATGGAGTGGAACAGGTTTTGTAAAGCCCGTAGACGGCCCGAGGGAAAAGGTACGCTGTCGGATCACCTATTCAAAAGTAAGCAAGAAACTCTTTGCGGTCAGCGCCTCGTGCGCGACCACATCGACCAAGATTATGCAGACTGGCGAAGTCCTGAAAGCGAGCCCGAGCCGGTATGCCGGGGACTTCTACAACAAGGATTACGATGTCTCTGGACGGGTTCGTGTCAAGTTAAGCGGTTCCAGTCAAACGGTATCGTTCTCTAGCGTGAGAGGCTACGGCAGAGTCACGCTTAGACGGCGTTGATTGAGCCTCTACCGCTGTTTATTTTCAGCACTCACGGGACAGATTGAGCTGATTTCCAAAGAGAGACTTTCCGGCTCATCGGCCTCTCGTGCGACGGGACCATCAATGCCCGTGGCCTACTTTTGCTACGGCGTTGAAAGTGTGCAGCACCGCCAGGCTTGCACGGCATCCTAGTTGATACTGGTCAAGGACATTTCCGTCTTCCACAAACATTCTATATCCTGAGCCCGGTGGACTGTCTGGCATGGTCGCACCGTTGAGCACTGATTCCAGTGCCGGGTGTCGAGTGCGATTGACGAAGATCCTTCGATCTTAGGAGCGCTTGTCATGTCCAAGTTCGAACTTGAGCGGGAGCGCTTGGTCGCAGATCAGATCGAGGCACGCGGTGTTCGCGACGCGCTGGTGCTCGCAGCCATGCGATCCGTTCGCCGGGAGTTGTTCGTTCCGGCGAATATTGCATCGATGGCTTACCGCGATGGGCCACTGCTGATAGGTGGTGGGCAGACGATATCGCAACCCTACATCGTCGCATACATGGTAGAGGCGCTCGCTCTCAAGGGTGGGGAGCGCATTTTGGAGGTGGGCGCCGGCTCCGGCTATGCGGCGGCCGTCTTGGCCGAGATCGCAAGAGATGTGTTTACGATCGAACGTATCGCGCAGCTAGCCGAGCGGGCGGCTACCAATCTCCGGCGCGCTGGCTGCACGAACGTTCACGTGCGGCATGCGGACGGAACTGAAGGCTGGATCGACGAGGCTCCATTCGATGCGATCCTCGTTTCTGCAGGTGCGCCCGACATCCCCAAATCCTTAATGCGCCAACTGTCCGTAGGCGGGCGCATGGTTATACCCGTGGGAAGCGATCTCAGAGCCCAGGAACTCATTCGCGTCACCCGCATCGATGAGGATGAGTTCGAGCGCGAGGACATCGCGGACGTCCGTTTCGTGCCGCTGATCGGCAAGGAAGGCTGGGAAACAGAGGAGAGCGATTGGGAGACGCGGTCTCCGCGCGTGGTCCAAAGGCGGCCAGCTGTCAGCATTTCGCTTCCCGGATTGATCGCCAAGCACGGCGATACCTTCGAGGACATCAACGGCGCCGATTTGGCGCCTCTGTTGACGCGGATTGGAGATGCGCGTGTCGTCCTGATCGGAGAGGCCAGTCACGGCACCTCGGAATTCTATTCGATGCGCGAGGCGATTACGCGCCGGCTGATCGAGGAAAAGGGCTTCAATATCGTCGCCGCGGAAGCCGACTGGCCGGACAGTGCGCGGATCGACCATTACGTCCGGCATCGCGACGTGCCGCCAGCGGAGTGGACGGCCTTCGCAAGATTTCCAACGTGGATGTGGCGCAACGAGGAAACGCGGGCTTTCGTCGATTGGCTGCATACACGCAACCTTGCGGTACCTCCCGAAGAGCGCGCTGGGTTCTATGGGCTCGACCTGTACAGCCTTTACGGCTCGATCCGGGCCGTGATCTCTTATCTCGAGACGGTCGACGAGGATTTGGCTGGGCTGGCCCGCCGCCGCTATGGCTGCCTGTCGCCCTGGGAAGCGGATCCTGCGGCGTACGGGCAGGCCGCTCTGAAGGGTCTATATAAGAAATGTGAAAACGACGTCGCGCACATGCTTGTGTCCCTGTTGGAGAAACAGCAGGAACTTGGGTTCAAGGACGGTGAGAGTTTTTTCGACGCAGCCCAGAATGCGCTGTTGGTCGCCAATGCCGAGAAATACTATCGCAAAATGTACTACGGGTCTCGCGCATCCTGGAACCTGCGCGACAGCCATATGTTCGAGACACTGCAGAACCTTCTGGCGTTCCACGGACGCGATGCAAAGGCGGTGGTGTGGGCGCACAACTCTCACATCGGCGATGCGAGCGCCACAGAGATGAGCCGGCGGGGCGAGATCAATATCGGTCAGCTCTGCCGCAACTACTACGGCCAGAGTTCCTACCATATCGGGTTTGGCACGAACGACGGGACGGTGGCGGCGGCGTCGGCTTGGGATGGGCCAATGCAAGTGATGCAGGTGCGTCCGGCTCATCCCCAGAGCTACGAGCGGCTTTTCCATATGACCAGTGTTCCAGGCCTCATGCTGCCGCTGACGGCAAAGGGGCTAAAGGATGCGAGTGACGGGATTGCCAAGCCACGGCTTGAGCGTGCAATCGGTGTCATCTATCGGCCCGAGACCGAGCTTGCCAGCCATTACTTCGAGGCTGTTCTGCCCAAGCAGTTCGACGAATACATCTGGATCGATCGCACTCGCGCGGTCACGCCCTTCACTGTCACAGAGCTTCAAGGCATCCCCGACACATATCCCTTCGGCGTTTGATGCCTCGGCGGGGCAGTGTCACGTTAACGCGCCTTTTCCGCAGTGGCGGTGAACGCCCAACATTTCACGCCTCCGCAGTGGCAACGCCCCACCTGTCCATTGCCGCCGCTCGGAACTGGCGCAATGTTCTGCGTGAGATCAAATGAAGCTGGACGTTGAAGGTATTGTAGATTGCAGCATGGGTTGAGAGAAATCGTTGCGCGGAACCGGCTGACTTGAAGCTCAGCATCCGTTGTTTTCTTTGCGGCACCGGTAGATGCGAATTCTCGGCCCGATTGTTGATCGGGCCGCCGGTGATATGTCGAGCCTTCATGCAAAGTTCACTCAGTGCCGTGCCATACGATGGCAGTTTGTCCGTCACGACGGCGACTGGCGAGAAGCCTTTTGACTTGAGCAGGTTCCGCATCAGACCCTCGACAGTCGTCCGCCAGTGTCAGAAACAATTTATAGAAACGCCGATTTAGTGGCCCAAGCGTAGGGGGCTAGACAGACGAAAGAACTTGCATTGATGAGAAGCTGTCGAGCGATTGGTTTTGGGCGTGACGAGGCGTGCGTAGAATCTGCAATGCTGAGAATGTAGGATTGAAAATGCCACTCGCCATTTTTTCTTCCGCATTTGATGCAGGTGAGGAAATACCCATGCGCTATACGTGCGATGGCGATGATATTTCTCCGCCACTCGCCTGGGTGGGCTTGCCGGAGGGCACGAAAAGCCTTGCGCTTATCGTCGATGACCCCGATGCCCCTGATCCGGAGAATCCCCGTATGACCTGGGTTCACTGGGGGCTATATAATATCCCGCCAACGACGGCCGCACTGCCAGGGGCCATAAGGCCAGAGGACCTGCCGGCTGGGACAGCGCAGGGGCTCAACGATTGGAAGCGGTCGGGCTATGGCGGCCCGTGCCCACCGATAGGTCGAGACCGCTACTTTCACAAGCTTTATGCACTCGATACGATTCTCCCGCACCTCGGCATGGTCACGAAGGCGGACCTTGAAAAGACCATGCGCGGACACGTCCTCGCAGAAGCCCACCTCATGGGGACTTTCGAGAAAAGTAGCGCCTGACACGTAATCGCCTTCGGCGGGAGCGAAACGAAAGCAAGGGCGGCTTCGTCAGGTCCTCAACGTGGGTTCACACACCAAGAGCTCACGCGCTGCCCTCACCTCGTCGAGACGTCGAACTGGTGTAGCGCTGGGAGCCTCACGTAACCTTCCCGGCTCTTCACGGGCCTCCCTGGCGATTGCGCGCATGGCCTCCACGAATGCATCGAGTGTGGCTTTGCACTCGTTTTCAGTCGGTTCGATCATCAGTGCCTCACGCACGGTGAGCGGAAAATAGGTTGTTGGCGGATGAAAGCCGAAATCCATGAGCCGTTTGCCGACGTCGATGGCACGGACCTCCGAGCCCTTTGGCTGCCCTTCGCAAACGAACTCGTGCATGCAAGTGCGATCGAAGGGCACAGGGTAGTCGTCGCGTAAACGCACACGCAGGTAGTTGGAGTTGAGCACTGCGTCTATCGCAGCGGCTCTTAAACCAGGAGCACCCAATCGGCGCAGATAGGAATACGCGCGCACGAACATGCCGAAGTTACCGTGAAAAGAACTCATGCGCCCGATCGAATGAGATGGACACGTGAGCTTATACGCCACCGATCCTTTCTTATCCTCAGGCAGCCTTTCGACGATTGGGCTTGGTAGGTAAGGCGCGAGTTGACCGCTGGCTCCCAACGGACCCGAACCTGGCCCTCCACCTCCGTGGGGCGTGGCGAACGTCTTGTGGAGGTTGAAGTGCATGAGATCGATACCGAGATCCCCCGGTCGCGCTATCGCCGTTAGTGCGTTCATATTTGCGCCGTCCCCGTAGACGACCCCACCCGAACTCGCGGACCAGCGCTACGAGTTCTTCAACACGTTCCTCGAACAGCCCCAGCGTGTTGGGATTGGTGAGCATGATCCCGGCCAACCGTCCACTGCAGGCGGCGCGCACCGCGTCGAGATCCACGTTGCCGCGCCCGTCCGAAGGGACTTCGACGGCAATGTAGCCAGCCATGGTTGCAGAAGCGGGATTCGTGCCATGGGCGGAATCAGGAATGAGGATCTCGTTTCGATGTCCTTCGCCCCGCGCGGCATGATAGGTGCGGATCATCAGGAGGGCGGTCAGCTCGCCTTGCGCGCCCGCGGTCGGTTGGAGGGAAACCGCTTCAAATCCGCCAATCTCTTTCAGCTGTTCCTGAAGCTCGAACATCAGTTGCAGAGCGCCCTGCACGATTGCCTCGTCCTGAAATGGATGGATCTGGGCAAAGCCCGGAAGGCGCGCGGTCTGTTCGCTTGTCTTCGGATTGTGTTTCATGGTGCATGAGCCGAGCGGGTAGAAGCCACAGTCGACGCCGAAGTTGCGTTGTGACAGGCGAAGGTAATGCCGGACAATCTGTTGTTCGGTCAGCTCGGGCAGGCCGTTGTCCGCCCTTATGAGATGCTCGGGAATGGTCGCCAACTTAACATCGCACTCAGGCAGCGATACAGCTTTGCGGCCTGTTGCGCTCAACTCGTAAAGTGTGGGCTCGGACATCACTGGCTCCTTGCCTGTCGGACAGCTCTAGACGCGGTGATCTGCTCGAGCGCCTCTACGAGACGGTCGATCTCTTCGCGCGGGTTCATTTCAGTTGCCGCGATGAGGAGACGGTTTGTCATAGCCGGGTAGGAACGGCCAAGATCGTAGCCGCCTATGATCCCGAATTCTTTCTGCAGTGCCTGGTTCACTTCCGCGGCGGGCAGCGGTAGCTCGACGGAAAACTCTTTGAAAAACGGTCGATCGGGTGTGGCGGGGTTGACGCTACATCGAGGGAGGGCCGCAATCCGCGCCGCTGCGTAGTGGCTCTTGTGGTAGCAGAGCTCTGCCACCTGCCTGAGCCCTTGTCGCCCGAGCGTCGCAAGATAAGTCGCTGCCGCCAAAGCGCCAAGCGCGGAGTTCGTGCAGATGTTGCTCGTCGCCTTGGCCCGTCGAATATGCTGTTCGCGCGTGGCCAGCGTAAGCACATAGCCACGTTGTCCTTCGACATCGGTGGTCTCGCCGACGAGCCGGCCGACCAGGCGCCGGATATAAGCGCGCCGGGTGGCGAAAATACCGACCGATGGGCCTCCAAACGAGGGAGCAATTCCAAGCGACTGGCCATCCGCCACGACAATATCGGCGCCATAGGAACCGGGTGGCTGGAACAGCCCGAGCATAATGGGATCCACCAGGACGATCAGTAAGGCACCGCGCGCGTGGACTTTCTCCGCAATGCCGTTTAGATCTTCAAGGTATCCAAAAAAGTTCGGAGTTTGGATGACCAGTGCCGCGGTCTCCTCGCAGACTTTGCCGACGAGATCGGCAGCCGATAGCGTTGTGTCTTCCGGGCCGATCAAAGACGCCTGAGTTCCACTGAGGTAAGTCGCCACCACATCGCGATAGTGCGGGTGGACCGCCGGCGATATGAGGATCCTGGATCGGTTTTTCCCAGCCTCATCGAGCGCGAGCAAGGCGGCTTCGGCAAGCGATGTTGCCCCGTCGTAATGGCTCGCGTTACTCACCTCCATGCCGGTGAGCCGGCAGATCATGCTCTGATACTCGAACATGGCCTGCAGCATGCCCTGGCTCAGCTCAGGCTGGTAGGGTGTGTACGACGTGTAGAACTCACCACGCTGCAACACGTAGTCGACGGTGGCTGGAATGAAATGGCGGTAGCAACCTGCACCGAGGAAGGATGGGCCGTCGTCAAGCGTTACATTGCGCTGCGATAGACGACGAAACGTCCTCTCAAGCTCGATGTCGGAAATCGCTGGAGGCAGTTCGAGGTCGGGAAAGCGGGCGTGCAGAGGTATGTCATCGAACAATGCCTCTGCCGACGCGACACCGATGGCATCGAGCATCGCCCGGCGCTCTTCTTTCGTGTGAGTTGTAAACGACATCACTTCGCCTCCAACAAACGCGGTGCGTCATGGAGAGCTAAACTGAATGATGATCACCATTGCCTTGCTGTAGGTCAAATCACGTCGAGATCGGGACCAGTCGCCGCCGCCGATAACCCGTGATGACGGGCAGAAATCTTCGATCCGCAAGCCGCGCATCGAGCTCCAAATCTCCGGTGTCGAACCGCAGAACCGGCGTTCGCTTCAGCTTTGCCGGGGTCGCGACAACGGTCAGATGATCAATGCCGATTTGGCGTACCACGGCGGGGCTGAGCTGCAGATTGCCACGGCCGAGGACGAAACCTTGAGCACCAATTGGGCTCAGGATCAGCTGAGCGACAGGATAGATATCGAGCAGCTTCAACAAGGCATTCTCGTTGAGGTCCGCTCCGATGACCGTCCCGCCCAACAGCGCGTCAATGCCCAACAGTGTTTTCACGATCCCAAGGCGCTCGGCAATTGCCTTGACAGTGCTACCAGCTCCGAGAACGAAGAGTGTCGTACGATGGGCTCGAATTTCCTCATCCAGATATTCGGCGATGTCGGCCTTGAAAGCTTCATCGGCATGCTCTGTGATGAGTGCTTTCGAAGACTGGGTACAGGTTGGTTGATAGGGCGTCCGGGCCGAGTTCCACCAGCCGAACGGCCCATTCGCCCTTGCGGTATCTCTCCTCGTCGAGATCAAGGATGTCGACGTTCGCGCAGTCGAGTGCGCCCGCAACGAATTGGGCTATAATCTCGCCCGTGCGTTCAGCGGAAACGCCATAGACCCCCGAGTACATCTTTACACCCGACGGAATGCCGACAACGGGAACCTGGTCGCCTGCAATCTGTGCGATGTCCCGGGCGGTGCCGTCACCTCCACAGAACACGATGAGGTCGACGCCAGCATTTACGAAAGCCTCTGTTGCCGTCCGCGTATCCTCTGCGGTCGGCGTTTCGACGGCTTCATGCACAACCGCAATATCTTCGAAGCCGGTTGCTCGCAAGGCCCCTTCGCCCATCGCTCCTGAGCAGGTCAACCACCTGATATCCGAGGATCGCGCCCCGGCTTCGAGCGCGTGGCGCAGGTGCCGCAATGCCTGCCTGGCCTTCCCTTCTGAAACAGGCTGTGCCCCTCGTAGAATGGCCTCTTCGACTACGCCGTCGGTCCCTTTCAGTCCGACCCTCCCGCCCATCCCTGCGATGGGATTGATGAGAAAACCGATGAGCATAATCAGCGACCAAGAAATGCAGCTTGCGCTTCATCCGCGAGGTTGGACGCACAGCCCCGGTATCGTGGCGAGTAGTGAAATGTTCGAAGTTGTTTCACATTGGCCCATCGTGCCAGCGTCCCCGCCTGCTTTGCAGTGAGATGATTTCGTGCCGCCGCATGCGCGATGTCTTCATGCAGGAAAGGCGCCTCGATGAAAAGGATGTCGGCATGATCAACAAGTGCAACGATGGCCCGAGCATTCCCTAAAGTGAAGGCTGTGTCGACGATGTAGCCGATCTTGCGTCCCTTCGTCTCCTTCATGATCTCGGACCTGAGCTGCCCAAGTGGCAGATGCGCTGGCCGATCTGCCCTCTCATCGGCCCAGGTGATCGCGATCGGCAGTTGGTCGTCCTCGCCGTTGAGGATCGCGTCCTTGAAAGTGCTAAGCCACGGACCGACGGAGAGCCCCATCTCTTCAACCCGGCTGCGCCAGATATTGATGCGTGTTCTTTCTTCGACGGCAAAAGCCAACACCGGGATACCGTGCTCGAGGATCGCCGCGCGGACTTTGTAGCTCGGGTCGGCGACAAGGATACGATTCTCGCATTCGGAGTTGCGATGGTCCTTGCGCCGGAAACCGTTGGCGCTTGAAAAATCCGCCGACTTGATGCGGCCATCCGGACCGAGTTCCGACACCCTTAGCGTGAGATTACTCTCATACCGTGTGACGAGGTTCCAGGTGTAAGCTCCGAGCTTGCTCTCGACACCCTCGATCGTTCCTTCCGGTCCCCAGACGCCGAGCTCCTTCTCACGGCCAAGCAGACACCGCAAGAGTGGGTCAAACCCGATGAAATGGTCCATGTGACGATGGCTCACGAAGACCTGCGCGATGCGCAGAAGCTTGCGAGGCACAAGCGCTGATACGTCGCCGAGGTCGAACAGCAACGAACGGTGCTCGAAGATAAGGTCTACGTACAAAGCCGGGTCACCGAAAGGCCCGTTGACGAGATGCGGGTCGAAATACTTCGCCATTTCCCCATTTCCAGCAGCAGTAGACTTTGTCCACCGTGGTCCGAGTGCTCCATCGCGGAGCCTTTACGGTGGTCATGTTTGCGCCTTTGGGAGACGCCTACAAGAAGTAAGGAGGCACGCACGATAGAGGCGTTGCCATGACGGGTGGCCCAGAGTTGACCTGCTCCCCAAAAACTGGACCGTTTTAGGCTGGAATTTTCCACTTATGATCCTTGGGCTCATGAGGAGGAATTAGCGTTGAAGCTGGTCTCCAGCGCAGATGCATTTTGTGATAAGGGCTTCTAGGCGGTCTAGGCGCATGGGCTGAGGAGCCCTTTATCTTCGCTGTCGGGAGTTACATTTTGCAGAGATACGTCATCACGAGGAATGGTAAGACCACAGTGATCACAGGCTGGCGGGCTTGGTTCCTGAGCGCTGTTCTGCTCCTTGGGTTTTGGTTTCTGTTCGCGATGGTCTTATTTTTGTTTGTGGGCGCCACAATCACGGTTGGGCTTCTCCTTCTTCTCCTGATTCCAGCCCTTGGGATAGCGGCACTTTTCGCTCGTCTCGTCAGCGAGAGGTAATCTAAGTGTTCCCCGTCAGCACTCATGGGACAGATTGAGCTGATTGCGTAAGAGAGGCTTTCCGGTTCATCGTGTGTGTCCTTTGAAGCGGCCTGGGCTATTCCTGGCAGTCTGGCGACGGCCAAAGCGGAATATCGGGATACCAGCTAAGAGTATTCCGACCCCTACGAGCGCCCCAGCGCCGGTATAGACGAGGCTTGAGTAAAGGAGATAGGCCGAGGTGCCACAGAAGATAGCCGGCGTGACCGGATACAGCGGAACCCGGAATGGACGCGCACGCTTCGGATCCCGCCAGCGGAGCACGAACAGCGACAGCCCGACAAGCAGCATGAAGGCCCAGAACACCGGCGCCGTGTACTCGACCATGGCTTCGAAGCCGTCGCGCGAGTGTGCGCCGAATAAGATGAGCCCGGTCGCAACGGCTGCCTGGAGGAGTATGGCATTGCGAGGCGCGACGCCGCCAAGAGCGGACCGGCCCAGAACGGCGAATGGCGCGAAGCTTCGCCCGAGAGCATAGATCGAGCGCGCGCCTGTGAGAACTGTAGCATTGAGAGTGCTCAGCGAGGTGATACAAACAATCGCCGCTACCACTTCTGCGCCTTTCGCGCTAACCGCCGAGGCGACAAGATCCGCAGCAATGGTTTTCGACTGCCGGAGTCCCTCGAGTTCAAACGCCATCAGGTACGCTAAATTTGCGACCAGGTAGAGAGCCGTCACCGCAACGGTGCCAAAAAGCAAAGCCCGAGGGATGTCCCGTTCAGCATCGCGAACCTCGCCCGACAGATAGGCCGCTTCACTCCAACCTCCGTAGGTAAGCAATATGAACACCATCGCCAAGCCAATGGCTCCCGACCTTTCCGTGGCCCCCCCCGCGGATGGGGAGCTGATAGTCAAACCGATAAAGGTGACAATCAAAACGACGGCCACTGTCGCCAAAGTTAGGGCAAGCTGCGCGCGGCTGCCCACCTCCGTGCCCATAAGCTGCAACGCGGAAAAGGCAATGACCGCAAGCGCGGCATGAATTCCTGAACCGAACGGACCGGCAGGAACAAGAAATGAAGCGTAATCGCCATAGACGAATGCAACAGCGGCGATGGAGCCAGATTGCATGACGGTCATGCGTCCCCAGGCGAATAAGAAGGCAAGCTGCCGCCCATAGGCCTTTTTCAGAAAATGGTATTCCCCCCCGACGTGAGGATAAGTAGACCCGAGCTCAGCGTAGCAGAGCGCGCCGATGAGGGTTATTAACCCGCCGAGCAACCATAGGCCGAGATACTCCGCTTCGCTGGCGACATTCGAGGCAACGACTGCCGGCGTCTTGAAGATGCCGATACCGACAACGACGCCCACCAGCACGGCACCGGCCTGGAAAGCAGTAAGCGAACTCCTAAGGATCGAAGCCACCTCCTTGACCTTGTAAGGGCGGGGCAGAGCTGACCGCAAGAAGCGGGCTGCAATGGAACTGCTCACCGAACTAGCCTGCCGCAGGCGCGATCCTCTGCGATGGGCAGGTCTTCGGCCAAGATCTTTTGCTCGATGCCCGTTCGGCTCTATATCCTCTAGCAATCGCTGAAACTTGACAAAGCGGCTGGCACCTCCGCTTTCACGGCGACGAACGGGGGGCGCCAGGTGCATCTCTTAAGGCTTATCGGAAGCTGAGGCGTCTTCGGGCAACGCCCCAAGCGCATCTTCAATACGGATCCACAGCAGCCAGTCTTCGGTCTTATGTAACGACTTTAGTTCCGAGATGCCGATCAAAGTCGCCTTGGTGAGGTACTCACTCTCCTCAAAATCTCAACGGTGTTGCTTCTGTTCGAAGCTGGCAAGGAACGCGTGCTGGCGAAATGATTCCAATCAAGTTGCATGACACGTTTTTGCGATATCAGTCGTGTGTACTGGGCGTTCACAATTGCAGATACCAGAAATAGGTTGCCCCATGGCTCACAAGCTAGTCCTTTTCCGATCCGCTGCCCGAGAGAAGATTTTGCAGGGATGCACCAAGCTCGCTGACACCGTTCGCCTGACCCTTGGGCCTAAGTCCAAATCGGTTCTCATACAGAAAAAATGGGGGCCTCCGCTTGTGTGCGACGATGGCGTCACGATTGCCAAGGAATTCGAACTGGAAGACGCTCAAGAAAACCTTGGAGTTCAGATGCTACGCCAAGCGGCCGAGAGGACCGGCGACAACGTCGGGGATGGGACCTCGACCTCAACAGTCCTGGCACACGCCATTCTTACAGACGGTATTCGCAACGTCGTTGCCGGGGCTAGTGCTATCGACATCAAACGCGGCCTCGAGCAGGCCACAGGCACTGTTATCAAAGAGCTAAAGAAAATGTCGCGTCCGGTTCAGCAACGCATTGAGAAAGCCCAAGTGGCTGCGATCTCGGCACACAATAATCCTCAGATTGGCGATTTGGTTGCCGAGGCGATGGACAAAGTTGGTAGTGAAGGCGTCATAACTGTTGAGGAGGCGAAGACTACCGAAACGACGCTTGATGTCGTTGAAGGCATGCAATTCGACCGCGGGTTTGTGTCACCGTATTTTGTGACTGATGCAGAGAAAATGACTATCGACCTCAGTGAACCCGTCATTCTCATTTGCGAAAAGAAACTCAGCTCTCTCCAACCCCTGCTGCCGCTGTTGGAAAAAATTGTAAAGGCAGCGAAGCCGCTTCTTGTGATCGCGGAGGATGTCGAAGGGGAAGCGCTAGCGACACTCGTCGTCAATAAACTCCGCGGTGGATTGAGCGTTGCTGCCGTCAAAGCGCCCGGTTTTGGCGATCGCCGCAAGGCCATGCTGACCGATATCGGCATCCTGACGGGGGGCGCTGTGGTCAGCGAGGATCTCGGGATCAAACTGGAAAACGTCACGCTCGAGATGCTGGGTAGTGCTGGTCGGGTGACGATCGACAAGGATACAACCACGATAGTCAGTGGCGGAGGGGCAAAGGCCGATATCGATGCACGTGTCGTTCAGATTCGGCGCCAGATAGAGGAGACGACCTCCGACTATGATCGCGAAAAACTAGAAGAACGCTTGGCCAAACTCGCCGGAGGCGTCGCCGTTATTCGTGTAGGTGCCCCATCGGAAAGCGAGCTGAAAGCGAGAAAGGATGCTCTGGATGATGCAATCAGCGCAACGAAGGCAGCTGTCGCTGAAGGTATCGTGCCCGGCGGAGGATTAGCTTTGCTTCGCTGCACGGACGTAGTCTCAGAGGTCGAGGTATCCGCCGAGGGAGATGTCAAAACGGGTATCCAGATCCTGAAACGTGCACTTCAGTCGCCGGCGAGACAGATTGCAGAGAACTCGGCTGCCGATGGCGGCGTTGTAGTGGCCCGCATGCTGGAAGGCACAGGCAACATGGGCTTTGATGCTGCCCGAAAGGAATACGTGGACCTTGTCGAAACAGGCATCATCGACCCGACTAAGGTCGTTCGAATTGCCCTTGAAAACGCGGTTTCGGTTGCGAGCGTTCTGCTCTTAACCGAAGCAACGATGACCGAGGTGCCTGAGGTAAAGAAAGAGCATGTACCCGAGGTGGGCATGGGCTACTAGTGATGTCGGGTAGCTTCTATCCTGACTTTAGTTTCAAATGCCCTCACGCAAAAAACGCTTTCTCTTTGATACGACGCGCGCCACCCCTCTCAAACTGTAGCGTCGCGCGTCTGCCCAGAAGGGCAAGCCCCGGCCTGCCCCCAATCGCGGTATCCATTCCTAAGTTAGAACGCCGGCGCTGGAGGCCGATAGCCGAGCGGGGAAACCAGCGGCTATGAGTGGCGTCCATTTGAAGGTGAGAAGGTTTTTGAAGCCGGCGTGCGCAAGTAATAAAATACACTGCAGCAATTAAAGTTGCATGCCCGCTTTAATCCTTGAAGCGGACATCTTCTAGCGCGTTGCCGATGTCCGCTTTTAGGATGTTAAGCCCCCTCTGTTTGGGCCACTAAATTGGCCTTTCTCTAAATTGTCTCTGGCACTGGCGGACGCATGTTGAGGGCCTGATCCTCGCGTGGGCACTCGGCGTGACCTTTCCAACGTTCACGTCAGTGTGATCTTGATCGAGGCCTCGCTGCCGTTGAGGTCGGCCGCGGCGGATGATCCCACCCTCGTGCAACGGGGTGAAGCTCCCCCATTGGATTGGTCCATGCTGATAGTAAGCAATAGGCAGGAGTGGAGCTCACCCCGTTTCTGGTCCGGTCGTCATGCGATCTTTCGGGCTTCTTCAAGTTGGGCAGCGAAGTCGCTCGGCGTCAAGTTCCCTAGCGACGAATGCGCCATTGAGATAGGTCAACGCTTATCATCCACGCCCCTGAAAGACTACGCAGGCCAAAAGTGCGAGAACAAGCAGCGGCGGAGGAAACCGTGATCAGCCAGGGAGCGAGCACCCCGGTGCGCTTCATTGCACCCGACGGGCAGGCCGAACGGGAATTGCCCGTCTTCGCCGACCGGGCAGCGCTTATCTCTTTCTATCGCGCAATGCTGCTGACGCGCATATTCGACGAAAAGGCCGTCGCCCTGCAGCGCACGGGCCGGCTCGGCACCTTCGCATCATCTCTTGGCCAGGAGGCGGTTTCCGTCGGGCTGGCTAGCGCCATGCGCAAAGAAGACGTTCTGCTGCCATCCTTCCGCGAGCAGGGGGCGATGCTCTGGAGAGGCGTAAGTCCTGTCGAGCTGTTTCTTTACTGGGGCGGCGACGAGCGAGGCAGCGACTTCGCCGGCCCACGCGAGGATTTTCCTATTTGCATCCCCGTGGCCAGCCATGCGCCCCATGCCGCCGGCGTCGCGCTCGCAATGAAACTGCGCGGAGAAAAGCGTGCAGCCGTCGCTGTCATGGGCGATGGAGCAACATCGAAAGGCGACTTCTACGAGGCGATCAACATTTCCGGCGTCTGGCGGTTGCCAGCGGTATTCGTCATCTCTAACAACCAGTGGGCGATTTCCGTGCCTGTGGGCCGGCAAACCGCGGCGGCAACCTTAGCGGTCAAGGCCATGGCAGCAGGCATCCAATCGGCAAGGGTCGATGGAAACGACGTCATCGCCGTGCACGATGCCGTCGGCGAGGCCATCGACCGTGCAATCTCGGACCAAGGGCCGACACTTGTCGAATGCGTCACCTATCGCTTGGGCGATCACACCACTGTCGATGATTTTAGCCGCTACAGATCCGATCAAGAGGTCTCCGAGAACTGGCCGAGTGAGCCGGTCGCGCGACTAAGACAATACCTTGCCGCACACGAGGGTTGGACGAAATCCGACGAGGAAAACTTGATTGCCGAATGCCACAACCTCGTCGGCGAGGCAGCGGACCGATACGCCGCAATAGATCCACTGGAACCAAAAGATATGTTCGAAATGACCTTCGCCTCGCTGCCAAGAGACCTCGAAGAGCAGCGCAATCAGCTCAGCTAGGAAACGGAGCAAGCAGATGGCGGACCGCATGCTAGTCGAAGCGGTCAGAATGGCTCTCGCCCGCGTCATGAGCGAGGACGAGACGGTGATCCTCCTCGGAGAGGACATCGGCCGCAACGGCGGCGTCTTCCGCGCGACCAACGGCCTGCTCGAGAGATTCGGGGAGCAGCGCGTCCGCGACACACCGATTGCCGAAGCCGCAATCGCTGGTCTGGCAGTGGGCCTTGCCGCTCAGGGCATGAGACCCGTTGCCGAAATTCAATTCTCTGGTTTCATCTATCCTTGCATTGATCAGCTCACAAATCACGCATCGCGCCTAAGGACACGGACAAGGGGCCGCCTGACCTGCCCGCTGGTCATTCGCAGTCCGTCCGGAGGCGGAATCCATGCCCCCGAGCATCATAGCGAGAGCATGGAGGCGTTGCTTACGCACGTACCGGGGTTGCGCGTGGTGTTCCCATCCTCGCCCAAGCGTGCCTATGGGCTTCTTTTGTCCGCAATCCGCGGGCCCGATCCTGTCGTCTTCTTTGAGCCTACGCGACTCTACCGTTCCGCCAAGGAAGACGTCGACGACTCCGGTGAGGGTCTGCCGCTCAACTCCTGCTTCACGCTTCGTGAGGGCACGGACGTGACGTTGGTGACCTGGGGTGCGACCGTTATTGAAGCCCTGGCTGCCGGCGATCATGCGGCGGACGAAGGCGTCTCTGTGGAACTGATCGACGTGGCCATTCTCAAGCCCCTCGACTTCGAAACTATCCGTGCCTCCGTTTCCAAGACGGGTCGAGCGGTCATCGTTCACGAAGCACCGATTTCGGGCGGGTTCGGTGCAGAAATCGCCGCACGCATAGCCGACGAGGCTTTGTTGTCGCTGCTTGCCCCGGTCAAACGCGTCGCCGGATATGACGTCGTCATGCCGCTGCCGCGTCTCGAGCAATTCTACCTTCCGGACGAGCCTCGCATAATGGCCGCAATTCGAGATGTGATGAGCTACACATGAAGGTATTCGAGCTACCCGATCTAGGAGAAGGGCTGGAGGGCGCGGAGATCGTTTCCTGGCACGTCGGCGTCGGCGATAAGGTCGTCGTGGACCAGCCGATGGTGTCGGTTGAGACAGCGAAGGCCGTGGTCGAGATCCCGGCCCCTTGGTCCGGTCGCATCGCCCAACTGATCGCAAAGACGGGCGACATCGTCAGCACCGGGGCGCCGCTGGTCGCATTAGCTGATGAAGACAGCGGGCCGGAAGATTGCGGAACCGTCGTGGGTACGCTTCCGGAAAGCAGCTCTGCGAACACTGGCGCTGCGGCCTCGTCAACACTTGCCCGCGAGCCAACGAAAACGTCGGAAAAGAGCATTCGCGTGAGCCCTGCCGTCAGGCGGCTCGCCAGAGAGGCAGGCATCGACCTCGCGAGCGTTTCAGGCACGGGACTAGGCGGTACGATCACGACGCACGATCTGGAGCAGGCCAGGCCCGCATCCGCCCGAGACGGATATGAGCCCCTGCGCGGGGTGCGCCGGGCGATGGCGATCAACATGGCACGGTCTGCCCGCGAAGTACCAGGCGCAACCGTGACCGACGAGGTCGATGTCGGCCATTGGCCGCCTGACGCCGATGTCACGAGCAGACTCGCGAGAGCGCTCGTCGCCGGGTGCTCTACGGAACCGGCCCTCAACGCTTGGTGCGACATCGAACGCATGGAGCGCAAGCTCTGGGACGAAGTCCACATCGCGGTTGCTATTAACACTCCCGACGGCCTCTTCATACCGGTCCTGCGCAATTCCGAGAAGCTTCCAATCGATGAAATACGCCGCCGTCTTGAAACGATGAAGGCCGATGTCCTATCGCGCAGGACGCGCCCTGAAGACATGACCGGCGCCACCATCTCCTTGTCGAACTTCGGCATGCTCGGTGGGCTGCACGCAGCTCTGGCGATCGTTCCGCCTCAGGTCGCCATCCTCGGCGCGGGACGCATCTTTGAAGCCGCCCGGCCTTCCGTCGGAGAAGTAAAGGTCACCCGGATACTTCCTCTGTCCCTCACCTTCGATCATCGCGTCGTCACCGGAGCCGAGGCCGTCGGCTTCCTCAACGCTGTGATCGTGACACTGGGCTCGGAAGCCGTCGCGGAGACAAGTCGAGGCCGAGGGGGGATGCAGGATCGAAGAAAGACATGAGGTCAGAAATGGTCGACTATTTCGAGTTTGCCGATGATCTCGGACCATCCAAGATGGTTGCGATCCACGAGCCTTCCTCGGACCTCAAGGCGATTCTAGCAATCGACAATGTGGCCGCGGGCCCCGCGATCGGCGGCACGCGCATGGCCGCGGATGTCACTACCGAAGAGTGCTTCCGCCTCGCCCGGGCGATGACCTTCAAGAACAGCGCCGCCGGTCTCCCCCACGGAGGTGCTAAATCCGTGATCATGGCCGATCCGGGGATGGCTGCCGATGAGAAGGAAGAGCTCATTCGAGCCTTCGCGCGCGCCATTCGCGATCTCACCGATTACATCCCGGGCCCGGACATGGGTACGAACGAGCAAGCCATGGCCTTCATAAAGGACGAAATCGGTCGAGCCGTCGGTTTGCCCCGAGAAATCGGTGGCATCCCGCTCGACGACATCGGCGCCACGGGCTTTGGGCTCTCGATCGCGGCAGCCGTCGCCGAGGACTTCTGTGATGTCAGAATTGACGGCGCAAGGGTTGCCGTCCAGGGGTTCGGAGCGGTGGGTAAGCACGCAGCGCGATTTCTTGCAGAACAGGGTGGGGTCCTGGTTGCAGCTGCCGACAGCAAGGGCGTGCTTTTCGACGCCTTTGGCCTGGACATTGAGAAGCTAAGCGCGATCAAGGAGGATGGCGGCAGCGTCATGGATTACGACAGCGGAAAGAAGGGCAAGGCCGACAGCATCGTCGCCGCTGATTGCGATATCCTGATTCCCGCCGCCCGTCCGGACTTCATCCGCGCCGACAATGTCGAGACAATAAGAGCCCGGCTGATCCTGCAAGGCGCGAACATCCCCGCGACGGCCAACGCCGAGGCCAGGCTTCACGACTTGGGTATCCTGAATATTCCCGACTTCATTGCCAATGCCGGGGGCGTAATCACCGCTTCGGTCGAATATCATGGCGGCACGCAGTCGGCAGCTTTCGCGGCCATTGCCGAGAAGATCGAGGCGAACACGCGCGAAGTCCTCGAAGCAGCGCGCCGTGAAGAGCTGCTCCCGCGAACCGCTGCCGAGAGGCTCGCGCGTGCAAGGGTCGAGAGAGCTATGACCACACGCCGCTTTCATAGTTGACACTGCGACCGACGATCAGGTTGGAAAGCGGTCCGTTCGCCGTTGGCACGCATGAAACCCGGGGATTTCAGATCATCTTCTGGGGTTCAACGGCATCGATCGCAATGGTCTGGATCGGCAGTGCGGCCGCGGCAATCAGCTTCGCGCGGGGGGAGCCGAAAGCGATCTGGGTGACCTTGGTCTACTTCACGGTTATGGTGGCCTGCCCCCAATCGCGGTTCCAGTTCCTAAGTTAGAGTCCGGCTGCCATCGGCCAGCATCTATTCATCCTAGCCGGGTACTGTTCGGAAGGTGTGCGCTGGCCTTTTTTTGCAGGTGATCCAACCCGTCGTCATTCGCGCGTTTATCCAACTGTTCAGCCTCAGTTCTGGGAGCGCCACCGCTTATAGCCAGTACGGCGGCCAGCCGTAGTAATCGTGCAGAAACGCCTCGTATTCGCGATTGAGTTGCGCATCTACGTCATAGCGCGGGCTATTCTTGACGGCATCGGAAGTAAGATCGAATCTAACGATCTTCTGCTCCCAATCGATTGACGTGATGGACCGCGGACTTAAGAGGACTAATTTCCCTGGCAACAGTCGACCAGTATCAACAATCAAGTACCGTATCGACCACGTGGTCGTCTCGATGAGTAGGCCGTTTAGGTAGCCCAGAGGTGCATCCGAACCCGAAATGCTAAAGTGACTGATCGTTGCTATGCTGTGCAAAAGGGGCTCACTTACTTTGGCCGGCGTGTCTGTTCCGGCGGTCCCGTTCTGCCCCCATGACTGCGACAGCATTTCAGTACCGCAGGTAGTCTCCACTTCGGATCGCTTCAGACCAAGAACAAATGATTCGTCTGGAAACTTTAATTCGCGCACACTTTGAGGCGTGATCAGAACCCTATCCGAGCTGAGAAGCCCATTGGTCTCGACAGCGATGTATCGAATTGTCCAGGTACGGTCGTCAAAGTAGAAGTCTCGAACAGCGCCGAATCGACCGTCGGCGGCCTCGACATCGTACCTGATCAGTTCAGTTGAGCTCCGAAACATGATTAACCTCACTCTACCAGTAAACAGACCAATTTAGATCTAGTCTACGGCTTGATGCTGCTCTTTGAGCCTCATCAATAAGACAGCATGCACTTATAAAACGACATTCCCCAAGTAGGTCGACCCTTATGTGAGCGCAGGCGCTGATCGTCGTCTTTCATGGCGAGGATGAGCATTTGGGCCGCAAAAGGCGGGGTTCTGCGGCTGCGGCCGAGGTACTGCCTTGCGGTTCTCTCAGTTGAACACCGCCCGCCGGAACACAATCGTTCCAACCACAGACCAGAGTTTTTGCCGAATAACGTGCGGGGGCAGACGGTTTTCAAGCGTGATCTCGGCCAATGCTCTCTTCAGCTGGCGTGTCTCGGCTTTGAGATCCTTGATTTCATCCGAGGTTCCTTCCGCACTGCGCCACCCGCGAGCCGCTTCTTGCCGGCTTCGAGGAACTCCTTCGACCATTTTCAATAGAGGCTCTGGGCAATGCCTTCGCGCCGGCGCAGCTCGGCAATCGGATAGACACCGCGCAAGCCTTCCGGGACAATGCGGATCTTCTCTTCAGCACCATGCTGCCTGCGCGTTGCACGCCGGATCCCTTTGACATGCACTTCGGCCGTTCCACGCGGCCCCGATTTCTGTCTCATCTTCGCTCCTAACTTGGCTACGCTGATCCAAAAATCCTCCGTTCGTGACAGACCTAAAGTGTCTCGTGATTGCTGATGGTCTACAATTTACCGACTAGATTTGCGTGGAACAAATCTCGACCGGAAGTGGTGGGCCGTACTCCAGCAAAGGTGGCGCAGTTAAGCATGTATTTCGGCGTCTTCGAGTGAGAGCTGCCATTAATTCCCTGCGAGAGGGCAATTATATTGCTGGCGACTCTGTCGTGCACAAATCTTTGCTTGGGGGCATTTGCGCCGTCGCTTAAGCTTAAAATCCCGGTGAATGGCTTCGCCCCACTTTACGAGAGCCAAATGGATAATTCGTCTGGAAGCCCGCTCCTGACTGATCTTTATCAGCTTAACATGATCCAAGCCTATCTGGATCACGGCGAGGTGCACGAGGCTGTTTTTGAGTTTTTTGTCCGCAAGCTGCCCCCAAGCCGGGGGTTCCTAGTTGCAGCGGGCATTGATCAGGCGATTGATTTCCTCACAAGCCTTCATTTCTCGCCAGCTGATATTGACTGGCTAAAAAGCACAGAACGGTTCGGCGACGACTTTGTCGAATATCTTAAGCGCTTGCGCTTCACAGGCAATGTGCACGCCATGCCCGAAGGCACAATTTTTTTTCCAAACGAGCCCATTCTCCGCGTTACGGCGCCATTGCCTATCGCGCAGCTTGTCGAGACGCGTCTCATTAACATCTTGCACTTCGAAACGCTGATCGCAACGAAGGCGGCGCGGTTCGCTCTGCTGGCTCCGGGCAAGCAACTCGTCGACTTCGGTCTGCGCAGGGCGCATGGGGCTGAGGCCGGGTTGCTGGCAGCTAGAGCAAGCTACCTCGCCGGTTTCTCCGGCACCGCAACCATGCTGGCGGGCCAAAAGTTCGCCATCCCTCTCTTCGGTACGATGGCTCATTCGTTTATTCAGGCGTTCGATAACGAAACCGCCGCGTTCGAGGCATTCGCGGATTCGCGACCGGATCATCTCGTTTTGCTGATTGATACATACGATACCGAGACTGCCGCTCGGAAAGTCGTGGCACTTGCGCCCCGTTTGAAGGAGCGCGGCATACGCATCTTTGGGGTCCGCTTAGACAGTGGTGACCTCATTGCACTCTCGCGGAGCGTGCGCAACATTCTGGATCAGGGTGGGCTCCGGGAAGTGAAGATCTTCGCCAGCGGAGGCATCGATGAGGCCGAACTCAGAGCGATGATCGGTGCCAAGGCCCCGATCGACGGTTTTGGCATCGGGACTAGCCTTACGACGTCTTTTGATATGCCAGCTCTAGACTGCGCCTATAAGCTTCAGGAATACGCCGGATTGGCCCGGCGAAAGCGTTCGGCAGGAAAGGAAACGTGGCCTGGTCGCAAGCAAGTTTGGCGCAGGCTAGACTCCGGCGGCCTTATGTCGGGTGATACGCTCTCGCTTGAGGATGACCGGCATGCTGGGGAGGCGCTGATCCAACCGGTTATGAGGAGAGGCCGCCCCCTCATCCAACCGCCACTCTCCGAGGTGCGATCTGTGGCCGCGCGGAACCTTGCTAGTCTGCCTGACGCCCAACGACGGCTCGATCAAGCGCCTGCCTTTCCTGTCGAGATCGGAGCGTCTCTCATCCGGCTCACAGAGGAGGTTGATCAAAGGCTCCAGCGAACTGGAGAATAATTCCATGCCGGATGGACTAGAGATCCACGAAAGTGATGTGCTTCTCATCACCGACGTCCAGAACGACTTCTGCCCTGGTGGAGGCCTGGCTGTACCGGAAGGGCACGAGGTCGTACCGATCATAAATCGACTTGCTACCAGCTTCAGGACGGTCATCCTGACCCAGGACTGGCATCCACTCGGGCATCTGAGCTTCGCATCCTCTCATTCTTCCAAGATGCCGTTCGACACGATAACGCTTGAGCATGGCGAGCAGATCCTTTGGCCGGATCATTGTGTGCAAGACACGCCCGGAGCCGAGCTGTACCCGGGCCTTAAGGTGCCACACGCGCAGCTCATACTGCGCAAGGGTTACCACCGAGATATTGATTCGTACTCGGCGTTCCTCGAGAATGACCAAATAACTCCGACCGGGCTTGCGGGCTACCTCAGGGAGCGAGGGCTCACACGGGTGCTGCTGGCTGGCCTTGCTCTTGATTTCTGTGTCCGCTATTCGGCCGAGGATGCTTGCCGTTGCGGGTTCAAGGCCATTGTTATCGAGGATGCCTGCCGCGCCATTGATACGGACGACGGCTCGCTGGGGGCCGCGCGACAAAGTTTTGCGGAGTTGTCAATTATGTCAATCAAGAGCACGGAGCTTAACCTTATTGCCTGAGCCGAGCATTTACTTGCTGGTGAAGTGGGGGCAACGTTTGCGATAAAATTCCAAGTGAGATTAATTGTAGCGAGCCGCTAGGTCAGAACGCTTCTGTTGCAGAAGTATGAAAGCCCCCCTTCCTCCTGCCGCTCTAAACCCGCAGTCAATAATGAGCCGAGTTCAACTCAAGCGGCAGTTTCTGCAAGCCGATCCAATGCATCAAAATCCAGAATCTGGATGCGTTTGTCAGGGTGCAACTTAATGAGCCCGGACATTCGAAGCTTTGAAAAACTCCGGCTGACCGTTTCGATCGTTAGGCCGAGAAAATCAGCGATGTCCTGGCGAGAGAATGGGCAATCCACGACGGAATTGTATCCTGGTTTCCGCCCATCGGGTGAGCCAATGCCGTGATCGCGACACAGCCAGAGTAGGAAAGATGCAACGCGCTCGGCCGCCTTCTGCTGTCCTAGTGCAAAAAGCCACTCGCGCGTCTCATCGAGTTGTTTCATTGCCCGCAAGAACAAGCGGTGTTCCAGTTCAGGATGATTTTTCAGGAACGCCTCGAACGGTTTGCGCGGAAAACAGCATAGCAAAACGGCCATTATACACTCGGCGCTCTGATGACTGACATCCTGAAAAAGGTCACCTAGGCAGTCCGACTCGGACAGAAAGCCGACGATCTGCTGACGTCCATCAGGCCCCTCGCGGATCAATTTGATCCTACCAGATACAATCACGGCGAAAAACTCGCTGGCATTATCTTGGTGGATAATCTGGCTACCCGCATTGAAATGGCGATAACGCCCTAACCGGGATATTTCATCGAATTCGGGCTTGCTTAGGCCACAACAAATTCCTTCTGACCTCACTGGACACTGACTGCATCGCGGGGTCGCCAACGCAATAACCTTTGAACCTGACATGCTCGGCTCCATCGCTCAGCTGCCAGCAGAACGGTATGAGACAAATTCAGCTATTACAATATGTATCCGTCGTCAAAGATTTCGGGACACGTGAGCGTCTGAGTTAAGAGAGTATCCGGCCTGTTCCCCGTCAGCACTCACGGGACAGATTGAGGTGATTGCGTATGAGAGACTTTTCGGTTCATCGTAGTCCCGAGGTGGGAGACGATGACTGCCAGGAATGGGCGCTATCCCGGCAGCGCCGTGAAGACGGTCCGGAACATCCGTAGGGCGACACGTTGGCCCCCGCTGGGCCTAGGTCTGCCCAGCGCTAAAAGCCGGCATTCTGGCACATCATGCATCATGGAAGAGGAAGGGCGGCCACGAACGGCTTCTTCAATCAAGCGTTCTGCGGAAACGCATAACTGCAAGCATCATCGCTAAGAGCATAAGGCCCGCGAGCGCGAAAGCTTCATTTTGCAGGTCCTGGAGGCTTGCACCCTTCAAAAGGATGCCGCGAACAATTCTGATGTAGTGCGTAAGCGGGAGCAGCTCTCCAACAACTTGGGCCCATCCTGGCATGCCGGAGAACGGGAACATGAAGCCCGACAGCAGGATGTTGGGCAAAAAGAACATGAAGGACATCTGGATCGCTTGCAGTTGGTTCTGAGCAATCGTGGAGAATGTGTAGCCGATCGACAAATTGGTCGCGATGAAGAGCACGCTCAAGAAGGCAAGCAAAGCCAGGCTACCCGCAATCGGAACATCGAACAGCATCACTGCGGCGACAATGATAAGAGCGGCCTGAAGGAACCCGATGCTGATATAAGGGGCGATCTTCCCCAGCATGATTTCAAGGGGCGTTATCGGCATCGAGAGAAGGCTTTCCATCGTTCCCCGCTCGATTTCGCGGGTGACCGAAAGCGCGGTGAAAATCAACATCGTCATAGTCAGGATGGTGCCAAGCAGACCGGGAACGATATTGCGGCTCGTCTCGGCGGCGGGATTATATCGGCGGTGCTGACGGATCTCGAACGCGGGCTGGGATTTGATTGTCTGCGGCAGCCCGCGGTTACGCGCCAGCGCGCGCCCGACGATACCTTCCAAGGCGCCGAATGCGGTGCCGGTTCCAACAGGATCACTGGCATCAGCCGTAATAAGCAATGCCGGCGTTTCGCCCCGTCTCACCCGCCGCTCGAAACCGGCTGGGATTTCGATGCCGAAGAGAACTTTGCCGGAGCGTATCCAGTAGTCCATTTCCTCTTCGGAGCGGGCCAAGCGCGTTATGTCGAAGTAGGAGGTGTTCTTGATGGCCGCCAAGATCGAGCGCGACAAGTCACTCTCCTCATGAACCAACACGGCCGTCGGCAAGTGCCGCGGCGTTGTATTGATCGCGAACCCAAATAACAACAGCTGCACGAGCGGGATGAAGATCATCGTGCTGAACGTGATCCGATCGCGGCGCAGTTGCACGAACTCTTTTATGATCATTGCTGTTGTTCGCCGGATCATTCCGGTCAAACCAAACCGGCCAGATGACTTCAGCTTTGAGCCGGTCTCGGTCATGAGTTATTGTTCCCAGCCCCTGACATCAGGCTGATGAAGACATCTTCCAGCGATGCTTGAGCTTTGGTGATCGTCACTCCGCTCCTGCTGCGGTAGCGTGATATGGTTTCTTCCAGGGCGGCGGCATCTTTCCCGGCGACATGGAGACCGCTGCCGAAAGCAGCCACCGTCTCGATGCCTGGTTCGCTCTCGAGCTCTTCCGCGAGATGCGACAAGTCAGGACCAGTCAGAGTGTAGGTGTTAAGTCCTGCTTGCTGGACGACTTCCTCGATTGTTCCCCGCGCGAGGATTCTTCCGTTTGCGATGTACGCGATCTCATGGCAACGTTCGGCCTCGTCCATGTAATGCGTGGAGACGAGGACAGTCATGCCACTGGCGGCAAGGGCATGGATCTCGCCCCAGAATTCACGGCGCGCCTTTGGATCGACACCGGCGGTCGGCTCGTCGAGCAGGAGAAGTTGCGGCTTCGGAAGAACGCATGCACTGAGTGCCAGTCGTTGCTTCCACCCTCCCGAAAGCTGGCCGGCCAGTTGATCTTGGCGCTCGGCAAGCCCCAACTGCTCGAGGGCTTGCCGGACGGCTTCGGCCGGTTTCTCAACGCCGTACACTCGCGCAACGAAGTCCAGATTTTCACGGATCGAGAGATCCTCATAAAGGCTGAAGCGCTGCGTCATGTATCCGACCAGCCGCTTAATTGCGGCGTTCTGGCGGGTAATGTCGAAGCCCAGCGCCGTTCCACGCCCGCGATCCGGCCGCAGCAATCCGCATAGCATCCGCAGCGTCGTCGTCTTTCCCGAGCCGTTGGGGCCGAGAAATCCGTAGATCTCCCCGCGGCGGACCCGTAATGACAGATCGTGGACGACGACCTTGCCACTGAATGATTTTGTCAGGCCCTCGACTTCGATGGTGTAATCCGCGCCCGCTTTTGCTTCAGCTCTGGCCATTGCCTCGCACTCCCTCGGGCAAGAGAACGACGCTGACCGGTTGGCCTACCCTGAGCTTGTCTGGCTGGTCCGGGCGGGCCTCTATGCGGAAAACTAGGCGTGAGCGTTCATCTGGACTGTAGATGACCGGGGGCGTGAACTCCGCTTCGTTAGAAATGAAGCTGATTTTTCCGATGAGATCGTTTTCGCAGCCGTCACAGAGGATTGAGATAGCCTCACCGATCTTCAGCTTCGGCACGACGGCTTGAGGAACAAAAAAACGCACCCGAACATCTCCCGGCGGCAAGATGGATACAATCGGCCTCGCGCTCTGAACCATCTCTCCGACGCGGAAGTAGACCTCCTGCACGGCTCCCCCCACCGGGCTACTGACGCTGCGGCGAGCAAGCCGTGTCCGCGCTGAATTCAGGTGGGCCTGCGCTGTGCGTAACGCCGCCTCGGCATCATCAAAGGACTTTTCGGTGCCAACCTTCTTTTCCAGAAGGCCCCTGGCTCTGTTGAAGGTGATCTTTGCATTTGCGAGTGCGGCCTCGGCCTCTATCACGGCATCGCGCTGAAGCTCATCGTCTAGCGCAAAAAGAGGTGCCCCCTCTGTCACAGTATCCCCGTCGCGCACGAAAAGTGTCTCGATACGCCCAGTTTCTTCCGGGCTGACGAAAACGAAATGGCCCTCGATCCACCCTTGAAATTGGTGCTCCTTCTGTTGGGTGTAGAGGCAGGCCGAAACTCCGGATACGACCACGCCAAGCGAAACGAACAAGATGATGACCAGAGGTCTGGCGACGCTGCCAAAGATCATAGGTTGCTGCCGCCCCCCATCACCCTGACAGCTTCAGCCCCCGCGACAACTTCTAGTAATTCAGAGGTGATGTGTTCTTGCCTCAATTGGCGGCTACTCTGCGTAAGACTCTCAATCTTATCGCAGATACTGTGATCGGCGCCCTGCATAATCTGCAGGCGGGCGGCATTTTCACTGGCGAATGACTCTGTCAAAGCGAGCATTAACTCGGCAAGCAATAACTCGCCGATGAGCCGCTGCAGTAGGATTGCTGGCGGCAACTGATGCAGCGGTTTCGTGCGAGGCGTCTCAATGGCAAACAACCTTTTGGTGGGAGGTAGGATCTGCCGGATCTCGACCTCGAACTGACTCCCGCCCCGATACTTTCCGAAGACAACCCGAATGGTATCGAAGGCATTGAGCTTCGCCGCGAGCTGTCGCGCGATCGCCAGTACGCCTTCTAAACGCGTCGCCATTCCCAGCTTGAACGCAGGCTCCAATTCATGATCGGCCGCGATGGCTGCTCCTCGGTTGCCCACAATAATTACGGTGTCCTTCGGGGCCAACTCCGACTGGGCGCGTTCAAGAACCAGCCTGTTGAAAGCGCCAGTGAAACCCTGTTCGGAACAAATCGCGACGAGAGCTGAAGTCGGCAAGATATCGTCGAAAACAAAAGGTCTGGTGGTGTTCGTCCTCAAGGATGCAGCTTCACCGATCGCATGCTCGATGACTTCGGCATACCTCCGGACACTCGTTAGGCTTTCCTGCGCAGCCTGCACGCGGGAAGCAGCGATCGCTTCAATTGCAGAGAACAGATCGCCGAGATCCTTCAAACTGGCGATTCGAGCCTCGATGCGGGCGGCGTCTTCCATCTCTCAATCCTCCGCCGGTCCGGAAGACGAAAGTGTCGCGACGAAGTCATCGATGGTATCGAGCAGACTTTGCTGATCTTCGTGCGCCAGATCACCCTCTCGATCTACCCGCTCCATAATCTTCTGGCAGTTCTTCGAAAGCCAGGTGGCAAGGTCCTCTTTGAACGTCTCCACCTGCTGGTGTTCGAGGCTATCGAGACGCCCTTCTTTTAGGGCCATCAACAGTGCGGCCTGCAAGGCGATTGAGCGTGGCGAGAATTGCGGTTGAGAGAGTGTTTGACGGATCCGTCGGCCATGCCGGATTCGCTTCTTTGTTCGTTCGTCGACCATCGCACCGAAACGGGTAAAAACCTCAAGTTCTACAAACTGGGCATAATCAAGCTTCAAGTGGCTTGAAGCGGACTTAATTATCGGAGCCTGGGTCTTGGAGCCCACCCGGGAGACGCTAAGGCCGACGTTCACCGCAGGTTTCTGCCCCTCGTAGAACAACTTCGACTCGAAGTAGATCTGCCCGTCGGTAATCGAGATAAGGTTCGTTGGAATGAAGGCGCTTAAATTGCCGGCCTGCGTCTCAACGATCGGCAATGCTGTCAACGACCCGCCGCCGCGATCGCTTGATAGTTTCGCGGCCCGCTCCAGCAGGCGGGAATGGATATAAAAGATATCGCCTGGATAGGCCTCACGGCCCGGTGGCCGACGTAACAGTAGCGAGATTTGTCGGTAGGCGATGGCGTGTTTCGTGAGATCATCCAAGACCAATAGCGCATGCTGCCCCTTATCACGAAAGTACTCGGCTATCGTGCAGGCTGCGTAGGGCGCAAGCCATTGCGTTCCAGGTGTAACGCTCGCCTTGCCAACGACGAAAACACAGCGTTCAAATGCGCCATAACGGCGGACCGCTTCGATGACCTGCTTGATGGTGGAGGTCTTCTGTCCGATCAATACATAGACGCATATCACGTCGGATGAGCGTTGATTTATGACGGTGTCGACAGCCATAGCTGTCTTGCCGGTTTGTCGATCCCCCAACAGAAGCGCTCTTTGGCCCCTGCCGAGGGGAATCATCGCATCGACAACGGTCAGTCCCGTCATCAGCGGCTCGGTTATGAGATCACGCTCCATGATAGCTGGGGCAGGCCGCTCCATAGGATCGTAGCGCTCAGCTCGGATCTTTGGCCCACCATCAATGGGTTCACCCAGAGCGTCGACAACCCGGCCCAACAAATCCGGGCCTACAGGTACGCTTGCGACATCGCCAGTCCCGTTGACCCGCATGCCCGCTGCAATAGTGTCGCCGGCACCCAGCAACACGCAATCCAACGAAGCTTGATCAATCGACAACGCGAGCCCCCGCGTGCCGTCTTCGAACCGCAGCAATTCCCCAAGCCTCGTTTGCGGGAGGCCGGCTATGGAAGCCACGTTATCGCCGACACGGGTGACTGTGCCGATATGCTCGACCCGTGACGTCAGATCGAGCCTTTCGAGAGACTGCGGGGCGCTGGAAAGCCATGTCTTCAGCTCATCTTCGAGCCTATTCATCATGACCTCGCAACAATGCCTCCTGTGCTGCCGCAAGCTGATCAGCCCACGTTGCACGAATGACCGTGTGAGGCAGTCTAAGGGTAGAGCCGGCGATGACGTCGGGATCGCAATCGAACGTTGCGTCGATCGGGTGTTCCAGAGCCTTTTCCAACCGAGACTTCCAAGTCTGCTGTTCCTCGGGATTGAGCGAGCGAGCCGTGATGATTTCCACGTGCGCCCCGTTCGCCTGGATTTCGCGGTCAAGGCGCTGGCGCTCGGCAGGCGGCAAACGGCCGAGTTCGGCTTCAAGGCGCGCCAAGACGATATCGTTCGGGATCGAGCCAGCGAGATCGCTCAACAGTTTTTTCGCCAGCCGCACTGCGATTGCTGTTGTTTCCACCTTAAGGCCTTCCCGGGCGGACAATCTTTCGTCCTGGATGGTTTTCTCTGCCTCAGTGATTTTTTTGGCTGCAGCGCTTCGTGCGTCTTCCAGGATCTTTTGGCGCTCGGCATCCACTTCTGTCCGGGCTTTTTCTAGAACGGCCTTCCTATCAGTATCGATGCCCGCAAGTGCTTCTTCATAACGCTGTTTGGCCGCGTCTGCTTCGGCTTTGCTTTTTTCTGCGGCTGCGGCGGCCGAAAGAGTCATCTTTCTGCGCTTCTCGATGACCTCCTGAACGGGCCGGTAAAGGAACCGCTGCAGAAGCCAAACGAGGACCAGAAAGTTCGCGCCTTGAATAAGAAGCGTCCACCAGCTGATTTGCATGGTCAGGTTACGAATGGGTTCGCATAGAGCAACAGAAGTGCGATCACGAGGCAGTAGATCGCCATCGTTTCGATCATCGCCAACCCAACGAACAAGGTGCGGGAAATGACGCCGGACGATTCAGGTTGGCGGGCAATCGCCTCCATGGCCGCAGCAATCGCTCGCCCTTCGCTGAAGGCTGGGCCGATTGCACCAAAGCAGACGGCAATCACAGCGCCAATAATGCTGACAGTCTGAGTGTCCATTTGATTCCTCTTATTCGATCGAAACGACGCCCGCCGCCGCGCCAATATAAACGGTAGCTAGCACGGTGAAGATATAGGCTTGGATCAACCCGATCAGCACGCCGAGAAGAAGAAACGGGATCGGCACGAACAGACCTGCCAGCATGGCGATAATCGTCAAGACGAGTTCATGGCTCATCATGTTTCCGAACAGCCGAACCATCAAAGAAAAGGTCCGAGTTAGCTCGGATAGGATGTTGAGCGGTGTCAGAACTACGCTGGGCGTAGTGTAGTGGCGGAGATAGGCACCAAGACCGCGGCTGCGTATCCCGAAGTAATGTGTTGACAGAAAAACAACCATTGCCAGTGCTGCTGGCGTCTCAATGTGGGCGGTCGGCGCTTTGACCCCCGGCAGAATGGCCGCGAGGTTCGCGAAAACGAGGAACAGAAACAGCGTCGACAGTGCAGGGACAAACGAAGAGTGTATCTGCCCGGTGATTTCGCGGATTTGATCGGCCATCGCCTGAACGACGACTTCCAGCGTGCTCTGGAGAGGTCCGCCCTCAACTTTCATCTGTTGCAAACCCAGCCAAGAGATCGAAACCAACGCCACCATGATGCCCCACGTCGTGACGACCGAACTCAGCGATCGGTATCGGGCCAATGTGGAAGAGAATTTCTGTTTGGAGCGGACGGATCTGCATCTAGCTACTCGGGTCTTGTAATGCAGTGAACCAACCGCGGGCTAGCGAAAAGCCGACCAATCCAGAAATCGCGGCAAGTGAACTCCACCACATGAGTAAGACGAACACGGCAAGTGTGCCGCAGATTTTAAGCAGCGCGCCAAAGACGAGGGACGGGCTAAAGCCGCGCCGGATCAAATTATCGACCGCATAGCGCAGCTGCATGAAGTAACCCAAAGCGAGAAGGAACCCGCTCAAAAAACCAACCAGAACCACCAAACTGCTCATCGGCACCTGCTCAATCATTCTTCTCTGACCCTTTGCCATGCGAGATAGCCGCCCAGTACTGCCCCCAGCATGATGAGCGCGCCGCTCCAGAAAATGCTGGCTCCAAAGTACTCGTCGAGCCAACGGCCCAGCACCGCTCCGATTAACATCGGAATAACGATCAACCACCCAATTGAGCCGATCATGGAAAGGCTGTGCCACAGCGGGCGTTCCCCTGTGCGCTGCCACTCCTCGTGCCGTCTCAGACGCAGCCTGACAGCGTCTTCCATTTCCTTCTTGTTTTTGTCGCGTTCCGTCATCATCCAAGGCTGCTTTGGGAGAGCTCGTCTTCCTGACCGCTTCCCCGCCTTTCGGTCGGAGTTAGCTGATGGAGCCGGGTGCCACCTGTCGCGAGATAGCGCTCGATCTGGCGCATTGCGGCAAGCTCCATGCGGGTTCCAATAATGCGCGAAGCTTCTTCACTCTCCTGCTCCTGCTTCATCCTCGCAATCACGGCGCCGCCAAGCTCCACAAGGGTGGCCTCGCCGACAGCTTCCCGGGTTACGATCGTGACCTCCTTACCTCCGCGTACGGTAAGCACACCGCCCCGGACAGCGATGTGATGTTCCCGGCCACCGGCTTCCCAGGACACGACAGATACGCTCAGCGTCGTAAGAAAATTAGCATGGCCAGGCAGAATGCCAAATGACCCAGTTTCGTCTTCGGCCCGGATACTCGTCACCTCGGACGCGTTGACGGCGTTTGTGAGCGGGGTAGTTATTGTAAGCCTCATGATCGCACTCCGGCTTCTGACCGCGGCTCATTTCGCAGATCAGCGAGGGTGCCGATCATGTAGACGTTCTCTTCGGGAGTATCGTCCAGTTCTCCATGGAGTATCGCGCGGCATCCCGCCAATGTATCGGCGAGTTCCACCGATACGCCTTCATGTCCGGTGAATTGTGCCGTGACGAGAAACGGCTGCGTCAGAAACCGGATCAGCCTGCGTGCCCGGCCAACCGCTTTTCGATCTGCGGTGCTTAACTCGTCTATACCCAACAGCGAAATGATTTCCTGCAGTTCGCGGTAGCGCTCGATCAGGCGTCGAACTTCATCAGCAATCCGGTAATGCTCCTCGCCGACTACGAGCGGGTCGAGCAGGACGGAGTTCGATGCCAATGGATCCACCGCCGGATAAAGCCCTTGACTTGCCATGTCGCGGCTTAAAACGACGGATAAGTCGAGGTGGGTGAATGTTTGCGAAACTGCAGGGTCGGAGAAGTCGTCTGCTGGAACGTAGACGGCCTGAATTGAAGTGATCGCCGCCGCTTTGGCAGATGTGATCCGTTCTTCGAGTGCGGCGATCTCGCTGCCTAGTGTGGGCTGGTAGCCCATGCGCGAAGGCATACGGCCAAGCATTCCCGAGACCTCGCAGCCTGCCTGCGCGAAACGGAATACGTTATCGATGAGGAGTAATACGTCGCGGTGCATTTCGTCCCGAAAATACTCTGCGATCGTAAGCGCTGTCATGCCGATGCGCCAGCGGGCGCCCGGTGGCTCGTTCATTTGCCCAAAGACGAGTGCCGTTTCGCTGAGGACACCGGACTGACTGAGTTCCAACCACAGCTCGTGCCCTTCGCGTGTCCGCTCACCGATGCCCGCGAACACGGAAATGCCTGAGTAGGTTTCGACCGTCGTACGGATTAGCTCCATGATCAATACGGTCTTTCCGACGCCAGCTCCTCCGAACATCGCCGCCTTGCCGCCGCGCGGGAGCGGGGCCAGCAGGTCGATCACCTTTATGCCGGTGTGGAAGAGTTCCCGATTGGTTTTCTGGGCGGAGATTTTAGGAGGTCTGCGATGAATAGGAGCCCGGGGAACAGTATCGGAAAATGTGCCCCTAGAATTTATCGGATCACCAAGCACATCTAACATCCGGCCTAGGGTCGATCTGCCAACTGGAACCTTGACAGGCGCGCCAGTATCTCGCGCGTTTGTTCCACATCTTAATCCGGCCGTTTCCTGCAGTGCGACCGTGCGAACGCGCTTTTTGTCGAGGTGAAACTGGACTTCAGCAACGAGGCGGTGAGCACCGTCCCACTCGATCTCAACGGCGCTGAGAATGGAAGGTAGTTTGGAATTCGCGAACTCGATATCTACGACCGAACCGTGAATGGCGATAACCTCGCCACGTGCGGCACCCTTTAAGTCGTCCCTGAAGCCGACAGTATCGTGTTCATCTTCCTGCATGACCGCCCACGCCGCGAAGTCTGGATCTTTTACATTGATCGCTTCTTCCAGCTGGCCTCGCATTGCGGTGGATCAATTTTGTACCGGTGCCGGAGTGTTCACCCAAGTCCAGGCGGCCGCCAGCACCGGAAAGCATCGTCCAGATGGACCAGAGGCCGATCATCCACTAACGTTTAACCCGGACCACCCGATTGGGGCTCTCCAAGATAGGCGCCCTAACGTGCTCGGCTGAATTGAACCCGGAACACCTTGGCAGGACGTTTCGAAAATCGGACTATCCGCATGGCAAGCCCAGAAACGAAAGACATCAAGGTTGCGGTCTCGGACAGCTTGGTGGCACGTCCCACTGGCTCAGTCATGGCCGATGTGTCCGACCCGCATTTGCAGCGTCGCGTAGCCGCCACAGGGGCCAGCTACTCTGCGGAATTCCCGCACACTGGATACCAAGTCGGCGCTCCATCCAAGACGCAAGGTCTTGGCATCGATCATGCTCTGCATGCGGCGATGGCACGGTTCACCTTGGGGCTGTCGCCAGCCTCATTGACGGCGGCATATTTGGATTGGCTTGTCCATTTGGCGGGATCCCCCGACAAGCAAACTCAGTTGATGCAGGACGCAGGTGAGTCATTTGCGCGCCTCGGGGGCTATGTCAGGGAATGCAGCGCAGGTTCTGGCGATCAAGAAAAGTGCATCGAGCCGTCGCCTCATGACAAGAGGTTTGCCGGGGAAGCGTGGCAGCATTGGCCGTTCAACGCGCTGTCACAGAGTTTCTTGCTGCAAGAGCAGTGGTGGAACATGGCGACGACCGATCTGCGCGGTGTTTCCGACCATCACGAGAAGGTCGTCAACTTCGCGACGCGCCAGATCCTCGACATGTTCGCTCCGTCGAACAATCCGCTCACAAATCCTGAGGTGCTGCTGCAGACCATTCAGCAGGGTGGCTCGAATTTCTGGCGCGGCGGGCACAATTTCGTAGAGGATTGGAGCCGCGCGGTCACGGGCCGGAAACCTTTTGGAACCGAGGCCTTCCAGGTAGGGCGCGATGTAGCAGTCACCCCTGGTGAAGTCGTCTACCGAAACAGGCTTATCGAACTGATCCAGTACACGCCAACGACCAAACAGGTTCGTCCTGAGCCCCTGCTGATCGTCCCGGCATGGATCATGAAGTACTACATCCTTGATCTGTCGCCGCAGAATTCCTTGGTGAAGTACCTCGTCGACCATGGCTTCACGGTATTCATGATCTCCTGGAATAACCCAGGGCAGGATGATCGCGACCTTAGCATGGATGACTACCGAACCTTCGGGGTTATGGCAGCGCTCGACGTGATCAACGACATCACACAGTCGAAAAAGGTACACGCAGCCGGCTACTGTCTCGGTGGAACACTGCTCTCCATCGCGGCCGCCGCGATGGCCAGGGACGGAGACAAGCGTTTGCAATCGGTCACACTTTTTGCGGCTCAAACGGATTTCACTGAGGCCGGCGAACTGATGCTGTTCATCGATGAAGGCCAGCTGACTTTTCTCGAAGACATGATGTGGGAGCAAGGCTATCTCGACACAAAGCAGATGGCCGGCGCGTTTCAAATGCTCCGCTCCAACGATCTCGTGTGGTCTCGGCTCATTCATGAGTTTCTGATGGGCGAGCGAGCGCCGATGACCGATCTTATGGCTTGGAATGCGGATGCCACGCGCATGCCTTATCGCATGCATTCCGAATACCTGCACCGGTTGTTTCTCGACAACGATTTGGCGGAGGGATGCTACGAGGTCGGCGGAGCACGGATTGCGCTGCAGGACATCAGAGCCCCGGTCTTTGCGGTTGGAACCGAATGGGATCATGTGGCCCCATGGCACTCCGTTCACAAGATCCATCTGTTGGCGGATACAGAGATCACATTCGTGCTGACGAGCGGAGGTCACAACGCTGGTATCGTTTCCGAGCCTGGGCACCCAGGACGCATCTACCGCGTTATGACGATGGCCGCCGACGATCGCTACACTGCCCCCGAAGCGTGGGTGAAGAAGGCCACGCAACAGGAGGGGTCCTGGTGGCCAGAATGGATCGCTTGGCTTAATGCACGTTCGGGAGAACTCGAAGTGCCGCCAGCCACCGGATTATCAAGGACCACGCACGAGCCACTTTGTGCGGCACCTGGAACCTATGTGCTTGAGGACTAGGATCATGCCAGCTCTAACCGAACTGCAGAATGGCAAGGTTGGTCTTCTGGTTGGGATTGCCAATGAACACTCGATCGCCACAGGATGTGCGCACGCTTTTCAACAAGCTGCAGCGCAGCTCGCTATCACATCCCGCAATGAGAAGTCGAAGCCTTATGTCGAGCCAGTAGCGCGCTCTGTCAACAGCGCACTTTTCTTACCGCTGGACGTCGAGGCCGAAGGAGAAATGGAGACCGTTTACGAGGCCGTCGCCAACTCCTGGGGCGGCTCGATTTCCTCCTTCACTCCTTGGCATTCTGCCCGAAGAAAGATCTGCAAGGGCGCGTGACCGACAGCTCGCGCGAAGGTTTCGCCCAAGCGATGGAGGTGTCAGTCCATTCCTTCATCCGCATGGCGCGACTGGCAGAACTGCTCATGAAAGACGGTGGGGCGCTGCTGACAGTGAGCTACTATGGCGCGGAAAAGGTTGTCGATGGGTACAATATAATGGAGGCTGTTAAGGCAGCGCCGGAGGCGACAACCCGCTACATGGCCGCCGAACTCGGCCCCAAACGAATGCGCGTGAACGCGCTTTCTCCCGGTCCGCTCAAGACCCGCGCAGCATCTGGCATCGCTCAGTTGCCCGAACTGCTAGAGGGGGATTGACCGAGTATCGAGGGGCTCACCAGACCGCGGCGGCGTTACCAAGTCCCAATAGCGCTCGCAGCAGTCTAGTACACCAAAGCCCGCGGGCTCCTTGTATGGCGCTTTCGGATGCCGGCCCATGGGGTCGCTTTGGCGAGCACCGGGGCCGGTGTCCGAGACCCTTCACAAGAGTCCCCCACCCGTTCGATGCCGTTGCCCCGACCGCATCACCCCCAACAACAGACAATCGCAGCACCATGCCCTTCCGACGTGAAGGGCCAGGAGGAGTTGAAAGGCGTGCGTGCCGCTCTTGTTGGAACGAGGGGCTGCCTCCCATCGAACTCTTTAGAGGCTTGCGCTTTCAACTTTGCGGGGCGAACCAGGCAGATGAGGGCGGCTTATCGGTCCGGGGTATAACCGTCGCTCAAGGCCTTCATGAAAGCGACAATGGCCTCTTCCTCGACCCGTGTCAGTTTGAGATCCCCCATCTCGTCAATGTTCACGTTCTCGAGAACCTCCGGCTCAGGCCAGCAGTTTAGGCGCAACGCGTCGGCTTCACGGGTCAGCGGATTCTTACAGCGCGGTTTGGCATCCCGCGTGTTGTAGAAATCTACGACACTCCACAGCGACTTGAAGTACCCGTTGTGCATGTATGATTTGACGAAATCTGCTGTCGGACGCTTGTCAACGTTACGGACTGTTGGAACCCTGACTTTGCCACGCTGGGAACTCGCTAAGGATTTGTAGAGCGGATCCTTGGCGAGCGTGAACTCCAGGCCATTCTCCACCCATTTCGAGCCCTGCGTATTGAAGGCTGCGTTGGTATAGAACGGGTTGTCTGGATTGCGGGGCACGCCGAGATTGTCATAAGTAAAATCAGTGCCAAGCGTTGGCTCGCCGCGCGGGCTGGGATCGAGTACATGACACTGGCTGCACTTTGCCTTGTCGCCACCGAACAACTCAAGGCCGAGTCGTTCCTGCTCAGTTAACTCCGCCTCACCCGCGAGATCGGCGTCGTACTTCGAGGAGAACGGACTGACCTCGCGCGAGCCCTCGTAAGCCCCGATGGACAAGGCGATCTTGTCGTACGCCTCTTCCACTTTCTCGCGCGTTTCCTCGCTGAGTTCGATCTTGGCTTCCGGATTGCCACACAAGTCATCCAGATCGTCAGGAAGATCGATTTTGCAGGTCTTCGCCCCCCAAACGTCGGCCACCGTCACAGGATAGGCGTCCGGATTCACCGGGTTGCATGCCCGGCTCACCACGCAAGCGCTGTCTGGGAGAGCCATCTCTACAGGATTGAGGAACGGCCCCTGAGCCTGATCAGCAGCGATATTGCCTAGTTTACTCCCGGTCGCGCGTCCATTGTAGAAGGCCCCGCCGACGAAAAGAAGCTCGGGCTTACCTTCGTCATTCTTCTCGTACTTGTGATGCAGAGGCGGACCGTGGAAGACGTAGGCGGCGGTCGGGGGTTTGGCGTTGCCGAAACGACCTTCGATCGCTCCTTCGACCACGCCGCCTGTACGGTTGAAGTCGTCGCGCGGGCTTGAAAAGCCGGTTTCGGGCGCATGGCAGAACGCACAGGACTGGTTGCGCTTGGATGACAGATTGGCGTCGAAGAAGATGGACTTGCCCAGCTGCTCCGAAGGCGTGACTACCACCTCCCCATTACCCGATGTGCGCGGTTCGGTCGCTGCATTGATGCTGGCGCCGCTCAACATCACGATCGATGCGACTGAGATGATCGAGAGACCGGCCAAACGCGTCATACTACCTCCTGCTTCGCGTGTTGATGCTTGCGTTTGTTTTGCGTGTGAGTGCTCGGATGGTAAACCGCGGCAACCCTTTGAGGACACCCTCCGGCGCCTGTCATTGACATTCGACAGTGTCTGAGCCGCACCGGCTTAGAAGTGACCAAACAACTTGGGAGAGGTCGCCGGGGGATTAATCGAACGTGAGAGGACAAGGAGGCCCATAATTGACCACACTGGGAGTCTGACATTGCTCCTTTCCGCCATGGGTCACGAACCGAAGTCAGCACCAAGCGGCAGAGCGTCCGGTCTTCCCTTGGAAGCGGTCATTAGCACCTCGTTGGTCGGCATAGCCCGCGCAACCAGACGTCGCCAGGCGCATGGCCGACTTCGGCCCCGGGCCAAGGGGCGACCATCGACGGTTTGAGAGAGGTCAATGCCATGTTGAAGGATTGGGATAAGTTTTATTGCTCCCGATAAGAGGCTCTACCAGCTTCGGACATCGACCAATTGGCCACGCAACCGGCCGAAGCCAGCGGTTGCCAATGGATCCGAAAGACACAGTACGCATCAACGCAATCGACCCCGTCGAAATTGTTCTCCGGGGGCGGCAGCAGCAGCGTGCATCATGCGATGAACTCGAGGCCATCGCCGATCAACTCTTGGACCGTGTAAATCCGGAATTCTGTTCAACGATTTTGAATGTATTCAGCCATGCTCTTCCACTTTTTCAGAGCGATGAGGAAGCACTCTACGACATTATCCGAGTACGTGAAGCCGAGAACATATTGGCGACAAAGTTGATTGATCATGCCATCACCGAGCATCGGCGCCACGAAGACTACGCTCTTGAACTGGTAGATCAGCTTTCTGATCTTGCAATAGGCCAGAGCGTCAGGAACGCTGAGGCTACAGGATATATGCTGAGATGTGCTTTCGAAAACATTCGTCGGCATTTGGACTGGGAGGAAATCACCCTCTTTGGCGGCTCTTTTCACGCCATCACCGCAGAGGACAAGCCAGCTCTTTCGGCAAGGCTTGCCCACAACCGTAGAGCGCTGGCCTCGAATTTGCGTGTAATAACATAGCCCACGGAACACATTGCGTAATGTGAATGCGTTTCCTATCATGTCGCCCGATAGCTGACCGTTGGAGGCAAGCATGTCGGGTTCGAATGTTCTTTCGGTATCGATGTCCCGATGCAGTTGGTGTCCTGCTGGATCTGATGGCATCTGTTGCGAACTGAGCGAAGCGCAGTTTAAAGACCTGTCCCAATTGATGCGCCATCGCCATTTCGAGGCCGGCAGTCAGATCGTTCATCAGGATGATACAAGCGGGCTCTTTGCCTTTGTGGTGTCAGGCACAATCAAGCTAAGCCGCATGCTGCCTGATGGCCGCCGTCAGATAGTTTGCTTCTTATCTGAGGCGGATTGCCTGGGTGATCTCTATAAGGGCATAAGTCATGACACCGCCGAGTGTGTTACAGAGGTGGTCCTTTGTTGTTTCCCCCGTAAGCCGTTCGAGGCGGTGCTGAAAAAGCATCCGGAGCTAGAACATCGCCTGTTCTTGCGGGCCATGAATAATCTTGATGAGACTCGCGAATGGCTTTTTGCGCTTGGACGGAAAAAGTCACCCGAGAGGGTAGCGATGTTCCTTCTCTGGCTCTTGCGAAAAAAGGACACTCGGTTGTCGGACGGCAGCAACTTGTCGGATGCTTCGTTCCTGCACTGCGCGTTTTCGCGCCAGGAGATAGCAGATTTTCTGGGCTTGACCGTAGAAACGGTCAGTCGTCAGTTTTCGAAGCTTCGCAGGGCAGGTGTGATTAGCCTGCATCCGGATCGATGTATCGAGATCCTTGATCTGGAAGCGCTACAGCTACTCTCCGAAACGAGTTCGTGATTAATTTTATATAGAGAGGGAACCTGTCCATGGCCTCTACCAGCCTTGTCGCTACGCAAGGTCAAATCCAGCCAGCTGAGGCGAATGCAGTTCTTCGCCGTTGAGGCCGGAAGTTGACTCGCCGAACGTGTTCCATCACCCACAAAATCAAAATGGACTAGTCGACGAGGCAGGTAACTATTGTACAGATGCGGACTGCTACACTGACCTTCGGAATCGGAAGACGAAGCAGAGAAGTCAACGACTAGTAATATCAATACGTTAGAGGGGCACGCGTTGCATCGAATGCCCTGCTGTTCAGGACCGTGCTGCACTCTTCCCCGCATTTGTCACGCGGGCGCTCACACAGAGCCAGCAATGATGGGGGGACTCGGCTCGGTAGGGCCGGGATCAGCGACGTGCCGACCCCGGCAGTAGCTTTTAGCGCTGACGTCGTTGCGTCCGGCTCCGACCAGTGTTGAGCATTTTTCTTTCCTAGTGCATCTTCAGCTTTGGTGGGTTTGATTATGTTGATCAAGCCGCAGGGGGCGTCCTCGCGGAAACAACAACCTGCGCCATCAAAATCCCATGCTGCCTTTCCGGCGGCGTAGATAGGCGACCGCGCCTTGCAGGCTCTCGAGTTCTGGATAATCGACCTCTGGAATATCGAGCCCGGTCGCCTTGCTGAGGCCGATAACATAGTTCAGAAAATCAATGGAATCGATCTCGAACTGGTCGCGGAAGGTCTCATCGGGAACGATCTCCTCGCCCTCCAGATCCGGCGCCACGCTCAACAGCGCGTCCTTGACGATCTTCTCATATTCCTGCGCCATCAAAGTCCCTCCGGTTTGCCGAGCAGCGAAGCAAGATGGCTGAGAAACTGAGCGCCGCGGCGGCCATCGCTGGCGCGGTGATCGCCCGCGAACGTCATCTCCATCAGTTGGCGGGCAACGACCTCACCTTCGACAACCCAGGGCCGCTCGCTGATCTGGCCGCAGCCGACGATGGCCACTTGCGGCGGAAAGATTATCGGCATTAGGCCGTCAGCTGTGCGATCGCCCAGGTTGGTGAGGGTGGCTGTTCCCATCGAAAGCTCTGAGCTGCGCAAGCCGCCGGCGCGCGCCCGCTTCACCAGATCGTTGAGCTTCGTCATCAGAGTGTCGACGTCGTGCCGGTCGGCGTCGAGGATCGCCGGGGTGATGAGGCCGCATCCGCGCACGGCAATCGCCATGCCGATGTTGACCCGGTCGGCGGGCACGAATGCTCCTTTCTCGAAGGTGCCGTTCAAGTCGGGGAACTTCGCGAAACTGAGCGCGACAGCCCGTAATAGCGGCGCTGCATAGAGCAAACGGTCTTCGATAGCGCGTTCTGCATTGCGCGCGGAGAGCCAATTCATCATCGGCGTCATGTCGATCGTCGACGTCACATAGTAATGCGGTATCTCGCGGTTGGCACGCATCATGGCCGCGGCGATGGCGCGGCGCATTTCGACGGGATCAATGCCGCGCGCCTTTGGCTTGGGCCTCGCTTCGAGTGGCGTTGGCGCGGCGCCGATCGCCGCTTGGACCTCGCTCAGGCCGATTACGCCGTCCGGCCCTGCCTTCAAGGTCGAGGGATCGACCTGGTGTTCGGCGGCAAGCCGGCGGGCGGCCGGCGTCATGTGTATACCCGGTATCGAGGGCGGGTAGGCTGTGGCTGATGGCGTGGGCTTGGCCGTCGCCGGCGTGTGCGGCGACTCAGCTTCGCTTTCCGGCTTTGGCTTCTCAGCGGCCCTCTGCTCGCGCCCCGGCTCGCCCGGCGCGCGGATGTAGGCAAGGGCACGCCCGACCGGAATCTCTTCGCCAGGTTCTGCAAGGATCTCCTCCAGAACGCCATCCTCGAAGACCTCGATCTCGATCGCGCCTTTCTGCGTGTCGACGACGGCGATGATATCCCCACGCTCCACCTCGGTGCCCGGTGATTTCAGCCATTCCACCAGTCTTCCGGACTCCATGTCGGCTCCGAGCGAGGGCATGCGGAATTCGCTCATCGGCGCAATACCTCCCGGGCTGCTGCCGCAATCTTGTCCGGCTGCGGCGTGGCCGCCATCTCCAAGTGCCGCGGATAGGGGATCGGCACCTCAGCAGAACATACGCGCGCCACCGGTCCGTCGAGATCGAAGAACGCCTGCTCGGTAATGCGGGCGCTGATCTCGGCCGCCAGACCGACCGAGCGCCAGCCCTCGTCGACGATGACCGCACGATGGGTCTTAGCAAGCGACGCCATTATGGTGGCATCGTCGATTGGGCGCAGCGAGCGCAGGTCGATGACCTCGCAGTCTACGCCGTCCGTGGCAAGATCCTCGGCCGCGGCCATCGTCTTTTGAAGGCTGCCGCCGTAGGTAATAAGAGTGATATCTCCGCCGGCGCGACTGATACGCGCGCTCTCGATTTCCATGGCGTAATCGTCGGTCTCCGGCAATTCACCCTGCTCGTTATAGAGCGTCGCGTGCTCGAAGATGATGACCGGATCGGGGTCCGCGAGTGCTGTGCTCAACATGCCGCGCGCGTCCTCGATGGTCGCGGGAGAGACGACTTTGATGCCCGGCACGTGTGCGAACCAGCATTCAAGGCTGTGCGAATGCTGCGCGGCCAGCTGCCGGCCGGCGCCGGTTGCCATGCGGATCACCAGCGGGACGGACAACTGCCCGCCGGACATATGGCGCAGGGTCGCCGCGTTATTGACGATCTGATCGAGCGCCAGAAGACTGAAATTGACCGTCATGATTTCGACGATCGGGCGCATGCCGCCGAGTGCCGCGCCAATGCCGGCGCCGACGAAGCCCGACTCCGACAGTGGCGTGTCGCGGATGCGCTCCTCGCCGAATTCCTGAATGAGTTCCCTTGGAGCAGGCGTACGCTCCACCGTAGTAGCCGACATCTTCGCCCATCAGAAACACACGCTCGTCGCCCCGTAATGCTTCACGCAGGGCCTCGTGGACGGCGTCGCGGTAGGTGATCGTTCGCGCGGTCATCTGGCCGTCTCCTCCACTTTGCGCGGTGTGTAAACGTCGCGTTCCAGATCCTCCTCCGGCTCCCACGGTGACTCCTCGGCATAGCGGACCGCTTCGTCGATGGTGCGCGCCGCCTCTTCCTCCAGTCCGTCGATATCGGACTGGCTCAGCAGCTGGGTTTCAATGACCCACTTGCTGAATTGCACCACGGGCCCCCGTGTCTTCCACTGCGCGATCTCCTGCTTCTGCCGATAAAGGTCCGGATCGAACATGGAGTGAGGACGAAAGCGATACGTCTTATTCTCCAGGAAACGTGGCCCTCCGCCGTTCCGGATGGCCCCGACTGCACTCAACGCCGCGGCCCTGACCGCGACGACGTCCATACCGTCGACATCTTCGCCCGTGATGCGATAGCTCTTTGCATGTTGCAGAATGCTGGTCTCCGACTCCGACCGGCTGAGCCCCGTGCCCATCGCATAGCCGTTGTTCTCACAGACGAACAACACGGGCAATTGCCAAAGCGCGGCGAGATTCATGGATTCGTGGAACTCACCCTCCGCTGCGGCCCCTTCGCCGAAGAAACAGCACGTGACGCGGTTAAGCTTCTGCATCTTGTCGGCGAGCGCCAGCCCGACGGCGAGCGGCAGCCCGCCCCCGACGATGGCGTTGCCGCCGTAAAAGCGGTGCTTCTTGTCGAAGATATGCATAGACCCGCCGCGCCCCCGGCTGGAGCCGCCGGCCTTGCCATACATTTCGGCCATCACCTCGCCGGGCGGCAGCCCGCGGGCAAGCGCATGGCCATGCTCGCGGTAGGTGGCGACCACTGCGTCGTCAGGCGACAGGGCGCGCATTACGCCGACTGCGTTGGCCTCTTCGCCGATATAGAGGTGCAGGAAACCGCGAATTTTCTGTGCGCTGTAGAGTTCGGCGCATTTTTCCTCGAACCGGCGAATGAGGATCATCTGGCCCAACAGTGCCATGGCCTCAGCCCGAGACAATGAGACTTGGTTGTCCGCGCTCATTCGTTACCCTCCAGCGTCGAGGTATCGCCTTCCGGCAGGCCGAGCTCGCGCGCCTTTAGGAGACGTCGCATGATCTTGCCCGATCGGGTTTTCGGCAGGGTCGCCCGAAACGCCAGGAGGCGCGGGGCGACGGCGGGGCCGAGCCGCTTGCGTGCATGTGCGAGGATGTCCTTGGTCAGCGCTTCCGATTGCCTGTAGCCTGGATTGAGTGCAACAAACGCCTTGACCACCTCGCCGGTGATCGGGTCCGGCACGCCGATGACACCGGCTTCGGCAACGGCCTCGTGCTCGATCAACGCGCTTTCGACCTCGAAGGGACCGATCAGGTGTCCAGCCGACTTGATGATGTCGTCCGCGCGGCCGACGAACCAGAAGTACCCGTCGGCATCGCGCGTCGCGAGGTCCTCGGTCAGATACCAGTCGCCGGCAAAGCATTTCCGGTAGCGGGCTTCCTCGCCGAGGTAGCCGCGAAACATCGACGGCCAGCCTCGCTTCAGAGCAAGCTCGCCCTTCGTATCGGGTGTATCGATGAGTTCGACGCCATCATCCGTGCGCCGCACGATGGCCGCCTCAATCCCTGGAAGTGGCTTGCCCATCGAGCCCGGATTGATATCCATCGAGGCGTAGTTCGCGATCATAATGCCACCCGTCTCGCTCTGCCACCAGTTGTCGTGGATCGGCAGCCCGAGAACGCGCTCCCCCCAGAGCACGGCTTCGGGGTTGAGCGGCTCACCGACGCTGGCGATGAAGCGGAGCGAGGACAGATCGAAGCTGCCCGGCATCTCATCGCCCGCCCGCATCAGCATGCGGATCGCGGTCGGCGCGGTGTACCAGACGTTCACCTTTTCCTCGGCTAGAATGCCGTACCAACGTTCCGCGTTGAACTCCGCCTCATCCGCGATCGCCGTGCAGCCAATCACCAGAGGCCCGATGATGCCGTAGGACGTTCCCGTGACCCAGCCGGGGTCGGCGGTGCACCAATAAGTATCTTCCGGATGCAGGTCGAGCGCGAACCGGGCGGTTGCGCGGTGGGCGGCGACGGCACCGTGGACGTGCATCGCGCCCTTGGGCTTGCCCGTCGTGCCGCTGGTGAAGTGCAGCGTCGACAGCTCATCGGCCTGTGTGTCGACGTAGGTGAACTCGTTGCTGGCGCTGCCAATGAGACTGTCGAAATCGTGCCCGCCCTCGCCCCCGCCGACCAGGATGACGTGACGCAACGACGTCAGGTCCGGCAGCATCGGCGCAACCTTGCGGCGAAACAAGCGCTCCGTCGTGACCAGCACGGAAGCACCAGCGATCGTCATGCGGGCTTTGATCGGTTCCGGACCGAACGCGGAAAACAGCGGACAGAACACCGCGCCGCATTTCCATGTCCCAAGCGCGCTGACGAAGAGTTCCGGGACGCGCCCCAGGAGGCTGAAGACCTTTTCGCCGCGTTCGGCGCCGAGATCCTTCAGCGCATTCGCGAACCGTGCGGAGAGTTCCTTGAGGTCGCGGTAGGTGTATTCGCGTGTGGAGCGATCCTTTCTGATCCACCTTAAAGCGACGCGGCCGCCATCGCCCGCATCGACATGGCGGTCTGCAGCCTCGTAGGCGATGTTGATTCCGCTCCCGCCCGGCAGACCGGCCAATTCCGCGGTGGCCGCATCCCAAGTAAACGTCTGCCGGATTGCGTCGTAGTCGGTGAGATTGGGCGATGGAACTCCCGGCTTTGCGGCCTTGACGATTATCTCGTTTGGCATCGGTGATCCTCTCCTGGCTCTCACGCTTAGACGATCGGCCGGCGGTCCGACCGGCTCCCGTGGCTAGCTGGGGAAGTGCCGCTCGATCCGGTCGAAAGCCTTCTCGATTTCCTCGTCGGATACACAGAATGCCATGCGGACATGGCCTTCACCTGAGGGCCCGAACGCCGACCCCGGCGTAAGGCAGACCTGCGCCTTGTCCAGAAGGTCCAGGCAGAATTGGATCGCGTTCTTGTGGGCTGTTTCAATGCGGGGAAAGACGTAGTAGGCACCGCGCGGCCGGATATAGGAGAACACATGGCGGACGCGGTCGAGGCGCCCACAGATGAGATTGCGGCGCCGGTCGAGAACGGATCTGAATTCATCGAGGTGATCCCCGCTGCCGCGCAATGCGGCCAGACCTGCCAGCTGCGAAGGCCGTGGCGCGCATATCAAGGTCGCATCGTGCAGCTTCAGCATCTGACGTTTCAAAGCCTCTGGCACGACGGCGTAGCCGAGCCGCCACCCGCTCATCGCGTGGCACTTGGAGAAGCTGAAAAGGTAGGCCACGTTGTCTGCGTAGGCTTCGGCTGAGGCGAGATTGAAGCAGTCGGAGGCCTGGTGGAACGCGAAGTGGCTGTAAGGATCGTCGAGCACCACCAGTATTCCGTGGCGCAGCGCGATCTCTCCGACAGAAAGGAGAACCTCACGATCGAGAATGGTGCCCGTCGGATTCGATGGTGAGACAAGCAGGATCGCCCGGGTGCGTGGCGAGATCAGCGGTTCCAGCTTGCCGATGTCGGCGGCCCAGCCACGCGCCTCGTCGAGCGGCCAATAGATCGGCTGGCCGCCGCACGCCATGATCTGCTGAACATGAGAGGCGAAGCCGGGATCGGTGAGGATGACCTCATCTCCGTCGTCCAGGATCGTATCGAGAACGACCTTGACGCCTTCCATGTTGCCGGCGGTAACGACGACGTTGCCGCCTGCTGAGACGCGGAGGCCGGTCAGTGCGAAGTGAGCGTCGGCAACGGCCTCACGAAGTTGCGGCAAGCCGTCGGGTAACGTGTACTTGCCGGCGTCCGGGTCCTCACGGAGAGCCTCCGCGACCGCCTCGCGAATGTGCTCAGGCGTGCGAAAGGACGGGAGTCCCCATGTCAGGGAAGCGACATCCGGCAGCTTCGCTGCCCGGATCGCCATATCCTTGATCGCCGACATGGACAGCTGAGCTGTCCGACAGGAGGCATAAGGCGATCGTCTTACGGTCATTGAGCCATTCCATCGTTTGAGGTTCTGGCCTGGTCGTTCTTCTTGGCATTTCAATTAGTCCCCGCCGCAGGACTGCAGGCCTTGATCTTCATCAATGGGAAAGGGAACCGGGATCGCCTCAGCACGAAAATTCGTACCCTGGTTCAGAGCCCTTGATGCAGATCATCGGCAGAAGCCGTGCGTCTCGACGAGGTAAGGGCGGCGCGTGAGCTCGCGGTGTGTGAACCCACGTTGAGGACCTGACGAAGCCGCCCTTACTTTCGTTTCACTTCCGGCGAAGGCGATGACGTGTCAGGCGGTACTTTTCTCGTAAGTCCCCATGAGGTGGGCTTCTGCGAGGACGTGCCCGCGCATGGCCTTTTCAAGGTTCGCCTTCGTGACCATGCCGAGGTCCGGGAGAATCGTATCGAGTGCATAAAGCTTGTGAAAGTAGCGGTGTCGACCTTTCGGTGGGCACGGGCCGCCATAGCCCGACCGCTTCCAATCGTTGAGCCCCTGCGCTGTCCCAGCCGGCAGGTCCTCTGGCCTTATGGCCCCTGGCAGTGCGGCCATCGTTGGCGGGATATTATAAAGCACCCAGTGAACCCAGGTCATACGGGGATTCTCTGGATCAGGGGCATCGGGGTCATCGACGATAAGCGCAAGGCTTTTCGTGCCCTCCGGCAAGCCCACCCAGGCGAGTGGCAGAGAAATATCATCGCCATCGCATGTATAGCGCATGGGTATTTCCTCACCTGCATCAAATGCGGAAGAAAAAATGGCGAGTGGCATTTTCGATCCTCCATTCTCGGCATAACGGGTTCTACGCACGCCTCGTCACGCCCCGCAATGCCATACTCCTCCGGGCAGCCGTTGCGACCGGGCTCATCTTATTGGGCGCACTCTCGCGCGACGGCTTCGAAGCCATGGTCGAGTACACGGCGCCGATGTTCTGGGCCTTCATGCTGCTTGTCGGGCTGCCGCTGTTCAGGTTCCGCTGGCGGGATCCGAAGCGTACGGGTCCATTCCGGGTTCCGCTGTATCCGGTCACGCTGCTTATCTTGTATGATACCTCGGCCTATCTCCCTTTCTCAAGCCTCATTTATACCGGCGCTGGGGCGCTCGTTGGGGTCGGAATACTCTTAGCTGATATCCCGATATTCCGCTTTGGCCGTCGCCAGACTGCCAGGAATAGCCCAGGCCGCTTCAAAGGACACACACGATGAAACGTCTATTTCTCCTTATGTTGTCGCTTGTGGGAGCGGCGGCGACGGAGCCAGTCCAGTGCGGCGAGCATTTCGCTACCGAGCGGCGACAGATGGTCGAAGACATCACGGAGATGGCTGCTAATACGGCGGGCGTGCTAGGAATTGGGAAGTTCGGTTCGCGCGTCCTGGAGGCGATGGGGGAGGTGCCTCGTCACGAGTTCGTGCCGCCCGAGAAGGTCAGCGCCGCCTATAAAAACCGTCCCCTTCAAATCGGTCACAGACAGACGATTTCCCAGCCATTCATTGTTGCGCTGATGACTGAACTGCTGAATTTAAAAGGTACGGACAGGGTATTGGAGGTGGGGACTGGATCCGGATATCAAGCCGCGGTCCTATCTTTGCTCGCAGCGCAGGTGTACTCGATCGAGATTATCCCTGAGCTTGGCGAGGCTGCCCAAAACACCCTGCGGCGGCTAGGTTATGCTAATGTGCAAACGAAGATCGGCGATGGTTATCTGGGCTGGCCTGCGCATGCACCGTTCGACGGCATCATCGTAACCGCTGCGCCGAACCACATCCCCCCGGCTTTGATCGATCAGCTGAAGCCCAATGGACGAATGGTCATCCCGGTCGGCGGTTTTACTCAAGACCTATTGGTTCTCACGAAGAGGGCCGACGGCACGACCATCAGTGAGACCATCGTGCCCGTTCGGTTCGTGCCTTTGACCCGGGATTAGGGCGAAGCACCAATGTCCGAGAGCGAGATGAGCTGAGGCATTTGGTAACGTAGAGCTGGAAGTTTTCTCCCACGCAACTAACTCAAGACTGTGCGGTTGGTCTCGAAGGCGAAGAAGCGAAAGGTAAGGCACCCCAAATGCAGGTGATTGTCGCTACCCGTGCCGACCATCGTGGAGAGGAGGTGCCGAGTGGCTTTGAGTTGGATGGTCGAACCATTGAGATTGCCGAGCTCCTGGACGAGTGGCGCGGAGAGGAGGACACCTACTTCAAGTTGAAGGATGGCAGTGGCAGCCTCTACATTTTGCATTTCGACGAAAAGCGTGGCGACTGGGACCTTACGATGTTCCAGACCGAACGGGGCCAGGCCGTAGCTGCCGAGCTTAACCTCAAGCCGAGCCGTCGCCCTTCGCAACGCGGCGACGGCGCAATGTAAGCGGCGCCAAACTCGGGCAAAAAAGGAGCAAGCCAAAGGGGAGGCACTTCTTAAGCTGCATTAACATTCGACCTAAACCATTCAGTGGGAGCTGATCAGGATAGTGAACGCGAGGCGTCTAACATGAACCGGCGCCGTTTCTTACACTCGTTGGGGAGATCACTGTTGGCCGGGGCTGCACACGCGAAGGCCAGGCGCATGGTCAAAGCCGATATCGTCGCCGAAAAATCGTCAAGAAACATCACGCTTTTTCTATGCGGTGACATAATGATTGGTCGCGGGATCGACCAGATTCTGCCAAACCCGGGTGAGCCACATCTGCGCGAGCCATACCTGCGTTCAGCAATTGAGTACGTGAAATTGGCGGAGCGAGCGTCAGGGCCCATCCGGCGCCCCGCCGACCTTCGTTACATTTGGGGAGACGCGTTGAATGAGTGGGAGCGCGTGCGTCCAGATGTGCGCATTGCCAACCTTGAAACGACCATTTCATCGCGCGGGGATCCCGCACCGAATAAAGTCATTCACTACCGCATGAACCCAGAAAATATGCCATGTCTTACCGAAGCGAGCTTCGACTGCCTCGTGCTGGCGAATAACCACATGTTGGACTTCGGAAGCGTCGGACTGATGCAAACTCTGGAAATACTGGACCGGGCAGGGATCAGCACGGCTGGAGCCGGTCATAATGATCAGGAAGCGGAGACGCCGGCCATTCACGATTTGCCCGATAAAGGGCGCGTTCTTGTCTTCTCATGGGGGTTGTCAACCAGTGGCGTGACAAAAGACTTGGCCGCCGGAAGGGCTCGGAGCGGCCTGAATGTGCTCTCCGATCTCTCGCAGAAAACGGTGGAGGCCGTCGCCCGTCAAGTGCATGCGTTTCGGCAGCCACATGATGTCATTGTGGCCTCGCTCCATTGGGGCGAGAACTGGAACTTCGACATTTTGCGCTCAGAGCGCAAATTCGCTCACAGTTTAATTGAAATCGCGGGCGTAGACGTAGTTTACGGGCACTCCTCGCACCACATCAAAGGCATCGAAGTCTTTCGTGACCGCCTGATCCTTTATGGCTGTGGTGATTTCCTCAATGATTATGAGGGCATCGCCGGCCACGAGAAATTCCGCGGCGATCTCGGGTTGATGTACTTTCCTGAATTTGATCTGGATACCGGCAGGCTAAAAAACTTAATTATAACACCAACCCAAATACAAAAATTCCGTGTTAGACGTGCTCCAGAAGAAGGGGTGCGCTGGCTCGCAAACACACTGAACAGGGAAGGGCAGCAGTTAGGCACGCGCGTGACGGTTGACACCGATGGCACATTGCGCCTCGATTGGCGGTGAAGAACACGAGCAAGTCGCGGAGACGTGTAGATCGCTCTACATTTTGAACGATATATCTGCTGGAGCTTCTGTCAGCATTCCGCCTTGACGCCCAGACGGAGGTGTCCCGTTAATGAGAAAACTGCTCGTATCCCGCCATTGCCGTCGCGAGAAGCACGCGCCTTAGGGTTGCACGGCGATTTCGTTCACAACGGTGTCTACGCCGAAGACCATCCAGGCGTCCCGTTCGGCCGCCTGTCGTTCGGTCTCATTGGGAACTATGCCGGTCAGTCGCACGAGCGTGTCCCGTACGCCGACTTTAATTTGCCCTGCATCGACAAACGGGTCCTTCTCCAGAACCACGCGGATTGCATCCGCGATCCGGTCCGGCCCATCGTCCTCGGGCGGATCAACCTCAAGGCCGTTGATGACATCGCGAACGCCAGGGACCCACCAAGCGATAACCCCTGCGAGCCGCTTGGACGTCAGGCCGCGAACGTGGCCGTTAAGAATGACTAGGCCCCTTTTGACCTCAACGAGAATCCTACCGTGCGGGCCGAGCGGTGCCCCGCGTACGAGCTTCTCCTCCTTGCCGTCGAGCTCCCTGATCTCGAGCGATTTGAGACCGGCCTCTTCCACCAGTCCATTGCAGACGTGAACGCGGATCTCCTTGTCCCCCATACGGACGGCCGGCGCAACGTGGAGATGATCCGCAATGGCGGTCACGCCGGGAATGGCACCCACTTTCTCGAGGGCCACCTTCTTGGTGGCGACATCCGGCACCTCTCCCCGCAGCAGCAGCACACCACCGCTCTCAAACCTGAGCTCCTCCAATCCAAACGACGGCCCCAGCCGCGGTTCGCTTCGTAGGACCGACCGTACAGTCTGCTCCATTTGAAGGTTTGTTTTCTCGATGTTGGAATGCGTCATTTGTCGATGCCTCTACGCTCCGAACACCATACCTAGAAAACCAGCGTTATCGCAGGCGTCTTTAGGGGTTCGGCAAAAATTGCCTGGCCTGCACACTGCCAATATGGGCTATGTCCTCTTAGGGGACGTTTAGCCTTAGCCAATTCCTCGGAGCCATGACCGCCTTAGTTCTTTCGCCTGCCAACCGATGCAGCAGTTGCTCAAGCGGGCTTGGGACAAGAGCGGGGCTGGCACGTTGTGCAGCAGAAACCTGCGCGCCATCACTCGCATGCAGTGGTCAAGTGCCTATGCAGCCGTGGCTTTATTCTAACGCCGACCTGCTGTGGATATGCCGGAGCGGTCCTGTACTTTTTGACTAGGATCAAATCAGTCGTCTGGCACCTGCGTAAAATCTCCTCAACCCCTGAGAGCGGCGCACTCATTGAGCACCCCCTAAGCGCTAGGCTGCAGGGAATAGATCGGTCGCCCCCCGGATCGATCAAATCAAGTGCCGCCGGATCGCCCCTCGGCTCCGGTGGCGCTTCTGCGCTGGGGACGCCTAAATGAAGATAAGCGCGCTCTACTTTGAATTTGGTATTGGCTTGAGTTTCAGCTCTTCAGCAGTTGCAGGAACGAAACCGTATTTTGCATAGATCGCCTGCGCCCCATCTGTCGCTAAGTGAGCCAGATAGCGCTTAGCATGTTCCTGGTTCCTTCCGGTCTTGAGTGCACCAATAGCGTAACCGACGCGGTCCTGCTGATTGAGCGGAGCGGGAATTGCAACACCATCGATCTTCCGTCCCTCAGCCTTGGCGTGGACAACCTCCGTGGTCCAAACGATGCCCACATCGGCAATACCGTCTTCAATCCGTTGCGGTGTTTCGCGGTGATGGCGACTGGTGAACCAGGTCTTGTCCTTCACCGCCCAGCAACTCTTGCATTGGGCACCACCCGTGACCTTTTCATGCAAGCCCATGTCCTTCAGCATCTGCGATCCGTAAAACTTGAAGATGCCCTCGGTCAGTGGATTGGGGTGTGATTGATTAAGATCATCACGCGCCAGATCGTTCGGACCTTTGATGCCCTTGGGGTTACCAGCTGCGATCATTAACTCCAGCTTGTTGTGAATGTAAATCATGTAGTCATCCATGATCCCTTTGGCCTTGAGCCGCTTCAGGTGGCCGAGGTTCACGGAGGCGAACAAGTCTGGATTCTGCGCGGTCTTCTGCCCATCAATTATACCCTGCTTGAGGATTTGCCCCTTAAGTATTTGGCCGGGAGGGATGGTTTCGACGTAGACGGTTTTGATGTCGGTATTCTTCGACTGGAAGTCTTTGATTAGCTCTTCCATGACCATGAACTGATTACCGGCCAGATACATGACGAGGTCAGCCGTGTAAGAGTCGCTGATCTTTCCGTATTCAATTTGGCCATCGCTATGAAAAGTGCGATAATCTTCGCTATGCCCCGCGTCCTTCTTTGCATGGGCCACTGGGGCTAAGCCGAAGGCCACAACAACCATGGAAAGAATCCAGAAAGCCGATCTCATGTCGTTCCTCCAATAATTATGTTTTAACGTTCGATCTTTGAGCCTTTGAGCATCAAATGTCATGCGATTGAACATGCCTGCTGACTATCGACTAAGGCCAACTCCAACTCCGACGGCGGGTGTTTGCCAGTGTGTGTTCAAAAGCGGAGCCGGTCACTCCTTCGCAATGCTGCCGGGCGGAGCGAGCAGCATACTTGACCTGTCCCCACTGACTAGTCCGGTTTGAATGTTAGTTCATTGATGTCGTCGGCGGCAACTGGATCATCGTCTCTGGTGCCGGCCACGATGCTTTTTCAACGTTTCTGCATTCATACCGAAATCCGGTTGTCGCTCATGCTGGCCAAAAAGATTAGCGAAAGCCCTGGCCTGATCATTCTTCCTCTTCTTCAGTCTCAAAAAGGTGGACGCTCGTATCAACTTCGCCGCCACCGAGCTTGTGCACCCACACCCTCGCACTCTTCACCCGTGACAACGTACTGAGTGTCCAAAATCCATCTGGCAACAAGCTCGGCATCGCCCTAGCATCCCTATTGCAATATTGTGCGTGTGCTGGCGGAGGTCACTCGGTAGCTCAAAAGCGGAGTAGACCAGAATGAATGGTTGCGACAAGTTGCTCGATATCGGCCGGCGACAGTTCTTGTCAGGTAGTGCAATCGCCACAGCAGGTGCTTCAAGAGCCACCGTCGTGCCGGAAGTAGCCAAGGCGACGGCTTGCCGTGCGGTTTTAGACTATCCGTCGAGCCGGCTTGCTCTAGCGGGTTCGAAAGAATTCGGGTGCCCGTGCTGCAAGCGGACATCCTGGAAGCGGCGACTAGGGAGAGATCGATGGCACGCGACGTCAAGGACCGGCTTCGGGGCAAGCTCGACGAGGTGCACGCCGTCGCTGCGGAGCGGTTGAGCAAGGCCGAGGCACGAGTTCTTCTCCGACGTACTGGAAGCGTTCTACGCCCGGTCCGCCGACGACGAGCTAACCGCGGAGCCGCCCGAGGCGATCTACGGTGCCTCGCTCGCGCTTTGGAAGCTCGGCGCAACGCGCACGCCCGGCGCCCCCAAGGTTCGCGTCTACAACCCACGGATGGAGGATCATGGTTGGGAGTCCGGACACACGGTGATCGAGATCGTGAACGACGACATGCCATTCCTCATCGACAGTCTCACCGTGCTCTTCAACAAGCGCGGGCTCGACGTCCACCGGCTGCTACACCCGGTCATTACCGTTGACCGAGACGACGGAGGTGCGCGCGGCGGCTTTTGCGAGCCGGACGCCGATGGTGCGGTGCGCGAATCCCTCATCCACGCGCAGGTCGACGAATTCGGCGAGGGCGCGGCACTCGAAGATCTCGAGGACACAATCGTCCAGATCCTCTCCGACATGCGCGCGGCGGTCAACGACTGGAAGCCCATGCTCGATAAGCTGAAGAAGGTGACCGCGGCGGTCAGAACCGTCGCACCGAAGGGCGACGAAGCCTGGGCTGAGGAGGCCGAATTCCTCGACTGGCTTGCAGAAAACCACTTCACCTTCCTGGGCCATCGCGAGTACGTGGGCTGGCCCCACGGTGCGCATGTGGTGGAGGACGCCGGGCTCGGACTGATGCGGAGCCCCGACTTCACCGTACTGAGAGACCACAAGGGCAAATTCGCGCACTGGACGCCCGAGATGGACGCCTTCGTCGCGGACACCTCGCCCCTACGGATCCTCAAGGCCAACCGTAAGTCGACGATCCACCGCGCCACCCATTTCGACATAATCGGCGTCAAGAAATACGACGCCGAGGGCAAGGTTGTCGGCCAGCACGCCTTCATCGGATTGTTCACCTCGGCCGCCTACAACGGCAGCCCGACGTCGATACCGCTGCTCCGCGGCAAGGTCCGCCGCATCGTAGAGCGAGCCGGCTTCGCCCCTGCCAGTCATGACGGCAAGGCGCTGATCAACGTTCTGGAGACTTATCCTCGCGATGACTTATTTCAGGGTACGGATGACCAGCTTTTCGAGAACGCCATGGGCGTGCTGCAACTCGCCACGCGTCCGCGCACCCGGGTCTTCATCCGACCCGACCGCTACGGCCGCTTCCAGTCCTGCCATGTCTACGTGCCACGGGACCGCTACACGACGGAGCTCCGCGTCCGGATTGGTGAGATCCTCGCCGACGCCCTTTCCGGTAGTGTCGCCGCCTGGACGCCGTCCTTCGGCGACTACGCGCTCGCCCGGGTCCATTTCATTATTGCAACGACGATGGGCACGGTTAACGCCCACGAGGTGCGGGAGATCGAGAACCGCATCGTCACTGCTTTGCGGAGCTGGTCGGACCTCATCCGCGAAGCGTTGGTCGAACGTCACGGCGAGCACCTTGGCCACATCCAGCACGCCCGCTATGGCGGCGGTTTTCCCGCCGGCTACCGAGAAGCATTCCCGGTCGTCTCCGCACTCGCCGACATCGACGAGATGGATAGCCTCACCGAGGAGCGCCCAATTGGTATCAAGTTCTACCGCCGGCTCGAGGATCCGGACCAGGCGGTCCGCTTCAAACTGTACCGCCACGGTGGCGCCGCGCCGCTCTCGGACTGTCTGCCAGTTCTTGAGAATATGGGGTTCCGGGTCCTCGAAGAGCATCCTCACAAGGTCTCACGGCAGGATTCCGAGATCTGGATCCAGGACTTCTACATGGAGTCCACCTCAGAGGGCGAGATCGACCTCGGCGAGCTCCGCGGGAATTTGGAGGAGGCCTTCGCCGCAGTCTGGAGCGGCGAGGTCGACGACGACCCGCTTAATCGGCTGGTCCTATTCGCCGGACTTTCGATCCGCGACACGGCGCTCCTCCGCGCTTACAGCCGCTTCCTCCGCCAAGTGCGTATTCCCTACTCGATCGACTACATGGAGGACGCGTTGGCCGACAACCCGGAGGCCGCACAGGCGCTAGTCGCGCTCTTCCACACCCTGTTCGACCCGAGCCTGGGGCTCGACCCGGAGGCGCGGGAGAAAAAGGCGACCCGCATAACCGAGGCTTTCGCGGCACTGCTAGAGCTGATCGCGAGCCTCGACGTCGACCGCATCCTCCGCCGCTTCCGGAACGCCATTCTCTCGACGCTCCGCACCAACTACTACCAACCGGAGGCGGACGGGCGGCGCAAGGCCTACTACTCCTTCAAGTTCGACTGCGAAAAGCTCGACGATCTGCCGCTCCCGCGCCCGTGGCGGGAGATCTTCGTCTACTCGACCTGGGTCGAGGGCGTGCATCTTCGCGGCGGTCCGGTCGCGCGCGGCGGCCTTCGCTGGTCCGACCGGAAGGAGGACTACCGAACCGAGGTGCTGGGGCTCGTCAAAGCCCAGCAGGTGAAGAACGCGGTGATTGTGCCGGTCGGCTCCAAGGGCGGCTTCTTTCCGAAGACGCTTCCAATCAGCGGGACCCGCGAGGAGGTTCAGAAGGAGGCGATCCGCTGCTACACGACGTTCCTCTCGGGTCTTCTTGACATTACTGACAACCTTGATGGGGCCGAGGTGATACCGTCGAAGTGTGTGATCCGCCGCGACTGCGACGACCCCTACCTCGTTGTCGCCGCTGACAAGGGGACGGCGACGTTTTCCGACATCGCCAACGGCGTCGCGGCGGACTACGACTTCTGGCTCGCCGATGCCTTCGCATCGGGGGGGTCCAACGGCTATGACCACAAGGCCATGGGCATAACCGCCAGGGGTGCCTGGGAGGCGGTGAAGCGGCATTTCCGAGAGCTCGGCCATGATACCCAAACCGAGCCCTTCAGCGTGGTCGGCGTCGGCGACATGTCGGGCGACGTCTTCGGCAACGGCATGCTGCTCTCGGATAGGATCAAACTGGTCGCTGCCTTCGACCACCGCGACATCTTCATAGACCCGGACCCGGACCCAGCGACGAGCTTAAAGGAGCGTAAGCGCCTATTCGAGCTCACCCGATCCAGCTGGAGGGACTATGATGAGAAGTTGATCTCGGCGGGCGGCGGGGTGTTTTCGAGGAGCCTAAAGTCGATCGTGCTCTCGCCAGAGATCAGGAAACTCACCGGCCTGGCGGAGAGCGCGACGACCCCGCACAAACTGATGAAGGCACTGCTTCGAGCGAAGTCGGACCTGCTCTGGTTCGGTGGCATCGGCACCTACGTGAAGGAGGCCTCCGAGAGCCACGACGACGTCGGTGACCGAGCGAATGATGCAATCCGGGTCGAAGCGGGGGAGGTCGGCGCACGGGTGGTGGGCGAAGGGGCCAATCTCGGCGTCACTCAGCGCGGTCGCGTCGCGCTCGCGCTCCGCGGCGTCAAGATCAACACGGACGCGGTGGACAACGCCGCGGGCGTCGCCTGCTCAGATCACGAGGTCAACATCAAAATCACACTCAGCTCCGTGGTCGGCGCTGGTGACATGACGCAAAAGCAGCGCAACCAGCTGCTCTCGGAAATGACCGACGAAGTCGGGGGGCTGGTGCTCCGCAACAACTATGACCAGACGCTGGCGATCTCCATGATCGAGGCGCGCGCGCCGGCGCGCCTCCACGACCATATTCGCCTCATGCGTTCGATGGAGGCGGAGGGGCTGCTTGACCGAAAGGTGGAGCTCCTGCCAAACGACGAGGTTCTCGCCGAGCGCGAGGAGGCCGGGCTTGGCCTCACTAGGCCCGAGATCGCAGTGCTGATCGCCTACGCCAAGAACCGCCTCTCGGAGGAGCTGGTAAACTCGGGCCTACCAGACGACCCCTACACCAAGCGCTTCCTGCTTGAATACATGCCGGAACCCCTCCGTGAGAAGCACCGCAAGGCGGTCGAGGACCATCGCCTCCGCCGTGAGATCATCGCCACTGTAATCTCTAACACCCTGGTGAACGAGACGGGGCCGTCCTTTTTTAACCGCCTCGGCGAGGAAGTCGGGGCGGGGCCCGCCGAGGTCGCCCGCGCCTTCGTCATCGCGCGACAAATGTTTGGCGTGCAGAAGCTCGCCACCGAGATCAATGCGCTTGACAATAAGGTCGCCGCACCAGTGCAGGTCGCAATGCACCTCGGCGTCTCCGACATGACCGCCTCGCAGACGCAGCGCCTCCTCCAGACGAACGCGGCCGAGCCCATCTCCGAAACCATCGCGCGCTACGCCGACGGAGTCGCGACCGTCGCGGCCGGCGTCAACACCCTCCTTTCGCCTTACCTCAAGGAGCGGCTCGCCGACCGCACTGCGGAGCTCGTAAAGGCTCGGGCGCCCAAGGCGCTGGCGGAGCGCGTCGTGGCGCTCGAGTTCCTCGGCGGCACGGTCGACGTCGTCGGGGCGGCAGGGGATCTCGAGCGCTCGGTAAAGGATGTGGCCGAGACCTATTTCGCCGCCGGCGCCCGCTTCACGCTCGACTGGCTCCGCGCCGCCGCGCGCGAGGTGGTTCCCGCCGACCATTGGGAGCGCATCGCGATCGGGCGGTTGACCTCCGATCTCCGCTCGCAGCAGTCCGCCATCGCCGCGGCCGCGCTGCGCCGCGGCGGCAAGCCCGGCGCAGCCTGCGTCGAGGCTTGGGCAAAAGGCAACCCGGAGATCGTCAAGCGCGCCGACCGCCTGTCTTCGGAGCTTCGCGAGGCCGGCCGCCTCACCATCGCCAAGCTTGCCGTCGCGACTTCGCAGCTGCGGAACGTGAGCGATATCTGAGGTGCGGTTCTCCATAGGCGGGCCCCCTCCCGCCCGTCGGACGATGCTTTCGCATCGCCTCACGTGTTGCGGGACGGAGGCTCTATCCGGACGCGGTCTCCAAGGTCATAAAAGAAGGAGGTTGCCTGCCCAAACTCAAGCGAGCCGGCATCTCATCGGCGAGAGGTGGTTCCCTCATCGTCATACAGCGTTCCTCGGCGTCCTAATCAAGTTTCCCTTCATTAATCGCCTGTCTCGGAACCACTCTGGCACTATGAGCCGACTTCACCGTTACCCCGTGATTGTTCGACTAGGCTAAACTTCCGCTTTGTGGACAAAGTTGACGCTGGCCATTTCGGTTCGGCTTGTTGCTAGTACGTCCGGTAATTGCCGCTAAACGGAGAAGTGCGAGGCGATGGGCGACGCCTGTTGTTGGCGGCCAAGCGGATGTTTCCAAGCGGTTTTCGCCAGACGACCGCCAGGTCCGCTAGGATCAATAAATGGACATTTGGCCAGGGTTCGATGATTTTCTTCGGAGGACATGACCAATTGGGATGGCTCAGCCCTTAGTAACCCTTTGGAGCCTCGTTGAATGAGAGTCGACCAGCCTGACCTGTAGGCTCGGAGCTTCGCTTCCTGCGAACGGCCTATTGACTTAGGTGCTTTCTCGACGCCGCGCCGCTGAAGACGCCCGGTTCCTATTTTTTGCAGTTCTGCGGCACAATTTCACGATATCTGTAGCTTTGTCGCCTGTCCGAAACGCTATCCCCACACTATATTTCAAGTTAGGCCGCCATCAGATGCTGCCGGCGCTTTGGGAGCGTGTAGACTTCGCTCAGGCCAACAAGAGATGCCGCTATGATCGAGTCTCGCATCAAATACCCCACTGCTTGGACAAACACGAATTCTGGGAGGTTGCTGTTCGCAGTAGCAATGATCGCCTGTGCTTCGATCTCAGCCCAAGCAGAGCAGATTTATGAGCGGCGTATGGGTGACTGGTCTGTGATTTGTCATGCCCAGGAGTACGGCTTTCAGGGGTGCATGGCTCAGACAATTTATAAGCCTCAGGACCTCGCCGGACGGCTGCGGATGGGCTCTGACCACATGGTCCTCGGGATCATGATGAACGATCACACTAAACTTTTCGATATCAGGTTTACGGCCCCAGGGTGGCGCTACGCCAGTGGCAAGGTGCGTGACGTCAGCATAGTTTTCGACGATGCAATCAGCTGGGACATCCCGATGGATACCGTCAATGATGGCGAGACGGCCTCTCTGATTTACTCAGGGTTTCCCGATAGTGAGGGCGCACTGCCCGGCGGTTTCATGAGCGCGCACTCGTTCGAGCTGATCATTGACGGTCGTTCGCTCGGCGGTTTCCCACTCACCGGCTCACGTGCGGCCATCTCCCACGCTTCAGAGAAGACCGAGCAGCTTGCCGGGAGGACGTCGTGAGCAATCACCGCAACGCGCAAGGCGATGCCCGCTTTCGAGAGTGAAGCAGACGTCCCTAAGCGGCTTTTGTCAGACTACCGCCTTGTCCGCTAGGATCAATAAGCGGACGTAAGAGGACGGTCTAGTGGACATCGGATAAGGGCCACGAACGGAAGTCGCGTGCGATAGCCGCGGCATTCTCAGAATGCTTAGACGTTGGCTTCGATCGATCTTGAATGTGTCTGAAACGGAGCTTCTCGGCTGACGACGTTGCGATCCTCTGCGAAGGGGACTAAGCCGCATGTCCTTAGGTTTACTTGCGACATGCCACGGGAGCACCATGCAAAGAAAGACCTAAACGTGGTCGCGCGGGATCCTACGATCCCAACTCTTCGAGAACACGCGGCGTTCACCCACGTCGTCGGTCTCATATGCATCGAGATCGGCACGGATATTGAAGTGGGTCTCGCTCGACGAGAGGCGTGTCCGCGTAACCGTTCTTATGTTCCAGTCGCCCCGAGAGAGGCTGCGCTGCCAGCGCGTCTCGCCGCAAACGGAGCGATAGTCGTCCCCGCGCGAGCGATACCACTCATCGGCTCGAAGTCTGAACCGTTAAATCGATGTTGTCGAAGCGCACGGTGCCCCGATCGTTGATCACGTGGAGCACGGATTCGTCGGTCGCCAGATTGCGGTGGACAGTCCAACTGTGACGTTCGGGCTGGAGCAACGTGCTCGGCGGCGGTGCGGCACCTTCCGGCTCGCCGAAGGGGCGAAGGGTTCCGTCCTCCAGAGGGCGCGGATCGCGGATAGTCAGTGTCAGCTTGCTCTGCGGCAAATGGAATGTGAGACGGACGGGCTCGGGCGGCGGCCATGCGAGGGGCCAATAAGACGTCGAAAGCGAGAGGCGTACTCGGTGCCCTCGCGGAAAAACGTGGGCGAACTCGTTCAAGCGCAAGCGTACTCGGTATGGTTGCCCTGGCTCGAGTGACTGCGGATCGGCACTGCCATCGCTGTGGGACAGGTTGAGAAGCCCATAGGTCACGCGCGTCGCTTCGTCGTTCGGCCTAACATCGGAAAGCCGCGCGGCCAATATCGCAATCGGGCGGTTGGCCTCGACGACGACCTCGAGCACTGGTGCCCCGAGGACCTCGAAGGATTCGCTAACGGGATCACTTTCGAAAACGAGGGCTCCACCGTCCTCCTGCCGCTGATCGTGGGCGAGGTCCGGGCCGGCGGCGTAGGAGCACCATTTGCCGGCGAACAGTCCGACGGTCAAGGGCGACTGTATCGATATCGTTTTCTCGTGTTGCTGTGTCCGCTCGTCTGACCCTCCTACCTGTACTAGACGCTGCGGGGCGAGGCTGTATTGGAGCTCTACGATGTTGGGCGACGGCCAATTCGGCTCACCTACCCATCTCCCTGGCCGTTCCTCGTAGCTGGTCGTCGGTGGTACACTTTCCTGCATCCAGACGCGCAGCATCGGCTCGTCCATAACGCCAGTGTCGATCCCCTTAAGCCAATAGTCCCACCAGCGGAGCAATTCCTGCAGGAACCCGATCGCTGGCCCCGGCTCGCCGAAATGCGGGTAGCGATGGCTCCAGGGTCCAATCAACCCCTTTCGAGGCACATCGAGGTTGGCGAGCATCCGGAACACCGCGTTCGAGTAGCCGTCTGCCCAGCCGCTGACCGCGAAGACTGGGCAATTTATCGTGCGGTAGTCCTCGCAGATCGAGCCATGCCGCCAATATTCATCGCGTCGTTGGTGCTCGAGCCATTTTTCGAGCCAGAGGCCGCTGCCTTCGAGTTCTTTGCAGCCACATTGATCGCCACTGGTCGCCGACGAGTGCCGGATCGGGCGGCAAGCTATTGTAGGCGAACATGACTGAGGACCAAGACAGCGTGTCGCCGAGTAGGCAACCGCCCATGTGATGAATGTCGTCGGCGAATCGGTCGTCAGTGGAACTGACGCTCACGATTGCCTTCAAGGCGGGTGGTTCCCGAGCGGCGATCTGGAGCGCGTTGAAGCCGCCCCATGAGATGCCCATCATCCCGACGTTGCCGTCACACCACGGCTGAGCCGCAATCCAGGAAATCACAGCGACGCCGTCGTCGAGTTCCAAGGGCAGGTACTCGTCCTCTAGAACTCCCTCTGACTCGCCACTGCCGCGCAGGTCGACGCGAACGCAGGCATAGCCGTGACCGGCAGTGTAGCGGTGGGTGACGGCGTCCCGCACCGCGGTTCCGAAGCGCTTGCGATAGGGAATGAACTCGAGAATGGCCGGAACGGGTGCCGAATTGGAAGCATCGGGCCGCCTGATTTTTGCTGACAGTCGCACACCGTCGGACATTGGTATCTGGATGTGATCCTCCTCGAGGATTTCGAAGGGAAATTCCGTGACAACTTTCATGCTGCTTCGGGGCTCGTCTCGGTGAAGTCGAAGCGCAGTAGCTGTTGCGCCCTGTGGTGCTTCCGAAAAAGCTCGTCCTCATCGTCGGCGCCGAGGAAGACCTCGGCGATCTCGAAGCTGTAGCTGTCCTGGTATGGAAGGTGGGCTAACTGCTGGCCTTCGTGCGCCAGCAACCGAGTCATTCCATCAGGAAAGGCCTCGTTGAATTGCGCGATATCCGCGGCGTCCGGAACCCTTTCGACGTAGCCGTCGGAAAAGACCCGCTCCATGAATTTGGCAGCTATTCGGAACTGACCTTGCCTGTACGGGAAGTCCGGTCGGCGGCCTAGCGCCAAGTCCACTGCGACCTGCTGATGCGAGGCACCATCGACCATCAGGAAGAGTGGACAGTGCGATTTCGAGATGCGTGTGTTCACTTCGAGAATGCACAGCGCGCCTGTTGCCTCATCCCAGAAGAACTCGATGTTGAAAGGGGCGTCGGAGTAGCCGATGTGGCCGATCAGCAGTTGCGAAGCTTGGATCATGCGGTCCTGCACGTCCCGCGGCAGCCGGGACGGGTACTGATAGCGGGAGAAGCAGGAGCGGTGTTCTCCGGTGCGCAGAGAAGTCGACTACGCCGTAGATTTCGACCTCTCCATCATAGGCCCACCCTTCCAACGTGCACTGCTCACCTGTCGATATGATCTCCTCGGCTATGCAGTGGGAACCGCCAATTCCTGCGACGGGTTGCGGGATCTCCACCATCGACAGGAATTCGTCGAACGGCTTGCCGAAGTGTCCAATCCCGGCCCGGATGACGGGCAGGCAGTCCTCCAAGTCTGCCTCGTCACGGATCATAAATCCGAGATAAGAAGAGTGTGCCTTTATCGGCTTTATCCAGAATGGAAAGGCGAGGCTGAGTTCGGCAAGCGGGTTCTCTGCGAACGGGTCGACAGCACAGAATTTTGGGACAAGCTCCGGAAGCACGCTCTGTTGTTCAATGCGCGACCAATACTTGTGCTCGCACGCTGCGACAGCCGACAGCCCAGGACCTGCCAACCCGAGGCGTCGACACAAGACCGGCACGAGCACTGAGGACGGGAAATCCCAATAACTGATGATCGCGTCGATCGAGCCACGGAACTCGGCAATTCGCTTTTCGGCAATCTCGATCAAGGCCATCAGTTCGATAGTGCGCGATTTGGGCCGAACTGCTTCGTCATAGCCGAGAAGGTCATGGAAACGGTAGTCGGAAGCCCCGGGCAAACTTTTCAGTAGGCCGAGATTGAAGGGCTCTACACCGATTACGAATATGTTTCGCATTTGGTCGGAAATTTGCAACTGTGTGATATGTAAGTCTGGACCATTACCTAGAAGGTTAGCATCCACCTGTTAAAGTGGTGGTTGACGCAGGTCAAATCACGTCCGTCGCTTCGTTCAGCGTCGCAAACTCGCTGATACAAAAGCGACCGCCGAAGTAGGAATTGAAGCACCGTTCCATGCTTGTTTGTTCCCGTGGATGCAGGCCTTCAAGGACGATGCGGATCTTCTCATCCGCTGAAAACTTCCGGCGCGTAGCTCTACGGATATCATGGACGGTCTTGTCTGCGCTGCGCGGACGGCGCCCATTTCTATCAGTCATCGTCTCCCTCATCGGGGCTACGGTGAACCGGAAAGTCTCTCTTATGCAATTAGCTCAATCTGTCCCGTGAGTGCTGACGGGGAACACTGCCAACTGAATCAGTTCACAAACCATGGCAAGACCAATGCGATTGAGCACGGAAGAATACAAAGATCTGCTTAAAGAGTTTCTCCGGAAGCAAGGGCCAAACAGAGGCTCCGGCTTCTTTGGTCCGTGGGCTTGGCAATCCATCAAAGAAAAAGAATTCCAAGCAATCCTGATGACCCAAAACATCGATTGGGACACCCGTTAGCTACCCGAACTGGCTGGCTTAGCTCCATGGGAGGGAGGCGCGCATCGTAAATTTCGACTGAATACTCTCCTCGGGAACAAACTGGCTTTTTTTCAGAGCTGCACCACCACGCGCAGGCTATCTCTCATCGAACAACTGACCGAACCAACGCCAACGCCCTCTGGATTTCTGCATTCCACCAGCACCAGAAACGGGGTGAACTCCAGCCACCACCGAACTAACATTCAAACTGGGCCACTCAATGGGGGCTGACCAGATAACCGCGAAAACCCCATCGAACCCAAAAGACATTTGCAGGATAGAGATAACCAATCGGCTGGCATTTTGCAGCGCTATCAATCTTACTGGACGAGCGGAATGAAGTCGGCTGCCAAGTTTTTTGAAATTGGCCGGGTTACTTTCGGCAATTAGCGAAATGACTTCGGCGCATCCGGATCGAACCGGACGTACTGTTTTAAAGGGAGGACAAACGATGAGCCGGTTGAGAGTTCTGACAATGGCAGGCCTGATGGCATGCTGCACTATTCTGGTTTCGCTCGGAGCGCCGCTGCAGGCGCAGGCGGCGAACAAAAAACCCAACATCCTCGTGATCTGGGGCGACGATATTGGCATCACCAATATCAGCGCCTATAGCCACGGCATGATGGGTTACAAAACACCCAACATTGACCGGATTGCTAAGGAAGGCGCTCTGCTCACAGACTACTACGGCGAGCAGAGTTGCACCGCAGGTCGCGCCAGCTTTATCACCGGTCAGATTCCGTTCCGCACCGGCTTGACCAAGGTCGGTCTTCCTGGTGCCAAGCAGGGCCTGAGCTTCGAGGATCCGACCATCGCCGAGTTGCTTAAGGACCACGGTTACGTGAGTGGCCAGTTCGGCAAAAACCACCTTGGAGATCGCAACGAGTTCCTGCCTACCGTGCATGGTTTCGATGAGTATTCAGGCGTCCTTTACCACCTGAACGCCCTGGAAGAACCGGAAAACGTCGACTACCCGAAGGATCCCGAGTTCCTGAAGAAGTTCGGCCCGCGCAACAACATTCACAGCTGGGCCACCGACAAGGACGACCCGACCGTCGATCCTCGCTTCGGCAAGGTGGGCAAACAGCGACTTAACGACGACGGTCCGTTGGGCAAAAAGCGCATGGAAACGTACGACAATGAGATGCTCCAGTTGTCGGTCAAGTTCATCGACAAGGCGGTCAAGGACGAAAAGCCTTTCTTTGTCTGGCATAATACCACCCGTATGCATGTCTTCACGCATCTGTCGAAAAAGTACCAGGACATGGTCGCCGAGAAGGGCTTCTACGGCGCTGGCATGACCGAGTTCGATGATGATATTGGCGTCCTGCTCAAACAGCTCGACGATCTCAAGATCGCTGATAACACCATCGTCATCATCTCGACCGACAACGGTGCCGAGGTCTTCACCTGGCCGGATGGTGGCAGCACGCCGTTCCGCGGCGAAAAGGCCACGACCTGGGAAGGTGGCTTCCGCGTGCCGGCGGTCGTTCGCTGGCCTGGCGTGATCAAGCCGGGCACGGTGATCAACGACATCTTCTCCCATCAGGACTGGCTGCCGACCCTGTTGGCCGCGGTCGGCGAACCGGACATCAAGGAGAAGCTCCTGAAAGGCCACAAGGCGGCCGGCAAGACCTTCAAGGTGCATCTGGACGGATACGACCAGACCGCTCTGCTTAAGGGTGAAGGACCTGGTGCGCGCAAGGAGATCTTCTACATCACCGACGATGGCGATCTTTCAGCGTTCCGGATTAACAAGTGGAAGATTCTCTTCACCCAGCAGAAATCGACCGGAATGGATGTATGGCGGGAGCCTTTGTCTCCGACGCGCATGCCCATCCTTATCGATCTTCATGCGGATCCGTTTGAAGCAGCGGTGTCGCGTGGCCACAGTTACGAGTATGACAAGTGGGCCGCCGAGCGCATGTTTGCGTTCGTCCCCGCCCAGACCGTTGTGGCGAAGTTCCTTGCAACCTTCAAGGAATTCCCGCCACGACAAAAGCCGGGCAGCTTTAGCGTCGGCGACGCGCTCTCACACCTGCAGACAGCCACGCAGGGCAGATAGAAAATCGCACAGATTAAGGGCGGGCGCTCCAAAAGGGGCGCCCGTTTCTTCAACTACGACCGGTTGACGAACCTTCCATTCGGACATGGAGACGCAAGTGTTTAGGACGCTCGTGATGAAAATGTTTGCCGCCGTTGTGGCGGCGGCACTTGGTGTCCCGGCGGCATTCGCGCAGGACCCGCTTCCGTCCTGAAACGACGGCGAAACGAAATGGTCAGCCCCCATTGAGTGGCCCAGGACTTGTAAAGCTCCCTTCTTCTGGGCCACTTAATTCGCCGTTCTCTGGATTATTTCTGGCACCGGTACGCGCGTGCTGAGGGCCTCATGCGATCGCACGTGATTGTATTTGCGGAGCCACTGATTGATTACGATCTGTGCCTGCCAGGTTGTTGCGAACCACTCGGCGATCGTCTCCTCGCCACGCAGGCCTTCAAGGACAATGCGGATCTTCTCTTCCGCTGAAAACTTCCGGCGCGTCGCTCTACGAATGTCCTGGACGGTCTTGTCTGCGCTGCCCAGACGGCGCTCATTCCTGTCAGTCATCGTCTCCCTTCTCGGGGTTACGATGAACCGGAAAGTCTCTCTTACGCAATCAGCTCAATCTGTCCCATAAGCGCTGACGTGGAACACTCGCAATTCAGACCAAGGCCGCGGATCGCGCTGCCATAGGATCTGAGCTTGTCGGTTACCAGGTTGGCAGGGGCAAAGCCGTGCTTCTTCCCCTGATCCGGGCGACTTGAACCGTTGCATTCGTCGCTCGCGCTGTCGAACCGGCAAGTGAGAATTCTGATAAATTCAATGAAAAATCAATTTCCCCGGTGGGCGACTCGTATCACACCGGCGTGATTCCCTTCTTGAGGATCAGGTTGCCGTACTTCGCGATGTCGCCGGTAATCACGATGGCAATGGCGGTCTTGGCTCGCTCGTAGAAGGCGAATTGCTCGAGGCGGTGCACCGCTGGCGCGTCGGGATGGTACTTCTCGATCGTGGCTCGATAGCTAGCTTCGACGGCCGGATCCAGATCCAGTTCGTGGCCCTCCACTGCGGCCATCATTATCAAGCTCTTGTCGTCGTACTGATCCAGCATAATCAGTGGCATGATCGCGACAAGCAGGTCGGCGATCTTTAGGCCGTCGGCCCGGATCACCGGCCGTCCCATGCGCTCCCCTGGGAAATGGGCGTCGGCCAAGACAATCTCATCACCATGTCCCATGCGGTAGAGGGTCGAGAGCAATTCGGGACTCATTAGCGGGGAAATACCAACCAGCATGACGCGGCTCCTTCAATCGGAACGGTTGTTAATTTCAATTCGACAGGCCGGACTGGGAAGGGATAGCAAACTCAAAAGACCCACCGCTGTCAGGGCGTGGTCGAGTTTACGCGTGGATTGGATTACAGGCAAGGTTGGCGCAGGCGCTGTCAGGCGCTGATACGAGGTCTTGGGGCACGCTTCCCGTGGAAGGTCGCAGGCAACCAGGACCAGACTGCGAAATCGCGTTCTGTCTAACTGACGGACCCCAGTTTGGCCCGCCCAGCAGCCGCTTTGGATTGCACCACCGACGTTACATTTAGTCGCGCGGTTGGGCGCTTTTCGCCGGATCCGGGGCTCCACCGTGCCTCGGTTTCAGGGTCAGCAAATGTGAAGTGTTTCGGATGCCGGCCGTTGATCATGTCAGCCGGCTGCGCAGGGCGGCGTCCGAAAGTCTCCAGTGAAGGAGCCCGCGGGTTTGGGCCACGTATAGACGGTTCCGGTCGGACGAGGGTTTTCTTTTTGCAAGCTAAGTTGGTCGGTGCAGCCATGTAGCCGTATATGAACTCCTGACCGTTGCAAGAAACTCGCTAGGTGGCTGGCGGCGGTCAAGTTGCAACTTTATATTCGGCTCCTCGGTGGCGATCCTTTTTGCGTCGCCGAGCCTGCATGGAGATCTGCGCGCTTTCCCCTCATCGGACTTTCGGGTCTTCAGTTCAATGGCCGGACACGTCAGATGCAGAAAGTGCCGATCCGACCGGCAAACCATGCCTTGCAAGCTTCTTCGCAATCTAACAGTTTGAGCCTTCTCGCTGGTGTCTACCTCGCCATTTCGAAAGACTCTGCTTTGACCTGCATGTCCCAGATTGTTCGCGCCAGTTTGTTGGTCGGTGCGACTGCAACGCCATGCTTGCGCCTTCGTGCGAGTAACTGAAAATCCATAGACCGTGGCGGTCATTGTGTCGCCCGACCACGCGCAACGCCGCACGAGCTCCCTGGATCAGCAGTTTGCGCAAGTAGGTGTCTCCTTTCTTGGTAATGCCGAGGAGCAGTGTCCGACCTCCACTCGAACGTTGGGCTGGTACAAGCCTCAGCGAGGCCGCGAATTTGCGTCCATTCTTGAAAGCATGTGCATTGCCGATGCTCCCCACGATCGCCGCAGCGGTTGCCGGTCCGATGCCTGGCAGACGTGATAATCGGCGACAGACTGATGCCTCCTTGACGAGCGCAAGGATCTTCGCATCAAGGTCGTCAATCCACTTGTAGAGTGCCATCAACTGCTCAAGGAACAGTCCGGCGAGCGATCGGAGCAAGGGCGTGAGCTGGTCTTTGTAGGCGATCAGCTCGTGGAGCCAGCGAGGCAATTGCGCAAGGCCTCGCGCGCACATAACGCCTTTCTCGGCAACAAGGCTCCGGATTTGGTTTGCCTTGCCAGTTCGTTTGTGGATGAGACGCTCTCGCGTGCGATGCACGGACTGAATCAACTGCTGCTCGGCACTCTTGACTGCAACACTATGAATTGCCGGACGGCCTGCAGCATCGCAGATCGCTTCGGCATCGTTCTTGCCATCGCGCCGGAAAAGTCTAACATATTGCGTCGGAATCAAACGCACATCATGGCCCAAGGAAATCAATTCTCGTCCCCAATAATGCGAACTGTGCCAAGCTACGATCCCGACAACGCATGGTTCAAAATTGGCAAAAAACGTGCGCGCGTCACACCGCCCCAACTGTCAGCGTAGCACTGGCTCGCCACCTTTTATTCGCTAACCCCCAGTCAATGGTGGTGGATCACTTGATAAAAAATCTCATCACGGACGTGCCGGGCATTCGTGTTGGAAACGCGCATGACGCGAAACTTGCGTCTGGCGTCACCGCTGCAGTATTCGACGCGCCAGCGGTGGCCTCTGTCGCTATCCACGGCGGTGCACCTGGCGTTCGCGACACGGCTCTCCTTGAGCCTGAAGAGTTTGTTGAGCGGGTCGACGCTCTTGTCCTGTCAGGCGGCTCGGCATTTGGCCTCGACGCCATGGGTGGGGTATTAGCGCATCTACGCTCTGAGGGGCGGGGCTTTGCAGTGGGCGATATCCGAGTTCCAATCGCGCCGGGCGCGGTCATCTTCGATCTTGGGGTCGGTGGTTTTTCTGAATGGTCCGGCCCTGCGCCCTGGTGGGATCTCGGGCGCAAGGCTGCGGCCGACGCCCGTCTCGACTTCGAGCTGGGCACCACTGGCGCAGGCTTCGGCGCCACGACGTCGAACGTGAAGGGTGGCCTTGGCTCGGCCAGCGGCTTCACGGCAGCTGGTTTGCGAGTGGGCGCTCTCGTCGTCGTGAATGCGGTCGGCTCGGTGCTAATCGGAGATGGCCCCCACTTCTGGGCTGCCTTGGACGAGCGAAGCGACGAATTCGGTGGCCTGGGGTGTCCTAGCCATATCTCGGCATCGGCGCTCGCTCCTTCAATTAAGGGGGGTGGTGCCGCCCCACGAGAGAACACTACCATCGCCATCATCGCCACGGACGCGGTTCTCGACAAAGCCAAGGCCAAGCGCGTGGCGGTAATGGCTCATGATGGTATTGGGCGCGCCATCCGTCCTTCCCATGCGCCAATGGATGGTGACTTGGTCTTTGCAGCCGCCACCGGACGAAGTGGGCGGTCTCCGAATTTGCCCGAACTCACCGACATCGGTCGCGTTGCCGCGGAATGTCTCGCAAGAGCCATAGCTCGCGCGATTTTCGAAGCTATTGCTCTGCCCTTCCCCGGAGCTGTACCCGCGTGGCGCGACCGTTTCGGCGTCTGAGCCGGATCGTATTCGCAGTTCGATGCAGTGGCGCTCCGCGTAGCGAGTTGTCGGATCCACCACCCAATACGCAGGCCAGCTTTTCTTGCCTAACCGCATTCATCTATCATCTTCATCGAGTAGCGATCATGGCTAGAGGAGCCGTGCCAGCGCTGACCGCTGACGCCACGGGGCTAGGTCCATTAATTCCGATAACCAGCCCAGGATTGTTATTGATGACGGCTGATCCGTCCACCGCCCATCGCGCTACCCTGCGTGACGAACTCTTCAATCGCTTCTTTTTAATAGCGGCCGGATCGGCGGGACTGACACCTGCAAGCGCACCAAGTGGACCGCCGTGCCCAACAACGCGTGGACTCACGCCGGCTACTCACTCACCTTGCGCAAGAGACTGCCGGAACAGAGAGCCCGAAATCAAGCTCATCATGGCCGGCCACGCTCGCGCAGTGGTTTCATCGCCCGCTGAAACGCCGCGACTTCGAACTGGACGCACGATGGTATAGCGAACAGTACGCCATCAAGGTCTTCCCGCACGAGCTTTGGCAGTCAATTACCGACAGCCAGTGCCAGTCCGGCGACGACATCTGTCCGTCCATCGACGTCTGGGGCTTTCCGGAGGTCAGAGTATTCTTGTTGGAATGCGCTGCCTTTTGTTTGCGGGAATTAGCGGGGCGATCTCGTACCTGGAGCCGGCCATGTGCCGCTACTTCGCCCCGGTCATTCAAGCAACGAAATGCTCGGCCCCCAAGATTTTTTAGTGTTGCGCTGAGCGAGGGACTGCTGCCGTCGATGAAAAGTTGACGGATCATCTGCGGCGCGCGGAGGATGCTGTTGACGAGTTAGCACGGGCGCCGGCCGAACCAATTGCTATAGCCAATCGGGTCCGCATTGTGGTTTTTCTTAATGGGTAGTCCAGCTAGCGGCCGTGGCTGCTGAGCCGTGTCGTTTGGCGTCCGTCCAATTAATAACAGATCATTAAGGAGGAGACGACCAATGTCATCAATCAGTTCGCCATTGAATGAGGAATATCTCCTGGGAACCTGGCGCCTAATCGCCTGTGAAGGGCGAGCGGATGATGGTGCTGTCCTGCTACCGTACTCTGACAAGCCGCAAGGCATGCTCACTTACTGCGCTGATGGCACGATGATGGCCATGCTAATGAAACCAGATAGACCACTTTTTGGGTCAAACGATCCCTTGGAAGGCTCTAGCGAAGAGATCAGGGCAGCATTTGAGGGGTTCTGTGCATATTGCGGTCGATTTGTCTTCGATCCGAGGGCTTGCACGGTAACTCATCATCTGGAACAAGCACTGTTTCCAAACTGGATCGGCACACAGCAGGTGCGATTCGTCTCAATGCTGGACGGTCAACTTTCGCTTAGTACTCCGCCCGTATTAGCAAGTGGCAAAGAATGGATATTCTACTTAATTTGGATTCGGTGAGATCGACAATCGTTCCGGATGCCGACTGCCCCTGCCCTATAACATTCGCATGATGCCGCCTCCGTCCCAGTCGGATCACGGATACAAATACAACTGTTCAAATCAGCCGGATCAGCGCAAAGATTTCTGTCCATACACGCCTCCGTCTACAACACCTTCAATACCCAAAGCCATTTGATTTCCCGCAAGACACTTTGCCAATTTGGGGAAAAAGGCGATGAGTGTATGGCAAACTGTAAAGACCGGAGCGTGACCACAGTAACCATACCAAATTCATGCGGCTGACACCCGCTAATGTGACAATGCCATCGGCAGTTCATACAGCTGTGGCTTGGCCTGTAAACGATGGGGTGGACGCCCCTCGACGGCATTTAAGTGCCAGGATTGCGGTGTTGAGAACCGCGTACAAAGGAGGCGTCCGTGGAAGAAGTTAGCATAATTGGTTTAGATCTTGCGAAGAATTCGTTTCAGCTCCACGGGGCGAGTGCAGACGGCGCCGTTGTCTTCCGCAAGAAGTTAAGCCGGAGCCAGGTGCTCAAATTTCTGGCCGCGCACCCCAGATGCATTATTGCGATGGAGGCTTGTGCCAGCGCCCATCATTGGGGACGAGCGCTCGGCGAATTAGGTCATGATGTTCGTCTGATCGCACCGATCTATGTGAAGCCTTTCGTTAAACGACAAAAGAATGATGCAGCGGATGCTGAAGCGATTTGTGAGGCGGCACAGCGTCCGACCATGCGGTTCGTCGCTGTGAAGAGCGAAGACAAACAGTCGTCCGCAATGATCTTCAAGGCCCGCGATCTCCTGGTTCGCCAGAAAACCCAGACGATCAATGCTCTGCGAGGCCACCTTGCCGAGTTCGGCATTGTTGGTCCCAAAGGGACGGCTCATTTGGGCCGACTTATGAGCCATGTCGAGGCCCCTGATACTGGTCTGCCGAAACCGGTCTGCGCCGTTTGCCTGATGCTCATCGATCTTGTGCGAACTCTAATCGAGCAAATCCGCGCACTCGATGCTGAGATTAGGGCCCGCTCCCGCACCGATGCGGTTGCCAAACGTTTGATGACGATCCCTGGCGTCGGTCCCGTCATCGCGACGGCATTAGAGGCGTTGGCTCCACCTGCCGAGACCTTCAGGCGTGGTCGTGACTTCGCTGCCTGGATGGGATTAACACCCCGACAATGGTCAACTGGCGGCAAGCCGAGACTTGGCAAAATATCAAAAATGGGTCAGCGAGATCTTCGTCGTCTCCTGATTATCGGCGCATCGGCTGTTGTATGTTGGGCCAAGAAACGAGGTGCCCCAGAAGGCTCTTGGCTCGCCCGCATGCTTATGCGCAAACCACCTATGTTGGTTGTCGTGGCATTGGCCAACAAGATGGCGCGGATCGCCTGGGCACTTATGGCTCACGGAGGAATATACCGAACTCCAGCACGTGCCGCTTAAGCTGCACGAACGCTGCGAGGCTGTCGAAGATGTGAGCAGGTCGATCGGAGGTATGGGCAAACGGTCATTGAGACGGGATTGGGAAAACCAGGCCAGGCGGACAGCGCCTATCGCGCGCGCGTAAGCGTATTGGACCCAACCCTCGCATCTCCATACAGGCCCGCGGCGCGTGAAGAGCCGCACATCGAGGCCGGACACACGTCAGCACCTGACCACATGCTCACCGAAGAAAAGAATTTGCTTGCATTTACCAGGGCGTCCACACACGTCCGCCTTACCTCTTGCATTTCAGGCGCTTTCCAACGGACGGAACCGGGGTATCGACAATTTCTCTCACAAAGCAGTTCTTTTCGACCCGGTACGCACAACGCCTATCATCAACTTATCAAAATGAGCGGACACTGGCAGGTGCCGGCATGTGCAGCGCGTGATGCCGGCGGTACTGGCTTGCCCCAAGTTTGACTGCCGAAGGATTGACTTAGTCGAAACCCCATTGCCAACTACGAAGGACAAAAACACGGGCTTAGTGCGGAACTGAGGATAATCATGTCTTCAGATATTGAACTCTACTTCAAGGCTGCGATCCCCGCGGCGGTTGGCACCTCCCTGACTTCAAACGGAAATTTCCAGCTTGTCATATCGCTCCATGAGTGGGTCGTTTGCGGGACCGGGCGAGATTATAGCTTAAAGAGGCTCCATGACCGAAACCGATGTCAGCTTCCACGCCAGCCGGGGCGCCCAACTCGTTGGCGTGCTGCAGCTCCCGGACGGCGTCTGCCCGTCAGCACCGGGGCCCGGCGTCGTCCTATGTCAGGGCCTTTCGGGCGTCAAACATTTGGTGCTGCCGGAAGTTGCGGCGTGTCTCGGGGCCCACGGCTTGGCATCGCTTCGCTTCGACTACTCCGGCTATGGAGAGAGTGAGGGGGAACGAGGCTGGATCGATCCGCGCGCCCGAGTTGATGATGCCCTCCATGCCTTCGCTTGGCTCGCCGCCCACGATGCCGTAGATGCCGATCGTATCGGCATCTACGGCCACAGCTACGGCGGACCGGTGGCCATTTGCCTCGCGGCCCGCGAGCGGCGCGCCGGCGCGGTCGTGTCGGTATCAGGCCCGGGCAGTGGGGCGGCAATGCTCTCGAGCGTGCGGGCTACGTGGGACTGGATTTCCTTCAAGCATCGTGTCCAGATGGAACGGGCGCAAGTCGCGAAATCGGGTCGGGCCACTCTCGTAGAGCTGGCCGAGATCTTCCCCTTCAGTCCCGCCTTTAGGGCCGCCTACGAGCGCCTGAAGGCGGAGCAAGGCGGGACAAGCGCGAAGGCTGCGGGCGACGACATTGGGGTCAACCGGTTCTGGCTGCCAAGTATTGACGCGATGCTCGATTTTCATCCCGAGGACGCAGCGCGACATCTGCGGCAATGCCCGCTCCTGCTGGTTCACGGCGAGGACGACGACGTCGCGTTGATCGAGACCGCGGAGGCGACATATGCCAATGCCCCCGGTCCCAAGCGTTGGGAGATCTTGCGTCGTACCGGCCATAACGACCTGGACAGCGGGCCTGGCCTTGCCCGCGCCGTCGATCTGGCGGCAGCGTGGTTCTCCGAGCACCTTCGCTAGCATGCGCGAAAAGCGGGAGCTTGGGCTGAAAGGCACGACCGGAGGCCTCCAGATAATTCTCGATTAGTTTTCGAGATCGTGCTGGCAGGGTGCACTGACCAGATCCCAGAGCGGCAGACCTAATTTGGCGTTGGGCCATCCTCTTAATGTGCTTCGCATGACACTTCGACGGCTATCTCAATCAGATCCAGTCATCGCGAAAGCTTGAGCGCGAGTGCGGGCGCAACGTCGAACTCATCTGGCTGACCGGCCGCCTGATGCCGGACTTCAAAACAATTGCCGATTTCCGCAAAGACAACGGTCCGGCGATCCGCAAACTCTGTGCTCGCCTTGTCGAACTCTGCCCGAGGCTCGGCTTATCGGCCGTTGCCTCCGTTGCGATCGATGGCTCTGAGTTCAAGGCGTCAACAATTGTCCAGCCCCCTCTGATTGGGCCACTAAATCGGCGCTTCTGTAAATTGACTCCGGACCTGGCGGACGCCTGTTGAGAGCCTTCAGCTCGGACAATTGCGACCGTCCCATTCCACCAAACTTCTTGCGCCAATTGTAGTAGGTCGCATCGCTCACGCCGGCCGCCCGGCACGCGGTGGCAACGTCCGACCCGCCAGCCAGGTGCAGCTCAATCTCACGCAAAAGCTTTAGGATGTCTTCGTCCGAATGCCGCTTCTGAGCCATGCCAAACTCCCTCAACTGCTAACCAAATGATGGCCCAGTTTTAGGGGGCAAGGCCAGTTGCTGCGAAGCCCCTATCCAGTGGGCCAAATAGCCAGATAATCACGCAATCTCACGGGATCTCAACAAGGTCGTGATTGGCAGTGGTCGACCTCGTGTACCAAGTCCGCTCATTCGGACGCAGTGAATTTGACCACTGCGATCGAACGCAAGCAAATACGCTTGAACTCAACACGAGGAACATGAAGTTGAAACGTACGCTTTCTTTCGTCGCGCTTTTGGCAACTATCTTCTCAGTCCATGGTATCGCCGGCGAGCCGGCGTCCTCAACTTTAACGGCAGCCGATATTGTTTCTACCCATTCTGCGCAGTTATCGGTTGCCGCAAATGCCGAACAGGTGCGAAAGCTTCTGCAATCTCAGGGACATACCAACGTGTCGGAACTTAGCCGCGACGCAAACGGACGCTGGACTGGCACTGCCATAAAAAACGGGGACCGAAAGCTTGTGGCGGTTGCTCTACCCATGAATAGGACCGCTCCATCAACAACGAATTAGTTGCCTTATTGAAGATATATTCGGGCGCCGGCCTGACTTTTCAGGTCGACGCACCGATTACGTTTTCCCCACGGCCTCTGGACAAAGACGACCCATAGTCTGCACGTCCGCGATTGCCCCCTAAGCAGACATCCGCAAGGCGCTGGGTAACGCCCGGATTGTTCCCTGT
>CAVWAT010000016.1:0-241097 GCA_963753045.1 uncultured Alphaproteobacteria bacterium
TGTCGCCCGCTCGCGCGCGGGCGCGGATTGAAACGACGATACCACGTGATTGGGGTGGAAAATGGCTGGTCGCCCTGCTGGCGCGCGGGCGCGGATCGGAACACTTCCAGACGCGGTGATATTTGCTGGAAAACCGCGAATGCCCTCGGAGGTACTACTTTGGGAGAGGCCAAAATATCCTGGAAATGCGAAAGGAGATCAAAATGCTCTACTTCTTCTTGGATAACTCTGACGATGGACATCGGACACGCGACGATGATGTGCTGCTGAAATAGATCCGCATCAAAATGCAAAGCAGGTCTGCGGCGAAAGTATGTCTGCTCTGTTTTGGGGGAGTTTGGTGGGGGCAATGGTGCGGTGGGAAAAATGGGTCTCGGCTGTTCAGTATTAACCGCAGGTTCGCGTGCCTAGGTGGGTTCTATCTTTCGTTAAGCCTGCGTGAGGGAAATGGCAGGCCTACCGATTGAACCGCGTTGGTAGGGCGCGCATCACCAACGCTGCTAGGAAGATCTCTACTGTAGGAGGCTCACTCAGAGACGTTCAAATGCTGGCTGGACATAGAGCCCTCACCACCACTCAACGTTACATAGAAGCTGATGTGGAAGCCCAGAGAAGAGTGGTGGACCTGGTTTAATGACTTTATAGGTGTTTATAGTTTTTAGGCTGTGAACACCGGATGTTCACAAATTAAATAAGTCATTGATATTTAACGAGAAATGGTGGGTGTGCACGGACTTCGAACCGTGGACCCGCTGATTAAGAGTCAGCTGCTCTACCAACTGAGCTACACACCCGAAGACCCGTATCATGGGAGTTGCATAAGCTTGGAAATCATAGGCGGCGACATCGCTGTTATCACATCCAGCCTCTCCAACACTCGGATGTATGCGCCTGAAGCCCTTCCGTCAAGCCGAACGCTGCAAACGTCCGAGCCTGCCGAATAGGTTCGTCACCACCCGATGGCCTCCGGCAACCAAGTTGCGATCCAAACCATGTCGGCACTTTTTGCTGAGAAGATCGGCCGGAACAGGAACTGGCCATCAAGGCCACCACTAAATTGCACGCATCCTTGATGCGGAGCCTTTTCAATTTGCAAGACGCCGTTGAATGCCGACCATGTCTCATGACGGGCATCTGCGAACCGCAATGATTGGTAGAATAAATGCTACGTGCTGGCACATGCCTTGGCGGCATGGTGACCGCTCCGCACCATCTCGCAGGCGAAGCCGGCGCTGAGATTCTGCGTGAGGGTGGCAATGCGATCGAAGCTATGATCGCGGCCGCCGCCACGATCGCTGCCGTCTACCCGCACATGAATGGCATTGGTGGAGATGGGTTCTGGCTCATCTCACGCTCCGGAGAGGCTCCGGTTGGAATCCAGGCATGCGGTCAGGCTGCGCTCCTGGCCGACCAGGCCTTCTCTGCCTCCCATGGAGACACGGCTTATCCCGACACGCGGACCGCGCGTCGCACTGACTGTGGCCTTTGCCATCGGTGGATGGTCGGAAGCAGAATTGCTCGCCCAAGAAGCAGGTGGTGCAAGACCCGTTGCCAGGCTACTCGAAGCCGCCATCCACCATGCACGGGAAGGTGTACCAGTTACAAACTCCCAAGCCCGATTGACAAAGGATAGGTGGCCCGACTTGCAAGGCGTCGCCGGATTCAGGGAAAACTATGCCGCCGGCGGACCGCCAGCAGAAGGCTCGATACTCTTTCAAAAGAAGCTCGCACAAAGCCTTCAGCGCATCTCCGATGCAGGCCTGGATGATTTTTATCGCGGTGATCTGGCGCGAACACTTGCCACGGGTTTGGAAGCCGCAGACAGTCCATTGCGCCTGCACGACCTAGAGAAGTTCCAGCCAAAACGTGTCGCTCCAGCAAAAGCACGTCTGCGCAAAACCCCGCTTTACAACATGCCGCCACCAACCCAAGGCATCTCTTCGCTGATGATCCTGAAAATGTTCCAAGCCCTTGGCGTGCATCAGGTAGAAACGTTCGAACATGTCCAGGGATTAGTGGAGGCGACCAAACGAGCCTTCCTCATTCGTAATGCGCACGTTGGAGATCCCGAACGAATGGGGGACGTTTGGAAGAGCTGGCTAACCGACGACATGATTGCCAAGGAGGCCGCCGCGATCAACATGGCGAAGGCGGCGCCATGTCTACCTGCCGCGCTACCCGGAGATACGATATGGATGGGAGCAGCGGATCGCAACGGCAACGTCGTCAGCTATATTCAAAGCATCTTTTTGGGAGTTCGGCTCCGGTCTCGCAGTGCCGGAAACAGGCATCCTTTGGCAGAACCGAGGTGCCAGCTTCACACTTCAGCCTGGGCCAAATGAACTGGCTACCGGGCGGCTTCCCTTCCACACCCTCAATCCGGCGATGGCACGCCTCAACGATGGAACGATGCTCGCCTACGGGACCATGGGCGGCGAAGGTCAACCTCAGACACAAGCAGCAATCTTCACACGCCATGTCGTATTCGGGCACGACATGCAAGCAGCCGTGTCCGCACCGCGATGGTTGCTTGGACGCACACGGGGAGAGAGTGCAACGAACCTGAAAGTTGAAAGTCAGCTTTCTTCAGCGCTCGTTGAAAAACTCCGGCAAGCCGAGCACGACGTTGAGGTCATCGAAGCTTACGACGACAGGATGGGGCATGCGGAAATGGTATCCATCGCACCAAGTGGCGTCATCAGTGCTGCGAACGACCCTGGGTCGGACGGCTCCTGCGCAGGCATTTGACTCCCTCTCGCCTCGTTCCGGCGCCGACTGCTATCGAGACAGCCCAAGCACGGCGGGCTGCGGGCCCGTGATTGCCCGGCTGCTAAGACTTCGCTGCCCTAGGCACTCGCCAAAAGCTGTCGTAGGCTTGCATAATGGTCGGCGTTGCATTTTTTCGTGCCGGCAATTTAGAAATACGAAATTAGGCCCGACAAATGACTTTGCTACTCCCCTTTTGGCAGCGTCTCCTGATCACAATTGCAGCAGTACTGCTGGTAAGCTATCTGTTCGGCTTGGTTTGGACGGCGCTGTTTGGCGTCGACCTTCCAAGCTATGCCGCAGGAGTGATTGGTGGCTTGGCTGCATTGCCCATATGGGACTTTCTTCACCGGATACGCCCATCCGACAAGTAAGATACCCAGACTGCAACCGACGTTCGAGCCTTGTCTGCTTGCGGTTTAACGAGAGCAACTGCTCATCCCTCCAGCAGACATCGACGTGGGCATAAACCTGTAGCGTCCGAATAAAAAACTCTAGCCTCAAACGCAGAGCCACACACGGCACTCGATCCAGTTCAAGTTGCATCAACTGGCGGAGCCGGATCGAAGCCAGACCTGTTCGAAAAAAACTAGTCCTGGAGTCCCTCAACTCCACGCAGTCCTCGCTGGCGATCGACATCAAGTATCCGCAACAACATGGCCAGCACCGGATAGATCAGCATCAGCCACATGGCCGCAAACACGATATCGCCAGCCGAACCCACGGGATGATGCACGATTTGGACCAGCACATAGGCAAGAAACGCGACAGTCCCGGTGGTCATGGAGAACAAACCCCATCGACCGAATTTCCAGCCCCGCTCGGCCCACGGCCGTTGCAGTAGGCCGATCAGCCACGCCGAAGCGCAAAGACTGGTCCAGAAACCAAGCGGCCCTCCACTCACGATGTCTGCCGTCAAACCGCAGAACAAAACCGCGATTTCAGGAACCACGTGAGATCGGCGTAAAGCCCAATAATGCAGCCCCATCACAGGTAGCAATGCCCCGACCAGAGCCGCCCTACCCGTCTGCCAAGGAAAGAATGCGATTGCCGTCAGCAAAGCCAAGGCCGCAACCGCAAGAATGGAACCCATAACCACCTCGCCTCATTGAGCCGGAGGATTGGCATTATCGCCCGCAAGACGAAGCCGATGAGACGGCTCCGGCCGATCGAGTTGACTGGAGTTACCTTTGGAAAGGTCTGAGCGTTCTTCGCCGCCCATCAATAAAATACTGAAGAACTCCAAACGGTCGGAATCAACCTAAGGCTCGATCGTCAATCCATAGGGACTGGCCACAACCCGCCCAACACGCAATCCCCTCGGCACCGCACCAAGCTCGCACGCGGTCAAAACCTCATCACCAATCGCGATATCCCGAGGCCGTCCGCCCTTACGGATTTCCAGATGCCGGCCCCCTGTCCCGACGGCTACTCCCGTCACCAGCGACCGGCCGATGCTGACCAGCACGCGGGCAGACTTGTCGGTCAGAAACAAAACCCGCGACGTTCTGGGACCAACCTCGAAGGTAGCGCCGACGAGACCACGTGAATTGAGCACCGCAGATTTCGGCTTAACTCCGGCCTTCCTACCCGCTCCCAGCAAAGCACTCTCGCTGATCGTACCCACCGATCGGGCGCGGATCATTGTCGTAACGTATTCCAAACCCGGCCGGCACGCGACTTTGTTGAGTTCACTGAGGTCTGCAAGCCGGCGTTCCAATTCCAGAGCCCGCCACTTCCATCCCTCGAGCTAATCGTTTTCCGCTCGCAATCGCGCCAGCCCGGCTTCAATCAGAACGTAATCTTCGTAGCGTTGACTGAGCCCGATAAGAGGCTTCAAAGGCAACTGTAAAGTCTCCAGAACCCATGAAACGGGGCCGGCAAACTTGGACCTCGTCAAAGCCACCTGCGCTGGAAAATACTGTCCCACGACCAACAGCCCAACCCCGGTGACAACCAGCACCAACGCGGCCGCCAACCCGCCACGGCCTAGCCCGCCGGATGCGCGCCGTCCAAAAAAGCGTTTTCTGGGAGTGAGAAGACCCATACGCGTCCAAGGAAACCTTAAATCGATAATAGCTTCATGACCGACCGCGATCCCACGGCATTATCTTTATAGGCTGCAAAATAGAGCGCGAAAACGTTAATGTTTTCAGTGGGTCAACAAGAGGTGCTGACGCTCGTCCAACTCCTCCAGAATCGTCGCTGATCCACGGATGACACAGTGCATCGGTCCATCGGGAACGGTGAACGGCACACCAACCCGCCGTGCCAACTCCGTATCAAGACCGTCGATCAGTGCCCCGCCGCCGGTCAGATAGACCCCGGTTTCGCAGATATCCGCCGCGATGTCGGGTGGCAGGTCCTCCAGCGCGCGCTGTATGAAATCCGTGATGTAATCTATCGGACCATCGAGCGCCTCGGCGATATTGCTCGGCGTCAGGACGATGCTTTTCGGCCGGCCCTGCCTCAGATCGCGTCCACGGATATGAATGTCTACCGCCCGGCTGTCATCCCCAACAATCGCCGCCCCAGCCTCGACCTTGATGCGCTCCGCATTAGCTTCGCCAATCAGCAACTGATGCCGCCGCCGGACAAAGCGGATAATCGCTTCGTCAAAAGCATTTCCCGCGCATCGCAGTGATCGCGCCTGCAGCACACCACCGAGCGAGAGCACCGCGATATCGGTGGTGCCCCCACCAATATCGACGACCATCGAACCGCGCGGCTCATCGACCGGCATACCCGCACCGATCGCGGCGGCAACCGGCTCCTCAACAATAAATACTTGCCTCGAGCCAGACGAAACCGCTGTTTCATAGACGGCCCGCCGCTCCACCGGCGTGGCGCTGGCGGGAACGCAAATCAGAATGCGCGGACGGCGGAAACCGAATTTGGATTTCGCCCGCTTGATGAATTGGCGCAGCATCGCCTCGGTGGCGATGAAGTCGGCAATGACGCCGTCACGGAGAGGACGAATAAGCTCGATTGTTCCCGGTGTCCGGCTCAGCATGGCCCTGGCCTTGAGACCGACGGCCAGTACTTCGCGCATACCACCGACCGTCTTCACGGCAACCGCCGAAGGTTCATCAAGAATAACCCCGCGGCCGACCACATGGACAAGCGTATTGACCGTTCCAAGGTCGATCGCAATGTCGTCAGAAAAAACGCTCGCCACCCCGATTAACCCGCCATCGCAAATTTGATCTCCACCGTCGCCGAAACGGTCGGCCGCCTCGACACGACTATGCTGCGCGCAGCTCCCTGTGCCGGCCGGACTCCGCACGCGAGAAACGGACCAAGATGATCCGCTCGCCTCACTTGCGCACAGCATCGAAAGCTACACCGGACAAAGCCGCCGGTGTAGCCTACTTTGCGAAACAAGCCTTTTTTAGATCGCGGCTTGGGCGCGGGTTACCTTCTCGCGCTTGACTATCAGCTTGTTAACGGCCGCCACGTAGGCGCGCGCCGACGCGACCAGGGTATCGGTATCTGCACCGCGCCCAGTCACGACGCGACCCGCATCGTCTTCAAGACGCACCGAAACCTCTGCCTGTGCATCGGTCCCCTGCGTCACGGCATGCACCTGGTAGAGCGCCAGAGTACCATTGTGCGGCATGAGCTGCTTGATGGCGTTGAAGGTTGCATCAACCGGCCCGTTTCCGGTGGACTGCACGGTCGTATGCTCGCCTTCGATATCAAGTGTCAGCGTTGCCGTTTGCGGCCCCATCGTCCCCGCGATCACCGTCAGCGCCACGACCTTGGTGCGGTCGTGCATGCGCGCGATCTCTTCATCGACAAGCGCCTCGATGTCCTCATCATAAACGTGTTTCTTTCGGTCAGCGAGCGCCTTGAAGCGGGTGAACGCATCCTCGAACTGGTTGTCACCCAGGTCGTAACCGAGATCCTTGAGTTTGGTTCGGAACGCCGCCCGGCCGGAGTGCTTGCCCATCACCAGCGAGGTTTTTCCGACACCGACCGATTCCGGCGTCATGATCTCGTAGGTCTGCTGATGCTTCAGCATACCGTCCTGGTGGATGCCACTCTCATGCGCGAACGCATTCCGCCCGACGATCGCCTTGTTGTATTGGACGGGGAAGTTCGTCACCGCGGAAACCAGGCGCGAGGCCCGTGTCAGCTTCGTCGTGTCGATACCGGTATGGAACGAAAGCGCATCCGCACGGGTTTTGATCGCCATCACGATCTCTTCCAGCGCTGCATTGCCAGCCCGCTCACCGATCCCGTTTATCGTGCACTCGATCTGCCGCGCACCACCGGCAACACCGGCCAGCGAGTTTGCAGTCGCTAGTCCGAGGTCATCGTGGCAATGCACCGAAAAAACTGCCTTATCCGAGTCGGCCACAGCCTCGCGGACGGCGACGAACATCGCTTTGTATTCCTCAGGCGTCGCGTAGCCGACCGTATCGGGCAAGTTGATGGTCGTCGCCCCAGCACGGATCGCAGCATCGACACAGCGCACCAGGTATTCGATCGGAGTTCGAGTGGCATCCATGCCCGACCACTCGACGTCCTCAACCAGGTTCCGCGCCCGGTTGACGGTCCCCGTGATGATGGCCAGCACCTCTTCTTCAGTCTTGCGCATCTGGTATGCAAGATGGATCGGCGAGGTCGACACGAAGGTATGAATCCTCCCACGCTTGGCGTTACGCACAGCCTCTCCAGCGCGGTCGATATCCTTGTCGATCGCCCGGGCAAGACCTGCAACGGTGGCGGTTTTCACCCGCCCGGCAATCGCGGCAACGGCCTCGAAATCACCATCGGAGGCAATCGGAAAGCCCGCCTCGATGATGTCCACACCCATTTGATCGAGAAAGTCGGCGACCTCCATTTTTTCTTCGAAGGTCATCGTCGCCCCGGGACACTGCTCACCGTCGCGCAGTGTCGTATCGAAGATCACCACACGGTCCTTGTCGTGGGGGACGGCATCAATGGTTTTCACGGTCATATCTAAACCTGCCCTTGTGCTAGGCCGCTCCGGTCAATGTTTTGACGAAGCGTTTGAACTCAATTTTTCCTGGCGAATTCTGTTGCCCCTGAGCTTGGACCCCTTTGTAGAAAGGGGAACCCTGTATTTGCTCAAGGGCTTCTAAGGAGCAGTTCAGGCAGACGAATGCGTGCAGCCGCCGGCAGCTCGTTCGCAAGTGCGAGCGAGGAAGAAACAATCAGGGTGATGTCGATGTAGCGGCACATGCCGTGCGGCGCTCCCGAATGTCTTCACGGACCACGAGTTCCTCTTATGCAACCACAATAAGCCAAAGCCGTGAACAAAATGCAAGCAGCCCTCGCTGCTGTGCAGCAATTGGCGTCTCAGCTAGACCGATATCTTGCCTTCGCAGACGCGAACGGCCTGTCCACCAATCCGGACGGCTTCCAGTTCGCCTCCCCGGATAACATTGGTCATGATGATCTGGCTGGGACGGCCCATCTCATAACCCTGCTCAACCGCTCGTTTATGCATCCCGTCCGGCGTATCGTCGAAGTGATGCATCGCCCCGGCGAGGCAGATCGCCGCCGATCCTGTGGCCGGATCCTCCGGTATGCCCATGCCGGGCGCGAACATCCGCGCATGGAATGCCGATGTCGTGTGTTCACACTGACGGGTGTACAAAAACGCCCCGACAATGCCTTGCTCATCGAACGCCGCCCTCCAATGAGGCTGGCAAACCCGTGCCTTGGCAATCGCCTCGAGCGTGGAGACCGGGATCATCGCAAATGCCGGTCCGGCCGCAAAACACCGCGGCCGATGGTTTTCGAATCCAATTTCATTGGAGATGAGGCCAAGTCCTGCCGCGAGCTTGTCGACGGGCGGCAACGCACCCGCATCCTGCGGCAGTTTCGGCGCATCGAATTCCGCAAAGCCAGGCTCTCCCGGCTTCAGACAAACCCCAACCCGAACCACGCCGACCTGCTGTTCCAGCGTGATAATCGCATCCTGTTCGGTCTCCGCGGAGCTGGCCTTACTCTCCGCCAGCAAAATCGCGGTGCCAATCGTCGGATGTCCAGCAAACGGCACCTCGCCATTCGGTGTGAAAATGCGAACAGCCGCCGAATGCGCCGGATTGGCCGGCTTCCTCACAAACACCGTCTCGGAAAGGTTGAACTCGCGCGCGATGGCCTGCATCTGCTCGCCACTGAGTTCATCGGCCGCGAGCACGACAGCGAGCGCATTGCCGCCAAACCGCGTCGAGGTGAAGACGTCGAGAGTGTGGAATTCAAGCCGCATTGCGTGGAAACACCTGGAAGAGATCAACCGGCCACCGAACACCGGCCGAACGGCGCGCACTCTGCCTCTTTAGGGGCATCCGTCAAGCGGCATGTTTCACGCCTCAAGGGCTTCAGTTGATAGCGACCTCTTCACCGCCCTTGAGCACAGCAGCAACGGCATGGCGCGAAAACGCCGCGACGTCGGTGTCTTCAGCGCTGGGAGGCTCCGCATAGATGGCAAAATCGGAAAGCTCCGGATCGTTCTGCTGTGCAATCCGTTCAAGCAGCATCTCCCGCAGCGATTGAGCCGGGAGTGGCGAAATCAATTCCACCGCGATCGAAATCTGACAGCCGATCTGGGTCACCAGATAACCGGGCTGCCGCAGAAAATGTTCGAATCCGAGACCGATTTCCTCACCGACCTCTCGAGCGATGCTTCCATCAATGTCAACCAATCCGTCATCCCGAACGTCACGCTGATCGATAAAACCGCCAGGCATGTACAAAAGCCCTGCATTGACGTGACCAGGCAACTGACGCCCCAGCAAAACCTCGCCGCCACGGGACCTGATGAGTGCCGACCCGAAACCATCGCGAACACTCGTGTCCCGATACCCGTTGTCCTTCCAATAAAGGAAACTCGCGAAATCCGTCTCAATGAAATTCGCGGTGAGAAGCCCCCCACTGATCCGCGGTGGTTCCATCACGTAGATCTTGCCGTTGAAAAATCCGGGATTGCACGCGCGCCGTTTTTGCCAATGCGCCTCGATCTGTGGACGGTTTCCAAGCGCGAAGGCCCAACTTTTACCGCTCAACCGCAGCCGACACCGCTCGATCCGCAAAACCACCGCGTCACTCAACGCCTCCCCCATCATCAGCTGAATTTTCGATCGACATATTGCGTGGCATCTGCAACGTGATATCAAATCATGCGCAATGCAAGTTGCATTGGTTGAGCTCGCATTGCATAAACAAAGGTATGGAAACGCGGGCGTTACAATATATCATTTACGCGAATTGAGCACATTCTATATGTGTTTTCTATCGTGATTAGTGTTGCAAGTTCCTGCTGAATTCTTACCCGTTGCCACTCTTATGTCGCGATGCAGCCTTGATGCTGCCCCCGCTTTTTAATGAAATCCTGGTCATGCGACGGCGCTGGAGCAAATCGAGTAGAGCTCCGCTGCCGAGGGATTAGCGATGAAGCGCCTTGCTGGGGGAAATAGCAAGGGAGCTGCCACCTCTTCTAGTGCGTTCAGACCGATTGCCGTCCGGCCCCTAAGCGCTGATGTGCCCGAGCCGGATCGCCCTTCCAAACATGATCACCCGCGTACGCGATGCCCCTGTCGGGGGCATCCATCAACGATGTGCGTCTCGCGAGTAAACCAGTTTTGTGAGCCGCTCGTCGAGCACTCCACCGATGCCCGATCACGCCGGGCTTGGGTGACTTTGGCAACAAAGTCACTCACGACGAACGATAGAGGCCCCCGCTCCTTTGTCGTTCGTAGCCAAGGCCTGCCAAGCTCCTCCGAGCTGGAGCAAAGCAGGCCCAACCGCCGGAAGGCTCGTGCTTTCGCACCGCCACACACCTCCCTCCCCGACGCGGGGGTGCGGGTCTTCCGGTGGGAATTCTCCCAATCGAAAACGATTTAGCGCCAGCTTAGAGGCAGCCGGTTACGGTCGTGCCACACTTCACGTAATTACCGATTGCTTCCCATTCACAGCAAGGCACCGCCTTGTCGCAGATCCACACGGTCCGCTCGCCATCCGAAAACTTGTATCTGCAGAGCTTTTCGTTGTTGCGCAGCGACCGGGTGGGCTTGGGCCAGCCTTTTTTGGATCGCGCCTCACCTTCGGCCGCCGCAAAAGCGGCCGGCGCGACAACTGAAACCGAAAGAAGAGCAGCAAGTGCAACAGCGGTGGTTTTCTTGAACATCGGAACCACTCCTAATGAAGCAACCAATGCCCGTAATCTGCGATGTCTGCGCTGAGCGCGCTAGAGCCCGAAAGCCTCAGTTGAAATATTTCTGTTCGCAACCAGTGCCCTGAACGGCGTTGTGCTCAACACTCAAGCAGCCGCTCGACCTCGTCGACCAGATCCTTCAAATGGAAAGGTTTCGAGAGCACGCGGGCATCGTTGGGAGCTTCCGAAGAATTGCTCAACGTCACCGCGGCAAACCCAGTGATGAACATGATCTTCAGGTCGGGATCCAGCTCACTTGCCCGCCGCGCCAACTCGATTCCATCCATGCGCGGCATGACGATATCGGTCAGCAACAGCGTGAAAGGCTCTTCCTTGAGCCGTTCCAGTGCTTCAACCCCGTTGTTGAAAGATACCACATCATAACCCGCACGTGTCAGTGCGCGCTCGAGGAAGCCCCGCATCGATTCATCGTCTTCAGCAAGAATAATGCGGCGCATGGCGAGAAGCGTCTGCTTTGCGGTCATGGTTCCGTTCGTTGGCTCTCAGTGAATGACTGTCACGTTGGGGATCTATCGAGATTGCCGTAGTGTGCCATCCAAAAAATCCCCATCGGCCGGCCAGGACACGTTCATCAACTACGCGCGCCCACACGTTCACGGCAAACTGCCCGTAAGCGCATTCGTCCCGTAACCTAGCCTTCCCAGACCAACTTGGCGCTAGTTTGGTAAAGGTAAGGTTGAGATTGTGAATACCCACAGCGCTGATTTCATTTGCGCAAGGTCCTATGGAACAGCTCAGACTTCAACTCCGCTCAATTCAGACAGGGAAAACTCAGCACTCAACTACGTTGCGCTGGTGGACATGCCGAACAACGCTTGGCAGATTGTCAACTGCCAGATGATGACGACCGACAGCAGGACGCAACTGCGAAACGGGGACCAACAACCCAATGCCCGCCAGGGAACGCGCGATCATAGAGACTGAACTATCGCCGTGTTTTACGATCAGCGAGCCTGATCGTTGCACGGCCCCAATCGTATTTTGCTCGCCGCACTCCGGCCGCACCTATCCAGAGCACTTTCTCGCGCTGTCGAAACTCGATCCGCACACCCTTCGCAAATCTGAAGATTGCTACATCGATGTGCTCGTTGAATGCGCACCAAGCTATGGTGCACCGTTGATTTCCGCGCTGTTCCCGCGCGCTTTCCTCGATGTGAACCGGGAACCTTATGAACTCGATCCGTCGCTGTTCGATGAGCCGCTCCCCGATTTCGCCAACGCCCAGACAACCCGCGTCATCGGAGGACTAGGCACGGTTGCACGCATCGTTTGCGACGGGACGGAGATCTATGACCGCCCACTCAGTCTGGCTGCTGTGTTGGCCCGCGTTGATGGCCTCTATCACCCGTTTCATCATGCTCTCAATGAACTGATCGAGCGCACGCAACAGCATTTCGGCCGCGCACTTTTGATCGATTGCCACTCAATGCCCTCAAATTCCATGACAGGCAGCGGTCGCGCCCGTCCCGATATCGTCCTTGGTGATCGTTTCGGAACGTCGTGCGACGGGCTCATCGTCAGCTTCCTGCAACGCGCATTTGACGATTTGGGATATGTCGTGCATGTCAATCGGCCATACGCCGGAGGCTTTATCACCGAACACTATGGCCGTCCGTCCGCATGCGTCGACGCGCTGCAGATCGAGTTTAACCGCGGCCTATATCTCAACGAAGAAACACTCGAAACGACATCCGGTTTCCATCGGCTGCAGGCCAATATCGAAACGGTCGTCGCACGGCTTGCTTTCGAACTGCCCGAACTCCTCGATCGGCCAGAGGCTGCCGAATAGCCGCCACGTCCTCCACAGTCCGGTCCAAAGGCCCAAAATCTGGGCCAAGTACGCATGGCAGTTCCCAAAAAAGAGGCCGTCCGGCGTGCGAACGGCCCAAGTCTAGGGAGGAAACGCCCAAGGAGGGCTGCGACGGGCGAGCATGGCTCGCTGATGTCGCATCGCAATAAATAGCGCTGCGCCGCACAAAATACAACTGCGTTTTTTGCAGAGCTGACTTGCTGCACGCGGACAGCTCACCGCCAAACGCATGCTGGTTGGGCGTTCTGAGAACGATGGAAGCGTCTTTGGAAATGGCAGCAAAAAAAGTGGGCCGTTCTGCAAGAACAGCCCAAGTCCAGGGAGGAAACGCCCGATCTATCAGGCCATGGCGCTTGAAGACGAATCTCCCGGCACCACAAGATGAAGCTTGCGGGCATTCGCTCACTTCCGCAATTACAGAAAAGCACAAGTTGCCTCTTCAAAACCGCAACAAACCTCACCAATCTCGCCTCGCACCACCGTTCAGACCGCCGCTTGTCAAGGCTTCATACAGCTCGCAGCGGATTCCATAGAGCTTGCACGACATTCACTCGACGGATGTTTGCAGCCGCAAAAATTGAAGAACCTGACAAAAATGTCACATAAAGAGATGCCAGATATCCACAGCTTCGATGATTATCTCGCTTGCGCACACGCTCTCGCGGACACCGCAGCCCATCAAACGATGCAATATTTCCGTAAGGCAACGCCTGTCGAAAACAAAGCGGAAGCCGGTCGAGCAGGTGCGCAAAAGGACTTTGACCCGGTCACAGCGGCAGATCGAGGCGCTGAAAACGCGATCCGCGCAGAGCTTGCGGTGCGTTTCCCTGATCACGGCATTCACGGCGAGGAATACGGCCTCACAAATCCCGAAGCGCGCTACCGTTGGGTTGTCGACCCCATCGATGGCACGGCAGCGTTCATTATGGGCTGGCCGATGTGGGGCACACTTATAGCCCTAACCGATCGCGGCACCCCGCTACTCGGGGTTTTGGATCAGCCGTTTACCCGCGAACGCTTCTGGTCAACCCCGTCAGACGCACTCTGGCGGGGACCGGATAGCCGCTGCCAGACCCTCAAAACCCGCCCCTGCGCATCGATCGAAAATGCAGCCCTGTCGACCACGCACCCGGACTACTTCCATAAACATGAAGATTCCCAAGCCTTCTCACGCGTCAAGAAAGCCGTCCGGACGACACGATACGGCGGCGATTGTTATGCCTACGCCATGCTGGCATCCGGCTTCTGTGATCTCATCGTCGAAAGCGGCTTGAACGCATACGATGTCGCCGCACTCATCCCCATCGTCGAAAGGGCTGGAGGCATTATCTCCAATTGGACAGGGGAACCTGCCGATCAGGGCGGCAACATCGTCGCCGCTGGCGACGCACGAACGCATCAGGCGGCCTTGGAACTGCTATCCAGTTGAGATCTGCCACCGATGACCAGCCCACGATGTGATAATGTCGACGCGGAATCGACCAAGGTGGACTACGGGAAGAAACATGGAATTGGTAACGCTGGCCAAGAATCCGGTCCCCAGCGGACCTGTCGTTGGCACTTTCAAGGGCTACGACGGTGAACCGATGCGTTTCGCCCTATGGCAAGCAACGCGCGGGCCGCGACGCGGCACGATCTGCCTGTTCCAAGGTCGTGGCGAGTTCATCGAGAAGTACTTTGAAACCATCGCCGATCTGCGTGGCCGCGGCTTCGCCGTCGCTACCTTCGACTGGCGCGGACAAGGAGGCTCTTTTCACGCTCTTTCCAACCCGAGGAAAGGCCACATCAAGGATTTCGGGGAGTATGAGAAGGATATCCTGCGCTTTATGAAGGACATCGTCCTTCCTGACTGCCCCCCTCCCTTCTATGCCCTGGCGCATTCGATGGGCGGCAACATCGTCCTTCGCCATTCCACCATGCACGGCTCCTGGTTCGATCGAATGATTCTAACGGCGCCGATGCTTGCGTTTGCCGACGAACGCATCGGCATACCTCAGGATCTTGCCCGCGTTTATTCGGAAGTCGTCTCCATCTCAGGCATGTCGACAAAATACACCTATCGCGGCACCGACGCCGTTGAAGGCATATCGAAATTCGAGGACAATCCTCTAACCTCCGATCGCGAACGCTGGTCGCGCAACAAGGCCGTCCTCGAAGTCGCTCCGGAACTGGGTCTCGGCGCCCCGACCGTGGGGTGGCTGCGTGCCGCCTTTCGCTCCAATGCGATGATCACGCACCAGGATTTTGCCCCGAACGTCAAGGTCCCTGTGATGCTGTTTGCGGCGGGTAAAGACACCATCGTCTCAACCCGGGCCATTGAGGAATTCGGCGTTCGCTTGAAAGTCGGCAACCTGATCTTGATACCCGGCTGCCGGCACGAAATCCTGCAGGAGCGAGACGTCTTCCGGCAGCGTTTCTGGGCCGCCTTCGACGCCTACCTCGGCGTCAAGAAGATCGCGGCCTAGACCTAAACCTCACCGCCCTCTTGAACCCGCTTGGATGTCGACTATCTCCACTATGCGCTCGCCAAAATTGGGGGCGCAAACAAGCGCCTGGCCCAATGGGCAGTTGCGTAATTGCGGTGATCACGTGTGCAACGGGAACGCCGCTGTGAGCCTGGGCAGGCATTTTTTGCATATCGCTTCAAACGGAGGATGTGTTTATGCGCCACATCGACTTTACACCACTCTATCGTTCCACCGTTGGCTTTGACCGCCTGGTCAACATGCTCGACCACATCGCTGGCGACGACAACGGTTTCCCTCCCTACAACATCGAACGCGTCGACGAGAACGAGTATCGGATCTCGATGGCCGTTGCTGGCTTTTCCGAGGCTGAGCTCAACGTCGAAGTCAAAGAGCAGACGCTGACCGTCCGCGGTGAGAAGTCGGCTGACGACAAGGACCGCGAATACCTTCACCGAGGTATCGCAACACGTTCCTTCGAACGCCGCTTCCAGCTGGCTGATCATATGGAAGTCAACGACGCCAGCTACACAGACGGACTGCTGAATATCGGTCTTGTCCGCAACGTGCCGGAGCGTATGAAACCGCGCACCGTGGAAATCGGAACAGTGAAGGCTGTTCCGCAGATCGAAGCCAAGGACGTGCAGTCCTAATGTTAAGGTGTGATCGTTTGAGATGGAGGCGGCAAGCTTCCATCGAGGATGTGAATCACTCCTTCGAACAACAGCTTAGAGCCTAACAGAAAGCACACCGCGGCTCCTCCTGAGTTCGAGCGCGCTTTAAGTCTTACTCTTGCGCTTCAACAAAATGCAGTCGCCGTTCGCTCGGCGGCTGCTTTTTGTGTTCCCCCGCCTCGGCCTATGCGTCTATTGGGAGGGCCTTGTGCCGCAGTACAAAATCTGTAACATTAGGGAGAAAGGTCAGCGACTCTGTCCTTCTTTCAGTTGTATAACGCCAGCCAAGCAGCGTTGCACTTGGCTGTTTTCTTCTCGGATTTCGGGTTCGCCCTCGTGCCCGTCATTCATGGAGACACTGCGCGAGAGGTCGGCGTATCGCCCCAAACTGTCGCGGCCGGCCGAAAACGGCAACGATCCCATGGGCTTGGGTATTGGACACCGGACCCGGCACGGATGTTGTGATTGAAAAACACCCTGCGCAAGGCGGAAGCATTTGCCCCGCGTTGAGCATCGAGCCCTCAGTGACGAATTCGGCTGATCTACGCTACGCCTCCGGGCCGAGGTCGTTTATCATGCCCGGCACGGAAGATGAGCCCAGCACAACGCACAACGGCAACTTAGGTCCGCACATGAAGACGAATGCCCACTCAATCGGTCACGGTATCCCAAAGAACGCGACGCCCCGTCCGCGCGCGCAAGGGCTGTTTGAACCCGATCGGGAGTTTGATGCCTGCGGGGTCGGCTTCATCGCCGACATGAAGGGACGCAAATCCCATAAGATCGTTTCAAGCGCTCTCCATATCCTGGAGAACCTTGAACACCGCGGTGCCGTGGGTGCTGATCCGTTGGCCGGCGACGGTGCCGGTGTTCTCGTTCAGATTCCGCACGCCTTCCTTGCACAAGAATGCCAATTGGTTGGTTTTTCTCTGCCGCAACCTGGCAACTACGCGGCCGGCCATGTCTTCATGCCCCGCGATGCGCGCGTGCGTGAAAACTGCGAAAGGATCTGGAGCCGCATAGTCTCCGAGGAAGGCCTGCGCTTGATTGGTTGGCGCAAGGTTCCAGTCGACAACTCCTCGCTCTCGGAATTGGTCATCGGCACCGAGCCGGTCCACCAGCAGGTTTTCATCGGCCGTGGCGATTTCGAAGGCGATCAGGATGCTCTGGAACGCAAACTGTTCGTCATCCGCAAACGCGTCTCGAATGCGGTGCGCGCCGAATACAAAAACCGCAACCACGGCCATTACACCGTCTCCTTGTCGACCCGAACGCTGGTTTACAAGGGCATGTTTTTGTCCTTCCAGGTCAAAGCCTATTACAAGGACTTGAGCGATCCGCGTTTTACCAGCGCCCTCGCCCTCGTCCACCAGCGCTTCTCCACCAACACGTTTCCGTCCTGGCCCCTGGCGCACCCCTACCGGATGGTCGCCCACAACGGCGAGATCAACACCCTGCGCGGCAACGTCAACTGGATGGCCGCGCGGCAGTCCTCCGTTTCGACGCCGCTATTCGGCGATGACATCTCCAAGCTGTGGCCAATCTCTTATGAGGGCCAGTCGGACACCGCCTGTTTCGACAACGCCCTCGAGTTCCTCACCATGGGCGGCTACTCCTTATCTCATGCCGCGATGATGCTGATACCCGAAGCCTGGGCAAGTAATCCGCAGATGGATCAAGAGCGGCGCGCGTTCTACGAGTACCACGCAGCCCTCATGGAGCCGTGGGACGGCCCCGCCGCGGTGGCGTTCACCGATGGCCGCCAGATTGGCGCCACTCTCGACCGCAACGGTCTTCGCCCCGCCCGTTATCTCGTGACCAGTGACGGTATAGTCATCATGTCTTCCGAGTCCGGTGTGCTGCCCGTTAAGGAAGAGGACGTTGTCCAAAAATGGCGCCTGCAGCCAGGCAAAATGCTGCTCATCGACCTGGAAAAGGGTTGCATCGTTTCCGATGAGGAACTGAAGGCCGAAATCGCTGGCAGCCATCCTTACGACCGTTGGCTACAGAGCACCCAAATCCAGGTGTCGGATTTGCCATTGCCGGCCCAGACCCCGTCAAAGCGCCTCAACAATCTCTCCTTGCTCGATTTGCAGCAGGCTTTTGGCTACACCCAGGAGAGCATCAAGTTCCTGCTATCGCCAATGGCTGAGACGGCACAAGAAGCGATTGGTTCGATGGGCACCGACACGCCGATTTCGGCGCTGTCCTCGCGCGCCAAACTGCTGCACACCTACTTCAAGCAGAACTTCGCGCAGGTCACGAACCCGCCGATCGACTCGATCCGCGAAGAACTCGTGATGAGCTTGGTCTCCTTCATCGGGCCACGACCGAATATCCTCAATCTGGAAGGCACTTCGAAACAAAAACGTCTCGAAGTCGATCAACCCATCTTGACCAATGAAGACCTTGAGCGGATCCGCTCGATCGGCGAAGTCAAGGACAACAACTTCTCCTCCATCACGATCGACATCACCTATCCGGTCGAAAACGGTGCCGACGGCATGGAGACCGCGATTGACTGCGCCTGCGCCGAGGCCGAAGAAGCCGTTCTGTCCGGCGAGTACAACATCATCATCCTTTCGGATCGCGCCACAGGCCACGACCGGATCCCAATTCCGTCCCTTCTAGCGACTTCAGCCGTACACCATCACCTCATCCGCGAGGGCTTGCGCACGCGCGTTGGTCTCGTTGTGGAAACCGGTGAAGCTTACGAGGTCAACCAGTTCTGCACGCTTGCCGGCTATGGCGCCGAGGCAATAAATCCGTATCTCGCCTTCGAAACCCTCGAGGAGATGCTGCCCGACCTCTCCAACGATCTCACCGCCGATAACGTCAAGGCCCACTACATCAAGGCGCTGGGCAAGGCCATGCTGAAGGTAATGGCCAAGATGGGCATCTCGACCTACCAGTCCTACTGTGGCGCTCAGATCTTCGATGCGGTCGGCTTAAGGACGTCGTTTGTAGAAAAGTACTTCACCGGCACCCATACACAGATCGAGGGCGTGGAACTTCCTGAGATTGCCCGTGAGACCGCCGAACGCCATCACCTCGCATTTGGCGAGTCGCCAGTTCTCAAGAATATGCTCGATGTCGGTGGCGAGTACGCTTTCCGCCTCCGTGGTGAAGCCCATACCTGGCGGCCGCGCACCGTCGCCGATCTGCAGCACGCGGTTCGCGGCAATATTCCCGAGAAGTATCGGGAATTCGCAAAGGCGATCAATGATCAGTCCGAACAGCTGATGACCATGCGCGGCCTGTTCCGTCTGAAGCCGGCTGGTGAAGTCGGCAAGGAGCCGGTCCCACTCGACGAAGTCGAACCGGCCGCCCGCATCGTCAAACGCTTTTCTACCGGCGCCATGAGCTACGGTTCCATTTCACGCGAGGCCCACACCACGCTCGCCATCGCCATGAACAGCATCGGCGGCAAATCGAATACCGGTGAGGGCGGCGAGGAGCCGGACCGCTTCATTCCCCTGCCGGATGGCAGATCAATGCGCTCTGCGATCAAGCAGGTCGCATCGGGCCGCTTTGGTGTCACCACCGAGTATCTCGTCAACTCGGATATGATCCAGATTAAAATGGCACAGGGCGCCAAGCCCGGTGAGGGTGGACAGCTGCCCGGCCACAAGGTCGACGCCGTCATCGCCAAGGTGCGCCATTCGACTCCTGGTGTCGGCCTCATATCGCCACCGCCGCACCACGACATCTATTCGATAGAGGACTTGGCACAGCTGATCTTCGACCTAAAGAACACCAATCCGGCCGCCGACATCTCCGTCAAGCTCGTCTCCGAAGTCGGCGTCGGTACGGTCGCTGCCGGTGTTGCCAAGGCTCGCGCCGACCACGTCACGATATCTGGTTTCGAAGGCGGCACTGGCGCATCTCCTCTGACCTCGATCAAACACGCCGGCAGCCCATGGGAAATCGGCCTCGCAGAAACCCACCAGACACTCGTCGGCAATCACCTGCGCGGGCGCATCGCGGTGCAGGTTGACGGCGGACTGCGCACCGGCCGCGACGTTGTCGTCGGCGCGCTGCTCGGCGCCGATGAGTTCGGCTTCTCAACAGCCCCGCTGATCGCCGCCGGCTGCATCATGATGCGCAAGTGCCACCTCAATACTTGTCCGGTTGGCGTCGCCACCCAGGACCCGCGCCTACGCGCCAAGTTCCAGGGCCAGCCCGAACACGTCGTCAACTACTTCTTCTTCGTCGCCGAGGAAATCCGCGAGCTGATGGCGGCAATGGGCTTCCGCAGCTTTGATGAGATGATCGGCCAGACCGGCATGCTCGACAAAACGCAGGCGATCAAGCACTGGAAGGCGAACGGCCTCGACTTCACCAAGCTGTTCCATAAGCCGGACGTGCCCGACGAAGTCGCCACCTTCAATAGCGAGCGCCAGAACCATGGTCTCGAGAAGGTGCTCGACAACCGCCTCATCGAACTCGCCGCTCCGGCCATCCTGGAAAAGAAACCCGTCAAGCACGAGCTTGAAATCAAGAACACCGACCGCACCGCCGGCACCATGCTCTCGGGCACAATCGCCAAGAAGTACGGTTACAACGGCCTGCCCGAAGACACCGTCTGGTTCACCTTCAAAGGCACCGCCGGACAGAGCTTCGGCGCCTGGGTTACCCACGGCGTCACCATGGATCTCGTTGGCGAAGGCAACGACTACGTTGGTAAGGGTTTATCCGGCGGCAAGCTGATCGTGCGGCCTGACCCAGCATCAGGCATCGTGCCGGAAGAAAGCATCATCGTCGGCAACACCCTGCTTTATGGAGCCATCGAAGGTGAGTGCTACTTCCGCGGCATCGCCGGTGAACGCTTCGCGGTTCGCAACTCCGGCGCCTACGCCGCCATCGAAGGCACCGGCGACCACTGCTGCGAATACATGACCGGCGGCGTCGTCGTCGTCCTCGGCGAAACCGGCCGCAACTTCGCAGCCGGCATGTCCGGCGGCATCGCCTACGTGCTTGATGAAAAAGGCGACTTCGAAACCAGGTGCAATATGTCCATGGTCGAGCTGGAGCCGGTGGAAGCCGACGCCAGCATCGCCGAAAGGCTCAAGTCAAACGGCGGCATGGAGTCTTCCAACCTGGATGAGGTGATGGCCGACATGCTGAGCCAGGACGCCGAGCGCCTGCATGCCTTGATCGTCCGCCAAGCGCACTACACGAACTCCAAGAAAGCGCAGGAAATTTTGGCCGACTGGGACACCTACCTTCCGAAGTTCATAAAGGTCATGCCGACGGAATACCGCCGCGCTTTGACCGAGTTGGCTAAGGCTGAAGAGACCGCCGGCGGCAACGTGACCGAACCCGGTTCCACGGAAGCCAGCTGATTGAGTGGACCCTCGAACATGTCGCGCCGCCTCGTGCAAACGCCACAGCCACCTTACCATGCGGTGATCTTCACCTCGGTCCGCAGTGGCAATCAAGACGGGTATCTCGAAGTCGCCGGCGAAATGGAACGGCTCGCCGCCGAGCAGGACGGCTATCTGGGCCACGAAACCGCTCGCAATCGCGATGGTTCGGGCATGACGATCTCCTATTGGAGAGATGAAGAAGCCATCAGCGCCTGGAGAGCGAACGCGAAGCATAGGCTCGCGCGGAAGCTCGGGAACGAGCGCTGGTACGACGAATACGAGTTGCGGATCGCACGCGTTGAACACGCGTACAGCGGTCCGCGGACCATGGAAGACTGAGAAGTGGAATCGAGAGACGAATGGGCAAGCTGACAGGGTTTCTGGAATTCGAACGCGCTGAGCGCGAGTACGCTCCCGTTGAAGAACGCACTAAGCATTGGAAAGAATTCGTCATCGCCCCCTCCGAAGGCGAGGCGGAAACTCAGGCTGCCCGCTGCATGGATTGCGGCATTCCGTTCTGTCACACCGGCTGCCCGGTCAACAATCAAATCCCGGACTGGAACAACCTGGTCTACGAAGGCGATTGGAAGGAAGCAGCCCTCAACCTGCACTCCACCAACAACTTCCCCGAAGTCACCGGCCGCATCTGCCCAGCGCCGTGCGAGGCAGCCTGCACGTTGAACATCGACGACAATCCCGTCACCATCAAATCCATTGAATGCGCGATCGCCGACCGCGCCTTCGAAGAAGGCTGGGTGGTCTCACAACCACCGACCAAGAAGACCGGGGGCAGCGTTGCAGTGATCGGCTCCGGCCCCGCCGGTCTTGCCGCCGCCCAGCAGCTCGCTCGTGTCGGGCACGATGTCCACGTCTACGAAAAGAACGCCCGTCCAGGCGGACTACTCGTCTATGGCATCCCGGACTTCAAAATGGAAAAAACCATCATCGCTCGCCGCGTCAAGCAGATGAAAGCCGAGGGTGTAACGTTCCACTGCAACGTCAACGTCGGCGTCGACGTGACCGCGAATGAGCTGCAGGAAAAGCATGACGCCGTGCTGCTTGCGATGGGCTCTGAAACGCCCTTCGACTTCTTCGCCAATGCACCGGGCCGCGAGCTTGACGGCATACATTACGCGATGAGCTTTCTGCCCCAGCAAAACCGTCGCGTCGCGCGCGAACCGATCGCTGAGGGGATCAGAGAACTCACGGCCGAAGGCAAGCACGTCATCGTTATCGGCGGCGGCGACACCGGTTCCGACTGTATCGGCACGTCCTTCCGCCAGGGTGCGAAATCAGTGACCCAGCTCGAGATCATGCCGCGCCCGCCCGAAAAGGAAGACAAGGCGATGTCCTGGCCGCACTGGCCCATGAAGCTTCGGGTCTCGACAAGCCAGGCCGAAGGCGCCGAAACGCTGTACTCGATCTCAACCACCGGTTTCAGTGGTGAGGACGGCAAGATCACCAAGCTCAATTACGTCAAGGTCGATGCCAAACTGCAACCGGTCGAAGGTTCGGAAGGCTCACTTGATGCTGATCTCGTCCTCCTCGCCATGGGCTTTTCCGGCCCGATCCAAGACGGCGCCATTGAACAGTTAGGGTTGGAGGTCGTGCTTCGTGGCCGCTTCAAAGGCGTCGACTCAAACGAGGACGATTACAGGCTACCAGGCGACAACAATCTGTTTGCAGCAGGCGACGTCCGCCGCGGCCAATCGCTCGTTGTCTGGGCGATCCGCGAAGGCCGCCAGGCCGCCCGCGCGATTGACAAGCATCTGATGGGCACCACCGTCCTGCCCAGGTAAATCCACGCGATTGTCATCCCGGGACATGTCTCCGGGATCCCCGGCGCACCCTGGGGCAAATCCGTCAGACGAGCTCCTTTTCTCGCGGTGAATTCAAGCTTGGGTGAAGAGTTTCGCGGACCGATGTATCCCGACAGACAATGAATGCCGGGATAACAACTTACGGGAGGCATCGGCGACTAAGCCGCCATCACCTGCTCGCCCGCTTTCGCGCTTTCCAGGATCGCCGCAACGCCCATGCCTCCGGCCGTGCAAACCGAGATGAGCCCGCGTCCGCCGCCCTTTTCATCGAGCAGCTTCGCCATCAGTGCCATGATCCGCGCCCCGGTCGCCGCGAACGGATGCCCAACGGCGATCGAAGATCCCTTGACGTTGAGCTTCGAACGGTCGATCGCCCCGAGCGGACTGTCACTTCCCAGCACCCGCTTGCAGTACTCAGGGTCCTCCCACGCTTTCAACGTCGACAACACCTGCGCAGCGAACGCCTCGTGAATTTCATAAAAATCGAAGTCCTGCAGCGTCAGCCCATTGCGCTCCAACAGCTTCGCCACCACGATCGTTGGCGCCATCAGCAAGCCGTCGCCGCCGACGAAATCGTTGCCGATATGCTGGGCATCGACGAGATACGCCTTGATCGGAAGCCCATGCTCGCGCGCCCAATCTTCCGAACAAAGCAGCACCGCGGCCGCGCCATCGGTCAGCGGCGTTGAATTAGCCGCCGTCAGCGACCCCTCTTCGGACTTATCGAAAACCGTCTTTAGCGTCGCGAGCTTTTCAAGCTCGATATCACCGCGCACATTGTTATCGCGGAATACACCCGCATACGGCACGACGAGATCGTCCATATAGCCTGAGGTGTAGGCTTCGGCTGCCTTGCCGTGGCTTTCGAAAGCAAGCTGGTCCTGGTCGGCGCGCGGCACCTTCCATTCCTTAGCCATCAATTCGCAATGCTGCCCCATGGAAAGACCCGTTCGCGGCTCGTCGGTAGCCGGCGGCCGCGGAGCCAAATCGCCGGGCTTGGTGCCGCTTAGGACCTTGACCTTGTCGAGGGTTGTTTTCTTCGTATTGGCCTCGATCAAGCGATGCGCGAACTTCTTTGAAAACACAATCGGAGCATCCGACGTCGTATCCGAACCAACAGCAATGCCACTCTCGATTTGCCCGGCAGCGATCTTCGCAGCGATACCCATCGCCGCTTGTAGCGACGTCCCGCACGCCTGCATCATCGTGATCCCTGGTGTCGAACTAGAAAGCTTCGTCCCAAGCACCGCTTCACGCGCCAGGTTCCAGTCTTTCGAATGAGTGACGACCGCACCACCAACAACTTCATCGATATACTGGCCGGCAAGACCGTATTGCGCGACCAACCCATCGAGAGCCGCAGTCATCATCTCCAAATTGGAAAGATCGGAATAAAGCGTTCCCGAGCGGCAAAACGGAATACGGACACCGCCAATAACGGCCACCCGGCGAAGGGACTTGCTCATTTCTTGCTCCCTAGCGTCGCCTTGACTGCAAGGCGATAGTTTTCATCGGCTCGTTCGACACGAGATCGCGCTATTCAGCAGCCGCCAAGGCCGCCGTGTTGGCGCGTTCGTTGGCTTTGAAGTGAAGCGGCCCGCCGCGGAACGGAGCAAAACCCGTCCCGAAAATCACACCGGCATCGACCAAGTCGGCATTCTCGACAACACCTTCGTCGAGGGCGCGCTGCGCTTCCTTGATAAGCGGCTCGACAAGCTCCCGTCCGAGCTTCTCAAGCTCGCCATTGCCAAAGCGGGCCTGCTCGAACTTCTCCGGTTTGCCGTCCTTCCACGTGTAGTAGCCTGCACCGGTCTTCTTGCCGAGTTTTCCGCTTGTCACGAGTTTTACGGCACCCGCAACCTCGTTACCGAGACCGAGGATCTGGCCGACATGCGCGCACACATCCAACCCGACCGTATCGGCAAGCTCGATCGGCCCCATCGGCATGCCGAAGGTACGTGCCGCCTCATCGATCTTTTCCTTTTCCTCGCCTTCGTCGATGCGGCGCATCGCACCCATCATGTAAGGCGCCAGAACCCGGTTAACGAGGAAGCCCGGCACCGACTTCACCACCAGCGGAAACTTGTCGATCGCCGTTACAAAGGCCGCGCCCTTGTCGACTTCTTGCTGCCGGCTTTGTTGACCGCGCACCACCTCAACGAGTGGCATCTGCGCGACCGGGTTAAAGAAATGGATGCCGATCAACCGGCCCGGATCTTTCAGCGGCACGGCGATATCTTCAATCTTGAGCGACGAAGTGTTGGTCGCCATCACCGCACCAGGCTTGAGCTTTGCTTCCAACGACTTGAATAGCGCCTGCTTCACCTCAAGCTTCTCGACGATGGCCTCGATGACCACATCTGCTCGGGCGATGCCTTGCCCTTCCAGATCAGCAATCAAACGAGTATGCGCGGCATCCCGCCTGGGTTTCGCGCGGAACTTCTTCTTGAACAGCTTTGACTGAGCCGCGACGCCTTTTTCGATCTGTTGCGGCGACAGATCCTGCAGCGTCACTTCCATCCCGCTCGCCACACACCAGCCGGCGATATCGGCTCCCATGGTCCCGGCGCCAATCACATGCACTCTTTGCGGCTTCCAATTGAGATCTCTTGGGGCCTGCGCCTTTAGAGCTTCCGACAGGAAGAAGACGCGCCGCAAGTTGCGCGACGTATCCGACACCATCAGTGGCGCGAAGAAGGCTGTTTCTTCACGCTTTATTTCCGCATAAGAGCCGCCATGTTTTTCGAACAACTCAATGAGTTCGAACGGTGCGGGATAATGATCTTCGCGGACCTTCTTCTTTGTTTCTTCGCGCATTTTACCAGCAAGGAAACCGCGCGCCGGCCATTTGGCAAGCAGCCCTGTGAACCCGCGCTTCGGCTTTGACTTGCGCTTCTGCAGAACGGCCTTACGTGCGGCCCAGCGCAGCGCACCCTTGCTTTCGACCAGTTGATCTATGAACCCTTGCGCACGGGCCACGCTGGCTCGGATCATCGATCCCCTAAGCATCGCCTGCATCGCCGCCAGTGGTCCGGCCTGGCGGATCGAGCGGGCCGTGCCGTTGAAGCCCGGGAAGATGCCAAGTTTCACCTCGGGGAAACCGACACGCGTCGAGTCATCGCGCGTCGCGATGCGGTAATGGCAGGCAAGCGCGAGTTCCAGACCGCCGCCGACGCACACTCCGTGGATCGCGGCAATAACAGGCACACTCAAATTCTCGATGCGATCCAGCATCTGATTGACCGGCTGCAGTGCTTCAGTCACTTGCGCCTCGGTCTTTAGGTCGGCGAACTCCCGGATATCCGCGCCGACGATAAAACCCTTCTCTTTGCCCGAGATGATCACGAGGCCGCGTATCGAACCATCCCGCGCACCCGCCTCCACCCGCTCAAGAATCCACATCAACTCTTCCAGCGGCCTCCGGCCGAGCGCATTGGCACTCTCGCCTTCGCGGTCGAAAGTTGCCCAGGCAATCCGCTCGAAGTCGACATCAAATCGCCAGTCCCGATAGACCGGGTTGTCTGGTTTCGCAGCACCCGTTGTCGCGTCGTGCATGGTCGGTAGCTCTCCATTGCCGGTTGCTCCGGCATTACTCATTCTGCGGCTTCAGCCGCCCGCGAAGCTCCGGAACTTCCGTCCGGTCTCTTAAAGTTCGGCTGAACCTCGGCAGGATCGAAATGATCGACAGCGATCACCCGGGCAACAAGAGCCTCAGCTTCACGCAGCCGCTGCGCTTCTCCCTGATCAAGAACGCCGGCATCGACGGCCTCGGCGAACCAGTCAACGCCGTGATAGCGGCGCAACTTGCCCGCGCGTATTGCCTTGTCGAGTTTCTTCTCCACCTCTTCGAGTGAAACAACCACGGCAAGCGTTTCATCAAGGAGCCCCATCGGATCATCGCGGTCTTGAGGGATAAAGATGTCCCGCGTCAACCGGTCCCGCACCTCGCCGGGCTCACATACCGCACGCGCAACCTTACGGGTCAGCACATCCGAGGCAGGACGGTAAGGAAGCCCGAACGGAAACACGACGAGCCCCAAAAACAGTCGCGCCGCCGTGTTGGGAAAGTTATCGATTACACCGTTTAGCGCCGTCTGAAAGCGATCAAGCCCGTTGCGCATCGCCATCTCGACGAACATCATATCCGCTTCCGGCTGGCCATCGTCGTCGAACCGTTTCAGCACGCAAGACAATAGATATAACTCCGACAGCGCATCCGCCATACGTCCCGTCAGCATCTGCCGCGTCTTCATACCTCCGCCCAGTGTTGCAACAGCGACGTCTGCAACCAACGCGAAGTTGCGGCTTTGTCGCCAGAGCTGCCGGTACCACCGTGCGGTCGACCCAGCTTCAAGCGGCGGTTTTCCAAAGCTTCCGAAACTGAGATTGTGAAACAGTGCACCGGCGACATTGGACACCGAATAAGCGACGTGTTGGCAAAAGGCTTCGTCGAAGGCCTCAAAGCCCGCCTGCCGGTCCTTGTGCTGCGCCGCCTGCACTTCCCGGTAGAGATAGGGGTGCGAACGCAACGCTCCCTGCGTGAACGTTATCAGTGTCCGCGTTAGGATGTTTGCACCCTCGACCGTAATCGCAACGGGCACCATCTGATAAGCTGCCTGCAGGTAGTTCGCCGGTCCGTCACAGATCGCCCGTCCGCCATGGATATCCATGGAATCGTTGACCGCTTGCCGCATACGCTCGGTCGTCTGGTACTTCATCAGCGCTGAGATAACCGACGGTTTTTCACCAGCAACAACCATTGCCGCCGTCACTGCCCGCCCGGCTTCATTGACGTAGGACGTTTCGGCGATGCGCGCCAGCGGTTGCGCAACACCATCCATGCGCGAAATGGGGATACCGAATTGTTTGCGGATGCGGGCGTAAGCGGAGGTATGACGCAACAGCGCTTTGCTCCCCGCCGTTGCCGACGAGGGAAGCGAGATCGCGCGCCCGGCTGCGAGGCACTCCATCAGCATCCGCCAGCCTTGGCCAACCCGCTCTTCGCCGCCGATCACCCAATCGAGCGGAATGAAGACATCCTTGCCCCAGTTCGGTCCGTTCGGAAATGCCGACCCGGACGGCAGGTGCCGGCGACCAATTTCAACACCAGGGTGATCGGCCGGGATCAGCGCCAGCGTGATACCGATGTCCTCGCCCTTGCCAAGCAGTTCGTCGGGATCAAAAAGCCTGAACGCCAGCCCAACCAGAGTCGCCTTTGGACCAAGCGTAATGTAGCGCTTATCCCAGTTGAGCCTGATCCCCAGTGTCTCGCGGCCCTCATGTTGGCCGCGCTCAACGCGACCGATGTCCCGCATATTCGCGGCATCTGACCCAGACGTCGGCCCGGTCAACGAAAAGCACGGAATCTCCTGGCCCTTCGCCAGCCTCGGCAGGAAGTAGGATTTTTGCTGATCGGTCCCATATTTCTCAATGAGTTCGCCAGGCCCCAGCGAGTTCGGCACCATGACGATCGTCGACACGTCCGGCGACCGCGACGCGATTTTGCCAAGGATCAGCGACTGCGCCTGCGCCGAAAATCCAAGCCCCCCGTGCTGCTTGGAGATCAGCATGCCAAGGAAGCCCTTCTGCGCAACGAAGTCCCAGATCTCCTGCGGTATTTCCTTATTCGTAAAGCGGATCTGCCAATCGTCGATCATGCGGCAGAGTTCTTCCGTCGGGCCGTTTAAAAAGTCTCTTTCTTCCGACGTCAGCTCGATTCCCGGAAGATCGAGCAGCCAATTCCAGTCGGGCGTGCCTGAGAAAAGCTCCGCATCAAATCCCACGGTGCCGGCTTCCAGCGCCTGTTGTTCGGTTTCCGAAACCCGCGGCAGTATCTTCCGCACGGTTGCAAATATTGGGGCCGTTACGAGTTGCTTGCGCAACGCCGGAACCGCCAGCAAAGCCAATGCGGCAACGGGCAACCAAGCCAGGATGCCTAACGCGCTGCTTGGCGGAAAGTTGCCTTGGCCGCCAATAATTCCCATCTGCCAAACAAGAACAGCAGCAGCAACAGCAGCGGTCCAAACCACCAGCCGCACTTTCATCATTGCCAATGCAGTCAATAGCGCCGCAACCAGCGCAAGGTAGAACACGACTGTCATGTATGGGGACCTCCTCGCCATCCCGGAAATCCAAGCCGACCGGAAACGCAAACTCTTAAGCCCGTCAGGACCGCTATCTTAGCAAACGGCCCAACCGCTGTCCGGTTACGCTACGAGTGTTGTTAGCGGTCAAGAACAAGATGAAATCCACGTCTCGGAAGCGTGAGATGATCGACCAAAGTCTGCTTATTAACGGGGCGTGATTGCAAGAGTGTTCTTGCCCCAATCCTAAACCGATTACGCCTTGATGAACGAGTAAAGCTAGACTACACCGCCATCGCCACAAATGGAAAACGTTTGAACCCTAGTGGCCTAACGGCGTGCCGGTAAATACAGGCAACCGTGGAGAGGTCAGCGATTGGCCTATACTCAAAGTGTCTTTCCAATCGGCCCAACAGGTCATGTAATGCGCATTCTGCTCGTCAGCCCCGGCAACAATCGCAAGTATGGCGGCGGCTTCTACTATGCTTTCCACCGCAAGCTGATGAACGGTTTTATCCGCAACGGCCACTTCGTCTATCAGTATTCGGACCGCGATACTGCGGACTACGCGATGGGCTTGCGGCAGCTCGGCGCGAGGCTGGCAAACAAGCGCCTCATCGAAATCGCAGCGGAATTGAAACCATCGCTTTTGGTCTTGTTGCAGAGCCATATGGTAACGCCGCAGACGGTGCGGATAATTCGCAAGGTTGCGCCGGGTGTAAGAACCGCGGCGATCTCCATCGATGACATCAGCGACGCAACGCCGGCGGGACAGTTTAGACATTTGCTGCAGGAAGCTGACTTTGGATTTGCAACGACCGGAGGCCGGACACTCGAGAGTTTCGCGCAACAACGGCCGATGGCTTTCATTCCCAATCCAGTCGACCTGTCGATAGACGCACAAACCGCTTTCGACGCGAAAACACATAAATACGATCTTATCTTCGCCGGGCATCAGCCGATGATCGATCCGCGTTGGGCATTCATTCGGGACGTCGCGGATCGGCTGCCGACGGCAACCCGCTGCGGCATTTTCGGCAGACGCCAGCAACGCCAGCTATCCGGCTCAGCGTATGTCGACGCACTCGGCGCCTCCAAGATTGGCCTCAATCTCAATCGTCGCGACGGCGACCTTTATGCCTCCGACCGCATGGCACAGCTGCTCGGAAATGGCCTGTTACTGGCAACTCACCGCGCCTCGGATTACGACCAGGTGTTCTCGGATGACGAGATGCTGTTCTATACAGGCGTCGACGACTTGGCGGCGGGCATTGAACGGGTTCTTGGCGCCGGTGAACCATGGCGGGAAATGGCCCGCGCCGGGCGGCAAAAAGCCATAGCGACGATGAGTGAGACAGTTGTTGCCCGATTCATGGTTGATATGATCGTCGGTACTAGTCCGCCGTCCGATTGGGCCTTCACCGATCACTTTTTCACGGCCGGGCTGAAGGCGGCCGAACCGGCGGGCGAGTAGAAAGGAACGCAGGGCATGCACCTCGTCATTGTCAACAAGCTCTATTCGTCCTGGTCCATGCGCCCCTGGCTTATCATGAAGGCCAACGCGATCCCGTTCGAAGAGACGGTCATCCCGATGCGACAGCCCGACACCAAAGCCCGGATCAAGGCCTATTCTCCAACGGGATTGGCTCCAGTCTTGATCGACGGCGACGCTGTCGTTTGGGAGAGCGTGGCGATCATCTCACACCTTGCCGACAGGTTTCCCGAGAAACCAATCTGGCCGGCCGCCAGCATGGCTGCCCGTGCTCACGCAAAATCCATCTCGTTAGAGATGCATGCCGGCTTCCGCGCGCTTCGCCAATCCTGTCCGATGAATCTCGGCAAGCGCTTCGAGCCACCGCAAATCAACGATGACCTCCGTGCCGATCTCACACGCCTTGAGTTTCTCTGGCGCGACACGCAACAGCGTTTTGGCGGTGAAGGGGGCTACCTGTTGGGTGCTTTTTCAGCAGCCGATGCCATGTACGCGCCGGTGGTCACACGCCTTGATACTTATCAGTTGCCGGTTGCCGAAGACACGCGCACCTATATGGACAAGATTCTCAACAACAATGCTTTTGTGGAGTGGAAGCAGCAGGCGCTTGCCGAACCCTGGTCAATCGCCGATTACGAAGCCGGACACACCGTTGTTGAAGATTACCGGACTCCAACATACTAAGCTTCCGTCTAAGCGGCCAAGCCCGAAAACACGCAAACGAGAAGAGAAAACGTCAATGGCCCCGCAATACAAACAGTCCCATTATCCCAGCCAGGTCACCAACGAAGCGATTGAGCAACGGACGTTGTCGGTCATCGTCGACAACGAGCCCGGCGTGCTGGCGCGGGTTATCGGCCTGTTCTCTGGACGCGGCTACAACATCGATTCGTTGACGGTGACCGAGACCGAACACGAAAAGCACATTTCTCGGATTACCATCATCACAACCGGAACGCCTATGGTGATCGAGCAAATCAAGCATCAGCTGGAACGCCTTGTGCCAGTGCACCGGGTCCACGATCTGACGCTTGAAGGCGAGCCTTTGGAACGTGAACTCGCACTCGTGAAGGTTCAAGGCCGGGGTGAGAAACGCATTGAGGCGTTGCGGATGGCCGAGATCTACCGAGCCAACGTGATCGACGCCTCAACCGAGCACTTCATCTTCGAGATGACAGGGCGCGCCCGCGATATTGAGCAGTTTCTGCAAATCATGTCGGAACTCGGACTTGTCGAAGTCGCCCGCACCGGCATTGCCGCCATTTCCCGCGGCCGCGTCGAAACTGCATAAAGCTCGTAAGCGGCCGGACACAGCCGGACTGGCCGCTGCAAACGTCGTCGATGGATCAGACCTCAGGTGCCGAAACCACCGGAGACCTTGGCAACGGAGTGGGCCTTATAGGCCGCCACGGAACTACGCGAAAAATGGAGGGAGAGGTCCTTTTCGGTGTAGGACACTTTTTTGTTGTCGCGAAAACCCTTGGTATCGTCGACCAAGGCGTAAAGAGGTCTGCCGATAATCGCGTCTTCCTCTTTCTCGGGTAGTTCAACGTAGAAACCGAGCAGACGTGGACGGAATTTGTTATTCAGCGTCCGTTCGCAGCTCGGCTCCTTAGCCTTGCAATAGCGCACGTTCTCGTAAATCGCGCTTTCTTCGTTGTGGATCTTGATCGCGGTCCGAATGGCCTCGGAGCAGGATTCGAATTCAAACTTCTCATGCTCGGCGCAATCGTTCGTCGACGTGAAGATCCCACGCGGCCCCGTACCATGGGTCGGCTCGCCACCGCCACAGCCTGTCAGGGCGAGTGCCACCAAACCAAGAAACACAATAGCGGATTTGTTCACTCGTGCCGATGCGATCATCGCTGACGTCCTCCGTTCGCAATGCGCGCCATGGTAAAGCGAAGCTGTTGAAGGTCCGTTAACGGCTCATTAGGGCTTGGTTGGAGCGCATTTCGGATTAACGCCTGCAAGGTTTTCGGCATTCGCGTGAGCCAGAGCGTCACGAACACGCCGAAACCGTTGAAAACCGGTCCCGTTGGGTAGTAGGTTCGCGTCTTCACTTCGCAAGCGGACTTCTGGCCCGTTCAGCTGCATGTCAGGCGGCGTGCCGTCCAACACCATTCACAGAAACTTTGCAAAAAGAAAGGGAGCGCCCCATGCGCGTTTATCTATGATCGCGACGCCGATCTCAATCTCATCAAGTCGAAGAAGGTGGCGATCATCGGATATGGATCGCAGGGCCGCGCGCACGCGCTCAACCTGAAGGACAGCGGCGCCGAGCGAGATCGCCGTTGCTCTCCGCCCCGGATCGGCGACCGCCAAGAAGGTCGAAGCCGACGGGCTGAAGGTAATGTCTGTCGCTGACGCGGCCAAATGGGCCGACCTGATGATGATGGCGACCCCCGACGAACTGCAGGCCGACATCTACACCGACCACATCGCCGACAACATCCGCGATGGCGCTGCAATCGCCTTCGCCCATGGCCTTAACGTTCATTTCGCCCTGATCGAGCCAATGGACAGCGTCGACGTTGTCATGATCGCGCCAAAGGGCCCCGGCCATACGGTGCGCGGCGAATACCAGAAGGGCGGCGGCGTGCCGTGCCTGATCGCCATACACCAGGATGCCTCCGGCAACGCCCATGACCTGGCGCTGTCTTATGCCTGCGGCGTCGGCGGCGGCCGTTCCGGCGTCATCGAAACCACCTTCAAGGAAGAGTGCGAGACCGACCTGTTCGGTGAACAGGTGGTGCTGTGCGGCGGCCTCGTCGAACTGATCCGCGCCGGCTTCGAAACCCTGGTCGAAGCCGGCTATGCGCCCGAAATGGCCTATTTCGAGTGCCTGCACGAAGTGAAGCTGATCGTCGACCTCATCTACGAAGGCGGCATCGCCAACATGAACTACTCGATCTCCAACACCGCCGAATGGGGCGAGTACAGTGTCCGGTCCGCGCATCATCACGGCCGAAACCAAGCAGGAGATGAAACGCATCCTGAAAGAGATCCAGACCGGCAAGTTCACATCCGAGTGGATGCAGGAATGCAAGGCCGGCCAGGCCCGCTTCAAGGGCATCCGCCGCATCAACGACGCCCACCAGATCGAGGAAGTCGGCGCCAAACTGCGCGGCATGATGCCGTGGATCAAGGACAAGGCCCTGGTCGATAAGAGCCGCAACTAAGTTGCATCTTCGACTTTTCCGAACAGGACAAAATAGGAGCCGCAGGAACTATTCTGCGGCTTTTTGCGTCCACGCTACCCATCCGGGTAGTCCTAATTTTCAGTGCGGGTGAAGCGAGGTGTCGCGCGTCAAATGTGCGCTGCAGCAAGCGCAATGCTGCTCCGCAACATTAACCCTACCTCGTTGGAATTGAATGGATTATCCATATCATCAGGCCGGAACAAGAATTGTTGCCGATTACCGGCCGCGCGAATTCGAAATCGCCGTTAAAGGAGATAACATCATGCGCACACTCATCCTCGCCGCTTCACTCGCCGCCACCTTGGGCGCAACCGCCCCGGCAATCTCAGGAGAGATCGGACGCGTTGTTCTCGATCCCGCCAAGGGCCAGAGCTTTGAAATCGGCTCCGGCAAGGCTGTCGGCTACTACCTCGCCAAGGACGGCAATTGCAAATTGACCCTGACATTCGCGCCGAAAGGTAACACCGAAGGCGTCAAAGGCGCAGGCACCCGCGTCAGCTTCCTGGTTGCGCCAGGTGACAACGGCATGGTCGAAAGCCCCGAAGGCAAATCGGTCATGTTCTTCTGCGAACGCGACGCCAAGCACATGTCCGTCGTCCCATTCAAGCGCACCGCTTACGTCGCTCCCAAGGCCAGCTAAGCCATAGGCGAGCCGACTAAACACCTGACATAGAAAAGCGGCGGGGCTGATGTTTCAGCTCCGCCGCTTTCTTTTATTCAAACCCACCGGTTTCACTTTGTTGGGCTCGCCGCTTGGTACGAACACCCACCGACACTAGGTTCAGGCAGCAGCGTCTATTGCCGCCACCAACGCACTCTCGAAGATGCGCCGCCCATCGGTTCCACCCAATGGTTTTTCAAAGAGCCTCTCTGGGTGCGGCATCAGCCCGAGGATACGGCCCGTAGGATCCGTTATACCGGCGATGTTGCGCTGCGAACCGTTGGGATTGTCCGTTTCGGTGAGTTCACCATCCGCATCGCAATAGCGGAAGGCGACGAGATTCTCGCCCTCCAGCCGGTCCAGCGTCTCCTGGTCCGCGAAGTAATTACCGTCGTGATGGGCGATGGGGATGCGTACGACCTCCCCCTCCCGATAACAGCCCGTGAAATACGTCGCATCGTTATCGCAGCGTACATGAACGTCCCTGCACACGAACAATAGCGAGGCGTTGCGCATCAGCGCTCCCGGCAGCAGTCCCGTTTCCAAAAGAACTTGGAAACCGTTGCATATGCCGATGATCGGCGTGCCGGCTTTCGCCTTGGCGATCACATCGCGCATAATCGGTGAGTGGGCCGCCATGGCACCGCAACGCAAGTAGTCACCGTAGGAGAAACCGCCAGGCAGGATCAGGAAATCGCTTGCCGGCACTTCGCTTTCGCCGTGCCAGACCATGTTGACTTTGGCCCCGACCGCCTCGGTGGCGACCTTGACGTCGCGGTCGCAGTTGGAGCCGGGGAAGACAATGACGGAGGCGCGGATCATTCTTTTTGTTCCGTTTCGGTCGTTTCGCTGGCGTCGTTCTCCAGCAATTTGCAATCACCTCGCTCAAGGCCGGAAAGCTGCTTCTTCGTAAAGAACGAAGCCTTCAACTCCAGACTTGCCGGGTTCAAGCTGATCAGCACGAGGGTCGTGGTCTCGTCAAGCTGCGTCAACGCCATTGGCTTCGGTGACCACAACTGAATGGAACCGTCCTTGGCTTGATTGAACGGACAATTCGGTGCGCAGATCTCTTTTGTCAGCACCGCGAACGAGGATCTGTGATCACTTTCTGTCGCCGTCGCTTGCCAACGCCCAGAGCCATCCAGCTTCGCCGCATCGTCAAGCTCCAGCTTCACAACAACTTCGCCCTTGCTGGCTTCAAAGGGCTCGGTATCGAGTTTTACGGCACTCGTTTCACAAGACAGCGACAGCGGTTTCGAAAGATCGAGCGAGCGCGCTTCCACGATCCCAATTGACGTCAATCCTGCCAATAACGCCACCGACAGCTTCCAACGCCGCAACCTCATTGCAGCACCACGATGGCGACCACCACGGCGGAGATCAGCGGCAACAGGATAAATATCGCCGCCTTCAGCAGCATGAAACGCACGGCCTCGCCAGCATCGCCGCCTCGCGCGGCTGGATCAGGTTTGCGCATCGGCTTGCTCCTAGCACGTCTGGGAAACTTAAACCGTCAGCCTACCAACTGAAAAGAGTAATTCTCGATAACCGTATTGGCGAGCAGGCTCTGGCACATGCGTTCGACCTCCGCGCGCGCCGCTGTCTCGTCGGCAGCCGCGAGGTCGAGTTCGATGAGCTTGCCCTGGCGGACGTCGGAAACGCCATCAAAGCCGAGCGCACCGAGCGCGTTTTCTATTGCCTTGCCCTGCGGATCGAGGACGCCGTTTTTCAAGGTAATCCTGATAAGCGCTTTCATTTCCCACCGGTCAATGGAGTGTGATTCAGACAGTACAAAAGCGGCACCGTCCTGCGCCGAACGCAGAACGGCGTTTGCATCAATGAGGTTTGCCCGATGGCGAGTTCGACGACACCAACACCGGCGTTGCGCCGACCATGGGGCGGTTCTCGTTTAGGATGCCGAGACGGCGGGCAACTTCCTGGTAGGCTTCCAGCATACCGCCGAGGTCCTGCCGGAAGCGGTCCTTATCCAGTTTGTCGTTGGTCTTCACATCCCACAAACGGCAACAGTCCGGGCTGATCTCATCTGCCAGCACGATGCGCATCAGATCGTTTTCCCACAACCGGCCGAATTCGACTTTGAAATCGACCAGGCGAATGCCGATGCCGAGGAACAAACCGACGAGGAAATCGTTGATGCGCAACGCCAACTGCATCATCTCGTCGATCTCTTGCGGAGCCGCCCAGCCGAACGCCGTAATGTGCTCTTCAGAGACCATCGGGTCACCGAGCTTATCGTCCTTGTAATAGAATTCGATTATCGACCGCGGCAGCGCGCTGCCCTCCTCCAGCCCCAAACGTTTGGCCAGCGATCCGGCAGCGACATTCCGCACGACCACTTCAATCGGGATGATCTCGACTTCGCGGATGAGCTGCTCGCGCATGTTCAACCGGCGGATGAAGTGCGTCGGCACGCCAATCTCGCCAAGCTTCATGAAGATCAGCTCGGAGATCCGGTTATTGAGGACACCCTTGCCCTCGACCAATGCGTGTTTTTCAGCGTTGAAGGCTGTCGCGTCGTCCTTGAAGTGCTGGATAAGCGTACCTGGTTCCGGGCCCTCATAGAGGATCTTGGCTTTGCCTTCGTATATGCGGCGGCGCCTGTTCATGCCTGGTCCTTTAAGAATGATCGAGCTCATGACACATACTTATTATTATTACACTATGTCGGCATCCCTAGGGCCATGTGGAAGACCCCGCGGGCGACATTGCGTCGTACTTGTTTAAGGAGTGCGCGTGTGCGCTGATCCGCATCCAGAGCGGTTCGAGCAGGTGAGATTAGCGGAATGACACTCGCGAAACAATGTTAACAATTACGTCGATCGCGAGCATCGTTTCCTTTGCGCCAAGTCATTGAAATGCTTGGACTTGATGGTTAAATTAGGGATGTGACGCGGGACCGCCATACGCCGCAACACACAACTAAAGCGCGATTTCAATCGCGAGGACAGCCAGGAGTGGAGGCCAGAGATGACGACTTTCGACAACCGCGAGAAGGCTTTTGAGCAAAAATTTGCTCACGATCAGGAGTTGAAATTCAAGGCCGAAGCTCGGCGCAACAACCTTCTGGCCGCCTGGGCCGCCGAAAAAATGGGAATCACAGGAGATTCGGTCGCCGATTACCAAAAGGAAGTCCGCCGCGCTGATCTCGCCGAAGCAGGCGACGAGGACGTTTTCCGCAAGGTCCGCGGCGACTTTGATGCCAAGGGGATCGCCGTGTCGGACGAGGAACTCCGCGCGCAAATGATCACCAGCATGGAACAGGCGATCACCCAGATCGAATCTGAGCGCTAAAGCGCTTGCCATGCGGCTGGGTCGAGCCCGCCAAGGCGCGGCCCAGCGCCTATCCCAATTCTTTCATGAAGACGCCGAACTTCAACAAACCCTCCGGCCACGGACCGTGGCCGGAATTCACGTTGAGGTGTCCGCACGCGCCGGTTTCAACCAGAGTGGCACCCCACGCTTTTGCCAACGTTTTCGCGCGCTCAAACTCGCAGTACGGGTCATTGGCCGAGGCGACCAACATCGCGGGAAACGGCAAAGGCGTGAGCGGCGCAGGTGCAAATCCATGAATAGCCGTGCAGGCGTCGTAACCCTGCGTCACAGGCCAGCGGTCGGCATGGTCCACATCCGCAGGCGCGACAAGGAAGGCGCCGGCCACTTTCGCTCTATTCAATAGTGGTGCGGCGTACACCGTTGCAACGACACCGAGACTGTGGGCAACCAGCACGACGGGACGTTGAGCTTCTTCAACCCCCACGCGTATGCGCTCCGTCCATGCTGAGAGGTCGGGTTCGTACCAGTCCTCCTGCTCCACGCGGCGAGCCGTCTTCAAGCTGCGCTGCCAACGGCTCTGCCAATGATCCTCTTCAGAACCAGACCAGCCAGGAATGATCAGAATATCGGCGTCGGCGGCACGCATCTATTTTTCGACTCTACTTTTTACTGCCCAACTTGAATGACCCGCGTTCAACATAGGTACCGATACACGGATGACCAGATCAGCCGAAGACGCGGGAGAAGATCGTTTCGGCATGCTTCAAATGGTAGGCGATGTCGAACATCTCATTGAGTTCCGCATCCGACAGGTGCTTCGTAACCTCATCGTCGGATTTTAACTCGGTTAGAAAGTCCGCGCCCTCATTCCATGTCTTCATCGCATTACGCTGGACGAATAGGTAGGCGTCTTCACGCGAAACCCCTTTCTGGGTGAGCGCGAGCAATACGCGCTGCGAGTTGTGCAGACCACTCAGCCTTTCGAGGTTGGCCCGCATACGATCGGGGTACACCACCAGCTTCTCGATCACGCCGGCGAGCCGATTCAAGGCGAAATCCAAAGTGACCGTGGCATCCGGGCCGATCATGCGTTCCACCGACGAGTGCGAGATATCACGCTCATGCCAAAGAGCGACATTCTCCATCGCAGGCATAGCATACGCCCGCACCATGCGCGCCAGCCCCGTGAGATTTTCCGTCAAGACCGGATTGCGCTTGTGCGGCATCGCCGATGAGCCCTTTTGACCAGGCGCGAAGTATTCTTCGGCTTCCAACACCTCGGTGCGCTGCAAATGCCGGATCTCGGTTGCAAGCCGCTCGACCGATGAGGCGATGACCGCGAGCGTGGCAAAGAACATGGCATGTCGGTCACGTGGAATGACCTGGGTCGACACCGGCTCGGGCTCGAGGCCCATGGCATCGGCGACGTATTCTTCCACCCGGGGATCGGTGTTGGCGAAGGTCCCGATGGCCCCGGAAATAGCGCAGGTTGCGACCTCCTTACGGGCAGCTTCGAGGCGCGCCTTGTTGCGCTGGAACTCCGCGTAGGCCTGGGCCAGCTTGATCCCAAAAGTCGTTGGCTCAGCATGGATGCCGTGGCTACGCCCGATGGTCACGGTCAGCTTGTGTTCCTGCGCACGCGTCTTGAGCGCCGCGAGCAGACGGTCCAGGTCGGCGAGCAAAAGATCCGCAGCGCGCGTCAGCTGGATATTGAGGCAAGTGTCGAGCACATCTGAGGAGGTCATGCCTTGGTGCACGAAGCGGGCGTCCGGACCAACGAATTCCGCCAGGTGCGTCAAGAAGGCGATGACGTCGTGCTTGGTAATAGCTTCGATTTCGTCGATGCGGCCAATGTTGAATTCGGCGGCACCGCCTTTGTCCCAGATAGCTGCGGCGGCTTCTTTCGGAATAATGCCGAGTTCGGCCATGGCTGTTGCCGCATGGGCTTCGATTTCAAACCAGATACGGAAGCGGGTTTCAGGCGACCAGATGGCGGTCATCTCGGGACGGGAATAGCGCGGGATCATGAGCGTTCTTCTTTTTGCTTGAATAAAGTCGTTGTCCGGCTGCTAGCACCCCAATCGCAGCTCAGGCAATGGCCGAACGTCTAAGTCCCAAACTGCTGTTGATAGGCGGCGGGGGCAAGCCAATCCTCCGACGTTGGCGCCGCTTCGTAAACCGCGCGGGCGGCGGCTCGGGTGACAGCATCGGCGGCGGCGCTACCGAGTTGCGCGAGTGAATAAACAGAATTTTCCCGCGCCATGCTACCCGTCGCCAAGACATATACGATGTCTCCATCAAGCGGGGAGTGAACCGGATGGATCGCCCGCGCAAGACCCGTTTGCACCATAATAGCTAAACGCCGGGCCTGGCGTTTATCGAGTTGAGCGTTGGTAGCGACAACCGCAAGCGTCGTATTTTCTCCCGGTCCGCCCTTGAGCGGCAGCGGCCGCGGTGGACCATCCCAGTTGTGCGGAGCACCCAGCCCACCGAATTCACGGTCGCGTTCGAAGGGGTGCGCCCAAAAATGTCGGGTATCACCCATGGTCACGGTTCCAACGGGATTGGCGGCAACGAGCGCACCGACAGCGAGCCCGTCACCAATTGCAATCGACGCGCTGCCAAGTCCCCCGCGCAGGTTCGCGGTCGTCGCGCCAAACCCGGCGCCCACGCTCCCCAACTCGAAGTTTCCCGCCGTCGCGGCCTGGCAAGCCTCCCTCGCCAGCCGTGTGAAGGCGTCCGACAGATGCCGCTTGTCACCCCCATTCAAGAGATCGAACAAGATCGCCTGGGAGACAATGGGAACCCGAGCCTCGCGAATTTGGAATCCTACACCGCGTTCAGTCAGCCCGTCGCGAACCCCAGAGGCAGCAGCCAGCCCGAATGCAGAGCCGCCCGACAGAACGCGATGGCGTGGATTTCTTCAATCGTTCCCTGCGGAGCCAGTGCCGCGGTGTCCAGCGTCCCCGGCCCGCCGAGCGAATATCCACAGCGGCAATGCAACCCGCTGGCGGCAACACCACCGTAACCCCAGAGCGAATTGTCGCATCATGGGCAGAGCCTACAGCGACACCAGCAACGTCGGTGATCAGATTTTGCGACAGGGTCATAACTGGAAATCAGCGTAAAATGGGGAGGATTAGACACCCAGGAACCTTGGCTGTCGGAGGCACAAAGGTCAACGTCACACAAGCACCCCCGCCCCCCTTATTCGATTTCATCGCCACTGCATAAAACTCTCGAAATTTGAATTGCGATCGTCAAAGCCGCGCCCATATTCAAGTTGTAAAATAAGAGGTCGGGTGTGTTGGCTATCCGCCACGCAAAGTTACCATTGGAACAATGGCGGGTTGAACACTGCGCTATCCTGCGTAAATGCTTACTAACCAATACCAATCAAACTGGGTTGGTGACTGGCGATGTCCGCCCGGTCGGACAGGCATGTCCAGTGAGGAAACTGAAAGGGATCGCAAGATGAATGCGAACGATGTGGTTCAAGAGGTCGCCGAGCTAAACGGCCTCATTGATGAGACGGAAGACCCACGTGAATGCTACGCTGCAGTGCGGGACTGCATCCGTAAGCACCACGAAGCAGGTGAAGAGATCCCCGAGGATCTGCAGCGCCTTGAGAAGGTTATGTTGACTGAGTGCCTGGCGGAATCACAGGGACGCTAAGCGTTCGTCCGCATTGGTACTCAATGGCTGGCGCCTGTTGCGCCGGTGAAGGCTCGCTCACATCAAAATCCGGTGGCCAAACCTGGCTCGACCAGACCGACGCGTCCGCTCGCATCCGAGCCGGGCGCTTTTTTTTTATTAGATTTGTCGGCTTGAATTCATGCGAAAGGCGCCCGCGAGGGGCGCCCCTGTTGCTCTGGGAAGTCCCAATTAAGAGAACTGAATCAATTCTCTACGTACGTGACGCGACCGCCATCGACATTTTGCCATGTATACATGGTGTAATCGAGCCGATTGACATCGCCCTTTTTGTCGAATGCGATTTTGCCGATCACGGTTTCGAACTCCTGTCCCGAACGCATTTGCTCGGCGACTTTCTTCGGATCGAGCGATTGAATTGCCTCGGCAGCCTGCTTGATGATCTGGACGACGGCGTATGAGTAAAGCGTGTAAGCCTCCGTCGAGATGCCTTTCTCGTCGAATTTCTTTAAAGCATCTGTGGCTTCGGGACGCTTACGCGGGTCTGGCGCGAAGGTCATCAGTGTGCCAACGGCGGCCGGCCCAGCGATGGACGCAAATTCGTCGGTCGCGATCCCGTCCCCCGACATCAAGGTCGCATTGAGCCCGTGGTCGCGCATTTGTCGGACGATAAGACCGCCCTCCGTGTGAACGCCACCGAAATAGACAAGTTCCGCACCGGCATCCTTCATTTTAGCGACCAGCGCGGAATGGTCCTTCTCCCCAAGGTTAATGCCTTCATAGATCACCTCGGTGATGCCGGCATTGTTGAGGGCCTTTTTCGTCTCGTCAGCCAGTCCTTTGCCGTAAGGCGTTTTGTCGTGAACGATAGCGACCTTTTTGTCCGCCAGATTCGTGGCGATGTATTCCCCGGCGACAGTTCCTTGCTGATCGTCACGGCCGCAAACGCGGAACACGTTCCACATCTGGCGATCGGTGATCTTCGGATTGGTAGACGCCGGCGTCACCATCAGCATGCCGTTCTCGAGGTAGACGTCGGAGGCTGGGATCGAAACGCCGGAGTTAAAATGGCCGACAACGAATTTAACGCCTTCGCCGGCCATCTTATTGGCGACCGACACCCCCTGCTTGGGATCCGAGACATCGTCTTCAAAGACGAGCAAGATCTTCTTTCCGTTGATACCACCAGCGGCGTTGATGTCTTCGACCGCCTGTGCGGCGCCGTTCCTGAGCTGCGCACCAAATGCGGCGTTAGGTCCTGTGAGCGGACCGCCAACCCCCATTTTTATCGTTTCCTCACCGCCGCTCTTGGAGCTATCGGTGCCCGAGTTCCCGCAAGCTGCGACAGCGAACACCGAAAGAACGCTGATGCCGGCAATCAAAAAGTTCCGCATCTCAACTCTCCATTGGGTTAGGAGGCCACTCCATGGCAATCTGGGATGTCGACGCTGTAACTGCGAGGGGCGTGGAGGTCAATGCTTGCGCCTCCAACTCAATGCCCCAGTTCGCTCGAACAACCAAGGGTACTGAGTTTGCATCTGCCACGCGCGCATCACCCGGTAACCCGCAAAAGCCATTGCCAATAGGACCAAATAATCAACGATGACATTGCCGGGCATCAAAAACGGCTCGTGGAACAGTGCATAGTGGATGAAACGGACCGCGAAGGTCATTAGCCCGATGTATACAGCGAGCTGCCACAGCGGCTTCCAGGTCATGGCGATCGCACGACCGGTGGCCCAGCTCGCCGCGCCGCCCAGAACAAGGGTGACGAGAACGAAAACAGCCAGACCGTTAGGGCCGGTTGGATAGAGTGTCTCCATCGCAGTCGTCTTCCCGTTATCGCGCCTCAGAACCTGTCTTGCTCAATGCCGTCCACCCTCCAGGTAGGCCGCACGTATTTCGGGACGGTGCAGAAGCTCACGGCCTGCACCGCTCATGGTGATTTCGCCGTTGACCATCACATAGCCGCGATGAGCAAGTTTCAACGCATGGAAAGCATTCTGCTCGACGAGAAACACGGTGACCTCGTTGCTCCGGTTAATCTCGTCAATCACCTCAAAGATCTGCTTGACGATCAACGGAGCAAGCCCCAGCGACGGCTCATCGAGCAGCAATAGTTTAGGCCGGCTCATCATCGCCCTGGCAATGGCCAGCATCTGCTGCTCGCCACCCGACAACGTGCCACCGCGTTGGTCGAGGCGCTCCCGCAAACGCGGGAACAGCTGGGTCACGTGCGCCAGGTCAGCATCGAAGTGTTCGTTGGAGACGAGCTGCGCACCCATCTGCAGATTTTCCAGCACCGTCATACGCGCAAAGATACGTCGTCCCTCCGGCGACTGGGCAATACCCAAGCGGGCAATCTTGTGCGTCGGAAGCTTTGTGATGTCCTTGCCCTGAAAGTGAATATCGCCCCGGCGTGCCGACGGAGCGCCAAAAATCGTCATCATCAGGGTGGACTTGCCGGCGCCATTCGCGCCGATCAGCGTCACGATCTCCCCTTTGTGTACGTCCAGATCAATGCCGCGCAGCGCAACAATGCTGCCGTAATAGGTCCAAACCCCGCGGACTGAGAGCATTGGTTCGCTCATCCCTCGATCTCCGCCTCAGCCTCATCGACTTCCTCATCCTCGACGCCGAGATAGGCCGCAATGACCTTGGGATCATTCTTGATATAGTCCGGTGTACCATCGGATATCTTCTTGCCGTACTCGAGCACGACAATGTGGTCCGAGATTTCCATCACGACGGACATGTCGTGCTCGATCAGTAGCAACGACGTGCCGTTGCTATCCCTGATCGATAACAGCAACTCGTTTAGCTCCGCGCTCTCGCGCGGATTGAGACCCGCAGCAGGTTCATCGAGACAAAGCAGCACTGGTCCGGTGCACATGGCGCGTACGATCTCCAGACGGCGCTGGTCGCCGTACGGCAGTGCCCCCGCAGGATCATCAGCACGGCCCTTAAGGCCGATACAGTCAAGCCAGGCAACCGCGATCTCAACTGCCTTCGCCTCCGCCTCGCGGAAACTCTTTGCACCGACCAGGCCGAGTAGCGAATAGCCCGATGCACGGTTCAACCAGTTGTGCTGAGCAACAATCAGGTTTTCAAGCACCGTCATCCCGGTGAACAGCCGGATATTTTGAAAGGTGCGCGCAACCTTGGCCTTCGCGGCGATCTCCAAATCCGCCATGCGCTCAAGCAGATAGGCGCCGCCCCTACCGATACGTTGCGAGCGGCCGGGAGAGTCGGTCAGCTCCGCAACCGCCGGATCGGACTGCGGGCCGCCCGATACCAGCGCGATACGGCCGCTGGTTGGTTTGTAAAAACCGGTGATGCAATTGAAAACCGTTGTTTTTCCGGCACCGTTCGGACCGATCAGAGCGGTGATTTGACCACGTGCAACGTCGAATGAAAGGTCGTTGACGGCAACAAGACCGCCAAAACGCATGGTCAAGTGTTCAACCCTGAGGATCGGTTCTAAAGCCGGACCCATTCCAGGATTCATCGCCGTCTGCACCATCAGCCCTGCCCCTCCTTGACGAGGTCGCCGCCAATGGCGCGCTTTTCGTGCAGGACGAGCGAAGGTTCGCGTTTGGAGATCAGCCCGCGCGGACGCCACACCATCATGCCCACCATCGCCATGCCGAACAGCAGCATCCGGTACTGGGTCGGATCAAAGCCTGCGCCGAAAATGGACTTCAGCCAGCCCAGTTCGCGCAACAATTCGGTTCCGCCGATCATCGCGACCGCGGCGATGGCAACGCCAATTTGGCTACCCATACCGCCAAGCACCACGATCGACAGGATCACGGCGCTCTCCATGAACTCGAACGACTTCGGCGAGATAAAGCCGAGCCGGGCGGCGAAGAAAGCGCCCGCAATGCCGCCAAACATGGCACCGATCGAAAAGGCGGTGAGTTTGGTCGTCACAGTGTCGATACCCAGCGAGCGGCAGGCGATGTCATCCTCCCGCAGGGCTTCCCATGCGCGGCCGATGGGTAAACGCCGCAGCCGGATTGTCACCCAGTTAGTCAATATGGCGAGAGCCAGGATCAAGTAGAATAAGAAGAACAGCCGATGCAGCGGCGTAAACTCAAGGCCGAAAAATGCAGCAAAGCCCTGATCTGATGCATTGAAGGGCAGCCCAAAAAAAGTAGGCCGCGGAATACCCGATATCCCGGCTGCGCCGTTCGTCAACTCGACCCAGTTGATCAGCACGAGCCGAATGATTTCGCCGAAAGCAAGCGTCACAATGGCCAGATAGTCACCGCGCAAGCGCAACACGGGGAACCCGAGCAGGATCCCCCAGAAGGCGGCGAAGATGCCCGCAAGCGGTAGGCAGAGCCAGAATGATAGGCCGAAGTACGTCGATAAGAGCGCGGTCGAATAAGCACCGACAGCGTAAAAAGCCACATAGCCAAGATCAAGCAGACCCGCGAGCCCGACGACGATGTTGAGACCCCAGCCGAGCATCACGTAAATGAGGATCTGGATGCCGAAGTTATCGATCCACTTCAGCGCGCCTCCCGGCCCGGCGATCAATACCGCCAGGAATGGATAGGCAATCAGCCAGATAAGACCAACCAGCCGGAACGTGGCGGTATAGTTCTGCAACGGGGCCAGAACTTTACCGGCCTGTGTTGCAAACGACTGAACGCTGCGGGAAACACGCCCTCCGACGACAAGCCAGCTGAGCCGGCCGAAGAACGCTATGGCGAGGACGGTCGCGACAAGATCCCAGCGCGGATCGAGGACCAAGCCGTGCCAAAGATCCTGCCGTGTTCGAAAGGCCAGGATTGGAAACGATAGTCCCAACGTAAAGAGCGCCAGAAAACCGGCATCGCGAAGCGCGCCAAGCCAGTTGAATGATGCCTTCTCATCGGATGCGACTGTTTTTGCCTCACCCTCCGACATACTCAGACCTTTTCCACGTCAGGTTTGCCGAGAATGCCGGACGGCATGAAAATCAGCGTGATCGCCAGGATCGAGAACGCGGCAACATCCTTGTAATCAATCGAAAAATAGGCCGACCAAAAAACCTCGATCAGGCCGATCAGCAATCCACCGATGACCGCACCGGGCAACGACCCGATACCGCCAAGAACAGCAGCCGTGAAAGCTTTGATGCCAGGCACGAAGCCGTCCGAAAAGTTCACCACGCCATACTGCACCATGAACAGGACACCCGCGACAGCAGCTAAGGCAGCGCCCATGACAAACGTCAGCGAAATCGTCCGGTCGACATCGATGCCGAGCAGCGAAGCCATTTTTCGGTCCTGCTCGCAGGCCCTCTGTGCCCGCCCCAGCGATGTCTTTTGCACGATGAACCAGAAAGCCGCCAGCAGCACCGCGGTCGTGAGGATAATCAAAATCTGTTTGTAAGATAGCGTGATGTCTCCGCTGCCGATCGGGATAACAAATCCGCCTTCAATAATGGGCGGGATCGACTTGTTGCGAGGCCCCTGCACCAACTGAACGAAATTGATCAGGAAGATTGACATGCCGATCGCCGAAATCAGCGGTGCAAGCCTAAAGGAGCCCCGCAGCGGCCGGTAGGCGACACGCTCGATGGCCCAACTCCATAGAGCGGTAAGCGCCATGGCGATGATCAAAACGAGGACCAGCGCCAGCGCGATGGCGAGACCTCCGAAAAGCGATGTGATCAACAAAAAGAGAATGAGGGCGATGAACACCGACAGCATGAATACGTCGCCGTGCGCGAAGTTGATCATGCCGATTATCCCGTACACCATCGTGTAACCGATGGCGATCAGGCCGTAGACGGAGCCCAGCGTCAGTCCGTTAATGAGCTGCTGTAGGAAGTAATCCATTTGAGCCTGTTTGGTGGAGGCTTAGAAGCGGGTTCCGGACGGCAGCGCCGGAAAGCGGTGACTATCACACTCGAGAGGCAAGACGGCATATATCGCCCCGCCATTGGACGGTTCCCGAGAGAACAGAATAAAGTGGTTCTACAAAATGTTGTGCGACCCGTCGCAGAAGGGCTCATCGTCAGTGGACTTGCAGCCGCACAGATTGAAGGTTCCGCTGCATTCGGCCTCAAATCGAAGCGGTTCAATGTCGGTACCCTTGTGCGAGCCATCGCAAAACGGCTGCTTTTTCGACCGTCCGCAGCGGCAATAGAAATAGGCTTTGCCTTCTTCAAGCTCGACCTGATAGGGCCCCGATTGTGCAACGACCGGCTCTTCTGCCACGGCCACCTCCGTTCAAATGACAAGTCTTCCCACGTATACCGCACGCCCCTCACTGCACATCTGACACAGCTTCCCGGCAACGGCACCCCGAACCTAGCCATGAAGACTAACCAGTTTCGGTCAAGATGCTCTAGCTGCTATCCAATGGGGGAACAAGCCCGTACGCGGAGCGCCGCCGTGCCATTGAGGTGATTTGCACACACTTGCCGATGCGATCGACCAGAACTGATTGATGAACCGTCAAATTGCCGAAAAAGTCGGCTGCGCCTCGCACGTCGCTCAAAAACGGGCATGCTTGGAGGGCTGGACTTGCGTCGCCGGCCGCTCGACACAGCGGCGACGCAAATCAAATGGGGTTTGCGCTTAATTGAGGAGAATATCCTACCCCAAGTTCATCAGACTAACACCTTGCCCTCTTCGTCAATCGCCGTTGCGACGTCTTCATCGGAGGTCTCTTCGCCAAGCAGCATTTCGTTATGCGCCTTGCCCGACGGGATCATCGGGAAACAATTTGCAAGCGCCGCAACGCGGCAATCGAAGATCACCGGCTCAGGCGTTTCGATCATCTCCTTGATCGCAGCATCAAGATCGTTTGGATGATCGCAAATGATGCCCTTCCAGCCATATGCTTCAGCCAGCTTGACGAAGTCGGGCAGGGCCTCGGTATAGCTTTCCGACAGCCGATTGCCATGCAGCAGCTGCTGCCACTGCCGCACCATGCCCATATACTGATTGTTCAAGATGAACACCTTCACGGGCAGCCTGTACTGCACCGCCGTGGACGCCTCTTGAATGTTCATAAGGATCGAGGCGTCACCGGCAATATCGATGACAAGGCTATTCGGATGCGCCAGCTGCGCGCCGATTGCCGCCGGCAATCCATAGCCCATCGTCCCAAGCCCGCCCGACGTCATCCACCGGTTCGGATCCTCGAAATGGAAGAACTGCGCCGCCCACATCTGATGTTGGCCGACTTCCGTCGTGATGTAGGGATCGCGGTCCTTGGTCAGTTCGTAAAGACGCTCTACCGCGTACTGCGGCATGATCACGTCCTCCGACCGCTTGTAGGAAAGCGATTTCCTGGAACGCCATCCATCGATCTCTTTCCACCAGCTCTTCAACGCGGCCTTATCGATCTGAGGCGCTTTCGACTTCCATACTCGGAGAATGTCCTCCAGGACGTAAGCGACATCCCCAATGATCGGCAATTGAACGCGAACGTTCTTATTGATCGATGACGGATCGATATCGATGTGGATCTTTTTCGAGTTTGGCGAGAAGGCATCCAGCCGGCCGGTGATACGGTCGTCAAAACGCGCACCAATGCAAACCATCACATCGCAATCGTGCATCGCCAGGTTGGCTTCGTAGGTGCCGTGCATACCGAGCATGCCGAGCCATTGCTTGTCGGAAGCTGGAAACGCACCAAGCCCCATCAGCGTTGAGGTCACGGGATAACCGGTCAGCCGTGCCAACTCGCGCAACAGCTTGCTGGCCTTCGGACCCGAATTGATCACGCCACCGCCAGTGTAGAAGATAGGTTTCTTGGCACCCGCCAACAGGTCAACCGCTTCGCGGATCGCTGGCTGATCAGGTTTCAGTTTCGGACGGTACGTCTTGTGTTGGATATTGGCCGGCCCAACGTAGTTTCCGGTCGCGAACTGGATGTCCTTGGGAATATCGACGACAACCGGTCCTGGCCGTCCCGAACGCGCCACATAGAAGGCTTCGTGTATCACCCGCGCGACATCGTTGACGTCTTTCACCAGCCAGTTGTGCTTGGTGCAGGGGCGCGTAATGCCAACCGTGTCGCACTCCTGGAAAGCGTCGTTACCAATGAGATGGGTTGGCACCTGACCGGTGATGCAGACCAATGGAATGGAATCCATCAGCGCATCCGTAAGACCCGTAACGGCATTTGTCGCGCCTGGCCCCGAAGTCACCAACACAACCCCAGCCTTCCCCGTCGAACGCGCATACCCCTCAGCGGCATGCACCGCCCCACCTTCCTGGCGCACCAGGATATGCTGGACTTTGTCCTGCTGAAACATCTCGTCGTAAATCGGCAGCACCGCGCCGCCCGGATACCCGAACAGGTGTTCAACGCCCTGATCGGCAAGCGCCTTGAGCACCATTTCAGCTCCGGTCATGGTTCGTGCCATGGGCCCCTCCATTAGGTCCGCTAGCGAGCCACCGCCTGGCTCCCAACCAACAGTCTTCCGTTCCGCAGAGCGGTCTTTTGCGCACCCCAAGCATCATTCGATGTCGCGGCACGATCAGGATCGCGAGGTAACTTCAAAGATGGTGCGTTGTCGTCACCAAAACGCTGAGATGTGGACCGCATTCTGCGCAAGTCAACGAAAATTAAAAGAAGCAGCAGGAAATTCTAATATTATTTCGCCTCAACCCATCTCCAAGCAATCATATATCTTCTTAGCCATGTGAGCTGCCGTTTGACGTAGCGTCGCGTCTGCGTTTTGGCCATCTCAATGGCCACTTCCAGTGCAATCTCACCATCAAGATGCTGCATCAGCGGAGCCACGCCGAGTGCCCGCATCGCCGGCAGCTCTGGATCAAGTTGCATCTGCCGCAAATGCCGTACTTCATCCAAGGCTCCCGAGGCCATCATTTGATCGAAGCGGGCTTCGGCGCGCCTGTAGATGGTCTCCCGCTCCGGCGCGATCACCAGCCCCGTCCAGGCTCCGGCGGGCAATACTGGTGTTCCCGCTTGCGCCTGCCATCGCGCCAGCGGTTGCCCGGTCGACTGAAACACCTCCAGTGCCCGCACGATCCGTTGCGGATCGCTCGGCCGAAGGCGCGACGCCGTCAGCGGATCGAGCCGCATCAGCTCCGCATGCAGCTCCTCCGCCGACCTCCTTCGCGCCTCCCCCCGCCAGAAGGCTCTCACGACGCTGTCGGTTTCGGGCATGGGCGAGAGCCCCTGCGTCAACGCGTTGAAGTAGAGCCCCGTACCACCGACGAAGATCGGGCGCTGACCAAGCCGTTCGATTTCTCCGAGGACTTCACGCACATCCTCAAGCCAGCGCGCCACCGAATAGCTCTCGCGGGCGCTGACGTGGCCATAGAGACGATGCGGCACCGCCCGCTCGTCTGCTGGTTCCGGCCGTGCCGTCAACACGCGCATTTGCGCATAAACCTGCATGGAATCCGCATTGACGATGACACCGTCATAACTCTGAGCCAGGCGCATGCCCACCGCCGACTTGCCGCTGGCGGTCGCTCCTGCAATAAGAATGGCACGCTTAGCCGCCAAGATCGCGATCCCATTGTGCAACTACGGCAGCTTCGCAGACAGGGCTTGATTGATTTGGCTGCGAGCCCATTTGACGTGTCACGCTCTAGGGATACCAACACCGGATCCAAAACCGCCGATGCCCGATCCTTCATCCCTGGTGCTTGTAATCACGGCGCCCGAAAAGGCTCCGTGTCTCAACGCCACCCTGACCGATACCATTACTCGCATCATCGCCAAAGACGCGATCATCGAAAGCCGCTGGCTATCGACCGGCGAAGCCTGGGAACTGCGGCTCGTCACACAGGCTGACGGTGGCCAACGCTTGAAACAACAGGCTTCCACGGTCCTCATCGGCTTACCCGTTGATGTGAATATCCTGCCCGACGACGGCGCCCCAAGGCGCAAGAAACTCCTCATCGCTGATATGGATTCCACCATCATTGAACAGGAGTGCATCGACGAGATAGCCGATTTTGCTGGGGTCCGCGACAAAGTTTCGGCCGTCACAGAAAGCGCCATGCGTGGTGAGTTGGACTTTGCCGAAGCCTTGAAATCCCGGGTCGCTCTGCTCGCCGGCCTCGAGGTCGGCCTCCTTGATGAAATCATCGGCAGCCGAATATCCATTATGCCCGGTGCTCGGGCGCTCGTCGCGACGATGAAGGCGCACGGTGCGCACACCGCCCTTGTCTCCGGCGGGTTCACATACTTCACCGACCGTATCGCCAATTCTGTCGGCTTTGACATCAGCCAAGCCAACCAGCTCTGCGTGTCGGATGGCCGCCTCCTGGGCACGGTCAAGCAGCCAATCCTTGGCCGACAGGCCAAACTGGAGGCCCTAAAAAGCGAAGCGAAATTGCACGGTATTCCACTCTCACAAACACTTGCCGTGGGAGATGGGGCAAACGACCTCGCGATGATCCGAAAGGCCGGTCTCGGCGTTGCCTACCGGGCCAAGCCAATTGTCGCGAGCGAAGCTAAAGCTGCAATCAAGCATGGCAATTTGAAAGCGTTGCTCTATTTGCAGGGCTACACACGAGACGAACTTGTCGAATGATCCCTCCCGGCCCGTGATCACCGAAGTCTCCCAGTTCACCCGCCATCATCCGGAGCCCACATGCTGGACGTCTTCCTCCTTCTGATAGGCTTTGCGCTGCTGGTCGCAGGCGGCGAGCTGTTGGTGCGCGGATCTGTGGCCATCGCCGAACGGATCGGAGTTTCCCCGTTAATCATCGGCATCGTACTGGTCGGCTTCGGCACATCAATGCCGGAACTCGTCATCAGTGTGCAGGCCTCGCTGGCGGGCTCGCCAGGCATCTCTATCGGCAACTTCGTCGGCTCGAATATCTCGAATATCTTATTGATCGTCGGAATTTCCGCCCTGCTGGCGCCGCTCACCGTAACCTCGCGTGCCTTGAAGCGAGATGGTGGCGTCGTCATCGCTGCATCCGCGGCCTTCACTATCTTTGCGTTTTTCTCGCCGTTGACCCGGCCCATTGGCCTCGTCTTCATCGGACTTCTCGCCACCTACCTCATCTATGCCATCCGCCAGGAACGACTTGAACCCGAAGCCGGCCACAGCGCCGCATTCGAGATGTCCGAAGCCTATGACGAACTCATGCGCAATGGCGATCTCGCCGGCGCGTTCCGCCTCAAATGGAGCACGCGGCTCGGACGCATCCTGCCCTTTTTAATGGCTCTGGCGGGCCTCGCCACCATTATTCTCGGCGGTCGCCTTTTGGTTGACGCCGCGGTCTCCCTTGCCCAAAAAATTGGCGTCAGCGAAGCCGTCATCGGCCTCACCGTCGTTGCTATCGGCACTTCGCTACCCGAGCTGGTGACTTCGCTTGTCGCCGCCTACCGTGGACATTCCGACGTCGCCGTCGGAAACGTGCTGGGCTCCTGCGTCTACAACATCCTCGGCATTGGAGGCGTGGTCGGTCTTCTCGCGCCAACCGCCATCCCCGAGCAGATCATCTATTACGACAACTTCATCATGCTCGCCGCGGCCCTCGCGCTGGTCGCCTGCGCCTCCAATGGAGGCCGTATCACCCGGTTTGAAGGCGCGGCAATGCTGATCGCCTACATGGGCTACATCGCATCGCTGTGGCCGAAGTAACAGCACTACTCGCTGACGATATTCGAACGCTCCCAGCCCACCGGCAAGGCGCCCGTCCTCTCTGCTTCTTCCAGTGCATGCGTCAGTTCTTCGCGCGCCTTCTCGGCCTGCCGCTGCCGATTCCACAGGCTCGCATACAGTCCGCCCTTTGCGATCAACTCCGCATGCGTTCCCTGCTCGGCGACACGGCCCGCCTCAAACACAAGAATACGATCGGCGTGCACAATAGTTGAAAGCCTGTGGGCGATCACAAGTGTCGTCCTATCCCTCGAAACCTTATCGAGGGCATCCTGGATCTCTTTTTCCGTATGGCTGTCGAGCGCACTCGTCGCTTCATCAAGCATCAGGATTGGTGGTGACTTCAGGATCGTCCGCGCGATGGCAACGCGCTGTTTTTCCCCACCCGACAGCTTCAACCCGCGCTCACCGACCATGGTGTCGTAACCCTGCGGCATCGCCCGAATAAAGCTGTCGATCTGCGCCATCTTCGCCGCCTCGATGATTTCTTCATCACTGGCTTCCGGTCGCCCATAGCGGATGTTGTACTTGATCGTATCGTTGAACAACACGGTGTCCTGCGGCACCACACCAATAGCCGAACGCAACGAGGCCTGTGTCACATCACGAATATCCTGACCATCGATCGTAACCCGCCCCTTCTTGATATCGTAGAAGCGGAAAAGTATCCGAGAGATGGTTGATTTGCCGGCTCCCGAAGGGCCGACAATGGCAATCATTTTACCCGCCGGAACGGTGAACGAAACATCATGCAGGATCGACCGCTCCCGGTCATAGGAAAAGAAGACCTTCTCGAAGCGGATCTCGCCGTCCTTGACGACAAGGGGATTTGCCCCGGGGCGGTCTTCGACTTCCGGCTCCTGTCCGAGCAAAGCGAACATCACCTCGATATCAACAAGCCCCTGTTTGATCTCGCGATAAACCATGCCCATGAAGTTGAGCGGCATCCACAGCTGGATCATCAGTGTGTTGACCAAGACGAAATCGCCGATCGTGTGGGTGCCGGCGGCAACGCCACGGGCAGCGAGCCACATCATCGTCACCATGCCGACAGTGAAGATCGCAGCCTGACCGGCGTTGAGGATGGCAAGCGACGAGTAGGTCCGGATCGCAGCCCCCTCGTAACGCTCCATCGCCCTGTCGAAACGGCGCGCCTCCAATCCCTCATTGCCGAAGTATTTGACCGTCTCGAAATTCAATAGACTGTCGATCGCCTTGGTGTTGGCATCGGTATCGCTGTCGTTCATTTCACGGCGGATCGTGATCCGCCATTCGGAGGCTTTGAAGGTGAACCACAAGTAGACGGCAACCGTGACTACAACGATCACCACATACGTGGCATCGAAAAAGTAGAACAAGACGCCACAGATCAAAGCCAGCTCGATGATCGTCGGCACCACGTTGAGAATGCCCATGCGGATAATCAGTTCGATCGCCCGCGCGCTGCGTTCAAGAACGCGCGACAACCCACCGGTGCGCCGCTCCAAATGAAACCGCAGACTGAGCTGATGCAGATGAAGGAATGTCCGAGTGTTGAGTTTTCGGACCGCGTTCTGTCCGACCTTGGTGAAGAACACATCACGGATCTGGTTGAGAACGACGGTCATCAGCCGACCGGTTCCATAGGCAAGGATCATGAACGTCGCCGCTGCCGCAAGCGTCACCGGCCCGCCCGCCGCGGCCTCACCCGAAAGCTTGGTCAGCGCATCGGTTGCCATCTTAAACGCGATCGGAACCGACACCGTCACCAGCTTGGCCACCAGCAGCAAGCCAAATGCAATAACGACGTTGCGCCTTAGATCTGGCCGGCCCTCGGGCCAAACATACGGCAACAGACCTTTGAAGACCTTCCAGTGATCCTCGCGGGCACCGAGCAGATTCGCATCGACTTGCCCGCCCCGATCGCGTCTACCGTGACCGATAGCAACCATAAATGTCCTTCCATCGAGGAAACTTCGTAACGCTATATAGCGACACGTAGTGCCCTGCCGATTGGATCAGTTGAACCTTCGAGCATCAACGCAATCGACGGACTTCAATTCCGACCAGCATCAAGCCTGAAAAATGTTGTAAGGCCCGCTCTGCAACGCCGGCAGTTCTATGAAACGTAAGCCACGCTTCTTGCGCGGCGATCCAAGACCGATTTCGCTCTATTACTGCCGCCTTGTCATCGCCTCCGACGCGTCCGGGGTAGCCAGAACTTTTGGCAAGGATAGATCCAGTGCGGATCGCGGATTTTGCGCCGATTGGCCCGATAGATCCGCCCGTAACGATAACCGCGCCGATAATGCCTGCGCGATATATGCCACAACGTATCGCCACGCGCGACCACGTAGGTTCCCGGCAATCGGATGGTCCGGCCGGCACGAGGATCCCGGCAGCCCGTACCACGACGGCTGCGCCGGATGCGCCACCCCCCTGAGCGACCGCGACGAGCCGGCGGCTCGACACGCACACGCGTGTCATCCGCCTCCAGCCGGTCCCCTGGAGAGCCTTTCGCCCAAACGTCATAGCGTTCCCGCCGCAACTGCGACGTTTCGGGCAGCGGCACGTTCGTTGTTCGGGCCGCCCCGGAGTCCGGTCGCTCAACCAAACTCAGCTCATCGCTAAGACGGGCGACTTCCTCCGCCCGCTGCGATTTCTGCGCGAGCACCCTGGAGCGGGTCTCAGTCTGTTGAGGCTCGGTGGAATGCCTTTCACCAAGACCATGTGTTGAGGATTGGCGGCTTTCGAGGGCTTTGTCGGCGAGCTGACCAATACGCTCAGCCCGAGCCGCCTTCTTTGCAATTTCCAAACTCCGCTGCCGCGCGCGACGCTCCACCAACAATTTCTGAGCCTTTGTGCGGCGTTCCAGATCTTCTTCTAGCTGCTTTTGCCGGACCGCTTCAGCTTGGCGCTGAGCTTCCTCGGCCCGCACACGTTCCTGTTCAGCAGCGGCCGCCCGGCGCGCGGCTTCGGCCTGCGCAAACTGTGCCTGGCGACGTGCCAGATCTTCTTCAAGTTGCTTTTGCCGAGCCGCTTCAGCTTGCCGTTGAGCTTCCTCGGCCCGCACACGTTCCTGTTCCGAGGCAGCCGCCCGGCGCTCGGCTTCGGCCCGCGCAGCTGCTGCCTGTCGACGCGCATGAGCTTCTTCTAGTTGCTTTTGCCGGGCCGCTTCTGCTTGCTGTTGAGCTTCCTCGGCCCGCACACGTTCCTGTTCCGCGGCGGCCGCCCGGCGCGCGGCTTCGGCCTGCGCAAACTGTGCCTGGCGACGTGCCAGATCTTCTTCAAGTTGCTTTTTCCGGGCCGCTTCCGCTTGGCGTTGAGCTTCCTCGGCTTGCACACGTTCCTGTTCGGCAGCCGCCGCCCGGCGCTCGGCTTCGGCCTGCGCAAACTGTGTCTGGCGACGTGCCAAATCTTCTTCTAGCTGCTTTTGCCGAGTCGCTTCAGCTTGCTGTTGAGCTTCCTCGGCCCGCACACGTTCCTGTTCGGCAGCGGCCGCCCGGCGCGCGGCTTCGGCCTGCGCAAACTGTGCCTGGCGACGTGCCAAATCTTCTTCTAGCTGCTTTTGCCGGGCCGCTTCCGCTTGGCGTTGAGCTTCCTCGGCTCGCACACGTTCCTGTTCGGCACCGGCCGCCCGGCGCTCGGCTTCGGCCTGCGCAAACTGTGCCTGGCGACGTGCCAGATCTTCTTCTAGCTGCTTTTGCCGGACCGCTTCAGCTTGCCGTTGAGCTTCCTCGGCCCGCACACGTTCCTGTTCCGAGGCAGCCGCCCGGCGCTCGGCTTCGGCCCGCGCAAACTGTGCCTGGCGACGCGCCAGATTTTCTTCTAGCTGCTTTTGCCGGACCGCTTCAGCTTGGCGCTGAGCTTCCTCGGCCCGCACACGTTCCTGTTCAGCAGCGGCTGCCCGGCGCTCGGCTTCGGCCCGCGCAAACTGTGCCTGGCGACGCGCCAGATTTTCTTCGAGCTGCTTTTGCCGAGCCGCTTCAGCTTGACGTTGAGCTTCCTCGGCCCGCGCAAACTGTGCCTGGCGGCGTGCCAGATCTTCTTCTAGCTGCTTTTGCCGAGCCGCTTCAGCTTGACGTTGAGCTTCCTCGGCCCGCACACGTTCCTGTTCCGAGGCAGCCGCCCGGCGCTCGGCTTCGGCCCGCGCAAACTGTGCCTGGCGACGCGCCAGATTTTCTTCTAGCTGCTTTTGCCGGGCCGCTTCAGCTTGCCGTTGAGCTTCCTCGGCCCGCGCGCGCTCCTGTTCCGAGGCAGCCGCCCGGCGCTCGGCTTCGGCCCGCGCAAACTGTGCCTGGCGACGCGCCAGATTTTCTTCTAGCTGCTTTTGCCGGGCCGCTTCAGCTTGCCGTTGAGCTTCCTCGGCCCGCGCGCGCTCCTGTTCAGCAGCGGCCGCCCGGCGCTCGGCTTCAGCCTGAGTAGCTTCTGCTTGGCGTTCGTCTCCGTCAGCTGTTGTTTGCCCCACGTCGGCCTCTAGTAACGGCTCTCCATTCCGTTCCAAGCGGTTCGAAGCAGTCTGTTGATCCCCTCCGTCAATTGGGGCCGGCTGCTTCACGTCCCCAGAAAGATTGCGGACAATAATATCTTGGTAGTTTCGATTGGTATCCCTGAGCCAGTCTTGTGCCCGCTGGATCAAGCTCGGCCCCGCCGCCTGCTCCACCGTGCGGCGGCTAGAGGGTTCGGGTAACGGCACATACTCGACCTGGGCCGGCAATCTGTCCTCGCCCTTGCGCGCCAGCTCCGGCACGACATAACCGAAATAGTCCTCAGAAGATTTCTTAAACCAGTCTTCAACCCGGCCGTAGGCCGAACTTGACGGAGGAGGCTCCGTCACGGGTTTGTCTTCGCCCACCTCAACGTTCTGAGCGAGCTCGGTCTTTTGGCGCCGCTCATCCGCCAGTTGCCTCCTGGCGAAGTCATCGAACTCCTCGCTGGCGGCTTCCGCGAGCCGCTCGGCATGAGCACGAGTTTCAACCTCCTTTTCGACGGCGGACTGATCATAGGCCACAATCTCGCCGGTAGCCGCCCGCTTGGGAATTGCGATCCGCACGTTCTGACCGACCACGACGGAGTTGCCGTGTTGCCCATGCGTTGCAACCGAGACGCGATAGTCACCAGCTCCAAGCAATGATGTCGACGCCCGCCAGCGTCCGTCTGCACCGACTTTGATCGACGCAACCGCTGTTCCGTCGAGAATCACATCAACCCGCTGCCCTGGTCGACCAGTCCCTTCAAAAGACGATCTAAAACCCGGCCTGATCACTATTCGCGAAAACTTCGGAAGCTCGTGATTGTTCGCTTCGGAGCGATCCTTCAAAACCCTCTGCGCGGCCACCGGCGGCGCTGCTACGGCGAGGTTCCACCCAATTGACGGCCAAGGTTCAGCAACCTGGCGCGGTCCACCAAGTCCGGCGAGTTGCCACTCCGGCACCGTCCCCTTTCCGAAGCTGCCAGCAAGCAGCCACGGGCCCGCAACGCCGGCGAGCACCAGGAACGATGTGGGCAGGTAATGCCCCCTCATGTTAGGTGGCCTCCTATTGATTGCGCGCCGCCCAACGCAAACATGCCGGTATGCAGCAACCTCTCAGACCCACCCCAGACCAAGACCTAACCACGAAACAGCAGTCAAGCCAATGAAACCGTTACAAGAAAACGATCTGCCCATGATTTCGGTTAACTGTCAGCGAATGGTCTTAGTATGCGGTCATACTTTCGCGCGATCCGACGTTATGATGTGTTCGCATCATTCTCCCGCCAAACTCATCGGAATACACAGCGAACGATGAGATACTTCGGTCGCGCCCGTAACGACATCATCGAAACGTACAATGAGCAACTATTCTCAAATGAATATGAAAAAAGAACAAGAAACGACGGCCTCAGACCTCGCCACCTTGAACGGCGGCCCAGAGGCTGTGTGCGTCTATTGCGGCTCCGGGCACGGAACCAAACCAATCTACGCACAAACCGCAACCGCGCTTGGACAAGCCCTCGCCACCGCTTCGATCCGCTTGATCTACGGTGGCGGTGGCATGGGGCTGATGGGCGAAGTCGCCAGCGCGACAATCGCCGCGGGCGGGAAAGTGACCGGTATCATCCCGGATTTCCTGTCCGAGCGTGAACATATGCTGCGCGATGTTGACGAACTGATCGTCACCGGCGATATGCATGAACGCAAACGCCTGATGTTCGAGCGTTCGGATGCTTTCGTGGCATTACCGGGCGGCATCGGCACCCTGGAAGAACTCGTCGAACAGCTCACCTGGTCGCAGCTCGGTCAACACCGAAAGCCGATCATCGTGGCAAACATTGGTGGCTTTTGGGATCCGTTCCTTGAGTTGCTGCAGCACATGCGCGCGCAGCAGTTTATCCGCGATGGACTTGAGGTTAGTTTCACGGTCGTGACAAACGCCGATGCGATCGTCCCCGCAATCATCACTGCTTGCCGCAATACCGGCGGCTCTCCCCCAGACGAACTCACTCTGGGGAAATTTTAGACCGGCCTCTATTTTGGAGGCCCTGGCGAGAAAGACGAGGATCAAGCCTCGTGAGACCACTTCTTGACGCCGACCAACTGCGCGATCATAAGCAGCGAAACTACGTCCATTCCCTGCTTTTGATTGGCGGCATTGGGGTCATACTGGCGATTGCCACAACCCTTTTGTGGGGACCCTACGGCATTGTCATTTCCGCTGGGGTTATTGCACTGCTGGTCCTCATGGCACCCAGCATTCCACCCGCCGCAATAATGCGCCTTTATCGCGCCCGCAAGGTTCCCAGGGGCGATGATCAGCTCAGCCGCATCCTCGACGAGTTGAGCCAGCGCGCTGATTTGCCGGCACGTCCCGACCTGTATCTCATTCCCAGCGCCACCCTCAACGCCTTTGCCACCGGAACCCCCAGGCATGCCGCAATCGGCATAACCGAAGGCCTATTGCGGCGCCTCAGCATGCGCGAGGTCACCGGTGTACTCGCCCATGAGGTCTCTCACATCCATAACAATGACCTGTGGGTGATGAACCTCGCCGACATCATGACAAGGTTTGTGCAGTCGCTATCGTACGTGGCTCTGACCCTGGTCGTTCTGAACCTGTTCGGTCTCTTGACCGGTGACACACCATTTTCTTGGTGGGTCATTCTCCTGCTCTATTTTGCGCCAGCACTATCGAGTTTGTTGCAGCTTGGTCTTTCCCGTGCGCGCGAATTCGACGCCGACCTCGAAGCAGCCCTGTTGACCGGCGATCCGCTCGGCCTGACTGCCGCTTTGGGCCGGCTCGAACGCTACCAGGGCAGCTTCTGGGAAGATCTTGTCTATCCGGTACCTGCACGCCGGATTCCGCAACCATCCCTGCTGCGCACACACCCGCCGACCGAGGAGCGCATCGCCCGCCTGCACGAACTAACCAGCGAACCGAGCCTGGCGCCGATGGTCGTCGTCGAGGAACCGATGGTGTCGATGCTGGGCTACGGACCGATTGCCATGCGGCCGCGCTACCGCTGGCCCGGCCTTTGGTACTGAGTTCTAAGCAACGCTCTGCGTTTTTGACACCCGCCTCTTGCGGCCCCCCGCAGCGATCGCGTATCAGCCACCCATGTCGCACGTGAAAACCATAACGACTGACACCGGCCGCAACTCCGCGTCTTACAATACGGCAGCAGACCTCGTCGCGGGCCTGCGCCGCGGCGAACGGCGCGCGACCGCCGCCGCCATCACCGTACTGGAAAGCCTTTCCCCTCAAGCACCCGAGCTTTTGCGCTGCCTGCAACCGCATCTCGGCAAGGCGCTAATCGTTGGGTTGACCGGCCCGCCCGGCGCAGGCAAATCCACCCTCGTCAATGCCCTGATAGCTGCGCTCCGCAAGACAGGCCGCAAGGTCGCGGTCATCGCGGTCGATCCTTCGAGCCCCGTTTCCGGCGGTGCAATCCTTGGCGACCGCATCCGCATGACGGCAGCCCTCGATGATGACGGTGTTTTTGTCCGCTCGCTAGCTAGTCGCGGTTACCTTGGGGGGCTCTCACCGGCCGCGGTTCGCATTATCGACGCCCTCGACGCGGCCGATTTCGACCTCATCCTCTTGGAAACCGTCGGCACCGGTCAGAGCGAAATCGACGTAGCCGAGGTCGCCGACATCCGCATTGTCGCCTCCGCGCCCGGGCTCGGCGACGACATTCAGGCAATGAAATCGGGTCTTCTGGAGATCGCCGACATCCTCGTCGTCAACAAAGCCGACCGCGAGGGCGCCGAGGCGACGATGCAGCAACTCAAAGGCGCGCTTTCAATCCGCTCCGGCGCCAGTGCCCATGTACCACTGCTGAAAACCACCGCTTTAACCGGCGAGGGTGTCGACGTGCTACTGGCCGTCATTGACGACCTCGCGCAACCAATACTGGCCTCCACCACGCTCGACCGCCGCCGCCGCCGCGCACGCTACCTCATCGCCCGCGCCGCCGCAGACCTCGTCGCCGAACGCATCAAATCCGGCGGCGATCTCATTGATCAGCTGTCTGATACTGTGCTTAACGGCCGATCGACACCGTCTGAAGCCGCAAAAACGATCTTGGAGAACTAAGAATCCGCAACCTAAAACTTGCGGTTCGGGCGACAATCGCATATATGTTACCCGTCGAATTTGGCCGGACGACAGGGCCCCTACGCCTTCGAGGATTGCTAGGCGCACGTTCAGAACCCACCCAAACTCGAGAATTCGAAGCCCAAATACGCAACATGCGCCACAGGCTTTACCAGCTAACGCAATCGAAAAGGCATCTGCAATGCGAAACGGAACAGTTAAATTCTACAACGAACAGAAGGGCTACGGCTTTATCGCTCCGGACGAAGGCGACAAGGACGTGTTTGTCCACGCCACCGCCCTTGAGCGCGCAGGCATCCGCGGTCTCGCCGAAGGCCAGAAAGTCGCCTTCGACACCGAAGTCGATCGTCGGTCCGGCAAGTCAGCCGTCAACACCATCGAGCTTCTGTAAGCTTAGAATGCTGCACTAGCCCGTTATCGGCGCTGTAGGAATTTATCTAGGAAGAGGCCATCGTCACATCGTGGCGGCGGCCTTTTCTTTCAATTGAAGCCATCTCATCAGGCCACGTGGGCCACTGCTTTGGCGCCGTCCTTAAGCAACTTGAAGTTGATTGAATCGACCAACGCCTCGAAGCTCGCATCAATTATATTTGGTGAAACGCCAACGGTCAGCCAGCGCTCACCGGTAGCTCGGTCATGACTTTCCACGAGCACCCGCGTCACCGCTTCCGTACCACCGCCCGCAGTGAGTATACGCACCTTGTAGTCGACCAGCTCGACGTCGGCTATATGACTTTGATAACGCCCCAAGTCCTTACGCAGCGCCGAATCGAGTGCATTCACCGGACCGTTGCCCTCTGAAACCGACCACAGCGGTTCGGGGTCTCCGTTAATGAACACTTTGACCGTCGCCTCCGAAACGGTCACCAGCTGGCCACGCGCGTTGTGCCGCCTCTCGACCATCACCCGAAATGAATCGATCGAGAAGTATCTCGGTACTTCACCGAGTTCCCGGCGCGCCAGAAGCTCAAAGGAAGCATCCGCCAACTCGTAGGAATAGCCATGCGACTCGCGCTGTTTCACGGCTTCCAGCATTGCAGGGATACGCGGATCGTCCTTTTCTACCGAAATACCAAGCCGATTGAGCTCGGCCAGGATATTGGACCGCCCGCCTTGGTCCGACACAAACACCCGTCGCTGGTTGCCGACAGCCTCCGGCGGCACGTGTTCGTATGTCTCCGGGTCCTTGAGGATCGCCGATGCATGAATCCCGGCTTTCGTCGCGAACGCGCTCTCGCCGACATAAGGGGCATGCCGGTAGGGCGATTGGTTCACCACCTCATCGAGCACCCGCGAAGCGTGCGTCAGAATTCTCAGCCGTTCTGGCGTCACCCGCGTCTCAAAGCGATCGGCATACTCGTTCTTCAGCAATAGGGTCGGAATGATCGAGGTCAGGTTGGCGTTGCCACAGCGCTCGCCGAGGCCATTCAGCGTCCCTTGCACCTGCCGGCATCCAGCCCGCACCGCGACCAGTGAGTTAGAGACGGCGTTTTCAGTATCATTGTGTGTGTGAATGCCCAGGTTCCGGCTGGGGACGTGTTCCAGGGCCTCCTGAACCATGCGCTCCACCTCGTGTGGCAGCGTCCCGCCGTTGGTGTCGCACAAAATGACCCATCGCGCGCCCGCATCGTAAGCCGTGCGAAGCACTTGTTGCGCGTAAGCTTTGTTGGTCTTGTAGCCGTCAAAGAAATGCTCGGCATCGAGCATCGCCTCGCGGCCCGAGGCCACCACCGCCGAAATCGACTCTCTAATGCTTTCCAGGTTCTCTTCGTTGGAAATACCAAGCGCAACCCGCACATGGTAATCCCAAGATTTCGCGACCAGGCAGATCGCATCCGACTTTGACTGCAACAGACCCTGGAATCCCGGATCGTTCTCGACCGAACGCCCAGCCCGTTTGGTCATTCCGAACGCCGTGAACCGCGCACCATCAAAACCGGGCGACGACGTAAAGAATTCGGTGTCTGTCTGGTTGGCTCCCGGATAACCGCCTTCGATGTAATCGAGGCCGAGATCGTCAAGCACCTGCGCAATGCGCCGCTTGTCGGCGAGCTTGAAATCGACCCCCGTCGTCTGCGCGCCGTCCCGCAGAGTCGTATCGTACAGATAGAGGCGTTCCCGGCTCATTTGTTGTTATCCTTTTCGGCACTGCCGAGCGGCTTTGCCATTGTCGTGTTCATCAGCCACTGGTCTTCAAGTGGAACCGAGTTGCGCGATTGGGCAACATAACCGCGTTCCTCGAAGAAGACCTGAGCCGTGTCGCTGGCTTCGACAGAGATCTCCTTTCTGCCCCGCCCTTTAGCCAGTTTTTCCAGGGCATCGACCAGCGCCGTTCCAACCCCCCCCCCAGCGAAATACGGGTGGACGAACAACATGTCGACAACTCGGTTATCTTTTAATGAACCAAAGCCCGCATATTCACCATCAATCTCAACCACGAGCGTCGTCCCACTGGCAAGCCGCTGGCCGAACGCTTGCGCATCGGCAGCCACCGAAACCCACGCCGCACGCTGGTCTTCATCATAGTCCTCCTGCGTTAGTTCCTCGATCGATTGCGCGTAAAGTTCACGCAGCGCCATCAAGTCTTTCGGCAGGAATGGGCGCAGGGGGATGTCGTTTGTCTCAGGCCGTACCAATTAACGTGCCACCTCCCAGGTCGTTACAATTTCCCCCGTCTCCGGGTCTTTGGCGTCCTTCAGCTGTACGCCCTTCGCGGCCAGCTCGTCCCGGATGCGGTCGGCCACCGCCCAGTCCTTACTTTTACGCGCAGCCAGTCGGGCGGTGATTTGGTCGGCAATCTCTTCATCATCAACCGAAAGGGTCGCGGGGCGCCATGCCATCCAATCCGATTGGGAAACCTGGAGCAGCCCCAAGAGGTTCGCCGATGCACGCAAGCACGCCGCCGCCCCCACCGACCCATGCGCCGCTGAGGTGCGCAATTCATGCAGCGCAGCAGCCGCCTTGGGTGTATTGAGATCATCGGCCAATGCCTCGAGAACATCCGCACAAACGGGACCGTCCGCGGCGGCATCCTTAGTCAACTCCTGCCAGTGATCGAGAGTTCGCTTTGCCTCCGCGACCCCCTTCGCCGTCCAGTTGAAGGGCTGGCGATAATGCGTGGAGAGCATCGCCAGGCGTACCGCTTCGCCCGGCCACTCTTTTAGCAAATCATGAATGGTGATGAAGTTGCCGAGCGACTTCGACATCTTCTCACCTTCGACCTGCAGAAAACCGTTGTGCATCCACACCCGCGCCATCGTGTCAGTGCCATGCGCGCAGCGGCTCTGTGCAATCTCGTTTTCATGGTGCGGAAAGGTGAGATCGATACCACCCCCGTGAATATCGAAGACTTCACCCAAATGGCGGCCAGCCATCGCCGAGCACTCGATGTGCCAGCCGGGCCGGCCATCTGTTTCGATACCGCATGGCGACGGCCATCCAGGCTCGCCCACTTTCGATGGCTTCCACAAGACGAAATCCATCGACCCCTTCTTGTAAGGCGCGACTTCGACGCGAGCACCCGCCTCCATCTCGTCGATACTGCGGTTTGACAACCGCCCGTACTCCGCCATCGAAGCTACATCGAACAGGACATGGCCCTCGGCGACATACGCATGGCCCTTTTCAACCAGCGTCTCGCAGAGCACTTTCATTTCATCGATGTGTTCGGTCGCACGCGGTTCAACTGTCGGCTCCAGCACGCCCAATGCCGCGATATCTTCATGAAACTGCTTTGCCGTGCGCTCGGTCAGGTGCCTAATCGACACACCTTCATCGACCGCCCGCTGATTGATTTTGTCATCGACGTCGGTGATGTTGCGCACATAGGTGACATGATCGGCGCCAAAGGTAAGCCGTAACACCCTGTACAATAGATCGAAGACGATCACCGGCCGCGCGTTGCCGATATGCGCATAGTCGTAGACCGTCGGCCCACATACATACATGCGCACGTTTTGCGGATCGATCGGCTCAAACGCCTCTTTCTTCCGCGTCAGGGTGTTATAGAGCGTCAGCGACATGGGAACTCCCCACCTTTTGCCTGAGGCGGCTGCGGCGAGGCTGTGTTGCACCGGTAAATACGGGAACGATGGGAATGCCGCGCGCCAGCCGATCGCCTAGCCGGTGATCTGGATCTGAAAATCAATGCTGCAATGTATGTTGACAGCGGTTTGGTGCGCAGCTGTATTCATCGTTGCGTGTTATGAAGTGCGCAAATGGGGGCGTCAAGCAGACCAACGATTGTAGCTTATCCAATACTCCGTGGAGGCGGAGAGTATATGCCATGTTTGTGCTGCAATGAGCCACTAGCGGTCTCTACTTCCTTATCTTTTTTGAGTTGCATCAATGACGGCCAAGGACGGACAATCTGCGCGTAGGGTACGCGTATGGTCAGCGATCACGCTGGCATTGGCCACCCTTTGCGCGCCCATGGCAGCCGAGACGGCATTCTCGCAAGGCTTCAAGTGGCCGTGGGAAATCGACGACGATCCTCCCCCGCGCCGTCCAGCTAATCAACCGCCGCCCTACAGCCAGCCCGATCCCTACGTTCAACCCGGCCAGGGCAACACAGGGGGGTGGACCGCCCGCAGCTCAATATGCCTCGACCTCGAACGGCGCCTCGTCCAGGAATCCGCCGCCGGCGGACAACAGCGCGACCGCCTACCCGAACTGAATTCTCAAATCCGCAAGCTGCAAACCGCCGTAAACCAGGCCGAATCGCGCCTGGACCGTTCGGGCTGCTATGAAGAGTTCCTGTTTACCCGAACTCTGCGCCGTGCGCCGAAATGTATACGCATCGCCCGTGAACGCGACAAGGACCGCCGGCAGCTCGCCCAATTGGAGGGGGAACGCCAAGAGATCACTTCCCGCTCCGGCCATTCATACAAGGACGAGATCATACGCGGATTGGCACGCAATAATTGCGGAGCAAATTACGTCCGCGAAGCCCGCCGCCGCGATCGCAGCTCATTTTCACCGTTCTGGGAGGACCAGGATGGCGGATCAGGCTACGCCAACTCCTACAAGTCGCTGCCGTTTGCGACCTACCGCACGCTTTGCGTGCGTCTCTGTGATGGCTACTACTTCCCAGTGAGTTTCTCGACGCTACCGAACCATTTCCAACGCGATGCGGACGTTTGCCAGTCGCGCTGCGCCGCGCCCTCATCGCTGTACTACCATCAGAACCCTGGTGCCGGCGTTGAGCAGATGGTCTCCTACTCCTCCAGAGCGCCATATACCGATCTCAAGGAAGCGTTTTTATACCGCAAGAAGTACGTGGACGGCTGTTCGTGCAAACAGGCGGAGTACGTGCCTCAAACCCCAATTCCCGGTGAGCCGGCTCCACCTGCGGGCGATCGCGCACAAGCCGATCCAGAATTGTCGCCATACCGTTGAGTGTTGGCGTCTGCAGTTCATGAGAACTCCAAGAGTTCAACTCCCTCGAGCCTTCAAGAAACGGTCGATAAACTGTTCGACTTCTGACGCAAATTACAACTATACTTCGTTTCGCCGGGTAGGCGTAACATAACGCCAGTTGCGCAAGTCAGGGCATCGAGACAGCGACGTCTTGAGAGCTCTCGCTTTATCAAATCGATTGATTGTTAAGAGCGAGAGCCGGATTGGCGGCACCCTATCGGAGAGCGGAGCATGAATGTGCGAACCCGCGCCTCGGCGCAAAGTGCAATCGCGCCGGCGGTGATCATCCGCCCCATTCAGCCCGATCACCTCAACGATGTACGGTATATTCACGCGACCGCCTTCCGCAGTCAGGCCCATTCCGTTTACGCACCTGAAGAACTCGACGCCTTCGAAGCAATGGTCCGCACACCGGGTTACGTCGACAAGCTCATGAGCGACAGCCTGCTGGGCGGCTGGCTTGGACGCGAACTCATCGCCACCGCCGCATGGCACAAAGCTGAAACAAATCCAGATATAAGCCACATCACGGCGCTCTACGTGCGCCCGCTATTCGAGCGCATAGCAATAGGTTCAAAGATGCTGCAAGCCATTGAAACGGCGGCCGCCACTGCGGGGTGCCACCTTGCCAGCGTTCGGGCACCGATCAATGCGCAGAAATTCTTCGAGAGCATGGGCTATGAAATGTCGGGTCGCGGAACCCGTCCCCTGGGTCAGAACATGGCAATCAACGTCGTTTTCATGCGTAAAGTGATAGACGCTGAAAACATCATTGACTTTGCAACCTACGCAAGCTGATCCAACGTAATCGCGCGCTGCCGCCCGATCAAAGGCAACAACACCTTCAGTTCCGGACCCTTCTCGACACCGGTTAAAGCTAACCGCAACGGATGAAACAGCCCCTCCCCTTTGCGCCGGCACGCGCTTTCACCGCATCCGTCCAGATCTTCCAAGTCCCCTCGTCTCAGGGCTCTTCCGGCAGCTCTTCAGCAGCCGCTGCAAGGAACTAAGTATCTTCGGCGACCGGTTTGATGTCTTCGGACACAACATTCCACCAATCCTCTGCATCGCTGAGCCGTTCAAGATTGCCACGCACGGCAAGCCAGAAGGGTTCGCCCCTACGGATATCCCGCTCCTCAAACCGCTCCTGTACGTCGGCATAATCGAGTTGGTAGAGTAATTTGCCGTTGAGCCCCCGCCAGCTCGGCTGGATCGAACCGCGCAGGCACCATCGAGATCTTCGCTGGATCGAACAACGCCGCCAGAGACTGCAAACTGCGATGTGGTTCAATCGCATCCGATGTCCCAATGAGTGCGCCGTGGCTCGCCACCGCCATGGGCTCAAGTCCATCTTCGCGCAGTTTGGCAATCGACAGATCGCCAAGCCGCTTTGACAGCACTTTGCCGTCGGCTCCAACCAACAGGCTGTGATGCCCAAACTCCGGAACCTCCGCCCCGATCGCATTAAAAAGTGCGTCCTGCACACCCGTATTCGTGACGTGGTCTTCGCCCCGCAGAATATGCGTTATGCCAAGATCGGCATCGTCCACCACGCTGCAGAATGTATAGAGGTAGCTCCCATCTGCACGGATTAAGACGGGGTCGGAAAGTGACCCAAGGTCCACTGTCACGCGGCCGCGGACCATATCGTTCCATTCAACGTGACCGGGCTGAGGCGTCAACTCCACCGCCCCACCGCTGTTCGGCAACCGGAACCGCCAATGCGCGACGCGCCCCTCGGCCTCGAACGCTGCGCGGTACTCTTGCGACATTTTTAAGGCTGCCCTTTCGGAGATCGGTGGCAGCCCGCGGGCCATCTGACGCCGCCGCCGGTCCAACTCGTCGGGCGTCTAATAGCAAGGGTAGCGCAGCCCCTCAGCCTTCAGCTTGTCAGAACCCTCGTCATAGCGCGCGAGACGCTGCGACTGGCGAACTTCCTCATCCCACGTAAGCCCGAGCCATTGAAGACCCTCCCGGATCGCCTGCACGAACTCTTCCTTTGAGCGCTCGGTATTCGTGTCGTCGAAACGCAGGATAAACCGCCCGCCGGACTTGGCCACGAACAGCAGTTGAGCAGCGCGGTGCGCACATTACCAATGTGGATGAGCCCTGTCGGGCTTGGAGCAAAACGGACGATTGGGGTCATGATGGTGGGTTCAGGTTGCCGAGCGTGATGAGCGCGCAAGCTATCCCGTTTGCCGTCGAACTCAAAGCATTCTCGGCACACCACTAGCGGCGAAGAGTTTCTTCTAGGAAGCCAATGAGATGGCCAACTTCTCGGTTGTCGGTACTGGCAAACCGTGCCTTGCTGCCGCTATGCGTGAAGACCGTCACTTGCACGAAGCGTTTGTTATTGAAACCCAGCACTTCGCCAAGGCTCGACACGCCGAGAATTAGAAGGAAAACGAAGCCGGCCAGAAGCTGCTCTAGCCAGCCGAAGCGCATCATGGCAATGAGGAGAACCGCACCGGCCAGGCCGGCCAAAGCTGCATTGATCGCCAGCCTGTCCTTGCTGCGCTCGACAACTTCCACAACCCGGTACGAGACAATATCGTCAAGCCGGACAAATTGACTGCCGAACCGCAACACATCCTCGCCGCGAATCAAATCCACATCGGCGTTATCGGCTTCAGCAGCTTCCAGCCACCACATAGGCGGCCGCTCTCCAAATGAATACGACTGGCTCATGTCCAGTAGTTTCGCCAGGAAAGGTTTTTTTTCTCCTAACCGGCGACGAGACTTCGCGCACGCCGGCCAGCTTCAGTCTCAAGAATGTATCGCAGTACATTGCGCACCGACATCGCCGCAAGCTTCTTGGACTCGATCACGACTTGCCTGGAATAGCTGGGTTCCGCGGCACCGACGAGTACATCGCCAACCTTGCGAAAGTGTCCTTCCAGCTCATCATTCAGCTCATTCGTCACATCGAACTGTGTGCCCAGCACAAAGCGCTCGGAGCAGTCAGGCACCAAGATCGGCGCCAGATAGAGGAAATTCAAAAACCGATCGCCGTTCTTTTTCTGATTGGCGAGTATGAAGTAGTCATCCTGCTCATGCTCGATGCACTCACGGATCCGCGCCCGTTCTGCCGTATTATCAAACCCGGCCTGCAGAAAACGACAGTTACGTCCGATAACCTCTTCGGCCGTATAGCCGGTCAACTCACAGAATGCCCGGTTGGAGATGACTACCGGCATGTCGGCACGATCGCGCGAAGAAAGCGTCAGTGGCACTGACTCAATCTCGAAAAAACTCTTCAGCCTGTCGGGTATTCGATCCGTCATAAGTCCCCGTCTCGGCCTTCGCCAAAGCGGGTCGATGATCAAAGACTTCCATGCCACACTAAATAGTACTTTGGTCCATCTGGATTGCGTCGCGCCAGCATCGACGGCGGCATGATCAATCCAGATTTCAGGCGGGATCCCCCTCGATGCGGGGCTGCACTAACTTCGGTGCCGAGACCGAAGCATCAGTTGCCACCGGCAAGCGATGCGCGTCGCGGTATCCATTGGTAATGGGATAGCGCCGGTCACGGCCAAAGCTGCGGGACGAAATCTTAACCCCGGGGGCGGCCTGACGACGCTTGTATTCGGAAATATAGAGCAGCCGCTCGACCCGCTTGATCGTCTCCACATCGTGGCCGCGCTGAGCGATCTCCGCCAGCGGCATTTCCTTTTCGACAAGGCACGCCAAAATATCATCCAAGACGTCATAAGGCGGCAGACTGTCCTGATCGGTCTGGTTCTCACGGAGTTCAGCCGTCGGCGCCTTACTCAGTATGTTTTCCGGAATGACACCGCCGGCCGGTCCCTTGCCGTTCCTAATCTGGTGCGCATTACGCCAGCGCGCAATCCGGTAGACTTCGGTCTTATAAAGATCCTTGATCGGATTGAAGCCGCCGTTCATGTCGCCATACAGCGTCGCGTAACCAACCGACATCTCCGACTTGTTACCGGTTGTCAGCAGCATGGAACCAAATTTGTTGGATAGCGCCATCAAGATCACGCCACGCGTGCGGCTTTGCACGTTCTCTTCCGTGACATCGGCTTCGCGTCCGGCAAACATGTCTGACAGCAACGTGTCGAAACCCTCGACGGCCGGGCCTATCGGCACGACATCGTAGCGAATGCCGAGCGCCTTGGCGCACGCCTCCGCATCACTGTGGCTCTCGGAGGACGTATACCTGTAGGGCAACATCACACAGTGCACGCGCTCGGCCCCGAGGGCATCGACAGCCAGAGCAGCAACGAGCGCCGAGTCAATTCCACCAGAAAGCCCCATCACCACGCTTGGAAAGCGGTTCTTGTCGACATAGTCGCGCAAGCCCAGGACGCAGGCCTCGTAGGCCGCTTCATCCGCCTCTGGCAAGATCTCCCGTGCACCGACCTTGCACTGCCAGCCGTCGGCCTCACGCTGCCATTCCGTGATTTGTACGACTTCCCGCCAACCGGGCAATTGCGCCGCCAGCTGGCAATCGGAATTGAGGACGAATGAAGCTCCATCGAACACCAACTCGTCCTGCCCTCCAACCTGGTTCACGTAAATCAACGGCAAATCGCTCTCGGTAACCCTGGCTACCGCGATATTCAGGCGAAGATCTGGTTTGCTCCAGTCGAACGGCGAGCCGTTAGGTACGATTAGGAGTTCTGCACCGCATTCATCGAGACATTCGACCACGTCCTCGATCCAAATGTCCTCGCAGATCGGCACACCAATTCGGATACCGCGAAAGTTGACCGGTCCCGGCATCGGCCCGGCGGCGAACACACGCTTTTCGTCGAACACGCCGTAATTGGGCAACTCAACCTTGAAACGCAGCGCCGCAACCTGCCCTCCGTCGACGAGCCCGACCGCATTGTAGACTTTACCGTCTTCCGGCCAGATCGTTCCAATAAGCAGCCCAGGACCACCATCGCCATCCGCCGCCTTGGCGAGTTCCAAGAGGGCATCCTTGCAGGCCTGCTGAAAGGATGGCTTCAGCACCAAATCTTCCGGCGGATAGCCCGCCAAGAACAGCTCCGGAAAAACCACAAGATCCGCGCCCTGCGACCGTGCTTCCTCACGGGCCTCAAGCGCCTTGGCGAAATTACCCGCGACGTCGCCGACCGTAGGATTGAGCTGCGCTAAAGCGATTTTCATAAATGTAGAAGCCTGTTCGCCTGTTGGTGTTGAGGAAGCCTCGCATTATCCCCGACGCGACGCCAACCCCAACCGTCTAAGCTGGCTGCCATGCCAACATCTCGTGGGCATGCTCCTGCGAGTTAACCTTGTAGGCGTACCCATCGCGGATCACGTAAACCCACTCCAAATGCGACGAGACGGCCAAGTCTTCTGGCGTGACGGCCTCCAACACATCCTGAAATCCCGCTACGAAATCCCACATGATTTCGTATTGCTCAGCGTCTGAAAACTGTGACCAGTCCTTTGGTAGGAAACTTGCCACGTCCTTCTGAAACACGACCTCGCCAACCCTCTGCGGCAGCAGATAACCCATTGCCACTTGCTCGGCGACGGCATTGAGATAACCCAGTTGTACAAGCCCCGAGCAGATGAAGGCGCTGGGCGGTTCCAGCGTTCTGCGGCGCCGGCCTTGGATAGCGCTACGTGCGCCCCAAATGCGCGCCTTGATGCCGAACGCCAGCTCATTGAAAAAAGCCAAGCCAAGCCGCAACAGCGTCGCATAGGAATAGCTCGACTGAATTGAGTTGAGCATACGCCCGCGCACCAAGGACTGTGCCCGCTCGTCGAACCAGCTTCCATTGAGACGCTTGATCCCGACCACCCGGCGCTTGTCGTTCAAGTAGCTTGCCAGGTTCTTGAGATCGACGCCTTTGGAAGCGCTTTCGATAACAAACGTATTGTTGAAGCCGTTTTCCTGGTGCGGAACCAGAAATACCATCGCCGAGTGCGAGAACGTGCCACGTGTCGCCCATCGGATTAGCCACGAACGCAAATCCCAGTGCTTCCGCGTCAAAATCACATCCGCCCGGTTCAGGTGAGTGCCAGAAAGAAACTCAGCAACGGGGATCGGCCAACCGTCGCTATCGCCCGTCCCGGTTGGCGTTACCTGTGAAGCGTCCTGAACCGTATCCATATTTTGACAGAACTCCCGCCACCGGCCCATCCGACGGCAAGACCATCAAGCCGTCATGCAAATGCCGGATGCCCGAAACACCGGACGCCCGCATCCGCCAGCAAACAAAACATCATGCCGTTGCTGTGACCGGGAAGGATCCCGCCGCTTCTCGTTCCTTTTGCATCAACTCAGCCACGAGGAACGCCAGTTCCAGTGACTGGTCCGCATTGAGCCGCGGATCGCAATGGGTGTGGTAGCGGTTGGACAGCTCCGCATCCGAGATGGCGACGGCGCCGCCGGTGCACTCGGTCACATTATCGCCGGTCATCTCGACGTGGATACCGCCGGGGTGCGTCCCCTCGGCCCGGTGAACAGCGAAGAAGTCTTGCACCTCACTTAGAATCCGGTCGAATGGCCGGGTTTTATAGCCACTTTCCGCGGAAATGGTGTTGCCGTGCATCGGGTCGCAGGCCCAGACCACCTTGCGGCCTTCCCGCTTCACCGCCCGCAACAGTTGGGGTAGGTACTTCTCCACGTTACCCGCCCCGAAACGGCTGATCAGTGTCAGACGGCCAGGTTCGTTGTCAGGGTCGATGATATCGATGAGTTCCAGCAACTCGTCGGCTTCCAGCGATGGACCGCATTTCAGACCGATCGGGTTCTTGATCCCCCGCACATACTCGATATGAGCGTGATCGGATTGCCGTGTGCGGTCACCGACCCAGACCATGTGTCCGGAGGTCGCGTACCATTCACCCGATGTCGAATCCAATCGGGTCAACGCCTGCTCGTAGCCCAGCAGCAACGCCTCATGACTCGTGAAGAAGTGCGTCTGACGCAGTTGCGGCGTGTTGTCCGCTGTAATGCCGATCGCCCGCATGAATGCAAGGCTCTCGGTGATGTTATTGGCCAACTCTTCGTAGCGGTGCCCCTGCGGTGAATCCTGCACGAAGTTCATGTTCCACTGATGCACGCGCTCCAGGTCGGCATAACCGCCCAACGCGAACGCACGGACCAAGTTGGCCGTTGCCGCCGCCTGGCGATAGCCCTGCAGCATCCGGGTAGGGTCCGGAATACGCGCCTCTTCGGTGAATTCCATGCCGTTGATGATGTCACCACGGTAGCTTGGCAGCTCGATATCATCGCGCTTTTCAGTTGGCTTTGAACGCGGCTTGGCAAACTGGCCGGCAAGCCGCCCCACCTTCACGACCGGCGAACCGCCTGCATAGGTCAGAACGACGGCCATCTGCAGAAAAACCCGAAGGAAGTCACGGATATGGTCCGGCCCATGCTCCGCAAAGCTCTCCGCGCAATCGCCGCCCTGCAGCAGGAACCGGCGCCCCTCCGCAACATCGGCTAGTCGCTTCTTTAGGTCGCGGGCTTCACCCGCGAACAGCAGCGGCGGAAATGTCGCAAGCTTCGCTTCGACCTCCTGCAGCGCTTTTTGGTCCGGATACTCCGGCACCTGCTTGATCGGCAAATCGCTCCAGCTATCGGGCGACCAGGCGGCTCTTTTTGCCGACATATTTGGTAACTCCTTAATTGTCATTGAGCCGTACGACGGCCCTGTGCCGTGGCTGCGCCCTTGCCTGATTTGGAAGGTGAGAATCTCCGCGCCGAAAATCAGCGCTGCAAGTCGCGCAAAGCTCTTCTTCAGCCTTATAGGGCATCCGCCTACTGCAGGCCAAGCGAAGCTTCAATCTCGTTTCTATTCGGCGGATTAATCACAGGCCAGCCGACATCCCCCCGTCGACCGGCAATTCAGTTCCGGTGATAAAACCAAACTCATCGGATGCAAAAAACAATGCTGCAGCAGCAACATCCTCTCCGCTACCGAAACGTTTCAGCGGCGTCTGATCAATCAGCGCCTTGTTGATCATCGGATTGCGCAGCACCCGCTCGGTCAACGCCGTCTCGATGAAGCCTGGCGCCAATGCATTCACCCGGATGCCATAAGGCGCATATTCAACCGCCAGCGCCCGCGTCAACGCCGAGACAGCCCCTTTGGTCGCCGAGTACCCGGCAAGCTGCCGCAAACCGCGATGGCCCATGATCGAGGCGATATTGACCAGCGACCCCTGTCCCGATGCCTTCAAGAGATTGAACCCATCGCGTGCCACCCGCACCACGCCGTCGAGGTTGACCTCCCGAATCTTGACCCAATCCGCATCGCTCAGGTGCCGGAAATCTTCACGCACGTTAAGACCGGCGTTGTTGACCAGCACATCGATGCGTCCGGGTCCGCTTTCAATGTTCCGGAACAACGCCGTCACGTCCTGGCCCTTACAGACGTCGACCGTCATGGCGGTGACCGTGTGACCTGCCGACCGAATGGATTTCGCCGCCTCTTCGGCAGCCGCACCATTGATGTCCGTCAGATAGACACTGGCGCCCTCCCGCGCGAACACCGCCGCGATGGCTTTTCCAATACCGGCCGCCGCACCCGTAACAACCGCGATTTTGTTTTGAAGACGTTTTGTCTCGCTCATCAATAAACTCCGGCGCCACATTGATCGTGGTCTTGCAGGTAGCCCCAATTGTTAAACCAACACATTATGCTACTCGGCGGCCTGCCGGCGCGTTTCGGTCTTGTTGCGCATCGTCACGAGTTCTTCCGCCGCAGATGGATGCAACGCCATGGTCCGGTCGAAGTCCTCCTTGCGAGCTCCCATGCGCATGGCAATCGCCGCCATTTGCGCGATTTCGGCAGCATCGTCGCCAACGATATGACAGCCGACAATTCTTTGGCTTTCTCCATCGACAAGCAGCTTCAAGAGCATCCGCTCATCGCGGCCCGATAGCGTTGCGCGCATCGGACGGAACGACGACTTGTAGATGTCGAGCACCTTGCAGCGTTCCATCGCTTCATGCTCAGGAAGTCCAACGGTCCCCATTTCAGGCGTCGCAAAAACCGCCGTCGGGATTAGCGCGTGGTCAATCTGCCAAGGTTCTCCACCAAACTGGGTATCGGCGAAGGCATGCCCCTCGCGGATCGCGACCGGCGTTAAATTAAAGCGGTCACAGACATCGCCCACAGCGAAGATGTTCTCAACGTTGGTGCGGCTGTCCTTGTCGACAATAATGTGCCCATTCCAGCCTTGTTCAACACCCAACGCTTCCAAGCCAAGCCCTTTGACATTGGGCGACCGGCCAATCGCGAACATGATCTGGTCGGCTTCCAGATGGGCGCCATTATCGAGATGCCCGATAAGCCCCCGATCCGTCTTTTCAATCTTCGAAAAGACGTGCCCCAGCACCAGCCGGATTCCACGGGCTTCATAAGCTTCGGTAATCGCGTCCCGCAGATCCTCGTCAAAGCCCCTGAGGATTTTCGGACCGCGGTAGATAAGCGTCGTTTCCGCACCGAGCCCAGCAAAGATGCCGGCAAACTCGACAGCGATATATCCGCCACCGGCAATCACCACACGCCCGGGAAACGTCTCCAAATGAAAGGCCTCATTGGAGGTAATTCCGTGTTGGCGGCCTTCCAACTTCTCATCGATGTTCGGCGTGCCGCCGGTAGCGACGAGAATCTTGTCGGCCGTTACCGTCCGCCCCGAAGCAAACCGCAGCGTATGACGATCCTCGAAAACCGCGCGCTCCGCAAAGACCGTCACGTCAGCGTTGTCGAGGCCTTTCCGGTAAAGCCCTTCAAGCCGCGCGATTTCCTTGTCCTTTGCCGCGATCAGGGTTTCCCAATCGAACCTTGGCTCCTCAACGCTCCATCCAAAACCCTGCGCATCCTCAAAGGCATCCGAATAACGTGATGCGTAAACCAACAGCTTCTTGGGAACACAGCCGCGAATAACGCAGGTCCCGCCGAAGCGGTCTTCTTCGGCGATCGCAACCCGGGCGCCATGTCCTGCGGCAATCCGGGCGGCCCGGACACCGCCGGAGCCACCACCGATCACGACCAAGTCAAAATCGAAACCGCTCATCTGTCATCCTCACGCCGGGCCGCACCGGGCCCCGTCCCAGTTCTAATCCTCATCTTCGAGGTCGCGCCGGGCTTCGTACACCTTCACACCGCCCTCACCAGCGATGATCGCCAAATCGCAGATATCCAAAAACAGCCCGCTTTCGACGACGCCCGGTATGAACCTGAAGGCTTCGTCCAGTTCGTCCGGATCGCCGATCGATCCAAAATCGCAATCAAGAATGTAGTTGCCGTTATCCGTGACGAAAGGCTGCCCATCCGCCGTCCGCCGCAATTCTATACCGCCTTTGCACCCAACGTCGGTAGCCAGCGCCTCAATCATATCGCGCGTTGCCTGCAGGCCGAACTGGACGACTTCGACCGGCAGCTTGAAGGCCCCAAGCTTTGCGACCGCCTTGCTCTCGTCGGCCATGATGACGACGCGGTCGGAAGCCATCGCGACGATCTTCTCGCGCAACAGCGCACCGCCGCCACCCTTGATCATCCTCAGCTCACCATCGATTTCGTCAGCACCATCAAACGTAACATCGAGTTCCGGCAGTTCATCGAATGTCGACAGCTTGATGCCGCGGGCCTCAGCCAGCTGTTGCGTTGCCAGCGACGTTGGCACGCAAACGACCGACAGACCGGCCTTCACTCGTTCGCCCAACAGGGCCACGAATTGAGCGGCGGTCGACCCCGTTCCGAGCCCGAGCCGCATACCCGGCTCCACCATTTCAACGGCACGCATCGCCGCCTGTCTCTTGTACTGTTCCGCTGACATGCCTGTTCCTCGCGTTCGTCAATCAAGAAGCACCAAAAGGCGTTTGACGCCCAACCGTTGGAAAACAACCAGGAAGCCATAACCGAAAGGCCGACTACAGGCCATCAAAGTCCGCCCATCAGCACATATTTTTGCTCAAGGAACTCCTCAATTCCATGATGCGAGCCCTCCCGGCCAAGCCCCGACTGCTTAACTCCACCGAACGGCGCCAGCTCGCTTGACATCACACCCTCGTTAACCCCGACCATGCCGAATTCGAGGGCCTCGACCACGCGCCAAACACGGCCGATATCGCGAGCATAAAAGTACGCGGCAAGACCGAACGGCGTGTCATTTGCTTGACGGATCACGTCAGCTTCGTCCTTGAAACGGAACAACGGCGCCACAGGCCCGAATGTTTCCTCGCGCGCAACCTTCATCTCCGAAGTGACACCGGTGAGAACCGTCGGCTCGTAGAAGGTTCCACCCAACGCGTGCCGCTTGCCGCCGGTGACGACACTCGCCCCCTTTTCGACCGCATCGCGCACATGATCTTCAACCTTTGCCAGGCCATCCGTATTGATCAGCGGGCCCATGGTCACGCCGGCGTCGCGTCCTGGCCCAACCGTCAGGGCCGTTGCTGCCTCGGTCAGCTTCTCCGCGAAGCGTTCATAAACGCCCTCTTGAACATACATCCGATTGGCGCAAACACATGTCTGCCCGGAGTTACGGTATTTAGAGGCCATTGCACCGGCGACCGCTTTTTCAAGATCGGCATCGTCAAACACGATAAATGGCGCATTGCCGCCAAGTTCCAAAGAGACCTTCTTAATGGTGCTTGCCGATTGCCGCATTAAGACGCGTCCGACCTCCGTGGATCCCGTGAACGTCACGAGCCGGACTTTTTCGTTTGTGGTCAGCTCCGCTCCAACAGGAACCGGGTCGGATGCCGTAACCACGTTTAGAACCCCAGGAGGCAAACCGGCCTCTTCAGCCAGCGCTGCCAGTGCCAATGCCGACAGCGGCGTATCTTCTGCAGGCTTTACGACAGCCGTGCACCCGACAGCCAGTGCCGGTGTCACCTTTCGCGTGATCATGGCGTTAGGGAAATTCCACGGCGTCACCGCCGCCACCACGCCGATCGGTTGCTTTAACACCACAATGCGCGCGTCGGTTTTGTAACTTGGAATGGTCTCGCCATAGACGCGCTTAGCCTGCTCGGCAAAGAACTCAACAAACCCTGCGCCGTAGGTGATTTCACCCCTCGCTTCGGCCAGCGGTTTACCTTGTTCGTAGCTCAGCAGTACCGCCAGTTCTTCGGCATTCTCAATGATCAGATCATACCAGCGGCGCAAGATCTTCGAACGCTCCTTGGCGATCATATTCGACCATCCCCCAAAAACTCTGTGCGCCGCCTCAATGGCTTCGCGGGATTCAGCCGCTCCCATTTCAGGAACTTTGGCGATCTCTTCGCCGGTTGCCTTGTCGATCACGGGCATCGTCGCTTCACCAACCCACGCGCCATCGATGAAAGCTTGAGTTTTGATAAGCCTCCGAAACGTTTCACCCATGATTCAATTCCTTTCAAATTGTCGCTCGATCGGTTTCGCACGTCTCCGCGCCGCCGCACTTCACGCGAACGCTTGAAGCCGAGGTTTCACCGGACCGGCTTGGGATCGTGATGCCGCAGTCCATCGCAGACCGCTGGTCCAAACCCTCTGACTGTGTAAATAGGGGCCATCGGCCAAACAAGGCGCTGCGATCAAGAGCTTTTTACCAAGAGCTGTAACAAGGACTCGAAAAATGCGCGATGTCACGATCGTCTTCGACCTCGACGGCACACTGATCGACACGGCACCTGACCTGATCGATGCAACTAACCATGCCCTTTCGGGTATCGGCCTTGCCGCCGTTGACGAGCACGAATTGCGCACCTGGATCAGCTTTGGTGCACGCCGCATGCTTGTCGAAGCCTTGGCTTGCCACGGCCAGCAAGTGTCTGCAACGCGTGTCGACGAACTCCTGTCCGCATTTCTTGCCTACTACGAAGCTAACATCGCCAATCGTAGCCGTCCCTACCCGGGCATCATCGATGCCCTCAACACGCTCAGCACGCAGGGAGCGCGGCTCGCCGTCTGCACCAACAAGCGCGAAGCTCTGTCACTGAGCCTGCTTGAGGCACTCAATCTAAGGCATCTGTTCCTCGGCATCGCCGGACGCGACACTTTCCCCGTCTGCAAGCCGCATCCCGATCACCTGCGGGGCGCCATCCGAATGGCCGCAGGAGATGAAAAACGCTCCGTCATGGTCGGCGACAGCGCCACCGACGTCGCTACCGCCAAAGCCGCGCGAATTCCCATTATCGCGGTATCGTTCGGGTACACCGACGTGCCTGCGAGCGCGCTTGGCGCCGAAGCCGTGATCGATTGCCACACCGCCCTGATCCCCGCCCTGGCAAACCTCAGGTTGCCGTCATGAATGACATTACATTTGCGACTCTGATTTCCGCCGACAGCACCAATCGCAACTCTTGCCGTCGTTGAAGGGCCACATTCACGCACCAAAGATCCGCCCTCCTTGGATCGCCGGGTACAAACGCAAACGGAGCATGCAAATGATCAACCGCCTTGCCATCGTCTGTGTACTGAGCCTTGCCGCCGCAGGGACCGCAATTGCCGCCGACGCCCCGAAAGACACCAAATCCTGCATGGACAGCGTATTTGCTCTCGCCAAATCGGCACAGGAAAAAAAGCTTTCAGACGTCAAATTGAATCAAATCGAAGGTCTCATGACCACGATGGAAGACCACTGCACGTCCGAAAAGTTCGCGGATGCAGCGAAAGTCGGCGCCGAAATAACGGCCGCGATCGACAACTAAGCCACTGTACAAAATGTACTTTGAAGGAGGGACGGTGTAACGACCGCCCTTTTTGCTGGCGCCACGTTCACCGTCTTCGAACCGAGTCGATCAGACGCCCCATCGATATCGCCGCTCAGACGAAGGGTTTATTCGTGGGTACGTCGGATGTTAACGTACCATCGCCCGCCTGCCTATCGAGGGTGGAAGGCCCAGAAGAACATGAACACAATCAGATAACTCGAATGCCAGGAGGAATAAAATGATCAGAACGGCACTTGCTATCGCCATCGGCACAATGGTGCTCTACGCCCCGGCAGCCTACGCAGGCGATAAAGTCGGGGGCCGCGAAGCATTGACCACAAAATCAACGAAAGAGCTTATCGCTCAGCGCGAAAAATGGGGCACCAAGCCAGTCAAGACCTACAAAGATTAACCTCTTCAGCCTGTATTAGACTGCAGCGGCGGCCCGGAGTTCTCCCCGGGCCGCCGTTGTATTATTTGCTCCAAAAGAGCTCAGGCTGCGTAATGCAATAAAGCGCAACCATCCAAGGCACAGGAACCATGACGTCCCAGCGGCAGCCGCGGACTTCACCCCTTCGACCAGGTTGATTTCGCACAGGCGCCCTGTCCAGCGGTACTGCTAGCCATCAGTGGCGCGCCCCCCGATGACATTCTCCCAGCCGCGCAGGACGCCATCCAGAAGGTTCGTGGACTTGATACCGCAACTGACGATATCCGCAGTCTAACGATCCTGGAAATGGATTACGCGTTCACCAACCTCGGCTTCTTCATGAGCTGCGTTGGTGACTATCGGGCCAAAACCCTCTCCCTGGAAGACTGGGCTAAACGCCCGCGCAGTGCCGGCATTTTTTACGCCATCGAAACACGCGCACCCCACAACTCCGGCAAGGCGGATGGACACATCATCGCGGTTCTCGGCTCTCAAACGGTCTGCTGCCAGAACCGGGATATCGCCGAATTGGCGACAACAAACCTCGCCGGCCACCTTGTCGGCCAAGTGTTTGCAATCACTCCGATGGCCGATGCCCGCTGATCAGCTTGAAGGCGGCTCGCACTCGAGCTTTTCACCGACCATCATCTCTCGCTTGCCCGCGTGTCCCCTCCGCTTGCGAACTTGAAATCCTGCTGCTTCGAGATTGCGCCGCACCCAGCCGGCAGCCGTGTAGGTCGCAAACCATCCGCCAGGGCCGGTGTGATCAAAGACCTGCTGCATCAACGGAGCGCTCCACATATCCGGGTTTTTGGCCGGAGAAAAACCGTCAAGATACCAAACATCGGCAACACCGGCCCAGTTCGCCAAAGCAGGCTCCGCTTCGCCGACAACCACATGTAACGAGGTGCAAGAATCCATCTGCCAGCAACGCTCAGGTTCGCTATCGCTGCTGGACCATCGGCTTAACAGTTCCGTAGTCAGGCTACCGAGATCAGACCATGGAGCAAGCGCCCGCGCCATGTCGTCGGTCGCTAGTGGAAAGCGCTCAAAGGACGTGAACGTGAGCTGCTGCCCCGGACGCCGGGTCTTGACCCAGATACGCCACGTCTCCAAGAAATTAAGCCCGGTCCCAAAACCAAGCTCCGCGATTGAGAAGCGCGGCAGCATCGCCCAACGCTCCGGCAAGCCATTGCCGTCAAGAAACACGTAGGCGGCCTCAGCCTGGCCGTCCTGACGCGAGTAGAACGTATCGTCAAACAGATCGGAGACAGGAACGTCGCCGGCATCCCAGCTAAGGTCGTGTCTTTCCCGGTCGGCCATCATCTCCCACGCACCTAACACTGTTACGAATAATGTCCAGCGCAAGTTCAACATCGTCGGCCGCACTCGACTTTCCCGGACCGCCTCCAAAATCTCCCGATCTACTGATCGTCGGCGGCGGCATCGTCGGATTGTGGTGCGCCGCACGCGCCGTTCAGGCCGGTCTCAACACCGTTCTCCTCGAAAAGGGCCGCCTTGGGCAAGGCGCAAGCGGCGGCTTTCTAGGCGCGCTGATGCCGCACCAGCCAACCCAGTGGATCGAGGAAAAGGCCTTTCAACTCGACGCACTACTGTCGCTTGAAACGGAGATTTCCGCTCTCGAAATGAAAACCGGCATCACATGCGGATATCGAAGGTGCGGCCGCTTGATCCCAACGAGAACAGAAAAAAAGCGCTGCGAAAGACCGGCTTGGCACGACGCCGCAAAACAACAATGGCCTGAAACATCTCCAACCGGCGCCAGCATCGGCTGGCACATCCTCGACACAGCGCCGGATCCAACCTGGCTCGCATCCAAGTATTCACCGCTTGGGGCCGAATTCGAAACACTAAGCGCTCGCCTCAATCCACGCCGGTTCGTCGCTGCACTCACCAATCTTGCCAACACGAAAGCGCATGTTCTTGAGAATGCCGAAGCCGTGTCGCTTGGCGACAGCAGCCGCGTCACCCTTGCGGACGGAACCGTTTTCACACCCGGACGCGTTATCGTCACGGCCGGCCGCCATTCATTTGGCCTGTTAGAGCCGATAGCCCAGCGCAACCTGGGCCGTGGCGTCAAAGGTCAGGCCGCACTTCTTAAACCACGCCACCTGATCAATCCCGACCAGCCTATTCTCTATTATGGCGGGCTCTACGTTATTGCCCATGCCGATAACCGCGTCGCCGTTGGCTCGACGTCGGAAATCACATTCACGCATCCCACCAACACGACCGCCAAGCTTGACGACCTAATCGCACGTGCAGCCGATCTCTGCCCGGCATTGCAGCAAGCCGAAACGATCGAGCGCTGGGCCGGCGTTCGTCCAAACGCGATCGGCCGTCAGCCCATTATCGGACCGCTTCCTGAAGCCCCGCGCATAATTGTAACCACGGGCGGCTTTAAGATCTCGTTCGGCATTGCTCATAAAATGGCCGACGCCGCTTTAAGCTACGTTTCCGGCACGGTGCCCTCGCTGCCCAAAAGCTTCGAGGTGGCGACCCACTATGCCTGCGCGGATTCGAAATAGCGCGGCAGTGGCTTCAAGACTCTGACCACGGTGCCTATCGGAGCTCATTGCGCGGGCGGATAGGCAACGACACTCTCCTGCTCGTTCGGGTCGGTCCGTGCGACGATAGCAATCGCCGGTTCGCTGTCACTCAGGTTGCGCGGTTGATGCGGCACATCGGCGGGAATGAAGATAAAATCCCCAGCCGTATTGATGACCGATTTGGAAAGCCCTGGGCCATACCTCGTCTCGACCCGGCCTTGCACAAGATAGACCGCGGTTTCATAGCCTTTATGAATGTGAGCCTTGGCGGCAGCTCCCGGGGGGATCACCACCCGCAGCATCGAGATGCCCTTTGAACCGGCCGTCTTTCCAGAAATGCCTGGAAAGATCGGCAAGCCCTGTTTGGAGCCTTCAGCCGCATCCGGTCGCACGGTGACAATGTCCTGCGAACTTACTTCGATGTGTCGCGAACCAGCTTCTTCACCACGTGAAGCCAGTCCCATCGTCAATACGCCAAAAAACACGGCTGCCGCCGACGAATGGGCAATAACGCAAAGAGACCTTTGAAGTTTCAGCATTGTTGATACGCCACGATGTCTATTTTTGTGCGATGTACCGCAGATATGCGATCAGGTCGTCAAGCTCATTGTCAGGAATGACGCTCTCGTCGAAACCCTGCATTACCTGGTTTGGCCAAGTCCGCACGGAAGCCGGCTCCCGGATCAAACGGCGGAGTCCAACTGAGGTCATGTATTCCGTTGGATTCATGGGTTCATCGAGATCCGGGCCTATGTCTCCTTTGCCGGCTCCTTTGATGCGATGGCACGACAGACAGTTTTTGATAAAAACATGTAGGCCACGCCTTTCCGGCGCATCGGCTGCAACCGAATCCGCGACAGCCATCTGCGGCCATCGTTTCACCGGTGACTCCACTCCCGACAGTTCGGCCAGCGCATAGGGCCACTGCTCCTGTCCTACATTCGAGCGATCGGCATGCTGCCAAACCAAGTAGAATGGACCAGCGCCAAAGGATTTGCCCGGCAGATCTGGCCAAGGCTTCTTCGGATCATCGATCGCGACCCAGGGAACTGCGCCCCCTTCCTTCGCCTTGCGGAAAAGCGCTAGCGGTATCTGCGACACGAACCCATCGGTAGCTCGCGCCTGCAAGGTGTCAAACTCAGTGTCGTCAAGGTTCCCCAGCAGGTCGACCAGCGGCACGGCCCGAAACGACATCGGTCCTCTGTAGGCGATGTCGTTCTTGATGTGGATTTCGGTGGCATCGGCGCGGGCCAGCAGATCAGCCGCACGATATACCTTGTCACCGCCACCAAAGGAAATCGTCAGACTTGGTTCGTCCGCGTTGGCCTGTTGGCCCTGGGCGAACGCAAGCGCAAGCGCAAGCACAAATACAACAATCAGGTTTCGCATCCGAATGCCCCTAAAACCAGTGCGGCCCGGCCGCAAGAACCAGGGCCGGTGGAACAATACAGTCACGATACTAGTTCAGCGGGTGATGATCGGCCAGCGGGGCCCGACCGCAACGAGACACGCTCCATCCCTCCGCACAACGATACTTCCGTACAAGGAGCATCCATACGGGGGTTCTCCTTACAGAGGAATGTTGTCGTGTTTCTTCCACGGATTTTCGAGCGTCTTGTTACGCAGCATATTGAGCGCCCGGCAAACCCGCGTACGCGTGTTGCGCGGTAAGATGACCTCGTCGATATAGCCCCGCTCGGCAGCAACGAACGGATTGGCAAAACGCCTTTCGTATTCCTTGATGCGCTCTGCGATCTTCTCGGGATCACCAAGCTCCGAGCGGTAGATAATTTCAACGGCGCCCTTTGCACCCATCACAGCGATCTCGGCGGACGGCCAGGCGTAGTTCACGTCGCCGCGAATGTGTTTGGAACTCATCACATCGTAGGCACCACCGTAAGCCTTGCGCGTAATCACCGTGACTTTGGGCACGGTCGCTTCGGCAAAGGCAAACAGTAGCTTGGCACCGTGCTTGATAAGCCCGCCGTATTCCTGCGCGGTGCCCGGCAGGAAGCCCGGCACATCGACAAACGTGACAATCGGAATTTCGAAACAATCGCAAAAGCGCACAAACCGCGCCGCCTTTCGCGAGGCATCGGAATCGAGGACACCGGCAAGCACCATCGGCTGATTGGCAACCACACCGACCGTATGCCCCTCCATGCGCGCAAATCCGATAACAATGTTCTTGGCGAAATCGTCCTGGATCTCGAAGAAGTCACCCTCGTCGCAAACTTTCGCGATGAGTTCGCGCATGTCGTAGGGCGTATTGGCGTTATCGGGGACCAGCGTATCGAGTGAATAATCGAGACGGTCAGCTGAGTCGCGCGTCGGCAGAACCGGCACGCCGGCCTTGTTGTTGGATGGCAGGAAATCCATCAACCGGCGTATCTGCAGCAGCACTTCAACGTCGTTGTCATAGGCGCGATCGGCCACCGAAGATTTCGAGGTATGCACCTTGGCTCCGCCCAATTCTTCCGCCGTCACGGTTTCGTTGGTTACCGTCTTCACGACATCCGGCCCAGTGACAAACATGTAGCTCGTGCTGCGCACCATAAAGATGAAGTCGGTCATCGCCGGCGAATACACGTCGCCACCCGCGCACGGACCCATGATCACCGATATCTGAGGAATCACGCCCGAAGCCATGACGTTGCGCTGGAAAACCTCACCGTAGCCGCCAAGCGCATCGACGCCCTCCTGGATCCGCGCTCCGCCCGCATCAAACAAACCGACGATCGGCGCCCGGTTCTTCAACGCCATATCTTGGATCTTGGTGATCTTCTTCGCGTGCGTCTCCGACAAGGACCCGCCGAATACCGTGAAGTCCTTGGCGAAAACGTAGACCGTGCGACCGTTGATCGTGCCCCAACCGGTCACAACGCCGTCACCGGATATTTTCGTCTTCTCCATACCGAATTCGACGCAGCGGTGCTCGACGAACATGTCGTACTCTTCGAACGCCCCCTCATCCATCAACAAGTCGATACGCTCGCGCGCCGTCAGCTTGCCACGAGTGTGCTGCGCGTCGATTCGCTTCTGGCCGCCACCGAGACGGGCATTGGCGCGACGTTGTTCCAGTTCCTCGATCACGGCTTTCATGAAAGCGCCCCTATGGTTCTTGAATTATCGGAATTGGGTGCGTTGGCAGGTTAGAGCCTGTTCACCTTAGATTGGATCAATTCTTCGGTGAGTGAATAGGCTGTCGCCGCTCAGATAGCACGCGCACGCCTCAGCGCAAACGCGACCAACGGTTGGATCTTGCGAACTGGGCAGGGAACGGAATGCCACTTCGTCAAAGGTCATACCTCAACCGCTTCTTACGCCCAAACCGGCCTATTCTAATTGACTATAGAGCTGAACGTTGCTTGCGTCTCAATGTTAGATCACAGGACGCTAAATGAAACTCCAACAAACGGAAATGAAAACAAGTAATGAATATTAATTAATACTCAATAAGAGGAACACGTCTTCAATATAATATTGCGAAACCGCATCAAATATAAATGCGTTAGATCAAGAGTTCGGGGTAAATACTGATTCTCGCGTGTGGAGATCTCCAGAGCACTAACAACGCAGCGCTTCACATACCGTGCTTGCCGCCAGGAACTCCTGCCAGCGCAACTGGCGCCGCGCAGAAGCTTCCTTGTCTTCACCCCACTGTTCGATCTGATAATCCTCATCGACATGCGCCGCCGCCCACGCCGCGTCGGCAGAAATCGCGCCGCGGATGAGCGCTAACGCGAGCAACGCAGACCCGGTCAACGTTGTCAAAACATGCAGCGCACAGAGTTCAAGTGCTTCAGCGCCGTCGATTTCCTTGGCAAAAGCAGCCAGCGCCTCGTCGGGTTGCACCACCGGCATCACACCCTCGGCCAAAACGAACCGGGCTCCCATCGCCTCTAGCGCCCAACTGAGAATTGGATCCCAACTCGCCGCCTGGCCCCTGACGAGCTCAACAGGGCCGTCGGCCCGATAACAAAGAAGATCCGAGCCTGCAAAAGCTACGATGTCCTCGGCAACCTCCGTCTCGCGGCCCGCGACACCGTCGATCGCTGAGTTGACGATCTTGGTGATTGGCATGGTTTCAGGATCGATGAACTCGCCCTGCGCCCGCCACTCCTCCGCAAGCGCTTCAGCAAGAACGGGCGTCGCAACAGCAACAAGAGCCTTGCCCGGCGTTTTCAGCGGCCGCCCGTCGAGTAGCAACCGCCAGACGCCGTCCGCGGCATTCCCACCAGCGGTCTCAGCGTCGACACTGACCTCTTTGTAAAACCGCTTCGGCAGCGGTCGTTCCGATTGACCGGCCCCAGTCGTCACGTCACCTCGCCCTTTGTCTGCAACAGCCGCTCGACGGCTTCCGCAAGCAGCGCATAATCGGAAACGATCTCATCCGCACCGGCCTCCACCAGCAATTCATGCGGATGATACCCCCAGGCCACCCCGAGGCCAGCAACCTCTGCCGCACAGGCCATCTCGATATCGTAAGTTGTATCGCCGATCATGACGGTTCGCGCCGGCTCGATCGAGCATTCCCGCATCGCCTGATGAATCATCGAAGGATGCGGTTTAGAGGGATGATCGTCGGCCGTTTGGATCGTTACAAAAAGATGCGCCAAATCCTCACGCTCAAACAGCGCGTCAACTCCCCGCCGCGACTTGCCCGTGGCAATGCCGAGGACAACGTCGTCCCGCGCCGCCAATTCGCCCAAAGCTTCAGCGGCTCCGGCAAACAACGGTTCATGGTGATCGGGTTGTTGGCGCAAATCCGCGAACGCCCTCTTGTAGCTCTCGGAGATCGCAATCGCCGTCTCCTCGTCTACGTCCTGAGGCAGCAGTCCGAAAACCGCCTCGACCAGCGACAAACCGACGACCCCAATCACCTTTTCACGCTTCGGCGCGACAAGGCGATGGTCCTGAAACGCAATGGACATGGCTTCGGCGATAGCATGCTGACTGTCGACGATCGTCCCGTCGCAATCAAAAATGATGAGTTTCATGGTTTAAAATTATAGCATCAAAAGGGGGCTCAAAGGACCGGCACGATGAGATGGGCACGAAGATCCATCCCGCCTAGGCGTCATAGCGTGCCGGATCGAGCCCGAGCAGTTCCCAGGTCTCGAGCATGTGCGGCGGCAACGGAGCACTGACATCGAGCTTTTCACCAGGCACGAACGGATGCGGCAGCATCAGCCTGCGTGAATGCAGGTGTAGCTTGTTGACCATGTTTTCCGCAGGCAGGTTGATGTGCCCTTCGTACTTGTCATCGCCGACAATGGGGTGCCCGATGATCGACATGTGCGCACGCAGCTGATGCTGCCGCCCGGTCACCGGTTTCAGCGACACCCAAGCCGCCTTCTGTCCGACCCGGTCGATGACCGAATAATGCGTTGTCGCGTGCATGGCTTCCTTCTGCTCACCAGGCAACGACTTGCGCACTCGGTCGCCGTCTGGACCTGCAGCCTTGACCAGCGCCGCTTCGATCTTGCCCTGCGGAGGCTTTGGAATCCCCTGCACCAACGCCCAATAAGTTTTCGCGGCCGAGCGCGTCCGGAAGATCTTGCCAAGTCTCGCCGCCGCGTCCCGGTGCTTGGCGACGAGCAACACACCGGTCGTGTCCTTATCCAGCCGATGGACCAGCCGTGGCCGGTCGCCGAAGCGGTCGGCCATGCCTTCGAGAATCCCGTCGATGTGACGCTTGGTCTTTGACCCGCCCTGCACCGCCAGCCCGAACGGTTTGTTCAAGACAAACAGATGATCGTCTTCAAAAAGGATCATCCCCTCGATCAGTGACCGATCGGCTTTCGACAGCCCCGGCGGAGGTTTCAACGAAGGCGCCGCCGGCGGTGGGTGGCGCACCACTTTCGGCACCCGTATTTGTGATCCCGGGTCCAACCGTGCGTTGGCTGTAACGCGCTTGGAATCAACCCGCACCTGGCCGGAGCGCAACAGCTTTTGCAGATAGCCATAGGTGACGTAGGGAAAGTGGATCTTGAACCAGCGGTCGAGCCGAATGCCGGCTTCATCCGGCTGCACCTCGATCGTTTCAACGGGAGCGCTCATGTCAGCACCTGCCGTGCGAGCATCAATCCACCATATAGCGCCATGATCGACAACGTGACCGAGGAGACCACATAAATCCCCGCCGCCAACTCCTCCTTGCGCATCATCAGCACCGCGAAGTCGAGCGAGAATGCCGAAAAGGTTGTGAAGCCGCCAAGTACGCCCACCGCCACAAACGTTCTCAATTCAGATGAACCTGCCACCCGCAGGGCCAAGGCCTCGATGAATAGCCCCATGAGAAACGAACCGACAATGTTCACGCACAACGTCGCCCACGGGAAACCAACCGGAGTTCCCAGAATACGTACCACGCCAACACCGACGAGATAACGTGCGCCGGCGCCCAGCGCGCCGCCTGCGCATGCAAGCAGGAAGAGTTTCATCGATCGAGGGCCCCTTAGGCCGAAACCTCAACAACGGCAACCAATGCCCAGCTTCAAACAAGCCGACACGTATACTGCAACCGTCCAAGTGCTGCAAAGCCGAAGTTCAAGGCCGATCAGACCGCTTCGTCGTCTTCGTCTAAGTTGCCGCCCACCGCCCAGCCGATCGTCCAGCCGATCAGTAGCGCCACTAGATTGGTGCCCATAAAGACCACGTCTTCCAAGTTGGAGACCTCATCGGGGCTTTCGAAAGCAAACAGGCCGACGACGAAGTTCGCCAACGGTGTGCTAATCGTCAGCGTCGCAGCCAAAGCCGCCGCCGCGCCTAAAACCATCGCCAACAAATAGCGCATGCCTATCTCTCCCGCCGCACCGGTCCGGCCCTATTTAACTTCCCAGAACCAGATTTCCCGGGCACCGGCGTAATTCGAATAATAGCCAAGCCACGAAAACCACTCCATCAACCACTTGGCGCTGGAGCGGTAACCATTCCACACATCGATATGATCGCCTGTCGGCCGGTCTGCATGGTCAGAAGAGCGGTGCCAATAGTCTTTGATGAACAAGACGCCGGTTCGCCCAAAAAGCTCCGGATAGAACTTAGCGGCGTCTTCCCCTGTGATTTTCTGAATTGGTGCAAAACCCGGCAGGTTTGCGCTGGCGATCGCGTTCGCCAACTGGGTCGCGTTGATGTAGTGCATCTCCTCACGCGGGTGCGCCCCGCATGTGGCGATACGGCCAAGTTGATCAGCCGTTACACCGGCGCGCTTTAACGCAACGCTCATGCGGATAGCACATTGGTTGGCGTAGACCGGATAACCCTTCGGCACCGTTTTGCCTTCCAGGTTGACGACCTGCCGCGTCGCGATGCACGGCGTCGCGATGCTCTCGTTAATCGGGTGTCCGTACCAGAGCTTTTTGAACTCAACGGTCATCACTTTTCCCTATAATCCGACGAACGCGGGTCAAACCAGCTGGCAGTCACAATGCCCCATCCGTTGGCGAACGCAAGCCAATGATACAGTCCAACGCAACCCTGCAGATCCGCCACCGGCAAAGACGCGTTTAAGTTGAGCGGAGGATGACATGAGAATCTGGCATTTTTTGACGATTTCTACCGGCCTGCTGCTTTCAATCACAATCGCGAACGCGGGCCTCGACACACTCAGCCAAGCTCGTATGGCTGCTGTCCAAGGCGAACATGCGACATGCGCTAAACTGGCCGATCAGGCCCGGCGCAAGCGCGACGCCGTGTGGCATGCCCACCATGTTTACGCGACGTGCCAGATTTACGCTGTCGAGGCGGACCGCCAGGCTCTATCTGACGACGAGTACGCAACCGGCATTGAGAAAGCGGTCGACGCCCTCCGGTTTCTCCTCAATACACCCGGTCTCCTCGTGATCCAGGAACAACGCGCCTCAGTCGAGTTTATGGTCGAACAACTCGGCAAGCGCATTACAAACGCGCGCAACTAACGCCTTCACCCACCTCGCTTACGCCTGAGACCGTCCCAATAAGTCAGGCGTTTGCGAATTTCCCGCTCAAAGCCCCGCTCTGGCGGGTCATAGAATGTTGGCCGCTGATCGATTTCGTCGGGAAAGTAGTTCTGCCCTGAAAAACCATCCGGCGCGTCGTGGTCGTAGGCATAGCCAGCGCCATACCCTTCGTCTTTCATCAATTTCGTCGGCGCATTGAGAATATGCTTCGGCGGCGCCAGCGAACCATGTTCCTTTGCCGCCCGCATGGCCGCTTTGTAAGCCACGTAAGCCGCGTTCGACTTGGGTGCCGTTGCCAGATAGATCGTTGCCTGGGCAAGTGCCAACTCACCTTCAGGCGAACCAAGAAAGTCGAATGTATCTTTCGCCGCTAGCGCCTGTGTAACGGCTTGCGGATCCGCCAGTCCGATGTCTTCCACCGCCATCCGAACCAAACGCCTGGCGACAAACAGACGGTCTTCCCCACCGTCGAGCATTCGGCACAACCAGTAGAGTGCCCCGTCCGGGTCCGAGCCCCGCACCGCTTTATGCAGCGCTGAGATCAAGTTGTAATGCCCGTCGCGGCCCTTGTCATAGAGCGGCGCACGACGCTGTACGAGTTGAACCAGCTGAGCCCGGTCAATTGGATCGGCATCAAATTCCGAGGCTGCGAACACCTCCTCGGCTAGGTTGATGATCGTCCGCCCGTCACCATCGGCCATCGCTTTGATGGCCTCTCGGGCTTCAGCGTCAAGTGGTAACGCCTGCCCTTCCTCAGCCTCGGCGCGTTGCAACAGGGTTTCCAAAAAGTCTTCATCGTGCCGTTCAAAGGTCAAAACAACGGCCCGCGAAAGCAAGGCGGCATTCAGCTCAAACGACGGGTTTTCCGTAGTTGCGCCAATCAACGTGATCGTCCCGTCCTCCATATGAGGAAGGAAGGAATCTTGTTGCGCCCGATTGAAACGATGGATCTCGTCGATAAATAGCAGCGTGCCCTTGCCCTGACCGCGCCGCCCCTTCGCCCGGTCAAAAGCCTTTCGCAGATCCTGCACGCCCGAAAAGATCGCCGACAATTGCTCAAAATCGAGCTCGGTATCCTCCGCAATAAGTCGCGCGACCGTCGTCTTTCCGCAGCCCGGCGGCCCCCATAGGATCATGCTCGACAGCCGACCCGACCGCAGCATTCGCGTCAGCACACCATCCGGACCGAGGATCTGCGCCTGCCCTACGACCTCGGAGAGCTTCTGCGGTCGAAGCCGATCCGCCAGCGGCCGCGGTGCCCCCTTTTCCAGTCCGGCCGCTTGAAACAGATCACTCATCTCGCCGCCCTGACGCGGAGCCGCGGCTTCAGCCCGGCACCCGCAATTCGAGGTTTCGACCGCCACGATTGACATTCATCGTCCAAACCCTGCGGCGCCCTTTCAATTTCGACAGGAGGTCTTTCAAATTGCGCACCGGCCGTTTGCTAATCTCGGTAATCACATCGCCCTTGCGGAATCCTAACTTCGCGGCCGTCGAGCGCTTCTGCACGGAGATGACAACAACGCCCTCGTCCAGTTCGATCTCCAGATCCTCCGCAAGTGTCGGCAACAAGTTTGCTACACGCGCGCCGTCGAGCGGATGTACACCCGAAAGATCGCGGATGTCGCTACGCTTAAGCTTCGGCACTGCCGCCAAAAGCACACGCACGTCGCGCTCGCGGCCGTCGCGGACAATCCTCAATCTGGCCCGCTTGCCAACCCCGCGTGTCGTCAGCCGGTAGTTAACCCCACGTGCGTCGGCAACATCAAAACCATCAACCCTGATCACGATATCACCATTCTGCAACCCGGCCCGTTGCGCAGGTCCGCCCTCGTAGACACGCATGACAACGGCGCCAGAGATACGCGTTGCACCAAGTGCCTCCGCCATGTCCCGGTCCATTGATTGCAGTCGCGCGCCAAGCCATGGACGCTCAATCTTGCGCCCGTCGACAGCGCTATCGACATGCAGCTTCACCAGGTTCGAGGGAATCGCGAAGCCGATGCCGTTTGACCCGCCCGAGCGCGAGAAAATCGCTGTGTTGATTCCGATAAGTCGGCCTTTGACATCAACCAGCGCACCACCTGAGTTGCCCGGATTGATCGCGGCATCGGTCTGGATAAAGACGGCGTCTGACGAGATCTGCGAGCGCGCCTGCGCCGAGACGATCCCACTCGTGACGGTCTGGCCGATACCGAAAGGATTGCCGATCGCCAACACGAGATCGCCGACCTGTAAAGCGTCGGAATCGGCGAACCGCATGAATGGAAAGTCCTCACCGTTCCCCTGGATCTTCAAAATAGCGATGTCAGTTTTTTTGTCCTTGGCGATGACCTTCGCGTCGAACTCGCGCTGATCGGAAAGCGCCACGCGGATCTCTGTTTTCCCGCGACCCTTCACAACGTGCGTGTTGGTCACAATCAGCCCATTGGGGCTGACGATCACGCCCGATCCCAGTGACGACTGCACCCGCTCCCGCGGCATGCCAAGGTCGAAATCATCGCCAAAGAAACGGCCGAAGAAGTCATCGGCAAATGCCGAGCGGGATCGCCGGACCCGCGAGGAGACGTATACATTAACGACGGCTGGCGCTGCCAACCGTACGATCGGTGCGAACGAATACTGTACAGCTTCTCGGGACGGCGGCGGCACCCGCTGTTGCGCATCCGCTGGCTCGCCAGTACCCCACAGTCCCGCGCCCGCCATAACGGCCAGCCCCAAGACGCCGATGACAGCTGTTTTCGCCCCTTGCCAGTTCATTCGTTGCATCATTCCACCGCCCGTCGATTGAGAGCCCACCGATTAGATAGTGGAATAGGCCAGTGTGGCAAATGCGTGCCGGTAACATGACAGTCTTTTCACGTCGGTATTACACAAGAAATAAAAACGGCCCCAGCAGCCAATCGCCGGAGCCGTTCACAAGCATAAAGCCCAGTGAAAGTCTTGTATGCCGCCTAGAGGCCGGGTGGAGGTGCAGCCTGCTCGGCCTCTTCCGCGAGCTCCGCCTCGTGCCGCTCGCGGTCTTCCTTGCCCTTCACGCTTTCATCGCGGTCGACGAGCTCGATGACGGCGCGTGGAGCGTTGTCGCCATAACGGAAACCAGCCTTCAAAACCCGCGTATAGCCGCCGTTGCGATCGCGATAGCGGTCGGCCAGCACATCGAACAGCTTCTTGACCATGTCTTCATCGCGAAGTCGTGCAGCCGCAAGCCGCCGCGAGTTCAGATCACCGCGTTTGGCCAGCGTGATGTACTTGTCGACGACCCGTTTCAGGTCCTTCGCCTTCGGCAACGTCGTGACGATCTGCTCGTGCCGGATGAGAGACGCCGCCATATTCGAAAACATCGCCTGGCGGTGACCGGAATCGCGCGAGAAGCGCCGGCCGAATTTCTTATGTCGCATCGTGTCTAACCTTCACTTCGGTTGTTTGACGGGGAGGTTCTTCGGCCTCGCCTCGTTCTTAGTGAGGGTTCAGGTCCCGCGGCATCTCTGACGCCGCAACCTTTACCCCCGATATTTCGCCTTCTCAGTACTGATCTTCGAACCGCTTGGCCAGTTCCTCGATGTTGTCGGGCGGCCAGTTCGGTACTTCCATGCCAAGGTGCAAGCCCATGGCGGCCAGAACTTCCTTGATTTCATTCAGCGACTTACGCCCAAAGTTAGGCGTCCGCAGCATTTCGGCTTCCGATTTCTGAATGAGGTCGCCGATGTATACGATGTTGTCGTTCTTCAAGCAGTTGGCCGAACGCACCGACAGTTCCAGTTCGTCGACTTTCTTGAGCAACGCGGCATTGAACGACAGCTCCGGATGGCGCGGCTCTTCTTCCTGCTTCTTGGGTTCTTCGAAGTTGATGAACACCGAAAGCTGATCCTGCAGAATGCGCGCGGCAAACGCGACCGCGTCCTCCGGCGTAATCGAGCCATCAGTCTCGATCTGCATGGTCAGTTTGTCCTTGTCGAGATCCTGTCCCTCACGGGTGTGCTCGACCTTGTAGGACACCTTTTTCACGGGGCTGTAGAGGCTATCGATAGGGATCAAGCCGATTGGCGCGTCGTCTGGCCGGTTACGATCGGCGAGCACATAGCCCTTGCCGAGATCCGCCGTCAGCTCCATGCGGATGCTGGCACCCTGGTCGAGGTGACAGATCACATGTTCAGGATTCAGGATGTCAATTTCCGACCCCGTCTCGATGTCGCCGGCCAGAACCGGGCCCGGTCCCTCCTTGCGCAGCACCATCCGCTTCGGGCCTTCCGAATGCAGCCGCAGCGCCACCTCTTTCAGGTTGAGAACGACGTGCGTAACATCTTCCCGCACACCGGCAACCGAATAGAACTCGTGCTGCACTCCATCGATTTGAACCGTCTTTATCGCAGCCCCCTGCAGCGACGACATCAAAACCCGGCGTAGCGCATTGCCGAGCGTCATACCGAAGCCGCGTTCCAGTGGCTCAGCCACCATCGTCGCGGTTCGGGAGCTATCGCGACCGGGTTCGATTTCAAGCTTGGCTGGCTTGATCAGGTCCTGCCAATTTTTTTGCATTATCGTTGTCATCGACACGGGTGGTAACCTCGTTCTTAGCTCGTGGGCGACGCCGCAGCTGGCGCGCAAACCACGATTGGGTATCAATTGTCGCGTTCGTCCCGGTATTATAGCGCCCACTGGCGCGCTGGTGCGGACAACAACCGCGAGCGCATTTGGGCGCCGAGCCGCGGTTAAACGCGGCGGCGTTTGCGCGGACGGCAGCCATTGTGCGGGATCGGCGTGACGTCCCGGATCGAAGTAATTTGCAGCCCAACTGACTGCAGTGCGCGCAGTGCTGATTCACGACCCGATCCCGGCCCGGTCACTTCCACTTCAAGCACCTTCATGCCGTGGTCCTGAGCCTTACGCCCGGCATCCTCAGCCGCCATCTGCGCCGCGAACGGAGTGGATTTGCGCGAGCCTTTGAAACCCATCGTACCAGCCGACGACCACGAGATCGTGTTGCCTTGAGCATCGGTAATCGTGATCATGGTGTTGTTGAAGCTGGCGTTGACGTGCGCCACGCCCGAGGAGATGTTCTTCTTCTCGCGGCGGCGAACCTTGCCCCGCTGCTGTTCTTTGGCCATCTATTTCGTCACTCTCTCATCTGCACTGATACCGGCGTTGCCCTGGGTGCACCGGCGGACCGCTCCGGAAATCCGAAGCCACCGCTAATCTGCGGCCGACTATTTCTTCTTGCCTGCGATTGGCTTCGCTTTGCCTTTGCGGGTGCGCGCGTTGGTGTGCGTGCGCTGCCCATGCACCGGAAGACCGCGGCGATGGCGCAAACCCCGATAGCAGCCCAAATCCATAAGCCGCTTGATATTCATCGCCGTCTCGCGGCGAAGGTCGCCCTCAACGCTATAGTCGCGGTCGATCGCTTCGCGGATCTGCAACACCTCGGCATCGGTCAACTGATTGACGCGACGTTCGGGAGGGATGCCCACTTTTGAGCAGATATCATGGGCAAACTTCGTTCCGATGCCATGGATGTACTGCAGCGCGATCGGAACGCGTTTCTGAGTTGGGATGTTCACGCCAGCAATGCGGGCCACGTGTCGTTCTCCTGGTACCTAAGTCTAAATACGAACGCACAGCGGCCGCCCTTAACGCGCGACGCCGTGCAGGTTTGGTTTGTTGTCACAAAAGCCGGACTGTCCGCAGCGGTCATCCCTGCGAACCTGCACGAGCTTTCTGGATCCGAAAATCTTAGTCTTCTATACGCGGCACGGTCTGTCGTCAATGCTGGAAGCACCCGCGAGTAACGGGCGTAAACTCAACCAAGGATTGCATTGATCTTCCGTGCCACTTCGCCGATATCTGCCATTCCATCAACGCTCTTCAGGCGGTCTTTAGCGAAATAGTAGCCAATCAGGGGTGCGGTCTCACGATAATAGGCCATCAGCCGGTTGCGAACCGTCTCTTCATTGTCATCAGCACGCCGCGAAAACTGAGTGCTTCCGCACTTATCGCAAACGCCCTCTTTAGCCGGCGTCTTGTATTTATCATGATAGCCGGTTCCGCAGTCCGCGCACGAAAACCGCCCCGTGATCCTCTCCACCAACGCCTCGTCATCGACCTTGATCTCGATAACGGCGTCAAGCGTTTTGCCTTTCGTGCCGAGCAGTGTTTCGAGCGCAGCGGCCTGCGGTAGCGTCCTTGGGAAGCCATCCAAAATGAACCCCTTGGCACAATCTGGCTGATCGATCCGCTCTGAAATGATGCCGACAACGATCTCGTCTGAGACAAGCCCACCCAATTCGATGATCACCTTGGCTTTCAGGCCGACCTCTGTTCCCGCCTTAACGGCGGCACGTAGCATCTCACCTGTCGAGAGCTGTACGATGCCATGCTTGGTTGAAATCTGCTCAGCCTGCGTTCCTTTGCCCGCGCCTGGCGGCCCTAGCAAGATTAAGTTCATCGGCGTCTTCCCCTCCGCGACGTTGGCGTGGCACCCTTGAGTTGGGCTTTTTTGATCAGCCCTTCGTATTGATGCGCCAACAGGTGGCTTTGGACCTGCGCAACCGTGTCCATAGTGACGCTAACGGCGATCAGCAGCGAGGTGCCACCGAGAACGGCTGCGAAAGTCTGCGGCACCGGAGTGTTGGCGATCATCAGCTCCGGCAATAGACAGACAGCTGCCAGGTATAACGCGCCTACGACAGTAATGCGTGTCAGCACATAGTCGATGTATTCTGCGGTTTTGGCGCCCGGACGGATCCCTGGGATATAGCCACCGTACTTACGCAGATTGTCAGCGGTTTCCTGCGGGTTGAACACCACCGCCGTATAGAAGAACGCAAAGAAGATAATGAGCGCGGCGTAGATCGCCATATGCAGCGGCTGCCCATAACCAAGCAACGCCACCATGTAGTTCAGCCATTGTGAGCCACCCTCGGCATCCGGGGTTGCCGTAAACTGTGCCGCCGTTGTTGGCAGCAGCAGCAAGGACGAGGCAAAGATCGGCGGGATCACACCGGCGGAGTTCAGCTTTAGCGGCAGATGCGAAGCATTGCCTTGCATCATCTGATTACCAACTTGCCGCTTCGGGTACTGGATCAATAATCGCCGCTGGGCACGCTCCATAAAGACGATACACAGCACCACCACGCCCATCAAAGCGAGGACGCCAAACGCGATTACGACCGGGATCGAACCCTCGTAGGACAGTTGGAAAAGCCCGGCAATCGCCGACGGCATTCCCGCGACGATACCCGCGAAGATAATCAGCGAAATGCCGTTGCCGATACCGCGCTGCGTGACCTGTTCACCAAGCCACATCAAGAACACGGTCCCGCCAACCAGGGTGATCACAGTCGACGCCCGGAAAAACCAGCCCGGATCCATCACGACCGCGCCAGACTGGGTCTGCATTCCCTCAAGCCCAATCGAAATCCCATACGCCTGGAACGTCGCCAGAAGCACCGTCAGGTAGCGCGTATACTGGTTGATTGTCTTGCGGCCCTGCTCCCCCTCCTTCTTCAGCTGCTCGAGCTGTTTGTTCACGCTCGTCATCAACTGCATGATGATAGAAGCGGAGATGTAGGGCATGATGTTCAGCGCGAAGATCGCCATGCGCTCCACCGCACCACCCGCGAACATATTGAACATCCCGAGGATGCCCTGCGACGAGCGCTCGAAGGTTTCCGCGAAGGCTTGGGGATTGATCCCCGGGATCGGAATGAACGTTCCGAAACGATAAACAACAAGCGCACCCAGAGTGAACCAGATGCGCCGTTGCAGATCCTGAGCCTTACTGAATGCGGAGAAATTGATGTTCTGGGCGAGCTGCTCGGCAGCGGATACCATGACGTTCTGTCTCCCGACCCTCAAGAGGCGCCGATGTTTCCTCGGTGTTACCCGGTTCGATCAGCGCTGCGTTGGCCAATGTGGTTTCGGCGCCAAGGATGCGAAGCTCCCAGGCGCCGTTAAATAGGTGGCCATCATGCCGTACTAAGACAACTCCCGACCTTCCCTGGCTTCCAACCCAGGTGCCGAGAAGTTGTCTTACTTCTTCTCTTTCTCTTTCTCGGCCTTCTTGGCTGCCGACTTAGCACGCTTTTGCTCGTCGGCCTCAAACACCTTCTTTTCGACGATCGAAACAGACCCGCCAGCTTTTTCAATGGCAGCCATTGCCGAACCGGTTGCATGATCGACCTTCAACTTCATAGCCGTCTTCAACTTGCCGACCCCAAGAACCCGCACCCCATCAAGCCGCCGCCGCAGTACACCCGCTTCGACCAGCTTGCTGACGTCGATCTCTTGTCCGGCATCGAGCCGGCCGGCGTCGACGGCTTCTTGCAGCCGCGACAGGCTCACTTCGTTGAACGACTTACGGCGCCACTTACTAAAGCCGCGCTTCGGCAAACGCCGGTAGAGCGGCATTTGGCCGCCTTCGAACCCGCCGATGGCAACGCCAGTACGGGATTTCTGCCCCTTGACGCCACGGCCACCGGTTTTGCCGCAGCCCGATCCAATGCCTCGACCAACGCGCACGCGCTTCTTGTTGGCGCCTGGGTTGTCTTTGATCTCATTAAGCCGCATGCGACTTCGAGCTCCTCAACTATCCGGGACCCTTGAATTGCCCTGAAAGCGATCCGCTTCCATTCGGCGTCCCACGTGAATTCTTCTGTTCGACTAAAACCGCCCGCTGGGCCTATTCCACGACACGCACGAGATGTGCGACGCGCGCGATCATTCCGCGCACCGCCGGCGTATCTTCCAGCGTCCGCGTCCGGTTGAGCTTGTTCAGCCCCAATCCCTTCAGCGTTTGCGTCTGCACTTCCGGTCGGCGGATCGCACTACGGATCTGCTGGACCGTGATCGTCTTCTTTGTTGTATCGGCCATTACTCTACCACCGTCTCAACTTCACCAAATCCAACAGAGCGCCGAGTTACGGCGCGAACCTGCCGGGGCCAATCTGCAACCTTACGCCTCGGCCGGGGCTTCCGCAGCAGTCGACGCATCGCGCCGCCGCGCTACGATATCCGACACCTTGAGGCCGCGGCGCGCCGCGATGGTACGCGGGTTTTCCTGTTCCTTCAGCGCTTCGATCGTAGCCCTGACAACGTTATAAGGGTTGGTCGAACCAAGCGACTTGGCCACAACATCGTGCACACCGAGCATTTCGAAGACGGCGCGCATCGCACCACCTGCAATGATACCGGTCCCCGGAGGTGCCGAGCGTAGAACAACGCGGCCCGCACCGTGCCGACCGATACTATCGTGATGCAGCGTACGGCCATCGCGGAGCGGTACCCGGACCAGCTCACGCTTAGCCGCTTCAGTCGCCTTGCGGATCGCCTCAGGCACCTCACGCGCCTTGCCGTGACCGAAACCGACGCGACCCTTTAGGTCGCCAACGACAACCAACGCTGCGAAACCGAAGCGTTTGCCGCCCTTGACCACCTTCGCAACGCGGTTGATGTGGACCAGCTTATCGGAAAACTCGCTATCGCGCTCTTCGCGATCACGGCCCCGACGGCCGCCTTCTGGAGATCGTGCCACGAACTAATTCCTCTCGAATTCTAGAAGTCCAAGCCGCCTTCACGGGCGGCATCGGCGAGCGCTTTGATGCGCCCATGAAACAGAAATCCGCCGCGATCGAATACGACAGACTTGACACCCGTCGCGGTTGCACGCTCGGCCAACAGCTTTCCAACCGCCGTCGCGGCGTCCTTATCAGCGCCCGTTTTCAGGTCGCCGCGGAGCTGCTTGTCGAGCGTCGAGGCTGCGGCCAGCGTTTGACCACCGACATCATCGATCACCTGCGCATAAATATGCTTCGAGGACCGGTGCACCGACAATCGCGGGCGCCCTTCCGACTTCTTCCTCAAAGCCCGACGCACGCGATCACGCCGTTTGACAAAATTCTTCGTAACCGAGGCCATCTCGTCCGTCCTTATTTCTTCTTGCCTTCCTTACGGAAGATGTACTCGCCCTGATAACGCACACCTTTGCCCTGGTAGGGCTCGGGCGGACGGTAGCTGCGGATCTCCGCCGCAACCTGTCCAACGAGTTGTTTATCGATGCCGCTTACCGTGATGACTTCCTGCTTGGCGCCCGAAACAGCGATCTGCACACCCTTCGGAATCTTATGCACCACTTCATGGCTGAAACCGAGGTTGAGCTGCAGGTCCTTACCCTTCATCGCCGCACGATAACCGACGCCCTGGATCTCGAGGGTTTTGGAAAACCCTTTCGTCACCCCTTCGACCAAGTTCGACACTTGCGTGCGCGACATGCCCCACATGGCCTGGGCCTGCTTCGATTCATCATTCGGCTTGATGACGATGCCATCCGCCGACTGCTCCACCGAGCAGTCTTCGGGCACCGTGAACGATAACTCGCCCTTGGAGCCCTTCATATTCACTGTCTGCCCTTCCAGCTTCACCGTGACACCGGATGGCAGCGCGACAGGTCTTTTACCGATACGTGACATAACCGTTCCATCGCCCCGGCACCGTTTTGCCGGGTCCCACCATTAGAATACGTTGCACAGAATCTCGCCGCCAACTTTCTCCTCGCGGGCCCGCACATCCGACATCACACCGCGCGGGGTCGACAGGATCGAGACGCCAAGACCGTTAGCGACCGTTGGCAGTTCCTTGACCGGTGAATAGACCCGGCGGCCCGGCGTGGACACGCGCTTGATCTCTTTAATCGCCGGCTGGCCGTTGAAGTACTTCAATTCGATCTCGAACTCTGGGTGCTCGCCCTTTTGTTCGACGCGCATATACCCACGGATGAAGCCTTCCGACTCCAACACATCAAGAACGCGGCCGCGCAGCTTAGAAGCCGGGGTCGATACTTTCGGACGGCGGCGAAGTTGCGCGTTGCGGATGCGGGTGAGCATATCGCCAAGTGGATCGTTGACTAACATCTGACGTTACCCTTTCCTCACCAGCTCGACTTAACAACGCCGGGAATACGACCCTGGCTCGCCAGCTCTCGCAGCATATTCCGGCACATCCTCAGCTTGCGGTAATATCCGCGCGGACGTCCGGTGATCTCGCAGCGGTTACGCACACGCACCTGTGCCGAATTGCGCGGAAGTTCAGCAAGCTTCAGCCGAGCCGCGAAGCGCTCTTCAGGCGGCATCGAGAGGTCTTTTGTCGCCTCCTTCAGCTGCTTGCGCTTCTCCGCATACTGCTGGGCCAGCTTGCGCCGCTTCTCGTTGTTCTGTTTTTTTCCGACTTTCGCCATTCTCTACTTTCTCCAAAGGCCTTTCGGGGATTAGCCCCGAGGTCCTTTAAAACCCGCGCCGCAAATCATTCACGCCGAGGTCTCTAAACCCAAAACTTCTCTGACCATGTCACCCTCAGTTGCCGCGTCTTAGTTGTTGCGGAACGGGAAATTCATGGCCCTCAACAATTCTCGCGCTTCATCGTCGTTGTCCGCCGAAGTGCAGACAACAACGTCCATTCCCAAAACTTCATCGACCTTGTCGTAATCGATCTCTGGGAACACGATGTGCTCTTTGATGCCGACGGCAAAGTTACCGCGACCATCGAAACTCTTCGGATTGAGGCCGCGGAAATCCTTGATACGCGGCATCGCAATCGTTACGAGGCGGTCGAGAAACTCGTACATCCGATCGCCGCGCAGTGTCACCTTAGTGCCAAGCGCCATGTCTTCGCGGACCTTGAAACCGGCGATCGATTTTCGCGCCCTGGTAATCACCGGCCGCTGCCCGGAGATCTTCGCCAGATCCCCACTCGCATTTTCAACCTTCTTGCGGTCGGCGACAGCTTCGCCAACGCCCATGTTGATGACGATCTTCTGTATTTTCGGAATCTGCATCGGGTTCGCATAGGAGAACTTCTCCTTGAGCTGTTCCCGCACAACATCCCAATAAACCTTCTTCATGCGCGGCTGATAGTCAGCCGGCCGCGGAGACAGCGGCGCCATGGAGGCGGCATCGCCCTTCTTGTCCTTCTTTTTCTTCTTGGCCCGGTCCTGAGCCTGCTGTTTCTCGGCCATCGCTTAGGTACTCTTTTCTGCAATCACTTCGCCTGAACGCTTGGAAACACGCACACGGCTGCCATCCTCGAGTGTCTTGATACCCACCCGCGTAGGCTTTCCATCGCGCGGATCCTCGATGGCCAAGTTCGACACGTGAATTGGTGCCTCCTTGGAGATGATCCCGCCTTCGTCCTTGGCCGTCTGGCGCTGATGCCTGCGAACCATGTTGACCCCGCGCACCAACGCCCGCGACTCTTTGGGGCGGACCTCGATAACTTCCCCGCGCTTGCCTTTATCACGGCCGGCGAGGACGACGACGCGGTCACCCTTTTTGATCTTTGCTAACGCCATGTTCACAGCACCTCCGGCGCCAAAGAAATAATCTTCATATGCTTCTTGGCGCGCAGTTCACGGGTAACCGGCCCAAAGATACGCGTGCCGATCGGCTCACCCTGGGGATTGACCAGCACCGCCGCGTTACGGTCGAAGCGTATCAACGAACCGTCCGGACGGCGCACGCCCTTTGCGGTGCGCACCACGACAGCCTTCATCACCTGGCCCTTTTTTACACGGCCACGCGGGATCGCCTCTTTAACTGAAACGACGATGATGTCGCCGACGGTCGCGTACTTGCGCTTGGAGCCGCCCAGCACCTTGATGCACTGCACGCGACGGGCGCCCGAGTTGTCAGCAACGTCGAGATTCGTCTCCATCTGGATCATCGCTCTCGCTCCTTATTCGACCGCTCTAAAGGCGGCCCGTTGTTTTAAGTCCCATCGCGCTGTCTGGGGCGCGCACGAAGTGTTCGCGCAAACTCGCCTAAGCGGTCTGCTGCTCCAACACAGCCCATCGCTTGTTCTTTGAGATCGGCGCCGTCTCCACGATCTGGACGCGGTCACCAATCTTGCAACGATTGTTTTCGTCATGCGCTTGGTACTTCTTCGAACGGCGCACGGTCTTTTTGAACAGCGGGTGCGTGTAGCGGCGCTCGACTTCAACAACGACCGTTTTGTCGTTTTTGTCCGAGACGACGACACCTTGCAGGATGCGCTTTGGCATAAGTCGGTTCCTTTACGGGCCGGCCCCCTTGGGCCAGCTCATGATCAGCCTTGTTTCTGCTTTTCCTTGCGGATCGTCAGTACGCGCGCAATGGTCCGGCGCACGACGCGCATCCGCGATGTATTCTCAAGCTGCCCGGAAGCTTGCTGAAAGCGCAGGTTAAACTGCTCTTTCTTCAGCTTCATGAGCTCGTCGTCGAGCTGGTCGACGGATTTGTCTCTAATATCGGCGGCGTTCATCTCTAAAACGTCCTCAAATTCTCTTCTCCCGACACATCCGCACTAGCTGATGCGCGTCACAATGCGGGTCTTGATCGGCAGCTTCTGCGCGCCAAGTTCAAGAGCCTCACGGGCCACTCCATCGGCAACACCATCAAGCTCGAACATGATGCGTCCAGGCTTGACCCGCGCAGTCCAGCGATCGATCGAACCCTTGCCCGAACCCATGCGGACTTCCGCTGGCTTCGCCGTCACAGGCAAATCCGGAAAAATCCTAATCCAGACGCGGCCAGCACGCTTCATATGGCGCGTAATCGCACGGCGGGCGGCTTCGATCTGGCGCGCAGAAATGCGCTCCGGCTCAACGGCTTTAAGACCGTGCGAGCCGAAGTTGAGCGACGTTCCGCCCTTGGCCACACCCTTGATGCGGCCTTTGAACTGTTTGCGAAACTTGGTTCGCTTCGGTTGCTTCATCCTTCAGATCCTCACGATCTTCACAGTCCGGTCTCGCCTTCCACGGCGTCACCGAAACGCAATTATCTCTCGCGCGGCGTATCACTTTGACCACCGCGATCGCGGCGCGGCCGCCCGCCGTCACCACCTTCGAAGGCCCGCTTTTCAGACGCCATCGGGTCGTGCTCGATGATTTCGCCTTTGTAGACCCAGACTTTGATACCGATGATGCCGTAAGCCGTTTTCGCTTCCGCTCGGCCAAAATCGATATCGGCTCTGAGCGTATGCAGCGGAACGCGACCTTCACGGTACCACTCGGTTCGTGCGATTTCCGCACCGCCAAGTCGGCCCGCAACGTTAATGCGAATGCCTTGCGCACCGCTGCGCAGCGCCGACTGCACGGACCGCTTCATCGCACGCCGAAACGCAACTCGCCGCTCCAGCTGCTGAGCGATATTCTCGGCAATCAACGTCGCATCGATATCTGGCTTGCGGATTTCGAGGACGTTGAGATGCACTTCACTATCGGTCAGCCTCGACAATTCACCGCGCAGCTTGTCGATATCCGCGCCCTTCTTGCCGATCAGCACACCGGGTCGGCCCGTGTGAACCGTCACTCGGCATTTCTTATGTGGGCGCTCGATAACCACTTTCGAGATGCCCGCCGGACGCTGCATCTTCATGATGTGTTTGCGGATCGCCAAATCTTCATGCAGCAGCTGCCCGTACTCGCCCGCTCGCGCGAACCAGCGGCTATCCCAAGTACGGTTGATGCCGACGCGTAGGCCGACCGGATTGACTTTATGACCCATTACTCGGCCTCCTTCGCTTCGGCAGCAGGTGGCTGCGTCTCGGCAGGCGGAGCAGTCTTGGTCTTTGACCTCACCTTGCCGCCATTGGCACGCTTACGCACGTTCACAAGTTCGTCCTCGTCAACTTCGCGCACCACCACGGTGATTTGCGAAAAAGGCTTCATGACCATCGACGAACGCCCACGGCCACGCGCATGGAAACGCTTCATCACCAGGTTCTTGCCGACGTAGGCTTCCGCCACCACCAGCTGATCGATGCTGAGCTGATGGTTGTTTTCGGCATTGGCGACCGCGCTCATCAGACACTTGCGCACGTCCCCTGAGATCCGCTTGCGCGAAAACTCAAGATCGGCAAGCGCCTGCTCAACTGGCTTGCCCCGGATGAGGCTTGCCACCAGGTCCAGCTTTTGCGGCGACACACGCAAACTGCGTGCAACGGCCTTCGCCTCGTTGTCGGGGAGAACGCGCTCCCGGCTCTTCTTGCCCATCAGCGTCTCGCTTTCTTATCGCCGCCGTGGCCGGAGTAGTTGCGCGTTGGCGCGAACTCACCAAACTTGTGCCCGATCATGTCCTCGGTAACGCTCACGGGGATGTGCTTTAGGCCGTTGTAAACGCCAAACGTCAGCCCCACGAACTGAGGCAGAATCGTCGAGCGCCGGCTCCAGATCTTGATGATCTCGTTGCGTCCCGAGGCGCGCACTTTCTCGGCCTTCTTGAGAAGGAAGCCGTCGACAAACGGACCCTTCCAGACTGAACGTGCCACGACATTATCTCCTTAACGGTCGCGCGGTTACCCGCGCTTACTTCTTCTTCAAATGACGGCTACGGACAATAAACTTGTCCGACGTCTTGTTCTTGCGGGTTCTTGCACCCTTGGTCGGCTTGCCCCACGGCGTCGCCCAGTGCTTACCGCCATTGGTGCGGCCACCGTTGGGGTGATCGACCGGGTTCATGGTGATGCCGCGAACCGTTGGCCGTGTGCCCTTCCAGCGGGTCCGGCCAGCTTTTGAATCAACCGTGTTGCCATGGTCCGGATTGGACACCGCGCCAACACTGGCCATGCAATCGGAACGCACGCGCCGGGTTTCGCCCGAGCTCAGCTTCAAGATGGCCCAACCAGCGTCGCGTCCTACAAGCTGAACGAACCCACCTGCGGAGCGCGCGATCTGCCCACCCTTTCCGGGCTTCAGCTCGACGTTGTAGATAATCGTGCCGATCGGCATGCTCGACAACGGCATTGCGTTGCCAGGCTTCACGTCGACCTTCTCACCTGCAATCACGGTATCGCCTGCGCTCAGACGTTGCGGTGCCAGGATATAGCTCAGCTCACCATCCTCATACTTGATGAGGGCGATAAACGCGGTGCGATTGGGATCATACTCGATCCGCTCGACCTTACCCGGAACGTCGAACTTGCGGCGCTTGAAGTCGATAAGACGGTAAGTCTGCTTGTGACCGCCGCCAATATGCCGCGTCGTAATACGGCCATGCGCATTGCGTCCACCAGTCTTCGACTTGCCCTCGGTCAACATCTTAACCGGAGCGCCTTTCCACAATCCCTTGCGATCAACGATCACCAGCTGACGAAGGCCGGGCGACGTCGGTCGATATGTCTTTAGTGCCATTTGACCTCGCCTCCTTACAGTCCGGTCGTAACGTCGATCGCCTGCCCGTCTTCGAGCGTGACGATCGCTTTTTTTACATTGCTTTGAACGCCGCGGCGGCCTCGGAACATCTTCGTCTTGCCCTTGCGGACAAACGTGTTCACGGCCTTCACCTTGACGTCAAACAGCGCCTCGACGGCACTCTTGATGTCAGGCTTCGTCGCCGTGCTGGAGACGTTGAAGACCACCTGATTGGCTTCCGAAAGCAACGTCGCTTTCTCGGTAATCACTGGCGAGCGGATGATGTCGTAGGCTTTGAGCTTTTGCATCCTCAGGCCCTTTCACCGATTTCCTCTGCCGCAGCGAAACGCTGATCGAGGGCTGCGACAGCCGCCTTCGTCAGCACCAGTTTCCTGCGGCGCAGAATGTCGTAGACGTTGATGCCCTGGATCGGCAAAACGTCGATGTTTGGTATGTTGCGCGCGGCCCGCACAAACGTGGCATCAAGCGACGCGCCATCGATAATCAGCGCGTTCTTGAGTTCGAGTTTGCCAAAAAACTCACGCAGACCGGCCGTCTTGCCATCCGCCGAGGCCGCCTTTTCAAGAACGACGATGTCGCCGGCCTTTGCCTTTGCCGATAGAGCATGACGCAGTGCCAGCGCTCGGACTTTTTTCGGCAGGCCGATCGCGTGGCTACGCGGCTTCGGACCAAGTGCCTTGCCACCGCCGCGCCATTGAGGCACGGACTTGTCACCGTGACGGGCGCCACCGGTGCCCTTCTGCTTGTAGACCTTCTTACCCGTGACCGTGACTTCGGAGCGATCCTGAGAATGATGCGTTCCTGCCATCCGCTTCAGGGTCTGATAGCGCACCATGCGATGGAGCAGATCCTTTCGCGGTTCCAGCCCGAACACGTGATCGGCCAGTTCGATGCTCCCGGCGGAGCCGGCTTCAAGCGTCGTGACGTCGACTTTCATCACTGCTGCTCCTCTTGACCGGCTACTTCAGCACTTGCTGCGTCACCCTCGCGCGGCTTAAAAGCACCAGGCTTCGGCGCCGTGTCGGGAAGCTTGCGCTTCACGGCATCGCGCACCAGAACCCAACCACCTTTGTGGCCGGGCACTGCGCCGCGTACCATGACGAGCCCACGCTCCATATCGGTTTTGACGACGACCAGGTTCTGCGTCGTGACCCGCTCTGAACCCATATGTCCGGCCATCTTCTTGCCCTTGAACACCTTGCCCGGATCCTGACGTTGCCCGGTTGAACCGTGGCTGCGGTGAGACACCGAAACACCATGGGTTGCCCGGAGACCGCGGAAGTTCCACCGTTTCATCGCACCTTGGAAGCCCTTACCGACCGACGTCCCGGTGATGTCCACGAACTGCCCTGGCACAAAGTGGTCGGCGGTGATTTCCGCGCCCACTTCAATGAGGTTGTCCGGCGACACCCGAAACTCCGCAAGCTTGCGCTTCGCTTCGACCTTGGCCACCGCGAAGTTGCCGCGCTCAGGCGCTGTCACGCGCGACGGACGCCGCGTGCCGGCACCGAGCTGCAGCGCGGTGTAACCGTTCTTTTCCTCGGTGCGTTGCGCAAGCACCTGGCAGTTTTCCAACCGCAGAACCGTAACAGGCACATGTTCGCCTGCGTCAGTAAAGATGCGGGTCATGCCCACCTTCTGGGCGATCACTCCGGAACGCATAGGAGCATTCCTTCCTTTTTCATATCCCAATTCGCTGCCTCAGTCCGAAGCTTCGGCACGTTTTAGGGTCTTCGACACACCGTCAGGTTTTCAACCAAACGACGGCTTAAAGCTTGATTTCCACGTCGACACCGGCCGCCAAATCGAGCTTCATCAGCGCATCGACCGTCTGCGGCGTAGGATCAACGATATCGAGCATGCGCTTATGGGTGCGCATCTCGAATTGCTCGCGGCTCTTCTTGTCGATGTGCGGCGAGCGGTTGACGGTGTAACGCTCGATACGCGTCGGCAGCGGGATAGGTCCCCGCACCTCGGCGCCCGTACGCCTCGCCGTGTTCACGATCTCGCGCGTCGATGCATCGAGTATTCGATGATCGAAGGCCTTGAGCCGAATGCGTATGTTCTGACCGGTCATCGTCTTAGCCTTACTCTCCAACGCAAGATGCGCCCGTCAGGGCGGGCGCAGCCCACAAATGAATTCCAAAACCGAGCCCGGCGCACCCGCTGCCCGAGACCCCGCTCGCCGGCTCCTTTTGGTTTGGCCGCTCCCGCGAGAGACACAGCCCGTCAGACCAAAAAGAGCAACGCCGGAACTGAATGCTTCCGGCGTTGCGGGATTAAGTGCCTGTTACTCCACGATCGCCGAGACAACCCCGGCACCAACCGTTCGGCCGCCTTCGCGGATCGCAAAGCGCAGTTTTTCTTCCATCGCGATCGGCGTGATGAGCTCAACATCCATCGCAACGTTATCGCCCGGCATCACCATCTCGGTCCCTTCCGGAAGCGAGCAAACACCCGTCACATCAGTCGTACGGAAGTAAAACTGAGGCCGGTAGTTCGTGAAAAACGGCGTGTGGCGGCCACCTTCTTCCTTCGTCAGGATGTAGGCTTCAGCCTTGAACTTCTTATGCGGCGTGATCGAACCCGGCTTGCACAAAACCTGGCCGCGTTCAACGTCTTCACGCCCAACACCGCGCAACAGCGCTCCGATGTTGTCGCCCGCACGCCCCTCATCGAGAAGCTTGCGGAACATCTCAACGCCCGTCACCGTCGTCTTCTGTGTATCACGGATACCGACAATCTCGATTTCTTCACCGACCTTGACGATGCCACGCTCAACACGTCCCGTCACAACCGTACCGCGGCCCGAAATCGAGAAAACGTCTTCGATCGGCATCAAGAACGGCTGGTCGATTGGACGCTCAGGCGTCGGGATGTATTCATCAACCGACTTCATCAGTTCGAGGACCGAATCTTTGCCGAGCTTCGCATCGCCATCTTCGAGGGCAACGAGTGCCGAACCCTTGGTGATCGGAATATCGTCGCCGGGGAACTCGTAGGACGAAAGAAGTTCACGCACTTCCATCTCGACAAGCTCCAGAAGCTCTTCGTCGTCGACCATGTCGCACTTGTTGAGATAGACGACGAGGGCGGGAACACCAACCTGACGCGCCAGCAAGATGTGCTCACGCGTCTGCGGCATCGGACCGTCGGCCGCCGAAACAACCAGGATCGCACCGTCCATCTGCGCCGCACCCGTGATCATGTTCTTCACGTAGTCCGCGTGACCTGGGCAATCAACGTGCGCGTAGTGACGGTTCTCCGTCTCGTACTCGACGTGCGACGTCGAGATCGTAATCCCGCGCGCGCGCTCTTCCGGCGCCTTGTCGATGTTGTCGTAAGACGTGTAGTTCGCACCGCCAGTTTCAGCCAACACCTTCGTGATCGCTGCCGTCAGCGACGTCTTGCCATGGTCAACGTGACCAATCGTGCCGATGTTGCAGTGAGGCTTTGTACGCTCGAATTTCTGTTTGGCCATTCCGGCTCTCCGTCTTAACTGTCGTTGCCCAAATCGTCTGAACTAAAACAACGTATCTCTCTGACACGACCACCGGAATTTGCTTCCGTTGGCCACTTTGCTATCCGCGAACCTTAGGCGTATTTCGCCTTCACCTCATCGGCCACATTGCGTGGCACCTCGGCGTAGTGCGCGAACTGCATCGAATATTGTGCACGGCCCGTCGACATGGACCGCAGTGTGTTGATGTAACCAAACATGTTTGCCAGCGGCACAAATGCCCTGATCAGCACGGCGTTGCCGCGCAGGTCCTGCGAACGAATCTGGCCACGCCGCGAGTTGACATCACCGATGATGCCGCCGACGAATTCCTGCGGCGACACGATCTCGACATCCATCACCGGCTCCAAAAGCTTGATGCCGCCTTTTTCGCAGCCTTCGCGCATGGCCGCGCGCGCAGCGATTTCGAAGGCGATGACCGACGAGTCGACTTCGTGGAAGGCGCCATCGTTCAACGTCACCTTCATGTCGACCATCGGAAAGCCGATCAGCATGCCAGTCGCCCAGACCGAACGCACACCCTTCTCAACGCCGGGGATGTACTCCTTCGGCACGGAGCCACCGACGATCACGGAACTGAATTCGTTACCCTTGCCGATTTCGTTTGGCTCGATTGTCATTTTCACGCGCGCAAACTGACCGGTACCACCGGTTTGCTTTTTGTGCGTGTAATCGACATTGGTCGGTCTCGCGAGGCTCTCCCTATAGGCCACCTGTGGAGCGCCGGTGTCGGCTTCCACCTTGTGGGTGCGCTTCAGAATGTCGACCTTGATGTCGAGATGAAGCTCGCCCATGCCCTTGAGGATGGTCTCGCCCAACTCCTGATCAACCGAAACGCGGAAGGAAGGATCTTCAAGCGCCATTTCGTTGAGCGCCAGCGCCATCTTTTCCTGGTCGGCCTTGGTTTTCGGCTCGACCTTCATCTCGATCACCGGATCCGGGAATTCCATTTTCTCCAGGATCACCGGTCTGGCCGGATCGCACAGCGTTTCACCGGTTCGCGTATCCTTGAGGCCCTGCAGCGCGATGATATCCCCCGCGTACGCCTCTTTAATTTCCTTGCGATCGTCGGCATGCATCATGTAGGCGCGGCCAACGCGCTCTTTCTTGTCGCGTGTCGAGTTGACGAGCGACATGCCTTGCTGGAGCTTGCCCGAATAGATGCGGCAGAAGGTCAACGAGCCAACATGCTCGAAGTTCATGATCTTGAAGGCCAGCATTGCAAGGGCTTCATCGTCAGACGACTTGCGCTCCATCGGCGAGTTGTCCTTCGGGTTGATGCCCTTGATCGCCGGAACTTCAACAGGACTTGGCAGAAGATCGACGACGGCATCGAGCAAAGGCTGCACACCCTTGTTCTTGAACGCCGAGCCGCACAGCATCGGATAGAACGTGTTCGTGCACGTCCCCTTGCGCAGAAGCTTGCGCAGCGTATCCGCGTCGGGCTCATTGCCATCGAGGTAGGCGCTCATCGCGTCGTCGTCCATTTCGACAGCGGCTTCTATCATTTCACCGCGCAGCTCGTTGGCCTTGTCGACGAGATCCTCGGGAATCTCAATTTCGGTAAAGGTCGCGCCCTTGTCTTCGCCTTCCCAAAGGTAGGCCTTCATCGTGATGAGATCGACCACGCCGGCGAAATCGTTCTCAGCACCGATGGGGATCTGGATCGGCACGGGACGCGCGCCCAGCTTTTCCTTGATGTCAGCGATGCACATGTAGAAGTCGGCACCGATCTTATCCATCTTGTTGGCGAAGATAACGCGCGGAACCGAATACTTGTCGCCCTGGCGCCAAACCGTTTCGGTCTGCGGCTCGACACCGGCGTTAGAGTCGAGCACGCACACAGCACCGTCGAGCACGCGAAGACTACGCTCCACCTCGATGGTGAAGTCGACGTGGCCTGGTGTGTCGATGATGTTCAAACGGCGCATCTTACCGTCGCGGCCCGGCCAGTTACAGGTCGTAGCAGCGGAGGTAATGGTGATGCCGCGCTCGGCTTCCTGATCCATGAAGTCCATGGTCGCGGCGCCGTCGTGCACCTCGCCAATTTTATGCGATATACCGGTGTAGAAGAGGATGCGTTCCGTTGTCGTTGTTTTTCCGGCGTCAATATGCGCCATGATGCCGAAGTTACGGTAGTCCTCAATTGCGTATTCGCGAGCCATGATAAGCCTCTAGGGATAACCCTTACGTTCTAACTGCGGATGGTGCCCTTACCAGCGATAGTGCGAGAAGGCTCGGTTGGCTTCCGCCATCTTATGCGTATCCTCACGCTTCTTGACCGATGTTCCACGGTTGTTGGCGGCATCCAGGAGTTCACCTGAAAGACGCTCCACCATGGTATTTTCGTTGCGGTTGCGTGCAGCACCGATAATCCAGCGGATCGCCAATGCCTGGCGGCGTTCCGGACGCACTTCGATCGGCACCTGATAGGTTGCGCCACCAACCCGACGTGAACGCACTTCAACCGACGGCATCACGTTCTTCAGCGCATCGTGAAAGAGCGGCAGCGGATCGGATTTCGCCTTCTCTTCAATGCGGTCAAAGGCACCGTAAACGATACGTTCCGCGGTCGATTTCTTTCCATCTCTCATCACTGCGTTCATGAACTTCGTCACGATAACGTCGGTGAACTTCGGATCCGGAATAATTTCGCGCTTTTGTGCACGGTGGCGTCTGGACATCGTGTCCTAATTCCTGTTCTGCGGCCCGGCGCTAAGTCCACGGCCAACCAATTCCAATTACTTCGGCTTCTTGGCGCCATACTTCGATCGGCGCTGCTTGCGGTCGGCCACGCCCTGCGTGTCGAGCACACCGCGCACAATGTGATAGCGCACACCGGGCAAGTCTTTCACGCGGCCACCTCGGATAAGCACAACGGAGTGCTCCTGCAGGTTGTGCCCCTCACCCGGAATATAACCGATCACCTCATAACCGTTCGTCAGCCTGATCTTTGCGACTTTCCGCAAAGCTGAGTTCGGCTTCTTGGGCGTCGTTGTGTAGACGCGCGTACACACGCCACGCTTCTGCGGGCACGCTTCCATGTGGCGCGACTTACCGCGGACGATCTTCCGTTGGCGCGGCTTTCTAATCAACTGTTGAATCGTAGGCATTCGGCCTCATCCCAAGGCATCCGCAACCGCGCACGCCAAAAACTGCGTCGCCGGACCTATCGCTCCCGACCTGGCCCAACGAGAAACGCCATTGGATCTTCAACCCTTCGGGTCGCAGATCATGGCTAGCGAATTGTCCTCTTCTTTGAAACGACAGCGTCTAGCCGAGCCTAAAAGGCTCTCTTGAGCGCCAATAGCAAAGCGCCAGCTACAGCCTGCCGTGAGAGTGAAGCCCGTATAATCGTTGGGGATATCTGGGTCAACAGCAACGGTGCCAAAAACCCGAAATAAATTTGTCGCGCGGGTGTGATCAAAGGGATTGAGCCAGAAATGCCGCAGAGCCCACGCGGCGTGAGCGCACTTCGCACGAAAACGGCCGCCTATTCAGCGGCCGTCTCAATTTGTTGCAACAGGCTGCGGCTACTCGGCCGCCTCCTCGCTTGGCGGTGCGGCGACCGCGCTTACCTTGGACTTCTCCTGCTCCTTGGCGATCAGCATGTCACGCTTATTCGCAATCCGGCGCAGACGGCGCAACATCCCGCCGGTCCCCGCTGGAATAAGGCGGCCGACAATGACGTTCTCCTTGAGCCCGTCGAGCGTATCCACCTTCCCGTTGACAGAAGCTTCAGTGAGCACACGGGTGGTCTCCTGGAACGACGCCGCCGAGATGAACGAACGGGTTTGCAGCGACGCCTTGGTGATACCAAGCAGCACCGGGATCGCCGCCGCCGGCCGCAAGCCGTCTTTTTCAGCTGCTATATTCCGTTCCTCGTACTCGATCCGGTCGAGCTGCTCTCCCTTGATCATGTCCGTCTCGCCAGCGTCCGTAATCTCGATCTTTTGCAGCATCTGCCGGACGATCACCTCAATATGCTTATCATTGATCGTCACACCCTGCAGCCGATAGACGTCCTGGATCTCGTTGATCAGGTAGTTGGCGAGTTCCTCAACGCCTTTAATGGCGAGAATATCATGCGGAGCCGGGTGACCATCATAGACGTAATCGCCACGTTCAATACGGTCACCGTTCTGGACGGCCAACGACTTCCCGCGCGGAATGAGGTACTCGACCGCATCGTCGCTTTCATCGTCCGGCCGCACGATAATGCGCTGCTTGTTCTTGTAGTCCTTACCGAACTCGATCGTACCTGAAGCCTCGGAAATGATCGCGTGATCTTTCGGGCGGCGGGCTTCGAAAAGCTCCGCAACACGAGGCAGACCACCGGTAATGTCGCCTGACTTCGCTGACGCCATCGGACTACGGGCCAACACGTCGCCAGCCTTCAACTTATCGCCGGGCTCGACCGAAAGGATCGCGTCCACCGTCAACAGATAGCGGGCATCTCCACCACGAGGGGCTTTGACAGGCTTGCCCTTGGCATCGTTAACGACGATAGCCGGTTTCAGCTCGGCTCCACGCGGCGAGGCACGCCAGTCGATCACGACGCGGTTGGTGGTGCCCTTGACCTCATCGGTCTGCTCACGCACCGAAGCGCCGTCGACGATATCTTCAAAGCTGATCGTCCCATCGACCTCGCTCAAGACCGGACGGGTGTAGGGGTCCCACTGCGCCATGCGCGTACCGCGCTTGACCGTGTCACCCTCATCGACCAGCAGACGTGCACCGTAGGGTACCTTGTGAAGGGCCAGTTCCTTGCCGGTCTGGTCCTCGATGGTAAGCGCCACGTTACGCGTCATCGCCACCAGACGGCCCTGACTGTCTTTCACCAGATTGCGGTTCTTGACCCGCACCGTGCCGTTGAAACTCAACTCGATGAACGACGTATCGACAACCTGCGCCGTACCGCCAATGTGGAAGGTGCGCATGGTCAGCTGGGTGCCCGGTTCACCGATCGACTGTGCAGCAATGACGCCGACGGCTTCCCCGATGTTCACCGGCGTACCACGCGCCAAGTCGCGGCCATAGCAAGCCGCGCAGACACCCGTTTGCGTTTCGCAAGTCAGCACGGAACGGATCTTGAGCTCCTGGATCTCCGCCGCCCCGATCGCCTCCGCCAACCTTTCTTCGATCAGCGTATTCTTCTCGATGATGACTTCGCCGGTCTCCGGACTGATGACATCCTCCGCAGCCGTGCGCCCAAGCGCCCGCTGTGACAGTGGTACGATCACCTGCCCGGCATCGACGACCGCCTGGATCGAGATGCCATCATCGGTCCCGCAATCGGGCTCCAAGATGATCGAAATCCTGCGCCACGTCGACGAGACGCCGCGTCAAATAACCAGAGTTAGCGGTTTTCAGCGCCGTATCGGCAAGACCCTTCCGCGCGCCGTGTGTCGAGTTGAAGTACTCGAGCACCGACAAGCCTTCCTTGAAGTTCGCCTTGATCGGCGTCTCGATAATCTCACCCGACGGCTTCGTCATGAGGCCGCGCATGGCCGCCAGCTGACGCATCTGGGTTGGTGAACCGCGTGCGCCGGAATGGCTCATCATGTAGATCGAGTTGATCGGCTTCTGGCGCCCGTTCTCAAGGAACTCGGTTGCCGAGATACGCTCCATCATCTCCTTGGCGATCTTGTCGGTGCATTTCGACCAGGCATCGACGACCTTGTTGTACTTTTCCAGCTGCGTGATGAGGCCGTCGTTGTACTGCTGCTCGAACTCGCGCACGAATTCTTCCGTCTCCGCCATAATAGCAGGCTTGGCGTCCGGAATGAGCATATCGTCCTTGCCGAACGAGATGCCCGCCTTGAAGGCATGATGGAACCCAAGCGCCATGATCTGGTCGCAGAAAATCACGGTCTCCTTCTGACCGCAGCCGCGGTAAACCTCGTCGATAATCTTCGAGATCGCTTTTTTCGTCAGCAGCTGGTTGACCAGATCGAACTTGATACCTGGGCGCCGCGGCAAGAGATCGCCGAGCAGAATGCGTCCAGGTGTCGTGTCGTGTAGCTCGACGATTTCGTTACCCGCTTCATCGTAGGTAATCCAGCGGCCCTTGACCTTGGCGTGCAATGTCACAGAGCCGGTCCCAAGCGCATGATGCACTTCGCTGGAAGAGCCAATGATCATACCTTCGCCGGGTTCGTTATCCGCAATAAGCGATAGGTAATATAGCCCTAGCACGATGTCCTGCGACGGCACGATGATCGGATGACCATTGGCCGGGTGCAGAATGTTGTTGGTAGACATCATGAGCACGCGTGCTTCGAGCTGGGCTTCAAGCGACAACGGCACATGGACCGCCATCTGGTCACCATCGAAGTCGGCGTTGAAAGCTGCGCAGACCAGCGGGTGCAACTGGATCGCCTTACCTTCAATCAGCACTGGCTCGAACGCCTGAATGCCAAGACGGTGCAACGTCGGCGCCCGGTTCAGCATCACCGGATGCTCTCGGATCACCTCATCGAGGACGTCCCAGACTTCCGGCTTTTCCTTTTCAACGAGCTTCTTGGCTTGCTTGACGGTCGCTGCCTGACCAAGCACCTGCAGCCGCGCATAGATGAACGGCTTGAACAGCTCCAAAGCCATCTTCTTGGGCAAGCCGCATTGATGCAGTTTCAGCTCGGGACCAACCACGATCACGGAGCGTCCCGAGTAGTCGACGCGCTTACCGAGCAGGTTCTGCCGGAACCGGCCCTGCTTACCTTTCAGCATATCCGCCAGCGACTTCAGTGGCCGCTTGTTGGCGCCCGTGATAACGCGACCGCGGCGGCCGTTGTCGAACAGCGCGTCCACCGACTCCTGCAACATACGCTTTTCGTTGCGGATGATGATGTCAGGCGCGCGCAGCTCCATAAGCCGCTTCAGACGGTTGTTACGGTTGATGACGCGACGATAGAGATCGTTCAGGTCCGACGTCGCGAAGCGGCCGCCATCGAGTGGAACCAAAGGCCGCAATTCCGGTGGGATCACCGGCACTACGGTGAGGATCATCCATTCCGGACGGTTGCCCGACTCGAGAAACGCCTCAATCACCTTGAGCCGCTTGCCGAGCTTCTTCGGCTTCAGTTCCGTAGTCGCCTCGGCGATCTCCTGACGCAGGTCCTCACGGATCTTGTGCAGATCCATGTTGATCAGGATTTCACGGATGGCCTCCGCGCCGATGCCGGCAGTAAAACTGTCTGAACCATGCTCCTCGAGTGCTTGGTTATACTCTTCCTCGGTCAGAAGTTGCTTTTCCTTGAACGGCGAGATCCCCGGATCGACGACGATATAGTTCTCGAAATACAGGACCCGCTCGAGGTCCTTGAGCGTCATGTCGAGCAGCAGGCCGATGCGGGACGGCAGCGACTTCAGGAACCAGATATGGGCGACCGGCGCCGCCAGTTCGATGTGCCCCATGCGTTCGCGGCGGACCTTGGCCAGGGTCACTTCCACGCCGCACTTTTCGCAGATAATGCCCTTGTACTTCATCCGCTTGTACTTGCCGCACAGGCACTCGTAGTCCTTGATCGGGCCGAAGATGCGCGCGCAGAACAGACCATCGCGTTCGGGCTTGAACGTACGGTAGTTGATCGTCTCAGGTTTCTTGATCTCGCCAAACGACCACGACAGGATGTCGTCGGGGCTGGCAAGCGAGATCTTGATCTGATCAAAGGTCTGGAGCGGCTGCTGGCTCTTGAAAAAATTGGCGATCTCGTTCATCGGCAGTCTCCTGGCGGGCCCTCAGCAACAGGCCCATGGATTCGTGGGGCGGCGGTTGGGTTCAGCCCCGCCATGCATCGGGGCCGGCCCTTCTCGGCCTGGATGGTTACTCGGCAGCAGCCGGCGGCGATTGCAGCCGCAGCTGGACACCGGTCTCCTTTTCTTCTCCTGGTTTCCTATCCGTATTAATAAGTTCAACGTTGAGACCCAAGGCACGCATCTCCTTGACGAGCACGTTGAAGCTCTCCGGCACGCCCGCTTCGAACGCATCGTCACCGCGCACAATTGCCTCGTACACCTTGGTCCGCCCGGCGACGTCGTCCGACTTCACCGTCAGCATTTCCTGCAGCGTGTAAGCGGCGCCATAAGCTTCCAGGGCCCAGACTTCCATTTCTCCGAACCTCTGCCCGCCGAACTGCGCCTTACCACCGAGCGGCTGCTGAGTGACTAGCGAGTAAGGACCGATTGACCGGGCGTGGATCTTGTCGTCGACCAAGTGGTGGAGCTTAAGGATGTACTTGTAGCCAACCGTGACCTTCCGGTCGAACGCCTCACCGGTACGTCCGTCGTAGAGCTGAACCTGACCCGACCGGTCAAAGCCCGCCAACTCCAGCATCTCGACGATGTCGGGTTCGTGCGCACCATCGAACACCGGGGTCGCGATCGGTACGCCAATCTTGATTTGGTCGGCCAACCGAACTTTGTCCTCGTCTTCAGGAGCCACGTCCTTAATCGTCTCCTCACCGTAAACACTGACCAACTGCTTATTGAGCGGGCTCATGTCACCAGAGGCTTTGTATTCCTCCACGGCCTGTTCGATGGCACGCCCCAATCCGCGACAGGCCCAGCCCGTGTGTGTCTCGAGGATCTGTCCAACGTTCATGCGCGAAGGCACGCCGAGCGGGTTCAAGACAATGTCGACGGGTGTGCCATCCTCGAGGAACGGCATATCTTCCTTCGGCACGATCATTGACACGACACCCTTATTGCCGTGCCGGCCGGCCATTTTATCGCCCGGCTGGATCTTGCGCTTCACTGCGACGAAGACCTTGACCATCTTCATCACACCTGGCGGCATTTCATCGCCACGCTGCAGCTTGTCGACCTTGTCGACGAAGCGTCGCTCGAGGCTCTTCTTGGCGTCTTCGTACTGCTTCTGGATGGCTTCCAGCTCACCCTGAGCCTTCTCGTCGGCAAGTCCGATTTCCCACCACTGCGACCTTGGAATTTCGGTCAGAACATCGCCGTCGACCTCGGTGCCACTGCGCGCACCCTGCGGACCCTTGGCAACTTCCTTGCCCATCAACGCATCGCTGAGACGCGCATAGACGTTACGGTCGAGGATCTGCATCTCGTCATCGCGGTCCTTGGCGAGACGCTCGATCTCCTCGCGCTCGATCGACATGGCGCGCTCGTCCTTGTCGACGCCGTGGCGGTTGAAGACCCGCACTTCCACGATGGTTCCGGAAACGCCTGGCGGCAACCTCATCGAGGTATCTCGGACATCCGACGCCTTCTCACCGAAGATAGCGCGCAGCAGCTTTTCTTCCGGCGTCATCGGGCTCTCGCCCTTCGGCGTGATCTTGCCGACCAGAATATCACCAGGATGCACTTCCGCACCGATGTAGACGATGCCTGCTTCGTCGAGGTTCCTCAGCGCTTCTTCCGAAATGTTAGGAATGTCACGCGTGATTTCTTCAGGCCCCAACTTGGTATCGCGGGCCATCACCTCGAACTCTTCGATGTGGATCGACGTGAACACATCGTCGGTGACGACGCGCTCGGACATGAGGATGGAATCCTCGAAGTTGTAGCCCATCCACGGCATGAACGCGACGAGCACGTTCTTGCCCAGCGCCAGATCGCCCAGATCGGTCGACGGGCCGTCGGCTATGATCTCGCCCTGGCGCACGGAGTCACCAACGTTCACCAATGGCCGCTGGTTGATGCACGTGTTCTGGTTGGAACGCTGGAATTTGCGCAGCCGGTAGATATCGACACCTGGCTTCGAAGGATCGGTTTCCTCCGTCGCGCGGATAACGATACGGGTTGCATCGACCTGATCGATGATGCCGGTCCGGCGCGCCACGATCGCCGCGCCCAAATCGCGCGCCACGACCTCTTCCATGCCGGTGCCGACAAGCGGCGCCTCGGCCCGGATCAACGGCACCGCCTGCCGCTGCATGTTGGACCCCATCAATGCGCGGTTGGCGTCATCGTTTTCCAGATACGGAATGAGTGAGGCGGCCACCGACACGAGCTGCTTTGGCGAAACGTCGATGTAGTTCACCGTCGACGGCGGAACCAGCATCACGTCGCCCTGATAGCGGCAGTTGACCAGGTCACCAGTCAACGTTCCATCATCAGCGATCATGGCATTCGCCTGCGCAACATAGTGGCGCATCTCGGCAGTTGCCGACAGGTACTCGACCTCGTCGGTGACCTTACCGTCGACGACCTTCCGGTACGGGCTCTCGATGAAGCCGTACTTGTTGACCTTCGCAAACGTGGCCAGCGAGTTGATAAGGCCGATGTTCGGCCCTTCCGGCGTTTCGATCGGACAGATCCGGCCGTAGTGCGTCGGGTGCACGTCGCGCACCTCAAAGCCCGCCCGCTCACGCGTCAGGCCGCCTGGACCAAGCGCCGACAAGCGCCGCTTGTGAGTGATCTCCGACAACGGGTTGGTCTGGTCCATGAACTGCGACAACTGCGAAGAGCCGAAGAATTCACGCACCGCTGCTGCGGCAGGCTTCGCGTTGATCAAGTCCTGCGGCATGACAGTATCGATATCGACCGAACTCATGCGCTCCTTAATCGCCCGCTCCATTCGCAACAGACCCAGCCGATACTGGTTCTCCATCAACTCACCCACCGAGCGCACACGGCGGTTGCCGAGATGGTCGATGTCGTCGATGCTGCCACGTCCGTCGCGCAAGCCGACCAGCAGACGGAGAACCGAAATGATGTCCTCCGCACGCAGAACGCGCACCGTATCTTCGGCCTCCGTGAAGCCGTCGAGTTCGGACAGACGCATGTTCATCTTCACCCGGCCGACCGCCGACAGGTCGTAGCGCTCAGAATCAAAGAACAGCCCGTAGAACAGGTTCGTCGCCGCCTCGATGGTCGGTGGCTCACCGGGCCGCATAACCCGGTAAACATCCATCAGAGCTTCTTCTTTGTTGGCGTTCTTGTCGAGCATCAGCGTGTTGCGGATAAAGGCGCCGATGTTGACGTGGTCGATGTCGAGGATCGGGAACTCTTTGACCTTCTGTTCCTTGAGTTCCGCCAGCAGCTCCAAATTGAACTCGGCGCCAGCTTCCGCGTAGATTCGGCCGGTCTTCATATCGACGATGTCTTCGCCAAGATACTTGCCGACGAGATCTTCTGAGGCAACCAGCAGCTCCTTCAACCCGTTCTGTGCCAGATCGCGGGCGCGCCGCGCGGTGATCTTTTCGCCGGCGTCGACGATGACTTCGCCGGTCTTGCCATCGAGCAGGTCAGAATTCGGCACCACCCCGCGCCACTTGGCGGGCTCGAACGGCATCTTCCAGCCGCGCTTGCTCTCCTTGATGACGACCTTCTTGTAGAACGTCTCAAGGATCTCTTCGTCGTTGAGCCCCAGCGCGTAAAGCAGCGTCGTGGCCGGCAGCTTGCGCCGACGGTCGATGCGCACGTAGGCGACATCCTTCGCGTCGAACTCGAAGTCGAGCCAGGAACCGCGATAAGGAATGATGCGAGCAGCAAACAAGAGCTTGCCTGAAACGTGCGTGCGGCCGCGATCGTGGTCAAAAAAGACGCCCGGCGAGCGGTGCATCTGCGAGACGATCACGCGCTCCGTACCGTTGATGATGAACGTACCGTTCTGCGTCATCAGTGGCATGTCGCCCATGTAGACGTCTTGTTCCTTGACGTCCTTAATCGACCTGGAACCCGTCTCTTCGTTGATATCGAACACGATGAGACGCAGCTTGACCTTGAGCGGTGCCGAATAGGTCATGTCACGCTGGATGCACTCATCGACATCGTACTTCGGCGGCTCGAATTCATAACCGACGAATTCCAAAGTCGACTTGCCCGAGAAATCCGAAATCGGGAACACCGACTTGAATACACCCTGCAAACCGTGGTCGTCGGGACGTCCGCCTTCCGGCGCTTTACGCATAAGAAAGTCTTCGTAGCTGCTTTTTTGAACCTCGATCAGGTTCGGCATTGCAGCAACTTCACGGATAGAACCAAATTTCTTCCGCAGACGCTTGCGACCGGTGAACGTCTCAGCCATGACTGCTCCTTGATGTGCGCCGCGCGGGGGACCGACCCGCGCTGTGAATTCAAGAGCCAGCAAGGGTCAGCCCACCCCTGCGCTTTACTTTTTCAAGACGCGGCATCCTCAGCCGCGCGAAAACCAGTTAACCCTTCCATCCGCCCACGAACGGCAGGGTCTAGAATTCGAATACGGTTCGCCGAAATCCCCTCGGGAAACAGCCCAGTTAGCTGCGGGGAACTTCGGGAAACCGTCGCCAGGCAGTCAGTCCTCCCCCCAGGGCGAACCAGGGAGAGGACTGCAGCAGTTATTTGAGTTCGACCTTGGCGCCGACGTCTTCCAGTTTCTTCTTTAGCTCTTCAGCTTCTTCCTTCGAAGCAGCCTCTTTGACCGCTTTGCCGCCGGCTTCGACGAGCTCTTTTGCTTCCTTGAGGCCGAGACCTGTGATGGCGCGGACCTCTTTAATGACGTTGATCTTCTTGTCGCCGGCAGCGATGAGGATCACGTCGAACTCAGTTTGTTCTTCAGCGGCGGCGGCATCCCCGGCGCCTCCGGCTGGGCCAGCAGCAACGGCAACAGCCGCGGCCGCCGAGACGCCCCATTTTTCCTCGAGCATGGTGGCAAGTTCAGCCGCCTCGAGAACGGTCAGCGACGACAGGTCGTCGACGATTTTAGACAGATCGGCCATGTTCGTTTTCCTTCAGGTTCAAATCTTTTCTAGCGGTGCGCGGCGCGTCTCTCACGAACTGCCACGCTGGATAATGAGCTTCGTGTTGCCGTATCAGGCGGCCTCGTTCTGAGACGCCTTGGCCTGAAGAACGCGGGCAAGCTGTGCACTCGGCTCCTTGATGGTGCGGGCGATCTTCGTCGCCGGCGCATTAAGGAGACCAATCAGTGTGGCCCTCAGTTCATCGAGCGAAGGCAGCTCTGCGAGCGCTTTCACGCCCTTTTCGTCCAGAACATTGCTCCCCATGGCGCCACCGAGAATGACGAGTTTTTCATTCTCCTTGGCGTAGGAAACGGCGACCTTGGCCGCGGTGATCGGATCCTGCGAATAGGAAATGCAGGTCGGTCCCGTGAACAGGTCGGCTATCCCCGACACTGGGGTGTCCTGGAGCGCGAGCTTGGCCAACCGGTTCTTGGCCACCTTGACATGACCACCCGCCTGCTTCAGTCGCTGGCGGTAGTCGGTCATCTGGGCGACCGTCAAACCGGTGTAGTGGGCAACGACCACCACGCCCGTGTCGTCGAACACGTCGTGGAGGTTTTCAACGAGCTCACGTTTCGCGGCTCTATCCACTGCTCTCTCCTGGTCTGCAAGGCTGCCGATAATGGTCACGCCTTGCGGGTTGCAAGTTGATGCTGGTCAAAGGCTGATAATCACCTCATTCCAGCAACGTGCTGTTCACCTGTCCCCAGTCGGCCACATGGCCTTCCGGCATAGACCGAGAAGATTTGAACCGACTGCGGCACCTCGCTTTCCCGAAGAGTCCGAAACCGGCCGTTCTCCCGCCTCATGCAGGCCAGCCCAACACAGTTTTACCGAGCGTTGGGCAATTCCATTAAGCTGGCGGCGATCACCAACCAGCGCCTGCAATCTCGGACAGGTCCGTCCCATCACCAGCCCTTGCGGGCCAAATCCGGGAACGGGGTCTTCCGGGCTCATCGCCCGAAATCTTTCACCTAGGTCACTACCCAATCACTTGAGCTGACCCGACACGGTTTCAGCACCCGACGGGCACCGAACATCGCGTCCAAATTAATTTACCGCCGCCGGCAGCACCGTCCCCGCGTCGACTTTGATCCCTGGCCCCATGGTCGAGGAGATCGATACCTTCTTGACGTATGTGCCCTTGGCGCCCGTCGGCTTGGCTTTGACGACCGCGTCGACGTAAGCCCGAATGTTCTCGATCAGCGCTTCTCTCGAGAAGCTGGCCTTGCCGATCCCACCGTGAATGATGCCGGCTTTCTCGACACGGAACTCTATCGCTCCGCCCTTGGCCGCCCGAACGGCTTCGCCAACATCCATCGTCACCGTGCCAACTCGAGGGTTCGGCATCAGGCCGCGCGGGCCGAGAATCTTACCCAACCGGCCCACCAAACCCATCATGTCAGGCGTCGCAATGCAGCGGTCGAAGTTGATCGTGCCACCTTGGACTTCCTGGACGAGTTCCTCAGCGCCGACGACATCCGCGCCCGCTTCCTTGGCTTCATCCGCCTTGGCACCGCGCGCGAAAACTGCCACACGGGCCGTGCGGCCAGAACCGTTCGGCAGCATGCAAACCCCACGCACGATCTGATCGGCATGTTTGGGATCAACACCAAGGTTCATGGCGACCTCGACCGTCTCGTCGAACTTGGCCTTGGCACGCTCCTTGAGCATGTCGACGGCCTCTTCGATCGCATAGGCACTATTGGGGTCGATATCGCGACGCAGCGCGTAAAGACGCTTGCCACCAGCCTTGCGGGCTTCTTTGGCGGCCTCAGGAGATACGTTTGCCATTCGTTTACCCCTTCACCTCGATACCCATAGCCCTAGCAGAACCTGCGATAATCTTTGCGCCCTGGTCGATGTCGTCCGTATTGAGATCGGCAAGCTTCATTTTTGCGATCTCACGCAACTGATCCATCGTCACCGTTGCCACCGAGGTGCGCCCTGGCTCTTTGGAGCCCGAACCCGGCTTGCCGGTTGGCGACAGTCCGGCGGCCTTCTTCAAGAAGAAGGTAGCTGGCGGCGTCTTCATTTCGAAAGTGAAGGAGCGGTCCGTGTAGACCGTGATCTTCACCGGGATCGGTGTGTCGGGCTCGATGTCCTTGGACTTGGCGTTGAACGCCTTGCAGAATTCCATAATGTTGACACCACGTTGGCCCAAAGCTGGTCCGATGGGTGGTGATGGATTGGCTTTGCCTGCAGGCACTTGCAGGTTGATGTAGCCATCGATCTTTTTGGCCATTCTTTCCCCTAAACTTGCGGGACCACCCGACAGGTGTTCCCAGGGTTAGCGGTTCAACGGGGGCCGGCGTGCTTTGCCGTCACCCTCCCGCACGACTTGAAGCCAATGACCGTCATGGGCACTGGCTCGCTACTAACGATTCCCGAGTCAATCACTTAACAACCTTGGTTTTCACTCCTCAACTCGGGACCTTTTCGACCTGATTGAACTCCAATTCGACCGGTGTGGGCCGTCCAAATATCGAAACCGCCACTTTGATCCGTTCGCGCTCCTCGTCGACTTCTTCGACATGCCCTTGGAACGATGCGAACGGGCCATCCGAAACCTTGACCAACTCGCCGACCTCGAAAGTGATCGTCGCCTTCGGCCGCTCGACGCCGTCTTTAACTTGGCTGAGGATGCGCATGGCTTCATCCTCGGAAATCGGCATCGGCTTGTTGTCCGCGCCCAGGAATCCTGTCACCTTCGGCGTGTTCTTGATCAGCAGGAACGCGGGATCCGTCATATTCATTTTGACCAGAACGTAACCGGGTAGAAAGTTCCGCACCGTCTGCACCTTACGACCGCGCTTGACCTCGACGATCTCTTCCGTCGGCACTATGATTTGTCCGAAAAGCTCGTCTAGACCGGCGGCTTTCGCGCGCTCCTTGATCGCCTCGGCGACTTTTCGTTCGAAATTGGTATACGCGTGCACAATGTACCAGCGCTGCGCCATCGCTCGATCCTGACCTGACTTGGTAGTGCCTTCCACCGGCAATGCATTACGAAAATGTTCGCTCACTGCCCGAGGCGAAGAACGAAGTTGAGGACCGCGCCAAGGATTTGATCAACAGCCATGAAAAACATGGCAGCCACCGTCACCATGATCAGCACCATCACCGTTGTGATCCAGACCTCTTTCCAGGTCGGCCAGGTCACTTTGGCCGTCTCTTGACGGACTTCCTGAAGGAATTGGAATGGGTTCAAGGTTGCCTTCTCGAAGCAAATAACCAAAGAGGACCGGCATTCCCTCGGATCGTCGCATTTATCACACGATCCGTCACATGTCTGACTGGCCCGCCGCCCTCTTCGCGGACCTCAGCTTCGTGCTTTCAAATCCAGTTCGCTGGCAGGGGTGGAGGGCCTCGAACCCCCAACCTTCGGTTTTGGAGACCGACGCTCTACCAATTGAGCTACACCCCTAATCTCGCATCGGCGAGAGCGTGCTTCACCTGGATTGGCTGGGGGACCGCTGTCCATAACTGACCAATCCAGTGTTGTCACGCCCTAATAGATATTTTTTACTTGAATGTTGCATAGCCGCAACACTTATCGGTCTTCTTCCAGAACCACAGCCGTTCCGTAGGCCAGTACCTCTGTCACTGCAGAGGCCATTTCGTTAGCGTCGTAGCGCATCGCCAGGATGGCATTGGCGCCCTTCTCCTCCGCATGCGCAACAAGGTGATCGAAAGCTTCCTGCCGGGCCTGTTCGGCAAGCCGCGTATAGACGGAAATATTACCACCGAAGAGAATCTGGATCGACGCTCCGATGTTGCCGGCGAGACTTCGCGAGCGCACCGATAGACCCCGAACCATTCCGATCGTCCGCGCGATCCGGTAGCCGTCGACTCCGTTGGTCGTGACAACGATCACGCGCTAATCCCTCTTGCCGAGACTTGTCTTCGCACCCGCTGCCCGAGACCCCGCTCGCCGGCTCCTTTTGGTTTGGCCGCTCCCGCGAGAGACACAGCCCGTCAGACCAAAAAGAGCAACGCCGGAACTGAATGCTTCCGGCGTTGCGGGATTAAGTGCCTGTTACTCCACGATCGCCGAGACAACCCCGGCACCAACCGTTCGGCCGCCTTCGCGGATCGCAAAGCGCAGTTTTTCTTCCATCGCGATCGGCGTGATGAGCTCAACATCCATCGCAACGTTATCGCCCGGCATCACCATCTCGGTCCCTTCCGGAAGCGAGCAAACACCCGTCACATCAGTCGTACGGAAGTAAAACTGAGGCCGGTAGTTCGTGAAAAACGGCGTGTGGCGGCCACCTTCTTCCTTCGTCAGGATGTAGGCTTCAGCCTTGAACTTCTTATGCGGCGTGATCGAACCCGGCTTGCACAAAACCTGGCCGCGTTCAACGTCTTCACGCCCAACACCGCGCAACAGCGCTCCGATGTTGTCGCCCGCACGCCCCTCATCGAGAAGCTTGCGGAACATCTCAACGCCCGTCACCGTCGTCTTCTGTGTATCACGGATACCGACAATCTCGATTTCTTCACCGACCTTGACGATGCCACGCTCAACACGTCCCGTCACAACCGTACCGCGGCCCGAAATCGAGAAAACGTCTTCGATCGGCATCAAGAACGGCTGGTCGATTGGACGCTCAGGCGTCGGGATGTATTCATCAACCGACTTCATCAGTTCGAGGACCGAATCTTTGCCGAGCTTCGCATCGCCATCTTCGAGGGCAACGAGTGCCGAACCCTTGGTGATCGGAATATCGTCGCCGGGGAACTCGTAGGACGAAAGAAGTTCACGCACTTCCATCTCGACAAGCTCCAGAAGCTCTTCGTCGTCGACCATGTCGCACTTGTTGAGATAGACGACGAGGGCGGGAACACCAACCTGACGCGCCAGCAAGATGTGCTCACGCGTCTGCGGCATCGGACCGTCGGCCGCCGAAACAACCAGGATCGCACCGTCCATCTGCGCCGCACCCGTGATCATGTTCTTCACGTAGTCCGCGTGACCTGGGCAATCAACGTGCGCGTAGTGACGGTTCTCCGTCTCGTACTCGACGTGCGACGTCGAGATCGTAATCCCGCGCGCGCGCTCTTCCGGCGCCTTGTCGATGTTGTCGTAAGACGTGTAGTTCGCACCGCCAGTTTCAGCCAACACCTTCGTGATCGCTGCCGTCAGCGACGTCTTGCCATGGTCAACGTGACCAATCGTGCCGATGTTGCAGTGAGGCTTTGTACGCTCGAATTTCTGTTTGGCCATACTCTCTGTCCTTACCGAGTGGTCGGCGCGACGGCCAGAAGGCCAACGCGAAAGCAGCATTGAGCCGATGCTCTAAGCCGTAAGCAGCCGATATTCAAGAGGCTTCATCCGCATGCCATGTGGGTCCGTTCCGGCCCGATTGCAAAGCCGCCAGGTCATCGCCTGCGCGAAAGACTTCTCAACGCACCGTTTAACCCTGCGGACATCCAGTCCTGCTTTTCAGCCTCGACTGCTTCAATCTACGATTTCAAAGGAAGATTTGGAGCGGGTAGCGGGAATCGAACCCGCGTATTCAGCTTGGAAGGCTGCTGCACTACCATTGTGCTATACCCGCCTTGTCTATTTGCTCAACATTCGGCAAGCCGATGTTGAACTGCACCCACGCAAAGTAGGAACTGGATGCCGCCCCTGCAAATTTCCGACCGTTCGCGAGTCCGCAAGGGGAGAAAACCCGCACCCAGGAAGCACCTTCAGGCACGAAGCCCGGCCAGCCCCGCACATCTTCAGGCCGTGTGGACCAGCAAAACAGCTCCACACAACTCTAGGCGGTGTGGACCCACAAAGTCCGGCTCCACACAACTTTAGGAAGTGTGGACCCATCAAAATTTGGTGGAGGGGGTTGGATTCGAACCAACGTAGGCATAGCCAGCGGATTTACAGTCCGCCCCCTTTAGCCACTCGGGCACCCCTCCAAAGCTTGGCCGCTCGAAGAACAGCCAAAACAAAACAGCCCCGCGAAGCGATGCGGAGCAAGACGGTGTTATGGGAATACACTTAACGCATGTCAACGCCTTTGGAGTCCATTATTGAGGGCTTCACCAACGGTCCACCATCACCTATCCCCAATACCGGCATGGACTTAGCCAAGGCAAGGACCGCACGCATTCAGCACAGAAACCAACACCGAGTAACGCCCCCCAACCTCAACACGAGTCCAAGATGTCAGTGAAGCGCGCGCGCCCCGCCACTAAAAACAAGTACCCCCATCGCAAATCCAGCACGATCGAAGAACCGGTCCGCATCTTTGGTATGCACGCCGCCGAAGCGGCTCTGCAGAATCCCGCCCGCAAGGTCCTAACAGCGGCCATGACGGAGAACGCCGCCCGTAAACTCGCCGAACCGCTCCACCAGCGCGGTCTCGAGCCAGAAAAGGCGACACCGCGCGGTCTAGATCGCCTGCTGGGCACCGACACCGTCCACCAAGGCGTGCTTTTGGAGTGCGATCCCCTTCCTGAACCGAGCCTGGAAGATCTCATCGCCGCCGCGGGCGACGGCAGACCGTTGCTGCTCCTCGATCAAGTGACAGACCCCCACAACGTCGGCGCGATCCTCCGCTCAGGCGCGGTGTTTGGCTGCGGCGGGCTCATCATGACCCGCCGGCACAGCCCGCCTCTTACAGGAGTATTGGCAAAATCGGCGTCTGGGGGCTTGGAACACGTGCCGGTACATCTGGCGACAAACCTGTCACAAGCGATCACGGCGTTGAAAGACGCCGGTGTCCTGACCATCGGCCTCGATGGATCCTCTCCGGAACTGCTTCACACAAACCTGCCGGAGGATAGGCCCATCGCAATCGTCCTCGGAGCCGAAGGCAAGGGTTTGCGCCAATTGACCGCCGAAAGATGCGACCGGCTCTGCCGCATCGAGACCTCAGGCCCGCTCGCCAGTCTGAATGTGTCGAACGCGGCCGCGATTGCCTTGCATCTGATCGCAGCTAAACGAGCAGAAACGGGCAACGCCCCAGCACCTTGACTGGAACGCAACCCGTCGCCCCGCTATCTCACAAGCGCAGTGTGATCACCAATGACCGAGCCGGATCCGGCCATGATTGCGGCGATTCCATCTGCGGTGATTGTAATAGCGCCGGTTATCGCCCCAAGCCTTGTAATAAGGCGGCCTGCGGTAATAACGGCGTTTACGCACCAGGTGCCGCGGGCGCCAATATCCCGAGTTGTAGTAGGGATAATAGCCACGCGGCTCATAGCGATAGGAGTAGGGATCGACGTAACCCCGAGAATCGTAAGACCGCTCGCGCAATAGACCGCCGGCCTCGCTCGGTTGGGGCATCATGACCGCCAACCCTGCGACCAGCGCGCAGAGCACCAGCCCATACTTGAACAAACGCATACTGAACTCCAGAAATCGAGCCAAACAACAACTCGCAGCTTAGACTAATGCGAAATGGTGATGATCTCCTAAACAGAGGCCGCCGAGGCCCGCTGAAAGCTGAGATGGTTAAGACGACTGCTGATTTTTGAGTTCAACTAAGGTGGGCTGTCCGTCGACACAAGGCAGCAACACGAGAGCGGTAAAAAAGGTCGCCGGCTGTGTCCAATAGAATTGCCAAAATGGTCCCGCACAGTGTTTAGGCTTTGAGTTTACGGGCACTTTGCCGCATTGCATCGCTTGAACACGAAGACTGCAGCACTATACCTCACCGCTAAAGTCGTGGCAGTGCAGACTCGGTTTACGGAAAATCATATTCAGTAGACCGTGGGTTCATACCGCTAGGGAAAATCCCTAAGAATAGCAGCCTGTTAACCCTGTGGAAGGCTGTCCGCATCGTGAAGGTCGGGAGAACGAGCTGAATGAAATGCAACCTATTGCGTTGGATGTGGGGACTCTGGCCCTTGGGAATCCTGATCTGGCTTGCATTCATCTGGGAAAAAGAGCCGATCCAGGAAGACTTGCGCCAGCGCACGCAGGATGCGCTGATTTGGGCGGGCTTCGTGTGGGCCGGCACCGCTTTCGATGGCCGCGACGCGTTGCTTAAGGGATTGGCCTTCCAAGAAGACCACCCGGGGCAGGCGGCAGGAGTTGTCCGTGCGGTGTGGGGTGTTCGTGTCGTCGAAGCCAAAGTCGACGTGATCGACTTCATTGACACCTATACGTGGTCAGCAGAAACCGTGGACGGCAGCATCACCCTCAAGGGTTACGTTCCCAGCGAGGAGGTGCGCACCGCCATCCACGGTCATGTCCGAACAAGATTTCCCAAGTACAAAATCATCGATGACACCAAACGCGCCCGCGGTGCCCCCGACCAATCGCAATGGCTGAACGGCATTAATTTCGGTCTCGACCGCTTAACCCAGCTAAAAACGGGCAAGTTTGAACTGTCCAACCTAAATTTGTCGATTTCGGGCGAGGCCCGTGATCTTTCGGCATACAAGAGCGCCAAGGCGGCCATCACCAGCGCCGTGCCTGAGCGTATCACGGTCGCCAACAACGACATTCGCCCGCCCATCATAAGTCCTTACACTTGGAACGCGTTACGCACGCGGAACCAACTTGTTCTCTCAGGCCATGTTCCAAGCGAGAACCTTCGCGACGAGATGTTTGCCTCCGCCAAGGCGGCATACCCCAATCTCGTTATTATCGACCGCATGGAGACCGGTGCCGGCGCTCCAGACGGTTGGGCGCTAACTTCACGCGCGGCCATCGCTCAACTTGCTCGTCTCAACAAGGCCGACGCCCGTTTAACCGACACCTCCTTCAGCCTCTCGGGTGAAGCCCCGGACCAGGACACCGCCAACGCTATTGTGACCGAACTCTCCGAAGCAATCCCACGCGGCTACGACTTCACTCATGACCTGACCTTCCCGAAACCCCTGCCACCTCTTGTCAGCCCGTTCACAACCAGCATCGACTCTGATGGCGACATCGTGCGCCTCAGCGGTTTCGTGCCGAACGAAGCCGCCCGCACGGAATTGATCAAGGCGACCCGCAAGGCGTTTCCTGACAAGAGGATCGTCGACAGCATCGCGCTCGGCTCGGGTGCGCCCGATGGCTGGCGCCGCTGCATCCTCGCAGGTCTTCGGGCAGCCGGAAAACTGGGCTCCGGCGATGTGTTGCTCACCGACCGTTCACTCGCCGTAACGGGAACGTCTACCGACGAGACCCTCGCTGAAAGACTGCCTGGGGAAGTCCGCGCGGCGACCACGAGGGCATGTGAAAGCGCCGTCGACATCGTCCTCGACCTGCCTTCCGAACCCGATCTCGCATGGCGCGCTATCTACGATGGCAAGACGACCGTCATCCTGCAAGGCGAAGTGCCTGACCGAGAGACATTCACGTTGCTGCTCGATGCCGCAAGGAAGCAATTCCCAAAGGCGGAACTGGACAACCGGATGACGGTTGCCTCGGGCTATGGCGCGAAATGGCAAAAGGTAGCGGCGACCGGTATCAAGCTGCTCGGTCTGCTCCGTCGCGGCGAAGCCAGCTTATCAGGCCAAGAATTAGTCATCAGCGGCGTAGCCGGCGATACCGCCACCGCCACCGCGATCAAGGATCAGCTCGCACATAACCTCGCCAAGAACTACGTCGGCCGTGAACTTGTCGAAGTAAAATCCGATGCGATGATTTGGGCAGAAGACGAAGCCAAGCGTAAGGCTCAAGTGGAGTTGACCGCCCGCCGCAAGGCCCAAGAGGAGGCCCGTCGCAAGTCGATCGGAGACGCAGCCCGTCGCAAGGCCCAAGAGGAGGCCGCCGACCGAAAGACCGAAGAAGACGCCGCCCGTCGTGGAGCCGAAGCGGAGGCCGCCCGCCAGCAAGCCGAAGTCGAAGCCTCGCGAAGTCGAGCTCAAGAGGAAATCGCCCGCCGTACAACCGAAACGGAAGTGGCCACTCGGCAACCGCAGCAGCCGGCAAAGCAACAGCGCGCCCTTCCACCGCCGGCCATGGCTTGCCAGGCCCGGCTAACTCAAGCGGCAAACGAGGGCATAATCCATTTCGAATACGCGAAAGCTGACCTGTCCCGCCTGAGCCATCGGACACTCGACCTGATCGCCGGCATCGCGAATAGCTGCCCTGACTTCTCAATTGACGTCGAAGGGCACACCGACTCAATTGGAGCCCCCGCCGATAACAAAATTCTCTCCATGCGTCGCTCGGAGGCTGTCATCAGATACCTCACTGAAGCCGGAATTCCGTCCAATCGTTTGAGGGCAGTCGGACACGGCGAAGAGCAACCCGTCTTGCCCAACAGTTCGTCATCAAATCGAGCGAAGAACCGGCGCATCGAATTCACCGTGCGACTACAGGACTAGTACTAGAATGCAAGCGACAAGCGATCCCTCGTATCACGGCACGGCACACTCTCAGCCAAGGTGTCGCTGCCCACCGTACGGTACGAGGTACGAATTTGCAGACGCATCTGGCAGGCATTTTCGGCTATGCACGGGGGGCAGTTAGAAAACCGCCCAGGGGAACGATCCGAGCACGGCACGGTGAGGAGGTCGAAGTATGGACTATCTGATTGTCAAACTGTTCTGGTACCTAGCAGCGGCCTTCGCCATCGGCCTTTTCGTGGGCTGGGTATCCTGCAACCGTCCAAACAACTGAGAAGTTGGCAGTGTAAACGGTCGGGGGTGAGTACAAATGGAACACTACCTTTTGGAAGCCGCGCTGCTCATGCTCGCGGCCTATTTGGTTGGCGCCATACTCGGCTGTGTGCTCCGAAGAGCCCTAAGTCCGATAGTCAGCGCGACAGCGACCGGTCCGGCAGAGCCGGTAACCACATCGGCAAAGCCAAGCAGCCCTGCAGCGGCTGCAGCAGCCTCGATCCGCGAGGCTCCCGAACCGGTACAGCCGAGAATCGAGACCGTCGCCCATCCAACACCTCCGCAAGAAGCCAAGGTCGCTGAATTTGCCCGCTTCGAACGTGCCCTAACAAACGCTCCCCCTGCCGCTGCAGCCAGCGCAGCCGCTGCTACCGCCGCCGCAGCAGCAACAGCTGCTGCCGCCGCAAGCACCCACATCGGCGATCCAACGCCCGCACCCCGCCTGCCAGCCGCATCCAGCGGCACTGGAACGTCCGCCGTTTCCGCTCCAATTGCAGCACCAGCCGATGACCTGCGAAAGATCAACGGCATCGACGCCGGAACCGCGAACCAACTCAACCAGCTCGGCTATACACGGTTCTCGCAGATCGCTGATTGGACCCCAAATGACATCTCACGCGTGCGGACTGCCGTTGGCGTTAGCAGTGCGCACAGCGGCGGCTGGATTGAACAAGCAAAGATCCTTGCAAACGGAAAACAAACCGGCCACCTTCGCCGGCTTTCCGATGGAGCTCCAACAAGCCCTTGGGCACTGGCCGGCTTTGCCACTGCGGCCGCGATCGCCGCAACCACAGAGACTCCCGCAGCAATCGATCCAGGACCCGCAGACCTCAGCCGTATCGAAGGTGTTGATGAAAACGCCGCTGAGCTACTCTCCGAAAACGGCATCACGAGCTATGACCAGATCGCCCGCTGGACCACCGGTGATGTCGAACGCTTCGATACTCTGCTGCAGCAGCGGGGTCGCGTTTCGAGACAGAACTGGATTGAACAAGCCAAGATTCTCGCCGACGGAAAACAGACGGCATTCAACCGACGCATGAGTGTGGCGCCACCCCCGGTGACCGCCCCAAGCGGCGGCCTCCTTGCACCCCAACCGCTAGCCGCGTCCATCGTGAGTTCGAGGTCGGCCGCGGTGACAGCAACCACCGCTGCTACCGCAGTGACAAGTGCGGCAGGCGCCGTCGCAGCGGCATCGACGCAACCCGACGACCTAAAACTAATCAGAGGTGTTGATCCAAACGCCGAAAAAATCCTCCATGGCGAAGGCATAGGCACGTTTGCACAGCTCGCCGCCTGGCGGAGCGCCGACGTGCACAACATCGATAGCCTGCTCGCACAGCCTGGCCGCGCTTCAGAACAGAACTGGATCGAGCAAGCCAAGATTCTCGCCGACGGCAATCAGACCGCGTTTGTCATGCGCCAGGCGAGCAGGCCAAACGTGATCCAGCGCCCGGGTTCGATCGCCGCTGCCGGCGGCATCGCTATCGCCGCCTTGCGAGGTGAGCCACCATCCCCGCCGGCCCCAGTTGAGGCAGCTCCTCCCACAACCGCACCGGTAATTAAACACGCACCGCCGGAACGAGATAGCGAATTTCCACAAACCGAAACGCCTGGCGAGCAGGTCCCTCGTCCGGCTCGATTGGCTGATGCGATCCGGCAAAACGCCGCCAGTTTGGGGACGGCAGGCGCACCGCCGGCCTCTGAAGTCACCGGCATGCGATCCATCCGGTCACAATTGCTTTCGGGGGAAGGAACTGCAAAACCTGACGTAAGCGACGACCTCAAGAAGATCCGCGGGATCGGCGTCCTTATCGAGAAAAAACTGAACGCCATGGGCGTCTACAGCTACGAACAGATCGCCAACTGGTCGTCCGAAGAAATCCAGCGTGTCAGTAGCGCACTCGACTTCAAAGGGCGCATCGAACGCGAAGGCTGGGTGCAACAGGCGCGTATTCTGGCTTCAGGCGGCCAGACCGAATTTTCCACGCGCTTGAACTAGACTTCGCACATTCGACGAAAAGAAACGGGGCGTGCCGTCTCTTCGCCAACGACAATCACTCCGCCGCAAGGGCTTCCTCAACGTCATCAACGCGTTGAATGAACATGGCGATTGCATCTTGTGTCGCTCGGTCCTTCAACAAAGGCGCATGCCCTTGTTTTGGAACCGTGAACTGCTCCAACGCCGAATGCCGTTCGGCCATGCGTTCGATCGTCCGCGCTGACAGGATATCCGAGTTCTCACCGCGCACCACGAGCACGGGGATCCGTGTCAGTGCTTCGAACTGCGGCCACAGTTCCGGCACCGGCCCATCCAGAACCGACAGCGCATTCCTCAGCATAGGATCATAGCCAGGCGCCGGCTTGCCACGTTTTTCATTATACCATTGCCGAGCGATTTCTTCCCACACGCGCTCCTCGATTTCCGGAAAGCTGCGCTTATTAACATCGCGCGCAATATTGGTCGCTTCCGCCCAATCCCGAGGTAATGGCACGCGCCCGACGTAACTGGCGATGCGCATCAGCCCATCGCGTTCGATAACCGAACCGATGTCGTTGAGCACCAGGAGACTGATGCTGGATGGCTGCGCAGCCGCCATGAGCATCGCCACAAGCCCGCCGCGCGAAGTGCCAATAACAGCAACTTCCTTCAGATCAGCGAAGGCCAGGAAATCTATGACGTCGAGCGCCTCCACCGGAACCGCGTAATTCTTCCAATTGCGGTCCCAGTCCGACTTTCCGCGGCCACGATAATCGAGCGTATAAACCGGCCGCGCCCGCGCGCCCTGCGAAAGATAACTCGCCAGATCATGGAAGTCGCGGCTGTTGCGTGTCAGTCCGGCAAGACACAAAACCGGCGTCCGGCTTGATCCGGGCGCGGGATAGTGGCGTGCATAAAGCCGCAGTCCATCGCGAACCCGAAGGCTCAGCTCCTTGAAGTTGCCATCAGACCTCATTCATCTCGCCCTTGTTGACCGTCGTTTGCCGTAATGGCACCCGCCAGGGTGGCGGCGAATCAATAGTAACCAATCTTGTGAACCCGAACTCGTATTCACCTACTTCGATCACCGAACCTAGCGCTGGCTCGCGCGTCGGCTCGACTTGGCCCGTAACATATCCTGCTCCAGCCGCAAGGGCGTTTTTTCGCCAAGTCGAGCGCGGTACATCTGAATATTGGACAGCACCTTCGCAACATACTTCCGCGTTTCCCAAAACGGAATGCGCTCGATCCAATCAACCACGTCGATACGGTTATCCCTCGGATCTCCGTATTGACGGATCCACTGCCGCGCCCGTCCGGGCCCCGCATTGTAGCCGGCAAGTCCAAGCACATAAGAGCCGCGGAATTCCGCCATACGGTCGGCGATATAGGCCGACGAAATCATCGTGTTGTACGATTCATCTGTCAGCAACCGTTTGATATCGCAGCGCAAGTTGTAATCACGGCAAACGTGACGCGCTGTTATCGGCATAACCTGCAGGATACCACGCGCACCCGCCCTCGACACGGTTTGCGTGTTGAACTCGCTCTCCTGTCTCGCAACCGACAACAAGAAAGCATCCTCCGGCGGCTTGCGCAGCGGTTTGTATTCGGGAAAGGCGTGCAGCGGATAAGCGTAGTAGATGAGTTTCATCCCACGCGCGACCGCCTTCTTGCCGATGCGAAGTGACTGCTGCGTGTCGTCGAGATTCCGGGCCAAATGCGCGACGAGAGCCACCTCCGCCTCGCTTTCGGTAAGATTGCCAAGGTTCGCAAGAAACGGCCGTGAGATCGAGCGGCCAAGCTTGGCCCTTTCTGCAATAACCGCGGCTCTGGCAGCATCAAGCCCCTGAAAGCGGCTGATCTCATCCGCGCTCGGCACCTTCGGTGGCAGAATCTCGATACTCAGCGCCCCAGGCTTGATTTTCTGCCTCGCCAGATGGGCATGGAACGTATCGAACTGTTGGGTAAAAGCGTCGCGATAGTTCTTCTCGGCTTTTGCCGTCTCCCCGGCAGCTTCATAAGCTCGGCCCAGCCAATACGCGGACTTGGATCGGCTCAGCGGACCATCTGCATTGTCGCGCATGACCGTGAAGTGCGCCTTCGCAGCTTTCACATTGCCCAGATATCGCAACGCCAACCAACCAGCGAGAAACGCTTGATCCTTGCGTGGGTTGACGCTCAGTCCCTTGGGCTTCCTAACCAACGCATAGGCGAGCTTGAAGTCCCGGGCCTTCATTGCCGCATAGGCCTTGGCGCGGACCTTGGGCCACGTCGCGTCCGAACTTGTACGCCGCTCCTTCGCCCACCGCTTGAGATCGGCGGAACCAACGAATCCACCAAGCCGGCCGGCGAGTTCTTTCTCTTTCACCCTAGTGAACTTGCCCTCGTGCCAAACTTTGCGGGCAAGTTTGCGTGCTTCCTCGCGCCGACCCGTTTTTGCCAAGGCGACAGCAAGCGCAACTTCGCCAACTTCGGACTCCGGCTTGATCTTCGCGAACGCCGCCAGAGTTTCCGCGGGAATGTCGAGCTTTAACAGCCTACCTTCAAGATGCTGAATCAACAGCCAGCGATTAGGCCAGTTGGTGTTTTCAACGAGAAACTCCCGGTATTCGGAAATACTGCCGTGGGAGCGCCTCAACAGCATCCAGCCGGCAAGTTTGGCCGCGAGAGGATCATTGATCGTCTCCCGAAACGCTTCGGCGTCCCCAAACCGCTTCTCAGCGGCGGCCTTTTTCACAGCCCGCAACTTTTCAGCATCGCGATCGCTGACCGTCACTTTGAGCAGCGGCCGTATAAAGTCGTCGAAGCGCCGGTTGTGCGCAACTTCAACATCCGAGACCACCTTTGGCAGCTGCAGCATGCCAGAGGATGCACGGGCGGCTTTAATGGCCACAATATCGCGCTCCGGGTTTTCACTCGGTGCTGGTGGCGCCTTGGCGTTTGCGGCGCCATGCCAGAGCATGAGACAGGTCGCGAATGCAGCCGCCGTCAGACTGGCAGTGCTCAGGAGGCGTACGCGCGGCGGCGTGGCCATGATCACGTTCATGATATCTGTCACCAGGTTACGCAACGCAAGTTGCCTCGCTTGCGGGGTTAAGTTGACTCGCCTAATGTCGGCGGATAGCCACGTCGGTATGCCCCGCGCGTTCGATCAAAAGCAAACTGCGCGGAAACTATCAACACGGGACCTCCGCAACAAGAATTCGGACGACTGTGGCGCCGGCAAGGAGCCGACGGACGTGATCTGTTACGAAATTACTGGATCTGCCCCCGGGAAATTCCGGTTAAGAGGGGAAATCACGGCATGTTCAAGGGGTCTTACACAGCGCTGATTACGCCCTTCCGCGATGGTGTTGTCGACGAAGATGCATTCGTACGCATCGTCGAATGGCAGCTGAACGAAGGGACCCACGGCCTCGTTCCAGTTGGAACGACGGGCGAGAGCCCGACTTTAAGCCATGATGAGCATAAGCGGGTCGTGGAGCTTGCCGTCAAGACCGCCGCGGGCCGGGCGCCAGTGATCGCCGGCGCCGGCTCGAACGCGACCGCCGAAGCGGTTGACTTTGCAAAGCATGCCGAAAGCACCGGTGCCAGCGGTCTATTGGTCGTCACGCCGTATTACAACAAGCCCACACAAGAAGGTTTGTACCAACATTTCAAAGCGGTAAACGACGCGGTCCGCATCCCGATCATCATTTACAACATCCCGGGCCGTTCGGTCATCGATATGTCTGTGGAAACGATGACCCGGCTGTTCGCACTGCCCAACATCACCGGCGTGAAGGATGCGACCACCAACATGGCCCGCGTCTCCCAGCAGCGTGCGGCGATGGGCCCAGATTTCAATCAGCTCTCAGGTGAAGACGCGACAGCTCTCGGTTTCATGGCGCACGGTGGACAAGGCTGTATCTCCGTCACCTCCAACGTCGCGCCCTGCCTTTGTGCGGAGTTCCAGAATGCCTGCCTTGCCGGTGATTTCGCCAAGGCGCTCCAGCTTCAGGACCGGCTCATGCCGCTGCATGACGCGCTGTTCCTTGAAACCAATCCGTCGCCCGCCAAATATGCCCTATGGCGGCTGGGTTTCTGCGAGACCGAGGCCCGCCTCCCGCTTGTACCGCTGCAGGACGCCACAAAACGAGCCGTGGAACAGGCGATGGTTAAAGTGGGACTGATTACGACCGAAGCCGCATAGCCTGGAGCAAAGGGCTCAGCGGCTGCTAAACCCGGTCGCAGACACCAACGACAACCATTTTGTGAAGGCTCCGGCAAACCATGGCGGCTAAAACAGATGGCGGCCGCCGGCTCATCGCCGAGAACCGGAAGGCGCGCTACTCATTTGCGATAGGAGAGACCTACGAGGCCGGCATTTCGCTCACCGGCACCGAGGTTAAATCCTTGCGCATCGGCCAGGCGAACATCGCCGAAAGCTATGCCTCTATCGAGGATGGCGGAATCTGGCTGATCAACGCCTACATTCCCGAATACCCAGGTGCCGGAAACTTTTTCCAGCATCAGCCCCGCCGCAAGCGGCGCTTGCTTCTGCATGCCCGTGAAATTCACAAGATGGCGATCGCCAAAGAACGCCAGGGCATGACCATCGTGCCGCTCCAGCTCTATTTCAACGATCGTGGCATCGCCAAGGTCAAACTCGCGCTCGCCGAAGGCAAGAAGCTGCATGACAAGCGGGCCGACGAAGCCAAGCGCGATTGGAACCGCCAGAAAGCGCGTCTTCTGCGTGATAAAGGCTGACGAGACTTAGAGAACGTCGCTCTCGACGTCGTCCACCGAGTAGCCGAGCTTCTCCAATCCCTCTTCCAGATAATCGGCAAGCAGCGGGATTCCGAGAAGGTACACGGAAGTTTTATTTACCGCTTCATCACGCGCCGTCGTGATCGCGTCTTCGAGCTCTTCAACCTCGAAGGTACCACGTCCGATCCAGGTCACCGCAACCAAACCCACCTGCTCGTCGTCGTTGAGCGCTTCGATAAAAGAGGCAACCTCCTGGAAAACCGTATCATCAGAGAAGCTCTCCAACACAGAAGCTGGATCTTCTTCAGCATCTCCGTCTTCAGGAGACTCATCCCAAGCACCCACCTTGACGTCGAACTCGCGCGCCTTGATGATGACATGAGCAATTTTTTCCGGAGCAATCTCAAGCGGCATGGGAACAACCCTTTGGGAGCAAGATATAGACAGCTGGCAAGGTAGTGCTGCTACGTATCCACATCAATATGGAATTCCCAATCAGCGACAACCAAACCAATGATTAGTCACCAAGGTCGGCGCGGATGTCCTCGAACACGCCCTCGAACATTTCCACCGTCAATCGCCCCGTGTTCGTGTTGTAGCGCGAGCAGTGGTAGCTATCGAAAAGAACCGGTCCACCTGGCAGCTCGTGGCGCCGACGATGCGCGAAGGCGTACGACGCTTTCTTAAGACCAAATGCCGCCAGAACCTGGTCATGTGCAATTCGCCCGAGCGCGAGAATAATCTTGAGCCTCGGAAGCCGCAAAATACGTGACTGCAGAAAGGTCCGGCATTCTCTGATTTCAGCCGTCGTCGGCTTGTTTTCCGGCGGCACACACCGCACCGCATTGGTCACCATGCAGTCAACAAGCTCAAAGCCATCGTCAATCCGCGCATCATAAGTCCCCAGCGCGAATTCGAATCCAGTCAGGGTTTGATAGAGAAGATCGCCGGCATAATCGCCCGTGAACGGTCGCCCCGTGCGGTTCGCACCACCACGCCCAGGGGCCAATCCCACAATCAAGAGCCGGCCGGTCTGGGGTCCAAAAGAGGGTACGGCGCCGTTAAACCAATCTGGCTGATCGCGCTGATTGTCGTCGCGAAAAGCAACGAGACGCGGGCATCGGCTACAGCCTTTTTTAGGCTCAGCCGCGCCATCGGGGTGCGCAGTATCACCGCTCATAGAGAGACGCTCAGATTAGATTATGTTGCGGGCAACGATCGGCATCAACCGACCGCAACCTGGAAGGATCAGAGTTCCTCGTCGCCGGCGAACTCGTCGGCACGATCGAAAGGCACTGGCTCCGCACTCGTCCGCTGAGCAGCCGCTGGGGCGTTCCGCGAATAACGCTGCGGGGCCGCCGCTCGCGATCCTTCGCGGGCGATCTCAGCCTCGAGGTCGGCAAGGTCGACGAATTGATCAGCCTGCCTGCGGAGCTCATCAGCGATCATCGGCGGCTGCGTTTGCAGTGTCGAAACAACGCTAACCCTCCGGCCTTTTTCCTGCAAAGCCGCCACGAGCGATCGGAAATCGCCATCGCCGGAAAACAACACGATATGATCGAGATTGTCAGCCAGCCGCATGGCATCGACCGACAGTTCGATATCCATGTTTCCTTTTACTTTGCGACGCCCAGCCGAATCCGTGAATTCTTTGGTCGGCTTTGTCACCATCGTATAGCCATTATAATCGAGCCAATCGATGAGTGGGCGGATCGATGAGTACTCTTGATCCTCAGCAAGCGCTGTATAGTAAAGAGCCCTTACTAATCGGCCCTTTTTCCGAAAATGCTCCAAAAGCCGCCTGTAATCGATATCGAAGCCAAGCGACTTTGAAGTCGCATATAGATTGGCACCGTCAATAAAGAGTGCAATGCGTTCACTGGGATAAACCAACATTTGTCTTCCTCGGACCTAACAGCGAGCCTGAATGAAAAAGCGACGCTGGAATTGACAACCATCAAGGTATTGAAAAGAAACCTTGGCGATCCTGTGCTTTGATTACACTTGTAATACCTTACGCGGACGATCGGCAGCACCGATTGTACAGCGCCTTGCGATAGATCAAAGTTTCGGACAACCACTCCGAAACGGGCTCAAAAAACCCAATCCGACGCGGCAACTTGACACACCCATCGACCGAAACCGCATCCCGCCGGCGCCTGATTGAATATTCACGCCACCCGGTTAGGCGTGCCATATTTGGCACCTGCCCACAACAAATATAAGAACGGCTAGAAAAGGCCGCTCACAGATCCAACTGACTTTCTCCAGAACCGAGCGCAATAAGCTAATCCAATCAGCGCTTTAAGCGGTGTTCGCCCGCAGAACAAGTCATTACGCTGTGCAAATACACTTTCTCCGTGAACAAGCATGGCAAATGCCGAACAGAACATTCAGTCGAGACTGTCTGCATTGCGCTTTACCAGTTCGACCATGCGGGAACGTGCCTCAGGTAAGCTTTCACCCTTTGGAACGAAAACATGCTTTTCAAGAAAATAGCCCACAAGACATAAGCCATCGATGATGTCTTGCGGTTGCACAATCGCATTGCGGCCCTCAACCAGAAATTGCGGGAGTCGTAATAGTCGATCCGCATAACGCTCACCCGCCGCAGCTGAAACAGCCCGGCCCGACTTCGGCGAAACAAAAACAAGGTTATCATTGTTTCCCGTTGCCGCGCATTCCGATAGGTCCAACCCGAAACCGAGCTCCTGCAACAACGCCAATTCCCACCGCACCATTAATGCAGGCCAAACGCTATCGTCATCGAGAAAACCCAAAACAAACATTGTCACTTCGAAAAGATTGGAATGGGGATCGCGCTCGGGAAGCAATCGCAAAAGAGTACACAGCGAAGAAAGTGCTGTGAGCCGCAGCGGGCTTTCCATGGCCGTGGCCGCGTAACCGTGATGCAGTTCAAGCCGGAAATGCCCCAAATGATCGGCAAGCCGGGCACTCCAGTTCACGTCGACATGGTTGCCAATCTGAAGAACCGGTCGCATGCGGCGTGATCGCCCACCCTTGACGAGACCACTGTAGCGCCCGTGGGTGCGCGAGAAAACATCTGCGATCGCTGAGGTTTCACCGTGTGCCCGGACGGAGAGCACTATACCTTCATCATGCCATTCCATGGTCGCGACGGCCAATCCTATGCGGACCGATGTGGCCCAGCCTCAAGTATCGACGGCATTGCCGACAGCCGGCGGCGCTTGTTTCCGCGATCTTCGCGGCGGCGGCTTCTGCTTAATGGTGCACGGAACCGCATGGGCGACGCAATCGAAGCGGCCGCCGTAGGGGACGCATCTTAGCACTTTGAGGTTGGCGATCCGCCAGCTTGGATGTGGGATCTGTGCAGACTTCGCCTTTCGGGTCCAGTCTCTGATCGCCGCCCGCTTGGCCTCAATCTCACGCGCTGCCGAACCGACGTCGCTGGTCACATGGCCTCTGCAGACGCGAACGGCAGCCCAAGCGGCATCCGCAGACACCACGCCAACTGCTGCGATGGTCCCGATCATGCAAGAAAACACCATGCCGGACTGCACCTGGCTCAGCCGCCCAATCTTTGCCAATCCATAGCCTGGCGCCACGTTCAGTCCTTTGGAAAATTCAATCCCAAATCCTGGTAGCGCGCCGGGTCGTTTCCCCACCCCTCACGCACCTTGACGAAAATGAACAGATGCACGGGAGTTTCGACAATACCCTGCAGTTCCTTGCGGGCTTCGCTCGACACCTGCTTGATTGCGCTTCCGCCCTTGCCAAGCACGATCTTCTTCTGGCTGTCGCGCTCGACATAGATCGTCTGCTCGATCCGCACCGAGCCATCCTTCAACTGCTTCCAATCCGACGTTTCAACGCTGATCGAATAGGGCAACTCGTCATGCAGGAGGTGGTAAATGCGTTCACGTGTGATTTCAGCAGCGAGCAAGCGCAACGGAATATCGCTGATATCGTCCTCGGGATAGTGCCACGGACCTGGCGGGACAACATCGGCAAGGTACGTCTTGAGGTCCTCAACGCCGCTATTGTTGAGCGCTGAAATCATAAAAACTCGCTCAAATGGAACAACCTCATTCAGACTTGCAGCAAGCTTCAAAAGATCCGCCTTGTCCCGGACCCGGTCGACTTTATTGAGTAAGAGCACCGCCCGCGCGTTCGTCACCTTCAGCTTCCTGAGAATGCGTTCGACATCCTCATCCACCCCACGCGCCGCATCGACAATCAGGGCGACAATATCCGCATCCCCGACGCCGCTCCAAGCCGACTCCACCATCGCCCGGTCTAATCTGCGGCGGGGTGCGAATATCCCCGGCGTGTCAATAAAGACGAGCTGACTGTCTCGCGACATGGCAATACCGCGAACCGGCATTCGTGTTGTCTGAACTTTGCGGCTGACGATCGTCACTTTCGCGCCGACGAGCGCATTGACCAGCGTCGACTTGCCCGCGTTCGGGGCGCCGATAATAGTAACAAACCCGCAGCGGGTCTGACCGCTAGGCGCCACCGCATCCTCCACCCCCGCACCAGCCAGCTTCTCAGGATGCTTATTTGTCATCAGGCTCGTTCCTCCAAACACCCTCGCGCGCGAGCATAGCTTCCGCCGCGGTCTGCTCCGCCGCCCGCTTCGATGGTCCTTCGCCGCGGGCCGGCGCATGCGTTTTCACTCTCACCTCAGCAATGAATACCGGCGCGTGATCCAGCCCCGAACGGCCGATTTCAACGTACTTCGGCAGTGGCAGCCCCCGGCCCTGAGCCCATTCCTGCAGCGCCGATTTTGGATCCTGAACCAGCTCAGGCAATTCGTCACTGATCGGATACCACAAACGCCGAATCACGACGCGCGCATTCTTAAAACCGCCATCAAGGAACACAGCAGCCAGCAGCGCCTCTGTCGCGTCAGCAAGAATGGTGTCCTTGTCACGCCCACCACTCTCGTCTTCGCTATCAGATAGAACGAGGTAGTCGCCAAGAGACAGTTGCCTCGCGACAAGTGTACACGTCTCTCCACGCACCAGCTGATTGAATTTCTTTGCCAGCTCGCCTTCGCGGGCATCTGGCAACTGCTCACCCAACAGCTCCGCAATGGCAAGCCCGAGCACTCGGTCTCCGATGAACTCCAACCGCTCATTATCGCCCGGACTAAGCTTAGCTCCGCGCGCGCTGGAATGCGTCAACGCCCGCTCCACAAGAGCGCGCCGCTCAAACTTGTAGCCCAGATCTGTTTCAAGATCGGCAATCGTGCGGGGCCTTGCCATTGATCTAGCCCAGCTAATGCAATGGTCCAACGAAACGGAACTAAAGTGCCGTCAGCGGACAAGTTGGAAAATGCGTCCCCAGCGAATATCAAGCGGCCAGGTCCAGGGCGTGTACCAGCGGAACGCGTTATCCTCATCCACGGCCGCTGAAAAGAATATGATCTCCGCTCTGCCAATCAGGTTTTGATACGGCACGTAGCCAACATCATAGGTCGCACGGCTATCCGTCGAATTGTCCCTGTTGTCGCCCATCATGAAGTAGTGACCCGCGGGCACCTTGTAGGGACCGACATTGTCAAAGAAACCATTAGATTCCGAGTTCGAGCACCGAGTAGGCCACGCCATTAGGCAGTGTCTCCTCATACTTGGGTATCTTGCGCGCAGGACCACCATTCGTCGGCGGCACGTAGTTTCCAATCCGCTTTCGCGGGATCTCCTTGCCATTCAGTATGACAATGCCGTTGCGAACCCGAATTTCGTCTCCTGGGAGACCGATGACACGCTTGATGTAATCGGTCGAGTTGTCCCGCGGAAGTTTGAACACCGCCACATCGCCGCGCTTAGGCTGTGCACCAAATCCCCTGCCTTCAAAAAGGTTGGGGCTGAAGGGGAAGGAGTACCGGCTATAGCCGTAGGACAGCTTCGACACGAACAGGTAGTCACCGATCAGCAGTGTGTCCTTCATCGAGCCGGAGGGTATATTGAAGGGTTGATAAAAGAACACTCGAACGACCAAAGCGATAGCGAGCGCCTGGATGACGATCTTCATCAGCTCCCACCAGCCACTCTCGCTGCGTTTGGACACGTCCGTTTCAACACTCATTGCCGACTCCTCGACACCGCACCACTCCGACGACCGGAGACCAAAACAAGGTCCGCCCGCTATAACTGGTTAACTGGTTCACTGTAAACCACTGGCCCGAAGCCCAATCCACGACCATCTCCTTTAAACCGTAAGCCCGAGACGATGACATCCACTTATGTTGTAGAGAGATCATCCGTCGTATTCTATTTGTTGCGAAGCTCGTATCCGACCGTAAAAAACCCACCCGAGGTGCACAGCCGCTCCTCCGCTAGAACGCAGAGTAGAGCGGCCGGAAGGCAAATTGACGGCCCTAAGTTCCCGCCAGCAACCACCCTGACGGAATCCGGTGTCGGTCCTCTCTAACGAGTCTCCATGGTCGCGAAACGTTTGGTAGAAGCGCCCCCAACAAACCATCGCCCGCCAATCGGAACGCTGCCGCGCGATCTTGGTGAACACCAGTTAAGCGAAGCGGTCGCCAAATCGCATCATTGTTTTCTCGGCGCGCTGGATATCGATCGGATCGTTCCCAAGCCCATGGGTTATGCCGTTCGTGGCCCAAATCACATGGCCTGGCGGCGATCGTCGACTAAGCCTCGCGTCGAGCTTGCTCCATTAATGCACGCATATGCTGAACGGCGGCTGTAAGGCCCCCGAAAATCGATTCACCGATAAGAAAATGCCCAATGTTAAGCTCTATAACCTCCGGCAAACGCGCGACGGCCTTCACCGTATTGTAGGTCAAGCCATGCCCTGCGTGAACCTCAATACCTGCCGCCTTGGCCACTTGCGACCCGCGGCTCAGCCGTTCCAGCTCGCGCGCCACACCCGATGCATCATCCTCCAGCGCCCGCTCGCAATAGGCCCCTGTATGCAATTCGACGATATCCGCACCGATCTCTGAGGATACCTCGATGTTTTTTTCGTCGGCCTCAATGAACAGCGAGACGCGAATACCGGCGTCCTTGAGCCGGCTCACCACGCCGCGTAGCACATCTCCACCAGCCGCCACGTCAAGGCCACCCTCCGTCGTTCGCTCTTCGCGCCTCTCCGGAACAAGGCAGCAGGCGTGTGGCAGGTGCCGCAGGGCAATACTGACCATCTCGTTGGTCGCTGCCATTTCCAGATTCAGCGGGCGCGTCAGCTCCGCTTTCAACCTGGCGATATCGCTATCGGAGATATGGCGACGGTCTTCCCGCAAATGCGCTGTAATGCCATCGGCGCCACCCTCGATCGCGATGTGAGCCGCCCGCAGGGGGTCAGGATGACGACCACCCCGTGCGTTCCGGATCGTGGCAACATGATCGATGTTGACGCCCAGTCTCAGCGTCTCAGCGCTTTCACTATCGATGTGTCCGTTCATGAATGGGCAGGATCATAAAAAGCAAGCAGGGCACCGAGTGGATAGCCGGTATCATAGCCATCCGATCTGTACCTTCGCGACTGGTGACGTATCACGGCTCGCCTTGTTGTCACATAAACCACACCGCCCAAGGCCAGCCCGATCGGCACGCTTCCCACTAGCATCAGCTTTACGATCGGCCATAAAAAGCCGAATGCCGCGCTGATCATGTCGGGCGATAAATGCCGGACACTGTCCCAGAGTGCCCCAAATTGTCCTCTGAGCGCAACTTCATCGAACCCGCCCGGCGCGCCAAGCAGATACCCACCAATCGAATAAGTGATCGGCCAGAGGATCGCCCAGACGATCGGATTGCCGAAAAGTGTCCCGAGCATCGCCGCCGCGAAACTTGCCTGCAACGCGATGGCTATAACGCCGGCAAGCGCCATCTGCATGCCGACAAACGGTGTGATCGAAGCAAACACACCGATGGCGCAACCCAGCGCCAATTGATGCGGCGTCGCTCTCACGCGCATCAACCGCAGGACGACATAGCGGAGAGATCGGTCCCAACTTGTGCGCGGCCACAAGAGAACGCGCAGTCGTTCCGCATACGTCGGCGGCATACGCCGATCGAACATCATCTATTAGGCCCCCCCGACCTACTACATATACGGCCAGCACGGGCCGTCGACGTCACTTACCCTCATCAAAAACGCGTTCTGCACTATTCACCACGCCTTTCGACTTCAGCCCGTTAAGTATGTGGTTCAAGTGATCAAGATCCCACACTTCAACTTCGATCAGCATCTCGGTGAAGTCCCGTCCTCGTTCAACCATACGCACGTGATCTATATTGCCATCCGCCTCTCCGATGAGCTGCGCAATCTCGGCAAGACTGCCCGGTGCATTCAGCGCTGTAACCGTGATACGCGCCGGAAATCTCTCGGAACTGTTGGGATCGACATCCCACGTAACATCAATCCACTTTTCGTGTTCAAAGGCCATTAGTTGTGGCGAGTGAATCTGGAAGATGCGGATTCCCTCGTCGTTCGTCAAGACACCGACGATCCGATCGCCAGGAACGGCGCCGCCATCCGCGTATGTTACGGGCAAGTCTCCCTTAAGCCCGCGAATCGGAATGCTCGACACGCCTTTGCTGGGATCTTCGCGTCCGTCTCCAGACATACGGAACTTGAGGCCGATTACTTTCGATAGGTTGAACCAACCCTCTTGACCGCGTCCCCGCACATGACGGTTCTTTGGCTTGTAGCTGTGCAACGCCTGGTCCAGCTTCGCCTCCGGCAAGGCCGCCTTGACGACATCTCGCGCCGGCAACTCATTCCGGGCAACGCTGGCCAGTACATCCTCCAGGGTTTTCGGCCCCGCCGACAAACGTGGCAGGGCACAATCCAGGCGCTCCTGAGTGAACTCTTCTCCGTAGCGCTTGAATTCGGCGGCAACAAGTCGCCGGCCGAGCTCCGCGTATTGGCGGCGCAACGAATCCCGCACCGAGCGGCGAACAGCCCCGCGCGCACGTCCGGTTACAGCGATAGCCTCCCAGGCCGCCGGTGGAGAGGCCGTATTGGAAGTCCCAATCCGCACCTCGTCCCCATTGCGCAGACGCGTATCCATCGGCATCTGACGCCCGTTAATGTAGGCGGACTGCGCCGAGTTGCCGACGTCAGTGTGAACGGCGTATGCAAAATCAATCGGCGTCGCTCCTCGGGGCAGCGCGATGAGCCGCCCGTTGGGCGTGAAGCAAAACACCTGATCCTGAAACAGCTCCAACTTGGTGTGTTCCAGGAACTCTTCGGAATTAGCGCCCTCGAGCAGCGTCTCGACCAGCTGCCGCAGCCATAGATACGGACCGCTATCCTGATCGAGCCCGTTTTCAGCATTCTCCGATAGCGCTCCGAATTCCTTGTAGATCGCGTGCGCGGCGACGCCGTACTCGGCGACATCGTGCATCTGCGAGGTTCTGATCTGCAGCTCGATGCGCTGGTTTTGCGGACCAAGGACAGTCGTATGGATCGACTGATAGGCGTTGCCCTTCGGCGTCGAGACGTAATCCTTGAACCGGCCCGGCACTTGCCGCCACGTCGTATGGATGACACCGAGCACGCGATAGCAATCCTCCACGTTATTGACGATCACCCGGAACCCATAGATGTCGGACAGCTTTTCCAGGCTGATCTGCTTGTTTTCCATTTTTCGCCAGACCGAATAGGCCTTCTTTTCGCGCCCCTTAACCCGCGCGTCGATGTCCACGTCCGCCAGCTTCACTTCCAGCGCTAGCCGAATTTCCTCAACCAAGCGCTTATTGTTGGCGCGCAGTTGGTCGAGTTTGTTGGTGACCGTCTCATAGGCCTCCGGGTTGAGCCAGCGGAAGGCGTGGTCTTCCAGTTCATCGCGGATCGCCTGCATCCCCATGCGTCCGGCCAGCGGCGCGTAGATGTCGAGCGTCTCCTGTGAGGTCCGCTTGCGGCTTGCCTCCCGCTTGTGCTCGATCGTGCGCATGTTGTGCAGACGGTCGGCAAGCTTGACGAGAAGTACACGGATATCACTGGAAATGGCCACCAAAAGTTTGCGGAAGTTTTCCGCTTGCTCGGCCTTTTTGGAAACGAGATCCAGCCTCTTGATCTTGGTAAGCCCATCGACCAGCGCCCCGATCTCGCGGCCGAAGAGCTGATCGATTTCGGTGCGCGTCGCGTCCGTATCTTCGATCACATCATGGAGCAGCGCGGTTGCGATCGTCGCATCGTCAAGTTTGAGATCGGTCAGAATGGCGGCTACTTCGAGGGGGTGCGAGAAGTAAGGATCGCCGTTCGCCCGCGCCTGATGCTTATGCGCTTTCATCGCGTAGACGTAGGCGCGGTTGAGCAAGGCCTCATTGGCCTCAGGGTCGTAGCTCAAAACACGCTCGACCAGTTCGTACTGGCGCATCATGGTCCAATCGCGGGGCTGGTTGGTGGCTCTTCCAAATAAGTGTACGCCCGCGCGCCTCTAAAGGCGATTCTCCGATTTACCGGCAAATCAGGCAGCGGCGAACAACCGCAACGTTAAAAGCGGCTCTGCCCGAGCTTCCCCGGAGCCTTGGCGCCCCGTGCCCCAAGGAAACCCAGATCTAAGTAATCTCGTTTCCAAAAAAATGCCGGCTCTCACGCGAGCCGGCATCTTCAATCCGATCGGTCCGTTAACGTGCAACCGGACCTGTTAGCGACTGCGGTCACGGGAACTGTTGCCGATCATCGCCGACGGCTCGGTTGGGGTCATGCTCTCAAGGCCGCGCAGCAGCTGTTCTTCGGTGAGCACATCGACGACCGTATCGGTCGACATATCGTCGCGGCCCAGCATCGGCAGACGGCGTTCGGTCTGCATCACTGGAGCTGCGGCTGCTTCTGGCTCGTCGACTTCCACGTTCTTTTGTAGCGAGTGGACGAGACCTTCGCGCATGTCCTCGGTCTGAACCGACTGTTCGGCGATTTCACGAAGCGCGATGACCGGGTTCTTATCGTTATCGGGATCAATAGTAACGGCGCTGCCGCCGGAAATCGCCCGTGCGCGATGCGCGGCGAGCAAGACGAGCTCAAAACGGTTCTCGACTTTGTCGACGCAATCTTCGACTGTGACGCGTGCCATGTCGCCAGTCACCTTTCAGGCTAGATGTTGGATGATGTACGAAATCGGGACGCAACCGCTTCCCCGCGGCCGAATCAATTTGTCCCATTTTGTCAAGCATCTACTTAAGATAAAATGTTCGGTAACGCAACATCGTGCGCGTTTGCCAACAAAAACAAGTTGCAGGCAGCACACTTTTACCGTTCTCTCCCACCCCAAACCACCAGTTTGTGGTCTATTGCGCTCTGGCACTTGAGCCTGAGCGCCCCGCGAAGTAACCCGAATTCATGAGCGAAAAACCGATTCTACCCAACGGCGGGCCAATCGAGCCCGTCCCCCTGCGCCAAGCCCTGGAAGAGCGCTACCTTGCGTACGCGCTTTCGACCATCATGGGCCGTGCCCTGCCGGACGTTCGCGACGGACTGAAGCCCGTCCACCGGCGCATTCTGTTCGCTATGCGCGAGCTGAAAATCAATCCGGATTCCGCCTACAAGAAGTGTGCAAAGATCGTCGGCGAGGTGATGGGTAACTTCCACCCCCACGGCGACCAAGCCATTTATGACGCCCTAGTACGCCTCGCCCAGGACTTCATGGTCCGCTATCCGTTGATTGACGGCCAAGGCAACTTCGGCAACATCGATGGCGATAGCGCCGCGGCCATGCGTTACACCGAGGCTCGCCTCGCAATCACCTCGGATCTTTTGCTGGAAGGCATTGACCAGGACACGGTCGACTTCAAGCCGACCTACGACGGCTCCAATAACGAACCCGTGGTTCTGCCGTCGGCATTTCCGAACCTGCTCGCCAATGGTTCCTCGGGGATCGCCGTTGGCATGGCGACCAATATCCCGCCGCACAACGCCGAAGAGTTGTGCAACGCGCTGCTCCACCTGATCAAGCATCCCGGCGCGACAACGCAAAAGCTCGTCGACTTCATACCCGGACCCGACTTCCCGACCGGTGGCGTTATCGTCGAACCGCGCGAACAGATCATCGAGGCTTACGAGACCGGACGCGGCGGCTTCCGCATCCGCGCCAAGTGGGACAGGGAGGACACCAGTCGCGGCGGCTATCAGATCGTGGTCACCGAGGTCCCCTACCAGGTTCAGAAGGCCAAGCTCATTGAACGCATCGCCGAGCTGATGAGCGAGCGCAAACTGCCGCTGCTCGGCGATGTCCGCGACGAGTTAGCAGAAGAAGTCCGGTTGGTTCTGGAACCAAAGAGCCGCACGGTAGATCCCGTGCTCTTAATGGAAAGCCTGTTCAAGCTCACCGATCTCGAGGTGCGTTTCGGGCTCAACATGAACGTATTGTCCGCCGGCCAAGTGCCCGGCGTGCTCTGCCTGGGCGACGTGTTGCGCCAGTGGCTGGAACACCGTATCGAAACGCTGGTACGACGATCGCAGTACCGCTTGGTCAAGATCGAGCACCGCCTCGAAGTTCTTGATGGCTACTTGATCGCCTACCTCAACATCGACGAGGTGATCCGCATCGTCCGTTTCGAGGACGATCCGAAACAAAAGCTCATCGAAACCTTCAAACTCACCGATGTCCAAGCCGAAGCAATTCTGAACCTCCGCTTGCGGGCTCTGTCCAAGCTTGAGGAAGTCGACATCCGCGCCGAGCACGACCGCTTGTCGGCGGAACGCAAAGGCATCCTGGCGCTGCTGGCCTCCGAGGATCTCCAATGGGACACCATCACTGACGAAATCAAGAAGACCCGCGAGCGCTACTCCAAGAAGACCGACATCGGCCGCCGCCGCAGCTCATTTGGCGAAGAGCCCGATGTCGAGATGGATCTCGATCAGGCCTTTGTCGAGAAAGAGCCGATCACAATCATCCTGTCTGAGAAGGGTTGGATGCGCGCGATGAAGGGACACCTCGACGATCTGTCCCGCGTCGACTTCAAGCAGGGCGATAAGATGCGCCGCGCATTCCACGCCAGCACCACTGATAAAATCCTGCTATTCGCCACAAGCGGCCGCTTCTACACCCTCGAAGCAAGCCAACTGCCAGGCGGTCGCGGCCATGGTGAACCCGTCCGTCTGATGGTCGACCTTGCCGACAACCACGACATCATCACCGCCTTTGTCCACGAGCCCGGTCGCCGGCTGCTGGTCGCCTCGACCGCGGGTTATGGCTTCATTGTCCCCGAAGACGAGGTCATCGCCTCAACCCGCAAGGGCAAACAAATCCTCAACGTGTCGGAACCTGACGAAGCCCACCTCGTCATCCCGGTCGAAGGTGATCGCATCGCCATCGTCGGTGAAAACCGCCGCATGCTGGTCTTTGAGACCGCCGAAATCAACGAGATGGCTCGCGGAAAGGGCGTTATTCTCCAGCGCTTCAAGGATGGTGGTCTTGCCGACGCACGCACCTTCGAGACCGCCGCCGGACTGAGTTGGGTCGACAGCGCCGGGCGAACCTTCACGTTATCGCTGGTCGATATGACCGACTGGATTGGAACACGCGCTCAGGCCGGCCGAAGTGTGCCGCCACGTTTTCCGCGTTCGACATCCTTTGGGCCAACGTTCAAAAAACTCGGCTAATCAACTCCGTCGGCGTAACCCAACGCACCGGTCCAACGGAATTTCCAACTCCCAAAAAGGCGCGCCCCGAATAACCTCGGAGCGCGCCTTTAATTTTTTTCAGTTTCTCCCTTGATTTGTCGCATTTACCAGCTTATTTGCGCCGCGTCTAATCGACTTATCCAAAGAGGTTCCGAATGCGCAGCGATAACCGAGAAAAGCTCGACACCATGTTCTGTGTCGTGTGGCTCGATGCGCACGACACGGACGGAACTCCGCAAGATACCTCCGGACATTGCTGAACCGGCATAAAAACTTGATCTGACCAGTACTCTCACCCGCGGACGAATGCGGGTCCGGCCAGTGCCGTCAGGTTTCTTGCGAAACAAACTTCGACAAAGCGATCAGCAACTGAAACTTCGTTTTCCGGCGCATCGAAACTGCGCCCGCGATAACGCTTGAGTTTTCATTGCGCAAGGAAGTCGATCTGGAAACGGTCTCGTTTCTGGAAATGGATCTTTGCGTGCCGCTGCGAGCGCTTGTCCTTTTGTCTTCATTTGGGTGATAACCGTGATTAGCCAAATCGAGAAAGCAAAAGCGATTGAGCAGCAGATTAGGCGTTTCGAGCGCACGGCACGTCGGCGGTTGCGCCGGTTTGCCAGCATCTCGCCGCGCCTCGGGGACCTGATCATCAGCTTCCCGGCAGCCGCGTACCTGATCGCCACGGATTCGCTTGACCCAGATGCAGCGGGTGAGGCCGTCCGTCACGTGAAGGCAGGTTTCGGTCTGCGCGAGGTTGTCAAACCGCTTGGACTTCCCATGTGGCTCAAGCTCGTGCCGCCGGAGGCGTTCTCCGGTAGCTTCGTTGACCTCCCGGACGGAGAGAAGTTCGCCCATCGGATTGCAAGCCGCATCCCGCAGAACCCTGCGCATGCGTCGAGCTGGCTGAGCTGGGTATGCTTTGCTGGCCAAGCAGCCGATGAAGAGTTCGCACTGTGGATTGCCGTCGAGAAACCGCCGTTCACGCGGCCGGTTCCGGTGGCCCTCGTGCCGCTGCGCCCATTGGCAGTCTTCGCCTGGTACTCTCGCCATCCGGAAGGGTTGGGCCGCGAGCTGATTGAAAAGCCATGGCAGCCGTCCATGCGCTTTGCAACAGCCGTCCAGGCCATGCAGGCGTGGCTCGATCGTGTCGCCCGGCTCTTTAAGCCGGAACGACCCCGCCGTGGCCCCGGTCGTTATAGCCGGCGCCCGCCGGGAGGACTGCGCATGGTTCCGTTGCGGACCGGACCGCAGCTCTACGAGGAAGGCCATGTCATGAACCACTGCGTAGGCGATTACGCCGAGCAGCTGGCCGCTGGTGAGTGCTTGATCTTCTCTGTGCGCGATGGCCCAGACCGCATAGCCACGTTGGAGATCCGTCGCCAAGCGCGCAGCAACGTGTATGCAATCACTCAGCTCCAAGGCCCGTCCAATGGCCAGGTCTCGGAGACTGTCCGTAACTTTGCTTGCAAGTGGGTTGATCAATATTCGGTCACCCCGGCGATCGCTCTGGAATCGGGCGCTGAGGAATTCACGTTGAGCCCGGCCAAGTGGAACGAACTTTGGCAGCCCTACACGGCTGCCAAAGGGAACGCCGGGTTCATTCCGAATCCGACGAACCTCGAACGGCTCCTCGCTGAGGCTGACGCGCTTCGGCATGCTGCCTAGGGATCCTGCAACTCCGCAAGTCGCGGGATCCCAAACCCTAATGCTCCGTTAGTATGACACCCGCTTTGGACCAGACTATCCGATGGCGCGGTTATTGCTTGCGACAAAGCTTCATTGAGGATTTGTCCGATTTCAACAAACCGGCAGGTCCATGGCCAGCGTAAATTTCGCAAGCTACGCAAAGAATCTGAACCGAATTTTCCTGACTAAACTCGTTGAACGAAACGCGCATAAATCAAATCCGGCCAGCCCGCATTCGTCCGTGAGAAGAAGCCCTTCTGCTGGCCTGAATTACTCCGCCGCCTCTTTGCGGCCCCATCGGAAACAGCGGCTACGCGTGATTCCGAAAACCTGAGCCACGACGAAATCCACGCCCGCTTCAACATCTCGTTGGCAGCCTCAAACACCCGCTGAATGGCGCACCTTGGCCGCGCCGAGATAGCTGTCGAACACCGACGCGATCGACCGCACGAATAGGCGACCCTTTTCTGTGACACGGAAACCATCGCCGTCGGGACCGGCACAGATCAGACCGTCCGTTTCAGAATCAAGCAATAGGCGAGCTTCTTCGACGATGTCGCTTGCCGCCTCGCCATAACGCTCCAGCAGCTCCCGTTCTGGAAAGTGCAATCCGCACATCAGCCGCTCGATGGCAAGCGACCTGACCTCGTCATCTTTTGACATGGCATGACCGCGCTGAGTAGCCAACTCGCCGGCGGCGATTCGACGTTGATACTCCGCCGTCGCCACCGCATTCTGTACATAGCCCTGCGGCAGGCGGCCAATGGCCGAAGCACCGAAACCAATCAAAATACCCGCGTCATCGGTTGTGTATCCCTGGAAATTGCGCCGCACCTCCCCGCCGGCCAGCCGGTCGCCCGGACGCGCGAAATGATCAAGCCCAACGCGCTCGTAACCCGCATTAACGAGCGTATTGGCCGCACGGTTCGCCTGCGCAAACCGGTCCATCGCATCCGGCAGATGATCTTCAGGGATAAGTCGCTGATGCGGCAGACGCTCCGGCAAATGCGCGTAGCCAAACAACGCCACACGGTCGGGCTCCAACGATAAGACCTGCTCGATCGTCTGCTCGACGCTGTCGCGAGTTTGATACGGTAGTCCGTAAACAAGATCGATGTTCACTGACTTCACACCGTGGCGGCGAAAACCGTCGATGACCGACCACGTTTTCTCGAACGACTGCATGCGGTTGATCGCCATCTGAACCTGCGGCGCAAAATCCTGCACACCAACACTGACCCTGTTGACACCGGCCTCCGCGAACGCCGCGATCCGATCCTCTGCCGTTGTTCTCGGATCGACTTCAACCGCAAATTCGGCGTCTTTCGCAAAGTCTGCCACAGAACGCAGTTTCTCGCCCAGGATGCGGATGTCTTCAGGCCTGAGTATACTTGGCGATCCGCCACCGAAATGGATGTGGTCAGCGACCCGTTTGCCGCCGATCGCATCGCCAATCAACTCGATTTCCTTGACCAGATGCTCAACGTAATTCGAGACCGGCTCATACTGCTGCGTTGCTTTGGTGTTGCATCCACAATACCAGCACAGCTGATCGCAATAAGGAATATGCAGATAGAGTGATAACCGCGCGGCTGCCGGCAACGCCGCGAGCCACAAGCCGTATTCCGCCGCGCCTGTTTTATCAGAAAAGTGCGGTGCTGTTGGATAGCTAGTGTAGCGCGGCACGGAGCCGGCGTAGCGTTTCAGTGTCTCAGGTCGCATTCTTTTTTCCCGGGCGCCGATATGAGCTGAGCCTAACGCGCAGTAATAGAACAACGCCAACTCTCATAACGGGCGCTGCGCCAACTCATTTTGACACTTGTCAAAGGCGCAACAATTGGACGCGAGCGTTGGTCTAAAGGACGACGCGGCCCGACCTGGGAGTAGGATCCCGAACTCTATGCCAGAGGCTGTCGCGGTTAGTACCCGCAAGGGCATTGTTACGTTAACATGTCGACCACACGAAAATGGAAGAAGTCGCCGTATTTCACGGTGCAGCAGTCACGGCATGCCACCTGTCCATTGCTGCCGCTCGGAACTGGCGCAATGTTCTTCGTGAGATCAGATGACGCTGGACCTTAAAGGCGTTATAGATTGCATCATGGATTGAGAGAAATCGTTGCGCGGAACCAGCTGACTTGAAGAGCTGCATCCTCCGTTCTCGCAGCCGCACCGGGAGATGCGAATTCTCGGCCCGATTGTTGATATGGCCGCCGGTAATATGTCGAGCCTTCATTCCAAGTTCACTCAGTGCCGCACCATACGATGGCTGTTTGTCTGTCACGACGGCGTCTGGCGAGAAGCCTTGTGACTTGAGCAGTTTGCGCATCAGCGTGATGGCCGCGCTCTTATTCCCGCGCGATTGCACCAGAACGTCCAGGACATCGCCTTTGCAAACGACTGCGCGCCACAGGTAAAGGATCTTACCGTTGATCGAGACGAAGGCTTCATCGAGATGCCAACGCACATCAGCGCGCGGCTGCGCGTGTCTTAGTTTTCTGGCATAGGCCAAGCCAAACTTCACCGACCAGCGGCGGACGGTTTCATACGAGACATCAATGCCGCGCTGAGCCAACATATCCTCTACATCTCGCAGGCTCAGAGGAAAGCGAAAGTACAGCCAGACCGCTCACTATATCACATCGACAGGGAAGCGATGCGGACGATAGGAAGGACTGCTCACCGGACGTTGATAGCACACGGCGCCGGTCGAACCGACGAGTTAGTGTGACAAGCCCACGGCGAACACACGCCGCGGTATGAGGCTGCCGCACTGTGTAAATGAGAAGTCTGCCAGCCCCGGCAAAGACGGCACGGATTGCACTCTGTACGCCAAACCAGAGAGATCCGAGGTTTTGGAGGTGTACTTGACAATGCTCATGACACTCAGCTCCGTTCCACCCCATGGCATTAGGGAGTGCAGGGAGCATCAGCCGTGCCACTTCGGCTTTTCTGTTAGGGCCCGATTAGGGATTCTCTCGATTACAGTAAATTTCTGACGGTTTTGTTGCCGCAGGTGCGCGCTCAGCGCTGATACGCAGCAATGCGTCACGGTAGAATTCCAGGGTCGACCGAACCATTCGCGTCGTTGTGAACCGCTCCTTGACTATCGATCGCAAACGCTCCGCACGTTTCCCCGCTGCTTCAAAATCATCGGCAACAAGGGCCATTGCGCAAGCCAGCGCCTCAGGGTCGTCGGCCGGAACAAGCCGTGTATCGCTGCCTTGGATGATCTCCGGCAAGCCACCAACTTGGGTAGCGATCAGCGGAACGCCGGCGGCGGCGGCTTCCATAGCGACATAGGGAAGATTCTCGGCCCGCGACGGCATGACAAGGATCTTACCCATGGTAAACGCGATGCTCGCGGGCAGCGCGCCAACGAACGATACACGGGCGCCAAGACCGAGCCGGTGGACCATTGCCTTGAACTCGACCACCTCCGGTCCATCTCCGACGATCACCGCCCGCGCGGTTGCAGCGTTAAGACGATTCAACGCCGCCAACAGGACATCAACGCCCTTAAGGTGACGCAATTCGCCGATGAACAAGAATTCGACCGCATCCTCGCGCAACTCCCGCCGCGCGAAGTCGGCTTCTGCGAGCCCGTTTTCGATGACCCGATGTGGCACAGACTTGAGACTGATCGAGCTTGCGTACCTGTCGCGACCAAACGCACTTTCGAAGATCAAGCCATCGGTCAACCGGGCGAGTGCTGCTTCAACTGAAACAACAACGTTACCTTTCACCGAGCCGTCGAAGTAGTGAAGACTGCCGCCATGCGGCGTGTAAAAGCGTAATGGACGCAGACCCGCACGCCCGGCCGGCAGACTGCCGCCAAGGCGCGCAACTAGTCCGCCCTTGGCGCCATGACTGTGCAGCACATCAATGTCGAGTTCACGCGTCAAGCAACGCGTCTCCGAGATGGCTCGGATATCTGCGAATCATGGAGCCCGCCCCATCGGCGTTAGATGCAAGCCCAGCGGCAAACACGATCCCAGTTCTGCAAGGCTTTGTTCCGCTGAACCTGAGTACGAATTCGCATCGCACAGCACACCAACATCCAAGCCCCACTTGATCTGCTCAAGCGCGATGTCGCGGACATGGCGAAACAATCCGCCAACAGGTGCACGCAGAATATGGAGTATCCGAAGGGTCTGGGTCATGCGGGGCACCTCCAGGATTACCGGTCGAAGGTGTGACAGCAATCAGCAGCGCAACCGAATCGATCCGTTGTTAGAGTTACCGTTCGTAACCGTAAATCGTGTCGCTAGGCTTAACGGGATAATCGGCGGGCGCATCGATTTGACCAACGTAGCCGTCGACGCGGCGCGAAACGCAGAATGACCGCCTACTGGCCCGTTCCGAATACCCTCCGGCGATTGCAACGGCCGTCTCCACTGTCATGCCCGAGACGAACGGGAACTGACCGGCGTTACGCACCTCACCCAGAATGAAGAATGACCCAGATTGGTCGACGATATACGTCCGCGACAAGTTGGGTTGGCCGTATACAAAGATGCGGAGCCGATCTCCACTGTCGAGGCGATAAGAATCTCCAGTTTCTGCAACGGCTTGTGACGCCGCATACGCCACCGGAACAACCTCGGGCTCCCAGGTTTCATGCCGGCCGCTGCGATCCTCGCTCGCGACAATTGCATCGCGCCCAATCACCGCCCCATCCCGAGCCAGCAGTGACCGGTTTCCAGCACAATCCGCCAACCCCGTCAGCAGTATCGAAACCAACAAGAACAAACGCCGCGATATCGCAAGCCTCATTCGACAGTGCTCAGCAAGCATTGCGTTTCTGCGGATTGGCCCAAACCAAGAGGGGCAGAAACTTCATGCTGCAGCTAAGTCGAATTTAGTTAGAATTTAATAAGTCGACGCACCAATTCGCCGCGATTAAGAGATTTGTTACTCCTAACACGTTCTAATCCGGGCCAAATTTTCATCCAGTAGAGATCAAGAGTATGCGCCCCCAAGCCTCAGCCTCGCCAGACGACAGCGACCTGACAACGCTCTTTGCGACCCTGAGGCGATCGGTGCCGAAACTGATTGCGCTCTCGCTCATCACTGGGGCACTGACCTACCTGACCTTGTCGTTGATCGCACCGCGTTACACCGCCCAATCGGAGCTCGGCATCGTCGCCAAGGGCAAGTCGAACCCATTCAAGGCACCGAATGCTCAAGGTAGCAGCGACAGCCTGTCGGCTCCCCTCGACGAACAGGCGGTCAATACGCACCTCAGAGCTATCCAGTCCCCGGATCTCCTTGATTTAATCGCCAACGACATGCGTTTGAGCGGTCGGCCAGAGTTCGATCCGGTGTTGGGTCCCGTCGACACAATGACCGGCGTGCTTCGAACAATCGGGCTATCAGGAAATCAAAGCCAGCTCAGCGAGGGCGACCGCGTACTCAATGAGGTGTCTCGGCGGCTTGTCGTGTATTCCCCCGAAGCAAGCCGCGCCATTATGATCAACTTTACCTCGATTGATCCCAAGCTAGCCGCTGATTTCGCCAATCGCCTGGCAATACGCTACCGTGAGAAGCTCGCCAACACGACGCTTGCGGAAACAAACGCGGTCCAGGAGAAATTCGCTCCCCGCATCGCCAAACTGCAAACCGAGGTGCAAAGCTCTGAGGAGAAGGTTGCCACCTTCCGCGCTAAAGCCGGATTGCTGCGCGGCGGCTTCCAGAAGACACCGATCAATGAACAACAGCTGGGTGACATCACCACAGAGTTAACCAGAGTCCGCTCGCAACGCTCGGCAGCCGAAGCCCGCAGCAAGACTGCACGCAACCTGATGCGCCAAGGCACACCGGAGATCATTCCGGCCGTGCAGCGGTCTCCGCTGATACAAAATCTCATTGCCCAGCGCGTGACCGTTGAGCGAGCCCTCTTAAAGCGTTCGGCCAGTCTCAAATCCGCGCATCCGGACATGAAACAACTGCGCGCCGACCTTTCCGCGGTCAACCAGCAGATCGCCGGCGAGGTTGCCAATATCGTTGCCGGTCTCGACAAGGAAGCCTTTGTCATGGCCGAGCAAGAACAAGCCGTCGTCGCGAGCCTTGAAAAGGTAAAATCCAAGGTGGCCGTCAACAGCACCGACGAAGTTGAATTGCGCGGCCTCGAAGCCGTTGCCACCTCCAAGCGCATAGAATTGGAACGGCTGCAGGCTAAGTACGAAGCCAACCGTGCCCACACGGAAAACGGCCCAGTGCCTGTCGAGGCGCAGATCATTACACTGGCGCGTCCACAAAGCATCGCTGGATTCCCACGCAAGACGCCCTACACACTTCTCGTGATGGTCGCCACACTGCTGCTCGGCACCGCCATCGTTATCACCGCCGGTCTCGCCAACTGCGCGCGCGGTGCCCCACGCAGCGAACAACGCCCGCGCGAGGAAATCGCCGCTGCAGCCGCAACACCACCAATTCAAGCGCCGCCGCTGTCTGAAGGTTCACTGGTTCTCGCAACCCAACAGCCAGCAGTCGACACTGTTTCGGGCGATCTGGAAGGCAATGATCCAGTCACCCTCATCAGCAACACCTCAGACCTTGCCGAACACCTGCTGCAAAACAGCAAAACAGCGACGACTGGATTCCGGACGCTGATCGCGAGCAAGATGGATCCGGTGACCACTGCCGGCCTTGCCGTCAAAACCGCAAGCGAGCTCAACCGCTCCGGCAAACAGACCATGATTATCGATTGGAACCTGGAGGGGGCTGGCATCGCTCGACAACTGAACCTGCCGAAGGCGCCGGGCTTCATTGAATTGATCCAGGCTGGAGCCAGCTTCCCCGAAGTCGTCCGCTGGGTACCCGGCACGCAGGTCCACTTCATTGCAAGCGGGCGCGCCATAGCCGAAGGCCCCATCGGCCTGGATGCCGATCAACTCAATCTCATTCTTGATGCTCTCGACGAAGCCTATGACCACATCGTCGTTGTTGGGCAGACCAAATCAGCCCGTATTCTATTTGAAGCCATCCAAGGTCGCTTCGATGCCGGCGTTATCGTCTCCGAACCCGGCTACGAACAGAGTGATCCTCAGGGTACGTTTCTTGGTTTTGAGGTTGCCGATATCGACCTCGTCCGTTTCGAACACACCAGAATCCAGCCCGAAAACGCCGCGTGAAGACATCAGAAAATTCATCCTTCATTTGCTTTTTCCGAGCACATCTAAGAAAGGCGTGATCTGAAGAAGTGGTCTACCGGATGCCGTGTTCCAAATGTGATCGAGTGATCACCGCCCTATTTTGCCAAAGCCTCCGCCGGAGGCCTCCGAGCCAATGAGCCGCACTGAGAACAATGGGCGCCACCAGCGCTCACCGGTTCGCAGCTCCACTAACCCGCAGCCTCGGTGCCATCTTCATGCAGCATAACGTGGCACCTGAGACCGGATACGACTTCGAACCCAACCGTATCCTGCGGATCACGCCGGAATTTTTGGAACGCATGATCGGCCTCGTCATTGAACTGAGCTTCGATCCCATCGCGTTCGACGACGTCCCTGCACGCCTAACAGCTGGTAAAGACGCCAAACCGTTCGTCGTCTTCACCTTTGATGATGGCTACCGCGACAATTGAGATTACGCCTATCCAATCCTTCGCAAGCACAACATCCTCATGGCCATTTATGTGCCAAGCAACTTCGCCGATGGCAAAGGCGACCTTTGGTGGCTCGCGCTTGAGATTGCCGTTCGCCGCTCCCCAAGTGTGGACATCGAAATAGGCTGTGATCGGCTCCATTTTTCCAGTCGTACCAACGAGGAAAAGACCCGTGCCTTCCTTCAAATCTATTGGACCCTGCGAGCACATCCCGAAGACCAGGCACGAACTGCCGTTACGACCCTGTGCGACCGCTGCGGCTTCCAGCCCTCGGCATTGAACCGAGAACTCATCATGGACTGGGATTAAATCCGCCAGCTTGCCGCCGACCCGCTCGTGACAATCGGCGCGCACACTACGGGTCACTACGCGCTCTCCAAGCTCGAAACGGTGAACGCACGCCGGCAGATGGCGGACAACATTGCCCATATCGAAGCTGAGCTGGATCTACCCTGCCACCATTTCGGTTTCCCCTAGGGAGATGAACTCGCCTGCGGCCCTCGCGAATTCCAGCTAGCCCATCAACTCGGCATGGCCACCGCCGTAACCACACGCAAAGGCCTCATCCATCACCATCATAAATCAGCCGACACCGCATTGCCGCGTTTCGCTGAATGGCGACTTTCAGGACATCCACTTCGTGCGCACACTGCTTTCCGGAGCACCTTTCGCACTCTTGCAGGCGTTTGAAAATCTCTCCCAGCTGCTCGCCGCCTCGAGGTCCTGGCTCAAGCCGCGTCGTCTTGTGACATCCACCGAATAATCCAAGCCGCCGGCAACACCCATAACAGTCCCGCCACCGCGTAGTAGACGAGCTCCACGAGCTTGCTTGTCGTGTTCACCTCGAGGATCACAGCGACCACCATCGCCAAAAGTGCATAAATCGTGATCATCACCATTAATAAAATAGTGCCGATGAGCTTACGAGTGCGCATTGTCATGAGTTGACCAATCCCCAGGTGAGACCGGGAGGAACCCCGCGCCGCTTGGGCGCATTGATCTCGATTGCTTGCTACCCTCTTCTAACCGCCTTGGATCTCAAAAGAGGAATAAATCATGCGCGGTGCGCGTGACATGCGGGACCTATCACATCCACTCGTCGATGAAACACCCCTGACCGCGATCCGCGTCTGGCTATTCGCGGTCGCCGGACTGGTCATAGCCATGATCGTAATTGGCGGCGCGACACGGCTCACCAACTCCGGGCTTTCGATCACCGAGTGGCTACCGCTATTGGGCGCCATACCGCCGCTGTTCCAACAAGATTGGTTGCTGGCTTTTGAGAAATACCGGCAGATCCCCGAGTACGAACTCGTCAATAAGGGCATGTCGCTTGCTGAGTTCAAATTCATCTACTGGTGGGAATGGGCGCATCGCTTCTTCGGCCGCCTGATCGGCATCGCCTATGCTGTACCGCTGTTTGTTTTCTGGTTGCTCGGCAGGGTGCCAAAGGGATTTTTACCAAAGCTGCTCGCCATTCTGGTCCTCGGTGGCCTCCAGGGCTTCTTCGGGTGGTACATGGTACAATCCGGCTTGGTCGAGCGCGTTGACGTTAGCCACTATCGGCTCGCGCTTCACTTGGTGACGGCCTTTGTCATTCTCGCCAGTCTTCTTTGGGTGGCCTTTGACTTGGCCGGCGACCAAGCAGACGATCGGTCGCATGCTTTGCAATCATCGCAACATTGGACCGCCGCGATAATCGTTGCGGTCCTGTTTCTTCAAGTCATAGTCGGCGCATTTGTCGCCGGCCTCAAAGCCGGCCTTACGCACAACACCTGGCCCCTGATGGACGGTGCGTTGATCCCCGACGGGCTGCTCACTCTATCACCTTGGCATCTGAACCTGATCGACAACGAGACAACAGTTCAGTTCATCCACCGGTTGCTCGCCTACGTTTTGATCGGTCTCGCCGTTTGGCACACTGTTTCCCTTAACCGAGCCGCGAAACCAATAATCACCTCGTCACGGATCCTGGTCCTTGCATTCCTCGTCCAGGCTGGTTTGGGAATCTGGACCTTGTTGGCGGCCGCCGAAGCCGCGGAGATTCCGATCTGGCTCGGCCTCGTGCACCAAGGCGGAGCAGCAATAGTGCTCGCTGTCACCATCTGGCATGCCCATCGCGTGTACCGCGCCGCTTGAGGCATTCACCACTAGGCAATGTTGGCGACCCCACGTATCGACGACCGGTTAGACTGGCTCGATCGTAGCAAATTAGCTAAAAAACAATTTTTCTCGCCACGGCACCGATCACAGCGCGATACCTTCACAAGCGTTTTTCAGGCCCATACGCGCCTCAGCGGATGATGACTGTCCTTGCCACAGGCAAAGAAGCCGCCGACGAGTTCTTTGTTCCGGAGTAGATAGAATGCGCACCTTCACCACTCTCGCCGCTACCCTGCTTGTCGTATTGGCGGTCACCAGCAAAGACGAAGCCCAAGCCGGTCTTCGCAACTACATGATCTGTTGGACGATGCCGAACGGTCATAGCGATTGCGCTATACTTCCCCGCAACTATCGGATCTACGGCGTAAGCCGGCCCTACTGTGAAAGACCCACGTGCCGCAGAGGACAAATCAGCTTCACGCTGACTCGCGCCCGGATCGCCAGCTTGGGCCGGTGGGTCGACACCTCCTCGATGTTCCCGACCCACGTGGCAACAATTTACGCCCCTAAGTAGGAACGGCCTTCTCAGAGTCTGACCACATCGGTCTTGAAACAAAGCCGTTTCACCGTGACTCGCCGTCGGCTCCCAACGGCCGTAATTCAAAGCCAAACACCAAAATGAGAAGCCTAACGATTGTGATCGGCGGCACGTTCGCTTAGCTTCCACCAAATGACAGATCAAAAACGCGTACATATCGTCGGCGGCGGACTCGCCGGCTCGGAAACTGCTTGGCAGATTGCTCAAGCAGGCGTCTCCGTGACACTCCATGAGATGCGCCCGGTGCGCATGACCGAAGCACACAGCACCAGCGCTCTTGCCGAACTCGTGTGCTCCAATTCATTTCGCTCCGACGATTGGGAAACCAACGCCGTCGGCTTGCTGCACGAAGAGATGCGCCGCTGCCAATCACTCATCATGGCAGCTGGAGATCAACACAAGCTCCCTGCCGGCGGCGCCTTGGCTGTAGATCGCGACGCCTTCGCCGAGGAGGTCACCTCGCGGCTCGAAACACATCCTCTGGTAACCATCGAGCGCAACGAAGTCCCCGGGCTGCCGCCAGCCGACTGGGACAACGTCATTATTGCGACCGGGCCGCTGACCTCACCTTCACTCAGCGACGCAATCCTCAAGTTAACCGGTGAGGGTCAACTCGCATTCTTCGACGCCATCGCACCGATCGTCCATCTCGAGTCTGTCGATCTCGACATCGCCTGGCGACAGTCGCGTTACGATAAGCCAGGCCCTGGCGGCACTGGTGCCGACTATCTCAATTGCCCTCTCGACAAGCCGACCTACGACGCCTTCATTGACGCCCTGATTGCTGGCGAGAAGACAAGCTTCAAGGAGTGGGAAGCATCGACACCCTACTTCGACGGTTGCCTGCCAATTGAGGTGATGGCCGAACGCGGCCGCGAGACACTTCGCTTTGGACCGATGAAACCGGTCGGCCTGACTGATCCGCGCAATCCTGGCGAGAGGCCCTATGCCGTCGTTCAACTACGTCAGGACAACGCGCTCGGCACGCTTTGGAACATGGTCGGCTTCCAAACCAAACTGAAGTACGCCGAACAGACACGGGTGTTCCGCATGATCCCCGGTCTGCATGAAGCTCAGTTCGCTCGGCTCGGCGGCCTCCACCGCAACACCTTCCTCAATTCCCCGAAACTGCTCGACCACACACTGCGCCTAAAGGCCGATCCGCGGTTGCGTTTCGCAGGCCAGATTACCGGTGTCGAAGGCTACATCGAGAGCGCCGCGGTTGGTCTCATGACAGGGCGTTTTGCAGCCGCCGACCTGCGTGGAGAAGCGATCCTGCCACCGCCCGAAACGACCGCCATGGGAGCCCTGCTGGCCCATATTACCGGCGGACATATTTCAGCCGACATCCGTAGCGGCTCGCGCTCGTTTCAGCCGATGAACATCAACTACGGTCTACTACCTCCAGCCGACGATACGCCGACCCACGATGCTGTCGGCCGCCGTCTCAAAGGCAAGGAGCGCGGCATGGCTAAGAGACGAGCGGTTTCTTCGCGCGCACTCAAGCACTTGGATGACTGGTTGCGGAATGATCGCCAACGACAGCATCAACCTGATCTTTGCTAGTGCAGGCTTATTTCCAAATCGTAGAAACCAATATCTAATAATATTGATCAAACAGTAGTCGCTTCGCGATACTTTTCGGCTTAAACTGTACAGCGCCGTGGGAAAAAATTAGCGCGTAGGCCAGCGGATGCGGTCCTTGTGGCGAATAATTCGCCCAGACCGTCGCTGATCTTCGCTGGGAAACGGGCCGCAAATGATCCGCTTGGAGACTTGGCCCGTCGGCACAAATTCAGGAGAAACAATAATGAACCCTGTTGGATTGCGGGGATTTGCGGCCAGTCTTGCCGCTGTGCTGTCTGTGGCCCTGCTGACCTTCGCGATACCGGCCAGTGCAGGCGCAGTCGCCGGCAGTGGTGCATTGGCCAAATCCGTCGGCGCATTGAACGCTGATCTTCGCGGACGACTTGTTACCGACGTCAGACGCCGCGGTCGCGGCTTCCGTGGTGGCCGCGGCTTCCGCAGAGGTGGCTTTCGTGGACGCCGGCTAGGCCGCATTCGTCGCGGTCGTGTCCGCGGATACCGGCGCTATCGCGGCGTTCGCCGTTACCGTGGCCGTGCTTACCGGTCGCATCGCAGATACCGGCGCTACCGCCGTTATCGTCGCTACTACCGGCCGCGCATCTATTACGGCTACCGTCCGAGCTGCTATAGGCGCTGCCGCTGGGATGGCTACAGCCGTAGCTATTGCCGTCGCAGCTGCCGTCGCCATCGTTACTGGTGAGCAGCGAACGAGATTAACGGCAGCATGAGATAGGCCCGCCTGGTCAGAGACCAGGCGGGCCTTTTCTGTAAGATTTGATCTTTGCTCCGGACTGAGTAGAACACGCCATTGCTCACGGCCACAGGCAACGCCAGGGCACCTCAAATCAGCCCGCTTCTCTGCGCCCGCCAAAGCCGCCAGACCCGCGACAGCGGTGAGATATCGGCAACGCTTCTAAGCCAGTCTTCCTGCTTTTCCAAGACTCTGAGGTATGGCTCGACCAGAGCTGCTGGAAGGCCAGCGCCAGCCCGGAAGGTGCCGCGCACCTCTCCCTTGAGATCCCCCCTGACATTCTCCAGACACAGCCGCGCGTCGACGATTGCTTGCCGGCGAACAGCATCCGCCCGCTCCAACTCGACCGGGTCCAGCAACGCCGCAGCCTCGATTTCTGCATCACCGGGATAGAGCCCCCACCGCCCACGAGAAGCAAGGTGCGGTAACCGCAGCAATTGACGTACTGCTCCGAAAGCACAGCCAAGCTCTTGTAGGGCATCTGCGGTGGCACCGCGGACTTCGCAACGACCGAGTATTTTTCCCGCCAAGACGGTCGCTGCACCGCTGGTCTTTATTAGAAAATCATCAAAGGAGGACTTGTCCGCGAAGGGCTGCGCATAAAGCTCCAGCGCCCGCGCTTCGACCAGGTCAATGAACACTTCAACCGGCAGATCCCGCCGCGCAATTACGCCACTTAAAGCATCGGCAACCGGACTCCCACTGCGCGCCTGACCGCCAAGCCCCTCCAACCAATCCAACCACCAACGGATCCGGATTTCACCGAGCGCCGCATCGCTTACAATCAACGGCACACGCTCGATCTCGCCGGCGAAGGCCGCCAGAGTGATCAAATCCTGCTTGAATTCTCGCGGAGCCAGCAGTGCTGAAAGGTAATGGTCGTAGGCATGCGCCCTGGCGCTATCTCGGATGGCCGGCAAACTCTCTTGCGGCAGGTTCAAGGAACTATCCGACATTCAATACTAATCGACCGCAATGAGCGCAGCTGCTACCGCCCGCTGCTCCGCCAGGAGTACGTTGTATGTGCGCGCGGCCGCCCCAGTCGACATCGCTTCCGTGAATACGCCGCGCTCGGTCAGAGACTCTCGAAGATCATGATCGAGAAAGACTTGGGACGAACCCGTCCCCAACAACAAGACCTCGATCTGGTCGACTTCGGCAATGACTTGGGCCAGCGATTCCAACGTCACTGCATCCATCACCGCAACCGGCCAGCCATGCATCCCGCTTGGAAGACAAAGAAGCGATCCTCGATGGCTCATCTCCGCAAATCGGAAACCGCCGCCGCCATAGGCGTCGATGGCCGATTGACCGGGAAAGAACGCCGCCGCCGGATTATCTCCGCTGTGTCGTTCGTTCTCGGCCATCATGGCACCCAATCACCAGAAGCGAAGTGCCGCACAAGCTGTACGGCTTTACCGGTTTACGACTGCGTCGCAGCTGTCGCCTTGTCACTCTTAGCGATACCCGACCAGTCGCGTTTGACACCGATCCAGAGAAGGAACGGGGATGCCACAAAGATCGACGACCAGGTCCCAATCAGGATGCCAAACAGCATCGCAAACGCGAAGCCCTTGATGACCTCGGTCCCGAACACATAGATCGACAACACCGCCAGCAACGTCGTTCCAGATGTAAGCACCGTGCGCGACAGCGTTTCGTTGATCGACAGGTTCATCAGTTGATCAAGCGCCATTTTTTTGTAGCGCCGTAGGTTCTCGCGAATGCGGTCGAACACGACAACCGTATCGTTGATCGAATAACCCGCAAGCGTCAGCAACGCCGCCACTTCACTCAATCCGAAGTCGAGACCGAGAATACTGAAAACCCCGAGCGTAATCGTTATGTCGTGGACCAGAGCGACGATTGATGCGATGGCGAACTGCCACTCAAAGCGAAACCAGATGTAAAGCAGAATACCGAAGATGGCGAACAACACCGCCGTTACCCCAGCCCAGGCAAGCTCTCCCGAAACAGCAGGTCCGACTACCTCCGTGCGCCGGATTTCCACATCGCCGCCGAGCGCTTCCTGCACCTTTTCGGCGGCATTCTGCTGAGCCTTCTCGCTGCTTTCACCGTCTTTGGCTTTCTGTTCCTCAAAGCGGATCAACGCGTCCGTGGGCTCATCCAGCTGCTGGATCTGCACACTGCCAAGACCAAGCCCGTTGAGCTTGTTCCGCAGTTCCCCAATGTCGACCGCACCTGACTTCGATTGAATTTCAAAAAGCGATCCGCCTTTGAAATCGATGCCGAAGTTAAGCCCGCGCGTCGCCAGCAAAGCCACCGCGAGCGTAAACACGACAATCGAAGCAATCACGAACGAGCGCCGCACCTTCATGATCGGGAAGACCTTGTCGTGCGGCCAGAAGTCGACGCCCTTGAACATTGGCGGGTCCTTATAATGCGCTTAGAGCGGCGCCGGGATCTTGCGGGTCTTCTGCCGCGCCACCCACAGTGCCACCATCAGGCGGGTAACAAGAAACGCAGTGAAGATCGTCGCAAAGATGCCAAGCGAGAGGGTCACGGCAAAGCCGCGGATCGGCCCGGAGCCAAGCCAAAACATAACGATCCCGGCGATCAGTGTCGTTAAGTTGGAGTTGATAATCGTTCCAAACGCCCGCGAAAAACCACCGTCGATCGCCGATATCGGCTGTTTACCATTGCGCATCTCTTCACGGATTTGCTCGTAGATCAGAACGTTGGCGTCAACCGCCATACCCACCGTTAGAATAAGACCCGCGATCCCAGGCAACGTCAGTGTCGAACCGATCATCGACATGGTGCCGACAATCAAGAGCAGGTTGACGAAAACCGCAAACAAGGCGAACACACCGAACAACCCGTAGGCGAAGATCATGAATCCGGCGACCCCGATGCCGCCGACAAGAGCAGCCCATTCGCCAGCTTCAATCGAGTCTGCCCCAAGCGACGGACCGACCGTTCGTTCCTCGACGACCGTGAGCGTCGCCGGCAGCGCACCCGAGCGGATCTGAACTGCCAAATCGTTCGCCGACTGAACCGAGAAGTTCCCCGAGATCTGCCCCGAACCTCCAAGTATGGGTTCCCGGATTACCGGAGCCGACAGCACTTTGATATCAGGCGTCCCGTCATCCTTGATGCCGTTGTCGAGCACGATCGCAAAAGGCCGGCCAACATTCTGAGCCGTGAAACGACCGAACTCCACCGCTGCTTTCTGATTGAAGCGGAAAGAAATGATCGGCTCATTGGTGTTTTGATCAAAGCCCGGCTGGGCGTCGACCAGGTCCTCACCGTAAATGATCGGTATTTCTCTGAGGAGGTGCTCATAGCCGGGATCGTCCGCATCTGGATATATAACGTATCCGAGCGGTATCCGGGTTTGCCGGGCTTCTTCACCGGAAGTCGTCGCGTGCACGTCGTGGAACGTCAGTCGCGCCGTTTTACCGATGAGCTCCTTGAGCCGCTTGGTCTTCCCTAGGCCTGGATACTGCACCAGGATGCGATCGACCCCCTGCCGCACGATACTGGGTTCGGCTGTGCCGATGTTATCGATTCGCCTCCGGATCACCTCGATCGCCGAGGTCACGGCATTCGATATCCGCTGCTGCATACCGGCAGTCGTCGGCACAACGTTGATAAAGCCGTCGGATCCTTCCTCGATCGCAACGTCATATCCGGAACTGCCGGAGAAAGCGTTACCAAGCGGCTGCGGGATCGTCCGCAGCACTCTGAGGGCCTCTTCCTTCTTGCTTTCATCAACGAGCTTGACGCGAACCAAGTCCTTCGTCTGCCCCAAGCCCTTGTAGCGGATCTTGGCATCACGAAGCTTCTTGCGGACATCCCCCCGCAGCGACTTCAGCCAATCTTTGCGCAACTCACCTGAATCCATCTGCAGCAGCAGATGCGCGCCCCCCTTGAGGTCGAGACCCAAGCTCAGCTGCTTATGGGGCAGAAAGCTTGGCCACGATTTCAATGTCTCCTGGGACAACAGGTTCGGCAAAGTTGCCAACGCACCCATCAAACAGACGAGCACGACGAAACCAATCTTGAAACGGCTAAAATGCAGCATGGAGCCTGACGCTCTTTTCTGTCTTGCGCTGTTTTCTATCGTTTAAGAACAAGCCTGGGGGCGGCTCCTTGCAAAGAGACCAACCCAATGACGGCCCTAGAGGGCTTACGCCTGATCCTTAACCGGCTCGCCTTTGACGCGAACATCCATCAACGTCGATCGAAGTACCCGAACCTTCATCTGGTCGCTGAGTTCCACCTCGATCTCGTCGGTGTTGTCTGGAACCTTCGTCACCCGGCCAATAAAGCCACCCGAAGTCACCACCGTATCTCCGCGCCGCACCTTCGAGATCATTTCCTGATGCTGCTTGGCGCGCTGTTGCTGCGGCCGGATCAACAGGAGGTAAAAGATCACTACCATCAGCAGCATAGGTAGAAGCACACCGAACGAGCCGAATGGATCGCCAGCACCTTGTGCGTATGCGGGGGTAATAAACATCGCTTCTGATCACGTCCTTGTCGTTGATACGGAATCAACTAACCGCCGGCGCCGCATATAAAACGGCTTTGTGCCGGGATCGACAGCCGGCTTATCTGCCGCGCCGCCGCGTTAGTCCTTAAAGGCAAGTTATTTCGAGCCGGAATATAGAGCGCGCGGGCCGCTTTGCAACAACGGCGACGCCGCAGGCGGAGGTTTAAACGTCTTACGGGGCAAACCTATCCGATGGCACCCTAGCCAGATGTTGCACCTGCGGGCTAAGTAAATCCAGACAACCAGACAACAACAACACGCTGAAGACTTCACCAGGATCAAGAACACATGCCCGACCGCGAGATGCCGCCCAATCCGAGTTTTGAGACCGACCTCGCCCGCATTGCCGCGGCTCTCGAGCGCCTCAGCCCGCCGCCGACCGCTAAGCAGGACTTCTCAGCCGCCGAAGCATTTGTGTGGCGCCCTCACCCAGAAAGCTTTGCACCGATAAAAAAGGTAAACCGGGTGCCTTTGCATCTGCTGAAGGGCCTGGACCACTCCGCCACACAGCTCCTCGCCAACACCGAACGGTTCGCCACCGGCCTTCCAGCCAACAACGCCTTACTTTGGGGCGCGCGCGGCATGGGCAAATCCTCGCTCGTCAAAGCCTGTCACGCTGAGGTTGCCGCCAAGCTCGCCGAAAACAACCTTGGCTTGAAGCTAATTGAGATCCACCGCGAGGATATCGAAACCCTTCCGCGTTGCCTCTCCCACATGCGCCAGGACTGCGGTCGCTTTATCGTTTTTTGCGACGATCTCTCCTTCGACCGGGACGACACCTCCTACAAATCGCTGAAGGCGGTTCTTGAAGGTGGCATCGAAGGACGCCCCGACAACGTTATCTTCTACGCCACCTCAAATCGCCGGCACCTGATGCCTCGCGATATGATCGAAAACGAGCGCTCCACCGCCATAAACCCGTCCGAAGCGGTCGAGGAAAAAGTGTCTCTTTCGGATCGGTTCGGTCTCTGGCTCGGTTTCCATAACGCCAGCCAAGATCAATACTTGGAAATGGTGAACGGCTACGCCCGCCATCTTGGCCTTGAGATCGCGGAAGAGGACCTGCGCCGCGAAGCGCTCGAATGGGCCATGACCAGGGGTGCTCGATCGGGCCGCGTCGCCTGGCAATACATCCAGGACGCAGCCGGCAAACTCGGCCAGAATATCGAACTGGCACGACCTTAAACTTGCTGTCAAGAAAAGGTGTTACGCTCGTAAGATCAGAATTAGATTCCGTCTGGTTAAGAATTCACGTGTATCTGTGGCATGATCGAACAACTCTTTCCTGCTAGCGTTGGCGACTTTTCTCCGTGCGCCGCTTGTCAGGATAGTCTGGAAATTGCAGGTTTTACGGGGCTGAGGATGGCAAGAGTAGGTGGCATGCGCACTTCCAATTCTATACTCGCAGTAGCGGCAGTATTGGCGGGCTTAACAGCAGCAAATGCAAATGAAACGTTAAACGCCCACGCTCGCGCGGATTCGGCCATTTCCACCGAACAACAGAAGGTCTGGACAGCCCGCGACGATCTACAGGTCGGCATTCTGCGGGAAGTAACGGCCCGCAAAACCCGCCGCCCCGATGAGACCGCATCGCGCTGGCTCGACGAACTGGGTACGATCTACGCAACACATCTAGGCCAGCCGCTTTGGGTCCAGGGAAATGCACCTGCACCGCAAGCCAAGAACCTGATGCGCCATCTCGCTCGCGCCGACGAATGGGGCCTGCGACCGGCCGACTATCGATTTAACCTGCCGACGGACTTCATCGACGAACGCGAAAAGATCCGGTTTGAATTGAACTTCTCGCTGAACTTGCTGAAGTACATTGATCATGCTCGCCGCGGCCGCTTCGGCCCAACTGATATGAGCCTATGGTACGAGCGGGCATCGAACCAAGCCGACAACGTCGACCTGCTGCCACGGATCGCAACGTCCAAATATCCCGCAGAGCTTCTTGCGGCTCAGCATCCCCAGCATGCCGGCTTCAAACAACTGCGCGAAGTCTACCTGCGTCGCAAATTCCCAGATCGCTTCGAGCCGCTCACAGCCGTCCGGCAGGGCCCGAAACCCATCATCTTGAAATACGGACCAAGCCTCCGCCGTGGCCAGCGCCATCCGCAGATCGCACTCTTGAGAAAGCGCCTCAAGGTTCCCGCTGCTACCTTCGACGATCAGGACCTCTACGACCGGCGGCTGGAGAAAGCGGTCAACCGCTTCATGCGCACACAGGGTTGGCGTCGCAAGCGGGTTTATGATGATAAGGTCCGCAGTGCCCTCAACGACACCGTTCGCGGCAAACGCGCGAAAAGAAGGGGCAACGTTTCGCTCGCCGACATCGTCGCCAATATGGAGAAGTGGCGTTGGCTGCCGCGTGACTTGGGCGACATCCATATCTGGAACAACCTGCCTGCCTTCCGCACCCAGGTTGTCAAGAACGGCCGGGTTATCCACGAAGAGCGCATCATCATCGGCAAGACGAACACCCAGACGCCGGTATTCTCAGACACGATGACCCACGTTGTCTTCAAACCTCAGTGGGGCATCCCGAATTCGATCAAGATCAAGGACCTTCTACCTCGTTTGGCGGGCGGCGACCTAGACGTCCTCCGCCGGCGCGGCATGCGCATCCAGTACGAGAACAAAGTCGTCTCACCTCAGCGTTACAACTGGAGCAGTACCGACATTAAATCGATCCCCATCGTCATGGGGGCAGGCAGCTCCAACCCGCTCGGCCGAGATCAAGTTCATCTTCCCGAACCACCACGCCGTCTACATGCACGACACGCCCAGCAAGCACCTTTTCAAGAGCAGCACGCGCACCTTTAGCCATGGATGCATCCGTGTCCGCAATCCTGTACGGTTGGCCGAAGTCATACTCGGCGAAACCTCAAATTGGTCTGAGCAACAAGTTGCCGACCATCTCGGACGCCGGGCAAAGGAAAACAACCGCATTGATCTCCATGCAAAAGTCGGCGTTCACAACACTTACTTCACGGTCCTCGCCGATAAGAACGGCAAGCTCGAAACCCTGGACGACATCTATGGACACGATCGTCGCCTTAAGCAGGGGCTCGCTGGCAAATCACTCCAGGTGATCGCAAAGAGCGATCCAGCCCGCATCCATAAGGAAGAAATCGCCAGGCTCGAGGAAGCACGTCCGCGCTACAATGACCGCGGGCGACGCAACTCATACGCCGTAAACTATTTCCAGGACAACCAATATGCTCTCGGTGGTCCCGACTTCTTCTTCGCGCCCCCGAAGGTCAAGAAGAAGTACAAGTATCAGAAAAAGAAGAGAGCCAAACAAAGTTGGTCCTTCAGCCCCTTCACAAACCCGTTCGGCGAAAACTGACAAAGCGCCGACTGCTTCCCAGGTAACGGCTGGGCCGCTCCCGCCAAAAACAAAAAAAGACCGGTCGAAGGACCGGTCTTTTGTTTAAGCGTCCTGCGGCACGACAGCCGCAACAACATGTTTCCTGATCAACGCGAGTAAAATTCGACCACTAGGTTCGGTTCCATTTGCACCGGATATGGCACCTCGCTCAGCTCTGGAATGCGAACCAGCTTAACCGTCATCTTGGCGTGGTCGGCTTCCAGATAGTCCGGAACGTCCCGCTCTCCGCTCTGCGTGGCCTCAATGACAAGCGCCATTTGCTTGCCCTTTTCACGCAGCTCGATAACATCGCCAATGCGCACACGGTAGCTTGGAATGGTCACGCGGCGGCCGTTGACGGCCACATGACCATGGCTAACGAACTGACGCGCGGCGAACACCGTCGGTACGAACTTGGCACGGTAGACGACAGCATCGAGGCGCCGTTCCAACAGCCCGATGATATGCTCGGACGTCGAACCCTTCTGCCGCGAGGCTTCCTTGTAAACCCTGAGGAACTGCTTTTCGGTGATGTTCCCGTAGTAGCCTTTGAGCTTCTGCTTGGCGCGCAGCTGCAGACCGAAGTCTGAAAGCTTGCCGCTGCGCCGGTCGCCATGCTGTCCGGGCTTGGATTTACGTTTGTTAACTGGGCTTTTCGGCCTGCCCCAAACGTTCTCGCCCATACGGCGATCGATTTTATGCTTGGCGCGGATGCGCTTGGTCATTCTTCTGGCACTCCAAGTTGCATGAGTTGTATCTGGAGCGCCCCCTCCTCTGCCCGCACTCCCCTATGGGAACAACGGTGCCGACAGGCAGACTAAGAGATAAAGGCCCCACCGGAACGGTTGGAAAATCTCATAAGACTGCCACGGGTGCGCAAAAACGAAGGCCCCGAACCGGGGCCTTGTCAAGACGGGCATGTTTATGCTCACACGCCCGTGAGGTCAACTGTGCTGGCAATAATTCAGCATCAATCGACGTCTATTTGATCTTGTTCTGCACGTCGCCTTCCTTCAGGCCCGGCGTGCTCTTGTAGTAGGCGTAGATTCTCTCATCCACCGACTTGCGCTGTTCGGGAGAGCACTTTTTCGGCTCAAGCACCTTTTCCGGGGCTGTTTCAGCAATTTTCACTTCCTTCTGGCCGCCATCGACATACCGCAACTCCACTTTACCCGACATATACGACACCACAAAAGCGTGCAGCAGGTTCGCGTATTGGATCTGCTCATCCGGCCAGTCTTTCTTCTTCAGGAAGCGGGCCATCATTGCATCACGGTTAGCCACCAGCGCTGCGGGAAGATCGCAAATCTGCGCTTCATACGAGCGGTAGGCGGCAACGATGATTTCTTTGGCGATAGGCAGCGGTAATTCAATCTCTTTACGCTTATTTTTTTTGTCAAATTTGACCACTTTACCCGAGCGCAAAGTAACCTGAGGTGGAACCGCAGACCACGCATAACCCATCAGTATCGTCACAGTCTTATCGCTGATCGATCCCCCGCGTTGCTTCTGGGCGACCGCTGGTCCCACAGATGCAAGCAAAGTCGCAATCACTGCCAGTCTGATCCCCGCCTTCATAGCCTTCCCCATAGTTCATCAGCCCTGGATCGTTATAAATTCGGTAGAGAGTGGATAGGGCAAGCCTATGCGCCAGGATGCACGGCCATGGCCGGCCACCCCTGCATTTCCCCACTCCGCAAGATATCGCATCGCTCGACCCAAAACGTGTCGCCAATAAGGCGAGCCCCTGACTGAGTCCTGAGCAAGTTGCCCTACTCCCCATTAAAGTTGCGCACAAGCCGCGTCAACGTAACTCAAATGTCGCTGTCACGTCTCTTTCGGTATTTTGCAAGTGAGCTCACAACGCCGCGCAATGTACGGACCTCGTGAGCCGTTGCGTTCATACGCTGAAACATGGTCCGAATGGCCCTCGCAGTGATCGCACGCCGCTCTTGGGGACGGAAAAAGTTCGCCGCGTCCAGATCAGCTTCAAGCTGCTCGAGGAAGCCCTCGAGCTCCGCCTTTTTAGCCGGTGTGTCCTTTCCGTACTGAAAACCCGGCTGGATCGGCCGCTCGTAGGTCGTCACCCGACCAAGACTGCCGCTATTGCGGCCGAGGATCCAGGCGTACCCAAGGATCAGGACGGATTGCGCCAAGTTCAAAGAGGCAAACTTGCTGTTCACAGGGATCATCACCAATGCGTCTGCTTCGGCAACCTCCGGTGTTGTAAGGCCGCTGGCTTCGCGTCCGAACAGAACCCCACACCGCTGCCCTTCGCCAATCCGACGAACCATCTCCTGAACCGCCTGCTCGGGAGTTAAAACGGGCTTTCGAAGGTCCCTCTGCCGGGCGGTTGTCGCGCACATCCAGTGCAGGTCGCCCATCGCCTCGGCCAGGCTCGGAAAGCACTGCGACTCGTCGATGACGTAATTAGCTCCTGAAGCGGCAATGCGCGCCCGTTCATTCGGCCAACCATCGCGCGGTGCGACGAGCCTCAGATTATCCAGACCGAAATTCGCCATAGCCCGGGCGACCATGCCAATATTGTCGGCAAGCTGTGGTTCGACCAGGATCACCGACGGTGTTTCACCCTCTGCGGCTACCGGCTCGCCTTGTACGTGCGCCCGGCGGATACCGTGTCGCAACTTACGTAAAACCCGCCTCGCCCAGAACCAATACTCCTCACCCGACCAGCGCCGGTAGAAGTCCTCAAAACTCTTGAAACCGGCGTGCCCTTCGCCTTGCCCAGGAATTTGGAGGTCATGTTTCCCGATCGAAATCGTGTCGTGAGCCACGATGAAGTCCTCAATCGTGGTAAAGCCTTCCACCTGCGATCGGCGCCGGCACCCGGGACACGTTGCCTGATCCTCGATGCACTGGCGTTCAGCGCAATAGACAAGTATGCCGTCGATGGCATCCCGATCCATGTTTGCTTGGGCCGGGTACCCGGCCAGCGTGTCATCGATCGGCACCTCGTGCGCCGAATGCACAAGTTCGGCTAACGTCTCGCCGGTGCAACGGACGACAGGCGTCCGATGCCCGTCGACGACCTTGGTTTCGATTGGCATCTGCTGATCGTCGATCATTTTACTTGCATCTTGCCTTCATCGTTGATCGATGGAATTCCGTGCGAAACCTAATCCCTTCCGCTGACTTGGCCGTCCCGCGCCGCAAGGCTAAGTTCGCGACAACAGCAGCTGCGACCATAAGACAAAAGGTTCTGACGCCATGCAAAAAATCAAAGTTTCCGGCACCGTCGTTGAACTCGACGGCGACGAAATGACTCGCATCATCTGGCAGTTCATCAAGGACAAGCTGATCCACCCCTACCTTGATGTGAACCTTGAATACTACGATCTCGGCATCAAAAAACGCGACGAGACCGATGATCAAATCACCGTCGATTCGGCCCACGCCATCAAGAAACACGGCGTCGGCGTCAAATGCGCGACCATCACGCCCGACGAGGCCCGGGTTGAGGAGTTCGGCCTGAAACGCATGTACCGTTCTCCCAATGGCACCATCCGCAACATATTGGGTGGAGTTATATTCCGTGAGCCGATCATATGCAAGAATGTACCGCGACTGGTTCCGGGCTGGACGCAGCCAATCATCGTCGGCCGCCACGCATACGGCGATCAGTACCGCGCCACCGACTTCAAGTTTCCAGGACCCGGCAAGCTGACCATCAAGTTCGTCGGCGACAATGGCGAAACAATCGAGCGCGAAGTGTTCGAGGCGCCAGGCAGCGGTGTCGCCATGGCCATGTATAACCTTGATGAGGCCATCAAGGACTTCGCCCGCGCCTCAATGAACTATGGCCTGACCCGCAATTATCCCGTCTACCTGTCAACGAAGAACACAATCCTGAAAGTCTACGACGGCCGCTTCAAGGATGTCTTCCAGGAGGTTTTCGACGCGGAGTTCAAGGACGAGTTCGACAAGGCAGGTATCACCTATGAGCACCGGCTAATCGACGACATGGTCGCCTGTGCCATGAAGTGGTCGGGCGGTTATGTCTGGGCGTGCAAGAACTACGACGGCGACGTGCAGTCCGATACGGTTGCCCAAGGCTTCGGCTCGCTTGGTCTGATGACCTCTGTTCTGATGTCGCCCGATGGAAGAACCGTTGAAGCAGAAGCGGCCCATGGCACGGTTACCCGGCACTACCGTCAACACCAGGAAGGCAAGGAGACCTCGACCAACTCAATTGCCTCGATCTTCGCCTGGACCCGCGGCCTGGCGCACCGCGCTAAGCTCGATGGCAATGACGATCTGGCGAAGTTCTCTGACAAACTGGAGCAAGTCTGCATCGGCACCGTCGAAGGCGGTCAGATGACCAAAGACCTCGCACTGTTGGTCGGTCCCGACCAGCCCTGGCTCTCCACCACTGGATTCCTCGACGCCGTCGACAGCAACCTCAAAAAGGCTATGGGCGTGGCTTGAGAAATCTCAACGGCGGGTCATGTAGTGTGTGACCCGCACACAACCAAAGAAACAATCAAAAGCCGGGTGCCATCAGCGCCCGGTTTTTGCTTTTCAACCAACTGCCAATACCAGCCTTCAACGAATAACAATTTCCGACATTTCGCAAAACTATAGTATGAAGCGAAAATAAGTCGCATTTTAACTTTCTCAAGTGCAATATGTAAGTTTATCAGCTGCTTATCTTTGACTAAAGGATACCTGGAGAACCCTCATGACAGAGCGGAGCACCACAAAAAAAGTTCCAATAAAATCCTCAAATCGAGCATCGAAATCGCGAGCGCCCGCCGCAAAAGAAAACAGCGCTGCCGCTGACAACTCGACCCCGGTCGTTGAAAGCAAAATGGCAGCCGACGAGACCTCCGGTAATCCACTCCACCGTCTCGCAGAGGCCCGCCAAGATCCTGATCAGATCCGGAGAATGTTTGAAACCGGCGAGTATCCCTACAAGCGCAAAATCAGCCGCCGTGCTTACGAGAAACACAAAGCCGAGCTACAAGTAGAACTCCTTAAAGTCCAAGATTGGGTGAAAGCAACTGGACAGAAAGTCGTTCTGATTTTCGAAGGCCGCGACGCCGCCGGAAAAGGTGGCACCATCAAACGTTTTACCGAACACCTAAATCCACGCGGCGCCCGCGTCGTCGCCCTTGAGAAACCCACAGACCGTGAAAAGACGCAGTGGTTTTTCCAACGCTATATAGAACACCTCCCCGCCGGCGGTGAGATCGTGTTGTTCGACCGCTCTTGGTACAACCGGGCGGGAGTGGAACGTGTCATGGGCTTTTGTAGCCCCCAACATTATCTCGAGTTCATGCGCCAAACACCCGAAGTCGAACGCATGATCGTCCGCAGCGGAATTCGCCTTTACAAGTATTGGTTCTCCGTAACCCGCGACGAACAATTGCGGCGCTTTAACTCGCGCGAGCACGAACCGCTGAAAAAATGGAAACTCTCCCCGATTGATCGACAGTCGCTCGACAAGTGGGGAGATTACACGGAGGCGAAAGAAGCGATGTTCTTTTACACGGACACCGCCGATGCGCCCTGGACCATCGTTAAATCGAACGACAAGAAACGCGCCCGGCTGAACTGTATCAAGCACTTCTTGAATACACTGCCTTACCCCGACAAGGACCTCAGCGTCATTGGCCGTTACGATCCGCTTATTGTCGGTGCCAGCGGCTATGTTATCGGAGCCTCAGACCACATTCTGGGCAAAAGCATTCACCCGGACCTGCGGCGCAACTCGCAATAGCATTCCGCACCGGACTCGGGGAAACAACGCCAGATTGCCGGCGGGTCGGAATTCATTCCGGCCCACCACCACACTGGACGGGGTTCGATGGAAGTCTACGGCTTCTATCCCGAACGATCACACCTTAGGCCGCCTTTGAGACTGCACGCGGCAAACCCCGCGCAAACCAAAACGAAATCCCTAGAACCAGCGCAGTCGTCGGCGCAACGCAGGCCACCGCCTGCAGCCACACGAGACCACCGGGTAGGAAGGGTGCCGTCAAGAAGACTATATCGACGCAAAAAGGCACGCCAACCAAAACCGCGAAAAACACCGACTTTAACGCAGCGATCACGAACGCCCACCCTATCCGCATACCGTTGCTGACAATCACGGAAGCGAAAAGCGCGATAAACGAAAACAACTGTACGGCATACGCCCACCATAAAAGCGCACCGCGATCGCCGCCCAATTGATTGGCGGCAGTATCGAGTATTGCTTCTGGCAGCAGCAGCAGTAAGACCGGTAGTATCAGCACCAATGACAGCCCGAACCGAACCGGCAGCGGTGGAAATTTGAAACAGGCTTCCGATCGCTGACCTGCACCTTCGGCAAGCAATGTTTCCCCATCCCGCTCATCAATGTGGTCTGTCATCGCGAAAAGGCCATGCCGGCGATGAAAAGCCGATAAAAAAAGTCCCGGGAGAAGTTCCCGGGACAATGCGGAGAGCTGTGGCGCGGAGGCGACCGCCCTATAGCTTCTCCAAATAGGGGATGGGATCGACTGGTTTCTTTGACGATTGACGCAACTCGAAATGCACCTGCGGTTGGTCCACTTGCCCGGAATCACCCGACTTGGCGATCACCTGCCCGCGTTGCACCTTGTCACCACGGCTGACCATCAGCCTGCTGTTATGTGCATAGGCCGTCACCCAGCCGTTATCGTGGCGGAGCAAAATCAGGTTGCCGTACGAGCGCAGCTCCGAACCGGCGTAAGCCACCACACCTTCATCAGCGGCGCTCACATCCGTACCGGTCGGCACAGCGAAGTTTACCCCGTCGTTGTGCGTTCCATCGGCACGCGATCCGAAACCAGCGATCATTTTGCCGCGTACCGGCCACCGCAGTCGTGCCACCGCATCGTCATCCGAAGAACGGCTCACGGTCTTCGTCATACGCGTTGGCGAAATCGCGACTGTCCGCACACCCCTGGCTGCCGGCATAGCATCGCTCGTTTGGCCATTGGTCAGCGCCGCATAGCGGTTGCCGTTAGTTTTTGGGGCAGGACGCTCCGATACGGTCGTCTCAGTTGACGCATAGGTATCGGGACGTCCGCCGCCTGGAACCCGTAACACGGTCCCCGGCATCACGCGGCGCGGATCCGTAATGGCGTTGTAGCGCTGCAGATCAGAGGTCCGCACGCCGTACTGACGCGCGATCTTGTAAAGGGAGTCACCACTTCGAACTTGGTAGCTGCCGTTCCACGTCGACGGAGCATCGGCGGTCGCAACTACTGCACTCGGGGCCGCGCGAGAAGCCGATCTAACCCTCGATCCACCGGACGATCTCGTCGGCAGATAAAGACGCTGCCCAACCCTGAGCATCGAGTCGTTAAGGCCATTGACCGACATTAGCTCGGCAACCGACACACCATGCCTGCGCGACAGGCCATAAAGCGTGTCGCCACGGCTAACCGTGATTGGCTCGCCCTTTGCCAACTTGTTGCTTGAATAATTGTTGGTGGGCTCGATAGAACGCTCAGCCACCTGCGTCCGAGAACCTCGATTATCTGAATAGTTGCCGCCCATACGCTCGGGGAGTGCCGAGGTCTTGATCGGGTAGCTCGTTCTCCCGTAGGAGCCTGATCCGCCGTAACCGGCATCCGGAGATTGTTGGGAAAGCGGAGCACCGCCTCCGCCCGTCAGCGATTCTGAAGGCAGCAGGCTGGCTTTGCTGTCACCGTTGAGGCTGAAGCCAGAACCACTAAAGCGCGTCACGTCGGCGCTGCAACCGGCGGCCAGTACTGCTGCACACAAACCCGCGAAAACCGGCCTCTGGAGGGTGGAGATCCATCCGCTGAAGCACTTCGTCGAAATCAACTCAGTCATGATACGCACCTCGATACCAGCCTTTTTGTTAACCAATGCTGGGTTAACAGCCGATTAACGGAAGGCCAGCTCCCCACAAAAACGTGCGCGATCGGGACGAAACGTATCCAGCATTTCAGAACTCACCCGCTCATGCTCCGCCAAGCCATGCGCCAAATCGGGTGTCAGCCCAATACCGCACATACGCTCAATACTTACGCCGCGATTGTGCAACCGACTTGGCGCGCTTGCGGCCAGACGGTGGCGACAATGGGATTGTCAATGCGCGTAGTTGTCAAATTGGAGAAAACAGTGTCGCAGCAGGCGGGCTGTCGCCGGATAATCAGCAGCGCCGCGTATCGGCGAAGATCCCCTTCAGCTCGTCGTGCATGGGCTCGTTGGTGAGATCGACATGCAGCGGTGTCACCGAGATTTGGCCCTTGTAGATTGCCCACAGGTCCGTTCCCTCGGCCGGATTTGATTTTCTCCGCTCAAAGCCGAACCAGAAGTATGGATTTCCCCATGTATCGATCCGCTTATCGATATGCAGGTTGTTTTGATCCCGCCGCCCCTGACGGGCAATCGAGATGCCGGCCACCGCTTCCGGGGCTAGATCAGGGAAGTTCACATTCATCACGATACCTTCCGGCAGATTGGCATCCAGCAGCCGCTGAACGATCTTCGGACCGTAGGCAAGGGGCGTCTCCCAGTGGATCGCTCCCTCCTGGTCAAAACCGATAGCGAGACTCATGGCAAACGAGCGTATGCCGAGCAAAGCACCCTCGATAGCTCCAGCGATCGTGCCCGAGTAAGTCACGTCTTCGGCGATGTTGGTCCCATAGTTGACCCCCGACAGCACGAGCGTCGGCGGATTCTCCAACAGGATGTGGCGCACGCCCATGATCACGCAATCCGTCGGCGTCCCACGCACCGCATAACGCCGCTCGCCGACTTCCCGGCAGCGCAATGGTTCGTGCAATGTCAGTGAATGCGAGGCGCCCGACTGGTTCGTCTCCGGTGCAACCACCCACACATCGTCGCTAAGCCGGGCTGCAATCTCTTCCAGAACCTTTAGCCCTGGTGCATTGATGCCGTCGTCGTTGGTAACCAGGATGCGCATGTGGGGTTCCAGAGGTTATGCTTTGCCGTATTGTTTGCTGAGGTAACAGCAAACAGGTTCAAGGAGCCGCGCCCCTAGTCCTTGGAGCCGATCACTTCAACACCTCCCATATACGGCCTGAGCAACTGCGGGATCACAACAGACCCGTCAGCTTGTTGATAATTCTCCAGAACCGCGACCATCGTCCGCCCGACGGCAAGACCCGAACCATTCAGCGTATGCACGTAACGCACGTCTTTGTCGCCGGCGCGGTAACGCGCATTCATACGCCGCGCCTGGAAGTCGCCGCACACCGAGCACGATGAGATTTCACGGTAGGTGTCCTGCCCCGGCAGCCACGCCTCGATGTCGTAGGTCTTGCGCGAGGCAAAGCCCATATCGCCGGTGCAAAGCAGCATCGTCCTATAAGGGATCTCGAGACGCTGTAGCACCTTCTCCGCCGATGCCGTCATCCGCTCGTGTTCCTCCAGCGCCTGCTCCGGCGTCGTGATCGAGACAAGCTCCACTTTCGAAAACTGGTGCTGGCGGATCATGCCGCGCGTATCCTTACCCGCTGAACCGGCTTCCGAACGGAAACACGGCGTCCACGCCGTGCAGCGCATCGGCAGCTGATCGGCCGCGAGGATCTCCTCACGCACCATGTTGGTCAGTGAAACTTCCGCCGTTGGGATCAGCCAAAAACCGTTCGTTGTCTGGAACAAATCCTCGGCAAACTTCGGCAGATTGCCTGTGCCATAGGCGGCTTCATCACGCACCAGGAACGGTGGAAGATACTCGGTATAGCCGTTCTCGCCGGTGTGCAAATCGAGCATGAACGAGGCGATCGCTCGCTCGAGCCGCGACAATGCTCCCATCAACACGACGAAACGCGCGCCCGAAATTTTGGCCGCGGTCTCAAAGTCCATCAGCCCCATCGCTTCGCCGATTTCGAAATGCTGCTTCGGAGCGAAATCGAACTTCGGCGGTTCGCCCCACTTTCGCACTTCAACGTTGTCGTTCTCGTCAGCGCCTTCGGGCACGTCTTCGAGCGGCAGATTGGGAATACCAGACAGCTTTTCAGCCAATGCAGCATTAAGCTGGCGCTCTTCATCTTCGCCGGCCTGGAGCTTGTCCTTGAGGGTCGCGACTTCCGCCTTCAGTTTGTCGGCAAGCGCAATGTCCTTGGCACCCATCGCCTTGCCGATCTCTTTCGAAGCGGTGTTACGGCGGCTTTGCATCTCTTGCAGCATCGTAACGTGTGCACGGCGCTTTTCATCGGTCGCGATGAGTTCGGCGGAGATGGCTGGAAGCCCGCGCCGTTTCAGACCGGCATCGAAAGCCTCCGGATTTTCGCGGATCCATTTGATATCGAACACGGGAGCCTGCCTCTTGATCTTTACTCGTCTATGATTGCCACGAGCTATAGGACGGCCAAGCCTACGGGTCCACCCGACCCATCGGCGCAGGTTTGCATTTGCCAATCCACCCGCCGGGGGGGCTCTCGGTCGCGAAAAAAACGCGCGCACACGGCAAATCGAGCCTTGTCAGCATGTAATAAGCCTGCTGAGCTGCCATCCGGCAATTCGAGCAGATTCCACCGGTCTTGGTGCAGCAACGGTCGCAATTTTCACTGATCCCCTTGCCGGGCATTTCAGCATTTCCGGCAGTGAGCGATTGAACGCTAGCACCAAATAATCAAGTACCGCTTCCTGCCTACGCATACCAACGTCCCCGGCAAACCAGAAGCCGGTATTGACGAACCCGCCGGCCACGACATTTGGCGCCGTTGTCACGAAATATTAGCACTGCCCCGCTCTCGGAGCCCTCGATTGAAGCCGGCCCAAATCAATCCGCAAGGCGATCCAGCTCCTCGGTGCTCTGCAACCAGAACGGATCTCGACGCCGCTATGACAGATAAATCGCAGACCAATATGCGCCGCAACATTACGTCTGCGACCGTAGGTAACGTGCTGGAGTGGTACGACTTCGCCGTCTACGGGACTTTGGCACCAGTCCTCGGCAAGCTCTTTTTTTCCCTCCGATGACCCAGTTGGATCCCTGCTGGCGGCATTTGGTGTCTTCGCCATAGGTTACATTGCGCGCCCGCTAGGCGGCATTCTACTCGGTCATATCGGTGACAGGTTCGGTCGCAAACGTGCACTCATCCTTTCGGTCATGATGATGGGCGTCTGCACCACGCTGATTGGGGTTCTTCCAACCCACGCCGAGATCGGCACATCGGCGGCCCTGCTTCTAGTCGGGTTACGTATCCTCCAAGGCCTATCCGTCGGCGGCGAATATCCTGGCTCCATCGTATTCCTAGCTGAGCATGCACCTCATAAGCAGCGAGGGTTTTATACAAGCTGGCCGATGTTCGGAAGTGCTGCAGGTTTCCTTCTCGGCTCGGCTCTAACGACGCTGATAACCAATGTTATCGGCGAGGCTGCGGTTGAAGTCTGGGGCTGGCGTGTGCCTTTCCTGCTCGGCGCTGCAATCGCCATCTGCGGTGTCTACTTCCGCCGTCATATGAGCGAACCTCCTGCGTTCGAAGAAGCTCGTCCGCTCGACGAGTTGCCCCTCTTCGCGGCCGTGAAACACCACTGGTGATCCATCCTGCGGATCACAGCCTTGTCGCTTGTGAATGCGATCGGCTTCTACCTGCTGTGGGTCTATGCCATCTCTTACTTGACCGATGACATGCATGTCTCGACGGCCGATGCCATCGATATCAATACTCTAAGTCTTCTCGTCATGATGCCTGTTGTAACTTTGGCCGCCATTCTTTCAGACCGCATCGGCCCGTAAGCCGGTCCTCTATTTCGTATCCCTTGGCACGCTGTTGCTGGCCTGGCCACTCTGGTGGCCTATGCACCATCAGAGTTTTGCACTGATCCTTGCTGGCCAGATCGGTTTCGCTATCCTTTTTGACGCTGGATACGCTGCCTTGTCGGCCGTCATGGTCGAGATCCTGCCAACCGGTGTGCGCTTCAGCGCCTCGGCCGTCGGCTACAATTTTTGTATGGGCCTCTTTGGCGGCACCACTCCCTTGGTGGCCACCTATCTGGTTGAGCGCACAGCGGACGACTTCACCCCGGCCTACTACCTTATGGCAGCCGCGGCCATCTCGCTTATAGCCACTATTCAATTGCCGGAAACAGCAGGCAAACCGTTGCAGCCTTAGCCCGATGCGCTCGGCCTGTCGGTTTGCGGTCCAGTAGTGGCGCTACCGGCCTCCATCGGTTTGCGTCATCTGCAAACCAATCGCGCCTTCGAGCATAGCACCGGACAGATCTGCCCCGTTCAGATCCGCACCGTTCAGGTCGGCATTGGCCAAATCCACATGGGATTAGTCAGCGCGGCGTAGATCAGCATCGCGGAAGGAGGAGTGACTGAGGTTCAATCCCGAAAGAGACGCTGTTGTAAGCGTCGCGCCGCTAAAATCACAATTCGAAAGACTGAGGCTGGGTCCGGCGCCCATTCCTATCTCAGAGACAAAGTCGACCCCACTCAGGTCGGCATTGCCGAAGTCGGCACCATCCAATCGGGCAATGAACCGAGAACCTTTGAGATCGGCGTTGTGAAAGTTCGGAACATCCCACTGATTGAAATGCATATTGGTGTAGGTCGCGGGCCGACGGATCGACGCATTCTGCATCGACGCGTTGGAAAAGTTCGCGCTCATGAGGATCGACCTGTCGAGCATCGCACCCGTGAGGTCGGTGCTTTCCAGGTTAGCCCCCGTTAGGTCGGCTCCGGACAGGTTGCTGTGGGCCAAATTCGCACCCTTGAAGTCCAAATCGGAAAGATCCAGACCGCTGAGATCGTGGTGCGATAGGTCAATTCTCTGACCCGCCTCGGCCTCGAATATGAGGCGTGTCACCTGGCGCGTTGTCAGCTTCGGATGTTTGGTCCGCGCGCACCGGAGGAACCGTCAGGAAGGAACCCATAAGAACAAGCATTACGCGGCGGTTCAGCATTGGTGAACCTCACCTAGCTCGCAGGAGAATCGATCGAATTTTTGGAACCTGCAGCCCGAACGATTGCCCGCGCTCGCCCGGCACCAAGCAGAGGCCATGGGTGCAAGCAGTACGCACCATACCTCCACGAACCATATTCGCTCAAGAAGATCATGCGACCACATCCCCTCACCCGCATAAGGCAATGCGATCCACCGAACAATTCCAACTCTTCCTGATTGGCGGTGCGACTTGCACCCAACCGCCCGAACTCCCCTCGCCGGGCTACTTGTCATCACCACCGACAAGCCGCGATACCGCCGCAGCGTCCTCGCCCGGCTCAAGCAATAGACCGCGTTGAACTCCTGAGCGATCCTGCTCGCTCCGGTTCTGGCTCGCCTTCCACTTACCCTCAAGCCGCGTAATGACGAACTCGATGCCGACAATACCTTTGAGTTGCCGCGCCATGTAATCCTCCGGCGCGTCACTCACTTCCCATGGCACAGGTCGGTGGTTCTCCTGTCTTCGGGTGACCTCGTGCAGATGATCGAGAAGCCAAGCCCGGTCGTCATGAAATTCAAGCTGCCCATGCGCCTGAACCACCGCGTAGTTCCAAGTCTGACCCACTTTGCCGTGTTCCTTTTTCGAGGGATACCAGGACGGCGTCACGTAGGCATGAGGACCTTGAAAGACGGCAAGTACTGCCGGCGAAACCGTCCGCTCTTTCCAAAGCGGATTGGCTTTGGCGATATGACCGCGAACGGTACCCTTGTCGGAAAGCTCCGGCATCACGACCAGCGGCAGATGATCTGCCGCCAGGCCGCCCGCCTGCAGCGAAACCAAGCTCGCGAACGGATGCGCCCGCATCAAATCGTGCATGACGTCAATGCGATCTTCCCGAAAGTGGGTAGGCTGATACATCGTTTATTCCGCCACCGATTGCATAGAGGCCGGAAAGCAGTGGCCGTGCGGCTCATGGCCCCAATGCGAAACGGCATAACCTGTTGCAGTTCACCAATACGATAAAAACCCCAACTGGTTCGTTAGCTCTCGCTGGCCGTGTCCGTGTCAACTTTCTTCTTCTTCTCGACCCATTTCACCGTCCAGATCGAGGCCTCATAAAGCAGGCAGGTCGGCAGCGCCATGATGATCATGGAGATCGCATCTGGCGGCGTCAGAACCGCAGCAACCCCGAAAATACCGACAAAGGCGTAACGGCGCCCCGCCACGAGCGCCCCGGAGTCGATCATCCCGGCTCGGGCTAGCAGTGTTAGGACCACTGGCAACTGGAAGCAGATCCCGAAGCCCAAGATCAGCGTCATGATCAGCGATAGATATTCGCTGACCTTCGGCAACAGCTCGATGGTTGCGTTTGTCCCGTCGCCGACCTGCTCAAATCCGACCGAAAAGCGAACCAGCAGCGGCATCGCGATAAAGTAGACGATCGCCGCCCCAAGCGCGAACAACACAGGTGTCGCGACGAGATAGGGACGGAACGCCGCCCGCTCGTTCTTGTAGAGCCCCGGCGCCACGAACTTGTAGACCTGCAACGCCACCACTGGGAACGCGAGAAACGCCGCCCCAAACATCGCCACCTTGATGTCGACGAAGAACTTCTCCAGCAGGTGGGTATAAATTGTCTTGGCCTGCGCCGCCCCCACCACGTTCACGAACGGCCACAGCAAAATGTTGTAGATGTGCTTCGACACCGAGAAGCACAAAAGAAACATGATAAAGAAGGCTGCTGCCGAATAGATCAGCCGTTGACGCAGTTCGATCAGGTGCTCGAGAAGTGGCGCCTTCGACGCCTCGATTTCCCCGTCACGCCCCCCACCGTCGACTGTCTCGGCCATCGCGCTCAAACTCCGCTCTTCGCAGCGTTGGAATCGGCATCAGCGGGTCGGGAAACCTCGACCGGCTTCTCAGGCTGGGGCGCCGTCGGCTCTTCCTCGATGGCTCCGGCCCACTCCGCAACATCGTCAGCGTCGTCGTCTGCTCCCTTATCGGCACTGTCTTCGGCCGCCTTATCCTGTTTGGAGGGCGTCGACGGTTCGTTGAGAGAGCCAGGATCCAGATCGCGTTCCACTTGGCGCGTCGCCTCGTGCACGGTGCTTGTGACGTCCTGTTTAATGCCGGCGACATCCTTGCGGATCTGATCGAATTCGGTTTCGCGCAGCGCCTCATCGAATTGGGCGCGGAACTCCGACGCTTGCCTCCGGATGATACCGACATAGCGGCCAATGTTTCGAAGCAGCACCGGCAGGTCCTTAGGTCCCACGACGATAAGCGCCATGACGCCGATGATCAGAAGCTCGCTCCAGCCGATATCGAACATAAGGTTCAGGGTGACCACAAAGGACCGCCCGGATCAACGACCGGGCGGAAATGGCAATAGAGCGCTGGTTGTCACACCAGCTCGAAGGAATGCATCAGACCTGAAACGTCACTCAGGTTTCCGAGGCGGGTGGATAGGCCCGCGCTGCCAACTCTTTCAACCGGCCTTCGTACTCTGTGTTTCGGCCTTTTCTGACGCTGAAGCCTGGTGCTCAATCGTCGCCGTGCCATCGCCCTTCTTGGCCGGCTCGTCATCGTCCTCGGCCATTCCCTTCTTGAAGCTCTTGATGCCCTTCGCGACATCGGCCATCACTGAGGAAATCCGCCCACTGCCGAACAGCAAGACGACGACCACGAGCAGAATAATCCAGTGCCAGATGCTACTTGCACCCATAAGCTATAAACTCCTCTGCAGCGGAAGCTGCGCGTTTCACGCTCTTGTTCCGATAATCACAACTGTATAGATGCGATCATGGCATGAAATCGCAAGATCTTCTTGTATTTATCGCATGAAAGCCTGAGAGCCGGCAAGCATCCCTACACCCCAAATGCCGCGATAAGTCTTTGATTTCAGACAGGGTCGCCATTCTCAGGAAAGATCAGAACCCGCGCCGCATCGATCTCGACGCCGACTTCCGCGCCCTTCGCCCACTGCGCATAATGTGGGGTGCGCACCCGAAGCGGCGCTTCAAACCCTTGGACGCCAATCTCTAGAAGGTCGATATCACCCAGGAAGCGGACATGCAGGACACGGCCCGGCAGCCCCTGACCAACCGGTTTCACCTCGACCCCCCGCTCCCGAATACAGACAACGGCTTTGTCACCTTGCGACAAAGCGTCTGGAGCCTGCAACCGCCCCAGCGGCGTCTCGATCTGCCCGTCAGACACCGGATAATCGACCTCGTTAATCTCAGAAAACATCCGGGCGATGAACAAATCTGCGGGGTGATCGTAAAGATCCTCCGCCTGCCCCAATTGAATAATCCGCCCATTTCGCATCACGGCGATACGATCGGCGAGCCGCATGGCTTCCTCCGGGTGATGCGTCACAATCAACGACGTCGCCCGTGTTTCGCGCAGCAGCGCCAGGGTTTGTTCTTGCATCGCATCGCGCAATTGCACGTCGAGGCCGGAAAATGGCTCGTCCATCAGCATAACCGAAGGCCGCGGCACGATCGCCCGGGCCAGCGCCACGCGTTGCTGCTGCCCACCCGAAAGCGTGTGCGGATAGGCGTTCGCAAACTTCAACAGCCCAACCCTTGACAGCACCGCCGTCGCCTCTCGCAAAGCCTCCGCGCGCGGCGACGCCTTGAGACCAAACGCGACATTTTCCAGTATGGAAAGATGCGGGAACAGCGCGAAATCCTGAAACATCAGACCAACCGACCGTTTCTCGGGAGGCACGAAGCGGTTGGGACCCGCCACCTCGCGGTCATTGATCAAAACCCGGCCAGCGGACGGTTTCTCGACACCTGAGGCGATGCGCAGCAGTGTCGTCTTTCCGCATCCCGAAGGCCCCAGGAGGCAAACGACTTCCCCTGGTGCAATGTCCAGATCAACCTGATGCAGCGCGTAATAAGTCCCATAGCAGCGCTCGACCCCCTCAAACGTCAGACGGGCCGCAAACGTGACCACCGCCCGCGCGCCGGTTTCCTCGGTCAGCTCGGCTGGTTTGGTTTCCAGGTGCCGGGAGATCCACTCGCGCCACTGCAATCAGTTTGCCCTTCTGTGCATTATCGGTGCAGCCTTGAGAACCTGCTGGCCCGCATGGCTGCGGCGCCGAGCATTAGCCTGAAGAAGGCTCCGGCTTATCGGGCCTCGCCGTCTCTCGCAAGACCTCGCCGTCCTCTTCCTCGACTTCGCTTTCGTTCTCCTCGACGAGGTCAAGCCCCCCCTGCGCCTCGTCATCGTCCTCTAACGGCAACTCATCGGGCATGAGAGCAGCAACGTCATGCGGCTGCGGAATTGAAAAGTCCGGTGGCAACTGCGAGGTCAAAAGGCCGGAGCCACGCAGTTCACCAAGACCTGGCAGGTCCCCTACACTATCTATACCAAAATGTTCAAGAAACTGATCTGTCGTACCATAGGTTAACGGGCGTCCCGGAGCCCGCCTGCGGCCGCGCGGCCTGATCCAAAGGGTTTCAAGAAGGATATCGAGCGTGCCCGCTGATGTCGAAACACCGCGGATCGCCTCGATCTCGGCGCGTGTGACCGGCTGGTGATAGGCGATGATCGCCAGCGTCTCCAGTGCCGCCTTGGAAAGACGCCGCTCATCGACCATCTCCCGTTTGAGCAGATAGCCAAGATCGGGCGCGGTCCGAAAAGCCCATTTCCCCGCCACCCGCACGAGATTGATCCCAGCACCCGCGTAGCGCTCCTGCAATTCCATTAGCAACGGAAGTGGATCTTCACCCGCCGGCAGTACCTCGGCGAGCTTTGTCACGCTCATCGACTGCGTGGTCGAAAACAACACGGCTTCCAGGATGCGCAACATTTGCTGCCGGTCATGCAACTGCTCGGCGACGTGGATTTGATCTATGGATGCGCACCCCGTTGGCTCGGCTTCCTGCTCCTCGATTGCAGCTACAGAGGCCGCTTCGGCATCGTCGGCAGTAAATTCGGAATTCTGTCCGTCGCTTCTTACCAGACGAAGCTTCGGTGGGCCGCTTTGGCGATCAGGCTTGTCGCTCGCAGTCATTCAACCGGCTCCCATTCCATATCGTCGCGCCGGCGCATGTAGATCGGCTGAAACGGACCATCCTGGCGCAGCTCAACAAGTCCCTCGCGGGCCAATTCAAGAGTTGCCCCAAACGAACTGGCGCGGACAGTACGGACCTCGTCCTCTTCGCCGATAAGGAACTGCTTCAGAAAACCGTCAAACTCCGACCAATGCCCGGGCACCGCCTGGCCGATCAGACGCTGCAGTTGTCCGCGCGCCTGCTTGATCGACCAAGCCTTTCGTGCCTTGACCGTATGAACGGTCTTGATCGTCCGTTGCCGCGTCGAGGTGTAGGCTTGCAGCAGATCGATGATCTCCGCGCTCCAAGCCCGGTGCCGGATGGTCGACACCTTTTCAGGCATCCCCCGCGCGAATACATCACGTCCCAACCGCGCCCGCGTCATCAGCTTGGCGGCCTGCTCCCGCATTGCCTCGAGCCGCATCAGGCGAAAAGCCAGCCGCTGCGCCATCTCTTCGGCGCTGGCCGTGTCATCGGCCTTGTCGTCTTTAGGCAGCAGTAATTTCGATTTGAGGAACGCCAGCCAGGCCGCCATCACCAGGTATTCGGCGGCCACCTCCAACTTGAGACGCTGCGCTTGGGAAATAAATTCGAGGTATTGCTCCGCCAGCGCCAGAACCGAAATGCTCGCGAGGTCGACTTTCTGCGTCCGAGCCAGCGCCAGCAAGAGATCGAGGGGGCCTTCAAAACCGTCGACGTCGACGGTCAAAGCATCCAACTCGGTCCTGTCCTCAAGACGCTCCGCCTGGTCCCACACCGCATCCTGGTCGCGCGTTTGATCTTTTTTATCGTCGGTTGTCATCGCTGGCAGATTGCCTCGATTCGCTAGGAAGTCACGCGAGCACGACAACTACCATAGACAAGCACTCAAGCCGAACCGGACGCCAAAACCAGAGATAATGCCGCTTCAGCTTCACTGATATCGAAGCCTCGGACCTCTTGCGTCACCGCCCAGGCCCGCGCAAACCGGTCCAATGCCGCACCGTCCAGAACAGGCGTCCCGGCCGCGGCAGCGGTCATCTCGCCCATATCACCGTTACAGTGCAAAACCAAATCGCAACCCGCTGCGATTGTTGCCTCGGCACGCGCCCTCATTGGCCCAGCCAGCGCCTTCATGGACAAATCATCGCTCATCAAAAGCCCATCAAACCCGATTTCCCCGCGAATGATGTCTGCGATCACGCACGGCGAGGTTGTTGCCGGGGCATTCGCATCGATCGCCTTGTAGACGACATGAGCGGTCATTGCCGCCGGCAGATCGGCTAAACCACGGAAAGTCAGAAAATCGCTTTGCCTGAGAACTTCGTGGCTTTCCCCGACCACCGGCAACGCCAAATGACTGTCGCAACCAGCTCGCCCATGACCGGGAACATGCTTGATAACGGGCACCACGCCACCGGCCATCAGACCTTCGGCCACCGCCCGACCGAGCGCCACGATCGGAGCGACAGTGATCCCATAAGCCCTGTCGCCGATAATCCCATGCGCGCCCTCGACTGGCACATCGAGAACCGGCGCACAGTCAGTGTTGAGCCCCAATTCCCTCAAGTCCGCGGCAAGCAGCTGGAATACCAGCTGAGCGGCCTTCACCGCCGTATCGGCATCGGTTTCGTAAAGCTGGCCAAATGCCTGCGCTTTCGGCAGGGCGCGTCCTAAAGGCGGGCGCAACCGTTGCACGCGTCCCCCCTCCTGATCGATCAGGACCAGCACCTCATCGGCGCCAATCGCCTCAATCGAACCGGCCACCAAGCGGCGGATTTGATCCTGCGATCCGCAGTTGCGTGCAAAAAGAATGATCCCCGCCGGCTGTACGCTGGCGAGGAAAGCCTTCTCCTCGCGGCTGAGTTCGAGTCCGGCAAGTCCGGTGATGAAACGAGATCGCATTGCCAAAACGGATCAGTAGGCCGTTATCCAACAACTCGGATAGCCGGCGCTCTTCAGCTCCTTACAAAGAGAATTGGCGTTGTCGGCCGACGATGGCGGTCCGACCATCAAACGGTGATAGCGGCCTCTGGCTCCAAGGTTGGCTTCCCGCACATCGGGCGTCCGGTTGCTCAATACAGTACTGTATTTCTGCTGGATATCCGCGAATGTCTTGAGAGCCTCAAGCCGGCTGCTACCAGACACCGGAACCGAAGCGAGCACGGCGACATAGCCGTTACCACCCGACGACGCGCGCGGCGCTGCCGTTGTTTTTGGCTGCTGGGGCTTAGTTGTCGGCACGCTTTTCGGCGGAGCCGCCTGAGCCACCGCCTTGGGAATCTGCGGTTTGGGCTGCACGACCGGCGGAGCCGGCTGCTTGTTGACGACGGCTGGGCGGACCGGTGACAGCGCACTGCCGGCTGTCTTTGGCGGCGTGACAACGATTGGCTTGCCTGCCGTAGGCCGCTGCTGCTGGGCCTTCCTTTGCGCGGCAAAACCGTCGACTACCGTCAGACCCGGCACCGAAACGACCGGCTGGCTGGGAGGCGCTCCCGACGGCACCGGCGCAGCTCCTTGTGTCACGACACGACCATCGCGCCCGATCATCATCGTCGGCACACGTCGCGCTCCGCCATCGTTACGCGTAGCTTTGGCGCGGCCTTCCTCGCTAAGACGACCCATCATTTTGGAATCGCCATGTTCGAATTTACGGCCGCCGGGATCAGCCGGCCGAGCCTTGTTGGCTCGTCCATCACCGCGTACGACGGGTGGGCCGGAGCTAATCTTCGCGTCGCCTCCAACAAACGTCTTGTAGCCGTAGGCAAGACCGGCACCGACGACGATGGCACCCACCAGCGCACCGACCACCATGGTCATGCGGGACATGGTAGAACGCGGGGCGTCATCTTCCTCATCGTCTTCGTATTCGGCGTCGTTGTTGACGGCGACATCTTGGCCGTACGCGGATAGTGATGGCGCAACCGACTGCCCGTAGGCATCGGGCGCGCCGCCCGGCGCTTGGGCATAGGGATCACCACCCTGTCCCTGATGCCAGCCGGCGCTAAGCTCCTGCGGCGCGTGGCCGGCGCCATACGGACCAGGCTGATACCCAGCTTCCGCATACCCCGCCTCCGCTTGCTGCTGGGCTGTATTCGACCACTGATCGTGAGCCGCGAAACTGGCGGCATCCTGTGGATGGGGCAAATATCCCGACGCCGCGCCAGCGCCCGCGTAACTGTGCGGCTCCGCATACGGATCGGTCGTTGTATCCGGCCCGGGATAGGATTGGCCGGGCAATGTCGGCTGTGCGAATTCGCCATGTTCAGGCTGCGCGGGCGCCGGCCAATCCTCGAAGGCGGGTCCACGCAAGTGCGGATCAGCGCTCAGATCGTGTTCCGCCGGCTGAGCGTAGGGGCTTACAGGCTGATGTCCTGCCAGCCCAGCAAAGCCGTTTCCTGGGTTGCCGATACCGAGCGTCGGATGAGAATAGGGGTCATCGGCAACAGCGCTGGGTTCGTTTGGGTAGCGGTACGGGTCCGCCGACTGAGGCACCGGAGCATAGCCCGCTGGAAACTGATCCTGCTGTGGCTGAGCGAACGGATCTTGATAAGCTTGTTCAGATGGCGGCTGCAGCGGATAGCCGGACTGCGCCGGAGCTGGCTGCTGCCCATAACCATTTTGCCCATCGTGCCAGTGCTGTCCGCCGTGCGGCGCTTCTTCCGCGCCATAGGGTTGCTGGCCCCAGTTGGGCTGTGGTTCCGGTGGCGGCCATGACTGCGGCTGTTGAGCCGATTGATCGTGGGTCGGTTGCGGCGGGTAATGCGGTTGTGCTGGATGCTGCGGGTATTGGTTCGGATCCAGATGGCGATCATCAGGGTGCGCTGGCTGCTGGGGATACCCCGGCGGCAATCGACCTCGAGAATTAGACATTATAGCGCACCCCTCAATCCCGTCCGTGCGGAACCCGTCCGTGCCTCGCGGCAACATCTCCGAATCGGAGTTTAGCGCATCGTGTCCGGCGCCTCGACACCAAGCAAGTCAAGCCCGGAAGATATCACCTGTCGCGTAGCTGCAATCATTGCCAATCGAGCAATAGTCAACCCCACATCCCCTTGGGCGATAAAGCGTAATTGTGGCGAATCATTGCCTCTGGCCCATTGCGCGTGGAGGGCGCTGGCGACTTCGTACAGATAGAACGCCAGCCTATGCGGTTCATGCGCACGTGCTGCGCCTTCGATGAGCCGGGGAAAAGCGGCAAGCATCTTGATGAGCTCGATTTCACCCGGATCGGTCAGCTGCCCCAGATCGGCTGCGCGCAGCGCATCCGTCGACGCATCAAGCCCATTGAACGCCTCCGCGGCATTCCGGAACACCGATGCAGCCCGCGCATGGGCATACTGCACGTAGAACACTGGATTATCTTTTGACTGCTCGGTCACTTTGGCGAAATCAAAATCCAGCGACGCATCGTTTTTACGGTACAGCATCATGAAGCGGACCGGATCGCGGCCAACCTCTTCGACAACATCGCGCAACGTTACGAATGTCCCCGCACGTTTGGACATCCGCACCGGTTCTCCGGCCCGGAATAGCTTCACCAGCTGGCACACCTTGATGTCGAATTCCGCCTGGCCATCGGACAGCGCCGCCACCGCCGACTTCATCCGCTTGATATAGCCGATATGGTCCGCCCCGAAGACGTTGATCAGATGTACGAAACCGCGCTGCAGTTTGTCGTAGTGATAACCGATATCCCCTGCAAAATAGGTGTAGCTTCCATCGGATTTAGCGATCGCGCGGTCAACATCGTCACCGAACTCGGTGGAGCGGAACAACGTCTGCTCGCGCTCTTCCCACTCGCCATCATCATGCCCCTTGGGCCTTGGCAATACACCCTGGTAAATGAGGCCTTTCGACTTCAGCGCATCGACCGCTTCCTTAATCAGGTTACGCCCGCTCGCTTGCAGCGACGCCTCTGAAAAGAAGACATCGTGATTGATGTTGAGCGCCGCCAAATCCTCGCGGATCATGTCCATCATCATATCGATCGACTTGGCCCGAACAATCGGCATCCACTGAGCTTCGTCGAGCTCTCGTAGAGCTTCCCCTTGCTCCCTCACCAGCGCCTCGCCGACCGGCATCAAATAGTCGCCCGGATAGAGCCCCTGCGGGATTTCGCCAATGTCTTCGCCCAGCGCTTGCCTGTAGCGCAGGAAGGCCGAGCGCGCCAAAACGTCGATCTGTCCACCCGCATCATTGATGTAGTATTCCCGCGTTACGTCGTAGCCGGCGAATTCAAGCAACCGAGCCAGCGCATCGCCAAAAACCGCGCCGCGGCAATGCCCGACATGCATCGGTCCGGTAGGATTGGCGGAGACGTACTCAACGTTCATCTTGGCGTTACCGCCCAGATTGGCACGTCCATAGACGGCCCCGTCATCAAGAATGCTGAGTACCGTGGCGTGCCAGAACTCCGGACGGAACGTCAGGTTGAGAAAGCCGGGTCCGGCGACATCGGCCTTCTCCACATCGGCGTCAGCCTCGATCCGCTGCTTCAGCTTTTCAGCGATATCCCGCGGCTTCATCTTAGCCGTTTTCGCCAATACCATAGCGGCGTTGGTCGCGACGTCGCCATGGCTCTTGTCACGGGGCGTTTCCGCCTCGATGCCCGAAACGTCTATATCTGATGGCAACTCGCCATCGGCCTGCATGGCCTCAAGCGATGCCTTGATGAGCCCTTCGACATGGGCAAACGCGTTCATGTGTGACGAACCTCAAAATGATCGACCGGCGGATCGCCGGCGTTCCCACGCCGCATGATCCCGCTTGTCGTCTCTGTGCGGCTTGGATCGCGCTGGCGCTATCGCAATTCCGGCGTCGCGTCAAACAGGCGCCTGTGTTCGGCAATCGCCAGGCGGTCAGTCATGCCTGCAACAAAATCCGCCACAAACCTGGCAAGCCGCCGCCCGTCCAGCTCATCGAGATAGGCTTGCCAAGCCTCCGGCAACAGCGCTGGTTCGCTCAAATAGCGCAGGAACAACTCTTCAACGACCCGCTCGGCATCGCCCATGATGCGCAACACCCGTTCATGCCGGTAGACCCGCTGGAACAAAAACGCCTTCAGATCCCCAATATCCCCAGCAACTTGGTCAGAAAACGCTACCACCGGCCGTCCGGCCTCGCGGATATCATCCGGCCCCTCCGGCGCCAACTCCCTCAACCGCTGCCGGGTCTCGGCAACGCAATCGCTGATCATGATCGTGATCATTGCCCGGGTGAGTTCATAGATTCCGCGTGACGTCTCAGATGGCCCACCATCCTGAAAGACGCGCTGGGCAATGCTTCCAGCGAAAGGGGCCCGCTCCAAATCGCTCATTTCCAGCAACCCCGCACGCAGCCCGTCATCGGTGTCATGCGAGACATAAGCGATATCATCGGCAAGCGCCGCCACTTGCGCTTCCGCGCTGGCATGCTGCTCAAGTTGCAGTGACCTCCAATGTTCCAGCAGCCGTGCCACCTTGGCAACCGCCGACCCATGACTGTCGTTGATCGGGCCGTTGTGTTTGGCCAATCCCTCCAGGGTTTCCCAAGTCAGGTTGAGACCGTCGAATCCGAGGTATTTGCGCTCCAACCGCATCACCACCTTTAGCGACTGAGCGTTGTGATCAAACCCACCATAGTCGGCCATGAGCCTAGCGAGCGCACGCTCACCCGCATGCCCGAACGGTGAATGCCCCAGATCGTGTGCTAACGCCAAAGCCTCTGCGAGATCCTCGTCAAGCCGCAACTGCCGGGCTATGGTCCGGGCAATCTGCGCCACCTCCAGCGAGTGCGTTAAACGCGTCCGGTAGTGATCGCCTTCATGGTAAACGAACACCTGAGTCTTGTGTAAAAGCCGCCGGAATGGCGTCGAGTGAATAATGCGATCCCGATCGCGCTGAAACGGGCTGCGCGTCGGACACTCCGGCTCGTGATACTCACGTCCGCGGCTCGGCGCGGCAGAGGCGGCATAGCTGGCCGGAGCCCGTTCTCCCGGCTCAAGAGCCGCACCATAGTCGTCACCACTCATGGGCAGCGCTCCAATCTGTCCCCGTTTGGCATAACACGCTGTGCTGCTTGGCGTTTGACAGCGCCGACCGCCATCCTCATGTTTGAGAGAGATTCCCGTGCCCCGGCAAGACTGCCGCCCCTGATTTCCCCCGCATCCAGGGCGGGCACCAACTCGCAACCGAACGGACACACCGCATGAGTGCAAACGTCATTCTCACCCAGAACGCGGCCCGCCGCATCTCTGAAATAGTCGCCGGTGAACCGGACAAGCCGTTATTGCGCGTCAGCGTCGAGGGCGGCGGCTGCTCAGGCTTTCAGTATAAATTCGACCTGGTCGCCGACAAGGCCGAAGATGACACGGTGCTTCAGCGCGACGGCGCCACCGTACTCATCGATCCGGTCTCATTGGGCTTTCTGGAAGGCTCGGAGATTGATTTCGTCGATGAATTGATCGGCGCCTCGTTCCAGATTCGCAATCCCAACGCCACCGCCTCCTGCGGCTGCGGCACCAGCTTCTCGTTGTGAACGGTGCAGCCTTACCAGCCCGCGTAGGAGTGCCTGCCAAATGAAAATTGCGACCTGGAACATCAACGGCATCAAGGCCCGTCTAGGGACTGCACTGACCTGGCTGAAGGAGGCGACACCCGACGTTGCCTGCCTGCAGGAAATCAAATCCATCGATGAGAATTTCCCCCGAGAAGCCTTCGAGGATGCCGGCTACAATGTTGCAACGCACGGCCAGAAGGGCTTCAACGGTGTCGCTATCCTCTCCAAGGCCCCTTTGGAAAACGTCAGCCCCCGGCTTCCCGGCGACGATGACGACGAACAGGCGCGCTACATCGAAGCCACCATATCCACCGACACTGGAGCCGTGTGCGTCGCTTGCCTATATCTGCCCAACGGCAACCCAATCGATACTCCAAAATTTCCCTACAAACTTGCCTGGATGCGGCGCCTTGAAAGCCGCGTTCGCGACCTGCTCGCGGAAGAGATGCCGCTCGTCGTCGCCGGCGACTACAACGTTATCCCGATGCCCGAGGATGCAAAACGCCCTGACGCCTGGACCAGCGATGCGCTCTATCAGCCCGAAAGCCGCGCCGCGTTCCGCCGCCTCATTAATCTGGGTCTGACCGACGCCATCCGCGCAACCCAGCCGGCTCCTGAGACCTTCACATTCTGGGACTACCAGGCGGGTGCTTGGCCCAAGAACAACGGCATCCGCATCGATCACCTTTTGCTTTCGCCGCAGGCAGCCGACCGCCTTAAAGCCGCCGGGATCGACAAGGAAACACGCGATTGGGAGAAACCTTCCGACCATGTGCCGGTGTGGATCGAACTGGCGGTTTGACCAGGGGAACCGCGACGCCGGTGGGCACGTATCTCCAAATGGATCGAGCAATGGCTCTGGCTTTGCTTCTGGCCAGTGCGATTGTTTTAACGGTGCTATCGCCAGCCCATGCCACCGACGAAGCCGCCCTCTGGCGGGCAATCCGTTCTGGCGAAGCCTTCGCAATCCTGCGCCATGAACTGGCCCCCGGTATCGGCGACCCGAACAACTTCCAAATCGGCAATTGCACCACCCAGCGGATTCTCAATGACGCAGGTCGCAAACAGGCGACCACGACCGGAGAGCGATTCCGCGAAAACGGCATCAATCGAGCCGACGTCTATTCCAGCCAATGGTGCCGCTGCCGTGAGACCGCCAAGCTGCTCGGCCTCGGCAACGTCCTCGACCTGCCTGCCCTCAACTCATTCTATGAGAATTACGAAAAGCGCACGCCGCATACGCAGCAGCTCAAGGACTGGCTTGACGCGCGCAATTCCAGCGCACCCCTCGTCCTCGTAAGCCACCAGGTCAATATCCGGGCGCTCACCGGAGAGGCAACCCGTTCAGGAGAAATCGTCGTTGCCCAGATTCTACCGGATGGAAAAATCATGGCACTTGGAAAGTTGTATCAAGGACAAATGTCCAGGCGCTAGGAGTCATGGCCGAAAGCAAAACCAAATCAACCGATACCGACGTCCAAGCCTTCGTCGCAGCAATCGAGAACGAACGGCGGCGGGACGACAGCCTTGTCCTCCTGGACCTGATGGGCCGTGCCGCTGGCTTCGATCCGCGCATCTGGGGTGACAGCATGGTCGGTTACGGACAGTACCGTTACAAGTACAAATCCGGCCACAGCGGCGAGTAGTTTCTGACCGGCTTCTCACCCCGCAAGTCAGCAATGTCCATCTACGTCATGCCAGGCTTCAAGCAATACGAAAAGCAACTCGCCCTACTCGGCAAGCACAAGCACAGCGTCTCCTGCCTCTACGTGACGCGCCTTGCAAACATAGATCTGGGTGTCCTCGAAAACATCGTCGCCGATTCCGTTTCGAGAATGAAAAAGCTCTACCCCGATTGGTCGGCGTAAACCTCTTTGTCAGGCTTTCCGGGCAGCGAACCTCACGACTTCGGCAAGGCCTTGATGCCGCCCCCCTTCGTCCAGCCGAACTCGGCCCGATAGAGCTTCAATGACAGTTGCCCCCGCAAGAGCCCGTTGAAGCTCCTCCAGACCGTAGAGCAAATCGGGATCTCCAGGACCGGCTTCACCGGCAGCTTGCGCCTTGGCGAAACCTTCGACAACAAACCAGCCACCCGGCGACACGGCCTGCCACCCCGAGCTGATCGCCGCCAGGCGCGTCTGCGCTGGCGCCTGAAGATACATCAAGAAAACGGCATCAAAGTTCTGCTTCGGCGGGTGCCATGTCACCAAATCGGCGACCGTGCGTTCAACATACACGCCAGCCTTTGAATCAAGCAGCTGTCCATTTACAACGGCAACACCAGATAGATCGACAGCCGCCATGGCCAGTCCTTGCTGAGCCAGCCAGCGACTGTTGCGTCCATCCCCATCGGCGAGACAAAGGCCCGACCGTGCTTTAAAATCCCGCCGTGCCATAATTTGCCGCACATACTGACTGGGCGCATTTCCAAAGAGCCCTTCCGGCGCTGCGGCATACTTCGCATCCCAATCCGGCATCAGCTCACACACAGTTTTCCCGCGACATGCACAACAAGGGTCACAATAATCGCTCGAGCGCGCATCTTAAGGCATCGCACTTCGACAAGCGTCGATCAAAGAACAAGTTGAACCTCGGCGATCACAATAACCTACAGACCCCGAACGCGCGGCGCTGCGCCCATGGATAGGTTCGTTCTGGTGCCGATGAAAGAAAACAAGTTACCACTTGGTCGGAACATATAGATCCACCGGGATCTCCTTACGGTCGTAGTCGGGAGAATGCTCACGCGGCGGCAAAACGACCTCATCACGAGGAATCTCCTCATAAGGGATCTGACTCAGCAAATGCGCGATACAGTTGAGTCGCGCCCGCTTCTTGTCATCGCCTTCGACAATCCACCAGCGGGCTTCGGGAATATGCGTGCGCGCCAGCATCTCCTCTTTCGCCTTTGTGTAATCCTCCCAGCGCCGCCGCGATTTTAGATCCATCGGTGACAGCTTCCACTGCTTCATTGGGTCGCGATTGCGCATCTCAAAGCGCAAGTTCTGCTGGTCGTCGCTAATCGAGAACCAATACTTGATGAGGATGATTCCAGAGCGCACCAGCATGGTTTCGAACTCCGGCACCGAGCGAAAGAACTCCTCGACGTCATCCTCTGAAGTAAAACCCATCACCCGCTCGACGCCGGCGCGGTTGTACCAGGAGCGGTCAAACAAAACGAGTTCGCCAGCTGCAGGAAGATGCGGCACATAGCGCTGGAAATACCACTGTGTCTTTTCGCGATCGCTCGGTGCAGGCAGCGCGGCAACCCTGCAAACGCGTGGATTAAGCCGCTGAGTGATGCGCTTGATCGAACCGCCCTTACCAGCCGCATCGCGCCCTTCAAACAGCACGACGACTTTCAGCTTTTTCTCAACGATCCAATCCTGCAGCTTGATGAGCTCGGTTTGCAGCCGGAACAGCTCTCGGAAATAAACCCCCCGCCCAAGACCAACATGCGCATCTTCGTCTGTTTCGCCCAAATCACCCAAAAGCTTTTCCAGACGCGTATCATCAAGCTCCATCTCAAGCTCTTCGTCGAAGGTGTCGATCATCTCCGCCTCGACGAGCTTCGAGATATCATTCTGGGCGATTTTCTTCTGGGGCATAGCGCGAGAAACTCCTTCTTAGGGCTCAGGGCAATGGATACGGGCTTATAGCATCGAACGGCGATGCATTGACCACTAAGCGAGTGAATAAGCAGCGGCTTATGACAGCCCAATAAAACGCCCATCGGATTCGGCTTGCCGACCATCCGCCCCCCTCAACGCAACGTTTGTGATGTCTGCAACCACGCCTGTTTCGGAATGAACGGAATACCGGATCTGGTCGCCAAGCCGTCTAGCGCGGTTCGTCCCTCAATCAAAATTTGGAGGCTCTAATGCCGGCTATCATATTGCCGGCATTGTGCAGAGCAGCAGTAATACGACCACAACGATCCGTTGGCGTTCAAGAAACTTGCTTAGTCCTAATACAGCCAGCCCGGGCTAAATAGATGCGCGCCGGACAGGGTACTCTAACGCCGTGCTCCCGCACGCCCAACATCGCCACGCAAGAACCGCGTTGGTTGTTCGCCCGCACGTCGCCCGGTGGTCGAGCGAGAAGCATCGTCATTTGGTCCCGCAATCTGGAATGAAGACCGTGGCGACAGCGAAATCTCTCCGGCGCTCATCGGAACTCTTCGGCCGTCGGCACAAGTGCGATTTGCACCGACCTCAAAGGCTCCAAGCGCGGATCGACCTGGCAATGTTGGCTTACGTCCGTAGCGGTTGTCCCAGTCCGCGACCATTCCCGTCGCCTGCTCTCGAACACCCTGTGACGCCCCGCAATAGATGCTCTGATAAATATCCTCGATCCAAACCCTGTCACCCAGTCGGGCGTTCTTCACAGCCACCGAGATAAGGGTAAGCGCCCGCACCTGATCTTTCGGCATGAACTTGCCGCGCCAGTACAGGTCGGCAAGGAAAGCTTGCGCTCCGGCATGCCCTTCCTGCGCCAGCACCGCCAGCCAATGCCTGCCGCCGGCAACGTCTGTGGAAACTCCGTCACCCTTGAGTTGCATCTTCGACAATTCGAATTGCGCGTCCTCATCATTAAAAAAGGTCGCAGCATGATGGAGGTATTCGGCGGCCTGTTCGGGGTCCGCGCGCAGGTTAATTTCCGACAGTCCGACGCGCATGTACTTGGCCAGCGATGTTAGGGCCTTGGCAACAAACGGAGCTCGCGCATCGATATCCGGATCCACGTCGGCATGTTCGCTGGCGATCTTCTGATACAGCAAGTAGGCCTCACCGTGATCGGTGTACGCGCTGTTACTGTCGGAATAAAGTTTGGCGAGGAAATACGAGCCGAGAAACAGGTCGGCTTCGGCTGCATATTTGAGCGCTGGAATCGCAATCTCGTGATAACCGCCATTGTACGCGCTGATGCCCTGTCGCAGCGCGTCCTCAGGTGATGTAAAACGCGGCGATGCCAAAGCAGGCATCGTGCCGAACACAACCACGGCTGCCAGCATTACCGCGGCACGAACCGTGGCAAGCCAGCTATTTCCAAGATCATATGTCCGCATAGCAGATCACTTCCGCTTTTCCGCCGGCATGCGTCACTGCACCGTAACGTGCCGGGCCGACTTGCTCCGCGTATTTACGGAGCGCGCCGCTTTGATATGGGTTTTCTGGCAACGACCAATCCTGCCGGCGCCGCTCAAGCTCATGAGCATCGACCTCGAGATCCAATGTCCCTGTCTCGGCATCGATGTTGATAATATCCCCGTCCTTGACGAGCCCGATTGGCCCGCCGACTGCTGCTTCGGGTCCTACATGCCCGATACAAAAACCACGCGTTGCCCCAGAAAATCTTCCATCCGTAATGAGAGCCATCTGATCGCCAACACCCTGTCCATAGAGCGCAGCCGTCGTTGACAGCATCTCCCTCATTCCAGGTCCACCCTTCGGACCCTCGTAACGGATGACAATGACTTCACCCTCCTTGTATTGCCGCGATTCGACGGCACGGAAGGCATCTTCTTCACAGTCAAAACAGCGCGCAGGTCCGCGGAATTGAAGTTTCTTCATACCTGCGACTTTTACGATCGCGCCTTCGGGGGCCAGCGATCCGCGCAACCCAACGACACCACCGGTCTGCGTAATCGGATTGGAAACGGGATAAACGACTTTTTGCTCGGTGTTGAATTTCACGGTTTCGAGGTTGTCGCCCATCGTCTTGCCGCTGACTGTCATACAGTCACCATGCAGGAATCCGCCTTCCAACAAGGCCTTCAGGATCTGCGGCACGCCCCCGATATCGTAAACATCCTTGGCGATGTATTTGCCGCCAGGCTTGAGGTCAGCGATGTAGGGTGTCCTTCGGAAGACTTCCGCGACATCGAACAGGTCGAATTCCATGCCCATCTCATGGGCCATCGCCGGCAAGTGCAGCGCTGCATTTGTTGAGCCGCCAGTCGCCGCCACGATCGTCGCAGCGTTTTCGAAGGCTTCACGGGTACAGATATCGCGCGGCCGGATGTTATCGGCAACGAGCCGCATCACAGCCTTGCCGCTTTCAACTCCATAATGGTCGCGGCTTTCGTAGGGTGCCGGCGCCCCCGCCGATCCGGGCAAAGCCAGACCGATAGCCTCGGAAACGCACGCCATCGTGTTGGCTGTAAACTGACCTCCGCAGGAACCCGCCGACGGACAGGCAACGCATTCCAGATCGTGCAGGTCTTCGTCCGTCATACGGCCGGCGGAGTGCATACCGACGCCCTCAAAGACATCTTGGACAGTCACATCCCGGCCCTTATAGGTCCCAGGTAGAATTGATCCGCCGTACATGAAGACGCTGGGCACGTTCAAACGCAGCATCGACATCATGATTCCGGGCAACGATTTGTCGCAACCGGCGATCCCGACCATCGCGTCATAGCTATGCCCGCGCATCGTTAGCTCGATCGAATCGGCAATCACCTCGCGGGAAATCAGCGACGATTTCATACCCTGGTGACCCATGGCGATACCGTCGGTCACGGTGATCGTGCAGAATTCGCGAGGAGTGCCGCCACCTTCGTCAACACCGGCCTTCGCTGACTGGGCCTGCCTCATCAGCGCGATGTTGCATGGGGCGGCTTCATTCCAACAGCTGACGACACCAACGAACGGGCGATGGATCTGCTCTTCCGTAAGCCCCATCGCATAATAGTAGGAGCGGTGCGGCGCGCGTGCCGGCCCTTCCGTCACATGCCGACTTGGCAGCTTCGATTTGTCAAACGAACTCGCGCCCATTGCTTGCTTTATTCCTCCCCGCGGAACGTTGTGAGCACAACGTCGCCGAAACGCTCCATTGCGTTTCGACGTTCACAACAAATCGAACTCCAAGCTGAGACGTGACCGCCAGATAACCGCATTGTTCACAACGGGATATTTGGGCATCGTCTCCGTGATCCAATCACACGATGATTGTTGTTTGTGGCTCAAAGGTGGCGCGCCAGCGCCATAATAGTTGCTAGGTGGCAACAGCTGCATACAGTCTTTATTCCACGTTAAGACACGGCGAAACGTCGAAGAACTGCCGCCAGATCAGGAAGGCATCAGTTCAGGCGGAATGAAGTTCGTAATTCAGCACCCGCCATCGCCATGCTGGCGCATGGAGGTAACGCGCCACTTGGGCTTCCAAACGACGGCCAGACGGCTAAACCCGCACCGCGTGAAGGCGATAAAGTGTCAATTCCTAATCTATTGGACTAGAAGGAAGCCAAGTTTAGGGGGAGATAAGACGAATGGCAGGCAACGCGATCACAGATACTCCGGACGGTAGCACTGCGGGACGTCAACTCGAACTATCGTGGCTGTCCCCCATTGGTATGACCGGCCTGTCGATCGCCAACTTCATCTATCGCCTTTTCACACTTGGCATTTACGACTTCTGGGCCAGGACCGAAGTCCGCAAGCGGCTTTGGTCCGCTATCCGCCTCGACGGAGAACCGCTGGTCTATACCGGCACCGGCAAAGAATTATTCCTTGGCTTCATCATCGTATTCGGCTTGGTGCTGCTGCCCATGCTGCTGTTGTCTGCTGGGATCATATTGGTGTTCGGTCCAACATCGCCTGTCGCCCAACTCTTCCCGCTCGCACTTTACGTCTTCATCTTCCTACTCTTTGGCGTCGCCATTTATCGCGCCCAGCGTTACCGCCTGCTGCGCACTAGTTGGCGCGGAATTCGTGGCAGTCTCGACGGCAACTCCTGGAACTATGGCTGGACCTACTTTTGGACTTTCCTGCTGATCCCATTAACGCTCGGTTGGATCATTCCCTGGCGCACCACCAAGCTACAAACCCTGATCACTAACGACGCCATGTTCGGCGATCGAGAGTTTTCCTTCAAAGGAGATGCCGGACCGCTCTACGGCCCCTTTGCAATGTTGTGGTTTGGTGTGTTCGCGATCTATGTGGGCGCATCGCTCGTGTTCGCCGTTGCCATCGCGGCGCTTCAACACACCTTCGGCCTCGACACCCTCTCACCTGGCGGTCAACTTAAACCGGAGATCGCCAGTATCGTTACAATTGGCACACTCGGTATCGTCGCCATGGCTTATTTGCTCTATTTGCTAATCAGTGCCTGGTACCGCGCCCGCACCATCAATCACTTCGCCAAATGCACGCATTTCGAAGGGGCTCAATTCAAGGCCAAGGTGACCGGCGCCGGTCTACTGTGGATCGACGTGACGAACATCCTCATCCTGCTCGTCGGGGCACTGCTTTTGATCATTCCACTTTCGATCGCTGCCGTGCTGATCGTCGCTGTCGCGAACAGTATCGACGCAACACTCCTCGAATCTCTTCTTGGACCAGACGTTAAAAGCCGCTTTGCTGCCATTTCAGTGCCCATCGCAATCTTCATCATGGCGCTGTCATTTGCACTTCTCCTCCCCGTCACGCAGGCCCGCGCGATGGGCTACTTTATTAGTCACCTATCAATCGAAGGCCCGATTGCACTAGAGCGGATTGCACAAAGCACCGCGGATCAAGTGTCGACCGGAGAAGGATTAGCCCAGGCTTTTGATATCGATGCCTTCTGAAATACCGCACCAACAATTCGAGGCCCGCTTGTCCGACGGCAAAACCGCCGGCGCACAAGACGTCATGGTCGAGCTCACCGAGCGCGGCATCTCTATTCGGCTCCCGGGCTCGCACGATCCGGTGATATGGCCGTACGGCGCGCTCAGCACTTCCGAGCCGTTGACCCAGCACGCCATCGACGCGCTCGTCACCTACGCCCACCAACCTGGTGCCACGCTGTTCGTTCCAGGCCCTCGCTTCGCGCGAAGCCTTGCCACGCTCGCCCCGCAGCTGACCGCATCGGCTGAGCGCTGGCGCAGCGCCCGTCCCTGGCTATGGGCAACCGCAGCCTTGATCGCTGTCACCATTGCCATCTCATTGACCGACCTTTCGCCCGCCCGCACCATGGCCATGATGCTGCCCGACGAAGCCCGCCAGACCATGGGCCAGCATATGGTGACCGCCATGAGCCAAGGGCACAGGCTGTGCGAAACCGCCGACGGGCGCGCCGCCCTCGACAAGCTCACCGCCAAACTCTCCAAGGCAGCTAAAACGGAAAGCGAATTCAGGGTCGTTGTTGTCGACCGGATGCTCGTTAACGCCTTCGCGACGCCGGGCGAGAACATCGTCCTCACCCGCGGCCTTCTCGAAAAGGCCAATGGCGTCGACGAAATCGCCGGCGTACTCGCCCATGAAATGGGGCATGGAATCGAGCGCCACCCCGAAACCGGGTTCATCCGCGCCGTGGGATTGACCGCTGCCGCGGAGCTATTCACCGGAGGCGGCGGCACGCTCGGTAGCCTCGGCGTCCTTTTGCTCCAATTCTCTTATTCCCGTGAAGCCGAAAGCGAGGCCGACGACCATGCCTTGCGGATCCTTCGCAACGCCGAGATCTCCGCGAAAGGCCTAGCTGAGTTCTTCATCCGCATTAGCAAGAAGGGACAGCTTCAAGAAAGCGATCCGGGCAATCTTCTGAGCACCCATCCGCTAACCCAGGACCGCCTGGCAAAGGCGCTGCGCCAAGGCGGCTACAAGTTGCAGCCGGCATTATCTGCTAAAGACTGGCGCGCGCTAAAGTCGATTTGTGGCGCCAGCGACAAGGTTCAAGTCCCAAAATCCGAGTAGGCACCAGATACCTTTTCGGTGCACCCATCCGGCGATCGGAAGATGTATTGTACGCCCTTCTTCATACTGTGCCTGCGACAGGCCTCATTATTCATGTCAAACTGAGAACAACGGGTCGGCCCTCCGGTCGATTAGGAACTCGAGGGACTTTCAGATGCGGCGAATTCTGTTGGTGATTGGCCTATTGCTGGGCGCGGCCTGCTATATTGCATGGCCGTTCCACACAGCATGGTCGATCAAGGAAGCGGTCAAGTCGGGCGACAGCTCCTACCTCGCGCAACATTTCGAATGGACCCCAATCAAAGCGACGCTGAAAGCCTCCATGGCCGACATGGTTCTTGGACCCATCGACACAGCGCTCGAGGACAAACCGCAACGCCAGGGTTTATGGGCAAGTTTCAAGGCCTACTACGGACGTAACATGGTCAATGGTATGGTTGAACGCTACGCCACCCCCACCGGCTTATCGACATTGTTCAGCTATGGCCGCACGGTCCGCGTCAACGTTCTCGGCCGCGAAGATCCTGATGAGGGCGTGCCGCTACCACAGCGCATTGCCAACGCCTGGTCACAGATCGAACGCGCCACCTTCGTCACACCAACTCGTCTTGAAATCGACATGCGTGACGAATTCGAACCCGACCGCGTCTATTGCGGCGTTCTCGAGCTAATGGACTGGCGCTGGAAGGTGACTGAGTTGCGCGTCCGTCAACATCAATCCCAATCTCAAACACCTCGCTTAACCGACGTACCAACAAACCGGTGAGGCCCACAGAGCACCTTGTCAAAAAGACCCGACATCCCACAAATAACCGCTCCCAATAGCCATCCCCAGCCGCACCGCCCATTCGACGCGGTCATGCTGGATGTCGGCGACGGCCATTGGCTTTACGTCGAGGAAGTGGGACGCAAGGACGGCGTGCCGACTCTGTACCTTCATGGCGGTCCCGGCAGCGGCTCCCAACACGCCCACCGCGCACTGTTCGACCCGAACCGCAACCACGCCATTCTCTTTGACCAGCGCGGCGCTGGGCGTTCTCACCCCTATTTATGCCGAGACGCAAACACCACCGCCCATCAGATCGCAGACATCGAGCGCATCCGCGAGTTCTACGGGATTGAAAAATGGATCGTCACCGGCGGCTCCTGGGGTTCAACCCTTGCTCTCGCCTATGCCCAGGCACATCCCACCCGCGTTACCGCTCTTGTCCTTCGCGCGATCTTCCTTGGCACCACACGTGAAGTCGAATGGGCATTCCTCGAAGCCCCAAGGAATTTCAGGCCCGAACTCTACCAGGCCTTCATTTCGGCGTTGCCCGAGAACGAGCGCACGGACCCGCTCGCTGCCTATTTGCGTCGCCTCAACGATCCAGATCCCGACGTGCACGCGCCGGCTGCTGGTATCTGGAGCAGGTATGAACGCGTACTATCCTTGTTGGAACCCACCGAGGTTCAATTGCCGAACCTCTCAGACAAGCCCAGCCGCATTCCGCCGACAGCAGTAATGGAAGCCCATTACATCGCCGAACGCTTTTTCCTGGCCGACAATGAACTCCTAACAAACGCCCATCGCCTAGCAGGAATTCCCGGCGTCATCGTGCAGGGCCGCTACGACTTGCTTTGCCCGCCGCGCTCGGCGCACGCTTTATGCCAACGCTGGCCCGATTGCAGGTTGCAGATCATCGACCGCGCCGGCCACGACATCACCGAACCCGGTGTGCTGGACACACTGCAAGCCGCGGTTGCCGAATTCACCGAAACGGCAAACGCGGCTTAGAACAAGTGCTATCTATTCGAACCAGCCTGCTCGGCGTGATCACTTCCGCCTGCCGTCAAACGACCGACGGAAGGATCAAGTTGAGCATCCAAGAATAGCGCCAGCCAGATCGTCGGTTGGTCAGGGTCGGTCCAGGCAACACGGTGCCGGCAACCCGACGGCAAGAAGATCGCATCACCTGCTTGCAGCTGGCGGTTCTCCACTTCACCCTCGATCGTCAGCCGGGCCCGTCCGGCCAGCAGCATCACCCATTCAGCTTCTTCCTGGTCATACCAGAACCCCTCCGGTGACGCCTGTCCGAGCGAAGTAATGCGTTCCATGCGAACACCCTTCGCAGTTAGCAAAGGCTCGCTGACCTCTGCTTCACGCGCCGACGGTTGCTTCGCTAACAGATTGCATTGTATTGGCTCCATTCTGCCTCCGCCTCTTCGGCAAGGATGCACACCGTTGATCCACGCCGCCGCCTCAATGACCCCAAGCACCCCCGCCTTATAGATCGGTCCTGAAGTTAAAGTCGCCGCAATTGCCCAAGGCTATTGAAAAGCTTCACGGGTTCTTTTCGACAAAGCTGAGGCTTGCTGGGTGAAACAGCTCGTCGATTGTTGGCTGGCGCTTGGCAAGTCCCTGCTGGCTCGAGTATCGCAACAACGCTTGCAGCGTTTTTTGGTTCGCCGCGATTCCGTAAGAGTCGTAGTTTTCGCCCATCAACGCCCCTGTCTCCTCGAACTCCTGCGCGTACCATGGCAACGACTGGTAAATCCATGCGGACTTGGCCATGTACTCATAGTTCAACAGCCTGGCCTGAGAGTAGGCATCGAACACCGCCCGAACGAGCCAGGGGTTGTCTTGCGCCGTTCGTTGCTTGATCGCAATCGCATGCATGATCGGGAAGATACCCGTCTTTGCGAAATAGGCTTGTTCGACCGATCGATAATCCGGGAACAGCCTCACGACCTTTGGGTGTCTCTGGATATAGGCACGCGGTTCGGCGGCATGAAACAGCGCGTCGACCAACCCGGACTCAATCAGATCGGACTCGTCCATTCCCTCGGGGCCCATCTTGATCGGCACGCCGTCAGGGAAGACGTTTTCCTGTTTGGAAACCTTGCCAGCGTCCTTGGCCGATGAATCCTTTCGCGCCACGATCCACTGAACATCCTTGGGCGAGAGGCCGTATTCGTCCTGAAAGATGCCGCGGATCCAAGTCAGCGAGGTTGATGAGTAGCCGGGTGTGGCGATCGTCCTTCCCCGCAAGTCATCGGGTTTCGTGATGCCACGATCATTGCGGATGAACACGCTCCTGTGGCGAAACATGCGCAACGGAAAGATCGGCAGTAGCGTGTAGTCGCGAAAGCCTTCGTTGGCGTAAGCGAGCATGAAGGGATGAAGGCCGATTTCCGTCACATCCCAGGTCTGCAAACCACTGAACGCTTCGGAGTTCATGTCACCGATCGCCGCCGTATTAAAGCGGACATCACATCCCTCGACGCCAACTCGCCCATCAACCAGCGCAGCCACCCGGTCAAACTTGTAGCCTGCAATTTTGAGCGGGAGTTTCTTCGAGCCAGGAACGGCTTGCGCAAAAACCGAATGGTTCGATTGAAGTAGGCTTATCGCAGCTCCGGCTGCGGCGACGGACTTGATGACGGTGCGCCGGGTGGGTTTGTGTCGCAGCTTCTTCACCGCCAAAACTCCTAATGCCAAAGCGCGCCAGTTTAGAAACAATAGCACCACCCCGCAGGCCGGTACGAGCCGAAAAAAAACCCGTTCCGCACAAGGTGGACCGAGGCGTAAACTCACCTGTACCTACTGCGTGAGCCGGGTAACACCCGTATAGGGCTCGCCACGCGCCACGGGCGTATGCGGGTACTTCCCGATCTGCGCATCGTGGCGCGCCTTGATCGCGTCGAACTGCGCCCACGCCCACAGGAACTCGGCCATCAGCGGATGCTCCTCACGTGGATCCTTGTAGAGATCGAAGAATTCCGCGCCGGCCAGCGCTCCCGGGCCCGTGGGCAGCAACCGCTTGAACTGCTGTTTCACGATCGCACCGAGCGCCGGGCCCTTATAGATGTGCACGTAGTCCCGGCGGCTATGCGTATCGCCATTGAGAAACACCGCCGTTTGGTCGATGCCGTCGATGAGGCGGTCTCGCGGAATCTGGTCATAACGCCCGGCAAACCGAGCGAAGGTGTTGAACAGATCAGTGACATGTATGATATCGTCGACAACCTGGCCCGGCTCAATAACGCCCGGCCAGCAGGCGAAGGCCGGTACGCGGACACCGCCCTCGGTTACATCGTTTTTGCAGCCGCGGAAGAAGCCGTTCTGTCCGGTTTCCGGGAAAATCGCCTCCATCGGACCGTTGTCGGCCATGGCGATAATCAGTGTGTTCTCGGCAATACCGAGCTCTTCCGTCAGAGCGATAATCTGGCCGATCTTGGCATCCATACGCTTCACGCTTTCAGCCGTCGAAGTCGCGTGTTGCGTTGTGAAAGGGGCGGTTGGAGTCTTGATCGCCGACTTCATAGAGGTTCGGCCACGATTGCAGCATGAACGGCTTTTCGCTTTTCGCGTGTTTACGGATGAAGTTGAGCGTGCGTTCAAACATATTCTTGTTTGCTTCGGCATACTCAACGTAAGTTTTCGGCGTCGAAAATTCCTTCGCCTCTCCGCCCTCGGTCCCCTCGACGGTCCACATCCAGCCAAGCGGACGGAAGCTGTCGTCCATAAAATACTTCTTGTCATAGCCGTCGGGTGAATAGGAAGTGCTGTAACCCTGGTTTTCAGCGTCCGGAGTAAAGGCTTGACCAGCAAACTGGTTGTAGAGGCTAAAGATCGCTTCATCCCAGACCTGATTATGGGCATACGTTTCTTCCTGGTCGCCAAAGTGCAGCTTTTCGAACATGCCGGTGTGATAGGTGTCGCCCACTACTTCGGCGATAGTCACTTCCGACGCCGGTAGGCCCATGCGGTGAATTGGGAAAATCGGGAAGATCATACCGCTGCGCACCGCCAAACGCCCGGTCGCCGCCGCCACACGCGTCGGCGTGCAGGAGGGCTCGGTGTACATGCGTGTGAAAGTCATGCCGTTATTGGCCAACTTTTCAATATTGTCGGCCGAATAACCGGATATGTCTGTGTAAAGTCGACTTCCAACCGCTCCCATGCGCATGTCATCCCAGAGGATGTGAATGATGTTTGGTTTTTTCGAACTTCTTTTCGAGCTCAGCAAGCCTCTTTTTGATTTCAACATCTTCTGCCGACCACCGGTCGCCGTTCTTGGCCCATAAGCGCTGAAATTCAGATTCGTGAATAATCCCGTCGGGTGTTGTCGTATCTTGCGCCAGCACGTGCGTTGATGAGATGGAAACTGCAAGAACCACGGGAGCAGCAATTCGGACCAGTCGGCTCACCGCCGATATCTCAATCATACTGGAAACCTCTCCATACGCCTTTAGACTTGCAAGAAGGCAGTATCGCCTCGCTCAAATCGAGCGTTGTTACTACGAAGCGGCTTCTAGGTCATAATCGACACAGCAAAACAATTTAGTGTGCCATTTGAAATTCAGATGAGTGAGTTTCCGAATAAATTGCATATGAGAAATAACTGGAGTTTGTCGGCAACTCATCCGCGTCAAAAGCTCAACGCAGGGCTGACGTCAAGAACTTGCGTCGAAATTGACGCCCCATGAAATAATCAGGAAAAACATGCACATAGATTTCATGCGGCAAAGTTATGCACAGATTTGCAATCGTTTGAAATATTATTTGAACAGAAAAAATGATTGTGCGCTATCCAAAAACCACACTCTCGTATAGAGACGACGTGCTGCCGCCCCCCCCCCCAAAAAAAATACACGGGTCTCCCCCCGATCCGTCCGGCAGCGCAGCGAGGCCGAAAAATCACCCCCAACGGTCCCTCTTTCGGCCTCGCTCCTTTTTTATCGTGCCCTTCAAAAAAGCATATCAAAATACTGGTCGGAAAAAAGGCTCCGTCCCTTCACGTTGTGTAACGATACGGCAACGGTTAAATTTCTCGCACAACAGTTTTTACTAGGTGCGTCTCTGAGAAGACGATGGGAAACAGCACTGGCGAAATGCCGGTTAGCAGCCGACAATCGGCGACCGCCAGCACGCCTCGTCGACCTACACTCAGGTCGATCTGATCGCCGTTAAAACCGGCAATTTTTGCTTGGGGGAAATCTCGTATACAGCGAGGCAAGGTTTGGTCATTGCCGGTTCACGGCCTTCACCAGGCGAATTCCAAAATCACACTACTCGAGACCCGACATCGACACTTTTCGAGCATTCGCAGGCGGCTTGAATGCAAAGACTTCGCTATTGAACGACGGCTTCAATGTCCAGGTTAGTTCGTTCGATTGAACCGTGGAGGCGGACTGGTCCTTCGTGCGACTGATCAGGCGGCACGGATAAGGTGTGTCTCCTTGCGCGATCCACACGTCCCACGCCTCCAGAGCTCGAACGACTTGGTACTTGCGGCACGTATTGCCTCTGATCTGCGTGCTGCCGCCAGCCGTCACCTTTACATCCTCTGCGCCGATCGACAGATAGTCGACAGTCCAGAAGAACTCGATCAGCTTCGCCTGCAGCGTCAGGCCTCCAATCGCCTTGAACATCGTCCCAAGAATGGAGTCTTCCGCAAACAGTTGCGCATAGACCTTCTTCTGCGGGCGATAGATCGTCAGCAGCTTTCCATCCGTCACAAAGAGTTCGCGCTTCCCCCCAGAAACAACTTCGACATGAAACGAATTCGGTCGCTGAATACGGAAGCGCACCGTACCCCGCGAGTTCAGATCCAGGACGCTATTGGAGATCGAGAAGGACGTTTTAAGGTCCAGAGCGTTTTCGTTCTTCATCCACCTGTGCATGGCGAGTAGGTCAGATTGAGCCTGTTCAGTCCCGGGCGATTGCTGCGCTTGTCCGGCGACGGGGCCCTCCTCCGCGGCAGCATGGTTCACGCCCGAACAGCACAAGGTGAAAAACGGCAAAAAGAAAAGTGTCCAACGTTGCAATGGCATGACTGAAAACCTGCGGGAGTTCGCTAAAAAAGGGGATGGCATCGAACGCTAGCTTGAAAGCCCAGCGCCCATCAAACGCTTCGTCTCATTACGGTCAACGCAGCCAATGCCCATTCAGTAGCTATGAAAATACGCAATTCAAACACTGAGCAAAAACGACAAACAAAAATTCCAAGCGACGCGCGAGAAAGACCCCGCTGCGCCTCATCCAAGACGCTTCAAGGCTACCGATAGCCGTGCAATCCGGCCCTCGAATTCATTAACGCGCTCTCTTGCGGTCTCAACCGCATCCGGTTTCGCCTTGGCGACAAACTGCGGATTGTCGAGCTTTGCCTTCTCCTTGGCCAGCAGTTCCTTGGTCTCTTCAACCTCACGGGCAAGGCGTATTTTCTCCGCCTCCATATCGATCACGCCCTCTAGGGGGATTGCCGCTGTCGTCTCGCCGGTGACGATCAACGCCGCGCCCTTAGGTGCCGCATCAGAAAATGTGATCTCATCAAGTCGCGCCAACCGCGCGATGGTATCTTCATGCCGGTCGCAGCGCATACGTATCTTGGCGTCGGCAGCAACGAGAAGCAGCGGAATCTTGGCGCCTGCGGGAACGTTCATCTCGCTGCGCACCGACCGGATCTCCGAGACAAGTTCAATCACCCAGCCGATCTCGGCATCGGCCGCATCATCCTCATTGCCCTCCAGCATCGGCCAGGCCGAAAGCGTCAGAAGCGACGACCGCCCCTCGCCGTGCTCAACCATGTGCGCCCACAATTCCTCGGTGATGAACGGCATGAAGGGGTGCAAAAGTTTCAAAATTTGATCGAGCGTCCAGGCGACGCACGCGCGCGTTTCAGACTTGGCCGCTTCATCATCGCCCATCAAAAGCGGCTTGATCAGCTCCAGATACCAATCGCAGAACACACCCCAGACGAACTCGTAAGCAACGCCTGCGGCTTCATTGAACTTGTAAGCCTCGATGCCGGCGGTGACGGCTTTAGCCGCCCGCTCGGTCTCACCGATCACCCACTTATTGATCGTCGCCTCGACATTCGCCGGATCGAAATCGCGTTGCCGCACGCACTCGTTCATCTCCGCGAACCGCGCCGCGTTCCAGAGCTTGGTAGCGAAGTTGCGGTAGCCTTCGACGCGCTGCTTGCTCAGCTTGATGTCGCGCCCCTGGGCGGCCATCGCCGCAAGCGTAAAGCGCAGCGCATCCGCCCCGTACTCGTCGATGATGACGAGCGGGTCCATGACGTTCCCCTTTGACTTCGACATCTTCTGCCCCTTCTCGTCGCGGACGAGGGCATGGATATAGACGTCGTGGAACGGCACTTCCTTTCGGAAATAGAGGCCCATCATCATCATCCGGGCAACCCAGAAGAAGATGATGTCGAAGCCCGTAACCAACACGCTGGTCGGGTAGTAGCGCCCTACTTCCGGAGTCTCTTCAGGCCAGCCGAGCGTTGAAAACGGCCACAGTGCGGAGGAGAACCAGGTGTCGAGGACATCCTCGTCACGCGTCAGCTCCTTCGGTTCGCCATAGTGTTTTTTGGCGAGCTTCCGAGCCTCGGCTTCGTCGTGGGCAACGAAGACTTCCCCGTCGGCTCCATACCAGGCCGGGATCTGGTGCCCCCACCACAGCTGCCGCGAGATGCACCATGGCTGGATGTTTCGCATCCACTCGAAATAGGTCTTGTCCCAGTTGCCCGGGATAAACTTCGTGCGCCCGTCCTCGACCGCCTTGATCGCATCTTTCGCCAGTTCTTCGGCATTGACATACCACTGGTCGGTCAAGAACGGCTCGATGACGACACCTGAGCGGTCGCCATGCGGCACCTGATGCGTCGTCGGCTCGATTTTTTCGAGCAGTCCAGCCGCGTGCATGTCCGCAAGGATCTTCTTGCGCGCAACAAATCTATCAAGCCCACGATAGGCTTCCGGCGCATTGCCGTTGATCGACCCATGCTCATCGAAAACGTTGATCTGCTCCAGTCCGCACCGCTTACCAACCTCGAAGTCGTTGAAATCATGCGCCGGTGTGATCTTGACGGCACCGGTCCCCTTTTCAGGGTCCGAATACTCATCGGCAACGATCGGCATCTCGCGGCCAACCAGTGGCAACACGACTTTTTTGCCAACAAGATCGGTGTAGCGCTCGTCATCGGGATGAACCGCAACACCGCTATCGCCGAGCATCGTCTCCGGCCGGGTCGTCGCGACGACGATAAACCGCGAAGGATCATCCTTCAGCGGATAGCGGAAGTGGAACATGTGCCCGCCCGGATTCTTGTCGAGCAACTTGTTCAACGCATTGAAATCGAGTTCCTCCCCGTCCGCTTCCGCCCATTTGAACTTGCCGGCGGCCTCAACCTGAACAACCTCCAGATCCGAGATTGCCGTCTGGAATTTGGGGTCCCAGTTGACGAGCCGCTTGTCCTTGTAGATGAGCCCAGCATTGTATAGCTCGACGAACACCTTGAGGACCGCCTCAGACAAGCCATCGTCCATGGTGAAACGCTCGCGCGACCAGTCGCACGATGCCCCCAGCCGCTTGAGCTGATTGACGATGATCCCGCCCGACTCGTCCTTCCAAGCCCAGACCTTGTTCAAAAAGGCCTCGCGCCCGATGTCTCGCCGGTTTGGCTCCCGGCGCTCCATCATCTGCCGTTCGACGACCATCTGCGTTGCGATACCGGCGTGGTCCGTGCCCGGCTGCCACAGCACATCGCGTCCGCGCATGCGTTCGAAACGGCACAGGACATCCTGCAGCGTGTTGTTGAGCGCATGCCCCATGTGCAGCGAACCGGTCACGTTCGGCGGCGGGATAACGATCGAAAAGGGCTCCCCGGGCGCATCCTTTTGTACGGCACGGCCGCACTTGAACGCCTCAGTAGAGTCCCATTTGTCGTGAATGCGCGGCTCGATGGTGGCCGGCTGATAAGTCTTTTCGAGCATTGTGGTTCGCAGGGTGGATTGCACTTAACGTGCACAAGATGGCAGGTGGTACGACCCATGCCTCGCGGCGTCAACAATGACGGTTCCGCCGCGACCTATTGTGCGGGCATCAAGGCCGCACACCACCGACCCGTTTCCCATAGGCCTGGCTGAGGATTGGTTGCCGGGAAACACCCCCGGCAAGCCCCTTCCAGAGCGCCAACAGCCCGTTCAGCTGAGACCATTGGGTTTGCGCGCCGAAGTGTCGAGCTGCTTTTTCACACTCTCGGCAACTTCGATCCGAAGCGCGTTCTCTACGATCCGCGGCATATTGTTTTCCAACCATTCCCGCAGCAGGGGACGCAATAGATCGGCAACCGTGTCTTCCAGCGTGCGAATCCCGCCAGCATCGTTCGACATGAGGATGTTTGACACAGACAGACCGTCTTCAACTGAAACCTCGTTTGCCGCCGCGGTAACGGGCTCTTTCTGCATCTCGATTGGCTTTGGTTCGGGTTCGGTGACACTCGGTGCTGTTGCAGCAGCCTCCTCGGACGGCGTCGCCGCCGGAGCGAAGGACTTAACCTTGGGCTCAACCTCGGCTTCCTCTGCGGACTGGCACTGGCTAGGTGCTGTATCGGCCTGAAGCGCATCATCAGAAAGAACGCGCGCTTCTCCAGCAACAGCCTTGAAGAAATCTCCACCGCCGGCCGGCCCCGCAGCCTTAGAATCCAGTGGACGGGGCGTCGCAGCCAAGAATCCGACATTGGCGCTTTTGAAACCAGCATCGGCCTTCCGCTCGGCATCATCGGTCGGTTTCTGCGCCGGGTCTTCGGCCTTTTCCACCGAGCTGCCCTGATCGTGTCCGTCGCCGAAATCACCTGAGGTGGCCGGTATGGTTTGATCCGCTGACTTCTGCGGCATCGCAGCGATGACAACCGGTTGCACTGGCTCGGTGGCTGAAGCGGGCTCCGTCGGTGTTTGGCCGTCGCGCGTCGCGGCGGCGTCTGAACTTGCCGGCACAAAAGGCTCGGTTTTAGGCCCGATCTCTACGGCTGCTGCCGGTGTCTCGCCAGCGGCCGAACCCGGACTACGCGCACGCAACGTGGCAAAATCGAACCCGCCCGCGGATGGCGTCGGTCTGAGATCTCCCGCCGGCGCTGCTGTCGGATCCGGTTCGGACTGCAAATTCGTCGCTGGCGACGCCGCTGCACCTGCTTCAGGCTTCGGTTCGGGTTTGGTGGTCAAGGCTGACGCGCCTGTGGCCGCTTTATTTTGTTGGGGTTCAACGGTGGGCGATGCCGCCGGATGACCTTCTACCGACCGCCCAGACGCTTCGGCGCTCGAGAGCCGTGAACCCGCAGCAGGCGCAATAGCAATCTGCTGCAAAGGCTCTTCAAATACATCTGAAAAGTCGTCGGCCAGGGCCGCATTACTTGCGGGCTTCGCCGGAGCAGCGTCCTGCGATGGACGACCGCTCACCGGCCCCGCGACGAACCCAGTAGGCCGCGCTCCGGCGTCGGGAGTTCTGCTGCGCACGCCGCAAGGGCTGCCCTTGCGCGCTCGCCTGCTGCGCTGAAGCAACCTGCCTGTCAGATTGAGCCGGACGTCCACCGAATGGCTGGGCGGCCTTTGGTTGAGCAGGCTCAGGCCCGAGACCCGCCGCGAGCGAACCGAACGGTGATAGGCTTTTGGCCATATCCCCTTCAGCGGATGCGGACTTCTCGCCGCCATCAGGCTCGCTGTCGGCGGGGTCTTGAGCAATAATGTTTCTGATGGAGGCTAGGATTTCCTCCATGCTGGGTTCGCTCGCGCCGTTGGTGCTCATCGCAGTTCCTCGCCACCTGTTCCGCCCGCCATGCGGGCCACCCCCAAGACACCTCAGAATCTCATATCGCGTTGCTTCACCCGCATCAACGCAGGCCCGCAGATCCGGTGCAAATAAGACTATACAAACCGCACCCTCGAAACCGGCCGGGGTACCCGCTAGCAGGTATCCTTGGCGCCGATATGGCACGCTATTTCCATTGATCTAGCGCGATTCGCTCGATCAGCCGCCATGGTGCCGTGCATGAACAACGATCAGAACCCCGACAATACCCAGCGCGATGAACGGTAAGAGCGCCCTATCGAACGTTCCAAGTGTCAGGAATCCCGCTGCCGCGGCCAGGCTTTCAATCGCCAACACGGAAAATGGCGTGAACGCGCTGGTGGCTAGAAAGCTCTCAGTTCCAATCTTCACAACGGACGAGAAAGTCAGATACGTCATCGCGACGAAAACTGGCGCACCCAAAACGATGGCGGTAATCAGCGTAGGTCCATGCCAGAAAGCCGCGACGGGCGGAATGAAGCTCCCATCTGGGACAAGCCCGGCGGCGGCAAGCAAAACAAGCGGTAACAGCAGCGCGACACCGATCACCGTTGTCGCCAGAACAACAAGCCCGGTCACACGCAATTTTTCGCGCACAGTTGAGGCGGCACGATTGGCAGGATGGAATTCGCTAGAAAACGTCTTTACAGCGACGATCAGTGAGCACAACACAGCCAGAATACCTGCGAAAACGCGCACGTCCGTGTCGACGCCATAGAGGATCGGCACAACGGCAGCGACTATGATCACCGACCCGAGCCACAGTCGGCTGGTCATTTCACGGCGAAACAGTAGCCATCCGACCAGCAGCGAAACTGGGACTGAAAGCCGCAGGGCGAGACTTGTTTCCGCAGGGGTTAAAAGCCCGAGCAGCAGGAAATAGAATGCCTCCAGTAGAACGGTTGACCAGCCAAAGACCAAACTCTCGCGGGCGAATGCAACCTCGATCGGATTGTTGCCAAGACCGGCAAGAGCCAGCATTCCAGCAGCGGCAAAGCTCATGGCGTATACGATAAAGACGATAATGTGCGCCCCGGCCTGCTGCGCGATCGCGTAAACAACGGTCAATGCTGAGATAGCAAGGACGAACAGACCCGCCTCCAACCAGCCGTTCAGCCCCCCGCGTTGTCCATCGAGCAGACTGACGGTCATGCTGTTCACTGCCGCCCCTTGTAGGAGGCGAACGTAATCGCCGTATCGCCGTATGTTCGCGTATCGAAGACCTCGAAACTGTCAGGCAGCTCGATACTCTGACCGACCCGCTCCTCAAGCACGACGACCGCACCGTCGACCAGCCACCCACCCAGATCGAGGGCCAGCAAGGCTTTGTCGCCCAGTGCCTTGGCGTACGGCGGATCAAGAAAGGCAAAAGCATAGTGGTCGCGTGATCTCGCACGTCCCAGATCGGTGGCGTCACGGCGAAAAATGCGGGTCACACCTTGCAGGCCGAAAGCCTCGATATTCTGCCGGATGATGGCCCGGCCGGAGGCGCTTTCCTCAACGAACAAGGCATAGCTGGCCCCGCGCGAGAGCGCCTCGATGCCGAGCGCACCGGTCCCCGCGAACAGATCGATCACGCGCGCGCCTTTGAGTGGGCGACATTGCCCGCCGTGGGCGAGGACATTGAAGATCGAACTCGCGAACCCGGTCAGATGTGGGCCGCGTACCAGCATGCTTTGGCGGTGCGAGCGTCCGCCCCTTGAGCTTGCCGCCGACGATCCGCATCAATCATCGTTCCGCGGTCGTTTGGGTTTTCGGCCTCTACGGACATCATTGGGCTCGCTATCCTTCCCCAGCCCGAATTCGCTGGCCAGACGCGGACCAAGTTGATCAACCAGAATGCGCCTACGCACCGGCTCAACTTCACCGGGCTTAAGATCACTGAGCTGAAATGGCCCATAGGAGATCCGAATGAGCCGGTTCACCTCCAGACCAAGCTGGGACAGCACTTTGCGTACTTCTCGGTTCTTTCCCTCCCGCAGGCCGATTGTGAGCCAAGCATTCGACGCCTGAATCTTATCCAGCGTTGCTTCGATAGGACCGTAACGGCGACCTTCAACGGTAATACCGTTCTTCAGCTTGTCGAGGTCCGCCTGCGTGATGTCGCCCCAAACGCGCACCCGATACCGGCGCAGCCATCCTGTCGAAGGCAGTTCGAGATGCCGCGACAGCGCGCCATCGTTGGTCAACAGCAACAATCCCTCGGTGTTGAAATCCAGACGTCCGATGGAAACAACACGCGGCATGCCCTCCGGCAGCCTTTCAAACACCGTGGCGCGCCCTTCTGGATCGCTGTTGGTGGTTACGATCCCCTTCGGCTTGTGGTAACGCCAAAGCTGCACAGGTTCGGCGACCGGCATCGGCGCACCATCAACCTTGATGCAGTCGCTGGGACCAACCTCCAAGCCCGGCGTTGTCAGCCGGCGGCCATTGACGCTGACGCGGCCCTCCTCAATCCAACGCTCCGCTTCGCGGCGTGAACACAGGCCTGCGCGCGCGATCGCACGCGCAATGCGCATCGGCTCCGGCGGACCGTTAGGCCCTGCGGAGCGCACCGGCTGTCGAACCTGTTTGCTGGGCGGACGCACCGGCAAAGCAGCCTTCCGGCGGGACTTGGCGGCAACAGCCGGCGACCCTGAACATGCACCTGAACGCGGCCCCGAACGCAGCTGATACTTTTCACCTGTGTCGCTTGCTCGCGACGATTTCCTTCCACCCACGGTTGGCTTTGCACGTGGATTTTTCGTTATATCCGGCTTGCCGGCGCCAGGTTTACGAGAGGCAACCTCACGAGACTCAGGCTTGCCGGTTGCTTGCTTGCTGGAAGCCGACTTGTTGGCGCCAGGCTTACGAGCACCAGGCTTGTGAACCCCAGATTTCCCCGCGGTCGGCGAAGCCCATTTAGTAGCCCGCGTCGCCGGCTTCACTGGTGCCTTGCCGCCCGAACGGAGCTTTTTCGACGGAGATTTGCGGTCAGAGCCGGGCTTTGCGGGCCGTGGTTTTCGTCCCTGAGGACTTCTCGGCATGAGCGGCCATCCGCTGACGAAATTTCATGGAAAGTGGCTCCGTGGGTAGGAGCGCTCGAAAATCTTAATAGATTGTTTTTATTAAGCTTATTTTAGGATAGCTCGCCTCATGGGCCACCGCATGGGCCTATCGAGTTTGAGGACCATATAACCCTGCAGGTTCGGGCCTAATTGGTCAAGTAGTGCCTCTATGTAGCTTCTTCAAGAGGAATGGGAGTGGAAGTTATATGTATCATGAATAGAACTCTGGACATACCGCATATCTGCCAGATTTGCCATAGGATAGCGCTTGGCTAATTCTTGGGTAATACGCACACGATTATAACAAAAAGCCCTAAGGGACCCACTGTTGGCGGTTTAAGCCACCAGACTTGTGCGTAAATACTTGACTTTAACACAAAGCAATCTTAGGTAGAAGGCTGCACGCAAAACTACTACCAGAACCTGTCACGGGGGTGGCCGGATCTTCACGGGGTGGCGGCTTGCTTGCGTTTGGGTACTGATAAATAGCCTCTGGCGCGGTCTTGATGACGGGCTCCAGAGGCTATTTTTTTGGCTTCTCCCCTCTATTTCCGCTTGTATTCCTCCGAGAACCACCTCAACCATAGATTGCAGAGCGCATGGAGCTGGTCACTACTGATTGGTGGTCTGACCGCTTAGGTGTTGCTCGCAGCACGATCACGCGCTGGGCTAATGCAGGAGATGTCCTGCCGACTGGATTGCGTATCGGTCGAGCTTGGTACTGGGATCGGTCTGTAGCTCAGGCACACTTCGAAGAACTCCGCGCCAAAGGACACCCGCGGAGCACCAAGCCTAAACAACGCTCACAACGTTTCATTCATTATGTCGGTGAGTCTACTCAGCAGGGGGCTCCTTGGCCTTTATCCCCAGAAGCCCACCAGCAGCAGAACTGCTGCCCTCGACGGCATTCATATTGAACCTCAGGCTGTTGAGGTAGCGCACCGACTCCACACGCTTGAGGTTGACCAGTGCTCTGCCGTCCGGCTTGAGTACGAGTTCACCGTGTGCGAACAAACCGTCCCTGTATCCCTTGATGTCGACCGTTCCCATCAACTCCATCACCACATCCTCTCCACTGGAACGTCTTTGGCCGGTCGTCGTGAGGATGATCTCGACCTTCTTGCCGTCGATAGCCGTTGTCGCCGTGATATGCCTGACACCCTCACGGTCAGTCTGCATCTTGCTCGTCACGCTCCCACCCACGCGCCGCTTACCCTCCAAGTCAGTGTAGACCGCGGGTCCGGAGGTAGGTGGAGTCTTCTGTCGCGTGGCCCGGTCCGTCCCTTGTCGGTTGAGTTCCTGGATTTGCTCGTTGATCCGAGCGATTTCCTGCGACAGGCGTTTGACATCTTTCTTGGCGTCCGCCCTCGCTGCCTTGTCCCTCTCCAAGAGCTGCCGAAGGTGCTTCCCGTGCTGACTGCGGGTCTTGAGCGCTGGATTTGTTATGATGTGATACGTGATGAAGCATTGCAGCTCCTTGCGCGAGATGAGGACCACAGGCCATCGGCGGATATCCGCGAATTCGCATCCCTTCGGTTCGGTGACTGTCTCATTGAGCTCGGACGCGTCCCTGATCGCTGGGTCGATCAGCCTGACATCGAGAAGGATGCTTCCTGGCTTAAGCACCTCGGCTTCGATCTCGTCCTTTTCCTGCTCCAGTATCCTTATTTCATTCTCCAGCCTCAAAAGCTGGTTTCTTAGGTCAAACGCCTCCTTCGACTCCGCCTGCAAATCTGTTGCTCGCAAGATGCCACTCGCACCAATGACAACCACGAATAGCGCAATCACCCTCCACATATTACTCACTTGATACCCCTAACTCTTGAGACTGGAGCCAGCGGCGGACCAGCACAGATCTTGCTAACGTCACGGACTTGAGCTGTGTCCGATCGGAAGTCATGTGACCGATTACTTCGACGTATATGCGGAACCGCAGTAACGGAGCGTTGATAGAGGTCAATCAGCTCAACGTCGCATCATCGTGACTTCCGCTTGTAGCCCTAAGCGGACTCTTTGAGCGGGCTCGCCGCACATCCGCTTTCGCGGGGCAAAGCAGACATAGATTGTTGCTTGAAGAAGTCCGCGAATGACCCAAAGCGCCATAAGACGGGAGCAGATCATCCGGATCGCTTCATATGGCGATGCTATACAAGAGCGGACGTAGATGCGGCTGCTCAACCGCAGACCGCACCCTGCGAGACTGATGTCCGCTTCAACCCGGCAAACAGACGATGAGAGGGGCAGGGCGCAACAGCCGGTCATGAACCCAAAAAGTTACGTTTTTCTCGCAGACGCGCCTTCCACGGCACTACCACCAATTCGAATCAGTATGCCCGGAGCCACATTTTCATAAAAAGAAACGTAAGAGCTCTGAGCGCAATAATGGCAGGAATTCTTCCAAGGATTTCTCTCGATCACGCTTGGCAGGTCAGCATATTTTCGTGCAGCTCATCATCGAATAGCCCGGACACTTCCTATTTGGCGTGATCCATTCTATAAGACTGCAGCGGTTGACTCGGTCAGACCCCACGCATAACGGATACAACCTCGCTCTAGGCATCATTCTTTTATTAGCAGATATATATCGCTGTGACCGGCGTCGCTGCCGAAGGCGTTTCGGAAAGAAAAATCGAATTGGTAAGTGCCGGCTTTCGTGAACAGGCGATTGAACGCCCCGTCTTCATCGAAAAAGACTCTTCGACCTGCGGTACTTCCAAACGCGTCGATACGTAACGCGTTAGGAGCCGTACGCTTCGCACCAAAAATGATGTTCATCGGGTTGGAGGATGCATGCGCCCCAAGGGCATCGTTCTTGTCCATATCGATGGAGGTAGTGCGCCCGTCGGGAGCGGTTATTGTGAGCCGGATGAAGTCGTCGCTACCGAATCCTCCGCCGCCCCACAGCATGAGGTCTGCGCTCCGTCCATCTTTCCTGGATACGGTAGGCGTTGCGTTCCAGGCGATCCAACGGGTCTTAGCTGGATCAAGGTATTTCGAAACGCTAGCCCTGTCATATTCCGCTCCCCCCGGGCGGGCAGAGCGTGTGCTTTTCGCCTTGGCGACAAGAAACGCCTTGAGGCTGCCACTTCGCCGCTCTCGCGATGGCGTTCCAGCCTCCCTGCCGGTCGCAGAATTGCAACGATAAAACGTGACTTTCTGGTTCTGCGTCACGTCAAGCGCCACAAACCGACGGTTATGACGCGCGATGATTTTCGCAGCTTCTTTCTTCCCCTTGATGATAAAGCCGAATTCGTTGTTTTCAGCGAACCAGCGCCCCATTTTCTTATAGCCTTTTCCAGGTTCCGCGATGTAGGCGTCGCCGCTTTCGTCAAAGCGGTATCTTGCAGATCTGATGGCCCGCTCGACGGCACCCCCGATGGCTTCCGCCATGCTGCCCGGGGTCGGCTTTGCTTTGGCGAGGGGCACGCCCCGGCAAGCTTTCGGATCTACGGCCCATTGGCCAATAAAGTAGGAGGTGTCCTGCCGTGTCGCCGCAGGCGGCATGTCCTGCTGCGTTCCGGGCGCTGCGCCCCTGCTGCCCCGATAAACCCAGGTCACGTTGCAGGCGCCGCAGTTCCAAAGAAAAGCGGTGACGGTGAGTTCGCCTTTCTTACGTACCTTCGGCACAACGAAATGAGGATTGATTATATCGCTCTTGAAGAGTGGCTTGGCGTTCGATCCAGTACGGGCTTGCGTTTGTCCCTTCAGGCCGACCCCCGCCACCCGGTATTCGAAAATGATGCCTATGGCTCCTGAGGTAATTGTACCGTGACCTGAAACGCGACCCTTGAGCGTGATCTTCTGTCCCGGCACCAGCACGGCCGGCGGCTTTTTGAAGTCGGCTCTCAGTTCCACATCGGCGACTTGCGTGCCACGGTCGACCCAGTAGTAGCGATTGACAATGTGGCTCTCGTTCACGACGTATTTATTGTAGCTTCCATTGAATTGAGGCGAGTAATAATCAGGCGTAATACCCACGGTGAATTCAAGCGGATCATTTTTTGGATTGATCAGCGTCTTTGTTAAGACCCAATGATCACGATCGGCGGGAACAGTTGTATCGCGAGGCTGTGACGGCAGGTCGGTGCCCGTGCTTGTGCTTCCCGAGGCAACGGGAGAGTCTCTGCTCTTCTCTTTTGTCTTCGCGATCGCACTCTTGATTTTGGAAACATATCGCTCACATCTGGTGTTAGTTCTGGCCTCGGTCAGCTTCGAAAGCGCGGCGCGGAATTTGCCCTGCCGGAACAGCTGATCGGCCTCCGCGAACAAGCTTTTGGTAAGCTCCTCACGCGCGGCAGCGGCCTCGATTTTCGGTGCCACGGAAACAATTTTCGTGGTGTATCGACGACACTGTGTGTTCTGCCGGGCCGCATGTAACCGGTTAAGCGCTTCGTCGAAATCGCAGGACTTGAATAGGTCATTTGCCTCGGCAAATAGTTCCTTTGTCCGTTGCTCGCGCGTGCTGCGCGACGTCGCTTTCTGGCGAGCTTCCTCGATATTTGTGAGATGGCGGTCGCAGCGCGTGTGCTCACGCGCCTGGCCTAGGAGTTTGAGCGCATTGTCATAGCGGCAAGACGTATACTGCTGGTGCGCTTGAGCAATAAGCTCCTTTGCCTTTTTCTCGCGTCGCTTCGCAGCCTCTATCTTTTCTCGACTCTCGCGAATCCTGGAACGACGTTTTTCACAGCGCGTTGTGCCGGCGGCTCGATTCAGGTCAGCCCGCGCCGCGTCGAAGGCGCAGTTCCGGAGAAAATCGTCGGCTCTGATTATCAGGCTCTTGGTGGTTTCGTCCCTCTTGACGGCTTCATCATAGCTCCGCGAATAAGGCTGACGCGCCTTCTCGGTATCGATCCCGTCGATTCTTCTCTGGGCCTCTTCAAAGTGGCAATAGGCAATCGCCTGCTCGATATTCTTGCGTTCGTTTTGGGGGACCTCATACGCGCGATACACGGTCAACGTCACCAGCTGGTCACGCCGAACCCTGGTTCCCGATTTCGGCACCTGCGCCGCAACCGTGTTTTCCTGCCTGCCCGAAGGAGCCGGTTTACCCTTCACCACCTTCACCTTGAGCTTTTTCTCGGCCAATGCGCGCTTTGCTTTGTCAATCAGCTGACCCGTGTAGTCGGCAAGCTTAAACCGCGGCGGTACTTTATAGCGACCTTGGCAATGGTTGATCGGTTTGTCCGACAATCTGGCGAGGACATATTCCTCCATGGTGCAATGATTGACCGAATCGAGCGCGCGCCTGTTTACCCAAAGGAACACTGGATCGAAGACACCCGTCTCATGCGGCGATGTGATAATGCCGCCGTCCGCGGTAGTACCAACCATGTTACCGCGAAAGGTATAGCGGAAATTGGCGCCCTCCGTCGCGTTCGGCGGCGGTTCAGCGACACGAATCCATTCGTTGATATAGTCTGCGGTTTTTGCGTCGGCCGGATTTACGGCATCGGGGCCGGCTGGTCCCTGAGGCATACCGGCCACAGGTCCTGATCCGTTTGGCCCTTCCGTCGTTTCGGTAGACGGTGGCGGCTCCGAACCCGGAGGAGTGGCGGTTTGGTCCCCCTCATCGAGAGTGAAGCGTTCGTTCAGATTGCCAGTGACATGGCCCTTCTTGTCCTGCAAGGATTGCCACCATGAACCTGAAGCAGTGTCTTGCGTTCTTGCCGTCATGGGTGCAAGCAACAGCAAGGCCAAGCAAACAATGCCCGTCGTCCCTAGCCGACGTTTGGCCGTCCTATGTCGGGTCCTAGTCACAATGAAACTCGTCGGTACATTTGAGAGCGCAACATACCCCATCGCAGTCGTCTAGGCGCTCAATCTTCCTAAACAACTCACTCATGAATATAGGGGTGCCGTCGGGCTTGCGTTCCAAGGTCACTTTCCAGTCCGACTTGCGCTTGCCGGCATAGTCGGTTTTAGACTCGAAAGGACCCTCGATGGTCGTGATTTGCGGCCCCCGTTGCCAAATCGTTGGCTGAGACACATCGGTTTGCGTGCTCTGGTACCGATCCGCTTTTAGCCACGGCTTCTGACAGGCCCTGGATAACAGATATTTGCGCATGCTTTCTTTGGTCGTGTCATGATCTTCCCCATTTTTAACCTTCAACCAAAGCTGGCCTTTCCCCTTGACCTGGGTGCCGACCCATGCGCCAACCGAGACCCACGTTATTCCGTGCTCATCAGGAAGCACATTACCCTTCGCATCGGCAACCGGCTCCTTAGCGCGACGATCATATTTATAGGTAAATCCCTGTCCGGCGACAGAGACCAAGAAGTAGGCGACATCAGGCCCGAGGCATTTTTTCTGAGCATTTCCCAAGGCTTCAGACAATTTTTTCAGCTCAGGCACTAGCAATGACACATTTTTTCTGCAGCCATTGTCATCAGCCTGAAACAATCCTTCCAACTGGGCTTCCGCATTCCCTATGGAAGCAGCGGCTTCGCTCAAGCGACATGCATTAATTGATTTCTCGACCTCGCCAAGAAGCACAAATACTTCTCTTTCCACTTCTTCCGCCCGACCATTGATCGCAGTGCGAATACTTTTGAGCATTTCGTATGGGTCCGCACCGTCATCCCTCAACCGAATGCGGCACTCTCTATTCAGGGAGCCCAATATTTTCCGAGGCTCCTGATCATCTATCGCATGGCAGGCAGTCGCATAATCTTTCTGTTCCAGGGCGCGAAGGGCTGACTTTATAGGGGTATTGACCTTCGACTTCATATGCTCCAGCTCGCCACTACGCCTGATCATCCATTTTCTTTTTTCATCGATCCTAGAAAACACCTCTGAAAACTCATCCAAGATTTTTTCTGACTCTCCAGATCCCTCTTTAATCCCATGTACTGCTGATAAGTATAATCTGAAAGTTTTGATATGGGCTGGCGCGCTCGCAGAGATCTGCTTATTCTGGGAATGGAAACATAAGCTCTAAGGTTTGACTCCCTGAGGCGATACCGCTTACCATACTCGGCACATTCGCCCTCGGCCTCCTCTTCCGCTCTATCGAGTTGTCGCCCGCCATCTTTGAAGCGACACTCGTTAGCGGCCTGCTCAGCGTTTTCAAAATAAATTTTGCTCTTCTCTTTGCCAAGATACACCTGAATAGCTTGGTTTTCCGTCATAATAAAGTCTGCCACTCCATTCGACTCTTTCGCCCTTTCAAAAACGGCGGCAGTCGCTTCGGCCGTTGCGGTAAAAAATTCGAGCTTGTCTGTGCTTGCTATGCCTTTTAAATTCTCCTTGAACCCGATCCAGTCATTCAGCGTCAACAGGTCGCTAATCTTTTCCTTGTTTCGGGCTTTTTCATCATCCGTGATATAGATGGATGAATCGACGAATGCGTGTCCGAAACACCGTATGGCCTCGGTGGTCAATTCTCCGCCCGCATACACTGCTAAGACTGGAGCCGTTATGGGAAAAGAGACAGAAGTCAACATCAATCCGCCGTACTTGATTGCATTTTGCTCGCTCATTTGTGCGTTGACGCACTTGGCTTTGAGATTATCGAGTAGACGGAAAATGTAGATTGAACGATCGGGCTTAATCAGGGCCGGCATACACTTCCGATGTCTTTTTGACATCCTTTTCTGAAATTGATAATCTTCAGAATAGTCAAACCAGTCGCCATAGTATCTGAGGTCGCCCTGCCGATCGTCACCGGAAATGGCTGAATAATGACTTATTAGAAGAAGCGACACAGCAAGTATCGCTGTCGAGCAGGCGGCTCTGGTGAAATGACATATCTTACTCATGATTTCTGTTACTCTTCGCAACCACGTTAGTTGCATATAGTGACCTTCCCATTCGACGCGTCGTATATTTTTCATATGTTCGATTTGCGTAGGGGGCCTCGCCGCACCGCCTTCAATCAAGGGTTCCAAGGCCTTCCAGTGGAGGAAGGCCTAATGCTCCTCTCTCGGTGGCCTCCGGCGCTGGAGTTGTGGCAGTCTGATCGACCGTGACCGGTTTCAAAAACTGAGCAGGAACCCAGCCCTGGATCCTCTCATACTCAACGTGTAACCACTTGACCGAGGCGCTGATTGCCGTTTTCCCAAGTGAGAGGATGTTTGTTGCACCGGCCGGGATCTTGCCAACGGCCTTTGCCCAGGCTCGGGGGCGCTCATACATGGCGACCGGCGGATCGGACGTGCGTCCCACCGCGCGCAGGCACGGTTGACTGTCGCAGTCCCCTGTGGAAGATCCTGGCAGCCTGTCGAGAGCCGCTGGGGCCTCGAGTTCCCTATGTTCAGGCGCTGTAGATGAGCTGGCTCGGACGCGATTAGCCGCCCGCTCGGAGGTCGCAAGCGCTCTAAGCGCCCCCTTTGTGCCTGGGCCCAAAAGGCCGTCAATCGCGCCAGTGTACAGACCTTGCTGCTTTAACAAGCGTTGTAATTCGCGCCGGGTCTCGCGATCGAGCACTGCATTGCTTTGCTCTTCAAGGTTCTTTATGGCGTACTTATCCTGACTACAATACGCATCTAGGAGAAGTCTCGCAGCCTTCTTGCAGTCACGCGGGACCCCAGTTCCGTCATTGTAGAGGATGCCCAGATTGTTCTGGGCAGTGGCATTCCCTTTTTCCACGGCCTTGCGGTACCAATTCGCTGCTTTCGAAAGATCTTTCTCGACGCCTTCGCCCGCGTGATAGACAAATCCGAGGTTAACCATCGCTTCGGGATGACCGATCTCCGCAGCTTTACGGTACCAATGGACGGCTTCCACTTTGTCCTTCGCCACACCGTCGCCGTGAGAATGCATCCTGCCAAGAGAATACATGGACTCTGCCACACCCATGTTGGCCGCCTGTCGATGAAGCCGCGCGGCTTCTTCCATATCCTTCGGTACGCCGTGGCCCCCGGCATACATCGTCGCGAGTTGATAGAACCCCTGCGGCTCATCCCAGGCAATTGCCTTACGGGACCAAGCGAGGGCCTGCTGATCGCTTTGCCGTACTCCTAAGCCCTCCCTGTAAAGGAAACCAAGCGCCGTCATCGCAACGCCCTCGCCTCCCTCAGAAGCTTGACGAAACCAGTGCGCAGCCTGCGCATAGTCCTTTGGAACACCACGGCCATGCGCGTAAATGAGCCCCAGATTAAGTGCCGCGCCCGCATGCCCTTTCTCTGCGAGGACCCTAAGGCCTCGACGAGCTTCGTCGTAAAATTTGCCGTAGTGCAAAGCCCGCCCCAATTGGTATTGGAATCGCTCGGCATCGGGATGATCCGCCAACGCTGCGCGGCAGGCTTTGACTGCCCTGTCAGTTGGGATGACGTCGCCCTGGACTCCTACTACCCCTTTGACTGCATAATTCGGATGCGCGGCCAGCCGATCGCAATCATGCACTGGCGGCGAGATGCTGGCCCCCAGGTTGCCAACCTTGACCTGGAATACACGCTCCTTGCTACGGCGCCGGACGGCGACATCTACGTACTTTCCAGGTGGGCCCTTGGCTACCAGGTCAAATAAAGACTTCGGGTCTGGAACATCTTTGCCATCCCATTTGAGGATGACGTCGCCTGCGCGGAGACCTGCTTGCTCGGCGGGGCCATTACGCAAGACGTGACGCACGAGCGCCCCACCGGCTTTCTTCATTCCGAGTGAGGTAGCGAATTCTGGTGTCACGCCGTGAATGTTGACGCCGAGCCAGCCTTGTTCGCCCGCAAGACCGTTCGGGGTGGAAAAGGCCTTTTTCTCATCTCTTTCCGCGGTGGCGCGATGACGGAGCACGGCGTCCTCGTTCGGTCTCGTGCCATCCTCGGCCTTGGCATCAGTCTTTGCAGTTGAGCCGGTATTAAGCTTCTTCACTCTGATGCGCGCCAGAGGAGCGAATTTGCCTTCTGGATATTCCCTTAGATAGGCCTCATACTCAGCTTGGTCGTTGCTGTCGCGCACGCTCTCCCAGAAGGTGACTTCAGCTGGATTAACCTGAGCGTAAGCTGGACCTACACCGTGTACGGGTAGCGTCAAGACTGCGACGAGCGTAGCGAGGCCGACCAGAACGCTTCTCATTGGTTGGCTCCCTTTCCCACACTCACTTTGCGAATTGGAGCCGCAGCGAATTACTCCATCACGACGCCGGTGGCACTTGCTGCGCTGCCTGTATCCACCTCAGCTCCGCTTCTTGCGATGCGCTGAATGATAGCTCCGGCAACTCAGCTCCAATCTCAGCATTCCAAGCCCCACGACGGGCGTTCCTCGGGACCCACTACCGAAGTGCACATCGAGTTGTGTTCGGCACTGATCTTGATCAAATGAACTAGGGTGTTATTTGTCAGCATTCGTATTGGGATCGGGTGCGCTGGGGGAAGAGTGAACTCACTCCGCAGCGTTGACCGCTCAAAGAAATGCCTCCGCCCGTTTCGGATTGCCGAAGGTCCTGCCGAGCCAGCGGCTGAAGCACGGGTGCGCGATCTGCCCACAGGAGACCGGGACGCATCCGAACCGCCAGTCGAGACTCATTCGGCTAGGGCTTTGTGGGTCGTTCTAGCGGAGTCCAGAGCGCCATTTGCTTCGCCGCGTCGCCTTGCGCAAGGAGGGCATTAAATCCGAGCTTGCGACGGTTCCTAAGGTCACGCCAAGGGTCTCTGTTGAGGTCTTCTTAGAGCGTAGCGTTACCTACTCCCCAGGATGCGTCACGCCAGCCTTCGACCTCTACTCCTCATATCGCGCTCACTGCGACCGCTTAGGAATCGACCCGGCTAGTCAGGCGATATTTGGCCGAGTACTCCAAGAGAGCGGGAGTGTGAGGAGGAGGAAGACTGGAGGGAAGATCGTTTACAATGGCGTTCGGATCTCAGCCTAACACTCCACTGCAGAACAGGGTGAAGCCCAGCGCTCGGAGACAGATCATCCGTACGCTAAGTGATTCGTGTTTGACTCACACTAGCCCAACAAGGCGATAGCTCCCCACGTATAGCTCACTCGTGTTGCATATTCATACTTAGTGGCTAGCGCCTATGCACCGAAGTTACATGGCGTGTATAGCCAGCGCACTGACAGAGTACCTACTAAACATGCACAAACAGGCCTTTTCTGGCTGAGCGCTCGTGTATAGCAAAAACGCGCTAATCCCCATCACCCCTGATCAGAAGAAGAAACGTCTTTATGTATATACGCGAGCTCGTGTATAGCAAATAAACTTGACTTATTCAGCAAGCTGACTCATAAAGATGTATATCAATTTTCACATCGAGGGACGCCGTGATTGTAGTTGCTATCGTCAACACCAAGGGGGGAGTTGGTAAGACCACCCTGACCTCCGCTCTAGCCGTTCGGGCTGCAAAAGACAGCAAGAGGGTTGCGCTCGTTGACCTTGATCCTCAGCGCAGCTTGGTTCGTTGGTGGGAGCGCCGGGGTGAGCCGGAAAACCCAATGATGCTGAGTGGCGTTGATGAGGTTAAGGAGGCGATCCAGCGCCTAAGTGAGACCGGGTGGGATTGGGTCTTTCTTGATGGCCCTCCTGCCTTCCTGCAGTCGGTCGAGGAGATGGTTGAGCACGCTGACTTTGTGCTGATCCCTATGAGGTCCGGCGTTACGGATGCGCTCGCTAGTGAGGATGCAATCGTTATCTCAAGGGATGCCGGCATAGCTCACGCTGTAGTCATTAACGGCGTCGTTGGCACAGAGCGCGTCCATGTAGGTCTGACTGAGGCGCTCAAGGCCAATGGAGTCCCCTTCACCAAGACAGTCATCAAACACCGCCAAAGTCACATCCAGGGAATGAACGTCGGCAAGTCCGCTGCCGAAGTTAACAGCAGCAAGGACAAGAAGGCCGCTGCTGAGATTGACACCCTATGGAAAGAGGTCAAATCCGCAGCGATGAAGGCCTCCAAGAAGAGGGGGGCTTCTAAATGAGCAGCTCCCAAGAGGAGGGCATGGAGGTTGCCAGCCTGCTTACTGGATTCGGGAAGTCCAAAAGCACAACCGAAGCGAGGAAGAAAGCTGAGAGGAAAGCTAGTCGATCTAAGAAGGAGAGAAAGCGGAAGAAGGTCAGAACGGCTCAAATCAACTTCCGAACCACTCCTGAGCTCGCGGCCGTCCTATCCTCGCTCAGCAAGGAGCTTGGCGTCACCCAGACCGAGGTTATCGAGCGCGGCATTGCTTGCCTCAAAGACAAGCAGTTAAGGAAAAGGAGGGCTGATGACTGAGAGCTTCTCCGCTTCCCAGCGCTTCGGCTTTGGTGTCGTTGGAATAGCAGCGATGGCCGCAATGGCTCATGTCACCATCGCCTGGACGGGTGGTTATGGAACAGCGCACGCTATCCCGACGATTGTGATTGCCTTCATCGTCAGCGTCTTCGCCTTGAGCTTGGGTCGGATCCTCGACAGTAGGCGCTACGTGATCGCAGCCATAATGCTAACTATTATGGTGGGTGTTGAGTTCGTCGCCTGCATCCGAACAGCAGAGCGCCTCATCGAAGCCCGCGTCGAGCGACAACTCCCCCTCCAGAAGATCGAACAGGATCGCCATAGAGCGCGCCTGAGAGTCGAGGCGGCTCAAGAGCACATAGACAGCCTCAGCTCTCCTTCTCCCCGCCTAGCGGCTTCTCTGGCCGCCCTAGAGGCCACACGCGCCAATATATCGAAGAAAGCTGCTGAGAGAGGGTGCGCTACAAACTGCAGGAAGCTCTTACAGGCGCAATCTGATGCGGCACATAAGGAGGTTGATCGCGCGAGATCCGCACTTAACGCCCAGCGCTCACAAGCTCAGCAAGAACTGACCGAGGCTCAAACAGCCTTATCAGCAATCCCTGCAGCAAGAAGCAGCACCGTGTCTGCAGATCGCCTTGGCGTAGAGCCATGGATTCTCGACGTTGTGACATCCGTCTTGCTGAGCGTGTTCGGCAATGCCGGCGCCGCTGTTTGCTTGTATCTCGCCGGCCACCCTCAGAGGAGGAGGGAGGTAAGGAGCGAAGAGAGCGCTGTAAGTGCGATTGAGTTGCACGAGGTCCGAGATGAGCTCAAACACGCTGCGCTATTCGTGAAGCAGTGTATGGACCCCAGTGAGGATGAGCACATACCAATCTCGGAGGTTCGTCACATCTATTTGCGCTGGGCATCACAAGGCGGCTATCGCCCACTCTCAGGGGCGGAGTTCAAGGAGGCGCTAGTAGGTATTTGCAAAGTCTCAGGACTCGAGATGAGGACTAGGAGAAGGGAGCCTGTCGTTACCGGCATGGTGGCGAAGCAGGAGGCGATGATGTTGGAGGCGTCATGAGGGGGCGCTAATCATCTACACACCTAGCCAAACTCCTCTGCTACCATCGCTCCGTCATAGAGGAGCAACGGCCATGGCAGTAACACCAGAAGAGGCCGCAAAATATATTGTGAGGATTGTGCATGAACGCTCTGATCCCGGAACGTGGGGAATGCTGCATTGGCTCACCGGCCCGTTCAACATAGACCCTTATGAGCCAGAGGATGCTCAGCCTGGACTCGCGTTCGCGCTAGATAGTGGGTGGATAGAGGTCGAGAAGGATAGGATTCGCGTGACAGCAAAAGGTCAATCAGCGGCCTGACCGTCAAAAGGAAATTGACTCGAATATCGCGGGTGTCCAATGGGTCGCGATGGTATCTTGAAGGTAAAGTGATTCACAGTCAGGAGTACCTGTATGCCCAGCGCCAAGAAGACCTCCCCCACAAAACGAACCGTCATGATCGGTCGCTTTGTTCTTGAGACGGCGTTCGTCGAGGTTGAGGTTGAGGATGATAGCTTCGAGAGCATCGAGGCGGCTGCATTAGAGGCGGAGTGCGAACTGCCAGAGGAGGAGTGGAAGAGCCGACACTCCCACGACATCCCAGACGAGCCGTTCGCGATCACGTATGAGACTAATGCTGAGATTGAAGAGCTGAACCGCGAGAATCCCGATAAGCCGCCTACCACAGTCGAGCAGGAGTGCGAGCGCTACTGCGACGAAGCTTTTGCGGCTACATGGTGCCTAGCTGACATGGAAGGTGCGGAAGGCCGCGTGATCGATGCGTTCTGGATGGGGGATGATGAGAAAGATATCATGGTGTCTGATATCTGCCGGGACTGGAGCGATCACCTAAAGCCTAGAGCACGCTTCTCACACTTTGTGGATCGAGCGATCTGCGATCCTCAATTTCAGTGTGAATCCTGGATCAATCGACCC
>CAVWAT010000017.1:0-24265 GCA_963753045.1 uncultured Alphaproteobacteria bacterium
AATCTCCGGCGGCAACGGTTCGGCACGAGGTCCGAAGCGTTGGCAACAAGATCATCGGTCAGCTTGATCTGGCACTTGTCGAAGCAGAAGCAGCGGCCAAACGGCATGACTGTGAACCACCGCGCTCTGAGACGGAAGAAAAACAGCAACCAATGCGCAAACCGTTGCCCGAACACCTTCCGCGCGAAGAAGTCGTGCTGTCTCCCGGTGAGACATGCGAGCAGTGCGGCGGGGCACTACGTCATCTCGGCGAGGACGTATCCGAGACGCTGGAGTATGTGCCCGGACGCTTCAAGGTGATCCGAACGGTACGGCTCAAGATGTCATGCCGTTGCTGTGAGGCTATTCATCAGGTTCCAGCTCCATCGATGCCGATCGAACGGGGGCGGCCAGGTCCAGGCCTGTTGGCGCATGTGCTGGTCAGCAAATACGCGGATCACCTGCCGCTGTATCGGCAGTCTCAAATTTATGGGCGTGAAGGCATGCCGCTTGAACGGTCAACACTTGCCGACTGGGTCAGACAATCGGCAGCACTTCTCGCACCTCTCGCAGAAGCCATTGGTCGTCACGTCATGGCGGGTGCTGCCATCCACGCCGATGATACGCCGGTCAAGGTGCTGGCGCCGGGATCCGGCAAAACCAAGACCGGCAGGCTGTGGGTCTATCTGAGAGACGAACGGGATTGGGCTGGCGATCATCATCCAGCCGCGTTCTACAAGTTCACGCCGGACCGACGAGGCCAGTGGCCACGAGATCATCTCAAAGACTTTTCAGGTTGGCTACATGCTGACGGTGGCATTGTCACATTACTCGTGGTTCACGCGAGAATGCACGAAGTCGCCATGTTTCACACTGCAGCAGTCATGGCATCCCACCTATCCATCGCTGCAGTTCGGAACTGTCGCAATGTTGTGCGCGAGATCAGATGGCGTTGAACGTTGAAGGCGTTATAGATCGCTGCATGTGTGGAGAGGAATCGTTGCGCCGAACCGGCGGACTTGAAGCGCTGCATCCGTCGTTCTCGCTGCCGTATCGGGTGATGAGAATTCTCGGCCCGATTGTTGATCCGACCGCCGGTTATGTGGCGAACTCTTATCCCAAGTTCGCTCAATGCCGCGCCATATGATGGCAGTTTGTCTGTCATGACGGCGTCTGGCGAGAAGCCTTGTGACTTGAGCAGTTTCCGCATCAGCTTCAAGGCTGCCCGCTTGTTTCGGCGCGATTGCACCAGCACGTCCAGCACCTCTCCCTCGCAATCAACGGCGCGCCACAGGCATACGTTCTTGCCGTTGATCGAGACGAAGACTTCATCGAGATGCCAACGCGTATCAGCACGCGGGTGCGAACGTCTGAGCTTTCTGGCATAGGCCAAGCCAAACTTAGACGACCAGCGGCGGACCGTTTCATACGAGACATCGATGCCGCGTTGGGACAATATATCCTCGATATCGCGCAGGCTCAGAGGAAAGCGAAAGTACAGCCAGACCGCTTGCTGGATCACAGCGGTAGGGAAGCGATGGCGATGACAGGAAGAACTACTCATCGGACGTCGATAGCATACGGCATCAACTGAGCAGGCGCGTTACCGTGACAACACCTGTCGGCCGCAAGCGATTGCATTTATCGACAGTGCGAACGCAGAGTACGGGCCGACTGGTCACATCCTTCCGTGTTCCAGCCGGCCTAAAGTTCGACGTATCTCCTACCGCGGAATAGCAACGCTTCCACCGCTTTCTGCGTTGAACACAACGACGAAGCGGCCGTCACCGCGTTCCACATCAAACGAATACTGTAGCCCTTCGCAATCTGTGGGCGTCACCGACGTATATCCCGACTTGTTTAGCTGGGCCGCTGCTTGAGCACAGGTGAACGCAGCCATGCGCATTTGAATTGCCGTTTGTTGAGAGGCGATGGGCGAGGCCGAGTTGGCACTGGCAGCGGTCATTGCCCAAGCGGACAGTACCGCTGCAAGAGCTAAGCTCGAAGCAGTTATCTTCATATGAGGTCTCCTAAGTCGGATTTATGGACGCGGACTACTATGTGTGGAGACCTAGCGAGCGTCTGTTTCGTCGGAAACAGAACTCACCTGATGAAGACCCTTTCAGATGCATCTTACTGTCCCGTGTCCGGGTACGACGCACAGACTAAAACGACTTCCAAACCGAGAGGTTTGGGCTCGTCGTGAGTCCAGGAGGGACGCGATGAGACGCGGGGACATGCCGGCGCCACGGTGAGTAGAATGGCCCGCCAGGGTCAGCCGCAGAGTGACCCACCGCACTTCTTAGCCGACGAGAAGATTTGCATCGTGCTGGATGGCCTGCGCTGTGAAGAGAGCCTTGGCGAGCTTCGTTTTAACGAAGGCAACGAACAGACTTTCTTTTAACGCGGAGGACTGCCGCGGTCAGCTGACGGCTGAAGGCCGCACCGCGATCGAGAGCTTCCGGAAGGACGTCTCCACACGCGCCATTTTGGATGCCAGGGTTGATGCCTGGCGTAAGCAATTGCGTACAACGAACCAAGAGCGCAAGTTCAGCAATGTCTCCCGCTAGAGGACGGGCTCTTACGTCAGGGAATTTATCGTTCAACGACATAGGTAGCGAAAGATGCCGCAGCATCAGGGGCGGCGTCGTGAGGCTGCGTCGTTGATGAAACGCGGTAAAGATCAGTTTAAGCCCTGCGTTCACGCGGGCACCTGCGAGCTTCCGATCAGGCTAAATTTCTACCGGCGCGCGAACAAGGCAGCGGCGCCTCTTAGGCTATGCGCGACGTAGCGACGAAGCTCCGTTCGCACCGCTCCCAGGCCTCAGGTTCTTTATCTGAGCTGTTTCGTGAGAAACAGACACCTTCCCGCAGCATGAAGAAACTCATCGATAGGCACGGCCGAGTGGCAGCTCGGCCGATCAATTTGCACCTAACGACGCACAGCCAAATCCGACTGCAAAGAGGGATTAATTAAATGAAAGCTCGCTATTGGTCATTCGAGGGGCGCATCTCGCGAGGCACATTCTGGCGCGGGATTTTCTCAATTAACGCGCTTGTGTTCGCCACCCTTGCTCTTGTGATTATCCTGCCCGTTGCAGAGCCGTGGAATATCGCCGCGATCATTCCCGGTGGCCTGTTTTTAATATTCCGAACCAATGTACTCACGGCGCAGCGGCTGCATGATCTTGGTCAGCCAATGCGCGTGTTCTGGTCGCCATGGGAAGGCTTTCGTTGGATGTGGGCGATGAGCTTCTCGGCTGGCGAACAGGGGGTTAACGCGTATGGTCCGCCACCAAGAGGGGGCGGTTCGCGGCTAGAGCTGGTCGTGTTGGCCGGCGTGCTCCTAGCAGCGACGGGCATGTTTCGCAGCGCAGGCTTCGAGTGCAAAGCGTCGGTTTCTGCCAGCGGTTCTACGGCGGAGGAGGCAAACGCGCGTTGGTCTGAGAAAGTTGAGCGCGTCCATGGTCGCCGGTTCGCGCAATCGGGCATCAAGCTTTTGACCATGACAACGTGCATTGACGGAAGCTGCAGTGTTTCTGCGCGTGCCTGCGCGTTCGAGCTGGCCGCCGCGACAGATGAAAGAGCCGCAGTCGAAGCTCCAAAGCGCGAACGCGCTAGCGAAAGTGGCGTTGCGGGCACGCAGCAGCATTCTGTTATGCCGGCTCCCGCAGCTGACAGCAACCTCAGCAATCCTGCTCCAATTAGAGGCGCTGACAGCGCCAAAAACGCTCGCTCGGTGCAATACTGGCGCGACCTTGCCGAAGCAGCGCGCAAGAGCAAGGACTGGCAGGGGATGATTACAAATTATAACATGGTGATCGCTCTCGAACCTGAGGTTGCTGATCATTACGGCATTCGCGGCGCAGCCCATTTGGAGCTGGCGCAATACGAGCGCGCCCGCAATGATCTTCAGTGGGCGCTCGCTCTCGATCCCAATGTAAAATTCGCCTACTACGATCTTGGTCTTCTCCACCTCAAGACGGGCAAAAGGGCTGCCGCTGAAAAGAACTTCGGCGCCTACACTGAGCGAGCACCGGAGGACCCCGACGGTTGGAGCCAAAGGGGCTGGGTGCGTTCGCTTTTGGGTGAAAAGACGAAGGGGCTCAAGGACCTCACCAAAGCACTCGAGCTCAATCCAACGGATTCCTATGCGTTGGTGTCTAGATGCGGTGTTGCCCGCGATCTAGGCAAACTCGAAATGGCAAGGGCTGACTGCAAAGCGGCGTTAGAGATCACGCCAGACAATAAGAATGCGCAATTTAATCTTGGCCTCATCAATTTCGATGAACAGAGATACGTCGCCGCGGAGGCAAACTTCAGCGCGTATCTGCAAATCGAAAGTCAGGATGCCGCGGCTTGGCGCTTGCGTGGGCAAGTACGCTTCAATCAAGGCAATAACCAGGGCGCAATTGACGACTATACTAGAGCTATCGAAATCAACCCTGGGGAGATCTATGCCTACGCCTACCGGTGCGGCGTCCGCATCAACGTCGAGAAATTTGATCGCGCCGAGAAAGACTGCCTCGCCGCATTGGAGCTGGATGCCAACGCGGCAGTGGCTTTGAACAACCTCGCGTGGCTCTATTACAAGACGGGCGAATACAAAGAGGGGTTGGCCTACGCGGAACGAGCCGTGAAAGCCAACCTGGACGAAGCATCCTATTGGGATACGCGGGCTCACTTGCTCGAAGGCCTCGGCGAGAAGGAACTTGCCATCTCCGATTTCCGCTCCGCGCTCAAGCGCAATCCGAACCAGAATGAATCGATTGCTGGCCTTAAACGACTTGGAGTGGAGCTATGAGACATCAAATAATGTAACCACCGGCGTAATACTCGGCCAGTGGTGACTTGGCAGCTCGTGCCGGAAGAGACCAGCAATTATGCTATTATCCTGCAGTCCGGCAACATGGTGCTTCCTGCGCATGGGCGCAACGACGTGGCGCCCGGCCAAGTATATATCGCGAGCATGACCTTTCACGGACCACACCTAGAGGTGTCGGGTACGATCCTGTTTACCGCCGTGCATCCGGCTCGGTTCAGGTTGGAACTGGTCACGATCTGGTACCAGCGGCATATCAATTAGCGTCCAACTTCAGCAGGTCAGGCAGCTTCGCGATATTCGAAGCGACACGTCTGGCCTCATCTCTCGTCAGCTTGAGATTGCCTGCAGCGGGTAATTCCCTAGAGTCCAGGCAATAGCAATGCGCAACAGCCTTCCCTTCAGCATCATCGACACGATAGCCGCCTGGGATCTCTTCCACCTTCCATGGCGCTGGCATCTTTCTGGGCTTGGTCATGGGTTGGAACGTAATGAGGGAGCGGCAATGCGCAAACAGGTGTGCCGCCAGCTTGCGGGGACAAACTGGCGGCCAATATATGCCGGTTACAGGGGGGTGCTAACCGGCTAACCCGCGCTGGCATCGAGTAACGGGGGGCAATCTCGTGTGCGCGGATGTCAATTCTAATGCCACGTGAAGCGGGTTGGATTGATGCCGATCAATCGTAATTTGATATCAACAAGCGGCGGCCAGATAGGGGCCGCGACAAAATGGCGTCGCCAGCACGCGGGTGCGAGCGTTTGAGTTTTCTGGCATAGGCCAAGCCAAACTTAGACGACCAGCGGCGGACAGTTTCATACGAGGCATCGATGCCGCGTTGGGACAACATATCCTCGACATCGCGCAGGCTCAGAGGAAAGCGAAAGTACAGCCAGACCGCTTGCTGGATCACAGCGGCCGGGAAGCGATGGCGACGTTAGGAAGAACTACTCATCGGACGTTGATAGCATACGGCATCAACTGAGCAGCCGCGTTACCGTGACAACACCCTGGCGGGACCCGCACCACCCCTCACCCCTGGTGTTTCAATAGCCGTCAGTCGCCCGTGCTCCAATGTGAGGTGAAAAGCGCCCAGCGCCTACGTAGACGAACACCGAGCCATCCCACCGTATACCGCCCTGACTTGAGCAGTCTGATTTGTTGTGGTTGATCGGGTGCAGTTGAGTTTTATGTCGGGGAAGTTTCGGTGTGCTTTCGAGGAAGGCCTACGGCTGCGCACTACCCGCAGCAAAAGCGAGGCTACTGTCGCGCTGGCTGGTGCAGCTAACGTGTGAAAACTATCGGAGATGGCAGACAGAACTGCCCATGCGAGGGTACGAGTAAGCGGCTCGAGTGGAAATGAATAATGCTACCTATGCTATACCTAAATTCATGCAGATCGTGGAGACATCGCGCTAACTTATTGATTTTATTGGCGCACCGGAGAGGATTCGAACCCCTGACCCCCAGATTCGTAGTCTGGTAGACATTGGGTTTTCCTGAAACCTCCTGAAACGCCATGAACAGCTCAACGCTCTGATAATAAAACAAATAATCTCTGTTCGTGATGTCGTGAGCGATCATCTCATTTCAGCAAGTTTCGGCTTTTTGGGCCAATTATGGACCAATTTTTCGACTCAGGCTAGTGTGCGGGCATGTCCAAACAATCCCGTGACGATCGGTTGCTGCCTGCGAATGCGAAGGTGGTTGCCAAGACGGTGAAAGCGGCCACGGCGTCGGGTCGCCATGCTGAGTACCGAATTTCTGGTGTGCGCGGGCTTGTTCTTCACGTGCTGCCGAGCGGCACTGCCACGTGGTACTTCCACTACGATCTTGCAGTTGGCCGTTCCAGGAAGCGTCGCAAGTACAAGCTTGGTCGACTAGACGACCTTCCCCTGGCCAGGGCATCGCAAGAAGCGGAGCGCTTAAGACCGCTTGTTCAGCAGGGTGCTGATCCCGCGAGCCAGCGCGCCGATGAGCGCACGGCTTTGACATTTGCTGACTTGGCATGCAAGCGTCTTTCGAAAGGAGACCCCCTACGCCCGGGCACGCGCCGTGATTATGATCATTTACTCGGCAAAGACATCTTGCCTGAGATTGGCGAGAAGCCTGCTAAGGCCATCGAACGCGATGACGTCATAGCCTTGCTTGATACAGTCTGCGAACGCGGTGCGACACGCAGGGCTGATACAGCGCGGGCGGTCATCAGTTCGATCTTTAATTTCGGCATCGACCGAGGCTTGGTCCAAAACAATCCTGCCTTTGGCCTTCGCAACCGTCACGACAACGAGCCCCGCGATGTTGTTGCGAACGAAGCAGACATTCGAACGCTTTGGGCTGCTATGGATACTTGTGAGGCAGCGATGTCGCCAGCGGTCGTTCGCATCACCAAGCTTGCCCTTCTGACAGGGCAGCGTCGAACCGAGATCACCGCGGTGAAGAGGAGCCAACTTGATCTCGATTCATCCGAGCCTCTTCTGATAACTCCGAGGGGCTTAGCCAAAAACCGAAATGCGCATCGCGTCCCTCTCAGTCGCCAAGCTGTCGGGTTGTTTCAGGAGGCCCTGGATGCATCGGTGGATAAAACGTACGTGTTTCCAGGCGAGCGTGACGGCTCCCATATTGCACCGCGCAGCGTTAGCAAGGCAATGGAACGGACGCGAGCCAAGCTTGGCATCGCCGACATCACCGTGCACGACCTTCGGCGAACAGCTGGAACCTATCTCAGTCGGTTCGGGGTTCCGAAAGACATCCGCGAGCGCATCCTGAACCATGGCGGCAAGCGGAAGAGCAGCATTACAGACGGTGTCTACAATCAGTACGAGTACGACGCTGAAAAGCGAGCGGCACTTCAGCTTTGGGCCGATGCTCTTGAGGGCATCGTTAGCGGCAGTCCTACAGAAATTGATAGTTACCACGTGCGGCTAGCAAGTCTAACTGGCGGCAACAAGATTAAAGTCGGCTAGCGTGCACCGCTGCTCGCGAGTTGAGCGCCGTCTTGCCGGGAGACAAAATGCAACTCTCTAAGTCCGAATACCTGATGTTCTTGAAGCACCCAGCATGGCTGTGGCTCAAGAAGAACCAGAAGCACGTTCTGCCTCCTCCTGACGCTAGTCTGCAGGCCCTATTTGATGCAGGCCACAACTACGAGCGATATGCCGAACAGCTATTTCCTGATGGCGTCCGGCTTGCCTTCAATAACTACGGCGAGTACCAGACGCTTCCGGAACGAACTCGCGCTGCTCTTGCTCAGGGTGCCAACACAGTCTTCCAGGGGCGCTTCGAACACGGGCGAACAACCTGTATCGTCGATGTGCTGCAAAAGGTCGGGGATGACGTTTTTGATCTTTTTGAAATCAAGGCCAGCACCTCTGTCAAACCTGATCACATCCCAGATCTCGCTTTCCAGGTCGGCGTTGTCGAAGGTGCAGGGCTCAATATTCGCCATGCCAGTATAGTTCACGTCAACAGGGATTACGTCCGACGCGGGAACCTCGATTCGCGGCAGTTCTCGAAAGTCGAGGACGTCACGGATCAGGTCAAAGAACGAATAGCTGCTACGCAGCGGGAGGTCGCGCAGGCCCTGGAGTTCATGAGACTGGTCGCAAGGCCAGATCTCTCGCCGCGCCATGCCGCCTCTGGGGCCATGGACGAATGGATGGAAATCTACAGCAAAGTGATGGGTGAGCCTGACAAATACAGCATCTATAATCTCGCCGCGATCAAGCCGAAACAGATCGCCAGCTTCGAGGACGCTGGAATTCTGACGATCGATGTGATCCCGGACGATGCCGAGCTTACAGAACGACAGGCGCGCCAAGTTTCCGTGACAAGGTCTGGTGAGCGGATCATCGATCGAACGAAGATCCAGGGCTTTCTCTCTGGTCTTAGCTACCCTCTTTACTTCCTCGATTACGAAACCTTCTCGGATGTGCTTCCGCCTTACGACGGCCTGAGACCCTACCAGCAGGTCCCCTTCCAGTACTCACTGCACATCATTCCCGAGCCTGGCGCCCCGGTTATGCACCGTGAGTACCTGCACGAGGAGAAGAGCAATCCTGTGCAGTCTCTCGTGTCACGTCTGAGAGAAGATATTGGAGATGAGGGTAGCGTGATCGTCTGGTACGAGTCCTTTGAGAAGGGAAGAAACCAGGAGATGGCTTTAATGTTTCCGGAGCAAGGGTCCTTCCTCGGCGAGCTCAATGACCGCGTCATTGATCTGATGAAACCTTTCCAGTCTGGCTGGTATGTCGACAAGGATTTCCTGGGTAGCGCTTCGATTAAGAAGGTGCTCCCCGTGCTCGCACCTGATCTCTCGTACGAGGACCTGGCCATTGCCAACGGTGAGGTTGCTCAGCAGGCCTGGATGGACCTCTTCATACGGGGGAAGCTGCTGATGGACCTGGATGAAGTGCTAGAGGGTCTGCGCCGCTACTGCGCCCTCGATACCTTGGCGATGGTCAGGATCTTTGAGGAGCTGAGCGCTCTATCAGATTGATTGCGTATCTGGACCTTGTCACGATGGTTCTTGGCCATCTCGCGTGAGAGAGGCAGGCGACGCGCATTGCGGACGACTGTTTATCTTCGCTCTTCACAGCGGCGAACCGCATGGTCGGACGCTGTGCCGCTTCACAAATCCCTTCAGCATCCGCTGCATCATTCTTTTGTCGTTTAAAGAAAGGCTTCACATAGATCGGTGCGATCAGACGAACATCATGACCTAATTCGCCGAGCGCTCGTCCCCAATGATGGGCACTGGCACAAGCCTCCATCGCAATAATGCATCTGGGGTGCACGGCCAGAAATTTGAGCACCTGGCTGCGGCTTAACTTCTTGCGGAAAACAACGGCGCCGTCTGCACTCGCCCCGTGGAGCTGAAACGAATTCTGCGCAAGATCTAAACCAATTATGCTAACTTCTTCCACGGACGCCTCCTTTGTACGCGGTTCTCAACACCGCAACCCTGGCACATAGATGCCGTTGAGGGGCGTATACTCAATCGCTTGCCCACAGCCTTCTGGATGAGGATGCGCTCGCGCAGTCCTTCTGGACTTTGACTCTACTTTTGCCGCACTAGAAGCGATAAACAACAGCCACAAACGCAAGCAATCCGAGCGTGCCAATCAAGACCGCGACCAAACGCGTTCCCGAGAAAGGCATGCCGGGATACTCCTTATGCAAGGCCCTCAAATCCCGCCCGTGCTCGAACGTCCCTATTAACAGCGACAGGAGGCCGATGCCTATCAATGCCAGTCCGAATTCCCGCGGCCCGATCATTGTCGACTTGATGAGCCCAGCACGTGGTGCCGTTCCTGCTATCTCAATCTGAAAAAACTTGTAAACAGCGAACCCGAAAGTGATTAGTGAGGCGCCCGTTCGGACCCAGGCCATAAGAGTGCGTTCGTAAGCAATGCGGGTGCGGTCAAGAGCGAGCCGGGTAACAAGCGGCAACTCTTCCGGTGGACTAACCACAGCTTGATCGGACATTGGCCTCTTCTCGTTTTGCCGGCTAACAACAGGACCTCAGGCTCAATACATTCCCATCGCCCTGAGCGAATTGTCGATGATCTTCAATCCCAATGCCACCTGAACAACACCGACGATGGCACCCAGAATTGGCAGCGCAACGCCCAAGACCACCTGAAGCTTGCGCGCTGTCAGCATTGCAATCAGGTTAAGCGCCATGATCAAAAGCACAGCGCAACCGATCAAGAGACCGTTTTGCGTGTCCGGACTTATGGCCACGAATAAGACCAGTGCCGCAATCCCGTATGGCGTAACGATCGTTGGGAAGGCCAGCGGCATCATGGCGGTGCGAATGGATGGAGCTGGCGCGGCTTCCACATTTGATGCGCTGGCAGGCTCAAATTGGTGCAGTATATTCTGCAAGGCCACGAGAAATAATATGATCCCGGCGGCTAAGGTGAGTATTGGCAAGGGAATGCCGTATTTAAGGATAATCAGCTCACCCAATACTGCAGCGATCAAGAGAGCGGTACTTGCAAACACTGTTGCCTGTATGGCCGTACGTCTTGCAATGGCGCTATCGGCGCCTTCGGTTATCTTCAGAAACGGCGCGATGATTTTGAATGGCCCAAGCATGAGGAAGAGAAACGCAAAGATCTCGTCCAGAGAAAATTGCTTGATCTCCGTGGCGCTAACCGCGGCCAACGCAGTATCGGAGGCAAGCATGAGCCCAACACCGAGTGAAAACACAGCAAGGTGCTTTATGCGCATCCCAAGACCTCTCTGCGTTCGCGTTGCGTCAAGAGTTGTGGTTTCTGATGCATGGGCGACTCCGTAGTTGCCGAGGCCGCCAAATGTTTTCCTCTTGATATTACGCTTATTCTGACACCGCTTCTTGTAGGATTATTTTTTCTGGGTCGATGGTGTAAACCCAGGGTGCCGAATTCTTCCAACCGTTTCTCATTCTTTTGCCGTTGAATACGCTACCGGGATCGTCGACTTTGTCGCCTTCGAAACCGTCTGTGATGGTGTAAGCGTTTTTCAGACCACTTTTCGCGAGCAGGTTGACCGCCATGGCCGATCGGTCACCTGAGCGACACATGACCAATAGTGTATCCGCCGGCCCGGCGATCTTTCTTACTTCCTCGACAAAATCCGGATTCCACTTTGGGCCGTATTTTGTCACGCCGTTCTCTCTTCGATACGTCACGAAGGCCAGGGGAATGTTCCAAGCCTGGTCAGGATGACCGACAAAAGCGTACTCTTCAGGCGTTCGGACATCGATAATCTTGACCCGTTCTGGATCGGACTTCCACATCTCGTAGGCGTCTTGCGCAGTCATATAGAGGCCGAGGCTGGTTTGCTTGTTCTTGGGTGGCAGTTGATCTGACTGGACGTCCGACTGCTCTTGTTTGCCCATTTGCTCAACTCCTCAGTCAACACTGTTGCAATGGGTTCATAGGTACTGAGCACCTTCACCGTCTCGATGATTTGACTGGTGAAGGTGCCGTAAAAAGGAGCTCTGCTTTGACTATCCAAGCCGCGTCGACATGGCGTCTTCAAGTGAAGTGGGCTCCGGCAGCTTGGCCATGCTCCGCTTCTTCCACTCTTCTTCGAGCAGTTCCGCTGCGGCCTTTTCCATGAACTCAGGCGCCGCCCACTCATACACGTCGAAATCATTCTCGATGTAACCGTGGCTCAGCATGAAGTCCTTATTAATCTGCAGAGCTTCCAAGTTATAAGGCGACAGGTTGGGTACCAGGTCGACATTCAAGATGTTGCGATAGGTATCCTCCACATCGAGATAATACGTCTGCTTGTCCAGAATCGCGGCAGCGGCATGTTTGTGCTCATTTGCCCAACGTCCGACTTTGATGAGACCCTTGAGGAGTGCAACGACAAGTTCGGGGTGCTCCCTGCACGTGACATCACTCACTGTGCAGGTCGCCGGTACATTCGCTCCTTGCAGTGTCCAGTCCGGATAATTCGCCAAGTTCTCGATCGCCTTGATCTTGCCGGTCTGCTCCTGGATATGCTGGAAGGGCCCGGTCTGGGTGTAGATTGCATCTACCGTACCGTTGAGCAGCGCCGTTTCAAGTGGCCGGAAAGCTAGGTCGTGCTTGTGATCGCGCTTCAGCCACAGCTCCGAGGGGTTCTCCATCGGCGTCAGCATCTCTGGTTTGTCGTACCAGTCATCGGGATAGGGGAAATCCACGATCTCCACATCGTCGCGGGTCATGTCATTCATCATGAGCATCAGTTCAATGCCCTGCTCCTCCTGGACTCGCCACCAGTCGTTCTTGATGACGTTGAGGCTCCTTGTCAGACCGATCTTCTTGCCCTTCAGTTCCTTCATTCGAAAGATGGGATCGCGGGAGCGCACCAGCATGCAGCCCCCTTCATAAACATGCGTCGTCCCGATCAGCCTGGTGCGCCGGATGTCAGCCTGAACGTGGATGGCCGGGAAGCAACCGCCATAGCGCATCAGGTTATCGAGGTTGTGGACATAGTGTGGATACCAATCGTTCTCACGCGTTGAACGAAGAAATTTGTATGCCACGCCGATCTTTTTGAATTCCTCCCGAACCCAGCCGAGCTCCTGGTCGATGTTACTGGGAGATACGAGGGGACAGTTCGTGTAATAGAACTCGTTCCAATCCACATCGACCGAACGCATTGTCTTGCCTTTGATTGTCATCGTACCCATAGCGCTTTATCCTGAGTTTGAATTCGTTGGACTAATTCACTGCGCTGTAGGTCGTCGGTTCAGCGCACGATACTTCGTAGGCTCGCAATTCCGTGCATTCATATTTCGATTACTTTGACGGCACCCATGCCTGACTGGGCGTCAGTTTGTAGGTCCAGGCGAGCCCGGCGTTCCGCCAGCCGTTGACCGTCCGCACGCCTGATTTATCCTTATCGCCTTCAAAGCCCTCGACGAGGCTCCAAACGCTCGTATAGCCGGCCTTGGCGAGAGCATCGGCGGCTTTAGCCGAACGGTCTCCCGATCGACACATCAAGAAGACTGGATGGTTCTTTTCAAACCCTTCGCGTGCCATCACGTCATTTACGTTGCTCACGAATGCGGGGTTGGGCACCGCTTTATATGCGCCCTTTTTGTCGTCGAACTCGTGCTTGACGATCAGGAACGGCACGATGGCATCCATCGGCGTGGGATGGCCGACGAAGTTGATCTCGATTGGATCGCGCACGTCCAGAAAAAGAATGCTTGGATCGGCCTCTAATGCGGACGCCGCATCCGCTGGAGACAGGTACAGGCCGAGGGTCGTGCGCTTTTTCTCGGACAGATCGGTCGGAGTTACGCTGGTGCGTATGTCCGCAGCGTTGGCTGAAGCGGCGAGGGCTGCAGTTGCCAGCAGTATGTAAAAAATCCGCATTTCATATCCCTAGAAAAAATTGCTAGCGGACTTTCGGCTTTGCTGAAGTTGGGCGCTTTGATTCTTATCAAAATTACACCGCCACCTCGCCTGTTCGATGAATCGTCCATACGAGCAGCCAGTGCTCCGGCATTCCGATCTGCGGTTGCAGGTGTCAACGCCGGAGCAAAGTTAGGCCAGCGCACCGGAGTAAAAGTCGGCCACTAAGCGTTGCTGTTTGTTGAAGCACAAGAGCCCCTTCGCGAAGGGGCTCTTGTGCTTTTGCGCCATTCTTCGATGGTGAGGTTAGCGGCCGTGGCTGGCTTTGCGAGCCTTGGACTGTTTGAGGCGGTAGCTGTCGCCGTTCATCTCAAGGATGTGGACATGGTGGGTAAGGCGGTCCAGGAGTGCGCCGGTCAACCGCTCTGAGCCGAACACGGATGTCCAGTCTTCGAAGGCCAGGTTCGAGGTGACGATCGTCGAGCCGCGCTCATAGCGCTGAGAGATCACCTCGAACAACAGCTCAGCTCCCGTCTGCGAGAGCGGCACGTAGCCCAGTTCGTCGATGATGAGCAGTTGCAGCTTCGCCAACGACGCTTGCAGACGCATAAGACGCTTCTCGTCACGTGCCTCGGCGAGCTGATTAACGAGGCCAGCCGCCGTCACGAAGCCGACGGTCATGCCTTTCTGGCAGGCAGCTAGACCAAGCCCGATCGCCAGATGCGTCTTGCCGGTGCCGGAAGGTCCAAGCGCGATGATGTTCTCGCGCCTGATCACGAACTCACACCGCGCCAGTTCCAGGACGAGCACCTTATTGAGATCGGGCAGCGCCTTGAACTCGAAGCTATCGAGGCTCTTGGATGCCGGGAACTTCGCAGCTCTGATCCGCCGCTCGACGTTTCTGCGTTGGCGTTCGATCAGCTCAAGTTCAACGAGGCGTAGCAGATAGCGCGGGTGATCAATGCCCTGTTCGGCGCACTGCCTGGCCTGCTTGTCGTATTCGGCGAGGATGGTCGGCAGCTTCAACTTCTTGAGATGGTGCCCAAGCAAGACTTTGGGATCTGTGGCTTCAGTCTCGCTCATGCCGTCGACCTTTCAACGAGGGCTGCATAGCTGGCGGCCCGTGTCGTCTGGACAGTGGCGCGTGGCAGATGCGGATAGGCATCGAGATCAAGACGTGGCGGACGACGCTCAATCCGGGCAACAGCCAACTGCTTGACTGCATCGAAGCTGATCGTGCCGAGCCGGATCGCTTGACTGACGGCGCCTGCGACGAGGTCCTGTTCGAACACTTCCATCAGGCGAAGGACCTGGATGAACTCTCGCTTGCCGCGATTGCCCATGCGCTGCTCCATGAGCCGGCGCAGATGGTCGAACTGTTCCGGCAGGTTCCAACCCTGCAATGGGGCGGCTTGATCCAGTGCACCCGGCTTCTGTTCTAGAAGTGCCAGATAGTGCAATGGATCGAACACGAAGGCACCGCGCTCATAGCTGCGGGGATGACGCGCGATCTCCTCGGTGCCTGACAGGATCACCACCTCATCGACGAAGCCCTTCACGATCACCGAGCGCAGCCCATGGGTGGTCGGCACCGAGTAGTCATTGCGCCGGTAGCGAACGAGCGATGTCGACGTGACGCGGACCGCCTTCGTCTCACAAGGCTCGAATGGAGCAGCAGGCAAGGCACGGAACGCTGTCAGATCATCTAGCAGGCGCTCCCCGATCGTCCGGTCGGTGTTGCCGGCCTTGCGATCCTGATCCTTGAGACAGGATGCCTCCAAACGCGCATTCACCCCATCGAAGCTGGCAGCGACCGGCACCGGCGTCAGGAAGCGTCGACGGCCATTCTTGACGAGCCCCTCGACCTTGCCTTTGTCGTTGCCCTTGCCGGGGCGACCGAAGCGGTCGCGGAACAGGTAATGGCTGATCACACCGGTGAACGCTTGCGTCCGGTTGCGCGTGCCGTCGCCGCAGATCTTGGCAACCGCCAGCTTGGTATTGTCGTAGAGGATCGACTGCGGGACCCCGCCGAAGAACTCAAACGCCGAGACATGGCCGTCCAGGAAGGCTTCAGTCGTCTCCGCCGGATAGGCCTTCATGAACCAGGCATCCGAGTGCGGCAGGCTCATGAAGAAGACGTGCAGCTTCCGCCGCACACCACCGATCACACCGATGGCTTCGCCGAAGTCGACCTGAGCGTGACCCGGCGGATGGCGCAGCGGCACGAACTTCTCGGCAGTTCGCTGCCGCGCCTCACGTACATAGTCGGTCACGATCGTAATGCCGCCCGTAAACCCGTGCTCGTCGCGCAGGCGCTCAAAGATCCGTCTGGCGGTATGACGCTGCTTTCTTGGTGCGTCCTTGTCCGCCGCCAGAATCGCATCGATGATCGGCACAAACGGATCGAGTTTGGGGCGTGTCGGCGGCCGGCTCCGACGATAGCCCGGTGGCGCTGAATAGGCGCACATCTTGGCGATGGTATCCCGGCTTACACCGAACACCCGAGCAGCTTCGCGCCGACTGTTACCCTGGACAAGTACGAACTGGCGAACCGCCGCGTAAATCTCCACGGCAAACATCCCTCGCTTAAGCCCTCCCGAATCGGAAAAGCCCAAGCCTACACAGTGGCCGGGTTTTACTCCGGCGCAGCCGCACCAAGCCGCCGCTTCACTGGCCGAGTATTGCGCCGGTGGTTACAACCCTGCGATCGCACTTTCGAGGTCGCCCAACTCCCTTTTTGCCCACGCTCTGTTCGCGTGTGCTTCCCAACTGTTTGGATCAAGTGAGATCGCCCTATCATAATCCGCGACAGAGAGCTCATAGTGCTCTTTCTTTAGATGAACTAGAGCTCGATTGCGCAGCATTTCAGGATCATCTGGCTTGAGCTTGATCGCCCGATCCAAAGCGGCCAACGCACGTTCGTAATCACCCTTTTGCGCACACGCGTAGGCTAGATTTGCATGGATCTCGAACGCATCAGGTTCAAGATTGCTGGCCTTCAAAAAGTCATCGATAGCCTGATCGTAGGCGCCCTTGTTTCGATGCACGACACCACGGTTATGTCGGGCTTTGAAATTCTGCGGTTCGATGTCAAGGCACTTGTCAAGATCAGCGACAGCTCGATCGTGCACGCCCAATTTCCCGTAAGCAGTGCCTCGATCATAGTAGAGTTTAGGATCCGTTGGGCTGCGCTCAATCGCGGTCGTAAATTTAGCGATGTCTTGCCGAAGTTGCTTCCGTTCTAAGTTTTCCTCTAGCCCGTCATCCAGCAAAGTTGGGTTGGTTTCTGAGCTGGGCCGAAATCTCCAAACCACTGCGATCGCAACAAGCGCAAGGAGCCCTAAAATCATCCAAAGAGAGAGGTCCATCGCGTAAGCCCACACGTTTGTCGTGGAGCTTAGCCTCGAACCGTGATGCAAACCAGCCTGCTAGTGGTCACAGGCAAAGCACAAGCATTGAAGCAAGCGAAAAGCGCATCAAGCACGTTCATGCGCCCTGAAATAGAATTACGACGCCCACAAAGATCATTATTAGAAATATGTTGCTGCCCAAGCCCACGAGTGCCGTCAGCCATCTGCCGTGTCGTTCGTTCTGCTCCACATATTCAAGGATGCGTGGGTCATTTGGTCTGGTCACTCCCTCGAAGTTAGGGAACATCAATTCGAAGGTATCACAACCAATTCTGAAACACTGGATTAAGCCGACAACAGCGAAGATTGGCAGCAGGCGAAACACTGGATTTAGGTCTTCGCTCCTTAGACCAGGGATGCAGCCATGCACGGCGAAGGCGTTAAGCGTGAAGTAGCCGATGATGCTCGCGAGGCAAGCGGCGACCGTCCAGATGGCTACGTGATTATAATCTGATTTCTGCTTTGGTCTCATTGGGCCCTTCCTCGATGCTCGCCTCGATAGGATCAATGATCATTCTTTAGGGATAATGTTTGATCTGGTCCGTTCCGTTGGGAACGCGCTGGTGGGTGTAAGTGCTGCGAACAAAAGATGAGGCCAGGTGCATTGCTTCACATATCTCTATGCTGCCAAAGCCGCTGCACGGAGGCTCCTAATCAATGTTGACTGTGTAAAGACCCCTAAAACTGGGAGCTATGCGCTAAAGTTGGTGACGGCCTGAATCGGTGAAGGCGGCATATCGTGAGGTTGCTTGACGACCTCACTTCTCCAGCGAAGGAGCGATATGCCGTGTCGAACGATAACGTGACCAAACTGATTCAGCCAGGAGCCTTCGACGACCCACTCACAGAAGTCCTGCGCAACGGCGCCCGCACGCTGCTTGCCCAGGCTGTCGAGGCCGAGGTGACTGCGTTTCTCAGCCATCATGGTGACCTGAAGACCGACAATGGGCGGAGGCGTGTCGTCCGCCATGGCCATCTCCCCGAGCGCCAAGTGATGACTGGCATCGGCCCCGTTGCCGTCAGGCAGCCGCGCATACGCGACAGGGGCGCGGCTGCACATGATGATGGGCGCATCCGCTTTAGCCCTGCGATCCTGCCGCCCTACGCACGCCGCTCGAAGAGCCTCGAAGTCCTGTTGCCAGTCCTCTACCTGAAGGGCATATCCACCGGCGACTTCGAGGAAGCGCTGTCAGCCTTGCTCGGCAAAGATGCCCCAGGGTTATCGGCATCGACGATCGCACGTCTCAAAGAAGTTTGGGCCGACGAGCACGACCGTTGGCGAAAGCGCGATCTTTCCACGCGCCACTACGTCTACGTTTGGGCCGATGGGATCCATCTGCAGGCCCGCCTCGAAGAGGAGAGGCAGTGCATCCTCGTGATGATCGGCGCGACGCCGGAAGGTAAGAAGGAGCTGATCGGCCTCACCGACGGCGCACGGGAAAGCGCACAGGACTGGCGCGAGCTGCTGCTCGACTTGAAGCGCCGGGGGCTATCACACGCACCCAAGCTCGCCGCCGCCGATGGCGCCCTCGGTTTCTGGAAGGCGCTCGGCGAGGTCTGGCCGACAACTCATGAGCAACGCTGCTGGGTTCACAAGACCGCCAACGTCTTGAACAAGCTGCCAAAGAGCCAGCAATCCAAAGCCAAGCGATCACTGCACGACATCTGGATGGCCGAGACGCGAGGCGAAGCTGAGGCCGCCTTCGACGCCTTCATCGAAACTTACGAACTGAAATACGAAAAGGCGGCCGAGTGCTTGGCGAAGGACCGCGAGGCGCTGCTGGCGTTCTATGACTTCCCTGCCGAGCACTGGAAGCACTTGAGAACGACCAATCCGATCGAAAGTACGTTTGCCACCGTGCGCCATCGCACGATCCGATCGAAGGGCTGCATGTCGAATAAGACGGCGCTCGCAATGGTGTTCAAGCTCGTCGAGGCCGCGAACAAAAGCTGGCGCCGGCTTGACGGCCCGAACCAGTTGCCGAAGGTCGTTCTCGGTGTAAAGTTCACAGATGGGCTGGAGGTGGTCTCGACTGCCGATCCTCAGCCCCAAACCGCCGCCTGAACCCACAGGCCCGTCACCAAGATTTGGCCATAGCTCGTCACGGTGAGGAGTTACCCTTAGCGCTCCCGCCTCCATTAGAAGTTGGACTCCAGCCAATCACACTCGGACAGCTACACGGCAGCGTTTCCTTCAGGCAGGACGCGCGCCCACTCTCCCTTGACCTCTATCCATTCCTTGTTGATCGCGAAGTCTAACCCAGGTCGAACATCGTCTGGCTCATAGGGCTCTATGTTGAAGGGTCCATTCACCCATTGCAGCATGGCCCACTCACCTTCATTGCGCTGGTCGCGCACGATCCTGACGATATGCCTGGCGGCTTCCTCTGTCGTTACTGACATCACTCATACTCCTCGCCCCGCGAGTTAGTATAGCAAGAGAGTAGGCTTGAGGAGTAGGTGATTGGCGATCAAAATTTCATGGGTCTGGCCTGCTCCCCTGAGACGGTACCATTCTGATTGAGCGAATCCGGCTATTTCGAACCTCAGATGAGGAGACGATGGAATGGCACGGAAGCGGTACACGACGGAACAGATTATCGGCATGTTGCGGGAAGCCGAAGTAAAGCTGAGCCAGGGTGAGACAGTGGGTGTGATTTGCCGAGGCTTGGGCATTTCGGAGCAGAGTTATTATCGATGGCGCCGGGACTACGGCGGTCTGAAGCTTGATCAGGCAAAGAAGCTCAAGGATCTGGAGCGGGAGAACGAGCGGCTGAAGAAGGCGGTCTCTGAGCTGACGCTCGACAAGTTGATCCTGAAGGAAGCTCTTGAGGGAAAATACTGAGCCCTTCCCGAAAGCGAGCGTGCGTGACCCGCGTGCGCTCGCAGTTGTCGGTCTCCGAGCGACGCACCTGCCGGGTTGTGGGACAGTCTCGCACAACGCAGAGACGCCAGCCTAAGATACGCAGCGACGAGAAAAGGCTGACTGCCGCAATCATCCGTCTTGCCAAGCGGTACGGCCGCTATGGCTATCGGCGGGTGACGGTGCTACTGCGCGCTGAAGGCTGGAAGGTGAACGTCAAGCGGGTGCATCGCATCTGGCGGCGGGAAGGGCTCAAAGTTCCTAAGAAGCAACCCAAGCGCGGTCGGCTTTGGCTGAACGACGGTTCGTGCGTGCGGTTGCGGCCAGAGCGGCCGAACCACGTGTGGAGCTACGACTTCGTTCACGATCGCACCCAGGACGGCCGTCCGTTCCGAATGCTCACGGTCCTTGACGAGTTCACGCGCCGTTCAATGGCGATTGTCGTCGCACGACGACTGCGTTCGGACGATGTGGTGCACTGTCTCGCTGATCTCTTCGTCGAACACGGCCCGCCGGAACATATTCGTTCCGACAATGGGTCTGAGTTCATCGCGAAGAACGTGCGAGGCTGGCTTGCTCGGATCGGTGTCAAAACGCTTTACATAGAGCCAGGAAGTCCATGGGAGAACGGCTATTGCGAGAGCTTCAACTCGAAACTCAGAGACGAGCTGCTGAACATGGAAATCTTCACAACGCTCCGAGAAGCCCAGGTGCTGATCGAGCAATGGCGACGCCATTACAATGCGGTCAGGCCGCACTCTTCGCTCGGCTATCAGCCCCCAGCACCGGAAGCGATCTTGCCGACAGCATCTGAACTGACCTACGCTACGCTCCGGCCAACCCAGATGCTGGCCGATGGCGGCCGGATTCTAACTTGGAAACTGGTCCCGTGATTGGGGGCAGGCCAGGTCGATTGATCCAGGATTCACACTGAAATTGAGGATCGCAGATCGCTCGATCCACAAAGTGTGAGAAGCGTGCTCTAGGCTTTAGGTGATCGCTCCAGTCCCGGCAGATATCAGACACCATGATATCTTTCTCATCATCCCCCATCCAGAACGCATCGATCACGCGGCCTTCCGCACCTTCCATGTCAGCTAGGCACCATGTAGCCGCAAAAGCTTCGTCGCAGTAGCGCTCGCACTCCTGCTCGACTGTGGTAGGCGGCTTATCGGGATTCTCGCGGTTCAGCTCTTCAATCTCAGCATTAGTCTCATACGTGATCGCGAACGGCTCGTCTGGGATGTCGTGGGAGTGTCGGCTCTTCCACTCCTCCTCTGGCAGTTCGCACTCCGCCTCTAATGCAGCCGCCTCGATGCTCTCGAAGCTATCATCCTCAACCTCAACCTCGACGAACGCCGTCTCAAGAACAAAGCGACCGATCATGACGGTTCGTTTTGTGGGGGAGGTCTTCTTGGCGCTGGGCATACAGGTACTCCTGACTGTGAATCACTTTACCTTCAAGATACCATCGCGACCCATTGGACACCCGCGATATTCAAGTCAATTTCCTTTTGACGGTCAGGCCGCTGATTGACCTTTTGCTGTCACGCAAATCCTATCCTTCTCGACCTCTATCCACCCACTATCTAGCGCGAACGCGAGTCCAGGCTGAGCATCCTCTGGCTCATAAGGGTCTATGTTGAACGGGCCGGTGAGCCAATGCAGCATTCCCCACGTTCCGGGATCAGAGCGTTCATGCACAATCCTCACAATATATTTTGCGGCCTCTTCTGGTGTTACTGCCATGGCCGTTGCTCCTCTATGACGGAGCGATGGTAGCAGAGGAGTTTGGCTAGGTGTGTAGATGATTAGCGCCCCCTCATGACGCCTCCTGGCCTGCCCCCAATCACGGGACCAGTTTCTAAGTTAGAATCCGGCCGCCATCGGCCAGCATCTGGGTTGGCCGGAGCGTAGCGTAGGTCAGTTCAGATGCTGTCGGCAAGATCGCTTCCGGTGCTGGGGGCTGATAGCCGAGCGAAGAGTGCGGCCTGACCGCATTGTAATGGCGTCGCCATTGCTCGATCAGCACCTGGGCTTCTCGGAGCGTTGTGAAGATTTCCATGTTCAGCAGCTCGTCTCTGAGTTTCGAGTTGAAGCTCTCGCAATAGCCGTTCTCCCATGGACTTCCTGGCTCTATGTAAAGCGTTTTGACACCGATCCGAGCAAGCCAGCCTCGCACGTTCTTCGCGATGAACTCAGACCCATTGTCGGAACGAATATGTTCCGGCGGGCCGTGTTCGACGAAGAGATCAGCGAGACAGTGCACCACATCGTCCGAACGCAGTCGTCGTGCGACGACAATCGCCATTGAACGGCGCGTGAACTCGTCAAGGACCGTGAGCATTCGGAACGGACGGCCGTCCTGGGTGCGATCGTGAACGAAGTCGTAGCTCCACACGTGGTTCGGCCGCTCTGGCCGCAACCGCACGCACGAACCGTCGTTCAGCCAAAGCCGACCGCGCTTGGGTTGCTTCTTAGGAACTTTGAGCCCTTCCCGCCGCCAGATGCGATGCACCCGCTTGACGTTCACCTTCCAGCCTTCAGCGCGCAGTAGCGCCGTCACCCGCCGATAGCCATAGCGGCCGTACCGCTTGGCAAGACGGATGATTGCGGCAGTCAGCCTTTTCTCGTCGCTGCGTATCTTAGGCTGGCGTCTCTGCGTTGTGCGAGACTGTCCCACAACCCGGCAGGTGCGTCGCTCGGAGACCGACAACTGCGAGCGCACGCGGGTCACGCACGCTCGCTTTCGGGAAGGGCTCAGTATTTTCCCTCAAGAGCTTCCTTCAGGATCAACTTGTCGAGCGTCAGCTCAGAGACCGCCTTCTTCAGCCGCTCGTTCTCCCGCTCCAGATCCTTGAGCTTCTTTGCCTGATCAAGCTTCAGACCGCCGTAGTCCCGGCGCCATCGATAATAACTCTGCTCCGAAATGCCCAAGCCTCGGCAAATCACACCCACTGTCTCACCCTGGCTCAGCTTTACTTCGGCTTCCCGCAACATGCCGATAATCTGTTCCGTCGTGTACCGCTTCCGTGCCATTCCATCGTCTCCTCATCTGAGGTTCGAAATAGCCGGATTCGCTCAATCAGAATGGTACCGTCTCAGGGGAGCAGGCCACCTCCTGCTTCGCCACCATGCCGGTAACGACAGGCTCCCTTCTCCTAGTCCTCATCTCAGAGTCCTGAGACTTTGCAAATACCTACTAGCGCCTCCTTGAACTCCGCCCCTGAGAGTGGGCGATAGCCGCCTTGTGATGCCCAGCGCAAATAGATGTGACGAACCTCCGAGATTGGTATGTGCTCATCCTCACTGGGGTCCATACACTGCTTCACGAATAGCGCAGCGTGTTTGAGCTCATCTCGGACCTCGTGCAACTCAATCGCACTTACAGCGCTCTCTTCGCTCCTTACCTCCCTCCTCCTCTGAGGGTGGCCGGCGAGATACAAGCAAACAGCGGCGCCGGCATTGCCGAACACGCTCAGCAAGACGGATGTCACAACGTCGAGAATCCATGGCTCTACGCCAAGGCGATCTGCAGACACGGTGCTGCTTCTTGCTGCAGGGATTGCTGATAAGGCTGTTTGAGCCTCGGTCAGTTCTTGCTGAGCTTGTGAGCGCTGGGCGTTAAGTGCGGATCTCGCGCGATCAACCTCCTTATGTGCCGCATCAGATTGCGCCTGTAAGAGCTTCCTGCAGTTTGTAGCGCACCCTCTCTCAGCAGCTTTCTTCGATATATTGGCGCGTGTGGCCTCTAGGGCGGCCAGAGAAGCCGCTAGGCGGGGAGAGGAGAGTAAGCGATGGGGTGGACGCCCCTCGACGGCAATTAAGTGCCAGGATTGCGGTGTTGAGAACCGCGTACAAAGGAGGCGTCCGTGGAAGAAGTTAGCATAATTGGTTTAGATCTTGCGAAGAATTCGTTTCAGCTCCACGGGGCGAGTGCAGACGGCGCCGTTGTCTTCCGCAAGAGTTAAGCCGGAGCCAGGTGTCAAATTTCTGGCCGCGCACCCCAGATGCATTATTGCGATGAGGCCTGTGCCAGCGCCCATCATGGGGACGAGCGCTCGGCGAATTAGGTCATGATGTTCGTCTGATCGCACCGATCTATGTGAAGCCTTTCGTTAAACGACAAAAGAATGATGCAGCGGATGCTGAAGCGATTTGTGAGGCGGCACAGCGTCCGACCATGCGGTTCGTCGCTGTGAAGAGCGAAGACAAACAGTCGTCCGCAATGATCTTCAAGGCCCGCGATCTCCTGGTTCACCAGAAAACCCAGACGATGATGCTTCTGCGAGGCCACCTTGCCGAGTTCGGCATTGTTGGTCCCAAAGGGACGGCTCATTTGGGCCGACT
>CAVWAT010000018.1:0-34068 GCA_963753045.1 uncultured Alphaproteobacteria bacterium
ACGGCGGACAGGGGCAGGTCAACTCCACTGAGCCGCTCCTTCAACGCCAGAGCAGCGCTTTGCTTTAACTTAAGTAAGTGGTAGCGTAGATTTATAGAAAAATATGATACCAGCGGTTCGCACACCCCTTGCTTGGTAAAAGCCGTAGGCGAGAACTGCTGCAGGATCCTATCACCCTATTTCCAAGTGGATATCACAAGACGGCCCGATGGGCCGTTAAGGAGGCTGCCATGACTATCGGGGCGCACGTCGAGCATTTTGCAATTACCGACGAACTTTTTAACATTTGGCATCAGACGGCAGACCGCCTGGGTAATCAAACTCAAACGTTGAAATTAGAGCTGGCTGACATCGCTCGCTATCCAAGCCGACACGCTTTCGCCAGTGCAGCCAAAGTTGCCCGCACAATCGAGCAACAGACAAAGGGCGATCAGCAGCAGTTGGCCAACGCGCTCGCCACGAGCCTCGAGGCCGCTGCCGGGAACTACAAAGGAGGGCCCGCACACTGCGCAGATCCGTTGTGAAAACTCTGTGCCAGCCTCGCACCGTTGCGCCTAGCTAGTCGGCGGTTCCAAGAGATCACCATCCGTCTAAGCATGAACAATTGTGCCAGCAAGAAGCAGGTTAGCGCCTAGCGCGCGCCGTTCCTGCATTCGAGCTGCAATCCGCTAAAAACACATAAAGCAGGGAGTTTAAAATGTTCCGATTTCTTTTGTTGGCCACGGCTCTTGTGGCAGGTTTGGTTTCTCATGCGATAGCTGGCGACCCCGATAAGAAAGCAGCGTCTGAGGCCGCGGCCCCCGCCGGTTCCACTTCTGGAAATCCATTCACAATGGAGAACGCCCGCGAGCACCTTCTTCGACAGGGCTACACCGCCGTTTCTGAGTTGGTCAGGGACGAAAGCGGCAAGTGGGTCGGCACCGCTACAAAGGACGGTAAGAGCGTGCCAGTCGCAGTTGATGTAAAGGGTAGCGTTGCGAATTGAGCAGTGGACGTAATAGTTTGTCGGCCTTGGTCTTCAATTACCGACAGTACAATTTTGTCGATATATTGGCTTTGAGCATCAGCCAAGTACCAGACGTGAAAGTAGAAAGAAAACCACTGTTCCTGATTGTTCCCCGTCAGCACTCACGGAACAGATTGAGCTGTCAGCCTAAGAGAGACTTTCCGGCTCGAAGAAAGTCATTTTTTGCGCCGCTAATTATTTCTGTGAGCCTTAGCTTTTTCCGTGTCTTGAATAGCATAAGTCCAGACCTTGAAGCCCTCAAGCGTATTGGGTCCAAATGTGGTTGCCATAGCCACATCTGCCGCATCGCGTCCTCGCGCGATCAGAACCCTACCGATCCGCGGCACGTTGTTTCTTGGATCAAACATCTCCCAGCCGCCGGCCAGATACGCCTCAAACCATGCTGCGAAATCGCCGGGAGGCTGGGGTGCTGCAGTACCCTCATCGCTGAGATATCCGGTGCAGTAACGAGCCGGGATATTCAATGCTCGGCAGAACGCCACTGCAAGGTGGGCGTAGTCCCGACACACCCCACAACCCTCTTGATAGGCCTCTGATGCCGTCCGCGTTACCCTGGCGTATTCATAACCGAACGCAATCCGCTGATGTACAAAATTGCAGATTGCCCGAACGCGCCCTGCACCGGGAGTGGCAGTACCGAATAGTTCCCAGGCCAGGTCGAGCAACTTGTCGCTGTCGCAGAAGCGGCTCGCGCGCAAAAAGACCATTGTCTCATCGGGCAAACGTTCGACAGGCACCTGGCCGTGGCCAGCATTTTGCGCCGTTTCCTTATCCAAACCCGAGTTCTTGATAATAGCATCAGCTGAAATTCGGACTTGTCCCGCTGGAGCCAATATTCTGGAGCACCAATTACCAAACTCATCTCTGTAGCCGGAGATAGGAACGGACGGACTGATGGAGATGTGGTCGGGCGCTAGGAGATCAGACACGCGCGTGAAATGAGTATTCAGCACCAGAATGACTGGAGTTGGCTGCGGAAACAGATAACGCAGCTCGTAGCCAATCCGAAGCTTCATGAAAGTCCTCGCTTGCTTGCTTGGGATAGTGTCCGACTTTCTATTATGATCAAACTGCTTTGATGCAGAACCCGCAGAGCAACGGAGTTTGTCTGCTTTTGCAGGTGAAGCGGAAGCGTAACAATTCCGCTGGTCTCTCCGCTTTGGGACCTTACTCGGGTATCTGCGTCCTAAATGGTCAGTGACCTGGTCCACTGACTTGTCCGATTCTCGATAGTGGTCGCAAGGCGCCGATGCGAGGGAAAGCGCCTCGCGTGAACCGCAACTGCAAGATCTTTGGATATCGCAATGATGTCTTAGTGTTTGAGCTTACTCCTTAGCAACGAGAGTCCTTCCAGCTGAACTAAAGCGACAGTAGATCAAAGCTTCATCTTTCCTGGCAATGCGTGTCGAATGAACCAACTAGCGGCTTTGGGTCATCCGATTTCATATAGGGGTCGCGGTGAGCGCGCCGGTTCTCTTTTTCTAACGCTTTCAGCTCGGACAACTGGCAGCGTCCCATGACGCCGAACTTCTTGTGCTACGTGTAGTACGTCGCGTCGCGGATGCCAGCCGCACGGCACGCCGATGAAACGTCACTTCCTGAAGCCGGATGTAGTTCGATTTCACGCAACAGCTTTAGAATGTCTTCGTCTGAGTAACGCTTCCTGGCCAACCAATCCTCCTGTTCATGGCAGCACTAATGTGGCTCTGTTTTAGGGGCCAGGGACAGCCTAAGAAATTTCGGCCGAAGGTTAGGTGGCAAGAAAAAATAAAATATAATACTTCCATTACTTGAAAAAAATGAAGTATAGATTAACTCAGGCTCAAATACTCTCCGCAAGTCGTGAGCATTATCTCCAATACTACTAAGCTTCACGAAAGCGGTACCACAGTTATTATTTGTATTCCTTTTTGTGTGACACATTTTGGCCACTGTTGGCGCGCCTTAATGCATGGCAATTGAAGTGAAATTACTTCCTGTTGAGTTTGATTAAGTCAATTTAAGGATGTTTTGATGACAAGCAACTCTCAGCCGGCCGCCATTCCCATGGCTGCCGCCAGCTCTGGCATGCGCGCTGAGGTCGAAACTAAGTGGGGCAAGTTTTCCAGCGCCGAGATCGCTGCCTTGAAGGACAACAATGATCTCGTCGCCCAGGTCCAATCCAAATACCAGCTGGACAAGGTGCAGGCACAGAATGACGTCGATGCTTTCGCAAAGGGGCGGTCACTGTAAGCCTGCATCGGGCCGTTATGCACGCCGCCTCTGGACAAGTCGAGAGGCGGCAATAGCCACAATAACGTGACCAAGAGAGAGAAAATTCAAATGTCCGTATGGCTAGTTCCTCCTTTGGTGATTCCCGCGCTCATCGCGATGATTATCATTGCCTTTGTCATCTACTCATCAATTGCATCGAGCCTAATGTGATTGGATTGAATCTGGTCAATGCAAACGGTGCGCAAGGAACAATGAAATGGGATCTGATGTTTGGCGTTTTCCGATGAGTGGCCCTATTGAGCGGCTTGTTTACAGTGGGCAAATGTTGGCGACGGCGCTGTCATTTGCATTTCTGCTGTTAGCTGCATTCGGCGCATTTCAATAAGCGATTGAGGGGGCTGTCACACTAAATTTTGGCGTGGAGCTCGTGAGCTATCAATGGCCGATGCACAATCTCTGCTGTCGCCGTCGCCGTCGCCGTTTTCCAGTCGAGACCATCCAGCATGCCGTCTAGCTGTATTTTCGATTTCCACTAAGCTTTCTAGATGCCGAGGAACTGCTGGCTGAGCGCGGCATCGATGTTTCGTATGAGACTGTCCGCCGCTGGTCGGTCAAGTTTGGCCTCGCCTATGCCGAAAAGCTCAGAAGATCTCATCCATCTGCGGACACGCGCTGGCATCTCGAAGATGGCCGCTTAAGCATCGACAACAACGCTGCCGAGCGTGGGATGAGAAGCATCGCTATCGGGCGCAAAATTTATCTTTTTACGGGCTCGGACAACGGCGACAGATCGGCTGCCATTGCCTACACTCTGATCGAAACCGCTAAACTCAACGTCGTCGATCCGCAAGCATGGCTCACCGATGTTCTGGCAAGGATCGACGAGTTGGTGGCTTGGCAGTATGCCCAGCAAAGCTGAGCGGAAGCTGACTGCGGACGCTCACCATCAATCAGTGGCTCCAGCAGTACAATCGTATCCGCCCTCATCAGGCGCTTAGCATGAGGCCGCCGATATCGGAATCTCTAAACAGAAGTGGCCCATAACAAGGGGGCCGGACAGTGGCACCACCATCCGGGAAGCACATTTGATCATGGAGATGTTGCATGACAGCGACCTCGTCACTTCCCTTGACTTGGCTGAGCTCAATCCATTCCTTGATGCCCGAGCGCGCACCGCAAAACTGATGCTTGATCTGACCGCCAGTCTAATGGGCTGTAGAATGTCCGATTGCCTCACGAGGAGTTTTTAAAGTGGCCTCCAATATTCCGAACCATGCCCCTTCAAAACTTGCGATGGTACCCTTTGTAAGCGTCGAACACATGATGAAACTTGTGAACGGTATTGGGGTCAAACAGTTTCTGTCCGAGCTTTCAGGTTATGTCGAAGAAGATTTTCTACGATGGGAGCTGTTTGACAAGACGCCCCGGCTCGCTACCCATTCCAAGGAAGGAGTGATCGAGCTCATGCCCACCAGCGACGGTGAGGTTTACGGCTTCAAATACGTCAATGGTCACCCAAAGAATATGAGTGAAGGATTTCAGACCGTCACCGCCTTTGGCGTGCTGGCAAACGTCAGCACGGGATATCCGATGCTTCTTTCGGAGATGACGATTCTCACCGCGCTGCGCACGGCGGCAACTTCAGCCCTTGCGGCAAAGTATCTCGCGCCACAAGGTTCACGCTGTATGGCGATGATTGGTAACGGGGCGCAATGCGAGTTTCAAGTATTGGCCTTTAAGGAGATCCTTGGGATCAATGTTTTCAGGCTCTACGATATCGATGCCACAGCCACCGACAAAGCCTCGCGCAACCTTTCGGGGAAGGGCTTCACAATCGTGAAATGCAAGTCATCCCAGGAGGCCGTCGAGGGTGCGCAGATCATCACAACGTGCACAGCAGACAAACAATACGCAACGATCCTGACTGACAACATGGTCGGCACGGGCGTTCACATCAACGCGATTGGTGGCGATTGCCCAGGAAAAACCGAGCTGCACCGCGACATCCTGTTGCGTTCGGATATTTTCGTTGAGTACGCACCACAAACGCGGATCGAAGGAGAAATTCAAAAGCTCCCCCAAGACCATGCAGTAACCGAGTTGTGGCAGGTCATGACAGATGCTAGTGAAGGCCGTCGCACCGACAATCAGATTACTCTCTTTGATAGCGTCGGCTTTGCGATCGAGGATTTCTCAGCGCTGCGGTATGTGCGTGACCAGTTGGCACATACTACAAATTATATCGATCTCGACATGATTGCCGATCCGGACGATCCGCGCGACCTGTTCGGCATGGTCATGCGGGCTGAGGATGAGTAGCAAACCACTATTTGCTAGATGTCAATTTCTCACAGTTGATCAGCCAGTTTTCCGCTTCCTGAAGTGAGAACGTAAATTCGTCCCCAGAGATCCCGGAGGGCACCCGAAAACTCTCCGATCCATTCACGATCGAGTACCGACGGTGATGAGAGCCTTTGCCCACTTTCTCCAAGCGGTAACCTTTGCTTAGCGCCGCGAGGTTAACGCGCTTCTGTTGGGATTTCGTCATGACCTTTACTCCTGTTCTGCAGAGGTTCTCCCCTAGGCTTGTCGCTCATCTGCTTCTTGATACGATGTCGAACGTCGAATTACCCAGAGAGAAATAGATTTTTTAAAAGTCACGCGCAGATGGAGATCAGGCGTAGGATCCCTTTCGGGCACGCCCAGAGACTTTTGCATCAACCTCGTGACTGCCTTTTTGACGGCGTCGAATGCCGCTAACAGCCCGTCTTGGGTCTTGCTTGTTTCTGGATGAAGTTTTCGCAATGCATCTTCTTCAAAGAAGAACGACACCTCAATCGTACCGTCATGGCCTCAGAAGCGCACACAGCTTTTCGCAGCGTCGTAGCTCCGCCTCTGATTTGGAAACCTAACTGACATGACTTTCCGCCTCGGTGTCGTGACTAGCGACTGCCCTTGACCAGTTAGGATGAATTATCATCCCTTCGTTTTCAGCTCGATCTATGGCCTGTTGATAGACCTCGTCACGATGCAATGACTCGGCTTCGTGTAGGATATCTTGATTCGAATCGGCCTCAAGCGAATCAACTGCGGCGGCATCGCGTTTCAGGGCTGTTTCCAGTTCACCGGGGTCTATAGTTACAACCTGCCTTGCGCTTGTGGCCCCTGCCCTAATCGTCAAGTAGATGGTCGTGCTTACACGGCGAAAAGCCATAAACGACAATCCAGGAATGAGTTCCTCTTCCGTATCAATGACGCATGATCCAGGAGGCAGCACTCGTCCGACGGCCGAAAGCGTAAAGGGTCGCTCAAAGACAGCGGTGGGTGGAACTCCCTGCTGCGGTTAGAGAATATCGTTGGCACGCCTTCTGCCAAGACATAGCGCGTCAATTGAAGTTTCTGCTAGGTAGAAGAGGAAACCTGCTGCAGCAGCAGGCTGGCTCGCCTCAAGATGTTTGCGGGCGTGGCAAGGGATAGTCCGGACTATCGTAAAGCGTGCGTATATCGCTTGCCTCGAAACGCCCGCGATCCGTCTCAACGACGGTCCCTAGAAGAACGCCCTCGCTCAGAACCTCGACCGCATATCTTAGTGCTTCAGCCCCTGTCGTGAACTTCCTGTACGTCACAGGAGGCCGCGTCTGTCCGCGCCCGGCGCGTGCGAATAAGTCAGCCGGCTGATTATACTCAAATTGTTCCATATTATCTATATGGGGATCGCTGGGCGCAATTACACTGGCAAAAGGATTAATAGAAATGCAAATGGGGGTTGGTTTTGCCGGTGATTGTTTGCGCGACAACCTAATCTCGTGGATCTGACGTGTTAGAGATGTATTGAATTCAGACGTTAAATAGACGCCGCTAGTCCCTATATCTTCGCCTCTATCCCGTGGAAGGGCTGTCACACTAACTTTTGGCGTTGAGCTCGCGAGCTATCAATGGCCGATGAACACCATCTCCTATCACCGCCACCGATTTCCATCTGATGTCATACAGCATGCGTCTGGCTGTATTTCCGGCTCCCGCTCGGCTTACGGGATGTCGAAGATCTGCTGGCTGAGCGAGGCATTGATGTCTTGTTTGAAACCGGCCCACGTCGGGGGCCGAAAAGGTGCGGAGGGAAGTACCCCCCGCTCCCGTCTCTATGATTTTTGAGGTGGCTTGGAGTCAGTAGGCGTGCCGTCTGGTCGTATCGCTTCTGTGGCTTTTGGTGCCGGGCTCTTTGGGTTTTCAGCTGCGGTTTTCTCGCCGGATTTTGTCTGAGCTGCAGACCAGTCTTTAAATGACATAATGTACCCCTAAACTATTACGGCAGAAATCTGCCGATCTTTCTCATATGGCTTTATGAAAGCATAGTTTCAATGCCTTTCATATTGTTGTTGGGCAGGTTTTTATTTCTCAAGAGAGCACATTGCGGATATCTCTGAAATTCTCTTGACGGCTACGCATACTCAGAGCGCCACTCGGATCAAAAGACCGTTTTGCCCCACTAATTATGGAGGCGTCAGGTCTGCAGAAAGACAAAGAGAAATCAAAAATCATCTGCTGTAAGAACGTACACGCCTGAGCCCCGGCGTCCGCGCGCGTAGGCTTTTGTAGCGACGTCGTGGATGCGATTTCTGGCGGCATCGAAAGCACCCAGAAGGCTCGAACTCAACACCTCCCAATTCCGGGAAGATCTTCCTGATTGCACACACTTCAACAAAGAACGAAATCTCCATTGGGCCATCATGGCCCCAAAACCGGACGCGTTCTTTTTCTTCGTCCAGGCTTCGGCTCTGATTTGGAAAGTTCAATGTCATAACAGCTTAAGTCTCCTTCGACGGGTATGCGATGGTGAGTAACGGCTTGAGGGAGCCGCTTGCTTCGTCAGTTGGATCGTGAACGCCAAAGTCGTTGCTATGCTCGCCATCCGCTGCAACTTCTCTACTGCAAGCCGTTTGTCGGCCAACCGGCTTTTGGACATATGGACCTCGACCTCTTTAAGGAGGGTGAGGATCGTTGTAATGCCTTCATTCACAAGTTTTTCGCCTTGGTTGCGCGCCGCATGGTGTTCAGGACAGAGTGCCGAGCTAGTTCGTATTAACGCACGTATCTCTGCGCTGCCTGTAGGGGCGTTTACATTCCCAGCCGCGGCCGACGTTTGTATCTGAAAGGAATGCGTTGGCGGGCAAGGCCACCGCGGCGCATTCTTGACCGTGTTGCCTGAAGCCTCGGTTACACTGCCACTCAGTCCCCGATGGAGCGAGGTGTGCTGCCGGTGGAACCTTCAACGCATCACAACCGGTCCTGCCCTTAACGAAGCCTCGGTTGCAGTCCCAGCCACTGATGTAGGCGCTATCGATAGCGTGCGCGTTAGGCGGAATAATGATCGCAACGCATTTATTTTCCACCTCTCGGAAACCTCTCTCACAATCCCAACCCTTGGTGTAACTGGAGGCTGACAGGTAGGCGTTTTCTGGCAAATCGATAGCGAAGCAGTTATCTCTACTCTTCCGGTAGCCACGCTCGCAGTACCACTCATCGCCATAGCGCGCACCGTTTAGAAAGCCATGTTCCGGGACCGTGATTTCGACGCAACCGCCGCCGCCAACTCGATACCCATGCTCGCAATCCCAACCTGCACCGAAGGGGGAGTCCGTATAGTAACCATTTGTGGGCAGCTTGATCTTCTCACACCGCTCCTCAACTTGGCGAAAGCCTGGAGCACAGTCCCAACTATCGCCGTAGCTGCGAACGACTGAGTTAGCGGGTCGAGGGACGTCTGCGGCCTCGGCCTGTGACGCATCCAGCATCTCTCCCGTCAACGATGCGCAGAGTGTTAATCCGAGGAGCAGGTCTGAGGTCCGGCCAGTTCGCATCCTGTTTTTCCGATCAAAAGTTGGGTTTTATGCAGGAGTAGATCTCAGCGTCGTGTCTTCTCGCCTACAACGGATCCAGCAGAACCCCGCCGTCGTCACGGGCATAACCATTCATAGCTCGCTAACTGTCGTGTTGATCATTCGCGACGGAGGCGTCAGCCTCGACTTTGTAATCTACGACGGATTCATTTGCCGATGCTGCATCGATGGGAGTGTCATTGTTCGATATCGCTGAAGCCGTTGCGCTGAACGCTGCGCCCAGTATTGTTAGGCTCTTGCCGGTTCTGCACGATGAACAACCGCTGGATGTGGCTCGAACGTTACGCTGCAATTTGGGCGGATGATCTCCGTGCGTGCCAAATCGTAGAGCGGTCGAGCGCAGGAGTCGCACCGCCGCTTCACGCCGCGGGCATCGGATAGCCCCGAACTAATACTGCTTACTTTTCGCTCTTTTCCGGTTTTTCCGGGTTACTTAATCAGCAACCGATCAAAATATTTTTTGCACAAAAAATACCGCAATTAGAAATTTAAACTTATTTGCAACAACTAATATACTTGATATGTAGGGTCGCAATTGTGAAAATGCAAGGGAATATTCATGAAGTATTTATTGGACCGTTGATGGCCAGAGTTAAGGCGCGGCTGTTGTTACCCAGCGTATCCCCTGTTTTCCGACCGCTGGGCCCCTCCCTCTAAGGCACCCCCTTCGAACTGCTCCCCGTCAGCTCAATCTGTCCCATGAATGCTGACGGGGAACACCAAACTCATCTCTGTAGCCCGAGATAGGAACGGACGGACTGATGGCGATGTGGTCGGGCGCTAGGAGATCAGAGACGCGCGTGAAATGAGTATTCAGCACCAGAATAACTGGAGTTGCCTACGGAAACAGATAACGCAGCTCGTAGCCAATCCGAAGCTTCATGAAACTCCTCGTTTTCTTGATATAGTTGTCCGGCTTTCTATTATGATCAAAAGAGAGCTCCCTTGTTGACCTACTTGTCGTGCAAGTTGCCCACTTCCTTCGGCAACCGCACTATAAACTGCTTTGATGGGGGCCCCGCAGAGCGACGGAGTTTTTCTGCTCTTGCAGGTGAAGCGGAGGCGTAACAATTCCGCTGATCTCTCCGCTATGGGATCTTACTCGGGGATCTGCGTCCCAAATGGTCAGCAGTGGGCATGTTCTGCAAAAACAAAAAACCAGACTTTCAGCTCAGACAGCGTGTTTTTTTATTCCGGTAGTAGGCGTGCAAACGCAGTATCGGTTTCCGATCTGGGTCTCGAGCTAACGTCAGCAGCGCAGGTAATTAGGCGCAGTATTACGTTGCTTGCGTCATCGCTCAGCTGTCATAGTGGGTTTAATAACCGCCTCACTCGAGAATTACCGGGTATGTCAAACTGGCTCTGCTCTGGCGGCAGCTTGCGCCATCTGGCCCCAGCAGGTAGAGGTCGGACTGATATGAGTGAGCAAGTGCCCGTGCAAAAGCCAAAGCATGGTCTTTGTGTCTAAAATTGCGGCGTGCATCGATTTTACCGTTGGTGACCTGCCAGGATCCGCTGGCGACCTGGCCGAGATTAACATCAAATTTTGCCATTGAGCCCCTCCATCGTTTCGCAAATGAGTTAAGCCACTTGCGGTTTCTTCTAGGACGCCTCAGAGAGCTCCAAATACGATAAGCCCAACAAAACCGAAAGCCGCCAGAGCGCCAACAATATGCAGGATTAATACCAGGGACCCCGTATCTACTGGTGCGATGACCGTACTGAAATCAGCAAACATTTCAGCTCTCCTGTCATTCGCGGTGCGCGCTTCGAAGCGCGCACGACGCATTTATTCAAGCGCCAGTTACCGCGCCAGCAGAAAAATGAATTCGGACAAAGGCTTTTCTTGAGGTGAAACTGCGCAGCGCCGTTCTATTTCCAGCGCGCGGATCGGATTAGCCATGTCGGTGAGATGCTAAGCCGCTTTTCCATGCGCCGACGGTGCGCTCCTTGATTCGGGATGTCAATACAATTAGCCGTCCGACGTCTGCGCTCAGACGACGTGCTGCACTGTCTCGCCGATCTCTTCGTCGAACACGGCACGCCGGAACATATTCGTTCCGACAATGGGCGTGAATTCATCGCGAAGAACGTGCGAGGCTGGCATGCTCGGATCGGCGTATAGACGCTTTACATAGAGCCTGACAGTCCGTCGGAAAACGGCTACTGCGAGAGCTTCAACTCGAAACTCAGAGACTGTCTATCGTTAGAGTTTTCGAGACAGTAGAGCGTTTGAACTAACAGAGGGTCCGGCCCATCGGATTGCTCTTCATGCCGCTGCTTTGAAGTGGTTGCGGCGGCGTTGTTCGATGGCACGGCGTTTGATCTCCTTTCGCATTTCCAGGATGTTTTGGCCTCTCCCGAAGTAGACATCTGCGGGCGTCAGGTTGTCCAGGCTTTCGTGATAGCGGCGGTGATTATAGTGGTCGACGAAGGCGGCGACCGCGCGCTCCAGATCACCGGGCAGGTCATAATTTTCAAGCAGGATGCGGCTTTTCAATGAGAGGTGCCAGCGTTCGATCTTGCCCTGGGCCATCGGATGGTACGGCTTGCCTCTGGTGTGTTTCATGTCGTGCTCGCCGAGCCATTGCGACAGATCGCTAGCGATGTAGGATGGACCGTTGTCCGATAGCAGACGAGGACGATGCTTGATGGTGACATCGTCACGGCCTGACGCCTGCAGCGCCAGCTCCAACGTGTCGGTGACATCCGAAGCGACCATTCCGGCGCACAACTTCCAAGCTACAATGTAGCGCGAGAAGTCATCCAACACCGTCGACAGGAAGAACCAGCCCCGCACCACGCCCTCGGCATGCGACCGCCGACACCTGAAACGTTATTAGAGAAATCGAGTTTGGCTGGTACAGACCCTGGGGGCTAGACATCCTTGAGTAAGATCCGTTCAAGGTCCGTCCGACACACTTGAAGGATGTTCCCATCTGGGGCACGGCGCTGTCGGGCAAGCTGTTCAAGTCTGATAGATGAAAGCGCGCGACCGGCATTCACCATGACGGACGGGAAGATCTACAAGAACGCCCTTTAAAATCTTGCTGGAGGAACAGATGTTCGGAAAATTGGCGCCTGCGATCTGGGTTCTGTTCGCACTGGCTGTCGTGACCTTTGCAACGCCGTCGGTCGCCCAGGACTATGATCTCGTGACCAAAAACGGCCGGGTGATGGATCCGGAGACGAAGCTTGATGCGGTTCGCAATGTCGGCATCAAGGGCGGCAAGATCGTCAAGATTACAACCGACGCTCTTTCGGGCGCGACGACGATCGACGCAACGGGTCATGTCGTGGCCCCCGGGTTCATTGACTATCACTCCCACGGGCAGGAACCCTTCGCCTTCCGGCTCTATGCCCGGGACGGGGTCACCACACCGATGGACCTCGAAGTAGGCGCCTATCCCGTGGATACGTTCTACGAGTACTGGGAAAAAGAGGGCGCTCTTCTGAACTACGGCACCTTTGTCAGTCATGTCTTCGCGCGCATGGCCGTGCTCGACAAGGTCGATCCCGGCGGGCGTGGCATCTATTCGGGCGCCATCGGAGCGGCGATGAAAGATGGGGCCGAGTTCAAGTCCAAGGTCTACGATCCGTTAGACGAACCCGCGATCATGGCGGCCGTCGAAGAGGGCCTCAAGCAGGGCGGGATCGGGATTTCCTATCCGATCGGCTATTACACGATCGCCGGTAGCCCGGAAGTTATGAGCGTCGCCGGCCTCGCCCATGAGTACGGCGTTCCAATAACCTCCCATGTGCGGTATCTGGCGCAGATTCCGCCCAGCGGCTACCTCGGCATGGAAGAGATGCTGACGGTCGCCCATGTCCAGGATGTGCCGCTCCTGCTGCATCACATTCCCAGCAACTGTCTTGGTCTGACAAAGCAGTGCCTCGACCTGATAGACGGCGCGCGCGCGAGGGGCGTAGACGTGGTCGGCGAATTCTACCCCTATACGTTCGCTGGGACCTACGTCGACGCCGACTATCTGAAGCCCGGCTACGAGAAGCGGCTTGGAATCAAGCCTTCCGATATCGTGGTGACCGCGACGGGAGAGAAGCTGACGAACGAGAAGTTCGACCAGCTGCGCAGGGACGCTCCAACCACCGACCTTCTGATGTACACGATGAAGGACGAGTATGTCGCGGAGGCGATGAAGCGCCCCGGGGTCATCGTCGGATCCGACGCCATGCCGTACATCTTCAAGGATGGCTTCACCGGCGGCTGGGATACGCCGTACGTCACCGGCAAGGGCCATCCTCGCGGGTCCTGCACCCACGCAAAGATCCTTCGGATGGTGCGTGAAGACCAGACGATTACTCTAATGGAGGCCCTGTCGAAGATGAGCTACGAGCCGGCCAAGTTCCTAGGGCCCATGGTTCCGCAGATGCGGAAACGCGGGCGACTTCAGGAAGGCATGACGGCGGATGTTACGATCTTCGATCCCGACGCCGTCACCGACAACGCGTCGTGGGAAGACGGGAAGAATACGCTGCCCTCAACAGGCATTCCCTATGTGATTGTCAACGGCACTATCGTCGTCAAGGACTCCAAGGTGCAGCGGGTAACGCCGGGTGTAGCGATCCGAAATGCTGTGCAGAAGTGAATAATTTCTCGCCACGGGTTCGTGAACCAAGATGGTCACGCACGACAACGCGCAACTGCTCAATCTGTCCCGTGAGTGCTAACGGGGAACAATTAGTTTCGCGGCGGGTCCTCGTACGGCAGAGGGAAGTCCTTCGCAATAGCGTCAAGGAAAGGTCTTGAAATGTCGGCATCAGATCGATTGAAGGTCAGCCGTCGCGCTGTGATCACGGGCATCGCGACACAGTCATTGTTCAGTACTGCCGGTTTGTTTAAGTCCGCCTTCGCGGCTGCTCCGATGCTCGGAGTTAAGCGCCCGCACGTCTACCGCTTCAAACTAGGCGCGTTCGAAGTCACGAATATCCTCGACGGCATTGTCGTTCGGGCCGGGCCTCATCCAATTTTCGGCGAAAACCTGCCTGAAGATGCCGTTCGGGATTTTGCTCGGACGCATCACCTGCCGGTAACCCGATTTGAAAATCCCTACACCGTGACGCTGGTCAACACCGAAAAGAACCTCATCCTCTTTGACACGGGAAATGGCGATCGCCGGCGTGACCAAAAGGGGGGGGCAGCTACGCAACCGACTGGCTGCGGCCGGCTACACGCCCGAACAAATCGACATCGTAGTAATTACTCACGGTCATCCCGACCATATCGGCGGTTTGATGGAAAACGGGCAGCCGTCATTTCCAAATGCGCGCTATTTCTTTGGCGAAGCTGAATTCGATTATTGGAAGGCCGGCAAGAATATACCTGAGCGCCGCGTCAAGAACCGTGAACTTTTCATCCGTTATGTCGTTCCCTTTGCAGAAAAGGCGACGTTTCTCAAGCCGGGCCAGGACGTTGTCTCGGGAGTTCAGGCCGTCGACGCTTTCGGTCATTCGCCTGGCATGCTTGCCTTCCACATCGAAAGCGAAGGAATTCGCCTATTCCTTTGGACCGATGTGACTAATCATTATGTCATGTCTCCCATGAAGCCCGAGTGGCATGTCCTATTTGACCATGACAAAGAGAAGGCCGTCGCAACCCGCAAGCGCATAATCGGCGAGGTCGCAGCCGAACGGATCCCCGCGGTCGGCTACCACATGCCATTTCCTGCGGTTGGCTTTGTCGAGCGCGCAGGCGAACACTTTCGTTGGCTCCCGGCTAGTTACCAGCTGAACCTCTGACAGGCGGTTTCAAAAGCTCACAGACCCAGCTCCCGCAGATATTTCATGACGCCCGGATGTATCCGGCTTTCCTCCGCTGCTGCCCGTGTGTTTTCCGGCGTCGTTTCACGCGCCTGTGGTAGCCGCGCCGAGAGTTTGGCATGCCCCTCGTGCAACGCTTTCGCAAGTCTATAGGCCACGTTGTCAGGCAAATCGGAACGCGTCAGGATGAAGCTCCAGACACCAATGGCCTGGACCGGTTCCTCTTGGCCTTCATAAGATCGAGCAGGCACAACCATGGGCTTAAGGAAAGCATGCTTCCCCGTCACTTTTTTCACCTGCTCGTCAGTGAAACCAATAAAGCGCCCCCCGTGTGCCATGACGCGCTTGAAACCCGGCCAACCTATCCCCGCGCCCCAGAAGGCATCGACCTCCCCGTTGAGAACGAGCATTGGGCCATCGCCGGCCTTGTTCAGAAATCGCGGCTTGAAGTCTTTGTCCCGGTGTAGTTCCAAGCCGTCCATGATGTAGCGCGCCATTAGCGTGAGGCCGGAGGTTGTCGTCCCCCAGGCGACAGATCGACCAACCAGATCCCGCGCGGACTGAGCGGGATGCTCTTGCTTCACGACAAACATACCCGGGCTTGAATAAATGGCCGCGATAATCTTGATATCGACTGGCTCTTGCCCGATCCCCGCAAACGCTTCGTAGGCGGCAACCCCCTGAACTAATCCGATGTCGAATTCGCCCTTTTCTAACAAGCTGATGTTCTCAATGCTCCCTTTAGTATTCACGGGCATCACGTTCAACGATGGGTCGGCCTCATTTATGACCTCCGCAGCGTTGTTTCCGTAGAGCTCAAAGCCTCCGCCCTTCGTTGCTGTGGCAAGCGTCAAAGTTGTCTGCTCGGCTTGGACCTGACCGTTTATGGTCAGCAATCCAAGAATAAGAAAGAAAACCGATAAGGACCAATTCATTCTGAACTCCACTCACTTGAACTACGCCCCTAGTTGAGCATAGGTGTGTGGCGGTTGAGTAGGGCTAAGATTTCGGTTCCTGTCGTAAGCTGATAAAGCCAACTAACAAGCGAAGTTGGAGCGTTTCGGGAGCAAGCCCCGTAAATTTGACGCTCGCCAAACGGGCGCCGGTAGCCTTTTTCAAAACCCCTAAAATGCGTTCAGGAAAAAACAGCGAGAAAGAAGCTAAAACAGAGACTTACCAACTCCAGACTTCAAATTCGACAATCTTCGCATCCTGCGGGACATCGCCCATTCTGCGGAGCAATCATCAGGCAAGAACGCAGTCGGCGATTGGTGCCGCAGCCCGGACAGATTTCAAGGGTGCATCACCCGATGCTCTGACTTTGTTCGGGGCTCGGACTTCGCCTTCCTGGGAAACCTTGCCTAATCCTAGCCAACCTGTAACCGGCTCTGGATTTGCCCCAGCTCTGCCTATCTGGATGCCCCAACAGCAGCCCCCAAAGCTAATGCGGCTGCCAGTGGTGCTACGAAGAAATCTGGCCAGCTGAGCGCCCAGAGGGTAAGCCCGGTCACGATGCACCACGCCGTCGGGATAATCATCGCCAACCAACGTGCCGCGCCGCTGCTTAGCGCTACAACCGCCAAAGTGACTGCGGCCGTTGGATCGGGCGTCAAAGCGAAAAACTCTGCTGATTGAAAGGAACGCCCGAAAAGCGGCGCGATAAATGGATAACCGAGAACGCCAAATAAGAGCACGACCATGGCGATCACGCCGTCTGGCTTCACGCGGAACATCGGATCGGGCGGACGCGCCAACACAGCGAGTACCAGCAGAAGAACGCCCTCTATGGCTATAATCGGAGCGAGGTATTCAGCTGCCCAGTTGATCGATTGATAACGCGTCACGAAGAACGCCCAGGCAACAACAAGCCAGGCGACCCCGAGTAGGGCGTAGACTACCCTCCCACTCCATGCCGTGGCGCGAATAACGCATGCGATGATCACGAAGCCTGAGAGAATGGCCAACCAATGTGCTGGCCACAACGCCGCATTGTGCAGCTCGAACAGGCGTTCGTAGACCCTCGGAGAGAAGAGCAAGAAATCAGAAAGCGAGTAACTCGACCAGGCTGACATTAAAGCTGCTCGACATAGTCCGTCATTCGCTTTCGCATCGCTGCATCTGGAAGAATGCCTGATGCCGCAGCGAGATTCTCTCGCACATGATCAACGCGTGTCGTCGCGGGAATTGCACAGGTCACCGCTGGGTGTGCGATGATAAACTTAAGCAGGAATTGTGCCCAGCTCGATGCGCCAATTTCGCCAGCCCAGGGCGGCAGAGCCTCGCCGGAGAAACGGGAGATCAGATCGCCGCGTTGGTACGGTCTGTTAACGATCACTCCAATACCGCGTTCGCGTGCCAGCGGAAGGAGACGGGCCTCTGCCTCGCGATCGAGGATGTTATAAGTCAGCTGCACGAAGTCGATGTTCTTGGATACCATGATCCGCTCCAGGGTATCATGGCGGCGCCCGTGCGAGGTGGTGACGCCAACGTACCTGATCTCACCTGCGGCCTTCTTGGCCTTGAGCATGTCGAAATGCTCTTCCCAGGCGAGCAAGTTGTGCACCTGCATCAGATCGAAGTCGTTCCACGCCCCATTTTGAACGTGTATCTTCGAGTTGCTGCAGCCCAGCCGACGGCGAAGATGTCCAAACCTTATCGGCCGAAAACAGCTGCTGAGGGTACCCGAGTTTCCTCAGGCCATAGCCGATTGTCGACTGCGAGGAGCCATACATCGGCGAGGAGTCAATCATGCGTCCACCATCTTTGAAAAACGCCGCGGTTACGGCCGCACACTCGTCCAGTAGGACTGGGTCATTACCAACGTTAAAGGTGATCCAGCTGCCTAGCCCAACAACCGGCACCTCTTCGCCTGTCGTCGGGATCCGCCGTTGAAGCGGGCCCACAGTTGCAGAATTTGCGGGCTTGAACGCGAGGCCTGTCGCGGCGCCGGAAACCGTGGCTGCGGCGATCGCTTTCAAAAGTGTTCTTCGACTAGCCAGCATGGTGCAAGCATTCCGATTTCGATGCGGAGTTGAGTGCGTTTTACTGCGTCCGAGGTCTGCAGATCCCGACGCTGTGCCGGACCACCTATGAGGCGATGTTCTATGGCGTGAAGCGATCGAATGACGTTCCGGCAGACACTCAGGAGCGCTCCTACTCCTTACCGATCCGGCAAACACCGAAGGGCTAATGCGTTTTCGCCATGTCCGCCATTGGCACTTCTCAACAGTTCGACCCGCGCTGCTTCACTCCGGTCGCGAAGACAAGCCGGAAGTGCTCAACACCAGCACCGAAGTCGGCTCATAACCCTGACCTTTCATCGAAAACGCGATTGGGAACATTCGCTTTTAGGGCGAAGCGGAGATTCGTTGTCAAACAGCGCGCTCGGCTACTGTCCTAAGAGTAATATGAACCGTAACGGAGGAATGAAAAAGCCCTACCGTTCCAAGGCATACACCCAGTCCCACGTGCGGCCCGCCCGCCGTAGCGCGGGATCGAGGTCATCGGCAAGCAAAAATCCGGAGCTAATAAGATCCTTGAGCTCTGCACGGACCTGTTCCAGGTAGGCTTGGCGGCTGTGGTAGAGAGTTTCGATGGCCGGACGAGGGTCGCCGCGCGCTATCCGTTCGGAGTCGGTGCGAGGTAGCGGAATTACCGTTCCAACGAAGTCGGACAGTTCTATCGATCCGCCAGCATAGCCTGTGCGTAGGTTCCACGGCATGTAGGTCGCTAACGGAACTCTCAACTGAATGTTTCGGATGCCACCCCGTTCGTTACCGAGGCTATCAACCTGCGCCACGAGAGATGGAAAAGAGGGGCCCAGCCGTGGCGGTTGCTCGTCGATTATACCTTCAGGCCAGCGCGGTCCGTAATCGGCCCGATAAGCCACGTGAATGGTTTGCGGAAATGCCACGCCCGGTATGGCCGGAAACGCGACGGCTCGAGGGCTAACCAAAGTCGCATCGCTAATCGCAGGATATCTGCTCAATGGCGCCACCACGCCAGTCTCCACCCATTCGACGAGTCGAACGAGGAGGGCGCGATAGTTTCCACTGAAGTCCAGAGGATTACCTCGATACACGGGCGCGTCTCCGACACGGTCGGTTGCGTTTGGAAAGGCACCTACGAAATGCTGCGCGCTGGCCAGATGATAGACGCGTTCGTGAGGAAGCGGGGCGATGTCGGCCGTGCCATCTGGCGTAGTGTGGGTGAGAGATGCGGCCCTGCCCCAGTACTCGTAACCCGTGTTGATGTAAAAGATTTTGGGAGCGTGATTAGGATCGGCGAGATGGGCTAAGAGACCGTCGCTCCGCCACTGAAGCGGATCAAGCTGCGTCGCGCCGGTGAAGGGGAACAGGTCTGTGGGGTAAAAAAAGGCCGAATAGCGATGCGCATCCCGGGAGGGCTGGGCAAAGCGATGGTTGAAGCTACCGCGTCCGGCACCGGCGGCAACGACCATCAGCCCGTCGTATGCTGCGCGACCTTGCTCGTCGGTGTTAAATCCTTGGTACAGGAAGTGTCTCAGAAATCTGCCGGTCTGCGAGACACCGACTGCCAGCCCGAGTTTTGCTGGGAAGATGCTGGTCTTGTCGTATTTGGCGTAGCTTATCACGTCCCGGATAGCCGCGAGCCCGAGCCCGACAACTGCCGGATCTTTAGCACGATAGACGAGTTCGTAAATCTTGCCTGCCTTGAATCCACCATCGAGAACGATGTGCGTCGCGTCAGGAACCCGGCGCCCATTCTTTATCCGGGCGAAAGCCCAGCGGTCGCGGGAAATTTCTTCACGCGGCGCCTCGCGACCGTCCCGCACGGTAAGAATGTTCGCGACATCCTGAGGATTGACGACTGGATAGGCACGGTGGTCGCGGTGGGCCAGCGGCAGTGCCGCAACCGGCGCATCCACGGTCCAGTCACTGCGGACGAGTCCCATGATCGGGGAGTCATCAACATGGCGAGCATGGGGCAGGTGAAGGCGCAGCACACCGGGGCGGTCAGGAACGTCAAACTGCCAGCCGATCCAGATCACGGTCAGCCCAAGACGTAACAGAAGAGCATCGCCAAAGGCATTAGGGTCATCAGGATCGAGGTTTGCTGATGCAGCACGATTGAAATAGAGCGGCGAGAACTTCGTCCCCCGGTTACTCACCTCAACGAGGGCGACGCCACGTGCTCTGTCCAGCGATTTCGGTTGAAGAGCAACAAAAGTGGTCCACGCCTCGACCCGGCCGCTCGAGTTGCGCGGAGCGCGTTGTAAATCGACGATCTTAGCATTCATTGGGTCGGCGGGATCGAACGATAGGTAGAGGCGGCCGCGCACGACTTCGTAGGACCCATAGGCGCCGAATGACCGCCCCCCGAGCACCGGCTGTCGGCTATCGATTTCGACGCGGACGACCTCGCTCCACGCTGACGGGATTCCGGCCAGAGCGCCCAACAGCAGAAAACACAATCGATAAAACATGTAGGTCCGTTTCACCCCCCCAAAAGGAAACGCCCCCTTCGATTGCGCCATGGTCAGCCCCTATTGAGTGGCCCAGTTTGAATGTTAGTTCGGTGGTGGCCTGATTTCCAGACCCAGCGTGGCATTGTCACGTTAGCACGTATGCCGCGCGAAAATGCACGGCGTCGCCATGTTTCACGCCGCAGCAGTCATGGCATCCCACCTGTCCATAGCTGCCGCTCGGAACTGTCGCATTGTTCTGCGTGAGATCAGATGACGCTGGACGTTGAAAGTGTTGTAGATAGCGGCGTGGGTTGAGAGAAATCGTTGCGCGGCACCAGCTGATTTGAATTGCTGCATCCGTCGTTCTCTTTGCCGTATCGGGAGATGCGAATTCTCGGCCCGATTGTTGATCCGACCGCCGGTTATGTGGCGAGCTCTCATCCCAAGTTCGCTCAATGCCGCGCCATATGATAGCAGTTTGTCTGTCATGACGGCGTCTGGCGAGAAGCCTTGTGACTTGAGCAGTTTCCGCATCAGCTTCAAGGCTGCTCGCTTGTTTCGGCGCGATTGCACCAGCACGTCCAGGACCTCTCCCTCGCAATCAACGGCGCGCCACAGGTATACGTTCTTGCCGTTGATCGAGACGAAGACTTCATCGAGATGCCAACGCGTATCAGCACGCGGGTGCGAGCGTCTTAGTTTTCTGGCATAGGCCAAGCCAAACTTAAACGACCAGCGGCGGACCGTTTCATACGAGACATCGATGCCGCGTTGGGACAACATATCCTCGACATCGCGCAGGCTCAGAGGAAAGCGAAAGTACAGCCAGACCGCTTGCTGGATCACAGCGGCCGGGAAGCCATGGCGACGATAGGAAGAACTGCTCATCGGACGTTGATAGCATACGGCATCAACTGAGCAGGCGCGTTACCATGACAATACCCTCGAATGTTCTCAGTGGCTCGAAGAGCACTGTTCATTGCCACCGCTTACAGCCGTGTGTCATGAACAGTGCTGTTCCAATGGGGCCCGAGGACTGAACAACATTGATCATTTACGGTTCATAACGCTAAATGGGGGGCCTGCCTCTAAGCCTTTTTAACCGATTAATCGTTGAAAAAATCTTCGAGGCGCTCGAAATCGGCGATAACAGCCCGTTCCTGATCGTCAAGTTTGAGCAGTTGAGCTTGGTGCAGCTCCTTGGTGGCGGCTGCCAAATCTTCGAGGCTCACGTCAAAAAGATTGGTGAGGAAACCGCAATTGATGGTGGCCGGCACAAGGTTGGGTTCCCGCCCCTCCATCGTGTTCATGCGTGCCACGACAAGGAGATACCCTGCGAGCCTCTGTGCCGTGGTCTTTCTAGACGCATCCTCTAAACACTCTGCTTTCCGGACGTTGAACTCCCTGGCAATCGCAGCCGCTTCCTGCTCGCGAAGGGCAGGGTCGCAATCGGCGAGTAGAGCGAACTCACTTGGCGAATAGCTGCGAACGACGCAATCGGTCATGGCGTAGGCGGAGCTGGAGTGATGCTCGATAAAGCCCAGGCCGACGAAATCCCCCGGCTCAGCCAGGTCGAAGCTGCGTGGGGTGGTCTCATCGCCGATGCTGGAGACCATCATCACGCCCGTCTCAATGCGGTACACGTCGGTGCGTGACTGCCCGGAGCGGAATAGTGCTTCTCCGACCTTCAATGCTCTTACACGGTCGTTACCGGCGACAGGGTCGGATACCAGGACCTTGCGGAGAAGCTTCAGAGCCGTCCCATGGCTGGTGACCTCTGGCGTAACAATCTTTTCCGCAATTTTCTCAATCATGATCCCACCCGTACGAACTCTTAGTTTTGCAAACACGAACGCTTCAAAGGGTTCATACTCCCCCTAGTAGCCTAAGTGCTTTTACGCTCTCAGAGAGTGGTCAAATTCTACGAAGGTGCCAAACCAGCAACCTGATCCACGTCATAAAAACCGATGTCACAGACATAAGCCACAGAAGACATGCTCCGGGACATAAGGCGGTACCGCTTTTTTCCTGACTAAAGCCATCAAATCACAACTCGTCCCTCACAGCTGCCGATGACTGGACGCCGTATCTTGCGCCACGGCGGCGGCAAAGGCTGAAGAGTGGCTCAAAACGGTTGCCAACCCGCGCCTTAACGGCACCACTAGTCGTGTTCCGGCAGCAGTTCTGGTGGAAGAGCAGCAACAGAGCCCGCCATGAGCGATAGAGCCTGTAAACGCGCTTGGCATTCACCGGCCAGCCCTCTCGTCGCAACAACACGTGAACTCGCCGATAGCCGTAGCGCACCCGTGCCTCCGCAATCTCTCTGATACGCTTCTTCAAGTCGGTCTGCGGCGGGCGGCGTATGGTGGAGCGCCGGATTAAGGCAGCCAAGTTCCCGACCGTCAAAAGCATCGACAGCTTCGACTTCCTAGCTCTGCCAGCCCTGAACAAGATGGCGGTCCTGGAGTTAGCACGCTGCGATTACATCGAGCGTCGCGAGAACATCATTGCCGTCGGCAACTCCGGTACGGGCAAGAGCCACATCGCACTTGGGTTGGGCTTGGCAGCTTGCCAGAAAGGACTGTCAGTTGGCTTCATCACCGCTGCCGCCCTGGTTCACGAACTGCTTGAAGCGCGAGATGAGAAGCGCTTGCTCCGCCTCCAGCGCCAACTTGCCGGCTACAAGCTTCTGATCATCGATGAACTTGGATACGTGCCGCTGTCACCAACCGGTGCCGAGCTGCTGTTCGAAGTGTTCTCGCAAAGATACGAACGCGGCTCCACAATGGTCACTAGCAACCTGCCGTTCGACGAGTGGACATCCGTGTTCGGCTCCGAGCGGTTGACAGGCGCCTTGCTCGACCGCCTCACCCATCACGTCCACATCCTTGAGATGAACGGCGTTAGCTACCGCCTTGCTCAAAGCAAGAGCCGGTCACGCCGGACCAAATCCAAGCCACCACCGGCACCCACCACTGAGGTATGAGACGCGACAAGCAAGAAGGCCATGAAACGAGCCGCTTAGGCGCCATCCGTTAAGAGGCTCGTGAGGAGCCGAAGACGCAGGACGCGGTTCACGGCCATCGGGCCAGGGATTGCACCGAATAAACTGCTGAGGCTATCGCTTCTTCGAGCGGCCGCGTCTTGATCGCGGCTGCGGCGGTTCGTCTTCCGCCAACGCCCGTCGCAGTTTGCGAATAAGGATGGCTCTGGTTTTCTCATCCGGCATGGAAGCAAGAGCATCGTTCACATCCAAGATCAATGCGGTGACATCGTTGTGCCAATCAAGTCGCGCGACCCGGTCGGCTGGAAGACGGGGAGCTGCAGTGCCGCGGAGCCGTTTAGCGCCTGTGTCAGAGAGCTCAAAGGTCTCGTCGAGGACGGGAACGATCATGTGCTCATGATCGACGATGCCCTCCAAGCGGTTCGTCAGCCCCGAAATTGCGTCCTCTTCTCCATGCACAAGGAAAAGCCCCTGTTTGATCGGAAACCGTTGCGCAATCCAGTCGACGAGCTGCGGGCCGTCAGCATGTCCGGAATAGCAGTCTATGGTCCTGATGCGGGCTCGAACTTTGAATTCCTGCCCCTGAATACGTACCGAGCTGGCGCCGTCCTGGAGAATTCGGCCGAGTGTGCCGACCGCTTGATAGCCGACCAGAAGCACGGCGGCTTCATCCCTCCAGAGCCAGTTCTTCAGCCGGTACCGTATACGTCCCGCCTCACACATCCCGCTTGCCGCGATAATGATATGGAACCCTCGCAGCCGATCGAGCGCAATGCTTTGCTCGACAGATTCGGTAAAATGCACCGCGCGAGACTTAAGCCCATGAACGAGCATCGCGCCGTCCTTTAATTCCCGCCAGTTCTTGGCAAACACACTCGTTGCTTTTTCTGCAAGCGGAGAGTCGACGTAGATCGGAATCGATGGGAGGTCTCCTTCCGCGATCAGCTGGCTCAAATCGCTGATGAGTTCCTGTGCGCGCTCAACAGCGAATGAGGGGATGAGCAGGACTCCATCCGGATGCATCGCAGCACGTACTTCGTCGCGCAATAATGCACGACGTTGATGTTCGTCGATATCCACGCGATCCGTATCCCCGTAAGTGGATTCGCAAACCACATAGTCGACGTCGCTGGGGGCCTCCGGGTCGGAGTGCAGAAGCTTGAAATCCGGACCGATGTCGCCCGAAAACAAGAGGCGCATTGGCACCTTCTCCCCTTGTTGTTGAACCTCAAGTTCGACCGATGCGGAGCCGAGCAAGTGCCCGGCGTTCCAAAATCGTACCCGCACGTTCGGCAGAACAGGAAACCAGTTTTTGAAGGTCTGAACTTCAAATAGCTTGATACGTTTTTCGACGTCGGCAGCAGTATAGATTGGCTCGACAGCGGCGCGGTGCCGGCGCGCGTTACGGCGGTTGAGCTGCTCGACTTCGATCTCTTGGATGTGGGCGCTGTCAGGTAACATGACGGCAGATAGATCTGCGGTCGCCGTCGTGGAGTGGATTGGCCCACCAAACCCGTCGCGAACTAGCTTTGGGAGGAGCCCCGCGTGGTCAATATGAGCGTGACTTAGAATGACAGCGTCGACCTCGCTCGGATTGAAAGGGAAAGCACGGTAATTAAGCTCTTTCTCTGACTTCGCTCCCTGATAGAGTCCGCAGTCGATAAGAAGTTGACCAGCGCCGGTCTCGAGCCTGAAGCAGGATCCGGTAACGGCCTGCGCGGCACCGTGAAAGGTCAGTCGTGGATGGCTCATTTAGAGGTTCGCCGAGTTTTGATTTTCAGTTCATCGCGGCAACGAGAAAGCCGCATAGACGATCGATGAGATGCTCAGGAGAATTTCCTTCAGTGACCGGCGGCCGTCGCCGGCCACAACTCCTTAATATCATCGGGCAACTGTCCCTTGACGTTGGCGATCTCTCCGGAATCGCAATGCCGGGCGAGAAGGCCGAACACGGTCGTTACGGCCCACTCGACCGGGAAAGTATGTGGCAGGATCTCCGAACTCAACTCATCGAGGAAGGCCGCCTTCGAGCGAATCTTTCGCGGCACCTTGTGCGGGCGCCAGTGCTCAAAGTAGAGGCCCCGCACCATGAGCGGCATCTGAGCACTGAGGTCGACAGCTTCCTCAAGCGTGAGCCGATCCCGCAGCTGGTGCAGCACTGCCCGCAACACCTTGTACGCGGCCGCTTCGTCGGCCAGTTCTCCACGATCCTTTAGCTCCTTTAGCCACTCCTGCATGGACTGAACGGCGTGGGCAACGGGCGTGGACACGGTCATGGTGGACCTCCTGACGGGCTAGTTAGTTTTTGTCGAATTTTCGAGGTGATTAGCGCCATGCATGCAGACCAAGACTGTCATTCCAGGCCAGCGCCCTGTTATTCAATTCACGCCAAGCCTCTTCGGGACACGGAAATCCTCTTCCAAGATCCGCTACGCGATTATCGTAGGCGAGACACGCGGCGCATTGATCCTGATCAGGAGGACGGTGGGATCGCTCGGCGGCTCCTGTCCTGTTGCGGCTATCGCGGTAGTGACACACGCTTCCGTGAGAGGGTGAAGACGGGAAGGAAAAGGGGCCGGAGGACGGGGGGGCTGCGAAGGGGAAACAGAAGTCCCAGCAGCCCGCTGCGAGGTCTCTTCCTGGCCCTTCTCGTCGATACGGCAAGCGCTGCTGAATGTCTGCAGCTGAAGGTATCGCGTCGGCGTTCGCGCTTCTTGCCGCGACTTACCGTTGCTGAAGGTCAAGCCGACATGCACAGTGCCGGCGCCCACTCACCCTAATGACCCCCTGCAGACATTCAGCACAGCTGCAACAGTACCAGCCGATTTCTTGTATTCAGGCCAGCGGCGCCGACTGAAGCGCCTGCGCTGCGCGGGTGTGCGTTGCGAGCCTGCGGCTATTCGGTGGGTACGGTCGTGACCGGGCCGGACGGCGCCGGAGGGGCCGGCTCAGAAACCGAAACGGGCTCGAGGCCCGGGAATGTAATGGACAACGTGGCGACCCGGAAATAGGCGAGCGCGCCGAAGATCAGCCCGAACACGATCGCGGTCGCCAGGGCGTTCACAAACTTGTTGCCGAATAGGATCGAATTGCCAATCCAGGAGATGATGAAGACGACGATCGCGGCGATCGCGACCGGCTCGGCCCAGGCGTATTCAGCTGGCATGAACATGGCGAAACCCTGCATTCGCTTACTACTTTCACCGTGTGAGCGTCAAACGGCGTCCGGGTAGCGCTGCATTCCGATCGACTGGCTACTGGCCTCTGACGCCGTGCGCGCACACTCGTGGCAACGCGAGTATGGAGGTTCATGGTGCCAATCCCCGTGATCTCGATCAACCGACAGGGCCCCATCGAGCGGCCTAGCTGCAATGAATGTTAGTAAAGGGGTGGCCTCGAGGCATTGTCACGTTTACTCGTGTGCTGCGCGAAAATGCACGGCGTCGCCATGTTTCACGCCGCAGCAGTCATGGCATTCCACCTATTCATCGCTTCAGTTCGGAACTGTCGCATTGTTCTGCGTGAGATCAGATGGCGTTGAACGTTGAAAGTGTTGTAGATAGCGGCGTGGGTTGAGAGAAATCGTTGCGCGGCACCAGCTGATTTGAATTGCTGCATCCGTCGTCTCTTTGCCGTATCGGGAGATGAGAATTCTCGGCCCGATTGTTGATCCAACCGCCGGTTATGTGGCGAGCCCTCATCCCAAGTTCGCTCAATGCCGCGCCATATGATGGCAGTTCGTCTGTCATGACGGCGTCTGGCGAGAAGCCTTGTGACTTGAGCAGTTTCCGCATCAGCTTCAAGGCTGCTCGCTTGTTTCGGCGCGATTGCACCAGCACGTCCAGGACCTCTCCCTCGCAATCAACGGCGCGCCACAGGTATACGTTCTTGCCGTTGATCGAGACGAAGACTTCATCGAGATGCCAACGCGTATCAGCACGCGGGTGCGAGCGTCTGAGCTTTCTGGCATAGGCCAAGCCAAACTTAAACGACCAGCGGCGGACCGTTTCATACGAGACATCGATGCCGCGTTGGGACAACATATCCTCGACATCGCGCAGGCTCAGAGGAAAGCGAAAGTACAGCCAGACCGCTTGCTGGATCACAGCGGCCGGGAAGCGATGGCGACGATAGGAAGAACTGCTCATCGGACGTTGATAGCATACGGCATCAACTGAGAAGGCGCGTTACCGTGACAACACCGCACGAACTTCTCGGCAGTTCGCTGTCGTGCTTCTCGCACATAATCCGTGACGATCGTGATACCGCCTTTGAAGCCATGCTCATCGCGAAGCCGCTCGAAGATCCTTCTGGCAGTATGGCGCTGCTTTCTTGGCGCGTCTCTGTCCGCCATTAGGATCGCATTGATGATCGGCACAAACGGATCAAGCTTGGGCCGGAACGGCGGCTTCGTGCGCACATACCCTGGCGGAACCGAGAACTTCAACATCTTGGAAACCGTTCGCGGATTGATCCCAAACAAATCCGCCGCCGCACGCTGGCTCATCCCTTGGATCTGAACCGCATGCCGAACCCTTGCGTAAAGCTCCACTCTCTTCATCTCTCAGCCCCCGCCGCCAACGCAGGCACCAGGGCTATCTCTGCCGCACTTTTAGTCCGGCGCAACTGAACTAATCAGCCGCTTCAATGAGGGATTATTGCTCCGGCTTTTACACTCTGAGTTTATCCCGGCGGGCAAAATTCTGCGGCAAGAGACGCTCGGTCTGCAACGCAGGTGCCGTCGAAACGACCCAGTCGAAGGAACCTGCATCGCTTCGGTCCGAAGATGTCAGTTGCCAAGCTCCATCGACGCGCTCGATCCGCTTGATTTCACGCTGCTGCTGGACTTCGACGTCTTCGGACAGAGCCTTGCACAGCGATGTCATCCGCGGCACGGCCGTGTAGAAACCTTGAGTATCAACTACGGCTTGTGGCGATTTTCCGCCTTCCAGACTGACCAGTATCGGCTGCCCGTCCCGAACCAATCCTGATTCAATATGGGGCTCAAGAAATTGCCGAAACTCCTGCGACTTTGCCGTGAAGTATTGCGCGCCGTGATCGAATGAAAACGCGTCCTGATAGCGAGTCGCCATCCGCCCACCGATGCCTCGGGATTTTTCAAATACCTTGATGTTGGCGATGTTGCGCAGTTCCCCGGCAAGCACAAGGCCTGAGAGCCCGGATCCAATAATGGCGATGCTGGTCATGTCCGCGGCTCCAAACCAAAATGTATCCATTGTCTATTTGAGCGTGCCAAGAAACCGGGCCGCACTGCACAGATACTCAGCCTTCCTGTCGTCGTTCATCCGATCCCATGTGCTGTAAGTCTGCGCCAGACGCGGATTGCCGCGCAGCTTCTCTTCGTTGCGCGCCAGGAAATCCCAATAGAGGGGGTTGAACGGACACGCGCCATCACCGGTCTTCTTCTTCACATCGTAGCGGCACTCCACGCAGTAGTCCGACATCTTGTTGATGTAGTTGCCACTAGCGGCATAGGGCTTTGAGCCGAGCAGACCACCATCCGCGAACTGGCTCATGCCTAGCGTGTTCGGCAACTCGACCCATTCGTAGGCATCGGCATAAACCGCGAGATACCATTCATGCACGGACTTGGGATTGACGCCGGCCAGCATCGCAAAATTACCCGTCACCATGAGACGCTGAATGTGGTGTGCGTAGGCCTCTTCACGTGTCTGATCGATCGCAGCCTTGAGACACGCCATGCTCGTCTCGCCCGTCCAATAGAATTCCGGCAGCGGGCGCGTGCCCTCAAGAAAATTCTGGTCCACGTAGTCCGGCATCTTCATCCAGTAGATGCCGCGTACATATTCACGCCAACCGATAATCTGGCGAATAAAGCCCTCCACGGCATTGAGCGGCGCGCGGCCTTCCAGGTATTCTTGCTCAATGCGCCGGCAGACGGCCAGCGGATCGAGCAGCCCGACGTTCATGTAAAGGGCGATCAGGGAATGGTAGAGGAACGGTTCACCGCTCAGCATCGCATCCTGATAGTCACCAAATGATGGCAGCCCGACCTCGATGAAATGATCAAGCACGCCTTCTGCTTGCTCAGCGATCACCGCAAACCAGAACGGCTTAAGAACGCCGAAATGATCAGGGAACCGAGCTGCCACCAAATCGAGCACCTCTGTGGTGATCCCATCCGGCTTTGTGCGTTTGGGCTGCGGAAAAGAGAAATCGACGTTGGCTGGTTTTCTGTTTTCGGCATCGAAATTCCACTGGCCGCCGGCGGGTTCATCGCCGTTCATCAGCAGGCCCGTCTTGCGCCGCATCTCGCGATAGAAGAACTCCATGCGCAGCTGCTTGCGACCCTCGGCCCATGAAGCAAAATCAGCTTGCGAGCACACGTACCGATCGTCTGCGAGGATCTCGACATCGATGCCGAACCGCTCTGCCCATCGGTCCACAGCTTCGCGCACGCGCCATTCGCCGGGTTCTGTGACGACTATTTTTTCCGGTTTGTGGTCGTTAATCGCCCGCTCGATCTCGCCGGTGAACGAACCGGTGTTGTCCGGCGCATCGAGCTTCGAATAGTCGATCGCCCAGCCCGCTTCACACAGCGAGTTGGCAAAGTGGCGCATGGCGGAGAAGATGAACGCAAGCTTCTTCTTGTGGTGCCTGACATAGGTCGCCTCTTCCAACACCTCGACCATCAGGACCCGATCCTTATTCCGGTCGGATCGCGACAGCGACGAAATCGAAGGCGTCAGCTGGTCGCCCAGAACGCATACTAGGTTTCTAGTCGACATCACAAGTCCTCCCGCTGTGACAAGCGCGTTCGTGCGTATATCTCGCCTGGTAGCGCCACAGCCCAGATGACCGCGAGTACGAGTGAGACACTAGAACCGGTTCTGCGCGAAGGGCAATCGCCAGCGGAAGCCAGTTCATGCCGCGGCCCTGATGCTGTCGCTTCTCATTGTAGGCGGTGAGATAGGTGGGAAGAACCGTTTGCATCTCTGCCACCGTCTCGACCGGTGCGTCGGCTTTCAACCCGAAATGGCTCGTCTGAGACCCCGTTGGATTTAGGGATTGCTGGAATCCGCTTGAAAGAAGGCCAGGCGTGAAACGCAGAGATCCGCGTCGAATTCGCGCCCGATGGCGACGAAGCTGATGCGTCTCAAGCACGAGAGATCGAGCGGAGTATCAATACGGTGGGGCTTGACATCACGGAACAGCAATCGGACCAGCTGCCAATCTTACTGAGCCCGAAAGGATTGTCGATAAGACTGCCAAGAACGTAATGTGTCCGTTGTCCTCAAATGAAAATTATACCACTCGTCATTTCCCAGTAGCGTGCATTCGATTCCTGCATAGGCTCTGGCGTCGATCGAACTGCCATCCGCTGAAAGATCGAGAGAAGCCTGCACGAAGCCGCCATTGTTATCGAGCTGAACACTGCCGCGCATACGCAGTGCCGAGCGGCCGCCCACCTTCTCGTGCACGATCGTTCCCCGCGAAACCCCGCCCATCACTTGATCTGTGAAGAGTTCCCAACGGGCGCCGCTGGAAGCGACTAAAGGGGCACTGAAATCGTCAATAATCACGCGGCGATTGTGCGGCATTCTTCTAATCCTAAGTCTGACGTTTGAGGAATCCCGGCCTGCGATGTTTGCCTATTTCTATTGAATAGGATGCACGGGCTGCCGCGCAAAACTTATCCCAACAAGGACACTCCGTTCACGGGCGTACTAGGTAGTGAGCAGTCTATGAAGAAACCCGTCGATTTTTCGATCATGCCACGTTTCGCCATATCCCCGTTCGTGGAAACCGACGTAGCCACCACTTCGGGAGATAATGAGCTCAACATTGCCTAGGGATTGAGGCCGCAAATTGCGGTACGACGAAACGGGGATCCACGGGTCGTTGCACCCGTGCAGCATAAGGGTGGGCACCTCGATAGCACGCACATGGCGGGCGCCGGCGGTCTTCTCGTAGTAGTCGCGTGCATCAAAGAAGCCGTTGCGAGGTGCTACGAACCGGTCATCGAATTCATAAACGCTCGTCGCACGCTCGACATGCTGGCGTTCCTGATGCGACAGCGTGGCGGACGATAGCACGTCACTCTTCATGCGTCGGAGAAGAAATCTCTGATAGACAGCATTCCGTGGTGCCATGATCCGCCGGCAGGCTTCGAGCTGTTCGATCGGCGCCGAAACTGTAGCAGCGCCGATTAGGCCATGCATCAGGTTTGAACGACCCAGCAGGTTCAGAAGGATGTTACCACCGAGAGAAAAGCCGATAGCGAAAACGCCGTTTGCGGTTTCCTCAGGGTCCAATCCGTCGAGCACGTCCTGAAGGTCCGAAGCGCAACCTGCGTGGTAGTAACCGCGGGCCAATTGCCCTGAGCTGCCGGCGCCGCGCAAATTGAGCCGGAGGACCGAACGGCGACGCACCAAATGGAAGCGCCCTGACTCCCGCACGTAGGTACTATCCTCACACCCCGTGAGGCCGTGTATGAGCAAGATCAGAGGACTTTTTTCATGGTCTTGGGGTTGTTCAACCGTACCCGTAAGTTGGTCACCACCCCCATCCGATGTTGGAAATATGCGAACTAAGGACTGGCCTGGCAAGGGCAGTTGCGCTGACAGAAAGTGCTTGCGCAGGGTTTGCGGATCGCCACCCCACCAGGGCGCGCGCTTTTTCAAATCACAGACGCCACCGGCCATGCTGTTCATAAGTTCAGACTTAGACGTCATTTACTCCATATCACGGCGTCAAAGCGGAAAACGAATGATCACGGGCTTTCACACTTCAATCGTCCAGCTTCAATACGTTGAACGATAAAGTCCGCAACGTCAGCCCGAGAGATAATCCGTTGCGCCATTCAGCCGGCTTTGACAGAACGCGATATTTCCCGCTTGTAGGCCCGCTGGTGAGCACGCCGGGGCGAACAATCAGCCAGTCCAAGTCGCTTTCCTCGATCAGCTGTTCTTGAACAGACTTGTCATCGTAGGCGCGCTTTAACAGCAACTTGAAGGGGAGCCGCTGCAAGATATTGATGCTTTTGTTGCTGTCTCCGGCGCCAAATCCAGTGACGCTTACGAGCCTTTGCACGCCAGCTTTTTTCATTTCTGGGAGCAGCACACGCGTCGCCTCAGAAAAGAGGGTCACGGGCTTTAGGACAACGTCTAGTGAAGGCGCACTCCTAAGGCTGGACCACCACGTCGATCCCGTCGAGCGCTCGTGCGACGTCCGCCGCATGCAGCGCATCTCCTTTCATCGCCTCGCAATTGTCGCCGACGTTATCCGGCATCTTGCCGCTGCGCGAAATAGCTCAGACCATATGTCCCTTAGCGACGGCGGCCTGGCATACAGCCCCACCGATGCCCCGGCTTCCTCCGATGACGAGTATGCGTGCCACTGAACGTCCTTCATCCCGGCTGACGGAATGTCTTTTAATACGACTGGCCCGCAGACAGCAATCACATATGCCTCGACGGATCATCTCCCCGACCGAGACCGCGGGCAAAGAACAGCAAGCCTGGCCAATCGCAATATCCTCGCGCTTTCAAGCAAAGCCCCTATATGGACAGCAGCTGCGCCACTGTTGAACGTAAAGGTCAACCCATGTCAGCCAAACGAGCGAAGATATCATGGGCAATCGCAGGAATTGTCTTCATCCTAGCCATAGCGGCCATTGCGCCGCCCAATAATGGGTCTAGTTGAGCAACCCGCATACAAGGTCGCGGCTTCCAAAGGAGCGATCGAGGTCCCGGGACTACGGTCCGATGATCGCGGCAGAAGCCGAGGTCATCGGCGAGCGCCAAGCGGCAATCGCGGAAGGGTTTCGCCTGATCGCAGCCTACATATTCGGCGCAACAAGCCGAACGCCAAGATTGAGATGACCGCCCCGGTCCAGCAGCAGCGTGATCAGACGATCGCTATGACGGCACCGGTCACCCAGCAAGGCGATGGCGGCACATGGAAGGTGCGGTTCAACATACCCAAAAACTGGACCATGGAGACATTGCCGGCACCCAACGACACGCGTGTCAGGCTGGTCCGAGTGCCGGGCAAGCGGATGGTCGCTATCCGTTTCACATGGCGCGCGACTGAAAGCCTAATCGCCGCAAAGACCGCCGAGCTTCGCAAGTACGTGTTGGAGGAGAAGCTCGTAACGGTCGGGGAGCCTTTGCTCGCCTTCTACAACCCGCCATGGACTCTGCCGTTCTTTCGAGAAACGAGATTATGCTCGAGCTTGCCGAAGGGGATGTAGGGTTCGGAACCAGTCGGGACGATCGTTCCCTTTGGTCGATCCGGCCGTCCGATCCGTAGATCCGCACATCGGTTGTAACCCTGCCATGGACGAACGGATACCAAGCCGAGGCGCGTCAATGTCAACGCCGGTTGGTCAATTCCGAGGCCTAAGCGATTTCGTTCGACATGATCTGGGTCTTGTCGTCGTTGAACGATGCAGGCACATGGCCAACATTGACCCCAAATCGCACCGTACAACATAGGCAATCGAAGGTGGAGGTTCCGGAATGCATGTTGGTGACATCATTGAAGTCAACGACAAGATGCAATCCAATTATTCGTATGAGCTTGTCGCGCCAATTGGCAAGGACTTCTCAGATCAATTCAAGCCATTTTACACACCAAAAGAAATGCTTGCGATGGGTGTTTTCGAGGGGAAATACTGCAACGATTGCACTGATGAATTTCCTGATGAATGGTTTCA
>CAVWAT010000019.1:0-14385 GCA_963753045.1 uncultured Alphaproteobacteria bacterium
TGGCCTGCCCCCAATCACGGGACCAGTTTCTAAGTTAGAATCCGGCCGCCATCGGCCAGCATCTGGGTTGGCCGGAGCGTAGCGTAGGTCAGTTCAGATGCTGTCGGCAAGATCGCTTCCGGTGCTGGGGGCTGATAGCCGAGCGAAGAGTGCGGCCTGACCGCATTGTAATGGCGTCGCCATTGCTCGATCAGCACCTGGGCTTCTCGGAGCGTTGTGAAGATTTCCATGTTCAGCAGCTCGTCTCTGAGTTTCGAGTTGAAGCTCTCGCAATAGCCGTTCTCCCATGGACTTCCTGGCTCGATGTAAAGCGTTTTGACACCGATCCGGGCAAGCCAGCCTCGCACGTTCTTCGCGATGAACTCAGACCCATTGTCGGAACGAATATGTTCCGGCGGGCCGTGTTCGACGAAGAGATCAGCGAGACAGTGCACCACATCGTCCGAACGCAGTCGTCGTGCGACGACAATCGCCATTGAACGGCGCGTGAACTCGTCAAGGACCGTGAGCATTCGGAACGGACGGCCGTCCTGGGTGCGATCGTGAACGAAGTCGTAGCTCCACACGTGGTTCGGCCGCTCTGGCCGCAACCGCACGCACGAACCGTCGTTCAGCCAAAGCCGACCGCGCTTGGGTTGCTTCTTAGGAACTTTGAGCCCTTCCCGCCGCCAGATGCGATGCACCCGCTTGACGTTCACCTTCCAGCCTTCAGCGCGCAGTAGCACCGTCACCCGCCGATAGCCATAGCGGCCGTACCGCTTGGCAAGACGGATGATTGCGGCAGTCAGCCTTTTCTCGTCGCTGCGTATCTTAGGCTGGCGTCTCTGCGTTGTGCGAGACTGTCCCACAACCCGGCAGGTGCGTCGCTCGGAGACCGACAACTGCGAGCGCACGCGGGTCACGCACGCTCGCTTTCGGGAAGGGCTCAGTATTTTCCCTCAAGAGCTTCCTTCAGGATCAACTTGTCGAGCGTCAGCTCAGAGACCGCCTTCTTCAGCCGCTCGTTCTCCCGCTCCAGATCCTTGAGCTTCTTTGCCTGATCAAGCTTCAGACCGCCGTAGTCCCGGCGCCATCGATAATAACTCTGCTCCGAAATGCCCAAGCCTCGGCAAATCACACCCACTGTCTCACCCTGGCTCAGCTTTACTTCGGCTTCCCGCAACATGCCGATAATCTGTTCCGTCGTGTACCGCTTCCGTGCCATTCCATCGTCTCCTCATCTGAGGTTCGAAATAGCCGGATTTGCTCAATCAGAATGGTACCGTCTCAGGGGAGCAGGCCAAGGACCTGGTTTTAATGACTTTATAGGTGTTTATAGCTTTTAGGCTGTGAACACCGGATGTTCACAAATCAAATAAGTCATTGATATGTAGTGAGAAATGGTGGGTGTGCACGGACTCGAACCGTGGACCCGCTGATTAAGAGTTTTCCGCCACTCTAATGATTTCAATAAGTTGCAGAGTACTTTATAGGTTGACTTTATAGGTTTTGCGATATTTCAGTTGGCTGATGGATATGCCCAAGGCTCCAGACATGCAGGCTCAAAGGCAAGATCATCAAGCTCAGACGTGGGCTAGCCATCTATCAGACTCTATGCCAGTCCATTTTACTATGCACGCGTTCTGGATCCTAGGACAGGCAAGTACAAAGTCCGCTCCACCAAGGAGACCAGCAGGATAGAAGCCAGGACAGCAGCTGAACAGCTGGCTCAGAAGATTTGCAGCAAGGATTCTCCCTTCCCCTCAGGAGTTCAGCTTCAAGACGTATGCTCATCGCTTTGTTCAAAAGGGTCAGCAACTGGCTGATCTAGGAGAGCGCAACAAGAACTACATCAGAACCGCCAAGCTATTCCTGGACAATGATGACTGGGGTCTTGTCCGCCATTTTGGAACGCGCGACGTCAGAGAACTCACCACCAGAGACTGGCAGCTCTTCATTCAGCGCCTGAACCGCAAGCGCTCTGATCTTATCTTCCTCAACCCGCAACATGCTGATGGCCACCTTCAGAAACGTGCTGAAGGTCGCCAGAGACGATGGACTGATTGATGTCGTTCCAGCGACGCCAAGGGTCCGTCAGAAAGACAACCCCAGAGCGTTCTTTCGGTTTGCGCCACTCGTTCCAGAAAGCAAGGACGAATACAAAAAGCTGCTGGACGAAGCCAAGCAGATGGCCAAGGAAGGCGTTGTTGTCAGAGGCGTTGAGCGACGGATGAGTTGTACGATCTCATCCTCTTTTGCGTACATGCATTTGTTCGCCCTACCACCACAGAGCTCTATGCTCTAAAGCATGATGACATTGCCCTTGAGACGAAACCCAAGCGGCTATTGGTGACCATCAGAAGTGGCAAGACTGGCTTCAGGATCGCCAACACAATGGCAGGTGCAGTCAATGCTTATCAGCGGCTCAAGAGGCGTTATCCGAAAGCTGGTGGAGACGACTACATCTTCCTGCCCGACTACACCAATCGCGCAACGGCAGCGCGCATTTTTCAGCGGCAATTTAATCTGCTGCTAGATCGCACTAGTCTGAAGCGGATGATCCCATGACCAACTCGGATCGCAGCGTCACAGCTTGAGACATACTGCGATTTGCATGAGGATCATTTAGTTATGGACAGGTCAACATCTTCAACCTTGCCAAAAACGCCGGCACCAGCGTCAACCAAATCGAGCGCTTCTATGCCAGGCATCTGCCGCTGTCGCGCGAGATGGCCAAGAACCTGCAAAGCTTTGGAGGGAAGGGTAGTTGGCCCAGATCAAGGCCAAGACCAATGCCGCGTTGGGACAACATATCCTCGACATCGCGCAGGCTCAGGAAAGCGAAGTACAGCCAGACCGCTTGCTGGATCACAGCGGCGGGAAGCGATGGCGACGATAGGTAGAACTGCTCATCGGACGTTGATAGCATACGGCATCAACTCTGCAGGCGCGTTACCGTGACAACACCGTTGGCAGATCGGATGAACCAAAGTCGGCAAAGTCAACGTTGCCGACATTCAGTTCCAGCTAACAACGTCCGGTGTTGAATTAGAGGCGATTGTGGTTAGGCCCAATGAGTTCGCTAGATAGGCTGCTTCATCGCCGCGGCGTAAGGCGCATCTTTTCCCATTTCGCGCAGATCGGGGTCCATTTTGTCAAATGCAGCAAAACGGGACATGGCCCGAACGATCGGTCCAACGAACGTGCCGGTATGTTTTGCATAAACCCAGGAGCGGTGGAGCTTGCAGCCAAGGCGGGCCTTGACGCCGTAGCAGCTCTGGCCGACCTGCATGCTTGAAATGCCGTTCCGACCAGTAGTTCACCGTTGACATCCAGTTCACGAAGTACAAATTGTTCTTTCGCGAAATCTTCGTAGTCCATACCCAGATATTTCCCCACCACACCATCGTTCTCCGACAATAAAAAGATTTACCAAACCGAGCCGGTCGCCAATCCAGCACAACAAAAGTTTGGCCCGCGGCTTTAGTCTCCTCATCATATGGCGAAAGTAGCTATCGGTAGGACGTCGAAGCAGTCGTAACTGGCCTTGCGATTGTCCTGGGTCTGCTTGTAAAGCCGCAGAATATCAGCCTCCAAGCCTCGATGCTATCGCGGATTTCAATGCGAACTGATTTGGCTTTGTTTCGCTGCGCAGGTCCTTTCGCATATTGGCCGAAAGGCTGGCGAGGTACTCATCCATGCTTGAAAACGGTAAGTCGAGAGTTGCCACCGGAAGTGACGGAATGGCGGAAAACTGATGTTTCTTCAGGATACCTTTGGCCCAGTGACTATCGTCGTCGGTGACATCCTTTAGAGCCAGAACCCGCACGTTATTTGCCGCTGGAATATTTGGTTGTTGCAGGAAGTCCCTCGAATACTTCGCTGCGCTGCTGATCATCTAGGCCTGGCAAAATGCCAACGTGGCATTCGTCGGACCACGGCGAGCCCAGGCCCATAACGGGCATTCTCGTGGCCTGAGGTGCGCGACGCCCAATCCAAGCGGTGACCGCCTGAGACCGGGGACCTAGCGGATGATCCAAGCGATAGTCGACGCGAAACATCGGCGCTGCTCCAACGAGCCTGCCCCCGGCGTAAGCCGCGACTGCCGAATAAGTGAAGTTGTCCGACGGCATGCGTTCGATCGCCCATAATGATTTCGACTTTTGGGGTTGTTTGGATACAGCAAATTCCAGGCGGCGCGGTCGATTTCGTCGATACTGCCATGAATACGAGTGATGAGCGCACTTGTGTCAAGAACCTCCAGTCATCTTGGCGGCAATCGTAATGATTACTCTCACTCGGGTTGGTATGATCTTCCAGAATTGATTGCCGACTTAGCATCTGGCGCAATTGCGCCGACGTTTATTTCCGGTTGGAGCAACGCCTTGATTGAACGCGCGCTTGTCATTGTAGTTTTTCCTCTCCGAGCCTTGGTTATGCATTCAGCAGATTGATCTTTTTGAAGGGCACGCATTCCGGGAGCTTTCACTAAGCGGCAACCGCAACAGGCTGTGCCCGTAAAAATACTCACGTTCGCGCAGCTTTGCCCGCTCTTGCACCTGCTCCGACTGACCCAGTACACTCTCAATGAAGCCGGCGGAACGCTGGACAACTACATGCCGCTGCCGATCGAGCGTGCAGTTGTGATAGCTGTCCTCCAACACCGAGACGTCAACACGTCCCGCAAATTGCGCTGCAGGAAGAATGCATTGTTGATGTCGGCGATATCATCTTCCCTGGGATGCAGAATGAGCGTCGGCTGTGTGATCTGCTCCAAAAGCGGCATGATCGCCTGGCCGAGCCAGCGATGCTCCAGCACAGCGCCACCAGGCGTGTAAATGGACTGGGAAGAGTCCGGATCCATGAGCGCCTGCATGAAGAACGCACGAATGCGATCGTCCTTGATGCCAATATGGTTCAAGATCCGGAAACTTGATTAGGTTCGCAAACCACTTGTAACGAACCAGCCGGAAGAAGTGCGCATACCAGGGAATCGCCCAGCCGTTGGCCCAGAGCGTCGGCGCCATCAATGTCATTGCTTGTACGTCGTTGGGCCGTTTTGCCGACAACATCATGGCTAACAACGCGCCAGTTGAATGACCGCCGACGACCACAAATTGGCAGGATTCGCGTAGCTCATCGAGTGCGTCTTCGCAGCTCTTGTACCAATCCTGCCAGGTCGCAGCCTTAAGGCCATCTTCTCCGCTACAATGACCGGCAAGTTGTGGGCAGACCACCGAGTAGCCTTGGCGGGCAAGGCCGTTGGCCACATACCGCAGTTCTAAGGGCGTTCCGCCTAGCCCATGGATAAGGAGACGCCTATCCGGCCACCCTTAAATCGGTATGTGTCATCCTTGGTAAACATTAGAGTTTCCGCCTCCGCACTCGTGTAGTTGGACGGAATTGAAAATCTCAACTAAATACACGCTGTTTCGCCGGGCACACTGCCCTGCCGATAATTTCGGTTTTTCCCTATAAATGGTCGCGAATTCGTCGTACCGCCCATCAGATCGCCGGTTCGGCCAGGCCGATTATTGGATGGACGGCCCCAATGGGAACTGGACCTGCGCGCATATCTTGGCCCGGAACCAATCGTTAATGGTGCGCCACGAGAGGAGTAAACGTCGATGCCCGCCTTTTGGTCAGGCAAGAAAACACCGTTTGCCGTCAGCCACTGGCCGTAGCTACTGGCAGCGCCACACCCAAACGAAAGCCAGAGTTCCCAAAAATGAAGAGCGAACTGGCAGCGCAAACCATCCCGATGTCGTTCTCATCGGCGGCGGCTTTGCAGGGCTCATGACGGCCATTCGCCTAGCTGAGATGGAGCCAGCTGCCGACATCCTTCTGCTCGAAGCCAACTTCGTCGGTTTCGGCGCATCGGGTCGAAACGCCGGTTTGCTGTCACCGCTAGCCGCCCCCGTCTGGTTGGTCTCATCCAATAGCAATCCGGAACATGCCTGGGCCTTCAGAGCATCTCAATCAACGAACCCAAGCAGTTGCAAAATGGCTAGCAACGAATGTTCCTAGAGCAGCGAGCCGCAGCCGCAATATTGAGAATCCAGTCCACGGGCCGGCTTACCGCCGCCGCTCTTCCGAAGATCGCAGCTACACTCGACAAGAGTGACATCCAGCACGAATTTATTGCTGCAACGACAGTTGACCAAGACCCGCTCAGGCGACCGCCCAGGCGCACGCAAAGTAGCGCTTGAAGTTCCGAGCAATTGGATCAACCCCTATCGCTGCGTCGTTGCTCTCAGCCAACACGCCCAGTCTCTTGGTGTTAGAATCAAGGAAAACTGCGTCGTTGCAGCAGTGAGGGATGCAAGTGACGGCGTCGAGCTGGGGCGCGAAAACTTTCTGGCACGACGCTCCGAACAAAAAAGGCCATCGTTTGCACCAACGCCTGTATTCTCGGCTCAATCGGTCTTCCGTACAGGCTTCCGGGCTGGAGCTATGGCCAAATCTTGGTGACGGGCCTGTGGGTTCAGGCGGCGGTTTGGGGCTGAGGATCGGCAGTCGAGACCACCTCCAGCCCATCTGTGAACTTTACACCGAGAACGACCTTCGGCAACTGGTTCGGGCCGTCAAGCCGGCGCCAGCTTTTGTTCGCGGCCTCGACGAGCTTGAACACCATTGCGAGCGCCGTCTTATTCGACATGCAGCCCTTCGATCGGATCGTGCGATGGCGCACGGTGGCAAACGTACTTTCGATCGGATTGGTCGTTCTCAAGTGCTTCCAGTGCTCGGCAGGGAAGTCATAGAACGCCAGCAGCGCCTCGCGGTCCTTCGCCAAGCACTCGGCCGCCTTTTCGTATTTCAGTTCGTAAGTTTCGATGAAGGCGTCGAAGGCGGCCTCAGCTTCGCCTCGCGTCTCGGCCATCCAGATGTCGTGCAGTGATCGCTTGGCTTTGGATTGCTGGCTCTTTGGCAGCTTGTTCAAGACGTTGGCGGTCTTGTGAACCCAGCAGCGTTGCTCATGAGTTGTCGGCCAGACCTCGCCGAGCGCCTTCCAGAAACCGAGGGCGCCATCGGCGGCGGCGAGCTTGGGTGCGTGTGATAGCCCCCGGCGCTTCAAGTCGAGCAGCAGCTCGCGCCAGTCCTGTGCGCTTTCCCGTGCGCCGTCGGTGAGGCCGATCAGCTCCTTCTTACCTTCCGGCGTCGCGCCGATCATCACGAGGATGCACTGCCTCTCCTCTTCGAGGCGGGCCTGCAGATGGATCCCATCGGCCCACACGTAGACGTAGTGGCGCGTGGAAAGATCGCGCTTTCGCCAACGGTCGTGCTCGTCGGCCCAAACTTCTTTGAGACGTGCGATCGTCGATGCCGATAACCCTGGGGCATCTTTGCCGAGCAAGGCTGACAGCGCTTCCTCGAAGTCGCCGGTGGATATGCCCTTCAGGTAGAGGACTGGCAACAGGACTTCGAGGCTCTTCGAGCGGCGTGCGTAGGGCGGCAGGATCGCAGGGCTAAAGCGGATGCGCCCATCATCATGTGCAGCCGCGCCCCTGTCGCGTATGCGCGGCTGCCTGACGGCAACGGGGCCGATGCCAGTCATCACTTGGCGCTCGGGGAGATGGCCATGGCGGACGACACGCCTCCGCCCATTGTCGGTCTTCAGGTCACCATGATGGCTGAGAAACGCAGTCACCTCGGCCTCGACAGCCTGGGCAAGCAGCGTGCGGGCGCCGTTGCGCAGGACTTCTGTGAGTGGGTCGTCGAAGGCTCCTGGCTGAATCAGTTTGGTCACGTTATCGTTCGACACGGCATATCGCTCCTTCGCTGGAGAAGTGAGGTCGTCAAGCAACCTCACGATATGCCGCCTTCACCGATTCAGGCCGTCACCAACTTTAGCGCATAGCTCGCCCTGAATAGCGTTCTTCGATATTTGCGCGAAGGGCCAAAGATCTGCCGAAACGATTTTGCGTGCCAGCTTGGTCGTTGCCAAACACCAAGAACTTACCGATGATCTGTTGTGCAACAGTTTGCAGTAGGCAGGCTGAACTGATTGGCTTATTGCATAATGACCGGGCAATGGGCCGAAGCGACACACTGGTTGGATCACGAAATCATGGCGAACCTCTCCGCTGCAGGCACTCAGCTCGTCCAAGACGTATCAAACCGCTACGGCGTCTCAACTGATGCTGTTACGCACATGCTCATTGCCGTGCATAACGGTAACGGGACGATGGCCCAATTCAGCCATCCCGAGTTCGGCGGGTCAGGGCAGTGGATGCGCGGTGGCATGACCATGGTCAGCGATTTGTTCAACAATCAACTGAAATATCTCGTCGACAGTGTCTGCAATGATCTTTCCAACGGTCTGGCTGCGCATCAGACCAGCCCGCTCATTGGATCGTTTCAGTCGCAAAGCCAAAATGGAGGGCATTCGCAGGCACAAGCTGCAGGGCAGATAGGGTCGCAGAACAGCCTTTTTGTCCCTGATCCTTCGGCTGAATGGTGGCCACGGGAACTCGGTACGCCAAGCGCCGTAGGGTCACAGAACAGCATGCGCTATGCATACTTTTCCGGCAGTCACCGATTGGCCGTGACAACGGGCGGCAAGCCTTGGGTGTATGATACGTTGGATCACCAGATCGGCGGCTTTGGTCAGCAACAAGGCGGCGGTCAGTCGATCACGTTTACGAGCCAATATGGGACCGTCAATCTGTCAACGCTGCCAGTCGTGGTGCGCGAAGGAATGCCTGTGCAATCGGCATTCACCGATGAAGTGCCAAAAACGGTGCCAGAAGAGCCCGCTCCGCCACCGACCGTCAAACAGACGCAACCGCAACGCACCGAGGTGCCGCAACAGCAGCCGTCCTCATCAAACAGTGACGACGTTATCGCGCTGCTCGAAAGATTGGGGCATTTGATGGAGAAAGGCTACATAAGCGAAGAGGAATTTGCGAGCAAGAAGAGCGAGCTTCTGAGCCGGCTTTGAACATTTTGAAAAGAAATGCGCACATACTTTAGGCAGCGCCGCATATTGAAGTTGGTGCTATGCAACTTACGGCACTGCAATCTTCAGAGCACCAAATACAGTTGCTTTGTGACCTTCAGTTCAATCAACTGTTAGGGTAAACATCCCATGCAGGTCTCTGTCGCATGCACTCTGCGCTACACGCTGATTGAAGAAACAGGCTTTGTCTTCCAGATTCAAGCTGCTATGGCCGATAATCAAACAATCATCAACGAAGCGATCACAATACCAGTCAGTGCCGGCCAAAAGTTTTTTACCGCATACACAGATCCCGTGACATTGACGAGAGTGATCCGTGCCATGCTTGGTCCCGGTGACGTCGAGGTTGGCTATCAGGCGACCGTCAACCTTGAAACGGTCAGCATGGAACCGAGGGAAGTCTATGAGTTCGAGTTTACCGAACTCCCGATGGAGTACCTGACTTATCTCGCCCCCAGCCGCTATTGCCCATCAGATGTTTTTGCGGAGTTTGCTTTTCAGCACTTCGGCGCTATGGCTCGAGGCTATAGTCGCGTGGTCGCAGTTTGCAACTGGATCTATGAGAACCTAGTGTACGCGAGCGGCAGTACGGGACCCAATTCTACCGCCGCAGACGTATTCCAATCGCGGCAAGGTGTCTGCCGGGACTTTGCTCATCTTGGCATTTCGTTATGTCGCGCAATGGGCATTCCGACCCGCTACGCGAGCGTTTACGCAGTTGGGTTGCAGCCACCAGACTTTCATGCGGTGTTCCAGGCCTATCTGAGAGGACCGAACGGAGGGGCTTGGTTCAACTTTGATCCCACGCGCATGATTTCGGTCGACGAGATCGTACGAATCGCTGCCGGGCGGGACGCAGCGGACGTTGCATTTGCCTGGCCTCAAGGTGAAGTCGAATTCGATGCGCCCATCGTCACCGCGTTGTCGCCGGACCACAAATCGACCGGCACGGTCCTGGCAATTCCGGGTTAAGCCTGCACCTCACTGACCGAGAGACGATCAGCCGCCAGGCTCGCTGACGCCGCATTGACTGTAGCATCGAAGGCACGCTCCAACTGATCATCTTTAATGTTCATGTTCTGGAGTTGGCCCTTCGCCGAAGTCAGCCCAGCGCGGGGTAATGTCGCCTTCTGAGGGTGAACTGGAAGTGTCATTCTGCATGCGAGCAGGGCCGCTTTTGACCCGAACCGGCTCTGAGCAGGTGCAGAATAGCGGGTCGCAACCTCTTCCGGTTTGATCAATAAACGGACACGGCGTCCGTCTAAAATCCACTTATCGGACGCTCAATAGAGCCTCAACGTCTCTGTGCGGATGCCTAGAAGAGGATGATTGAGCCGACGATGACAGTGTCATAACTATCAAGTGCCTCCGCCGCGACATTGGCGCCGGTTGCGTCAACCAGGTCAAAGCCCGCTTGATAGTGACGATAACCCACATACATCTGCATCCCTGCGGCGTCGATTGTTTGAACGACCCCAAAGCCCCAGATGTCAGCCTCGTCTCCTGTTGCGCGGCAATTGCCCGGCATCGAGCAAAAGCCATTCACGGCAAGCGATGCAGCCTCTTCCCCATCCAGGCCGGCTGTCGTGAAGTCAGCGGCCCGGCACCTTTCCCAAACTTTACAGAGCCATATTTCCCTATATTTATCAGTGCCTTCTCCATAGACCCGACTTTACGTGGTTGTCCCGAATTTGCGGCAATACTATACCCCGTGCGGCAATGGTGCGGCAACGGGGACAGCTATGAAACGGCCAAAAGCGTTCAATTTCACCAAAGCGGCGATCCCGGCTCTGAAACCTCCCGCAAAGGGAATGGTGAGCTACCGCGACACCAAGGAAGACGGCTTGAGCGCCTACGTCACCGCGAAGGGGATCGTCACCTTCTTCGTGCGCAAGAGGATTGCCGGACGCGACGAACGCATGACCATCGGTCGGTTTCCAGAGGTGACGATCGAACAGGCCCGCAAGCGCGCGCGGGTCTTGAAAGGGGAGATCGCGGCCGGTCAGGACCCGACAGCGAAAAACAAACAACTTCGTCAAGAGCTGACCTAACTCTTTGAGTTGTACATGAAGCGCTATAGTCGGCCGAGGAAACGCTCGTGGCGTTCTGACGAGCGCGAGGTGAAGCAATACCTAGCGCACTGGCTGTCACGCCGCTTGTCTACGATCACTCGGAATGATGTTGCGGTTCTGCACGAACGAATGGGATGGAGTGGCCTCACCCAATACAATTCGAAGTGTCACGGCGGAGTGACAACTACAGCTCGCAATTCAGGTCAAGGACGAAATTTTATCAAGAAACCCGGAGATCAGTGAGCGCCATGAGGAAGCATTCAAAACAATAGCTGCCATTGCCTACACGCTGATCGAGACAGCTAAGCTCAACGTGATCCGCAAGCCTGGCTGACTGATGTACTTGCCCGTATCGCCGACCACAAGATCAGCAGGATCGACGAGTTTCTTCCTTGGCGGTATGCTCAAAAAAGCTGAGCAGGTGCAGACGGCGGACGCTCACTCTTCGTCTGAATACCGCTTCCGAGCCATCCCACTATCCTTAGACATCCGCTAAAAGTAAGCGTCCGGCGAGTACCGCCTTACGCGACGGCGCGAAGGCGGTCATGATGTTCGCCTGGATGTGAGCGGATACGAACGTCATGGCACCTCCTTTATGCATCGCCCCCGGTATTGCCTACACTCTGATTGAGACGGCTAAACTCAACACCGTCGATCCCCAAGCTTGGCTGACCGATGTTCTCAGTCGCATCGCCGACCACAAGATCAACAGGATCGATGAACTCCTCCCATGGCAGTATGCTCAGTAGAGCCGAGCCAAAACACACGACGGACGCTCACCGGGAGTCAACCGACTGAGTCAGAACACTAGGGCCACTATCTTTTTTCAATCGCACTGGATGCTTTCTTTTCATCGGCGGCCCGTTCGTTCTCGTCTTGGAGGGGTTCGGCCGAAAGTGGCTCGCTCCCGACCTCCTGGATTATCTCGGCCGTAGCGTTGAAATCAGGTGAGCCGGGCGGCGGGTAACTCAACCTGTCGTACAATTGTTTTAGTCGGGCCTCCGCGAAGTTCGGAAACGGCAACTGGCCGGTGCGCCGCCAGGCTGAAACCTCTTGCTTGGCCTTCTCGCCAAGATCGGCGTTAACGCCCTCGTCCTTGCCCATGTAGACGGTCTGCGACGGGAAGGCGAAACCGGTCCCGGACTGCTCGACAATGGTCTTTATGCGAAACAGCACATCCTCTTTGATCGCGAAAAAATCGTTAAATTCTCGGGTCAAGGCATAAATCCGAATGCTGACGTCGAGCGAGGAAGAGCCATAGTCTGAGAACCGCACGCGCACTGTGTCGCTGTCGATTCGTGGATGACCTATGAGCATCTCTCGAAGCTTCACGATCAGGTATCGCAGTTGGTCCTCATCGGTCTCATAGCGCAGACCTATGGTTTGCTGAATAAGCATGCGGTCGCATCGTGCCCAATTGACGATCTGCATATCCGCGAACTGGGCGTTGGGCACCGTGATCATCGTCCGATCGAAGGGCCGGATCTGGATCGAGCGGACGCCGATGCTCTCAACTGTCCCGGTATGCTCGCCAAAGGTGCACAAATCACCGACGCGGATCGGTCTGTCGAGGAAGAGGATGAACCCCCCAATCAGGTTCTCGAGCGTCGGCCGGATTGCGAGGGCGATGGCGATGCCACCAATTCCGAGGCCTGCAAGCAGGCTGAACACCGGCAGGCCGATATCCTGCGCGCCATAGGCCAGAATGATGACGCCGCCAATGAATCCGATGATCCTGGCGATTAGCCGCAGCATGTTCGTGTCAAACGCCTGCTCGGGAAGATTACCCTTGTTAACTGCCGTCTCGAAAGCGGCCAACAAGAAGGCCCAGAACGCCCAGGCCATGGCTAGGTAGATGACCAGTGTCAGCGTTGCGAAAACCGCCGACGCGAATTGGCCAGTGACGACAATCTGACCGGCGAAGAAGTAGCGAAGGCCAAGCGCGACAAGTAGTGCTGCCAATGGGCTCAAGAGGAGTCGCCAGCGCTCCCCAACCAAGCCACCCCAGGCGGGATGTGTCGTCAAGCGATTCAAGAGCAGCAGCAGCAGCGTCGCCACCATCGTCAGGATCACAACCGCAATGATTTTCCAGATCGGTGTCCCAAAGACTGGTTGCTTCAGGTTCTCCGGGACCGCTTTGAGCAGCACAGCCGGGACCATCGGCCCCGTCAGCTGAAGTAACTCCGAGACCCAGCTGCCAACCATACTGGACGACCTGAGAGGCCGCCTCTCGACCGTGCGATAGAAGCGGGGAGCCATCTGCACCGTACGCTCGCTGAACAGGAACTCGCCCTGTCGTGGCCCGCTGTCGATCCGAACAAGTCTGAACGGCGTTTTCGGTATAAGATACGAAGCGGAGCCGTCTGTCTTGAAGGTGGTGGCATCGGGCACATCTCCAAGGGCGGGTGGTTCGATCCGGTTAGATATGTCAAGAAGATATGCCGCCGTCTGAGCACCGACGTCGCGGCGAGTCACAGCGGGAACCTGAGACAGGTCGATCAGCGAGAGCCATTGATCAAGGAGAAAGGCGAGCTGCGCCCACCGTTCGCTATCGTGTGTCTCCCTATAGTTGGCGAAAGCGAACTGAAACTCCGCACCAAGTCGGACAAAGCTATAGAGCGTTTCTCTGGGGCTGATCGTGCTCACGGCATATTTCGAACCATCGTCCAGGCTACTTGAGGTTCGGTCAGTCGCGGACTGGACGCCGGCGTCATTGGGTGCCTGCTGCGCAGACGAAATCACTGGTAAAACCAACAGTGCCGCGAGGCTCAAGATGGCCAGGTTGCCGAAACGGAGCAGGCTGTTTGAAGCACGAGGAGGTGAAGAAGAGCGCATTGATACGACCTGACAACTTAGTTTCAATCGTGGGCCTATACTGTGCAACAACCGTGTTTTATGCGGCTGGTTCGTGCGGCATGAACGGTGTTTCGTTAGTGAGCATCGAGGTGAGGAGTATGATCCTCTTGTTCAGGCAGGCGATGAGTGCGCATTTGTGTGCCCGACCGCGTTCTGTCAGCCTGCGATATAGTGGCTGGGGCGCTGTCACATTAAGATGTATCGGTCGCAGAAGATCTACGACTACCCAATTTCAAGCCGCCGCTGTCACCTCTTGCCATCTCTCCATCGCCGCAGCACGAAACTGCCGAAGTGTTCGACGTGATATGAGATGGCGCTGAACGTTGAAGGTATTGTAGATGGCGGCATGTGTTGAAAGAAATCTCTGAGCTGACCCGGCTGATTTGAAGCGCTGCATGCGCCGCTCTCGCTGCCGGATCGGCAAGTGAGAATTCTCGGCTCGATTGTTACTTCGCCCACCCGTGATGTGGATGCGCTTCATCCCTAGAGTTTCGAGCGCAGCACGATACGAGGGTAGCT